>NZ_CP120701.1:4800000-7402500 GCF_045571485.1 Bradyrhizobium sp. ORS 111
ATCGATGGTGGACGAGCGCTGGATCGGAAAGATCCACCATGGAGCCAATTTCGTCGATATCATTTTCGGTTCGAGCAATGGCCTCGTCCCGGTCCAAGACCAATGGTTCCGGTACGTGCAGGAAGCTCGCGTTCTCGGGCATGACGTACCTCTGATCAGCCCCACGGAGCTCATCTGGTCCAAGGTCTTCGTTCAGAAGCGGCAGCGCCACGATGCCAGCGACATTGCCAACGTCATCTTGATGCAACGCAATGATATCGACTGGCACCGCCTCGTTGCCTACGTGGACAAGCATTGGGAGATCCTGCTTTGCCATGTGCTCAGCTTCCGCTGGATTTATCCCAGCGAACGGGACGCCATTCCAGGGTGGCTGCTCGACGAGCTTCTCGATCGCCTGGAGCGACAGCGCAAGCACGCAGCGCCCGGTACCAGGATCTGCCGCGGTCGATTGCTGTCGAGCTCCGACTATCGGATCGCTGTCGAGAAGTGGGGCTTTCTGGATGCAACAGGTGAACATGGCAATGACAGGTGATGCCAACTCATTCACATTTGCGAGCATCGGTGATCTTCACGTCAAGGACAATCAACCGATCTTGCTTCGAGAAATGTTCGAGGAGATATCAAAGCGCGCCGGCGCGCTGGTCCTTTGCGGCGATCTCACCGACACCGGGACGCCGACGCAGGCTGAACTTCTGGCCAAGGAGCTGCGTGCCTGCGCGATCCCGGTGATTGGAGTTCTGGGCAACCACGATTACGAGTCCGGGCATGCGGATCAGGTGAAGCAGATCCTGTGCGACGGAGGCATGCGCCTGCTCGACGGCCAGGTCACCGAAGTGGACGGGGTGGCGTTCATCGGCGTCAAGGGCTTTGCCGGAGGATTTGGCCCGCGAATGCTGAGCTCTTTCGGTGAACCGGCCATCAAGACGTTCGTCGCCGAAGCAATGAACGAAGCGATGCGGCTGGAAAACATCATGCGGACCGTCAACAGGGAGCGCGTCGTTGTGGTCTTGCACTACGCCCCGATCGTCGAGACGGTCGAGGGCGAACCGTTGGAGATTTACCCGTTCCTCGGCTGTTCGCGCCTCGCGGAGACGATCGATCGGTTCAAGGTGAGCGCGGTCGTGCATGGTCACGCCCATCGCGGCAGGTACGAAGGCCGCACGCCTGCCGGAGCGCCGGTGTACAATGTTGCCAGGCCTGTGTCGAAGCCGTCAGCGCTCCCCTATGCGCTCGTTTCCGTCTGACGAATTCCGCTGCAGGCGCCGCGAAAGGAAACGACATGCCGGGGACGCCGCTGCCCTCGCCCGCAGGTGGAAGCACCCGCGGGTAGGCATCGCGCTCGCGAATGCAGGGACCTCTTAGGCAGAGGCCGAGCTCTGGTTGTGCTGCTGGCTCGGACGAGCAATACCATGCAGTGCCTTGGCGGTTCCGGCTGAATGCCGCGCCAAGTCGCTGAGCGATACGATCCCAACCAGGCGCTTGTTCCGGTCCATGACCGGCAGCCGCCGTACTTGGATCTCGCTCATGTTCGCACAGACGTGAGCGATGTCCTCGTCCTCGAAACAGTATTTCACTTCCTTGCTCATGGCGTCGCGAACCTTGGCGTCCGGCCCTTTGCCCTCCGCAATACAGCGCACTGCGATATCGCGGTCGGTGATCATGCCCACGAGGTGGTCGCCGTCGCCGACCGGCAATACACCGCAATCGCACGCTTTCATCAGCTTCGCGGCGTGCTGAAGGGTATCGTTGGGACTTACGAGCTTCGCGTCCCGTGTCATCACATCACTGATCTTCTTCATGGTCGCCTCCGATGCCGGGTTTACCACCGGCACGTCTCGCTCATGCGGTGGCGTCATCGATTGAAAGGTCGATCCGATTTTAACGGACGCAATTGTGACGCGTTCCAAAAGGGACGCCGCTGATGTCGAACGCGAAGTCGCCAACGCGAAGCGAGTTCCTCGCGAAAACGCTTCCGGGCGGTCTGTACGATGTGACGCGCCGCGCGCAGGAATAGCAACGATCCGGAGCGTTGCATGTTGTTCGGACGGTGAGCGATGACTGGTTCGGCCAAAATCGGGCGCAACGGTCTCGCGCCGGAACGATCTCGCGCCGGGAGGACATCGTGGCTCGCTCACCTCGACCAAGGCCAGGAATGCGAACAGGAAAGCGAACAGATGCGACATGAAGGTTTGAGCAATCCGATCGCCGTGTATCCGAAGCCGCCCTTCAAGAAACAGTCGCAGCCATGGCCTGGCCTTGCCGGCGGGATGGATCCGCGTCCCGATCATGGCGAGGCCAGCTACAAGGGATCCGGCCGGCTGGCAGGACGAAAGGCGCTGATCACGGGCGGCGACTCCGGGATGGGACGCGCGGCGGCGATCGCGTTTGCGCGAGAGGGCGCCGACGTTGCGATCAACTATTTTCCAACTGAGGAGCCGGACGCGCAGGAGGTCATTGCGTATATCAAGGCGGAAGGCCGTGTCGGCCTCGCCATCCCCGGCGACCTCACGAGTGAGGCGTTCTGCCGAGACCTGGTGGACCGGGCCGTGAAGGGCCTCGGAGGGCTCGACATCGTCGTCAGCAATGCGGCGCGCCAGCAAGCCCGCGAGTCGATCCTCGACGTGTCGTCAGACGACTTCGACGCGACGATGAAGACGAACATCTATGCACCGTTCTGGATCATCAAGGCCGCGCTGCCGCATCTGAAGTCAGGTGCGTGCATTATCGGAACGACTTCCGAGCAGGCCTACGACCCCTCGCCCGAGCTCTATGACTATGCGCAAACCAAGGCCGCGACCATGAACTACGTGAAGTCGCTGGCAAAGCAGCTTGGTCCGAAGGGGATTCGCGTGAACGCGGTGGCGCCCGGCCCGATCTGGACCCCGTTGCAGGTCTCCGGCGGCGCACCGATGGAAAAGCTCGAGAAGTTCGGCGGTCAAACGCCGCTTGGCCGTCCCGGCCAGCCTGCCGAACTGGCTTCAATCTACGTCCAGCTCGCAGCGGCGGATGCCAGCTACACGACCGGCCAGGTCTATGGCGCATCGGGCGGTGCCGGACAACCATGACGCCTCGGCGATCGGAGCACGCCGGGCGCTAGCACGCCGGGCGCCAGGTTGCTCCACTCATTTGGGATTCGGATCGTCCAGGCCCTCGCTGGGATTCTCGAGCCGACCGGAGCGCGCAAGCAAGACCGCCCGTCCAAGCGCACGCGCGGCGTTCAAGGTCTCCTGCTGAAAGGCTGTGTCCCTGTCGAGCGCCGCATGCGAGGTCGCGTATGGCTCCATGTAGCCGAGATAGCCGTCCACCTCCCCGGCCCGTCCGCTCGAGACCAGGCTCATGTCGGTCAGCCAGTCGGACAGCGACCGTCGCAGCGTTTCGGCGCCAGCTCTGTCACCATGCACGACGATGCCGAAATGACGGCCGGCCAGGTGGCGAGGATATGGCCAGCCCTTCAACTCCAACGCCTTTGCCTCGTCAGCGTGCTTGCCATGCGTCGAGGTCGGGTCCGGGTTGCCGCCGTCGGCACAGACCAGGCGGTCCATCATGGCCTTCAGGCCGGTGGGCGCATGGTACCAATTCACGGGTGTGACAATCAGGATTCCGCGCGCCGCGACCCACAACGGATAGATCTCGTTCATCCAGTCTCCGGTCTGCCCGAGCGAATAGTTGGGATAGCAACTGCACGGCCAATGGCAGAGCGGCATCGCCGTTGCGACGCACGACTTGCACGGATAAATCCGCCGGCCGAACTCGGACGCGAGCCTCGACAGGTCGAGGATGTCCACCGCAAGTCCCATCTCGCGGAAGACCGGCTCGGCAAGCTTGACGAGCCGCCACGTCTTCGACATCTCGCCCGGGCACGTGTGCTCACTTCGCGACGAACCATTGATGATCAGGATACGGGCCGGCTCATCGGCCGCGTCGTGACGGCGTTGCGCTTCCATCAGCTCCCGGCGTGCCGCAAGCCAATCGATAGCCACTTCGTAGGTCGGGTCGGCAAACCCGGGACCCGCCCGGCTGGTCCGTGGCGCCTTGCGCGAGTGGCTATAGGCATCCCACGCCGCCCCGATGATCGCGTCGATCTCGCGCTGCAAGGGATCGAACGCAGGATCGGTGAAACCGCGCCGATACCGTCGCTCGAACTCCTCGCGCGACAATTTGGCCGGCGGCATTCCTTTCCGAATGGCAGCGTCTGGTAGATCCGTCATTTGCTACTCCAGCTCACGCCCGACGATGTACTGCGCGACGCAATGGCCGTTGACGATCTCAATCGTAGGCTTCGTCCTGCTCTCTGCCGATCGATGTTCGCGCGTGAGAGTCAACACCCTAATCCCTCGCCGGGTTGCTGCGCCGACTGGACAGCTTTGCAGGATCAGCGCGATAGCGGGTTGCAGACCCTTGATCGGTGTCCCAACGACGATGCCGGCGAGGCGTCGCAAACCACCCGGCTCTACCGCTGAGCGGGCGTCTGTATCGGAACGCCGGGCGCGCGATCTAGCGGCGGATGGGGCTTCGCCAGCCCGGTCGTGCCCGGTGGCGTGTCATTGCTGGCCACGCGCGTGTTGACGTTGTTCAGCGTGAGTATGGTTGCGGCGACGCATGCGATCGCGAGGGCGACAGCGAAAAGGACCAGTGCCGTTCGATGACTGTTCATCACACCCACCTCCAACGGAAACTGAGATAACGAACTGCAGCGAATTTGGGTTCCCGGCCAACCTGCCTGAAGCATTTTCGGTTCTGATTGAATCAAAACCGAAGCTCTAGATTGTTGTTTTGACGCGTTTTCTTCTAGCGAACCGGTTTCCACTTCGCTCGAAAACGCTCTAAGGGGATTTCGACTTTACGAAACAAAGGGCTGCCTCAACGGGAGGCGAACGAGAAACGCTGGTGCTTCAAGCCAGATCATCGCCACCAGACATTCCAGCGGGGAGCCCCTCGTCCACATTTGGCGTGAACGGTTGGATGCTCCCCGCCGGGCCTTTTCCCGGGATGGACGAAAGGCGTGCGGAAGCCGTCGTGGCCGCGAACGTTCCTACTTCAACATCTTCGCAACATTGTCCTTCGTCACAATGTCGAGGCCGGTGTAGATGATCTCCGGCACCTTCTGACCCTTCTTGATGGCCAGCAGCGTATCCATCGCCTTTTCGCCCATCTCGAACGGACGCTGACCGACCAACGCATTGGCATAACCCTCGTTCAGAAGCTCAAGCTGCATCTTGAGAGTATCGGCCACGACGAGCGTGAACTTGCCGGCATCGATGTCCTTCTTGCTCTTGCTGGCGAATGCCTTGAAGCCTTCCGGCGCGAACATGGGCCAGCCGCCGACCGGGACGATCGCCGCGAGGTCAGGAGTCGCGGTGCGCAGATCCGTCATCTGCTGTACGCCAAGCGCCGGGTCGTCGTTGCAGAACGCGGGCGAGCCCGAGACTTCAGTCCACTTCGAACCCTTGAGCGCTTCGCGGACGCCGTTGACACGTTCGGCCAAATTCTCCGCACCCGGCCCGCCCGAGATCATCGCGTACTTGCCGCCATTGGGCCGGAGCGCCAGCAATTGCTTGCCAAGGGCGACGCCGAACTCCTTGTTGTTGGTGCCGATATAGGCAATCCGCTTCGAGCCCGGCGCGTCCGCGTCGAACGTGATGACGGGAATGCCGGCGGCGGTGGCCGCCTCGATCGACTTGGTCATCGCGGCCACGTCAGCAACCGAGATCGCCAGGCCATCCACCTTCTGGGTGATGAAATCCTGGATGATCTGCGCCTGCGTCGCCGGCTCGTGCTCGACAGGACCTTTGTAGACGCATTCGATGTTGCCCAGCTCCTTGGCACGCTTCTGGCAGCCGTCGCGCGCGAAATCGAAGAACGGATTGTTCATGGCCTTGGGAACGATCACGAATTTGTAGCTCTGGGCGAACGCTGGCGTCGCCATCATGGCAACTGCGATGCCGACAAGAAGTACCTTCCTCATTGCTTCCCTCCACATTTCTTGTGCCTATCCCTTGCAGTCAGCGGGCTCCGGGAGGCGGATAGGCGAACATGATGATCCTCCGGGATGAAACTCCTTAGGCCAGGCGCGAGCGGAGACGATCGACCAGCACCGCCGCGATGATGATCACGCCCACCAAAGCCTGCTGCCAATAGGAGTTGACTTGCGCGAGCACGAGGCCGTTGCGGATCACCTCCAGCAGCGCGCAGCCGACAATGGCTCCGAGCGGGCCGCCGACACCACCGGCGAGATTGGCGCCGCCGATGACGGCGGCGGCAATGACGTTGAGCTCGTAGGACGTCGCCATGTTTGCGGGCGCCGATCCGAGCCAGCCGGAGACGATGATCCCCTGCAGTCCCGCTGCGAGCGCGCAGATCACGTAAACCCCGATCTTCACGCGCACGACAGAAATGCCGGTCAGCGCAGCCGCCTTCTCGTTGCCGCCGAGCGCAAAGACGTGACGGCCGAAACTGGTGTGATGCAGCACGGCCGCCATCACCGCTGCGAGGATCACGAGATAGACGAACGGCGCGGGCATGCCGAACACGACGCCCGATGTCAGCGCATAGAAATAATCGGCGTCGGGGCCGCCGGGAAAGCTGCCGCGGCCGTTGGAGACCACGTAGCCGAGGCCGCGCACGATCGAGAGCATGCCGAGCGTGGTGACGAAGGGCGACAGCTCAAGCACCGCGATGCAGAAACCGTTGACGAGGCCGACCAGCAAAGCGACGCCGAGCCCCGCCAGGACCGAGACCAGCAGGATCAAACCCGGGACATTGGCGATCACGGTCTTGCCGTCAGCCGCCAAATGCACGAACCACTCCGCGCCGGGCGCGCCCGGTGTCGACAGATGCGTCATGACCATCGAGGTGATCATCGCGGAAAAGCACATCATCGAGCCGACCGAGAGATCGATGCCACCGGTGATGATGACGAAGGTCATGCCGAGCGTGGCGATGGCGATGAAGGAAAAGTTCTTCGCCACGTTCTGCATATTGCCTTCGGTGAAGAAATAGGGGCTGGCGAAGTTCATCACCACGAACAGCGCCACCAGCGCGAGCAGGACATATCCGGTCTGCGAGGCAAAGAAACCGGTCTGCCACCATTTGGCCCGGCCGACATTGCTGAAGGTGATGCCAGATTCCAGAGGTGTGGCCATCACGCAGTCTCCTTCGCTCCCGTGATGAGGGAGGTGACTTCCTCGGGACTGGTCTCGCCGATCGCCTTGTCGGCGCGCTTCTCGCCGCGCCGCATGACGACGACGCGATCGCAGACCGCGAACACGTCGGGCATCCGGTGCGAGATCAACATGACCGCGACACCCTGCTCCTTCAGACGATGGATCAGGCTCAGGACCTGCTCGACCTGACGAACCGAGATCGCGGCTGTCGGCTCGTCCATCATCACGAGCTTCGCATTGGAGAGCCGCGTCCGCGCGATCGCGACCGCTTGACGCTGGCCGCCCGACATCTGCTTGACGAGGTCGTGCGGACGGGTCTCCGAGCGCAGCTCGCCAAACAGCTCCAGCGCGCGCGCCGCCATCGCCTTGTGATCGAGAAAGGCGAACGGACCGAGCTTGCGCTTGAGCTCGCGGCCGAGGAAGACATTGGCTGCCGCCGTGAGATTATCGGCAAGCGCGAGGTCCTGATACACCACCTCGATTCCGACTGCGCGGGCGTCGATCGGACGGGCGAAATGAACCGTCTTGCCGTCAAAGCAAATCTCGCCGTGGCTCGGCGGGAAGTTGCCTGCGATGATCTTGACCAGCGTCGACTTGCCGGCGCCGTTGTCTCCCATCAAGCCAACCACCTCGCCGGCGAAGATGCGCATGTCGACGTCGTGCAGCGCGCGAATGGCGCCGAACTCCTTGCCGATGCCCTTCAACTCCAGGACCGGTCGTCCGGCATCGTGAGGGGTTACCATGGTCGGCCTCGTTCAGACGGGCTGGTTGACCAGCGATTTCCAGATAGTCCTGGCGTCCCGAACGCGGTTGCGGATCGAACCCAGGCGCATGCGCGGTCGCCGAGCGAACCCTCCTTCGCGAGGATTGCTCGACCCCGGCATGGCCCATCCCTCACACCGCGTCAGGGTCACTCAATGCTTTGACCCGGACAGGTTATGTCCGCATCAGAAGTGAACCTCGGTGCGCATACCAAGAACCACGGCATTATCGGTCTTCACGCCGGCGCCATTATACCCGCGCCCGCCGGGATTGATCACGTACTGTGCGTCGAACTTGAGGTTCATCCAGCCCGTCGCCTGCCATCCGTACCAGACTTCGATCGGAACTTCGTTGCCGCCCGCATTCGGGCTGAGTGCGGCAGAATTCACGTGGGTCGTGCCCACCGCGAAGCCGACTTCGTCGTCCGGGCGCCAGGAGAACGTTCCGGTGTGCTTGAAGCCCAGGGCGATCTGGTAGTCCTGGAACGACGTCCGGTGATCGGCAACGGTCGTGTTGAGGAAGGTATACCAACCCTGCGCCTTCGGACCCTCAACGGTCAACCGCTGCAGGATCGACTCATAGATGCCATAGCGGCCGCGTTGATCGCCCAGATTCTGGTCCGGGACACCGCCGACACCCGGGATGGTCGTGATGATACCCGGGAGGCCACCATCAATCGTCGACGCATCGTCATACCAGCCGCCGAGTCTCCAGGTGCCGTTCAACGGACCGCTCGGCGCCCAGACCAACTCCACCGGCACCAGCACGCCGGAGGCCCGGCTCGAGCTCGGCACGCCCGGCAAGAAGTAAACGCTGGAGTCTGAGGTCGTCAGATAATTCGGATTGGCGTCGTAGACGCCGACCGACAACGTTAATTCCTTGGCAAAGTTGTAGTGGACCACACCGCCCCATTGGCTCACCGGCCAATTGTAGATGTAGCCGCCCTGGATATTGCCGGGCTGACCGCCGCAGAAGGTCAGGTTGATGAACTCGCACAGGCCGAAGAAGAAGTCGGAGCCCACCGGAAGACGGCCGCCCTTGATTTCAAGGCGATCGTCGAAGAGCTTCTGAGAGTAGTAGAGTTGGGTCAGGCGTAGAATGTTGCCGCGGCCGAACACTTCGTTGGTTAGCTGGAGCGCCGGAATTCCAGCCTCGGAATTCAGATTGTCGCCGAAGCGGTCGACCAGCGTAAGGCCGACCGTGCCCCCCGGGATACCGGCAAGCTTCCCCATGTCCAACTTGGCACCGAACCAGAGCTGTCCGGCGTTGGCCGCGGTGTTCCTGCTTCCGCCCGATACGTTGCCGACGGATTCATTACCCAACGTCAGGCCGATATCGATGCCTTGCTCCTTCAGCCTGGTTCTGCCGAGATCGCCGAACAGATACGGCCTTGTCCAGAAATCGTCGGTCTCCGCATAAGGAAGAGGCGGAGCTTTCGTCAAAAGATCGGCGGCATACGCTCCACCGCTCAACAAGGATGACAAAGCAATCCCCACACCGCACAGCCGTGCCGCGTTTACAGACCTATGCAACATTTTTGCACTCCCAGCGTCCCCGGCTTTGCCTGTTTCGTCACGTTCCTGCCCAAAGCCCTGCAGCCTGGAACGCGCCCCGTAGATTCCCTGTATTTCGCTCTCATGCATGGTCGCCCGTTCTCGTTGGCAACGCAGTTGCTCCACGCGGCGACGCGCTCTGCTTTTCTTGCGCAGGTGTAGATCTCGGCGCCGTTCGAGCCAGCCCGGCCAGCGCCATCTTTTGCCGCCGACGGGCCTGCAATTGCTGATCCGCCAGCACACCGAGCAGAATCACCGTCCCCATCACCGCGAAGTTCAGCGAATTCGGGATGCCCAAGATATTCACCAAGTTCTGCAGCACCTGCAGCAACGCCGTTCCCAGCACGATGCCGAGAATGGAGCCCTCGCCCCCGCGCAGGCTGCACCCGCCGAGAACGGCGGCCGCGATCGCATAGAGCTCGTAGAAGTTGCCGAACGAACTCGGAGAGACGGAGTTGGTGTAGAACACGAACAGCACGGTCGAGACGCCGGCGAGCCCGCCGCTGATGATATAGGCCGTCGCGATCACGATATTTGTGCTGATGCCGGAGAAGCGCGCTGCTTCCTCGTTCTTGCCCACCGCATAGAGCCAGCGCCCGTAGACAGAGCGGTGCAGCAGCACGCCGAGGATCAGCGCCAGGATGATCAGGAAGATGAAGGTGTTCGGGATGCCGGCGATATTGCCGGACGCGATGTTGCTCAGCGTGCTCGCCTCGTCACCGTAGCCGAAGCCGCGTGTCGAATCGCTCGTGTAGTAGCGTGCGACGCCGCGATAGATCAGCAATCCGCACAAGGTCACGATGAAGGGCTGCATCTTCAGCCGAGTGATCAGGAAACCCTGGATGCCGCCCAGCGCCAGCCCGCCCAGCAGGACCAGCAACAGCGCGAAGGGCCAATAGATCTGATAAGTCGTCAGAAGGTCGACGAAGACGACACCGAGCAGCGCGAACATCGAGCCGAGCGAAAGATCGATGCCTCCGGTGATGATCACCAGCCCCTCACCGAGCGCGAACACACCGAACAGGCCGATCAGATTGGCCATGTTCAGCAAGTTCACCAACGACAGAAAGGCCGGATTGATCGCGCCTGTGATGGCGAACACTACCGCCAGAAGCAAAAACAGGCCCAGTTCTTTCTTCATCATGACGCAGCGGCTTCCATGGTTTCCAGTGTCTGGCCCATCGCAAGCCGCAACACGTTGTATTCGCTGAACTGATCGCGCTCGAGCACGCCGCTGATACTGCCTTCGTGCATCACTGCGACCCGGTCGGAGACGCCGATGACCTCCTCCATGTCCGAGGAAATCATCACGATCGCGACGCCCTGGTCGGCGAGCTCGCGCATCAAGGCGTAGATCTCGCTCTTGGCACCGACATCGATGCCGCGGGTCGGCTCGTCGAAGAACATCACTCGCGGCTGCATCGAAAGCCACTTGCCCAGCACGACTTTTTGCTGGTTGCCGCCGGAGAGCGTCACCGCCTCGATGTCGATGCTCGGCGCCTTTATGGACAGGCTCCTGGCCTGTTGTTTTGCGACCTTGCGCTCGGCCGCGCCGCTCACCAGCCACATCCGCGCATAATTCAGCAAGTTCGCGAGCGTCACGTTCTCGCGGATCGGCAGCTCCAGCACCAACCCGGACTTCTTGCGGTCCTCCGGCACCAGATAGATCCCTTGCCTGATCGCGTCCCGCGGCGAGGCAACACCGACCGGCGTGTTGTCGATCCTGATCTCGCCACCCAGCAGCGGGTCAATGCCGAAGGCCGCGCGCGCAAGCGAGGTGCGACCTGCGCCCACCAGCCCTGCCAGGCCAAGGATCTCGCCGCGCCGCACAGAAAGATCAATCCGCCGGTCGGGAAAGGCTGATGTCACAAGGCCGGCGATATCGCAGCCGCCCGGCTGCGGCGGCTGCATCGGCGGCGTGTACAGCGCCTTCAGGTCGCGGCCGATCATCAGTCGGATCATCGCGGCATGGCTTAGCTCGTTGCGCGCCAGCTCCCCCACGGTGCGGCCGTCACGCAGCACCACGACGCGATCAGCGCAGGTCATGATCTCGCCGAGCCGGTGAGAAATATAGATCACCGAGATGCCGTGCGCCTTCAGGTCGGCAATCACCTCAAGCAGCCGTTCCGTCTCCGAAATCGTCAGACTGGAGGTCGGCTCGTCCATGATGATCACGCGGGCGTCAATCGAGAGCGCCTTGGCGATTTCCACCATCTGGCGTTCCGCGATGGACAGATTGTCGACCAGCGTGTCCGGCGTGAAATCCGCGCCCAGCCTCTCCAATAGCGGCGTCACGCGGGCGCGCATCTCCGCGTTGTCCACCAGCTTCAGCGGACCGCCGGTGCGCTTCTCGCGCCCGATGAAGACGTTGGCCGCGACGTCGAGATTCTCGAACAGGTTCAGCTCCTGATGCACGAAGGCGATGCCGGCCTGCGTCGCCTCATTCACCGTCATCCGGGCGTGGTCGTTGCCGCTGATACGGATCACGCCCTCGCTCGGCGCGATCACGCCGCCCAGCACGCGCATCAGCGTCGACTTGCCGGCACCGTTCTCGCCGATCAGGCCCAGCACCTCGCCGCGATACACGCGCAGGTTGACATCATCGAGAGCCTTGACACCGGGATACGTCTTGCTGATCCCGATGAGCTCGAGCAGCGTCTCTGCCATTTAGCGGTTCCTCCGGCTCATCGCCCGGCAGCTTGTGGCAGCCGGGCGATGAGCATGCTGATGTTACTTCTTCAGCAGCTCCTTCAGATTTGCGGTGAACTCCGCGACATTTGACTTATTGATCACCTTGGTCGGCACGATCAGCTTGCTGCCCGCCGGGATCCACGACTTGTCGCCGTTCAGCGTCTTGATGATGTTGGTGGCGGAGAGGTAGCCGAACTCATAGGGCTGCTGCACGACCGTGGATTCGATCGTTCCGTCGGAAATGCCCCGCAGCGTGCGCTGGTCCTCATCGAAGCCGACAATCTTCACCTTGCCGGCCTTGCCCGCCGCCTTCACCGCGTCATAGATCAGCGGCGTCTCGTAGCTCCACAGGCCGGACAACAGCGCAATATCGGGATATTTGACGAGCACGTTCTCCATGTTCGCCTTGGCCTTGGCGAAGTCCACCTGGTCGGTGAACACATCGACCAGCTCGACCTTGGTGCCGGCAATCGCCTCCTTGATACCCTGCACCCGCTCGCGAGCGTTGTCAGCGTCCATCGTTCCCACGAACAGCGCGATCTTGCCGCCGTTGGGCAGCGCCTTTTTGATCTCCTCGCCCGCCTGCCGGCCGGCCGCGACGTTGTCGGTACCGATATAAGCGAGACGATTGCTCTGCGGTGCGTCGCTGTCCGTCGTAATCAGCACGGTCTTGGCCGCAACCTTGTTGAGCTCTTCGGTTGCATGCGGCGCATCGTCGACGGAGATCGAGATGCCGGCGACGCCACGCACCAGGAGGTCGTCGAGTTCGCGCCGCTGGCCTGCCGCCGTTCCTTCGTTGGTGACGATCAACTCGATATTGTAGTCCGGATGCTCTTTCTGCGCTTTCTCGAGCCCACGACCCGCGATGGTCCAGAAATCGGCCGCGACATTGGTCACCAGCGCGATGGTCTTCTTTTGCTGCGCCTGCGCCATCCCCGTTGCCATCGCGAGCGCGGCTGCGCCCACCAATAGCGGCGCGATCAATTTTTTCACTGAGTCATTCATGCGTACCTCCCTGTCGACACCCCCGATGAGGGGATTTCACACGCGACGCCTGTTCGCGCCTTATTTTATTCACGCAACTAATAAATTATCGCGACAAATTGTCCAGTCAAGGACGCTCTCGATCGAACCTTCAACCAACAATAGTTTCAAGATGATGCAATTCAGCAACTATCCGCGCCTTTTCCGCCCGTGCCCGATTCGGCCGGATTGAATAATTTCATTGGCTGAATTAAAGGGGACGTATGAACGAACAGCCCGAGCCGCTGAGACGCGCTTCCAGCTTGGCCCGCGGATCGAACCGCGGCCGCCTCGTCGAAGTCTTACGACGTCAGGGGCCATTGCCGCGCGTCGAGCTCGCACGCAGCACGGGGCTGAGCTTCCCGGCCATTTCCGCCATCACGTCGAAACTGATGGCGGAAGAACTGCTGTGCGAAGCCGAGACCGAAACGGTGGCGGCAACGCAGTGGCCCGACGATGCCGATGAGGAGGATGCGGACGGGTTGAACGGCCGTCGCCGCGGCCGGCCAGCGACCCTGCTGACCCTGAACCCCGAATTTGGCCGCATCGTCACCGTCTCGCTGCGCATGAATCTGATCGAGACATTGATCGCTGATTTCAGCGGCGCTGGCCTGGCACAGTCGCGACTTGAACTCGCGACGCGCGCGCTCGATGCAGACGCGTTGTGCGATCTCGTGATCGCACAGATCGACGCCATGCTTGATGCGACCGCCACGCCGCGGCATCGGCTGCTCGGAATCGGAATAGCGCTGCAGGGCATCGTCAACGCCGACACCGGCCGGCATCTGTGGAGTCCGGCGCTATCGATCACAGACGTCGACCTGGCGACGCCGGTCCGTCAGGCATTCGGCGTCGACGTCGTGATGGCGAACGACGCGGTCGCCGTTGCGCTGGCGCTCGCAGCCGCGGAACCGGCGCTGGCGCAGGGCCTCACGGCCACGATCATGGTGGGCCATGGCGTCGGCATGGGCGTCATTGTCGACGGTGAAGCGCGCTTGGGTGCCGGCGCGGGCAGTGAGATCGGCCATGTCAAGCTGGCGCAGAACGGCCCGCAGTGTCGCTGCGGTCAGCGCGGCTGCATCGAGGCTCATCTCGCCGACTATGCGCTCTACCGCGACGCCCGCACCTTTCTCGACTTGCCGCCGGCCGTGTCGCAGCAGCCATCCGAGGCGCAGATGGCTTTGCTGCGCGAGCGAGCGCGCGGCGGCGATCCCCGTCTCGAGCACTTGTTCCGGCAGGCCGGCCACGCGCTTGCCGAGGCGGTCGCCACCACGATATCGGTGCTGCGCCCGCATCATGTCATCCTGGCCGGTCCCGGCGTGCAGGCCTTCGACATGATGCGCAGTGCCTATGAAGAGCGGCTCGATCAGGCCGTGTTGCCGTGGCTGCTGAAGTCGACGGCAATATATGTGCGTCCGAGCGAGTCGGCGGCCATTGTCGACGGCATGGTGCGGCGGACGCTGCCGGTCGTGGATCGAAGCCACATGGAGACGACCGAGTGAATACCGGGAGCTGCGCCCCGTGGTTGGGCCGCAGCAAACGCAACCGACGCCCTTCAGGCGCCAAATCGAGAGGATGCCAATGCAGGGTGCCACCTATCCAAGCCTCAAGAACCGGACTGTGCTCGTAACCGGCGGCGGTTCCGGTATCGGCGAGGCCATCGTCCGGCAATTCGTCAACCAGGGCTCGCGGGTCGGCTTCATCGATATCGATATCGACGCCTCAAAGCAGCTCCTGGAAAGCTTGCCGGCGCATGCGAGTGTGCACTTCGAGCACGCCGACCTGCGCGACATCGGCGCGCTGCGACGCGCGATCGCCGCCGTCCGCGAGACGTTCGGGCCGATCACCATCCTGGTCAACAACGCGGCCCGCGACGACCGTCACGCGATCGAGGACGTCACCCCGGAATATTGGGACGAGCGGATCGCGGTCAATCTGAAACACCAGTTCTTCAGCGCCCAGGCGGTTGCGCCGGACATGAAGCATGCAGGGGGCGGCGCAATCGTCAACATGGGCTCTGTGAGCTGGGTGATCGGCCAGGGCAACATGCCCTGCTACACCACAGCCAAGTCAGCCGTTCAGGGCCTCACCCGTGCGCTCGCCCGCGACCTCGGGCCGAACAACATACGGGTTAACTCCATCCTGCCCGGATGGATCATGACAGAGCGGCAGCGGGATCGGTGGTTGACGCCCGAAGGTGAGGCCGAGCTCATGCAGCGGCAATGCCTCAAGCGCAAGCTCGTGCCGGACGATATCGCCCGCGTGGTCCTCTTCTTCGCATCCGACGACAGCGGCGCCTGCACCAATCAGAACTACATCGTCGATGGAGGCTGGGTCTAACCATAGCCGATGCCGGTCGGGAAGCGGCGGCGTCTTGCCGTCGTCAACTTCAATCAGGGGTATCCCCCGAGCCGCCGTCCCGCCGAACGGCGCTGCCCGGGGGACGGCGAGCCGGACGTCCAGCTTGCAAGCGCGTAAGGGACACCAAGAAATCCCAGACCATCAATCGAGTTCCGAAAAGACAACAAAGGGAGTGACCAATGCCGAGGCTAACAACCACTATCGCAACGCTGGTGCTCGCGGGCCTTTCCGCGATCGCTCTGGGTAACGGCGCGTTAGCGCAAAACAAGCCGACGATCGGGATCGCGATGCCGACAAAATCGTCCGCGCGCTGGATCGATGACGGCAACAACATGGTCAAGACGCTGCAAGGGCGCGGCTACGGCACCGACCTGCAATATGCCGAGGACGATATTCCAAACCAGCTTTCGCAGGTCGAAAACATGGTGACCAAGGGCGTGAAAGCCCTTGTCATCGCCGCCATCGACGGCACCACGCTGTCGGACGTGCTCAAGCAGGCCAAGGCCGCCGGCATCACCGTGATCGCCTACGACCGTCTGATCCGGGACACGCCCAACGTCGACTACTATGCGACGTTCGACAATTTCCAGGTCGGCGTGCTGCAGGCGCAATCGATCGAACAAGGGCTCGGGTTGAAGGATGGCAAAGGACCATTCAACATCGAGCTGTTCGGCGGCTCGCCCGACGACAACAATGCCTATTTCTTTTACAATGGCGCGATGTCGGTGCTGAAGCCTTATATCGACAGCCACAAGCTCAATGTGGTCAGCGGGCAGATGGGCATGGACAAGGTCGCGACCCTGCGCTGGGACGGTGCGACAGCTCAGGCCCGCATGGACAACTTGCTCAGCGCGTACTACGGCAACAAGCGTGTCGATGCCGTGCTGTCGCCATATGACGGCCTTTCCATCGGCATCATCTCCTCGCTGAAAGGCGTCGGCTATGGCAGCGCCGATCAGCCGATGCCGATCATCAGCGGGCAGGATGCGGAAGTGCCGTCGATCAAGGCGATGCTGCGCGGCGAACAATATTCCACCATCTTCAAGGATACCCGCGACCTCGCGAAGGTGGCAGCCGACATGGTGGATGCAGCCCTCGCCGGCAAGCAGGTCACCGTCAACGACAGCAAGACCTATAACAACGGCGTCAAAGTGGTGCCCTCCTATCTGCTGAAGCCGGTCGTGGTCTACAAGAGCAATTGGGAGAAGGTCCTGATTGACTCCGGCTACTACAAGCGCTCGCAATTTGAGTGATGCAATGCCACCGGCGGGCGCGAGACCGCGCCTGCCGGTGGCGCGGCGATGCGGGACATGATGCGATGACGGCAATGCTTCAGATGCGCGGTGTCAGCAAGGCGTTTGCCGGCGTGCAGGCGTTGCGCGACGTCAGTTTCTCGGTGGAGGCCGGCCAGATCCACGCCCTTGTGGGCGAGAACGGCGCGGGCAAGTCCACGTTGATGAAGGTGCTCAGCGGCGTCTACCCCCATGGCAGCTACGAAGGAACCATCACCTTCGACGGCGAGGAGCGGCGCTTTCGCGACGTCAACGATTCGGAGGCGCTCGGCATCATCATCATTCATCAGGAGCTCGCGCTGATCCCGCTCCTGTCGATCGCCGAGAATATCTTTCTGTCGCACCCTCCGGCGCGGTTCGGCGTCATCGACCGCGACGAGGTATACCGGCGCACGCGGGACCTTTTGGCCCAGGTCGGCTTGCGCGAGCAGCCTGATACGCTCGTGACCGACCTCGGCATTGGTAAGCAGCAACTGGTCGAAATCGCCAAGGCGCTTTCCAAGCGCGTCCGCCTGTTGATCCTGGACGAGCCGACGGCGAGCTTGAACGAGTCCGACAGCACAGCCCTGCTCGACCGCCTGATTGCCTTCCGCGACCAGGGCCTCGCCTCGATCCTGATTTCCCACAAATTGAGCGAAGTCGCCCGCGTCGCTGATCGCATCACGGTGTTGCGCGACGGGCTCACTGTCGACAGCCTCGACTGCCGGACCGAGCCCGTGGAAGAGCAGCGGATCATCCGCAGCATGGTCAACCGCGACCTCGCCCATCGGTTTCCCGAGCGCGACGCGCGCATCGGCGATACGGTGATGGAGGTCAAAAACTGGTCCGTGCACCATCCGCTCCACCCCGAGCGGCAGGTCATCAAGAATGTCGACTTCCACCTCCGACGCGGTGAGGTCGTGGGCATTGCCGGCTTGATGGGCGCGGGGCGTACCGAGTTCGCCATGAGCCTGTTCGGCCGCGCATGGGGCACCGCGATCAGCGGCCGCATTACGCTCGACGGGCGCGAGGTCGAGCTGTCCAGCGTCCCGGCGGCGATCGACGCGGGGCTCGCTTACGTCACCGAAGACCGCAAGCAGCTCGGCCTGATCCTGGCCGACGACGTGCGCAAGAACGTCACCCTGGCAAGCCTCGAGCAGGTGGCGCCAAGGTGGGTGATCGACGACATCGGTGAATTGAAGGCCGCCACAGCCTATCGGAACCGGATGCGCATCCGCTGCTCCGACGTCTATCAGGAGGCCGCGACCCTGTCCGGCGGCAACCAGCAGAAGGTCGTGCTGTCGAAATGGCTCATGACAGACCCAAAGGTTCTGATCCTCGATGAGCCGACCCGCGGCATCGACGTCGGGGCCAAATACGAGATTTACCGCATCATCAACGAGCTCGCCGCGGCCGGAAAGGGCATCGTCGTGATCTCGTCCGAAATGCCGGAGCTGCTCGGCACCTGCGATCGCATCTACGTCATGAACGAGGGGGCTTTTGTTGGTGAATTTGCGCGTGATGATGCGACCCAGGAAAAGATCATGCATGCTATCATGCGCAACAAAAGCCTGGGGAACGGGACCAGCGTCAACGACGCGCAGGCGGAGGGAATGAGGCCATGACCGACAAGACGGTATCGCTGCCGGAAGAACGGCGGCATGCCAGCTTCATCAAGAACAACTTGCGAAACTACGGCATGCTGCTGTCGCTGTTCGCGATCATGCTGTTCTTCGAGCTTGTCACCAACGGCACGCTGCTGCAGCCGCTCAACCTGACGAATCTGGTGCTGCAGAACAGCTACATCGTCATCATGGCACTCGGCATGCTGCTTGTGATCGTCACCGGCCATATCGATCTTTCGGTCGGCTCGGTCTCGGGCTTCGTCGGCGCGGTCGCGGCCGTGCTGATGGTCCGCTATCACCTCGACCCGCCGCTCGCCTTCCTCGCCTGCCTCCTGCTCGGCGCGGCGATCGGCGCGGCTCAGGGTTATTGGGTGGCCTATTTTGGAATCCCCTCCTTCATCGTCACCTTGGCGGGCATGCTGGTGTTCAAGGGCCTGGCGCTGGCGGTCCTGCAGGGCCAGTCGGTGGGGCCGTTTCCGCCGACCTTCCAGAAGCTCTCGTCGGGCTTCATTCCTGAACTGCTCCCCGACACCGGCACGCTGCATCCGACCTCGCTCCTGATCGGAGCCGCGCTTGCGTTTGCGATGGTCTACGCCAGCGCGAGGGGCCGCGCGCGGGAGCAGTCGCATGGCATCGAGGTCGAGCCCTATGCACTTTTTGTCGGAAAGAGCGTGGTGCTGGCCGGCGTGGTGCTCTATTTCACCTACATGATCGCCTCGCATCGCGGCTTGCCGAACGTGCTCGTCGTCATGACGGCGCTGATCGCGCTTTACGGCTTCGTGACGCGGCGAACCGTGGTCGGCCGTCACATTTACGCGGTCGGCGGCAATGCGAAGGCGGCGAAGCTATCCGGCATCAAGACGGAGCGTCTCACCTTCCTGACCTTCGTCAACATGGGCGTCCTGGCGGCCCTGGCCGGGCTCGTCTTCGCCGCGCGCCTCAACACCGCAACGCCGAAGGCAGGCCTCGGCTTCGAACTCGACGTCATCGCCGCCTGCTTCATCGGCGGCGCCTCCGCCTATGGCGGCGTCGGCCGGGTCGGCGGAGCGGTGGTCGGCGCCATGATCATGGGCGTGATGAACAACGGCATGTCCATTCTCGGCATCGGCATCGACTATCAGCAAGTCATCAAGGGGCTCGTCCTGCTGGGTGCGGTGTGCATCGACGTCTACAACCAGCGCAGATAACGAGCGGAACGCACACTGACATCCGCCCGCTCCTATCGCGGCATCGTTCCGCTTGTCCCGGCCAGCGGCCGACGCGAGCGGCATCATTTGGAGCCAAGCAACGTCAGCCGCCAAATCGCTTGACCAGCTTTGAGCCCTTGGCCGTCTCAATTTGCTGCTTGGTCAAGTCGCTGCCGACGCTCAAGCCTTTCGTCATGAGGTTGCCGCGCAACGCCGCCGCCTGCTTTTCGTTCATGTAATCGATGTCGACGTGATCGACACTCATGAGATGACCGAGTTCATGCGCGAAGGCACGTCCATTCGCGAAGTCATCGCCGTACCACTGGACAAAGCTGGCCGGCTCCGGATCGCTGTGAAGGTACGAGCCTCCGCCGGCTGGAAGATTTTGAATCGGATTGACCAGATAGATATGGACTGCATTGTCGGGATCATGGCGGAGGCTGAGCACACCCAGCATCCGCTTATCGTCGTTGCGGGCGCTCTTGGCGATGTCGAGCGGCTTGTCTGTCAGGCAATCATTGATCACGAACGAAATCTTGGCCTTTGACCAGATCGTATTGACCACATCCAGTGCCTTCTTGGCCGCATCGCAACTCCATTTTCCGGGCTCCAGAACACCTTTCTCAGCAAACGGCGTGATGTAAATTCTCAGCGGAATGGACATAAGGTTCTCCAAAATTGGATTTCGATTCAATCTTCGTACGTTCTGAGCAAATGGTGTTGGATAATGATTTGCAGATCAAGCGAGGTGAGCGCCGCACTGGCTCCGCATCGGGCAATGCGAGCAGGCGCGACATGTCGGCCGTAATCACCACCATGGGAACCTTCGAGCCGTTCTCTCCGGTCTGTCCGATCAACCGCTGCCAGCCTTCGCCCATTTCACATGCCGCTCGCCGAAACGTGTATTTCGAACGGCGTGCTCACGGCGCTGTGGCAGGATCGCGCGAGGGCTTCAATCACGAGCCATATCAATGCCTTACGGCACAACTGACAGCAACCGATAACCCCTCATTCGAGCCCGTTGGCCGCCACAATCTTCGCTGCGGGCTTGAACATGTTCACTGCGTAGAACGACAACATGAGGAATGGATCGGGCTCATAATTGTCGCTGTACGCGGACAGGTGGCCGCCAGTAGCGTGCGAATTGGTTCACTGAGCATTTTTTAGGGCCATCTTCGCAAGGCTACCTGTCTTCGGGCAGCCGCAGGATGTTTCGCCATGAGATTGCATAGGCACCTTCGCGTTTGCCTTCTTCTTGCTGCTTCGCTGTTCCTGACCTGCCAGCCGGCTTGGGCGACCAAGCGCGTGGCCTTGGTGATCGGCAATTCCAGCTATCAGAACGTCCCATTGCTTCCAAACCCGGCCAACGATGCGGCCGCCATCGCCGCAACCCTGAAAGGCGCCGGCTTTGACGTGGTTGACTCCAAGCTCAACCTCGCCGCCAGCGACATGCGGCGGGCACTGAGAGATTTTGCCGATCAAGCGCGGGATGCCGACATTGCGCTGGTCTACTACGCGGGCCACGGTATCGAGATCGACGGGACGAACTATCTGATCCCGACAGACGCGAAACTTGAACGCGATACCGATATCTATGACGAGGCGTTCTCGCTCGATCGTGTCCTGCTGGCGATTGAGCCGGCGCGGCAGCTCCGTGTCGTGATCGTGGATGCGTGCCGCAACAATCCCTTTGCCGACACGATGAAGCGAACAGTTGCATCGCGATCAATCAGCCGCGGGCTGGCCAGGGTCGAACCCACCGTGTCCAATACGTTGATCGCATTCGCGGCGAAGGCCGGATTGACGGCGCTCGACGGCAACAGCAAGAACAGTCCTTACGCGACGGCTCTCGTGAAATATATCGCCAAGCCGGGGCTCGACTTGCGCAGAGCTTTCGGCTTCGTCCGCGACGATGTCTTGCAAGCCACGGGCAACCGGCAAGAGCCTTATGTCTACGGCTCGCTGGGCGGCGAGGACGTCGCTCTCGTCCCCGCGCCCAAGACGGAGGAGCCGACGCAAGCGGCCAATCCCCAGTCCGAGATTCGTCGTGACTACGAATTGGCCTTGCAGCTCCGCAACAAGGCCGCCTTGAACGCGTTCCTGACCCAGCATCCGGACGGATACTACGCTGATCTGGCCAAGCTGCAGCTTAACCAGCTCGAGGCCGAGGATGCACGCGTCGCAGCGATCGAGAAAGCGCGGCAAGCCGAACAGCAGCAAGCGCGGCTGACGTCCCAAGGCGCGCAGCGGGCCGACCGGGAGAAAGCGGCCGCCGATCTCAAGGCCGCGGAAGACGCCCGCATTGCCGCCGAAAATGCAAAGCAGGCGGCGCAAGAGCAGGCCGCCGAGGCCGAACGGAAGCGAACTGACTCGGAAACCGCAATGGTGGCTGCGCTCTCCGCGAACAAGCCGGCTGTTGAGAACAGCGTCGCGGGCAATCCCGAGACCGCCGCGCCTGTCCAGGCTGACAAGGCTCCCAACCTCGCCGCGCTGAGCCCGGAGCCCGGCCAGACCGATGTTGCCAAGACTGATGCCGACAAGGCCGATATCGCCAAGTCCGTGCAGAGCGAGCTCAGCCGCGTCGGCTGCTTCACCGGTGCCATCGATGGCCAATGGAATGCGGCTTCGCAGCGCTCGCTGGCCCTCTTCAACCGGCACGCGGGAACCAAGTTTGACGCCAAGCTCGCAAGCCTCGATGCGCTTGACGCGATCAAGCTCAAGCCGTCGCGGGTCTGTCCCCTGATCTGTGAGCACGGCTACAAGGCCGACGGCGGCCAATGCGTGAAGATCACCTGTGCCGAGGGCTCGTTCCTCAACGACGACAATGAATGCGAGAAGCGGCGCGGGAAGAAGCCGGTTGCAAAACGAAATACCGACGAGCGTCCGTTACGTGCGGATCGTCCAGTCCGCGAAAGGCGAGAGCCGACAGTGGACGCTCCGCGCCGACAGGCGACCGCGAAGTCCGGCGGCGGCACCGGTCAGATCGTTTGCGATCAATATCTGTGCCGGCAGGTCAGGAGCGGCTGCCACCTCGAGTATCGCGGCGGCGGCGGCCCCGGCGGCAACACCGGCAATGTCGAGGTCTGCCACTAGACGCGGAGCAGCCTTGTGGTGGCGTGCGAGCTTGAGCAGAATGACGTCAACGCCTTTCCGGGGGTGACGCTCTTCACGAAGCGCCAGGCGCCCGGCATGAAGCCGACAGCAGTCTATTTTCCGCCAAAACACGTCAACGCCGCGACCAAGTTCGATGTCGTGATCTGGCTGCACGGGTTCTACGTCAAGGATCATGAATTCCTGTTCCACAACGATCCGGCGCGATTGCGCGAGCAGGTCCGCGATTCCGGCAAGGACGTGGTGCTCATCGCACCATTCCTGGGCTACGAATACGCCGTCGCCGACGGCTTTGCCGGAAGCTACAGTGTCAAGGACCTCGCAAGCCCGAAATGGGGCGAACGCTACCTCGATGAGATCCTCGGCGCTCTTGCAAGCTTCCTGGGCGCCGCCTCCACCTCCATTCCTCAGCTCCAGATCGGCAAGCTCATCATCGCCTGCCACTCCGGCGGCGGCAATGCGATGCGCAATCTCGTCGGAAGCCTCGGAAAGTATGACTCGAACCTGACGGCATGCTGGGGATTTGACTGCCTCTACGGTGCCAGAGCGCAGCCCGACGATGCGACGTTCTGGTACCAGTGGCTGTCGGGACAGAGCGGCCGCGTGCTCGAGATCGTGTACGGCCCCTCAACTCTGCCCCAATCCGTGAAACTGGCCCTGATCGGACGCGGGCTGGCGACAATCGACGGCAATCGAGCTCAGCCAGAGCGTCCCGCCCTCAAGAACCTCAACGTGAGCCTGGGCCATTACGACTCGTTTCCAGCGTTTGGGCAGATGGTCCGGGTCAACGATCTGGACCCGGCCTTCGTGGATCGGTTCATGATTCCGCAGGTCGCCGACCAACCCCGGTTGCACCACAGGCCGGCGCCACAGCACGGGGAGTTTCTCCAGCAAGCGATCTCCAACGTTCGCGACGCTTTTCCCTTTCCGAAGGATATTCATTACATGATCGCCCGGGGTGGCTTTTTCAGCCGCCTGAGCAAGCTGTAGCGTCACGGAAGTCATTTGATGGAATAAGGCTTGGCGTCGAACGACCAGTTGTTGGTCACCAGCTTTTCGCCGTCCGGTACCCGCAGCTCACTGGTCCAGGTCGATAAATAGCTCAATGCTTCCGCCTGCCCTTGCAGCTTGCGGGGCAAGTCGGGCAGATCGAGCAACTGCAGGCGCCGCTCGCTCAGGATCGCCACCATCAGCGCAGCCCCGGTCGGCGGCGCGACGACATATTCAAATCCGCGCTGACGTGTCGCCGGCGTCGGAATAACGAATTCGACCCCAGGCCTGACGAGATTGATGTCGCGTCCGTCCGTCTGCGCCAACAGCTCGGGAGTCGGAAAGATCTGAGACATCCGCCCTTCCGCGTCGACATCGACCAGGATGAGATATCCCCGCTTCCTGGCGGTCACGCCGAACGAGATCTTGGCACCGACGTCGACCGTCTGGCTCGGCAGTATCTCGAGGGACACATTTGCTGTATTGGTCTGCCCGCGTGCGGCCTGTACGGGCCAAACCCATGGTGCGTTCGCCGTGTTCACATATGGCGATGCCGATGGCAGCGGCGCTGCGAACGCAGCCCCACTTCCCGCCAGCAGCAGCAGAAATACGAGCCAGGATCGCTCGTGGAGGATCGGCTGCGATGACGACATGGCCTGCTTCTCCCCAAACGTCAGGGAGCGCTGAAGAAGCCGATCGAGGCAATCCGTGCGTCCGCAGGCAGGTAACGCTCGAGGCTCTTGATGACCTGCCCCGAGGCACGGCGCCGGTTGAGCTGCATCAGCACCGTCTCAAGATCGGCCATGCGCTGTTGCGAGGTCACCGCAATAACCTGTTCCGCGCCGAACGGCTCGCCCACCCTGAGTGGCAACCGCAGACTTGCCGACCGAGACAGCGCCGCATCCGAACCCACCGGATACAACATCTGGATGGTGCCATCGCCGGACACATTGAACAGCAGAACCGCCCTTGAGGCGACGTCAGACAGGTCAACTTCGATCGTCTGGCCGGCGCGCTGCTGTCGATCGTCCGGCCAAATACGCATCATCTGCGGCGACCGGGTCGCCATGCGTTTGAGCTCACGGATCGCTGCGGTCCGGTCAACCACCGTCGGCAAACCGGTCACGTCCACCCCATAGGCGACCACGTCACCCCAGGCGATCACGTCGTGGGACACAGGATCCCATATCAGATCCGGATTGTCCGTCGGTTGAACCGCCTGCACTGTGACGTCCTTTGGCGTCACGCTGGCAAAATAGTTGGTCTTGCCGTCGAGCGCTGCCAACCGGATCGGCGCCGCGAGGTGTAGGGGCGCCGGCGCGGAGCTGGTTGGAGCTGCTACCTTGGTTGCAGCGGTAAACGTCTGAGTGGTGGGCGCCTTGGCCATGACAGTCGACGGCGCCTGCGCCTGTCCTTCGACGGGCGCCACCGCTCCGGCCTGACCAGAGGCCGCTCTCGCGGACGGTCCCTGGATCAGCACCACGCCGCGTGTCAGTTCGAACGCGACGTCGGTTTCCGGCGTCTGCGCCGGCGATGATATCGTCACGATGTTCTGGCGCTGGTCCGAGAGCTGATACACCACCTGCCGAACATTGCTGAAGAGCTCCTTGAGCGTCACCTTCCCATCGTGATTGATGTCCGCGCTGCCTTCCATCGCCCGCGCCACCGCGTAGCTGAGAGCCCCGCGCAGACCATCGATGCCGGGAATACGCACTTCCGGCGCCTTGGTGTAGCGATCAACCGCAGCCAGGAACGCGGTATGGTCGAAATCGAGCTCGGACTTTGGATCGTTACTGTCCGATACCGGCTTCAGTTCGTCGACCAGCAACGTGTAGCGCGGCACCTGCCGGAAGCTCATCTCCGCGGCACGCGGATCGATATCGCGCACCATTCCGCCGCCATGACAAGTGTCGGCCACGAAGATCACCTTGGCGCCGCGCAGCTCGAACTGCCGAATGAAATGGTTGAACTCACTGCCCAGAATGCGCTCGACGGAGCCGCTTGGCGTCGTTTCGAAGCCCGGCAGCAGAAACACGTTCTCCATCCCATCCGGTTCCGAGCCCTTGACGCGCTCCGGCTCCTGGCTGCCATGACCGGCGATCGACAAAAGGATGAGGTCGTTGTTCCTGGTGCGCTCCACCAGCGCGCTGATCTCACGCAGGACGCTTGCCCTGTCGGCTTGGGCGTTGGTCAGCTCGATGACATCGCCAACACCCATGGACTTCAGGCTGGTCACGATGTCAGTAGCGTCGGCCACCGCGCCCTTCAGCTTGCGCACGTGCTGATAGTCGTCGATGCCGATCACGAGCGCGCGTACGGCTGCACCGTCCGGATTGCTGATCGACAGGCCATCTGCCGCGCGCGCCGGTGGAATTGCCAGACCGATCAATACGGCGAGCCCGATCGTGACGAATAGCCGCCCGACCCCGCGATCAAGTCCTCTGGGCATCCGCATCGTGACCCACCTCGCCATCATGCCTACCCATTCTGTAGCGCCAACGACACGCGTGGTTCAGCGTCTCTTACTTGCCGTTTTGCGGGCCGCCGGCGCTTCGGTCTCCTGATAGGCGCTCGCTGAAACGGTGGTCTGATCATCCGCAAAGGCGCGAAAGCGGACCGGAACGTAGCCGCGCGCGAGCAGGCTCGCCAACGGATAGACGTTGCGGCAGACGCGGCCGTTACAGCCTCCCGTCGAGGATTCCATGACCTCCGCCTTGCGATCAGGCGTGAACCGCAGGAACAGCATCACGTGTGAGCCCGGCTTGTTCAGCGCATCGCCAGGCTTGAGGTCCCACGGATTTGCCACCGACGCTGCGATCGCGGGAATGGCGGCGGTCGTATAATGGACGGACAGTCCCCACGCGGCGCTGACGAATGCCGAACAATCAACGCCCGCCACATCCGGGCGTGGCGCGTTGCGAGTGCAGACATTTCCGGCCAGCGTCCCGCTCTCGATCCGTTGCCGGAAGTTCGCGAGCGAACCATGGCAGCCCCAGCAATAGGGTACGCCGCGCACCTCCTGGTTCACCTTGCCCTGGAGATACCACGGCCGGCGAATCCGGTTGAAGCCGCTGCATTGGCTGTCCGGATCGCTGCCGTAGTTCGCCTGCGTCAGCTTCCACTGGAAGCCTTCGAACGCAAACGCGGTCTCGATCGCCTGCTGACGATTGGATGGCCGCACGGCGGCTGTCGCGTTGAACTTCACCTCGGGTTTTTCGGCCGGCGCCGCGGCCGTTCGCGACGGCCGCACATCGATCGCTGCAACTTTGCCTAGCGGACGGAATCCGACACCAACCACTTCGATACCGTCCGGCTTGGTGCGCAGGAAATACACATCGCCATCGCCCGAGACTGTGACGAACCGCCTCGTCAGCGGCGTGTTTTCCAAGGGCAGTTCGTAGATTCCCTCGAGACGGCCGTTCGCAGCATAGCGCGCGACGAATGTGGCGGCGTTCTTTCCCGATGGCGGAATGTCCTCGGCCAACACATAGAAGCGGTCGCTGTTGTCTATCTCGAGAAACTCCACGGTGCCGAGCTGGTTGCGCACGCGCAGGCCGAGCTGTGCGATGATCTCGTTGGTGACCATCGTCTGGATCTCGATCCGCACGCTGGCGTTGCCCTTGTCCGGAATGATGTCGGCGATTACCGAGCCCTTGCTTCGGGACGCGACATATTGCCGGTCGGGTTGCCGCGTCGTCTTGATGATGGCCGCACGGGTGTTCTGATCAAGCAAGTCGGTCGCGCTGTCGAGCGCCTGCGATCCCATCTGGGCGAAAGCCGACACAGCGACCTGATCGTCCGCACCACGGCTCGAGACCTCCTCGAGCTGGATCACGTCGCCACCGAGTCCGCGCGTGGATTGTCCTGGTGCCGCCTTCAGCGTCCGCACCCCGCCGTCCCAAACCATGATGTCGTCGTTGTGGACGACAAGGTCGGTCGGCTGGACGTCCTTCGGCATCTTGAGGACGTCAGGATCGGAGCTCGGCTGTTTGGGATCGAACTGGAGAATGCGGCCGTTGACCTGATCGAGCACAAACAAGTTGCCCTGCCCGTCGGCAGCGAGCGCTTGCGGGCCTGCGAGTTCCACGTCCTCGCTTGCCGGAATGATGCCGACCATGGAAGCCGCCGAGCCACCGACAAAGCTGCGCACGACCGTATCGTCGGCATGCGCCCCGACAGGGAGAAAAATCGCGCCAACGATGAATAACCAGATCCAATGAATTCGACGAAGCATGTTCGCCTCAACATACCCCGAACCGAATGCCGCGCCGGACCGACTAACTCGACATGCCAGTAATGCGGCACGTCAATTAGTGGTTGGAAATTTCAATCGCGTTCAATTCATCACCGGACGGTGATCGTCCGAACCTCTTCAGCTTGCGGTGCGAAATCATGGCTCGAAATCGATTTGAGCAGGTCAATGAAGTCCAGCCCGACGCTATCACGCTGGTCCTGAAGCGCGACAGCAATGGCGCCACCGGATCGGTCGTGCTGCCCGCCGCCGCGACTGGAGGACGGCTGACCACAGATCAGGTCAGCGCCCAGTTGCCGGCCCAGGACGCCTTTCGCGGCGCGATCCGGCTGGCCAACGACCTGAAGCTCGCGATCGTGGTGTGCGATCCTGATGCGGTCTGGACGTCCGAATGGGGTGATCTTTACCAGGCGATCGATTGATCCATACCGGCTGGAACGGGCATATGTTGCGGCGCCACATGGACAATAGCATGGTGGACAAAGCGCTCATCTCGCCGTCGCTTCGACTCCGGACCTTCGTGGTCGCGCTGTCGATCGCGACGACCTGGCCGGCGCGGGCCAACGACTCGGCTGCGGAACTGTCGATCGGCGGGCTCCAGTTCGTTCGCACCAATGACGTGGCCATGGCGAGCGAGGACCTTCATATCGCGCTCGACAGGATCAGCGTTCGCTACCAGTTCACGAACCTCACCAGCAAGCCGGTGACGCTGACTGTTGCTTTTCCGCTGCCGGACATCGACCTGTCTGACGCCGAGACCATTGCGCTGCCGTCGAACGATCCGGTGAACTTCGTCGACTTCGAGACCAAAGTCGACGGCAGCCCGGCGCCGTTGACCATCGATCAGCGCGCTATGGTTGGCAACAAGGATGTCAGCGCCCTGCTCCGTGAGCTCAAGCTGCCGCTCCTGCCGGTCGGTGGCCGCGAGATCCGGGCGGCCGACCTGCCTGCGGCGACCCGAACCCGGCTCGTAGACGACGGGCTGCTCATGCCTGCCGGCATGAGCGACAACGGGCGCCAGCAATATGCGCCGGGCTGGGTCACCAAGACCTCGGCCGTGCGCCAGCAGGTATTTCCGCCCACGCGAACCGTCACGGTCGAACACCAGTATCGGCCAAGTGTCGGCTCCAGCCCCGACACCATTCTGCGCTCCAGCCTGCGCCGTAGCAGCGCTCTCAGTCAGGAGGTCGCGCGTTACCGGAAGGAGTATTGCATCCAGGATGCGCTCCTCGCCGAGATCGACAAGCGCGCAGGCGACAGCCAGGCCAACACCGCGAAGCTGCAGGAGCGGCGCATCTCGTACGTGCTCAAGACCGGCGCGAATTGGGCCGGGCCGATCCGGTCGTTCAAGCTGACCATCGATCCAGGCGGCAGCGACCGCTTGGTCAGCTTCTGTCCAGGGCGGCTCAAGCCATCCTCTCCCGGAAACACGCTTGAATATACGGCAAACGACTTCAAGCCGGATGCCGATCTGAAGATCCTGGTGATCGGAAAGTTCTGAGCGTGCCGATCAGTTCGTGAGCAGCACGTAGCGCGCCGCTGCGGTGATTGTGATCTTGTTGCGCTGCGCCTCGCTGAGCGCCTGCAGGAAAAACGTATCGGCAGCCGTCGGTCGCGGCTGGCGCAACGAGTCCAAGACCTGCGGGGTCGCCACGACCAACAGCAGTTGCGGACCGCTCGCGCGCGCGATCGGAAGCGTAAACGAAAGCGAATCGATGCCGGGCTTGAGCAGATAAGACAGGCTCTGAACCTCGCCGCGATCAGACACCATGAGCAACTCCACCACGCGGTTGGCGAAGTTCTCGATCGTGCCATTAAGCGTTTCGCCGGCCTTCAGCTCGGTCGCCGACAACGTGATGCGCGGCGCTCGCGCCTGATCGCCGCCGACCTGACTCAAGAACTGTACGGCCGGACATTGCGCGGGGGTCACCTGCCTGACGCCGACCGAGGCCTCGAATCCCTGCTCACGCCGGAACGCCTTGTCGAAGGTCTCGAACGGGGCCGTCGAGGCGCCGAAGCCTTCGATGATGGCGGCGCTTTGGCTCACGGCCACCGGAAGGATGAAGAAGCAGTCACCGCCGGAATATTGGGCCACATATTTGCGGATCCGCTCGGCTCGCCCTGGCCCATCGAGGGCCGGAGTCGGTGTCACCGTCGGCTGCGCTGACAGCTTCACTGGCTCCTGGCGTCCAGGCGGCGGTCCGGCAGGTTCGACCTTCGGGGGTGACGGTGTCCCGGCGAGCTTCGGAGGTGGCGGCAAGGCCGCAACGCCGGGCGCGGACCAGATCAGCTTGTAGAAGCCATATCCACCTCCGCCGAGCAGAAGCAGCACCATTGCCACGCCCGCACCCAGCCAGAGGCCGCGCAGGCTCCGCGCCGTTGGTGGAATCCCGTCCCGCGGCGCCGGCGCCGTGCTTTCCGGTCGCCGCAGCGGATCGAAGCCGTACATCGGCGTGGAAGGCGTCTCAGCCGAACCGGTCGGCATCCAATTGGCGACCTCGGCCATGGTCGGACGTAAGGCCGGATCAGGCTGGAGCATCTGCTCCAGCAAAGGCCGGATGCGCATGTCTACCGCACCGAGATCCGGCACACGCCGGCGCTTCTCCACCAGTTGAAACTGGCTGCCGCCCATGTCGAGCTTCTGTCCGGTCAGCGCATGGAACAGCACGAGACCCAGGCTGTAGACATCCGATTTCGCGGTGACCTCATTGCCGTGCAGCCCTACCTGCTCCGGCGATGCGTAATTGTCCTTGCCGGCAAAGCTCGAGCCGATGATGGTCTTGTCACCCACTTGGGTCGACCGGGCGATACCGAAGTCTATGATCTTCGCCCGCCTGACATCATCGAGCGGCACGATGATGTTATCGGGAGAAACGTCGCGATGGATGATGCCGTGCTCATGGGCGGCGTCCAGACCCGATGCGACGCGCTGCTTCAGCTTGATCAGTGCCTCGAAGGTCAACGGTCCTTCGTCGAGCATGTTCGAGAGCGAGCGGCCGTTCACGAACTCCATCGCGAGGTATGGTCGTTGCAGCACCGGCTCCACGGTGAACAGGAAGTAGCGGACGATCGCGTCGTGCGGAAGATTGTGGAGCGCTGCGGCTTCGCGGCGGAACAGTGCCAGCGCCGCCTCGTTGTCGATCATGTCGGGCAGCAGCATCTTCACGGCAACCGCCGATCCGGTTTGGATCTCGCGGCACTTGTAGACCTCGCCCATGCCGCCGGCGCCGATCATCGCTTCGATCTCGTAGATGCCATTGAGCCGGGTGCCGGGCGGCACGCCGTGATAGGACGCTCGGAACGGATCGTTCGAATTCATTGTTGCGACTCCCGATCGAGCGGCGATCGTGTCGGCTCCGAAGATCGCGGCATCAGCAGCCGCACGATCACGATCGTCACGTTATCGAGCCCGCCGCGATCAAGAGCCATGGCGAGCATGTCATCGCAAGCCGCCTGGGCGCGCCGCGTGACCGCCTGCTGCAGGATCTCGTCATCCTGCAAGTGCTTGGTCAGGCCATCGCTGCAGATCACGAAGATGTCCTCCGGCTCGGCCGGCCCCGTCACCACCTCGAACTCCGGATCATCGGCAACGCCGACGGCCCGGGTAATGGCATTGTTCGGCCAATCCTTCACGTCCTCACGCGACAGCGCGCCTTCGGCGATCAGTTCCTCCAGTTCGCTGTGATCATGCGACACCTGGTGGATGCGGCCGCGGTTGATCAAATAGACCCGGCTGTCACCCGCCCAGATGCAGGCATAATAGCCGTCGCGCACGAGCAGAACCGCCGCTGTCGTACCCACGGTGGCACCCTGCCGCTCGCGGCTAAGTGCCAATATCTGCTGGTTCGCGCTGAACAGCCGCTCCTCGCATTCCGCCAGCAAGTCAGCCGCCGATTCCGGCGTGCCGATCGTATCGAGCGACTCCACGACGATGCGACTGGCGAGATCACCGGCCTCATGACCGCCCATGCCGTCGGCGACCGCCCACAGGCCGACATCGGTTCGGACCAGACATGAGTCCTCGTTCCGCGCCCGCACCCGTCCGGCGTGGGTCACGCTACCGACGTCGAACGAGGATGGGATGTGGATCATCGCCCGTCATCCCGACCTGGATGCTGCGCGGTCGAGATCGCCGGTCATCAGCGCGGAATAGTGGAACGGATCCGGCAATCCGCGGCTACACAGCGCCAATGGAGGAAAGTCTTCTCCTCCGGCAGTCCACCAGAAGCTGGCCGCCGCAAAGACTCGTGGGTTGGCGGCGCAAAGTGCGGCAAACGATCCGGCGAATGCGTCGATCGCCGAAGCCCTCCCGATGGTCGCGGCGCCCAGCGATGTGATCGGTGGACCGTCGGTGACGGCCCTCTGCAGTCGCGGCACCGCGAGACGATCGAGCGCATCGGAGATTTGCTCGAAGGTTGCGGCGCGATCCAGGGTCGAGAGCAGGAAGGCCTCCGCCTGCCCGAACCATTCGTCCTGCGGATCAATGTTCGGAGGCGGCAGCGACGCGTCATCGCCTGTCACCGCGTGCAGCGTCAATGGATAGTACCGCCCGACCCCGTCGAGCGAGGGCATCACTGCACCCGCCACCGTGGTGCCGCAGATCGCGGCGCCGAGCCAGAATCGCCAGACCGGCGCGGTCAGGAACGCCTGCTGCCAGGCTGGCCCAAGCTGGTGGCGGCTTGCCGACAGCGCAGCCTGCATCCACGGCTCCCAGGCTTCAAGGAAGCTGCGCGGGGTCGCGATCGCGATGAAATCGCGCTTCGCGCCGATCTTGCCGAACAAACCGCAGCGCATGGTCATATCCCGGTCGGGCAACGGAACTCGCGGAGCACTGACAGATTCAGCGGATTGCGTAACGAACCGGTCGAAATGCGATAGTTGAGCTCGCGCCCCGCGACGATGAAGGTCGCGCTGGCGGTTTCCGCCTTCGCCACCAACGAACCCGCTTCCAGCATCCGGAACAACGACCAGGGACCGATGCGCTCCAGCACGGACGGCGGGCCGGTGTCGTTGCTGACTGAAATCGCCGTCCGCGGCGATGGGCCCGGCCACAGGACGGTCGTCGGCGCGTTGCTCTGTGGCTGTGGTTGCGGCGCTGGCGGCGGACCGGCGAACATGGACGAAGCGGCCGGTGCCGGCGTGGTGGGGCTTGTAATAACGGTGCCGCCGATCTCAGTCTTGACGGTCACGCCCGGCTCGCCTGCCCCAGGCGGCCGGATCGCGAATGACACCGCCGGCACGCCGCCGCCCGTCTGAAAGAAGGCGTCGCGGATATAGGCCGCATGCTGGAACTGTTTGAGCGTGTCCGGTGAGAACGACCGGCCGACGGGGCTCTCTTTTCGCCAGACCCAGTCCGACCGCGACGTGTCGGCATAAGGTGCCAGGTACTGGCTGAAGAACTTGTCCATGACGCCGTTGGGGCTGAACAGCTTCGCGAAGTCGGCGAGCGGGACCTCCTGGCTGCTGCTGCGGACAAACGGATAGCGGTTGGTGATTGTCTGTTGGCAGACCGGCGTCACCTGATCGCGCAGCGTCTGAAGGATCTGTCCGGCGGTCGAGGCCGCGATACTGCCTTCGAACTCCCCGGCCGCCGCCCGCAGCATGTCGGAAAATGGCGGCGGCATGCGCGAGGCGTTGTTGCGAAGCGCTGCGACCTGGGTCTGAAGTGCAGCGGTCGCCTGCGCGGTCAGTTGCGGATTTTCGATGATCAGCGTCAGGTTCTGCGCGATGTCGTTCAGATTGGCGATGGTCGAATCGATCGGCCGGCGGGTGCTCTCGCCTTCGAGCACCGCATGATAGGGTTTGAACTGCGCCTCGATCGTCGCCCCGAGCGGTCCGTCCTGGGCATTGCTGAAGAGTGCCGGCGCGGTCGCCGCGGCGGCCGCGGCAGGCGCTGTAGCGGTCGCGGACTTCGGCCTTTCCTTGGTCAGCATCGTCTCGTCGCGCACCGATTCCAGGATTTGTCGCATCGGCGAAGTCGGCGCCGACAGCGCTCTCAGCACCTCGTATTTTGGCTTGTCGGCGAGCAGCTTCTTCAGGCGCAGGCTGCCGAGCGCCGTTCGCCAGGCCGTCACGAACTCGTTGGAATAGATGTTGAGCAGATCGCCGGCCAGACTGTCGTACTGCTGATCGATGGCCGACTGCTGACCGGCATCGCCCAACACCCAACGCTCCCGCTTCATGCGTTCCGACAATCCGGGCAGCCGGGAGATGAACTTCTCATGGAACCCGTTATAGGTGAAGAACTCAGGCACCCGCACCGCGTCCAAAGGCTGCCCTGTCGTGGTTTCGAACACGACGGCCATGTCGGGACCTCCGCGGCGGCCGGCGATCCAGTCGCCCGCAGTCGACGTGCGCGCTTCCGATTTCAAGAACTCGTAGGCGCGCTGCGACACACTGAGGCGCGCCAGGGAAGTCTGGGCCTGCTTGATCAATCGACCGTCGAGCTCGACCAGTGGCGGCTGCTCGGTCTCGAGGTCGAACATCGCCACCAGATTCTCGTCGAGCAGACGCCTCCCTTCCGCGTTGGTCGCGCCGGGATAGAGATTGTCCGCCCAGTCACGTTGCATCCAGGAGCGGATCAGCTCGCGGTCGGGCGCCTGCAGGCCACCGAGCATCAGATAGACCTTCAGCGCCTCGTAGACGAAGGCAGGTTCGTTGATGCGGGCATTGAGCTGCTCCTCCAGCCGATACAGCAGGCGGGGCCGGAACATACGCTCGAGCGCCGTGTGATAGGCCGCCTTCGAGGGCGACAACAGCCGGGCGTGCTGGCTTAGCCCATAGCGCGCCGACAGTGCCACCGGCTCGTTGCGCGATTGGTACCCCGCCGGGGCGTTGCGCAGCCGGTAGAGCAGCGGCAGCACCTTGTCGAGATCGTGATCGGCGATCAGCGTCTGCTTGATGAGGGGCGCTCCGGCAACCGCGTACTCGCTATCCGCCTGCAGGCTCTGCTCGATCAGATCGGAGTTGCGCTTGTAGCTCGTCAGCCACGCCGCGATCAATCCGACCGAGATCAGGCCGATCAGCGACAGCGCTGCGGTTTTCAGGATCAGTGCACGACGCACCGCGGCTCGATCGGTCGAGACCCAGTCGGCCTCGCCGATGATGACCTTGGAGATCAGATCGGCAAGGAAGTAGCTCTTGCCCGTGCCGGAATAGGACCCGGCGCCGACCTCCTCCGCGCCGAACGTGCGCGCCAGCGAGCCGATCAATTGGTCGATCGGCGTGCCCTGCTGTGTGCCGGACGTAAAGTAGAACCCGCGCAGGTTCGCGTTGACGTGATAGCGCGTCGGCTCGAAGATCTGATTGAGGAAATCGTGGATCTGGGGCTTGAGCCGCGCCATCTGCGCCGGAAAGCCGAACAATTGCACGCGGTGCTGCGGCGTCGGTTCGTCCTGCAGGCGATCGAGCGTCTCCTCGCTGAGGCGCTCCAACAGACGGTCGAACTCGACCGGGATCTGTCCCACCAGATTGCGGGTTTTGTCGGCGGTCTGGAACGTGGCGCCCCAGACCTGGCGGCGGCCGGCCTCGTTAAGATAGGCGAAGTATTCGGTGAAGCCGGCGACGAGATCGGCCTTGGTAAACAAGGCGTAGACCGGGAAGCTGACCTTGAGCCTTTGGTGCAGCTCGAGCAGGCGCATCCTGATGGCGTCGGCGTGAAGCGCGAGCTCCTGCTTTGGCAGCGTCAGCACGTCTTCGATGCTGATGGCGACAAGGACGCCATTGATCGGCTGGCGCGACCGGCTCTTCTTCAGGATGTCGAGAAAGGCCAGCCAGCTATCCTTGTCGGCCTTGCTGTTGGAATCCTGGGTCGTGTAGCGGCCGGCGGTGTCGATCAGCACGGCTTCCTCGGTAAACCACCAGTCGCAGTAGCGGGTACCGCCGACACCCGCGATCGCCGCCGGCGTCGCCCCGTGCGCGAGCGGAAATTTGAGCCCGGAATTGACCAGCGCCGTTGTCTTGCCGGCGCCGGGCGGACCGATGATGACGTACCAGGGCAGATCGTAGAGATAGCCCGACTTGTTGCCGCTTGCAGTCTTGAGCGTTGCGAGCGCATCCTTCATGCGCTCCTTGAGCACCGGCTCATCGCTGGCTGGTTGATCCGCGCCGGCGATGCCGTCGGCAATCTCCTTGGCATTCTTGCGCCGCTTGAACAGATTGAGGCCGACGATGCCTGCCACGGCCGTGGTGAGCAGCAGAATGGCGATCTCGCGGACGATATGGTTCTCCAGCGGACGCCAGTCGCCGAACGCGACAAAGGGACCGGCGAAATAGATCACCGCGCCGAGAGAGCTGAGCCCGACGCCGTAGAGAACGATGCGGAGAATGTCCTTGGCAAGCATCTAACCCTACCTGTCGCAGACCGCGTGAGCTGGCGGTATCTGCCTATTCGCTGCGTTCGATAAAGATCTCGACGCGCCGGTTCTTGGCGCGCCCCTCAGGTGACGTATTGCTCGCGATGGGCGCATCGGCCCCCTTGCCCTCGACGTCGACGCGCGAACCATCGGTCAGGCCCGGTTTCAATGCGGCCGCAACTGCCTTGGCGCGCTCGACCGACAATTCGAAGTTCGAAGGGAAGCGCACGGTGTGGATCGGTGAGCTGTCGGTATGACCGACGACCCGGATTCGTCCCGGCTCCTTGTCGAGGGTGGCCGCGACACGGGATGCGACCGGCTTGAAGCCGTCGAGGATGGTGGCCTGCCCCGACGCAAACAACGCCAAGGCGCAGACCCTGATCACAATGAAGCTCGCGGTCTGGTCCGCCGTCATGGCACAGACGGTGTTCTCCTTCGCGAGCGCGTTGCGGATGCGCTGCAACTGGGTGATGCGGTCCGGTGGCGGCGGCGGTGGAGGCGGCGGCGGTGGCGCAGCAACCTGGCGCTTGAGCTCGATCGGGTCGCCCGGATGCAGCGCGAGCGCAACCTGGGCAGCATTCTCTGCGCGGCCAGCAAGCAGCGTCCGCAGGACGAAATAGGATCCGGTCAGCAGCGCGGCGGCGACGGCCGCCACCAGCCAGACCGGAACCCGCAAACGCTGCCGGCGGCCAGCCAGCGCCTGCCCGCGCCAGTTGGGCGACAGGTCGCCCATCGTCTTGGGCCGGACGCGGCGCAGCGTTTCATAGAGGTTGCGCTGGATCACTTGCAAGCTCGCGAGCCCGCCCGCCGACGTGCGGTGAATGCCCTGGAAGCCGAGCGCAAGGCAGGCGTGCTGAAGCTCGAGCACCGGATAGTTGACCAACGGATCGGCCTTCAGATGGTCGAGGATCTCGAAGAAGCGGACGCCGCCGACCCGCTCGCCAAAGAACCGGCTCAGCATCGAATATTGCGTCCAGACGTGGCGATCCTCGGTCGGGATGTGTTGCACGATGTCGTCGGCCGTGGCGCACAGGATGTATTTCGCCGTGTTGGCCTGGTGCTCGGAAATGCCCGCGGAACGGATATCCTTCTCGAAGAATTTGATGGCGTCGGCGACCTGCTCCATGAGGCTCGCGAAAGACGCACGCATCAGCGCCACCCGCAGCCGGCCAAGCAACTGCAGCAACGGACCCGCAGCGCGCATCACCGGATTGGCGTTCGGCGCAACCAGATCGTCGACGCGCAACGGCGGTCCCGGCGGCACTATCGGATGCGGCGTCTGGGCTTGCGCCGACGTCGAGATCCATTCTTCGGTCGGATGACTGATCGGTGCGGCGGCGTAGCCCGGGCCCTGCGGGACGGGAGAAAAAGATGACAGCGGCGCCGGCGCGTCAGCGGAAGGCAGAGGCGACGGCGAATAGGCCGGACGTGCCGCAGGTCCCTCCCCCGGAGGAGGCTCAGAGGTCGGCGCCGGCGGCACCTTCCCGCCGGGGTTGGGACGGATGATGGTCCGTTCGCCCCGACCGAAAGGATTGACCGGCTTGTCCCTGTCGTTCATGGCCTGTCTTCCAGGATAGCCCAAAGGTACAGCTCGAGCTCTGGCCAGTCGCCGGAGAAGTGCATCCCGATCGAGGCCGCGGTGCTGAACTCGGGCCACAGCGGCGACTTGCGGTCGAGATAGAAGTAAACGTGATCCGTGATGGCCCGGATGTGCGGCGGCGGCGTTGGCAAGTGCACCAGCGTCAGCCCCGGCAGGTTTGCGTGCACGATCTCGTTCATCTTGGTGTTCGGGCCGACCTTGAACAGGTGCGGGAAGTCGTTCTGAATCTCGACGAGCGGCCGCCGTGCGGCAACCTCAAGCACCAGCGTCGCATTGCGGAACAGCGCCCGATCGCGGATCGGCGATACGAATGCGTTCTGCGCGCGTTCGATGATTTCCAGCCGGATCGCCCGGCGACCCAGCCGCGCGCTCAGGAAGTCCTGAATGTCGCTCACCAAGGGTGTGAAGACGTTCTCGAGATCGTCATGATCGTACGCCGGATAGTTGCGCGCGCGCCGCTCCGCCGTGGCAAATGTCGCAAGCTCACCCGCGAACCTCAGCAATTCCTCGTACAGCCGCTCGGGGTGCACGCAGCCCGAACGCTGGAAATGGGTCAGCACGGGAATCGTGCGATTCAGGACTTGCAGCACGAGGTAGTCGACGCTCTGCAAGCCGCCACCGGACGACGGATCAACTGCGTAACGGGCGAGCTCGTCGAGCTTGGTCTCGACCCAGCCAATGATGCGGTTGAGCCAGCCATCGATGATCGGATGTGCGGCGCAAACCAGCATCGGCGGGACGAATTTGTCGTCAAAAAGGATATTCTTGTCGCGTACCTCCAGAATGCGCGCGATGCCGAGGCCCATGTATCCGGGCTTGCTGGTCTTGCGCAGTTCGAACGACAGCCGGGGATAAGCGATGTCGATCTCTTCCTCGATGCGCAACGCCGAGGTCGAGTCAATGAAGGTCTCCGAAGTACGAACGTAACGACTGGCACTCTCGGTGCGGTCCTCATCCACCTCGCGGGTGTTTGGCGCAGCGACCGGCATCATCAGCCAGACGATCTGACCTGCGGCCGAATCCGGCACTTCGATCGCCTCCGGGATGGGACTATCCGCAGGAAGATCGAACGGCGTTCCGTCCGGCATGACGCCGGATGCATTGCGCAGCGCGAACTTGCTTTGTTCAGTAAGGTCCCTATCGATCTCGAGCTGAGCGAAGCCCCAGGGGTAAGGAGTCGTGTAGCGAACGCGCTTCTCCAGCAAATGTTCGATGTAGCGATCGTTCTGCTGCAGATGATGCGGTCGCAGAAACAGACCTTCTGACCAGAAAACCTTGCTGTACCAAGACATTCCTGCATCCACTTAGCAATTTGTCGGCGACCGCGTGGTCGCCAGTAGTTCATTTTGACCCGGCCTTGTCGGCGCGGTCGTAATAGTCCGAGAAATGCAACATAAAGGTATCGATCGGCGCGCTGCTGTCGCGGCCGAGATGCGCCTTCCAGCGCGTCAGAAATTCGTCCCAGAGCTTGCTCTTGTTCGTGCCGAGCCAGGAGCTTGCGCCACGCTGAAGCTCGAGCTCTCGCGCCATCAGCGTCGGATCGATACTGGCGATCAGCTCATGGACGGCGTGCTGCATCGCCGTGTAGGTCTTCAACTGATGCAATTTGAGGTCGCTGAATCCTTGTGCAAAGGCACGCTGCGCGTCGAGGTAGCTACGCGTCGGCGGCCCGAACAGAATGCGCATCGCCTCTTCCGAGGTCGGCGAAAACTTCAGCGGATTGTTCTCGATGGCCTGGATGGTGGTCTGGCTCGTGCTGCGGGTGAGCTGCTTGGCCTGTGTTCGCGCCTGCAACAGCGCCATCAGATTATCCACCGTCATGCGCAAGATGATGCCAAGCTGCTCGGCGAGCTCAGCATCGGTGTTGTCGGCGAAGAAGTTGTCCGGCAATCCGGCCGCGCGAGCCACCAGCGGAGCGAACTCGGCACGGCCGACTGGCGAGGTCATGGCAGCCGCTCCGGCTGCTGGCTGCGCCGGTTGCGGCGCGTCACCCTGCGGCCGAGCTGCTGATGGCGATGGCTCGATAGCCACAGGCTCATCACCGGCCCACACCGACGGCCGGCGCGGGATCGGTACGGCGGGCGGGCGCTCGACCTGCGGTTTCGGCGCGGCGACCGGACCGGCCGCCCAGCTCATGTCGTCCTGGATAGACGGCTGGTACCGAGGCATCGGCGATGAACGTCGAACGGGATCCACACCCGGCGCCGGGACGCTCGCTGCCCAATCCAGAAATTCCGGATTGACCGGCCGCGCGGCCTCGCGCGGCGTCTTCAACTGCTGCGGATCAATCGGCGGCGGCACGTCACGATCGGCCGCCCAAAGCTCTTCGCCATTCGCGTGTTGCCGGACGGGTGGCTCGTGCGGTTGTGCGTCATGGTAAGGGACGCGATCGCCACCCTCACCTTCCAGCGAAACCGCGATGATGTAATGGCCGATCGTGAGCCGATCGCCGTCGCGCAGCCGGTGCGGCGCCCGCATGCGGTGGTCGGCGCCATTGAGAAAGGTGCCGTTGGTCGAGACGTCGTGCAGCCAGTAGCCGCCGTCGCGAAAATGTACCTCACAATGCTTTCCCGAAATCATCCGCGCCGGGTCCGGCAACGTCCAATCGAGGTGGCGGTCGCGGCCAATATCGACCGAACGCCGGCCGGTGACCGCAAATGACACAGGGCCGCCGTCGGGAAGGTTCGGTTCGTTCTCGATATGGAAGCGAAGCACCATCACATCGTCTCGTCAGCGTGAAGGGCGCGGTTCGCCGCGTGCCAATTGAATACCATCCTCCAGGCAAGCCGTCATTATCCGGTCGCGGGAGTCGCGGGGCAGCCGGCAAAGGCCGATCAGCAGGGCCGCACGCACCGCCCGCGCGGCCTGGTCTGGCTTGGCCTCGACCGGCGGAAATTCCGCGGGAACCACGCTTCCGCCGGACCAGCCGGCCGCCAGCGCCAGCCATGTCGCCGGCTGCTCGGGATCGTTGGCATTGCCGACAGCCAGCGCCTTGTTCCGGGATTGCTCGTCCGGTTGCCGAACCCAGGTCTCGGCGAAGTTCAGCGACCTAGTATCGTTGGCGTCGAAATGGTCGAACATGCGCCGCAACGATCGACAGCCCCAGGCGATGGCCACGCGCCTGGGGAGCAGATAGGCGCAGAACGACACGGCCTGGTGCCAGTTGCGTGCATCCGCGGCCTCCTGAAGGAAATCCAGCGAAGGCCTGTCGGCGTCGGCCTTGCCGACGTCATAGCGCGCCATGGGATAGGCCTGCAGCAGATCCTGAACCATGGCGAACCGAAGCTGACCCATGAGCGTCATCCGACCAGGGTTGGCGTGCCGTGGGCCACCAGCGGGCCCCCGGCTGCAAGTGCCATCGCGCCTTGCGCCGTCATGGCGATCGTCGGCGCGTTGATCACGATACCTGCGGGCGACAGGATGATCTGGCTGGGACCAACCTGCAGCGTGATGTTGACGTTGGCCATCAGTGTAATGCTGATGCCCGCGTTGACCGATTGATCCATCGCAAGCGTGATGTGCTGGCCGCCCAACTCGATATCGAGCTTGTCGTTGCCGTTCTTGAGCGTGGTCTTGCGCGTGTCACCGCCCAACGCAGCTTCGCCGATGGTCCGCGTCTCGCTGTCGCGGACCGTGACGTCGTAGTCCTTCTCCGCATGGAGCGTGATCTTCTCGGATCCCTTCTTGTCCTCGAAGCTCCATTCGTTGTAGCCGCCGCCCCCCTTGGTGGAGTCCGACTTCAATCCGGCGATGGTCTTGTTCGACGGCAGATCGTAGGGCGGCTTGTATTCGTCGTTGTACACGGTCCCGATCACCAGCGGCCGATCCGGATCCCCTTCCAGGAATTCGACCACCACTTCCTGTCCGACCCGCGGTATGACCTGGCCGCCCCAGCGCTTCCCGCACCAGACCTGACCCACGCGCAACCGGCACGATCGCTTGTTCTGATGGTCCCAGAAGAAGCGGACGTAGATCTCGCCCAGTGACTCGACGTCGATTTCCTCGTTCGAAGTATCCTTCTTGGTCACCACCTTGGCCGTCTGGATGCCATTAATCCTTGGCTTCGGGGTCATCATCGGTGCCCGGAACGGCCGGTCGCTCGGCAGAAGCTCGTAGCTGCCGAAATAGACGTGTTGTCCGGCGTCGCTGAGACCACCGGACCGATAGGATTCGATCGAGAACGAATGGGTGGCGCGCACCACGAGATATTCGACGTTTTGCGAATCCTTGGAGTGCTTCGCGAGCCTGGTCAATCCGCCGGGGAACAGGTTGACCGCGTCGCCATTGCCGCGGCGCCGGCGATCCATCGCCTGTTCGGCCTGGAGTTGGATCTTCGCGTAGCGCTCGCCGTCGGATTTCTCCTTGTACTTGCCGGGATAGTCGTAGAACTTCATCTCCGAGCGGGCGTAGTGCTCGGAGCCGTTGGCATCACAAAGCATCTGCGCATTGGGCTTCTCGTAGTTGTAATCCTTGAGCTCGACCTTCCCGGTGCGAAACCGGCGCTCGGAGACCCACTCGTAGATGTGCTGCTCCCCTCGACGGTCGGCGCCGGTCAGTGGGATGTAGGGAATCGTGGCGAGGCCCTGGATCGGACTGTGCGACGACTTGGAGTCTGCCAGCACCAGCGTGTGCTTACCGCCCTCATGCTTGAAGAAGTAATAGATGCCATGCTGTTCCATGAGCCGGCATACGAAATTGAGGTCGGTCTCACGGTATTGAACGCAATACTCGAGCTCCGGGCAGGAGCCCTCCTCGGTCAGCCTGGATTCAAAATCCGTGAAGCCACGTTCGGTGAAGACCTCCTTGATGATGTCGGGCGCCTTCTTGTCCTGAAAGATCCGGCAATCGGTGGTGCGCGACAGCAGCCATAACCATGGCCTCAGCACGATCCGGTAACTGAAATAGTCGTTCTTCACGCCGAGCCACTGCGCTTCCGTCAGAATGCCGCTGAATTCGCGCTCTTTTCCATGCAGCTTGATCGTCAGCGTGCACTGCTGACCGATCGCACGGTCGAAGTCGAGGTCGGCATCTTCGCTGATGCACTCGATGCGATATTCAAACAGTTCGCTGAGACTTTCCGAACCTTCGAATCCGACAAAAACCAGAACGTCCTTGCCGAGAGGCGTCTTGAGTTCGCAGAGCCGGGTATCCTGGGTAAGCTGGCCCATGTGGGCGTTTAAACTCCCTGACTAGCCACCTGATCGGCCACAGCACAGCAGATCTGGCGTCATGCAAGAACCACGGAAATCCCGCCCGCCATTGGCAGTGCCGGCAAATCCGCCCCGGGGCCGAGCCTCCTGACGCGCCACAAGCAGCCGTCCAAAGAACCACCCCGGCCCTCAAGTAGTCGGCTTCAAGAGCTTGCCGGTTCACGCGAAAATGTCATGATCGTCGGGAGTGAACCGGGACCGGCAAGCATCTGACCCATAAGGAATCGGATCATGATGCCCCCTGCGTGATCCGCCACCGTCGCGTTCGGCAGAGGGGCCATGGCCGAGCAGAGGACGATCCTCGCATGCTTGATGTCGCCTCCCTGACACAGCCGATAGCCGCGGAAGATCCCTGCGGGCCGGATCTCGATGCCATCGGAGATGTCCAATATCTCAACTTCTTCGCAAGTGCGGAATCGCTGCTGCCGATGTCGTTCTTCGAGGTCGTCAACGCCAACGGAGAGCGCGGGCGCTTCGACCCGAAGGCGGTCGACTTTGCCGGCCAGTTTGTCGCCGCGCAGCCGCTTCTGACACGTACCCGCGATCTGCGGCTGAACGTGTTGCTGGCCAAGTTTTCCATCCTCAACCGTGATCTCGACGGCTTTCTCAACTGCCTGAAGGCAACCAACCTGCTGCTGCGCGAGCAGTGGGACGCGGTGCATCCGAGGGGCGAGGACGGCAACTATGCACTTCGCGCCGTCACGGTCGAAGCGATCGACGTGTTTCCGACGGTGATCAATCCGCTCCAATTCCTTCCTTTGATCGAGAACCGCCGGCACGGCAGCCTCAACTACCGTGCCTATCAGGTGGCCAAGGGCGAAATTCCCGCCGGCGACGCCGACGTCGACGGGCCGGATCTTGCGACCATCGAGCGCATCGTCAGCGAAACGGACCTCGACACGCTCAAGGCCGCCAGCGCGCGGTGCGCCGCAGTCGCCCTCGAACTCGCAGACCTCAAAGCGATCTGGCACGAAAAGTTGAACTCGGGCCAACCGATCAGCCTCGACAGGCTCTCCGGCTTGGTTAACGGAATGGCTGCCTGGCTTGCGGGTCTCGTCACGGCACGTGACCCGGCTGCGATCGCCGCGCCTGCTGAAGTCTCCGCCGTCGACGAGCAAGTGGCGCCCGACATGATCGGCGTGCTGGCCTCCTCAGCGCAGGCCTCCGCAGCACTTGCCGCTGTTGCCGACTACTTTGCCCGAATGGAACCATCCAGCCCGGCGCTGTTGCTGGTGCGTCAGGCGCAAGAGATGGTCGGCAAATCGTTCATCGAGGTGATGCGGATGCTGGTGCCGTCCCACCTGGAGAACGCTGCGATCAACATCGGCCGCGACAGGGTCTTCGATCTGCCGATCGAACGGATGGCGGAGCTTGCCTCCGCGCCAACATCGACGGCCGAGAGCGATGCTCAAGCTATTGTCTTTTCAATAGAAAACAGGACTCAAGCCCTGGACTTGCTGACCAAGGTGGCGTCGTTTTTCCGGGCTGCGGAGCCCTCCAGCCCGATCCCGTTTTTGGTTGATCGCGCGCGCGATCTCGCACAACGAGACTTCCTCAGCCTGTTGAATGACGTCCTGCCCGAGGGCGCGCTGAAGACAATCGACAAATCGCATTGAACCCGCTTTTCGCTCGAGCGGACTAACCGGACATAAGGAAGCTTTGCCGACCGTGAGCTGAGGCGCCTTGTCACCCCGCGTCGCGCAAATCGGCTTCCCAAAGCGATTTCGTGGAGAGGAAATCATGGCTACCGACAGCGGTCAGAAATTCATTCGGCGCAATCGTGCACCACGGGTGCACATCACCTACGAAGATCCATACGATGCCGAGCGGCTGATCGAATTGCCGTTCGTCATGGGCGTCCTCTCTGATCTGTCCGGCAACAATCCCGGCGTCGAGAAGCCGAAGGTCGAAGAACGCAAGTTCCTCGAGTTCGACATGGACAATTTCGACAACCGCATGGCGGCCATCCAGCCCGGCGTGACGGCCCGCGTCGCCAACCGGCTCAGCGATGCCGACGAGAAACTCTCCGTCAATCTGCGCTTCAACAAGATGGCCGACTTCACGCCGGTGGCGGTCGCCCGCCAGGTGCCGGCTACGGCCAAGCTGCTCGAGGCGCGCGAACAACTCGCCAACCTGCTGCGCTACATGGATGGCAAGGTGGCCGCCGAGGATCAGCTCAAGAAGCTTCTCGCCGATCCTCAACTGATGGCCGCGCTGCACGAGCGCGCCACCAGCCAGTCTACCGAACCCGACGTTCAGAGCTAAGGGAAGGAATGGGGACCATGGCAAACGAAGCTGCTCATCAAGTCACCACCCAGGTCGGGACCGTCGAGGCAGACGAGTTCGCTGCTCTGCTGAAGCAAAGCTTCAAGCCGCGCACCGAACGCGCAGCGACCGAAGTCGAGAACGCGGTATCCACGCTCGTTCAAGAAGCGTTGAAGGACTCGAGCGTCATCAAGTCGGATGTGCTCGATACCATCGAGGAGATGATTGCGCGGATCGACCAGAAGCTGACCGCGCAGATGAACGAGATCCTTCATGCACCCGAGTTCCAGGCGATCGAAAGTGCCTGGCGCGGCCTCCACTACCTCGTCTTCAATTCGGAAACCGACGCTAACCTCAAGATCCGGGTGATGAACGTCTCCAAGAGCGAGCTGTATCGGAATCTGCGGCTCTACCCCGATGCGCGCTGGGATCAAAGTCCGCTGTTCAAGCAGATCTACGAGTACGAATTCGGCCAGTTGGGCGGCGAACCGTTTGGTTGCCTGATCGGCGACTACTATTTCAGTCACCTGCCCACCGACGTCCAGTTGCTTCGCGACCTCAGCAAGATCGCCGGCGCGGCACACGCCCCCTTCTTCAGCGGCGCAGAGCCGACACTGATGGGAATGGATTCGTGGACTGAACTGTCCAACCCCCGCGACATCGGCAAGGTGTTCGACACGCCGGAATATGCCGCGTGGAAGGGACTACGCGATCAGGACGACTCGCGCTATCTCGGCCTGTGCATGCCGCGTGCGCTGGGGCGTCTGCCCTACGGCGCGAAGTCGGAGCCCGTGGAAGAATTCGCCTTCGAGGAGGAGACGGACGGGCACACAGGCGACAAATACGGCTGGATTAACGCCGCCTATGCGATGGCGGTCAACATCAACCGCGCCTTCAAGGAGTTCGGCTGGTGCACGCGCATCCGCGGCGTGCAGTCGGGCGGCGAGGTCATCAACCTGCCGACGCATACATTCCCAACTGACGACGGTGGCGTCGACCTGAAATGTCCGACCGAGATCGCGATCAGCGATCGCCGCGAGCACGAACTTGCTAAGGCGGGCCTCATCCCGCTGATCCATCGCAAGAACACCGACAAGGCTGCCTTCATCGGCGCCCAGTCGCTCTACAAACCGAAGAAGTATTTCGGTGAGAAGGGCGTGGATGCAACCGCGTCCGACAACCTGTCGTCACGTCTGCCCTACATGTTCGCAGTATCTCGCTTTGCGCATTACCTGAAGTGCATGGTTCGCGACAAGATCGGATCCATGAAGGAGAAGGATGAGCTGACGGTCTGGCTGCAGACCTGGATCAACGAGTACGTTGACGCCAACCCAGCCCTGTCGTCAGAAGCCGAGAAAGCGCGCAAGCCGCTGGCCGCTGCGAAGGTTGAGGTCATAGCAAACGAGGAGAACCCGGGATATTACAACGCGCGCTTCTTTCTTCGCCCACACTTTCAATTGGAGGCGATGGACGTCGGCCTCAGCCTGGTTTCACGCCTGCCCGGCCCCAGCTCCTGACGCCACACCGTCGCAACCGCAAACATGCAGAATTTTGAGAGGACTATATTATGGCTGTCGATATCTTCTTAAAGCTCGATCCGATCAAGGGCGAGTCGCTGGACGACAAGCACAAGGACGAGATCGACGTTCTGAGTTGGTCGTTTGGCGAGAGCCAGAGCGGCACCTTTCACAGCGGCCCGGGCGGCGGCGCCGGCAAGGTCAACGTACAGGACCTCCACTTCACGCACTTCGTCGACAAGGCCACGCCCGAACTGTTCAAGGTCTGCGCGAACGGCAAGCATATCGATAGCGCCATCCTGACTGTCCGCAAGGCCGGGGAGCACCCGCTTGAATATCTCAAGATCGAGATGAAGCAGGTTCTGGTCAGCAGCGTATCGACGGGCGGCTCGCACGGCGAGGATCGCCTGACCGAAAACGTCAGTCTGAACTTCGCGAAGGTCAAGATCACCTACAAGACGCAGACGGAAAAAGGCGGCGCCGGAGCTTCGCCGACGTTTGGCTGGGACATTCCGGCCAACAAGGAGTGGGCCTGATTGCAGGCCTCGCCTGGCGCCGGATGCGAATAGCGCGAACCGGCGCCAAGCGTGCGATTGGCGACTTGGCGTCGCAGGCCAACCGACGCGCCGCCAAATCGTATGCAAGTCGGGTGTCATGGGGACATGAATGACCATTACGCCAAAGAAGGATCGGCTCTGTCCCCCGTTAATGCTGGCCTTTCGCTCGGCGCATGGCGCGCGCGATGCGCGCAAGAAACTCAATCTGCGCGATGAGTCCGGTGAGCGGGTCATTGCCGGGCGGCGCAGCGCAGGCCGTTTTCCGATCTCGGAAACATTGCTCCGGCGCGAGGTGTCCCACGACCTTGAAATGCTCCTCAACACCATCGCCCTGGAATCGACCTTGGACCTGAGCGGGCGGGATTGCGTTCGAACATCAATTTTGAACTACGGCTTTCCCGATATTGCCCACCGTTCGATCGACGAGGTCACGGACGACGAGCTCACCGACGCGCTGCGTGCAACGCTGACGACCTATGAACCCCGGCTCGATCGCAAGACGATCCGGGTCCGCCGCGACGGCTCGGTCGGCCCCGAGCAGCTCAAGCTGCGCTTCATCGTTCATGCCGACCTGAAGGCCGAGCCGCTCGACGTCCCCGTGGAATTCGTCGCCGACGTCGATCTCGACAGCGGCGATATCCAGATCAACCGACTTTAACATGAATCGCGAATTCCTCGATTTCTACAATCGCGAACTGTCACTGCTGTACGAGCAGGCAGGAGATTTCGCCGAGGAATACCCGGGCATTGCGGAGCGCCTCGGCGGCCTGATCCGGGATCGCTCGGATCCGATGATCACCGGGCTGTTGGAAGGTGCCGCGTTTCTCGCCGCCCGCGTTCAGCTCAAGCTCAAGCACGAATTCCCGGAGTTCACCGCAAACCTGCTCGAGCAACTGGTTCCGAACTACCTTGCTCCCACTCCGTCGGCCATGCTGGTCGCGGCGCGGCCACCCTATGCCGACCCTGCGCTGCGCGATGGCAAGAAGATCGCACGCGGCGCCTATTTCGATGCCACCTACCGCGAGCGGGAGCGAAGCCTTTCCTGCCGGTTTCGACTTTGCAGCGAGATCGTGCTCTGGCCGTTTGACGTCACTGGCGCCGAGTACTTCTCGACGGCAGGCGCGCTGCAAGCGCTCGGGATTCCGGTCGGCAGCGACGTCATCGCCGGACTGAGGCTGTCGTTAACGCATCGCACTGCGGCCCGGCTTGATGAGGAATTGCCAGACGCAGAGGCCCGGGCCAAGCCGGAAACCTGGTTTGCAGGCTGTCGCGTCAGCGACCTCCCGATCTACCTGTCCGGCGCGGAATCCGATGCCATCGCGCTCTACGAGCAATTGATCTCGAATTGCAGGGGTGTCTACTTCCGCCATCTCGACGACTTCGGCGATCCCGTGGTGACCCGTGCGCCACATGACTGCGTGCAGCAACTTGGCTTCGGCGAGAGCGAGGCTCTGTTTCCAAACGACAACCGGATCTTTCGCGGCTCGGAGCTGCTGCGAGAATATTTCATGTTTCCGCGCAAGTTCCTCGGCATCAACCTGACGGGCCTTCGCGGCCTGATGCCTCGGCTGCGCAGCAAATCGATCGATATCGTCTTTGCCTTCGATGAACACAATTCGCGGCTTGCCGCCGCGGTGCGTCCCGACACCTTCCGGCTCTACACCGCGCCAGCGATCAACCTGTTCGAGAAGACGAGCGATCGCATCCCGGTCAAGTCGAACACCCATGAGTACCATGTGGTGCCCGATCGCAGCCGTTATCTCGAGTACGAGCCGCACCAGGTACTCGACGTCTACGCGCATTTTCCGGCAGAGAGGGACAAGCGGCCGGTGCGCCCGCTGTACTCGGCCGCCGTCGACCGGACCAGCGGATCGGTCGAGGGACTTTACTTCACTGTCCGCCGGTTGCCCCGGCGCCGCACGGTGGAAGAGAAGACGTATGGCGCGTCCTCCGACTACACCGGGACGGATATGTTCCTGTCACTGCTCGAGCCCGGTGAACTGAGCGGCGAAGGCGCCGTCGCCGAACTCAGCGTCCGGGCTCTGTGCTCCAACCGCCATCTCACCGAGCACCTGCCCGTCGGCCAGGGCGGCGCCGATTTCCGCTTGCTGGACGATACCTCCCTTGACCTGATCTGCGTCGCTGGCCCCACGCGGCCTCGCGAGCCGGTGGTGGCTCAACTGCGCAGCCGGAGCAAGATCGCCAATAGCGGAGCCGTCAGTTGGTCGCTGATCAACATGCTGACCCTGAACTACCTCGGCCTCGTCGAGCGCGGTGGCGGCAAGAATGCCGGAGCGCTGCGCGAGATGCTGTCGTTGTTCGCCGACCAGTTCGACGATGCCACCGAACGCAAGATCCGCGGCGTACGCAGCATCGAAAGCCGGCCCGTCGTCCGCCGGGTGCGCGAGCGCACCGGCAGCGGCGCAGCGCGGGGACTGGAAATCACCGTCACCCTTGACGAGAAGGCATTCGAAGGCAGCGGCGTGTTCTTGCTCGGCGCCGTGCTGGAACGCTTCTTCGCCGACTATTCCGGCTTCAACACATTCACGCAGACGGTCATCTCGACGCCGGAACGCGGCGAGATCATGCGGTGGCCGCCGCGCATGGGCACGCGGAGACCGCTGTGACGCTGATCGAGCAGATGAAGGCCGAACCCTGGCGGTTCGATTTCTTCGACACCCTCCGCCAGTTCGAGCGGGCCCATCCGGATCGGCCGCGGATCGGGGATAGTGCCGCGCGCCGCGAGGAATACATCGATCTCGGCCAGGCGCCCTATCTGGAGTTCCCCGCCTCAAACCTTGCGGCGGTCGACGACCAGAACGGCCGCCTCAGGATCCTCGTCAAGTTTCTCGGTCTGCTGGGACCGCAAGGCGCGCTGCCGCTTGCCACCACCGATGAAAGTCTCGGCTGGTGGCTGATGCGCGATGACGCCTTCCCGCACTTTCTCGACCTTCTCAACGGACGCTTCCTGCAATTGTTCTTTCGCGCCTGGGCCGACGCGCGGCCGATCGCCCAGCATGACCGGCCGGCCGAGGATCGCTTCATCGCCTATGTCGGCTCTTTCGCCGGCTTGGGCTCCGACGTTTTCGCCAATCGGGACACCGTACCCGACATGGCGAAGCTCAGCTTCGCCGGGCTGGTCGCACCCAAGGCCAAGTCCGCGTCGCGGTTGACGCGGTTCTTGCAGGGGCTGTTCGACGTCAAGGTCGAGATCGACGAATTTGTCGGAACCTGGCTCTCGTTCGACACGGGTCACTGCAGCCGGCTGGGCGGGACGCATGCCAGCCTCGGCCGGGATGTTCTTCTGGGCTCTCGCGTGTTCAGCGTCGAGGACAAGATCAGGGTTCGTGTCTTCGTCAAGGATTTCACCCAGTACGAGAAGTTTCTGCCGTCCGAAACGCGCAACTTGTCGGAGCCACTGGCGGATGCCGTCTTCTTCTATATCGGCGACGAGTTGGACTGGGAGGTGGAGCTCGCCATTCCGGCGGGCGAAGTGGTGCCGGTCAGGCTCGGACAGAGCGGACGACTGGGATGGACCACCTGGGTGTCGCCGAACTGGACCTCGACGGACGACTATCGCCGCGACGCGCGCTTTGCGCTCGGCGAACGCTTGAGGGCCCGTCGGAGCGCCGCGGACGATGCCGCAAATTGAACCTAACCAACACGCCGATCGCCCAACTGCAAGGGAGTCGAGGCGATTTCCGCCAACCCGGGCATCCCGGAGCAATTGAGCAGGAGGTGCCGCAATGACCGACATCAGCCTTGAAGCCGTGACGGGCAAACTGAACCGGGCCGGCTACGATGCCTTCATCCAGGCACTGCGCCACGCCAAGAGCGCCGGCAACCGCAACGTCGAGCTCGCGCACTGGCTGTTTCATATCCTGCAGCAGGAGCGCAACGACCTCAGCCTCTCGGTGGATCACTACAAGCTCGACCGGTCTCGACTATTGTCGGACCTCGCCGGTGTCATCAATGGCTTTCGCAAGAACGAAACCGACATGCCGGGTGTCGCCAATTCGGTCATCGATCTCCTCGACCGCGGCTGGCACTATGCCACGCTCTTCTTCGGCGAGACCCAGATCCGCACCGGTCATCTGCTGGTGGCAGGACTGAAGTCGAACGATATCCGTCGTGCACTGAACAATCTCTCGCAGGAATTCTCCAAGCTCAATGTCGACGCGCTCGCCACGGAGCGCCGCGCCGTTTGGGCCGGCTCCGACGAGGAGACCATGAGGCCGATGGACGGCTCGGGATTGGTCGGTGCCGGCACAGAGGGCGCCGGCCAGGCCGGCGCCAGAGGAACGACACCGCTCGACCGGTTCTCCCAGGATCTCACAGCCAAGGCCAAGTCCGGCCAGATGGATCCGATCCTCGGCCGGGACGAGGAAATTCGCCAACTGATCGACGTGCTGATGCGCCGGCGCCAGAACAATCCTATCCTCACCGGCGAGGCCGGCGTCGGCAAGACCGCCGTGGTCGAAGGCTTCGCCCAGCGCATCGCCGCCGGCGATGTGCCGCCGCCGCTGCGCAATGTGAGGCTCTGCGCGCTCGACATCGGCCTGATGCAGGCCGGCGCCTCCATGAAGGGCGAATTCGAACAGCGCTTGCGCTCGGTGATCGATGAGGTCCAGAGCTCACCCACTCCCACCATCCTGTTCATCGACGAAGCCCATACCTTGATCGGCGCCGGCGGCGCGGCCGGCACGGGAGACGCGGCCAATCTCCTGAAACCCGCCCTCGCCCGCGGCACGCTGCGTACGATCGCCGCCACCACATGGGCCGAATATCGCCAGCACATCGAGAAGGACCCCGCGCTTACGCGACGCTTCCAGCCGATCCAGGTCGATGAACCCGACGTGGAGACCTGCTGCGTCATGCTGCGCGGCCTTCTCGGTCCGATGGAAAAGCATCATGGCGTGCGCATCTCGGATGTGGCAATCGTTGCAGCAGTCAATCTTTCGCACCGCTACATTCCTTCACGGCAGTTGCCGGACAAGGCAGTCAGCCTGCTCGACACCGCCTCGGCGCGGGTGGCCATCAGCCAGAGCGCGACGCCGGCCCTGATCGAGGACACTCGCGTTGCGATCACCGCTCGTGAGGCGGAGCGGTCGGCCCTCGTCAGCGATGGCGATCTCGGGACCGAAGACAGCGAGCGCATTGCCGCGATCGACAGCGACATCGCCGCACTGAAGGACAAGCTGGCGCGCCTCGAGGCCGATTGGGCCGCCGAGCAGGAACTCGTCAAGGACATCCGCAGCCTTCGTGATCTGCTGTCCAAACCGGAGGAAGGCCAGGATCCGGCAACGACGCGCGCGGAGCTGCGCAGCAAGTTCGAGACGTTGGAGCGTGTCGATCCCGACAAGCGGATGGTCTACGCCCACGTGGACCAGCAGTCGGTTGCGTCTGTCGTGTCTGACTGGACCGGCATCCCGGTCGGCCGGATGATGCGGGACGAGATCGAAACTGTGCTGAAGCTGCCGGAGATTCTCAACCGCCGCGTGGTCGGCCAGTCCCATGGACTGACCATGATCGCCAAGCGAATTGAGACCAGCCGCGCCAAGCTGGACAATCCGTCAAAGCCGATCGGCGTGTTCATGCTGGCCGGACCATCCGGGGTTGGCAAAACCGAAACCGCCCTGGCGCTGGCAGAGACCCTCTATGGCGGCGAGCAGAACATGATCACGATCAACATGTCGGAATTCCAGGAGGCGCACACCGTCTCCAGCTTGAAGGGTGCACCTCCCGGCTATGTCGGCTATGGCGAGGGCGGCCGTCTCACCGAGGCGGTCCGGCGCAAACCCTACAGCGTCATCCTGCTCGACGAGGTGGAGAAGGCCCATCCCGATGTCCACGAGATATTCTTCCAAGTATTCGACAAGGGAATCATGGAGGACGGCAATGGCCGCCGGATCGACTTCAAGAACACCTTGATCATTTTGACCACCAACGTCGGCACGGATCTGATCATGGGCCTGTCGCGCGACCCGAAGTATCGCAACGAGCCGGAAGAGCTCGCCAGGCTGCTGAGACCGGAGTTGCTGAAGGTGTTTCCGGCCGCGCTGCTCGGACGTATCGTCTCGATTCCATACTTCCCGCTGTCGGACGAGATGCTCGGCGGGATCGTTCGGTTGCAGCTCGACCGGATCGGACGGCGTCTCCGTGACAATCACAACGCGGCCTTCAGCTACGACGACGCGGTCGTCGAGCACATCGTGTCGCGCTGCAATGATCCCGATTCCGGCGGTCGCATGATCGATAACATCATCACCAACACCTTGCTGCCGGAGCTATCGCGCGAATTCCTCAGCAAATCGATTGCCAAGGAGGAGGTAAAGCGGGCACGGGTCTCGATCGAGAACGACAAGTTCGCATACTCCTGGAACTGAGGCGATGAACGTTCAAACCGAGCATCGCTCTCCGGCGATCGGTCTCACGCCATACGACGAGGTCTACTATCCCGGCCACGTCTACGGCCTCACTCACCCGAACCACCTCGCGACCATTGCCGCCGTTTACGGCATGCAGCCGGCTCCGGTCGAGCGCTGCCGTGTGCTGGAGCTCGGCTGTGGCGTTGGCGGCAACCTGTTGCCGATGGCTTTTCAACATCCGGCCAGCGAATTCATCGGTGTCGACCTGAGCGGCGTGACGATCGAGCGCGGCCGGCGAAACATCGCGACACTGGGCCTGAACAACATCAAGCTCCTGCATTGCGACATCATGAACGTCGACGCCAGCTTCGGACTGTTCGACTACATCATCGCACACGGCGTGTATTCTTGGGTACCTCCGGCGGTGCGTGAGAAGATGATCACGATTTTCAAGCAGAACCTTGCGCCGCACGGGGTCTGCTACGTCAGCTACAACGCGCACCCGTTCTCGCATCTTCGCGACATGGTCCGCGACATGATGCGGTATCACACCCGCCGCCTCACCGGCATGAAGGAGAAGGTAGGACAGGCTCGCGCGATCCTAAAGTTCCTGAGCGAGGGCTCGAAAGCCAACTCGGTGCACGGTGCGGTTATGCGCGACCAGTACAACCGGGTCCTCAAGGCTCCGGACGAACTGCTGTTTCACGACGATCTCGACGAGGGCGCCGAGGCCTTCTTGCTGCATGAGGTCGTCGAAGACGCGGGCCGCCATGGTCTGCAATATCTGAGCGACGCTGATTTCTCACGACGCTATCTCGCCGGCTATTCCGAGGAAATCCGCACGACGTTGCAGCGCTTCCCGGACAGTGAATTCATGGCGCGCGACCAGTACCAGGATTTCATCGACGGCAACGGCTTCCGGCGCACCTTGCTCTGCCACGACAGCGTCTCACTTCGCCGCCAGATCGACCTCGATTTCGTCACCAGGTTTTACCTCCTGAGCACCACCAGCCCGGTCGATCCCGACGCCTGCGTGACCGACGACTCCGCGATGGAATTTGAGCAGCAAGACGGCAGCAGGGTTACGGTGGCCAAGCCGCTCTTGAAGGCTGCGCACCTCTGTCTCGGCCGGGCCTGGCCACGCGCGCTGTCCTTTGGCGAATTGCTCGATGGCGCCCGTACGCTGCTGGGCGGCCGGCGGGCAGATGATGATCAACAGGTGCTGACGGAGGCGATGTCCATCCTGGCTTGCAGCGGCGAGGTCACCTTCCTGGTATCACCTCCCTTTCTCCGGAACGAAGCGAGCGACCATCCGCAGGCGAGCCTGCTCGCGCGAAAACAGGCGCAAACCGGTCCGTTGGTCACCAACCTGCTCCACCAAACGGTACAGTTGGAGAACGATCGGACGCGGGATTTTCTGCAGTTGCTGGACGGTGTCCGGACCATCGACCAGATCATTGCCGAGATGACCGAAAGATTCGGCCCAACCATCCGGATAGACCAGACCGATACTGCCGGGCAGCCTGCCGAGCCGTTGCTGCTGTCAATGCGAGAGAGCGTAGAACGCTCGCTCGCGATGGTAGGCAAGCTGGGCTTGCTGGTCGCCTGACGCGCTCAACGGCATCACCCCCTGTCCAGGAAGGGCAAGAAGCCGGAAGCCCGTGCCGCCCTTTTTGGAAGCGGCTCGCGCCACTCAGCCATCGTGGGTGTATTGCTGGCCGAGGAGCCATCCGGTGAGAATGCCGGCGGGTCCTCTGGTATAGACCGGATCAATGCCGACACCGGCGCGCAACAGCCGCCATTCGTGCTCGCCGACCCAGGGAATTCCGGGGTCCCCCTTTTGGTATTGCGATAGCAACGTTCGGGCGACCCCAGCGGCATTGGCGTAGATCGGCCCGTTCGCCCACCGAGGTCGCGGCAGACCTGTCATGCGGCAATAGAGCGCCGTGCAGACGTAGGCAGACGCCTCTTCCGCATTGGCGTCAAGGCCGGTGCGCAACAGATCGTAGGCCGCATGCAGACTCTCATGGACGATGTAGGCTTCATCCAGCCGCCCGGTCGCGGACACGACCTCCAACGTGTTCGCCGCAACCACTGTACCGTCCGCTCGGGTTCGCGCGACATCGTTGTATTGCGCTGCGACGTCTGCCGCGAGGTCCGTCGGAACCCTGACGTGGACCTGCCCCAACCGGATCGCGCGCGCGACATGCTGGAACGTCTGTGGCGCGATCGTCACGTGGCTCCCGCGGATCGGAAACCGGAAGCGAATGCGCGCGACCGCCGGACCATTGAGCACGTCTAGCACCCTGCTCCGCAGTGACATCGGATCGTCCTCGTTGTTGACACCGCCCCACGGATGGTGGTCGGCGGTTCTTGTTGGGAGGTTCAAACAGCTCTACGCGGGCATGACGGGACGTCGACCTTCACCGGAAAGCGCCGTCGGCAAAGTCATTCAGCCGGCCGGCATTGAACCCCACCCCGTTCGCGCCAGACCAATCGGAGATCAGCCTTGACCCGGAGGCGGCCCCGTGACGACCATCAACCCGACCACGACCGACACCTACCGGAAGATTGCGGCGCGGCTGACCATGTTTCGGCCGCAGATCGATCTGGCGCAGTACTTCGCCGGGCCCAACCCGGATGTGCGCCTCCATGACGAGAAGCCCTACATCCGACACCAACTCGAGAAGTACGGCGTCGCTGCCGCGACAAACACACTCGACGGCGTCACCTTCCTGCCGAAAAACTGGGACGACCTGATCCAGAAGCTGCGCATTGCCAAGACAACGGACGGATACGATGCCTTCGCCGAAGGGCAGAGCCTGGACAAGCCGCATTGGGCCCTCGATTTGTCGATGGCCGCCACGATCGGCAAGGGATTTCGCGAGATCTGGCGGCCAAAGCTGTCCGACAGGCCGCTCTCGACGCGAGATCTCCCGGGCCGACACGGCTTCGGGCTCGGACGCGACCGCGGGCAGTGGAGCGACGCCTACAGTTCGCAGTTCGGCAAGGACCCGCAGCCGCAGGACATCACCTCGCTGCATTTCGCGGTAGCACCCGATCGGGTGAACGTGCACATCGACGAAACGGGATTCGTGTTCGAGGGCGCCGACGGTGCACTCACGGTCGGGCCGAACTTCGCGCACCACGCCGGCAATGAACTGTTCTGGAAGAGCAATCCGCACCTGCCGCGTTGGGCGGCCGAACACATCGACCTGATCCTGCCGAACAGCGCGAACGACTTTTCGCGCATGGGCATTTCGGTCGACATGTACCAGCGCAAGGATCTGCGCGTCACGGTCACCGGCTCCTGCGGATTTTTCGGCGGATTCGAGTGCTCGGGAACGGTGAGCATCAGCGGGACGCACGATCTGCTTGGTTCGAAGCCCAAGGGCGCGCGCTGAGGTGGGTCTGGACTATGGAGTTTTTGGGAGAAAAACGCCCTGCGGCCATCCTTCGAGACGCCCGCCTTTGGCGGGCTCCTCAGGACGACGGAGAGGGTGCGCGCGCTCCATCCCCGTCATTGCGAGCGGAGCGAAGCAATCCAACGCGCCGCGTACGCGGAAGCATGGATTGCTTCGTCGCTTCAGCGCAAAATTGCTTTGCAATTTTGTCGCGAGCTCCTCGCAATGACGGCCACATAGATACACAGCCTCATGAGGTCTTGTTTTGCGGCACAACAGTAGACCCTCATGGTGAGGAGCGCCGCTTGTGGCGCGTCTCGAACCACGAGGCCGAGTATGTGCGCAGCCGCCCAAGGCGGCATATGCGATAGCCCTGCCGTCGGGAGAGGTGACCTCCGCCGCTGGTTCAGATCAAGCTCATCCCATCATGCGTTAGTGGCTGATCATCCATGGGCGCGCGGTCGGAAAGGCCTTCGCGCCGCTCCTGGTCTTGGTCACCAGCCGCGCCGGCTTCTTTCTGCCGGTCGAACAGCAGCCGCAACCCGGACCATGCACGGCCTTGTACTGATCGAGCGTCTTCGGCGCATGCCGGCTCTGCTCGTTCACCGCGTGCGCCTTGCGCCTGTCCGAGGGCATGCAAAAGAACGCCGGCGCAGTGAGGATCACGCGCGGCGACGTCGCCTCGCATTGCGGACAGTCCTGCGGCAGGTCGCATTCCGCCATCGGACGCATATCGGTGAACGGACCACAGTCATTGCAGAGATATTCGTAGATCGGCATCTTTGATCCTTGCGATTTGGGTGCGGCGCCATCAGGCGGCGGACGCGGGGCGGTCGAACTGCGCCGTCCCGCGCCCTTGCCGCAAGCGTCACTTGTCAGGCGAGATCGGCATCTGCACGTCGCCCTTGATGTGCTTGATGGGTCCTGCCGCCGACGGCATCACGTCGAAGTCGAAGATTTCCGTCGGCAACCACAGCGTGGCGCAGGCGTTGGGCACGTCGACAACGCCGGAGATATGGCCCTGGCACGGCGCGGTGCCGAGGATCGAATAGGCCTGGGCGCCGGAGTAGCCGAACTTCTTCAGATACTCGATCGCATTCAGGCAGGCCTGGCGATAGGCGATGTGCACGTCGAGATAATGCTGCTTGCCGGCCTCGTCGACCGAGATGCCCTCGAAGATCAAATAGTCCTTGTAGTTCGGCGTGATCGGCGACGGCTTGAACACCGGGTTCTTGATGCCGTATTTCGCCACGCCATCCTTGATGACGTCGACCTTGATGTGCAGCCAGCCCGCCATCTCGATGGCGCCGCAGAAGGTGATCTCGCCGTCGCCCTGGCTGAAATGCAGGTCGCCCATCGAGAGACCGCCGCCGGGCACATAGACCGGGAAGTAGATCTTCGAGCCGCGCGAGAGATCCTTGATGTCGCAATTGCCGCCGTGCTCGCGCGGCGGTACGGTGCGGGCACCCTCGAGGCCGATCTTGGCCTTGACGTCACCCTTGGCCTGGCCGGCATGCGCGGTCGGTGCGAACGGCGGGTTGGCGAGCCCCGGCACGCGGGTCGGGTTGGTGGCGATCAGCTCCGCTTCGCGCGCATTCCAGGCCGCGAGCATCTTGGCATCGGGCAGACAGCCGATGAGACCGGGATGGATCAGACCGGCGAAATTGACGCCGGGGACGTGACGCGAGGACGTGTAGAGACCCTTGATGTCCCAGATCGACTTCTGCGCGAGCGGGAAGTGATCGGTCAGGAAGCCGCCACCGTTCTGCTTGGAGAAGAAGCCGTTGAAGCCCCACAGGCTCTCCTTGAGCGGCCCGACGTCAAGCAGATCAACCACGAGAAGATCGCCGGGCTCGGCGCCCTTGACGCCGATCGGGCCGGAGAGGAAGTGCACGATCGACAGATCGATGTCGCGTACATCGTCGGCGGAATCGTTGTTCTTGATGAAGCCGCCGGTCCAGTCGACGGTCTCGATGATGAAGTCGTCGCCGGGGCTGACCCATTCGACGATCGGAACCTCCGGATGCCAGCGGTTGTGGATCTTGTCGTTTTCATAGGCCGACTTGCTGAGATCGACCTTGATCAGTGTATCAGGCATCGAGTTGCTCCCCTTGGTTTACTGACAGTCAGACGGACAAGTATTTGGAGATCTGCGCGGCATCGACGCTCTGGCGCGGATCGTCGCGCACGATCTCGCCGTTCTCGATGACAAGAACCCGATCGGCGATGTCGAGAGCGAAGCTCAAGACCTGCTCGGAGACGACGATCGACAGGCCCCGCTCATCACGGATGCGCTTCAACGTGCGCGCCATGTCCTTGATGATCGACGGCTGAATGCCTTCGGTCGGCTCGTCGAGCAGCAGCACCTTCGGCTTGGTCGCGAGCGCGCGGGCGATCGCAAGCTGCTGCTGCTGGCCGCCGGAGAGATTACCGCCGCGGCGGCCCTTCATCTCGAGCAAAACCGGAAACAATTCGTAGATATCGCCGGGCACTTCCGAGCCGCCGGAGACGACAAGGCCGGTCTCGATATTCTCCTTCACCGTCATGGCGGAGAAGATCATGCGACCCTGCGGCACGTAGGCAAGGCCCCTCGCCACTCGCTCGTAGCTCTTCAGCGCACCCAGCTCAATGCCGTCCATGGTCACCTTGCCGCTCTTAGCCGGCAGGATGCCCATCAGCGACTTCATCAGCGTCGTCTTGCCCATGCCGTTGCGGCCCATGATCGCAACGATCTCGTTGGGCGCGACTGACACGTTGAGCCCGTGCAACACTTCGCTCTGGCCGTAGGCGACGTGAAGATCATTAATTGCCAGCATTGACTAGCTCCCACGACCGATTGGTCTTCTTCACCTCTCCCCATCGGGGAGAGGTCGGCGCGTAGCGCCTGGTGAGGGGCAACAGGTGCCGCGAGAGAGCAAAACCCCTCACCCGGATCGCATCTAGCGATGCGATCCGACCTCTCCCACAAGGGGAGAGGTGAACCGAGTTCGCGGCTCGACCTATCGCAACCATGCGTCAATGCCCCAGATAGACTTCGATGACCTTTGGATCGTTCTTGACGTGCTCCATCGTCCCCTCGGACAGGATCTGGCCCTGATGCAGAACGGTCACCTTGTGGGCGATGTCCTCGACGAACTTCATGTCGTGCTCGATCACCAGCACGGAGCGGTCCTTGATGATGCGGTTGAGGAGCTCCGCGGTCTTGGCGCGCTCCGAGACGCTCATGCCGGCGACCGGCTCATCGAGCATCAGGAGGTCGGGATCCTGGATCAGCAGCATGCCGATCTCGAGCCACTGCTTCTGGCCATGGCTGAGCTGATCAGCGTACGTGTGGAGCCGGTCCTTCAGGAAGATCATCTCGGCGACCTCCTCGACGCGCCGCTTGACCGTCTCATCGCGCTGGAAGGTCAGCGAGCCGAACACGGTGCGGCCGCGCGGGAAGGAGATTTCGAGGTTCTCGAACACGGTGAGATCCTCGAACACCGACGGCGTCTGGAATTTGCGGCCGACACCGGCTTGCACGATCTCGTTTTCCTTCAGCCTGGTCAGCTCCTCGCCACGGAACTGGATTGAACCCGACGTGGCCCTGGTCTTGCCGCAGATCAGGTCGAGCACCGTGGTCTTGCCGGCGCCGTTGGGACCGATGATGACGCGGATCTCGTTCTCCTCGACATAGAAGGAGAGATCGTTGACCGCCTTGAAGCCGTCAAAGGAGACCGTGAGACCGGAGACGGCGAGCAGGAAGTCCTTGGGTTGATGACCGATGAGCATGGTGATCTCTCCTCACTCGGCCGGTGCGCCGTCGGCGACATAATTGGCCGATTTCGGCTTGCGGGACGCCAGCAGGCGGTCGATGCGCGGCTGGACATGGTCCTGCCAGATGCCCGACAGACCGTTCGGAAAGGCCAGCACCACTGCGATGAACAGCGCGCCTAGGCCGAACAGCCAGAGCTGCGGAAAGGATTCCGACAGGCTCGTCTTGGCGAAGTTGACCAGGAGCGCGCCCCAGACTGCGCCGAAGATCGACATTCGCCCACCGACCGCGGTGTAGATCACCATCTCGATCGACGGCACGATGCCGACAAACGATGGCGACATGAAGCCAACCTCGAGCGTGAACATCGCGCCGCCGATCGCAGCGAACACCGCCGCGGCGCAGAAGGCGAAGATCTTGAAGTTGGCGACGCTGTATCCGGAGAAGCGCACGCGGTCCTCCTGCTCCCTCATCGCCACCAGGATGCGCCCGAGTTTTGTCAGGCGGATGAATTGCGCAGCACCGATGCAACCGAACAACAATGCCACCTCGACGAAGTACAGGATATATTTGGCGTGATCGGTGCGGATATCCCAGCCGTGCAGGGTGCGCAGGTCGGTAATCCCGTTGATGCCACCGGTATAGCCCTGCTGTCCCACGATCAGGATGGTCATGATCGCCGCAATCGCCTGCGTGATGATCGCGAAATAAACGCCGCCGACCCGGCGCTTGAACATTGCTGCGCCAATGATGAACGAGAAGAGCGCAGGCACCAGGATGATCGCGATCACAGCCTCCGGGAAGCTATGGAACGGCTTCCAGAAGAGGGGTAACGAGGTGATCTGGTTCCAGTCCATGAAGTCGGGGATCCCCGGGGTCGACTGGATCTTGGTGTTCTCGACGCTGGATGCTTCGAGCTTGAGATACATCGCCATGCAGTAGCCGCCGAGGCCGAAGAACACGCCCTGCCCCAAGCTCAGAATGCCGCCATAGCCCCAGCACAGCACCAGCCCGATGCCGACGAAGGCATAGGTCAGATATTTGGCGACCAGGTTGAGACGGAAGATATCCAGCGACAACGGAAGAATGACGAGCAGGAGCGCCGCGAGCGCGAGGAAGCCGATCAATTCTGATCGATTGAAAAAGCGCGAGTTGATGATCATGGCGGCCTGCTCCTACTTGCGGACCTTGAGCGCGAACAGTCCCTGAGGACGTAGCATCAGGATCGCGACGATCGTCAGCAGCGTGATGACCTTGGCCATCGAGCCCGACATAAAGAACTCCAGCGTCGATTGGGTCTGCGAGATCGAGAAGGCGGAAGCAATGGTGCCGAACAGTGACGCGGCGCCGCCGAACACGACGACCAGGAAGGTATCGACGATGTAGAGCTGGCCCGCGGTCGGGCCGGTCGAGCCGATCATGGTGAAAGCAGAGCCCGCAATCCCGGCGATGCCGCAGCCGAGGCCGAACGTGTAGCGGTCGACTTTCTCGGTGTTGATGCCGACGGCTCCTGCCATCACGCGGTTCTGCACCACGGCCCGGACCTGCTTGCCCCAGCTCGACCAGAACAGGACGTAGGCCACCGCGATGGTGATCAAGATGGTGAGTGCCATCACGAACATGCCGTTGATCGGGATCTGGATCGCATCGGTCGCCTGCCAGGAACCCATCATCCATTCGGGCAACTCGACGCCGACCTCACGTGCGCCGAAGATCGAGCGATAGGCCTGCTGCAGGATCAGGCTCAGTCCCCAGGTTGCCAGCAGCGTATCGAGCGGCCGCTTGTAGAGATGGCGTATCAGGGTCCACTCGACCAGCATGCCGAGCGCACCGGAGGCGATGAACGCGAGGATCATCGCGATGAAGAAGTAACCGGGAAACAGCCAAGGCACGAAGCTCTGCACCGCGTTCGACGTCATCCAGGTGACGTAGGCTCCCAGGATCATGAACTCGCCATGGGCCATGTTGATGACGCCCATCTGGCCGAAGATGATGGCGAGCCCCAGCGCCATCAGCACGTAAACGGAGAACAGGATGAGCCCCGCAAATCCCTGCATCGCAAGGATGGCACCGAGATCGCTGATCGAGTAGTCGCCGAACATGGTGGGTCCTGCAGTTCAAGAAGCATGCGCCGTGGCGCCCGGTGCGCGCCGCGGACGATTCACGCCGCGATGCGCTGAGAGTGAGCTTGCACCTTAGGCGCCCGGTCTCACTGGTATCCCTTCGGGAACGGATTCGGCTCGACGAGGTCGGCGGTTTCGTAGATCAGCTCATACTGGCCGTCGGCCTTGGCCCGTCCGACGCGGGTCTTCGACCAGAGATGGTGATTCTCGTGGATGCGGACATAGCCTTCCGGCGCCCCCTTGAACTCGACACCGGGCGAGGCGGCCGCGACCTTGTCGATGTCGAACGAGCCCGCCTTCTCCACCGTCAGCTTCCACAGCCATGGGCCGAGATAGGCGGCCTGCGTCACGTCACCGATCACGGTCTTCTCGCCCCACATCTTCTTGAAGGCAGGCACGAAGGCCTTGTTGTTTGGATTGTCGAGCGACTGGAAGTACTTCATGCAGGCATAGGCGCCTGCGATGTTTTCGCCACCGATACCGTCGATCTCGTCCTCGGTCACGGAGATCGTCAGCAGCGTCTGCTTCGACAGATCGATGCCGGCTGCCTTGAGCTGCTTGTAGAAGGCAACGTTCGAGCCGCCGACGATGATCGCGTAGATCACATCGGGCTTTGTCAGCTTGATCTTGTTGATGACGGAGTTGAACTGGGTCGAGCCAAGCGGGAAGTACTCCTCGCCGACGACCTTGCAGCCCTGCAGATGACCCTCGATATGCTTGCGCGCGATCTTGTTCGAGGTACGCGGCCAGATGTAGTCCGAGCCGAGCAGGTAGAAGCTCTTCGCGCCCTTGGTCTTGTTGACCCAATCGAGGCCGGCGATGATCTGCTGCGTCGCCTCCTGGCCGGTGTAAATGACGTTCTTGGACTGCTCGAGGCCTTCATAGAAGGTCGGGTAGTACAGCATGCCATTGTACTGCTCGAACACCGGCAGCACGGCCTTTCGCGAGGCCGAGGTCCAGCAGCCCATCACCGCGGCACACTTGTCGTTGACCAGCAGCTTCTTCGCTTTTTCCGCAAAGGTCGGCCAGTCACTCGCGCCGTCCTCCTGGATGAACTTGATCTTGCGGCCGAGCACCCCGCCGGCGGCGTTGATCTGCTCGATCGCGAGCTTCTCGGCCTCGACCGACCCGGTCTCGGAAATCGCCATGGTGCCGGTGACGGAGTGCAGGATGCCAACCGTGACCTCGCTATCGGTGACTGCAAGACCGGTCGTGTTGACCGCGGAGGTTGCAGGAATGTCCGCCAGTGAGGGGCGGGACAGCATCGAAACGGCCGGCAATGCGGCCATTCCCATCAACAGCTTGCGGCGGAGCTGCGACTGCAGCCCTGCTTTGGTTTCGTCTGACATGAGCACCCCATTGGTTCGAGAACGCTTATTGACGAGGCGAGGATTGCTCACTTTTGTGCACCGCACTGATACGCAAGATCGCGTATACGGCACCGCAAAATAGCGACGTAGGTTTTGGTACGGGATTTGCTCCGCAACGGGAGCGAGGCATCACGGACCAGGAGCAAGAGCGCGTGGCAGGGCGGCAGCGGATTGACCGCGTCAGACGCCAGTACAACCAATGGGTCGCGAACCAGACGCTGGAGGACTACGCGCTGCGCTTTACGGCCAAGGGCGCACGAAGATGGTCGGCCGCCCGGGTCGCCAACACGGCGCTCGGCGCCATTTCCTTCCTCGCGCTGGAAGCGATCGGCGGCACCATCACGCTGAACTATGGCGCGATGAACGCCTCCGCAGCGATCCTGGTCGTCAGCGTCATCATCTTCCTGTGCGGGCTGCCGATCGCCTACCATGCCGCAAAATGCGGCATCGATATCGACCTGCTCACCCGGGGCGCGGGTTTCGGCTATATCGGCTCGACCATCACCTCGCTGATCTACGCCTCCTTCACCTTCATCTTCTTCGCGATCGAAGCCGTCATCCTCGCCAGCGCGCTCGACATGTGCTTCGGCATTCCGCGCCCGATCGGATATCTGATCAGCGCGGTCGTGATCATTCCGTTGGTGATCTACGGCATCACGCTCATCAGCCGCTTCCAGCTCTGGACCCAACCGCTCTGGATCATTCTTCACATCATGCCGTTCGCGGCCATTGCCTGGGCCAATCCGCATTCCTTCGCTGAGTGGCGCAAGTTCGCCGGTGAACACGGCGATCCGACGGGCCATCTCGACCTCCTGCTGTTTGGCACGGCCGCCTCCGTCGTATTCGCGCTGGTGGCGCAGATCGGCGAGCAGGTCGACTTCCTGCGATTCCTGCCGCGCGACCGCCGCACCTCGCGAAAAGCATGGTGGATCGCGCTGCTCAGTGCCGGTCCCGGCTGGATCGTGCTCGGCGCGCTGAAGCTGCTCGCCGGCTCCTTCCTCGCCTTCTTTGCGCTCAGCCACGGCGTCTCCGCCGAGCACGCCGCCGAGCCCGCGAGCATGTATCTCGAAGCCTTCCGCTACGTATTGTCGCAGCCGGATCTGGCGATGGCGCTGACCGGAGCGTTCGTGATCCTGTCGCAGGTCAAGATCAACGTCACCAATGCCTATGCCGGGTCGATCGCCTGGTCGAACTTCTTCTCACGCCTCACCCACTCCCATCCCGGCCGTGTGGTGTGGCTGGTGTTCAACGTCGTCGTCGCGCTGCTGTTGATGGAAATCGGCGTCTACAAGACGCTGGAGCAGACGCTCGCGCTCTATTCCAACGTAGCGATCGCCTGGGTCGGCGCGCTGGTCGCCGATCTCGTCATCAACAAGCCGCTCGGCCTGCGCCCACAGCACATCGAGTTCAAGCGCGCGCATCTCTGCGATATCAATCCGGTCGGCGTCGGCGCAATGACGATCGCGACCGTCGTCTCGATCAGCGCGTTCTATGGCCTGTTCGGACCGACCACAAAAGCGTTGTCGGCCTTCGTCGCGCTGGCGGTCGCATTCATCACGGCGCCGCTGATCGCCTGGGCGACCGGCGGCAAGTATTACATCGCACGCAAGCCGAAACGGAGCTGGCAAAACCTGGAGTCGATCCAGTGCTGCATCTGCGAGCACGCGTTCGAGCCCGAGGATATGGCCGCCTGCCCGGCCTATGCCGGCTCGATCTGCTCCTTGTGCTGCTCGCTCGATGCGCGCTGCCACGATCTCTGCAAGCCGCATGGGCGGATCGGCGCGCAGGTCTCGGACGCCCTGGGCAAGGTGATGCCGCAGCCGCTCTACGCCCGCATCAACTCGCAGCTTGGCCATTATCTCGGCGTGTTTGCGGTCTCCTCCGGACTGGTGGCGCTGGTGCTCGGCCTGATCTATCTGCAGACGTCGGCGGCGATGCATACCGACGAGTTGCTGGCCGACGTGCTGTGGAAGGTGTTCTTCGCGCTGATCCTGATCATCGGCGTGGTCGCGTGGCTGTTCGTGCTGGCACAACAGAGCCGGCGCGCGGCGGAGGCGGAAACACGCCGGCAGACCACGCTGCTGATCCAGGAGATCGACGCCCACAAGCGCACCGACGCCGAGTTACAGCGCGCCAAGGAGGTCGCGGAATCAGCCAATCTCGCCAAGAGCCGCTATGTCGTCGGTCTCAGCCACGAGCTGCGCTCGCCGCTGAACGCGATCTCCGGCTACGCCCAACTGCTGGAGCAGGACGAGAGCTTGCAGACAAGGCCGCGCGAGCAGGTGCGTGTGGTCCGCCGCAGCGCCGATCACCTGTCGGGACTGATCGACGGCATCCTGGATATCTCCAAGATCGAAGCCGGGCGTCTCTATCTTTCGCGCGACGAGGTGCGCTTGAGCGACTTCCTCGAGCAACTGGTCGGCATGTTCCGCCTGCAGGCCGCCGCCAAGGGCATCGACTTCGTGTTCAAACGGCCTGCCGTGCTCCCCGCCGTGGTCTATGCCGACGAGAAGCGGCTGCGGCAGATCCTGATCAACCTGCTTTCGAACGCGATCAAGTTCACCCAAACCGGACAGGTGCAATTTGTCGTGCATTACCGCAGCCCGGTCGCCGAGTTCGAGGTGATCGATACAGGGCCGGGCATTCAGCCCGATGACCTGGAGCGGATTTTTGCACCCTTCGAGCGCGGCGCGCTCGGCGTCTCGCAGCCGCAAACCGGCACCGGTCTGGGCCTGACCATCAGCCGTCTGCTCGCGGGCGTGATGGGTGGCGACATCAAGGTGGTGAGCGCGGTGGGCGCCGGCAGCACGTTCCGGGTGAAACTGCTGCTCTCGGAGGTGACCAATCCGCGGCGCGAGGCGCCGGTCGATGCAACCGTTTACGGTTACCATGGCCCGCGCAAGACCATCCTGATCACCGACGACGACCCGACGCATCGCGACCTGCTGCGCGAGGTGCTGGCGCCGCTCGGCTTCATCCTGCTCAGCGCGCCCGACGGACCAGGCTGCCTTGCGCTCGCGCGGCATTGCCGGCCGGACCTGTTCCTGCTCGACATCTCGATGGCCGGCATGGACGGCTGGACGGTTGCCGAAACCTTGCGCTCCGACGGGCATCACCAGGCCCGCATCCTGATGATCTCGGCAAGCGCGCTGGAGGCCCATGGCGCACCACTGGCCCAGCCATTCCACGACGGCTATTTGATGAAGCCGATCGACATCCCGCGGCTGCTCGAGACCGTCCGCCAGTTGCTCAAGATCGAATGGCAGTATGAGCCCGACCAGGCCCCTCCCCCACAATGGAAGCCCGACAGCGCCATCTGTCCGCCGGTGAAATATGTCGAGGAGCTGATAAGCCTCGGCCAATTGGGTTACATCAGGGCGATCCAGCTCAAGCTGGACGAGATCGGCAATGAACATCCCGAACATGCCGACTTCGTCGCGGGGATGCGCACGCTGATCGACCGCTTCGACCTCGACCAATACATGGCGACCTTAAAGATATTGCACAGTTATGACCATTGACCAGAAGAAGCGTGACATCGCCCTCGTTGTTGACGATTCACCCGAAACGTTGCGCTTGCTGACTGATGCGCTCGACGGCGCCGGCATGACGGTGATGGTCGCGCTCGACGGCGCCTCCGCGATCCGGATCGTCGAGCAGATCACGCCCGACATTGTGCTGCTGGATGCCGTGATGCCCGGCATCGACGGATTCGAGACCTGCAGGCGGCTGAAGCGCGACGCCGGGCTCGACGGTGTGCCGATCATCTTCATGACGGGACTGGCCGAAACCGAGCACATCGTCCGCGGGCTGGAGGCTGGCGGCGTCGACTATGTCACAAAACCGATCGTGGTCGAGGAATTGCTGGCGCGCATCCGCGTCCATCTCGCCAACGCGCGGATGACACGGAGCGCCCGTGCGGCGCTGGATGTCTCCGGCCGTTATTTGCTTGCGGTCAACGCTGCGGGCGAGCTGCTGTGGGCGACGCCGCAGGCGCAGAAACTGCTATCAGATACGCTCGTCGACGCTGCCGACAACTTCGCGCTGCCCGCCCCGATGCTGCAATGGCTCGACCAGATGCAAAAGGGCAAGTCGGATTCGAAGACCGCGACCGTGGCGTCGTTGCCCGGTGACGAACAACTCCGCCTGCAGTATATGGGCAAGCTCGGCCCGAACGAGTTCCTGCTTCGGCTCGCCAAGGACACCAGCGGCGACGTGCCGACCGAGTTCTCCAGCGATCTCGGCCTGACCACCCGAGAGGGCGAGGTGCTGTCCTGGCTGTCCAAGGGCAAGACCAACCGCGACATCGCGCAAATCCTGGGCGTGAGCCCGCGCACCGTCGACAAGCATCTGGAGCAAATCTATGCGAAGCTGGGGGTCGATAATCGAACCGCCGCGGCGACGATCGCCGTCAACGCAAGACATCGAAAAACCTGACCGCTCAAGTGGTCGCTAGATTGCATCTCGACAAACCTGCGAATTCCACGCTGGCCTCGTCCAAAGTGGGGCGCGACCCGAACTATCCGCTTGCTCCTCAAATGGTCGCGATGCCTGGGAAGAACAGATAACAGGCGACTCCAACGAGCACGAGATAGACCAGCAGCACGAAAGTCCAGCCCATGTTATGCCGGATCACTGCACCTTCGTCGCGGACAAACCTTGTCGTCGAAACACCGACGCTCGCAGTCTGCGGTGCAACCGGTTTGCCGATCTCAGCTCCGACCGAGTTGAGCGTTGGCAAGATCAGCGGCGGGAAGCCCAGCAGTTGACCGACCAATGCCTGGAACTTGCCGAACATTGCGTTGGTCGAGGTATTGCTGCCGGACAGCGCTACACCGATCCAGCCCAGAATTGGCGCCACTACTATGAACGCCACGCCGATCTCGGAGAACGCCTTCGCAAGCGAGCCTGCCATCCCGGAATAGTTGTAGACGTACGCAAGTCCGAAAATGAACACGCCGACCAGGCAGGCACCCCACATTTGCTGCCAGCTCGTTGTCCAGATCTGCGCGAGCTGCCGACCGTTGATACGCAAGAGCAGCGCAACGACGATCCAGGAGACGAGGATCGCGGTCCCGCCGACGCCGGGTTTGAAATCGAATGCAACCGAGACGGTCGCTCCCTGGGTTACCGAGGACTGCGCGGTCACGGCTGCGTGGAGCCAGTTGATCGTCGGCAACCTTGACCAGGGACCGGTCCATGCCACGACGACGACCACGAGCACGATGATCGGTAACCAGGCTTGCAATATTTCGCCCGCGCCAAGCTCGGCGTCGCGCTCGCTTTTCGGAAGCTCGCTGATCGCCAAGACCGTGCCGCCATAGCCAAGCACACGTCGGGGACGCCAAAACTTGAGCAGAACGAGTAACGCCACGAAACAGACGATCGCTCCGGTCACATCCGGCAAGTAAGGTCCGAGATAGACCGCGACGGGAAATTGGCCTGCGATATAGCCCAAAGAGCCGACGATCGCGAGCGGCCAGCCGTCCCGGAAGCCATCCCTGCCGGCGACGAGATAGATGAGAAGCCATGGTGGCAACAAGGCCAGAATGGCCACGATATGGCCAACTGAGGCCGAAAGCGCCATCAACGGATAACCGGTGACAGCGGCAAGCGCGATGATCGGGGCGCCGAGCGCTCCGTAGGAAACCGGCGCATTATTCGCGATCGCAGCCACGCGCACCGCGTCGAGGTCGGGTATTCCGAGTGTGATCAGTATGGGCGCGACAAACGCCCAAGGGTAGCCGAAGCCGACGAGTCCCTCGAGCAGCGCGCCCAGCGCCCATGCGAACAGCATGGTCTGGACGCGGACATCCTCGGTACCTTGGGAAATCAGCCATCGGCGGAATTTCTCGAAGGTGCCGGTCACCACGAGCGTGTTGAACAGCATCACGCCCCAGAAAGTAATCCAGTCGACGTTCCAGATGCCCGTCGCCGAACCATAGATATAGGCCAGTGCGCCATTCCCGAGCGGCATCTTCCAGACCCAAAGGCCAAGAAAGAACGTTACGACCGATCCGATCAATACGGCGAGCCATGCCGACATGCGAAACGCGGCGAGCAGAACCAACAGGAGAATGACTGGGATCAGAGCCACGATCCAGGTGACGAAGAGGTTTCCCGTGGGGTTGAGTATTTGCGAAAACATCGAAGGGATTCCTCAATCGATCCCAACGGGCGCCGCGCCATGTGGCCCGACGGCGTACGTGGCTCACTCCACCTGCCGCCTGAACAGAGCTGCCTCCCCGGCAGCCGCACAACAGTTCTCGCGTCGACGGCTCAACGTATCGCTCACACACGTCACCACATGTATCGGCTGTGAGGTCGACGTTACGCCGACGGCACAACGCGCGCCTTCGCTGTTGGTTCCAGCATCCTGCCTGCCCGAGCGATCTCCCTCTCCGCCTTGGCGGTGCGTGCGAGACATCCCCGTCGGCTGCACGCGCCGCAAGCAAGGACGTCGCTTCCAACTGCCGATGTCGTTCGTGCATTCACACCGCTGGCTGGCGGGCTCTTGCGCCTACCTTGCCTCCGATTGTGCGGCGGCCTTCACCAAACTGCACGTGCCTTTCTCTTCGGCAAGCGGGCGGAATGCCTGGTCAGCAGGGATCGTGGAGAGGACCTTGAAGTAATCATAAGGACTCTTCGACTCCGCTGGCTTCTTGACCTCGACTAGATACATGGCATGAACGGCCCGTCCGTCCTCGCGAACCATGGTGCTTCCAAAGAGCGGATCGTCGTAGCGGGCAGCCTTCATGGCTTCGACGACCTTCGCGCCATCAGTCGCAGATCCGGTCTTGGCGACGGCTTCGAGATAATGAAGCAGCGAAGAATACACCCCGGCCTGAACCATGGTCGGATACTTGCCGCCGTTCCGGGCAGCGAAGCGTTTGGCGAACGCACGAGTGTGATCGTTGAGGTTCCAGTAGAATGCCGTCGTCAACGTCAGGCCCTGTGCAGTCGGCAAGCCGAGGGCATGAACGTCGGTCAGGAAAACGAGAAGTCCGGCGAGCCGCTGCCCGCGTTGCACGATCCCGAACTCGGCGGCCTGCTTGACCGAATTGATGGTGTCGCCCCCGGCATTGGCAAGCCCGATGACTTGCGCCTTCGAGCCCTGTGCCTGCAGCAGATACGAGGAGAAATCGGCCGTGTTCAGCGGGTGACGCACAGCGCCGAGCACCTTGCCACCGGCCGCTTCCACGACGGCCGCCGTATCGCGCTCAAGGGCATGGCCGAAGGCGTAGTCAGCCGTCACGAAAAACCAGCTCTTGCCGCCCTGCCGCACGATCGCACCGCCGGTTCCATGTGCAAGTGTCCACGTATCATAGGTCCAGTGCACCGTATTGGGCGAGCATTGCTTGTCAGTCAGATCGGAATCGGCTGCTCCCGAGACGAGAAAGACGCCGTTCTTCTCGCGCGTCACGTTGCTGACCGCCAGCGCAACCGCTGAGTTGGGTACATCGGCAATAGCATTCACCTGCTCCGTGTCGAACCACCTGCGAGCAATCGCTGATCCGATGTCCGGCTTGTTCTGATGATCGGCGGAAACGATCTCGACCTTCATGTGATGACTTCCAGGATTGAAGTCTTCGACCGCCATTTGCGCGGCAGCAACCGAGCCTGGTCCGCCGATATCAGCGTAGAGCCCGGACATGTCGCTGAGGACGCCGATCTTGACCGTGAGTGAGGTATTGCTGCTCGGCTGCTGCGCCAGCGCCGGAGTGGTGAAGAGCGCAATGGTCAACGGCATCACCAACGTGATTGCAGCTCTCATCTTCCGTCTCCCTCGTGAGAGCGCCCCCACACCGATTTTGTTGAGATGAACGCTGTTCGGGCCGGTTTTGATCCTTTGGCATAAAGTCGGATCAGTCTGCCGAAGACCTTGGCGCCATCCGAGGCCAGCTTATGCTGATCCCCGCGCCGCACCTGAGCAGCGTGCGGCGACGCAAGCGGACAACGCTGTTCGCAGCGAGCCGTTTTGTGTACACTCCCACTGCATCTCGATCCCGTTGGGAGAACTGCAATGAAAGCCTTCTTGCTTGCCTGCGCGGCCGCCATCGCCGTGGCGGCGGTCGCGGCCGCGGTTCTTAGCCGTGTGCAGGAGCCGGTCGAACAGGCCTTTGCGACAACGGGCGTGCGGCTTTAGCGAGTGCGCGCTGGCCGGCCAGGAGCGCGTGTCTCGTCTACTCCGCCGCGGTTGCGGAGGGCTGAGGCCGTGCACCGCCTGCGCCGGTACGCGCATTTTCCTGTTCGAGCCAGAGGCTGTGATGCTCCCTGGCCCAGTTGACATCGACGGTGCCGCTGCCCATCGCCTCGAACGCGCCTTCCATGCCGATCGTGCCGATATAAATATGCGCGAGCATCACGGCGATGAAAAGCATCGCAACGATGGAGTGGACCACCTGCGCGAGCTGCATCCCCTCGATTTCTGATAGATAGAAGGGAAACATCAGGTTGTACCCGGTAGCCGCCACCAGCGCTCCGCCGATTATCACCACCCAATAGATCGCTTTCTGTCCGGCATTGAAACGATAGGCCGGCGGCTGATCGTGACCAACGATGCCGCCGCCGCGCTTCAGCCAATCGATGTCCGCCTTGTTCGGGATATTCCCTGAGATCCACATCAGGAAAATCAACACGACGCCGATCGTAAAGGGGAAGCTCAGGTAGTTGTGCGCGTATTTCGCCCACTGCGACCACGTGGAGAACGCCTCGTGGCCGATCAACGGCAACAGCAATGGACGGCCAAAGCTGATGTTCAATCCGGAAATCGCCAGTACGATGAAGCAAGTCGCAGTCATCCAATGCACGAAGCGCTCGAACGAGGTAAACCGCACGATGGTTCGGCCGGAACGACCGTGCTCCAGTCGCACCATGCCGCGGGCGAGATAGAAGATGATCAGCACAGCCAGCATGCCAAGAATTGAGATGCCGCCAATCCAGGGCAGCGCAACGTTCCGGAACTCCCGCCATTCGCGGCCCGCCGGCTGTTCAAGCAGTCCGGATTTCTCATCGGGGATGCTGACGCGTCCCTGGACCCGGTTCAGTTCTTGCAGCAGTTGTTGCTCCTTGACCGAACTGGCGGTCGGGTTGACCTGTTGGGCCATCGACGGTGAAGCTGCAGCGACGAACAGCACCAGCGCCGCCGCGCCGATGGCGAGCCGAATAAATCGTGCAACACACGCCATACCTTCCTCCAGATTTTGACGCGACAGCAAACGGTCGCGCCGTCAGGACTCGATCGTCTCGCGATACGCGGTCTTCCAGCCCCAGGCACCGGAGCCGTAGCCGCGCTTCATCACCCGCTCCTTGTAGATCTGGGCAATGATCTCGCCGTCGCCCGCAAGCAGCGACTTGGTTGAGCACATCTCGGCGCAAAGCGGCAGCTTGCCCTCGGCCAGACGGTTCGCGCCATATTTCTCGTACTCCTCCTTGCTGCCGTCCGCTTCCGGACCGCCGGCGCAGAAGGTGCATTTATCCATCTTGCCGCGCGAGCCGAAATTGCCGACCTTCGGGTATTGCGGCGCTCCGAACGGACAGGCGTAGAAGCAATATCCGCAGCCGATGCACAGATCCTTCGAATGAAGCACAACGCCGTCGGCGGTGGTGTAGATGCAGTTCACTGGGCAGACCGCCGCGCACGGCGCGTCGGTGCAGTGCATGCAGGCCATCGAGATCGAACGCTCGCCCGGTTTGCCGTCATTGATGGTGACGACGCGGCGCCGATTGATGCCCCAAGGCACCTCGTGCTCGTTCTTGCAGGCGGTGACGCAGGCATTGCACTCGATGCAACGGTCGGCGTCGCAGAGGAATTTCATACGTGCCATGGTCGTTGCTCCCTATGCTGCCGCGATTTGGCAGAGCGTCACTTTGGGCTCCTGCATGCCGGTCGCCGGATCGTAGCCGTAGGTGGTGATCGTGTTCGCGCTTTCGCCAAGCACGATTGGGTCGGTACCTTTCGGATAATTGCCCCGAAGGTCCTTGCCCGCGAACCAGCCGCCGAAGTGGAATGGCATCCAGGCAACGCCCTTGCCGACACGGTCGGTCACCAGTGCCTTCATCCGGGCGCGCGAATTGTTCTCAGCGCCCGTGACCCAAACCCAGCCGCCGTCCTTGATCCCCCGGTCGGCCGCATCGGCAGGATTGATCTCGATGAACATGTCCTGCTGCAGCTCGGCAAGCCACGGGTTGGTGCGCGTCTCCTCGCCGCCGCCTTCGTACTCGACGAGACGGCCCGAGGACAGGATGAGCGGGAATTGCTTGGCAATCCCCTTCTCGACCGCGGCCTTTTGCACGGAAAAGCCGATGTTGGGCATCCTGAACTGCTTGGCATCGGGCAGCGTCGGATATTTCGCGACCAGATCGACGCGCGGCGTGTAGATCGGCTCGCGATGAACCGGAATGGGATCGGGCAGCCCGAATGCATTCATGCGCGCCTTGCCGTTGCCGTACGGCACGCAGCCGTGCTTCAGCGCGACGCGCTGGATACCGCCGGACAGGTCGAGTGACCACGACACCGCATCCGGATTGGCGGAATTGACCTTGGTGATGGTGGCCATTTCCGCTTCGGTCAGGTCCTTGTCCCAGCCGAGCTTCTTCAGGCTCGCCAGCGTGAATTCCGGATAGCCGTCCTGGATCTCCGAGTCCTTGGAATAGGATCCCTCTGCAAGCAGGCTTACCTTCCGGCTCGTACCATCGGCGAGCTTTTCCTCGCGTTCGACGCCGAAGCGCGGACGGAACGTGCCGCCGCCGTCCATGACGCTGAGATTGGTGTTGTAGAGCAACGGAGTGCCGGGATGCCGCACCTCGGGTGAACCCCAGCATGGCCATGGCAGGCCGTAATAGTCACCGCCGACTTCCGGAGCGTCCTTCGGCGCGCGCATGGTGAGCATGTCGAACTTGGCCTGGTTCCTCATATGCGCCTTGAGCCGCTCGGGCGATTGCCCGCAATAGCCGGTTGACCAACTGCCGCGGTTCATTTCCCGAAGCACGTCCTCGGCCTCCGGCAGATTGTTCTCGACCTTGATGTGCTTGAACATCTTGTCGGCGAAACCGCACTTCTTCGCCATCAGGTAAATGACCTCGAGGTCATCCTTGGACTCGAAGACCGGCTTGACGATCTGCTCGCCCCACTGCAACGAGCGGTTCGAAGCGACCCGCGAACCCTTGCACTCGAATTGCGTAGCGACCGGAAGAAGGTAGAGGCCATCTTTGCGCCCGGCCTCCACCGCCAGCGATGCCCAGGTGGTCGGATGCGGGTCGGCGACGACGAGCAGTTCGAGCGCCTTCAGGCCCTGCAGGGATTCCGGAATGCGCGTGATGCTGTTGCTGGCGTGCCCCTGCACGAAGATCGCCCGCACATTGTCCTTCTGCGCGACCTGGTCTTTCGGCAGTATCACCGCTTCGAACCACCGGGTGAGCGGGATGCCCGGGGTCTCCATGATCTGCTTGGAGTCGAAGCGCGACTTCAGGAAGTCGTAGTCGACGTCCCAAACCCGCGCCCAATGCTTCCACGCGCCTTCGGCAAGGCCGTAATAGAACGGCAGGGTGACGATATCGAGCCCGACGTCGGTCGCCCCCTGCACGTTGTCATGGCCGCGGAAGATGTTGGCGCCCGTGCCGGGCTTGCCGACGTTGCCGGTCAACAGCAATGCAATGCAGCTTGCCCGCACGTTTGCGGTGCCGACCGTCTTCTGGGTCTGGCCCATGGCCCAGATCAGAGTGGCCGGCTTCTCCGTGGCCAGCATCTTGGCGACGCGCTTGAGCTGCTCGCCGGGAACGCCACTGACGCGCTCGACTTCTTCCGGATTCCACTTTTCTATTTCCTTCCGGAGATCATCAAAGCCATAGACCCGTTGCTTGATGAATTCCTTGTCCTCCCACCCGTTCTGGATGATGTGCCACATCATGCCGTAGAGCACCGGAATATCGGTGCCCGGGCGCATGCGCACATATTCGGTTGCATGGGCTGCGGTACGCGTCAGCCGCGGGTCGATGACGACGAAGTTGGCCTTTTGCATCTCCTTGCCCTCGAGGAGATGCTGCAGCGATACGGGATGGGCCTCAGCGGGATTGCCGCCCATGATGATTTGGGTCTTGGCATTGCGGATGTCGTTGAAGCTATTGGTCATCGCGCCGTAGCCCCAGGTGTTGGCGACGCCGGTGACGGTGGTGGAATGGCAGATGCGTGCCTGATGGTCGGTGTTGTTGGTTCCCCAGAACGCACCGAGCTTGCGAAAGAGATACGAGCCCTCGTTCGTCATCTTGGCTGATCCGAGCCAATAGACCGAATCGGGGCCCGACTTCTCGCGAATTTCGGCCAGCTTGTCGCCGATCTCGTTGATCGCCGTGTCCCAGGAGATGCGCGTCCACTGTCCGCCCACGAGCTTCATCGGATAGCGGAGCCGACGTTCGCTATGCACGAGCTCGCGCACCGAGGCCCCCTTCGCGCAATGCGATCCGCGATTGATCGGGGACTCCCAACTGGGCTCCTGACCGATCCAAACTCCGTTCAGCACCTCTGCGGTCACGGTGCACCCAACCGAGCAATGCGTACAAACGTTCTTGCGAACGGCCGCTCCTGAGGTCAGAGGGCCCGCCATCGCCGCATTCGCCTTGCGGACGCTGCCGACCGGCAACGCTCCCAGCGCGGCCAGCGCGCCGCCGGCAAGGCCGGATCGGCGCAGGAAGGTGCGGCGGTCGAGACCATCGGTTTGGCCAGACAGGCCCGCAGCGATTGATCCGCGTGAAGCGGCTTCGGAATGCTGGTGTGTTCTCCTGATCAGCACGACCGCCTCCCTCAGCCAGGGTAACGATTGACGCGGTAGTAGGCTTTCACGTGGTCGGTTTCCTTGTAGCGCGGCTTGCGCTTCTCGTCGTCCGACTCGCTATCGGCTTGCGCCGAAGTCGTCAGGGGGGTTGCCAACGTCGCCCCGGCGCCGGCGGCACCGATGCCGAGCTTGCGAAGAAAGTCGCGGCGACCGACGGTCGTTCTCTTGCTGTCTCTCATCGCATCTCTCCCAGATCAGCGGCAGTGATCAGTTGGCGAACGTGAACGCTTTCAATTCGATCTCCAAAAAAACTCGTCCGATCATTCCGACCGAACGATAGAATTTGGCGCTTTCCGCCTTCTCCATGTCGGCGAACAAGCGTCCCATCCAGCACGACAGGTGCCTCTCGAAGAAGGCGTGTTGTGCTTGCGCCGATGCTCGAAAGGCGCCGGTCGCGAAGCCCGCCATGATCTCGCACAGCGTCGCCGCGTGATCCTCGGGCTCTTGGCTGTCCTCCACGCGTTCGATGCCGAGCGCGGCAAGATCGCCGCGCAGACGGGACAGCGGACGTTCGTTGAGGAAGCCAGTTAGGTAATAGGAAGCGTAAGGCAGCAGCTCGCCACGGCCGAGACCGACGAACAAATCAAAATATTCGCGCTCGACTTCGAATGCGGTCGCGATCGATGCAGCGTCTGCCAGGATTGCATGAGCGCGGCCAAGCGGCGTCGTATCACCCTTGAGCTGCGCGATTTGATCCAGCAATGCGGCCGGCGGTGCTGACGAGAGCAAGCTCGCGAGCAGCGCGTATTCCCGCGCGCGATCCACATCGATCGGATCAACCGAATCGTTCGTTACAACTGGCTCGCTATAGAGATCCGGACGAAGCACCTTGCGCGATATGCCGGTTGCCCCTTCGACCGCAATGACGCGCTGCGCGGGCACCCTGTTCCAGTTCGACACCGAGGGCTGCGCAATACCGATTTTCCGGGCAAGCTGGGCAACGCCGCCCGCCGCATCGATGGCACGTTCAAGGCCTGCATCGCGCACGCTGACCTCCCCATCCTCGGGGTCAATTGCGTTTGCACGCCAAAGATTACGACGCGCCTCGCGAAGCGGTCAATGAAGGAGCATAGCTTGAGGCTATCGCACTTAGTCGCAGTCTACCGGGGCAGCGCTCCGCCATGTGTGCGACGCAGAACAGGAGCTTGTTCGCCCGGAGCCGCCGGTTGCGATGCAGCAGAATTCGGCGACAGGCCCGCGACCGCAAGATCGCTCTGCGACTGAGGATCCGTGGCCACTTTCGCCGCGTTCAATGATTCCGAAAAGCCGACCTCCTCTCCTGCCGGCCCCCCAGCAGCTTCGTCTCGGGGCTGGCTGGTGAGGTTCTCCGCGGTCTCTGCGACTCCGCCAACGACGCGGCGAACCAGGGCGTCAATCCGCTCGGCCGAATAGTCCAGAGGACCGAAGCCGGGCATGGCGTTCGGATCATTGAAGTCCCACGCGTTCTCCGCCAACCCCACGAAATCGCGGATGGCCGGATCAGCGCTCCAGGCGCGACGGAGCGCCGCGCGGCTCAACTCCTGCGGAATGCCTTTGCGCAGGAAGGCCGTGATGTCGGTGGCGGCATCGATCGTTTCAATCGAGGGCAAGTTTGAAAGTTCCGGCTCGGCTGGACTTGGCGCTGACGCGACGTTGTCTAGGGACGCCGGCCCAGACGCCTGGGAGGCTTCTTCAGCGTGACCGGCCTTCGCGTTCTGCTTGCGACGCGACCAGCGCGCCAGGAATTGCTCGTCGCTCATTCGTGCCCGCCTCCGGGATGTCGTCGCGCCAGCGCCTCCGGATCGGCGCGCCGCCGCTCGCGCTTGACGAACTCCGTGTCGACGTGGTGCTCGGCGATGAAATATTCAATCGCCTCACGCAGCGCCTCAGGCATCGGCACCGCTTCGACCAGATTGTCGCCGGCTTCGGTGAACGCTTCCCCCTCCGCGGGGTCCGCGGTGATGGCTGAAACAGCGTAGGGCCAGGCGCCCTCGGACGGAGTCAATATGATCCAGATACTGGGCGCACCGCTCGCAAGGTTATCACGGTAGCGCGCGGTTTCCGAACAATAGAGATCGATCGTCGCGCTCCCGGCGTAGAAGAGGGTCGCCCCCTCCTGCTCCCGTAGAACGGTCCACGGCATCATCTCCGGTTCATCCGGCAATACGCCGGTGCCGCGCCAGACAAAATCGATCCATGCAGACTCCGCTTTTCGCCGCTCAACCACGACGCCGACCGGAATGCGCAAGGCTGGAACGACGGCCGGGCTCACGTTGCAGCCTCCAAATGTCTGATCGGCAACCCCGTCAACAGATTCTGCGGCTTCATCCGCACCAACTGATCCGAGCTCATTGCCAGGATCAAATGGACCGGCTCGCGCCCGACGGCATCGACGACCAGGTCCCCCTCTGGAAAGGTAAGCTGGAACAGGGCCAGCACACGGCCCGCGGTGCGCTCATCCAGCGTCTCTCCATGCCAAAGCCGGTCGCCTATCCGGGTGGCTTCAGCATCTAGGCCAACGTACCAGGAGAGGCTTGCGTCGCGCACGGCGGTGAGCGGTTCGATTGCGACGTCGACGCCAAGCAAATGAGAAATCCATAGCCTCATGGCGTCGGCCAGCGCCGCCGGCCCCCGTGTTCCACCGGTGAGATCGAACGCCAGATCGAACTGGTCGCTGCGCCGCCAATAGGCGTCGGCATTTCCCGCGCTCAGTATTTCGAGCTCGGCGCTTGCTGCCCCCAGCATCGATATCAACGACAGCACCGGCGTGACGTTTGACCCGCCAATGACTTCTTCATCTCCCAACAGCAGCATATGTTCGTGCGGCACGATGCGCTGCGGCCGGAAGAACAGCTCGGCTGCACGCAGCACGAACGGATCCTCACAGCCATCAAGCGCATTTCGCAGGATCACGTGAACGAGATGGTTCACAAACAGCGGCGGCAAGTTGACGGATCCTGACCGAACCAACGCAAGATAGGCCGCTTCCAGCGTAGGCTCACGCAGTAGAAGCTTGCGAAGCGCCAGCACGAATTGCCAGTTCTCCCGTGCATCCGCATCGGCGATCGCGGCGACCTCCTCCGCAGCCACGGCCCGGCGCGGGTCAGCGAGCAGCTCTTGGTGCAGCATGCGCTCGACCGCACAAGCCTCCTCGGGCGGCATGAGCTCCGGACGTGCCAAATAGGCCCTCAGAAACTCATCGGTGACCACGAGTCCGCCACTCGCATCGTGATCGAGCAGGTGATGGCCGCAGGCGATCCAGAAATCCTTCATCGGCGCAACTGCTCCTCGCTCATCTTCGCCAGGTCAAGAGCGCTGTCAGGCTCGATCTCCTCCTCCATTTCCATGAACGAGAACGCCTTGCCGTGACGCTGGCCTTCGCGCAGTTGCAATCTGCGGAATGACTCGCGGATCTCACCATCGCTCGCCGCGCGGTGGACCGCAACCAGCGCACCGATGGGATGCGTGCAGAGCGATTGCACAAAGGCGACCTCCTCTTCGGCGGCCAGGCGTGCGGTTGCAAGATCCGGCGCCCCGAACCGCTCGACAAGTCGGCCCGCAAGGAGTTCCACCAATGTCCGGCGATCCTCCTCGGTCGCATGGACGATTTGCGCCAGCGTCGACCAGCCCCAGGACCGCACTCCGAGAAAACCGCTGCGGAACGCCGACCGCTCTTTGCCGCCCAGCTTCGCCGGATCCCGGTCACAAAATCGGAACGCACCCGACACCGCCCAATCGCCCGGCTCAGCCCACGCGTCGAACACGAAAGTGTCGGATCGATCGAGCGCGATGGTGCGCAGGAGCTTCACAGGCGCGGCCCTCCAAGGAGCGGATCGAGCCACGACGGCAACAGCAAATCTCGCTTCAAATCGCGCCGATCGGCCTTGCTTGTCCCGACCCGGCGCACCAAAAGGTCGCCGTTACCGTCAATCATGCGGGACGTGTTCTGATCGCGTGTCAGGCGATTCAGAAACTCTCGTCCGATGGCGTTAAAGCCATCGACCTGCCAGGTATCTGTGGCCAGCATCAGATGCCTCGCAAAGCTCTCGGTGATCTCAATCGCACCAGCCTCACCAAACCCCTCCCGATCCAGTGCGGAAGCGAGCGGATGCACGCCGGCTTCCCTGTCGGTCATCGCCACCATGCGGACCACGGCACCGAACACCAACCAGCGCGGCGGCTCTTCTTCCCTCGCGCGTGGGGGCCAGCCGAGCCGCCCGCCGCCAACAAGGCCGCCATCGACCCGGATCGCGTCGGGCCAGTCGATCGCGACCTCCTTGTTCGGCGGTGCATAGGCGCGCAGGGCGTCGGTCAGGGCCACCATTCCTGCGTAGAAGGCGCGGCGCGCGGTGCGCAGGGGCTCGCCGGGCTCAAGCACAACCGCGAACTCGGCAAGATCAAACCGTCCGACATAGGTCAGCGTCCCTGCCCCGCTTTCGTCCGCGATATCGATGGCGTGGGCAAAGGCGTCACGATTCTCGCGCAGCCGCACCAGCGTGAATGGCGGCGGCAGAGTGATCGGCTCCGCGATCGCGGAGCGCCTAGGGGCCGTCGGTATCAGTCGGACCTCCAGCTTCCTTTTCTTCTCTTGTAAGAATAGCTTAATCGAGCGGGAGGATCGAGGCGAGTCCGCTCGCCGGTTCTTAGCCTCGTCGAAGGTCGTAGCTGCGTATGCCGGATCCGCCGAAAACCATCCTGATCTGCTCGTGCGAAGACACGATGCGTCTCGACACGGCCGCTATCAAACGAGGATGCGGTAAGAGCGAAATCGCCGAATTCCGTCAGCTCTGCCGGGCCGAGCTCGATCATTTTCGCGACGCGGCAAAGGCGGAACGACCGCTCGTCGTCGGCTGCACCCAGGAGGCCGCGCTGTTTGAGGACGAGGCGAAACGGTGCTCCCGGACATTGCAATTCGTCAACCTTCGCGAGATGGCCGGCTGGTCGACGGAGGGAGCCAAGGCTGGGCCAAAGATGGCAGCGCTGCTCGCAGCAGCGTCCGACGACGCGCCGGCTTCTCCCTTTGTCACCTTATCGAGCGAAGGAGTGATCCTGATCTACGGCCGCGACGATGTTGCGGTCGAAGCAGGCCAACTGCTCGCCGATCACCTCGATGTCACAGTCATGATCACGAAGCCCGCGCAGATCATGCCACCGTCCGTGACAGCCTTTCCGATCGTCCAGGGGACGATCCGCAACGCAACGGGTCATTTGGGAGCGTTCGAGGCAACGATCGATGACTATGCGGTCGCCCGGCCCTCCTCGCGCGATTCGCTCACGTTCGGGGCTTCCCGCGATGGCCTGACCTCGCGATGCGACATCGTGCTCGATCTTTCCGGCGGCAGGCCGCTGTTCCCCGCTGATGGCTTGCGCGATGGCTATCTGCGCGCGGATCCGGGAGATCGGTCTGCAATGTTACGCGCGGTGCTGCGCGCGCGCGACCTTGTGGGCAGCTTCGACAAGCCGAAATACATCGATTTCGAGGCAGACCTCTGCGTCCATTCGCGCTCCGGGCTGACCGGATGTCATCGCTGCCTCGATCTCTGCCCAACCGGAGCGATCACGCCGGATGGCGATCACGTCAAGATCAGCGCCGAGGTGTGCGCCGGGTGCGGCCAGTGCGCCGCAGCCTGTCCGACAGGTGCGGCAACCTATGCCCTGCCGCCGGCCGACGCGCTGCTCCACAAGCTGCGCGCAATGCTCTTGACCTTTCGAGAAGCCGGCGGTGCCAATGCCATTGTGCTGTTCCATGACGGCCAACACGGCGCCGCGCTGATCGATGCCCTCGCCCGGCATGGCGACGGGCTTCCGGCCAATGTTCTGCCGTTCGCCGTCAACGAGGTGACGCAGATCGGACTCGAAGCACTCGTGGCGTCCTTTGCCTATGGCGCGATCGGGATCCGTCTTCTGCTGCGGGCAAAGCCGCTCCACGACACAGCCGGCCTCTCCCAGACCATCGCCACGGCCGATGCGATTGTTTGCGGGCTCGGGCTTTCCGGGCAGCGTGTCTCGACGATCGAAACCGACGATCCGGACGTCCTGGGTCAAGAGTTGCGGGCGATCGAACCACTGCCGGGCGTCGAGCGTGCGGCCACCTTCAAAGCGACAGGCAGGCGCCGCGAGTTGCTTCGCTTCGCCCTTCATGAACTGCATCGTGTTGCGCCTGCGCCGACCGACATCATTCCGTTACCGCAAGGTGCGCCGCTTGGCGCGGTCGCCATCGATACGGACGGATGCACGCTTTGCCTGTCTTGCGTCTCGGCTTGCCCCACCGGCGCGCTGCGCGACGATCCCGACCGTCCCATGCTCAAGTTCGTCGAAGACGCCTGCGTGCAGTGCGGGCTGTGCCGAAGCACATGCCCGGAAAAGGTCATTACGCTGAAGCCGCAGATCGATTTCGGCGCCGCAAGAGCTCCGGCCCGGATCATCAAGGAAGAAGAGCCGGCGCTTTGCGTTCGCTGCGGCAAGCCGTTCGGCGTGAAGAGCACGATCGACAAGGTCGCCGCGAAACTCGAAGGCCGGCACTGGATGTTTCCCGCGGGCGACAGGCGGCTGGACGCTGTCAGAATGTGTGCGGATTGCCGCGTCGTCGCCATGAGTGAGCAACAGTTCGACCCGTTTGCCGACATGCCCGAACGCGCACCGCCGCGGACAACCGACGATTATTTGCGCCAACGGAACACCAAGGCCTAAGACGCGGACCGACGAAAGCAGCTATTCCCTGGGCAGCAAACCGCGGGAGCACGTGATGTCTCGATTCATCAAGGTGACGTCCTTCATTGCCGCGCTATGCTTCGGCGTCGCCGCAGCAATGCCTCGGCCCGCTGACGCTGCGACCCCGTCCAAGGCCGACAAGGTCGCCCTCAAGCGGGCGATCGTGGCCTGCAAGGCGGAAGCTAAAGGCAAGAAGATCAAGTGGCTCTCGCGCCGGAAATACGTCAACGCCTGCGTCACCGAGGCTATGAAGGCCCATCCCACCGTAGACGTCATGACCATGCTCAAAGAGCATCCGGACTTGACCGATCTTCCCGTCGAGCGGTGGCCCGGCTTCTAGACGAGAAGCCGGGATACAATCCAGACGGCCAGAACTTACCTTGACCTGCACCACCGATGACCAGCGCCCTTCATTTCGATGTTGCCCGCCCCAGAAAATCGGTGAGCGCCTTGCGATCCTCCGCCGATCCAATTCGTTGCTCCGGCATCTTGGTTCCCGGCGTATAGGTATTTGGACCGAGCTCGAACAGTTTTGACACCGTCTCGGGCGTCCACACGATAGTCATCCCTTTCAGGGCCTCCGAGAAACGATAGCCGGGCAGCGACGCAATCTTGCGGCCGTACAGGCCAGCGAGCGTGGGGCCGGCGCGCTGCGGATCGTTCGCCGACAGGGTGTGGCATGCAACGCACGCTCTGAACACCTCGGCGCCACGGTCTCCGGTAAAGCCTGCAAGCGGATCACGCGACGTGGCTTGCAACGATGAGCCAATGGCATCGCCGGTCCGCGCATTCCAGCGCCGGATCTTGCCGTCGGCGCCGCCGGTCAGCAATGTTGCGTTGTCCCGCAGGAATGCGACCGACCATACGGGCGAACCTGGATCATCCAACGATCGCGCGATGCCGCGCGAGGTTCGGTCGATGATCGTCACGGCTCCGGCAATTCCTGACGCAGCGATCAGCGAGCCATCCGGCGAGATCGCCAGCGCAACGATCGGCATCCGGCTCGCTTGCGCCTCATCAGTTTCCGAACCATCCGATCTGAGAAAGCGCAGCCTGCCGTCGGCGCCGGCGGCCACGATCTCGCCGTCGGGCGCGATTGCCAGGGCGTTGAGCGGGGCGGCCAGCCTGATAACGCTCGGGGTGCCTCCCGCGAGCGGCCATATCCTCAGCTCACGGTCATAACCCACGCTGACCAGTGATCGTCCGTCCGGCGTGAATGCGACGCCGTTGACGTTCTGCGCATGCCCCTCCAGCACCTGTTGCGCGCCGTCGCGGAGCGACCAGATGCGAACCGTATGATCCCAGGAGGCGGAAGCCAGCCTTTCACCGTCCGGCGAGACGGCGAGGGAAACGATCGGCGCGGTATGGTCCTCGTAAACCTGATCCGGCTGCTGCCGCCCGGCCGTCCAGATTGCGATCTTCGCGTCCGCTCCGGCGGTCGCCATTCGACCATCCGTCAGGAACGCGACTGCGTTCACCGCGCCGGCGTGGAAACGAAGCACCTGCTCGGCCGCTTCGGTCTTAAGCGACCATCGGATGGCCGCGGTGTCGAAGCTGCCCGACAGGACACTGTCGCCGTCGCTGGAAATCACAATCGCCCTCACCGGTCCGCCGTGACCGGCCAATTGCGCATGCGCCGGCACTGAATGGATCGCCAGCAAGGCGGCCACAACGCGGAGACTGCTGGCAAAACGTCGGGCCCAACGCATCTGCAATCTTCAGATCGCCTGCGATCAATCGGATGTTCAGGCGCTCGGTGTCGTCGACGGCCGAAGCCATCCTACGGCCAATGCTGCATCGCAGGAGTGGTCCCCTGCTACTCGATGCCGCAACGGCGGTTGTTAACTTGAACCGGGCATAGCCTGGACCTATCGTCGATGTATGCATTGAGGACGACGTCATGCAAATACGGCCGAAGGCGTATCTGCATTTCATCTCCCGGTGGCGATCACATCGCGATACGCTGCCGCCGCAGCATTCTGACGTACGCGACAGAGCGTCGCCCACGCTCATCTATGCCACGGTCGTGCTGGCGTTTCTCCTGGCTGTTCTGGAAATTGACGCTCATCGGCTGGAACTGGAACAGCTTGGTCTGCTGAGCGGTAACCATCCCGTCCAGGTCGGCTTGTTCAGCCCGTAAGCGCGGGTCCCCTCGGCACCGATTCATCTTCGGCCAAGGGGCCGCATGCGCCGCCTTGTGCCTAGCGCTTAGAGTCCCTTGGAAAGACCAATGACCGATCGTCAAAGTCCTCGGCCTGCAGCTTGCCTCCGAGGGTGCTTTGCATGTCGTGCAGTGTCGATGTGTTTGCCGGCCCGGCATGTCCGATCGTCGAGCCCGAGTTTGGTCGCGGGATGCCGGTCGCAGCAGCCAGCAATCCGGCCGCGGCGATGACAATGATGATCAGGGGCTTCATGCAAATCTCCCGTTGGGTTGAAATCCAGGAAATGCTTGCGCCGACCTGATTACTGCGAGGCGCGAGGACAGGGTGTGAACCGCCTCACAGCCACTGGAATTCTTGCTGCAAAGCCCCCGCAGGTTCCCGGGCCGGAACTTACAAAGCCGCGAGCCAGAACGGAGCAACGCTCCGTTCGTTGCGTTTTCCTCATAGGGGATATCGGACAAGGATGAACGGCCATGAAGGCTTCAACCGTATTGGCTGCGCTCGTGATGATGCTGAACACTAGCGTAGTCGCATTCGCGCAATCGAATGTCCAAGGCGCAGTCGAGCTCAGCAACGGCACCAAGATTTCGCAGGATCCATCGCTGCCGAAACTGAACCTGACAAACATGCAGCGCGAGCAAATTCGCAAGGCGGTGCTTACCGAGCACAACGAAGTCCAATTTCGATTGCCGACCACCAAGTCAGCGAAGGACTTCACCCCCGCTGTTGGCGCAAAGATCCCGAACGGAGTTAAGGCGCAATCGCTGCCAACGCCGGTTCTTGCGCAAATGCCAGAGCTGCGTGACTACATGTACGTCAAAATGAAGGATCAGGTGCTGATCGTGAACGGCATGACGAGCAAGATCGTTGATGTGTTCCCGGAGACGCAGCCCCCCTCCTGACCGTCAACGGACTCGATGGCGATCATGCGAGGTTTGCGTCGCCGAAGGCGCCCTTGGACGCGTAGTCGGACACTTCCCTTTGCGTCCATCCGAGCCAGTTCTCGAACACCTCGAAGGTGTGCTCGCCCAACGTCGGCGGCGGGGTCGAAGGCGCCGGCGGACGATCATCGAAGCGCAGCGGACGGGCGACGAACTTGACTTCGCCGGCGAGCCTGTGCGTCACGGTTTGGATCATGCCGCGTTGGATCAGTTGCGGGGCTTCACAGACCTCGCCGACCGTCCGGATCGCGCCGCATGGAACGCCGGCGCGGCTGAGGACTTCGAGCCAATGGTCGCGCGGCGCGGACTTGAATATGGGCCGCAGAATCCCGGCTAGCGTCGCGCGGTTGGCCGCGCGCTTGGGAGCGCTATCGAAGCGCGGATCGGTTTCCATGTCGTTGCCGCCGATGACGCCGCAGAACAACGACCAGAACTTATCGTTGGCGATCCCGAGATTGAGCCAGCCGTCACTGGCTTCGAAGGTTTCGTAGGGACTGATCGTGGGGTGGGCGTTGCCCCGGCGCTTCGGGCTTTCTCCGGACGCGAAGTACATGCCGGCGTTGAACGTCAGCAATGAGGCCATGGCATCGAGCATGGAGACGTCGACGCGCCCGCCGACACCCGTCCTCTCGCGCCTCATGAGCGCCGCCAGCACGGCCTGCGACGCGTAGAGACCGGTCACCAGATCGGCGATCGAGGTTCCGACCTTCGTGGGCGGACCGTCCGGATCGCCGGTGATGTCCATCACGCCGGATTCCCCCTGCAGGATCAAGTCGTAGCCAGGCCGATTGGCGTCCGGACCGATGCGCCCGAACCCGGAGATGCTGCAATGGATCAGCCCGGGGTTGCGAGAGCTCATCGCCTCATATGTCAGCCCCCATCTGTCAAGCGTTCCGGGCCTGAAATTGTCGATCACGACGTCGGCGACATCAGCGAGCGCGATGATCGCGCTCCGGCCCGCAGACGACTTCAGATCGATCGCGCAGCTTCTCTTGTTGCGGTTGACCGACAGGAAGTACGAACTCTCCCCGTTGACGAATGGAGGACCGTACCGCCGACTTTCGTCGCCGACACGGGGATCTTCGATTTTCACAACGTCCGCACCGAGGTCGCCGAGATGCATCGTGGCGAAGGGGCCGGAGACGACGCGGCAAAGGTCCAGGACCTTGATGCCGCAGAGAGCTTCCGTCCTAGACGATCGCATCCGCAAGGTCCTTCATCGTCGGGACGGTGATGTCGGGCTTGTGCGGCGTCTCTTCGAACGGCCGGTCGCGCCGATTGATCATGGCGCTGCGCATGCCCGCCGATTTCGCGCCGATGACATCGAAGGCATGGTTGGCGACGAAGAGGATCTGTTCCGGCTTGAGGCCAAGGATTTCTGCGGCCCTCGTGTAGGTCGCGCGATGCGGCTTGAAGGAGTTCGCTTCGGCAACCGATATCACCTTGTCGAAGGGGACCTTGTGATACTGCTTGGCCGCCTCGAGCATGTCAGGATCTCCGTTGGAGAGCACGACCAGCTTGTACTTGGTTTGCAGCTTCGCCAAAGCCGCCGGCACCTCCGGGAAACACTCCAGCTTCACGATCTCGCCGACGAGATACTTCACCTCGTCCTTTGTATATTTGATGCCGGAGCGGTCCATGACGTGCGAAACCGCACGGTGGCCGATCTCACGATAAGGCGTGTGCTCGCGGTGGAGCAGCGCATCGATCATCGAGTTCTCGAAGTGTGTTCGCCGCCACCAAGTGACGAAGGAGTTCGGATTGCCGGTCCAGCCCTTCCCCTTCAGGAACGGCGCCGCGATCTTCACCAGGCCGCCCTGCATATCGACCACCGTGCCATATTGGTCGAACATGCAGACTTTCACTTCGCTCTTGATGCTCTCAAAGCTCATAGGCGCCTCCTCGGTTGCGCTCGGTGTGTACCGAGTCCGGCATGATCGGTGAAATGGATTTGTCCTCTGCTCACATTCACGATATCAATGATCGGATGAACCTTCGCTCGATCGACCTCAACCTGCTCGTCGCGCTGGATGCGCTTCTGACGGAGCGCCACGTCACCAAGGCGGCCGAACGCGTCGGTCTCAGCCAGCCGGCGATGAGCAATGCGCTGAGCCGGTTGCGAGCGATGTTTGAAGACGAGCTCCTGGTTCGGACGACAACCGGGATGAAGCCGACGCCCCGCGCGAGCGAGCTTGCCGAGCCGCTGCGGCAAGTGCTGCGTCAGGTCGAACGCGTGATGGTGAGCGATGCCGGGTTCGACGCGTCCCAGACAGAACGCACCTTCACCATCCGAATGTCGGACATTCTCGCTTGCCTCCTGCTTCCAAGGCTTGCAGCCGCGAGACCGGCGAATTCGAGAATCTCCTACAACACGATCCATCTGTCGCCTTCGCTGACCGTAGATGCGCTGGAAAGGGACGAGATCGACATCGCCGTCAGCATGGGTCTCGAGCACTCGGCCTCGATTCGTTCGGAGACGCTGCTCGAGGACCGTATGGTCTGCCTGATGCGGCGTCTTCACCCGATCAAGCGCGGCCGGCTGACCTTCGACAGCTTTATCGCTCAGGAGCAGATGAAGGTTTCCATGAGCCCGACCGACCTGCGGTTTGTCGATGATGTGCTCGCCGAACGGGGCCATCGGCGGCGGATAACCCTGAACGTACCACATTGGCTGGTTGTGCCCCACGTGCTCAAGCAGACCGACCTTCTTGCGGTGATGCCGAGACATCTCGCCGCCGTCCTGATGGACGACGAGCTCAGGATGGAGGACCTCCCGTTCGAGTCTGCGCCGTTCGACTGGATGTTGTACTGGCATCGACGCTATGACCAGAGCAACGCGAATGCATGGCTGCGCGAACGGATCAGGACGGTCTGCACCAATCTGAGCTAGGCGCCGACATCGACGGCCTCGCGCGAGACCGAGGCTCGGCTCTCATCGGGTGCGACCGCGGACGCATTCTCCAGGGACCGACCTTTCGTCTCGAATCCGAAGATAAGAAAAATTACGGCCTGAAAGACCAAGATGCCGGCCAAGATCGTCAGCACGCCGGTCAGTCCCTGCCAGGCGAAGATCGCTACCACAACGTACTGGACCAAAGCGGTTGCGATGCGTCCCGACGTGGCGCAAATGGCGGTGCCGCGAAGCCGATATCGCGTCGGAAACAGCTCGGGCACGTGCATGGCGAACCCGGTCGCCAACATCACGTAGATGGCGGTGACGAGCAGGAATCCCGTGCCCGCGAGAGCGGCGCCGTCGGACATATAAGGGTATGCGATCCCGAGCGCTGCGGCGGCCACCGATGAGAAGATGATCGACGGCCTGCGCCCGAGCCGGTCCGCCAGCGCGAGCCCGATCAGCGATCCGAGCGGGCCGCCCAACGCCATCACCGTCGTGTAGCCGAGCGAGGAGACGACGCTGTGGCCACTCTTGACCATGAATGTCGGGAGCCAGCCGATGAAGCCATAGAGGCTGAATCCGACGACGATGTGGAGCAGACTTCCAAGCAGCGTGCGCCTGAGATAGGGCGGCTGGAACAGCCGCCAGACCGAACCTGGGCTCTCCACCGCGGCCGCCTTGGGCGCAACGGGAGCAAGCACGCCCTTGCGCGCGGCCTCGGCTTCGATGGCGGCGAGGATTGCTTCGGCGTCTTCCGCGCGTCCGTTAGCCGCCAGCCAGCGAGGCGACTCCGGCATCGACTTGCGCAAGAACCAAACGATCATGGCGAGCACGCCGACGAGGCCGAACATGTAACGCCATCCGAAATTCGGAATCACCCACAGGCCAACCATGGACGACACGAACAGCGAAAAATTGGTGATTACGGCGAGAAGGCCGATCCAGCGCCCGCGCGACGATGCAGGGACGAACTCGGTCAAGGTTGCATATCCCACGACGATCTCGGCGCCGAGACCGATGCCAATGATGAAGCGAAGACCGATCAGGACGGTCATGTTGGGCGCGAAGGCAGCCGCAATCGATGCCAGGCCGAAGATCGCAAGATTGACCTGGTAGGAGAAGCGGCGGCCGAAGCGGTCTCCGAGGATGCCGGAGCACCAGGCCCCGATGGTCATGCCGACGAAGGTCGCCGCGACAAAGGCGGCGTTCAACTCGATGGTGGACCACCCCTCCTTCACGACTGCCCCCAGCACGCCTCCAGCGAGATAGATGTCGAAAGCGTCCAGGAACATGCCGGCGCCGATCAAGGCCAAGATGCGCCAGTGGAAACTGCAGATTGGCAGCCTATCGAGGCGTGCACCGGCGTTGACGTCGACGAATGCGGATCGAGCCACTTGTAACCTCCCCTGCCCGGCGTCTGGGCGCCGAATGCTCCGATCGGCAATTGATCAACGCGCGCGAGAGCGCCGTCCAATCGAAATCGGAAATTCAAGTATTTGCTTCAGTGATGGACGGAATCGCGATCGACACTGCACACCCGCACGGCGTCCGGGCCTGCACGAGCGCGCATGGGGCGCACGGCGAACGGACGAGACCCAGGCTCCCTCCGCAACGTCCACTCCTTCGGCTCACCTGATCCGTCGTGCGTCCGAAGCGCCGCGCTGCCGCAGAGGCCGACTGATCCTCGCCGGCGCGATCGCAATCGTCCCGATTCTCTTGATCCCGGCGGGGGTGATCGATCAGGATCGCCTTGCCGGTCCAGCGCCAGAGGCGCTGGACCTTGCCAACAGCATGGAACTTGCTGCGTTCCCCTCACGGATCACCCCCTGCGCCGGAATTTCGGGAACGACTTCCTCCACCATCGGTTCTTTAAAGAGGCCGCTGATATTACCGTCCTCAACACATGCAAATGGAGTTGAAGCATGCTCGGCGCTGCCACCACTCCACTTCCGCTCGTGATGCTCTGGTGGGCCGGGGCCGCCCTGCTCGGACTTGCCCTGGTCTTTGCCGTGGTGCGAGCGGGCCGGCTGCGCCGCGACGAGCGGGAGCGGCTCGATCAGACCACACGGGAATTGGTGGATGAGGAGGACACGAGGGCGCGGGCCGTCTCCGAACAGCAAGAGCAGGCGGCGCGTTCTGCGGGTGCGGGATTCGCCCCACGCCCGAGCGTTTCTAGGGAATTCGGCTTGCCGGGTGCGCTTGCGTTCCTTGCGATCGTGCTGATGATCTTGGCGACGACGAAAAACCCCGAACCGGCGAGCGAAGTAACGACGACTGGTCGTGCGCCCGATCAGGCCGCGCAAAACCAGCCTGGTGGCCAGCAACAACCGGCCCAAGCCAGGCCCGGCAACGAGCCCGGTAGCGACAGCGCACGTGGCTCCCAGGAGCCCTTGACCAAACGTCAGTGAGGCCGCGGTCACCACCCGCACAAATCACCGACAGCGGTCAATTCGCTGACCTTAAGGAGTCGGCGAGCAGTCGAAATGGTCAGATAACAATTCGATCGAAGTCATTTGCAATTCTGCTGTTCGGGAAGACACTTGCCGCCTCGGCCAGTATCTCCTCGTCTGGGTACCGCCCCGAAATGTGCGTGAGCAACAACGCCTTGGCGTTGGCCTCGGCTGCGAGCAACGCCGCCTCCCGTGCCGTGAGATGGCCATAGCCCCGAGCCATGGTGACATCGCGATCCAGAAATGTCGCCTCGATCACCAACGCGTCGGCATCGGCGGCGTAGCTGGACAGGTCATCGGTTGTCTCGGCGTCGCCGATAACGACAAGCTTCTTGCCGCCACGCAGGGGTCCAAGAACGTCCTCGGGATCAATGGTCCTGCCATCCGCGATCGTCACCGATCTTCCTTCCGCGAGCTCTTTGCGCAGCGGGCCGTCCGGCACGCCGAGGGCCGCGAGGCGGTCCGGCTGAAGGTGGCGACGCGCGGGGATTTCGAAGGTGAAGCCGAAGCTGTCGGTGTCGCGATGGCGAACCTGGAAGCAGCCAATCACGCATTCCCTGGTGTCGATGACTTGACCTTGCATCAAGGGGATGAGCTCCAGCGGTAGCGGCGCTCTCCCTTCGCCCCAGAAACCTGCAAGCATCCGGATGACGACATCGAGAGTTTGCGGGCCACCGTGGATCGCCATGGCCCCGCTCCCCTGCCGCAATCGCAGGGTGGACAACAGGCCGGGAATGCCAAGCACATGGTCAAGATGGGCATGGGTCAGAAGGATGCGTTCAAGCCGGCGAAAGCCGGCGCCGGCGCGCAGCAATTGGCGCTGGGTGCCCTCGCCGCAATCGACCAGAATGCGCCGGCCGGCCGCCTCCACCAAAAGCCCCGGATGATTGCGATCCGCCGAAGGAACGCTTGCCGATGTCCCCAGGAATGTGAGAGCGAACATGCGATGTCACTCGTCCAGAAGGTCCAGGAACTCCTCGACCCGATCAAATGGGTCCTCATGCGTCTTGCAGATGCAGACCACGCGATCGCCGTCGCGTTGTAGCGATCGTGCCTTGGATTTCCGCAGTCGCCCGGGCAAGAAATTCGCCGCGATCGCCTCCGGTCCGATATCGAGCCGGATGATCCCCCTCCGCTTGCACTCCATCCTCAGCTTTGCAGCCGCGAAGAACGCCTGGGCCGGCGCCGGCAGCCTGCCGAAACGACGCGTCGTTTCATCTTCCAGGTCGTCGAGATCGTCCTCACTCAGGCATCTGGCAACGCGACCATAGATCTCGAGCCGGACCGGCTCCGATTGGACGTAGCTCGTGGGCAGCGTGTCTTCGAGGGGCAGGTTGAGATCCGGCACCCAAAGATCGGCAGCGCCGTTATCGGCTTTCTCCGAGGCAATCTTCAGAAGGTGACTATAGAGCACAGGTCCGAGCACCTGGACATGGCCCGATTGCCGCTCCGAAAACAGATCGCCGGCGCCCCTGAGGTCGAGGTCACGCTCGCTGATGGCAAAGCCGGCGCCTGGTCTGCTGAACTCCTCCAGCACGGCCAAGCGCTTCTCGGAATGCTCCGAGCCGGACTCAGTCAACAGGTGGGCGAACGCGCGCGTTCCGCCTCGCCCCACGCGTCCCCGGAGTTGATGCAGTTGCGCAAGACCGAACCGTTCGGGCCAGCAGACCACGATGGTGTTCGCGCGTGGAATGTCGAGACCGCTCTCGACGATGTTGGTTGCCAAGAGAACGTCAGCCTCGCCCTCGACGAAGCTCATCATCCGGTCGTCAATCTCGTCGGCGGGCAGCTTGCCATGGAGGCAGACGATGCGAAGGTCGGGAGCCACTGCCTGCACACGCGCCAGGATCGGGTCGAGATCCTGAACGCGGGGACAAATCAGGAAGCTTTGGCCGTGCCGACTGCGTTCGCGCAGCAATGCGGAGGCGATAGCGGCATCCGAAAGCGGAGCTATTCTGGTCACGACCGGCAGCCGGTGGACCGGCGGGGTCGCGATGACGCTGAGATCCCTGAAGCCCGCGAGACCCGCCGCAAGAGTCCGCGGGATCGGCGTGGCGCTCATCAAGAGCGTATGAACTCCCTTGGATAGCTCCGAGAGCTTCGCCTTCTCCGCCGCTCCAAAATGCTGTTCCTCGTCGATGATCACGAGGCCGAGATTCGCGAACTTCACGTCCTTCGATGCCAGCGCTTGCGTGCCGATCACGATCTTGAGCTTTCCGCTCCTGAGCCGCTCCTTCGTATCCCTGGTCTCGGCTGCCGAGGTGGCCCGCGAGAGGCCTCCCACCTCGATGTCGAACGGACCAAAGCGTTTGCGGAAGGTCGCGATATGCTGTCGCGCCAGGACGGTTGTCGGCACCACAACCCCCACCTGCTTGCCTGCCAGCGCCACGGCCGCCGCCGCCCGCAGCGCCACCTCGGTCTTTCCAAATCCGACGTCACCGCATATGACGCGGTCCATGGGATGACCCGATGCAAGATCATCCAGGACATCTCGAATAGCCTTCGCCTGGTCGATCGTCGCAAAGTACGGAAAGCGTGCAACGAACTTCTCGTAGGCAGGGCCCGGCGGCACCAGCTTGGGAGCGCGCCGGCGGCGCCGCTGTCTGATGTGTTTGGCGAGCTCTTTGGCGGACGTTTGAATCTCCTTCTCCGCCTCGCTACGCCGCGCCCACCAGGAACTTCCGTCCGCCCGGTCGAGTGTCAGCTTGCCCAGCTCCGCGGCATAAGGCCAGATCAGAGCCAAGTCCGCGGGCGGAACGAGGACGGCATCATCTGCCGCGAATACGAGTTTGACCATCTCGCGCGACGCTCCGCCTCCCGTTTGCACGGCCTGCAAGCCATCGAGCAACGCCAGTCCTCGTTGCAGATGAACGACCACCGTGCCCTGCTCCGGCACATCCGGGTGATCGAATGCCGCATTCCAGGCTCTGGCCATGGGTTGCGGATGATGAGCCCTACTGCCGAGGACATCGGCCGCCGTCACCACGACAAGAGGCTTTGCGCCGGCCCCGACAAAGCCTGCATCGAAGTCAGCCAGGAGCGCCCCTTCTCGGCTCCGCCCCGCCGTCGCTTCGCGCCAATCCGCAAAGCGCTCCGCCTTGATGCCGGCGATCCGCTCCATCGCTCGCAAGTCCTCCTCCAGCGCGGCAACGAAAAGCAGCCGCGATCCGGCGCGCTGCGTGTCGGCGACAAATGCACGGAGGGCCTTCCTCGGCGAGGTCAGCTTTGAGAAATCCGGCGTCGATTTGAACGCCGACTTGTCAGGCAGCATGCTGACGCGCTTCGCCAGTCCCTTCCAGTCACTCCGTGCGAGATATTCGCGCGCGGCCTCCTTGCGACCAGCCGCCTCTCCGATCGTATCCAGCCAGCTATCGGCATGCGCAGGCACGCCTGCATCCGCGATCCACTTGGCTCCGCCACAATAGTCGAGCAGCGTCGCCCGTCCCGCACGCTTGCCGGCGAACGCAAGCCGCTCCGACATCGGGTCGATCGGAAGCTCCTTGGTCTCGTAGATGATCTCGTGTTCGACCGGGTCGACCGCCGCAATCTTTCGGATCACGCCTTTGGCGTGCTCTATCCTGAACGGACCGAGAGCGCCTGCAGGAAACACCTCGAACGTCATTCCGTGGAACAGTACGCCGCCTGGATACTCCGCCTCTTCATCCACGGCGTATCCGAGCGCTTCGAGGCGCGTCTTCAGATCCCGCTCGGAATAAGCCGCTCCGACCTTCAAGCCCAACCCAACGCGCGACCAGGCCGACGGCATCGGCAGCCGTTCCATCACGGCCTCCGCCGTCGACACCAGCAGGACAGGCTTTCTTGCCTTGGCCAGACGTCGCAACACCGAGCTTCGTCGACCTGCGATCTCCCGGGACGGCTCTAACTGGTCAAACGGTAGCGTATTCAGCCTCGGGAAAACCAATACGCCGCACGAAGGATCAAGCGAGTGAACCACACTCCCGAGCCGCTCCGCCCTGTTCTCGTTTTCAGCAAGAAAGACGACGCCGCCGCGCGCGGATTTTCGCAACTGTGCAAGAAGGTGAAGAGCCAGCATGCCGAGCGGCGACGACGAGGAGACTTCGATACGCGATGCCCTCTTGCTCTTCTTTGTCGCACGGCTGGCGGCGCGCACCTTTTTTGAATGTCCCACGCTGAATCCGTCGTTGTTTCGCGGTCACGGCTGACGCGAGTACCTCTGATCGACCCGGTTGATGCCGCTGGCCTAGATCTTGATCCTGTTGGACTGGCCGCAGAAAAGCCACCACCGCGGCAGGCTTGGCGGCCGGCGGGGATATCCCACTGTGCAAGGTCAATCCAGCAATTGCCTGCACGAACGGCCTAGGTCAAGGTCGTTCAGCTCGATCGATGGGGAACGCCGAGCGTTCCGGAGGAATGCTCCCCTCAGCACCATGTCTCATCGGAGCACCCGGGACGGTCAGTTCGAGTCCAAACGCTCTCAATCCGCGAGTTCAACGAACACCGGTTGATGATCGGAGGCACTGGTCTCGCCATTGACATCGATGTGATTGATACGGCCGACCAGATCTTCCGTCACGAAAATGAAGTCGCGACAATCGGGTCCATTGGTCCATTGGACGTGATCATATAGTCCGCAGGTCGGTGACCGCTGACGATCGGGACGACCAGCCGTCCAGGCATCGCGATAGTTGAGGCCTGGACGGCTCGACCGGTGTATCAAGGCGTGCTGCGGATCGGTGACATCGAAGTTGAAATCGCCGCACATCAGGCTCGATGCCGCAACGGTCTGGCTTTCATAGGGTTCGTCGGGCGGCGCTGTGGGCGCCTTTGGGCTGGTCGATGCGTCCTGCTGCAAGTCCAATAGTTGCGTAATCTGCGCTTCTCGCTGAGCGGCCGAATAATACTCGAGATGAGTATTGACGATGCGTAGCGTGCCAAAGGGCGCCCGAACCGTCACGTCCAGGGCATGGCGGCGCATGCTACGCACTGTGCCCGCCTCAGGCCAAGGCAGAAGATGATTGGTGATCTGGACGACCGGCAGGCGCGACAGGGTCATGTTGCCGAACTGATGCAGCCGGCCGGCTTGATCGACGGTCTCGATCGCCGGTCGGAACACGGGCATGTAGTCAGGCAGCAGCGCGGCAAGTTGCGCGCTCTGATCGCCTCCCCCGTCGTGTTTGGAAAAATTCGAGCTCACCTCCTGGAAGCAGAAGACATCCGCATCAGATATCCGCTTGGCGGTCGCAACGATCCTCGCAAGATCGGTCACGCCATCGCAGCCCTTGCCGCATTGAATGTTCCAGGTGAGGAGATGCATCAACGAATCCCTGCGCGCATGAACGACTGGACGAACTGTCGCTGGAAGAGAAGGAATGCAATCAGCAGCGGCGCCATTGTCATCACGGTTGCCGCTGTGATGACCGACCAGTCCACTCCCGTCTCCGGCGCGCCGAACACCGCGAGGCCAACTGTCAATGGCCGCGCCTCGACCGAGTTGGTGACAATCAGCGGCCACAGAAAATTGTTCCAGTGATAGCTGACCGAGACGAGCCCGAACGCCACATAAGTCGGGCGCGCCAGCGGGACGTAGACCCGCCAGAGAATCCCCAAGGGCCCCGCTCCCTCGACCCGAGCGGCTTCGACGAGTTCCTGCCGGACGCTCTTGAACGTCTGCCGCAACAGGAAAATGCCGAACGCGCTGGCGAGATAAGGCACAGCAATCGCGGGGATCGTGTCCAGCAGGCCCAACTTAGCGATCATGCGGTAGTTCTCGACGATCAGCACGTCAGGCATGATCATCAGCTGGAGCAGAACGAGCGCAAACGCGATGCCGCTGCCCTTGAATTTGAAGCGCGCGAAAGCATAGGCGGCCAGCGTCGACAGGATCAGTTGCCCGATCAGGATCAGGCTCACCAGCACAATTGTGTTGAGGTAGTAGCGGGTGAACGGCGCCTGTTTCCAGGCCCGGGCGAAGTTCTCCAGCGTCCACGGCGCCGACAGGCTGAACGACGTTGCGTAAGCGGCTGGATGCACTGCGCTCCAGAACGCATAGGCCAATGGCGCGAGCCAGATCAAGGCCAGGAACCAGGCGGCGGTCACCTCGACGGGATGGGTCCGGCCTCTCATTGATAATGGATCCTGCGGTCGAGATAGCCGAACTTGACCAGCGCGACGGCGCTCAGCAGCACCAGAAGCACAACGGTGAGCGTTGCCGCGTAGGAAGAGTCCTGGAAGGTGAAGGCGACCTCATAGATATAATAGAGCAGCAGCGTACTTGCATTGTTCGGACCGCCCTTGGTCATGATGACGAGGTGATCCACCAGCTTGAACGAGTTGATGACGGCGTTGATCGCCACGAACAGCGTGGTCGGCATCAGCAATGGAAACGTGATCCGCCGGAACGTGTACCATCGGCTCGCACCCTCGATCGCCGCGGCCTCGTCGAGGTCCGGCGAGAGTTGCTGAAGGGCCGCCAGGTAGAAGATCATGAAGAAGCCGGCTTCCTTCCAGATCACCATCACGATCAGGCACCCCATGACCGTCGAGGGATCGCCCAACCAGTTCCAGCCGGCGAGACCGAACAGTCCACGCAACTGATCGAGCAGCCCGTAGTCCGGCGTGTAGAAGAACAGCCAGATGTTGGCGACCGCGATCATCGGCAGCACCGTCGGCGTGAAATAGGCCAGGCGCAGGAAGCCGCGGCCGCGCATGTTGCGATTGACCCAAATCGCCATCACCAGTGCGAGCGCGATCGACGTCGGAATCGTGCCGAGCGCGAACCAGAAATTGTTGACCAGCGCTTTCCGGAAGATCGGATCGGCCGCCATGGCCTGGTAGCTGTCGAGGCCGACGAAAACCTCGGTGCCGTTCCGGCGCGTGACGAACAGCGAATGCCGGATCGTCGCCAGGATCGGGTAATGGGTGAACGCGATCAGCAGGACCGCCGCCGGCAACAGCAGCAGCCAGGCATTCGCTGCATTCCACCACGCCTGCGATCCAGCGCGACGTCGGGAGATCGGCGATGAGGCGGCGTAGTCGGACATCCGTCAGTGGTGGGATGGCGGCGAGCCGCCACCCCACCATTTCCCTTACTTGTAGGCGCGCAGCACGCGGTCGGACTGCTGCTGTGCGGCAGCCAACGCCTCCTGCGGCTTCTGCGTGCCGGTGACCGCGGCCTGCACGGCATCATTGACGAACTTGTAGATGCGGCCGTTCTCGTGGACGGAGAGCTCCGGAATCGCGTGCTCGAGTTGATCGCGCGCGACGACAGCCTGCGGAAAGCCCTTCGCATATTCCTGCATCGCGCTGGTCTTGTAGGCGGCCGGCGAGACGGCGACGTAGCCCGTCTTCATGCTCCATTCTGCCGCACGCTCCGGCGCCGTCATCCACTGGATGAACTTGACGGCTGCCTTCTGCTGCTCGGGAGACGCGCTCTTGAAGAGGTAGAAGTTGCCGCCACCGGTCGGCGAACCCCGCCGTTCCTTGGCGGGCAGCATGGCGACGCCGAAGGGAAACTTTGCGGCATCCTTGACGGCAGTCAGGTTGCCGGTGGTGTGCCACATCATCGCCGTCTTGCCTTCAACGAAGTCTGTGCGCAGCGTCGCCCAGTCGATGCTGCCCGCCGGCATCACATTGTGCTTGCGCGACAGTTCGACCCAGTAGTCGAGCGCGGCGACCGTCTTCGGCGCGGTCAGATAGACCTCGTTACCGGGCTCGTTCATCATCTTCTGGCCGTTCTCGATGGTCAGTGCCTGCAACATCCAGTAGCCATAGCCGGTCGAGGGAATTTCGACGCCCCAGCGCGTGGTGTTTCCGGAGCCGTCCTTCTTGATCAGCTTCTTCGACATCTCGACCATTTCGTCCCAGGACGCCGGCGCCTTTTCGGGATCAAGGCCTGCCTCCTTGAAGGCTTCCTTGTTCCAGTACAGCACAATCGTCGACCTCTGGAACGGGATGCTCCAGGTCTTGCCGTCGATCTGCCCGTTCGCCATGAACGCCGGATAGAACTCCTTGAACCACGCCTTGTCGCTGACCAGCCCGTCGATCGGAACGATGGCGTTTTCGTCCATCAGCGTGAAGACATCGGTGGATAGCAGGACCGACAGTTGCGGTGGCTGCCCGCCCTTCATGGCCGTCATCGCCTTGGTCATCGTATCCGTGTAGTTTCCGGCGTAGACGGCCGTGACCTTGATGTCCGGATTGTCCTTCTCGAACCGCGCGACCATGTCATCGATGATCTTCGTAACGGGACCGCCGACGGCAACCGGATAATACATCGTCAAATCCACCGCGGCTGCAGGACGGGCGCCCATGGACAGCGCAGCGAGTGCAGCCGCCATCAATATCGTTCGTCGCGCAAACATCTTTTAGTCTCCCTCATTGAACCGATTCCGCCGACCCGAAAATCACCGCGATTGGCCCGACGCCGTGAGCTGCCCCTCTTTGAAGGTGCTCGCCAATCGCCGTTCCGAGACCGGATCGAACCGATGCTCGTCGCGAGGCTCCCACGCAATCCAGACGTCCTCGCCTGGCTGAACTCTGCTGAAACCGTCGAGCCGAACCGCGGCCGGCTGACCGTCGATCTCGCACAGGATGATGCTGTCAGCTCCGAGATGCTCGACGGCCTTGACCCGCGCCGCGTGATTGCCACCCGACACGATGCGGATGTGTTCAGGCCGGATACCGATGAGATGATCACCTTGACGCAGCAGGTTCATCGGCGGCGTGCCAATGAAGCGTGCCGTGAACGCCGTTGCTGGACGGTTATAAAGCTCCTCGGGCGAGCCGTTCTGCTCGATCCGGCCGTCGCGCATCAGCACGACGCGATCGGCCATCGTCATCGCCTCGGTTTGGTCGTGAGTCACGTACACCATCGTCATTCCAAGGCGCTGTTGCAGCGCGCGGATCTCGGTGCGCATCTCGTGGCGCAGCTTGGCATCCAGATTTGAAAGCGGCTCATCCATGAGGCAGACCCGCGCTTCCGCGATGATCGCTCGTCCCAGCGCCACACGCTGGCGCTGACCGCCGGACAACTGAGACGGCTTGCGTTCAAGCAGGTGCGACAGGCCGACAATGTCGGCGACGCGCCGGAGCCGCTGGTCTCTCTCGGCGCGCGACACGCGCCGCACGCGGAGGCCGAAAACGATATTCTCGGCCACGCTCAAATGCGGAAACAATGCGTAGGACTGGAAGACCATGGAGATCTTCCGTTGCGCCGGGGTGAGATGGGTCACGTCGATGCCACCGATGGCAATTGTGCCGGCATCGGCCTCCTCAAGCCCCGCGATCAGGCGAAGTGTCGTCGACTTGCCACAACCCGAGGGACCGAGCAGCACCAGCAAACAGCCTTCATCCGCCGTCAGACTGACATCGTCGACCGCGCGCATCGCCCCCCAAGACTTGGAGACGTGACTCAGCGTAATCGCTGACATGCCCTGCTTGCTCTTAGCTGCGGGGATCGGTGCGGAGTGCAGACATCACCACGTGCACTCGCCGCGTCCTGCTCCGGCGGAGCAGCCGAAGGCCGGCCACCAGAAGCAGACCGATCCATATCGTTCCTCCCAGACCGCGCACCATTCATCGGCGCAGTGCGTATAATGTTCATATGAACATAATGTGACGCCATATGAAACAGAAAATTGCCTCCTCGGCGTTCAAATGATACTTTGGTGGAGACGGATAACCCAATGCTCAAGACCGCCGCGTCACGTCAGGCCCACATACTGGAGATCGTGCGCGAGGAAGGCTTCGCCTCGATCGAGCACCTTGCGACGCGCTTTGACGTGACGCAGCAGACTATTCGCCGTGTCGTGAATGCGCTCTGCGATCAAGGACTGCTCCGCCGAATCCACGGCGGCGTCAGCCTCCCGGTTCAGAACCAGAATCTTGCCTATGGCAGCCGACAGGGATTGAATGCCGACGCCAAACGGCGCATTGCGCATGCGACTGCGAAGTTCATTCCCAACGGCGCCTCGCTGATGATCGGGCTAGGCACGACGCCCGAATACGTCGCGCAGGCGCTGTCGCGTCGTCACGATCTGCGCGTGATCACCAACAACCTGAACGTCGCCGCCGCGTTCGCACATAATCCGGACATAGAGATCACGATCGCCGGCGGGACGCTCCGCCCGCTTGACCGCGACATCGTCGGCGAGGCTGCCGCGCGCTTTTTCGCGGGCTTTCGAGCCGACTACGGAATCTTCGGGGTTGGCGGCGTCGACCAGGATGGCACGCTGCTCGATTTTCACCTCGGCGAAGTTCAGGCGCGGCAATCCATCGTCGCGAATTCACGCACAGCCGTGCTCGTCGCCGACACCACGAAGTTTGGTCGCAACGCGAGCGTGCGAGGTGGCCATCTCGACGAGTGCCATCACCTCTTCACCGATGGTCCGTTGCCGACAGCCTTTGCGCCGATCACCGCAAAGTACACCGATCGCATTCACGCAAGCAGCGACACCGCTCTGGCTCGATGAGTCGACGGCTGACGGAATCTTGCGGACGCCCCCTTGCGAGACAGCTTGACAAGCTCCCCGGAACAATCGGCCGACGGAAAGCGGCCAGACCGACCGATCCGCTCATCGCCCGGCCGCCTGTCTGCACGCGCACCTTCACTGCTTCGCCGCCGGTTTGCCGGTTCGCTATTGGCCATCGAGATAGTTTAGGCCTAAAGTATTCACCCAAAGCCATAGTCGCAGCACGGGCTGCGTGCGAAGGGCGCCGCCCGCTGGGCGGGCCCGAAGGCGTCAAAAGGAGCCAGGGCCGCAATGAGCCGCGACATCCGCTATCGATCGCCAGCCGATGCTTTCGCGGCCACAGCCGCAAGGCTACCGGACGTGCCCTTCCTGATTGCGCCGGCGAGCGCGGGGCTGCCCTACGCGCCAGACGGGTTCAGGATCAAATACGGGAGTTTCAAGACCGACGTCGATCGCCTGCGCGCGGAGTATGCGGCCGCCGGCTATGGACGCGGCGCCCGGGTTGCCCTGCTGCTTGAAAATCGTCCGGTCTTCTTCCTGCATTGGCTGGCGCTCAATGCGCTCGGAGTTTCGATCGTTCCGATCAATCCCGACGTCCGCGCCGAGGAGCTGTCCTTCCAGCTCGAGTTGTCGCAGGCCGACCTGCTGGTGGCGACCTCTGATCGCATCCATGTGACCCGGGATGCACGACTCGGACGCGCTCGCCTGATCGATACCGACGGCCGCATTCCCGCGTGCGAAAGCGACGTTACCGGCCAGCATCCGAATTTCGAAGACGAATGCGCGCTGCTGTTCACCTCCGGCAGCACCGGAAAACCGAAGGGATGCATGCTCTCGAACCGCTATTTCCTTCAGGTTGCCGACTGGTATCTCGCGCAAGGCGGCGTCGCGGCATTACAGCCGGACCGCGAAATCAACCTGACGCCTTTGCCGATGTTCCACATGAACGCGCTTGGCTGCAGTGCCGTCGGGATGATGGTGCTTGGCGGCGCCGTGGTGCCGCTCGACCGCTTTCACGCCAACCGCTGGTGGCAGTGTGTGGCCGATAGCGGCGCAACTGTCGTGCATTGCCTCGGAGTCATTCCGGCCATTCTGCTGCAACTTCCAGTGACCGAGGTCGAGCGGCAGCACCGCGTGCGCTTCGCCTTTGCACCCGGCGTCGACGTCCGCCACCGCGCCACTTTCGAGGAGCGCTACCGCATCCCGATCGTCGAGGCCTGGGCGATGACCGAGACCGGAGGCGCCGCGGCCACCACCACCGCACGGGAGCCTGCCGGCTTCGGCGCGCGCTGCGTCGGCCGGCCATCCGACGGCATGGAGTATCGCCTCGTCGACGATCAGGGCGCCGACGTCGCGCTTGGCAAACCCGGCGAATTGCTGGTCCGCGCCAAGGGCGACGCCCCGCGAGCCGGATTCTTCAGCGGCTACCTGAAGGATGAAGAGGCCACTGAAGCGGCCTGGGACGGCGGCTGGTTCCATACCGGAGATCTTGTATACGCCGACGAAGACGGCCTGATGTATTTCTTCGACCGCAAGAAGACCATCGTGCGTCGCAGCGGCGAGAATATCGGAGTGCTCGAGGTCGAAAGTGCGCTTTACATGGATGCTCGCATCAGCGGCTGCGCGGTGACCCCTGTTCCGGACGACATCCGCGGCGAAGAGGTTTTTGCCTTCATCGTGCCGAACGCAAAGGTCGACGACGCCGACGCGCTCGCGACATCGATCGTCAAGGCCTGCGCGGAGCGCCTTGCCTATCACAAGGTGCCGGGCTACGTCGCAATCGTCGACGAACTGCCCTTGTCATCGACGCGCAAGCTTGCCCGTGGCGAGATCAAGACGCTGGCGGCTGCCGCCGTCGCGTCCAACCGCGCGATCGACATGCGCGCCCTCAAGGCGAAGTTGCGTCATAGCTGAGCTGCGGGCCGCAGCCATTACGGCAGCAGCTTGTACTTGCCGTTCTCGATCTGGACCAGAATCCGTGCGCGGTCGTCGACGCCGTGACGGTCGGCCGGCGTATAGGTGTAAATGCCGTGCGCACCCACCACGTCCTTGGTCGTGAACAGCGCCTCGCGCAGCGCGTTGCGGAACGCTGGCGTGCCCGGCGCCGCACCCGTTGCCTTGGCGCGCTTGGCGGCATCCATGAACACCAGCCAGCCGTCGAAAGCATAGGGGGAAAAGGCATCTGCCGGCGCCTCGCCGTTGGCCTTCTCGTAGGCTGAGCGGAACGCAAGCGCGACCTTGCGGATTGGATTGCCCTCGGGAAGTTGCTCGGCGGCCGTCACCGGCCCGGTCGGGCAGATGATGCCCTCCGCCGATTTGCCGGCGAGCCGCAGGAAATCGGCGCTGATCATGCCGTGATTGCCGTAGAGCGGACCCTTGTAGCCGCGCTCGGACAGCGCGATCACGGGCAGCGCGCCGGGCGTCCCGGTGCCGCCCAGCATGATCGCATCGGGCCGCGCAGAGATCGCGCGCAGCACCTGCGCGGTGACCGAAGTATCGGAACGCGCATAACGTTCGTTCGCGATCACCTTGATCCCGACCTTCTCGGCGCCTTGCACCAAGGACGTGTACATCAAATCGCCGAAAGCATCGGAGAAGCCGATGAACGCCACGGTCTTCACGCCACGGCTCTTCATGTGATCGACGATGCCCTGCACCAAAAGCGGCGTCGGCTGCGGCGTCTGCACCACCCATGGTCCGCCCTCGCCCGCCGGCACCGGCGCGATCGGCGAAATCGCGACCATCGGCACCTTCATTTCGACCGCGGCCGTGGCCATCGCCAGCGTCTGCGGCGCGCCTGATGTCCCGATCAGGAAATCAACCTTTTCCTGCTCCACGAGCTTGCGCGCGTCGCGCGTCGACGCAGCCGGATCCGAGCCGTCATCGAGCTGGATGACGCGGACCTTCTCACCGTCGATCTCGCCGACATACGCCTGGCCCGCAGCCAGCCCTTTGGCGTTCGGCACGCCGATCGAAGACACCGGCCCACTCAGCCCGGTCACGAATCCCACAAGGATTTCAGCGCGTGCCGGCGTCACGAGGCCCAGCAAGAGTGTGGCGCCGACAACAAATGTCTTGTTCATGATTTCACTCGATGCGAACGGAGAACTCTAACCCTGCGGTGCGGGCACCAGCGCGAGCACGCGCAGCGGGCTACCGGAACCGTTCTGGATCTTGAGCGGCGCGGCCACGACCACTGCGCCGGTTGCCGGGAGCTGATCGAGATTGCACAGGCATTGCAGCCCGTAGCGTCCGCCACCATGCAGGAAATGGTGCGCCGGATACGGCGGATCGAGATGACCGGCTTGGCCGGCATCGGTCCCGATCGTCTCCGTACCGAGCCCGATGATGCCGCGCTCCTCGACGAGCCAGCGCATGACGGCAGCATCCGGTCCGGGCGTGTGCGCACCGTCGTCCCTTAGATTGGCGTAGTCGCGCCAGCCCTTCTTCGACCAGTCGGTGCGCAGGAGCACCCAATGGCGTTCCGGGATCCGTCCGTGGTTTTTCTCCCAGGCCTCGACGACCGGTATCGTCAGCAGGAAATCCGGATCCTGCGCAGCTTGCGCCGAACAATCAATCACGCAGGCCGGCGCAATCATGTCGCGCACCGGCAGCGTATCGACCGAATTGTTCGGCAGATCCTTGCCAGTAAACCAATGGATCGGCGCGTCGAAATGCGTGCCGGTGTGCTCGCCGAAGCTGAGGTTGTTCCAGTACCAGGCGGGACCGGCGGCGTCGTATTGCGAAATCCGCTGGATGCGCACGGGCGCGGCCTGGCCAAATTCCGGCGGCAGCACGATGACCGGGAAATCCGGACTGAGCGTGAAGGTCAGATCGACAACCCACACCGCGCCGGATGCCACCGCCCCGGCAAATTGCATCAGACTGCTGCTGTCCATTGCGCTTCTCCCGTTTCGACAAGCTGGTTACGTCCCTAGCTCGCGTTCGACCGCCTTGGGATTGGCCGCAAGACGCTGGCGAATGTCCTCGGCGACGTCGCCCACGAACACGTCCTCAAGTCCGCGCTTCAGCGCCGATACGATTGAGGTCGCGACCACGCGAGGCGCGACCTTCGGCGGCGGCACTGTCTGGAACCACTCGATGTCGAGCGGGCCCGTAAGCACATTCACCACCTTGACGCCGCCGGGCCGAAGCTCCGCGCGCAGGCAGTGCGACAGCGACAGACAGGCGGCTTGCGAGGCCGAATATGCGCCGAACACCGGCCAGTTCGCCAGCGCATAGACCGAGAGGATATTGACCCAGGCGGCAGCGCTATTAATGCCATCGGCGCCGCGCATCCGCATCACCGGACCGAACGCCTGCGCCAGATGCACGAAGCCGAGATAGGCCTGGTCGATCTCGTCGCGCACGACGCTGGTCCCCCGGCGATCGAGCAACCCGCCGGAGCGGACGTGCTCGGCGGTGTTCACGAGGATATCGACCTTGCCGCCGATATCCGCCGCCAGATCGGCGACAGACTTTTCGTCGCCGACGTCGAGCGGCACGATCTCGACGCCGTCAAGCGCGCGCAAGGCATCCTCGCCGCGGAACGGCTTCCACGGCTCGGCGACGCCGACGAACACAATCGACGCGCCGGCAGTCTTCAGCGCGGTCACCACCTCCTGACCGACGACGCTCCGTCCGTTCGTCACCAGGACGCGTCGAAACTTCGGATCGGCCGTCATCTCACGCCACTGCTTGTCGTCCGTCATGTTGGGGGTCTCACGTTCGGGGTGCGCGAAGGCCACGGCCTGCCCGCTCTTGTCGAGTTGAAGCGACATCACGACCGGCCGCCCCTCCTCGCAATCGGCATGGAGATGCGTCACCAGCGTGGGTCCGCAGTCCATCGCAACCAGCCCAATGCGCCACGGCGCGCGCTCGCGGAAATGCACGTCGGCCGGAACATGCAGCGTGGTTTCGCTCAACAGCATTCCGCGGCGCGGCGCATCTGCAAAAACGAGATCGGCCGACAGGCACACAGGGCAGGCATCGCGCGCCGGATAGCAAAAGCTCGCGCAAGCGCTGCAACGTTGCAGCACGAAGCGCCCCTCGGCAGCGGCGCGTGTAAGGCCGTGCGACGCACGGCTTCGTGCGCCCGGCGGCGACGTCGGCAGCCGCGTCCGCGCAAGGGGATTCTTCCGACGCGGCTTTGCGATCGGGTCGATCATGAGCCTCGTCCCGCGAGGATCGCCGCGCCCGAGGCGAGGCCGCGATCATAGTTGATCATTCCGAAGCCCGACGCCAGGCCGATGCGAGCATCCTTGACTTGTGTCGAACCGGCGAGCCCGAGAACCTGGCGCAACGCCTCGACCAGCCCGAGATAGGCGCCCCCCGCACCGGCCTGCCCGACCGACAATTGACCGCCGGAGGTGTTATGCGGGAACGAGCCGTCGATCGTGAGGTCGTGCTGCCGCACGAAATCGGGCCCTTCACCCTTGCGGCAGAAGCCAAGATCCTCGAACTGCATCATCGAGATCACGGGGTAATCATCATAGGTCTCGACGAAATCGAGATCGTCCGGCGTGACGCCGGCCATCCCATAGAGCTCGTCGACGTCCATCGCCCAGCCGCCGCGAACCTGAACGGGATCCTCGCTGAAGGCATTGTGGCGCTCGATGGTGGCCAGGATTTTTGCGGACGGCAAATTCAGCGACGCGGCAACATCCTCCCCCATCACCAGGAAAGCCTCCGCGCCGGCGCACGGCATCACGCAATCGAACAGATGGATCGGATCGGCAATAGGGCGCGCCGACATGTACTGCTCGATGGTCAGCGGCGTTTTCATTAAAGCGTGCGGATTGCGAAGCGCGTTGCTGCGCTGGGCGACGGCGATCTTGCCGAAATCCTCACGCCGGGCACCGTACGTGCGCATGTAGTTGCGCGCGATCAGCGCAAAGCTGGCATTGGCGCCGCCAGCGCCATAGGGATAGACCGCATCCTGGTTGAAGCGCGAGAAGTTCTCGAGCGTGGAACGAAACGAATCGACATGGTTGGTGTCGCCGGCTACGCAGGCCACGATGCGGGCATCGCCCGCCTGCACCGCCCGTGCGGCGCGACGCAGCGCGGCAATCGCGCTCGCACCGCCGAGCGGAATGGTATCGACCCAGCGCACGCACAGCCCGAAATGCTGGGTCAGCCCGATCCCGCTGTCTAGCCCCGCCGTGAAGCTTGAAACGCAGAACCCATCGAGATCGCGCGGTGTGATCCCGGCACCCTCGACCAGCGATTTCAGCGCACGGCCGATCCACCATTGCGCGCTTTCAATCGAGTAGCGCACATACGGGATCGTCACCGGAACCGCCATCACAACCCGGTCATAAGGTGTTCGGACGGAGCGCTGCATAAGACTGCCGGTTCCCTACCGCAAGGCCGCTCAGAGCACGGTCAATTTGACGTCGACATTGCCGCGCGTTGCGTTCGAATAGGGACAGCGCTCGTGCGCGCCGGCAACGATTTCCTCGGCGACGGATTCCTCTACACCGGGGAGCAGCACCTTGAGCTCGACGGTGAGCGCGTAGCCGACCGCGACCGGTCCCATGCCGACCTTGGCGGTGACGGTGGGCTCTGCCGATTGCGCGATCTTGCGCGTGCGCGCAACGAGGTTCACCGCGCCGAGAAAGCAGGCTGCATACCCTGCGGCAAAAAGCTGCTCTGGATTGGTTCCTGGCCCGCCCGGGCCGCCCAAGGATTTCGGCAGCGACAGCGACACTGACAGAAGCCCGTCGTCACTCGCGGCCTTGCCGTCGCGTCCGCCGGTCGCAGTGACTTCGGCCTCATAGAGAATCCTGGCGGGCGACAGCATGCTTGTCCTCGGGGTATCCGGGTTCGTTGCTCTGCGTGCGGGTCACGAGTGCGCGAAAATCCTGGCGGGCGCGGTCATTGGCCAGCGCGAAGCTCGGCCCGCGGCTCGGTTCGGTGCCGTTGAGGCGCTGCAGTTGCACCCACATCTCGGCGCTCTTCAGCGCGACCGCCGCGCAATTGACCACAGGCGCATGACCAACCTTGAAACCATGCTCGCTCGCAATCAGAAGCCCCGGCAGGACGCCGGCCGGTATGACCACGTCGGCACCGCGATCGACCAGCGGCTGCGCGCACACTGCAAAATCGCTCAGCATACGTGCCCTTGCCGTCGCATCGCCCGCGAACGCGGCGCTAAAATCCTCCGGCCGGCAGCCCATGCCGGTGACGTGCAACACCCGGCCGCTCAGGCCATAGCGGTCGGCCTGTTCGTAATGCCAAACTTCGAAAGCTGAATCGAGCGTAACCAAGCCAAGGCGCCGTCCGAGCTGGGAGGCGGCCAGCAGCGTGGCCTCGCCAGCGCCGACCACGGGAATCGTCAGCGCCGAGCGCAGTTCATACAATCCCGGATCCTGGAAGTGGCCCATGACATAAGCGTCAAAGCCGCGCTCTTGCGCCGCAAGCCCATTGTCGACCGCCTGAATCGCGCAGCGAAATTCGCTCAAGCGGCCAAAGTCGCGATCGGCGGGCGTGATGCCCTCGACGTGCACGGTGACGCCAGGCGCGGCAATCTCGTTCAGATAAGTCGCAAGTCGCGCCATGTAGGACGCGCTCGTTGTCCGGTCGACGAAGCTCTGCCAGAAGATGCGCACAGCGGACATCCTGTTCACGGGCGGACGGTGCCGGTCCTCGAACTGCCGACGTCTGAGAGACCGACAACACGCACAAGCATGTCGTTGCCAGCGCCACGGCGATGACGCCCTCGACCAAAATATTTCAATCACAAAATAATTTTGGCGTCAATTCAACGGCGCGCCCGCACGCTCTGGATGCGACGAGGATCGACTGCCGGGAGGACAGGCAGATCGCGCCCTCGTAGTTTGCACAAGCGAATTCAGCGTCCCGTGAGCACGTTCGCCGCGACAAACTTTTCCGCAGGGCACCAAGCGGGCATATTGACGTTCAGCCGAAAGATACTTTAGGCTTTAAACAATTGACGGGGAGACCGGCGCTCCGCACGCGCGCGTCGCGTTGATGGTTGCGTCGATCAAGGGTTCCTCCAACGTGGCTGAGATCATCGACCTCCGAACGACGTGGGCAGCCGGCGGGTTCGCATTCGCCGCGGCCGATGCTTGCATGTCAGCGTTCGGCGATGTGGGCGATCACGAAGTCGCGCACGAGGCCGGCAAAAGCCTCCGGCATCTGATCGGGAAGCGGCACCATGCCTCCTGAGAGTTCGCGCAGGATGCTGCCGCCGATAGCTCCAGCGACCTTAGGGGCCACGGGATGAGCGTGCGGATCGCCTGTCGGAGCAATAACCAACGTGGGGCACTGGATGTGTCCCAGACGGTCTTCCATCCGATAGCGATTCACTACTCGGTGGCCCTCCGCCGCCATCTCGCCGGCCCTCAGGGCGTCGATCATGAAGCGCCGCAGCAAGTCCGTATCCCCAGCCGGATAGAATGGCTGCCGCCGCGCCCAGAGCTCCGCGAGATGGACGCCGTCGGTACGCGTCTCGACATCATCAATAACCCGCATGCCGGCGTGCTTGGCGCGGCGCGCTGCATCGACAAAGGGACAGGCCGAGAGCACCAGCGCGCGTACCCGCGTGGTTGCCGCAGCGGCCACTTCCACGGCGATCGCCGCGCCGCTGTGATGGCCGACGATCGCAGCATATGGCTCGTCCAGCGCGTCGAGCAGCCCAAGCGCCGACTGCGCCCACAATTCGATCGAAGGCATACCGGCCGGCCGGTCGGAATCGCCGAAGCCAGGCGTATCCATTGCGATCACGCGGAAATCGCGGCCGAGCAGCGGCAGCACATCACGATACTCATCCCACGACCGCGGCGTCTGATGCAGGAGCAGGACAGGAAATCCCACTCCCGTGATCGCCACATGGATGCGGCCATGCCTTGTCGAAACGAAGCGGCGTTCGACGCGGGAACCGGCTCCGGTGGCGCTCATTTCACAACTCCTGTCGGCACGCGAGGACCAGCCAATCCAGGATATCAATCGCGGCATCGATCACGCTGGTCCGATCTCGATCCATGCTGACATCTCGCTCAGGTCACCGCTATTTGCAACCAAGGGGGAATGCAATGCGCAACATATTGGGTTTGACTGTTTTCGTCGGCGGCCTTCTCGCAGCCTCGGTCGCACAGGCCGACATTACGGTCGGCTTCGTGACATCGCTGAGCGGACCCGGCGCCTCGCTTGGCATCCCCTACGGGCGCGGCATCCAGGCCGCGCTCGAGTACAAGGGCGAAGTCAATGGCGAGAAGATCAAGTTGATCCAGCTCGATGATGGCTCCGATCCGTCCGCCGCCACTCGCGCCGCGCGCAAGCTGATCGAGGAAGAGAAGGTCGATCTGCTGATCGGCACCGCGACCACTCCGTCGACCATCGCGATGACGGCCGTCGCGACCGAGTTGAAGGTGCCGATGATCGCCGTCTCCCCGCTTGCCGGGCAGCCCGATCCGGCCGATCAATGGGGCGTCTCCGTTCCGCAGCCCGCCTCGCTGCTGGTCAAGGTCGTCGCCGATCGCATGAAGCGCGATGGGATGAAGAACATCGGCTACATCGGCTTCTCCGACGCCTGGGGCGATCTCGTCTACAGCGGCGCCAAGGCTTCCGAAGCTGCAGATGGCCTCAAGGTGCTGACCAACGAGCGCTATGCACGCGTCGACACCTCGGTGACGGGCCAGATCCTCAAGGTGCTTGCCGCACGTCCGGATGCCGTGCTGATCGGCGGATCGGGCACGCAGGGTGCGCTGCCGCTGCTGGCGCTCAGCGAGCGTGGCTTCAAGGGCAAGACCTACGGCACCGTCGCACTGGTCAATCCGGATTTCGTACGCGTCGGCGGCAAGGCAGCGGAAGGAATCCAGGTCTCCGCAGGTCCGGTCATCGTGGCCGAGCAGCTTCCGGACAGCCATTTCGCCAAGAAGCTCGCGCTTGAATTCCGCGCGGCCTACCAGAAGGCCAACAATATGCCGACGACGGACGGCTTCTCGGCCTATTCCTTTGACGGTTGGAGGATCTTCACCTCCGCCGCGGAGCGCGCCCTGAAGACCGCGAAACCCGGCACCGTCGAATTCCGCAAAGCCCTGCGCGACGAGATTCTCAACACCAAGGAACTCGCCGGCGTGCACGCTATCTACAACTTCAAGCCTGGCGCCTATCATGGTGTCGACGAGCGCGCGCTGGTGATCGTGCGCTTGAGCAATGGCGCTTGGACCTACGCGCCCTGAGCCAAGGACCGCAAGAAGATCGGCTGAGACCATGACGGCAGACATCGCAGCGATCCTTGCGATCGACGGAATAGCGACCGGGGCGGTCTACGCCCTGGTGGCGATCGGTACCGTGCTGATCTTCACCGTCACTCGGGTGATTTTCATTCCGTTCGGCGACATTGCGGCCTTCACCGCCCTGACGCTGGCGGCGCTCGACGCGAGGCAGCTTCCCGGGACGGTCGGGCTGGTCGTCGTGCTGGCCTGCCTGGCTTGCGTCATGGAGATCACCACGCTGGCGCGCGCAGGTGAACTTCGCGCGGTACCGAAGGCCGTGCTCGGCTATCTGGCACTTCCCTTGCTCGCGGTCGGCATCGTCTGGCTCGGCATGCGCTTCAATCCGCCGATGCCAGTCAGGATCGTGCTGGCTCTGCTATTGATCATGCCGGTCGCGCCCTTGCTGGACCGGATCGTGTTTCGTCCGATCGCGGACGCCTCGGTGCTCCTGTTGCTCACGGTCTCTGTCGCGCTCCATTTCGCGCTGGTCGGACTGGGGTTGCTGTTCTTCGGCCCCGAAGGCGTCAGGACCGAGCCACTGACCTCGCTGGCGATCGAGATCGCCGGCGTTAATGTGTCCGGACAGACGATGCTGATCCTGACGGCTGCCCTCGTGTTCAGCGGCCTGCTCCTTCTGTTCTTCGACTTCACCCTCATCGGCAAGGCGTTGCGCGCGACCGCCTTCAATCGGACCGGCGCACGGCTGATGGGAATCAGGCCGGCGCGCGCCGGGACCATCGCCTATCTCTTGGGATCGCTGATGGCGGGTGTGTCCGGCATCCTGATCGCGCCAGTCAATACGATCTTCTACGACTCAGGCTTCCTGATCGGCCTGAAGGCGTTCGTCGGCGCCATCATCGGCGGCATGACCAGCTATCCGGGAGCCGCACTTGGCGCGTTCGGCGTCGGTCTTCTCGAAAGCTTCGCCTCATTCCAGAGCAGCACCTTGAAGGACGTCATCGTCTTCTCGCTGCTGATCCCTGTCCTGCTCTGGCGCTCGCTCGCCTCGCAGCATTCCGAAGAGGAAGTCGAGGAATGACCCGGACGCAGATTCGCCTCATCATTGCCGCGGTGATCGCCTGCTTCCTCGCCGCTCCGCTGGTGCTGAATCCGTTCAGCATCACATTGATGAACTACATTGGCATTTACTCACTCGCGGCCATCGGGCTTGCGTTGCTGACCGGGGTTGGCGGCATCGTGTCGTTCGGTCAGGCTGCTTTCGTTGGGATCGCAGCCTATTCGACGGCGTGGGCCTCCGCACTGAACGGCTATTCGCCCTGGCTCGGACTGGTGTTGGCCGTCCTCCTGACCGGCGGCGTCGCGGCGATCCTCGGCTTCGTGACGCTGCGCCTGCAAGGACACTTCCTGTCGTTGAGCACGGTTGCCTGGGGACTGGCGATCGCATTCCTGTTCGGCAACATCGAGGGGCTCGGTGAGCATAACGGCATCTCGGGCATTCCGCCGATCTCGATCGGCCCGTTCGCCCTGGTCGAGAGCTGGCAGATCTATTTCCTGATCTGGGCCATCGTCGGGGCGGTCCTGCTCGTCTGCTACAACCTGCTGGACTCGCGCATCGGGCGCGCGATGCGTGCGCTGCGCGGCGGCAATACGCTGGTCGAAAGCCTCGGCATCAATTCGTTCCAGATCAAGCTGGTGACATTTGTCATTGCTGCGTTCCTTGGCGCGCTGTCCGGGTGGCTCTACGCTCATCTCGGCCGCTTCGTCAGCCCAGGGCCGTTCGACGCCAGCATGGGCATCGAATATCTGATGATGGCGATGGTCGGTGGCGCAGGCAGCGTGTTGGGCGGCGTGGTGGGGGCTGCGATCGTGACGCTGCTGAAGAATTCCGTGCAGGACTACCTTCCCTTGATCGCGAAGGGCGCCTCGGGCCAGTTGGAGATCGTCGCCTTCTCGGCCTTGTTCATCCTGTTTCTGCAACGGGCGCGACAGGGTATCGTGCCGCTCGTTGCCGGCTTCCTGCCGGACCTGAAATTGTCTCGTCCGGACGCCGCCGCGCCGCTTCCGCGCCGCGAGCAGCCCGCGCCAGGCTCGCTCCTGCTCAAGGTCAGCGGCGCGCAACGGCGATTTGGCGGCCTGGTCGCCGTCAACAATGTCAGCTTCGAGGTGCGGTCCGGCGAGATCCTCGGCCTGATCGGGCCGAACGGCGCCGGCAAGACCACGATGTTCAACCTGCTCACCGGCGCCCTTCGCGCCAACCAAGGCGAGATCAAGTTCGCCGGCCGGTCGATTACCCGTGACCAGCAATTCCGCATCGCCCGCTCCGGGATCTCGCGCACGTTCCAGCATGTCAAATTGCGCCCGCGCATGACGCTGCTCGATAACGTCCTGCTCGGCACCTATTCACGCACCAGGATTGGTCTGCTCGCCGGCGCCTTTCGCCTGAACCAGGCCGAGGAAGCGAGTGCGCGCTACGAAGCCTTGCAGCAGCTCGAACGGGTCGGGCTCGGCGAGAAGCCGTTCGAGCTCGCCGGCAACCTACCGCTTGGCAGTCAGCGCGTGCTCGAAATCGCCCGCGCGCTCGCGGCGGATCCGACCCTGCTCGTGCTCGACGAGCCTGCGGCCGGGCTGCGTCGCCAGGAGAAGCTCAAGCTCGCCGAGCTGCTGCGGTCATTGCGCGCGGACCACCTGACCATCCTGCTCGTCGAGCACGACATGGAGTTCGTGATGTCGCTGGTCGACCGCATCGTCGTGCTCGATTTCGGCTCGAAGCTCTGCGAGGGCGGGCCGGCGGCGATCCGGAGCGACGCTCGCGTGCAAGAGGCCTATCTCGGAGGCGTCGCGTGACACAGATGCTCTCGATCGAGAATGTGTCCGTCGCCTATGGCAAGGTGGAGGCGGTGCGGAACGTCTCACTGTCCGTCCAGCAGGGACAGATCGTGACCGTGATCGGCCCCAACGGCGCCGGCAAGACCACGCTGCTCATGGCGGCGATCGGCCTGTTGCGATCGACGGGACGAATGATCTTTCAGGGGACCGATCTGGCGAAAATCGACGTCGAGGGCCGCGTCGAGCGTGGCCTCTGCCTCGTGCCCGAGAAGCGCGAGCTTTTCGCTGACATGACGGTCGCCGACAATCTGTTGCTCGGCACCTACAGCCTGCGCGATCGTTCGGCGACGCGGAGATGCCTCGATGACGTGTTCGATCGCTTTCCGCGGCTGAGGGAACGCAGCAAGCAGGCCGCCGGCACATTGTCGGGCGGAGAGCGGCAGATGCTTGCGCTCGGCCGCGCGCTGATGGCGAAGCCGAAGCTGCTCGTGCTCGACGAACCGAGCCTCGGGCTCGCACCGCTGATCGTCCGCGAGATCTTCCGCACCATCGCCTCGTTGCGGAGCCTTGGCGTATCGGTTCTGCTCGTCGAGCAGAACGCGCGGGCTGCGCTCGAGACCGCGGACTACGGCTATGTGCTGGAAACGGGCGAGATCATCCAGTCGGGCCCTGCCGACACCCTGATCCACGATCCAAAACTGATCGCGGCCTATCTCGGCGGGCATTAGAGAGCGGGACTAAAAACTGCGAAAACAACCCCATGCAAAGTAGAAATGGGGCTTCGCAATCATCCGACCTACTAAATCTGGGACGCGTGCTCTATCAATCTTCGTCGATGTCCGGTTCGCCCGACACCGACCGCCTTGTGCAATCGCAACCGATGCCGCGATGGGGCAACAGCCGACGTCCGGGCGACCAAGGGGCGGCGTCCGGAATGAGGCGCCCCGCCGCAACAAGCAGCGCTGCGATCCGCAATGAGCGTTCTGGCCTTCGTTCCCGCGATCTATGAGGACGGAACGCCAAGCCTTTCGGCGAAGGCGTCGCCAACTTGATATGCTGCTTCGGCGCTTCACTCCCTCGAGGTCTTATGTCTCAAGTCGACTGGTTGAGTCATCTCCTGCAAATCATCACCGTTACCGGCCAACTCGAGGTCCGCTGCGTCTACGGAGCACCATGGCGTGTTATCTGGCCCAAGGCGGCGGCGAATGAGATCCCGTACCATGTCATCGTCAAGGGCCGGGCCATTTTCGAGGACCCTGATTCGAGAACGGTGCAGGAGCTTGGGAATGGGGATATCGTGCTGCTCCCTCACGGTTCGGCGCATATGCTGCACGACGGCAGCGGCGAAACGCCAGTCAGCACGCACGAAAGCACGGGCTCCGCAGGATGGATGTTGAGCGAGAACGATGGACGCGGTGAGCAACTGGATCTGCTGTGCGGACGGTTTTTCGTCGTGCCACCCCATGATCGACTCATCCGCAACTACCTGCCAACAAATCTGGTCGTGCGGGCTTTGGAAAATCATAGAGAAGAGGACATCGCGTCGGCATCGAGTCAACTTTCCGGACTGGTCGGGCTGATGCGAATGGAGTCCGCTGGTGACCGAGCGGGAGGACGCGCCATTCTCAACGCGCTTTCTTCGGTCTTATTCACTCTAGTTCTGCGCGCCGCAAGCGAAGCCGGAAAATCCACTGAAGGCTTGTTGGCCCTTGCTGGCAATCCGAGGTTGGCACCGGCCATTGCGGCGATGTTCGCTGATCCGGCGCGCCCTTGGAAGCTTCCCGATCTGGCCGATTTATGCGGCATGTCACGGGCGACATTCATGCGCCAGTTTCAGGACAAGTTAGGTCGCTCCGCCCTCGACCTGTTGACCGATCTTCGCATGAGTATGGCCGCCAACGAGCTGAAGAAGCCAAGGATCAGCACGGAAGCCGTGGCTGAGACGGTCGGATATCAATCCGTTTCGGCATTCCGGCGCGTATTTGCGGAGAGGATGGGGATGACGCCGGGGGAATGGCGCCGACACGTACACAACGGCGAGTAGTCCAGAGGGGATCCACACTGGCGCAAATGATCCTTTTGCGCATCATTTTGAGCCAATAGAGGCTCGAAATCATCAACGCTATCCGTAAGTTGGGCTCCGTAATCACTTGATGAGGGAGTCACCCAATGAACTACACCGCTACAATCGCTGCCGATCCCGAAACCTCCCGTTCGCTCGCGGGGCCGCTGCCGACAAACGCCGTGCTCGAAGCCATTCTGAGCCGCAGTGCTGCCAAGTACTATGACTCGACCGCTACCTTAAGCGATGATCATATCCGCGACCTGGTGCGGATCGGGACTTCGGCGCCGACATCCTTCCATCTGCAGAACTGGCGCTTCATCGCCGTGCGCTCACCGCAAGCAAAGGCACGGCTCCGACCGATCGCCTGGAATCAGCCCGCAATCACCGAAGCAGCCGTTACCTTCATCATCATCGGCCAGTTGGCCGATGCCAGCACCGTCCCTGAGCGCCTGGCGCCAGTCGTGGAAGCCGGAATCATGCCGGCACATATGGTGCCGGAATGGGAAGGACCTGCGCGCGGTCTGTACGACAATCAACCGCAGCGCCAGCGCGACGAGGCCGTACGCTCCGCGACTTTCGGTGCCGCAGCTATCATCTATGCAGCCCGCTCGCTAGGCCTGGGGTCGACACCGATGATCGGTTTCGATGCAGAGGCCGTGCACAAAGAGTTCGGCCTGGCCGAAGACGAAGTCCCGGTCATGCTGCTGACCGTCGGGCCGGAGCGGCCTGGCAACTGGCCGCAGAAGCCGCGCCTGCCCGTGGCCGATGTGCTGCACTTCGCATAACCAACCCCGAAGTCAATCATTGCAGGAGAAATGTCATGGCGAGAGCTGCTGCTCTGAAGCCGGAACATGTGCCGGCCGATTCGAAACCAACCCTCGATACGTTCACCAAGAACATCGGGTTTACTCCAAACATGATGGCAACCTTCGCGCAAAGCCCGATCGCGTTCAACGCATGGGCCACTCTGCTCGGCTCGTTGAGCAAGGCGCTCGACGTCAAGACGCGCGACAGCATCGGCCTCGCGGTCTCCGAAGTGAACGGCTGCGACTACTGCCTGACGGTGCACAGCTTCACGGCGGAGCATATGGCAAAGCTGCCGGCCGAGGACATCATCCTCGCCCGAAAGGGTCACGCCAGGGACCCGAAGCGGGATGCCGCCGTGCAGTTTGCACGCAAGATCATCGAGAGCCGTGGCCATGTCACGGACGCCGATCTGCAAGCCGTCCGCGATGCGGGCTACACGGATGCGAACATCATGGAGATCGTCGCGCTTGTGGCCATGTATTCGCTGACGAACTTCTTCAACAACGTGTTCCATCCGGACAAGGACTTCCCCGCGGTGGCACCGGCCGGCTCGATCTGAGCACGGTGCTCTCGGTTCGCAGACCGGGAAGCTCGGAATCTGAAACGACATCACACATACAGGAGTCGAAGATGAAAGCGATTATTGTGACGGACCAGGCTGCCGGATTTGCCGGGATGAAGCTGGTGGACCGGCCCGAACCTCAACCAGCGATCAACGACGTGATCGTGAAGGTTCACGCATCTGGATTCGTTCCGACGGAATTGGAGTGGCCCTCGACATGGACCGATCGTCGCGATCGGGACAGAACTCCGTCGATCCCTGGGCACGAATTCGCCGGCATAGTCACGGCGCTTGGCTACGGCACGACGGGACTGTCGGTGGGACAGCGCGTATTCGGCCTTGCCGACTGGTATCGCGACGGCACGCTCGCTGAATATATTGCCATCGAGGCGCGCAATCTCGCGCCATTGCCGGGCGACGTCGATTTCAAGGTGGGCGCAAGCCTGCCGATCTCGGGCTTAACCGCGTGGCAGGGGCTTTTCCAGCACGGCCATCTTCAGGCAGGCCAGAGCGTGCTCGCGCATGGTGCGGCGGGCGCGGTCGGTTCTATGGTGGTTCAACTCGCACGAGAGGCTGGTGCCTATGTCATCGGAACGGGACGCGCAGCCGACCGACAGAAAGCGCTCGACTTCGGCGCCAATGAATTCGTCGACCTCGAGAACGACGCGCTCAAGGATGCCGGCAGCGTCGATCTTGCCTTCGACGTCATCGGCGGCGACATCCAGAAGCAGTCTGCAGCCCTTATTAAAGCCGGAGGGACGCTGGTGAGTGTCGTCGGCCCGGCGGAGGCTCGGCCGCTGGACGGATTGGCCATCGACTTCGTCGTGGAGGCCGATCGTCGTCAGTTGAGCGAGATCATCCAGAGGGTGCGGGACGGAAGGCTGCGGACAAACATCGGACAGGTTTCCTCCCTCGACGATGCTGTCGCCACCTTCAGCTCGGCGCAGCGACGCCAGGGCAAGACGATCATTCAGGTCCGCTCGTAACGGCTTGGCAGAACGAACGATTCAGCTCTCCCCAGCAAGTCATCGTTCCGCTTCTGGATCATGGCAAGTGCCTTGGCGCACTTCCAGGCGAAGGGGAATCGCATTTGGGAGAAGAGCGCCTGCGGCCATCCTTCGAGACCGCCCGCCTTTGGCGGGCTCCTCAGGATGAGGTCTCGTTTTGCGGCACACTAGTAGACCCTCATGGTGAGGAGCGCCGCTTGCGGCGCGTCTCGAACCACGAGGCCGAGTATGTGCGCAGCCGCCCAACGCGGCATATGCGATAGTCCGGCCTCCAGGCGGAGGATGTAATCGTCAGTCCGCCTGGGGTCACGAGTGTCGCTTCGCCCCAGCGCCGATCACGTCGGAAATGTCCCTGTTAGCCGACGTCGAGACAAGCGCGGGAGGTGTCCGAAAAAGGGCCAGAAGGCGACATCACTGACACATCACAATTGTCGCCGACGACCTCTTCGATTGAACTGCCTAGCTGTGAAGTTGCGCGTTGAGGCCGTCCCAATTTGGTGTACGTCTGGTTGCCTCAAGAGCGCCGCTCTGGGAATTACGGCGAAAAAGAAGACCCTTCTGGCCCGAGAGGTCTCTAGCTTTCAGGACTCGGCCATCTTCCAAACGGATGCGCGCGCCTGCCGTGACATAACAGCCCGCTTCGACGATGCAATCGTCCCCCAATGAAATGCCGATACCGGCGTTGGCTCCGATCAAGCAGCGCTCACCAACTGTAATCCTCTCTTTCCCTCCTCCGGACAGAGTGCCCATGATAGACGCTCCGCCACCAACGTCGCTGCCGCTTCCCACAACCACGCCGGCGCTGATCCGGCCTTCGACCATGCAGGCACCAAGCGTACCAGCATTAAAATTGCAAAAGCCTTCATGCATGACGGTTGTGCCCGGAGCCAAGTAGGCTCCGAGTCTTACGCGATCCGCATCTGCAATTCTCACGTCCGCAGGCGTCACATAATCAGTCATGCGCGGAAACTTATCCAGGCCGGTCACCTCAAACGCGAGAGCACGCTTTCGCGCCAGGATTCGCGCCTCCGGCACACGAGAGCATTCACAGGGACCGAGTGTCGTCCAGGCAACGTTAGGTAACAGACCGAAAATGCCTTCAAGGTTCAGGCAATTGGGCTGGACGAGCCGGTGGCTCAGTAGATGGAGTCGAAGATATGCGTCGTGCACATCAGTCGGCGCAGATGCAAGGGAGGCAATTTCCGTGCGAATGGAAACGATGTCGACATTGCGGATGTCGTCGTGTCGCGCATATCCGTCCGCCGACTCACCCAACGATCTGCTGATCTCGTTGCCCATCAGCCGCACCGTTGCCGCCTTGTCGGCCTGCGCAACCAACTCTAGCCGAAGAAACCAGGAATCCAACACACGACCATCAGCGGCAATGGTCGCAAATCCCTCTCCTCTCGCGCCTCCCAGTTCCATCGTCATTTGAATTTCTCGCGCTATGATCCAACACGTAGTGCATACGCGAGTTCTCGCAGAAATGGCAACTTAGGACACTCGAACACGTCCGCTCAGGGTCAAAAGCTGCCGATAGCGACCGACTTGGAGGGCTTCCGCTTCACCCCGCAGAGCCGACGTTCCCGATGGTCATACAGATGGTCAGCTAAGAGCCAGAACCGGACTTGTCTCACACCGCCGCGAGGCTTTGCGATTCTGGCAAACGCTGCGGCCGGGGACAAGCCACGATCATGGCTGGCAGCCAGGATCGCAGGAGCGTTCTCTTTTGCCCGCCGTCGGTGTTTGGTCGCGACCAGCGGGAGGACGGGCGATGCGGGGATTCCTCGGGGAGAAGATCAATCAGGGCGGCACGGCGGACATCCACGCCTGGGCGCCAGGTCAGGTCGTAAAACTGTTCAAGGAAGGCTTCCCGCCGCGGCTCGGCCAGCAAGAGGCGCGGATGACCCGCGCAGTCTTCGCCGCCGGCGCGCCTGCGCCGGAGGTGTTCGGCGAGGTGACGCTGGACGGACGCTTCGGCATCGTGCTCGGCCGCCTCGACGGGCCGACCCTGCTGGAGCTCACGCGCAGCGGCGCCGTGACATTCGCCCAGGCGGGCGCAATCATCGCGTCCCTCGGCTTGTCCGTTCACAGGTTGTCGCCACCGCCAGAGACCTTCCATCTGCGCGGCTGGATGGACACCACCTTCAGGCGCTCGGGCGATATCGTGCCCAAGCACATCGCCTCCGGCATCCTCGCGCTGATCGACCGCCTGCAGCAGCCGGACGACGGGCTGTGCCATGGCGACATCCATCCTAATAACGTGATCATGACGACGGATGGTCCGCGGCTGATCGATTGGACCTTCTCGATCCGCGCGCCTGCGGCCCTCGATCATGGGTTCACTCACATCAGCCTGACCGAGTTCGCCCTCGACGTCACCGACAATCCGCAGCGGCCGCTTGCAATCAATGCGGCCGCGCAATCCGAATACGCGCGGCTGTCGGGCACGCCGATCGCGGCGCTGACGCAGGCGATGGAGGCCTGGCTGCCGATCGCGATCGTCCGCTACTTCCTGATCATGGGCGGGCCGACAAGTGAGCGCTGGCAGCGCATGATGCAGCGAGCCGAAGCGGCCCTGCGCCCGCAGGACTGATTTCTTCAGCGCGCGTTACGCGACAGGCTCGCGCGCCAGACCCATGGCCCGCAGCGCCGAGGCAAAGGCCGCCAGGCGCTGCTCGCGATAGGCGGCCTGGTCGACGCCGTCATAGTTCATAAAGCCCTGCCCGGTCTTCATGCCGATGCGTCCCTCGCGCATGTTCGACGCGATGATCTCCGGCGCGGCGTAACGGCTATTGCCCAGCGCCTCGACCAGATAGCGGCTGGCGTGATGCAGGATGTCGCCGCCGCCCCAGTCGATGAATTCGAGCAGGCCCAGCACGGCGAAGCGGAAGCCGAAGCCATAGATGACGGCCTTGTCGATATCCTCCGCCGAGGCAACGCCCTCCTCCACCATGCGGGCCGCCTCGTTCATCGCCAGCGTCTGGATACGCGGCACGATGAAGCCCGGCCGCGCCGCACAGACCACCGGCACCTTGCCGATGCCTTCGAGCAGCGCCTTCATCCGCGCCGTGGTCTCAGGTGCGGTGCGTTTGCCGGGCGACAGCTCGATCAGCGGCACCAGGAAGGCCGGATTGAGCCAGTGCGCGTTGAGGAAGCGACCAGGGTGCTCGATCGATCCGGCGAGGTCATCGACCAGGATCGTCGACGTGGTCGAGGCGATGATCGGACCCTCGCCGGCAAGCCGCGAGGCCTCGGCCAACGCAGCCTGCTTCAGGTCGAGGATTTCCGGCATCCCCTCGAAGATGACATCGCAGCGCGGCAGCGCCGCGGCCGCCTCCTGCCGGGACACGATCGTGATCCTCTCGGCGATGGTGGACACAAGCTCCGACGGCAGGAGATCGATGCGCGAGAGAATATCGAGCGTCGCGCGGATTTCCGCCGTAGCGTCGGCCGCCAGCGCATCAAATGCCGATGCGTCCCGTTCCTTGAAGTCCACGACCACGACCCGGTGCCCAGCGAATGCGAAGACCACCGCAATGCCGCGCCCCATTCGTCCGGCACCGAGGCATCCGATGACCGGCTTCATCGAAAGCCCTCCGTGAGAAGGTTTTGCAATGCAGCCCTATCGAGATCTCCAAGGCCGAGCGAGGCCAGGGTCCGGCCGGTCGCCGTGAAATCCTCGCCGGCCACGGCAGAGCCGATCGCGAGGAACGCCTTCACCAGCGGTGTCCGCACGCCAGCAAGATCGCCCACCGAGGCGAGGAATGACAGACCCAGGCGCAGGTCCTCCAGCATGTAGCGGTGCTCGGTCAGAACAAGCCGCTCGGACCAGTCGCCGGAATCGGTGAGCTGCTCATGCGCGTCGCGCGCATACATCCAGGGCTCGCCATCGCGTGAATAGTGGTCAGCCAAAGGGAAATGCGGACCTCGATAGCCAAGCGCCTCGCGAATCGCGATACGTTCGGCGTCGAGCGCATCAGTGACGCGGCGGATTGCCGGCTGGGTTCCCTCCTTGTGGATATCCCACTTATCAAAATGCTCGATCGGACCGGCGTTCATCGTGATCAGCGGCGGATGGATGATCGGGCCGGCATTCATAAGCGCCCCTGAGAGCGCATCGCCGCACGGTTCGATCGCATTCGGAAACGCGCGCCCGATCACACCCAGCGCGTGGCGGGTGAGACGCGAGGGAAACACGCCGGTCGGCAGCCGCGCACCCCGGCCCGAGATGCGAACCGCATAGGGACCTTGCTTGCGCGCAAGCCATGGCAACGTCCCCGTCTCGGCGGTTGCGATCTCTGCCTGATTGCCGGCATCGCGCGCGGCGCGGGCGAAGATGTAGGAGCCGAACGTGCCAGGCGGCAGGAACACGGCCTGACCGCTGCGCAAGTGCGGCGCTGTGAGCTCGGCAATCGCCGGCTGCGCGAACGCGGGCGCCGGACACAGGATGAGATCAGCCGCCTCGACGGCTTCTGCGATCGACGCGGTGATGGCCGCGAGCCTGGCATCGCGGCGGCCCGACCGATCGATGACGGTGATCGTGCCGCCCTGGGCCCGATGCGCCTCGACATCCTTCGGATTGCGTCGCCATAGCGTGACGTCGTGCCCGGCCAACGTGAGATCGCCCGCGGCCGCGAACGAACCATTGCCTCCACCCAACACTGCGATCTTCAAGATGCCCTCCCAGTTCAAACCGTTACGCAGGCTTCGCTTTGAGTTGCTGTTCCTGCCAGGCCGCCCAGGTCGGGCGATCAATCTGAAACAAGTCGGTGGAGCGCGCATACCAGCCGCTGCCGTGCATGCGGGCAATCAGACCCAACGCCTGGGTGTTGATGTGGCAGCGCTCCTTATCCAGGATCACCGCGTCATCGATGTGGGCGCGGACGACGCGGCCGATGACGGCGGTCTGCCGCGGCCCCGTGACCAGCGACGCGAGGACCCGGCATTCGAACGACACGGGCGATTCCGCAATGCGCGGCGGGCGCACGGCCTGCGAAGCCGCCGGCGTCAATCCGGCCAGCCGGAGCTCATCGATCTCGGGCGGCGCATCGATGCAGGTGATGTTCATGGCTTCGGCGTTGCGCTCGCCGACGAGATTGACGACGAACTCGCCGGTATCGAGAATATTCGCGGCGGTGTCCTTGAAGCCATCCGCGCCCGCCAGGAGCCCGATCGCGATGGTGGGCGGCTCGTGCCCCATCACGTTGAAGAAGCTGAAAGGAGCGGCATTGATCACGCCGTTTGCGGAGAGCGTGGTGACCCAGGCGATCGGCCGCGGCGTCACCGTGGCCGTCAGGATCTTGTAGCGGTTCTCCGCTTCCAGCGTCTCCATGTCGAAGATCATGGCGACCTCTCAGATCGCCACCACCGGGTGGCGCAGGCGGCCGATGCCCGTCACTTCCGCCTCCACCACATCGCCGGGCCACAGCCACTCCTGCGGGCTCCGCCCGGCGCCGACGCCCTCGGGGGTGCCGGTTGCGATGATGTCGCCCGGCTCGAGCGTCATCGCGGCCGAAATATCCGCGATCAGATGCGGTACCCTGAAGAGCATGTGGCGCGTGTTGGACCGTTGCTTCTCGACCCCGTTCACGGTCAGCCAGAGATCGAGCGCGTGAGGGTCCGCGATTTCGTCCGCGGTGACGATGCATGGCCCAAACGGCGCATAGGTGTCCTGGCCCTTGGAATAGATCCATTGGCCGGCGCGGCGATTGTCGCGCGCGCTGACGTCGATCATCACGCTGTAGCCGAACACGAAGCCGAGTGCGTCGGCCTCCGCCACGCGGCGCGCGGTCCGTCCGATTACCACGGCAAGTTCGACCTCCCAGTCGAGTTGCTGGGTGATCTTCTTGTCGTGATGGATCGCTTCGCCCGGTCCGATGACGCTGGTCGGCGGCTTCGAGAAGATGATGGGCTGCTTGGGCAGGTCCCTTGCCGTATCGAGGGCGCGCGAGGACTCCGCAACGTGCTCGACATAGTTCAGGCCGATGCCGAAGATGTTCTTGCGGGGACGCGGGATCGGCGCCAGCAGGCGGACATTGGCAAGCGGCAATGCAGCGCCGACCGGCCAACCGCCTTTGCCTTCGTTCAATAGCCTCTTGAGCGCCGCCAGCGCCGGTGGTCCTAGATCGACGAAATCCAGCATCGATGATGGAAGGCAAGCCCCGGCATGCTGCCCTGCCTTCTCGACGTCCACGATGAGATCGTCGACAACCGCGCCGAGACGGGCGGCAGCTTCAACGCCGCTGCGAAAGGTGACGAGACGCACGGATTCTCTCCTAGGACACCAGGATAATCACATATGACATTTGCGGAGGCTGTCCGCCGGCTCCATTCGCCTCTCCCGCTTGCGGGGGAGGCCGACGCGTGCGCAGCGCGCGGCGGATGGGGGCTCTTTCCACAGTACGACTCGTGGAGAGAGCCCCCACCCCAGCCCTCCCCCGCAAGCGGGAGAGGGAGCCGACTGCCGACGTCGTTGCCACGCGAATCCCATATGCGATAGCCCTGCCTAGGAGATGAGGGGCTGGCGACCGCCATTGTCGCCGTAGGCTTCCTCACGATAGAGCCCGAGCGCGTGCATGACCGGCAGATCGTTGAAGGTAAAGAGACAGGCGTCTTCGCTGGCGGAGGCGTTCACATGCTCATGCCAGGCCCAGGATGGCACGCAGAAGATGTCCCGCTCCTTCCAGTCGAAACGCTTGCCGTCGATGATCGAATGGCCGCGTCCCTTGGCGACCTGATAGATGAAGCTGCCGGTGTGGCGATGGGCGCGCGTGCTTTCACCGGGCCGCAGCATCTGCATCGATGCGCCGATCGTCTGCATGACAGGACCACCAGTCACCGGATTCACATAGTTCATGAGAACGCCGTCAAAGAGCGAACCGTCGGCGGCCTTGGCATAGCGTTGCAGGGCCTCATAGGTGGGGCCCCACTCGTATTTCAGCAGTGGCGAGTATCCCCTCGACCATTCAGCACCCGCCGGACGCAGGCCCGGATTGCCCCAGGTGTGCGTCATGTCATCGACGGGATAGCCGACGCTCTGCTGCAGGTCGGGGTGGACCACATAGAAGTTGGCCTCGAGCGCGTTGACCAGGGGAATATCGAGACCGTCCTGCCAGATGCAGGCCGTGCCGTCGCTGGAGACGCCATGTTCGTGCCAGGTGCCGTTCGGCGTCAGCACGAAGTCGTTGGCGCCGAGCGTCATCTTGTGACCATCGACGATGGTGTAGGCACCCTCGCCCTCCATGATGAAGCGAAGCGCGGATGCCGAATGGGCGTGGGCGGACGCGACCTCGCCCGGATGCATCACTTGCAGACCCGAATAGAGCCAGCCAACCGCGGCGGCGTGGTCGCGGCGGCCGGGATTATTCAGATAGATCACGCGCCGCCCGGCCTTCTCCGGCGACACCAGTTCGACGGAGCGCAGCACGTGTGCGCGGAGATCCTCATAGCGCCACAGCACCGGAACGGAAGACGATTTGGGCTGCCAGGGCTCGATCTTGTTGGCGACCGTCCACAGCGCCCCGGTGTCCAGCCTTTCGAGCTCATCATAGTAGGCGAGCAGTTCAGGCGTATCCTCGACATTGGCGCGTCCGGCCACGTCTTCCCGATGGTTTTCGCGCGCTTTCGTACCCATCTCGCCCTCCCGTGCTGGCGCCTAGTCGGTCGCCACGACGTCAATTGACCCCGACGTGATCCTTGATCAGGCCCCCTTCAGGACGTCGCGTCCAATGATCAGCTTCTGGACCTCGGTCGCGCCTTCATAGATGCGCAAGGCGCGGATCTCGCGATAGAGCTGCTCGACGATCTCACCCGAGCGCACGCCGCGGCCACCGAACATCTGCACCGCGCGGTCGATCACCGCCTGCGCGGTCTCGGTCGCAACCATCTTCGCCATCGCCGCTTCGCGGGTGGTGGACGCCTTCTGCACATCGCGCCGCCATGCGGCCCGATAGGTCAGAAGCGCACTGGCATCGACGCCCGCGGCCATGTCGCCGAGCGCGGCCTGCGTCAATTGCTGGTCGCCCAGCACCCCGCCGAACATCCGCCTGCTTTTTGCATGCGCCGTCGCCTCATCGAGCGCGCGACGGGCGAAACCGAGTGCAGCGGCAGCAACCGACGCACGGAAGATATCGAGCGTGCGCATCGCGATCTTGAAGCCTTCGCCCGGCGAGCCCAAAAGCCGGGCCGCCGGAATCCGGCAGCCCTCGAACCGCAACGTCGCAAGCGGGTGCGGCGCCATCACGTCGATGCGATCGGCGATCGAAAAGCCGGGATCATCAGGCAGAACCACGAAAGCCGAAATGCCGCGCGCGCCCGGCGCCTCGCCGGTGCGCGCAAACAGCGTATAGACGTCGGCAATGCCGCCGTTGGAAATCCAGGTCTTCTCGCCATCCAGGATGTAGTGGTCGCCCTCACGTCTGGCACTGCAGCTCATGGCGGCGACGTCAGAACCAGCCTCCTTCTCCGACAAGGCAAAGGCCGCCACCCATTCGCCGCGGCGCGCCTTCGGCAGCACCAGCGCACGCAACTCGGGCGAACCTGATATCGCCACCGCGCCCGTGCCAAGCCCCTGCATCGCAAAGGCAAAATCGGCAAGCCCGCTGTGCCAGGCCAACGTCTCGCGGGCGAGGCAGATCATCCGGGAATCGATCACGGCATCGATCTGATCGCCGGCGACCGATGCCTCGAGCAGGCCTGCGGCGCCGAGCCTGCGAACCAGAGAGCGGCAGGTTCCGTCGACGTCATGACCATGGGTGTCGCCGAGATCGGCGGCAAACGCGTCGAGCGCGGTTGCATAGTCGCGGTGGCGGGACTCGAAGAACGGCCACGCGAGGTGCTCGCGCGACGGCCCGCGTGGTGGCGAAACCGGGGTCATGTGACTCTCCCGCAAAGGCCCGCACGCCGCCAAGCGCAACGCGCGTCAATAATGTTTCACTATTAAAATATCATGTCAAGCAGTGCCGATCGCAGCGCAGAGCGCGGCATCGTGCATAAAGCCTGCGAAACAAGCTCGCAATGCACGCAAACCGATATTCTGCCGTAGTCCGCGCACCGGCGCCGGCGAGTCCAATTGACATCATTTTTGTTTGATGACTAAACTATATTCGGTCTTGCGGAACACCGCGGATGGCCGAGGAGACGAGCATGGCAGAACGCTCTTTCGCGCGCGAGGTGGAAGACCTCAAGCTCGGCGCCGGCCAGGAATTTCGCGGCGAAGGCATCCTCGCCATCACCAAGGCCTTGCTCGAATGCGGCGTCAGCTATGTCGCCGGCTATCAGGGCGCCCCCATCTCGCATCTGATGGACGTGCTCGCCGACGCGCAGGACATTCTGTCCGATCTCGGCGTCCATTTCGAATCCAGTGCCAGCGAGGCAACAGCGGCGGCGACGCTGGCCGCATCGGTGATGTATCCGATCCGCGGCGCGGTCACCTTCAAGGCTCCGGTCGGCATCAATGTCGCGTCCGATGCTCTCGCCAACCTCACCTCGGGCGGCGTGACCGGCGGCGCGCTGATCATCATCGGCGAGGATTACGGCGAAGGCTCCTCCATCATGCAGGAGCGGTCGCACGCCTTCGCCATGAAATCGCAGCTCTGGCTGGTCGATCCGCGGCCCAACGTGGCTTCGATCGTCAAGGCGGTGCGGGACTCCTTCGAGCTATCAGAGGCGTCGAACACACCGGTGATGCTAGAAGTGCGGATTCGCGCCTGCCATGTGCATGGCCGGTTCGCCACTCGCGACAATGTCCGGCCGAGCTTTCCACTGTCCCGCGCGCTCGACCAGCCGTCGCGCGACACCAATCGCATCGTGCTGCCGCCGGCCTCGTTCCTGCACGAAAAGGAGAAGATCGAGAAGCGCTGGCCTGCGGCGATCGAATTCATCCACGCCCGCGGCATGAACGAGACCTTCAACGGCGATCTCGACGATATCGGCATCATCATGCAGGGCGGCATGTACAACGGCGTCATCACGGCGCTGCGCGAGGCCGGGCTCGCCGATGTCTGGGGCGAGACGCGCGTGCCGCTCTATGTGATGAACGTGACCTACCCGATCGTCGACCGCGAGGTGATCGACTTCTGCCGTGGCAAGAAGGCCGTGTTGATGGTCGAGGAGGGCCAGCCCGAATTCATCGAACAGGCACTGCACAAGATCCTGCGCAATGCGGACGTTCCGGCGAAGCTGCACGGGAAAGACCTGTTCCCGATGGCCGGCGAGTACACCGCGCAAGTGATGAACGAGGCGATCGGCGCCTTCATCCGCCGCTGGCGGCCCGATGCGCTGCCGGATTCCGCGCGCGCGCCGAACATCGACCGCGTCGAGGTCGACGACAAGATCCGCGCGCTGGCCGACGTGGTGCCGCCGCGGCCACCGGGCTTCTGCACCGGCTGTCCGGAGCGGCCGATCTTTTCCGCGATGAAGCTGGTGGAAAAGGAGCTCGGCCCGCATCATGTCGCCGCCGACATCGGCTGCCACCTGTTTTCGATCCTGCCCCCGTTCAACATCGGCGCCACCACGATGGGTTATGGCCTCGGCCCCGCGTCGGCATCGGCCTTCAACGTACCGGCGGGGAAACGCTCGATCTCGATGATGGGCGACGGCGGCTTCTGGCACAACGGGCTGACCAGCGGTGTCGGCAACGCCGTCTTCAACCAGCACGACGGCGTGATCGTCGTGGTCGACAACTACTATTCTGCCGCGACCGGCGGCCAGGACATTCCCTCTTCACGCGCCAACAACCGTTCGCGTTCGACCAAGCATCCGATCGTCGAGGCGGTGAAGGGTGTCGGCGCCACATGGGTGCGCCAGATCGACCGCACCTACGACGTAACGAAAATGCGGGATACGCTGCGCGAGGCGCTGACGACCGAGGAAAAGGGCCCGAAGATCATCGTCGCCTCGTCCGAGTGCATGCTGAACAAGCAGCGGCGGGTGAAACCCTTGGCGGCGGCCGCCGCCAAACGCGGCGAGCGGATCGTGCGCGAGCGCTTCGGCGTCGATGAAGACGTCTGTTCCGGAGACCACGCCTGCATCCGACTGTCCGGCTGCCCATCGCTATCGGTGAAACCGACCAGCGATCCGCTGAAGGACAATCCGGTCGCTGCCGTCGACAACAGTTGCGTCGGCTGTGGTCACTGCGGCGAGGTCGCGGACGCCGCCGTGCTGTGTCCCTCCTTCTATCGCGCCGACATCGTGTCCAATCCGACCGCGTTCGAGATGAGGCTCGACCGTCTCTGGCGGCAACTGATCGGCGCCTTGCAGCGCTGGCGGGCGGGCCGGCGGGTCACGTTTGAGCAGGAGGCGGCATGAACGTCTCCGTCGCACCCTCCTCCATCGGCCTCAGCCAAGCGCGCCCGATCAGCGTCGCGGTGCTCGCGATGGGCGGCCAGGGCGGCGGCGTCCTGGTCGACTGGATCGTTGCGCTGGCCGAGCGCCGCGGTTGGTACGCACAATCGACGTCGGTGCCCGGCGTCGCGCAGCGCACCGGCGCCACCATCTACTACATCGAGATGATCGCACCCGATGCGAGCAGGCCCGACCGCCACCCTGTGCTGTCGCTGATGCCGGCGCCTGGCAAGGTCGACGTCGTCATCGGCGCCGAGCTGATGGAAGCCGGCCGCGCCATCCTGCGCGGACTGGTTTCGCCCGACCGAACGCTCTTGATCGGCTCGTCACACCGCTCTCTGGCCGTGATCGAGAAGACCGCGCCCGGTGACGGCACCGCCGATGCGGCGCAGGTTTACGAGGCCGCGAATGTCGCAGCCAATCGCTTCATCGCATTCGACATGGCCGAGATTGCCGATGCCACCGGCAGCGTGGTCTCCGCCGTGCTGTTCGGTGCACTGGCGGGCTCAGCCGCCCTGCCCTTCGCGATCGAGGATTTTGAAGCCACGATTCGAGCCGCCGGTGTCGGTGTCGATGCCAGCCTGCGCGCCTTCGCCGCCGGCCGCGAGCGTAGCGCCGCCGCGCTCAAGCAGGACCCGAAGGTCAAGCCCGCGGCCAAACCGGCACCCGCAAAGCGCTTTCCGAGCCTCGAGCCGATCGGTCATGCCGGCTACGACGCGCTGGTCGCGCGGGCACGGAAGCTGCCCGCCGAGCTGCATGGCATCGTTGCGGCCGGCCTGCAACGCGTGGTCGATTTCCAGGACGTCGCCTACGGCGACGAGTACCTTGAGCGGCTGGAAGCCCTGCCGCGCGACGCGACCGGCCTGTTGCAGGCCTTTGCCAAGTATCTCGCGGTGGCGATGGCCTATGACGACGTCATTCGCGTCGCCGATCTCAAGACCCGCGCAGGGAGGTTCAACCGGGTGCGCCGCGAGGTACGGGCTGGCGACGATCAAGTCCTCGCCATCACCGAGTTCTTTCATCCGCGGATCGAAGAAATGGCCGGACTCCTGCCGCCGCGGCTTGGCGAGAAGCTGGAGCGCAGCAAACACCTCGCCCGGCTCATCGATCGTGGACGCAAGCTGCGCACCAGCGCGCCGCCGTCTTTCCTGCTTTTGTACTGCGTTGCCGGCCTGCGCCGCTTCCGTCGCGGCACGCTGCGGCACGCTCGCGAGATGCGCCATCTCGACGCGTGGGCGCAGCACGTGCAGAGATTTGCGGCAAGCGATCCCGCGCTTGCAACTGCCGTCTGTGAAGCCCGCCGTCTCGTCGGCGGCTATTCGGATACGCATACCCGCGGCGAATCCAAGTTCGACAAGGTGATGCGCGCCTCCGAGCGCCTGGCCGGCCGGCGCGACGCCGCCGAATGGGTGCAGCGGCTGACCAAGGTCGCGCTCAAGGACGCCGATGGCGCCGAACTCGACGGCGCGCTGCGCACCGTCGAGACGCTGTTCGAGGACGCCTGAGGATGGATCACTTCGAAGTCGTGGTGTCGAAGACCGAGGCGCTCACGCCGCGCATTCGCGAATTCGTGCTCAAGCGCGGCAACGGCGCGCCGATGCCGGGCTGGGCGGCCGGCGCGCATATCGACATCCATCTGCCCGATGTCGGCCGGCGTTCCTATTCGCTGATCGAGACCAATTCGCCGCGCGCGGCCGCCGAACACCCGACCAGCTATCGCATCGCCGTGCTGCTGGAAAGCAAGAGCCAGGGCGGCTCGACTCATATGCACGGTCTCAAGCTCGGCGATCGCGTGACGATCTCGCCGCCGGCGAACAACTTTCCTCTCGGCTCCGGCGCGGGCGAAGTTGTGCTGGTCGCGGGCGGCATTGGCGTCACACCACTGCTCACGATGGCCTGCGAGCTCAGCGTCGCGAGGCGTCCCTTTTCGTTCTACTACGCCGGGCGCAGCCGCGCCGAACTCGCTTTCCTCGGCGAGATCGAGCGGCTCGCAGGTGCCAACGCGAGCATCCACGCCGACGACGAAGCCGGCCGCTTCTTCGATCTCGATGGCTTGATGACGCGGCTCGGCTCCGACGTACCGCTCTACCTCTGCGGACCGCTGCCGATGATCGAAGCAGCGATCGCGCTGGCAAAGCGGTTGAACTGGCCGCAGGGACGGCTGCATTTCGAGATCTTCTCCGCGCCCGAGGAGAAATCCGGCGACGCCAGCTTCGAGGTCGAACTTAAGAGCAGCGGCCGCGTCTACGAAATTCCCGCCGGCAAAACCATCCTCGATGTCCTGCTCGAGGCCGGCGAGGATCCGATACACGACTGCAAGCGCGGCGATTGCGGGATTTGCCAGACCGCGGTGATCGAGGGCATCCCCGATCATCGCGACTACATCCTGAGCGATAGCGAGCGGGCGTCGAACAAGGTGATGCAGATCTGCATTTCGCGCGCGAAGACCAAGCGACTCGTGCTCGACCTGTGATGGAGGAACGCATGTCCCGGTATGCCGGCAACTCCGCGGCGATTCGCGCTCTGGTCCGCGACCAGGAGGTCCACCGCGATGTCTATGTCAGCGAAGAGGTGTTCCAGCTCGAGATGGAGCACATGTTCCCGAACAGTTGGGTCTATGTCGGCCACGACAGCCAGGTGCCCAACCCCGGCGACTATTTCGGCACGACGATCGGCACGCAGCCGGTTCTGCTGGTTCGCCACACCGACGGCACCGTGCACGTGCTGTACAACCGCTGCCCGCACAAGGGCACGCGCATCACCTCCGAGACCTGCGGCAACACCGGAAAGTTCTTCCGCTGTCCCTACCATGCCTGGAGCTTCAAGACCGACGGCTCGCTGCTCGCGATCCCCCTGAAAAAGGGTTACGAGAACACCGGCTTTGAACAGAGCGAGGCCGCGCGCGGCATGACGCCGGTGCGCCACGTCCGCAACTATCGCGGCTTCGTGTTCGCCAAGATCAACGACGGCGGCCTCGACTTCGAAGAGTTCTTCGGCGACAGCCTGTCCAGCTTCGACAACATGATCGACCGATCGCCGGTCGGGCAGCTCAAGGTCGCCGGCGGCGTGTTGCGCTACATGCACAACTGCAACTGGAAAATGCTGGTCGAGAACCAGACCGACACCTGTCACCCGATGGTGGCGCACGAGTCATCCGCCGGAACCGTGGTCGAGGTCTGGAAGAAGGCGCCACCCGGCACCAAGAAGCCGATGGCGGTCGAGATCATTGCTCCCTTCATGAGCCCGTACGAGTTCTTCGAGAACATGGGCATCCGGATCTGGGACAACGGCCACGGACATACCGGCGTGCACCACTCGATCCATTCCGACTATTCGGCGGTGCCCGGCTATTTCGAGAAGATGACGGCGGCCTATGGCGAGGAGCGCGCGAAGCTGATCCTCGGCGAGAACAGGCACAACACGGTCTACTTCCCCAACATCATGATCAAGGGGCCGATCCAACTGTTGCGGCAATTCAAGCCGATCGCGGCCAACAAGACGCTGGTCGAGTCCTGGACGTTCCAGCTCGTCGATGCGCCCGACATGCTGCTCGAGCGCACGCTGATGTACAACCGCCTGATCAATGCCCCCACCTCCATCGTCGGCCACGACGATCTCGAAATGTACGAGCGCGCACAGGAAGGCTTGCATTCGAACGGCAACGAATGGGTCAACCTTCAGCGCCTCTACAGCCCCGACGAAGCCGGCCAGACCAATGTGGCAGTCAACGGGACCAGTGAGTGGCCGATGCGCCACCAGTTCCGGGCCTGGACCAAGTTCATGACGATGGGGATGTGACCATGACGATCGTTGCCGAAGCCCCTCTTGTGAATGCCGAGCCCACCGATCGCGAACTGATCGACTTCGTGATACGCGAGGCGCGGCTGATCGATCAGCAGCGGTTCGACGAGTGGCTCGCCCTGTACGCCGATGATGCCTTCTACTGGATGCCGCTGGAATGGAATCAAACCGATCCACGCCTAACCTGCTCCCTGATGTATGAGGATAAGCTGTTGCTCTCGATCCGGGTCGAGCGGCTCAAGGGCGCACGAACCTTCAGCCAGAAGCCGAAGAGCCGCTGCCATCACGTGCTGCAGACGCCGCAGGTCGATGCGCGCGACGCTGCCGCCAACCGCTACGTCACCTGGACCCCGATGCATTATATCGAGACCCGCATGGAGGAGCAGACGCTCTACGCCGCCTGGGCCACGCACCATTTGAGCGTCGAAGACGGCAGGCTGCGGATCAAGCTCAAGCGCGTCGATCTGATCAATTGCGATGCCGCCTTCGGCAACATCCAGCTCTTCATGTAGGGAACAATGAGCGTGGCCAACTACACGGCAATCGTCACCGGCGGCAATACCGGGATCGGGGCTGCGATCGCGCGTGATTTCCTTGCCGAGGGCTATCGGGTGATCTCGCTGTCACGCCGCAAGCCGGACTGGAGCCATCCGAAGCTCTCTTCCCACGAGGTCGACCTGCTCGATGCGGCGGCGACGCGCCAGGCGGCCGCGGCGATCGCCGCGACGGTTGCGATCACTCATATCGTGCACAATGCGGGAGCGATCCGGGCCAAGCTGCTGGAAGAGGTCGAGGACGAGGACGTCGGCGCCCTGGCGCAACTGCATTTCGGCGCCGGAATTGCGCTGGCGCAGGCGGCATTGCCCAGCATGAAGCAAGCGCGCTTCGGCCGCATCGTGCTGCTGTCCTCCCGCGCGGCGCTCGGCGCTGTCACCCGCACGGTCTATTCGGCGACCAAGGCCGGTATCATCGGCATGGCGCGGACCTGGGCACTGGAGCTCGCCCCGTTCGGGATCACGGTCAATGTCGTAGCCCCTGGCCCGATCGGAGATACCGAGATGTTCGAGAGCGTGATGTCGCCGGAATCGGAGCGCGCCAAGGCACTGGCGCGCTCGATTCCGCTTGGTCGTCTCGGCAAATCCAGCGACGTTGCGCGCGCAGTCAGTTTCTTCAGTTCACCGGATGCCGGCTTCATTACCGGGCAGACGCTCTATGTCTGCGGCGGGGCCAGCATCGGGTCGATCTCCATTTAGCTTCGGTGAGAACGCCAGCCATGGACGCCACGGTCAAACGAAAGACCCGATCCCCGAAGAACGCGCGCCCACCGCCGCTGCGGTCGATCGAGCCCGCGCACGAGTCCGACGGCGCGCATCTCGAGCTACGGATCTGGCTCCGACTGCTCGCCTGCGCAACCAGGATCGAAAAGGCGCTGAACGCGCGGCTGCGCAAGGAGTTCAGCACCACGCTGGCCCGCTTCGACCTGCTGGCGCAGCTCGAGCGCAAGCCGGAAGGCGCGACCATGTCCGAGGTCTCCGATCTCCTGATGGTCTCGAACGGCGCCATCACCGCGCTGGTGCAGAAGCTGGAAGCCGACGGCTTGATCCATCGCGAGGTCGATTCCGAGGATCGGCGCACCTTCCGCTTGCGCCTGTCGCAGGAGGGCGCAAAGGAATTCGGCCGTATGGCGCGTCGCCACGAGGAGTGGGTGATTGCCCTGATCGGCGAGCTGTCGCCCGTCGCGCAGTCCGATCTATTGCAACATCTGACCCTGCTCAAGCGCCGCCTCGACAAGCATGCCTGACGACCCCGGCCACTTTCAACGGGTCGATGTCCCGCCGAGATTCCAGCCGCGGCCGTTTTCGCCGAACATCTCGTATCCGGTCGCCGTCACCGCAATCGTGTCCTCGAGCTTGATGAAGCCGCGCTCGGGATGCTTCATCGTGGTTTCGACTGAAATGACCATGCCGGGTTCGAGCGGGCGATCGGCATCGGCCGCATCGTAGCGGACAGGACCCGAGGCGGTCAGCCGCGGCGCTTCGTGGCTGACAAGGCCCATGCCATGAGCCAGGAACTCGGTGTTGTTGCGCTGGCTCGTCCCCTTGAGCGCGCGTTCGGCTGCGGTATAGATCACGCCGCCCATCGCGCCCGGTTTGATCACCGCGAAAGCCGCTTGCTCCACGGCGTCGATCTCGGCCAACAGGTCCCGCAACTCGGCATCCGGCTCGCCGAGCACAGCCATGCGGGCGAGGTCCCCGATATAGCCGTGATAATTGCCGCCTGAATCAAGCGAGAGCACGTCGCCCGCTTCCCAGCGCTGCTCCGACGGCGCGCGGTTGTGGCTCTTGCCTGCGGCCAGCAGGCAATATTCAAAGGTCAGCCCACGCTTCACCTCGGCGACCCGTAGTGCTTCGAACAACTGCCGCTTGGTGACGCCGGGGCCGTGATGGGCAATCACATCGAGCATGGCTTCGGTCACGAGTTCGGAGGCGGCCCGCAGCTTGGCGAGTTCGGCAGGCGTCTTCACGGCGCGCAGCCGTTCCAGCGCAAACAGCGCATCCTTGATCTCGCTATTGGGAAAGGCGTCCTGCAGCGCCTTGCCGGCATCCATCGGCAGGAAGGCGGTCTCGACGCCGATGCGCCTGGCGGGCACGCCGCTGGTGCGGATCATTTGAACGGCAGTCGCGATCGCATCCAGGCTACCATGGCCGGAGGTCTTGAGCGTCGGCACCCAGGGACGCACCACCTCTCGCTGATGCGTCTCCAGTCCGTGGCCAACATAGCCGGCCTTGTCAGGCGCACCCTTGGCGTAGATCATCACGGGCAGATAGCGGCTGATGCCGAGCGCATCCATATAATCGAAGAAGATCGCCCGCTCGACATCGAGCATGTATTGCACGTTGTGTTTGGATGTGACGAGCAGCACGTCGAGGCCCGCCTCCTCCATCAGCCGGTCAAGCTTGTCCGTATCGAAGGGGATTGCCCGGGAGCCCTGTCCAGTCTGAACGCTGTCCTGCATGACATCCTTCCCTGTCTTCCGTGTTTGTCGTGACGGCGCTTGGGCAAAAGCTATGATGGCGTCGGCCGCGCCGCAACGCCGACCTCTGCCTCGCGGCCGGGACGGGCGACACCTGTTCCCGCACCTTCACCAGGTTGCGACGCCTCTAACGCGAGCGGGCGGCCATGGGTTTCGATACCAAGCACCGTGAAAGCGAGCCCGATCGCCAGCCCGCAGGCTGCAAGGAACAGGAACGCCGGCGTTACGGCATCGATGGTGGCCTTGGGCGTAATCAGGTTGGAGGTGCCGGCAATCAAGGCGAGGCACAAGGGACCCGCGATCTTGCCGACGCCATTGGCGGCCTGCGCGAGCCCGACGCCGCGCGCACTGAGGCGGACGGGAAAGATTTCCGCCGAGTATGGCGCGATGTTGGAGAAGCCGCCGTCAAAGAACAGTGCTGCCGGGATCAGGAGCACCACGAAGGCAGGATAACCGAACAGCGTCCGGTCGAAGAACAGTCCGGCCGCGCCGAGCGACAATGCGATACCATAGCCCATGATCTCGCCACAGCGCCGGCGGCCGATCCGCTGCGCCAGCACGGAAAAGATGGCACGCCCGATCATGCCGGTGAGCGAAACAATCACGAATAAATGAGCTACCTCGACGGCCGACACACCCATCAGCAGAGCGACGATCGTTGGCCCCCACAGAAACACGCCGTAATTCGCCGTGCTGGCGCCGAACCAGACGATCAGTGTCAACCAGATCCGCCTTGGTTCCTGTAGCAGCTCCGCAAAGCCCGCACTTTGCGCCTTGGCGACTGTCTCGATCGCCGGTGACGACGGCAACGCTTCCGGCGCGACGCGCAGCGCGCGTGCGACGATCCGGCGCGCCTCCGCATCGCGGCCGCGCGACACCAGCCAGCGCACTGATTCCGGCATGATCAGCCCAATCAAGAGCGCCGGCAGCAAGGGCAGGAAACCAAGCGCGGCAAGGCCACGCCAGCCGATCTGGTCCAGCAGGGTCGCGGCCGACAGCGATGCGGCAAGGATGCCGAGCGAGACCGGGATGACGGTCGCGCTGGTGACGAGGGTGCGGTGGCGCGTCGGCGTATACTCCACGATCAACGGCACGGCGACCGAGGCTGCGGCGCCGACGCCAAAGCCGACGAAGAAGCGCAGCACGGCGAACGCGATCCATGCCCCGTCCGGTATCAGCGAAACAGAGCCCGCGCTCAACGCGCAGAGCGTGACACCGGCGACCAGAAGCACCTTGCGGCCGAACCGGTCGGCAAGCGCGCCCCACGCCAGCGATCCCATGATTGCACCGACGCCGGCGCTGAGCAGGATCAACGAGGTCTGCCCGAAAGTGAGCTGCCATTGCGGCGCCAGCACCGCAACCAGGAAGCCGACGACGTAGTAGTCGAAGTAGTCGAACACGCTGGTCGAGATGCCGAGCGCGATGCTGATCCAGTAGCGGGCGTCGAGCCGCGCTCCGTCATAGGCTGTGACGAGATCCTCCCCTGCCTTCGCCATGGTCGTCCTCCTCCACGATTGCTTTAGTTATCGTTTTGCAGAAAGGCTCTCACTTGCGCCGCCATCGACGCCGGATCCTGAATCGTGCCGACATGGCCAACGCCTTCGACAATGGCGGTGCGCGCGCCCGGAATCTCTCGCACCAGCGACAGCGTGTGCGCGGGCGGAATCAGGCGGTCCTCGCTTCCCGCCAACACCAGGGTCGGCGCCTTGACGGCAGCGAGCGAGATCTCGACCGGCTGCGCCAGCACCGCACTGCGACGTTCTCTTCGTCCGGCGTCACGCTTGTTGCCCGTGAAGAGGGAGAGCGCATCCGGATGAGCCGCGACGTAGCCTGGCGTGAAGAAATATTCGGCGAAGGCCGGCAGACTCTCCGGCAGGCGTGCGCGCAGCTCGGCAAACCTCGGAAAGCCTTCCGGGTTGATCGAGGCGACGGGCACACCGACGCGGAAGGTCGAGGCGAGTATCAGGCAATCAATGCGTGCGGGGTGACGAACGGCTGCCACCTGTGCGATCGCGCCGCCGAAGGAAGTGCCGAACACATGTGCGCGCGCATAGCCGAGCACTGCGACCAGCGCGGCGAGGTCGTCGGCAAGCTCACCCAGGCCATAAGGCTGCGGCGGGTTGCGCGTAGCACCGGAATCGCGCTGGTCATAGGCGATGACGGTAAAATGTGGTGCAAGCGCCGCCGCAAACGCGTCGAACATGGCATGATCGGCTTCCGCGCCATGCAGCAGGAACAGGGGTGGCCCCTCGCCGCGGCGCCTGAAGCTGATCGAGATGCCGTTGGCTTCAACCGTCTCCATGGCTAGTGCAACACGGAGTGCAGAGCGCCGGCGAGCTCGCGCGCGGGATCCTGCGGGATGTAGGGCATGCGCCAGGCCACGTGACCGTCCGGCCGGACCAGCGCGGCGCCGCGCAGGCCCATCTGGATGCCGTCCGATTGATGCGCGTTCGGCAGTTGCTGCAGATTGAGCGGGATGCCAAGCCTGTCGGAAACTGCGCGGCCGGCCTCCAGCCAGTCACCGCCTTGCGGGCCGGTGACGACGGTGAACTCCTTGTCGAACCAGTCGAGCGTCGAGCGCTTGCGTGCCATGTCGAGCCACAGATGCGGAAAGCGTCCCCCCGGGCGGTCCGATGGAAAATAGGTCCGGGTCAGGTGGCCGCCCCGTGGCGTGCCGTCGGGGATCACGGCGCCTTCCTCGTAGGAGAAGCCGAGCGCCTGGCCGATCGAGTGCAGATGGTTGTCGAGGTCGTTGACCCAGAAGCGGATGCGGTCCTCGTTGCCGGAACGCACCGCCTCGTCGAGGCGGCGGAAGCGGATCATGTTGCCGTAGCTGAAATCGGCATTCGATTGCGCAACCGGGCGGCGCTCGACGTCATAGCTCTCGAGCAGCCGCTCCGAGGCTGCCCCGCGCAACACATAGGCGAGCTTCCAGGCAAGGTTATGTGCGTCCTGCACGCCTGAGTTCAGGCCGAAGCCGCCGGTCGGCGGAAAGCGATGCGCGGCGTCGCCGACCACGAACACGCGGCCCTTGCGGAACTGCGCGGCAACCTGCTTGCTCATCCGCCAGATCGAGCGGTTGAGCAGCGTCACGTCGAGGTCGGGGACGCCGGCGTGGGTCCGGATGATCTCGATGGTCTCGGCATCCGTCCACGGCCGCGGCCGCTCATCCTTCTCCTCGCCGATCTGGATCACCGACAGCCAACGGTCGCGGCCGTTGGTGTTGAGGATGCCGGCTCGCCGCGGCATGCCCGGCTGGTCGCTATAGACCTGATAGCCGGCGGCCTCTCGCGTGATCGGAAAGCGTGAGAGATCACCGCGCCAATATTCGTTGAGCATGACGGCAAGCGTCGCCGGGCCCACCATATCGATGTCGGCGCGGCGCCGGGTCTGGCTGCCGGCACCGTCGCAGGCAAGAAGATATCGTGCGTGCCAACGCTCGCTGCGACCGGTCTCCACCGAGCGGATCTCGCAGATGACGCCGTCTTCGACCTCCTCGAAGCCAACGAATTCGGTCGAGAAATGCACCTGCACGAGGTTCGAATGCTCGATGACCTTGTAGATCTCCTCCTCGACCGCATCCTGCGCGACCAGCGATTTCCACGCCGGGGTCTGGCCGAGATTGGGCTCAGGGCGCGAGCGGCTGATCTCGCGGCCGGCGATGCTTTCCACCTGAACGAACATGTCGGACGAATCCTGCAAGCCGCGATCGCGGATCGCCTGCTCAATGCCCCATTGGCGGAAAATCTCCATGGTGCGGACCCAGCAGCCGCGCGACTTCGGATGATCGGTTGTGGTCGGGCTCTTCTCGACGATGATGGCGTCGATGCCGAAGCGGTCGAGCAGCAGCCCCATCGCGAGCCCAACCGGTCCGCCGCCGACGATCATGATCGATGTCCGGCGCGGCGTCTCGACAGACGTGCCCATGTGCGTTTCCTTCCCGTTGCGCGTTGTTGGCCCACAGGATGCGCCGCTTTTGACATCTCGCAAGAATATGTTTGATATGCTCTCCATCTCATTCCGAGATGGAGGCGGCGATGGACCTGCGTCAGCTTCGCTATTTCATCGGTGTGGCCGAGCGCGGCGGCTTTGGCGCCGCCGCCAGCGCGCTGAACGTGGCGCAGTCCGCGCTCAGCCGTCATGTCAAGGAGCTCGAACGTGAGCTGGGCGGCGCGCTGCTCACGCGCACCGCGCGCGGTGTCGCAGTGACGGAGTCCGGCAAGGTGCTGCTGGAGCGCGGGCGGTGGCTGCTCGGCTTGGTGGACGACGTCAAGGCGGAGGTGCGCACCGAGAACCGCGAGCCGAGCGGCACCGTGCGGCTGGGCGCGCCGTCGAGCGTTGCGGAGATCTTCTACCCGCCACTTGCCCGCCTCGTTGCCGATCGTTTTCCCCGGGTCCAGCTCGAGCTCGGCGAAGCTCTGACCGAGCTTGCCTGCGACCGCCTGCTGCGCGGCCAGCTCGATCTTGCGATCGTCACGGCGCCGCAACCGAACGACCATCTGGCCTATGAGACGCTGGTGGTGGAGCAGGTGTTTCTGATCGGCCCGCCGCGCGATCCCCTGCTGAAGCGCGGCAGGATGACAGTCAATGACGTGAAGCGCCTGCCGCGTGCCATCCTCCCGTTGAGCCGCACGCCGTTCCCCGCGGAAGTCCCCTCGTTCGTGCGGGTAGAGAGCAGCACGCCGATGAAGCGCATCGTCGCATCCGGTCTTGGCTACGCACTATTGCCGTACTCCGGCATCTCCCAGGAGATCGTCGCCGGTCAGCTCGCCGCGGCGCTTTTGCCCTGGATGCGCGCCGAACGGGTGCTCGCTCTGCCGCGCGGCCGCCCCATCAGCAGAGCAACGCGTGAAACCACGACCCTGCTCAAGGAAATCTGCGGCGACCTGATCCGCGATGGAATCATCCGGACTGCGCAGCGCGCGATCGCGCGCAAGAGGACGACCTGACGGGCCGTCCCCGAAGCGACGCATCCCGTCGGTCGCAGCAACCGGGCTCCTAGAGCATGATGGGATTAGGTTGGCCTGAAAACAGCGTCGGAGGCCACCTGTCCCTTGGGAGAGGTCGATTTGCGCAGCAAATCGGGTGAGGGGTTACGGTCTATCGAGAGCGCAAGGCCCCTCACCCGGATTGCTTCGCAATCCGACCTCTCCCCGTCGGGGAGAGGTGGGCAGAAGCTGCTGCGAGTCGATTCGACCCGATCCCATCGCGCTTTAATCCCGAAGGCTCTGGATGCCTGTCGGCGCGCGGAGCGGCGATAACGCAAAAATCCGGAGCGCCGGTTCTGATGCGACCAAAACCGACGCTCCAGCCTCGATGCGGTCGATGCTCTACTTGCCTTTCCAGTTCGGCGCGCGCTTTTCCGCAAAAGCAGTCGCTGTCCAATTCAGCGGGGAGCCATCCGGATGGCGCCGTCCAGTCGGACGTCCTCGCCGTTGAAATAGCCGTTCTCGATCATCGTAAGGGCGAGATGCGCGTATTCGTCGGCGCGGCCAAGCCGCTTGGGGAACGGCACGGAAGCGCGCAGTCCGGCCTTCACATTCTCTGGCGCACGCGCCAGCAAGGGCGTGTCGAAGATGCCGGGCAGGATGGTGTTCACACGGATGTTCTCGCCGGACAGATCGCGAGCAATCGGAAGGGTCATGCCCACGACCCCGGCCTTTGACGCTGTATAGGCAACCTGCCCCATCTGCCCGTCCTCCGCCGCGACCGAAGCCGTGTTCACGATCGCGCCGCGGTCGCCGTCCTCCTGGGGTGGCAGGCTCAGCATGCCCGCGGCGGACTTGGTGATGCAGCGGAATGTCCCGACCAGATTGACCTCGATGATCCGGTAGAAGTTGTCCAACGGATATTCCCGGATCGAACCATCCTCTTTCGAGCGGCTGGCCGTCTTGGTCGCGCCGCCGCCGACGCCTGCGCAATTCACCAGGATGCGCTCCTGGCCGTGAGCCGCGCGGGCCTTGGCGAAGCCGGCCACGACGGAGGCTTCGTTTGCGACATTCACCTCGCAATAGATGCCGCCAATTTCCTTGGCGACTGCTTCGCCAAGTTCGCGATTGAGATCGAACAGCGCGACCTTGACGCCCTTGGCGGCAAGCGCGCGCGCCGTCGCGGCGCCAAGACCCGAGGCTCCGCCCGTGACAACGGCAGCGACCGAGGAATCGAGCTTCATTGCAGTATCCTTTCGAGGTCAGATGCGTTCGATGATGATGGCGGGCGCCATTCCGCCGGCGGCACACATGGTGACAAGACCATAACGTCCGCCGCTGCGCTCGAGCTCGTCGAGCGCGGTGCCGATCAGGATCGATCCGGTCGCGCCGATGGGATGGCCGAGCGCGATGGCACCGCCATTGATGTTGACCTTTGCCCGATCCAGCTCGAGGTCGCGAATGAACTTCTCGGCGACCACCGCGAAGGCCTCGTTGATCTCCCAGACGTCGATATCGGCCTTGGTCAGGCCGGCCTTGGCGAGAACCTTCTTGGCGGCAGGAACGGGAGCGTTCAGCATCAGCGTCGGGTCGTCACCCTGATTGGCATAGGCCACGATCCGGCCGCGCGGCTTGAGACCGTGTCTCTCGGCATATTGCTTTGAGGTGATCAGAACGGCGGCCGCGCCGTCCACCACGCCGGAGCTGTTGCCGGCGTGATGCACGCCCTTCCACTCGAGGCCTGGATAGCGGCGCTGGATCTGCTTCTTGAATGTCGTGCCGTTGCCGAGATCGAAATCGGCAAGCTGCTCGAAGCTCGGCTTCAGCGCGGCGAGTCCTTCGGCCGTCGTCTCAGGGCGTGGAAACTCCTCGCGATTGAGGGCGACGCTGCCGTCGTCGTTGTAGACCGGAACCACCGACTTGGCGAAGCGGCCTTCATCGATTGCCCTCTTGGCCCGCTGCTGGCTGACCAGCGCCAACGCATCGCAAGCCTCCCGGCTGATGCCCTCGCGGGTGGCAATGGCGTCGCCGCATACGCCCTGGTGAGACTGCGGGTGAACCGCATCAAGCGCCGCGTTGCCCGCGCCCATCGTCCGCGCCGGCTGTCCCGCCTTGGATCGCTCCGCTGCGAGAGTCTGTTGATAGCTCATCATCTCGGTGCCGCCCGCGATGACGCAATCCTCCATTCCCGACATCACCGAAGCAGCCGCAAGGTTCACCGATGTGATGCCGCCGCCGCAGAAGCGATCCAGCGTCGTCCCGCTGGCATTGATATCGTATCCGGCCGCAAGCGCCGACATGCGTCCAAGATCACCGCCCTGCTTGCCCTCCTGGGTCGATGTCGACCAGATGATGTCATCGACCGTCGACGTATCGAGCTTGTTGCGATCCTTGAGCGCCTTGAGCACCGTCGCGGCCAAATGCTGCGGGTGCAGGTGCGACAACGCTCCCTTGCCCGGCTTGCCGATGCCTCGCGGCGTGCGAACGGCGTCAATGATATATGCTTCGGGCATGCGTTCCCCTTGGTTTCGAATGTTATTGTTTCATTGAGTAGTGACGATGGTTCGGACCATACGATGCGTCGGTCCCACGCTGGACCAGCGCAGCGTTGATCTTCAAAGCGCTCAAAGCACGAGTTGATCTCTCGCCACGTGGACGCTCGCGCTGCCGTGGAGCTCCTGCTCTTCGATACAAACCGCCTTGTCGCAGCCTTCCGCAAATAGCGAGGCGCCGAGCGCGATGGCATGGGGGCCCAGAGCATATTTCTGCTCTTGCGGCAGGTAGATCAGTTGGCCGATCCGGGTGAGGGTCAACATGAGGCGGGAGACCGTCGACCGAGGAAGGCCGCATCGGTCGGCGATTTCCCGATTGCCCAGGCGCATGCTCCGACCTTCGAAACAGCGCAAGATGTCGAATGCGCGCGACACGACCTGTATCACTTGCCTGTCTTCCACGCCGGAAGACCCGTCGTGCGCCATCAGTTTCTCAGATCGACGTCCCATCGCTTACGCTCCCAAACAACCCAGTCCCACTTTTGTACGCGTGAACCGATGCCACCCTGGTTCGTGCAAGCCCGCCGCTTGATCTTGACTTCACCAGGTTGAAGACCCGGGCCCTCAAGGGCTCCACCCACATCAGACTCGAAGCGGCCGAGAGCGGCTTTGACCGGCAGGCCATCTTCTTTGCCGATGCGTTCCTTCCCAAGGGCTTGCGGTCGAACCTTAATTAGTTGATTAATTAGTTAATCAGGTGATTAAGGGGGTGGACGTCCCCTGTCAACCGTCCTTGCAGCAGACCCGGCCCGCGCGGCCGGGGGATCTGTCACCGGGCCGCCCCCGCTTGGCCACGGCTGGTCAGATCAATGCTTGCGCTCCCATCGCGGATGACATCTCTCGCGGCACTGAATGGGCGATCGAGCCGGCCGTGGCGGCATGAAAATCCACCCCAACCGGCAGAACTCTGCCGATTCAGCGCATCAATGGGAAATCAGCGATCGCTCGACGAATGTCGGCAATCCGGGGCATGGATCAGGCTTGGTGAGAAGCACGACGTGATTGAGGAGCGAACGGGCCGCCATTGGACGGCCTTCGCTCCTCATCAGGATCCGCGTTGCAGTGGCCAGGTCACGCCGCCGCCGATCCGGCCGGCATCGTTGCCCGCAACCGGGCCTCAAGCGTGGCCACCGTCGAGAGCAGTTTGGCTCTGCGCTCCCTGAGGTGCTTCGCGAGCGTAGGATAGGTACAGCTTGTCTCGTCGCGGACGCGCGAACGCTGCTCCTCTTCCGCGATGTCGGAGCTGAGGAGCTGAATTCTCCAGTTAAGGTCCGCGATCAACGCTTGTAGCGATAAGGCACTCTTCGTTCCGTAATCGGACGGCTGCTTCATGACGATTGCCTCATGGTGAAGCAACCCCTCTCGGGTTGCCAGATAGGTCAATCAAACAGCAAGAGCGATGCCATGCTTGCGACCAGCGTCGCATTGCTGCGGAATCCGAAGCCGCGCCCAACGGCACTCCAGCATTCAATGGCGTGTCATATTTTTTTCGTCCTGCTGTAGTCCGGCTCTGAAACAGTCGGCGCGCTGGGGCAAATCGCCGCAGAAATCCCCTTCGATTTGTCTTTGAGGACCCACAGGGAGAAACCTCCAATGCACTTGTCCAAAACGCTCGGACTGGTCTCTGTTCTCGCGCTGTCGCTGATGGGCGCGGGCGCTGTTGCCGAAGACGACCACGGCCGCTCTGACAACTCAAATTTCGGCCGCGACCACGACCGTGATGGCCACCATCACGTGCATACGGCGACGCCGATCAAGCACCTCGTCGTGATCTTTCAGGAAAACGTTTCCTTTGACCACTATTTCGGCACCTACCCGAACGCGGAGAACCGCCAGGGCGAAACGCCGTTCCATGCAAAGCCGTTCACCCCGGTGGTCAACGGCCTGAAGACGCCGCTCGACGTCAATCACGGTTTTTCAGCGCTCAAGGGCGTCGATCTGCTCGCTCATAATCCCAACAGCAATCCGAGCGCTCCGGTTGCCCCCAACAACAAGGTCCAGAACGGCGCCGGCGCCTCCAATCCGTTCCGCCTCGCACCGGGACAGGCGCTCACGGCCGATCAGGGCCACAATGAAGCGCCCGAAGAGAGCGCCTACAACAACGGCCATATGGACGGCTTCCCGGCCTTCACCGGCACCGCGGGTCCGCCGCCGGCCGGTATCGGCACCAAGGCGTTGGTGATGGGCTATTATGACGGCAACACGGTCACAGCGTTGTGGAATTACGCCCAACACTTCGCAATGAACGACAACAGCTACTCTTCGCAATTCGGTCCGTCGACGCCGGGTGCGCTGAATCTCATCTCGGGCCAGACCAACGGTCTCTCGGCGACGATGAATGTGATCAACGGCTCGGGCACGTTGCTGCACACCACTCATGAGGCGTTCGGCGACGCCAGCCACACCACGAGCAACATCACCTTGATCGGCGACGCCGACCCGATCGGCGACGTCTGCTCCAATCCGACCGGAGACCAGGTGACGCTGGGCGGCCGCAATATCGGTGACTTGCTCAACGACAAGGGCATCACCTGGGGTGCATTCATGGGCGGCTTCGACCTCACCGTCGTCAACGCCAACAAGACGACCGGCTGCCAGCGCGAGACCGATCCGACTGCGCCCGGCACGGCTGCATTCACGTCGGCTGACTACATCCCGCACCACGCCTGGTTCCAGTACTACGCCTCGACCCGGAATCCGCAACACACCCGGCCAAGCTCGGTCGAAGCCATCGGCCACAGCTTCATCCCCGGGACCAAGACGCCGGAGCCCGCCAATCACCAGTACGACAGCAATGATTTCTTTGCTGCGCTCAAGGCCCACAACCTGCCCTCGGTCAGCTTCCTGAAGGCCCCCGCCTACCAGGACGGGCATGCCGGCTATTCCGATCCGCTCGACGAGCAGAATTTCATCGTCAGCGTGATCAATGCGGTGCAGCAGAGCCGCGATTGGGAAGATACCGCCATCATCATCGCCTACGACGACTCCGATGGTTGGTATGATCACCAGATGCCCCCGATCGTGAACACCTCGGCGAGCCCGACCGTCGATACGCTGAACGGCCCCGGCGTTTGCAACACCAGCAACGGCTTCCAGCAGGGCCGCCAGACTCCAAGCCAGCCGCTCAACGGCAACTTCGGCCAGCCGGCCTGGGGCCGCTGCGGTTACGGCACCCGCCAACCGCTGCTCGTGATCTCGCCGTTTGCCAAGCGCAACTACGTCGATCACACCTTGACCGATCAATCGTCGGTCCTGCGCTTCATCGAGGACAACTGGCTCAACCGCGAGCGCATCCAGCCCGGCGGATCGTTCGACACCATCGCAGGTCCGATCGACAACATGTTCGACTTCGACCGTCGCGACGAAGAATATCCGCGCAAGCTGATCCTCAACCCCAACAACGGTAGCGTGGCGTATCTCGGGCATTGAGGCTCAAGACCCGGTCCCCGTGCGTCCACGAACACGTCCCCGGCATCAAGCCGGGGACGTGCTGTTTTGAAGACGCCGGCTTGCTCGCGCTTCGGTCCCGATGCCAGTTAGCGGCGAGCTGCCGCCTTCCGCATGACGTACTGACTATGCGCGATGAGGTTTGTGAACGGCGCGGGACCCACACCGACCGATCGTGCCCCTCTTGCCCCTAAGGGGAAATGTCCGTTCCCATCACTGCGGCTTCTGGTGATGGTCGAGCGCTTGTCTTAACGCCGCATAGTGTGCGTCATGGACCTTCGGGTTGAACAGCGACCATTGCTCGGCATTGTAGAGCAGCGTCGGAACTTCGATCTTCATCTCGCCGCGATAGAGCTCGTAGTCCGCGGCTGCATCGTCGAACCGTCCGTCGGCAGCCGCCATGTCGATGCGTCGCAGCGTGAGAACCTGCTCCTTGAGCGCCTGACGCACCAGCATGCGCTCGTTCAATCCGTCGGGCGTCAGGCTGGTGTCCTTGCGATCGGGATATTGCTCGGTCAGATCGCGCAGCTCGGCGCCGATCGTGTCGACAGCAAGCGCGATCACGTCCCTGTCGTGGTTCGCGATCGCCGTACCCAACACACTCGCGAAATCGTTGAGCTCCTTGGTCGTCGCGACATAGCCTTCATACTCGTTGGGTGACATGCCGGCGCCGACAGCCTGCAGGTAGATCACGAGATCCTGCCGCTCCGCGTCCGACAGGCCGAGGTCGAAGCTGCGGTTGAAGAACGCGACCACCTGGTCGTAGCTGTCGAAACGGCCATCATGGAAGTAAGGCGCGTTGTAATTGGCGTTCAGCAATGTCGGCGTCTTGAACAGGCCGCCGGAGCCGACGTCGTGCTGCTGGTGATCGACGAATGCCGCCGAGGGAACGTGGCAACCGGCGCAACTGAGTTTCGGATCGTGCGGAAACGGCTTGAAGAACAACGCTTCGCCGCGCTGCTCGCTGTCCATCGCCAGCGGGCCGAGCCGTCCGCCCGGACCGAGATTCGGATTTGCCAGGAAATCGATGTCCTGAATGTAGGCAATCATGGCGTCAAGCAGTGCCGGCGACGGCTCGGGGCCGGCAAACTCATTGACGATCACGTTGTGGACGAAGTCGCGCAGCGAAGCAATGCGGCCGTCATGGCCATAGGGGCCGAGAAACCGCGCACCGCGGAGACTTGGGATGCGAACGGGATCGAACACCAGATTGTCGGCCTTTGGATTGAACAGCGGCCCCGTGGTGTCGAAGGTGCCGGGATGGCCAGACATCTTGGGCATGTAGAATTTCGGGTTGGCGGCACCGTTCACGTGGCAGGTCCCGCAACTCATTCCGGCTTGCCGCGCCACCCCACCCAGGACGCTCGGCGAGTTGAAGGCGAGATCTCCGAGATTGACCAGATAGGATTTATGGCCGCGATTGAGTTCGCTATGAAACGCCTCGCGCGGCTTGATCAGCGCATCCTCATTGAGCTCGGTGGTGACGGGCAGCAGCGTCTGCCGTCCATCGAGCGGAAATGCCGCGAGCCGACCGGCCGCAAACACAGCACAACCGAGCATGGCGAATGCCCAAATGCCTTTCTTTGCCATTTCGGGAAGCTCTCCAGCGACGCGGGACGCGTGTCACGCGCTTGCAAATATTGTCGAGTTCCTTTGCCGATTTGTGACGGCCGACTGCGCCGCGGTCATATCAAGGCCTCGGCTCGCGCGTCTGGTCGGCAATCCATACGTCGCTTTGCTTGATCTGTTCGATCAGCTCCTCCGGGCTGAACTTCCGAGCGCGCGGCGGCAGCTCAAAGAGTGCAGCCGACGGCGGTTCATCCTTGATATTCTCAACCGAAATCACCGTCCCGTCCTCGCTTTTGATCCGCAGCGGAAACCTTCGCTCGCGGTCAATCCAGCCGAGAAGCGCCGGCCCGGCCACGGGAACGGCGCGGACCATGATCATGTTGCGGCCCTGAATCACATCCTCCCCTGTTCGCTCGCAGCGCCAATCGCCGCCCTCTTGCAGTCCGGCGAGATGCGCCATCGACTGCCATTGCCGGCAAGGGTCATCCGGATCGAGGGGCACCAATAGCCGGGTGAACTCGCTCGACTGCCGGGCATCCATAAAGATCCGTGCGGCGGGCCGAACGAACCAGGCCGCCGGCTTTGCCGCGTCGACCAGAAAGAAGCCGTCGGCAAACTCCGGCGTTTCGATCCTGATCTTGCTGCCGAGCACGTGGAGCCGTCCCGCTGGCGACGACACGGCGCCCCGCTGCACGGCAACATCGGCGGAGAATTGTTGCGCCTCTGCCGCAACCGCGCTGCCGACAAGGGCGACGCCAACCGCCGCGATGCGCATCATTCCGCAAAGAGCGGCCAGAATCCCGTCCTTCACCATCGTCTTCATCTCAACCAATGGGCGACGCCGACCGAACCGCGAGGTTCGATCGGCGCCGGTCGTGGACTCGATCTCAGGGCCGATCACTCGAGGTAGGAGATATCCACCGGCTTGTCGAAGTCGAACGCATCGAAGAGATCAGCGAGCGCCGGGCTGTTGGTCGGCACATAGTGATTGCCCTTCGTGTACGTTGGGTTCGGCAGGTTATCGCGGCTTCGGTTCGTGAGCGGCTTCAGGTTCCAGTTGCGCTCGATGAACTTCAGCAACGACACGTGGTCACCGTAGTTGTGATAGACCTTGCCGCCGGTCGAATACGGCGACAAGATCAGAATCGGCATGCGCGCGCCATCGCCGAAGAAGTCGATCGACTGGATGTAACCCGAATCCCAGTAGCCGCCGGCTTCGTCCCAGGTGATGAACACCGCCGTTTCCGCCTTCAGCTTCGGATTGGCTTCGAGCGCACCGAGGATGTTGGCGACATAGGCCTCGAACAGATCAACCTTCGAGCTCTGCGGATGACCGTCGAGCAGGCCATCCGGCTTGCCGAACGCCACCGAAGGCAGCTCGTTGTTCTGGATCGCGGTGATCAGATCGGAGGTGTCCTTGATATGCGCCGCCCGGATCGTCGGGTCGGCCATGATCGAGGTCGCGTACTGGAACGGGTTGCAGATCTGGCAATAGGCCACGCCGAGCGCGTGGGCCGGATCGGCAAGGGCCGCACCGTTCAGGTCCGGGCTGGTCGCATTCTTGGCCACTGCCTCATTCGAGAGCACCACGGCGTCATTATACGCACCGCCATAGTAGGCCCACGAGATCTTCTTTTCGATCAACGCGTCGCCGATCGTTCTGACCGACGATGGCGGCAGGGTCTTGCCACCGGAGAGCGCGCCGTTCGGTAGATAACCGGGGTTGGTATTGTTGAGCATATAGTAGTGGTTCGGCTTGCAGTTCGGCTCCGCCGCGTAGGGCAGCCCCTCGAGGTAGCTGACGATCGGCTTCACGCCCGGCTGGCTGAAATCGCCGCAATTGCTGAAATTGCCGTCGACCGTGTACTTGTTGACGGTGCCCGCGGCCGGATTCGGATTCGCGATCAGGTTCGCGGGCGGCGTGACCGGGTTACCCTGACCGTCGCTCCAGAAACCCGCGTCACCGGTGCCGAGCATGAAGTGGTTGGCGCCGGTGCCACCGTGGAACGACTGATGGAAGTTGTCGCCCAGCGTGAAGCGATCCGCCAGCATCTTCAGGATCGGGGCCTGTCCCTGCTCGACGTTGTAGAAGCCCATCTCGTTGCCCTGGCTCCTGTTGGTCGCCGAGTAGGTCGCCATGACGAACGGAAACAGGTCGCTCAAGCAACCCGAATTGTTGCTCTTCGACGCGGTGGCCGCGCTGCAATCTTCCTGCTGCCAGTCCTGGTAGAACCGGTGGGTCGTGTCACCGGTGTAGTCGTCGTCGGTGATACTTGCACCCTGCAACAGGAACGGGCCGGCGAGGCTGCCCGCACCGGGAACGCGCGTATCGAGGGCGCCCGTCGGCAAACCGGTGGCGCCGGTCGTCAGGATGTCGAGGTCGCTCGGATCCATGTCCTTCTCGACGCCAGCTTCCGTAACCGTCTTGAACGGAGCGCCCGTGTCGCTCTGCGCCTGCGGAGCACCGTTGGTGTTCGGCTGCGGCATCACATTGGTCGGGCTGTAGGGTGTCTTCGCGATCGCCGGAGCACCGACATAATAGGACGACTGCGCCGCGGCCGAGAACTGCTGCGCCTTGGCGAAGTTCGGGCCCGGTGAACCGTCCTCGTTGACGATGCCCTTCGACAGCAGGTTCGAGATCGTCTCACCCCTGCCCTTCGGCTTGTACACCCCGAATGTGTGATCGAAGCCGCGGTTCTCGCCGATCAGGACGATGACGTGCTTGATCGGCGATGCCGTCTTCACCTTGCTCGCCGGATCATGGTCCCCGTTGGGGCCTTTGTGCTCCTGGGCGTTGGCGTTTTGGTGATGCGCGTGTGAGCGCGTGTCCCAATCGCTGCGTCCACCGAAATTCGCTGCGTAAGCTGCCGTGGTCACCACGATCGTTGAAGCAATGCAAAGCGCCGTGGTTGTTCGCCAGTGATCTCTAAAGTTGAAAGCCATGTCGACTCCAAGCGGTTGTTGTTTAGCGCCGCCGGTAACTAGTGCATCAACATGACGCAGGCATATCGCCGCGATGAAACGACGCACGAAACGCAGAATGATGCCTGTTATTTTTCTCCTTCTCGCACGCAATGAGCTCGACGCGTCATCTCTCGCATAACTACGCGCTTGAGGTCGCGCGACCTCAGCGCTCATCCCGATGTAAGCCTATTCGGGTCCGTCATTGCGAGGAGCGCAGCGACGAAGCAATCCATCCTTCGATTTCTGCGGAGCTGTGGATTGCTTCGCTTCGCTCGCAATGACGCGGATAGCTTTGAGCTGCGCGATCGACGATCCCAGCACTTCCGATCATCGGCCGCCCGACCAAATGCCGGGCAGGCGTTATCGAGCTACGTGCCTTGATTCAAGAATGCGGCGGAGAGCGGCGTAATGCTGGTCGTGCACAGCGGGGTTGAACAGCGACCATTGTTCGGCGCCGGCCAGCAGCGAAGGCACGGCCGCAGCCATGAGGTAGCGATAGTTGCGGTAGTCGGCCGCGGCGTTTTCGGTTCTCCCCTCGTCGACCGCGACCTCAATCCGCCGCAGCAGCAGGACAACCTCCTTGAGAGCAGCACGCGCGTTCACGCGCTCCCGGTCGCCGCCCGACACGCTGGTGTTCTTGCGGTCCGGATATTGCTCCGTCAGCTCGCGCAGCTCGCCGCCGATCGTCTCCACGGCCAATCCGACGACATCCCTGTCGCCGGCGGCGATGGCCGTCCCCAACACGGTCGCGAAGTCGTTGACCTCCTTCAGCGAAGCGCCGGCGCCCTCGTGCTCGTAAGGCTGGGTACCGTCGCCGACCGCCGTGAGATAGGCCACCAGATCTCTGCGATCCTGCGCGGTCAGGCCGAGTCCGAACACCGTATCGAAATGCGTCACCACCTGATCGAACGTATCGAAGCGACCATCATGAAAGTATGGCGCGTTGAAGTCGGCGTTGCGCAGCGTCGGCGTCTTGAACAGACCGCCCGATCCAACGTCATGCTGCTTGTGATCGACGAAGGAACCTGACGGGACATGGCATCCGGCGCAGCTCATGCCGGGATCATGCGGGAACGGCTTCCAGAACAGCGCTTCGCCGCGGTGCTCCGCTTCGCTGATCTTGCCGACCAGACGGCCCGTGGGACCGAGGCTCGGATTGGGCAGGAAATCGATATCCTGGAGATAGGCCACAATGGCGTCGAGGATTACGGGCGACGGTTCGGGACCGGCAAATTCATTGACAATGACGTTGCGCACGAAATCGCGCAGCGAGGCCATCCGGCCATCGGCACCGTAAGGCGCGAGATAGCGCGCACCGCGCAGGCTCGGAATTCGCACGGGGTCCAGCAATCCATTGTCCGCCTTCGGATTGAACAGGGGCCCGGTCGTGTCGAAGTTGCCAGGCCGTGTCGACATCTTCGGCATGAAGAACCTGGCATTGCCGGCGCCGTTGACGTGACAAGTGTCGCAACTGACGTTGGCCTGCCGCGCAACGTCACCGAGGATCGATGGCGAGCTGAAGGCCAAATTGCCGAGATTGACCAGGTATGACTTGCCTCCTGACATCTCCGAGCGAAACACCTCGCGCGGTCGTTCCAGCGCGTCCTCGTTCAGCTCGGTGTTAACAGGCAGCGCCGTCTGGTTACCGTCGACCGGAAAGGCCAAGACCGGTCCATGCCAGGCAGCAATCAGGAGGCCGAATGCGGCAGCGACGGTGCCGAGACAACGCAAGCTCATCGCGACTGAGCCTCCAGCGTCGGCCGCTGCAATCCGAGCCTGAGCGAGGCGGCCTGCAGCGAGACCACCAGCTCTTCGCTGGCGCGCCGCAAGGCGCGAACATCGACATGCGGCAGATCATGCGCTGCGACGATGGTCTTGAGTTCGTCGATGCGCTCGGTCACCTGCTTGGCGAGCCGCGCGTCGGTCACCTGAAGCGTCTCCGCAAAGATGGTTCGATAGGCAAAGTCGATGCCGTCGACATTGTTGCGCATGTCGTCGAGCGAGGTCCCGCTGATCCGGGACTCGCCGCCATCCGCTTTGCTCTCACCCACCTCGTAGGCAAGGCGCACGGTGCCGTCGAGCAGGCCTTGCGGGGTCAATGCCATGGTCGGCAGCCTGCTCTCGAGCTGGTCGAGGTGCCCGATCAGCGCATCGGTGTCGCGCACGACATCGATCTCTCCGGTGCCGAACAATTTTGCTTCGATGGCGTGGAATCCGCTGTCGGCATTGGGCCAGGCGTCGATCAGCGTATCGAGCTCAGGCACGAAACCGGCCGTGAAGACTTCCGAACGCTCCCAACCGGCGCGGGCTGATAGCCAGGCCCTTTTCGCACCCGCCAGATCCTTGGCGGCGACCCGTTCGCGCAGCTCCTTGATGCCCGCCAGCGCCGACCCGATGCCCTCGATCATGTAGGGACGATAGCGCTCCGCGGCATCGTCCAGCGCGGTGGCGCCTACCGGACCGACGCTATTCGCAATAGCGAGCGAAACAAGGCACAGCACCACGCTCTTCTTCATTGCCCCCTCCACCACGCGGAGTGCAGCCATTCGCGACGCTGCGTCCAACGATCCCACAATATTGTCGGCTTGTTATACTGTTTTGTGACGGTATCGCGTTTCTTCACGCCTTCCCCGCCAATCAAACAGAATTGCCGCGGAGCAACTCCTTGCTTGCGCATCATCGCCAAGCGCATGGGCACGCGGGTCGGCGACAACAATAGTTTCTTCGAGTAAACTTCATGCCCTGGCGGCAATGCCAAAGTTCGTCGATCGACGCCGCGTTCCTTATCCTTCAGCGAGTGACATGACAGCCAACACGCCACCGCTTCTGATTGCAGGATTCTTCGCTGCGCTATGCCTGCTGTGTAGCAGCCTCGCTTTGATCGACTTTCGTCGGGGCATCATTCCAGACGCCCTCAACCTTGCAGTCGGCGGTATTGGTCTGGCCCGGGCTATCGTTACGGGGGGCGCCGTGGCCGGCGTTGAGGCCACAGCGGAGGCTATCATTGTCGGACTCATCTTCTGGTTATTTCGCAGGCTCTATTTCGCCGCGAGAAAAATCCAAGGGTTGGGGCTTGGGGACGTCAAGTTTCTCGCCGCGGCCACGTTATGGATCGGCCTCCCTGGCATCCCCGTTCTGATCCTGATTGCTGCGCTCTCGGCATTGATCGCAGTCGGTGGCGCGCAACTGGCCGGACAAACCCTGACACGGCAGACCTCGCTGCCGTTCGGCCCATTCCTGGCGCTCGGCTTGCTGTCGGCCGTCGCCGCCCAGCAGTGGTTCGGCTTGAGCTAGCGCGCGATGAGATGAGGTTGAGCTGGAGCGGCGGCGGTGCTCCACCCCTCCCTTGGGAGAGGCATAGGCCGCCTTCGGCGGCCGTCCTTAAGAGAACGCCGAAGCGCTGCTTCGGCTACGGCGCAGCGCCGGGTGAGGGATTACGGTCCCTCGTTAGCGCCGCAGCCCCTCACCCGATTTGCTTCCGAAAATCGACCTCTCCCCGTTGGGGAGAGGTGAACCGAACGCGTGGCTAAAGCACTGGCTGATGTCAGTGATCCCAACCTTCGCCATGGCCACCGTGGTGGTGGCCGTCGTCGAAGTCGAAGAGGTCGAACAGATCGCTCAGCGCCGGGCTGTTCACCGGAACGTAGGCGTTGCCCGGTGCGGCAACCGGGTTCGGAAAGTTGTCGCGGCTGCGGTTTGTAATCGGCTCCAGGCGCCAATTCCGCTCGATGAATTTGACGATCGAGACATGATCGGCATAGGCATGCGAGATGTGCCCCTGCTTCACGAACGGTGAGACCACGATCAACGGGATGCGGGTGCCGTCGCCGAAGAAATCGAGCGGCTGCACGTAGCCCGAGTCGAAGTAACCGCCGCCTTCGTCGAAGGTGATGAAGATCGCGGTGTCGTCGGCGTAGTCCGAGGCCTCGACCTGATCGACGATCTTCTTCACGAAGCCTTCGAACAGGTTGAGCTTGGAAGAGGCCGGATGACCGTCGGTGTAGCCGCTCGGCTTCACGATCGAAACGGCCGGCAGAGTGTGCTTGGAGATATCCGAGTACAGATTGACCGTGTCCTGGATGTGGGCGGCAACCTGATCCGGATGCGACATGATCGACGTGTCGTACTGGAACGGATTGCAGATGTTGCAATATTCGTCGGCGGTGGGTCCGGCTACGCCCCAGTTGAGCTGGTAGGGATCGTTGACATAGTTGTTCCACTGGTCGCCGTAATACTTCCACGAGATGTGCTTCTCGTTCAGGCTGTCGCCGATGCTCTTTCTCGTCGACGGCGGGATCGTAAACGGCGTGTTGGACGGGTTGGTGTCGGTATAGGCGTTCTTGCCGTTGCCGAAATAACCGGGATTGTAGTTGTTCAACAGATAGTAGTGACCCGGCTCGCAATTCGCTTTGATCCGGACCGATTTCAGATAGTCGAGGATCGGCTTGACGCCGGGCTGGCCGGCATCCGAGCAGTTGCTGTAGGAGCCGCCGCCGGAGACCGGGTTCGTCGAATAAGGCGGCGGAGAGCCGCCATTGCCGCCCGCGCCGTAGCCATCCTGGATGTACCAATTGTTGGTGCCCATCGCCGGGTTCGGATTCTCGATCTCATGGACCGTACCGGCGTCGGGAGTGCCGCCGAAAACCTGCGTGCCGTCCGGCGGCGCGACCGGATTGCCATAGGTGTCGCTGAAATAGATCATGTCGGCGTGTCCGAACATGATGTGATTGGCCCCGGTGCCGCCGTTGACGGACTGGTGGAAATTGTCGCTCATCGCGTATTTCTGCGCGAGACTTGTGAAGTAAGGCACGTCGCCTTTCTGCACGTTGTAGAAGCCGAGCGCGGTCGACCCCTCGCCCGTGGTCGTCGCGGTCGGCGAATACTCCGTCGAGAAGTTGGAAGGCGGCTGCGCGCCATTGCTGCCAGCACCGACCGTCACCTCGACCCAGGCGAACAGGTTGCCGTTGCAGCCCGACGGATTGTCGCGGCTGGCGGCGGAGGTGTTGCAGTTGAGCTGCTGCCACATCTGATAGAAGCGATGCACCGGGCTTGCCGCATAGGCGTCGTAGGGCATGGCATCGCCGTTGGTGAGCTGGAACGGGCCGGCCGGCAGCGCACTGACATTCGTGATGCGCTGGTCGGGCGTCTTCGACGTCTGCCCGGTGCCGCCGGTCAAAAGATACTGGTAGTACTCGGATGGGAGGCCGGATTCGGATTGCTGCGCCAGCGCCAGGGACGCCTCGCAGGTCGTGATCGGCGAGCTTCCGCACTGATTGGGGATGTAGGAGTCCTTGGGACCGCCCACCAGCGGAGCCGGCAATTGATCCTTGGGGAAGGTCTGCTTCGGCGGGCTCAGCAGGAACGCATCGTTCAGGCCGGTGTCGGTGGCGGAGAGCTGATGTGCCTTTTCGAAATTGGGCCCGGGGACTGCGTTCTTGTTCTGATCGAGCTTGACGATGCCCTGCGACAGCAGGTTCATCACACTCTCGCCAGGCCGGTTTGGCACATAGGTGGCGAACACATGATCGAAGCTGCGGTTCTCGCCGATGATCACGATCGCATGCTTGATCGGCGTCCTCGTCTCATGGCCACCGTGGTGCCCCCACTCTTCCGCAAGCACGGGACTTGCAGTGAACTGACCCAGCGCCAGCGCGCTGAGCGTAAGGCGGCACCCCTGCAGCCAACGTGACGTGTGCTTGTCGCGCATCAAAGCTCTCCTCTCTTCTGTTGGTCGGACGACGTCGTTGACGTTGCGGTATTCCTCGGCACCACCTTGATCCGTCCCATCATGCCGCCATCCTCATGCTCGAGGACGTGACAGTGATAGACGAAGGTGCCGACGATGTTGGGATCGCGGAAATCCATGCGCAGTCGCACGCTGGGATATTTCAGCATTCGGCCGTTGTAATAGGGAACGTTCACCGTATCGCGCAGGAACGGCTCGTTGACCGCGATGCCGGACCAGTCGCGCAACTGGAAGTGAAGCTGGTGGATATGGAAATCATGCAGCTCCATCGAGCGGTTCTCGATGATCCAGTCCTCGACATCGCCCTGCCTCACCTCGATGTCGGGGACGTCGGACTGCGGATCGAACGGCTTTGGCGTGTTTCCGTCGATGGTGAGAAAGAATTGCGTGGGACTGTTCGGATCGTTCGGGTTCTCCGGTCGCTCGGAGAAGAACAGCTTCCTGATGCGCACCGGTGCAACATCGCCAACCCATGGCCGATCGGGCGGCGGCAACGGCTCCGCTGCGATCGGCAGTGTCGCTTGCGGCTCGCCCGCATCTACCGTGCCCCTGATCGCCATCAGCGCGCGGTTCGGGTCGTTCTCGCCGGCTGGCCCGGTATCGACGGCGCGCGTCACCAGCAATGCGGACGCTCCCGCCGGCGGACCTTCGACGACGAACTCGGCGCGAGAGCCAGGCGGCAAGCCGATATGATTGACCCATTGCACCGCCGACGACGGGCTGCCCTGGAAGCGCAGCGGGATACCGTCGATACCGACCACGCCGATCTGCTGCGGCGCGCGGCCGACCAGCAAAGCGAGGTTGAGATACGTGATCGCGGACGCGTTCAGAACACGCCATAGCTGGCGCTCTCCCGGCTGCATCGAGAGCGTCGCCGGCGGGTAGTTCGGATACGGCACCGGCACGAAATTGACGGACAGGTCCTTCGATGGCTTGCCGAATCCGGTGCCGGAGTTGGCAACGTCCCCGTCATTGTCGAGCTGGCTCTTCGACATCACCGGCTCGAACTTCGACGGCGGCGCGTCGGGGTTGACCAGATCCTGGTCGCGGATCACGAGCACGCGCTCGGGCAATCCGGCAAGCGATGGGTCGGCACGTTCGATGCCTTCGACGATCAGGGCGCCGGAGGCGCCGCCGAGCACCTGCGTCTTGCTGAAGCCGTGAAGATGCGGGTGATACCAGTAGAGCCCTGGCGGCGCATCGTCAGGAATGCGCAGGCGATACTCGAATGGCTTATCGTCGGGCTGGATTGATGTCTTCAGCACATCGTCCTGGTGACACACCGGCGGCACTGTCAGCCCGTGGAAGTGCAGATTGGTAGACACCGGCGTCATTGCGCCGCTCTCGCAAGGATCCGCCTCCTGCTTCGCCGTGCAAATCGGTCCACCGGCGAGTGCCCGATCAATCACGGGCGTTGTGGCAGCAAGGTCAACAAGGTCGTTCTTGAAATGGATGACGAGCTGATCGCCCGGCTTCACGCGCAAGGTCGGCGACGACTTCCCGTCGGACGTCACGTAGCAGTACCGGCTCGTCCCGTCCGGCAGCCGCTCGTCATGTTCGCTGAGATCGACCTCGAGGATTCCGTCGCGACTCCGCAGCTCCGCCGGTTCGGCGATCGCGCTTCCAGGCTCCGGTCGGGCGCACACATCATGCTGCGCGCGCGGCGAGCCGGGCAGCTCCGCCGCGCCCAGCCAGGCGGTTATGCCACTCGTGGCGAGCCCGATGCCGGCCGCGACGATGACACAAGAAATTGTCGAGTATCGTCGAAGCACGCCATCCTGCCCATGCGCCGCGGCCATGCAAAGGCACGCTCACGCCACGCATGGCGCCAGCCAGCCTCGCGACCGCAGTCGCCAACGAGTGTTCTGTTTGACCTCGCAACGCTACATGCGCGTTGTTGCGGGAATCTGGCAGGTTTCTAACAGCCAAATGACAGTGGATTGCGGCATTTCAGCGCGGAACACTTTCACGATGCTGACAGGCCACGTCTCCCGGGGGCGAAGCGCAGCCGCGCAGCAAATTGACGTTTCATCGCCGCCTCAGCTCGGCCTGCGGCGTCGAGCCGTCGGCGCTGACCGGCGTCACCAGCACTGGCGCATTGGCGTGTTCGCCGGGTTGCGGCAACGTCAGTATCGCTGCCTCGTGATCCATTTCCATCGTGACCTCGCGGCCCTGGATCGTAAGCAGCTTCCAGCCTTGATAGTTTTCGCCGAGCTTCAAGCGCAGGGCCTGCTTGGTCGACTGATCGAGAAAGATGCCAAAGCTCTCGTCGTCGCTTGCGATCGTTCCAACCAGCGACAACGGTGGCGGTCGGATTTCCTTCTTCCGCGGCGGCGCGGGTGGCGGCGCGGCCGCAGGCTCCGAGGCGACCACAGGCGGCGGCCGCCGCGACGGCGAAAAAATCGGACGATCGCGCGTTCCCGACAATCGAGCGAGCGGTATCGCCCATAGCGGGTTGGCGCTCAGCGGCTGCTCTTGCGCCGGCGGCGGGGCAACAACACGAACGGACGTCACCGGTTCGCTCGAACGCGGCGCGGCCGGCCCCCCAAGCCGCGTCTCCTCGGCAATGCCGGCGTCGAGGTCGTCGGTCGTGATTGCGACCGTCGCCGCCCTGGCAACATGGAGCGACAGCCCAAGCGCCACTATCAGAATGATAGTGATAAAGCTGCGGTTCATTTGGCGCCTCGCCATTGCCCGGACACTCCCAGCAGAACCCGTAACTTGCCGGGCTGCGACCCGGATGAGGTTGTCGGGGTCTGGACCACCAACTGATCGACAAACAGGAACGGCATTCCCGCCTCGATATCGTAAAGCAGCTCCTGCAATTGAGGCTGCTCGATCTCACAGCTCGCGATCATGCTGAGGAATCCCGGCTTGCTCGATGAGCTCTGCACGTCAAGCTGTGTCGACAACACGTTGCCGCCGAATTTCGTGACGGCGTTCGCCACCCGCTGCAACAAAGTCGCGCCTGCAATCGTGACGGTGGCGCCCTCGAGGTACGGCGACCCGGCCGGCATCGCACCCTCTGCATTCGGCTTGGCCGCCGCGCGGTGCCCCCCGAGTTGCTCCAGCATGGTCACGGCGGCAGCGACCTCGCTGCGCTGGTCGATCAGATCGGAGATCGACGTCACCACGGTGAACAGCAGCATGATGACCAGGCCGACATAGGCCACCGCCGCCAAGAGCGGCGAGGACGTTACCAACCTTAAGGGTGTGGACTGGATATTCACGAGCCTGATCCGAAATAGGCGGTGATGTGAGCTTCAATGTGGAATCGTTCGCCGGGCTCGTTCGCCGCATGCGTGGTGGGCGCAAAGAAGGTGGCGCGGGTGAATTGTGGGGAGGACTGCTCGATCAAGCGGATCAGCGAGGGGGCATCCTGGGTCATCCCGACGATCTGGATCTTGTCCCCCTCGATCCGCAATTCCGTCACATAGGTGGAATCGGGCAACGCCCGCGAGATCGCCTCCAGCACCATGACGCTCGATGGCGTGGTTTGCTTGCGCTTGGCGAGCAGGCCGAGCCCTGACGCAGAGCCGTTCGTGCCAAGACGCAATGCGGCGCGGCGCTGGGCGATATGCTGCTGCAGGTCGTCGAGCTCCGATTGCAGCGAGCCGCCAAGATAAGCACTGACCAGGAGCGACGCGGCCGCGGCGAGCGCGCTCGACAGCAGGATGCCGCGCAGCAATCGGGGCACGTTGACCGCGGCGCTGATCACGCTGCGCAGCGGCCGGTCCAGCAACTTGATCGGCGCGGACGGATCGGCTGGCGCCAAGATCGCAACCGATGCAGCGCCGACGGCCTCAGCGAACCGCAACAGCGGCGCGACCTTCTCTCTCGACGTTGCCGCAAAGCTCACCTCGATCCGGTCATTCGCAGCAGACGTGGGTGCCCCCCAGCCGAACACCGCATCATTGGCCGACCATGGCGTCAAACGATCGACCTGAGCCCTGATCATTCCATCGAGGAAATCGGCCGCCTTGCTCGGGAAATCGAGCTGGTCGGTCATGACGTGATCCGCGCGCAGCAGCGCCTCGATGCGGCTTCCCCGGAACGCGACGTTCCACGTCTCCGGCAGCGGCGGGTCCGGCGCGTCGCCATCGAAACGGAAGGACAGGTCGGGCAGATCGACCCCGCCCTTCGCGTTGCTCGCACTTGCCGTGAACGTGCCGTCATCGTGTTCCACGAGCTCGATGCGTGGCGCGCGGCCGAAGCGGCCAGCCATCGCGTCGATCGCGCGGCTCACCGCCTCGATCCATTCGGTCAGGAACGATTTCGCGTCCGATATCAGCGCCATCAGGACCTCCGGCGAAGAGGCAGGTGAGCGGATTCGACATCGTCCTGCCACGACAGCACGCGATAGGGCTCGCGCTTGTCGCCGAGAGCAATCACCACTTCCGACGTGGCGCGCCGGCCGTTGGCAAAGCCGATCGTCGTTTCGACGCGGTAGCACGGGCTCTTGGCTTTCGGCAGGTTGCTCTTCGCCGGAACGGACGGGTCGGCACCGGCAAGCGGATCGTTCGAAGGTCTGATCGCACTGCCGAATGGATCCGCGCCTGCACTGGAGCGTTTTGCGAAGGCCGCGACCACTTCCGGCGCCGCGATCGTCGCATCGATATCCGCCGACCCGTTGAAGATAGTAACAAACGGCAAAGCGCGATCGACGAGTGCCGGCGGAAGCCCAGCGACCAGGGCAAGCTCATTGACATGCGTGAACAACGACTGCCGTGGCGTGTACCCCAAGGCCGCGTAGCGCGCCGCCTCTTCGTTGGTGCTGCCCGGCGCGGGACGGGTGCGCCAGCCGACGATGCGGTCAGCATCCTCGTTGGCAGCGTCCTTGCTGGCACCGAGCCCAGCCAGAAACGCGGCGAGCACCTCTTTCGACGCAAGATTGAGATCGATCCGAGCCGCTTCCGAGGTGAAGGTCACGCCGACATCGGCGTCGTCCATCCGGAAATGGAATGAACCCTGCGCCGGCCTTGCATCGTCGCTGGCCAGGATCAACTGATAGGCCGTGAGCTCGACGCCGGCTGATACCAATGCTTCATTCTGCAGGGCGGTGTCGCCGAGCGACATCGCGCGAGCCGATGCCGACAGATAGAGCGTAAAGATCATCGCCAGCGATGACAGCGTCAGGAGAATCCACAGCACCACAACGATCACGAACCCGCGTTGGGACTCATCGGCAGCGCGTCGCGCACTGGTCATAACTGACCTCCCTGCCCGACGGCGTTGGCCGGCCCGCCGCTGCCGGGGTTGTTCGGCTTGTCGGTGCAGTTACCGTCCGGCCGCGTGCAATCGCTCGGCACCTGGGCATGGACCGGCGCAATGGTCGAGACCGAGAGCACGCGCTGGCTGGCGGCGTCCCGGATGGTCAGCTTGATCATGACGGGCAATTGCTCGGCCTCGCGCCATGTGCTTTTCCAGACCCGGTCCGGCCCCGCATAGGCAAAGGACAGTCGAAACGACGAGCGCAACAACACCACGGGATCGCGGAAATGCAACTGCTCGGACAGCGACGAGCCGGCCGGCAGCGGCCCAAACCGCGTCCGCGAGCGCACCGTCACGAACTCTCGGCGATCGGAGCTCTCGCCGAGATGCACGACGTCGAGCCCTGGCCCCGCGTTGGGGCCAATCGCAGTGCGTACGAAGGTGATCGAGAGCTCCGAGCCATCGAACAGTGGACGGCGGGATTCGCGATTGGCGGGAACATACTCGGCTGCGGCGAGGTCAGCCGCAATGCGCTGCAGCGCCGTACCAATCACTTCATCGCGCTGGACCCGGTCAATTCCCCGATTCCAGTTCGGCAGCCATTGCGCGGTGATGCTGGCAAGCGCCGACAACACGAGGCCCATCAACGCCAGCGCCACAATGGCTTCGATCAAGGTAAAGCCAGCCTCACGCTCGCGCCGGGTCGCCATCACCGCCGTCATTGGGAGGCGACCTTTTTCATCAAGCGCACCGTACGAACGTCCGATGTGGCTCCGCTGGGCGATCTGACGCGCACCCTGACAAGCTCGGGTATCCAGGCCACGTCGGAATCCGGAACCGTCCAGTCACCGCCAAGTGGAGTGACGTCGACCGTCCAGCCGTAGCCGTCGGCCTGCCCTGACGAGGTTCCCTGCCGAAGCTGATCGCGCGGCGGAATCGCTGCGGCCATCGCGGTGCGCGTGGCCTGCATCAGCGCGACATGTCGCTCCAGCGAACGCACCCCGCGTACGTTGGTGCCCATCACCGAGCCGATGGCAACGATCACGACGGCGACGAGCGCCAGCGCCACCAGCACCTCGATGATGGTGAAGCCGGCGTCACGGCGTTCAGTTGATGGCGACGTGGCGGGGAACAATCTCGACCCTCCCGGTCAGCCAGTTGACGCGAACCTCATAGCCTGCGTCGAAACGCGTCAAGGCGATGGTGCCGCCGCACGACGTGCCATTGGCTAGAAAGCGAATGGTCGACACCGCAGCCTGCCGCTGGCACGTCTCCGGCAGCACCGCATCAAAGCGCACGTCTTCCGGAATCCGGATCGCGCGTTGCGAGGCGCCGGACCGGATCATGCGCCCCTCGGCATCGACCAGCGTCGCGACGCTGACCTGCCGGCGGATCGCGGCATCGCGGTCCCCCTTCAGGAGCGTCGCCGCCTGCAAGGCATAGGCCTCCAGTCGCGAACGCGAGGTCTCGCGCGGAACGAAGGGCAGCAAGACGGCCGAAAGCAGCGCGATGATCGCGAGCACGCAGACCATCTCGAGCAAGGTGAAGCCTTGTTCCGCCGATCTATTCATTCTTCGCAGTGAGCTTTTCCAGCGAGATGTCGGCGGCCGTGCCGCTGCCCCCTTCCTGACCATCCGATCCGTAGGAGACGATGTCATAGGGGCCGTGCTCGCCCGGTGAGCGATAGATATAGGCATGGCTCCACGGATCGTTGGGAACGCTGCCACCCTTGAGATAGGGCCCGTTCCAGGCTGCGACGCCCGGGGTCGACCGCACCAGTGCAGCCAATCCCTCCGCGCTCGACGGATATCGGCCGGCATCGAGATAGTAGAGGTCGAGGGCGCTCGCAAAGCTCTGCAGTTGAATCCTCGCCGCCTTGACCTTGGACTCACTGAGATAATTGAGCACGCGCGGTCCAATCAAGCCCATGATGAGACCGATGATCGCGATCACGACCAGCATTTCGACGAGGGTAAAGCCGGCCTCGCTGGCGCGCGAGCCTTCACGTCTGGCGCGCTGTCGGGCCGTTCCGTCGATGAGATGCTCGCCGATATATTTGAATGAGATCATGGTGAACCACCCTCCGGCCTAGTTGACCAGTTGCGTAACCGACAGCAACGCTGTCATGACCGACACGATCAGGCCCCCGACGACCGTGCTGATGGAAATGATGGCGAGCGGCCCGACAATGCCGACAATGCGGTCGAGGCTGCGCTGCAGCTTGGCCTCATAGAATTCGGCGACGCGGCCGGCGAGCGTCGGCAACTGCCCGGTCTCCTCGCCCAGCCGCAGCATGCGCACCGCCATCGGCGGCAGGCTGTTGGCAACCGCAAGCGCGTCCGACAGTTTTCCGCCGTGCCGCACGCGGTCGGCCGCCGCGCTCCAGCTTTGCTCGTTCCCGGTCACCGCCATGATATCGACGAGGATGCGCAGGGTCGCCGTGAGGTTGACACCGCTGCCGAGCAAGACGCCGAGATTCCGGCAGAACAGGCTGCTGCGATAGAACTGGAAAATGCTGCTGACACCAGGCAAGCGCGACAGGCCGCTCACCATCGCCGCGCGCGTGCCGGGCCGGCGCAACAGCCCCCAGCCGCCGGCGATTGTGGCCGCGGAGACCAGCATCGCCGGGGTCGCGTTGGCACGCAGAAAATCCGACAGCTTGATGAAGGCGCCCAGCGTCGTATCCGACTTGCTGCCGAAATCCTGCAGCACCGACGAGAACTGGGGCAGCACGAACAGAATAAAGAACAGCATGACGCAAGCCGACGCGACCAGCACGAAAGCCGGATATTGCATCGCATCCGTCAGCTTGCGTCGCATCTGCTCCGAGCGTGCACGCTCCGCGCCAAGCATGTCCAGCACCTGATCGAGCGTGCCCGACACCTCCCCGACGCGGACCAGCGCGGCATACATCGGCGAGAACAGCGCGGGATGATTGGCGATGGCATCGGCCAGGCTTTCGCCCGTGAGCAGCGAGGCGCGAAGCTTGGCGACCACGGGACGCAACCGTCCGACATCGGCATCGCCGGCCAGCAGCTCGAGCGCATCGTCGAGCCTTGCGCCTGCCTTCAGCAGCAGCGCAAGGTCGCGCGTGAAGGTGGTGATCTCGGCGGCACTTGGCCGGCCGAACAGTCCGTAGGCCATGGCGCCCGAGGGCGACCGCTTGTCTTCGGTCGTCTCGATCGGAAGCAACCGCAGATATTCAATGCGGCGTGCGACCTCGGCCGAGGTCGGCGCCGAGATCGTGCCGATCACGATCTCGCCGTTCTGTGTCAACGCCCGGTAGCGGAAGTTCGGCACGGCATCACCGCAGGGTTGTGACACGGAGGATTTCGGCAGGCGATGTCAGGCCCGCACGGCACTTGACCACGCCGTCGTCGAGCATCGTCGTCATGCCACCCTGGATCGCCATCTCGTCGATCTTCCGTCCATCCGTCTTGTCGCCGATCAGTTCGCTAAGCTCGCCGGTGAGCTCCAGCACCTCGAAGACGCCGAGGCGGCCGCGATAGCCCGTGCCGCCGCAGCGTTCGCAACCAACGGGGTCATGGATCACATCGCCGCAATGGAAGCCGAATGCGCCAAGCCGCGGGTCTTCGGCAAGATCGGCATCGGCGAGCACGCGGGGTGCCTTGCAGCGCTCGCAGAGTTGGCGAACCAGCCGCTGCGCGATCACCGCGCGCAGCACCGAACGCAAAAGATATCCCTCGACACCAAGATCAAGCAGACGGGGCACCGCAGCCGCGGCCGTCTCGGTATGCAGCGTGGTGAGCACCAGATGCCCGGTCAGCGCGGCATGAACCGCGACATGCGCCGTCTCGGAATCGCGGATTTCTCCGACCATGATCACGTCCGGATCCTGGCGAACAAACGAGCGCAGCGCCGCCGCAAAGGTCAGGCCGATGGCCGGCTTGACCTGCGCCTGATTGATTCCGGGGATTTCGTATTCGACGGGATCCTCGATGGTCAGGATCTTGCGGATCGGTTCGTTGAGGATCGACAGCACGGTGGCGAGCGTCGTGGTCTTGCCGCTGCCGGTCGGACCGGTGACGACGATCATGCCGTGCGGCAATTTCAGCAACCGCCGCAACCTCGCTTCGTCGGGAGGAGAAAATCCCAGCTTGTCAACGACGAGCAGCCCGCGATCCTTGGGCAGAATGCGGATCACCGCCGACTCGCCGTGCTGCATCGGCATGATGGCGACGCGGATATCGATGTCGGCCCGACCGGCTCTCAAGCGCGCGGCGCCGTCCTGCGGCAGTCGCCGCTCGGCAATGTTGAGGTTGGCCACGATCTTGATACGGGAAATGACCGCCTGCGGTAGCACATTGGCCGGCGCAGAGACAGATCGCAGCAGGCCATCGATGCGCATGCGCACCACGAGGCCGCTTTGGAAGGGCTCGATGTGAATGTCGCTGGCGCGCAGTTCGACCGCCTTTTCAAGCAGATCGTTGACCGCGCGCACCACCGGCGCGCCGCTTGCGAGGTCGCGCAGGCTCTCGATGTCGTCCTCGCGAAGCTGCGCCGGCAGGGCATCGCTGGCTTCGGCCTCTTGCTGCTCCAGACGCTGATCGAGGACCACCGCCAGATCTTCGGAGGTCGCAACCTTGATGGCGACGCCCGTGCCGAGCACGATTTGCGCCGCACGTTGCGCGGATTGATCGGTCGGGTCAGCCACGGCGAGCACCGCTTCGCCTTCCGGCGAACGATACGGAAAGACAACGGTTTCCCTCAGGAAGCGCGGCGAGAACGACGATGCCAGCGATGCCGCCGACATCATGTCCTGCAACGTCACCCGCTCATGCCCATGAAAACGTGCGGCCTCGTCGGCGAACTCCCCCGCCGACAGGTCCACGAGCTCCCACAGCTTGGCCCGTCGCTGATCGGCACCAAGCTGACCCGCGGCATCGTCGCGGCCATCGACCACCGTCAAGTGCTTGGCTTGACGGAGATGTTCAGCAAACTGCGAGGATAAGTCGCCAGCCATACGTCGCTCCGGAGGCGCAAGCTTTGAGCTAGGCCGCCGTGTCATGGGCCGTCGAAGGCGATGCGTGCGGTTACCAGCTATCCGGGATGTTATTGACCCGAAGTATGACAGCCGTACGAAGCTTCGCGCGCCGCCACCGCCCAAAAAGCGTTCAACGATCGGTAGTCACCGGCGAACGCCGACATCATCTGAAATCAACATAGGTCCACAAACCACCGGTCGATGTAGCGACCAATTTATTTCTGTCATGTTCGATCGCTAAGAATTCAATCCCGGAGAGGTGACACAATCAGATCGTCACAAACGATCCACAAAACACCGGTAGTCGGAACGGCGAAGTCTTATGATGCGTGTCACCAAGCTTAGCCGTCATCCGGCGATCCGTCGTGGCATGGCGGCGGTCCTTCTTCTGTCTTCGCTGACGCTCCTGGAGTCCTGCAATTCCGCGACCGTCGGCTCCAGCGTCGACGGCTCCCAGCTCGACATTACGGACAAGATTCGCTCGATCGACCTGTTGCCGCGTCAGTCTCAGCCGGTGGGTAACGGGTCCGCCGCGGCTGGCAGCAACCGCGCCGGCTCCCCGGCGATCTATGAAGGCGCAGCGATCACGGCTGTTTCCGATGACCGGCCGCAACCGACGTCGAGCGGCAACGGCTTCGACCTGAATTTCGAGAACACGCCGGTCGCAACCGTTGCCAAGGTCGTGCTCGGCGACATCCTCCAGGTCGGTTACACCATCGATCCGCGGGTGCAGGGTACGGTGAGCCTCGTGTCGGTCAGGCCGGTGTCGAAGTCGGACATCATCTTTGTGCTGGAGGATGCACTGCGGCTCAGCGGCGTGGTGCTGCTTCACGATGCCTCCGGCTATCGCCTGACGCCGCTGGGCGATGCGGTCGGCGCCGGTCGCGTTGATGCCGCGGCGGCACGTCCCGAGCCGGGCTTCGGGGTGTCGGTGGTGCCGCTACAATATGTGTCGGCCCAGACGCTGCTAAAGCTGATGGATAGTTTTGCCACCCGGGCCGGCACGGTGCGCGCCGACACCACGCGCAACCTGCTCCTGATCCAGGGCACCGGCGCCGAGCGCCGCACCGCGGTCGATACGGCGATGAGCTTCGACGTCGACTGGATGCGCGGTCAGTCGGTCGGAATTTTTCCGATCTCGAGCGGCCCTCCGGCGCCGATCATCGCCGAACTGGAGAAGATCGTCGATTCCGGCGAGAACGGTCTCAGCCAAAACGTCGTCAAGTTCGAGCCGATCGCCCGGCTGAACGCCATCATGGTGGTGAGCAAGCGCCCTGACATGCTGCGCACCGCCGCGACGTGGATCAAGCGGCTTGATCACGCCGACACCGCGCGCACCAGCGTTCATGTCTATCACGTGAAATACGGCGAAGCCCGCCAGATCGCGCGCGTCTTGACCGACATGTTCCTCGGCGGCTCGAGCGCCTCGAGCCTGCTTGACAGTGCCGACAACCAAGTTGCGCCCGGCTCGGGCACGTCGGCGACGTCAAGCGCCGACCGCCTGTCGCTCAATGCCAACAATCCCGCCACCGCCAACAGTTTTGCTGCGCGCGGAGGCACTGCGAATGGCAGCGCGGCCGGCCTTGGCGCGCAAGGCGCAAATGCCTCCGGCACCAATGGCGGCGCGCTCGACGCCGGCCATGGCGCGACGCCGTCGGGCAATGGCCAGCCGATGCTGCAGGACGTCCGGATCACTCCGGACGCCACCAACAACTCGCTGCTGATTTACGCCGATCAGGCGAACTACCGGATCATCGAGTCGACCTTGCTGCAGATCGACCAGCCACAGGTGCAGGTCGCGATCGATGCGACGATCGCCGAGGTGACGCTCAACAATACCCTCTCCTACGGCGTGCAGGCCTACATCACCGGGCAGAATCTCGGATTGCGTCCGAACTCCGGATCGATCCTCAATACCCAGGCGACGCAGGCGCCCGCAACCACCATCGATGCCAGCACAGGCGTTGCCTCCGTGACGGGGTCTTTGACCAACGCCTTCATCAACCAGGCCTTTCCCGGCTTCAATTTCCTGGTCGGTTCGGCGACGCAGCCAAGTCTCATTCTCGATGCGCTGCATGCCGTCACCAACGTGAAGGTGCTGTCCAATCCCTCGCTGGTCGTGGTCAACAATCAGGTCGCAACCCTGCAGGTGGGCGACGTGGTGCCTGTTTCAACGGGCAGCGCCACCGTGCTGACCACCAGCAACACCGTCGTCAACACCATCGACTATCGTAACACCGGCATCATCTTGCGTGTCTCGCCCCGCGTCAGCGTCAACGGCACGGTCCGGCTCGACATCGAGCAAGAGATCAGCAACGTGCCGAACACGGGAACAGCCAGCACCCCCAACCTGACGCCGACCATCTCGGAGCGCCGGGTCAAGAGCCAGATCGCGGTTGCGAACGGCCAGACCGTGCTTTTGGCCGGCCTGATCAGGGAGCAACAGACCGGCGCGCGCAATGCGATCCCCGTGCTCGACCAGATACCCGGACTTGGCGACGCGTTCGGCCATCAGTCCAACAACACCGAGCGAACCGAACTGATCATCTTCATCAGGCCGCAGATCATACGCGATGGCTCGGACGCGCATGTCGTGGCCGAAGAACTTCGATCCAAACTGCGCGGAACGATCGCGACCACGAACACCAATGCTCCAATCACGACCAGCTACCATTGACACCAGCCGTCCGGCGTCACTCCGACGTGCTCTGCGGCACTGCTTGCCGGCTGCCCTGGGAGTTGCGCTCGCCGTCTGCGGCGGCCTGCCCGTTGCTCGCGCGGACGCGCTCAGCCGCGGCGTCGCGGCGCTCGACCGTGCCGACTATCTCCGGGCCGTGCGGGAATTGTCGCCGCTCGCCGCGCGGGGCAATCCAAGAGCGCTCGGCCTGCTCGGCTTCATGTATGAGCATGGCTTCGGCGTCCCGCAGGCCTATGATGCCGCATTCGATCTCTATTGCCAGGGCGCAACTGGAGGCGATCCGTTCGCGCAAGCCATGCTCGGATTGATGTACGACAAAGGCCACGGTGCGCATCAGGACTTCATCCAGGCCTACAAATGGCTCAATCTCGCGGCGGCCCGGTCGCAAGGCCACACGCGCGATGTTTACACGCGACTTCGCGATGCGGTCGCCTCAAAGCTGTCGCGCGATGAAATCATCGTCGGACAACGACTCGCCCTGAGTTGGTTGCCCGGCGCTCCAGCTTTTCCCTAGATCCGCAACGGCTCACGCTCATCTGGTCGCGATACGGGTCCAGCGGTCCGCATCATCGCCGAGGCCAACAAACGATGACGAGGTAAATGGTCAGCCTCGTGGGGTCTGCGGTCTGCTGCATCGATCGATCAGAGATCGGTCCGCTCTTCGGAGATATCGCGACGCTGCTCCATGTTGAAGCGCCCCGCATAGATTGGTCGCCCGCCGGTGGTCGGACCAGGATACTGCACGATCAGGATCTCGCCGCCCGTTGACGTCTCGAACTTGCCTTCGAAATGCGGATCCGGATGGAAGATCATCGTGCCCGGCGTATGGAGCTTGTCGTCGATCTTGAATTCGCCGCTCAGGATGTACCAGACCTGTGCGAAATCGTGATTGTGGATTGGATGATGCGCACCGGGCTCGAGCCGCAGGATGCCGGCATTCGGTTCGGTCGGCCGCTCCGGCCGCGGATGAAACAGCATCTTGCCGGTCTCGCCGGGCCAGCGGATGGTCTCCCATTCCACATCGTCGATGTGCTTCGCCTCATAAGGCAGGTGCCTGCCGGTCCCGGTTGCCGTCTGCATGGATCAATCTCCTTGGGGCTTGCTCTTGCTTGATCGGACTGGAGCGGCGGCGCTCGGCACGCGCCACCAATCGAAATGCTCGGCCTTCTGCGGTGATTTCGCGACCACCATCAGGATGCGCGCCTCATCCTCGCTGATATTGTCGGCGCGGTGCGGCAGCTCGGAATTCAGGAAGATGCCTTCGCCGGGCGCCAGATCGAACACCTCGGCGCCGACGTGGAAGCGGATGCGCCCGCTGATCACATAGCAATATTCCTGCCCCGGATGCGACACCATCAGGTCCATCCGGTTCTTTCGCGGAAACGAGAGGTGAAACACCTCGAGATCGTCGTTCGGCATGCCGCCGGCAAACAATCGCCAGCGATAGCCGGTGCTCGGGATGCTCTGGTCCTCACCGTCGTCACCGTGCCGATGCACCGTGACATGGCTGCGCGACGGGTCCTGTGGCGCGGCGAAAAGCTCGCTGACACCTATGTCGAGCGCCTGGGCGATCTGGATCAGGTTGGCAACGGAGCTCGAGACCTGGCCGCGCTCGAGGCGCGACACGAAGGCGTCGGACAGCCCCGTCACGTCGGCGAGCTCCTTCAATTTCATGCCGCGCTCCTCCCGCAGTGAGCGAATGCGTGCGCCAAGCCTCGCCAGCGTCTCGTCCTGCGTCCTCATTGCTCCCATCCTCCCGCCAATTTGCTTCCTTGTCAACATAAATTGCCCTATAGGCAATTAGCTTGCAGCCGATGTGCGGAATTCTTCGGAGAAATCCGTCATCCCGAACGTTGGCGCGCGAGCAAGTTGCGTATCACGCAATCAAAACGAAGAGCAAACAATACCCTGGAGGAAACCCCTGACATGACGATGCCTTTCAAAACCACCCTGTGCGCGGCGACCACCGCCATGCTGTTGCAGATCCCGTTCGCGCACGCCACGATGTCGGACAACGTCATCCGCATCGGGATTCTCAACGACCGCTCGGGCGCCTATGCCGACCTCGGCGGCGAAGGCTCGGTCGTCGCAGCGAGGATGGCGGCGCAGGAATTCGACAACAACATCGGCGGCGTGCCGGTGGAGATCGTCTCGGCCGATCACCAGAACAAGCCGGACATCGGGCTCGGCATCGTGCGGCGCTGGTTCGACACCGAGAAGGTCGACGCCGTCGCCGACATTTCCAATTCCGGCGTCGGTTTCGCCGTGACCGCGCTGGCCAAGGAGCGCAACAAGATCGTGTTGAACGCGTCAGCGTCATCCGACTTCACCGGCAAGGCCTGCACCCGCACCTCGTTCCAGTGGGTCTACACCAGCTACACCAACGGCTACGGTCTCGCACGGGCCCTCACGGCGCAGAAGCTCGACAGTTGGTTCCTGATCACGGTGGACTATTCGTTCGGCCATGCCTTCGCTGCCGACATGCGCCAGGCGGTCGAGAGCGGCGGAGGCAAGATCGTCGGCGAGGTGCGCCACCCCCTCAACACCGCGGACTTCAGCTCCGTGCTGCTGCAGGCGCAGGCATCCGGCGCCAGGGTGATCGCACTCGCCAACGCCGGCGCCGACATGACCAACTCGGTGAAGCAAGCCGCCGAGTTCGGCATCACCCGCGGCCAGACTTTGGTGGCGCCGACCGTATTTCTCACCGACGTCGATGCGATGGGCCTCGCCTCCGCGCAGAACTTGCAGTTCATCACCGCCTTCTACTGGGACCGCGATGCGGAGTCGCGGGCGTGGGCCAACACGTTCTTCGAGAAGTACGGGCGGATGCCGACCATGACGCAGGCCGGCATCTATTCCGCCGTGCGCCACTACTTGCGCGCCGTCCAGGCGGCGAACTCCGACGACGGCCTCGCGGTCGCGGCCAAGATCCGCGAGCTGCCGGTCGCCGACGCGTTCGCTCATGGCACGGTCCGCGCCGATGGTCAGTTCGTGCACGACATGTACCTGGCGCGCGTCAAGACGCCGGCGGCCTCGACCCGGCGTTGGGATTACTACGATATCGTCGCGACGATCCCCGCAGCGCAGGCGTTCCGCCCGCTCAGCGAAGGCGGCTGCGAGCTGGTCTCGCAGTGACGACGCCGGTGGCGGACGGCGTACCGCTGTCCGCCACGATCCCCGGATGGCGTTTGCTGCGATGCACCGGTCGGCTTGGGCCGACGGGCGTCGACAGGACTTGTGGCCGAACGGGCCAATAGCAGCATTGCGGAAGCCGCTTGCCAAGGGCATCCTGATCCCATGGGCTCGACGCTGATAGTTGTGGCAGTGGTCGGCGCCGTGGCGCTGACCGAACGCAGCACTGAACACCTCCCGTTTGCCATCGCGGCGCTGCTTTGTAACGCAGCTCTCTTGCTGATCTTTGTCGCCGATTTCGACAGAGCGATCCTGTTGGCTGGCATAGTGGCGATCGCCATTGCCGGAGCATCCACGGTAAAGTTCGATCACAGCGCCCTCAAACTGACCATTTCGGATTTACCGCTGGTGTTTGCAGGCACCGTCCCATTCCTTGCGCTGCAATATCCACGCATGATGTTGGGAATGCTCGTCAGCATTGTCCTGTTCGTTGCCGTTTCGATTGCGGTGCTGCTCTACGCTGCCGGGCCACCGATCTCGCTGGCGTTTCGACTCCTGCTATTCAACGTTGCTGTCATTGGCTTCGCCGCTGCTGTCGCGACGAAAGGCGGCGTCGCGCCGTCGCGGCTGATGTTGACGCAGCGGCGCGGCTTCTACTCGACCTTCATGGCTTCGCTCGTCGATCGTGTGTGCTGGCGGCAGTTCGGCGGCCTCGCGCTGAGCGATATCGCCAACGACCCGCTGCCGCTGAAGGAGGCGACACCTGCGCGGTCAGACGACTCTCCTGACATTATCATCATCCAGCACGAGTCGGTGTTCGACCCGCGCATCTTCGGACTGCCCGTCGAGCCAATCGTTGAAGAGCTGCTGTCGCCCGCAGATGGTCAACATGGGCGTCTCAACGTCGACATCTTTGGCGGAGGCTCCTGGCAGTCCGAATTCAGCCTCTTGACCGGCCTTTCGAGCGCGAGTTTCGGGTCCAGCGCGTACTATCTCTTCAAGAAGGGTGCCGGCCGATTCCACAGCAGCCTTCCCCATTCCTTGGCATCGCTCGGCTATCGCACGACACTCATGTCGAGCTGTCGTCGCGGCTTCCTTAGCTACGACCGATTCTACAGCTCGATCGGCATACATGAGCGGATGTTCATCGAAGACCTTCCGCCTCCGTTCGATGCCCGATGCTTCGAGGCGACAAATTCCGATGCAATGTTTCTGGATGCGGTGATCGACGCCCACATCAAGAGCGTTACCGATCATCCGGCACCGCACTTTCTCTACGTGCTGACCAACTTCAATCACGGCCCGCACGATCGCCGGCTCGTGCCGGCTGGACAATTTGAGAAGCAGCGCGCCTTTGCCGCGGCGAGCCTCCCCGATGCCGGCTACGCCGAGTATTACGCGCGACTGGCTAAGACCGCTTCCACCTGGCAGAAACTCAAGCGCAGGCTGGCAAGCCGTTTCCCGGGACGCCCCATGCTGATTGTCCATTATGGGGATCACCAACCGGTATTGACGCGACGGATCGCCCACCGGCTCACGTGCCGGGGAGATGCGCGAGACGCGTTCACGACATTTTATGCGATAGAGGCTTTGAATATGTCCCGGACGCCATTTGGCTCCGGACGCGGCGCAGATCTCGACATCGCCTTTCTTGGGACCGTTGCCTTGCAACACGCGGGGCTTCCGCTTGACCCGGTGTTCTCAACCCGCGCGAGCTTGCTGGACGATTGCAGGGAAGCCTACTTTGGCTCGGCTTCCGAACGGAAACGCCAGTTCCATCGTACACTGGTGGATCTCGGCCTGATTGATCTCGTGCCGAACGTTCCACCTGCACGTTAATCGGCGTATTCGGGATACCGCCGCGTCGAGCGAAACGCCTGCAATTATCTGCGCAATCCACAGTCTTTTGGTCGATGGAGATTGCGGCGGATTCTCCTCCTGTCCAAAACGGCGTTGCCCTGCGTCCACACCGGCCCGTCCTCCGAAACATGAGGCGCTCGACTGGCCGCGATCAGGTTGATAAGCCCCACTCGCAAGGAGACTTTGAGTCGAGACATGACCGTTGCGATCGAGATGGGGCATACGACGGCGGGCGGCTCGGCCACTCTGGACCTCGAGGAACTGCTGGCAACGCGGCTGCTGGTGCAGGGCAATTCGGGGTCCGGCAAGTCCCATCTGCTGCGCCGGTTGCTGGAGCAGAGTGCCCCATGGGTGCAGCAGACCATCGTTGACCCGGAAGGTGACTTCGTCACGCTGGCCGAACGTTTTGGTCATCTCGTCATCGACGCCGAGGACCATACCGAACGAGGCCTGCAGGTCGCCGGCGAACGCGCGCGCGTTCATCGTGTCTCCACGGTGCTCAATCTCGAAGGGCTCGATGCCGAGAACCAGATGCGGCGCGCCGCCGCCTATCTGAACGGTCTGTTCGAGATCGCCCGTGATCACTGGTATCCGATGCTGGTGGTGGTCGATGAGGCCCAGCTCTTCGCGCCGGCGGTTGCCGGAGAGGTGTCCGACGAGGCGCGCAAATTGTCGCTCGGGGCCATGACGAATCTGATGTGCCGCGGCCGCAAACGTGGTCTGGCGGGCGTGATCGCAACCCAGCGACTGGCAAAGCTTGCCAAGAACGTCGCGGCGGAGGCCTCGAATTTCCTGATGGGCCGCACCTTCCTGGATATCGACATGGCGCGCGCCGCCGACCTCCTGGGCATGGAGCGCCGACAGGCCGAAGCCTTCCGCGATCTCGAACGCGGTCAATTCATGGCGCTGGGCCCAGCCCTCTCCCGTCGTCCCGTGGGTCTGCGCATCGGTGCTACCGAAACCCAACCGCGCAATGCGCCGGCGAGACTCGTTCCGCTTCCTGGAGCGGCGCTGGAGGACGCGCGGGCCGTTATCCTTGCAGCACCGCCCCCCGAACATAGCCGGCCCCAGCGCCGGCCGGCGCCAGATCTGCTCGGTCAACTCATGGCCGCGAAGTCCGCAGCGGCGGAGATGCGTCCCGACGTCGTGGAGCAGGGCCTCAGCGCTGAGGAATTGGCCGAGCGACGGGCGCGGCTCGATCGGATCCTGTGCGCCATCCTGGCCGAGCCTGACGCGGGTTTCCGCGCCATCGGCGTCCTCTATCAGGAGTTCGTGGTCCGCTGCCGGATCGAGGGCCTCGGCGCGGCCGTGCCCGACCTTGGCGACTTCCGGCGCATGCTGACGCACGCCCGCGCCGGGCTTGCCACCGACATGGCAGAGGATGACGCGTGGCAGGATGTCTCGGTCCGCGCTTCCATCCTGCCCGAGGACATGCAGGGTGTGTTCATGATGATCGCCCGCGCAGCGAAGGAGGGCCGGCCCTGTCCAAGCGATGCCGCGATTGCCCGTGCCTATGGCACACACTCGTTTCGTCGCGCCCGTCGTTTGCTGACCTACATCGAGGAGCAAGGCCTCATCGTCTGCCAACTTGACGGCGCCGGCCGGCGAATCGTGACGCTCGTCGAACTGGCCTGGGCGACGGCTCCGGGTGATCCAACTGCCGAGGAGCTGCCCGCCGAAGCAGACCCAACCAGCTTGGCTCAATGATGCGAGGTCGGGCGGGCGAGGCTGAATCTCCTCCGTCCTTGCCCGCTTAAAGCGCGACGAGATTGAGTTGAATCCTCATCGCGCTTTAGCTCTTTGCTTGAGCATGATCTTTTCGGAAAACCGCTTCACACTTTTCCGGATCATGCTCTAGCGAAATTGCCAACACCACGATGCGTCGCCGCGATCGCGGCGCTCGGTGACGTCGACGCGAATGAAGCGGTCATGCGCCAGCGCGGCTCCAATCCACAGCTCATTCCATGCGTCAAAGATGGCCGAAGACAAAGCCTCGCGTTCCGCCATCAGCCGCCATGAGGTCTGCCGGACGGTTGCGAGGCCGCGTTCCATCAGCAGTTGCGCATCGTCGCCCTGCCCGGCCGCAAGCCTGGCGAACGCCGCCGCGAACCCGGCGGCTCCCGGGCCGACGCCTCCTAGCAGCGATGCGACCTCGTCAAAGGTGTGCATTCCGACCAGACGCGCGGCCGCGCCGGCGAGATGGCCGCCCATCTCGGGCCCGAGCACCGCGATCGTCTCCGGAACGATCGAGGTGATGTACTCCATCGCATAGTTGCGCAGCACCTTCTGCAGCCGCGCTTCGGGCCAGGCATTTTCGGGGAGCCGCGGGGCGAGATCGGCCCGGAACGGAGGGCAGCGCTCACCGGGCGAAAACTGCAAGCGCTCCTCGGGAGCGAGGTCGTGATTCCACTCCTTGTAGTAGCCTTCGAGGCCGGGCTGTCCGTCCACGGTCTGGCCCGTGCATACAAACCCCAGTCTCGGATTGCCGAGGACGACGCCGTTGTTGGCGTGCCATCCCCACAACATCGCGCGCGACACCTCGGAGGGGATGCCGCAGATCGCCGTCCCCGACCAGATCCACCGCGGCGGCGGATAGCGCACCCAGGCCTTTGTGTCGCTTTCGTAGACGTACTCGACCTTCACGCCGCCGACCTGGTTCGACAGATAGTGATATTGCGCACAAGCGACCGCATGAGGAAGCTGATCGAGGCCGAGCTTCTTCAGGCCCGGAACGAAACGTGCCAGCTGCTGGCGCCTGAACGTCCTGAACACCACGTCGGCGGCGCGGATAGCACCGACGCGGGACGAGATCATCAGGATCAGCCCCGTCAGGTAGGAGTGATAGATCAGCTCGATCGCGCGATAGGCCGCGATGTCGTCCTTGGTGGTGCCCGATCCCTGGTTCATTTCTTCTTCTCCAAGCCGGCGACCACGAAGTCGGCAATCTGCTCCGCGAGACGCTTCTTCGCCGCCTGTGTTTCCCCCGAGCGCGGCTGGTACCAGCGCGACGTCCAGTTCAGGGCGCCGAGCAGCGGCTTTGCCGCGAGTTTCGTATCCACCGGCCTGAACTCGCCGGACTCAACGCCATCTCTGATGACGCGGATATAGAGGTTCTCGTTCGCCTCGCGCAGCGCGGCGACCTCCGCAAGCTCCGCCCGTTCGCTTTCGTTGGTGCGCTCCAGAAGATGCAATTCCAGCCCCTGCGCGATCACGCGCAGATACGGCAGGCGATCGATGACCAGGATCGTGTGCGCGACCGCCATGCCGTGCAGCCGTTCGCGCGCGGACAATTTCGCGTCGAAAGACGGCCGGATCGCGGCTTCCGTCAGCTCCATGCCGCGGCGGTGCACCGCAAAGAACAGCTCCGACTTGCTGCGGTAGTAGTAATAGATCGCGCCTTTGGTCGAGCCGATCTCGTCGCTGACCCGATCGAGCGACGTCGCGGCGAAGCCCTGGCGCATGAAGGCGCGCGCAGCAGCATCGAGAATATCGCCCCTGCGATCGGCCAGCGGTTGGCTGCTCTCGATCCTGCCCAGCTTGCTCACATGGCTCTCCTATCGTCGGCACCGTTGACATCACAACATACTACTCGGTAGGTTTCAACATACTACTCGGTATCTAAGGCAGGAGGGTCGGTCGGTGACGGCCGATCGCCCCTCGTCGAGAACGGCACGGTCATCGCCGCACAACAAGAAAAGGCAGGTTGGAAAATGACAGCAAAGATGAAAGCGGGCGCCGCGGTCGCCGGGCTTCTGGCGATCCTGACGGCTTCCACCGCGACGGCCCAGGTGTCCGACAACGTCGTGCGCATCGGCATCCTCAACGACATGACCGGCATCTATGCGGATGCCGGCGGCAAGGGCTCGATCCTTGCGGCCCAGCTCGCGGCCGAGGATTTCGGCGGCAAGGTCGCCGGCGCGCCGATCGAGATCGTGTCGGCCGACCACGCCAACAAGCCGGACATCGCAGCCAATCTCGCCCGCCAGGAATACGACGCCCAGGGTGTCGACGTCATCGCCGACGGCGGCTCGTCGGCGGCGGCGCTCGCGATGCAGAACGTGTCGCGCGAGCGCAAGAAGATCATCCTGCTATCAGGCCCCGCCACCGCCGAGATCACCGGCAAGGCCTGTTCGCCGTACAGCTTTCACTGGATGTACGACACCTATGCGCTGGCCGCGGCTCCTCCGGCGGGCGTGTTGAAGCGCGGCGGCGACACCTGGTTCTTCATCACCGCCGACTACGCGTTCGGCAAGTCGATGGAGAGCGAGGCGACGAAGCGCATCGTCGCCGACGGCGGCAAGGTGATCGGCGGCGTGCGTTCGCCGCTCGACACGCCGGACTTCTCCTCGTTCCTGTTGCAGGCGCAGGGCTCCGGCGCCAAGGTGCTTGCGCTGGCGACCGCCGGGAGCGATACCAGCAACGCGATCAAGCAGGCACAGGAATACAACGTGATCGGACCGAATACGCAGGTCGTCACCTTCCTGATGTTCATCAACGACGTCGACGCCATGGGCCTCAAGAACGGACAGGGCCTCGTCTCCTCGACGACCTACTATCATGACCTCGACGACGGCAGCCGCGCATTCGCAAAGCGCTTCTGGGACAAGATGGGACGGCCGCCGTCGATCGTGCAGGCCGGCGTCTATAGCTCCGTGGTCCACTATTTGAAGGCGGTCGCCGCGACAGGAACTGACGATGGCGACAAGGTCGCCGCCAAGATGCGTGAGCTGCCGGTCGAGGATGCCTTCACCCACGGCGCCAGGATCCGCGCCGACGGTCGCCTGCTGCGCGATCTCTACGTGACCGAGGTGAAGAAGCCGGAGGAATCGAAGGGCCCCTGGGATTATTGGAAAATTGTCGCAACGATCCCCGGAGAGAAAGCATGGCGGCCCGCAGACGAGAGCGAGTGCCCTCTTCTGAAAACCCATTGAGCCAGGGAGTGTCGGGGCATGACGGATCACCGCAAGCTTGTTGTCGAGAACGATGGTCCGATCACGATCATCACCATCAACCGCCCGGACGTTCGCAATGCGCTCGACAACGAGACGGCCTCGGCCCTGACCGCTGCGCTACGCGCGTTTGACGCGGCGCCGGACCAGGCCGTCGCGGTCCTGACCGGTGCCGGAGGCAACTTCTGCGCCGGCGCCGACCTGAAGGAACTTGCTGCGGGTCGCGAGTACCGGCCGTGGGCGGGCGATCCTGATGGTCCGTGCCATGACCTGCTCTCGAAGCCGGTCATCGCCGCGGTGGCAGGCTACGCGTGCGCGGGCGGCCTCGGCGTCGCGCTGCGCTGCGACCTCCGCGTCGCGGAGGAAGGCGCGACCTTTGCCGTCTTGTCGCGGCGATGGGGCGTTCCGATGAGCGACGGCACCACGGTGAGGTTGCCGCGCCTGATCGGCACCGGACGCGCGCTCGACATGCTGCTGACCGCAAGGAAGGTGTCGGGAGCGGAAGCCGTCGCGATGGGGCTCGCCGACCGGCTGGTGCCGAACGGGCAAGCCCTGCCCGCGGCGATCGGGCTCGCGCGCGAGATCGCCGCCTTTCCCCAGATCGCCATGCGCTCGGACAGGATGTCCGCGATACGTCAATGGAATCTGTCGGAGGAGCAGGCGCTCGCGCTTGAAACCAGCCTGTCGATCGAGGCGAGGCAGAAGGAAGCGCGCAGTGGCGCTGCCCGCTTCGCAGCCGGCGCGGGGCGTCACGGCTCGATCGAGAAGGAATAGTTCATGCGCGCGGTGGTTGGACATCAGTTTGGCGGCATCGACAACTTGCGTCTCGAAGACGTGCCCGCTCCGTCTCTTGCGCCGGGCACTATCCGCATCTCGGTCCGCGCGGCCGGCGTGAGCTTTGCAAACCTCTTGTTCATTGCAGGCAAGCACCAGAACCGACCATCGCTGCCCTTCATTCCCGGAACGGAGATCGCCGGCATCGTCACCGAAATCGCTTCCGATGCCGCAACGCCGCTCAGCGTCGGCGACCGCGTGTGTGCCGGATTGCCCTCGGGGGGATTTGCCGAGGAAGCCCTCGTCGATGCCGGCAACGTCTTCGCAATTCCCGATGCGCTGAGCTTTGCGCGCGCGACACTGTTTCCGACCATCTACGCGACGGCCTACGCGGGCCTGACCTGGCGTGCCAACCTCAAGGCGGGCGAAACCCTGCTCGTCCACGGCGCCGCCGGAGCAAGCGGATTGGCCGCAGTCGAGATCGGCCGTGCGCTCGGGGCGCGGGTGATCGCGACGGCGAGCGGCGAGCGCAAGCTCGAGACTGCGAGGCGCTTCGGCGCGGACCACGCGATCGACTACAAGCGCCAGGATTTTCGCGAGGCCGTTCTCGAGCTCACCAACGGGCGCGGCGCCGACGTCGTATTCGATCCGGTGGGCGGCGACGTCTTCGACAATTCCCTACGTTGCATCGCCCCGCTCGGCCGCATCCTGCCGATCGGCTTCGCCTCCGGCCGCATCCCCCAGATACCCGCCAACATCGTCCTGGTGAAGAACCTCACGGTGATCGGTCTCTATTGGGGATTCTACATGGCGTGGGGCAAGTCCAGGGCCGACACAGCCCTGCGCGCGCAAGTCGGGACCTTGTTCCACGAGCTGTTTGCGCTCTTTGAGGCCGGAAAGCTCGGCGCTCCGGTCGACCAGACGCTTCCCCTTGCGCAATTCGCCGACGGCCTTCGACGCGTCGAGCAGAGGCAAGTCATCGGCAAGGTTGTCCTTGTCCCAGGAGAAGCGGCGTGACCGAACAAGCCGTCGGACTGACTTGGCGCCATATCGCGGCCTGTGCACGCTCGATTTCGGCCGGACGTGGCCACTCCTGTCGCCACGCGACCGCCACAGCGGATGTTGTACGCGTCAGTCTCCGCTGGTCGCCCTGGCGAAAGCCGAGCCGCATCCACTGCTGTCGTCCCGGCGAAGGCCGGGACCCATAACCACCGCACTTGGTGATGAATGGGATTGTGGCCCCGGCGTTGCGCAACAATGAACATTTGGGGTAATGGGTCCCGGCCTTCGCCGGGACGACGGTGGGGTAGATCTTGCTCGATGTCTCCCGCGCCGTCGGGCAACTCAGTGATTGGCAGATTCAGCGCGCGTCGTAGAAGACGTCGACGACAGTCAGCGTCAGCGCAGCCTTGCGGGTTTCGACGAGGTGAATTGTGCAGGCGGTTTCGACACGAACAAAGTTGCGCGCCGGCGTGACCGAGAGGAATTCGGCCTGCAGGACCAAGGGCGCGTTCGTCTCGACGGGATGCCTGAAGCGGACATGGCGATATTCGGCGACCAGGCATTTCTCGAAATGCGTGACGCTGTAAGTCTCTTGCAGCAGGCGCGGGAGCCGCAGCAACAATAGATTGCCGGGCACGATGGTGCGACCACCCGGCAGTTCCAGCTTGGCTCGCTCGACATCGGAGTGAATCCACTGGCGATCACCGCTGAGTTCGACGAAGCGATCGACATCGGACTGAGCAAGTGCGAATGGCTCGCTCCGCAGTCCGACGCCGACGAACGCGGCAAGATCGGCGGGGCGGTCGACACGAACCGGCATGGGCCCCTACTCCACGCGAAGCAGCACGGCGGAGCCAAGTCCGCCTGCCGCGGCGATCGCCGCAAGTCCGCTCGCCCCCGCAGGCATGCTCTGCAATTCATGCCAGGCGCGCACTGCCACGATCGCCCCGGACGCGCCGATCGGATGCCCCCGTGCCAGCGCGCCGCCGCCAGGATTGACGCGAGCGGGATCGAGGTCGAGCCCGCGGATACAGGCCATGGCCTGAACGGCGAAGGCCTCCATGATTTCTGCGACAGAAAGGGACCATGTGGTCAATCCCGCACGACGCAGAGCCGCGCGCGAAGCCTCGATCGGCGCCAACCCCGGGCGCTCGGGATCACCGCCCGTCCGCCCGGCACCGACGACACGGATCACGCGAGTGGAGCAATGCAAGGACGCCAGCGTGCGCTCCGACACCAGCAGCACCGCAGCGGCGGCATCGGCTTCGACCGCGACGGTTGCGGCAGTCACGCCATAGGCCGCGCTTCCTGCAAGAACGGGAAGCCGCGCACAAAGTCCGGCCGCCAGACGGCGGGCAAAAGGATCTCCCGCATGCTCCGCGACGGGCACGAATTCCTGCGCCGGGACGCCGCGAGCCAGAGCCTTGCGATGGCTCTCGATGGCGAACGCCTCTTGATCACCGCGCGTGATGTTCCACTCCGCCGCGAGCATCGCGGCGGCCGGAATCATGTCGGGATCACGCTCCGGCCAGGGCGCGAAAGGCGGCCTGTCGTAGGTCTGCGCGACCTCACCGGGAACCAGCGGGCGGCGCGCGCGAATTGGACTGCGGCTGAAGCTTTCGACGCCGCCCGCGATGATGGCATCGGCTTCTCCGGCCTTGATGCGCGCGGCCCCCAGCAGGATCGCATCGAGGCCTGCGCAACATTGGGTGTCGATCGTGCTTGCCGGGACCTCGACGGGTAATCCTGCTTTCAGCGCCGCGACGCGTGCCGGGTTGCCGCCGCCATACAGCGCGTTGCCCAGGATCACCTCGTCGACATCGGACGGTGGAAGACCCGCGTCGTCGAGCACCGCTCGAATGGACGCTTCGGCCAGATCGACGGCCTCGACCCTGGCAAACGCGCCGCCGCGCGGCACGACCCCGGTGCGACGCGCGGCAACGATGAAAGCCGCGCTCATGATAGTCTCCGCGCCATCGTGCCCGCACTCCAGGCCCGGCGCAGCCGGTCGAAATCGGTTTTCCCGGATCGCGTCAGTGGCCATTCCGGCACACTCGCATAGACACGCGGCACCTTGTAGAGCGGCAACACCGCGCGCAGGTAAGCGATGAGCTCCGACGCGGCTACGATCGCATCCGCGCGCATGTTGATCAGCCCGATTAATCGCTCGCCGCGGCTGGCGTCGGGCGCGCCGAGCACGACCGCGGCCGCGACCGCGGGGTGACGCTCCAGCACTCGCTCGATTTCCTCGGGATAGACGTTCTTTCCGGACGTCACGATCTTCCGGCTGGCGCGGCCGACCAAATGCAGGAATCCATCAGCATCGAGGTAGCCGATGTCACCGACCGACACGGCATCGCCGCGACGGAGCAGATCGGATGATTCACCGCAGGCGTAGTTCATGAACAGAAACGGACTCTCGACGAACACGTAGCCGGTCTTTCCGGCCCGCAGGGAGCGGCCGGCACGGTCTCGGATCGTCACCACGGCGCCTGAGAAGGCGCGGCCGACCGATGTTTCGGGACTGCCTTCGTCGGCCTTCGCCACCGTCATGAAGCTCGTCTCCGAGGCGCCGTAGAACTCAGCGATGCGGGCATTGGGAAACGCGCGCCGCAACGGCTCGCGCTGTTCCGCCGGCAGCTTGGCCCCGGACGACAAGACCCAGCGCATCGAGACGAGCGGAACGTCGCCCGCGGCCTTGACGATCATCTGGAGCTGCGCCGGCACAGCATAGAGCACAGTCGCACGCTCGGCTTCGATCAGGCGCGCGACCGTGTCGGGCCGGAATTTTCGGCAGAGAATGACGCGGGCGCCGACGTTGAGCCCGTGGACGAGCGCATAAAGGAACAGCGAGTGGGTGAGCGTCCCGGGCGCGAGGATCACGTCCTCCGCGCCAATTCCAAACTCCTTTGCGTCGTGGCGGATGCTCTCGGTCCACGATCGATGATGACGGCGGTAGCCTTTCGGAAGGCCGGTCGATCCGGAGGTAAAGCCGACGTAGAAGGGCTCGAGGCCATCCGGCGCGGCGACCGGGATTGCTTCGGGCGCCGCGCCGAGGATCGTCCCAAGCTGCGTGAAGGACGACAGAGGATCGGCAAGGACGATCGCCCGGTCTCCGGCGAACCGGGCATCGAAGCTGATCAGCAAAGCAGAGGATAGCTGCGCCAGGATCGCGCGCGTCATCTCGGCCGGCCAATCGGGATCCAGCACCTGCGCCTCGCGCCCGGCGCGCGCAACCGCGAGAAACAGCAGCGCAAGTGCGGGGCCGGTCGGCAGATGCAGCGCGACGCCGCTGCCTGCCGGAGTCGCGGCGGCAATGACGCTCGCCAATCGATTGACCTCGTGGTCGAGATCTCGCCAGGAGATCCGCTGCTCCTCGAATACCAGTGCGGCGCGGTCCGGCGTTCGCGCGGCGTGATGCGACAGCGGCTCCGTGATGCTCACGCGCGATACCCGAGCGCGGCCGGATAGGCCTGTTCGGCGGCCTTGGTCAGGAACGCCGCGGCAACCACCTTGACGAGGTCACCCGGCAGGAACACCGAGGTGGCCAGCAGCGCCTGCAGCGCCCCCATGTGCGCCACGATCATGAGACCGACGATGCCACAGCCATAGACGACGACGATTCCGCCGGCGATCGCGGCTGCGAATGCGGCGGCGAACACCGGCACCTTGGTGAGACGCTGCATGACGGCGCCGGTGACGAAAGCGCCGGGAATCCAGCCCAGCAGGAAGCCGGTCGAAGGAGCGAAGAACACGCCCAGCCCGCCTCGCCCGCCCGCCAGAAGCGGCGCACCAAGCGCGACCACGAGCAGCAGCAGCACCACGGCAAGCGCGCCCTGACGCGGCCCGAGCACAATGCCCGCAAGCATCACGCCGAGCGTTTGCGCCGTGATCGGCACGCCGCCGGCCAACGGGAGATGAAACGTCGGCAGCAGGCCGAGCACTGCGATCATGGCAGCGAGCAGCGAGATTCGAGCAATGGCGCGCGAGTCCATCAGCGTGATCCTTTGGGTTGGCGATCCGCGCGGCCGTAGCCGCGCGCATCGAGCGCGTCGGCGACGTGGTCGGCAAGTCGCAGTGTTTCGATCAGGAACAGGACAACAATGCGAAGCGGAACGCGTCGCTGTGACCGCGACCGCCACGCCTCTTCGCGTGCGTGCCAGTTGGCCAGCAGCACCGGAATGAAACGCAGCACCAGCGCGACCGACAACGCGATCTTCTTGGAGTTGATACCCAGCGGGCGCAGCAGCCGGAACAGCGGCTCAACGGCTTCCATCAACGCCGACATCGTCGTCGTCATCGTGACGAGATCGGCGACAAGCACCATGACCAGGAGTCGCAGCACCACGCTGGCTCCCTCGTCCCACCGGCTGGATATGCCCTGCAAGCCACCGACGATCACGAGCAGCGGAACAAGCGGCCTCAGCAGGCCGAGCCGCCGCATGGCATCGCGGCCGAGCGCCGCATAGACGCCGACAACAACAGCGAGGCAGAGCGCGAGCAGCCGCCAGTCCTGCATCGGCAACAGCACGATGCTGATGCCCGCGACGGCGAGGAGCTTGAGACCCGCCGGAAGCCGATGCAGCCACGTCGCGCGGGATAGATACCCGCCCATCATGCCGCGCCGCTCTCCAGCATCAACGCGCCCCGCGCGGCGGCGTGCGCTCGGTATTCCGGGAGCACCTGCGAAGGCGTGCCGTCGGCCCTCACCTCGCCCTTCTCCAGCCAGATCACCCGATCGAAGTCGTTCAGCAGATCGAGGTCATGGCTCGCCATCACGATCTGCTGCGGCAACCGCGCAAGCCTTGCCGACAGCGACAGCCGCGTCGGCAGGTCGAGGCTGGAGAATGGTTCGTCGAGCAGCACGATCTTCGGCTCTGTCGCGAGAATCGCCAGGATGCAGACGAGTTGCTTTTGCCCCTCCGACAGGTCGTGGATCGCGTGATCGATCCACTCGGCGCAGCCGTGATCGGCCATTAGATCGCTCGCCGCCTGCCTGGCCTGAGCCGCGGTCCGGCCACTCTCGATCAGCCCAAAGGCGACTTCCTCGCCGACGGTCGGAAAGATGATTTGATGGTCCGGATTCTGAAACACGAATCCGACATCGGCGTGCGGTTCCCTGCCCGCCCGCGTCGTGCGATGTCCGTTGACGATCACCTCGCCGTGTTCGGGCGACAGCAGGCCGTTGGCGAGGCGCAACAACGTGCTCTTGCCCGAGCCATTGTCGCCGACCAACCCAATTCGCCGCTCACGCAGCTCGAGCGACAGGCCATCGAAAATCCGGTTGCCTCCCCGACTGAGGCAAACCTGATCGAACACGACCCCAACAGACGGCGCCGCAGGGCGAGGCTCGCCCACATCGCCCTGGTGCCCGCCGGGGCTGCGCCTTGACCGCAAAATATCGAGGAATCCCATAGTCTTCGGCCGTTCTCAAAGCCCCTGTCGCAGGCCAGGAAGCCCGCCACCAGTAGCCCGTGCGCGCCGAAAACTCCACCCGGTCGAATGAATGGTGGATGTGTAGGATCTGAGCGGACTTATCCATGGGTATTGGGGAACGGAGATAGCTGACACTTCCGGCTGGCTTGCCCCGCACCCAGACCGGCGATCGCGATACCGTCACTGGCTACAGATCCTTCTCGGCCAGCTTGCGGAACGCGTCAGGCACCGAACGAGAGAAGCCAAGCACCACCGAGCCGTACCCGATCGCATCCCATCCGAAGCGATCGCGGATCCGGTCGATGGCACAGTCCGCCGCCCAACGCGCCAGGCCAAGCCTACTGCCGGGACGCCGGGCCTGATCGTCAAGCCCAAACAACGGGAGCTCGAGCGCAAGATCCCAGTGCTCCTCGAGATGCGAGACGGAGATCGCCAACAGCGAGATGATCGTCTCATCCGGATGATCCGCCAGGATCGCACCCACCAATTCCTCGGCGAGTTCGGCGAGGATCACAGTGGCGGAGATCGGCGCATCGAGCGTGGTCGAGCGCGTCACCGACCTCAAGTCGGCGAAGCGCACGCGCACCGTAATCGTTCGGCCGGGCCTGGACTTTGCCCGGAGCCGGGTGGCGACGCGGTCCGCGAGGTGAAGCAGTGTCGGCCGGATGACGCGCTCAACGGCGGGCTTCCTGCCGATCGCCGACTGCGCGCCAGCCGATCGAGCCCGACGGTGAGGCTTGAGCTGCCGCGGATCACGATTCCAGGCCAGCTCTGACAGTTTTTGCCCCGCGGCCGGTCCGAGCAACCGCTCGAGCGACCAGCCGGGCAATTTGGCAAGCTGCCCGATCGTCGACACGCCGACCGCCGCCAGCCGAGCCTTGGTGACCGGGCCCACGCCCCACATCAATTCGACCGGCAGTTGATGCAGGAATTCCAGCTCACGGGCGGGATCGACCACCACGAGCCCGTCAGGCTTGGCAACCTGCGAGGCGATCTTGGCGAGGTGCTTGGTGCGCGCGACGCCCACCGAGATCGGCAGGCCAAGCTCGATCCGCACGCGCCGGCGGATCGCCGCCGCGATTTCGGCGGGCGTGCCGAACAGATGAGTGCAGCCGGCAACATCGGCAAAGGCCTCATCGATCGAGATGCGCTCCACGAGCGGTGTGAAATCACCGAGCACCCTGATGGCGGCGTCACCCAACCGCTGGTAGTCCTTGAAGTGGCCACCGACAAAGATGAGCTGCGGACACAGCTCGCGCGCCTGCCGTCCCGACATGCCGCCGCGGATTCCAAACGCCCTCGCTTCGTACGAAGCGGCAAGCACCACTCCGCCACCGACGGCGATGGGCTGGCCGCGCAAGGATGGATCGAGCAGTTGCTCAACCGACGCATAAAATGCATCCAGGTCGGCGTGGAGGATGGTGCCTGCTGTTGCCATCCCAACCCCTCACCTGTGCTGACCAAAACTTGATGCCGCTATCGCAGGGCCGCGATTGACATGAGAACAAAATAGGAACATCATCAAGGCCGGTCAATCGGGAAGCTCTAGGCATGCCGGCCGTTTCAAAGACGCAGCAAAGGCGCGATCCGCTGGACACGGTGGCCGATCAAGTGATCGCGGTGTGCGACGGCGATCCGCGTGCCGCCGTCCGCGCACTGATCGTCGCCAAGGGGCTTCTCGAGGCCGAACTCGAGGACATCTGCGCGGCGACCTCGAAGGGTTACACGCGCGGACGACGCACAGGGCGTGCGCGGGATTAGGCCTCGCCTTCGGGGCATCGATAGATTTTGCTCCTTGAACTGCGAGGAGCGGATACAACTCTGTCATTGCAAGTTCGGACCGGCGTGAAGTCGTCGACCCGCTTTGAATGAAAGTGGGTGAGTGCACCGGACCGAACTTGATCTGGCACTCACCCACTTTCTTTCTTGATGGCGGAACGAGATGCAAGGCTCGGACAAATCATGTCGCGAGAATACGGATAGACATTCTCTCGCAGTCGTCATGGCCCGCGCAGGCGGGCCATCCAGTACGCCGCGGCCTCTCGGTTCAAGCACCAGCTTCTCTGGAATACTGGATCACCAGCATGCGCGGGCGATGACGTGGATCGAATCGTGTGCACCATCACCCGGTGCTGTCGAAGTGTTGTAGCGCCGACGCTCTGGCGCAGAGCGCAGGAGTTCTTCAAGCGGCACGGTGCGATGCCGACGGCCTACTAGGCCGGCATGAATTCGGCGCTGCGGCACTCTTAAGGCGGTGACTGCCACCAGTTCAACCCAATCTCATTGCGCTTTAGGAGCACAGCGGCGTTCACAGATAGCTTGCAAAGCTGTCGCGTTGCGCGCGCGTCAGGTGCAGGCCGTGCTTGGTGCGCCTTTCAAGAAAATCAGCGGCCCTTGTCGCCCACTCGGTCTCGCGGAGATAGACAGCTTCGCGCTCGTAGAAATTGCCGCCGAAATGGCGGCCGAGGTCGGCCACGCTGCGTGCCGATCCAAGAAGATCGCGTGCGCGCGTACCGTACAGGCGCGCATAGTGATGGACGACCCGTTGAGGCAGATCGGCATAGGCGCGTGCCAGATCCGTCGCAAAGCCCTCGAAGGTGCCGCCGATGTCGCCGCCCGGCAGCGGCTTTCGCGCCGTCCACGCCGATGACATCAAGGGAAACCAGGGCTGCAATCGACCGAGTGCGTGCTCGGCGAGCCGGCGATAGGTCGTGATCTTGCCGCCGAAGATCGCGAGCAGCGGCGGCTGCTCCGTCGTTCCATGAACTTCGAAAACGTAGTCTCGCGTCACTGCGGAAGGGTTCGCGGAATTATCGTCATAGAGTGGTCGCACGCCGGAAAAGGCGTGCACGATATCCTCTTCGGACGGGGACGCGCGAAAATAGCGGCGCAGTATCCCGAGCAGATAGGCAATCTCGCCGCCGTCGATCGCGACGTCCTCCGCGCGGCCGTCATAGGGAATATCCGTGGTCCCGATCAGCGCGAGATCGCCCTCGTAGGGGTTGACGAAGATGACGCGGCGATCCTCGTTCTGAAGCAGATAGGCCTGCGGACCGCTCCAGAACTTCGGCACGACGACATGGCTGCCCTTGACCAGCCGCACATTGTGCGCCGAGTTCAACCCTGCGACGCCCTGCACGACGTAGCGGACCCACGGGCCTGCCGCATTGATAAGCGCTCGCGCGCGCACCACCTGCAGGCGGCCGTCCTCAGCCAGCATCTCGAGGCGCCAGCTCTCTCCCTCGCGCCGCGCGCCCACCGCGCGCGTTCGCGGCAATATCTGGGCGCCGTTGCGGGCGGCATCGATCAGATTGAGAATCACGAGCCTGGCATCGTCGACCCAGCAATCCGAATACTCGAAGCCACGGTGAAATTCGGGACGTAGCGGCGCGCCCTCAGGCACCCGGGACAGATCGAGCCCGCGGCTCGGCGGGAGTTGCTTGCGGCCGCCGAGATGATCGTAGAGAAACAGCCCGGTCCGCACCAGCCACGCCGGCCGTTGCTCGGGTGAGTGCGGCAGCACGAACCGCATCGGCCAGATGATATGCGGCGCCGACGCCAGCAGCACCTCCCGCTCGATCAGGGCCTCGCGGACCAGCCGAAATTCGTAGTATTCGAGGTAGCGTAGCCCGCCATGCACGAGCTTGCCCGAGCGCGACGAGGTGCCCTCGGCAAAGTCATCCTTCTCGCACAGCAAGACCTTGAGGCCGCGGCCGGCCGCATCCCGGGCAATGCCGGCGCCATTGATGCCGCCACCGATGATGGCGACATCGACGAGCCCGTGGTCGCTGCCCGTGCCCGGTGCGGCTGCAGTCATCGCGTCCCGCTGCGCTTCTTGTCGACCCGCCGGCGGGCTGCGGCTTTTCCAGCCGTGCGCGCCTTCGCGGGCTTTGGCTTCGGCGCCTGGAGACCATAAGTCGAAAATCCCTGCGCCGTTTCCGCGATCTGGTCCTCGCTGAGAATGTGCGGGGTCTCGAGCGCAAGCGAGAGATAATATTGACGCGCGATGGTCTCGAGCTCGACCGCGAGCCACATTGCTTTGTCCAGGTTCGGGCCGACGGCAATCATGCCGTGATTGGCCAGCAGGCAGCCGTTGCGACCCTCGAGTGCGGCGAGCGCGAGTTCGGACAGCTCCGCCGTGCCATAGCGCGCATAGCCCGCGCAGCGAATGTCGTGGCCGCCGAATGCGGCCATCATGTAGTGACAGGCGGGAATCGACTTGCGTGCGATGGCGAGCACCGTGGCGTAGGTCGAATGGGTGTGCACGACGCTGCCGACGTCGGGCCGGCCGCGCATGATGTCGAGATGGAAGCGCCATTCGGTGGAGGGCTGCAGCGGCCCTTCCCACGCCCCATACTCGCCCTCGAGCGGCATCGATGCGATCATTTCGGGCTTCATCGCGTCATAGGGCGTGGCCGACGGCGTGATCAACATCCTGTCCTTGTAGCGGGCGGAGATGTTGCCTGACGTTCCCTGGTTGAGACCCGACGCATTCATCCACCGGCACTTGGTGATGATTGCTTCGCGCAGCTCTCGTTCCTCACGGGTCATATCAAGGCACCTTTCGTCTTCAGCACGGATTGAGCGGCGGCTCGCCGGCCAGAAAGCGGCGAACCTCCTCGGCCGCCTGATCGGCGGCAAACGTCACGGTACGCACGGAAGCGCCGGCGATATGCGGCGTCAGCGTGACATTGGGCAATTGCAGCAGCGGCCAGTCGGCCGGCACCGGCTCGACCGCGAATGTGTCAAGCATCGCGCCGCCAAGCCGTCCGGTGGACAACGCTTCGTAGAGCGCCTCATAATCGACCAGCGGGCCGCGCGCGGTATTGATGAAGACCGCATCCGGTTTCATCCGCGCGAGCGCCGCGCGATCGATGAATCCGGTCGTCTCGGCCGTGACCCTTGCATGCAGGCTGATTACGTCGGCACGCGCCAGAAGGTCCGTCAGCGCGACATGCTCGACACCGTCGTTACGGTCCTGTGCCGTGAGCTGAACATAGGGATCGGCCACCAGGATCTTGCAGCCGAACGCCTTGAGTAGCCTCACCACGCGGCTGCCGATCGCGCCATAGCCGACGACACCGACCGTCATCTCGCCGAGCTCGCGGCCTGTCCGGTCGGCGCGATAGAGGTCGCCGCGCCATTCGCCGCCACGCAGGGCTTCATGGCCGCTGCGGATCAGCCGCGTTTCGGCGAGAATGGCGCCGATCGTGAACTCGGCCACCGCGCTCGCGTTGCGGCCAGGAGTATTGACGACAAGCACCCGGTGATCCCGCGCCGCCTGCATGTCGATGTTGACCGGACCGCCGCGCGAGACCGCGATGAATTTGAGATTCGGCAGCCGCTCCAGTATCGATCGCGATATCGGCGCCAAATGCGTCACAAGCATTGGTGCATCGGCAATGAAGTCGGCGATCTCGCTTGGATCACCCATGAACTCCTTCAAGCCATCGAGCTTGGAGCCGGCATAGCCATGCTCCATCGGCTCGTCGGGCCATGGCTGCTCCAGGATGCGAATGTCGACAGCGTCGCCGCAAGCCGCCCTGATCCGCTCGGCAAAGACCGACGGCAGCATGAAGCGGTCGCCGATGATGGCGATGGTTCTAGACATGGCCGCCTCCTGTCCGCAGCGCTGCGAGTTGCTTCCAGACGGGCGGCGCGGCCAGCCTTGCGCCGAGATAGGCCGGGAACATCCGCGAATAGAGCGAAGCCAGCTCCGGATCATGCGTTTGCGCCGGGTTGAGACAGGGTGTCACCCAGTCCTCGGCGCACGCCGCCATATCAGGATATATGCCGGTCGCGACCGCCGCGATCATGGCAGCACCTGCAGCGCCGGCTTCACCGCGGTTGCAAACGCGGACATTGCACTCAAGCGCGGCGCCCAGGATCGCGCCGAGGGCGCGACTTCGCGCCGCGCCGCCGGTGATCCGCAGGTCACGCGGCAACGAGCCCATCGCCGCATAGCAATCACGTGCAGCGAAGGCGAGCCCCTCCATCACGGCTCGCATCAGGTCCCAATAGCCGTGACGGGAGCGCAATCCCAAGAATTGAGCACAGGCCTCATGCGAAACAAATGGACCGCGCTCTCCGGCATCCGAGATGAAAGGATGAAACAGCAGTTCGCCGGGCCGCGCCCCGAGCACACGCTCATCCAGCCGCCGGATCAAGTCGGCGCGCGAACGCGTCACTCCCTCAGCGGCCAAGAGGTCGCGCGCCAGATCGATGAGCCAATCGATGTTCAGCGTGGCAGCCATGTTGGACTGCATCTGGGCATAGTGACCGGGCACAGGGAACGGCATGGTGTAGCCGGTCGCCTCGGTGTTCAGCACGACGGCATCGGCGCGTGGGGCGAGCCGCATGTGCATGCCGGTCGATCCGATGATGGTGCAGCCGACGTCCGGCGCCGGATCGTAGAGCCCAGCCCCCAACGCATTGCAGATCACGTCGACATAACCAAGGGAAACCGGTACGCCCTGCGGAAGTCCTGTCTCCAGCGCCGCCCCAGCGTTCAGTGGATGCGTCGTCGAGACACCGTCGACAACGTCTGGAAAAAGCGCCGTGCAATCAGTGATGCCGATGAGCCTCGCCGTCTCCGCATCGAACCCACGCTTGCGGAAATTCCCGCATGTAAAGCTCGCTTCCGACGGATCGGTCGCGCGCTGGCCGGTGAGCAGAAAATAGAGCCAGTCCTTGCAATGAAAGGCCGTGCTTGCCTGCGACAGCGTCTCCGGCGCGTGGGCTTGCAACCAGGCGAGCTGGGCGCCCTGCTGGCAGGCGTTCAGCCCCGAGCCCGTCCGCTGATAGAGGGCCGTGTTGCGATCGCTGGAGCGGATGTCTTCCACCAGACTTGCTGCCCGGGAATCCAGCCAGAGCAACGCTGGCGCGACCGGTCGGCCATCGTCATCAATCAGCCACGTGCCGTCGCCCTGCCCTGTGACCGCGATCGCAGCGATCCGCGACGGCAGATCCGGCACGGCCGCCACCAGCCCGCGCAGCGCGGCGACGGTGTCATTCCAGGTCCGCGCCATATCCTGCTCGACACGGCCACCTGGCAACGTGCCGTACGTGTTAGGCAACGAGAAGTCCGCGAGCTGTCGACTGTCTCGCGTGAAGGCGACGGCCTTGATCAGCGATGTTCCGGCATCGATGCCGATAATCACGTCGCGGCTCTGCGGGATCGACATCTTAGACGGCCTCCGCATGGCGGATGCAGGCTCCGTCGGCGCCGAACATATGCAGATGCCGCGGCTCGAGCCCGAACGGAATGATGTCTCCAGGCCGCGCCGCGACCCGGCTTGACGTCACCGCGATCAGGACATGACCCGCGCATTCACCGGCGACATGCGACTGATCGCCCAACCATTGATTTGAGATTACGCGCAGCCGCGCTTCACCCGCTCCGACCGCAATCTTCTGCGGCCGGATGCCGACCCGGACCCGCTTGTTCTGCTCGAGCGCGCGCTGGGCGGCCTTATCGAGTGCGCCGCCAGCAAGGTGCAAGGCAATATCCGAGCCGACAGACAGGCGGAAACCGCCATCCGCGGCCGCCACGTCGGTCTCGAGCAGGTTCATCGGAGGTTCGCCGATGAAGCTTGCCACGAACAGATTCGCAGGTCGGCTCTTCAGCTCCTTTTCGCTCGCGAACTGCTGGAGTACGCCATCCTCCATCACGGCGATGCGATCGGCGAGCGCGCTGGCCTCCGTCTGGTCGTGGGTGACAAAGATCGCAGTCATGCCGCGCTCCGCCAGCAAGCCCTTGATCCGCCCGCGCAGCACGGCCCGGAGCTGAGGCTCCAGTTGCCCCATCGGCTCGTCGAGCAAATAAAGATCGGCGTCGCGCACCAGCGCCCGCGCCAGCGATACGCGTTGCTGCTGGCCGCCCGAGATCGAGCGCGGATATTTGTCGAGCGTGTCCTCAATCTCGACCAGCCGCGCGATCGCATCGACGCGGCGCGTGACCTCGCTGTGCGACAACTGCTGCGCCTTAAGCGCGAACGCGATGTTCTCGCGAACCGTGAGCGGCGGATACAGCGAATAGCCTTCGAAGGCCATCGCCACCTTGCGCCTCGCCGGCGGCAGTTCGTCGATGCGCCGCTGGCCCAACGTGATCGCTCCCGAGGTGACGCTCTCAAAGCCTGCGATCATGCGTAACGTCGAGGTCTTGCCGCAGCCCGAGGACCCGAGCAGCGCGACGATCTCGCCCTTTCCGACTTCCATATCGAGCGCGCGGACAGCATGGACGGGCGGCTTGCCGCGACTGCGGTAAACCTTGTCGACATTCCGGATCTCGAGCATGCCCATAGTCATTCCGCCTTCTTCACGCCGCCTGCCGATGATCGGATTGACCGACGCGGAGCCCGGATGCGCGATCGAACAGGAGTGCCGCCTGCGGTGCGAACCGAACGAAGACATCGTCGTCCGCGCTCGCGGCCGACGCATCAGGCGGTAACGCGGCCAACCATTCGGAGCCATCGGCAAGGCGCAGCAGCAACACGTTCCGCTCGTGCATTGGCGTGATCGCGACGACCCTGGCGGGAATGGCGTCATCTCCGGGATCGCGGCTGATCGCAAGATCGTCGGGACGAATACCGAGCCAGCAGGGACCATGAGCGGCCGGCTGATCCGCCGAATCGAGCCGCACTCTCGTTCCCGCTATCTCGGCGCTCAGTCCTCCCTGCCCGACTTCAGGATCGACTTCGGCAAGATTGATGCTGGGATCGCCAAACAGCCGCGCCACCGCAACCGATGCCGGCTTTGCGTAGACCTCCGCCGGTCGTGCGAGTTGCACAAGCTGGCCCCGAACCAGGACGGCGATCCGGTCCGCGATCGCCATCGCCTCGCGATAGTCTTGCGTGACATAGAGGACCGCGGCGGAACTCCGGCGTAGCAGACTCGGAAGCTCCAATCGCATCTCGTAACGAAGCTTGGCGTCGACGTTGCGAAGCGGATCGTCCAGCAACAGAACATCCGGATTGCCGATCAGGGCACGCGCCAGCGCAGTGCGCTGCTTCTGCCCGTTCGACAATTCCCGAGGCATGTGACCAAGGACGTGCTCGATCTTGAGAAGCCTGCTGATCGACTTGACGCGCGAGGTGACGTCGGCATCACCTGCCTTCGCGCGCAGGCCGCTTGCGATGTTGTCCCGCGCCGTCATGTGCGGAAACAGCGCAAAGTTCTGGAAGGCCATGCCGACCCCGCGCCGCTCCGGCGGCGCGCCTACGATCGACCGGCCGCCGACCAGGATATCGCCCTCGTCGGGTTCGTACATGCCCGCGATCATGCGCAGCAGCATCGTCTTGCCGCTGCCCGACGGCCCGAACACCGCGACGATCTCGCCGGGTTCGACAGTGAAGGACAACGCATCGGCGCAGCGCACTGGACCGAACGACTTGCCGAGGGCGTTGATGTCGAGACGCGCCATGCCTTCAGCCTTTCACCGCGCCGAGCGACAGACCTTCGACCAGATAGCGCTGCGCGTAAAGCGCAAGCAGAAGGGTCGGCGTGACGGACAGCACGATCGCCGCCGCGATCTGTCCATACTGGATACCGGATGCCGTGACGAACGCCAGTGCGCCCACGGTCACCGGTTGCTTGTCGGCGGATGCCAGGATCAGCGCGAAGACAAAATTGTTCCAGCAGAAGATGAAGGACAGCAGGCCAGCGGCTGCGATACCGGGACCTGCGAGCGGCACCGCGATGCGCGTAAACGTTTCGCGCCAGGAATGTCCGGCCAGGCGGTAGGCGTGCTCAATGTCAGGGCTGATATCCTCGAAATAGCCGCGCACGATCCACAGGATCAGAGGCAGCGCGATGAGCTGATACACCCAGACGATGCCGAAGTAGGTGTCGCTGAGCCCGAGCTGCTGGTAATAGAGCGACAACGGCAACAGCACGAGCAGCGGCGGCGCGAACCGGAACGACAGCAGCGTGAAGGCGATGGACTCACCGAGGCGGAACTTGAAGCGGGCGAAAGCATAGGCCGCGGGCACGCCGAGCAGCAGCGCCAGGATCACCGCGGCGCTCGACAGCACGAAGCTGTTCATGAGGTTGCGCATGAAGGAGATCTCGAGATTGCCGGCCGTAGTACGAAGCTGCCCCGAGATCAGCGCCTGATAGTTGGCAAGCGTCGGCTCGAACAGGATATGCGGCGGAATTCGCAGAATTTGCTCGTTGGTCTGGAAGGACATTAGAAAGATCCAGACGATCGGAAACATGAAGAACACCAGGACGAGCGCGAGCGCCACACCGCGGAAGACGCGACCTGCCAGACTGGAGTGATCCATCGCCGCCTCCTCGTTACGCGTGACCATGGGCGCGCGCACGCAGCCGCAGCCAGTTCTTGATGAAGATGTTCGACAGGATGTTGGTGACGAGCCACAGGATCATCAGCAGCGCTGCCGAACGTCCGACATTGGTGTACTGAAAGAACTCCAGATAGGCCTGGACCTGGAACACCATCAGCCGGTCGCCCGGGCCGCCTTGAGTCATCGCATAGATGATGTCGAATTGCTGGATGGAATCGAGCAGGCGGAACAGCGACGCCGTGATGATGTAGGGTGCGAGCATCGGCAGCGTGATGCGGAAGAACACGAAGCTCGCCGGCACTCCATCGAGCGCAGCCGCCTCGAACGGCTGGCGTGGCAGCGAACGCAGTCCAGCCAGCAGCAGGATCATGATGAAGGGGGTGTAAACCCAGACGTCGACCAGCACCACGGTGAACAGCGCCGTCGACGGATCGGACGCCCACTTGAAATCATGGACGCCGAACAGGCTGACCAGATAGGACAGGATCCCAAAGCCCGGATTGGTCATCAGCTTCCACATCAGCGCGGCGATGGCCGGAGCCGTCATCAGCGGCAACAGCAGTACGATCGACACCGCGTTGTGGAAACGGGTCGGACGCCGCAACAGCAAGGCGATTCCGAGGCCGAGCAGAAGCTCCAGCACCACAGTCAGCGCGGTGTAAACCAGCGAGATCCGCAGCGTGTTCCAGAAGGCGGGGTCCGAGAGGAAGTCGATGTAGTTGTCGGCCCAGATGAAGCCGCGCAGATAAGGCAGGTTCAGCCGGTAGCGCTGCAACGAATAGACCGCCGCTGTCACGAACGGCACCAGGATGGCGATGCAGACGAGCAGAGCCGGCAGGCTCAGGAGGTAAGGCAGAATGCGTCCGCGCGGCCGAGGGCTGCGGCGGGGGACCGCGTTCGTCTGGGAAAGCTGGACCGTGCTCATGACAAGATCACTTCTTCGCTGCAACATCGCCGGTCCGGATCGGCTTGCCGTCCGGACCGGCGGGTTGTCGTGGTGCGGAGGAATCAGGGCACCACGCAAGACGTCAACCGAGGCCGGCCTGCTTGAGCTGGCGATTGATGCTCTCGGCGAGCTTGTCGAGGCCCTCGTCGACGCTCACCTCCTTGGCCACCATCTTCTGCAACGATGCGGCCCATTCGGTGGTCAGGTCGAAGAACAGTGGCTGCGCCGTGAAGTAGATCTTGGCGCCGGGCGATGACACATCATGCTGCTCGAGATAGCCCGGATAGGATTTGGCAATGCGGTCCCGGAACTCGCTGTCCTTCCACACCGAGGCACGCACTGGATTGACGAAGTCCATTTTGCGCGCGCCGAACAGATCGTGCTCGGTCGACGCCGCCCACTGCATGAACAGCCACGCCGCATCCTTCTGCTTGGAGAAGCTCGAGAGCGCGAGTGACCAGATCCAGACATTCGGGGTCGGCGCCTTGGCCGCCGGATTGGCGGCAAACGCGGCGTAACCGAGATGCCCCTTCTCCTTGTTGTCGCCGCCGTTCATGAAATAGCCGAGGATGTCGGCATCGAAGATCATGCCGGATGCGCCCGCGCCAAGGTCGGTCCCGACCTGATACCAGGTGTAGGTCGACCAGTTCTTCGGGCCCGAGGTCTGGATCATCTTGACCCATTTCTCGTGAAACTCCTTCGACGCCTTGGTGTTCATCGCGGCCTTCAGCTTGCCGCCTTCCATCACGAAGTCTTTCTGGCCGAAGTTCGAATAGGCGGACAGGAAGCCCGGATGGATGGTTGCCCAGGAGCGTGAACCGCGCACGCCGACACCATAGGGCCCACCCGCGTCCTTGGTGATTTTTGCCGCGACTTCGAGCAAATCGTCGAGATTTTTCGGCGGCTTGACGCCGACCTTATCGAAGATGTTGCGGTTGTAGGTGATGTTGTTGAGCTCGTAGCCCCAGGGAATGCACCATTGCTTGGCCTTGCCTGAACCGAGCTCGGAGCCGGCAACACCGTCCCACGCCGTCGAGGCGCGCAGGCCCGGCAGCACGTCGTCCCAGGCAAAGGCCGGGTTGGTCTTGGCGGGATCCTTGATGTAGGTGTTGAGATCCTCGATCCAGCCGGCCGGACCATATGTCCAGGTCATGTAGGCGCCGGTCATGAAGGCGTCGTACTGATCCGACTTCGACGACAGCGCCGCGGTCACCTTGTCGAAGTAGACGTCTTCCGGGAAGATGTCATAGGTGACGTTCATCCCGGTGAGAGTCTTGAACGCCTCGAGATCGCCGATCATCGCATCGACGTAGGGATGCTTGTTCAGCAGCAGCTTGACCGACTTGCCGCTATAGGCCTTCCAGTTGAAGTCCGCGGCCATCGCGCGCGATATCGAGGACGCAAAGGCGGCATTGGCAGCGACGCCGGCGATGCCCAGCTTGGCGGCGCCATCCAGCAGATCACGCCGGCTAATGCGCTTGGCGGCGTAGGAGTCGAATAGATTCTTCTCTCGATCGTACATTGTAACCTCCCATTGTGCGCGTTTACTTTCCCTTAGGACCCTTGTTTCTGGTCTTGCCGGATGTTGCCTCCGGCTTGTCGGTAGCGAGTGATTGAGCGGTGGCCTCATCGATGATGAGGCCGTGCAGAAGGCCGCTGCGCAGCACCGCGCGCAATGCAGTCACCTTGGCCGGCCCGCCGCCAATCGCGACGATGCGATGCGCCCTGAGATCCGCTGCCTCCATCGACGTGGCGCGCGCGGACAGATCGATGTCCAGGATCCGGCCGTCGGCGCTGAAAAAACGTCCGAGCAAATCGGCGCAGGCGCCGACACGCTTCAACTCGACGACCTCATCCGGCTTGATCATGCCGCTTGAGACCAGAAACCCGTCGCTGTGGATTTGCCCGATGCCGACGAACAGCAAGGATGCCTGGCGCGCCAGCGCAAACACCTCGGCAATGCCATATTGCTGCATCAACACGGCGCGGTCCGCGACCGAATTGGCGAACACCGGCACCGGCAGCAGGTACGCCTCGGCCCCCGTCCGCTCCGCCAGCCGATGAATGACGTCGAACGGGTTGGCGGCGAACTTGCGGGTGAGACCGCCGAGCAGCGACACGAACTGCACGTCGCGGGTCGGCGTCTGCGGCAACTGCTCGACCACGGCTGCGAGCGTACGGCCGTGGCCGACGCCAATGATCCGGTGCTCGCCACGCTCGAGGAGCTGCCGCAGGAAGCTCGCCCCTTCGAGCGCGAGCGCCTTCAGCGGCAGGTCGCCCTCGCCGAGATCCGGCGCCACGCGACAGAACGCAAGGCCGTAGCGTTCGGCCAAGGCATTCTCCAACGCCACGCATTCCGCCACGGGTCCCTCGACGAAGACACGGATCATGCCTTCGCGGCTCGCCCGCGCGATCAGCCGATGCGCCTTGGTGCTCTGGATGTTGAGCCGGTCGGCAACCTCGGACTGGGTGAGCCCGGCAGCAAAGTAAAGCCACGCCGCCCGCGTCGCGAGCGAGGCTTCGCCATCAACCATCGGCAGCCTGTCGAGGGAGATGCTCACGCCGCAAAAGCCCGCTTGCAAAATTATTCAGACGCTGCAAAAAATTGCAGACGTGGGTCGGGACGTCAATCCCCCAAACGTGCTGCAGTGCGATCAGACAACCGCCGCTCTTGGACGGAGTTGATCGGAGGTCACGAGATCGCCAATCGCGGTGAGGTCGAATGCCAGGTTTATTCCTCGGAATTGACGTCGGAACGGGTGGTGTCCGCGCCTGCGCGATCGACGCGCATGGCGATATCAGGGGAATGGACTCCGTTGCCCTGCCGTCGCCACGGCAAGACGGCAGTGCGATCGATCAGGATCCGGAACTGTGGTGGCATGCGGCCGATGCCGCCATCCGCAAACTTGGCGGCAAGATCGATCTCACACACATCGAGCGAATTTCGGTCGACGGCACCTCGGGCACCCTGCTCCTGATCGATGCGGCCGGCCAACCGCGCACAGCGGGCCTCATGTATAACGATGCGCGCGCCTCAACGGAGGCTGCGCGCATTTCCGAGGTGGCTCCTCCGGAAAGTGGCGCTCACGGCGCGAGCAGCGCGCTGGCGAAGCTGCTCCATCTGTTGCACCACACGGAGCGTCGGAATGTCCGCTTTGCGGTTCATCAGGCCGACTGGATTGCGGGGCGCCTTGCCGGACGCCACGGCATCAGCGACGAGAACAACGCGCTGAAGCTCGGATATGATCCGATCACGCGGACTTGGCCGGACTGGCTCGACCGGCTCGACGTGCCGCGCGAGTTGCTGCCGAAGGTTCTGGTGCCGGGAACACCATTTGCGGATATCGACCCGACGGTCGCGGCCACACTCGGCCTGCCGCGATCGGCTCGCATCGCAGCCGGCACCACCGATGGCGTCGCCGCCTTCATCGCCACCCGCGCCGATGCTCCGGGCGATGCGGTCACCTCGCTCGGCACGACGCTGGTGGTGAAGCTGCTGGCGACGACACCGATCTTCGCCGCCAATCAGGGCGTCTATTCGCACCGGCTCGGCGACAGTTGGCTCGCCGGCGGCGCTTCAAACTCCGGCGGCGGCGCGCTGCTGGCCCATTTCAGCGCCGCGGAGATGGAGCGGCTGACGCCACAGTTGAACCCTGACGAACCGACCGGCCTCGACTACTACCCCCTCGCCAAACCGGGCGAGCGATTTCCGATCGCCGATCCGGCACTGCCGGCACGGGTCACGCCGCGTCCGCCCGAGGATCACCGCTTCTTCCAGGCTCTGCTCGAGGGCATCGCCGCGGTCGAGGCCCTCGCCTATCAGCAACTCTCCCGCCTCGGAGCGCCGCCGCTTCGCCGTGTCATCAGCATTGGCGGCGGCGCAAGGAACGATGCGTGGACCGCAATCAGGCATCGGCGTCTCGGTGTGCCCGTGACGGTCGCCGAGCAAACCGAAGCCAGCTATGGTGCGGCCCTGCTCGCCCTGCGGGGCGGTCCGCAATGAGAGACGGGCCGATCGACATCGCAGGCCTTGGCACGATTATCGAGCACTTCGATCACGTGCTGCTCGACCAATGGGGCACACTTCACGAGGGGCGCTCAATCTTCCCGCGGGCCCGAGACTGCGTGACGCGGCTGCGCGATGCCGGGAAACGCGTGCTGGTACTGTCGAATTCCGGCAAGCGCGCAAGCAACAACGCGCAGCGGCTTGCCTCGCTTGGACTGCCCACGGAAGCTTATGACGGGATCTTGACGTCGGGCGAAGTCACCTGGACCGGCTTGAAATCACGCACGCAGGCACCGTTCAAAGAGCTTGGCCACGCATGCTTGCTGATTTCGCGCGGTGGCGACCGCACGATCGTCGACGGGCTCGATCTCGATGTCGTGGACGATATCGAGAATGCCGAGTTCGTTCTGCTCGCAGGGCTCGATGATGCCGCGGCCGAACCCGAACAGTGGCGCCAACGCCTCGCCCGGGCCGCGGCACGCGGACTACCGATGCTGTGCGCCAATCCCGACCTCACCATGTTCGGCGCCAACGGATTGATGCCTGCACCGGGCGCCTTGGCGCGCTTCTACCAGGCACTCGGCGGACATGTGACGTTCGTCGGCAAACCGCATATGCCGATCTTCGCGGCGGCGCTTGACCGGCTAGGCCATCCGGCGCCGGCGCGCGTCCTGATGATTGGCGATTCGCTCGATCACGATATCGCCGGTGCACGCGCGGCCGGCATGTTGACGCTGTTTCTCCGTGCAGGAGTGCACAGAGATCGCCTTGTGACCGATCAATCCGGGCCAGAAGGAGACGCCCGCACCCCGAACTGGACGATGAATCATCTAGCCTGGTGAGATCCAGACAATGCAACAGCCCGCGCGACTCGACGACCTCCGCAGCATGTCGGCCCGCGTCGGCAGGAACATCCTGCTCGTGCAGGGCGCCGGCGGCAACTCGTCGATCAAGGATGGCGACGTGCTTTGGGTCAAGGCGTCCGGGACCTGGCTGGCGGACGCCAACGACAAGGATATCTTCGTTCCGGTTTCGCTGTCCGCCGCACGCGCGGCGCTGGAGCGAGGCGACGAACGCGTGCCGCTCGCTCATGGCGCGGAAACAGCATTGCGCGCCTCGATCGAGACCTCGCTGCATGCTCTCATGCCGCATCCGGTCGTGCTTCACGTTCACTCCGTCAACACGATCGCATGGGCGGTGCGGACCGCAGCGTGGCTTCCACACCGCCTCGCGCTGCCGCGGCAAGGGGCTGCCGGCCGAGGATGAAGTCGGCGCCCTTCTCCGCAATCATGATCGTCGGTGCATTGGTGTTGCCTGAGACCAATCGCGGCATGATCGATGCGTCGATCACCCGGAGCCCCTCGATCCCGCGGACGCAGAGGCGCTCGTCGACGACGGCGAGCGGATCGGACCCCATCTTGCAGGTGCCTACCGGATGATAGATCGTCTCGCAGCTCTGCCGGACATAGCTGTCGATATCCGCATCCGATGTCGCACGAGAGCCCGGGGCATATTCCGTTCCCCGATAGGGATCAAAGGCCTTCTGGGCGATGATCTCGCGGCCGATCTTGATGCCGTCGCGCATGTTGCGCACATCCTCCGGCGCCTCCAGATAGTTCGGACGGATTGCGGGATGTTGCAGCGGATCAGCCGACCTGATCATGATACTGCCGCGGCTCTGCGGCCGTGCGATGTTGAAGTAGGCCATGAAGCCGTGCTCGTCCACGATCTTGCGGCCGTGATCGCCATAGATCAGCAGGACGAAAAAAAACTGGAGATCCGGCGCAACGAGATCGGGTTGCGATTTGAGGAACGCCATGGCTTCCAGACCATGTGAGGTCGCAGGACCCGTCCTGGTCAGCACGTACTGGATGAAGGCCTTGGTGGCCCCGAGCGGCTTGGTGTGCTTGAGGAACGAGATCGGCTGGGTGCACCGCTGCTTCACACCGCAGGCGAGATGATCCTGCAGATTCTGTCCAACGCCCTTGAGCTCGTGGACCACCTTGATGCCGAGCGACGTCAGGTAGTCTCCGTCGCCAATTCCTGACAACTGCAGCAGTTGCGGCGAGTTGATCGCACCGCCCGACAGGATCACCTCCCGTTCCGCCTTCAGGGTATGGACCTGTCCGTTCCTGATATATTCGACGCCGACGGCGCGTCCGCCCGCGACCAGGATGCGGGAGACGAGCGCCTTCGTGATCACCTTGAGATTGGGACGGTTGATGACCGGATGCAGATAGCACCACGCGGCACTGGCACGCCTGCTGTCCGCAATGGTGCTGTCGACGGGGCCGAAGCCTTCGAGTTCGGCACCGTTGAAATCGTCGTTGGCGCGAAATCCTGCCTGTCTTCCGGCCTCGAACCAAGCCTTGGTCAGCGGATGTGTCAACTCCGGCAGACGGCTCGTGCGCAACGGGCCATCGCCACCATGATAATCGTCGGCGCCGGCCTCGCGCCCCTCGGAGCGAATGAAGTATGGCAGGCAATCTGCATAGGACCAGCCGCGGTTGCCGAGTTGCGCCCACATGTCGTAGTCGGACGCGTGGCCGCGGATATAGACCATGCCATTGATCGAGCTCGACCCACCCAGCACCTTGCCGCGCGGCCAGAACAACACCCGGTTGTCCAGATGCGGCTGCGGCTCGGTGTGATAGTGCCAGTCGACACTGCCAGATTTCATCAGGGCGAGATATCCCGCCGGCATGTGGATGAATGGATTTGTGTCCTTGCCACCGGCCTCGAGCAGGACGACGTCACTCTCCGGGACAGCCGACAGACGGTTTGCCAGGACGCATCCGGCGGAGCCCGCGCCGACAATGACGTAATCCACCATGCTCTCCTCCGTCTTCTTATCCGCCGATAGCCATCAACAATTGGTCCGCCCGCGGTTGCACCTCGTCTATCCGGCGAGGTCCGAGCTCCAGCTTGGGCGGCTAAGCTCTCATCGCGGCACGCGGCCTGGTCTCGTCAGAACCGTTGATGACCTTGCCTGTCGCAGGGTCGAACAGGCGAATCCTGTCCAGAGCGGGCACTAACCTAATCGCGTCATCCGGCGACAGCTCGAGGCGATCCTGCGTAATGGCGCAGACTTCCTGCCCGCCGATGTCGGCATAGATGTGAATCTCAGGGCCGGTCGGCTCGACCACGGACACCTTGGCGGGAATGCCTTCGTTGCCCGCGCCGGGCCATAAATGTTCGGGCCGGATTCCGTATTTGACGATCTGCCCTGGTGCGACGTTCGCGCCGGGAGGCAAAGGGAGCGCGACGCCGTTGGCACGAACGATAGCGCGTCCCGCCTCCGTTGCGACCTCGCCGGTCAGGAAGTTCATCGAAGGTGATCCGATGAACTCGGCAACGAACAGATTTGCAGGACGGTCATAGATCTCGAGCGGCTTGCCGATCTGCTCGATATTGCCGTCGCGCAGCACCACGATCGTATCGGCCATCGTCATGGCTTCGATCTGGTCGTGCGTGACGTAGATCGTCGTCGTCGAAAGCTTGTGATGCAGCTCCTTGATCTCGGTGCGCATCTGCACGCGCAGCTTGGCGTCCAGGTTCGACAACGGCTCGTCGAACAGGAACACGGAGGGATCGCGCACGATGGCACGGCCCATCGCCACGCGCTGGCGTTGTCCACCTGACAATTGCCGCGGCTGGCGATCGAGATAGGGCGTGAGGTTGAGGATCGATGCCGCCCACTCTACCTTGCCCCTGATCTCCTCCTTCGGACGTTTCTTGAGCTGCATCGAGAACGCCATATTGTCGAATACGCTCAAATGCGCATAGAGAGCGTAGTTCTGGAACACCATCGCGATGTTGCGATCCTTCGGATGCAGCTCGTTGACGACGACGTTGCCGATGCTGATCTGGCCGGAGGTGATCTGCTCCAGCCCGGCGACCATCCGCAACAATGTCGATTTTCCGCAGCCGGAAGGCCCCAACAGTACGACGAACTCACCATTGGCGATGGAGAGATCGATGCCGTGCAGCACCTCGAATCCGCCGTAGGACTTGCGCACATTGCTGATCGTGACCGATGCCATGCCTTGACCTTCCCGCTATACGCCCGCCCGCGCCGACAATATTCGCTCGGCGATCTCGACGAAGCCATCCGCGCCCCGCTTGCTGGCGACGAACGCCGGAGTTGCCGCCATCATGCCTTCGAAATCCCTCACGTTCGCTACGCCGCAGGCATAAGGAAAGAAGCCAAACATCGGCGCGTCGTTTGGACTGTCACCGCAGAACACGATGCGGTCCTTCGCCTCGTCGAGATCAAGGCCCAGCCTGTCGCGCAGAAAGATTCGGGTCATTGCCAGCTTGTCATAGCGGCCGAACCATCCATTGACGTGGATGGAGGAAACCTTGGCGACGCCGCCCGCGCTTTCGAACAGGGAGACGATCTTATCGACCGCAGTGCGCGGCAGCGGCGCTACGTCCTCGCACACGTCGATCGCAAGATCAGCTTCCCGGTAAAGCTGATCGGCAGAGATCGCTGCTCCCGGCACTTCGGACAGAATTCTTTCGCCGAGCGCCAACAATTTGCGACGGTTAGCGGCGCGCTCGGCCTCGCTCGCAACGAACTTGCGAACCATTTTCCGCGCCACTGGATCGTATCGGAAATAGAACGCACCATTCTCGCCGATCACGCCTTCGACGGGCCAGAACCGCGCAATCATGTCGCACCAGCCCGCGGGCCGGCCGGTCACCGGAACGACCGCTAGCCCAGCGTCGCGCAGCCGCTCCAGCGCAGCATAGGAGGCGGCCGGGAGCTGGCCTTCAGTGGTCAGCGTATCGTCGATATCGGTCAGGATGCAGACGACGCGGCGCGCGGCCTCGTCCGGGAAACTTGCAATGGGTTTCATGACGGCACGCCCTCGGCAAACGAAGCCAGGCGTGCATTCCAGTCGAGCAGCTTTGGCCAGAGATCGGCGTGGATGGCGCGCAACTCGGCGTAGCGCGCGACATTGTTAGGTTCAGGCTGGAATGTCCTTGCTGGAGGTCTCGTCATCGCCGCAGTGGCTTCGGCGATGGTGCCGTACCAACCCGCTCCTTTGGCGGCAGCGATCGCCGCGCCGAGCGACGATGCTTCCCGCGCCGGTGAGCGACACACCGGACGGCCCGATGCGTCGGCCAGGATCTGGAGCCAGAGATCGCTGTCCGAACCACCCCCGATCGCAGTGAGCTGCGCGATCGCGCCACCTGTCGCCGCCACGATCCTTTCGATCTGGCCGGCGAGCTCAAGCGCTATGCCTTCCAGCAAGGCCCGATAGATGGCACCGCGTCGGGTCGAACCCGACAAGCCGGCAATCACGCCGCGCGCATAGGGATCCCAATACGGCGTCATGCAACCAAGCCAGTACGGCAGCACGACGACTCCACCCGCCCCGATCGGACAGCCTGCGGCTTCCGCTTCCAGCGCCTTGAAGATGCTGCGTTCAGCCGCCGGATCGGCTGCGAACATTTCGCGCGCCATCCAGTCGATCAAGAACGTTCCGGTGCGAATGACCTGCTCATAGATGTAGCCATCGTCACATACAGCCTTCTCGGTGCGGAATGCGCGGTCATAGGCGTAGCTGTGGCCGTAGCTTCCCGAGACCACCGCGGTCCCCAAATTGATGTAGGCGCTGCCCGGAGACGTGACGCCGGCGCCAGTGCTCGCGCACTGCCCGTCGCCACCGCCGGCGATAACGGGCGTTCCGGCAGACAGACCCGTGAACGCCGCTGCTGCGTGCGTGACTTCACCCATCCGGGCGCCGGGCCGCGCCAGTGCCGGCAATTTCCCCACCGCAATGCCCGCAGCATCCAGGATCGCTTCAGACCAGGCGCCGCTCGTCATATCGAGCAAGCCGGTCGGATCGGCCGATGCCGTCGACGTCCGCCATTGACCGGTCAGGCAATGCGTCAGGTAGCCGTGAACTTCGGCAAACCGCGCGGTACGTGCAAAAATCTCGGGCTCCTGCTCCGCCATCCAGATCATGCGATAGAGGCAGGGCAGAACATCGAGCGGCTTGCCGGAAATGGCATGAACGCGCTCCGCTCCGAACGATTTGCCGAAGCGCACGACCTGCGGCCGCGCCCGCTCATCGAGCCAGGTCATGCCCGGCCTGATTGCGGTCCCGTCCTCGGTGAACGCACTGAAGGTCTCGCGCTGATTGGAGATCGCAACCGCGGCGATACGCCCGGCGCCGACCTGATCGGTGACACTGCGCAAGGCGGCTGCGGCCGAATCCCACCATTCGTCCGGGTTCTGCTCGAAATATCCCGGCTGCGGATTGGCAAGGCCGATGCCCTTGCGTCCCTCCGCGACGGCGCGGCCACTGCGGTCCCAGGCGATCGCCTTGGTCGCAGAGGTCGAACTGTCGATGCCGATCACCAGATCTTGTGTCATGCCGTGTTGTCTCAAAAGGAGCGAAGGCGACGTCGGCCGCCTTCGCCAGCTCTTGCTCTGCGGGCCCTACAGCAGCCCGGCATCCTTCACCTTGGCGTCGATATCCTTTGCGAGCGCATCCATGCACTTCTGAGGATCGCCGCCATAGGCCTGCCCGGTGAGCAGCTTGCCGAGCTCCGTCGGTATCTCGTTGGTCGACAGACCGGCCCACAACGCCATGTGCGGCTCCGTGGCCATCGCGTTGTCGATGACCCACTTCACCGTTTCGAGATGCCGTGTCGTGCCCGGGCCGACCTTGGCCTTGGCCTTGACACGCGGATCGGCAAACGAGGAGTTTCGCATCGGCGCGAAGCCGCCAAGCAGCGTGCAGCGGGTCATGATCTCCTTGCAGCAGCCCCACTGCATGAAGATCCACGCCGCTTCCTTGTTCTTGGAATATTTCGACAGCGAGATGCACGAACCGCCCTGATGGCCGAGATTCGGCTGCTCGTTGAAGCCGGCGTCGGACGGCGATCGCAACTTCTTCGCGGTCAGCGGCTTGGCCGGCTCCCACAGGCCCTTGACCTTGGAGTCGTCGGCATCGAGACCAGGGAAGAATTCATCCCAGCTCTGCACCAGCGCCACCTGGCCCGAGTGCATCATCTCGAACTGGCCGTCCCAGGTCGATGCCGTCGAGTTCGGTGGCGAGACCTTCAAGAGCTCCTGGTACCATTTCAATCCGGCAACGCCCTGCTCGTCATTACCAGAGAATTTCTTGTTCTTGTTGAAGATCGAGCCGCCATGGCCCCACACCGCCTGGCTCCAGTCGCATTCGAGCGAATAGTGCCCGGACTTCGCCTGCAGGCCGGTGCCGAACACGCCGTTGCCCTTCTCGGCCTCGGAGATCTGCCTGGCCGCCGCGAGGAAGTCTTCGTAGGTGGTCGGCACCGCGATCTTGTGCTTCTCGAGGATGTCCTTGCGGTACATCAGCGTGAAGATCGGGATGTCGAAAGGAATGCCCATCCACTGCCCCTCGACCTGGGCGACATTCTTGACGAGCGGCTTCGAGAAATCATCCCAGTCGAAATCCGGCATCGCCAGTTCGGGCTTGTCCTTGTAGTAGGCTACCGGGTCGATGCAATCGGGCTGGAACATCGAGATCCACGACTGGTCAAGGTAGTAGAGGTCGTAAGAGCCGAGTTGGCCCTGCACGTCCTGTGTCGCCTTGGCGAGCACCTGCTCGAGCGGCACGATCTCGACCTCGACCTCGATGCCGGTCGGATCGGTAAACTCCTTCTTGATCTGGTTCAGCACCACCGACGGCGGCGTCGATTCGGTCGAGTAGCGGATCTTGGCGCCCTTGAACTTGCTGCCGACCTCTTTCAGCCATTTGGCCTGGTTATCGGGCAGGCCCTCGGCAAACGCCTCGGTGCCGAGCATGCTCCCTCTGCGCAGCCCGCGCGGATTGCCAAGCATGCCCAGGCTGAAGGCTGAAAAGCCCACGCCGGCCAATCCCATCTTGCGCAGGAATTCGCGCTTGGAGATTTGTCGGTTGGTATAGGCGTTCGCCGTGTCGACGATGAAGGTCTGCTGATCGAACTTCTTGAAACTCATTGCTACTCCTCCCGATGTTTTGTTGACTTGTAGTCCCGGTTCGTACGCCTACTCCTTGAGAGATCCCAGGGTCAGGCCGCGCACAAGCTGCTTCTGGACGAGCAAGATGAAGATGAAGCTCGGGATCACGGCCGTCGTGCCGAGGGCAGCGATGAAGCCCCATTCCGATCCTGTCGAGGTGACAAAGGTCGTGATCTTGACGGGCAGCGTTCGGATCGAATTGGTCAGGAACAGCGACAGCAGAAATTCCGTCCACGAAAAGATGAAGCAAAGCACGGCGGTGGCCGCGACGCCGCCCTTCACCATGGGCAGAACGACGCGCCAGAAAATCTGCAACCGCGAGGCACCGTCGATCATGGCGGCCTCGTCGACGTCGACGGAAACGTCATCGTAGAACGATTTCATCAACAGCACAGCGATCGGCAAATTGATCAACGTATCCACGAGGATCAGGCCGAGCCGCGTATCGAGCAGCGACATGTAGTGAAACATGAAGACAACAGGCACGATGATCGCAATCGGCGGCATGAAACGCTGCGACAGAATCCAGTTCAGATAGGCCTGCCGCCAGCGGAACCGCATCCGAGACAATGCGTAGGACGCGATCACCGCCAGCAGTACCGTCAACGCGGTGGCTCCCACCGCGATGATCAGCGAGTCGATGATGGTTTGGCGGCTGTCATAGGAACTCGCACCTCCGACGCCGAACGTGTTGCCGGATTCGATCGCAAGCTCCGCCCGCGACTTGCCGAGCATCGTCACGGCATAATTCACCAGCGTCGGCTTGAAGTTGAACCAGACGATTTCATCCTTGTTGAAGATCGCGGACGTGGGCTTGAACGATGTCAGCGCCCACCAGAACAGCGGAAACATGAATATGCCGACAACGAGCACCGCGGCTACGTCACGCAATCGCTTCTGCCAAAACGTTTCCTGCATCAGAACCGCACCTTGAACAGCTTGATGAAGATGCTTGAGGTGATGATCACCAGCAGCAGCGTGAACAGCGAAATGGTCGAGGCGTAGGGAAAATCGGCGTTTTTGAAATAGATCGTGCCGGCGTAGGACGTCAGCGTCTCGGTTGCGGTGCCCGGTCCGCTGTCCGTCATGACCTTGACGTAATCATAGATGCGGAACAGATCGACTCCGCGGATCAGGACGGCGAGCGCGATGATCCTGGAGAGCATCGGGAGGGTCAGGCGGAAGAAGGCCTGGCTCGGGGTCGCTCCGTCGATCGCCGCGGCCTCGAAAGGCTCTTTCGGCAAGGCGCGCAATCCGGCGAGCATGATCAGCACCATGAAGGGCGTCCACTGCCAGATGTCAGCCAGCAGAATGCCGGCCAGCGCCGAACCGCTGGAGGCGAGAATCGGATACTGCGGCGGCCAAAGTCCGAGCGATACCAGACCCATGCTCAACACGCCGAAGGACCCGTCCAGCATCAGCAGGAACATCATGCCGGTGACGGCGGGCGGCACCACCAGCGGCAGCGTCATCAGCGCCCGGAGCAATCCGTAACCCTTCCGGTCGCTGTCGAGCAGCAGCGCGATGGCGAGACCAAGGCAAAGTTCGATCAGCAGGGCCGTGATGGTGTAGAGGTAGGTGTGCCCGATCGCACCCCACACCCGTTCATCGGCGATCAACTTTCCCCAATTCCAGGTTGGGTTGAAGACGTTCATACGGGTGATGGGATTGCGCTTGAAGAACGAGAGCCACAGCGCATACAGAAGCGGATAGACACCGAACGCCAGCAGCAGCGCGGTGATCGGCGCCAGCCACGGGAACGGGTGTTCCGAGGTCAGAAACCGTGGCCAGACACTGCGCCGCGGCGTGCCCGGTAACGACACATCGACAGCCAGACTCTGCGCATGCTGCGCAACAATTGACGTTTCCTCGCGCATCGCTGTTCTCTCGGCGCCGGGCTCTATCGGCCCGGTTCGCTATCTTGCTTCAGGACCGGCGTAATACTCCGGATCGGTGAGACCGGGCCGCGCGCGGCACCAGCGCTTTCGCTGTTGCCACGTCCGTGACCAGTATCGTTGCATAGTTATTGTTGAGCGCGGCATAAACCGCATCGATCTTGTCGCTGCCGCCGGCGATGCAGATGCGTTCCGGCACCTTGGCGATCTCGTCGAGGGTGAGGCCGATCATCTGGTTGTCGAGCGCGCCCAGGATCGGCTTTCCCTCGCTGTCGATGAAGCGCCCGCTCACCACACCGACCGCGCCGCGCGCCAGATACGGCGCGATCTTCTCCGGCGTCATGTAGCCGCTGCGCATCGCGGTGCCGGCATCGTCGACGCTACCGACACCGAACAGCACCTTGTTGCTCGACTGGATAATCTTGAAGGTCTCAACGAGCGCCGGCTCCTGCATGAACAGGCGCTTGATCTGGGCGGTGGAGACGATGCCCGGCGCATGCAGATTGACGCAACGCGCGCCAAGCCGGTTGGCAATGTTAGAGGTGCACAGCTCGGGCGAAAACTCCGTGGTTCCGATCGAGCAGCCGGTGATCTGAGCAACGGTCACGCCGGGAAGCTTCATTTCAGGCAACGACGCCGACAACGCCTGAACCGTGCGGCCCCAGGAAACGCCCAAGACATCATCGGGCTGCAGCCGCTCGATCAGGAGCCGCGCGCCCGCCATGCCGATCCGTTCGTGCACCGGCAGACGACCGCCGTCATCAGGCACAACGAGGCAGCTCGTGAGCCCGTACGCATCGGCCAACTCGCGCGCAAGACCAATGGACTGCAGGTGCCGCGACGAGACCGCAATCGTGACGATGTTGCGGTCGCGCGCCTCCTGCAGGAAATTCACCACCGAGGCGCGGGAGACGCCGAGCTGATCGGCGACCTCTTCTTGCGTCATGCCCTCTTCGTAATAGAGCCACGCCGCCCAGACGACTGGATCGCTGTCGAACTCCGCCGGGATCGAGAGCGCCCTGCGCTTGATCCGCGACGGTGTCACTTGGCGTTGCAGCGTTCTGGTCATCAGCGATCCGGCCTCAGCCACGGCATTCACAAAATGCATGCCGTGTTGACAATTGTCAATCAGCTCAGCAAATTGTCAATACAGCTTGTCAAATGTCACCACCAGGCGCGACGCCGATGACGCAGCGCGGGATTTGCCGATGCCAAAACACAATTGGACCGCGCTGATCGATGATCTGGTGGCAGGGCGCTGGATCAATCCGCTCACCGGCGCGCCGGTCAAGGTGCCCTACGATTCCATCGTGATCGAAGACAGCCTCGACGGCCGCGAGGCTGAGTTGGTCGCGTCCCTGAAGCTGGGACATCGACTTGCCGTCGTCGCCGACCAGGCAACCTATGAAGCGATGGGCGCGCGCATCGCCAAGGCACTGCGCGAACTCGGTCCGATCGAGGCGATTGTGTTGGATCATCCTCACGCCGACATGGCCGAGGTTCGCAGCCTTGCGGAAAGGCTCCGCGCATTCGACGCCGTCGTTGCTGTCGGATCCGGCACCGTCAACGATCTCTGCAAGTATGTCACGGGTTTGGACGGCAGGCCCTATTGCGTCTTTGCCACCGCCGCCTCGATGAACGGCTACACCTCATCCACGGCTTCGCTGACGCTCGACAGCGGCTTGAAGGTGTCCCTGCCCTCGCACACGCCCGCCGGCTTCTTCGTCGACCTCAAAGTGTCCGCCGCGGCGCCGCCCCACCTCGCCGCCTCCGGGTTCGCCGACTGCCTGGCCCGTTCGGTCGCGCAGACCGACTGGTGGATGTCGCATCGGCTGTTGGGAACGGCTTACTTCCAGGAGCCGTACACGATCCAGGCCGACGACGAAATCGAACTCAACAAGCGTGCCGGGAATCTACCCAAAGGCGACATCGAGGCGATGGGGTATCTCTACCGCGTGCTCACGCTGTGCGGGCTCGGCATTTCCTTCACCGGGGTTTCGCACCATGGCTCGATGGGCGAGCACCAGATTTCCCACTACATCGATTGCTTTGCCGGCGAACGGCATCCGGGCAGCCTGCACGGCCAGCAGGTGGGCATCGCGTCATTGAGCATGGCGCGGCTGCAGCAGCAGATGTTGGCCGCCGATCGCCCACTTTCGGTTCACGCGACCAACATCGATGTCGCCGACATGAAGCGCCGTTTCGGCGACGAGGTTGCTTCCCAATGCGTCGCTGAGTTGAAACAGAAGGCTTTCGACCATGAGGGAGCCAGCGCATTCAACCACAAGCTCGAAACGATGTGGCCGGAGCTTCGCCGCGAGCTCGCCGCCTTCACAATTCCAGTCGACGAGATGAAGCGGCTGTTGTCGGCCGCGGGCGGCGCCACGACTGCCGCGGAACTCGGCGTGCCCGTCGATTTCTATCGCGAAGCCATCGTGCATTGCCGGGAAATGCGCAACCGCTTTTCGTTCCTCGACATTGCGGCGGATGCCGGAACGCTGGAGGCATTCGCGCAAGGCGAACTCTGATGGGAGGGCCGTGACATGACTGCAAAACCGTTGATTGCCGTGACCGGTGCCAGTTCGGGTATCGGAGAAGCGACCGCCCGCGCCTTCTCGGCGGCCGGCCATCCTGTTCTGCTGATGGCTCGCCGGATCGAACGGCTCAATGCGATGCGGCTACCCAGTTCGGTTTGCCGCCAGGTGGATGTGCGTGATCGTGCAGCGTTGGCGGCCGCCGTGCGGGACGCCGAAGCGGAGTTCGGCCCGGTCGACATGATGTTCGCCAATGCCGGCGTTGCTAGGCTCGCGGATATCGGCAAGCAAGATCCCGCCGACTGGGATGAAATGATCGCCATCAACATCAATGGCGTCATGAACAGCGTCTACGCCGTGATGTCCGGCATGATGGAGCGTCGTCACGGTACGCTCGTGATGATGAGCTCGATCGCGGGACGCAAGGTCTATCCCGACCACACCGTCTACTGCGGCACCAAATTCTTCGTGCACGGCGTCTCCGAGAGCCTGCGCGAGTACCTCTCCAGTTACGACGTCCGCGTCCTCGTCATCTCGCCGGGCATCATCGAGACCGAAGTACTCGATGGCGTGAAGGATCCCGGCACCCTTGCCAACTACAAGGCAAACAAGGCGGCCATCGGCGGCGGCATCGGGGCCGAGCACGTCGCCAAGCTGATTCTCGATGCCTACAACCTTCCGCAAAATGCGCTGGTGCAGGAGATCTGCATCACGCCGACCCGACAGAAATACTGAGCGCGGCCGACGCCGATTTCCAGGAGCCCATCATGACCGACACCGAACTTCAGTTGCGCGAGGCCATCATTGCGAAATGCCGCTGGATGAATGCCACCGGGCTGAACCAGGGCACGTCCGGCAACATCTCGGCACGCCATGGCAACACCATGCTGATTTCACCGTCCGCGACGCCCTACGACTCGCTGACCCCCGACATGATTGTGGCAATGCCGATCGACGGAGAATACGGATCATGGAAGGGCCCGCTCAAGCCCTCCACAGAATGGCGCTTCCATCTCGACATCATGAAGGCGCGGCCGGACGTCGGGGGGATCGTCCACACCCACTCGACCTACGCCACCGTGCTGGCGATCGCGCGCAAGGAAATCCCGGCCTGCCACTACATGATGGCGGCGTTCGGCGGCATGAATGTTCGCGTCGCTGGCTACGCGAGGTTTGGCACCAAGGAGTTGTCCGAGTACGCGCTCACCGCACTCGAGGGTCGAACCGCCTGCCTGCTCGCCAATCACGGCATGATTGCCACGGGCGCATCGCTGGACAAGGCGATGTGGCTGGCGGTCGAGCTCGAGACGATTGCCCGGCAGTACTATCTCTCGCTGGCGATCGGTGGGCCGGTGCTGCTGAACGAGGCCGAAATCAGCGAGACCGCCGCGGCATTCGGCAGCTACGGCGTGCAGGATCCGCCCGCCGAGAATTCGCGGGCATAGCGCCGACGGGAGCACGAAGCGATCTGCTGGATCGGCGCCTCATTGAGATAAGCGGGTAACCGCTTATTTCTTCAATTCGGCATACAGTTGCATCACCCGCTGCGGCAGCACCTCGATCCGCGGTACATGCAGCGCGTAGCGCTCTCCGAAGATCCGATCGAGCTGAGCAAGCCTGTCGCCGCCCATGCCGAACGCGAAGATGTCGATGCCACGCCGCCGCAACTGCTGGACGGCACGACGGGCGTCTTCTGCAAGATAGCGCGGGTCCGGCACATCGACGTCAGAAGGTTCGCCATCGGTCAGCACCAGCAGCACCCTTCGGAATGCCCGGCGCCCCGTAAGGTAGCTGCCTGCATGGCGCAGCGCTGGACCGAGTCGCGTCGAACGGCTGCTGCCAAGTCCCGCGAGCCGTGAACGCACCACCATGTCGATCGGCTCGTCAAAGCCCTTGATATGCAGGTAGCGTACGCGTTCGCGGCCGTCCGAGTTAAATCCGTGGACAGCGATTGCGTCATTGGCGGCCTCCACCGCCGCCGTCATGATCGCGGCAGCCTTGCACTCGACGTCGAGAACGGTTCGGCCCGAACGGTCGCGATCGGCGGTGGACTGCGACAGATCCATCAGCAGCAAAACGGCGAGGTCGCGCGGGCCTGGTGCATCGCGCTGGTAGACTCTCGGCTCGCTGAGGTAACCGGACCGCCGCTCGACGGTCAGCGCGATCGCGGCATCGATGTCGAGCGCGTCGCCGTCGCGTTGAGCTTTGTGGCGGAGGCGGCGGCCGATCGACGCATCGCGGGTCAACCTCGTGACCCTGCGCATCGCGTCCGTATCCGCAGGGAGATCGAAGGGTTTTGCGGACGCGCCGGCATCCGCTTCGAGAATGGTGGTCCAGTCCGCCCGCTCGATGCCGGCCGCGTAGTCCCACTCCGGATAGGTTGCAACCGGAAGACCGTCGAGGTTCGTCACGGCGCTTGCCCGCGCACGCAGCGTCTCTTCGGGCTTCGCGCTGTCGTCCGCGGAACGGCCGTCCGCGTCTTCCCGTCGTTCGATTCGCACGGAATCGACGGCGAGCTCGATCGTCTCGGTCTCGGCATCGGGCAGGTCGCCGAAATCCCACAGGGCCAGATTATCGTCGCGATAGGCGGGCTCGACGACATAGCTCTTGGGGTTGAACTGCAGCCGCATCTGTCCGATGTCGTTGCCCAGCAGTCCGCCGATCTCGCGGCTGATCGAGGGATCGGTCCAGCGCTCCGACGCCGCGGCAAACAGCGTTCGTCCCTTGACCACCCAGGCATCGGAATCCTGATAGTCGGGATCGATCAGCGCCCGCGACAGCCGCGTCATCAGGCCCACCGCGGTTGCCTGGTCAGATCGCGCGGCGACGTGAAATGGCAGCCACAGCCGGCGCAAACCAGGCATTTCCCGTAATGCCAGGGCCTCGACCCTGGCATCCTCGATCAGCGAGACCAGCGCGAGTTGCAGCGCCTTCAGCCGCCCGACCGGAAATCGGACCGTGGAGTGAATCAAATGGGCGCCGGCATGCGCGACCGCTGCGAGATAGATCGTATCGGCGCGGTCACCCTCGAAGCCGGCAAAGCTTTCCGGCAGCCCGATCAAGCCCGCGGCGAGCGAGGTTCGCTGCGGCGCCGACGTTGTCGCCATCGGCAGCTTGCGGAAGCGCGGCCGTCTGCCCCACAGCGCTACCGTCGTTGCCGCGAGGCGCTTTTCCAGCCGCGCAAGATCGTCGCTGGTTCGGCCGAGCGCAAACAGCCGCTTTGACAGCGCATCGTCGAGCGCGAAATAGGCACGCTGCCGCGCGGCGCGACCGCCGCTCGCGCGCAAGCCGGCGGAAACCCAAGCCGCGAAATCCTCGGCACTAGCATGTGCGAGCAATTGCTCCAGCCGGTTGATAGCGAGGCCCACCGATTCCGGCCCCTCCTCGGAAAGTCGGCGGAGAGCATCAAGAACAACCGTCAGCTCTCCGGCGCCTGCGAGCCGCGACAGAATCTTGGAAAGCTCCGCCAACAGGGCGTGAGCGACACGGCTTCCGGTGTTGCGGCCGATGTCCCTGCCGGCACGTCCGATCGCAATCAGATCGTCGACCGATCGTTGCGCCGGCCATTGCTCCGACAGGCGAAGAAAGACGAGAACAACCGCCTCGCCAAGATTGGCCTCAAACAGACCATGCACGGTCTCATCCCAGAACGCGAGACGATTGATCGGTTCGGAACGGCTCTGCAACGCCATCCGCGCCGCCTGCACGGCTGCGCCCACATCGTCGTGGCCACGCAACAACGACGCAAGCCTGCGGCTGGACCGGAAACTCTCAAGCGAACTGATTTGCGCGACCGCCACCCGCCAACTTCCATGCTACGCACAGGCCGAAATCACGTCCCGCAACGTGTTCCTGGTATCCGTATCATCGGTCAAGGGAACGACGATTGTGGTCTCGCAGGCCTTTTCGAGGCCGATGCCATATCCGATCAGCCGTCCGGCGTTGACCAGCATCCGGGTCGACGCGCCCTCGTCGAGGCCTTGGCCTTTCAGGTTGCGGCTGTGCAGCGCGATCTTCACCAGCAGGTCGGCGATCTTCGGATCGATGTCGGCTTCCCGCGAAACCACCTCGACCTCGGCCGAGCGATCCGGGTAGCCGAAGTCCAGCGCCGCGAAGCGTTGCTTGGTGGATTCTTTGAGGTCCTTGATCGCGCTTTGGTAGCCGGGATTATAGGAAATCACGAGTTGGAAATCGGAATGGGCGTGGATCAGTTCGCCGCGCTTCTCCAGTGGCAGGACTCGACGATCATCGGTCAGCGGATGGATGACGACGGTCGTATCCTGGCGCGCCTCGACGATCTCATCCAGGTAGCAGATCGCGCCCAACCGCACGGCGGTTGTCAGCGGTCCATCGCTCCACACGGTGCCCTGGGCATCAAGTAGCCAACGCCCAACCAGATCGGCCGCCGTCATGTCCTCATGGCAGGCCACCGTGATGAGCGGACGGCCAAGCCGCCATGCCATGTACTCGATGAAGCGTGTCTTGCCGCAGCCGGTGGGCCCTTTCAGCATCACCGGCATGCGGCTCGCATAGGCCGCGCCGAACAATTCGACCTCGTCCCGGAGGGGCCGGTAGTACGGCTCATTCGGAATGCGGTACTGGTCAAGCAGCAAGGCGGGATTGGACAATCCTCACGTCCCCCATGTTAGCGCAGCAATCCTTGGCGAGCGATTGACCTCACGATGCGAGCAGTTCCTTCAGCTTGCCATCGATGAAGGCGACATCGACCGGATTCGTCCCCGGCCCGCCTGCGAAATGCCCCCAGATCGACGGCACCGGCACGAGCTCCGCGTTCGGCATGTTGGCAACCTCGAACTTGCTGTCCTCCGGCGGGAAATAGAGGTCGGTCTGTCCCGGCATGACAAAGGCCTTGGCCTTGATCGCGCCAAGTGCCGCCTTGAAATCGCGGTTGTAAATCTCGTTGTCGCTGATGTCGCCATTCTGCCAGGTCCACAGCATGGTCAGCAGATTGTTGGCATCCTTCGGCAGGAAGAAGCCCTCCCAGAAGGCCACCAGAAAATCCTCCAGCGAAGAATAGCCCAGCGTCTTGATGTCCAGTTGCTCGCGATAGAAGGCCTGCGAGAAACCCCAGCCGGCATAGACGCGCGCGGCAGCACGCAGGCCGCGAGCCGGCTTGTCGGTGTACCAGCCTTCCTTCCAGGCCGCATCCGCGGTCAGCGCCGCCTTGACGCCTTCAAGAAACACGAAATTGTGTCGCGAGCACTTGGCCGAGCCGCAGAACGGCGCAAGCAGATCCATCATATCAGGATAGAGTGCGCCCCAATGGAAGGTCTGCAGCGCTCCCATCGACCACCCGACCACCAGGCGGATGTGCTTGATGCCGAATTTCTCGGTCACCAGCCGGTGCTGGGCGCGCACATTGTCGTAGGCCGTCACCTGCGGAAAGCGCGGCCCATTATATGGCTCCGGCGTATTGCTCGGCGACGACGACAGGCCGTTGCCGAACATGTTGGGAATGATGATGAAGTATTTTGCGGGATCGAGCGCCCTGCCCGGACCGATCAGCCATTCGTTGTCATAGTGCTGGCCGGAATACCAGGTCGGGTAGACGATCACGTTATCTTTGGCCGCATTGAGCTGACCGAAGGTCTTGTAGGCAAGCTTGCAATCGCGAATGGTCGCGCCCCGCTGCAACGCCACGTTTCCGAGGTCATAGATCTGATCGTCGATGCTCATGGATGCACCTCTTCCTGTTCTTGTTTCGTCACCCCGGGGCGCCCTACCCGTTCGGCGCGGCGCCGATGCGAAACGCCGCGCCGACGCCGATTCGTCCGATGTCGCTCAGCGATGCGCGACCTTCTGGTTTGGAATGCCCTCGATCGGACATTCATCGGTGCCGACGGTCGGACGGGTCATGGCTTCGACCATTTCCCGCGTGCCTTCGGGATCCGTGATCCAGTTCTTGTAGAAGGTGTAGGGACACACGGCATGGCCGCGATTGCCATCCCCCGAGTTGATGAGGCCGGTATAGCCACGGTGCATCAGCTTGAAGAGATGGTTCTGCGACTGCATGTTGCGGCGCGCATCGCGGATCAGCGATACCGAGAGCTGCGCATACTGGATGCCATTCTCCTCGGTGCCGCACTCGCCCAGCGTCCGGCCGTCGAAGCCGATGATCGCCGAATGACCGAAATAGGAGTAGACACCATCGAAACCGGAGGCGTTGGCGACCGCCACGTAGCAATTGTTCGCCCACGCCATCGACTTCGAGATCTGGATCTGCTGCTCCTTGGCCGGATACATGTAGCCTTGGCAGCGGACGATCAGTTCGGCGCCGCGCATCGCGCAATCCCGCCAGATCTCCGGATAGTTGCCGTCGTCGCAGATGATCAGGCTGATCTTCAGACCTTTCGGGCCTTCCGAGACATAGGTGCAATCGCCGGGATACCAGCCCTCGATCGGCACCCATGGCATGATCTTACGATACTTCTGGACGATTTCGCCCTTGTCGTTCATCAAGATCAGCGTGTTATACGGCGCCTTGTTGGGGTGTTCCTCGTGACGCTCGCCGGTCAGTGAAAATATGCCCCAGACCCGCGCCTTGCGGCAGGCATCGGCGAAGATCCGTGTCTCCTCTCCCGGCACCGCCGACGCTGTCTCGTACATCTCCTTGGAGTCGTACATGATGCCGTGCGTCGAGTATTCCGGGAAGATCACGAGGTCCATACCCGGCAGCCCGAGCTTCATGCCCTCGACCATCTTGGCGATGTTGCGCGCATTATCCAGCACCTCGGCCTTGGTGTGCAGGCGCGGCATCTTATAGTTGACCACGGCAACGCCGACCGTGTCCTTGCTGCTCGATATGTCTCCATGCAACATGTGCTCGACTCCCTTTCAAGTGGACGATGGTGCCCGCTACACCGCCATGTGTAGCTGGATGAGGTCTTCGGTGAGCTCGTCGATCGCGCCTTTGGCCACGACGCGCCCTTTTTCCAGCAGCGCGAAGCGATGGGACGCGCGCCGCGCGAATGCGACGTTCTGCTCGACCAGTACAACGGTGATTCCACGCTCGCGATTGAGCTTGACGATGACGTCCTCGATCTGCTCGACGATGTTCGGCTGGATGCCTTCGGTAGGCTCGTCCAGCAGGATGACCTTGGGCTGAGCGAGCAGCGCACGGGCGATTGCGAGCTGCTGCTGCTGGCCGCCGGAGAGATTGCCGCCGTAGCGACCTAGAAACTCCTTGAGCACCGGAAACAGCTCCAGCACCCATTCTTCAATGCCGTTTGCCGACTTCGCAGCAAACGTGCCGAGCGTCAGATTCTCCCGCACGGTGAAGCGCGGCAGGATACCGCGCCCTTGCGGCACATAGGCGATGCCGGCTTTGGCCCGCTGGTGGGTTCGCAAGCCTGAAATGTCGGCGCCGTCGAGCGAAAGCCGTCCGGTCACGCGATCCATGAGGCCGAGGATGCTCCGCATCAGCGTGGTCTTGCCGACGCCGTTGCGGCCAAGCACCGACAGGAATTCGCCGGTGCCGACCATCAGATTGATGCCTTGCAGAGCCCGGCTGTTCCCATAGAAGGCGTCGACGTCGGTCAGCTCAAGCATTGCTGATGCCTCCCGATCCGAGATAGGCCCGCCGCACGTCCGGATGAGCCTCGACCTCTGCCGCAGTTCCTTCCGCCAGCATCTGTCCCATATGCATCACCGAAATGATGTCCCCGATGGCCTTCACGAAGCCCATATCGTGCTCGACCACGATCAACGTGTGCTTGCCCTTCAATCGCGCAAACATCTCCGCAGTCTTGCGGGTTTCCTGGGCGGTCATGCCGGCCGTGGGCTCGTCCATCAGGATCAGCTCAGCGTCCTGGGCGACCAGCATCCCGATTTCCAACCATTGGGTCTGACCATGCGACAGATAGGCGGCTGGCCGGTCGAGCCGCTCCGTGAGCCCGACCAACTCCGCGAGACGTTCGACGCGCTCGCGCCCCGTGTTGCGGACGTCCCACCGCAGATTGTCGAACACGCCGGTGCGCCTGGCCCGCGCCACCTCAAGGTTCTCTCTGACTGTGAGGTCGCGGAATACGCTCGGAACCTGAAACTTGCGGCCGACGCCGGCGCGGGCGATCTCGTATTCCTCGAGATCCTGTAGCGCAGTGCCGGCAAACGTCACCGTGCCGGCGCTCGGCTTGATCTTGCCGCAGATGATATCCAGCGCCGTGGTCTTGCCCGCGCCGTTGGGCCCGATCAGACAGCGCAGCTCACCCTTGCGCACGCTCATGTTGAGCGCATTGAGCGCCTTGAAGCCGTTGAAGCTGACGGAGACGTCGCGGAGATCGAGATGGGAGGTCATGTGCTGCCCTCCGTCTGGCTGACGCCCTGTGGCACGTCCCGCTCCGCGACTTGCCGACGCTGAACGATCCAGCGCCAGACGTTCTGGGCGAGACCGGCGAGTCCCTTCGGCAGGAACAACACCACCAGCACGAACAGCGCGCCCATCACCAGCGTCCAGGTTTCCAGGAACGCTGCGGATTCCGAAAGCGCTCCCTGCATGCCCGCCACCAGCACGGCACCGAGAAACGCGCCGACCAGACTTTGCCGCCCACCGACCGCGCACCACACGACAACCGACAGCGAGAGCTGCACGCCGAGGAACGTCGGCGAAGCAAATTCCATCACCACCGTGTAGAGCATGCCCGCGAGCCCGGCGATCGCCGCCGACAGCGCGAACACGAAAATCTGGTAGAGCGCAACGTCGTAGCCGAAATAACGCACCCTGCTCTCGTGGTCGCGGATCGCCTGCACGATCAAGCCAGCCCTCGACTTCGTGAAGGCAAAAGCCACGAGCAGGCTGAGCATCACGCTTCCCGCGACGAGATAGTAAGTGGCGCGGCCATAAGCATCGAAGGCGACGCCGAATATCTCGAGCTGGGCCAGATCGGTGATGCCGTTGAAGCCGCCGGTGTAGCTTTGCTGGTCGATGATCACGAGATTGATGACCACCATTGTCGCAAGCGTGACGATCGAGACATAGACGCCGGTCACGCGGCCTCGGAACATGAACCAGCCGAGCGCCGCCGCCACCAACGCCGGTACGATCAGGCCCGCGGCGATCGCAAATGTCAGGGATCGAAACGGCTCCCAGAACCAGGGCAACTGCTGGACGTTGTTCCAGACCATGAAGTCCGGCAGGCCGCCCGCTCCTGTGTGCACCGGGACGGTCTTGAGCTTCAAGGCCATCGCCATGGCGTACGAGCCGAGGCCAAAACTCATGGCTTGGCCGAGGTTGAGTATCCCGCCGAATCCCCAGGACAATCCGAGCGACACCGTGAGGATGCCGAGCACAAGGTAGCGCGCGACCTTGTTGAGCAGAAAATCGTTATTGAGCAGCACCGGCAGCGCGAACACTAGCGCGCAGACGATGAGCGGCGGCGCAAGTTGCACTGTGAGGCGCTGCAATCCGCTGGATGTGGAAGGGTTCAATGACATCGATAGGCAATCTGTCTCAGGTTCGCACACGCGCGGTGAAAAGCCCTTCAGGACGAAAGCGGATCAGCACGACGATGGCGAGCAGCACCATCGCTTTGGCGACCGTATCGTTCTGAAGGAAGGCGATGGCGCCGGAGAGCTCGCCGAGGATGAAGGCGCTCGCGACGGTCCCGGCAAGGCTCTGCACGCCGCCGAGCACGACCACCATGAAGGCGTCGACCACGTAGCCGGTGCCCATGTCCGGCGACACGCTCTTGAGCGGTGACACCAGCGCGCCGGCGAGCCCCGCGAGCCCCGCGCCATAGGCGAAGGTCAGGGCATAGACGCGCTTGGCGTTGATGCCGAACGAGGCTGCGACCGACCGGTCCTGGATGATGGCGCGCAGCTTCATACCGACGGGCGTCCGGTTCATGAGCAACCAGGTCGCCGCGAACAGCGCGATCGCCACCACGAACAGGAAGACCCGGTAGGACGACACCGACAGGCCAAACACATTCATGCTGTCGGACAACGCCGGCGGAAGCTGCACGTAGCGCAACTCGCTGCCCACTGTCAGCCGCACCGCCTGCTGCAACATGATGCCGACGCCCCAGGTCGCGAGGATCGTATCGAGCGGACGGTTGTTGAGCAGGCTCAGGATGTAGCGTTCGATGACCCAGCCAAACGCCGCAACCACGAGGAAGATCGGAACGAGGCTCGCCAGCAGGCCGAGCCCGAGATAGGTGTGCAACACCCAGGCCGCGTAAGCACCGAGCATCACGAACTCACCGTGCGCAAGGTTGATGATGCCCATCGAGCCGTAGATGATCGATAGGCCCATCGCCACAAGCAGCAGGATCGATCCGATGCTGAGGCCTGTGATGATCTGTTCGATTAGTTGGTCCACGCTAGGGAATCCGCTTTTCTAAAGTTCATTTCTCGCCGCAACGTCCGCGCAGCGCCGCCCGGGAGCTCGTTTGCTCGAGGCTGGACGCCAGCCGCCGGCGCGAACGCCGACGGCCAGCAGCAGCCCCCGTGGCGTCAACTCTTCTCGACCAGGCCCTTGTCGGTGCAGACCTGCCCGGGATAGGCGGCGTAAGGCAGCGGCTTCAGCCACTCCTTCGCTTCGACGAGAATCTCGAACTGACCGTTGGACCTCGCCTGAGCGATCTTTGGCCACAGCCAGGTATGCAAGTTCTCCGGCTCGATCTGCACTTTCCCCTGCGGTGCGATCGTTTCCTGCCCCTTGACTGCATCGCGGATGTTCGGCGGCGTGAGATCGCTGGTCGCCAGCTTCTCCACCGCTTGCCTGAACAGGTGGACCTGGAAGTAGCAGGCCTCCGACACGAAATGCGTGACCTTGTCGGCGCCCCACCGCTTCTTGTAGGCCTCGACGAACTTCTCGTTCTCCGGCGACTTGTGAACCATGAAGTATGGCGCCGAGGTGAAGTGACCAGCGGCGGCATCGCCACCCATCGCCGCCACCTCGTTCTCCGAGGTCGTCAAACTCGCCATCGGCATCTTCTCCGGATCGAGCCCGGCAGCGCGATACTGGCGATGCAGCGCGACCACGGAATCCCCGACTACGGTCGAGAAAATCACGTTTGGCTGCGTCGAGCGGATCTTGTTGATGACGGAAGAGAACTCGGAATGGCCGAGCGGAACGTATTCTTCAGCGACGACCTCGCCGCCGTGCTTCTCCAACAGCTTCTTGCAGTAGTTATTCTCTTCCTTCGGATAGATGTAGTTGGAGCCGATCAGGTAGAACTTCTTGCCGAACTTCTTGACCAACCAGGGCACGAATTCGTCCTGCTGCTGGTTCGGCACCGCGCCGGTGTAGATCACATTCTTCGAGCACTCGCGGCCCTCATAGAGGGTCGGATACCAGTAGAGATTGTTCTGCCGCTCGAAGACCGGCAGAACTGCCTTGCGGCTCGCGGACGTATAGGAGCCAAATACGCTGACGCACTTATCGCCGACGACGAGCTTGCGCGCCTTTTCGGAGAAGGTGGCTGGATCGGAGGCAGGGTCCTCGACGATCGGCACGACCTTGCTGCCCTTGATGCCGCCGGTGGCGTTAATCTCCTCGATTGCAAGCAGTGTCGCCTTATTGAGCGATTCCTCGATGATCGCAGTCGTTCCCGTCAGCGAGAACAGCACGCCGACCTTGATCTCGCCGCCAGCGGCATTGGCGAGATTGGCATTCTTGATCCAGATGTGCGGAAATCCGGCGCCGGCGAAAGCGCCCAAAGCCGCAGTATTCCTCAGCAAAGTCCGCCTTGAAATGCTCATCCCTAGCTCCCTTCAGGACACTGAAAAAACAAAAAGCCCTCCCGATGCGCGCTCACGCGAGCATTGGGAGGGCTTTGTTGCCGGTTGTGTCGATGGCGGCGCTGTCGCCGCCGGCCCCGCTATTGGGGCTTACTGTTGATGATCGTAGCCAAGCAGTTCGAACGAGTCAACAATCGCCGCGGCGACGGCGCTCGCTGACACCCGACGATCCATCGCCTGCCGCCGGATGAAGCCATAAGCTTCGGTTTCCGGCATCTGCCGCGTCGCCATCAGGATCGCCTTGGCGCGCTCGACGGTGCGCATCGAGCGCAGATTATCATCAAGCTTCTCGATCTTGCTGCGCAGGCGCCGTTCGTAGCCGAACTGGCTGCGTGCGAGCACAAGGCTGGACAACACTGCGTTCGGCGTGAATGGCCGGGGCAGGATCGCGTTGGGGGTCGCATGACAGAGCGCCTCGGCGTGAATGGCTTCCGTCGCGGGCAGGATGATCACCAGAGCCGACCGCGCATCGCCGGGAATCCACGGCAAGCGACGCGCCAGATCCGGCGCGTATTCGCAGTACACGACGTCGGCATCCGCCGGAACGCTCTCCGGCATCGGCCACACCTGTCGGACTCGCATCCTGAAGCGCTGCAATTCGCGCAGCAGCATGCCGACCTGATCGTCGACCGGGGCGACCACCACGGCCGACAAATCCGCAAGCTCCTGTACCATGGTCCTGCGGCCGGCCATGTCCCGGCTGACGGACGGCTTACGCGACATTTCGTTCATTGGACGCTTCCTGTTTGCGTTGCGCGACCGTACCCGATCAGGAACGGATCCGCATGCACGGGCTCTTTCGACTGGCTGAGAACGTCGAACTGGCCCTGGCGGTTGGCCCGCCCGATGCGAGTCCACAGATCGGTATGCCCCGACATCGGGTTGACGGTGACCGCGCCTTGCGGCGCGTCGAAGCTGGTGCCGAACACCATCGAGCGGAGCACTTCGGTATCCAGCGTATTCACCTGCTCGAGCGCTTTCGCAAACAGATGGAGCTGAAAGTACGACGCTTCCGCACACATATTGGTCGAGATATCCCCACCGAAACGCTTCTTGAAGCGCTGCACAAACGCATTGTTGGCGCTGCCCTCGACACCCTGAAAGTAGGATGCCGCCGTAATGTGCCCCTGGCCGACGTCGAATCCCATCGCCGCGATCTCGGCTTCCGTGGTGGTCAGGCTGGCGATCGGCATCTGCTTCGGATCAAGCCCGACATTCGCGTAGGCCTGATAGAGGAACACCGTGCCCTCGCCCACGACGGTCGAAAAGATCACATCGGGCCGGACCCGCTTGATATCCTGAATGATCGGCAGGAAATCCTGCCAGCGCGCGCGAACATTGACGTAGCGCTCGCCGACCACAGAGCCACCATTGGCTTTGAGCAGTTCGCGCATCACGCGGTTGGACTCGCGCGGATAGATGTAATCCGAGCCGACGAAGTAGAACCGCGTCCCGAAGGTATCCATCAGGTAACGGCACAGCGCGAGGCTGTTCTGGTTGGGGGATGCGCCGGTATAGATAACATTCGGCGACGCCTCGAAACCTTCGTAGAGCGTCGGATACCAGAGCAGGCCGTTCAACCGTTCGACGACCGGCAGCACGGCCTTGCGGCTTGACGAAGTGTAGCAGCCGAAGATCGTGCTGACCTGGTCCTCGACCATCAGCCGCTTCGCGTAATGACCATAGGCCGCCGAATCCGAACCGGGGTCATAGGCGACCGGGACCAGTTCACGGCCGCAGACCCCGCCAGCGTCATTCACCTCCTCGATCGCGAGCTGTGTCCCCTGGTACTGGGTCTCCTCGATCACCGACATGAAGCCGGTTCGCGAGAACAACACACCAATCCGCCACAGAGCGGACGTCGTTTGCGAAAGGTTCGACATGATCAAGCCCTCGACTTAGCGGGAGGGACGAGAGTGATTGTTGTTCTTGTTGCTCTCGAACAGGATTGCCGGCCGCGGACAATTGCATGTCATCTTCCGCCAGACAAGGACCCAAACAACTAATGTTGCCAACGAAACCGACGCGCAATGGGGACCGAACGAAAAATAGGCAACGACAACATTGTTGCCGCATCGCGTGACGAACGAACTATCGCAGGTAGACGCGCGAGTGATTACCCGCGCCGATAGCATATCGCGACCGCAAAACAGACTTTATACGATACGGCAAGCCGCAGATGCCGCTCGCCTTCGGCGCTGCGGGCTGCACGACCTCTTGCGCGGTGCGTCTGGCGCGAGCGGAAGCCTGCCCAAGTGCAAGTCATGCGAGCAGCCCATTTGCTGCAATGCTGTTCATTTCCGAACCTGCTGCCAGGCTTCCTTCAACGGGCCGCGCACAAGCCGGCCAGTGCCAAGCCGCGCCTCAGGCAGACGTCGCCTTCGCGAGCACGGCGTTCAGGATCGGACTTCCCGCCTCCGTGAATTCGTTCAGGATATCGAAATGGCCCCATCGCGGCAGGGTGTGGACCTCCGGCGTCAGACCGCTTCGATGAAGATGGTGCGAGTAGCGGTAGGTCTGCTCGATCCAATGCCATGGCTCGAGACCGCCGACGAAGAGCGTTGACGGGCATTTGACAAAGACCTGCCGAGTTTCGACATCGCGCCGCACCGCAATGTCTTCGGTCAAACGGACCTCGGCATTGACGCCGGTGCCCATCACTGGACGCGGATCGTAGATGCCGCTGATCATGACGGCGCCGATCAGGAAGGCTGGGTCCACGCCGGCCTCCGCCCAACTATGCGCCAGGCATTCGGCGACCAGATGGGCGCCGGCCGAGTGTCCCGACAGGCTGATCCGGCGCGGATCACCGCCGAAACCGGCTGCTTCACGTCGAGTCCAATCGAGGGCCGCGATAGCGGACTCCGCCACGCCATCAAGGGTCGAAGCCGGGCAGAGCTCGTAGTTGACGATAACAGTCGTGACGCCGGCGGCCACCAGCGGCGCGGCGATAAAAGCAAAGTTCTCCTTGTCCTGCGTACGCCAATAGCCGCCATGGATGAACACGTGAACCGGAGCGGGCTTGCCTCCCGTCGCGGCTGGATAGACATCCACTTTGCGCAACGGGTGATCGCCATAGGCCTGATCCGCGAGGCGCACCAGGCCCGTCAATGCCTTGGTATTGATTGCTGTCCGGCCCGCCTGAGCATCCCTAAAATTGGGGAATGCGGCCTGCGGGTTGTACTGAAATTCGTGTTCGGCCGGCGTGAGGGACGACCAGAATGGCTGTCTAGCGGACATAGGATCCTTTGCTGCTCGGGAGCGATCATCGCCCCTTCAACTCAATCGGCATACCGGTCTGCATTGTCAGCGACGCCTGCTCGCCGTCTACGTCGTGCGCTCACACATTTGCAAGGGTAATTCCAGTCTGGACGCGCTAGCCCCTCCCCGCAAAATCTTCAGAAGCGGCGGACGCCCATGCGGCACCTGTCCGCAATGATCGTCGTCGGCGCCGGCGACCGACAGGCGAATGCGGCTTCCGGCAGAAAAGCGCCACGCGACTGGCAACAGCGGAATACGGATGCGCTCGATCACGCCGGGGTCAAGCGGTGCGGCATCGGCGCGCGTGAAGCTGCGGAACGGCCAAGTGCTGCGATAGGTCTCGGGCGCTGCCTGCTCCTTCCGATGCAGCGCTCGTAGCAAGCCCTCGGTGACGTAGCGCTCGCTGCCGTCGGCCTCGACTTCGGTCAGATAGACGAACAGCGCGGCGTCGCGCTCGCTTGAGGAGATCCAGAGATCGACGAGACCATGACCGGCAAGTTCGCCAGCCGTCTCAAGCGGCTCCGACGTGTAGCTCAGCATCTTCTCGGTACGGCCCTGCCAATCCGCGTAATACTGGCGGCTGTCAATGCCGGCGATGCGCTCATAACGGGTTTCGGTGCCGGTGCCCAGGGTGAAGTCGACCTGGTAGCGGTCCTCACCTGCCGAGGAAGCGACCTTTGCAAGGCGACCGTCGGGCGCAAGGAAGAAACTCTGCTGTGCCGAGATCGGCGGCCAACTCTCCGCCGCGCGCCATTGTTCTGCGTGAACTGCGAAGTAGTGGATAGGAGCTTCTTCGTGCAGCCCGGTGTCGAGCCCCATCAGATAGGTATCGAAGAAGCGCAGCAGCTCTCCGAGCAACGGAAAGTCCGGTTCGATAGCCCGCCGCCACGGTGAGACGTCGATGCGCGCGCCGTGGTCCCACGGACCGAGCAGGAGATGGCGAGGATTGTCCTTCTTGGTCAGGTAGCGCGAGATCGCGCCGTTCATGTAGCCGGCGCCATCGAGCCAGCCGGACACGGAGAGAATGGCAACATCGGGATGCATCTCATGCGCGACGGAATAGGGGCTGATCGAGGCCGAGGTGAATTCGGGGTCGTATGGCAGCCCCTCCTCGCGAAATCGAAATTCCGCCATGAAGTCGGTTTGCCTGAAATTGTTCAGATGCTCCTTGATCGCCGCGCTCACGAGCGCGCCTTCCGGGTCTCCGTCGACGGGTTGCGGACCTTCGAAATCCGGATTGCTGAAGTACGAGAACTGCCTGAGGATATCGCGGCGGTCGTGGTCGAGCCCGATCATCAGTTCGTCATAGACCCTGGTCAGCGACTTGAGCTGAATGCCGCCGGGAAAGTAATTGTCGGCATAGGTATCCCAGACCGAGGAAATCGGCGCGATCGCCTTCACGGCGCGATGGCCGGTCGAGGCCAGAAAATCGGCCGCCGCGCCGAGATAGGAGATGCCGGTCGCGCCGATCGTCCCGTTGGACCACGACTGCGCCACGATCCAATCGGCGATCTCGCGGCTGTCGTCACGTTCGCGCGGCGAACGGAAGCCATCGCGCGTGCCGAAGCTGGCGCCGGTGCCGCGCACATCGACGACCACGACTGCATAGCCGCGTGGCACGAAGAAGTCGCGAAATTTTCCAGTGTTCGGGTTCGCCTCGCCTACGCCACCCGGCCGCAGCTTGAATCGCCGATAGTAGGGCGTGAAGAAGACAAGGGTCGGAAAGGAGTTCTCGACCGCTGTGGTGGCGGACTGCGGGACATAGACATCGACTGCCAGCCGACAACCGTCGCGCATCGTGACATATTGCGAGCGCGGCGGCGCGAGTTGAAAGCTCACTTGGCGTTGCGCCAAATAGGTTGCGGGCGACACATGCCAGGCGCGATCACGATTTGCGGCGACACTCATGGACTAAGCGACCCACTCGGCCTTGAGCATACGGCCGTTCCGCTCCGGCGCCTTCCAGGGGGAGAGTTCAAAGAGCCCGACCGGCGCGACCTGGTGCAGGTCGGCCTCGTCCACGTCGCGCGCGATAATGACGAGCCCGGAAAGCGGCGCAGCATTCATCTGGAATACGCGCGGTGGTGAGAATGTCGTACCCACGCACTCGATCAGGAGCGGTCGTTGGCTTTCGACGACTTGCACCAGCCCCTTGATCCGCAACAGGCGTTCGCCAAGCGCGCCGGCAAGGTTGTCGAGCCAGGCTGCGACATCAGGATAAGCCACCTCGCCCGTCGGCTTGGCGAGGCAGACAGCGACTCGTGGATGCGCGTTGCCCTTGACTGGTGCGATCTCGACTCGGGGCGGCGCGGTCAATGGCGCAAACGCCGTCAGCACCGAACGCCCCCGGTCTGCCGTCGCAACGACCTCCGCGAGCGGGTTGAGCTCGGCGATGATCGATGGCGCGTCGGCGAGATCGGCGGGCGCGACGAGGTCGGCCTTGGTCGCCACAATGCGATGCGACGCCGCCCATTGTGCTACAGCTTCTTCATACGTCGCCACGTCGCTGCCGCGCGCAAGATCGAAGGTGCCGATCACGGCCACGCGCATCCGATGTTCGGCCAGCGTCGCGAGCGTGCGCAGCACTGGCCCCGGCATCGAAAGCCCGCTGGTCTCCAGGACAATGCGCCGCAGCGGACCGGCCCCGGCTGGCCGCGGTGCCATGATGAGGCGATCGATCGTGAAGGCGAGATCGCTGCCAACCTGGCAGCAGACACAACCGTTAGCCAGCGTCGCGATCGGAAGGTCGTCGCCGCTCTCGCGCAGCACGATGCCATCGAGCCCGATCTCTCCCGCCTCATTGACGATCACAGCGGTATCGGCCGCTTCGGGATGCCCGAGGAAGTCACGCAGCAGCGTGGTCTTTCCCGATCCCAGGAATCCCGTCAGCACGAAGAAATCGAGCGCACCGTTGCTCATTCGGCGGCGACCCGCGATGCGTATTTCTCCGGGATATCGCTCTCCCAGCTCGCCTTCACGAGCTCGCGGACGTCAGCCAGCAGCTCCTCGGTATCGTAGATGATGCCGTCCTTGATGGTGTATTTCAGGCCGTGATGCCATTCGACGGCGTTGGTCGCATCGTTGAACCGCATCGCACCGGTGCCATAGAGCAGCTTGAAGTCGGTGAGCGGGTTGTGATCGTGGACCAGCATGTCGGCACGCATGCCGATGTCGATGGTGCCGACCTCATCCTGAATGCCGCATAGCGCGGCGCCTTGCGAGGTCGCGGCGCGGATCACCTCGAGCGGATGGAAGCCGGCTTCCTGCAAGAGCTCCAGCTCGCGGATGTAGCCGAAGCCGAAGATCTGGTAGATGAAGCCGGAGTCGCTGCCGGCGCAGACGCGCCCTCCTCGGTTCTTGTATTCGTTGATGAACGCCATCCACAGCCGGTAGTTTTCCTTCCACTCGATTTCGTTCTGCGTGGACCAGCGATACCAGTAGGAGCCGTGGCCGCCACGCTGTGGCGTGAAGTAGTCCCACATCGACTTCCAGGTGTAGTCCTTGTGCCAATAGGCCTGGCGGGCGCGCATCAGGTCGCGATTGGCATCGTAGATGGTGAAGGTCGGAACGAAGGTGAAGCCGATCTCGAGAAACTTCTCCAGCGTCTCCTCCCATTTGCGCGTGCCGGGCTTGGCGGCCTGGCCGAACATCTGTCCCGAGATCGAGAAGCGGAAGTATTCGTCGGTGTAATTGTAATCGAGTGGGAAGTTCTGCACGACGCGATCCTCGTACAGCGCTTCGGGCAATCCATAGTAGTGCTCGGCGCTGGTGAGACCCCAGCCGGCCGTGGTCAGCGCATTCATGCGCGTCACCGCCATCTGCGCGTGATGACAGCCGGACCGCAGGCCGAGCTTCCTGCACTCATCGAGCGCTGCTTCCATGATCGCCGGCGGCGCGCCGAAGAACTTGATGCCGTCGGCTCCGCGCTCCTTGACCTTGCGCAGCCACTCCCGGCCCTGCTCCGGCGTGTAGATAGTCTTGACCATATCATTGACCGCCGGAAAATAGGCATAAGCGAGCAGCCTGGGCGCCGCGATGGTGTTCTGCCTGGACCGCTCGCGCTGATCGATCACCCAGCCGAGGCCGTTCATCGAGCCCATTTCGCGCACGGTGGTCACGCCGTGGGCAAGCCAGAGCTTGTAGACGTAATCGACCGGTGGCACCCAGCCATTGGCGGAGTGAAAGGCAACGCCGGCATGGGCGTGGCAATCGACAAAGCCCGGCGTCACCCATTTGCCGCGGCAATCGATCTCGTGGTCCGCCGGCTCGCTCGGCCCCGCGCCATAGCCCGTGACCTTCTTCAGGCTGACGATACGTCCGTCTTCCACAACGATGTCGACCGGCCCGATCGGCGGCGCGCCGGTCCCGTCGATGACGGTCGCGCTGCGCAGGGCGAGGCGCTTGAACGGCCCGATGCCGCGATCGCGCGAGGTCGCCTTCGCGACGACCGGAACCTCACCCTTGTTGCGGATACGCGCAAGCTCATCGCCCGGGGATATCTCCGACTTCGCCTGATCAACCATGAGCGCATTTCCTTCTCGTTGAGCGGGTCTTTTTGTTCGTTGTGCGGCTATCTCACTCGGTACCGCCGTGCAAAGGCGATGCTGCCGAAAATCGTGAAGCTCATCGTGACCGCGAGCAGCATGAAGGCCAGCGTGGCGCCCATCGGCCAGTTGTTGCCGCGCACAAACTGGTCAAAGATCGCCGGTGCCATCATCTTGAAACGAGGGCCGCCGAGAAGCACCGCGGTTGCATAGGTGTTCATGCACAAAACGAAGACCAGGATCGAGCCCGCGGCGACGCCCGGCGCGGACAGCGGCAGGATCACTCGCCAGAATTGCTGGAACGCCGACGCTCCGAGATTGGCGGCCGCTTCCTCCAGATTGCGCGGAATGCTCTCTATCACGGCGGCAATGGTCAGGATCATATACGGCAGGACGACCGCAATGATGCCGAACACCACCGCCTTCGGCGTGTACATCAATGTCAGCGGCTCGCTGATCGCGTGCGCCTTCAGGAGTACCGTATTGACCAAGCCCTCGCGTGTGAACAGCGCCATCCAGCCGGCCGATCGGACCACGTTGCCGACCAGGAGCGGAAACAATGTCGCGATGACCACGAGACTTTTCCAGCGGCTCTCCAGACGCCCGAGCCAGTAGGCTGCCGGAAAGGCAATGACGAGAGTGAGCGCCGTGCAGAGCAGCGCCATCCCCAGCGTTGTCAGGATGACCTCCTGATAATAAGGGTCCGCGGCCGCCTGCAGATAGTTGTTGAAGGTGAAGGCCTCGATCATCAACTGCGTCGGGCTGAACTTGTTGAGCGAAATCCTGAACATCAGGGCCATCGGGCCGATCAGTAGCCCCAGCACCAGGAGACAGGCGGGCACGACCAGCAACGCCATCCCGCGAGAAGCCAGTCTCACATTCTCCCCCACTTTCCCGCGATGCCGGTCACCGAACGTCAATCCACCGCTCCCACAGGTCGCAACAATCTACCTCCAGCCTCTCAACTCCAACGCATGCGACAACGGGTCGACAGCGTTGCGAAGGAGGAAGCTGGATCCATCAACCCTTGAACTGCTTGTTCCAGAAATCGAGCGTGCGTTGCGAGCGCTCGGTTTGATACTTGTAATCCGGCTTGAGGAGCTTGGCGCGGTCGGCCTCGCTCAGGCTGACGTGCTTGGCGAGATCCTCCGGCAAAACGGCGTCCGAGACCGTTGGCACGTATCCCATCTTGTCGGCGAAGGCGATCTGCGCCTTGGGATCGAGCATCGCATCGAGATAGGCAAAGCCGCCTTCCTTGTTGCGCGCATTACGCGGCACGCTAGCTTCGAACACGATCGACACCGCACCTTCCTTCGGCACGACGTGGGAGAGCGGGATGCCCGCCTTCTTCCACATGAAACCCCGCGCCAGCCACATGCTCGTGAGCCAGACCTCCTCGGATTTGAGGCCAGCCGCGAGCGCCTCGTTGGACGGATAGATCTTCACATCGAGCGACCGCAACTCCATCAGCTTCTTTTCGGCGGGATCGTAGTTCGAAACGCCGCCGCCGCCGGCGAGCGCCGCAGCGAGAGTATTTGCGGGATAAAGGATATCGGCGAGACCGACACGGCCGCGCCATTTGGGGTCCCAGAGGTCGGCCCAGGACGTCGGCGGCGTCTTCACAAGGTTCTCGTTGTAGAGGATCACCTGCGCCGAATAGATGTGAGGAATGGCGGTATCGGTGCGAAGCTCGGGAAACACCTTGTCGAGCCGCGAGACCTTGCTAGCATCGACGGTATCGAACACGTTGGTGGTGGCGACGATATAGTGGTCGCTATCGGACAGACAGGCCACGTCCATCGATCCGCGCCGGCTCTGTCGCTCCGCCAGCAGCTTGGTCTTTCTCGGATCGGCGTTGGCGACATCCTGCAGCACTTCGATGCCCTTCGGCGCCAGCAGCGGTTTGTCGATCAGGTCGCTGAGCAACTGGCCATAGTCGCCGCCCCACGTGCCGACCACAACCTGGCCCGATGCCGCGTGCGCAACGTGCGCTCCGGAAGCCAGCACGGTCGCAGCTCCGGCGCCCGCAGACAGAAAATGACGTCGCGATATCATGACGATCCTTCCTCAGACGGATGTTTGCGGCACCAGCCGCGGAGCCCTGCTGTCCCATTGCAGGGAAACCTGGTCATCGGGCTTGAGCGCGGCGAGCGGCTCGCTTGCATCAGGGGTTTGCCGTATCACCACGAAGACCTCCTTGCCGATGCGCACATGGTATTCGGTCTGCGATCCCAGATACGTCACGGCCTGAACCGAACCCCGGAGATCGCCCTTCGCACCCGGATGGATCGAAATCCGTTCCGGTCGCAGCGCAAAGGCGTTCGCATTCTTGCTCTCGCTCGGCGCGATGTCGACCGACAAAACGAGCCCGTTCGCGGTCCGGAATTGGGTCTCGTTCTCGCGCTGCCCGAGGAGGATATTGCAGCGGCCGACGAAATCCGCGACGAACGCATCTTGCGGTGCGTCATAGAGGTCGCGTGGTGAGCCGACCTGGCGCACCCGCCCGCTTTCCATCACGACTAGGCGATCGGCCATCGTCAGCGCCTCCTCGCGATCATGCGTCACCAAGAGCGTGGTCAGGCCGAGCCGCTGTTGCAGCGCCCGGATTTCGATCCGCACCTCGGCGCGCAGCTTGGCGTCGAGATTCGAGAGCGGCTCATCGAGCAAGAAGAGCTTCGGATTGATCACCAGCGCACGAGCCAGCGCGACGCGCTGCTGTTGCCCGCCGGACAACTCCCGGGGAAAGCGAGTGGCAAGATGCGACAGCCGAACCAGCTTCAACGCCTCTTCGACCTTGGTCTCTCGCTCCGCCCGGCCGAGCCCGCGCATCTCCAGCCCGAAGCCAACATTCTGCGCGGCGGTCATGTGCGGAAAGAGCGCATAGGACTGGAACACCATGCCGGTTGAGCGCCTGTGCGCGGGCAAACGGGTCACATCCTCCTTGTCGAACAGCACGCGTCCGCCGGTCGGCGGCAGAAACCCTGCAACCATGCGTAAGGTCGTGGTCTTTCCGCAACCGGAAGGCCCAAGCAGCGCCACCAGCTCGCCTTCCTGCACCGTGAGATCAAGGCCGTCGACCGCGACCGAGGCACCGAATCGCTTGCACAGATTTTCGATCGACAGACTTGCCATCAGACGACCCGCGACAATTTGACGAAGCGATCTGTCACGACCATCAGCACTCCGACGATCAGGATTTGCACCGTAGCGACCGCGGCCAGCGTCGGGTCGATCCGAAACTCCAGATAATTGAGCATCGCGACGGGCAGCGTGATGCGGCCGGGTCCGACCAGCAGCAATGACAGGTCGAGATTTTCGAAGCTCTGGATGAAGGAGAACATCGCGGCGGCCACGATCCCTGGCCGCATCATCGGCAATGTGATGCGGCGAAACACCGTGAAGGGATTCGCACCGAGATTGGCCGCGGCCTCCTCCGCCGCGCGATCAAGGCCCTGCAGACTTGCGACCACCAGCCGCACCGTCCACGGAATGGTGAGGAGCACGTGAGCGGCGACCAGGCCCTCCGTCGTCGCCTTGATATCGCGGTCGAGCGCGTTCTCCGCGAGCACATAGAACATATAGAGTCCCGAGCCTGCCACGACCCCGGGCACCGCCAGGGGCGCAAGCAGGAGCGCGCTGATCGCCTGCTTGCCCCAAAACTGGCCGCGCACGATGGCGAGCGCGGCGGCGGTGCCGATCGGCACGCCGATAGCGGCGGCGAGCAATGCGACCTGAAGGCTGGTCATCAGGCCACGCAGGAATTCCGGCTTGTCCCAGGCGTTGACGTACCAGTGCCAGGTCAGTGCCGGCGGCGGGAAGCTGACAATCTCCTGGGCAAAGAAGCTGGTCGCAACGATCATCGCGACCGGCGCGAAGATGATGACGTAGGCGAGCACGACCAGCGTCCGCATGAAGACGCGCCTAAAGGACGGCCGCTCCGTCAAGTTGGCAAGCAGTGACGCCGGCATCCTTCGCGATTTGTCCCCGGAAGCGACCAGTCTGCGCCCATCGTAAGCCGATTGCGCTCCGTTCGCCAAGCCTGGATGTGGCGAGAGATACGCCGCTTCGCGTCAGGCTGGCTTGGCCCAGTTCTGATACATCGCCAGCAATGCGACGATGTCCTGCCCGCGGAACCCCTCGGCCAGCGCGAGCGCGTAGAGCTCGCGGGTAGCAGACGCCGACGGTGTGGGCATCCGGGTCATCCGCCCCAGTTCGACGCCGAGCGCCAGATCCTTCTCGCCAAGCTCCATCTTGAAGCCGGGCGAAAAATCGCCCTTCAGCGCGTTCGGAAAGCGCTTGGTGAAATGGTGCGAACGGCCGCCGCTCACCGACAGCACATCGTAGAGCTTCTCCGGCTCAACGCCGGCGGCGACACCGAGCGCAAAGGCTTCCGCGGCAACCAGCACATTGCCCATCGACATCATGTTGTTGACGATCTTGACGACCTTCGCCGTGCCGACGGCACCGGTGTACTTCCAGTCGGTGCCGAGCAACTTGAGGATCGGTTCGGCCCGCTTCACGTCGGCCTCTTCGCCGCCCGCGATCAAGATCAGCTTGCCGGCGCGCGCCTCCTTGGGGCTGCCGCTGACCGGACAATCGACGACAGCGATGCCACGCGCGGCGGCGGCGCCGGCAGCCTGGCGCATCGTCTGCGGATCGATGGTGCTGAGCTCGATGCACAGCGTGCCCTTGGCCGCGTGCGCGACGACGCCGTCGGCACCGAGCCAAGCCTCCGTCACGGCCTTGGGATCGGGCAGGCTCGTCAGCACCAGTGCCCGGCCCTCCAGTGCCTCCGCAAAGCTTGACGCCATCCGGAAGCCGTCCCTGGCGAGGCGAGCGCGCTGGTCGGCGCTGACATCGTAACCTATGACGTCGAGGCCGGATTCTTTCAGGCGTCCTGCCATCCCGGATCCCATCTGTCCCATTCCGATAACAGCGACCTTCTCCGACATGGGCATTTCCTGCTTTTCGTGGTTGTTTGCTGAGTTGGATTACCATTGGCACGCCCGTTAGTCGCCATCGGACGTGCAGGCGGGCCAGCATCCATCGCTGGCCATCTGGCACAATCTCGTCGTCCGCAGCCAGTCGCGGGACGCAAGGGCGGCCGCTTCAGCCGCATATCGCAGGGAACACCGATACGGCGGCAAACGGCGCTTTTGCGAGACAGCTCATTCTGCGCCATGAATCTTGTTGCAACCGGTACCGCATTGCGGCACCAAGCGCCGACACGCCGGACGCTCGATCAGCAAGGTTTCACATCGAGCGCTCCGGCGTCAAAGGCGCAGCATGACGATCACGTCGCCGGTCAACCCGCCCAAGAACCCAGCCGCAGCGGTTTATCTGCTGCCCGCCGCGTTGCGCAATTACGTCCGCAACCGGGAAACCGGCCTGGTCGCGGTTGCCATCGTGATCGGGCTGCTGTCGGGACTGCTCGTCGCAGCGATCTCCTATCTGAGCCAGGCCACACATTCTTTCCTGTTCGACATTCCGCTGGACGCACATCTCAGCGCGACCGGCGTCATATCCTGGCAACGCACACTGCTGATTCCCACCATCGGTGGCGTCGTGCTGGCCGGGATCGCCGTGTTCTTTGCCAAGCGCGTCAAGGGGCAGCAGCTCGCCGACGCGATCGAGGCCAATGCCCTGTATGGTGGACGCCTCTCCTTCAGAGGCAGCCTGCTGATCTCCCTGCAAACCCTGCTGTCGAACGGATTTGGCGGCTCGGTCGGCCTGGAGGCCGGCTATACCCAGATCTGCTCGATGTTCGGCTCGCATATCGGACAACGGCTGGCGGCCCGCCGCAACGACATGCGGCTCCTGGTCGCCTGCGGCGCGTCCGGCGCGATCAGCGCCGCGTTCTCGGCTCCACTCGCCGGCGCATTCTACGCGTTCGAGGTGGTGCTGGGCGCCTACACCTCCGCGGGGCTGGTCCCGGTCATCGCCAGCGCGGTGACATCCTGGCTCGTCGCGCGCCATCTGACCCATCAAGCCTTCCTGATGGTCCCGGGCTTTCCGTCGCCGGTGTCAGTCGAGATGGTCGGGCAAAGCGTCATCATCGGCATCCTTTGCGCCTTCGCCAGCATTCTGATGATGCTGGGGGTCGCCTCCTCCGAGCGCTGCTTTCAACGCATCTCGGTTTTCAGAGGCGCGTTGCGGCCGGTGCTCGGCGGTGCGCTGCTCGGCAGCCTCGCTTTACTCACACCAACCGTGCTTGGCGCAGGCCACGGCGCCATGCAGATCCTGCTCGTCAGCAACCCCACATGGCTGCTGTTGACGACCACGATCCTGTTCAAGATGGCGGCTTCCGCGGTCTCGCTCGGCTCCGGATTTCGCGGCGGACTGTTCTTCGCATCGCTTTTGCTGGGCGCACTGCTCGGCCAGCTTTACAGCATCGTGGCCACCGGCTTCCTGCCGGGAATCGCTCTGCAGCCGGGAACCGCGGCGATCGCCGCACTTGCCGCATTCGGGACCGGCGTTCTCGGTGCGCCCTTCAGCATGGTCTGTCTCGCGCTTGAGATCACGGGCGACTTCTCGGTCACGGTCGGTGCCGTGGTCGCCTCGTCGGTTTGCGCGCTGATCGTCCGCGAGCTGTTCGGTTACAGCTTCGCGACCTGGCGCTTCCATCTGCGCGGCGAAGTGATCCGCGGCCCGCAGGACGTCGGCTGGGTTCGGCAACTCAGCGCAGCCTCACTGATGCGTACCGATTTCGAAAGCGCGCTCAGCACGATGCCGATCGCGGAGGCCCAAAAGACCTTCTCGCCAGCGCAGGTCCGACAGATCGTGCTGCGCGATCCCAAGGGCTCCTACGCCGGCATCGTCACCTCGGCCGACCTCTATTCGACCGCAGCGCAGGACGAGACACTGGCGGACCTGGCGCGGCAGACCGACGAATTCCTGCTGCCGGGCGCTTCGATCCGCGACATCATGAAGATGTTCGCACGCAGCGAAGCCGACGCGTTAGCGGTGATCGACCGCAGCGATCACCGCGCCGCAATAGGAATCGTCAGCGAGTCACACGTGCTGCGAACCTATGGCGAAGAGCTCGAGCGCCGTAACGAGGAGCTGTTCTTCCGCTAGATTGCAGCGGATGCTGCAGCCGTCTCCTTCGGATCACTATGGCCTCAAATCCATATCAATCCGCACGAAGTCGCCGCGATAGGTCACCTCACCCAAATAGATCACCGTCTGGTCCGCGCTGGAGAACACCCGGCGAACCTCGGCGACGGGCGAATTCAGCGGCACCTTGAGCAGCCGCGCGACGTCGAGATCGGCGGTGCCGATCGTCAAGGTCTGCCGCGCACGTGCGATCTCGGGCTCGCGGAGGTCGCTCAGGATCGGGATCACCGTCTCGTTCCGGAAACGCTTCGGATGGCGACGAAAGATCCTCTCGTCCAGGTAGATCGAAATGACGCAATACGGCTCCTTCTGACGCGAATGGACGCGTCGCATGAAGACGTATTTCGAGGCCGGCTTGCCATCCTCCGGTAGCAGCGGCGCGTCGGTGCGGCTCTCGGAAATATTGATGATCTCGGGCGACGTATCGCGATACATCTCGGCCAGATCCGAAAGCGTGGTCTCGACCTTGAGCCAGCGGTCCTGCTTCACCGTGCCCGTGACGAAGGTGCCGCGTCCCTGTTGGGCTTCGATGACCCCCTCGCGCGACAGCAGTTCAACGGCCTGGCGAATGGTCACCCGGGAGACACCGAATTCGCTGGCCAGTTCCTCGTTGGCCGGCAGCCGCAAGCCCTTGGCCCAGGTGCCGCGCGCGATGCGCTGCCGGAAGATGTCAGCGATCTGCGCGTATTTTGGAACGTGACTTTCGGAATTCAATTCCATCGCGCGCTCCCGCGTCAGGATGTCTGCTCAGGACAGAACGAGGGCCGCGCCCCGTTCGCCGATCATCAGGCTCGTCGCATTGGTATTGGCGGAGGTGATCTGCGGCATGACAGACGCATCGATGACGCGCAGCCCTTCGACGCCGCGCACCCGCAACTGCGGATCGACCACGGACCGATCGTCGCTCCCCATCCGGCACGTGCCGACACAATGGAACACCGTGCCGCCGGTGTTGCGCGCAAACTCCCAAAGCCCGGCGTCATCCCGGGCTGCGTCGCCCGGAACCATCTCGGTATGCCACAGCGGACGAAAGGCCTTCTGCCGATAGATGTCGCGCAGGATCTTGAGCCCGGCAACGATGGTCTTTCGGTCGATCTCTTCCGAGAAGTAGTTGGGCTCGATGCGCGGCTGATCGAACGGATCGGCCGATCGGATCGCAAGCCGTCCCCGCGACCGACCGTGGCATTGCCAGACCGAGGCGGTGAAGCCGGAGTAGCTGTGGAGGGGATCGCCGGGTTTGTCGACAGAGAGCGGCATGACGTTGAACTGCACGTCGGGTCGCCCGCCGACGGCATATTCGGTGCAGGCCGCGCCGCCGACCTGCCCGGCCCCGACCGTGAGCGGGCCGCGACCTGCAAACAGCCATTGCAATCCCATTGATGCGAGCGCGACGGGGTTGCGGACCTGATCATTCAGCGAAATGGGGTCCTTCAGTCGCACAATCAGCCGTGCTTGATAGTGGTCTTGCAGGTTTTCGCCGACGCCGGCGAGATCGGCCACGACCGGAATGCCGTGCCGGCGAAGCAGATCGGCCGAACCGATACCAGACAGTTGCAGGAGCTGCGGCGACTGCAACGCACCGGCGGACAGGATGACTTCGCGATCGGCCGATGCGGCAGCAACCTGCTTGTCCTTGATCCACTGCACGCCAATTGCCTTCTGGCCACGGAAAAGAACCTTACTGACCTGTGCTGCTGTCACGACCGTAAGATTGGGACGCGCAGAGATCGGGTGCAGGAATGCCGATGCCGAGCTGCTGCGCCAGTGCCGTCCGATTCCGAGCTGGTAGCTGCCGACGCCAAAGGTCGTTTCACCGTTGAAGTCGCAGTTGCGCGGCAGGCCGTATTCGACGCCCGCCTCCACCCACGCCGCCGACGCCGGATTGTCGTTGCGCAGCTCCGACACGTCGAACTCGCCGAAGCCGCCGTGATATTGGCTGTCGCCGCCGCGATAGCGCTCGTGGCGCCGGAAGTAGGGCAGCAGTTCACGATAACTCCAGCCGATCGCGCCAAGGCGCTCCCAATCGTCGAAATCCTCGTGCTGGCCACGGATGAAAATGAGACCGTTGATCGAGGAGGACCCGCCGATCACGCGGCCACGCGGCCACGTGATCGACCGGCCGCCGCTGCCTTCGCTCGGCTCCGTCTTGAACAAGCGCGAGAAGCGCTCGTTGTAGATCGTGCGATAGTATCCGACCGGAAGCTTCAGCCAGAAATTCCGGTCCGAACCTCCGGCTTCCAGGAGCAGCACGCGGCACGACGGGTCGGCCGACAGGCGATTCGCGACGATGCAGCCGGCCGAACCGGCGCCGACGATGATGTAGTCGTAACCTTGCGCGCTCATGCTAGGCGGTCCGATACTGTTCGATCGCGGCCAGATCTGGCTCGACGCCAAGGCCCGGTTCATCGCCCAGCATGATCATGCCGTCCCGCACATCGCGGACCGGGCCGCAAAGCCTGTCGCGCAGCGGATTGTCGTTGGCATCGACTTCCAGAAGTCCATCGCCGCCGACGCCGGCCAAAAGATGCGCCGACGCCAGCAGGCCGATGCCGGCGCCGAGATAGTGCGGGCAGAACGTCTTGCCAGTCTTGATGACGTCGCGCGCAATGTCCGCGCAAGCAGATAGCCCGCCCCACTTTGCAATATCCGGCTGCACGACGGACAGCACATCGCCCGTGAGCGCCTGTTCGAAACCGGCGCGGCTCGCGATGTTCTCTCCCGCCGCAAGCGGAATACCTGCGCTGGCTGCAAGCGTCATCCACTCCCGCCAGGGCCGATCGGCGCGGATCGGCTCCTCCAGCCAGGCGAGATCGAACTCCCGCAACCGCGCCGCCGTCGCCAGCGCCTGCTCGATCGACCATGCCTGGTTGGCGTCAGCAGCCAACAATCCGTCGCCGACGAGTTCGCGCAACGCGGACAGATTGGCGCGATCGGTTTCGGGCGCAAAACCGATCTTCAGCTTCAGCGCACGATGTCCCCGCGCCAACGCCGCCTCCGCCATGGTGCGCGAGCCGGTGGGGTTGATCCCGCTCGCATAGACCTTGATCCTGCTTCGCGCGCCGCCAAGCACCTTCCACAAGGCGGTCTTGCGGCGCCGCGCGTAGAGATCCCAGATCGCAAGGTCGATGCCTGCAATCGATTGTGCGAACGGGCCAGCCTCGCCGGATTGCAGCGCAAGAACGGATGTACCCGACGTCAATCTCTCGAACAGTTCTGCTGGCTGATCGATAGTGACGCCGATTGCAGCAGGCGCCAGCACCTCGTTGACGAGGCGCACGCGATGCTCGGCTCCTGGCGAAGGGAAATTGCACCAGACCTCGCCCCATCCGACCATACCGTCCGCGTCCTCGACGCGTACAAGCACCGCGGGCCGGCTCAACATTCTACCGAATGACGTGACGACAGGCGTCGACAGCGGATGGCGGTAGCAAAGCGCCTGGACGGTTTTGATCGTGAAGGCCTGTGATGTCATGCCTGAAACCCGCGCATCGTGCGCGGCGAGAACACTCTTGTATGGTCATCCTATTTATAATATGAGTTCGCCGACATCAACCAGAATTGCAAGGTGGGGAAGCGCTGAATGAATGGACAGGTCGTGCGACGCCTGTTGCTCGGACTCGCGCCTTGGGTCGGCGCGATCCTGCTGTGGTACGGCGTCCGCTGGAGCGGCTTCGTCAACGCATCGCTGATCCCGGCGCCGCATCAAGTCGCAGCCAAGTTCTACGAACTTCTGACGCGCGAGAATCTGCTGCTCGACATCTACGTCTCCTCGCGTCGCGTGCTTCTCGGCGTGATCCTCGGAATCCTGGCCGCCGTTCCGGTCGGCTTCCTGCTCGGCTGGTACCGTCCGGCACGCACTTTCGCCGATCCGATGATCAACTTCTTTCGCGCGCTGCCGCCGATCGCGCTGATCCCGCTCGTGATCGTCTATTTCGGGGTCGATGAACTCGCCAAGCTCGTCATCCTGTTCTACGCCGCGTTCTTCTCCGGCGTGATCGTGATGTATGAGGGCGTCTCGCAGATCACGCCGCTTTATATCCGGGTCGCCAAAACGCTCGGCGCCAACGAATTCGAAATCTTCCGCAAGGTCATCATTCCCCTCACCGTGCCGCACATCCTGACCGCGCTGCGCGTGGCGCTCGGCGTCGCTTGGGCGACCCTGGTCGCTTCCGAGCTGATCGCGGCGCAGCGCGGACTTGGCGCCATGATCCAGAACGCATCGACATACTTCCTGCTCGACGTCATCTATGTCGGCATCATCTGCATCGGCGTGATCGCCCTCATCATGGACCTGATCCTGCGCAAGATCAGCGCCCGCCTTCTGGTCTGGCAGGAACGGGCGATATCATGAAGAAGCGCGCGCAGTTCGACCACGTCTCGCTTGCCTTCGAGACGCCCAAAGGCCGGCTCAATGTCGTCGAGGATGTCTCCTACGACATCAACGATGGCGACTTCATTGCCGTGATCGGCCCGTCCGGATGCGGCAAGACCACGATGATGAGCATGCTTGCGGGCTTCCAGAAACCGACAACCGGAAAGGTCCTGTTCGACGGTGCCCCGGTGACCGGCCCCGGTCCCGAACGTGGCGTCATCTTTCAGGAGTATGGCGTCTTCCCATGGTTGACGGTGAAGCAGAACATCGCCTTCGGGCTGAAGCTCAAGGCCAACCGCGTTCCGGATGCGGAGCGCGACGCGATCTGCGACCATTACCTCAGCCTGATGGGCCTGGCGGATTTCGCCAACTCCTATCCGAAGCATCTCTCGGGCGGCATGCGCCAGCGCCTCGCCATCGCTCGCGCCTACGCCGTCAAGCCGCAGTTCCTGCTGATGGACGAGCCGTTCGGCGCGCTCGATGCCCAAACGCGAGCCAACATGCAGAATCTGCTGCTCAAGGTGCTCGCCGCCGAAGGCAAGACCGTCATGTTGATCACTCACTCGGTCGAGGAGGCGATCTACCTCGCTTCGCGCATCGTCGTCGTGACCGCGCGGCCGGCGAAGATCAAGGAGATCATCGAGGTGCCCTTCCCCTACCCGCGCGACGAGTCGATCCAGGAGCGTCCTGAGTTTGGCGAGCTCCGTAGCCATATCAGGCAACTCGTGATGGACGAGTACCGCGCACAGCAGGCGCAGATGCGCCCGGCATCATTCTCTGAATAGTTAAGATATTGAGGAGGAACACCATGGATCGCCGACAATTTCTGACCACGACCGCCGGTCTCGCCCTCGGGACGTTCACGGCGGCGTCGCCCGCGATCGCGCAAGCCCGCACCAAGCTTCGCGTCGGCTATTTGCACACAGTCGCGGTCGATGGCCAGATCTGGACCGGCATGGACCGGGGCAGTTTCGAGAAGCAAGGCCTCGATCTGGAGCTGCGCCAGTTCAACACCGGGCTCGAAATCTTCCAGGCGCTGATCGGCGGCAGTCTCGACGTTCTCGCAACCGGCGCCGTGCTCTCGAACTTCCCGGCCCGTGGACAGGGTAAGGTGTTCCTGATCAACGACATCGAGGTCGCGACCGCCCAATTGTGGGTGCGGTCCGATCAAGGCATCAAATCCTTTGCCGACCTCAAGGGCAAGCGCATCGCGACCGCGACCGGCACCACCGCTCATGTCTTCCTCGACAAAGCGCTGCGCGCCAACAAGATCGACCCGAAGGACGTCGAGCTCGTCAACCAGACCATGCCGGCGGCCGTGACGGCCTTCGTCTCGGGCGCGGTGCCGGCCGTCGCGCTCTGGGTCCCGTTCAACGTGACGGTTCGCGACAAGGTGCCGGGCGCCGTCAAGCTCGCCGACGCATCGGCCTATTACCCCCAGGCTGCCATCATCGGCGGCTGGGCCGCGGCCAATGACTATTACGAGCCGAACAAGGAGACTCTCGCCAAGCTGATCCGAGGTTGGGCCGACGCCAACGACTACATCGTCGCGAACAGCACCGAAGCCATGGAGAAGCTACAGAAGGGCCATTACAGCCAGACCCCGCTCAGCGACATCAACGAGTCCTTCAAGGCCCAGAAGATGTTCACGTCGCGGGACTGGAAGCGCCTCTATTCGGACGGCACCGTCACGAACTGGCTGCAGCAGTCGACCGACTTCTTCATGGCCAATGCGGGCGTCAAGGATTTCACTCCGGCAAGCAAATATTTCGACCCTAGCCTGTATCTGAAGACGATCGCGTAACCGCCTCGACGTCCTCCCTTGGGACAGCGAGCGATTCGCTCGCTGTCCCGGCACGGGAACGCTGCGGTTGACCCAATCAACAAACATCGCCAATAATCAACTGGATCACATCGCCAACGTGGAAGAGACGGCGGTTTCTATTGGAGTCCAGCAGCCGCCAGCGCAACGCATCAAAGGGCAACGCGCCTTCGAGGTCGCGTGCGCTGAAGGCCGATGCCGCAAAGCAGGCCCCAGGTCTTGGCTCGAAGCCCCTTGTCTCGAAGCCTCTTCCGACGAAGTCTGAGAAATCCCGCAACCTGATTTTGCAATCGGCGGCCAGGCTGTTTCACGAACAGGGATTCTCTGCGACGACGCTGCGCCAGATCGCGGCCGCCGCCCGGATCGAAGCCGGCAGCATCTATTATTATTTCGATTCCAAGGAAGCCATCCTGGACGAAGTGCTCGACCGTGGCCTGCGCCACGTCTTCGAGTCGGTGAAGGTTGCGGTGAACGGCGCTGCTGGGGCGTCGCACCGCAAGCGCATCGAACTGGCGATCGAAGCCCATCTTATTGCGCTCTTGGAATCCAGCGACTTCACATCAGCCAATATCCGAATCTACGGCCAGTTGCCCGAGCATCTGAAGAAACCGCATCGGCCGCTGCGGCGCGCCTACGCGCGCTACTGGGACAAGCTGTTTCTCGATGCCCGCAAGGCCGGCGAGATCCGCGCCGATATCGAGATCGTGCCGCTGCGCATCTTCGTGATCGGCGCGCTGAACTGGACTGTCGAATGGTTCAGGCTGGAGAGCAAGGACGATGTCCTCAAGCTTGCGCGGCGGACTCAGATGATGGTGTTCGACGGCATCAAGAAGTAGCGGCCCACGTCCGGGGGAGCCGCGCGCTTCGCCGTTCGGGTCCTACCCTAGCGCCCCTGCCAGTTCGGCTTCCTCTTCTCGGCGAACGCCCGTGGCCCCTCGATCGCATCCTGGCTGGCGTAAACCTCGACATGCAGGCGATCGCCTTCGATGGCGCCTCGCTCGTAGCCGAGGTCCATCGCCGCCAGCACGGTTGCCTTGGCGGCCTTCACCGATAGCGGAGCGCCCTCGGCGATAGCGCGCGCCAATTGCAAGGCGCGGGCGCGCACCGCATCCGGCGCCGGTTCGAGATAGTTGAGAAAGCCATGCGCGGCCAGGCTCGATCGGCATCGTCTCGCCGGTGAGCACCAGTTCCATCATCAATGGTTGCGGCAGCATCCAGAGCATCGGCACCGACCACGGCGTTCCCCGCCCCATCTTGACCTCGGTGATCCCGGCACGGCTACCGCTCAAGCCGACCCGAAGATCGGATTTGAGCGCGAGCATCATGCCCCCGGCCATCAACGATCCCGTCATGGCCGCGATGATCGGCTTCGTCACCTTGCGCATCGCGGTCTGCATGGGGTCCCGCATCAGCGTCAGGATATCGACGCCGTCCCGCGCCCTGATCTCAGCCGCCTGCTTGAGGTCGAGTCCGGCGCAGAACACGCCGCAATCGGCGGAGGTCAAGATGATCGCGCGCACCGCAGCATCGGCCTCCGCGCGTGCCCAAGCCTCGGTCAGGCCATTCATCGCTTCGACTGATAGCGCGTTCTTGCGCTCCGGCCGATTGATCGTCACGGTCGCGATGCCTTCGCTGATGTCGTAGCGCACGGGTTCCTGGTCGGACATTGTTCGCTTCCGTCTTTTCTAACATCTGTTAGAATACATCGACGCCGGTCAAACACAACGGACACGTTGTCGACGATGCCATATCTCTGGACGCCACCGCCGGAACTGGTGGAACAAAGCAACCTCACCGCCTTCCTGCGCGCGACCGGACAACCGGACTACGACGCCTTGGCGGCCAAGGCGGACGGGGACCCGGCGTGGCTGATGGCGGAGGTGTTCCGGTTCTGTGATATCAGGTTCTACCAACAATACGACGAGATGCTCGACGTGTCGCGCGGCCAGCCCTGGGCGCGCTGGTGCGTTGGCGGCACCACCAATATTGTATTGAATTGCCTCGACAAGCACCGTGGCACGCCGGTGTGGGATCAGACGTTCCTGGTGTGGGAAGGCGAAGACAGTAACGAGCAACGGACCCTGACCTACGCGGCATTTGCGGCCGAGGTCGACCGTCTGGCAAGCACGCTGCGCAAGCTCGGCTTCGGCCGCGGCGACGTGGTGGCGATCTATATGCCCAACCTGCCGGAGACCTTCATCGCGTTCTTCGCCATCCTCAAGATCGGCGCGATCGTCATGCCGCTGTTCTCCGGCTTCGGCCCGAGCCCGATCCAGGCGCGCTTGAACCATGGCGAAGCCAAGGCGGTGATATCGGCGAGCGGGACCTGGCGCAGGGGCGCCGCCGCTCCGCTCAAATCGGTGCTTGATGATGCGCTGCAAGGCGTTTCCAGCGTCCGCCACGTGATCGTGGTCGAACGCCAGGGGCTGAATATCGAAACACCGATGCAGCCCGGCCGCGATCTCTGGTGGCACGAGATCGTGCCTGCGGCCGAGGGCGATATCGCAACTGTTGAGATGCAGGCCGAGGATCCCGCGATCCTGCTCTACACCTCGGGCACCACGGGCGAGCCGAAGGGTTGCGTGTGGACCCATATCGGCTTCATCGGCACGATGGTGACGCGCGACATCATCATCTGCGGAGACTTCAAGGCATCCGACCGCTTTTTCTTCCTCAGCGATATGGGGTGGATGGTCGGCGCCATGTGCGCCTGCATTCCGAGCTTTGCCGGCGGCAGCCTCCTGATCGCGGAGGGTACGCCCGACTATCCCGACACCGGGCGCTTCTGGCGCCTGATCGCCGATCACCGGGTGACTTATCTCGGGGTATCGCCCACGATTGTCCGCAGCCTGATGCGTCACGGCGACGAGGTCGACACATACGATCTCTCCAGCCTTCGGATCACGGCCTCGGGTGGTGAGGCCTGGACAGAAACGCCGTGGATTTGGTTCTTCGAGCACGTCTGCAAGAAGGCCATTCCCATCATCAACATTTCCGGAGGCACCGAGATCGGCGGGTGCATTTTCACCGGCACGACCAATCATCCGATGAACCCGTGCTCGTTTTCGCGGCCGGCGCTCGGCATGGGGGCCGACATCGTCGACATCTCGGGAAAGCGCGTGGCTGACGGCGAAGTCGGCGAGCTGGTGCTCCGCCACGCCTCGATCGGACTGACCAAGAGCCTGTGGAAGGCTGACGCGCGCTACATCGAAAGCTATTGGAGCACGATTCCAGGCCTCTGGGTGCATGGTGACTTCGCCATGCGCGGCCATGATGGTCTCTATTACATCCTCGGCCGGTCCGACGACACCATCAAGATCTCAGGCAAGCGCACCGGTCCTGCGGAGCTCGAAGGCATCCTGATCGGGACTGGCAAACTCGCGGAGGCGGCGGTGTTCGGCGTTCCGCACTCCGTCAAGGGTTCGGCTATCATCTGCGCCTGCGTACCGCTGCCGACGATTGGCAGCACAAATGGATTAGCCGAAGAGCTGTCGGCCGCGCTGGTGCGCGGCATGGGCGCATCCTATCGCCCCGAAAAGATCATCCTGGTCGACGATCTGCCGCGCACCCGCAACATGAAGATCATGCGCCGGGTGCTGCGCGCGATGTTCGAGAACAAGGATCCCGGCGACCTGTCGGCGCTCGCCAATCCCGAGGCGATCGCGCATATCCGCGAGCGGCTGGCGGCCGGATAGAAATCAAATCGGGCAGTCCGGCGGGAACGATGGCTTGCGCTTCTCGAGATGCGAGGCCAGCCCTTCCCGCGCTTCCGCGCCGCTGAAGCCGAGGATTTCGAGCGCGGTCGAGGTATCGAACAATGGGCCGTTGACACGAAGCCAGTTGTTGAGCGCGTATTTGGTCCAGCGAATCGCGCTCTGCGCGCCGCTCGCCAGATCCTGCGCGGTTTCGAGCGCAATCGTCTGCAGCTCTGCGTCCTCGACGCAGAGCGACACCAGCCCGATGCGCTCGGCCTCCTCGCCCGACAGCGGCTTGCAGGTCAACAGGTAGTATTTGGCCTTGGCGAGGCCGCACAGCAGCGGCCAGATGATGCAGGCGACATCGCCGGCCGCCACGCCCAGCCGGGTGTGACCATCGACGATCCGAGCCGATTTTCCGCAAATCGACACGTCGGCAAGAATGCCGACCACGAGACCAGCGCCGACCGCGACGCCGTTGATCGCCGAAATGATCGGCTTGTTGCAGTTGATGACGTTGTAGACGAGATCCTTCGCCTCGCGCCAGGTCGCCATCCGCGCGACCGGATTGTCGAGCAGGCTCTTGATCAGCTCGAAGTCGCCGCCGGCCGAGAACGCCTTGCCAGCACCCGTGACGATGACAGCGTTGATGTCAGCATCGTCGTTGATATCGCGCCAGATGTTGGTGAGTTGGGTGTGGGTCTCGGCGTCGACCGAGTTGTAGGTCTCGGGCCGGTCGAAGGTCAGCCGCAGGATCCGATCGGCGGGATAGTCGATCTTGAGCCGGGTATAGGCCTTGTAACGATTCGACATCGGCATTTCCTCGTGGTTCCCTCGCCGCGCCAAGCGCGTTCGGCCTATCAATTCTTTCTAACAGATGTTAGAATTTAGGACCGATCGACGGGCGTCGCAAGCTCGGAGTTTGGACCAAGATTGTCGACAAAGACAGCGCGTCCTTTGAGGAAACATGATGACCGGCCAGGATAGCCTTCCCGCTCAGGCGGGCTCGATTGCAACCGTCGGCGCGCTGTTCGGTGCGTGCGCCGCGCTGAATGCGGGATCGATCGCCATCGAATACCGCGATCGCCGCATCAGCTACCGCGAACTGCTCGATCGCGTCCGGCGCGCCAGCGCCATGCTGGCGGCGCAGGGGTTACGGCGCGGCGATCGCGTTGCCCTGCTCTCCCGCAACCGCCCGGAATATTTCGAGATCGAACTGGCCGCCGCCCATCTCGGAATCATCACCGCTTGCCTGAACTGGCGCCTGTCGCCGCGCGAACTCGCCTACTGCGTCGAGCTGGTCTCGCCCAAATTGCTGATCGTCGAGCCCGACCTGGCTGCTTCGCTGGGATCCGGCCCCTCCTGTCCGCAGATCGAACTGGGCACGCAATATGATCGCCTTCTCGCGCAGCAGGACGGTCGCGGCGTGCCCGTGACGGCCCGGCCCGAGGACGGTCTCGTCATCCTCTACACCAGCGGGACCACCGGCCTGCCCAAGGGAGCGGTAATCTCGCATCGTGCGATGATCATGCGCGCCCTGGTGTTCACGTCCGAACTCGGAATCACGACGTCCGAGAGCTTCGTTGCCTGGGCGCCGCTGTTCCACATGGCCTCCACCGACCATGGCCTCGCAACGCTGCTGCGCGGCGGAACGGTCGTGATCATCGACGGCTTCCAGATCGAGCCGCTGCTGAACGCGATCAGCTCGCATCGCATCGGTTGGCTCGTGTTGATCCCGGGCATGGTGGAGGCGCTGGTCGAAGGCATGCGGGCGGAGCGGACGATCGCCAAGGGCGTGCGCGTCTGTGGTGCAATGGCCGACCTTGTCCCGCCGCATGCGATCGCGGCGGCGACCGACTTGATCAAGGCGCCGTATCTCAACAGCTTCGGCTCGACCGAGACCGGCCTGCCGCCCGCCTCCCGCGATTTGATCCCGATCGGCGTCGCGCCAACGCGGCTCTCGAAGCGCCAGAATGCCTTCTGCGAGGTCAAGCTGGTCGATCCCGCCGACAACGAGGTGCCGGGCGGCAGTCCCGGCGAGCTTGCCATTCGCGGCGGCACAGTGTTCTCGGGTTACTGGCAAGCGGATGACGTAAACGAGCGCGATTTTCGCGGCGGCTGGTTCCACATGGGCGACGTATTCCGCCGCAACGACGACGGCACACTCGATTTCGTCGACCGCGCCAAGTACATGATCAAGTCGGGCGGCGAGAACGTCTACCCCGCCGAGATCGAGCGCGTCCTGTTGACCGACAAGCGCATCACGGAAGTTGCAGTAGTGCGGGCGCGCGATGCCAAATGGGGCGAGGTGCCGGTGGCATTTGTCGCGCGCCGGGACGACAGCCTGACGGAAGCCGAGCTCGTCGAACTCTGCCGGCGTGATCTCGCTGGCTACAAACGCCCCCGGCAGTTTCACTTCATCGACTTTGGCGATTTTCCGCGCTCGACCAGCGGCAAGGTCCAGCGTCACGAGCTCGAAAACCGCATCAGCAAGGTCGCGCCATGAGCCGCGACAATCTCCGCGGCAAGGTCGCCATTATCGGGATCGGGCAGTCGCCGGTCGGCAAGGTTCCCGGCCGCAGCCCGCTGTGGCTCGCGGCCGATGCGGCAAGGAAGGCGGTCGCCGACGCCGGCATCGACAAAAGCCAAATCGACGGCGTGCTGTCGAGCCACGCCATGGCCTCGCCGTTCCATCGCTTCAGTGTGGCGTTCAGCGAGTATTTCGGCATCCAGCCGACCTTTTCCAACAATCTCCAGGTTTCGGGCGCGACAGCCGCCACGATGTTCAACATCGGCGCTGCGGCGATCTGCGGCGGGCTGGCGGAGGTCGTGCTCGTGGTGGCCGCGGACAGCCTGATGACCGGGCTCACGCCGGACCTTGCGCTGCGCTCGCTGACGGAAAGCCGCGACCAGCAATACGAGATGCCGTTCGGCATTCCCGTCGCCAACACCTTCGCCATGACGGCGCACAGGCACATGAAGGAATTCGGCACCACGCCCGAACAGCTCGCCAAGGTCGCGGTCACCCAGCGCCACCACGCCTCGCGCACCCCGGGCGCGCAGCAGACCGCACCGATCACGGTCGACGACGTCCTCAACTCCGGCATGGTGACCACGCCGTATCACAAGCTCGATTGCTCGTTGATCTCGGACGGCGGCGCCGCGTTCATCCTGACCTCGGCCGAACGCGCCAAGGCACTTGGCGTCAAAACGCCCGTCTATATCCTCGGCGGCGGCGAATGCTACACGCATGAGCACATCTTCCTGATGCCGTCGCTGACGGTCACGGGCGCGGTCGAGTCAAGTCGGCGCGCCTATGAGATGGCGGGCTTTGGCCCGGACGACATGCACGTCGCCGGCGTCTACGACTGCTTCACCGGCACCGTCATCATGATGCTGGAAGACCTTGGCTTCTGCCCGAAGGGCGAAGGCGGACGCTTCGTCGCCGACGGCCAGATGACCTACGGCGGCAAAATCCCATCCAACACCCATGGCGGTCTGCTCTCGTTCGCCCATTCCGGCATCCCCGGATCGTTGTTTCACTTCCACGAAGTCGTTGCGCAGTTGCGGGGCGATTGCGGTCCGCGTCAGGTCGCGGACGCAAAGCTTGGCCTGGTCCACAGCCTTGGCGCCGGATTTGCCACCAACGCCACCACGGTGCTCGGAACGGAGGACACGCTGTGATCTCAGCCGAAGACGCCGCGCGCAAGCCGCTGCCGACCCCGGACGCCGATACGGCCGCCTTCTGGCGCGGCCTGCGCGACGGCCAATTGCTCCTCCAGCACTGCTTGGCCTGCGGACATGTGCAGTATTATCAGCAGGCGACGTGCCGGGCCTGCGGGCGCGAGGAGCTCGAGCAGCGGCCCGCCAGCGGGCGCGGCAAGGTGCACTCCTTCAGCGTCGTTCACCGCGCACCGGGACCGGCATTCAAGGCCGACGTGCCCTACGCCGTCTTGCTGGTCGAACTGGAGGAAGGCCCGCGGATGATCAGCACCTATACCGGCGGCCCGCCGGACGACGTCACGTTCGATATGCCAGTTGTGCTCGCCTTCGAAAAGATCACGGACGAGGTGACGTTGCCGCGATTCCGCAAGGCTTGATCGGCAAGCACAGCACTTTCTAACAACCGTTAGATTTAGCCGTTGAACTCGACGGCGCCCCCGCCTAAGAATGGTCGTGCCGATCAGCCTATCGACGTGCCGTCTAGGGAGGACGCATGGATTTCGATCTCACGCAGGAGCAGCGGCAGATCCTCGAATATGGCGACACCATCGCCCGGAGATTCGATCGCAAATACTGGATGGACTGCGCCGAGAAGCGCGTGTTTCCGGAGGCCCTGTATCGGCAGATCGCTGAAGACGGCTTTGTCGGCACCATGGTGCCCGAAGACTATGGCGGGGCCGGTCAGGGCATGGTCGAGATGCATCTGTTCCTCGAAGGTCTTTCCAACAACGGCATCCCGCTGTTGAACCTTGTCGTCGGTGCCGCGATGAGCCTCGGCTTCATCGCCAAACACGGCTCCGAGACCCAGAAGAGGCGCTATCTGCCTGATGCGTGCCGGGGTAACACCCGCTTCTGCTTCGCCATCACCGAGCCTGATGCGGGCACCAACACCATCCGTACCGCAACGATCGCAAAGCGGCGCGGCGATCGCTTCGCGCTGAGTGGTCAGAAGACCTTCATCACAGACGCCGACGGTTCGGATTTCGCTCTGGTGGTGGCGCGCACCACGCCGCATACCGAGGTGCAGCGCAAGACGGAAGGCTTCACGCTCTTCATCGTCGACCTGAAGGCCAAGGGTGTGCAGAAGCAGTACATTCCGGTCAGCATCCCCGCTCCCGAGACGCAGTGGCAATTGTTCTTCGACGAGGTCGAGCTCGGCCCGGACGATGTCGTCGGCGAGATCGATAAGGGCTTTGGCATCCTGTTCAAAAGCCTCAATCCCGAGCGCATCCTGGTCGGCTCCATCTGCTGCGGCCTCGGCCGCTATGCGCTGAACCGCGCGGTCGCCTATAGCCGCGAACGTAAGGTCTTCAACAATGTACCGATCGGTGCCTATCAGGGCCTGCAACATCCGTTGGCGAGCACGCGCACCGATATCGAGCTCGCCTCGCTGATGACGCTGAAGGCGGCGTGGGTCTTCGACCAGGGACGCGAAACCGGCGAGTTCGCCAATATGGCCAAGCTCGCGGCGGCCGATGCCGGCATCAAGGCCGTCGACACCGCAATCCAGTGTCACGGCGGCAACGGCTTCACCAAGGAATACGGCATCTTCGATCTCTATCCGTTCGTGCGCCTGCTCAAGACCGCGCCGCTGAACAGGGAGATGATCCTCAACTATATCGGCGAGCACGTCATGGGCTTGCCGCGCAGCTATTAGGACCAGGCCATGGCGGTGATGAAATCAGATGTTGCGGTCGGCAGCGAGGAATATCGCCGCAACCGGCAAGCCTATGAGGTCCGGATCGCCGATCTGCGCCGGCGCCGCTCAGAAGCCGCACTCGGTGGCCCCGAGCGCGCGCGGCGTCTGCACAAGGAGCGTAACCAGTTGCTGCCGCGTGAGCGGATCGCCGCGCTGATCGATCCGGGATCGCCTTTCCTGGAATTCTGCCAGCTTGCGGGCGAAGGCATGTACGAGGGCGTGCCGCCCGGCGGCAGCATCATCACCGGCGTCGGCATAATCAAGGGCCGCCCCTGCATGATCATCGCCAACGAGCCGACCGTGAAAGGCGGCACCTATTACGGCATTACCTGCAAGAAGCATGTCCGCGCCCAGCGCTTTGCCTGGCAGCATCGCCTGCCCTGCATCACCATGGTGCAATCGGGTGGCGCCAATCTTCCCGACCAGCCCAACATCTTTCCCGACGAGGGTCAGTTCGGCTCGATCTTCTACAACCAGATCCGGATGTCCGGCGAAGGCATCCCGCAGATCGCTATCGTCCACGGTCCCTCGACGGCAGGCGGCGCCTACATGCCGGCGCTCTGCGACGAAACGGTGATCGTGCGTAATCAAGGCGCAATGTTCCTCGGCGGACCGCAGCTCGTCTACGCCGCGACGCGCGAAGAGGTCGGCATCGAAGAGCTCGGCGGTGGCGAGATGCACAGCCGGATCAGCGGCGTCACCGATCACCTCGCCGAGAACGACGGCCACGCCATCGCGATCACCCGCGACATCGTGGCCAATCTGGGTGATGTTCCCGCGCAGCGCCGGACGGTGGCGCCGGCACGCGACCCCGTGTTCGATCCGAGCGAGATCTACGGATTGATCAGCTCGGATCCCCGCATCCCCACCAACAATCGCGACATCGTTGCGCGCCTGGTCGACGGCAGCGAATTCCACGAGTTCAAGCCGCTCTACGGCGACACATTGATCACGGGCTTTGCCAGGATCATGGGCTTCGAGGTTGGCCTCCTCTGCAACAATGGCGTCCTGTTCTCGGAGAGCGCATTGAAGGCGACCCACTTCATCGATCTCTGCTGCAAGCGTAACATTCCGCTGCTGTTCATTGCCGATGTCACCGGCTTCATGGTCGGCCGCGAGGCGGAGGAAGGTGGCATCTCCAAGGATGGCGCCAAAATGATCACGGCGATGGCGAGCGCCAACGTGCCGAAATACACGCTGATCGTCGGCAACGCCTATGGGGCCGGATATCTTGCAATGTGCGGCCGCGCCTTCAAGCCCAATGCGATGATGATGTGGCCGAACGGCCGCTCGGCGATCATGGGTCCGGACCAGGCCGCCACCACGCTCGCGATGGTTCGCGACGAGGTCCACAAGCGCGAAGGCAGCAGTTGGACCGATGCGGAGCGCGAAGCCTACATGGCGCCGACCCGCAAGACCTTCGAGGAGTTTGCCAACGCCTACAATTTCGCGCGCAACACCTGGTGCGACATGGTGATCGACCCGCTGGAAACGCGCCACGTGATGGGCCTGCTCCTCGACCTCGCCGGCCGCCTGCCGCCCCAGCCGACGAATTTCGGCGTGCTCCGGATGTGACCGATGGAGGACCGCTTCCGTGTTTAACAAGATCCTGATCGCCAATCGCGGCGAGATCGCATGCCGGATCGCCCGCACCTGCCAACGGCTCGGCATTGCCGTCGCAGGAGTCCATTCCTCGGCGGATGCGGGCTCCCTCGCCGTCAAGCTGATCGGCGAATCCGTCGAGATCGGGGGCGCCCCGGCGGCCGAAAGCTACCTCAACATTGACGCCGTGATCGGCGCCGCCAAAGCCACCGGCGCCGAGGCCATTCATCCCGGCTTTGGCTTCCTCGCCGAGAACGCCGGCTTTGCCCGTGCGGTGGAGGCTGCCGGCCTCGTCTTCATCGGCCCCACGCCGGAGACGATCGAACGGCTTGGCGATAAGGCCTCCGCCAAGGCGGAAGCGGCGGCCGCTGACGTGCCGACCGTTCCGGGCAGCACGACGCCGAGCGAAGATCCAGGTGAGATTGCGCGGATCGTCAGCGAACTCAGTCTTCCCGTCATGCTCAAGGCCGCGGCCGGCGGTGGCGGCAAGGGAATGCGCGCGATCACGACGCTGGACCGCCTCAGCGAAGAGATCGAATCTGCGATGCGCGAGGCCAGGAATGCGTTCGGCCACGCAGGCCTCATCGTCGAGAAGCTGGTCGGGCGCGGCCGTCACATCGAGGTGCAGATTGCCGGAGACGGCAAAGGCAATGTGGTCCACCTGTTCGAGCGCGAATGTACGCTGCAGCGGCGCCACCAGAAGCTGATCGAGGAAGCTCCGGCGGCCAACCTTCCCGATCCCATGCGCAAGCGTATCCTTGCCGATGCGGTTCGCCTGGGTCAGCGCCTGGAATATCGCGGCGTGGGCACCGTCGAATTCATCGTCAGCGGCAGCGAGTACTACTTCCTCGAGGTCAATCCACGGCTCCAGGTTGAGCATCCCGTCACCGAGATGGTGACCGGCCTCGATATCGTCGAGCTCATGCTTCGGATCGCGGCTGGCGAGGGGTTGCCGTTCGCGCAAGACCGGATCCGCCTGCGCGGGCATGCCGTCGAAGCCCGGCTCTGCGCCGAGGATTCCGATCACGGCTTCATGCCGTCAACCGGCGAGCTTGCTCATGTGCGGTTCCCCAACGGCGACACTCGCGTCGAGACCGGCATCGAGACCGGCTCCGTGATCACGCCGCACTACGATTCCATGTTGGCCAAACTGATTTCTTATGCCGACACGCGCGAAGCAGCGATCGACCGGCTGGCAACCGCCTTGGACGAAACCTCGATCCTCGGCCTGACGACCAACCAGGATTTCCTCCAGCGCCTGATCGCGCTGCCCGCGACGCGGAATGCCACGTTCCACACCCGCCTGATCGATGACGAGATCATCTCTCTCACCGCAGCAAACCGGGCGCTGGACGTCGAGGCGCTGGCGATGGCGGCCTGTTTCTGGCTGCTGCAAAGCCGGCCGGCCGCATCGACTAATCCCTGGCAGACGCGGCAACTCACGGGATGGCAGATGGCGGCCGCCGACGAGGGACTGTCCTCGATCCCGATCCTGCACCTGGAGAGTGGAGATGCCAGTGCGGAGATCCGCTTTGCGCCTCTGGCCGCCGACGGCTCGATGCTGGTCGGCATCGATGACGCGCGCATCCGCGTCAAATTGACCAGCCTTGGCGACCACCTGTTCGCGGCGGTGACCGGGTCGCAACATCGAACCGTCCGCATCCAGCAACAGGATCAAACGATCTTCGTTCAGGATCGGCGGAAACGCCACGCGCTGACGGCGATGCCGTATCTCGGCTACATCAGCGCGGCGACCGAGGTCAGCGGAGAGGTGCGGGCACCGATGACCGGCGTCGTGCTGAAGGCCGACGCCACGGTCGGCGACCGCGTCAAGGCAGGCGACACCGTCGTCGTGATGGAGTCCATGAAGATGGAATTGCGCCTCGCCAGCAAGGTCGACGGCATCGTGAGCGCCGTGCATGTCTGCGCCGGCGAGACGGTCGAGCGCAATGCCGTGGTTGCGGTTGTGGATGTCGAGCAACTTGCGTCCGTGGAGGCGCCATAAGGTCTAGATCGCGATGCGATCCGGTTGAGCCGGAGCGGCGGCGGTGCTTCACCTCTCCCTTGGGAGAGGTCGGCGCGCAGCGCCGGGTGAGGAATTACGGTCTCTCTTTGGCGCCGCGGCCCCTCACCCGATTTGCTGCGCAAATCGACCTCTCCCAAGGGAGAGGTGAACCGAACGCCTGGCCCAACTCGATTCGATCTAAACTTATCGCGGTTTGCCCCGCCGCTGCCCATGCCCATGACCGATGCGAAGTTGGTTCAAGGCGCCGCGATCGCCTGCCCCGACGCGCGGTCGAACAAGTGCGCGCGTTGGAGATCGAGGTTGACGTCGAACGGACGGTCCGGCTCAGCCGCGACGCCGACGTGCATCTGCGCCGTGAAGGGGAACGCGCCGACGCTACCGATCACCAGCGTGTGCGGGCCGAGCGGCTCCACGTCCTTCACGATCATGCGGATAGAAGTATCAGCCGGCGCTCCCTGATGCAGGACATGATCGGGTCGGACGCCCAGCACCACCGGCTTGCCGACGCTGCCGGCATAGGCCGCCTCGCGGGACTTCGGCAGCCTCAACGCCGTGCCGGATGGCTCGGTGAAAAACAATCCGCCGTCGCGCGCAACAATCTCGCCGTGGATGAAGTTCATGCTGGGTGCGCCGATGAAGCCCGCGACAAACAGGTTGCTCGGCTTCTCGTAGATCGTGATCGGATCGGCCGCCTGCTCGATCCGGCCGCGGTTCATCACCACGACACGGTCGGCCATCGTCATGGCTTCGACCTGGTCGTGAGTCACGTAGACGATGGTCTTGGCAAGCCGGCGGTGCAGCGCCTTGATTTCGGTACGCATCTCGATGCGCAGCTTGGCGTCGAGATTGGACAGCGGCTCGTCGAACAGGAACACGTCGGGGCTGCGCACGATGGCGCGGCCGATCGCCACGCGCTGACGCTGACCGCCCGAGAGCTGCTTGGGGCGACGGTCGAGATATTGCTCGAGGTCGAGGATCCGCGCCACGTCCTTGACGGACTTCTCGATGCTGGTACGCGACTCGCCGCGCACCTTCATGCCGTAGCCGATGTTCTCGCCGACCGTCATGTGCGGATAGAGCGCGTAGTTCTGGAACACCATCGCGCAATTGCGCAGTCCCGGCCGCAGTTGCGTCACGTCGCGATTGCCGATCCGGATCGTGCCGCTGGTGACGGTCTCGAGCCCCGCGATCATCCGCAGTGTCGTCGTCTTGCCGCAGCCGGACGGACCGACCAGTACGACGAACTCCTCGTCGACGACGTTGAGATCGAGCCCTTCGATGATCTTGTAGGGTCCGTATGCCTTGCTGACGTTCTCGATCTCGACGTGCGCCATGGAATCTTTTCTGTCTCTCGCAGATAGTCGTTGAGGTCCCGGACGACATCACGGGTCATCCGGGACCTCATGAGCATGTTAGTTCTTGGGCGGCAGGCCCATCGCCGCACGGTAGGCGGCGAGCTGCTTGGCGCGGCCGAATTCGTCGGTCAGACGATTCCATTCCTTCGCCATCGCGTCGAGAGCCGCCTGCGGCGTGGTCTGGCCGGCCAGCGCCTTGCCGAGCTCGATTTCCACGACCTCGGTGTAGGAGAAGTAGCCGGGCAGCCGCATGTCGAGCGCCACGTTCTTGGCGTTGATCGAGTCCGACTGCGCGCCGAGATACTCCTTGGCCTCTTCAGACGTGAAGATCTTGCTCCAGAGCTGCAGATTGGCCGTGTGCGACTTGCGATAGGGATTGACGCCGCTGCCGCCGGTGATCGCCGCCTGACCGGACACTTCCGGGCTGGTCAGCGTCTTGACGAAGTCCCACGCCGCCTGCTGGTTCTTGCCGGCCTTCGGCACGGCAATCTGCCAGCCACCGAACGCCATGAACGGGCCCGGCAACACCGACGGGAACTTGTCCCACTTCTTGGTCTTGGCGTTCCAGATCTCATCCGAACCGGGTAGCATCGCCGAGCCCACCTTGCCGGAGATTTTCGATTGCTTCGGATCGGCCGCAATGACGCCGGTGTCGCCCCATCCGATCGACTCCGCTACCTGACCGCCGGCCACCGCCGCGTTCACCTCGCCGAAGGAGAAGTTGAGCGCGTTGGGCGGTCCAAGCTTCGAGGCGCGGATATATTCCTCCAGCCCCTTCACCCAGCCGGGATTGTTGATCTGGGCGTCCATCGTCTCCGGGTCGAAGAACATCGCGCCCGGATAGTTCGGGTTGTTGGTATAGGCCGCCGCATGGCTGAAGAAGAACCAGAACTGCTGGCCGCCGCGACGGAACGCTTCCGCCGTGCCCCACAGCCCCTTGTCCGGGCGCTGGAAGAACTCGGCGATGTCGAGATACTGCTTCCAGGTCTTCGGCGGCGCCAGGTCGTAGCCGTATTTGGCCTTGAAGCCGTCCTTCTCCTTGGGATCGCTGAACAGGTCGGTGCGGTAGGTGTAGGTGTGCACGTCGCCGTCCATCGACTGCGAATAGATCTTGCCTTCCCACACCATCAGGCGTTCGCGATAGGCAGGCTCGATATCGTCCCAATCCTTGCCGGACTGCATCTCCTTCGGCATCTCGCTGAGATAGGGCACGAAGTCCGGCAGCCAGGCCGGTGCAAAGCTGACGAGATCGAAGGTCGCATCCGACGACGTCAGCGACGTCGCGATCTTAGGATACAGCTCCGACCACGGAAACTCGACGACATTGACCTTGCCGCAGGTCTTCTTCGTCCATTCGTCCGCGCCGAGCTTGAGCGCGGAGGCGATATATGGCCCGGTCTGCGACGCCACCGTCAAGGTGACGCCGGAATAATCCGGACTGCAGGCGGCGTTCGCCTGGGCCGTGATACAGGCCGTGGCGAGCGAGGTGGCAAGCATCAGGAACGTTCGTCGCAACATCGTCTACTCCTCCCTACCTAAGTCTTCTTACTTGATGGCTCCGAGCAGCAGGCCGGAGCGCATCATGCGGCTCAGCAGGCCCGCCATGATCATCATCGGAATGATGGCGACCAGCGCCGCCGCCGAAATCGCCCACCATTCATCGCCGCGCTGGCTGTTCTGTCCCGCCACCAGAATGGGAAGCGTCTGCCATCTGGAATTGGTCAGGAACAGTGCGAACAGGAACTCGTTCCAGACAAAGGCCAGCGTGATCATGAAGGTCGCCAGCAGTCCGTTCATCGACATCGGCACCACGATGCCGAAGAAGATGCGCCAGCTCGGCACGTTGTCGACCATCGCGGCCTCCTCGACCTCGATCGGCACGGCCTCGAAGAAGTCCCGCATCAGCCAGACGACGATCGGCAGCGAGAACGCGACGTAGCACAGCGTCAAGCCGATGTAGCTGTCGATGAGCTGGAATCCGAGCCTGCCGATCTCGCTGTAGAGCAGATACAGCGCAAAGGCCGCGACGATCGGCGGGAACATGCGCTGGCTGACGAACCAGAACAGGATATCCTCATTGCCGAGGATCGGTCCGGGCAAGGGAAGCCGGTTGGCGATAACCGCGACCACAAGTGCGATCGGGAAGGCCAGCAGCAGCGCCTGCGGCCGCGTGAAGCCAAGCGTGTTGTTGAAGACGAGATAGCCGCCGAGCGCGAGCAGGAGGAAGGCGAGACCCGCGCCGAGGCGGACCTTGAACTCGAACCGCACCAGCGCATAGGCCGCCATCGCACCGATCGTGGTGGCGATCGCCGCAGCCGAGAGGCCCACGATGGTCGAGTTCAGGAAGGTCCGGAAGAACTCACCGCGGATGCCATGGTAGAGGTCGATGAAGGCCTGCAAGGTCGGCGTGAAGTCGACGAACGGCAGGTAGGTCGGGCCGCCGACCACGCCCGGCGGCGTCTTGAACGCCGTCACCACCACCCAATAAAGCGGAAACACCGTGATCAAGCACCAGACGAGCACGCCGGCAGCGACCAGGCGGCGGCTCCAGGGGGAAAGTCCGGTCAGGTCGCGGCCGCTCATCGGCGCTTCTCCAGATGCGGCCGCAGCAGCGCCAGATAGGTGACGCCGATGATCGTAATCGCGATCAGGAACAGGAAGCTCAGCGCGGACGTGTAGCCGAGATTGAACTTCTTGAACCCTTCCTGGTAGGCGAACAGGGTCAGCGTCTCGGTCTCCACCCCCGGTCCGCCGCCCGTCATCACGAACACGGTGTCCATGATCTTGTAGCTCTCGATCAGCCGGATAAAGACGACCGCGGCCGAGATCGGCAGCATCATCGGAAAGGTGATGCCCCAAAACTGTTGCCAGGCGCTGGCATTCTCGAGCTCGGCCGCCTCGTAGACATCCTGCGGCAGCGTTTGCAGCCCGGCCAGCATCATCAGGATCACGAACGGCGTCCACTGCCAGATCTCGACCGCGATGATGCAGGCGAGCGCCCAATGCCCGTTGGTGAGGAATGGCAGGTTGACCAGGCCGAACTGGCTGAGGAACTGGTTGAGCGGCCCCATGGTCGGGTTGAACATCATGCGCGCCACCAGCGCGACAGCCACCGGCGCGAGCAGCATAGGCAGCAGCAAAGCGACACGAAACAGCCGCTCGCCCGGCACACGCGCATTGAGCGCCAACGCCACGCCGAAGCCGATTGCGTATTGCAGCCCGACCGCGATGAAGGCGATCAACGTCGTGGTGGAGATCGCATTCCAGAACCGCGGCTCCTGCAGCAGCGACGCATAATTGCCGAGCCAGACCACGCGGGGCGGGATCGGCGGAATGAGGCGATAGCTGAGGAAGCTCGTGGTCAGCGAATAGATCAGCGGAAAGATCGAGATCGCCAGCACGACGAGCACCGCCGGCCAGATAAAGACATGCTTGATCGGATCATTCCGCATCATCGAGTGGATCACTCCCTCAAGAGAGCTTCGATCTCCGCGCGCCGCGGCATCGAAGGTGCCGTCCCGGCTCGCGTCACCGAAATCCCGGCCGTCGCCGAACCGAAGCGCGCAGCGGCGAGCGGATCGGCGCCGTCCGCGAGCGCCGCCGCAAAGCCGCCGACGAAGGCGTCGCCCGCACCGGTCGTTTCGATCACCTTGCCGGCAGCAAACGGCGGCACATGCAGCGAGCGATCGCGGCCATGGAACAGCGCACCGCGCTCCCCGAGCGTGATCAGCGCCGTCCCCGCTCCCTTGGCCAGCAGCGCGTCGGCGGCGCGTCGCGCACCGGCGAGGTCGCCAACGGCGATCCCGGTCAACGCTTCGGCCTCGGTCTCGTTGGGTACGACATAGTCGCACAGCGTGAACAGGCTGCTATCGAACTTGATCGCCGGCGCAGGGTTGAGCACCGTGATGCAGCCTGCCGCGCGCGCGAGCTCAAGCCCGCGCCGCGCCGCATCGACAGGCTGTTCGAGCTGCGTCACGAACACCCGGCTGTCGCGGATGGCATCGGCCGCCGCGTCGACATCGGCCGGACAGAGACCGCCGGCCGCCCCGGCCACCACGATGATCGCGTTGTCGCCGCGCGTCTCGTGCACGTAGATAAACGCCGCGCCGGTCGGCGTGTCGGCGGTCTTGGCGACGCGCGGCCGGATGCCCTCGGCCTCCCACGTCTTGATCGCGAGTTCGCCGAAGGCATCGCTGCCGATCCGGGAGATGAAGGTCACGCCGGCGCCCGCGCGCGCGGCAGCGACCGCCTGATTGGATCCCTTGCCGCCGGGACCCATCGCAAATCCCGATCCGGCAATGGTCTCGCCGATCGCCGGCATGTTGCCGGCGCGGAAGGCCAGATCGACGACGAAGACGCCGAGGATGGCGACGCCGCTCCTGCTCATGGTCATCACTCTCCGTCCGGTCCGATGACGCCCTTGCTGAACAGGAAGCAGCCGTAGAAGCGGCGCTCGCCCGTTGCGATCACGCAGTAAGCCGTCTTGGCCTTTTCGTAGAAGGCGTGGCGCTCAACGCCGACAAGCGGCCAGGACCGCCCCTCGGCGTGGTCGATCGCGGATTGCACCTCGCGCTGCACCGGCGGCACTTCCTTGGGCTGGCCAACGATCTCCATCCGGATCGCCGCATCGTCGACGAAGGTGTCGAGCGGGAGCACCGAGAGAATAGCTTCGACGGCCTTGGCGGCGCTGACATTGTCGATGCGCAGCAGCCGGCCAAGCGCCGTCTGGCGCGCGATCGAGTCGGCCGGAAAATTGGTGTCGCAGACGACCAGCCGATCCCCATGCCCCATGGCGCGCAGCGCACAGAGCACGTCGGCGTTCAGCAGTGGATTGATGCCCTTGAGCATATTGCCTCCTCCCTTCCTCGAAAACGTCCGGACTCTGACGGCCCGGATTCTCCGCTCGCCTCACGGCGAGGCAGTCTCCCTAGTCTCCATAGGGAATCCAGATGTTCTTCACCTGCACCGCATGGCGGAGCAGGATCGGGCCTTCGGATGCCGCCCCGTCATACCAGTCAAGCATCAGGCCGTAGTCAACCAGCGTGCGCTTGAGATTGCCGACCGACAGCCGCTCGGCCGCCGCCGAGGCTTCCTGCGAACCGAATACCCAGAGTGCGTCGACATCGTCATGCTCGGCCAGCACATTCGCGAGCCCATCACGGCTGCCGGTGACGATATTGACGACACCTGCCGGGACATCCGACGTCTCCAGCACCTGATAGAAATCGGTCGCGGCGAGCGGATGCCGCTCGCTCGGCACGGCGACGACACGGTTGCCCATCGCAATCAACGGCGCCACCAGGCTGACGAAGGCAAGCAATGGCGCCTCGTCGGGACAGGCGACACCAACCACGCCGATCGGCTCGTGCATCGCCAGCGCAACGCCGCGCAACGGCGGCGCATGGATGCTCCCCTCGAATTTGTCGGCCCAGGCCCCATAGCTGAACAAGCGCTCGATACTGGCATCGACTTCCGCGCGCGCCTTCGCGCCCGATACACCGGTCATGTCGGCAATGCGTCGGGCGAATTCTTCCCCGCGCGCGGAGAGATTTTCGGCAAGGTAGTAAAGGATTTGGGCGCGATTATGCGCGGTGGCCTTCGCCCACGCCTCGGCCGCACGCGCCGCGGCCACGGCATTGCGGATGTCCTTGCGGTTACCCTCGCCCACCTCGCCCAGATTCCGCCCTTTCGCTGACAGCACGGCACGCGAGTAATTGCCGTCGGGGCGCACCTGCTTGCCGCCGACAAAAAGCTTCGCGGTCCGGTCGATCGGCGGCACGCCGAAGCCGGCATTCGAGCCAGCCGGAGCCGGCTGCGGAGGCGCCACCGGGCGCGGCTTACGCCCGCTCCAGGCCTTCGGCTTGAGATATTCGTGCACGCCTTCGCGGCCGCCCTCGCGACCGAACCCGGACTCGCGATAGCCGCCAAAGCCGACACTGGCATCGAATAGATTGGTCGCGTTGACCCAGACCACACCGGCCAGGAGCTTTGGCGCGATATCCAGCGCCAGCCCGATCGTCTCGCTCCACACGCTGGCGGCAAGCCCGTAACGTGTGTTGTTGGCGAGCATCACGGCCTCGTCGGGCGTGCGGAACGTCATCGCCACCAGCACCGGCCCGAAGATCTCCTCGACCGCGACGGTCGAGGACGGCTGCACGTTCCAGAGCAGGGTCGGCGGATAGAAGCACCCTTCTGCCGGGATCGCGCCGGGCGCTTGGTATTTCTCGGCGCCCTCCCTCACCCCGGTCTCGACCAGCGCCTTGATCCGCTCGAGCTGCACCGGCGCCACCACCGCACCCATGTCGATCGCCTTGTCGAGCGGCATGCCGACACGCAACGTTTCCATGCGGCGGATGAGGCGCCTGCGGAAGGTCTCGGCGATTCCTTCCTGCAGCAGCAGGCGCGAACCGGCGCAGCAGACCTGACCCTGGTTGAACCAGATGGCGTCGACCACGCCTTCCACAGCGCCGTCGATGTCGGCATCATCGAACACGATGAAGGGCGACTTGCCGCCGAGCTCGAGCGTCAGCGACTTGCCGCTCCCGGCGGTCGATTGCCGGATCAGCCGCCCGACCTCGGTCGAGCCGGTGAACGCGATCTTGTCGACGCCGGGGCTCTCGACAAGCAGCGCGCCGGTCGCGCCATCGCCCGTCACCACATTCAGCACACCCGGCGGCAGACCGGTGTCCGCCGCAAGCTCGGCGAACAGCAAGGCGGTCAGCGAGGTGAACTCGGCCGGCTTCAGCACCACCGTATTGCCCGCGGCCAGCGCGGGCGCGATCTTCCATGCCAGCATCAGCAGCGGGAAGTTCCACGGGATGATCTGCCCGATCACGCCGACCGGCACCTGATCGGCGAACTCGCGCTCCTGCAATTGCGCCCAGCCGGCATGATACAGGAAATGGCGCGCGGCGAGCGGCACGTCGAGATCTCGCGTCTCGCGGATCGGCTTGCCGTTGTCGATCGCTTCCAGCACCGCAAACAGGCGCGCATGACGCTGCAGCATGCGCGCCAGCGCGTAGAGATGGCGTGCGCGGCCGTGACCGCCGAGCTTGGCCCATAGCGGCTGCGCTTTGCGCACGGCGCGCACCGCGGCCTCGACGTCGGCGGCGGAGCCTTCGGCGATTTTGGCCAGCGTCTTGCCGGTGGCAGGCTCGATCGTCGTGAGGTGCTTGCCGGAATGCGGCGCGACGAACTTGCCGTCGATAAAGTGCCCGAACACGGCTCCGTGCTGCTTCAGCCAGGCGCGCGCTTCGCCGTCCGCCTCTGGCGCGGGACCATACTCCATGGTCTCGTAGTAATGTGCGACGCTCATCGCCGGAGTCTCATCCCACGGGGTGACGGTTGAAGGCCGAGTAGCGGCCGGTGACGTGATGCTCGAGCTGGCGCTCGATATCAGCAAGCAGGCTCGACGCGCCGATCCGGAACAGATCCGGCTCGAGCCAGTCGCGGCCCAATTCCTCCTTCATCAGGAACTGATAGTTGAGCACGTCCTTGGCCGTCGAGATTCCGCCGGCGGGCTTGAAGCCGATCTTGTAGCCGGTGCGCTCCTGATACACGCGGATCATCCGCAACATCGCGAGCGTAACCGGCAGCGTCGCATTCACGCCCTCCTTGCCGGTCGAGGTCTTGATGAAATCGGCCCCGGCCATCATGCAGACCATCGAGGCCTTGGCGACGTTGCGCAACGTCTTGAGATCGCCGGTCGCCAGAATGGTCTTCAGATGCGCATCGCCGCACGCGGCGCGGAAATCCCGCACCTCGGCATAGAGCCCGCGCCAGTCTCCGGTCAGCACGTGTTCGCGGGTGATGACGATGTCGATCTCCTGCGCGCCGTCCCGGACCGAGGCTTCGATCTCCTTGAGCTTCAGGTCATGCGGCACGAGACCGGCCGGAAATCCGGTCGAGACCGCGGCGACCGGAATATCGGATCCGTCGAGCGCTTCGACTGCGGTTGCAACAAAGCGGTGATAGACGCACACCGCCCCGGTGTGCAGCTCACGGCTGGCGAAGCCGAGCGCCTCGAGAATGTCGCTTCGCACCGGGGCCTTAGCCTTGGCGCAGAGGCGTTTCACCCGCTCCGCGGTATCGTCGCCGTTGAGGGTCGTCAGATCGATGCAGGTGATCGCCTTCAGAAGCCACGCAGCCTGTGCGTCCTTCTTGACGGTGCGCCGGCCCGGCAGGCTCGCCACGCGTCGCTCGGCGGCGGACAGGTTGATCCTGATCTCGTCGATCCAATCCATCTCGAGCGCGCGACCGCTGTTGCGCGAGACCGCAAGCGCGCGCGGCTCGCCCCGACCATGAGGCTGCACCGGCACTGCGGATGGATTTTGGATGAAGACGCTCTGCGTCATCGAACCGCGATCCTAGCGAATCGACTGAAGCGCCAGATAGACTGAATGACCCGATCGCAACATGTGATCCTCCCGTTCACTGGAGCTCATCGCCTGCCGGTCGCACGACTCGCCGGACACTGGGATGAATTCACTTAGCCCGAATGTTATTATTGTAACATATGGCCGTTGATAAACTCACAACATTGTAAGATCATTGTCAACGGGATAAGCAAAGCTCGGTGACCAAAATGACTGAAACACCGACACGACCAAGCGAGACGCGCGTTCAGCGCCTGCAACGGCTGCGTCGCGCCGTCGAGAGCAGCGGCGCGCTGCACCTGAAGGACGCCGCCGAACTGCTCAAGGTGTCTGAAATGACCGTGCGACGCGACCTCGCCGGGCCGGAGGCCGCGCTTGCGCTGCTCGGCGGCTACGTCGTCAACGCCGCGTCACCGACCGGGATCAAGTACACCTTCGAGCAGGAGATCGACCAGCACACCCAGGACAAGCTGCTTGCCTGCCGGTCTGCCGCCGCCTCGATCAAGGAAGGCGACACGATCTTCATCGACTGCGGCACCACGATGCAATCGCTGGCGGACTGCCTGCCCGAGGATCTGCCGCTCTCGGTAATCTGCTATTCGATGAACGTGGCGACCATCGTGACGCGGCGCCCGGCCACGCAGGTGATGCTGATGGGCGGGCTCTACCATCCCTCGTCGCAGTCCTTCTCATCGGACGATGGCTTGGCCTACCTGCGGCGGCTCGGGATCAACAAGGCCTTCATCTCCGCAGGCGGCGTGCACTGGAGCCGCGGCGCGAGCTGCTCGAACTTTCACGAAGTCGCCATCAAGCAGGCCGTCATTGCCACCGCGATGGAAAGTATCCTGGTGGTCGATGCGAGCAAGCTCGGCAGCCTCAAGCCGGCGTTCTTCTCCGACGTCGAGGCGTATTCGCGGATCATCGTCGGCGGCATGGCCTCAGCGGAGATGCGCAAGCACTTCCGCAGCCTGCCCGTCGAGTATGTGACCAACGCAACCTGACCCGGGCGGGGGCTGGCTCGCCCGGATCAGGCCGGTCAGCGGTTGCACGCCGTTGCGACACCGTGCAACCGCGAGCGAAGAGCTCAGTTGCAGGCCGGCTTCGCCTTGTTGCAGGCGTCGGTCAGCTCCGGTGGAGGCTCCTTCTTGAACACCGTCTTGTAGGACTCCAGCACGTTCGACTGCGTCACCGGCAGCGCGACTGCACGCCGATCCAGGCCGGCGTTTCCTTGCCCAGCAGCGCGTTCATCATCGCCATCGCCTCTGCGACGCCCTGATCGTAGGGACGCTGCGAGCCGGTCGCCTTCAGCGGACCGCTCTTGGCGATCTCGATCGCCGATTGCAGGCCGAGGTCGACCGTGGTGACGGGGATGTCGATGCCCTGCGCCCGCATCGAGCTCAGCGTATCCAGCGCCGGCTGATCCCACACTGCGAACAATCCCTTGATATCGGGATTGCCGGTGAGGAAGTCACCGGCAATCTGCGAGACCTTCGGCGGATCGGTGAAATCGACCTGCTTCATCTTGATGTCCGGCCGGTTCTTCTTCATCCACTCGCGGACGCCCTTGGTGCGCTCGTTGGTGCTGAAATAGTCGACGCCGAAATTGACGAGGCCGATGGTGCCGCCCTGCGCCACGCAGGAGGCCAGGATCTGCGCCGCGATCTGCCCGTTGCCCTGGCTGTCCGCCGAGACCATCGCGGCGTATTCCTCGGGATGCTTCAGGCCGGTCGGAATGCTGTCCATCAGGACCAGCTTGATGCCGGCCTTGGCGATCTTCTTGTAGGTCGGCGCGGTCGCGGTGAAGTCGACCGGGATCGAGATGATGCCATCCGGATGCTGCTGGATGGTGTTCTCGATGTCGGCGATCTGCTTGTCGACCTGATATTCGGCCGACGCGACTCCGGTGACGGTCACGCCGTATTTCTTCAGCGTGTCGGTGATGCCCTGGATCTGGAGCTGCGACCAGTCGAGATTGACCGTCTGCATGGAGATGCCGACCTTGAAATGGCGCTCCTTGATCTTGGCCACATCGGCCTCCGACAGCGCGAGCACCTCGGGCGACGCAGCCTTCTCGCCATGCGGCCCCTGTCCGACGATCGATTTCGGTCCGAGTGTCGAAAGATCGACGCCCTTGATGCAGGTTGCCGGCACTTCGGCCATGGCTGCGGGAACAGTTGAAATCACCGTTGCCGCAATCAGCGCGGTCAGCGGCACGGTTTGTCGCAAGATTGGCTTCATGGTTTCCTCCCATTTTGGTCGCCGATTGACCGGAGGGCCAGCGACCTTGCCCCTACCCGCGCAGCGCAATGAATCTGTGCGTCATGCGATGCGCCTGACCCCGCCTAGCGTTTCGTGAAAGCCACCGCGGCAACGATGATCGCGCCCTTGATCACGAGCTGCATCGGCGAGCTGACGCCGAGCAGCACGAGACCATTGTTGAGCATTCCGATGATCAGGCTGCCGAACAAGGTGCCCAGGATGTAGCCGCGCCCGCCGAACAGGCTGCAGCCACCGAGAATGACGGCAGCAATGACGTCGAGCTCCATGCCCTGCACGACATCCGGCCGCGCCGCGTGCGAGCGCGCCGACAGCACCAGCGCCGCAAGACCGGCCAGCGTGCCGGTGAGGACGAAAGCTGCCGTCGTCACCCATTTGGTGTTGATGCCCGAATAGAGCGCCGCCGTCGGGTTGCCGCCGACCGCATAGATCCGCCGGCCAAACACGTTGTAGTGCAGCAGCAGGATGCCCGCGATCATCGCGGCCAGCGTCCAGGCGATCGGCACGGGAATGCCCAGGAATGAGCCCTCGCCGAAGACCGAAAAATACGTCTCGTTGGTGATGATGACCGGTTTGGTGTTGGTGACCATCATTGCGAACCCACGCGCCACGCTGAGCGTGCCGAGCGTCACCAGGAACGATGGAATCGAGAGTTGCGTGGTCAGGATGCCGTTGAGCAAACCGACCAGCGCGCCGGTGCCGAGCCCGGCCACCGCGCCGACGATCCAACTGTTGTCGATCCGGCTCATTGCCAGCGCCGCCGCCATGCCCGAGAGCGCCAGGGTCGATGCGACCGACAGATCAATCTGGCGCGCAATGATGACGAAGGTCATGCCGACGGCGATGATCGACACCAGCGTGGTCTGCCGGCCAATGTTGAGGAAGTTCTCGACCGACAGGAACCAGGGCGAGGACAGGCTGAACACGACGAGCAGGATGACGAAGGCGATGTAGAGCATGTACGGCCGCTCGCCGCGCAGCAGGCTCTGCAGCAGCTTGCGACGGCGATCGGACGGTGTCGGCGGGGCGACGATATTGGACGCGGTCAATTCGGTCATGCTGGCAGCTCTTGCGATACGCCTCTTTCCAATGCGCTTTGGCCGGAGGCCTGGAACACCTGGAGGAGATGATGAAGCTCCTCGGCATCGTCGATCTCACCACGCACCAGGGTCCGGACGACGCGGCCGTCGACGATCACGGAAATGCGGTCACAGAGCTCGATCAGCTCGACCAGGTCGGAGGAGACGACGAGAACGCCGGTGCCATCGCGGACGGCATGCCGGATCACGCCGTAGATTTCCTTGCGCGCGCCGACATCGACGCCGACGGTGGGCTCGTCGAGAAGCAGCACGCGCGGCCGCGGATCGTTCCATTTGGCGAATACGACCTTCTGCTGGTTGCCGCCGGAGAGCGTCCTGACCAGGCTCGCGGCGCCCTGCGCCTTCACCGCGAGCTTGCCGATCGCATTCTCCGCGCGCCGCAGCGCCGCGCGGTGCTGCATCCAGCCCCAGCGCGATAAATAGGGGAGCCGCGACAGCGTGACGTTCCGCTCGATCGAATGATCCAGCACCAGGCCCTGCACGTGACGATCCTCGGGCACCAGCGCGATGCCCCGGTCGATCGCGTCGGCCGGGCTCTTCGGCAGCCATCGACGGCCGTCGATTTCGAATGTGCCGCTTTCGACCGGCCGCAGGCCGAAGATGGTTTCCAGGATCTCGGTGCGGCCGCTGCCGATCAATCCGGCCAGGCCATGGATCTCGCCCTCCCTAACCGACAGGTCCACCGCACGGAGGCTGTCATTGGATACGTTCGATAGAGATAGAACGAGCGGCGCCTCGACGGAACGCGTGGCCGGCGGTTTAGCGCGAGGTGCAGACGGCGTCGCGCGATCGCTTCCGACGATCGCATTGACCAGCCGCTTCATGTCAGTCGCCGCGGTGACGAACGTGCCGGCATTGGCGCCGTCGCGCAGCACCGTGACGCGCTGCGAGATCTCGAACACTTCGTTCAGCCGATGGGTCACATAGATCACACCGACCCCGCGGCGCGTCACCTTCCCGATCGCGTCAAACAGGATGCGGACCTCGTCCGACGTCAGCGACGACGTCGGCTCATCGAGGATGAGCAGCCGCACCTCACCCATCAGCGCTTTCGCGATCTCCGTCATCTGGCGATAAGCAAACGGCAACGAGCCCACGGTCGCCCTGATGTCGAGGGGAATGCCGAGTTGCGCCAAAAACTCTCGGGCCTGCGCCATCAATGCGCGCTTCCGGACAAAGCCGAAGCGGCCGAGCGGCTCGCGGCCGAGCAACAGATTGTCGGCGACGCTGAGCGATTCAACGAGGCTGAGGTCTTGGTAGACGACGGCGATGCCCGCCTCGCGCGACTTCGCCGGGCTGTCGAACGCCACCGGCTGGCCTGCGATCTCGATCGCGCCGCTATCGAAGGCATGCACGCCGCTGAGAATCTTGATCAGCGTGGATTTTCCGGCGCCGTTCTCGCCGAGCAGCGCATGCACCTCACCGGCGCGGACCTCGAGGTTCACATCGCGCAACGCACGCACGCCGCCGAAGCGCTTGTTGATGCCGTTGACCATCACGAGCGGCGTCGGCGATCCGGGCTGTGCTGCAACCGAACCAGACGGCTCCACCTTCTCCTCCCGCTCAGCCCATCGCTGCTACGATGGTGACATTTTGTTATTATTGCAACTTGCTATGTTATAATTCTATCATATCGACCAACCTGTCAATGGGAGATCGAACCAGCGAGCGGCGAACAACCTGACGGGAGGCCAAATGGGCGGGCGCATACAGATCCAGGCGGTCGGCACGCCAGGAAGGCGGCTTCGTCCACGGGTGGCGCGTGATGTCGGACAACAGTCCAAGGCCAGGACCAAGCCGGCCGCGTATCTGGAGCGCGCGCCGTTACACTGCGCGGTTCTGCGTCGGCGCCCGGCCGCCGCCGTCGGCAACCAGCACGGCGCCCGTCACGAAGGATGCTTCGTCGGACACGAGGAACAGGCAGCAGGCGGCGATCTCCGCAGGGTTCGCCATCCGTCCCAGTGCAATCCGCCGCTCCACGGCCTGGCATTCCGCCTCGGGCGTGGTGCCGTTCTGCTCGGCGAGCAATCGCATTTCATAGTCACTCATCGGCGTGCGCACCCAGCCGGGCGCCACGGCGTTGGCGCGGACGCCGTCGGCACCATGCGCATAGGCCAGCGACCGCGTGTAGGCGACGACGGCCGCCTTGCTGGCTGCGTAGCTCGCGCTGTCCGGACTGGCGTTGAAGGCGGCAACGGAGGCGATGTTCACGATAGCGCCACCGCGCTGCCTGAGCAGCGGCAAGGCCGCGCGACAGACGCGCATCGTTCCGGTGAGGTTGACGTCGAGGGTTTTGGCCCAGACCTCGTCGGAGACGTTTGCGGGTTGATCGGGAACGATCAGACCCGCCGCATTGACGACGATGTCGAGCCGCGCGCCGCAGGCATCGATGGCCTTCGCGATATCGGTTACTCGCGTGACATCGCCAGGGATCGCCTGTCCGCCGGATTCGGCCGCAGCCGCCGCGAGCTCGGCGTCGCCAAGACCAAACAGCAAGACATCGGCGCCATTCCGCGCCAGTAGCAGGGCCGTCGCCCGACCGATCCCGGTTGCGGCGCCGGTGACCAGTGCGGTCTTCCCGTCAAGCCGCGCCATCTACAGTCCCCATTGCCGTTCAACGGCAAATCCAGTCTCCGGCAACGTTGAACCGCCGTCGACGACGATGGTTTGCCCGGTGACATACTTGGCCTCAGCCGACGCCAGATAGAGCATCGCGCAGGCGATATCGTCGGCGCTGCCCATGTGCCCGACCGGGATGAATCGCTCGAGCCGCGCCCTGTTCTCAGGCTTGCTCATGGTGCCACGGCCTGGCTTCTCGATGAAGCCGGCCTCGACACCGTTGACGGTGATGCCGTCTCGCGCCAGCTCGAGGGCGGCGCCGCGAATGAAGGCGTTGACGCCGGCTTTCGCGGCCGAGTAATGCGCACCGCCGCCCATCGCGACGCGCGCGGAGACAGAGGATGTCACCAGAATCCGCCCGAAGCTGATAGCACGCATATGCGGGATCGCGGCCTGCGCCAGCCAGAAGCTGGCATTGAGGTTCAACGCCAGCGTCTCCTCCAGCGTCGTCTCGTCGAGCTCTTCAAGTGACGACCACGGACAGCCGCCGGCATTGTGCACGACGATGTCGAGCCGGCCGTGCTGGCTGGCGACGCCGTCGATCATCAGGCGCAGGCTCGCCCGGTCGAGCCTCTCGAACGGCAGGTATCGCACCGCCAAGCCGTCGGCGGTGAGCTCGCGTGCCAGCGTCTCGGCGACGTCCTGCGTCCGATTGGCGATCACGACGGTGGCGCCGGCTTGCGCCAGCCGCGTGACGATGGCGGCGCCGATGCCCCTGCCGCCGCCGGTCACGACGGCAACCCGTTCCGCAAGATTGAACGGAGGCTCTTGCATCAGACCACTCCCGCCTCGCGCAGCAGATCGATGAACTGCGCGAAGATCGTGGTGTGTCGCGCTGCGTCCTCCGCTGACGTCGTCGGGCACATCAGGAACATCGTGTGGAACGGCGTCACCAGGATGCCTTCGTTCATGTAGAACGCGTGCAGCAGGGTCTCGAGATCGGGCTGGCGCCCAGCGATGACATCGGCGCCGCTGCGCGGCGGCCGCGGCATGAACATGATCTCGGCGCGCGCGCCGACCTGCGTGACATGCCAGGGCAGCTTGTTGGCCTCGATCAGTTCGCGGGCCTCGCTCGCAAGCTGCGTTGCGGTGGTGATCATGTGATGGTAGTTCGCCGGCGTCAGCACCTTCTCCAGCACCGCGCGCATGGCCGCAACCGTCAGCGCATTACCGGCAAGGGTGCCACCGAATCCGAGATGCGCTGACTGCCGCTCGCGCGGATTGACGTGCGGAACGATGGCCCAGAGCCGCTCGGCCATCTCACGGCTCAGGCCGAAGATACCAGCAGGAATGCCGCCGGCGATCGCCTTGCCGGCAACCAGGATATCGGACTCGAGCCCATTCGCCTGGCTGTAGCCACCCGGTCCGCAGGACAGCGTATGCGTCTCGTCGATGATCAGCACCGCGCCGGCGCGGCGTGTCAGATCGCGCAATGCCCGGTGAAAGCCTGGATCGACCGGAATCATGCCGAAATTCGTCATCAGCGGCTCGGTCAGCACGCAGGCGACATCGCCATGCGCGAGCGCTGCTTCCAGCCCGGCAATATCGTTGAACTCGACGACCCGGCTCACGGCATCATGATCGACGCCGTTGGGATGGATCATGTTGCGCAGGCCGACGCGGCCGTCTCGAATTTCAACATGCGCCTCCTCAACGCCGCCATGGTAGCAGCCGGAGAACACCAGCACCTTGCGGCGCCCGGTGATCATGCGCGAGATGCGGATCGCGGCGCGGTTGGCATCGGTCGCCGAGGTCGTCAATGTCCAATACTTCGGACCGAAGCGGCGCGACAGCTCGGCGCCGACCCACAGACTGTCCTCGGTCGGCAGCATCATCGTGGCGCCACGTTTCAGTTGGCGCGTTGCAGCCTCCGTCACTGCCGCAGGCGCATGACCGCACATGCCGCCGGTGTCACCGAGGCAGAAATCGACGTAATCGCGCCCGTCGATATCCCTGATATGCGCGCCGTCGGCGTCCGCGACATAAACCGGGAAGCCGCCGGCCCAGCGCCGCATCCAGTGCGACGGGCCACCGTAGAGAAAATGCTGCTTGCCGTCCTGCCAGGCCGCCGCCGAGCGCGGATGCAGCGCGCGAAAGCGCTCTTGCTCGGCATCCAACAGCCGGTTCACGATGGCGTTGCGCTCGTCGGCTGCGACGGTCATAGCGCGATCCATGCGGTCTTGAGGTCGGTGTAAGCATCGAACGCATGCAGCGACTTGTCCCGCCCGAAGCCGGACTGCCTAAAGCCGCCGAGCGGCACGGTGATATCGGCGCCGCCATAGGTGTTGACATGCACGACGCCGGCCCTGATGGCGCGCACCATGCGATGCGCGGTCGACAGCCGGCCGGTCCACACGGCCGACGCGAGCCCGTAGGGCGTCGCGTTGGCGAGCGCGATCGCCTCCTCCTCAATGTCGAACCGCGTGACGGCAAGCACAGGGCCGAACACCTCCTCGCGCCACAGCTCCATCGCGGGCGTGACGTCGGCGAGAACCGTGGGCGCCATGAAGTTGCCGCCGCTCTCAATGCGAATCTGCTCGCCACCGGCCAGGCGCGTCGCGCCCTGCTCCTCGGCCCGCGCGACCGCGTCGAGATTCTTGCGCAACTGCGTCTGGCTCGAGATCGCGCCGATGTCGGACGTCAGCTCCAGCGGATCCCCGACCCGGAGCTTTGCCGTCGCCTGCAGCAGTTCGTCCATGAAGCGGTCATAGATCGAAGGCTGTACCAGCAGCCGCGAGCCGGCGACGCAGACCTGGCCGGAATTGCGGAAGATGCCGTTCGCCGACACCTTCGCCGCCTGCTTGATGTCAGGTACATCGGCGAACACGATGTTTGGCGACTTGCCGCCGAGTTCGAGATGAACGCGCTTCAGGTTCGAACGGGCCGAGCATTCCAACAGGCGACGGCCGACCGCGCCGGAGCCGGTGAAGGCCAGCACATCGACATCCATGTGCAGCGCGAGCGCCTCGCCGGCCGATGCGCCGCGGCCGGTGACGACATTGAGCACCCCGTCCGGCAATCCCGCTTCACTCGCCAGCTCGGCGAGCCGCAGCAGCGTCAGCGACGCCAGCTCCGGCGGCTTCACCACGACCGAATTGCCGGCGGCAAGCGCCGGACCGATCTTCCAGGCGCCGATCATCAGCGGGAAATTCCACGGCACGATCACGCCGACGACGCCGAGCGGCTCGCGATGGACGAGGCCGAGGACATCGCCTGAAGTCGGCGCGATCTCGCCATAGACCTTGTCGATCGCCTCGGCGTAGTAGCGGATGGTCCCGGCGGCCGACAGCGGCTCGGCTTTGTAGGCCATGGCGATCTCGGTGCCGTTGTCGCGTACGCCGAGCACCGCGATCTCGAGCGCGTGCTGCTCGATCAGCTCGGCGAACCGCAGCAGCACCTTCTTGCGCTGCGCCGGTGCCGCGCGCGACCAGCCGCCCTGCTCGAATGCCTGCCGCGCGCGGCTCACCGCGAGGTCGATATCGGACGCATCGCCGTCGGCGATCGTGGTCAGCACCCGGCCGTCAATCGGCGAGACGACATCGAGCCGCACATCGCGCGCGGCCGGCACTGACCGGCCACCAACGAAGAGTTGTTGGGTCGGAATTGCGGCCGACCTCAATCGATCGATCTGGGCTTGCTGCATCTGATACTGTAGCTATCGGCAAACGCGCGCTCGCACGGCGGAGCGCTGAAGTGGCGCAATCCTCGCCAATTCAAGCCTTTGGCAGCAATCAACCGATAGGTGGATGTCATCGCATCCATCGTCCCCATAGCGTGATCTGACGATAGCCGAACGCCCTGCCCGCTCGGTGCAAACACGTCGCTCCTCTATCCCTCACGCCTGCCGCCGAGCACTGACAAGGTCATGCCAGAGATCACGCAGCCCCGCATCCTCCTGATCGGAACCGGAGACACCAAGGCCGACGAACTGCTGTTCATGAGCGATTGCATCGCCCGGGCCGGCGGCACCACGATCATGATGGATATCAGCGTGCTCGGCGATCCACCCTACCGGCCCGCGCATGACAAGCACGCGGTGGCCGCCGCCGCTCAAACCACGGTCGCCAAAATCGCATCCAGCGGCGATGAGAATTCGGCAATGTCGCTGATGGCAGTCGGCGCCGCTAATCTGGCGCGCGATCTCGCCGAGCGCGACGCCATCGATGCGGTGATCGCGATCGGCGGCACGATGGGGACCGACCTCGCGCTCGACGTCGCACAGGCGCTGCCGCTCGGCCTGCCGAAACTGATCGTCTCGACGGTCGCGTTCTCGCATCTGATCCCGCCGGAACGCGTCGCGGCCGATCTGATGATGATCCTGTGGGCGGGCGGCCTCTACGGCCTCAACGGCACCTGCACCGCGGTGCTGTCGCAGGCTTGCGGCGCGATCGTCGGCGCCGCGAAGAGCGCGATCAAGCCGCAGAACAAGCGGCCGGTGGTCGCGATCACCTCGCTCGGCAAGAGCTGCCTGCGCTACATGGTCGAGCTCAAACCGCAGCTCGAGAAGCGCGGCTACGAGGTCGTGATCTTCCACACCACCGGCATGGGCGGCCGCGCGATGGAATCGATCGCCGCACAGGGCGGCTTCGCCGCGGTGCTGGACCTCAGCCTTCAGGAGGTCGCCAACCAGTTCACAGGATCGATGGTGAATTCGGGCGCGGACCGGCTGGAGAATGCCGGCCGCGCGGGCATTCCGCAGATCGTCGCTCCCGGCGCCGTCGACATGGTGGATTTTCCAGCGTGGCTGCCGGTCCCAAAGGATCTTGCCGACCGTCCCTTCCATGCGCACAACCGTCTGCTCGCATCGGCGACATCGAAGTCCGCCGACCGCCGCCGGATCGCACGCGCGATCGCCGAGAAGCTGGCTCGCGCCAAGGCGCCGGTCGCCTTCGTGCTGCCCACAGGCGGCATCCAGCAATGGGACCGCGCCGGCGAACCGCTGCATGATCCCGAGGCCCTCTCCGCCTTTGTCGATGCGATGCGCGCGGCCATCGCGGCGCCAATCGAGCTGCACGAGATCGAGGACCATATCAACAGCGCCATCTTCAACGAGACGGTGCTCGGCATCTTCGACCGCTGGGTCGAGGCCGGCATCGTGCCGGCCGGCCGCACGACGGTTGCCGCGTGAGCAGGCCGATCGCCAAAGCCTTGGTGCTGGATTTCGGCGGAGTTATCTCCAAAACGCTGTTCGAGACCCACGACCTGACGGAGCGCACGCTTGGTCTCGCCAAGGGCACGCTGACCTGGCGCGGTCCGTTCGCCCTCGACAGCGATCCGCTCTGGGCCGCGATGCAGCGCGGCGAGATCTCTGAGCGCGACTACTGGCTGACGCGCAGCCGCGAGATCGGTCGCATGCTGGGCGAGGACTGGCCTGACATGGAGACCTTCGTAAGGCGCGCGCGCGGCGCTGACCCCGAAACCGTGATCCGCCCCGAAGCCGAGCACGCGACCCGGATCGTGGCCGACGCCGGCTTCAGGCTCGCCATCCTCTCGAACGAGCTCGACTTGTTCTATGGCGCGGATTTCCGCGCCCGCCTTCCGATATTGGCGCGCTTCGATGCGATCGTGGACGCGACGCATACCGGAATCCTGAAGCCCGATCCGCGCGCCTATCAGAGCGCGCTGGACGCGCTGTCGCTTAACGCGGATGATTGCGTGTTCGTCGACGACCAGCGCCGCAACATCGCGGGCGCGGAGGCGTGCCGCATGCGCACGGTGCTGTTCGACGTGAAGAACCCTGCTGCGTCGTACCGTGAAGCGCTGCGCCATTTCGAACTGCAATTCGACTGAGCCGGACGGGAAACCACCATGCGCGACAGAAACTTTTTGGTCGAGAACAACGCCAAGCCGATCTGGCACCCGATGGCCCATCCGGCCGAGATGCGGGCGCAGCCGCCGCGGATCGTGATGCAGGCCGAGGGCGTGCACGTCACCGACATCGACGGCAAGACCGTGCTGGATGCGGTCGGCGGCCTCTGGAACGTCAATCTCGGCTATAGCTGCGATCCCATCAAGCAGGCGATCGCTGATCAGCTCAACGCGCTGCCCTACTATTCGGGTTTCCGCGGCACCTCGACCGGCCCGTCGATCGAGCTCGCCTACGAGCTCACCGAATGGTTCAAGCCGGAAGGCATGGTGCGCGCCTTCTTCACCTCGGGTGGATCCGACTCGGTCGAGACCGCGCTGCGGCTCGCGCGGCAATACTGGAAGATCAGGGGCCAGGCCGACCGGACCAAGTTCCTGGCGCTGAAGAAGGGCTATCACGGCACGCATTTCGGCGGTGCCTCGGTCAACGGCAACGCCAACTTCCGCCGCAACTACGAGCCGCTGCTGCCGGGCGTGTTTCACATCCCCGCGCCCTCGACCTACCGCAATCCCTTCAACGAGACCGATCCAGCAAAGCTCGCGCAACTCTGCGCGGCGGCGATGGAGGACGAGATCGCATTCCAGGGCGCCGACACCATCGCCGCCTTCATCATGGAGCCGGTGCTCGGCGCCGGCGGCGTGATCGTGCCGCCTGAGAACTTCATGAAGTTGGCGCGCGCGATCTGTGACCGCCACGGCATCCTGATGATCGCGGACGAGGTCGTCACCGGCTTCGGCCGCACCGGCGCATGGTCGGGCTCGCGGCTGTGGGGCGTGAAGCCCGACATGATGACGATGGCCAAGGCGATCACGTCCGGCTATTTCCCGCTCGGCGCGACGCTGATCGGTGAAGCCGTCGCGGAGGTCTTCGAAGCCGACACAAGTTCATTCGGCTCGATCGGGCACGGCTACACCTATTCGGGCCATCCGGTCGGTTGCGCCGCCGGCCTTGCGGCGCTTGCCGAGACACGGCGCCTGAAGCTCGATGAGAATGCCGCCGCCAGGGGCGTGGAGCTCGCGGCCGCGCTCGCAAGGCTCAAGGCCAAACATCCGCTCGTCGGTGACGTCAGGGGCAAGGGCCTGATGGCCGCGCTCGAATTGGTCGCCGATCGCGATAGCAAGAAGGCCGCTGACAAGAAGACGATGGCCAGGGTCGCCGATGCCGCCTACGAGGCCGGCGTGATGCTGCGCGTCTCCGGCAACACCATCATCCTGTCGCCGCCCCTGATCCTCACCGCCGCCGATGTGAGCAGGATCGCCGAAGGGATCGACGCCGGGCTCTCGGCAGCCGCCTGATCCGTTATGAAGCTTCATCGTCATTGCGAGCAGCGAAGCGACGACTTGTCCGCCGAAGCCCTTGGCGAAGGCAGAAGCAATCCATTTCCGCGTATGCGTCGGCCGTGGGTTGCTTCGCGGAGCCTGTCATCGGGTGCGCGTTCGCGCGACCCGTTGGCTCGCAATGACGGGGATGGGACCACACGCAGAATTCATCTCGCGCTCACGCAGGCGATGGCCCGCTCGAACAGCGCGCCATCGGTCTTGTCGCGGTCGAGGCAATCGGCCAGCGAGGCCGGCGACATAGTCTGGTCAGTGCAGAAAATCCGCATGAAGTCCGCTGCGAGCGCGATCCTGCGCGGCGCCGGCTGCTTCTCCCAGTCGCTGCCGCTCAGATAGAGTAAGGACGTGTCCACGCTCATCGGCTCAGGCGAGATCGTCGCGCCACGCGCCGCTTGCGCCGCGACGAACGGCAGTAGGACGCAAGCGATCGCAGAGAGACGATGCAGGCGGCCGCTCATTTTGCGGCCTTGACGTCGACGGCCGCGGGCGGCACGTCGAGCGCCGGATTGCGATCGAAGAAGTTGAACGGGCGCAGCCGGAAACCGTGCCACAGCCCAGGCATGACCGGCCAGTCCTCGGCGCGCGGCACGTGGCGGAAGCCGACGGTGTACCACAGCACGAGATCGCGATCCTCGATCGATCGCTTGGCGGCAGTCCATTTCGGCAGGCCGTCCACCTCAGCATTTTCGTTCGGATAGAGACCGGCCGCGTATCTCTCGTCCTTGGCGTAAGCCGACGCCCACAGCGTGTAGCTGCTGAAGCCGGCGCGCAACTGGATCGGCTCGTCCTTGGCGAGCAACGAGACATCGGAATGGCCGGGCATCAACTGATAGCTGGTGTGATAGCCTTGTTTATTGGTCTTGCCCGTGCTCTCGACCCTGAACTGGGCTGCGTTGAGCGGTAGCGTGATCGGCCCTTCAGTCGCAACCGGCTTGGTATCGACCTGCCAGAGGCTCTTGCGCGCGCCCTGCTCCAGCTTGCGAACGCTGAAGCGGTCCTCGACCAGCCGGTTGCCGGTGCCGTCGACATCCATGTCGATCCGGAACGTCATGTAGTGATCGTGGTTGACCGCAAGCAGTCGCTCGTCGATCAGCGTGCCGTACGCCGTATCCTGCGCGCCCGTCGGGTCGCTCAAGGTGCGGCTCGCGACGCCCTTGGTGGCGTCGATGCCGTAGGCGCCGAGCCGCACGTCGATATTGCCGGCACGATCGAACACATAGTCGACCAGATAATCGTAGTTGCCGACGACCGGCGCCATCCGCACCACGAGCTCGTTGTTCGGCCGCACCTCGGCGGTGTCGTTGAGCAGCTCGCTGTGACGCCAGATCGGATCACCGGTGGGGCGCTCGAAGATGCAGACTGCGCCCTTGGAGACGACCGGCATGCCCTTGGTATCCGAGATCATCAGGTCGAGGAAGTGCGCGCTCGCAGGGCAATCCTCGCCGGGACGTAGTTCGCTGGCGAGCACCCCGAAGCCATATTCGCCGATATCCATATAGGCGCGGAACGACCAGGTCTGGTCCGGATCCATGTAGGGCACGAACATCTCGCTCGCCGAGATCTGGTAGGCGATCTCGCGCCATGAGCCGCGGTCGTCGTAGCGGATCAGCGACAGCACCGCGCCGGCGCGCGGGTCGAGACGAACATGGAACGACCAATTGTCCCAGCGGACCTGGCCGCCCTCCACCATCACGTTGCTGCCCTCCAGCGTCGCGATCTCGACCGGTTTCGGCGCTTTGCGATATCTCCCGGAGTCAGCATAGGCGTGCGACGGCGTCGAGGAAGGCGCCGGCACGACGCCGAGATCAGTCACGGACAGTACCGATTTGGTCGTGAGATCGACCTGGGCGATTACGTTCTCGATCGGCTTGCCCCACAGATTGTTGCCCGCCCCCGACCGGTCGAGACAGGGAACGTTGAGCAGGCGATGTCCGCGCAGTGCGGGATCGGTTACCGGGCCGACCGTCAGCGGCAGGCACAGCACGTTGCTGAAGTCGGTGATGCCGCGCTTGGCCATCGCCGCGACCCACCGCGGATCCTGCTTCGGCAGGTCGCCGGCGGAGATCAGCTCGTCGATCGTGAGCGCCGCCTGCTTGTCCTTAATCTCGTCCCAGCCGGTCAGGCTGCGCGCGGCGAGATCGACCCGCGCCTCATACAGGTGCCCTTCACCGAGCAGCGTCGCCACGGCGCGCCGCGTGAACGGCTGTCCAGGCCGCCACGCCCGCACCTCGTCCTTGGGATCCTCCTCCAGCGCCATCGAGACGACCCGCATCGCGTCGTTGAACTTGCCAGCGCCACGAAGCACGTTGGACACGGACTGGATCTCGTCCGCGGTGAGCCCGTCCATCGGATGTGTTGCCGTGACCGCCGGCCACATCCTGCTCTCGGCCTGCGATTGCAGCGGCGCGGCCAGCGCCGCAACGATCACCCCGATCCATGCCCAAGCGCCACGACGGGACATCACAGCCATTCAACTTTCCCCATTTGAATCTGGTGTCGCCAGCATACAGGCAAAGGCGCCAGCATGAAGCCCCGCGCTCATCCCGCCGTCTGTTCCGACACACCTGGTAACACCGCGGTTGCGGCCGGTCGCGGTGCGGCGCGCTGCACGTCCAGGAGGCGTAGACCAATGCGGTCGCGCAGCACCGGCCAAATCCCGCGTGGCGCCACCATCATGACGATAACCGCGATAACGCCGAGCCCGACGAGATACCAGCCGCCGGTCAGCCCGAGCGGCCCGGTCATCACTTCGCGCAGGCCGAAGAAGATGATGACGCCGATGATCGGACCTTCCAGCGTCCCGATCCCGCCGATGATGACGATGAACATCATGTAGACGGACCAGTTGACGTCGAACGCCGCCAGCGGCGCGATGAAGAGATTGCCCATGAAGCTGAGCGCACCGGCGAGGCCACATCCCGCCGCCGACAGCACGAAGGCAACGAAGCGGTTGTGCTGGACGTCGACGCCGACGCTCATCGCGGCCAGATCATTGTCGCGCACGCTCATCAAGCCGAGCCCGAAGCTCGAGGTCATCAGGCGGTACAGCGCCGCGATAGTGACCAGCGTCAGCCCGCCGGCCAGCCAGAACATGATCGGCTCGAACCAGTCGAAATCGATCAGCCTGCTGGTGGCGAGCGGCACACCCGACGTCCCACCAACGGCTTGCGACTTCATTGTGAACGCGCCAATGATCTCGGCAAACACCCATATCGCGATCGAGAAATAGGCGTCGCGCAGCCGGAACAGCGGAAAGGCGATGACGGCGGCAACGGCGGCGGCCACGAGCGGAGCCACCGGCAGCACCCAGACCGGATTGACCTCGAGCCAGCCTGAGGTCAGGAACAGCGCATAGGCGCCAAAGGCGATGAAGACCTGATGACCGAGCGACACCAGCCCGGCATAGCCGGCGAGCAGGTTCCACATCTGCGCCATCGTCAGCAACAGCAGGCACTCGGTCGCGAGCCGCAGGAAGCCCTCGTTGACCACGAACGGCGCGCCAGCGATCACCGCGACCAGGACGACGGCACAGGCTGCAAGGATTGTCCGCATTGGCATCGGCGTCACACCTTGCTCGCCACGAGGCCGGACGGCCGGATCAGCAGCATGATGAAGAACAGCAGGTGGGCGTAGAGCAGCCCGGCGTTCGGATCGATCTTCAGCCCGATCAGTTGGGCCATGCCGAGCGCGATGCCGCCGAGCAGTGCGCCCCAGAACGAGCCGAGCCCGCCGAGCACGACGACCTCGAAGGCGATCAGGAGCCGCTCTGCGCCGGAGAACGGCGTGAAGCTCGAGCGCACCGCCAGCAGCACGCCGCCGATGGCGCCGAGCGCCAGCGACAGGCCCATCACGTAGTTGTAGACCCGATCGGGCTTGACCCCGGACAGCCGGACGATGTCACGCCGGTCGGCGGTGGCGCGCACGATCCGCCCGAACTCGGTGTGGCGCAGGATCAATTGTAGCGCCATGAACAACAGCGCGGCCAGCACCAGCGTCAGCAGCGGCATGATGCCGATGTTCAAACCACCGATCTCGAGGCTCGCGCGCGAGAGTTCGCCGACCTGAAGGCTGCGCACATCGGCACCGAACACCTCGACCATCACGTTGCGCAGGATCACCGACACGCCGAAGGTCAGCAGCAGTGGCGAGAGCGGATCGGGTGACGTCACGACCCGGTTGACGATGACGGCCTGGTAGATCCATCCGACCGCAAACGACAGGCCAATCACCGGGATCAGCATCAACAGCGGCGGCACCGACGGAAACAGGTTAGCGAGCAATACCGCACAGAACGCGCTCAGCACCATGAATTCGCCATGCGCGATGTTGACCACGCGCATCACGCCGAACACCAGCGCCAGCCCGATGCCGAGCAGGCCGTAAAGCCCGCCGAGCAAGGCCCCGTTGATCAACGTCTCAACCCAGATCATGTCTCACCGCTTAGTTTGTGAATGGTCGGCGCTATGAAAGTCCGCGCGCCCACTGATCACCTCTCCCCGACGGGGAGAGGTGGCGCGCCTCCCATGTGGCACTGGCTCGATCCGACCTCATCATGCTCAATTGCCAAAATACGCATGTGTCAGTTGCTCGGGCTGTAGTCCCTGTGCCGGCCCGGTCAGCGAGACCCGTCCCTTCAGGAGGCAGTAAATCCGCTCCGACGTCGCGAGCGCACGCTTGACGTCCTGCTCGACCAGCACGACGGCGGTGCCCTCTCCGCGGATATCCGCAAACGAGCGATAGATCTGCTCCACCACAACGGGCGCGAGCCCGAGCGAGATCTCGTCGCACAGCAACAACCGCGGATTCGACATCAGGGCGCGGCCGATCGCTGCCATCTGCTGTTGGCCCCCGGAGAGCTGCCCGGGATACATCCGCTGCCGCTCCTCCAGAATCGGAAACAGATCGAACACCCGGCGCAGCGTCCAGCTCCCAGACCGCCGGTTCACCGTGCCCATCAGCAGGTTTTCCTCGACGGTCAACGAATCGAACAGCAGCCGTCCCTCCGGCACCATGATGAGGCCGAGCCGCGACACCTGTTCCGCCGGCATGCGCGAGATATCGGCGCCGTCGAAATGGATCGCGCCCGACCGCTCCTCGTTCAGCCCGACCAGCGCCTTCAGGAAGGTCGACTTGCCCGCGCCGTTGGCGCCGACCAGCGCCACCGCCTCGCCATCCGCAACGGTGAAGTTCATGTCGAACACCGCCTGGAGATCGCCGTAGAAGATCTGCAGGCTACTCACGTCAAGCAACGCCATCGGCCTTCAGCCCCATGTAGATTTCGCGCACCACGGCGCTGTCCATGACTTCCGCCGGCGGTCCTTCCAGCACCTTGCGGCCGAAATCGAGCACCAGGATCCGATCCGACACCGCGCGCAGCGCGTGCGGAATATGCTCGATCCAGATGATCGCATGATCGGCCTTGACCGTCTTGATGATCGCAACGAGGCGCTCGACCTCGGGCTCGGTCAACCCTGCGGCGATTTCGTCGAGCAGGATCAGCGCGGGCCTCGAGGCCAGCGCCTTGGCGAACTCCAGCCGCTTGCGGTCGATCAGCGGCAAGGCGCCCGCGAGCTTGTCCGCCTTGGCCTCAAGCCCGGTACGTTGCAATACCTCCATGGTCCAGGCGCACGCCGTCTCGCCGCGCAGGCCCGCACCGTAGGATGCCGCCACCAGCGCATTCTCATAGACCGACAGATGCGGAAACGGTTGCGGAATCTGGAAGGCGCGCCCGAGACCCATGCGCGCGCGGCGGTGCGGCTGCAATCCGGTGATCTCCTCACCGTCAAGCATGATCGAGCCGGCGTCGGCCGTGAGCAGGCCGACGATCAAGTTCAACAGCGAGCTCTTGCCGGCACCGTTGGGGCCGATCACGCCGAGGCACTCTCCACGCGCCAGCTCGAAGCTGACGTCGTCGGCGACGACGATTTCGCCGAAGCGCTTGGACAGGCCGCTGACGCGCAGAAGCGGTGCCATCTCAGGCCAGCTTGGAGAGCAATGCGAGGTCGGCCTGCTTCGGAATGAACGGCGCCGTTCCGTTGTGCACGATCAGCAGCTCGTATTTCGACTTGCCGCCCTTGGTCTTGCGCCACTGCCCGCCCGACAGCGAGGTCACGGCAACGCTCTTGATCGGACTGTCCTTGAACTTCACCTGTCCGACGACCGTCTCCATGTCGAGACCCGCGATCGCGTTGCGCAGCGAGTTCCTGTCCTTGGGATCGCTGTTTTGCAAAGCTGCAAGCGCGACCTCCCACAACGCATGAGCGTAGCCGATCGGCTGGGTCCATTGCTTGCCGGTGGTCTTCTCCCATTCCGCGGCGAGTTCCCCGGCGCTCTGCCCGGTCAGCGACGACTTGAATGGATACGCCGGCGTCCACCACACCTCGGTCGACATCCCATCGCCACGATCGCCGAGCGCATTCACCGCGCTCGGAAACAGGAACGCCGCCGCCACGGTGCAGATCTGCGGCCGGAAGCCGGCCTGCGCCGCCTGGTTCCACAGCGTCACCCAGTGATTGCCATAGGTGAAGCCGGAGACGATATCGACGCCGTTGTTCTTGAACGCAGAGACCTGGTTGGTGAAGTCATCGGTGGCGATCTGGAACTTGCCGGCCGAGAACTCTTGGTAGCCGGCCTTGGTGATGCCGCCGGGCAGACCGACCTTGGGATCGGAGAACGCCTGCCCCGCCGGATTGTCGATGTAGAGCGTGCCGACCTTTTTGTTGGTGTCGACCGACTGCCACATGCCGAGGAAATTCTTCACGACGTCGTCGGCGCCCCAGAAGAAATGGAAGCTGTAGGGGAAGCCCTTGTCCGGCGTGCCTTTGCGCGGGAACATCCAGCCCTGCCACGGCACCATGGTCGAGATCGAAGGAATGCCGCGCGCGTCGGAGAGCTCCTGCACCGGCGCCTGCGCGTCGCCGTCCTCGATCAGGATCAGGTCGCATTTCTCGCGCAGCACCAGCTCGCTCGCCACGACCGACGAGCGGTTCGGATCGGATTGATTGTCCTTGAAGACGAACTCGACCTGATAGGTCTTGCCGCCGATCTTCAGGCCGTCCTTGAGGCGGGCCTTGATGCGCTCGTGGATCCAGGTGTCGGGCTCTGCGAACGGCGCGCGGACACCGGAGAGGCAGCCGACCCAGCCGATCTTGATGGTGTTGCTGGCGGCACGCGCAATGTTGGCCAGCGGCACGTTCATCGCCGACGCAAGGCCGGTCGCACCGGCCGCCTTCAGCAGGGTGCGCCGATTGAGCCGCCCTATGGATGGTGATTTGGCTTTTGAATCCTCAGTCATGTCCCTCTCCCTCACCAATCGTTGAAATATCCGTTGCCTCAAGCTGCTGACTGCTGGATGGCCGTGTGGCTGACGGCCGCGAATTTGCACAATGTGGTCTCGATGATCTGGCGCGGGATGCCTCGCACGATGAAGACCAGCCGCGAGCGCCGGTCCCCCGATGGCCAGCCGTCAAGCGTAATCGGCGGGTGGAAGACGTGCTGGACGCCATGCACCACGACAGGCGTGTCTGGCTGTTCGGCGACGTTGACGATCGCCTTGAAGCGCAGCAGATCCTCGCCCTTCAGCGCCGCGACATAGTCGAGCCAGCGCGCAAACGCATCGCGCTGGATCGGCTCGTCGATGATGAGGCTGTAGGTCGACACCTCCTGATTATGCGCATCATGGCTGTGGTGGTCGCACTGCTCGCCTTCGCAATCATGATGCGCGTGATGGTGAGGTTGGTTCGCCGCCTGCGACGCCGCCTCGAACCAGCGCACCACATCGGCGGACCTTGCGGCCGGATCGAACAGGCCGGCGTCGAGCACCCTGGCCGGATCGACGATGCCGTTCCGGACGTGATGGCGAACCGCGACCGGATTGATCGCCGCAAGCCGCGCCTCGAGCCGCGACAGCGCATCACCAGAGGCGAGATCAGTCTTGGTCACCAGCAAGCGATCGGCGACCGCGATCTGCCTTATCGCTTCCGGATGCGCATGAAGCGATTGTGCGCCGTTGACCGCATCGACGGTGGCTACCACGCCGTCGATGCGGTAGCGGGCGACGACGTCGGGCGCGGTCATCAGCGTGTGCAGCACCGGCACCGGATCGGCGAGCCCGGTGGTCTCGATCAGCACGCGGTGAAACGGCGGGATCGTCCCTGCGGCGCGGCGGCAGGCCAGATCGGCGAGCGTCTCGATCAGGTCCTCGCGCACCGAGCAACAGATGCAGCCATTGTCGAGCAGGGCGAGCCGATCCTCGCTGCTCTCGACCAGCAGGTGATCCAGCGCCACCTCGCCGAATTCGTTGATGATCGCGACCACGCCGTTGAGCTCGGCCTGGCGCAGCAGATGGTTCAGCACCGTGGTCTTGCCGCTGCCGAGGAAGCCGGTGAGAACCGTGACCGGGATTTGATCCGCGCCCATCACTTGCCCCGTTCGTACACCTTGCGGCCCTCGAAGAAGGTCATCTCGACCCGCGTATCCGCGAGCTGGTCCGGCGGGATGTCGAAGATCATCTGGTCGAGCACGATCAGGTCAGCCGATTTCCCTGCTTCGATCGAGCCGATGGTCTGGCCGAGGCCGGCGGCGCGTGCGGCATCGATGGTGTAGATATCGATCACGGTCTTGAGGTCGAGCGCCTGCTCAACCCAGAGCGACTTGCCGGGAAAATCGCCGGTCGGGTTCTGCCGCGTCACCATGCCCTCGATGCCCTGCCAGGGATCGGGGATCGGGATCACCGGCCAGTCCGAGCCGCCGGCCATCAGCGCGCCGGCGGTCTTCAGGTCCTTGTTCGGCCAGAATCGCTGCGCCCTCTCGTCGCCCATCGCGGCCTTGTGCGCCTCGAGGAAGATGGTCGGATACCAGATGATCGGCGACAGGTCTGCCGCCACGCCGAGCTCGGCGAAGCGCGGCACGTCCTCCGGCGCGATGTAGCTCGCATGCGCGATATGGTGGACCAGATGGGTCGGGCCGTTGAAGCTGCGCACGACGTCGATCGCATCGAGCGCCTGCGTCACCGCGGCGTCGCCGGCGCAATGGATCTTGGCAGCGAGCCCAAGCTTTTCGCAACGCCCGAGCCAGCGGATCAAGTCCGGCACGGTCAGCATCGTTGAGCCACGGAAGCAGCAGCCGCGCACCGGATCGGCGAGATACGGCTCGTGGAACGCCGCGGTCTTGGCGCCGGGCACACCGTCGAGGAACACCTTGACATAGTCCGGCTTCACATGCGCGCCGCGATAGTCCTCACGTAGCGCAAACAGCTCCTCGCCCGCCTTGCCGAACATGAAGCCGGGTTCGACCACCGGCATCGCGCACACCGCCCAGGCGGTGAGTTCGCCGCGATCGTCGAGCCCCTTCAGCGCGGCCATGATCGGCTGCATGCTCGCGGCGTCGATGAAGGCGGTGACGCCATAGGCGTTCAGCACCGAGATCGAGCGCGCCACCGCGGCGCGGTCCATCTCGGCGGTGTAGTGGCCGGACGCCGCGAGCGCCCGCTCCACCAGGCCCGATGCCGCCTCGATCATCACGCCGGTCAGAGTGCCGTTTCTTAGGTCGCGGCCGATCTCGCCGTCGGTCGGGTTTGGTGTATCGACCTGCACGCCTGCCAGCCGCAGCGCCGCCGAGCTTGCCCAGCGATTGTGGTAGCTGTCGTCGCGCAGCACGACGGGATGGCCGAGGCATGCCGCATCCAGGAGCGCGAAGGACTCCGCGGTGTTCAGCTCGTTCAGAAGGTTATTGCCGAACTGGCCGCCGACAATCCAGGCACCGGGCGCCGCAGTGGACGCCGCCTTGTGCAAGGTCTCCGCGATCCGCGGAATGCTGTCGCTGGAGGCGAAGCGCAGCTCGTAGAGATCGGCCTGCCCACCCATCATGATGTGGTTGTGGATGTCGACGATGCCCGGCATCGCCATCCGCCCGGCGAGTTCGATGGTCGTGGTGCCCTCGCCGATCAACGGCGCGACGTCGCGCTCCTCGCCGACCGCAACGAACCGGCCCGCCTTCACAGCAGCGCATGTCGCCCAGGGCTGCTTCTGGTTCGACGTGTAGATGCGGCCGTTGCGAAACACCGCGTCGGCGAAGCGATTGTCCATCTGCATCAACTTCCCGGTTGAGATGCGTGTCGGCTGGCGCCAACGCCCACGCAGCGGAGGCCCGCAGATCCGCGGACGGACAGCTCGGCATCCTGGCCAAAAAGGTTCGGCAAGTCGCGCTTTGGAACAATCCACCATCCGGTGGATGCTCACCCGGCTGCCGCAGCGCAGGCGCCCGACCTTGGCTCAAAACCCGAGCGCCAGCCCGTCCTTGCGATGATCGGAGGCGCCGAACAGCACGCCGCGCGCGTGGTCGATGCGGATCGCCTGGCAGCCGCCGATCGGCTCCTCGGAGAAGCGCGCCTCGTGTCCCCGCGCCCTCAGTTCGTCGCGGATCGCAGGCGGGATCGTCGTCTCCAACGACAGCACGCCATCGAAGGCGAAGGAGCGCGGTGCTTCCGCCGCGGCCTGGATGTCCATCTTCATATCGAAGATGTTGGACAACAGATTGGCATGACCCGCGGCCTGATAATGCCCGCCCATCACGCCGAACGACATCACGGTCTTGCCGTCCTTGCGGAGCAGGCCCGGGATGATGGTGTGCATCGGGCGCTTGCGCGGCCCGAGCGAATTCGGATGGCCGGGCCTGGCGCGAAAGCTCCAGCCGCGATTGTGCAGCAAGATTCCCGATTTCGGCGCATAGATCCCGCTGCCGAACGGATAGAACAGCGAGTTGATCAGTGAGACCGCGTTGAGGTCGCGATCGACCACGGTGACGTAGACCGTGTCGCGATGTTCGATGTCGTCCCAGGTCGCGGGCATTGACGCGCGTGCCATGTCGATCCGGCTGCGGATATCAGCAACGTAACCCTCGGCGAGGAACGTAGCCGGGTCGACGTTGCCCATCGCGGGATCGCAAAAATAGGCATCGCGGGCACGGTAGGCCGCCTTGGTCGCCTCTGCCAGCAGATGGATGCGATCGGCCTGCGACAGAGCGCCGACGTCGAAGCCTGCGAGCGTGCGCAGGATCATCAGGGCGGCCAGGCCCTGCCCGTTCGGCGGACATTCGACCACGTCGTGGTCGTGGTAGCGCGCCGAGATCGGGCGCACATAGTCCGAACTCTGCGTGGCAAAATCATCCGCGGTGTGCGCGCCGCCAAGTGCACGGAGGATGCCGACCATCTCGTCCGCCGCCGCGCCAGCATAGAAGGCATCGCGTCCGCGCCGAGCGATATCGCGCAAGGTCGCCCCCAGCGCCGGCTGCGTCCGGATCTCGCCAGTTGCGGGGGCCGCGCCGCCGGGAAGGAACTGCGCCGCCGCATGGGCGTCGATCTCGATCCGCGCGCGAAAGCGGCGCCAATCCTCGGCGACGCGCGGCGTGACGCAAAAGCCCTGCTCGGCGGCCAATATTGCCGGCCGAAAAATCTCCTCCAGCGATTTGCTGCCGTGATCGGCGACCAGCCGGCACCATGCATCGATCGCGCCGGGCACGGTAACTGCTTCAGGCGCGGTCGGTGGAATGTCGCGCTGACCGCTCTCGGCATACTTTCCGACATCGGTCCCGGCAGGCGTGCGGCCCGAGCCGTTCAGCGCGACCGGCTCGCCGGCCTTCGGGGAGTAGAGCGCAAAGCAGTCGCCGCCAATCCCGGTCATCTGCGGCTCGACCACGCCCTGCACTGCCACCGCGGCAACCGCAGCATCGACAGCGTTGCCGCCGGCCTTCAGCATCTCGACCGCGGCAAGCGTCGCCTGCGGGTGCGAGGTCGCGGCCATGCCCCGCTCCGCAACCGCCACCGATCGGGCAATAGCCATAAAATCGCGCATGTCGTCTCCTTCCATGTGGCAAGCGGCAGCCGCTCGCCGACATTGTCGAAGACGACACCGATCGTTCAGGGAAACTCGATCCGGCGCGCCAGTGGCAGCAATCGACCAAACGGTGGATGGAATGCCAGCCGGACGCGCCCAAAATCCGTCAATCATTGCGAGCCAACGGAGAACTCCGTCGCCCCGGAATTCGGACGATCGGACCGTACGCACGCCTCAATGCGGCCGCGACATCAGTGCCACGACGGCGGATCGCGTCTCGACGCCGAGCTTCTCGAAGATGTGGATCAGGTGCGTCTTCACGGTCGCGAGCCCAATGCTGAGGCACTCGCCGATCTCGCGGTTGGTCCGGCCGCAGCACAGGAGCTCGACGACCTCCATCTCGCGCGAGGTGAGGCCGTAGCGGGCCGGCTCGTCGGTCGCGGACGACAGTCGGCTGGTCAGGTTGAATTCGAGATAATCGTGGATCTTCTCCGCGATGTTCATGCTGCCGTCCGGAATCTTGCAGCCCGGCGCCCACAGCACGCTCATCCCGGCGACGATCCGCTCGTTGCGGCGGAAGAAGAATTCGATCATGTCGGCAACGCCGCATTGGCCGGCAAAGGCGCGATAGGTCGCGGCCTCCGCGGTGGCGCAGCGATCGAGCGCGACGCTCAAGCGGGCAATCGGCTGATCGCTCGCGGAGCGCGGATGCAAGGGATCGAGCCGGTTCATCCCGGCCAGATACTGGTCGTGAAAGCTCGGCGGGACGTTGCTCGAGAGCACGAAGCGGTTGAGGTTGAGGTTGCCGTCGACCTCATAGAACGCGGTCGCGGACCCCTCGAGAATTCCCCTCGCGAAATTGATGGCTTGCGTGGTTGCCGGATCCGGTCGGCCCAGAAGCGCGAACATGACCTTCCCTCCCGATGTTTCCCGATGACGGACGTCTGCGCGTCGCGTGGTCGGCCACGCTGGGGCAGACGCGCGGCATAGTCAAGCAAATTGCGGGCCAACCATTGGAGTCTCACACCTCCGACGAGGTGGCGTCGAGGTCACTCGCGCACCTGGCTCCACCATACGGTGGATTGCGTGCCGTGCAGCGCACGCGGAACCTTGATGCGTTTCCACGTCATTGCCGGACCAACAATGAATTCGCGTCGCATCATGGCCACCTTTCCTCCGGCGGCCGAAGACCAGGTCACGCTCGCCAACTGGCGGCAGCATCCGTTCAGCGAGTGGGCGTTCCGCAACGTGCGCGAGCTTCTGCCCACCGCGAACATCGCGCGCTCGCGGGAGCCGTCGCCGTTGTCCGTTACGCCGCTCCATCTCGAGGACGTCAGCTTCGCGAACCCACGTGGCTCGGCGATCGACCTCAATCAAGCGCTGCGCACCAGCCATACCGACGGCATCGTGGTGTCGCATCGCGGCCGCATCGCCTTCGAGTGGTACGCCCACGGCCTGACGCCGGACAGTCAGCATCTGATCTTCTCGGTCAGCAAGTCGATCGCCGGCACGCTCGGCGGCATCCTTGCCGACAAGGGCAAGCTCGATCCCGACGCGCCCGTCATCAGCTATATCCCGGAGATGGAGGGATCGGTCTATGGCGGCGGCTGCGCGGTGCGGCATCTGCTCGACATGAGCGTCGGCATCCGCTTCGACGAGGACTACATGGCGCGCGACGGCGACGTCATGAACTATCGCCGCTCGACCGGATGGGAGCCGCCGGACCCGAGCCTGCCGCCGACCAACCTGCGCGACTATCTCAGGACGCTGCGGCCGAACGGCACGCCGCATGGCCAGACCTTCCACTACGTCTCGACCAACACCGACGTACTCGGCTGGGTCTATGAGCGCGCCTGCGGCATCTCCTATGCAAAGATCCTGTCGCAATATCTGTGGCAACCGATGGGCGCCGAGCACGACGCCTACATCGCGGTCGATTCCCGCGGCGCCGCCCGCGCCGCCGGCGGGATCTGCGCGAGCTTGCGCGATCTCGCCCGCTTCGGCGAGATGATGCGCAACCATGGCGTCAGCAACGCCCGGCAGGTGGTGCCGAGCTGGTGGATCGACGACATCAGGCACAACGGCAATGCCGAAGCCTGGTCGCGCGGCGACCTGACCAAGGTGTTTCCGAACGGCAATTACCGCAGCAAGTGGTACACCATCGATCGCAGCGAAACGCCGTTCGCCGCCGTCGGCATCCATGGCCAGTGGATCTACATCGACCCGGCCAACGAGACCGTGATCGCGCGCGTCTCCTCGCAGCCGCTGCCGATGGACCTCGATCTCGATCACATGTGGCTGCGCGGCTACCGCGCAATCGCGGCAAGGCTGGCCAGGACAACCTGAGCGACCAGCGACGCGGCAGGTGTCTCCCGCGAGATGCGCAGCATCTTCGCGAGACGGTGACAACCAAGCCTAGTCTCGCCGGGGCGAGCACGTATAAGCCGTAACCCATCGCGCCGGGAAAGCCGGGATTGCTCCGGTTACACCTGTCGTCCTACCCCCGAGCTTTCTACCATTGCTCGGGGCCCATGGGTGCGATCGGCACCCGGCTTTCCCTGCGCCCTCTGTTCAAGAGAGGGCGAAACGAGATGCAAGCTCGGACAATTCATGTCGCGAGAACGCGGAGTCACATCCCTCTCAGTCGTCATGCCCGCGCAGGCGGGCATCCAGTACGCCGTGGCTTCTTGGCTCAAGCACCAGCGTCTCTGGAATACTGGATCACCCGCATGCGCGGGTGATGACAGCGTCACCAAGCTGTTTGACAGTTGAATCCGAAACGCGCGTCCTCGCCACAGCACACGCCCGGCCCTCCCCCTTTGCCCGCCTGACGCCTTGGTCTACAAGCACCGCCATGACCGACTCCTCGAACCCAACCCTCCCATTCGACGAACTGACGCGCGCCATCCAGGCTCGACGCTCCATCTATGGCGCAATCAGCGGGCTGCGCCTTGACCGTGCCGCGCCTGGCGAAGCCTGGTCAAGCCTGGCCTATCGCCCGGAGTTCGTCGGCGACACTGAGACCGGTGTCCTACACGGCGGCGTCGTCACCGCCATGCTCGACGAGAGCTGCGGCATGGCGGTACAAGTCGCGCTCGACGGCACCCGCGCGATCGCGACCCTCGACCTGCGGATCGATTACCAGAAGCCGGCGACGCCGGGGCTCGACATCCGCGCGCACGCGGTCTGCTATCGCGTCACGCGGCTGATCGCCTTCGTGCGCGCCACCGCCTACCAGGAGTCCGAGGACGATCCGGTCGCCACCGCGACTGCCTGCTTCATGATCGATGCCAACCGGAGCAACATGCTGACGGATCGTGCATCGGCCCTCGGCGTGGCGTTACCGGACCTCGAAGCGGCGGATGATCCGGATGGGCCGTTCGCCAGCAGCCCGTTCGCGCGATGTCTGGGAATCCGCACCGGCAATGACGACACGTTGGTGATGCCGTTCTCGCAGCAGATCATCGGCAACCCGATCCTGCCCGCGATTCACGGCGGCATCACCGGCGCATTCCTCGAGACGACAGCGATCGTCGGCGTCACACGCGAGCTCGGCGTCGAGGCGCGGCCGAAGCCGATCGGCCTCACCATCAATTATCTGCGCTCCGGCCGCGCGCTCGACAGCCACGCCCGGGTGTCGATCGTCAAGCAGGGACGGCGCGTCGTCGCGTTCGAGGCGCAGGCCTGGCAGGACGATCCGGCCAAGCCGATCGCATCGGCCTTCGGTCACTTCATGCTGCGGCAGGCCCCCGGCCTCGATGAGGGATAGCACAGCGAACGCTCATCCACCCGGCGTCAAGATCACCTGCCGATGTTCAGTAGTCGATCTCGGAGAGATCACCGACCACCAGCAAGGCGCCGGTGACATCGTCCTCATCGAAATAGGCGCTGCGGGTGATCAGGGCGGGAATCCCGGCGCGCGACGCGGCCATGAGACCGTTGCCGGAATCCTCGATGGCGATGCAGTCCGCCGGACCGAGCCCGAGCCGGGCCAGCACCTCGAGATAGACGTCGGGCGCCGGCTTCTTGCGCGGTACATCGTCGCCGGCAACGATGGTCTCGAACAGGCTGGCCCACTCGGGGCCGAGCGCGACTGCGAGCAGCGCATCGATATTGCCGTGCGAGGTCGTCGTCGCGATCGCCAGACGCTGGCCGCGGCTCCGCGCGCTCCGCAGCCAGGCCCGGACACCCGGCCGCAGCGGACAGCCGCCCGACGCAATCAAGGCGGCGTAGCGCGCGGTCTTGATCCTGTGCAGGTCGGCAATATCGGCAAAGGTCAGCGACGGCACCGCGTTGCGCTGGTCGAACGCGCGGATGCGCTCCTTGCCGCCGGCGACGCGAAGCAGCCGTCCATAGGTGACCTTGTCCCAGAACCAGTCGAGGCCGGCTACGGCGAACGCCTCGTTGAAGGCGCGGCGATGCACCTCCTCAGTTTCCGCGAGCGTGCCGTCGACATCGAAGATCAGCGCGCGAGCGCTGGCGATGACATCACGCATCCCGGCGGTCCGGATCGCTGCGAGCGCCTGGCTCATCGCCCCTCGCCCGCGGTCCCCTTGGTGAACACGCGGCTCGCGAGCACATCGCCGGCCTCGATCGCCATCACGTCGTCCGCCGTGAGCGTGCGGTCGAGCTTGGCGACGATGCGGTTGGCCTGGCGAAGCCGGATTCGGTCCAGTGCGTTGCGGATCGAGCGTGCGTTGGAGAACAAGGGCTGCACCTTGCGGGCAGCGACGTAGCGGATGAAAGCCTCGCGTGCTTCCGGAGAGAAGCGATAATTCTGCTGCTGCAGCATCAACTCGGCGATCCAGAGCAGCTCGGCGTCCGAATAGTCGGGGAAGTCGACGTGATGGGCAATGCGCGAGCGGAAGCCCGGGTTGCTCTGGAAGAACTTCTCCATGCGGTCGCCATAGCCGGCCAGGATCACCACCAGGTCCTCACGCTGCTGCTCCATCACCTGGAGCAGGATCTCGATCGCCTCCTGGCCATAATCGCGCTCGTTCTCGGGCCGGTAGAGATAATAGGCCTCGTCGATGAACAGCACGCCGCCCATCGCCTTCTTCAGGATCTCCTTGGTCTTGGGCGCGGTGTGGCCGATATACTGCCCGACCAGATCATCGCGCGTGACGCTGATGACGTGGCCGCGGCGCACGAAGCCGAGCCGGTGCAGGATGCCGGCCATCCTGAGCGCCACCGTGGTCTTGCCGGTGCCGGGATTGCCGGTGAACGACATGTGCAGGGTCGGGAATGTGGTCGCGAGCGCCATCTTCTGCCTGATGCGTTCAACCAGCAGCAGCGACGCAATCTCGCGGATGCGCGTCTTCACCGGCTTGAGCCCGATCAATTCGGAATCGAGCTGGTCGAGGACTTCGCCGATGCCAAGATCGGCGAATTCATGCCGGAGGTCGACGGTCTCGAGCGGCGTCTGGCGGATTTGTTCTTGCGGTTGCGTCATCGTCCTCTCTTATCGAAAAGCTCCGTCGCCGCGCGGCAGCGACGACGGAGAAGTGCATCCGGACCAGGGCGGCCGAGGGAGCAATCCGCCTGGCTTCGACCGGACGCGGTCACTGGTCGGCGTAGCGCTCCCCCTCCGGGCGCGTGGCGGCATAGCCATGCGTCGCGTAGCGGATGTTGCGCCCGACGGATTCCTGGCGGTCGAGCCGGAAGCCCGGCTCCTCCCGCGGCCGGTTCACGATGAAGGAGATGCGAACCGATTCCCAGCCATGGCTCGAATCGAAGCCGGAGATCCGGATGTAGCGGTCGCCGTAGACCCGCCGGCAGTCGGCGAGCTCCTTCATGATGCCCGCGGCATCGCGCAGGTCGAACATCGGCAGGCCCCACATCTCCCAATAAGTGTTGCGGGGATGCGGATCATCGGTGAACTCGATGTTCACCGCCCAGCCCTTGTCGAGGCAATATTGCACCTGCGCGGCGATCTGGTCGTCGGTGAGATCGGGCAGGAACGAAAAGCAGCCCTGGGTTATGCGCATGAGAAACTCCTCTCAGACCGCCATGCTCGGCGTGGGAACGAAATCGGGAGCATCCGTGGAGTCGTAGTTGAAGGTGACGTCCTTCCAGACCTCGAGCGCCTCGCGCAGCGGCGTGCAGGTCTGCGCCGCCTTGGCCAGGATCTCCGGACCTTCGTGGACGTAGTCGCGCCCCTCGTTGCGGGCGAGGATCATCGCCTCCAGCGCGACGCGGTTGGCGGTGGCGCCGGCCTGGATGCCGCGGGGGTGGCCGATCGTGCCGCCGCCGAACTGCAACACGACGTCCTCGCCGAGCAAGTCGAGCAACTGATGCATCTGGCCGGCATGGATGCCGCCGGAGGCCACCGGCATCAGCTTGTTGAGGCTCGCCCAGTGCTGGTCGAAGAACACGCCGTGCTCGAGTTGCATCGGATTGAAATCCTCCCGGCAGATATCGTAGTAGCCGCGCGTCGTGTTGGGGTCGCCCTCGAGCTTGCCGACCACCGTGCCGGCATGGATGTGATCGACACCGGCCAGCCGCATCCACTTGGCGATCACGCGGAACGAGACGCCGTGGCTGCGCTGCCGGGTGTAGGTCGAGTGGCCGGCGCGGTGCAGATGCAGGATCATGTCGTTCCTGCGCGCCCACTTCGCCATCGACTGGATCGCCGTGTAGCCGATCACGAGATCGATCATGACGATGTTGGAGCCGAGCTCGCGCGCGAACTCCGCGCGCTCGTACATGTCCTCCATCGTTGCCGCGGTGACGTTGAGATAGGTGCCCTTGATCTCTCCGGTCGCGGCTTGGGCGCGGTTGACCGCCTCCATGCAGTACAGGAAGCGCTCGCGCCAGTGCATGAAGGGTTGCGAGTTGATGTTCTCGTCGTCCTTGGTGAAGTCGAGCCCACCCTTCAACGCCTCATAGACGACGCGGCCGTAGTTCCGGCCCGACAGGCCGAGCTTCGGCTTGACCGTGGCGCCGAGCAAGGGACGGCCGAACTTGTCGAGCCGCTCGCGCTCGACGACGATCCCGGTCGCCGGGCCCTGGAAGGTCTTCACATAGGCGATCGGCAGCCGCATGTCTTCGAGCCGCAGCGCCTTCAGCGGCTTGAAGCCGAACACGTTGCCGATGATCGAGGCCGTCAGATTGGCGATCGAGCCCGGCTCGAACAGATCGAGGTCATAGGCGATATAGGCGAAGTAGCTGCCCGGCGAGTTCGGCACCGGATCGACGCGGTAGCATTTCGCCCGGTATTTTTCCGCAGCGGTCAGCCGGTCGGTCCACACCACGGTCCAGGTCGCGGTCGAGGATTCGCCCGCCACCGCAGCGCAGGCCTCCGTCGGATCGACGCCATCCTGCGGCGTCACGCGGAACAACGCGATGACGTCGGTGTCCTTGGGCTCGTAGTTCGGCTCCCAATAGCCCATGCGCTTGTATTCCATCACGCCGGACTTGTAGCGATCCTTGCCGCGCACCGTGATCGACTGCTGCATATTCATCTGGATCTCCTGTCGTTCGCCGCGGCTTCAGGCGGCCTGTGTCATCTTTCCAATCTGCGGATCGAGGGCGCCGGCGCGATAGCGCTTGGCCATCTCCGGCAGCGGGACCACCTTGATCTTCCCGGCATTGCCGGCCGTGCCGAACTGCTCGAAGCGGTCGCGGCAGAGCTCGCGCAATGCGTCCATCGCGGGCTTCAGGAACTTGCGCGGATCGAACTCGCTCTTCGTCTGCACCGCGACCTTGCGGAACGCCGCCGCCATCGCCAGGCGGCAATCGGTGTCGATATTCACCTTGCGCACGCCGTGCCTGATGCCGCGGACGATCTCCTCGACCGGTACGCCCCAGGTCTGCGGCATCTCGCCGCCGAACTGGTTGAACAGGTCTTGCAGCGGCTGCGGCACCGAGGACGAGCCGTGCATCACCAGATGCGTGTTGGGCAGGCGTGTATGGATCTCCTCGACCACGCGCATCGCCAGGATCTCGCCGTCGGGCTTGCGCGTGAACTTATAGGCGCCGTGCGAGGTGCCCATCGCGATGGCGAGCGCATCGACCTTGGTGGCGCGGACGAACTCGACGGCCTGGTCGGGATCGGTCAGAAGCTGGTCATGACTGACCTGGCCCTCGACGCCATGGCCGTCCTCCTGCTCGCCGCCGCCGTGCTCGAGCGAACCGAGCACGCCGAGTTCGCCCTCGACCGAGGCGCCGACCCAATGTGCCATGTCGACGACGCGGCGGGTGATGTCGACGTTGTAATCATAGTCCGCCGCGGTTTTGGCGTCCGCTTTCAGCGAACCGTCCATCATGACCGAGGTGAAGCCGTAGCGGATCGCGGTGGCGCAAGTTGCCTCCTCGTTGCCATGATCGAGATGCAGGCAGAGCGGGATCTGCGGGTACATCTCCTCCAGCGCATCGATCATCTTCGCCAGCATGATGTCGTTGGCGTAAGCCCGCGCGCCGCGCGAGGCCTGGATGATGACCGGCGCATCGCAGGCCGCCGCCGCCTCCATGATGGCGAGGCCCTGCTCCATGTTGTTGATGTTGAAGGCCGGCACGCCGTAGCCGCGTTCAGCGGCATGATCCAGCAATTGCCTCAGGGTTATCCGAGCCATGGGGTGGTCCTCCTTTCAGTTCGATCGACCGGTCACACGCTTTGCCGCGGCGGCGACGGCGGCAGGCGTGATGCCGAATTCGCGGTAGAGCGTGTCGGCGGGCGCGGAGGCGCCGAAACCGGTCATGCCGATAAACGCGCCGTCCTCGCCGAGCCAGCGTGCCCAGTCACCCTCGACGGCGGCTTCAACACCGACCCGCGGCGCATCGCCCAGCACCTTTGCGCGATAGTCGCTCGGCTGCTGGCGGAACAGGTCGAAGCACGGCGCCGAAACCACCGCCGCCTTGATCCCTTCTTCCGCCAGCAGCTTTGCGGCTTCGAGCGCGATCGCCACCTCCGAACCCGTCGCAATCAGGGTGACGTCACGCGCGAAGTCGGGCTCGACAAGGACATAAGCGCCGAGCGCGACCTGGTTGTCTTTGCTGCCGTCGCGAACTGTCGGCAGCGCCTGCCGCGACAGACAGAGGATCGACGGCGAGGTTTCGGCCTTCAATGCACAGTCCCAGGCTTCGGCCGTTTCGACCGCATCAGCCGGGCGAAACACCAAGAGGTTCGGGATGGCGCGCAACGCAGCCAGATGTTCCACCGGCTGATGCGTCGGCCCGTCCTCGCCGAGCCCGATCGAGTCGTGGGTCATCACGTGGATGACGCGGATTCCCATCAGCGCCGCGAGCCGAAGCGCCGGGCGGCTGTAATCGGCGAAGGAAAGGAACGTGCCGCCATAGGGAATAAAGCCGCCATGCAGAGCGATCCCGTTCATCGCGGCGGCCATAGCGTGCTCGCGGATGCCATAGTGAATGTAGCTGCCGTCGAGCGTTTCCGGCCGCACCGGCACTTGCGTCTTTGCCAGCGTGAGGTTGGAGTGCGTGAGATCGGCCGATCCGCCGAGCAGGTTCGGCAAGGCCTGCGCGATGACATCGATCACCTGCTGCGAGGCCTGTCGTGTCGCGAGCTTCGGCCGCTCCGACGCAAAGCGCGCCGTCAGCTTGGCCATCGCCTCGGTATAGGCGCAGGGCAATTTCCGGTTCAGCGCATCATGGAACGCGGAGCGCTCGCCGTTGCAGGTCCGCCGCGACCGCTCGATCCAGGCGCGGCGGGCATCGCGGCCGCGCGCGCCGATCGCGCGCCATTCGGCGAGCACGGCATCCGGCACCTCGAATGCCGGATACCGCCAGCCCAGCGCAGCGCGGGTCTTGCCCACCTCCTCGGCGCCGAGCGGTGCGCCGTGAACCTTCTCGCTGCCCTGCCGGTTCGGAGCACCGAACCCGATGATCGTGCGGCAGGCGATCAGCGACGGACGATCGCTGGCCTTGGCCTGCCGGATTGCCGCCGCGACAGCCTGCGGATCGTGACCGTCGATGCTGGCAACGCTCCAACCGCTGGCCTTGAACCGCGCGACCTGGTCGTCGGAGCAGGACAAGGAGGTGGCGCCGTCGATCGAGATGCGGTTGTCGTCGAACAGCACGATCAGCCGGTTGAGCCGCAAATGACCGGCGAGCGAGATCGCTTCGTGGCTGATGCCCTCCATCAGGCAGCCGTCGCCGGCGATCACGTAAGTATAGTGATCGACCAGGTCGTCGCCGAAGCGCGCGTTCATCAGCCGCTCGGCAAGCGCCATGCCGACCGCGGTGGCGATGCCCTGCCCGAGCGGCCCGGTCGTGGTCTCGACACCCGGTGTATGGCCGTATTCGGGATGGCCTGGGGTCTTCGATCCCCACTGCCTGAACGCCTTGAGCTGATCGAGCGTCATGCTCTCGTAACCCGTCAGATAGAGCAGCGCATAGAGCAGCATCGAGCCATGGCCAGCCGAGAGCACGAAGCGGTCGCGGTCCGGCCAGGCCGGATCGGTCGGGTCGAACTTGAGGAAATCCGAGAACAGGACGGTCGCGACGTCGGCCATGCCCATCGGCATGCCGGGGTGGCCGGACTTCGCCTGCTCCACGGCATCGATCGCAAGAAAGCGAATGGCGTTCGCCATCTCGGCATGGCCGACGTCGGGGCGGCTGGCTACGGACGCAAGTGCGGTCATATCGTTCGCCTCTTTCGTTCGATCAGTTGCAGGATCAGCGGGGTGAGGATGAGCTGCATCGCCAAATCGAGCTTGGCGCCATGAACCACGATCGAGTTGGCGCGCGACATGAAGCTGTGCGGAATCATCGACAGCAGATAGGGAAAATCGATGCCACGCGGGTTCTTCAGCCGGATCACCACCATCGATTCATCCGGCGTCGGGATCCAGCGTGCGATGAACGGATTCGAGGTGTCGACCGTCGGCACGCGCTGGAAGTTGATGTCGGTCTCGGTGAACTGCGGACAGATGTAGTTCACGTAGTCGGGCATGCGCCGCAGGATGGTATCGGTCACAGCCTCCGTGGAATAGCCGCGATGGCTGCGGTCGCGATGCAGCTTCTGGATCCATTCGAGGTTGATGACCGGGACGACGCCGATCTTGAGGTCGGCATGCTGCGCGACGTTCACCTTGTCGGTGACCACGGCACCATGCAGGCCCTCATAGAACAAGAGATCGGAATTCTCCGGCAACGGCTCCCAATCGGTGAAGGTGCCGGGCTTGGCGCCGTAGAGCCGCGCCTCCTCCTCGTCGTGCACATAGTGGCGCGTCGTTCCGCTGCCGGTTTCGGCGTAATCGCGGAACAGCTTCTCCAGCTCTTCGAACAGGTTGGTCTCGGGGCTGAAATGGCTGAAATGCTTGTTGCCCTGCTCGGCCTTCTCCAGCATCTTGCTGCGCATCTCGGCCCGGTCGTAGCGATGGAACGCGTCGCCCTCGATATAGGCAGCGACCACGTTCTCCCTGCGGAAGATGTTCTCGAAGGTCTTCTTGACCGAGGTGGTGCCGGCGCCAGACGAGCCGGTGATCGAGATGATGGGATGTCGACGAGACATACGATCCCCCCTCAGCGGAACAGGCCGCGCCGTGCGAACAGCGGGGCATCGCTGCTCTCGAACAACGGCTCGACGGTCAGGTGGATCGCATCGACGTCGCGCACGGCGCGCGTCGATCCCATGATGAGGGGCACGCGCTGATGCGGCGTGCGTGCCGACAATTCGAGGATGCGCGACCGGCCATTCGACGCGGCGCCGCCCGCCCATTCCATGATCAATGCGATCGGATGGGCTTCATACAGCAGGCGCAAGCGGCCTTCGCGATAGCCCGGACGCGCGTCGGCGGGATAGAGGAACACGCCGCCGCGCATCAGGATACGGTACGCTTCGGCGACCAGCGAGCCGATCCAGCGCATGTTGAAATCCTGACCGTGCTCACCGTTGACGCCGGCAAGACACTGGTCGATGTAGCTGCGCACCGCACCACTCCAGTGCCGCCGGTTCGACGCGTTAATGGCGAATTCCGGCGCATCCGACGGCACCCTCAGATCACGCCCGGTCAGGAGAAACTCGCCCGTGCGCGGATCGAGCGTAAAGCAGTCGACGCACTGGTCGAGCGCCAGCACCAGCACGGTCTGCGGGCCGTAGATGAAGCAGCCGGCGGCACATTGCGCGGTGCCGGGCTCGAAGAAGGTCGAGATGATGTCGTGGGCTTTCGGCCTGATCGAGAAGATCGTGCCGACCGAGATGTTGTTCTCGAGGTTGGCGGATCCGTCGAGCGGATCGATCGCGATGCAGAGCGGCGCATCGGCGTCGAGCGTCTCCGGCAGCTCCGCCTCCTCCGACAGTACCGCCGCGACCGGCGCGGTCCGCAGCGCGTCGCGCATCAGGCGGTCGGCAACGATGTCGATGGCCTTCTGGCGATCGCCGTCGGGATTGATGCCGCCGCTCTCACCGCCGATCGCGGCAAGCGAGCCGGCGGCAATGGTGCGCGCGAGCTCGACTGCGGCACCCGCGAGCGCCTCGATCACCGCGACCGTGGCCGCGCGCATCGGGTTTTGCTGCGCCGGCCACTCCAGATGGGCATGCAATGACGGACGAATCTCCACGGGCCTCTCCCTTTGATCGCGCCCACTTGCCGAGGCTTCGACCGGCGACCCACTGGAGTCGCCTTGCCGCTATCAACGCGCGAATTGCGGAATTAGGGAAATTTTATTATCTTTGGTCCTGCCAAAGTATTTCTTATGGAAGGGCTCTTCATGGCCGGCCACTTCACGCGCGACCTCACCATCCGCCAGCTCCGCGCGCTGGCCGCCGTGCACGAGGCCGGCTCGATCACGTCGGCCGCCAACCGCCTCAATCTGACCCAGCCGGCGGTGACGTTGCAGCTCCGCAACCTGCAGGCGCTCGCCGGGTTGCCGCTGATCCAGCGCACCGGCGACGGCATGGCCTTGACCGACGCCGGCGCTCATGTGCTGACTTTGGTCGAACGGATCGAGGCGGCGCTCAAGGATTGCGAGCAGTCACTCGACATGATCGCCGGCCGCAGCGGTGGACGCGTTGCGATGGGCGCGGTCAGCACCGCGAAATACTTCGTGCCGTTCGTGATCGCGGCGTTCTCGCATCGCTTTCCCCAGATCGAGGTCACGCTCAAGATCGGCAACCGCGAGGAGATCCGCGACGCGCTACGCGGCTACGACCTCGACATTGCCGTGATGGGACGGCCGCCGGCCGACGTCGAGGTCGAGATGCGGCCGCTCGGCCGTCATCCGCACTTCATCATCGCCGCGCCGGATCATCGTCTGGCACGACGGCGCCACGTCGCCGTCTCCGAGCTCGCGGGCGAGACCTTCATCACCCGTGAGCAGGGATCCGGCACGCGCATGCTGATGGAGCAGTTCCTCCAGCGGGTCGAGCTGACGCCGAAGATCGGCATGGCGATGGACAGCAACGAGACCATCAAGCAGGCGGTGATGGCCGGACTGGGCATAGCCTTCATCTCGCAGCACACCGTGTTTCACGAGCTGGAGGACGGCCGCCTCGTGGTGCTCAAGGTGAAGGGACTGCCCATCATCCGGCAGTGGCACGCCGTCCGCCGCACCGACAAGATCCTGCTGCCACCGGCGCAAGCCATGATGGACTTTCTCGGCAAGGAGGGTTGGCGCTATCTGCCGAACACTCGCTAAGCGCGTCAGTGAAGCTTGAGCCGCAACCAGGTCCAGGCGATCACCAGCCCCGGCGCGCCGACCGCGAGCCAGGACAGATAACGGCCGACGTCGCCGAGCAGCAGCGCGGCAAGCAGCCCTGCCATTGAGAGGACTCCGAGCACGATGGGCGCGCCAAAGACGGCGACCCAGCCCTGCGATCGACCGGGAGACGACGTCATTGCGCCGGCACCGTTTGCCCCAGCGCCGTGGCGCGCGCCCGCTTCCGCCGCCGGGCGAACCAGAGATAAAGGCCGCTGCCGATCACGATGATCGTAAGGACGTCCAGCACGGCCCAGATGATCTTCAGCGGCATACCGCCATAGTCGCCGAAATGCAGTGGCTGGGAGATCAAGAGCGCCTGCAAGTAGGCCGGCAGCGCCCGCGTGTCCGAAACCTCGGCGGTCTCGCCATCGAGTAGAACGGGCTTCAACAGCCGGGAGGTCAACGGCGTGTCGCCGCGCATGAAGGCGGCGTAGTGATGCGACGAGGTGAACGGCGTCCCGGGATAGGCGATGAACGCAACGTCCATGCCGGGCGCAGCCTGCTTCGCGCGCGCCACGACCTGATCGAGCGGCGCGAGCTTCGCCGGCGGTGGCTTGCCGGCATAGGGCTTCACCATCTCGGCGAGCTCGTTTGCCTTCCACTGGTTCAGCATCAGCTCCGCCCAGGTGTTGATCACCCCGGTCAGGCCGACCACCAGCGCCCAGACGATCGTGACCACGCCGATCAGATTGTGCCAGTCGAGCCAGGCGACGCGGCGCGCCGAGCGGTCGCGGATGGTGGCAAAGCGCAGCCGGCGTGTGAACGGCCAATACAGCACCACGCCGGAGATGATCGCGACCGCGAACAGCAGGCCCATCCCGCCGAGGAACAGCTTGCCGGGCTGACCGCCGAACATGTCGGTGTGCAGCTTGAGCACGATCAGCATCGGGCCGACGCCGACCAGCCCGAGCGGTTTCGCCGTCACCGCATCGAACGCACGCACGGTCGCGTCGTCGGGCTTTCCGTCAGGCGCATTGTTGGTGAACGCCATCACGGTCCCGGGCTCGTCTTTGTCCCACGACACATACTGCATCACCCGTCCCGGGTCGGCCGCGAGCGCAGCCTGCACGATCTGTTGCGCGGACAGCGGCGGCCGCCCGGCCGCAGCTTCCGGCTGCGGCGCATAACCGAGCGCCTCGTCGATCTCGTGGTGGAAGATCAACGGCAGCCCGGTGAGGCAGAGCAACAGCAGAAATACGGTTGAGATCAGGCTGGTCCAGGTGTGAACCAGCGACCAGATCCTGACGGTTCGCGCCTTCAGTCGTCCCTCCCCGTCACCATTTGTAACCCAGGCTCGCGGTGATGCGCCGCCGGTCGCCGTAGAAGCAGGACGTCGTCGACGAGCAACTGGCGACATAGGTGGTGTCGGCGATGTTGATGACGTTCAGCGCGGCGCGCCAGCCCTGCCATTCGTAATGGATCGCAGCGTCTCCGAGCACCACCGAGGGGACCTCGAGCGTGTTCGCCTGATCGGCGAAGGACGAGCCGACGTAGCGCACGCCACCGCCGAAGCCGAAGCCCGTCAGCGGCCCCTGCTGGATGGTATAGTCCGCCCAGAGCGACGCCATCTGCTGCGGCGTGTTGGTCGGGGTCTTGCCGATCAGGGCCGGGTTGAGATCCTTGCTGGTGAAGAGATCGTAGGTCGTGAGCGCACCGATCAGCTTCAAGCCGGGCAACGGATTGGCGACGGCCTCGACCTCGAAGCCGCGCGAGGTGACCTCGCCGGTCTGGTTCTGCAGCAGCGGATTGTTCGGATCAGTCGTCAGCGCATTCTGACGCTTCAGATCGAACCAGGCGAAGGTGAAATGGCCGTCGAAGCCCTTCGGCTCGACCTTGACGCCGACCTCGGTCTGCTGACCGGTCTCGGGCAGCAGCAACTGGTTCGAGGCGTTGAGGCCAATCACCGGATTGTAGCTGGTCGCATAGGAGACATAGGGCGCGACGCCGTTGTCGAAATTGTAGATTAACCCGGCGCGGCCGCTGAACTTGCTGTCCTCGCGATTGAGTAGCGTGACGCCGCTCGTCCTGTCACCCTGGCTGGTCGACACCCAGTCGTTGCGGCCGCTCAACACCAGCGTGAAGCGACCGAACTTCATCTGGTCCTGCAGATAGGTGCCGAGCTGCTCCTGCGTGATCAGGAAGTTGCGGAACGGTGCGCTCGTGAACGGCAGGCTTCCGAGGCCGTAGACCGGGTTGAACACGTTGAGCGACGGCGTCGTGCCAAACTGGAAGTTCTGGTAGTCATCGATCCGGTAGTCTCGGAGGTCGAGCCCGAACAGCACCGTGTGCTGAACCAGGCCGGTGCCGAAGCGATATTCGAGTTGGTTGTCGAGATTGGCCTGATTGGCCGTGTCCTTCGCGTACCAATTGTAGCGACCGAGGTCGCCCGCTGCCATGTCGGTATAACCGTTGCCGACCAGGCCCCGATAGGTCACGTCGACATGCGCGAAGCGGGCATTCTGACGGAACGTCACGTTGTCGGAGAGATTGCGCTCGAACTGATAGCCGAGCATCTCCTGCTCGCGCGTGAAGGTGTCGATCGAGGGATCGCCGACGAACAGGCTGGTCGGAATCCGGCCGAATGGCGCGTTAACGACGGTACCGACATAAGGTAGGAAGTTGATGCCGCGCGTTTCGTTGCGCGAGGCAGAGGCGAGCACGGTGAAGGTGGTGTCGGCATCCGGCTTGTAGGTCACCGATGGCGCGATGAAGTAGTTGTTGTCGGGCGTAAAGTTGACCTGGGTCCCGCCATTCTGGACCTGGCCCACCACGCGATAGAACAGCTTGCCGTCTTGCTGCGGCGTCGCAACCGGCCCGCCGACATCGAAGCCGAGATAGGCATTGCCGAAATTGTTGACGCCGGTCTCGATGTAGCGGATCGGCTCGGCCGGCGGCATCTTGCTGATCGCGTTGACGATGCCGCTCGGGCTGGAGCCGCCATAGAGCACCGCCGAGGGACCGCGCAACACCTCGACACGCTCGAGATTGAACGGCTGCAACTTCCAGCTCGCATAGGCTGTGTAGAAGAGTTGCATTCCGTCGAGGAACAGGCCGACGTCATCCGACTTGAAGCCGCGGATCAGGAACCAGTCATTGCGTGTGTCGGCGCCGAACGTGCCGGCCAGCACGCCGGCCGAATAGCGCAGCGTCTCGTCGAACTTGTTGGGCTTCTGGTCGCGGATCTGCTCGCTGCCGATCACAGACACCGACTGCGGCGTCTCCATGATCGGCGTGTTGGTTTTAGTTCCGGACGAACTGCGATGGGCGACATAGCCCTGGATCGGGCCGCGCGGACTCTCGACAAAGCCGACATCGCGAACCGGCTCGGGCTTTTGCGACGCGACCGGTTGCGCGGCGCGCTGGATGCGACGTGGTGCCACAGGGGTGGTTCGCCGACGCGCCTCGGGAGACGCAACCACCACCGGCGGCAGCGCCTGTGCGCCGGATTGCTGCGACGAAGGCGCTCCCTGCGCGATGGATGAATGCGGCACCAATGCCAATGCGGATGCGGTCGCCGACGCGGCGATCCGCAGACATGAATAGTTCAACGCGCCCTGCCCAACTGCAACGGAGTCCCACGGCACGCCGATGTCATGTCGAGGTGTGCCGTTGCAGGGCTTACGCGAGGGATGAAGATTTCTCTAATAGAAGCGCTCTTAGAAGCGATCCAAGAGTTCGAGTTTTACGTGCAGCACGCGATCAGGCTGACACACTCTCGCGCGATGGTTGCCAGGGCAATTGGTGCCCGAAATTCGTACTGGTCGATTGCGCCGCGCTTGAGGCAAATTCATCACAGGTCCGGCGGGGACCAGTACAAGGGCAATTTGTGTGCCGGCGCGGTCCGCCAAGCGCCGAGGGCTGCGCGTTCGGTTCAAAAGTCAAGGTGGGTACCACACCTTAATCATTGCGCTCGACCGGTGCGCGTGCGACATCTTGGCTGCGGAACGCGCCCGGCTCCATATCCCTGCGAGGGAGGATGAACCTGCAGACCCCGTCCCCGCCGATGCCTGACTTCAAGGCGTTGTTCGAGGCGGCACCCGGCCTCTATCTGGTGCTGACTCCACCCGACTTTCGTATAGTGGCGGCGAGCGACGCCTATCTGCGCGCCACGAAGACCGAGCGCGCGTCGATCCTCGGGCACGAACTGTTCGAGATATTCCCTGACAATCCTGACGATCCGGCCGCCGATGGCGTGCGGAATCTGCGGGCGTCGCTTGAGCGCGTGGTCCAGTACAGGCGAGCCGACACCATGTCGGTGCAGAAATACGACATCCGCAAACCCGATTCTGAAGGCGGCGGATTTGAGGAGCGCTTCTGGAGCCCGCGCAACTCGCCCGTGCTCGGACAGGGCGGACAGCTCACCTACATCATCCACCGGGTCGAGGACGTCACCGAATTCATCCATCTGAAGCGCCGCGGCGCTGAACAGGACAGGCTGGCGGATCGGTTGCGCGAGCGTACCGAGCAGATGGAAGCCGAAATCTTCATGCGCGCGCGCGAAGTCGAGGCCGCCAAGGAACAGCTCGAGGCCGAGCAGAAACTGCGCCAGGTGCAGAAGATGGAGGCGGTGGGGCACCTCACCGGCGGCATCGCGCACGACTTCAACAACATCCTGACCGTCATCACCGGGCTGATTGACATTCTTGCCGATGCGGTGGCGCACGATGCCGCGTTGTCCTCGGTCACCAAGATGATCAGCGATGCGGCCTCGCGCGGCGCGGAAGTAACCAAGCACCTCCTCGCCTTCTCGCGGCAACAGCCGCTGCAACCGCGCGAAGCGGACCTCAATTCGTTGGTCCAGGACACTGCGCGACTGCTGCGTCCCTCGCTCGGCGAGCAGATCGAGATCGAGACGTCGCTCGAGCCCGACGCCTGGACGGCCTTCATCGATCCCAATCACATGGCGACCGCGCTGCTCAATCTTGCGGTCAACGCCCGCGATGCGATGCCCGAGGGCGGCAAGCTGATGATCGAGACCGGCAACGTCGTCCTCGATGAGACTTATGCCGCCGCTAATCCGGAGGTGACACCGGGCGAATACGTGATGGTCGCCGTCAGCGACACCGGCGATGGGATTCCCGAGACGATCCGCGAGAAGGTGTTCGAGCCGTTCTTCACCACCAAAGACACCGGCAAGGGCACAGGCCTTGGCCTCAGCATGGTCTACGGGTTCATCAAGCAGTCCAACGGGCACCTCAAGATCTATTCCGAAGAGGGCCACGGCACCTCGATCAAACTCTATCTTCCGCGCAGCAGCGGAGACGTGGTCGAGGCCGAGCCGCCTGCCGTGGTCGACGGGCGGGGCGGTAGCGAATCCATCCTCGTGGTCGAGGACGATCCCCTGGTCCGCAACTACGTCAGCGCCCAGCTCGAGCAACTCGGCTACCGCACCGTGGTCACCGCCAACGGCCCCGAAGCATTGGCCGCGATCGACAAGGGATTCGTCTGCGACTTACTCTTCACCGACGTCATCATGTCCGGCGGCATGAACGGCCGGCAGGTCGCCGATGCTGTCACCGCCAGGCTGCCATCGGTGCGGGTGCTATTCACGTCCGGTTACACCGAGGACGCAATCTTTCATCACGGCCGCCTCGACCCCGACGTGACACTGCTGCCAAAGCCCTATCGCAAATCCGATCTCGCGCGCATGATCCGGCAGGTCCTGGCGCAACCGCCTGCGTCAGCGGCTGGCAAATAGCGCGGCCTCTTAGGCCCAAAGCTCGAACGGCTTTGGATCTTGCAGGCGCTTCCAAGCAGGCACGTAGAGGGAATAGACGCCGCGGCATCATGCGTCTCCACTCTTCTTGCCAGCCCCGTCGGGACGCGTGGCGCATCCTGACAGGAACAGCGTCGCACAGGCCTTGGCACGCGCTTCGATCTCGCTGCGCGGCGGCACCGGTTTATGTCCGAACATCACGTCGCGCTGCGGCTGGAAGATGAACATGCCGAGCAGCATGCCTGCGGCGGCCTGAACATCATCGAGAACGACCCGTCCTCGCTTCTGCTGGACACCAAGCCACGAAGCCAGCACGCCAACCGTGCGCTGCATGGCCTTTTCGTAGAACATCCCGGCGAGGTCCGGAAACTTGTCGCCCTCGGCGAGAATGATGCGCTGGATCGCAATGACCTCGGCCGCCAGCGCGAGATCGGCGCAGGTCAGGAGCGCGGTCTCCAATGCCGAGTGAATATCTCGACCATCACACGCGCCAAGATTCACGATGGAGACGAACCGGTCCATCCGGTCCGTCACCATGCCCTCGAACAGCGCCAGCTTGGTCGGGATCAGACGATACAGCGTCTTCGTGGATACGCCGGCGCGGCACGCCACGTCGGCAATATTCGTCGCGGCGAACCCGCGCTCCGCGAATTCATGCCGTGCAGCCTCATAGATCACGGCGCGTGTTTCATCGTCTGAGCGAAGCTGCGGCCGTCCGCGGCCGCGCCGCTCCGGCGCGCTTCCCTCAGCCTGATCTTTGTCTTTCACGCTCATCCGCCGATCCGAGCCATGCTTTTAGATGATGCCTGTCATTCCATTGACAGTCCCAATATGGGCTCTATTTTGGAAAACATCAAGTTTCCTAATTAGTCCACCGAGGGGTCACGAAAAATATCGCGACTTTCCAAAGGGATAGAGCGATCAGGAGCGCCCTGTCATGAGCCAGCACGAAACGTCATTCAAGGCCGAGAGCCAGGTTCCGGCCGAGACCGCCAAGCAGTTGCTCGCAAATCCCGAAGTGGCGACACCTCCAGCCGGCAAGGGCAAGCTTCGCCACCTGCTCCTTGCCGGCGCAGCCGTCGCCGTGCTTGCGGGCGCTGTCTGGTACGGCTGGGACTACTGGACCGTCGGCCGCTTTCTGGTGTCCACCGACGACGCCTATGTGAAGGCTGACAACACCACGATCGCGCCCAAGGTCTCCGGCTATCTCAGCAACGTGCTGGTCGGCGACAACGAGCATGTGCATGCCGGCCAGATGCTGGCACGGATCGATGACCGCGACTTCAAGGTGGCGCTCGATCAGGCCAAGGCCGACGTCGCCGCTGCGGAAGCCGCCGTCACCAGCAAGCGTGCCCAACTCGACGTGCAACAGTCCGTGATCGAAGCAGCCCGCGCCACGCTTGCGGTCGACACCGCCGCGCAAACCTTCGCTGCACAGGAGAACAAGCGCTACACCGACCTCGCCGGCACCGGCTTCGGCAGCGTGCAGAATGCGCAGCAGGCGCAGTCGCGTTACGCCAGCGCGCAGGCCGCCATTGCCCGCGATACGGCCAAGCTCGCTTCCGCACTGCGTCAGGTGGAGCTGCTCAAGGCCGAGATCGCCCAGGCGATTGCGGCGCAGGAACGAGCGAGCGCGCTCCAGCATCAGGCCGAGCTCAATCTCGGCTACACCACCATCGTCGCGCCGATCGACGGCGTGGTCGGCAACCGCACGCTGCGCACCGGCCAGTTCGTCCAGGCCGGCACGCAATTGATGTCGCTGGTCCCGGCCACCGGCGCCTATGTGATCGCGAACTTCAAGGAGACGCAGCTCACCGACGTCCGCAAGGGCCAGGCGGTGGAGATCGCCGTCGACATGTTCCCCGGGCAGGTCGTGCGCGGCCACGTCGACAGTCTCGCGCCTGCGAGCGGTCAGGAGTTCGCCTTGCTGCCGCCGGATAACGCAACCGGCAACTTCACCAAGGTGGTGCAGCGCATTCCCGTCAAGATCGCGCTCGACGCGACCTCCGTCGAGCTGCGGCCCGGCATGTCGGTGATCCCGACCATCGCGACGCTGTCGCGTCTGGCCCCCGCCTCGCACGCGAACTCAACTCCGAAAGTTGATGTCGCCTCCTTCAAATAGGTGAAGCCATGTCCGATCTCGCGCTCTCGTCCCCGGCCACCTCCCCCGGCGCCGCAGCCGCAGCCGTCGATCCCGACCGCGCCAGCGCGGCGGTGTGGATTTCCGTGTTCGCGGCGATGATCGGCGCCTTCATGGCGATCCTGAACATCCAGATCACCAACGCCTCGCTGCTCAACATCGAAGGCGGCATTGGCACCGGCGTCGACAACGGCTCCTGGATCTCGACGTCGTACCTGATCGGCGAGATCGTGGTGATCCCGCTCACCGACTATCTCAGCCGCGTGTTCTCCTTCCGCAACATCATGATCGGCCACGCCACGCTGTTCGCGGTGTTCTCGGTCGCCTGCGCTTTCACCCACGATCTGCCGTCGATGATCGCAATGCGCGGCCTGCAAGGCTTCTTCGGCGGCGTGCTGATCCCGATGGCTTTCACGCTCGTGTTCACCAAGTTGCCGAAGCCCCAGCAACCGATCGGGCTTGCGATGTTCTCGCTCGCCGTGACCTTTGCGCCGGCGATCGGCCCGACCATCGGCGGCTATCTCACCGAGAATTACGGCTGGCAGACCATCTTCTTCGTCAACGTGATCCCGACCGCGGTGATGGTCATGATCCTCTATTTCACGCTGGAACGGCAGCCGATGCAGCTCAAGCTGCTGCGCGAAGGCGACTGGCTCGGCATCGTGACGATGGCGATCGGCCTCTCGGCGCTGCAGGCGGTGCTGGAGGAAGGCAACAAGGACGACTGGTTCGGCTCGCCCTTCATCGTCCGCCTCGCCGTGATTGCCGCCGTCTCCCTTAGCCTGTTCGTCTGGATCGAGCTCGTCGTGGAGAAGCCGCTGATCCGGCTGCGGCTCTTGACCCAGCGCAGCTTCGGCTTCGGCACCATCTCGGCGGTGTTCGTCGGCTTCGCGCTGTTCGGTTCGGTGTACCTGCTGCCCGCCTATCTCGGCCAGGTCCAGCGCTACAATGCCGAGCAGATCGGCCAGGTGCTGGCTTGGACCGGGCTGCCGCAGCTCATCCTGATCCCGCTGGTCCCGATCCTGATGAAGCGCTTCGACGCCCGCTTCATCGCCTTCAGCGGCATGATGCTGTTTGCGGTGAGCTCTTTCATGAACATCTCGATGTCGCTCGATTACTCAGGCGATCAGTTCTTCGTTCCGAACATCGTCCGTGCAGTCGGCCAGGCAATCATGCTGGCGCCGCTGTCCGCCGTCAGCCTCGGCAGCGTCGCGCCGCAGGACGCCGCTGCTGCCTCCGGCATCTCCAACATGATGCGCAATCTCGGCGGCGCGATCGGCACCGCCCTGCTCGCCACCATCGTGACCAAGCGGGAGCAGTTCCACTCCAACATCATCGGCCAATCCGTCGACCTCGGCCGCGAGGAAGTGCGCTCGAGGATCGCCGAGGTCACCAACTACTTCCTGAGCCACGGCGTCACCGACCCCGCCACCGCGCATCAGCAGGCGATCATCGCGCTCGGCAATATCGTGAAGCGCCAGGCACTGGTGCTCGGCTTCAGCGATACCTTCGCCGTCATCGGTATCGTGCTGGTGCTCGCCGCGATCGCGATCCTGCTGACCGGCAAGCCGAAGGGCACGGCCGGAAGCGGCGCGGCGCATTGACCTTCCAGGGCCACGGCCGCTGTGCGCCATCGCCCTTCTCTCAAACTGCCTCGCGCAGCTTGAAGCGCTGGATCTTCCCGGTCTGGGTCTTCGGCAGCGCCTCGACGAACGAGATCGCGCGGGGATATTTGTAGGGCGCGATCGTCGCCTTCACGTAATCCTGCAACAGCTTGACCTCGAGATCGTCGTCCCGCGCGCCGGGTTTCAACACCACGAAGGCCGAGACGATCTGCCCGCGTTCCATATCCGGCGCGCCGATCACCGCGCACTCCGCGACGTCGGGATGTCCGAGCAGCGCCGCCTCGACCTCGGGACCGGCAATGTTGTAGCCCGCCGAGATGATCATGTCGTCGGCGCGCGCCACGAACGACAGCCGCCCATCCTCGTCGCTGACGAAGGCGTCGCCAGTGACGTTCCAGCCGTCGCGGACATAGTTGGTCTGCCTTTCGTCAGCGAGATAGCGACAGCCCGTCGGCCCACGAACCGCGAGCTTGCCGACCGTTCCCGGCGGCACTTCGTTCATGGTCTCATCGACGATCTTGGCCTCATAGCCGGTAACCGGATGGCCGGTGGTCCCGCCCACCGCGCTCCCGACGCGGTTGGTGATGAAAATGTGCAACAGTTCTGTGCTGCCGATGCCGTCGAGGATCGGCTTTCCGGTCTTCCTCGTCCAATTCTCGAACACCGGCGCCGGCAGCGTCTCACCCGCCGAGACCGCAAGCCGCAGCGACGACAGGTCGGCGCCGTTGTCCATCGCGGCCATCATGGCGCGATAGGCGGTCGGCGCCGTGAAGCAGATCGTCGCCTTGTAGTTTTCGATGATCTTGACCATCTCGCTCGGCGCCGCGTTCTCCAGCAGCGTCGCGGTGGCGCCGAAGCGCAGCGGGAAGATGGCGAGGCCGCCGAGGCCAAAGGTGAAGGCGAGCGGCGGCGAGCCGACGAAGACATCATCCGGCGTCACCTCGAGTACTTCCTTCGCATAGCCGTCCGCGACGATCAGGAGATCGCGATGGAAATGCATCGTCGCCTTCGGCTCGCCCGTCGTGCCCGACGTGAATCCGAGCAGCGCCACATCGTCGCGGCCGGTCTTCACCGCATCGAACTTCACCGGCTTGTTCAGCGCGATCCGGTCGAGCTCGGCGTCATGGTTCTGCGTGCCGTCGAAGTTGACGACCTGCTTCAGGAATTTGCTGGTCTTGGCGCAGGCGACCAGCTCATCCGCGATACGGCTGTCGGTCAGCGCCAGCGAGATCTCGGCCTTGTCGACGATCTTGGTCAGCTCACCCGCGCGCAGCATCGGCATTGTGTTGACGACGACGGCGCCCGCCTTGGTCGCGGCAAGCCAGGCCGCCACCAGCGCCGGATTGTTACCCGAGCGAATCAGGACGCGATTGCCCGGCTTGACGCCATAATTCTCCACCAGCGCGTGCGCCAGGCGGTTCGACCAGTCGGTCAACTCCTTGTAGGTGCGCTGGCGGCCGTTGCCGATCAGCGCGATGCGATCGCCCATGCCCTGCTCGACGATGCGATCGGTCAATTCGACCGCGGCGTTGAGATAGTCGGGATACCTGAACTCAGGCCGATCGAGCAGCAGCTTCGGCCATTGGTGGAACGGCGGCAGGTTGCGCCGTGCGAAATCGTCAACGTGCCCCGACGGGCCAAGCCCGGGAATTTCACCTGACATTCGATTGCCCCTTGCTTTCCATCCAGAAAGACCAAGACCAACATCGAGAAGATCAATATCGAGGACGCCCGGCAGCGTTCCAGTCGCGAGTTATTTTATACTTAAAGTAATTTGGCGCAAGAGCGGAGTCGACGCATCCCACGAGAACGTCAGATCTGTGTGAGCTCCTTCAGCCGCAGCACCATCGGGGAATCCGGATCGGCAAGCGGCGCTATCGCGGTAAAATGATTGGCGTCGGACACAAGGCCGAACCGCGTTGTGACGCCGGCTTTGCCCCAGACGTCAGTGATCGTGCGGCTTTGCCGGTGGTACTCGGCACTCTCGTTGCCGCCGACGACGGCGTCGAGCGTGCTTCCCTCGGGCGCGGTCCAGAACAGCGGGCTCGCCGCCCTTGCTGCGGCGCGGTCTAGGCCGAGCGCCTTGTTGACGGAGGTGCCGACCAGCGGTTCGAGCTCAAACAGACCCGAGATCGCGTAAGCAGCCCTGACCAGATTGCGCGGCAGCGACGCGTCATAAGCCGGCCAATCGGTCGCCAGCATGCAGGCGGCAAGGTGTCCGCCCGCCGAATGCCCGCTGACGACGAGCGGTCGGCCGAGCTTCGCCAGCTCCCGCGATGCCGCGCGCATCTGGCCGATGATGTCGCCAACCGTAACATTGGGGCAGAGGTCATAAGTCGGCACCGCGACGCTGACCCCGTGCGCATTCAGTCCCCGCGCGCAGTGGCTCGATGATGAGCCATCGAGCGCTTGCCAGTAGCCGCCATGGATGAAGACGACCAGCGGGCCTTCGCTGTTGCCCTCGAACAGGTCGATGGTGTTGCGGCTGCCCGGACCATAGGTGAGCCGCCGCGGCGGGTGCTGCTCGCGATAGGCCGCGGAATCCCGCGCCCAGCCCGCCATCAGCGCCGGGTTCTCCGGCACCCGTGCGCGATTGTTGTATTCCACCTCGTAGTCGATCTCGGCCACGGCTAGCTCGTCCTCGCCTTGGCGGCGCGCTGCGCGGAGCCCTTGGCCTTGGCGAGCAGCCGCATCAGCTCGCGCATGTCCTTCGGCGACAGGTCGCCAAAGACATCGGCGATCCATTTCTCGTGCTCGGCGGCCATCTTGCGGAACTCGGCGCGGCCGAGCTTCGTCAATCGGATGAACTGCACGCGGCGGTCGGTCTCCGAGGTGCGGCGATCGAGATGCCCGGACTCGACCAGGCGCTCGACCAATCCGGTGACGTTGCCGTTAGAGACCATCATCCGCTTCGACAGGTCCGACAGCGTCATGCCATCCTGTACCTTGTCGAGCTGGGCCATCAGGTCGAAGCGCGGCAGCGTCACGTCGAACCGCTCGCGTAGGCGGCTGCGCACCTCGCCTTCGATCAGCGTGGTGCAGGTCAGAAGCCGGAGCCACAGCCGCAGCTCCGTGCCGTGATCATCGGGCAGTTCGACGGCTTTGGTTTCGGAATCGAGGTTCATGCGGCGATCGCGCCTCCGCGGCGGGTCGGGTCGTACTGATTGTTTTGAGCTTCAAGCAATTCGCGGCGGGCCGCAAGGACAATTGCGAATCGACGCGATCTCGTCGGATCAGCCCTGCAATTTCTTTAGACTTCAAGCAATTGGCGCGTCCCTTGCATGCCGCGTGACCATCCGGACGCAATGCCACATCGCTTGCGGCGGTCATGCTCGGCAGAATAAGCTGACGCCCAAGCAACGCGGCAACGATCGGGGGAGCGACATGAAACGGCTGACGAGGTTGGCGGGACTGGCAGCGATAGTGGGACTCGCGATCGCTCCCGCGGCCGCGCAGGACAGTAGCCAGGGCAAGCTCAAGATCGGCGTGCTGGTGACGACTTCGGGTCCGGCGGCTGCGCTCGGCCAGCAGGTGCGCGACGGCTTTGCGCTGGCGATCAAGGACCTCGGCGGCAAGATGGCCGGCCGCGACGTCGAGGTCATCAACGCCGACGACGAGCTCAAGCCCGACGCCGCCGTCACCAAGGTGCGCGGGCTGCTCGAGCGCGACAAGGTCGATTTCGTGGTTGGCCCGATCTTCTCCAACATCCTGCTGGCGATCCACCGCCCGGTCACCGACAGCAAGACCTTCCTGATCAGCCCGAATGCCGGCCCGTCGAGCTATGCGGGCAAGGAGTGCAATCCGTTCTTCTATGTGACGTCGTACCAGAACGACCAGGTGCACGAGGTGCTCGGCAAAGTGGCGCAGGATCGCGGCTACAAGCGCGTCTGTCTGCTGGTGCCGAACTATCAGGCTGGCCGCGACTCCGTTGCGGGTTTCAAGCTCGATTACAAAGGCGAGATCGTCGAGGAATCCTACACGCCGCTGAATACACTGGATTTCCAGCCCGAACTCTCCAAGATCGCATCGCTGAAGCCGGATGCACTGTTCACCTTCATGCCGGGGGGCATGGGCGTGAACCTGGTGAAGCAGTACAAGCAGGCTGGCGCCACGGTGCCCGTGCTGTCCGCCTTCACGGTCGACGAGTCCACCCTGCCCGCCCAGCAGGACGCCGCGGTCGGCATGTTCGGCGGCGCGAACTGGGCGCCTGATCTCGACAATCCGCAGAGCAAGAAGTTCGTCGCGGCTTATGAGGCGGCCTATAACGGCGTGCCCGGCACCTATGCCATGCAGGCCTATGACGCTGCGATGCTGATCGACAGCGCGGTCAAGGCGGTGAAGGGCAACCTCTCCAACAAGGAGGCGGTCGCGGCCGCGTTGAAGAAGGCCGACTTCACCTCGCTGCGCGGTAACTTCAAATTCAACAACAACGGCTATCCGGTCCAGGATTTCTACCTCACCAAGGTGGCGAAGCGGCCGGACGGCAAATTCCAGACCGAGATCGTCGAGAAGGTGTTCTCGAACTACGGCGACCGCTACGCCAAGGACTGCGCGGCCAAGTAAATCGCAGGAGCATGTATGACCATGAAAGACGAGATCGCCGGCATCACCCGCGCCAATGAGGGCATTCAGGGCATCTCCTGGAACATCCTCGGCCAGACCTACGTGCCGAAGAGCCGCTCCGACCATTCATTCTCCTGGCATGCGACCTTCCCGCCCGGCACCTTCGTTCCGCCGCATATCCATCCCGATCAGGACGAGTACCTCTACATCCTCGAGGGCAAGCTCGATTTCATGCTCGACGGCGCCGACGAGTCCGCAACGCCCGGCGATCTCGTGCGCCTGCCCATGGGCAAGCCGCACGGCATCTTCAACAAGTCGCAGCAGCCGGCCAAGACGCTGTTCTGGGTGTCGCCGACGAAGCGGCTCTACGACCTGTTCTGGGCGATCCACAACATGAGGGAGCAGAATCCGGATGACGTGGTGCGGCTCGCCGCCGAATACAACATCCACTTCCTGCCGCCGCCTCCGGCGGCGTAGCATCCGTCCCCACTCTCTCCCCTCATCCTGAGAGGCTGTGAATCTAATTGAAGGTTGGCAGCTTTAGCGGAGAGGGACTGCGGCGGGCAGAGGCTAGCGGTGATTGTTTGATTAGGCGGCGGCCTGCAGCAGGCGGTGTCCGGCCAGGATGTTGTTGGTGAGGGCGAACCAGCGCAGCACCGTTTGGACCTTTTCGAGGCCGCGGACCATAAACCGCTGCAGGCCCCAGTTGCGGAAGCGGGCGTTGATGCACTCTGCCTGGACGCGACGCCTGTAGACTGACTTGCCGTGCGGGCTTCTCATGCGGACGCGCCAGGCGGCGACACCCGGTCCATCCCTGTCGCTCGGCTGATAGGGATCGCGCCGATGCTTGCTGCGTGAAGGTGGCCCGTAGATTTTGATCCCGCGGCCAGCCGCCCACTCGGTATCGTCATTCTTGTTGAAGCCGCCATCGACCAGATGGCGCTTCGGCCATCGGCCATAGCGGCGGTTGATCTTGTCCAGCATCGGCCGGGCCAGGCCGCGGTCGGAACCGACCGTTGTGACGTCGGTGACGAGCACGATCTGACCACCGGCGGCAGTGGAGAGCTGGCAATTGTAGGCGGGACGGAAGCCACCATCGGCCATCTTCATGACGCGAGCATCGGGATCAGTGGTGGAGGCGCGCGGTTCCTTCTGCTTCTCGACCTGCTTCTTGTTGGTCGTGCTGCGCCGTTCGCGCTCGGCCTCGATCTCGGCCAGCTTCTTCAGCGCCGAGGCCACACGCGCCTCGCGTTCACGTGCGGCCCGTTCCTCGGCCGCAACGATCCGCCGGTTGCTGGCTTGCGGATCGTCAGTGGCTTCTTCCTTCAACTGGCGGATCAGCCGTTGCGCCTTGCGCAGCTCTTTGTGAAGCTTCTTGCGGCGACGGAACGATTTGGTCCCAGCCGACGCACGCACCCGGACCCCGTCCTGTGCCACCTCATCCAGGTCGATGACCCCGGCCACCGACAGGCTGGCGACAGTGTCGCTCAACAGCCGATCCAGAAGCTCCGGATGCGCCGTGCGGAAGTCGGCCAAGCCGTGATAGTTGACGCTGACCCCGCCGCACAGCCACCGATAGACGTCGTGGCTCTCACATAACCGCGCCAGCGCCCGCGCGCTGCCAACGCCCTCGCTCGTCGCATAAAGCCATAGCGCCAGCAAAAGCCGCGGGCTCGCCGGCGCCTGTCCCGGCGTGTGGGTGCGGGCTCTGATCGCCTCTTCAAGCTCCTGCAGATCAAGTTTCTCAACGTAGGCCCAGATCACCCGCACCGGGTGGTCGGCAGCCACCAATGCCTCTAGATCGACCGCCCGAAGTTCGATCTGATCGCGCACCGGCTCTCGCATCCGCGGCTCGCCCGCATCGTTCGCACGTGCTCGTGTCTGCTGCGGAAGATCCGAAAAGAGTTCATCGCCGGACATCGTTGCACCTCTCCAGTGTCCACAATCAGGAATCACTGCAAGCGTGCAAACTCAATCAAAATCTGCACAAAGATTCACAGGCTCTGAGGAGCGCGGAACGCGCGTCTCGAAGGATGAGGCCCCCAGTGGGGCCACATGGTTCGAGACGGCGCTTGTGCGCCTCCTCACCATGAGGGGCAATGGTCTCGACTCGGGTCGGACGTATCCTCCTTTTCAGCAGCGACTCCTATTGCCGCGCCACCACGCGCGCGGCGAAGCCGGCCTTCGCGGCATAGCCGCGCACGATCGCTTCGCGGGCCTCGTAGCTGAGGATGGTATCGACGTCGGTGAAGCCCTGCGGCGCGAGCTGCTCGACCGCGTCGATCACACCCTCCGGTCCGCCACGGCGGTTGGAGGCGACGACGTCGGCGGTCATCGGCAGCCGCTGCCGCTCATAGGCGACCAGCGCCTGGCACGGATGCTCCGCCCGCGCCAGCATGTCGGCGAGGCAGCGCGCATCGAGGATGGCCTGCGACGCGCCGTTCGAGCCGACCGGATACATCGGATGCGCGGCATCGCCAAGCAGCGTGACCCGGCCGCTCGACCAATAGGGCAACGGATCGCGGTCGCAGCACGGATACTCCCAGAACTCCGGCGTCGCGTTGATCAAGCCGGTGAAATCGACCTGCGGGATCGTGAAGCTCGTGACATAGGGCATCATTTCCTCGCGCCGGCCGAGGTTGGACCAGCCCTCGCGGCGCGGCGGCGGCGAGGAGCCGTCGCCGATCCGCACCAGTACCGCCCAGTTGGTCAGCCGGCTTGCTGGGCTCGAGCCCGGCCCGATCGGATAGATCACGGCCTTGGCATTCAGCCCGCCGGCGATGATCATCGAGCGTCCGGTCAGAAAGGTTGGCCAATCGGTGGCGCCCCGCCACAGCATGAGGCCGTTCCAGCACGGGCCGCCTTCGCCCGGAAACAGCGTCTCCCGTACCTTGGAGTGAATGCCGTCGGCACCGATCAGGATGTCGCCGCGCGCGGTGTGCACGTGGCAACCGGCACGATCGAAGAAATGAGCCGAGACGCCGCCTTCATCCTGGGTGAACGAACCGAGCCGGCACCCGGTGTGGATCGCATCCGCGCCGAGACGTTCGATCACCGCCTGATGGATCACGCCCTGCAGCCGGCCGCGATGGATCGAGAATTGCGGCACGTCGTGACCGGCATCGAGCCCGCGCTTCTCATGCCAGACCTGTTGGCCATGCCGCGTCAGATAGAACAGCTCAAAGGTGCGGATCGCGACCTCGTCGAGTCTATCCAGCAGGCCGAGCCCGGCCAGCTCGCGGATCGCATGCGGCAGCGTGTTGATGCCGACGCCGAGCTCGCGGATGGTGTCGGACTGTTCGTAGAGTTCGCATTGGATGCCGCGTGAACGCAGCATCAGCGCGGTGGTGAGGCCTCCAATTCCGCCTCCGACGATTATCGCCTTCATCGTCCCTTACTCCACTCGAACACAGGACGTCTTACATTTGCCCTCAGGGTCGCACGCCGCGTTATCCAGCCGCAAGCGGCTTTGTTGCCTCAACCTCTCACCCGCCGGCGCTGTTTTGGCTTACGATTAACATTGTCGCAGCACGCTCCCATGTATCCCCGTCATGCTGAGGAGGCCGCGGAGCGGCCGTCTCGAAGCACAACGGCCACCGGTCGGGCCGCTCACCCTTCGAGACGCGCGTCCCGCGCTCCTCAGGGTGACGGGGTTGGCTGGATCGCGCGTCCCTTAATCTGGCACCACCGCGATCGCCTGGATTTCCACCTTGGCGCGGTCCTCGATCAGGCCGGCGACCTGGATCGCAGTCATCGCCGGAAAGCGCCGGCCCATGACGTCGCGATAGACCACGCCGATCTCCTTCAGCCGCGCGGAATACTCCTTGCGGTCGAGCAGGAACCAGGTCATCGACACGATGTGCTCCGGCCCAGCCCCGCCGGCGGCGGCGATTGCGACGATGTTGCGCAAGGTCTGGCCGATCTGCGCGACCAGGTCGTCACTCTCGAACACGCATTGCCCGTTCCAGCCGATCTGGCCGGCAATGAAAATCTGTTTGCCACGCGCGGCCATGCCGTTGGCATAGCCGATCGGCTTTGCCCATCCGTCCGGTTGCAGGATCTCGCTCATCTCAATTGCCCTCGAAGGCGGGTTTCTGCTTGGCGGCGAACGCGTCGAAGGCGCGGCGGAAATCGCCGGTCACCATGCAGATCGCCTGTGCCTGCGCCTCCGACTCGATCATCTCGTCAACGCCCATCGCCCATTCCTGGTTGAACATGGTCTTGGTCACGCCATGGGCGAACCACGGCCCGTCCGCGAGCGAGCGCGCCAGCTCGTGCGCGGCGGCGGAAAGCTCGGCGGCCGGCACCAGACGGTTGTGGAAGCCCCAGGCGAGCCCCTCTTCCGCGCTCATCGCGCGTCCCGTGTAGAGCAGATCGGCGGCGCGGCCCTGCCCGATCACGCGCGGCAACAGTCCGCAGGCGCCCATATCGGCGCCGGCGAGGCCGACCCGGGTGAACAGGAACGCGGTCTTGGCCTGCGGCGTCGCCAGGCGGAGGTCGGAGGCGAGCGCCAGCATCGCGCCGGCGCCGGCGCAGATGCCGTCGATTGCGGCAACGACGATTTGCGGGCATTTGCGCATCGCCCGCACCACTTCGCCGGTCATGCGGGTAAAGGCGAGCAGGTCCGGCATCGCCATTCGCGTCAACGGCTCGATGATCTCGAACACGTCGCCGCCGGAGCAGAAATTGCCATCGGCCCCCGTCAGCACAATCGCGCGCACATCGGAGGCATATTTGAGATCGGTGAAGAGGTCGCGCAGCTCCTCGTAGGACCCGAACGTCAGCGGATTCTTCTTGTCGGGCCGGTTCAGCGTAATCGTCGCGACGCGGCCGGTCGCATCGGTCGACCAGCGGAAGTGCTTCGCCGGATAATCCTTGAACGGACGGAGCTTTGCTTTCATCTCGGACATGACGTGGTTCCTTTTACCCGGTAAGGACTTCGCCGCCGGCCACCGCGACGGCTTGTCCGTTGATCGACGATGCACCTTCGGAGGCGAGCCAGAGCACGGCATCGGCCACCTCCTCCGGCGTCACCAGCCGCTGCATTGGGTTGACCTTCGCCAGCGCCGCGCGCGCCTCCCGCTCGCTGCGCCCGGTCTTGGCGACGATGTTGGCGGCGGCATCCGCCACCAACGGCGTGTCCGTATAGCCAGGGCAGACCGCGTTCACGGTGACGCCGCGCCGCGCATATTCCAGCGCCAGCGCGCGCGTCAGGCCGACGACGCCGTGCTTGGCGGCGACATAGGCCGAGACATAGGCGTAACCGGTGAGGCCGGCGGTCGAGGCGACGTTGATCACGCGCCCGCGCCCGCGCTGCGCCATGCCGGGCAGCACCGAATGCGTCACCAGGAACACGCTGGAGAGATTGCTCGCCAGCATGTCCGACCATAGCGCCGTATCGGTCTTGTCGAACGGCGCGCTGGCGGCCTTGCCGGCATTGTTGACGAGGATGTCGATCGGCCCCGCCCCGGCTTCGATCTGCGCGACACCTTTGGTCACGGCCGCTGCGTCGGTCACGTCGATCGCAACGATTGCACCGGCACGATCGCCGAGCAAGGCAGCGGTCGCCTGCAGCGCCTCCATCCGGCGACCGGCGATGCTGACGCGCACGCCGGCCTTGGCGAGCGCGATCGCGGTCGCAGCGCCGATGCCGGACCCGGCACCGGTGATAAACGCGTGGGCATTGGGCCAGAACCGGGTCATGCTTTCGCTCCCGCGGCTGCGCGTTCGAGATTGGCCTCATATTGCGACCTGCCCGACAGATACTGCTTGGGCCAGGGGACCGACTTCACCCCGATCTTCGCGGCCTCGTGCAACGTCCAGGCCGGATCGGCCAGATGCGGCCGCGCGATGGCGCAGAGGTCGGCGCGGCCGGCGGCGATGATCGAGTTGGCGTGGTCGGCTTCCGAGATCGCGCCGACCGCAATGGTGGCGATGCCGACCTCGTTACGGATCTTGTCGGCGAACGGCGTCTGATAGAGCCGGCCGTACACCGGATGGTCGTCAGCCCAGACCTGGCCCGACGAGCAATCGATCAGGTCCGCGCCTGCGTCCTTGAACAGCTTTGCGAATTCGAGCGCATCCTCCGGCGTGTTGCCGCCCTCCGCCCAGTCGTGACAGGACAGCCGGACTGAGATCGGCTTGTCCTCGGGCCACACGTCGCGGATGGCGCGGAACACCTCGAGCGGATAACGCGCGCGGTTCGCGATCGATCCGCCATACGCGTCGGTACGGCGATTGGTCAGCGGCGACAGGAAGCTCGACAGCAGATAGCCATGGGCGCAGTGCAGCTCCAGGATATCGAAGCCGACCTTGGCGGCACGTCTGGCGGCGGCGACGAACTGTTCGCGCACCTCGTCCATCTCGGCACGCGTCATCGGCTCGGGCACCTGGCCGTCGGGCAGATAGGGAACTGACGAGGCCGACATCACCGGCCAGTTGTGATCGGGCAGCGGCTCGTCCATCCCCTCCCAGGCCACGCGGGTCGAGCCTTTGCGGCCGGCATGGCCGAGCTGGATGCCGATCTTGGCTTGCGAATTGCGGTGCACGAAATCGACAATGCGCTTGTAGGCCAGCGCCTGCGCGTCATTCCACAGCCCGCAGCAGCCGGGCGTGATCCGCGCCTCCGGCGAGACGCAGGTCATCTCGGTGAACATCAGGCCGGCGCCGCCGAGCGCGCGGGAGCCGAAATGCACCAGATGGAAGTCGTTGGGAACGCCCTCTTCCGCCGAGTACATGGCCATCGGCGAGACGATGATGCGATTGTTCAGCGACAGCCCGCGGATGCGGAACGGCGTCAGCATCGGCGGCGTGACGCGGTCGTTGGTCGCGGGCAGTCCGCTGCGCTCGGCGAACCAGCGTTCATAGCCTTCGAGCCATACCTTGTCGCGCAGGCGCAGGTTCTCGTGGCTGATGCGCTGCGAGCGGGTCAGCAGCGAATACATGAACTGCTCCGGCTCCAGTGTGTCGGCATAGCGCGAGCCGACCACCTCGAACCATTCCATCGCATTGCGTGCGGCGTTCTGGATCCGCGCCACGTCGACCCGGCGCAGTGCCTCGTAGCCAGCCAGCACCGCGAGAATGTTCTCCTTCACAGCGCCGTGTACCTTGAACTGGTTGGTGAGCTCGATCGCATCCTCCAGCGCGAGCTTGGTACCCGAGCCGATCGCGAAATGCGCGGTGTGCGCGGCATCGCCCATCAGCACGACTTGGCTGTTGCCGTTGAAGGCGGTCCATTTGCCGCAGATCAGCCGCGGGAACGACAGCCAGGCTGAGCCGCGCAGATGGCGGGCGTTGGAGACCAGGTGATGCCCTTCGAGGATTTCGGCGAACACGTTCTCGCAGAATGCGATCGAGGCATCCTGGTCCATCTTGTCGAGGCCGTGGGCGAGATATGCCTCCTCGGTGGTCTCGACGATGAAGGTCGCCGCCCCCTCCTCGAATTTGTAGATGTGCGCCTGGAACCAGCCGTGCTCGGTCTTGCGGAAGTCGAAGGTGAAGGCGTCGAACGGCCTGTTGGTGCCGAGCCAGATATAGCGGTTCGGCCGCATCAGCATGTCCGGCTGGAAGGTCTCGGCATACTTCGTGCGGATCTTCGAGTTCACGCCGTCGCAGGCGACGATCAGATCGGCGTCCGGGAACTCGAGATCGGAATTGACCTCGCGCTCGAAGATCAGCTCGACGCCGAGTTGCTCGGCCCGCGCCTGCAGGATGTTGAGCAGGTGCTTGCGCCCGATGCCGACGAAGCCGTGGCCTGTCGTCCGCATGCGCCGGCCCTTGATCAGGACCTCGATGTCATCCCAGTGATTGAAGGCCTGCTCGATCGTGTCAGCGGTGATCGGATCCCACTTGCGCATGTTGTCCATGGTGGCGTCGGAGAACACCACACCAAATCCGAACGTGTCGTAGGGCCGGTTGCGCTCGACCACGGAAATGACGTGCGCGGGATCCAGCATCTTCATCAGGATGCCGAAATACAGCCCGGCCGGCCCGCCCCCAATGCAAACGATCCGCATGGCGATCTCCCGTTGGCTCCGGCGGCCGGGGCAGCGTCTTCCGGCGAGCCGAAGCCGGATAATATTTTATACTTAAAATAATTGTCAAGGGTGGGATGGCACCGACTCGCCGCTTGTCGTCCCCCGCGAAGGCGGGCGACCCAGTATTCCAGAGACGCCGGTGTTCGAGCCGAGAGGCCACGGCGTGCTGGATGCCCGCCTGCGCGGGCATGCCAATGGAGAAGTGTTGAGTTGAGATGCGATGGACGCCAGGTTCGCTGCTCCGCCGCCCCGGAATGACGTCCTCAATGCACCGCGGCGTACAGGATCTTGTCCTGGGTCGCCTCGGCGGCGTCGAATTCGGCGACGATGCGGCCGGTGCGCGCGACCAGGATGCGATCGGAGACGGCGAGGATCTCCGGCAGGTACGACGAGATCACGACCACCGCCTTGCCCTCGTCGGCGAGACGGCGGATTTCGCTGTGAATATGCGGAATGGTACCAACGTCGACGCCGCGGGTCGGTTCGTCGAAGATGATGATCGAGGGGTCCTGCACCAGCGTCTTCGCCAGCACCACTTTCTGCTGGTTGCCGCCGGACAGCTCGATGATCTTTGCCTTCCGTTGCAGGGCGCTGATCTTCAGCCGCTCGACCCAGTAGTTCGCCAGCTTGCTGCGGCGGGCACGCGACAGCAGGAAGCTCCAGCCCTTGCGGGTGGCGAGGCCGCCGATATAGACGTTGTCGTCGACCACCATGGTCTCGAAGAACCCGTTGGCCTTGCGGTCCTCGGTGATGTAGGCGATGCCGTCATTGATCGCCTGCCGCGGCACGCGATAACGGATCAGCTTGCCGCGCAAGCGGATGGTGCCGCCATTGACGAGGTTCCGCTTCAGCGCGCCGTAGATGATCTTGGCGATCTCGGTGCGGCCCGAGCCGATCAGGCCGGCGACGCCGACGACCTCGCCGGCATAGACCGAGAACGACATGTTCTTGACCGCCATGCCCATGGTGACGTTCTCGACCGTCAACACCTTCTCGCGCCGCTGATGGGTCTTTTCCTTGCGGCCGTAGACGGCCTGCGCCACCTCGCGGCCGACCATGTGCTGCACCAGCGCATCGCGCGTGAGCTGCTTTGCGGGTGCCGTTATCACCAGCTTGCCGTCGCGCAGCACGGTGATGCGGTCGGCGATCTGCAAGGATTCTTCCAGCGCGTGCGAGATGTAGATGATCGAGACGCCGCGCCCGCGCAGATCGCGCACCAGGTGGAAGAAGTGGACGATCTCCTCTGGCGTCAGGCTCGCGGTCGGCTCGTCGAAGATGATGATGCGCGCCTTGTTATAGATCGCGCGGGCGATCTCGACCATCTGCTTCTTGGCGGTGCCGAGCAGCGCGACCGGCGTTGCCGGGTCGACATGGAAGTTGAGCGACTGCAGAAGCTGCTGGGCCTGGATGTTCAGGGTGCGGAAGCGCGTCAGCAGCTTTTCGTTGCCGAGCTCGATGTTCTGCGCCGCGGTCATGGTCGGCACCAGGCTGGTTTCCTGATACACCATGCAGATGCCGGCGTTGAGCGCATCGCGCGGCTGCTCGAAATCGACCGGTTTGCCGTCGAGTAGATAATCGCCCGAAGTGAGCTGGATCGCGCCCGCGATCGCCTTGCACAGCGTCGACTTGCCGGCGCCGTTCTCGCCGACCAGCGCGTGCACCTCGCCGGGATAGAGATCGAAGTTGACGCCCTCGATGGCGTGGACGCCGCCATAGATCTTGGATCCGTTGCTGATCCGCAGCACCGGCTCGCGGGCCGCAGTCCGGGTCTCGGTCACCGCCTGCATCACGCCGTCGTTCATCGCAGGTCTCCCGTATAGAGCAGCAGCCGTCCGGCGCCGCGCGCCGCGATCACGATGCCGCTGGCCGTCGCGCAAGCGGCGGTGATGCCGTGGAAACGGCCGCCGGCGCGGCTGTGCAGGCTGTCCGACGCATCGCCCTCGGCGTCGAGATGCACCAGCAGCCCATAGGAGCGCGGCGGCGCCCATGGTTTCTGGATTCCGAGCGCCTTGACGCCGCCGATCTGCATCGGCTCCAGGCAGTCGCTGCCGCCGGTAAGCGCCGGCGCCACCCAGTAGTCCGGCGGCATCGTCGCCATCATCTCCTCGCGGAAATCGTCTTCCTTGAGCACAAACTCGATCAGATGCGTGCGGCGCGCGAAAATGCCGAGCAGGAAGCCGCCATGACCATCCGGATGCAGCCGCGCCGGATAGCCCGGCATGTTGCCGGCGACGATCTCGCGCGGACCGAGGCCGTTGCCGCCGAGCGCAAACCGGCTGAGCCGATGCGCCCAGCTCTCGGTGAGCCACAGGCTGTTGCCGTCGGCGGAGACTGCAATGCCATAAGGATAAGGCAGGTCGCGCAGCAGCACTTGCGGATTGTCCAAGCGGGCGCCGCAGGTGACGAGCCGACCGCCTGCGCGCTTCTCCATCAGGTCGTGGCGCCACTGATCGGGACGCCGGCCGGTGCTGCCTTCGACCATATAGACGCGGCCATCCGGCGCCGCGGTGACCGACAACAGTCCCGCGAGCGGGCTGCCATCGGCGGCCTCCAGCCAGCGTGGAACGGGCTTTGCGGGATCGATCGCAGCAAGCCCCCTGCCCGCCACGCAGACCAGCAAGCGGCCGTCCGGATGCAGCGCAAGCCCGCCGGCGTCGTCCTCGAACTCGGCAACGATCGTGCGTGTTGAGAAATCATCGCCGGCGAGTTTCAATACACGTCGTCCGACGGAGACATAGAGCGCGCCGTCGCCGCTGGCGATGACATCGTCAACGCCGGGCAGCGGTTCGCCGATCGCAACCGCGGTGTCGAGCCGGTCGTTGGGACTGAGCGCGCCATCGAGCGGCGGGATCGCGTTCTGGCCGCCGTCCCGATCGATCACGCTTCTGATGTCGCGCAACAGATGATCGAACAGTCCCATTATGTGGTCACCCTGCTCTTGCTGCCCCAATAGGCGTCGTAGCCGGTCCAGCTTTCATCGACGCCGTCGAGCTTGATACGGCCGATCCGGTTGTTCTCGAGCCCGCCGAGATAGAGATAGCCCTTGTGCTCGCGCATCGAGGTCAGCGTCGAATGCGAGATGCCGGTCGGGTCCCACCACGATTCCAGCGCCTCGCCCTGCTCGTTGAACTTGAGCACGCAGCCATGATTGAGGGCGGGCGCCAGCCACTCGTCGGTCGGCACCTGCTTGACCATGCGCAGCCGGAAGCCCGGCTTGCGCGCGGCAAGATCGAAGGTCGGTGTGCGAATGCCGACCAGCGCCAGCCAGTAGGTACCGTCGGAGGCGCGGTTGATGTTGTCTGGATTGCCCGGCAGCTCGTCGATCAGGATCTCGGTGCGCCCCTTCTTCGGCCCGTCGATCCAGTGCCGGAACACCTTGCAGAGCGAGGTGCTCGCGATCAGGATCGACTTGCCGTCATGGGACACGCAGATCCCGTTCGGGAAATAGAAGTGGTTGATTACCGTCCGCGTGGTCTTGGTCGCCGGATCGTAGCAGACCACGCGGCCGTTGGGCCGACCCTCGAGAATGTCGAGGGTGTTGGTTGTCATCTCGTAGCGCGTGGTGCAGTCGCTGAAATAGATCTTGCCGTCGGGCGCGATGTCGAGGTCGTCGGCCATGCGCAGGCGGGAATCGTCGTTCAGCTTGTACCAGGTGCGGTTGGTCTCGTCGGTGACCTTGAAGATGCGGCCGTCGGGCGCGACGCCGTAGACGCCCATGCCGGCAACCGCGACGATCAGGTTCTCGTCGCGATCGAACTGCATGCCAAGCGGCCGGCCGCCGATATGGGCGAACACCTCGCGCGTTTCGAAATTCGACCCCGAGAAACGGATCACGTTGCCGTCGCGGGTCGAGCCATAGAGTCTGCCCTGGCGGTCGAGGATGACATCTTCCGGCCCTTCGACCTGGTCGAGGCCAATCGCCTGCGCGTGGATCAGCCGATCGTTCTGCGCGTAGGGCGATACGGCGCCCGGCTGCACCGACGGCGCCGAGGCCAGCGGCACGAAGGCCGGGTTGACGTAGATTTTCTGGATCGCCTTGCCGCGGTTCTTCGACCATTTGACGTCGATGCCGACGGCGGCAAGCAGGATCACGCCCGTCACCGCGGAGGTGACGTAACCGGGGATGCCCATGCGCACCAGGCCGTTGATCAGGAGGAAGATGATCAGCGCGCCGATCATCGCCCGCCACACCGTGCCCTTGCCGCCGGCGAGCGAGACGCCGCCGAGCACGACAGCCGTCAGCGCCTGGAACTCCCAGCCGACGCCGGTCGTGGAATCCGTCGAGGCCTGCCGCGCGGCGTAGAAGATGCCGCTCGCCGCGCACAGCGTGCCCGACAGCACATAGGTCATGAAGAGCATCAGGCGGACGCGGATGCCGGCATGGCGCGCCGCCTTGCGGCTGGCGCCGATCGCAGTGAGGTGCCAGCCATAGCGCGAGCGCGACAGGAAGATGTGGCAGATCAGCAGCACCACGAGCAGCGTCGCGGCATTAACGGGAATCCCGAGTACGCTGCCGCCGCCGATGAAATCCCAGGCGTCGCTGTCGACCGAATTGGTGGCGAACACCTGCGCGTAGGAGGTGTTGAGCAGGTTGACCGAGGCGCGCAGGATGATCAGCGTCACCAGCGTGGTGAGAAACGGCCGCGTCTTCAGGAAGCCGATCAAAAAGCCGTTGATGCTGCCGAGCAGTGCGCCGACCACCAGCGTCGCCGGCACCGCGAGGCCAACCGGCCACTCCCGCACCAGCAGGAAATACAGCGCCGCGAAATTGCACAGCGCGAAGATCGCGCCGACCGAAAGATCGATGCCGCCGGTGACGAGGCAGAAGCCCATCGCCAGCGCGACAAAGCCGAATTCGGCGAACAGCCGCAGCAGCGACACCGAGTTCTGCACCGAGGCATAGTCGGGAATCGTCAGCGCGAAATAGGCCCACAGCCCGATCATCACGGTGAAGGGAACGACCGGCTCGAACCACTGCTTGAGCAACAGCTCCGAGAGCAGGAGCCTGGGTGAAAACCGCCGCACCGATGCGGCCAAGGAATCGACAGCCATTGACATCGCCAGAAGCACTCCCTCGATCCGGCTTCCAGGTTCCGGATCATGCTCGTTGATACGGCCGGCGCGGGAATGCCCCCCGCGCCGGCCGCCCGCGCCCTCAATCATGAAGCGATTGCAAGCAATCGCTTCATGATCTCGTTCCCCTGTTTGAGCATGATCTCCGCGCAAACGCGTTCCGCGTTTGTCGCGAGGGAAAACCGGTGCCCACTTTTCCGGATCATGCTGTTAGTTCTTCTTGGGTAGCGCGAAGCAGTTGGCGCCCGAAGCGTTCGACTTATCGAGCCAGATCGGCCGCGTATAATAGGCAAGGTTGCGGGTGCCGGGCTTCTCGCCAGACATCAGCAGCGTCTCGGTTGCGAACATCAGGTCGTGGCCCTGCTCGGTCGCCTTGTAGCTCAGGAACTTGGCGAAATTGCCCGAATTGACCTGATCGCAATCGAGTTGCGAGCCCTCGCCCGAGGCGAACACCTTCACGTCGTCGATCTTGCCGGCATTGCGGATCGCCTGCGCAGCGCCCGACTCCATGATGCCCCAGAAGCCGATCGAGGCGCAGAGATCGGGATGCTGCTGGATCACGGTCGCGGTGATGTTGAGCGCGGTGTTGGCGTCCCAGTTCGCCGCCTGGTTCGACACCACCTTGATGTTCGGATCCTTGTTCAGCACTTCCATGATGGCGCCGACCTGGTCGACGCTGGCGGCCGCGGTCAGCTCACCCTGCACGATCTGCACCTTGCCCGACTTGCCGGAACCGGTGCCGCAGGCCTTGACCGTTTCGTTGGCGAGCAGCCGGCCGATCTCGCGCCAATCGACGCCGACGAAGGCGCTCGACTTGTAGTTCGAGGCCATGTTGACCTGGATCACAAGCGTGCCCTGGCTCTCGGCACGCTTCAGGTCTTTCATCAACAGCGTCACGCTCGGATTCTGCACCACCAGCACGTCGGGCTTCTGGTCGACCAGCGCGGTGAGCGCCTGCTGCATGGCGGACGGATTGTTGTTGGGGTCGCGCACGACGTATTTCATGCCGCGCCATTCGGCCTCTTCCTGCAGCACCCGGGCCCATTCGTCTTGCAGCGGCACGCCGAGCGCGATCGGCAGAAACGCGATGGTCTTGCCCTGCAGCGCCTTGTCGTAACCGGCGCGCAGCTCGCGCCCGGCCTTGGTGCCTTCGTCCTGCGCACGCGCCACGAACGGCAACGCGATCACCGCGAGGCCGGCCAGCAGGAATGTCCACAACTTGGTCGTCTTCATCGTCTCCTCCACACAGATATTCTTTTGATTGATTGCTTGATCGATGTCGTGACGGCCCACCCCTTCGGCAGCGTCAGTCGCCCTGGCGCGCAGTCTCCTCGTCGCGAGGATGCAGCCAGTTGTCGAGCACGATCGCGGCGAGCAGCACCACACCCTTGATGATGTTCTGCACCTCGGTGTTGACATCCATGATGGTGAAGGCGTTGAGCAGCGTGCCGATCAGGATGCAGCCGACCACGACGCTGAACACGCTGCCGCGGCCGCCGACCAGGCTGATGCCGCCGATCACGACGACGAGCACGACGTCGAAGATCATGGTGCCCTGCGTGATCGCCATCTGCATGCTGCCGGTGGTACCGACCCAGACCAGACCTGCAATCCAGGCGAGTAATGCAACCAGCACGTGCTCCAACACGATCAGCGGACGCAACGCGACACCGGTGAGCCGCGCAGCCTCTGGATTGTCGCCCTGCGCATAGATGAAGCGGCCGATCGAGGTGCGCGACAGGAACAGATGCATCGCGATCGCAGCAACGGCGAACACGAGGATTGGAACCGGGACGCCGAACAGCCGGCCGGCCCCGAGATACATCAGTGCCGGCGCATTCTTCGGCGCATAGACCACCCAGGCCGGCGCGATCCAGAACGCGAGGCCATAGATCACAAAGCCCGCGGCGAGCGTCACGAACAGCGCCGGTGCCTCGACAAAGGCGACCATCACGCCGTTGACGACGCCGATCAGCACCGCGATCGCCAGCGCCAGCAACACGGCAGTGAACACCGGCATGCCGTTCTGCATCTCGATCAGCGCGATCGCCCAGGAGCCCGCCATGATCGCGACCTCGGACAGATCGATGCCGCGGCTGATCACGATCAGCCCCATGCCGAGCCCGAGCACGCCGAGGATGGAAATACTCCGCAACAAATTCAGCAGATTGGAAACGGTGGCGAAGCCGTTCAGCGTCAGGCCGAACACGATCAACAGCGCGATCGTGATCAGCAGCACGATCTGCTCCTGGCTCGGCTTGACGAAGATCGAGCCCGAGCGGGATGGCGCCGCCGGGACAGCGACGCCGCGCGATGGCGATTGCACGCTCATCGTTTCCTCCAGGTATTATTTTGCTTGAGACTTTAAGAGCGCCGCTTAGTATTCGTCAAATGCATTCGACGGATAGGGATTGATCAACCTCATGCATGTGCGCGACATCGATCTGAACCTGTTCGTCGTGTTCGATGCGATCTATTCCGAGGGCGGCGTCAGCCGCGCCTGCTTCCGCCTCAATCTGACCCAGCCCGCGGTGAGCCATGCGCTGGGCCGCTTGCGCGCGCTGTTCAACGATCCGCTGTTCGTGCGCCGCCATCACGTGATGACGCCGACGCCGCTGGCACGCCAGATCATCACCACCGTGCGCCAAGCGCTCAACGGGCTGGAGACGACGCTGACCCACACCAACCGCTTCGATCCGGCGAAGACGCCGAAGCGGTTCGTGATCGGCCTGCGCAACAATCTCGAGGCGCCGATGCTGAGCGCATTGGTGAACCGGATCAGCACCGTTGCGCCGCTGGTCGAGATCGCGACCGTGCGCTGCGAGCGCAACAACCTGGAGCGCGAGCTTGCCGCCGGCACGCTCGATGTCGCGATCGATACGCTGCTGCCGCAATCGGCTGAAGTGCGGCGCGAGCAGATCCTGACCGAGCATATCGCGGTGTTCGCCCGCCGCGACCATCCCGACCTGCGCTCGCGGCTCGACAAGAAGACCTATCTGCGCCTGGAGCATGTCTGTGTGACGTCGCGGCGCAGTGGACTGTCGTTCGAGGATTTCCAGTTCCAGCGGCTCGGCATCAAGCGCACCGTGCGCCTGCAATGCCAGAATTTCGCGACCGCCTGTCACGTCGTCAGCCGCAGCAACATGCTGCTGACGGCGTCCGAAAGCGCGGCCTCGGTGCTGGAGCAGCCGGGGCTGCTGCAATGCTTCCCCTGCCCGTTCCCGATCAGCCCGCACGTCAACTATCTCTACTGGCACGCCACCGCAGAAGGCGACACCACCAATCAATGGCTGCGCGAGCAATTGCGGGCCGCCGCAAAATTGCTGGCGGGCAGCCAGTTCGGCAAGAGGAACCGGCGGGCGGTCAAAGCACGGCCGAAGGCCGCGATCCCGCTGCCGACCAGTATCGCCGCCGAATAGTCGCGGCGCGCTACCTGGCAAAATGACTTTGCTGCGATCGAGCAGCGGGAGATGAAGCGGTCGTGCGGACAGACCAACCCTCGCCGCCCGCTGGCTGCATAATCACTTCCGGCGGCGACCGAAGACCGAGATCAATACCGGGGTTCAGCCATGCGGTTCCGCGCTTGAATCGGCTGGCACGGACGGGCATAAGGACGCCGTCTCCCTTAAAAAATGCCCTTAGCCCAAGGATTTGACATGCCCGCCTATCGCTCCCGCACAACCACCCACGGCCGCAACATGGCGGGTGCGCGCGGCCTCTGGCGCGCCACCGGGATGAAGAACGAGGATTTCGGCAAGCCGATCATCGCGGTGGTCAATTCCTTCACCCAGTTCGTGCCGGGCCACGTGCATCTGCAGAATCTCGGCCAGCTTGTCGCGCGCGAGATCGAGAAGGCCGGCGGCGTGGCGAAAGAGTTCAACACCATCGCGGTCGATGATGGCATCGCCATGGGCCATGACGGCATGCTCTACAGCCTGCCCTCGCGCGAGCTGATCGCCGACAGCGTCGAATACATGGTCAATGCGCATTGCGCCGACGCGATGGTCTGCATCTCCAACTGCGACAAGATCACCCCCGGCATGCTGATGGCGACACTGCGCCTCAACATCCCGACCGTGTTCGTCTCAGGCGGCCCGATGGAATCAGGCAAGATCGTGCTCAAGGGCAAGAAGCGCGCGGTCGACCTGATCGACGCCATGGTGGCTGCGGCCGATTCCAACGTGTCGGACGAAGAGGTCGCGGTGGTCGAACGCTCGGCCTGCCCGACCTGCGGCTCCTGCTCCGGCATGTTCACGGCGAACTCGATGAACTGCCTGACCGAGGCGCTGGGCCTGGCGCTGCCCGGCAACGGCTCGGTGCTGGCGACCCATGCCGACCGCAGGAGCCTGTTCGTCGAGGCCGGTCATTTGATCGTCGATCTCGCTCGCCGCTACTACGAGCAGGACGATGCCAAGGTGCTGCCGCGCTCGATCGCGAGCTTCAAGTCGTTCGAGAACGCGATGACGCTCGACATCGCGATGGGCGGCTCGACCAACACCGTGCTGCATCTGCTCGCCGCTGCCCGCGAGGGCGAGGTGCCCTTCACGATGGCCGACATCGACCGGCTCTCGCGCAAGGTTCCGGTGCTCTGCAAAGTCGCGCCCTCGGTGCAGGACGTGCACATGGAGGACGTGCATCATGCCGGCGGCATCATGGCGATCCTCGGCGAGCTCGACCGCGCCAAGCTGATCACGACCGACGGACCGACCGTGCACAGCCCGACCCTGGATGAAGCGCTCAATCGCTGGGACGTCGTGCGCACCACGAGCGAGAAGGTGCGCAACTTCTACCGTGCTGCGCCGGGCGGCGTGCCGACCCAGGAAGCCTTCAGCCAGGATCGCCGCTTCGACGAGGTCGATCTCGACCGCGTCAAGGGTTGCATCCGCAACGCGGCGCACGCCTATTCCAAGGACGGCGGCCTCGCCGTGCTGTTCGGCAATCTCGCCGAAGACGGCTGCATCGTGAAGACCGCCGGCGTCGACGAGAGCATTCTGAAGTTCTCCGGCCCCGCCCGCATCTTCGAGAGCCAGGACGCGGCGGTCGAAGGCATTCTGGGCAACAAGGTGAAGGCCGGCGACGTCGTGCTGATCCGCTATGAGGGTCCGCGCGGCGGCCCGGGCATGCAGGAGATGCTCTATCCGACCAGCTATCTGAAGTCGAAGGGGCTCGGCAAGGCCTGCGCGCTGATCACCGACGGCCGCTTCTCGGGCGGATCGTCGGGCCTGTCGATTGGCCATGTCTCGCCTGAAGCCGCCGAAGGCGGCCTGATCGGTCTCGTCGAGGAAGGCGACATCATCGAGTTCGACATCCCGGGCCGCAAGGTCCATCTCGCCGTGGACGATGCCGAGCTGAAGCGCCGCCGCGCCGCGATGGTCGCGAAGGGCAAGGCCGCGTGGAAGCCGGCCGCGCCGCGCAAGCGCGCGGTCTCGACTGCGTTGAAGGCCTACGCCGCGTTCGCAAGCAGCGCCGCGAAGGGCGCGGTTCGCATCGTGCCGGAGCAATGAGCGAGGCGCGGTAACGTCACCTGATGTGAAGATCGGCCGCTTCGATCCGGATGCGGTCGGCATGGAGCGACCAGTCGCACAGCGACTGTTGCTGACAGAATTTGAGCTTGGCCATCTCGGTGGCCTGGCCTTCGCTCAAGGCGTCGATCTCGAGCGCCCCTTGGCAAACCTCGCGCTCGCGACCGTTATCGCCGAGCACGTCCTTCATAAATTGAACGACAAAACGTGACATGGAACCCTCCCTGCTGCGGCGGCAGCGCGCCCGGGAGAACACATGGTAGCACTGGTGCGGGATCAGGTTGAGTTAATTCGGCGCCGCGGCGTGCGGCGGTTCGCAGCGGGCAAGACTACGCGCCGGCCTGAGGCAGACTGGCCGCGGCGATAGCGACAATCTGCGCAAGGCGGCGGCGGATCTTGGCCGGAGCGGTGCGGAGCAATGTCTGGACTTGTCGCATGATGGATTCCTTCCGCGCCCGGAACGGCCGGGCACGCAGGGAACGTGGCGACATCGGGCCAGGCGGTCGATATCCCGGGGAAAATAACAACGGACGCTTCGCGAGGCGGCCCGTCGACAGTGGATTTATTGCTGCAATCGAGGCTGCGACGACGGAGATTTTCTCCGGCGATTTCGGGCGGCGCTCGGGCCGCATCGCGCACTGCACCTCTCCCGCTTGCGGGGGAGGTCGACGCGCTCGAAGAGCGCGGCGGGTTGGGGCTCCTTCCACTCAAAGGCTCTCGCTCGCGGAGACACCCCCACCCCGCCCTCCCCCGCAAGCGGGAGAGGGAGCCGGCGGTCCGTGTATGTGGCGCGTCGCGGCGCCCTACCCCGGCATGAAGCCGAACGCCCTTTCGAACCGCCGGGCATAGGCCGGCCAGACCTCGGGATTGATGACCCGCGACGGGCGCTTGCCGTCGAGCGCGTCGAGGATCTGCTCGGCGGCGATCCGGCCCATGTTGATGCGCGCCTCGCGGGTGACGCCCGCCGTGTGCGGGCTCGCCAGCACATTGTCGAATTGCAGCAGCGGATGATCCGGTGGCGGCGGTTCCTTGGCCCAGACGTCGAGGCCGGCGCCGGCGATCCGCTTTTCGCGCAGCGCTCCCTCCAGCGCCGTCTCGTCGTGGATGAAGCCACGCGCGGTGGTGACGAAATAAGCGTGCGGCTGCATCAGCGCGAATTCGCGCGCGCCGATCATGCCCCTGCTCCTGCTGTCGAGCGGGCACGAGATCGAGACGAAATCCGCACGGCGCAAGAGATCGTCGAGCTCGACCTTTTCTCCGCCCCGCTTCGCCATCTCGTCCGCCGACAGATACGGATCAAAGGCAATCACCTTCATATGCAGGAGGCCCCTGCACAGTTCGGCGATACGGCGGCCGACATTGCCGAGACCGACGATGCCAACCGTCTTCTCCCTCAACTCGTTGCCGATCAGGTCGTTGCGGTTGACATTGGCCTCGCGCCGCAGCCGGCGGTCGGACTGGATGATGCGCTTCGACAGCGTCAGCATCATGCCGAGCGCGTGCTCGGCGACCGAATTGGCGTTGCCACCGGACTGGTTGACGACCAGCACGCCCGCCTTCGTGCAGGCGTCGACGTCGACGGGATCGAAGCCCGCACCGTTCGAGGATACGATCAGCAGGTTCGGCGTACGCTTCAACAGGTCCGCATGGGCATGGAAGTGCGGCGCCAACTCGTCGCGCGCCGCGCCGATCTGATAGGCATGGGCCTCGGCCAGGATCGGCGCGAACTGCGCCTCCGGCGTCTCGTTCTCGAGCCGGTCGAGCCGCACGTCCGGCCGCTTCTTCAGGATGTCGACGTAGATGTCGTGGGCGAGATATTTGACGTAGAACACACGCTTGTTGTTGACGGTCATGTCTTCGAGCAGCTCTCAGTTTGGGAAGCCATAGAGTCTTGCGGGGTTGTCGACGAGGATGCGGTGCCGTGTCGCGGCATCCGGCGTCCATTCGTGGAACAGGTCGAGCAGACGGCCGGCGTCGGGCATCTCGCCCTCGACGCGCGGATGCGGCCAGTCGCCGCCCCATACCAACCGCTCGGAATTCGCTGCGACCAGCGCCTCGTGGAACGGCCGCGCGTCGGGATAGTCAGGCGCCTGAAGGCTCAGGCGATGTGCGCCGGACAGTTTGGCCCAGCACCAGCCCTCCTCGACCGCGCGCAGCAGGCTCTGGAAACCCTCGGTGTCGATGCCGGCGCGAGCGTCGGTACGGCCCATGTGATCGACCACGACCGGCAGACCCAGCTTCTTCAGCGTCGGGATCGTCGCGGGCAGATCCTTCACATCGATCCAGAGCTGCAGGTGCCAGCCGAGCTCGGCCATCACCGCGGCGTGCGTCGCGGCGACATCAAGGGGAATGCCGCCGCGGTAATGCAGTTGCCCGCCGCGGAAGAAATGATTGAAGCGCAAGGCGCGCACACCCAGCACATGCCATTGCCGCAACATCCCCGGCGACACATCGGCGTCAGCCACCGCAACGCCGCGCAGGCGCGCAGGTTCGCGCTGCAGCGCATCCAGCATCGCCGAATTGTCGCGGCCGTGCGCGCTGCCCTGCACCAGTACGCCGCGGGCAAAGCCGAGCGCATCGAGCATGCCGAGATATTTTTCCAGTGGTGCGTCCGGCGGCGTGTAGCTGCGATCCGCCGCATAGGGAAAGCGCATCGCTGGGCCGAACACATGCGCGTGCGTGTCGCAGGCCTTTGCCGGCAGCTTCTGCTTCGGCGGCGTCACCGGACGCGGCGGCAGGCAGGCGGGAATATCTGACGCGGCCATCGCCTCACTCCGCCGTCATGCCGGCGGCCTTGATGATCGGCCCCCATTTGTCATAGTCGGCGTGAATCTTGGCGTCGAATTTTTCCGACGTGCTGCCGATCGGAATCGCGCCGAGCTTGCCGAGACGTTCCTTCACCGATTCCGTGTTCAGCGCCGCGACGAAATCATGCGAGATCCTCGCGACGAGATCGGCGGGCATGCCGCCGGGCCCGAGCAGGCCCCACCACACCTCGGTGTCGTAACCCGGCACGGTCTCCGACATGCTGGGCACGTCGGGCAGGAACGGCGCGCGCGTCGCGGTCGTCACCGCAAGCGCGCGAACTGTGCCGGCCTGCAACTGTCCGACCGATTCCGGACCATTGTTGAACGACATCGGGATCTGGCCACCGAGCAGATCGTTGATCGCGGGCGCGCCGCCCTTGTAGGGGATCGCGCTCAGATCGATCTTGGCGAGGCTGTTCAACAGCTCTCCGGCCAGATGCGTCGAGGTTCCGTTGCCGGCATGGGCAAAGGACAGGCTGCCGGGCTTCGCTCTCGCCGCGGCGATGACGTCGCTGACCGACTTGAACGGTGAATCGGCGCGCACCAGCAGCACGTTCGGCGACCAGGCGAGCAGCGAGATCGGCGAAAAATCCTTGAAGGTGTCGTAGGGCAGCTTCCGATAGAGGAACGGATTGGTGGCATGCCCGCTCGCCACCATGATCAGGCTGTAGCCGTCCGGCGCCGAGGTCGCGATCGCCTGCGAGGCGATCACGCCGCCGGCGCCCGGCCGGTTCTCGACCACGATCGATTGCCCCCAGCTCTTCGACACCGTGTCGGCGAGTGTGCGCGTCAGCACGTCGACGCCGCCGCCGGGTGGATAAGGCACGAGGATATGCACGGACTTGGTCGGGAACGGCTCGGCCGAGGCGATACCGGCCGCGATCATCGCCGCTGCCGCAATGGCCATTCGCCAGACCCACCGGGCCATGCACGCCCTCCCCTCATTATTGTTGGCGTTTCTACCGCACGCTGGATCGGTGCCGGTATCGCCGAATTCCGCAGATCGCGTTGCGGCCGGGGCATGTTGACAATCCCGCGCACCGCGTCAAGTTTTCAGCCCCGCAAGCGGCCACAAGTGTCGCGCGATCAGGGAGACCGGGATGGCCGCATCAGCGGAACAGAGCTCAGCCCAGAAGCCGGGGCCGGCCGCGACGGCCTGGCACGACATCGTGCTGGAGACGCTGAAGCGCAACGAGATCCGCCTGGTCCCCTATGTGCCCGACCGGGTGCTGACCACGCTGATCAAGAACCTGCACGCCGATCCCTATTTCACGACGTTTCCGACCGCGCGCGAGGAAGAGGCCGTCGGCATCGTCTCCGGCGCCTGGATGGCCGGGATGCGCGGCGCGGTGCTGATGCAGACCTCCGGCTTTGCGACGCTCGCCAATGTGTTGGCCTCGCTCGCGGTGCCCTACCAGATCCCGCTCATCATGTTCGTCTCCGAGCGCGGCACGCTCGGCGAGTTCAATTATGGCCAGGCGCTGGTCTGCCGCACCATGCGTCCGGTGCTGGATTCGCTGGCCGTAGAGCATCACACCATCACCCGGCTCGACGAACTCGAATTCATCGCCGACCGCTCGATCAAGCAGGCCGTCACCACCCAGGCGCCGGTGGCGCTGATCCTCTCACCGCTGCTCACCGGCGGCAAAGTGTTCGACAAGTGAGATCAGCCATGACCGCAACGCCAGCGCGCAACACCAAGGTGATGAACCGTTTCGATCTCACCCGGCGGCTCGTCGCCAAACTGAAGGACGAGGCCGTGATCGGCGGCATCGGCAACACCAATTTCGACCTCTGGGCCGCCGGCCATCGCCCGCAGAATTTCTACATGCTGGGCAGCATGGGGCTCGCCTTCCCGATCGCGCTCGGCGTCGCGCTGGCGCAGCCGAAGCGGCGAGTGTTCGCGCTCGAAGGCGACGGCTCGCTACTGATGCAACTCGGCTGCCTCGCGACGATCGCGGCGCAGGCGCCCAAGAACCTCACCATGGTGGTGATGGACAACGGCATCTATCAGATCACCGGCAGCCAGCCGACCCCGGCCGCAGGCCATACCGATATCGTCGCGATCGCGGCGGCGAGCGGCCTTGCCAACAGCTCCTGGGCCGCCGACGAAGACGATTTCGAGCGGTTGATCGAGCAATCGATGACGGTGGCGGCGCCGACGCTGATCGGCGTCCGCATCGACGACAAGCCCGGCACCGGCACGACACGTCGCGATCCCGTGCAAATTCGCGAGCGGTTCATGCACGGGATGGGGGTCAGGCAACCGCTGTAGGCAATCAGCCGCAGTAGCTCCACCCGGCATTGCGATCGAAGCGACTTGTCCGCCGAAGCCTTTGGCGAAGGCGGAAGCAATCCATCCATCCGCATGCGCGGCACGTGGATTGCTTCGTCGCGATCGCTCCTCGCAATGACGGCGGTGAGATGCTGCGTCAATTCATCCGCAATTCCGTGATGTGCCGCGGATCCGGCGCGAGCTCACCGCGCTCGACGCGCTTGACGATATCCGTCAGCGCGGCATTGGCATGGCACGCAAGGCCGAGCTTTTCGCCCTCGCGAACCACGAAGCCGTTGAGGAATTCGATTTCGGTGCGCCGGCCCTTCTGCATGTCCTGGCCCATCGAGGGACGCTGCGCTGACGAAGTGCGCTTGGCATCCTTGAAGCGCTGCTCGTCGCAGGCGCGCATCGCCGCCTCGTCGCCTTCACCGGCCCGCGCGATCGTCTCGGGCGGCAGATGCAGGATCTCCTCGAGCTGATAGCCGTAGGCCTGGCCGACGCGGATCGCCTCGCTGCCGAGTCGCGTCGAGAAGCGGCGCAGCGGCTCGCTTTGCAGCACCTCGCCGCCCGGCAGGCCGGTGCAGGCCGAAAGTCCGTTGCCGATCACGTTGGCGACCAGCTTCGACCAGCGCTCGCCCCAGAGGTTGCTGGTCACCTTCGCGCTGTCGGAATAGCCGACCAGGCGGCAGACCTCTTCGGCGCGCGACGTGACGCGGCCGTGCACCTCGCCAGCGCGAAACACGGTGTGCGCCGCGCCGCCCTTGCCGGCGCCGCGATGGATGTGGCCGGGCTCGGGCAGGTTGACGGTGATGCTGCTCGCGATGCAGCCGAGCGTCTTGCCCCAGCCGACGACGCCGGCGATCGTCTCCTCGTTCATGCAATTCTGCAGCGACACGACGTAGCCGTCCGGCGCCAGATATTGCCGGATCAGCATGGTCGCCCAGGCCGTGTCGTAGGACTTCATGCACACAAAGGCGATGTCGACCGGCTTCTCCTTTGCCAGTTGCTGCGCATCGGTGACGTGGAGCGCGCGGACCGGCACCGAGAATTCCGCAACATCCATCGCGTGCGTGACGCGCAGGCCGTGCGTCCTCATATGCTCGACATGCGCGGGCCATGGATCGATGAAGGTGACGTCCTCGCCTGCCTGCACCATATGCGCACCGGCGTAGCCGCCGACGGCACCAGCTCCGACGATCGCGATCTTCCGACCCATGCGTCCATCCCCTGCCTGTTTTTTGATCGTGGCGGAGCAGTGTAGAGGATTGCGCAGCGAGGCCAACCAGCCGCTTCATGCCAAAAGCGGGGCCGAGCCATGCAGGTACCCCGCGCAAATCCAGTCCCGCCGAAGTTCCGGCACAAATAAAAATGCCGCTTCGGATATGCCCGAAGCGGCATCTATCATTCGTTCAGAATTGTATCAAAGCAGGCCTGCGCCGCGCGCCCATTTGTACTTGGCGCCGAGCACCTCGACCGGCAGCTCGGTCGAATAGGCATAGGCCGGGATGCCGTTCTGGTAGAGATATTCCGCAGCCTCCTCGACCTCGACGTCACCGGCCAGCGAAGCGACGATCGGCTTCACGAAGCCCTTGGCCTCCATCTCCTTCTTCACCTCGACCATGTTGCGCGCAAACACCATCGGCGGCGTCACGATCGTGTGCCAGTAGCCGAGGATCAGCGCGTGGATGCGATCGTCCGACAGGCCGAGCTTCACGGTGTTGACATAGGTGATCGGCGGCTCGCCACCGGTGATATCCACGGGATTTCCGGCCGCGCCGAACGGCGGAATGAACTTGCGGAACGCGGCATCGAGATCCGGCGGCATCTGCATCAGCGACAGGCCGTTGTCGACGACGGAGTCGGAAAGCAGCACGCCCGATCCGCCGGCGCCGGTGATGATGAGGACGTTCTCGCCCTTCGGTGTCGGCAGCACCGGCACGCCGCGGGCGAATTCCAAGAGCTGCCGCAGGCTGCGGGCGCGGATCACGCCGGACTGCTTGAACACGTCCTCGTAGATCTTGTCGTTGCCGGCGAGCGCGCCGGTATGCGACGAAGCGGCCTTGGCGCCGGCCGAGGTGCGACCGGCCTTGAGCACGACCACCGGCTTCTTCTTGGCAACCCGCTTGGCGGCTTCCGCAAACGCGCGGCCGTCCTTCAAGTCCTCGCAGTGCTGCGCAATCAGGTTGGTGTTCGGGTCCTGCTCGAAGAAGGCGAGCAGATCGTCCTCGTCGATGTCGGACTTGTTGCCCAGACCGACGATCGCCGAGACGCCCATCTTCGCCGAGCGCGAGAAGCCGATGATCGCCATGCCGATGCCGCCGGACTGCGACGACAGCGCCGCATGGCCCTTGACGTCGTAGGCGGTGCAGAACGTCGCGCAGAGATTGGCCGGCGTATAATAGAAGCCGTAGATGTTCGGCCCCATCAGGCGGATGTTGTACTTCTTGCCAACCTCGACGATCTCGGCCTGCAGCTCAGGCGCGCCGGCCTCCGCAAAGCCCGAGGGAATCAGCACCGCGCCGGGAATCTTCTTCTCGCCGCATTCGGCGAGCGCGCCGGCGACGAACTTCGCGGGGATCGCGAACACCGCCGTGTCGATCACGCCGGGCACGTCCTTGACGCTCTTGTAGGCCTTGTAGCCGAGGATCTCGTCGGCCTTGGGGTGGATCGGATAGATCTCGCCCTTGTAGCCGCCGTTGATGAGATTCTTCATCACGGAGTTGCCGATCTTGCCGTCCTCGGCGGAGGCGCCGATCACTGCAACGCCCTTCGGCTGCATGATGCGGTTCATCGCCGCGACGATCTCTTCGGTCGGACGCGGCGCCGGACGCGGCTTGTAGTTGAAGTCGACGACGATGCGGACGTCGGCGGCGATCGCGTTCTTGCTGGTGGCGAAGACGGGATTGAGGTCGAGCTCGACAATCTCCGGGAAATCGCTGACGAGCCGCGAAACCTTGACAATGACGTCGGCCAGCGCCTCGCGATTGACGGGATCGCCGCCGCGCACGCCCTTCAGCATCTCGTGCGCCTGGATGCCGTCGAGCATCGACAGCGCATCCTCCTTGGTCGCGGGCGCGAGGCGGAAGGTGATGTCCTTGAGCACCTCGACGAGCACGCCGCCGAGACCGAAGGCGACCAGCTTGCCGAACGAGCCGTCGGTGATGGAGCCGACGATGACCTCGGTGCCGCCGCCGAGCATCTGCTGGACCTGGATGCCTTCGATCCTGGCGTCGGCCTTGTACTTCTTGGCGTTGGCGAGAATCGCCGCGTAGCTCTTCTCGGCCTCTTCGGCGCTCTTGACGCCGACCACGACGCCGCCGGCCTCGGTCTTGTGGAGGATGTCGGGCGAGACGATCTTCATCACGACGGGGAAACCCATGTCGGAGGCGATCCGCGCGGCATCCGCCGCGGACTTGGCAACACCCTCCTTCGGCACCGGAATTCCGTAGGCGTCGCACACCACCTTGCCCTCGGGCGCGGTGAGGCTCGCGCGTTTCTCGGCCCTGACCGCATCGAGAACTTTGCGGACCGCATCCTTTGAGTTTGACATTGGCTTCCTCCTGGGACAAATTTCATGGCATTTGGTATGCCAGCGTGGGAATTGTCAAGGTCGCCGAATGCTCAAAAGCGCCGAAAATAAAGGTATCTTGACATTCTGGTATTTGGTATGCCAAAAACTAAGGTAATTTCTTCTGCTAAGAAGACGTCTCCAAAAGGAGGAGACGAGTCGTGGCCGAACCAAAGCAGACCAAGGCGTCGCCTATCATGGCAGACACAGATATCGCCATCGTCCGGATCGCGCCGGAGACCAGCTTCAAGAACAAGGCCTATGAGGCCTTGAAGGAAGCGATTCTGAAGATGGACATCTACGCGACGCCGGAGCCGGTGATGCTCGACGAACGCGCCCTGTCCGAACGGCTCGGCGTCAGCCGCACGCCGATCCGCGAGGCGATCGCGATGCTCGAGCAGGACGGTTTCGTGAAGACCGTGCCGCGCCGCGGCATCGTCGTGGTCCGCCGCAGCAAGGCGGAGATCGTCGACATGATCCGCGCCTGGGCGGCGCTGGAAAGCATGGCCGCGCGGCTGATCACGACGACCGCGCGCAAGAAGGACATCACGGCCCTGCGCGACTTCTTCAGGGATTTCGGCCCCGACCGCCTGCCTGAGGATCACGTCGAGGAATATTCCAAGGCCAACATCGCATTCCATCAGGCGCTGATCTCGCTGTCGGAATCGCCCGTGCTGGTCGACCTCACCAACGACTTGCTGCTGCACGTGCGCGGCTATCGCCAGCTCACGATCGGCCGCAAGGACCGCACCGCGACCTCGCTGCCCGAGCATCTCGGGATCATCGAGGCGCTGGAAGCGCGCGACACCGAGCTCGCCGAGAAGCGCGCGCGCGATCACACGCTTGGGCTGGCGGCCTATGTCGAGGCGCACGGCCAGGAACTTTTTACGTAGCACTCAAGTCCACACGCTTCAGACGACCATCAGATCGTCCGAAACAAAGAACGATCAGGGAGACGATGCCGATGCTGAATACCGCTGCGAAGTCCGAGGCACCGGGCACCGAGCAGGAATTGACCGATGGCTTCCACCTCGTCATCGATGCACTCAAGCTCAACGGCATCAACACCATCTACGGTGTGCCGGGTATCCCGATCACGGACCTTGGCCGCATGGCCCAGGCGGCGGGCATTCGCGTGCTGTCGTTCCGCCACGAGCAGAACGCCGGCTATGCCGCGTCGATCGCGGGCTTCCTGACCAAGCGCCCCGGCGTCTGCCTCACGGTGTCGGCGCCCGGCTTTCTCAACGGCCTCACCGCGCTCGCCCACGCCACCACCAACTGCTTCCCGATGATCCTGATCTCGGGCTCCTCCGAGCGCGAGATCGTCGACCTGCAGCAGGGCGACTATGAGGAGATGGATCAGCTCGCGATTGCCAAGCCGCTGTGCAAAGCCGCGTTCCGCGTGCTGCACGCCCAGGACATCGGCATCGGACTTGCGCGCGCGATCCGCGCCGCGGTGTCCGGTCGTCCGGGCGGCGTCTATCTCGATCTGCCCGCAAAGCTGTTCTCCCAGGTGATGAATGCCGACGCCGGCCAGAAGTCGCTGGTCAAGGTGATCGACGCGGCGCCCGAGCAGATCCCCTCGACTGCGGCGGTCAAGCGTGCGCTCGACGTGCTCAAGAGCGCCAAGCGGCCGCTGATCATTCTCGGCAAGGGCGCGGCCTACGCGCAGGCCGACGAGCAGATCAAGGCCCTGGTCGAGAGGAGCGGCGTGCCGTTCCTGCCGATGAGCATGGCCAAGGGCTTGCTGCCCGACCTGCATCCGCAATGCGCCGGCGCAGCGCGCTCGACCGTGCTGAAGGAGGCCGACGTCGTGATGCTGATCGGCGCACGGCTCAACTGGCTATTGTCGCACGGCAAGGGCAAGACCTGGGGCGATGCTCCGAAGAAGTTCATCCAGATCGACATCGAGCCGAAGGAGATGGACTCCAACATCGAGATCGCGGCCCCCGTGGTCGGCGATATCGGCTCCTGCGTCACGGCGCTGCTCGAGGGCATGGGCGCGAACTGGCCGGCAGCGCCGGCCGAGTGGGTCAGCAAGATCACGACCAAGCGCGACGAGAACGTCGCCAAGATGGCGCCGAAGCTGATGAGCAACGCTTCGCCGATGGACTATCACGGTGCGCTCGGCGCGCTGCGCGCGATCATCAAGGAACGTCCGGACACCATCTTCGTCAACGAGGGCGCCAACACGCTCGACCTCGCCCGCGGCGTGGTCGACATGCACAAGCCGCGCAAGCGGCTCGACGTCGGCACCTGGGGCGTGATGGGCATCGGCATGGGCTATTCGATTGCGGCTGCGATCGAGACCGGCCACCCCGTGCTCGCCGTCGAGGGCGACAGCGCCTTCGGCTTCTCCGGCATGGAGGTCGAGACCATCTGCCGCTACAAGCTGCCGATCTGCGTCGTGATCTTCAACAATGACGGCATCTATCGCGGCACCGACGTCAACAGCGCAAGCGCCGATCCGGCGACCACCGTGTTCGTCAAGGGCTCGCGCTACGACAAGATGATGGAAGCCTTCGGCGGCGTCGGCGTCAACGCGACCTCGCCCGACGAGCTGAAGCGCGCAGTCAACGCGGCGCTGGATTCCGGCAAGCCGACACTGATCAACGCGGTGATCGATCCGGCTGCCGGCTCGGAGAGCGGCCGCATCGGCAACCTCAATCCGCAGAGCGTTCTGAAGAAGAAGTGAACCGTTTAACCCACCGGTGTCATTCCCCGCGCAGGCGGGGAATCCAGTAAGCGCCGAACCATCGTTTGACCGACGGTTCGGCCCGACTGACCAACGGTGATTACTGGATGCCCGCCGCCGCGGGCAATGACGACAACAGGTAGTAGAAGGAGCAGACATTATGACCAAGGCGCTCACGGGCGTTCGCATTCTCGATTTCACCCACGTCCAGTCGGGCCCGACCTGCACGCAGTTGCTGGCCTGGTTCGGCGCCGACGTGATCAAGGTCGAGCGCCCCGGCGTCGGCGACATCACGCGCGGCCAGCTTCAGGACATCCCGAACGTGGACAGCCTGTATTTCACCATGCTGAACCACAACAAGCGCTCGATCACGCTCGACACCAAGAACCCGAAGGGCAAGGAGGTGTTGACCGCGCTGATCAAGAAGTGCGACGTGCTGGTCGAGAACTTCGGCCCCGGCGTGCTCGACCGCATGGGCTTCTCCTGGGAGAAGATCCAGAGCATCAACCCGAAGATGATCGTCGCCTCGATCAAGGGTTTCGGCCCCGGCCCGTATGAGGACTGCAAGGTCTACGAGAACGTCGCGCAGTGCACCGGCGGCGCCGCCTCCACCACCGGCTTCCGCGACGGCCTGCCGCTCGTGACCGGCGCGCAGATCGGCGACAGCGGCACCGGCTTGCATCTCGCGCTCGGCATCGTCACCGCGCTCTATCACCGCACCCATAGCGGCAAGGGCCAGCGCGTCACCGCGGCGATGCAGGACGGTGTCTTGAACCTGTCGCGCGTCAAGCTGCGCGATCAGCAGCGCCTCGCCCACGGCCCGCTGAAGGAATACAGCCAGTTCGGCGAAGGCATCCCGTTCGGCGACGCCGTGCCGCGCGCCGGCAACGATTCCGGCGGCGGCCAGCCGGGCCGCATCCTGAAGTGCAAGGGCTGGGAGACCGATCCGAACGCCTACATCTACTTCATCACCCAGGCCCCGGTCTGGGAGAAGATCTGCGACGTGATCGGCGAGCCGACCTGGAAGACCGATCCGAACTACGCCAAGCCGGCCGCCCGCCTGCCGCGGCTGAACGAGATCTTCGCCCGCATCGAGCAGTGGACGATGACCAAGACCAAGTTCGAGGCGATGGAGATCCTCAACAAGGACGACATCCCCTGCGGTCCGATCCTGTCGATGAAGGAGCTGGCGGAAGATCAGTCGCTGCGTGCGACCGGCACCGTGGTCGAGGTCGATCATCCGGCCCGAGGCAAGTATCTCTCGGTCGGTAACCCGATCAAGCTGTCGGACTCACCGAGCGACGTGAAGCGCTCCCCGCTGCTCGGCGAGCACACCGACGAAATCCTGCGCGAGGTGCTCGGCTTCTCCGATCACCAAGTTGCCGAGATCCACGATTCCGGCGCGCTCGATCCACCGCAGAAGCAGGCGGCGGAGTAAGCCTCGCACTCAAGCAACACCACGAATGGCCGCGGGCAACCGCGGCCATTTTGTTTGGAGCAAGAAGCTCCATCCGTTCGGCGGCGGCTCCACCTTTTTGAGCTAACGCGCGATGAGATCGGGTCGAATCCTAATCGCGCTTTGGCTCTTTGTTTGAGCATGATCTGTTCGGAAAACCGCTCCACACTTTTTCCGGATGATGCTCTCACGTTTGCAATTTGCGCACGGACCGTCCGTGACGGGTGCGCAGAAATCCCAGAAACCGATCGGCAGCGGTCTCATCATCGTGATCGACGGCAAGATGTGGAGAATCTCACATCAGGCAGTGGCATCAGAGCGTATTCTTCCGGATGCGATTGAAAGTTCGGTTATTGACGGGAGGATACCATGAAGAAGGTCATTCTTGTTTCGATCGCAGTTGCGTCTCTCTCTACGGCGGCACTCGCCGATGCACGCACCGCAGTACACCAGGCGCATCATCGCCATCTCGTGATGAGTACCGGCGTCAATCCTGTTCTGCTCAACGCCAATGCCAGCCTCAACGGCGACGGCAGTGACCACGCGATGCATATGCGGAACCTTCGCGATTCCGGCTACAACCCGAAGAACGACTTTGACTCTGACGGCAATGTGTCGGTCGCCAATTAACGGCGCACGGGAGGGCATGGGGAGCCCTCCCTCAAACCAAGCTCGAACTGGTTCATGCCCGCTCAAGGTCGGAAGGTGACATCGTTCAGCCTCACCGCGACGTCCTCCTTGAACTCTTTGCGATGGGCGCATCGGCGAATTGACTTAAGTACCGGCGCCTCGGCCATCGAGCCTGGCTTGCACAGCGGCGCCAGCGCGGCGACGGCCGGCCCGGCGGCTTTTAAGTCGAACCACGCCTTGCTTGCACGTCCGCCTCGAGTCACCCGAATGTTAACATTCGCGAGCGAGCCGGCGTCGGAGTCAAGCGATGCTCGCCGGGCCGTGAGCTGGTGGCTCTTGCCGGGGCGAGGTGGTAGCGTGTGGCCGCATCCAAGATGACCCGCTGCCGGCGGGTTTTTCTTTTGCCCAGCGAGGAGGCAACGTGTGACGGCCGAGCCCAACTCATCTCCCGCGCCGGCCCGGATCCCTGCGGGAGTCTGGGCGCTGGGCTTCGTATCCATGCTGATGGACATCTCGTCGGAGATGATCCACGCGCTGCTGCCGGTCTATCTCGTCACCGTGCTCGGCACCTCGATGGTGACGGTCGGGTTCATCGAGGGCATCGCGGAAGCGACCGCCTCGATCACGAAGATATTCTCAGGAGCGTTGTCCGACTGGCTCGGCAAACGCAAGCTGCTTGCGGCAATCGGCTACGGAATCGCCGCCTTCACCAAGCCGGTGTTTCCGTTGGCGCCGACCGTCGGCTGGCTGATTGCCGCCCGCTTCATCGATCGCGTCGGCAAGGGCATCCGCGGCGCGCCACGCGACGCGCTCGTCGCCGATATCGCGCCTGCCGCATTGCGCGGCGCAAGCTTTGGACTTCGGCAATCGCTCGACACGATCGGCGCTTTCGTCGGCCCCCTGCTCGCCATCGCGCTGATGTGGGCCAGCGCGGACAACTTCCGCGCAGTGTTCTGGCTTGCCGTCATTCCGGCCTTCCTCTCACTCGCCTTGATCGTGCTGGCCGTCGAAGAGCCGAAGCGTCACGTCGACGAACGGCAAGCGAAGAATCCGCTCAGCCTCGCCGCCGTCAAGCATCTCGGCAAACCCTATTGGCGGGTGGTCGGGATCGGCGTCGTATTCACCCTCGCCCGCTTCAGCGAAGCGTTCCTGATCCTGCGCGCACAAAATGTCGGACTCGGCGCGATGTGGGTCCCCGCAGTGCTGGTGCTGATGAACATCGTCTATGCGCTATCGGCCTATCCCGCCGGCGTGCTGTCCGACCGGATCAATCGCACCGGCCTGCTCACCATCGGCCTCGTATGCCTCGCCGCTGCCGATCTCGCGCTCGCCACCCTCGCGAATCTTGGCGGGCTGGCACTCGGCGTCATCCTTTGGGGCCTGCACATGGGACTGACACAAGGCCTGTTCGCAACGCTGATCGCTGATACCTCGCCGGCCACGCTGCGTGGCACCGCCTACGGCTATTTCAACCTGTTGTGCGGCATCGCAATGCTGTGCTCGAGCGTCATCGCGGGCGCGCTCTGGGACGCATTCGGGCCCGCGGCCACGTTCCTGAGCGGCCTTGCCTTTGCCCTGTTGTCGCTCGGCGGACTGCTTGCCATCGACCCCATCGTCGAGCCGGCGAACGGCCGGGAACGTTGAGGAGTTGCCACGCACCCGGAGCCGCGTCCCAGGGCATCGCAGCCGAGTTCCCACGGCCGTGGAACAATCTGGGATGCCAATCGGGTCATTTTTGCTGCAATGCACAGTGACCCATGCTGCTATGCAAACAAGTCCGTTGTGCCTGGCATCTGGTATACCTAGATTGCCCCCAGACGATGAGCCGGCACGTTGCTGGCCTCCAGATAAAGGGGACATCAATGTCCAAGACCACCGCTATTGCGCTCGCACCGTCCACGACCCTGCTCGGCCGCCTGTTGGCCACGATCGACCGTCTCCTAATGAAGAGCGCGGAGATTTCCAACCGGAACGGCGATCTGCCGCGCTTCGGCCTGTAAGGCGCAGAGGCTCCAGCGTCCGCGATCGAAACGGCTTCCTCGCGGGACCAGAACCGACATCGAAGAATTCGTGCAATGGCCCCGATCTCCGGGGCCATTTTTGTTGCGCTGAGCCAATCCATCCACTGCGACCACGCGCAACGCTGCGGCATAAGCGCACGCTGCCGCTGCGACCGCTTGAACCTTGGCATATCGAATACCAAGATGCTCGCGGCGCGCCGAGAGCACAATCACGACAAGCGCGTTGGGAGGATCAATGTCGGAAATGGCTCAGGCAACTGCGGCCCCAGCGGCCGCGCGCGTCAGCGACACCTATCGGTGGACACAACTTGCGATCGGCGTCGCCGCAATGGTGATGATCGCAAACTATCAGTACGGGTGGACATTCTTCGTGCCCGACATCCAGAACAAATTCGGATGGGATCGCGCCTCGATCCAGTGGGCCTTCACCCTGTTCGTGCTGTTCGAGACCTGGCTGGTGCCGGTTGAAGGCTGGTTCGTCGACAAATACGGTCCGCGCATTGTCGTGCTCGTCGGCGGCATATTGTGCGCGCTCGGCTGGGCGATCAACGCGCAGGCGACCACGCTCAACGGCTACTATCTCGGCATGATCATTGCGGGCATTGGCGCCGGCGGCGTCTACGGCACCTGCGTCGGCAATGCGCTGAAATGGTTTCCCGACAAGCGGGGCCTTGCGGCCGGCATCACCGCGGCAGGCTTCGGCGCCGGTTCGGCGCTGACGGTCGCGCCGATCCAGGCGATGATCAAGGACTCCGGCTTCCAGACCACCTTCCTCTATTTCGGTCTGGGCCAAGGCATCATCATCGTGCTGCTCGCCTTCTTCCTGCTCGCGCCGAAGGCCGGACAGGTGCCGCAGGTGGTGCAGAACGCCAACCTGGTGCAGACCCGCCGCAACTATCAGCCGACCGAAGTGCTGCGGCAGCCGATCTTCTGGCTGATGTACTTCATGTTCGTGATCGTCGGCGCCGGCGGCCTGATGGTGACGGCGAATCTGAAACCGATCGCGGTGGACTGGAAGGTCGACAACATTCCGGTGACCCTGGTCGGCATGACCATGACCGCCGTGACCTTCGCAGCCACCATCGATCGAATCCTCAACGGCCTGACGCGCCCGTTCTTCGGCTGGATCTCCGACATGATCGGCCGCGAGAACACGATGTTCCTCGCCTTCGGCATGGAAGGCATCGGCATCTGGATGCTCTACCTCTGGGGACACGACCCGGTCTGGTTTGTGCTGCTCTCCGGCTTCGTGTTCTTCGCCTGGGGCGAGATCTACTCGCTGTTCCCCTCGACCTGTACCGACACGTTCGGGGCGAAGTTCGCCACCACCAATGCAGGCCTGCTCTACACGGCAAAGGGCACCGCGGCGCTGCTGGTGCCGATCGCCAATTACATGCAGCAGTCGTCGGGCCATTGGGACAACGTGTTCGTCATCGCGGCCGGCGCCAACATTCTCGCATCCATCCTCGCGATCGCGGTGCTCAAGTCCTGGCGCAAGGTCGTGGTGGCGAAGTCGACAGCGTAAGCGTCTGCCGCACATCCAACTCCGCGAAACGCCCGGCCCGACGCCGGGCGTTTTCATTTGCAGAGGGATCAACAAGCGCGGAAATCAGGCCCGCCTTGCATGCCAATTTTGCTGCGGCGCACCCTAAGGATAAGCTTGCTTTCTGGGATATAGTATACCAACATCCGCCGATGCCTTGTGACAATAAGCCACAAGGATTGCGACACTCGGTCACAAGAACTAGAGCGCGCTCGGGAGGACTTGATGGTTTCCAGCAATACGGCTGTCACGCAAGCACAACCTTCGTCCAGTGGCTTTCGCTGGCTGCAGCTCATCATGGGCATCGTCTGCATGGCGATGATCGCGAACCTGCAGTACGGCTGGACGCTGTTCGTCGATCCGATCGACGGCGCCCATCACTGGGGCCGCGCGTCGATCCAGCTCGCCTTCACCATCTTCGTGGTGACCGAGACGTGGCTGGTGCCGATCGAAGCCTGGTTCGTCGACAAATACGGCCCGCGTCTCGTCATCATGTTCGGCGGCATTATGATCGCGTCGGCATGGGTGCTCAATTCCTACGCCAATTCGCTCACCCTGCTCTACGTCGCCGCCGTGTTCGGCGGCATCGGCGCGGGCTCGGTCTACGGCACCTGCGTCGGCAACGCGCTGAAGTGGTTTCCCGATCGCCGCGGCCTCGCCGCGGGCGCGACGGCCGCCGGCTTCGGCGCGGGCGCTGCGCTCACCGTGGTGCCGATCGCCAAGATGATCGCCGCGAGCGGCTACCAATCCGCATTCTTCAATTTCGGCATTGGGCAAGGCCTGATCGTATTCGTGCTGGCCTTCTTCATCCGCCCGCCTTCTGTCGCGATCCCGCCGAAGAAGAAGCAACTCAACCTGCCGCAGACCAAGATCGACTTCACGCCGCCGCAGGTGCTGCGCAGCCCGATCTTCTGGGTCATGTATCTGGTGTTCGTGATGGTCGCCGCCGGCGGCCTGATGGCGGCGGCACAGATCGCGCCGATCGCGCACGACTACAAGATCGCCACCACTCCGGTCACCCTCGCCGGCTTCCAGATGGCGGCATTGACCTTCGCGATCTCGCTCGACCGCATCTTCGACGGCTTCGGACGTCCGTTCTTCGGCTGGGTCTCCGACAATATCGGCCGCGAGCACACGATGTTCATCGCCTTCGGCACCGGCGCGCTGATGCTGCTGACGCTCTCGACTTGGGGCCACCATCCGCTGGTGTTCGTGCTGGCGACCGCGGTTTACTTCGGCGTGTTCGGCGAGATCTACTCGCTGTTTCCCGCGACCTGCGGCGACACCTTCGGCGCGAAGTTCGCAACCACCAACAACGGCATGCTCTACACGGCGAAGGGCACGGCATCGCTGCTGGTGCCGGCCGCCAGCATCGTCGCCACCAACTTTGGCTGGCATGCTGTGTTCGTGATTGCGGTTGCGCTGAATGCCACCGCCGCATTAATGGCCGTGTTCGTCATCAAGCCGCTGCGGCGCGCCTTCATCCATGGCAACGAGGCCGCCGCCGAGGCCGCGACGGCGGCCACCGCCAAGACGGCCTGATCCCGCATTGCCGGCTCAATCGTTGGAGGCGCACTTCGGTGCGCCTCTTTCTTTTTGCCCGACCTCCTAGGTATACCAGATACAAGGTGGCGATCTGATATGCTGCTTGCTTGTAAGCTGGCCCATGGCGATCACCGACAAACGTCAGAAAGCCTGCCTAATCACTGCGAATCTTCGTCGTGGAATCCTGTGAGACTGTGTTGACAAGTGGCATTATGTATACCAGACTCGCGCCGTTGATGACCCAAAGGAGGTTGCCATGCAAGTCGGAGATATCCTGCGCAAGAAAACCGCCCGCGTTGCAACGGTTCGCATGAACGAGACCGTGGCGATCGCCGCGCAACTGATGCGGGCCAGCAATATCAGCGCGCTCGTGGTGAAGGATGTCGTCCGCACCGAGGGCAACACCGCCGTCGGCATGTTTACCGAGCGCGACGTGGTGCGCGCGATCGCCACTCACGGCGCGGCGGGTGCCGGCATGCGCGTATCGCAATTCGTCGCCGTGCAGCAGCTCGTGTCCTGCAACTCGACGGATACGCTCGATCACGTCCGTCATCTCATGAACAAGCACCACATCCGCCACGTGCCGGTGATCGACAATTACAGCCTGATCGGCGTCGTCAGCATGCGCGACATCTCGGCCGCGTTCGACGAGCAAGCGACCACCTCGGTGCGTCAGGCCGTGCCGGCCTGAGATCATCACGTTCAGCGCATGTTACGCTGAACGCAGTATGATCGCGATCGATCGCTCGCGCTGGCGGAGACGCATCGACAGCGGCGTCTGCGCTCGTGCGCGAGCCTTCCATTTCCGCATGGGCGCGCCGCCCCTGCCCGGTAGACATTTGCCTGATACGACTGCATCCTGCCGCTCGACATCCATAACAACCGTGCGCGGCCGTCCGCGCCACGGAAAATTCCAGTGGAAACGAGGGCAGAATGATCACGACACGCTTCACCGAGATGTTCGGCGTCGAGCACCCGATCGTGCAGGGCGGCATGCAGTGGGTCGGGCGCGCGGAACTGGTAGCGGCCGTCGCCAATGCCGGCGCGCTCGGCATGATCACGGCGCTGACCCAGCCGACGCCGGACGACCTGCGCAAGGAAATCGCGCGCTGCCGCGAGATGACCGACAAGCCGTTCGGCGTGAACCTCACCATCCTCCCCGCGATCAAGCCGCCGCCTTACGCCGAATACCGCCAGGCGATCATCGAGAGCGGTATCAAGATCGTCGAGACCGCCGGCAACAAGCCGCAGGAGCATGTCGACGAATTCAAGAAGCACGGCGTCAAGGTGCTGCACAAATGCACCAGCGTGCGCCACGCGTTGTCCGCCGAGCGCATGGGCGTCGATGCGATCTCGATCGACGGCTTTGAATGCGCGGGCCATCCTGGCGAGGACGATACCCCCGGCCTGATCCTGATCCCGGCCGCCGCCGACAAGGTGAAGATCCCGATGATCGCCTCTGGCGGCTTCGGCGACGCCCGCGGCCTGGTCGCCGCCCTCGCGCTCGGCGCCGACGGCATCAACATGGGCACGCGCTTCATGTGCACCAAGGAGAGCCCGATCCATCAGCTCGTGAAGGAGCGCATCGTCGCCAATGACGAACGCGAGACCGAGCTGATCTTCCGCACCATGCGCAACACCTCGCGCGTCGCCAAGAACGCGATCTCGACCAAGGTGGTGCAGATGGAGAAGGAAGGCGCCAAGTTCGAGGATGTTCGCGAGCTCGTCGCCGGCGCCCGCGGCAAGATGGTTTACGCGACAGGCGATGCCGACGAGGGCATCTGGTCGGCCGGTCAGGTGCAGGGCCTGATCCACGACATCCCGTCCTGCGCCGAGCTCATCTCGCGCATCGTGCGCGAGGCGGAGGCGATCATCGCTGAAAGGCTCGAGGCTATGATGTCCGGAGGCAAGCGCCAGGCCGCGGAGTAGGAAATAGAAAGGGTGATGCTCGGCCCCTGTGATCCGTCACCCTGAGAGGCTGTGAATTTATGTGGCCGTCATTGCGAGGAGCGATAGCGACGAAGCAATCATGCTTCCGCGTATGCCGTACGATGGATTGCTTCGCTTCGCTCGCAATGACGGCGTGGAGCAGTGCGCCTGTTCACCCTTGAGGAGGCCGTGAAGCGGCCGTCTCGAAGGGCGAACGGCCACCAGCCGGGCCGCCACCCTTCGAGGCTCGCCCAGCGGCGCAAGTGCGCCGCAAGGCTCGCACCTCAGCGTGACGGAGCGGCTATTCGCGTCAGACGACACAAACGAGAGCAAGCCCATGAAAGCCTATGTGTACGGTGCCAACGGCCCCGAAATCACCGACGTCGCCAAGCCCACACCGAAGGGCACGCAGGTGCTGGTCAAGGTCCACGCCTGTGGCCTCAACCGCGCCGATCTCGGCATGACCAAGGGCCACGCCCATGGCGCGGCCGGCGGCGTCGGCACCGTGCTCGGCATGGAATGGGCCGGCGAGATTGCCGAGCTCGGCCCCGATGCGAAGGGCGTCAAAGTCGGCGACAGGATCATGGGCTCTGGCGGCGCGGCGTTTGCAGAGTACACGCTGGCCGATCACGGCCGACTGTTCCGCGCGCCGTCGAACATGAATTTCGACGAGGCCGCCACCCTCCCCGTCGCCCTTGCCACCATGCACAACGCCGTCGTCACCAACGGCGCGCTGCAACCGGGTCAGACCGTGCTGATCCAGGGCGCGAGCTCCGGTGTCGGGCTGATGGCGATGCAGATCGCCAAGCTGAAGGGCGCCAAGCTCGTGGTGGGATCATCGACCGATGCAATGCGCCGCGGGCGGCTGAAGGAGTTCGGCGCCGATCTCGCCGTAGACTCCAAGGATCCCGGCTGGGTCGATCAGGTGTTGCAGGCCACAGGCGGTGAAGGCGTCGATTTGATCGTCGATCAGGTCTCCGGGCCGGTCGCGAACCAGAATCTCAAGGCGACCAAGGTCAAGGGCCGCATCGTCAATGTCGGCCGGCTCGGCGGCACCCACGCCGACTTCAACTTCGACCTGCATGCGGCGCGCCGCATTCACTATATCGGCGTCACCTTCCGCACCCGCACCATCGAGGAGATCCGCGAGATCTTCGAGGAGGTCCGGAAGGACATCTGGCCCGCGGTGGAACAACGCAAGCTGCAGCTTCCGATCGACAAGGTCTACAAGTTCGCCGACATCGGCAACGCATTCGCGCACATGGAAGCGAACAAGCACCTCGGCAAGATCGTGGTGACGCTGTAGCGGCGTTTGCGCGGATGAGCATGTCGGGCGGATCATGCTGCGATCATCCGCCCCGAGCGCCAGCCAGGAGGGTTGCACTCTCGCTCTTTCGGCGGCGACGTTCAGCCGACCGGTCCGGGGGTCCAATAGTCTCCCGAAAGCGGAATAACTCTTACGTCCTTAATGACTCCGAGCTGCAGGCTTGGATCGAAATGGCGCATCGTCCGCTCATTGAGGTCAATGATGCGCCCAGGCGTGAGCGGCCCCACGTCATTGATCTTGACAATGACCTTCTTGCCCACAGCCTCAACGAGGGCAAATTTCGGCTTCGCGCCAAATTGCACGCCACCGAATTTCTGACGCAAGCTCGTCTTGATGGCGGCCGCCCAGCCAGAGGGATCATAGCGCTCGCCCGAGGCCGTGCTCGGACCGCCCTCCCGCCATCCGGGCCGGAACGGATTGTACATGGATGCTGCGCCGACGATCGCATTCCCGGAAGCGGCAATGACGGCTGCGGCTGAATGAACCGTACTGGTTTCACTTCGCGCAACTGTAACAGACATGGCAAGCGCAATCACGGCGCCGCAAATTGCGGCGCTCGAGCCGAATAGCATCAGGACTCCTTGACTGATTTCTTTGATCGTTCGGTTCCCGATGCCGCAAAAGCATGGTCAAACGAACGCGGAGGCGTTTTAGGAACTCGTTTCAATCTTCTTGCGGACTCGTTCCCAGCGATGGAACTGTTGTGGGAACCGGGGAGGGTTTCTCACGCAGTGTTTTAGTTGTCACCGACTAAGACAGAGATTGCGTCAGCAACATGACTGAACACGGTTCCTTCGACTGCGGGTGAGGAGCAGCAAGCGCTCATCGGCGCGGCGATCGCGCACATGCAAGCGAACAAGCAACTCGGCAAAATGTGGTGACGCTGCAGCGGACATCACGTCGCGCAGCGGGCAACGGACGCAGCGCGCAGGATGGCTAGAGCCAACGGGTCCGCGCAGCGCGCGGCCCGATGATAAACTCAGCGAAACCCATCATCTCACGACGCGGACAAAACTTGATGGGTTTCGCTTCGCTCTACCCATTCTACGAAGCCATGACTACGAGGCGATGGCGGACAAGTCGCTCGACCCGTCCTGCGATGCTACACGTTCGCCGACCTCGGCACGGCGTCCGCGCACATGGAAGCGAACAAGCACCATGCAGCCAACAAGCGCGACGGCCGCAAATGATGATCAGCGCGTCTCGCCGGAAAAGGCCTGCCGCAAGGCCGACAGCCTGTCGAGCGCAACTTGCGGCAGCGGGCCTTTCTGAACCGCTGCGAGAGCCTCCTCGAATTGTTGCGGCGTCGCCATGCCAACCAGGATCGTGCCCATGGCCGGATGCGACAGCGCGAACCGCGCGGCGGCTTCGGTCAGACTTGCAGCAAATCCGTCCTCGACCAGCGGCAGCAGTCGACGCGCGCGATCGATGTCGGCATCGTAGCTCATCGCCGAACCGATTGGCTCGGGCGCAGGGCCTGCAATCGGATGACGCTCGGCTGATGCAGACAACGCGCCACCGGCGAGCACGCGGATGCCCACGACGCCGACGCCGGCAGACTTGGTGTGGTCGAACAATCGGCCATAGTCCTGCGCCGGATAGCTCGGTGGCAGATCCTCCCCGGCTGACGGATTGAGCATGTTGTAGACGACCTGCGCGCTGTCGAAGACGCGGGCATCGATCACCTGCCGCAGGGCCACGGTCTCGCCGACGGCCGTCATCCCGAGGAAACGAACCTTCCCCTGGTCACGCAGGCGCGCGAACGCCGGCACCACCTCGTCCAGCACCTGCCGCGTGCTGAGCGTCGCGCCGCCGCCCGCTTCGGTGACCGGATTGTGCAGATGAAAGATGTCGACCTGATCGAGGCGGAGACGAGCGAGGCTACCTTCGAGCGAAACCCTGACGGCATCGGCAACGCGGCCATACTCCCCGGGCTGCAACCGGACCTTGGTGCCGACGACCACATCGGGCGGCTTGAATTGCCGCAAGGCGCGGCCAAGGTTCTGCTCCGACGCGCCATTGCCGTACTGCACCGCGGTGTCGAAATAATTGACTCCGGCGGCGATCGCCCGCGCAACCGTACGCTCCTGGTCGCCGGCATCGCCACGCACCATTAATCCACCCACGGCACCGCAGCCGAAGCCCAGGACCGAGAGCTGCATTCCGGTGCGCCCAAAGACCCGCAATTGCATCGCCGTCCCTCCGAGGGAGTAGACACTGCGCAAGACTGAACGGCTGTTCCTCAACTCTGGAATTTGCCGCCGTGGCCGCGTCAGGCTCGCGGCCTTCGCAGCCTACTGGATCGCCCGGCCCCGTCTACGCCAAGGCTTCGACGGGGCTCGAGTATCAGGCGCATTCAATCGCAATCGCCTCTGGAATACTGGATCCCTGCATTCGCGGGGATGACAACCGAGGGTGTGGCTCGCGGCTCACCCGTAGCGCCTACGCCGGCGGCTGAAAATTTCGCAGCGCGTAGGATGGGTAGAGCGAAGCGAAACCCATCGTCTTTGCCTTGTCGATCGCGCAGTCTGTGTCCCCGTATTCCGCGGGCCGGGCCGAACGCTAATGAGGCGCTGGCCGCTTCTCCGGCTCTCCGCTCTTGTTGCCGGGCAGTCCCTTGATGCGGGCGGAGTCCTGCTCCTGGGTCGTGATATTGCCCTGTTTGGTTGTCGCCGTCGAACCGACCGTTCCCTTTTGCGGTGGCGGCCCGTTCTTGTTGCCGGGCTGGCCTGGAATCCCAGCGCCGGAGTTCTGCCCGCTGGGTGCGGTGGCCGGCGGATAGTTCGATTGCGCCGACGCCGTCACGCCCGACAGAACCAATGCACATGCAACTGCGCCAATGGTAGTGAACTTCATGGCGTTCATCTCCGATTGTGACTTCGTTGGGTTCGAACGTTCACTGCGGGCGCCACGTTCCTGTTTTCGCCTATTTTTAAGCATTGAAAGTGGTCACAAAATTACCCAGCAGTGCGTAGGATGGGTAGAGCGAAGCGAAACCCATCGTCTCACCGCGCTGACAAAACTTGGTTGGTTTTTGCGTCGCTCTACCCATCCATGAGGCAGACCGTGATGGCGCCGGGTGTTGCCCATTCGACACGACGGGCAACTCAGCAAAAACACGTCAATCCCCCGCCTCAAAAGTATTTCGCTTTATCCGAAATGCAACTCGGCATTTGATCCGCTCGTCTCACCCGATCGAGGGGCGCTTCGCGATCGTCACGAGTGTTGCGGTGAGATGCGGTGGACGCGGATTGCGTGACTGACGAGCGCGCATGAGGCGGACGGTGAAATCGTGTGGTCCTGACGCCCCAGTGGCTGGTGTCCTCTTGCAAGGCGCCACGCGTCTTGCACGGGCGGTGACAACAAAGCCCGGTCTCGCCGGGGAGAGCACGTATAAGCCGTAAAACCATCGCGCAGGGAATGCCGGAGTGTCTCCCGCTGAACCTGTATGCTCGTGTGCGTTTCCCTATCCACTTTTGCACACGAGACCGCGGGTGCAGCGCGCACCCGGCATTCCCTGCGCCCTCTTGCTTGGAGGGCGAATGATGAGCAAGCCTCGGGCGACAACGCGCCGCGAGAACGTGAATTCGCATCTCGAAGTGAGCCGGTGAACCTTGCGCCAGACGGTTTCTGAATTCGGACCAATTCGCAACATCTCTGCTGTTGCAACTGAGTGGCGATTGCGCGTCGCGAGTAACACTTGATGTTCACCTGCGCCCTGCTAAACCGCCCGCCATGACAGTCCACGCCCCCAGCACCAAGACATCGGTCGCCGCGATCTCGGTCCTCGCCAGCGGCGGCATGGCCGCGGCGAAATTCGTGGTCGGCGTCGCGATCGGATCGCTCGCGCTGATCTCCGAGGCGCTGCACTCGACGATCGACCTGGTGGCGACCATCATCACCTGGGCCGTGGTGCGGGTGTCGGACCAGCCGGCGGATGCCGAGCATCATTACGGGCACGGCAAGTTCGAGAGTGTCTCCGCACTCGGCATCATCGCCCTGCTCTATGTGCTGGCCGGCGGCATCCTGGTTCAGGCCTACAGCCACCTGCGCGAGGGAGCGCCGCCGCCCACCATCTCGACCATTCCGTTCATCGTTCTCGTGCTCGACATCGCCGTGAACGTGTGGCGCGCCCGCGCGCTGCATCGCGCGGCGCGCGACACCAGGAGCCAGGCGCTTGCCGCCGACGCGCTGCATTTCGCCTCCGACGTGATGGGCTCGACGGCCGTCATCATCGGCCTGGTGCTGGCGGGGCTCGGCTACTGGTGGGGCGATGCCGCTGCCGCGATCGCGGTTGCGGTCATGATCGCCCTGCTCGGGCTCCGGATGGCGCGTGAGACGGTCGAAACCCTGCTCGACCGCGCGCCCGAAGGTGCGCTGGAGCAGGCCACGGCCGCGATCAAGGCGGTGCCCGGCGTCGTCGACGTCGACCGGCTGCGCGTCCGCATGGTCGGGGCGACCCACTTCATCGATGCGATTGCCAAGGTGCCGCGCACCTATCCGATCGACCGCGTCGAGGAGATCAAGCGCCGGGCGCAGGAGGCGGTGACCAAGGCGTTCGGCGACGCCGACCTGACCTTTACCGCGGTCCCGGTCGCACGCGACAATGAGAGCGTGCGCGAGCGCATCATGGTGATCGCGCGCAATTCCGGCCTCGCCATCCACCACGTCACCGTGCACGATCTCGGCGGCAAGCTGATCGTCGGCATCGACCTCGAGGTCGATGGCGAAATGCAGCTCGACGCAGCGCACGCCATCGCCCACGACCTCGAGCGCGCGATCCGCGAAGACTTCGGCGAGGACGTCGAGGTCGATACCCATATCGAGCCGCTCGAGCCGGAATTGCCATGGGGCACCGACGCTTCTCCCGAACGCGTCGAGACCATCAAGGCCGCGCTGAGCCGCTTCGCCGCCGACGGCGGCGCGATCCATGACATCCATAATGTGCGGGTCCGCGACACCGACGCCGGCGAGATCGTCAACTTCCACTGCCGGGCCGCGCCCTCGATGAGCGTGATCAAGGTGCACGACAGCGTCGACGAGATCGAACGCGCGCTGCGCCGCGCGTTCCCGACCATCAAGCGCGTGATCAGTCATGCCGAGCCGCCGCGCGAGTAGTTCTACGGACCCGTTCCCGTTTCGGACTCGTTTTGCGGCCGCCGATTCTCTCTTGGACAAGAATTATTTCGCATTAACGAATCGTTGACTCTCGACAGCTCCGAAAAACTGGATTCAAATCGTCTTGATTCGGATGCAACGTGGGGAGCGTCCGAACCGGGTAAACACCAGCTTAGCGTGGGGGTCTAGGGCATGGCGCGCGCGCATGCAGCGAACGTGTGCGTCCAATCCGATTCGATCAAAGGATTGGCGCAGTCGATCGCAAAACCGGCATATCACAGGCTTCTCACCGCCGAGCCTGCACTGCGCCGCGCTGTCCCTACTCTGATCATCGCCTTCCTGATCACCATCTGCCTCGGCGCCTTCGTGCAGGTGATCGACCAGAACCGCCAGAAGCGCGCAGCGATGAAGCGTGATCTCGCCGCGCTCTCCGACATCCTGGCCGAACGTCTCGACCGCCTCACCTCGGCACGTCACGACCGGCTGAACAACATCGAGCGTCTGCAGGAACTGCTGCCCGACCTGATCCCGTCCTGGGGCATCGCCTTCGGCCGCCACGTCATCATCACTGGAGCCGATCATCGCGTGCTGGCGCGCGTGCCGATCGATGGCCTCGGCGAGAGCGATCGCATCCTCGACGTCATCTCCACCGCGCAGTTGATGGCAGCGCCCGGCCAGCAGGGCGTAGTCAACGACATGACGCTGCCCAACGGCAGCGGTGCACTGGCGATCTCGCGCCTGGTCAAGTCGCTGCCCGGCCAGATCGTGGTGATCCAGGAAATGAACGAGCCGATCTGGGGATCGGACGCGGCGCTCTCGGTGACGCTGTCGGCGACCACGAGCTTCGTGGTGCTGATCCTCGGCTTCGCCTTCCATTGGCAGTCGACCCGCGCCCGCGAGGGCGACCTGATCAACGACGCCGTACGCGGCCGGATCGACACCGCGCTCAATCGCGGCCGCTGCGGACTGTGGGACTGGGATCTGTCGCGGGGCAGGATCTTCTGGTCCCAGTCGATGTTCACCCTGCTCGGGCTCGACTCCCGCAACGACCTGCTCACCTTCGGCGAGGTCAACGCACTGGTGAAGTCCGACGACATCAACCTGTTCGACATCGCCGACCAGCTCATCTCGGGCGAGATCGACCATATCGACCAGAGCTTCCGGATGCAGCATGTCGGCGGCCATTGGATCTGGCTGCGCGTGCGTTGCGAGCTCAGCCAGGCCGCCGCCGACGGCGGTCTGCACCTGATCGGCATTGCCGTCGACATCACCGAACAGAAGAGCCTCGCGGAGAAGAGCGTCGAGGCGGACTTGCGGCTGCGCGATGCGATCGAGACCATCCCGGAGGCCTTTGTGCTGTGGGACGCCGATGATCGCCTGGTGCTCTGCAACTCGCATTTCCAGCGGCTGCACAAGCTGCCGGACTCCGCCGTCACCCCGGGCACCTCCTACGAGACGGTGATCGAGGTCGGCAGCATGCCGGAGGTGCGCAGCCGCCTGCACGAGAGCGGCACGCCGGCGCCCGGCGCGCGTACCTTCGAGGCTCAGCTCGACGACGGCAGTTGGCTGCACATCAGCGAGCGGCGCACCAAGGATGGCGGCTATGTCTCGGTCGGCACCGACATCACCCGCATCAAGGCGCACGAGCAGAAGCTGGTCGACAACGACCTGCGGCTGCGCGCTACGGTGGCCGACCTCAAGCGCTCGCAGTCCGAATTGGAACGGCAGGCCGTCGAGCTCGCCGACCTCGCCGAGAAATACTCGCAGGAAAAGACCCGCGCCGAGGACGCCAATGCCGCGAAGTCGAAATTCCTGGCCAATATGAGCCACGAGCTTCGCACGCCGCTCAATGCCATCATCGGCTTCTCCGAGATCATGGGCAGCGGCCTGTTCGGCGCGCTCGGCTCGGACAAGTATCAGGAATATTGCCACGACATCCTGACATCGGGGAAATACCTGCTCGAAGTCATCAACGATATCCTCGACATGTCGAGGATCGAGGCCGGCCGCATGAAGTTCGACATGGAATCGCTCGATATCTCCGGCATCCTCGCGGAGTCCCTGCGGGTTGTCTCCGGCCGTGCCGAGGACAAGGGGCTGTCCCTGGAATCGAACATCGAAAGCACGATCTCCGTGGTCGCCGACCGCCGCGCGGTCAAGCAGATCATCGTCAACCTGCTCTCCAACGCCGTGAAATTCACGCCCGACAACGGCCGCGTGCTGGTGCGCGGTCAGATGCTGAGCGACTCGATCGTACTGTTGATCGCCGACAGCGGCATCGGCATTGCGCCGGATTCGCTGCGCCGGCTCGGCAAGCCGTTCGAGCAGGTCGAGAGCCAGCTCACCAAGAGCTATCAGGGCTCCGGCCTCGGGCTCGCGATCGCACGCTCGCTCACCAATCTGCACGGCGGCTCGATGCGGCTGCGCTCGAAGCTCGGCGTCGGCACCGTGGTCCGCGTCACGCTGCCCCGCGACCCGCGTACGCTGCAGGCGAAGCTGCCGGAAGCGGCCTAGACTCCGGGTGACTTCGCCAGCACTGCCGCCAGCAGCGCAGGATCGCCGAGCACGGCGAGCGTCTCGCGAGGGGTGAGATGGCGAACCGCCTCGTCAAAGCTTTCACTGGCCTCGATCCGCGCGCGCGCCACCGCAAGGTCGAGATCGATCTCGCCCGGTCCGCCGCGCCTCGCCGGCGGAAGCGTGGAGAGATGACGATGCAGCAATCCGGACTCCTGCCGCAGTACCGCGAGCGCGGGGGCGGATGCGGGCGCGGGCTGCGAGGCCAGTTCGTTGGCGCGAACCAGCACACGAGGCGGCGCCACCTCCTCCGGCGTCATGAACAGCGCCCGGATCTCCGGCTTTGCCGTCCAGGCGCCGATCGGGATCGCAAACAACAGGCCGACGATCACCGGCGACATCCACAACAGCAGCGGAAACGACACCGCATAGGCACTCGCCGCCATCGCGATTCCGCACGCGGTCGGAATGCCATACTTCCGATAGAGCTCCCGCCGCTCGACCTCGCCGTCGTCGCGCCGCTGCGTCTGCCAGCCCGCATCGCGCCCGAGCAGGATTTCGACGACGGCAATCGACTGGAAGACCATCATGACGGGTGCGATCATCGCCGATATCATCAGCTCGGCAATCACGCCTGAGAATGCTCGAAAGCCGCCGCCGAACTGCCGGCGCGCGTCCCGCCTTGTCAGCAACAGGATGAAGCCGAGCAGCTTCGGTATCACCAGAAGCGCCATGGTGAGGCCAAACACCCACGCGGCGAGCACGGGATCCTGGGCCGGCCAGTTCGGGAACAGCGAAAAGCCCTTCGGAAAATACTCCGGGCGAACGAAACGCGCCTGCAACGAGATCAGGATTCCGAGCAGCAGGAACAAAAGCCAGAGCGGCGCGGTGATGTAGGAGCCGATCCCGGTCATGAAGTGCAGTCGCGAAATCCAGTGCAGCCGGCGCGTGGTCAGCAAAGCGAGGTGCTGCAGATTGCCCTGGCACCAGCGCCGGTCGCGCGCGGCAAAGTCCAGCAGCGACGGCGGCACCTCCTCGAAGCTGCCGCCGAGCGTCGGCGCCATGTAGATGCCCCAGCCGGCGCGCCGCATCAGCGCCGCCTCGACGAAATCGTGGCTCAGGATATGTCCGCCGAACGGCTTTGGTCCGGACAGTTCGGGCAGCCCCGCCTGCTCCGCAAACGCCTGAATCCTGATGATGGCATTGTGTCCCCAATAGTTGCCCTCGGAGCCATGCCACCACGCGACGCCGGCGGCGATCATCGGCCCGTACAGGCGGCCGGCGAACTGCTGCAGGCGGCTGAACAGGCTGCGCGCATTGACGATCACCGGCAGCGTCTGGACCAGCGCTGCCCGTGGATGGCTCTCCATGGCATGAACCATCCGCACCATGGTGTCGCCCGACATCAGGCTGTCGGCGTCGAGCACGATCATGAACTGATAGGCGCCGCCGAACCGCGTGATCCACTCGCCGATATTGCCGGACTTCCGCGCCGTGTTGTCGGCCCGGTGCCGGTAGTAGAGCCGCCCCGCGCCGCAGGCGTCGCAGAGTTCGAGGAATGCCCGCTCCTCGGCGATCCAGATATCGGGATCGCGCGTATCGCTCAGCACGAACCAGTCGAAGCTTGCGGCCTGTCCGGCTGCCTCGATGGACTCGTAGATGGCGCGCAAGCGCGCCATCAGTTGATGCGGATTCTCGTTGTAGGTCGGCAGCAGCACCGCGGTCCGGCTCGCGATCGGCGGCAACGGACCATCGCCGCGGATCGGCAAGGCATTGCCCTTGCGTCGAAGCAGAACCCAAAAGCCTGCGAGCGCCGAGGCAAACGAAAAGGCGATCCAGGCGAGCAGCGCGACGAACAGCACCAGCACCATGCCTTCCATGATCGTCACGCCGCCGACTTCGACCACCCGGTACATCTCATAAGCGCCCGCGCCGGTCAGCGCCGCTGTCAGCACCAGCACGAACGCGCGACGCATGACCATGCCCGCGCTGACCGACACCGGCTTCGCGGCGGCGCGCGGCGGCTCGCCAAGATCGGCGGCGGACATCGCGAGCGGGCTCTCCTGCGGAAGGAAGCCGCCGGACACTGTGGCGACGCCGGGATCAGGCGACGTGACTATGGCGCCCATCGATAGACCCAAATCTCCGAAAGCGGCTTGTCGTCCTGGGCGAGATGAGCCCGAAGCTCGATCGGCTCCTTCTTGACGGCACATTGGAAGCTGAGCCGCCATCCACCGGTGTTCGGGTTCGGCTGCGTGACGATGTCAGTGACTTCGGACTTCTCGGCCGTCACAACGCCCTTGACGCTGTTGGGATCGATCCCCTTCAGATTGTCCCCGATCAGGTCGAGCACGAACAGCTTGCTATTCGCGCCGCGGGCGCCGACGCCGCTCCGCGTGAAGCGCGCGAGCGCATGGGGCTTCGGCGCGTCCGGCCCCCAATGCAGGCGATAGGTGAGATTGTTCTCGCTCTTGGCCTTGAGCGGCGCCTTCGGCCGCCAGAAGGCCGCGATATTGTCGTGGATCTCCTCCTTGGTCGGAATCTCGATCAGGGTCACCGCGCCCTCGCCCCAGTCACCGATCGGCTCGACCCACAGGCTTGGGCGTTTCTCGAAGCCCGATTCGATGTCCTGATAGGCGAAGAAATTCTTCTCCCGCTGCATCAGCCCGAACCCGCGCGGATTGACGTCCTGGAACGTGCTGATTTGCAGGTCGCGCGGATTGCTCAGGGGGCGCCAGAGGCTCTCGCCCTTGCCGTTGTAGATCGCAATCCCGTCGGAATCGTGCACCGAGGGTCGAAAATCATCGACCTCATTGCGATCGTTAGGCCCGAAGAAGAACATGCTCGTCATCGGCGCCAGGCCGGCATGATCAAGATCGGCGCGCGGATAGAGCGATGCCTCGACATCGAAGACCGTGGTCTTCCCGGGCCTGATCGTGAAGCGATAGCTTGCCGCGCAGCTCTTGCTGTCGAGCAAGGCGTGAATGACGAGCGAGGTCGCGTTGGGCACGGGCCGCTCGAGCCAGAATGCCTTGAAGTACGGAAACTCCTCGCCCTTTGCCTCACCGGTGTCGATCGACAGACCGCGCGCCGACAGGCCGTAGGTCTCATCCTTGGCGACGGCGCGGAAATAGCTCGCCCCCAGGAAGACACAGACCTCGTCGTAATAGTCCGGCTTGTTGATTGGCGCGTGGATGCGAAATCCGGCGAAGCCGAGATCGGTCTCGGTGAAGGCAGGCACCTTCTCACCGAACGAGAAATCGTCCTTGCTGTAGCGGACTTCACTGACCTTGCCGTCGACGACTTCGAAGATGCTGACCTTGTTCTTGTAGAAAAATCCGCGATGGAAGAACTGCGCCTGGAACGGCAGCTTCTCGCTGCGCCACAGCGCACGCTCGGGCCGAAAGCGGATCGACCGGTATTGATCGTAGGTCAGGTCGTTCAGACCGCCGGGCAACTTCTCGTCGGGCGCTTCGAACGACTTGCTGGCGAGATTGCGGGCAAGGTCTCGCACCATGGAGGGGTTGAAAGGCGCGTCTGACGTGTTCCCTGCGGCTGCGGCCTCTCGCCGCGGCAAGAGCATCAGTGTCGGCAACACGGCCGATCCATGGAGAAGTTGGCGGCGATTCAAGGCATCTCCTGCTCGCTGGGCGGAACGCCGCAATGAAACCGCCGAGCCGTCGCGGAGTTCCATCGCTGCTGCGTGCACGAGAAGATTGCTTGGGACAACGCGGGTGCGGCTCTCTCCAAGTGAGCAGACAAACCGCAACAGCTTCGAGCCCGGTCCGGCGATTGTCTCACACGGGAACCGTCACCGAAGCGTCTCGGCTGATGGCCGAGAGCTACTGCGTCTCGAGCGTCGGCGCGACCTCGCGCGCGACTTGCACCAAGGCCGCGATCAGCGGCGTCATCGGATCGCGCTGCGGGATCACCATGCCGATGCTGTAATCCACAACCGGATCGACGATCGGGATACTGCGGACCGCGTCGGCCAGCCCGAGTGTCTCGGCAAGCTTCGCCGGCATCACACTCGCCCAGCGACCGGTCTTCACGTGGGTGTAGAGCACGAGCAGCGAATTGGAGGTGAGCGTCGGCGTCGCCTCGCCGCCGACCGTGGTCAGCGCGCGATCGATTATGCGGCGGTTCTGCATGTCGGGCGTCAGCAGGCAAAGCGGCACAGTGCCGACTTCCTTCCACGTCACCTGCTTGCGGTCACCGAACATGGCATCGGGCGCCGTCAGCAGGCGATAGCTCTCGTTGTAGAGCGGGATGGTGCGGACCTTGCCGATCGGCTCGTTCTCGATGTAGGTCAGCCCGGCATCGACCTCGAGATTTTCGAGCAGGCCGAGCACGTCGGCCGAGGTGCAGGACTGGATGCGGAAGCGCACGTCGGGATGGCGGGCGCGGAACGGCGTCGTCAGCGACGCCACCATGCCGAGCACGGTCGGGATCGCGGCGATCCGAATCTCGCCCGACAGCTTGTCCTTGAGGCTGTTGATCTCCTGCTTCATCGCCCGCGCATCGCCGACGATGCGCCGCGCCCAGTCCAGCGTGCGTTCGCCTTCCGGCGTAAACCCCTGAAAGCGGGAGCCGCGCTGCACCAGCATGACGCCGAGGATTTCCTCGAGCTGCTTGAGGCTGGTCGACATGGTGGGCTGGGTGACGCCGCAGGCCTCCGCGGCTCGCCCGAAATGCCGCTCCTTGGCCAGCGCCAGCAGAAGTTCCAGCTTGTCGATCAAGGATCAACCCCCATCGCGAAAACGGTGTCTCAACACAGTCACAAGTAGCACGGTCGCGGCGCCATCCTAACCCAAAAAGCGCGCCGGAAGTTCGTGATTTCCGGCCATTATTGCAATCCCAAATCACCTCATTGTGCCACGCTATTAATCGTGTTTCGCAATCGCCGCATGAGACGGCTTTATTGATGTTTCGAAGGATTCCAACTCTCATACGCACAGTCGAAGAACTGATCGTGAGAGCGCGGATGACATCGGAATACGAACCCTGGTACGAGGCGCGCGGCGCCGAGATCATCGCCGAGCATGCCAAGCTCGAAGGCGCCACGCTGGTCATCCTGCACGCGTTGCAGGAGGCATTCGGCTACGTGCCGGAGCCGGCGATCCCGATGGTCGCGCAAGCGCTCAACCTGTCCCGCGCCGAGGTGCACGGCGTGTTCACCTTCTACCACGACTTCCGCAAGCAACCGGCCGGGCGTCATGTCCTGAAGCTATGCCGCGCCGAGGCCTGCCAGGCCGCCGGCGGCGACGCGCTGGCGGCGCGAGCGGAGGCCAGGCTCGGCGTTTCCCTCGGCCACACCACGGCGGATCAGCGCGTGACGCTGGAGCCGATCTACTGTCTCGGCCTCTGCGCCACCGCCCCTTCAGCGATGCTCGATGGCCGCGTGGTCGGTCGGCTCGACGAGACACGGCTCGACGCGCTGGTCGCGGAGGCGCAGCGATGACGATGCGGATATTCATTCCCCGCGATGCCGGTGCGATTGCGGTCGGTGCCGATGACGTTGCCCTGGCGTTCGCGCAGGCAGCGGCCGCGCGGAGCGTCACGATCGAGATCGTCAGGACCGGCTCGCGCGGGCTCTACTGGCTGGAGCCGATGGTCGAGCTGGCGACTGGGCAGGGCCGCGTCGCGTTTGGCCCGGTCGCTCCGGCTGGTGTCCCTGCCCTGCTCGATGCGATGACCAGCAACGGCCAGCATCCCCGGCGGCTTGGTACCACGGACGAGATTCCCTGGCTGAAGCGGCAGACCCGCCTGACCTTCGCGCGCTGCGGCGTGGTCGATCCGCGCTCGGTCGACGACTATCGCGCCCACGGCGGCTACAAGGGCCTGGAGCGGGCGCTGACGCTGACGGCGGACCAGATCCTCGCCGACGTCACCGCATCGGGCCTGCGAGGCCGCGGCGGCGCAGGCTTCCCCACCGGCATCAAGTGGAAGACGGTGGCGCAGGCGAATGCCGACCGCAAATACATCGTCTGCAACGCCGATGAGGGCGACAGCGGCACCTTCGCCGACCGCATGATCATGGAAGGCGACCCCTTCGTCGTGATCGAAGGGATGACGATTGCCGGCATCACGGTCGGCGCCACCAAGGGCTACATCTACATCCGCTCGGAATATCCGCACGCGGTCGAGGCCATGAACGCGGCGATTGCCGCCGCCAAACGCGCCGGCTTGCTCGGCGATCGCATCGGCGGCTCCGCGCACAACTTCGACCTCGAGGTGCGCGTCGGTGCCGGCGCCTATGTCTGCGGCGAGGAGACCTCGCTGCTGGAAAGCCTCGAGGGCCGCCGCGGCATCGTGCGCGCCAAGCCGCCATTGCCCGCGCACAAGGGCCTGTTCGGCCGTCCCAGCGTGATCAACAACGTGCTGTCGTTCGCCGCGATCCCCTTCATCCTCGACAACGGCGCCAAGGCCTATGCCGATTTCGGCATGGGGCGGTCGCGCGGCACAATGCCGATCCAGCTTGCCGGCAACATCAAATACGGCGGGCTGTTCGAGACCGCGTTCGGCGTCACGCTCGGCGAGCTGGTCGACGACATCGGCGGCGGCACTTTCACGGGGCGTCCCGTGCGCGCGGTGCAGGTCGGCGGTCCGCTCGGGGCCTATTTCCCACGCGCGCTGTTCGACACGCCGTTCGACTATGAGGCATTCGCTGCCCGCGACGGCCTGATCGGCCATGGCGGCGTGGTGGTGTTCGACGATAGTGTCGACATGGCGAAGCAGGCGCGCTTCGCGATGGAGTTCTGCGCCGTCGAATCCTGCGGCAAGTGCACGCCGTGCCGCATTGGCTCGACCCGCGGCGTCGAAACCATCAGCAAGATCATCAATGGCGAGCGCGTCGCCGAGAATCTCGCGGTGGTCGAGGACCTCTGCAACACCATGAAGTTCGGCTCGCTCTGCGCGCTCGGCGGCTTCACGCCCTACCCCGTGATGAGCGCGCTGAAACATTTCCGGGAAGATTTCGGCCCGGCACCGGCCCGGCTGCAGGCCGCGGAATAACAGGAGATCACGATGTCGCTGATCCACGAAACCGATTTCGGCACGCCACAATCGAAGTCCGAGACGATGGTCACGCTGACCATCGACGGGCGCAGCATCACGGTGCCCGAGGGTACCTCGATCATGCGCGCCGCGATGGAGGCCGGCACCCAGATCCCGAAGCTGTGCGCCACCGACATGGTCGACGCATTCGGCTCGTGCCGGCTCTGTCTGATCGAGATCGAGGGACGCGCCGGCACGCCTGCCTCCTGCACCACGCCCGTGATGCCGGGCCTCGTCGTGCACACCCAGACCGAGCGGCTGAAGAAGCTGCGCAAGGGCGTGATGGAGCTCTACATCTCCGACCATCCGCTCGACTGCCTGACCTGTGCGGCGAACGGCGACTGCGAATTGCAGGACATGGCCGGCGCGGTCGGCCTGCGCGACGTGCGCTACGGCTATGAGGGCGAGAACCACGTGTTCGCCAAGTCCCATGGCACGGCCAACCCGGCCTGGATGCCGAAGGACGAGTCCAACCCCTATTTCACCTACGATCCGTCGAAATGCATCGTCTGCTCGCGCTGCGTCCGCGCCTGCGAGGAGGTCCAAGGCACCTTCGCGCTGACGATCGCCGGCCGTGGCTTCGACAGCCGCGTTTCGCCCGGCATGAGCGAGAGCTTCCTCGGCTCCGAATGCGTCTCCTGCGGCGCCTGCGTGCAGGCCTGCCCGACCGCGACGCTGACCGAAAAATCGGTCATCGAGATCGGCCAGCCCGAGCATTCCGTCGTCACCACCTGCGCCTATTGCGGCGTCGGCTGCGCCTTCAAGGCCGAAATGCGCGGCGAGGAAGTGGTGCGGATGGTGCCCTACAAGGATGGCAAGGCCAATCGCGGCCATTCCTGCGTCAAGGGCCGCTTCGCCTGGGGCTACACCACCCACAAGGAGCGCATCCTGAAGCCGATGATCCGCGAGCGGATCGAGGACCCCTGGCGCGAAGTGTCATGGGACGAAGCGCTCGGCTTCGCCGCCGCCAAGTTCAAGGGCATCCAGCAGAAATATGGCCGCGACGCGGTCGGCGGCATCACCTCGTCCCGCTGCACCAACGAAGAGACCTATCTGGTGCAGAAGCTGATCCGCGCCGGCTTCGGCAACAACAATGTCGACACCTGCGCCCGCGTCTGCCATTCCCCGACCGGCTACGGCCTGTCGCAGACCTTCGGCACGTCGGCGGGCACGCAAGATTTCGATTCGGTTGAGCATTCCGATGTCGTCATGATCATCGGCGCCAACCCGGCCTCGGCTCACCCTGTGTTCGCCTCACGGCTGAAGAAGCGGCTGCGCCAGGGCGCGCGGCTGATCGTGATCGATCCCCGTCGCACCGAGATGGTCGAATCGCCGCACGTGAAGGCGCTGCACCTGCCGCTGATGCCAGGCACCAACGTCGCCGTGCTCACCGCGCTCGCCCATGTGGTCGTCACGGAAGGGCTGGTCAACGAGGCCTTCGTGCGCGAGCGCTGCGACTGGAGCGAATTCGAGGATTGGGCGGCATTCGTCGCGCAGCCGAGCAACAGCCCGGAAGCGACCGCGATCATGACCGGTGTCGATCCGAAGGATCTGCGCGAGGCCGCACGAGTCTACGCCACCGGCGGCAACGCTGCGATCTACTATGGACTTGGCGTCACCGAGCACAGCCAGGGCTCGACCACCGTGATCGCGATCGCCAACCTCGCGATGGCGACCGGCAATGTCGGCCGGCCCGGCGTCGGGGTGAATCCGCTGCGCGGCCAGAACAACGTGCAGGGCTCCTGCGACATGGGCTCGTTCCCGCACGAGCTGACCGGCTATCGCCATATCTCGGGCGACGCCGTGCGCGAGCAGTTCGAGGCGATGTGGAACGTCAAGCTCAACAAGGAGCCGGGCCTGCGCATCCCCAACATGTTCGACGCCGCGATCGAGGGCACCTTCATGGGGCTCTATGTGCAGGGCGAGGACATCCTGCAATCCGATCCCAACACCAAGCATGTGGTGGCCGCGCTGTCGGCGATGGAATGCGTGATCGTCCATGACCTCTTCCTGAACGAGACCGCGAACTACGCCCATGTCTTCCTGCCCGGCTCGACCTTCCTGGAAAAGGACGGCACCTTCACCAACGCCGAGCGCCGGATCCAGCTCGTGCGCAAGGTGATGTCGCCGAGGAACGGATACGCGGACTGGGAGGTTACCATCCTGCTCGCCAAGGCGATGGGTTTCGAGATGCACTACAACCATCCGTCCGAGATCATGGATGAAATCGCGGCGCTGACGCCGACCTTCGCCGGCGTCTCCTATGCCAAGCTGGAGGAACTCGGCTCGGTGCAGTGGCCCTGCAACGAGAAGGCGCCCGAGGGCACGCCGGTGATGCATATCGGCGGCTTCGTGCGCGGCAAGGGCAAGTTCATCATCACTGAATATATCGCGACCGACGAGCGCACCGGCCCGCGCTATCCGCTGCTGCTCACCACCGGCCGCATCCTCAGCCAGTACAATGTCGGCGCGCAAACCCGCCGCACCGACAATGTGGTGTGGCACGCCGAGGACCGGCTGGAGATCCATCCCCACGACGCCGAGCAGCGCGGCGTGCGCGACGGCGACTGGGTGCGGCTGGCCAGCCGTGCCGGCGAAACCACGCTGCGCGCGCTGATCACCGACCGCGTCGCCCCCGGCGTGGTCTACACCACGTTCCACCACCCTGACACCCAGGCCAACGTGATCACGACCGACTTCTCCGACTGGGCCACCAACTGTCCGGAGTACAAAGTCACCGCCGTCCAGATCTCGCCATCGAACGGTCCGACCGACTGGCAGAAGGCCTATGACGAACAGGCGCGGCACTCCCGCCGCATCATGCCGGTCGTGGAGGCCGCGGAGTAGCGATGCGCGAACCCGTGCACAAGGCGAACCGGAAAGTCTGGCGCAACGGCGCATTCAGCGAGGGGACGCGCCTGATCCCGGACGAGACGCCGCTGGCGCTGACCTACAACGGCGGCACATACGCCGTGATGATGGGCTCGCCCGAGGACCTCGGCGATTTCGCCATCGGCTTCAGCCTCAGCGAAGGCATCGTGCAATCGGCCGACGAAATCGAGACGCTCGACATCGACGAGCTCGACGATGGCATCGAGCTCAGGATGTGGCTCAAGCCGGCGAAGGCCGCGCTGATCGCCGAGCGTCGCCGGCACATTGCGGGACCGACCGGGTGCGGCATCTGCGGCGTCGATTCCATCACTGAAGCGGTTCGCCCGGCCGCGGTCGTAGCTGCCGGGCGATCGTTTGCGCCGCGCGAGGTGATGACCGCAATGGCGGCCATCGCGCCGCTGCAGGAGATCAATCACCAAACCCGCGCCGTGCACGCCGCCGCGTTCTGGACGCCTGGGCGTGGTATCGTGGCGCTGCGGGAGGATGTCGGCCGGCACAATGCGCTCGACAAGCTCGCAGGAGCGTTGGCGCGGGAGCAGATCGCGACGAGCGAGGGCATGGTGCTGTTGACCAGCCGCGTCTCGGTCGAGATGGTGCAGAAGACCGCGGCGATCGGCGCGCCGTTGATGGTCGCGGTGTCCGCCCCGACCGCGCTTGCGGTGCGGATGGCTGATGCCGCCGGCGTCGCGCTCGTCGCGATTGCTCGATCGGACGGTTTTGAAATCTTTACGCATCCGGAACGCGTCATCGGCGCGGTGGCCGGCAAGGAGTCCGCTTATGTCGTCGTCGTCTGACAAGCTCGTCTATATGGCGAACCAGATCGGAAAGTTCTTCCAGAGCCAGGGGCGCGACCGCGCGGTGCAGGGCATTTCCGAGCACATCTGGAAATTCTGGGATCCGCGGATGCGCAAGCAGATCTTCGCCCATCTCGACGCCGGTGGCGCCGGCCTTGATCCCGATGTCCGCGACGCGCTGCAACGGCTGAAGCAGGCGTAGAGCTGGACGAAATTGTGGTGCGTGCAAAGACACGCTTGCAGCCAAGCTGCACAATAATGGCATCGAGCTCGCCTACGTCCTACAGGGCGTGATGGCGGATATCCGCGATCAGCTTCGTGGCATGCAACAAAGGCCCGAGCGGACGCTTCGGATTCCGTCAAGGCATCGGCAGTGCTCTTCCGCGCCAGCATTCTCGTAGCTCCGCCGACGTCGCGATTGAGTCGCCAGATGCGTGGCGGACTGGCGGCGATTAGGTGTCCGGTGCCGACACGATTATTACGCATTGGCCGCTTAGACACCGATGAAGGAGAAAGAGCAGCGAGAGCACAAACCTAATGAGTCAGAACACTGCCGGCGGCGCAACGCCGTTTCCTCTCGGCGTTTTTGTCGGGAACCCGAACTATTACGATTCAAGCGAGGAAGCGAGTTTCGAAGCGAACTTCAACGCTTTCTCAACCTTGATGAAAACCACGCCGCAGTTCCTCGACCAGTATGGCGATCAACGCCTGCCCATTTCGGATTGGGTTGGTCAATCGAGCTGGAATGCAGCATCGATGGCGCAATCGCCGGTGCTCAAGGGGGTCACGCCGGTGATCGGACTGCCGATGACCTCGACCGCATCGGGCTCGGAATCCCCGGATCAGTTCTACAAGGATTTTGCGGCCGGCCAGTACGATTCGGTGCTGACGAACATGGTGAAGGCCTGGGCCGACAATGGCTTCACGACCCAGATCTGGCGGCCCGGCTGGGAGATGAACATCAACACAATGCCCTCCTATGCCGGCGACGACGCCGCGACGCGCGCCGATTGGGTCAAGGCATTCCAGCACATCTACACCGTGTTGCATGCGGCAGGCGCGGCCGAGGGCGTGAACATCGAGGTGGCGTGGAACCCGGCCGTGACGAACTATAGCCACGCCGGCAATGTCATCCAGAGTGCATATCCCGGAGACCAGTACGTCGATATCGTCGCCGCCGACGTCTACGGCGACGTCTATCCCTACGGTTCGTCGACCCACCTTTATGACTGGGACAAGAGCGGGCAAGTCCTCGATTCGTCGCAACCGGTCTACGACTCCAGTGTTCAGCAGTGGGCGTCAGACCCGGTCAACCTTCAGCACTACTACACCTACCCGGCTTCCAACCAATGGTCGCTCGATGGCAGTGACGGCCATGCGACCACGCTTCAACAACTGATCGATCTCGCCAAATCGACAGGGAAGCCGTTTGCTGTTGCCGAGACCGGCGCGGGCAATACGCATGACGGCGCGGGTCTCACCGACAATCCGACATTCGTGAAGTGGCTCTCGGATACGCTGCATCAATCCGGGGTGAACGTCAGCTTCGTGAACATCTGGGATTCGAATTCCGGCGGATCATATGGCTTCACCGGTTCCACCGACAATAAGCCGCTCGAGGCTGCGGCATGGGCGCAGCACTTTGGCGACCCACCCGCGACAACAGCCGATTCGACGTCGACGGCGTCGCCGACCACCTCAGGCAGCTCTGCGGTGAGCGAGGCCGCAAGCGTCAGCCAACCGGCCGCGCCCGACGCCGCGGCGGCCCAAGGCACCATGACCGTCGAGACGGCAAAGGACGGCTTCCATTTCAATTCCGCCCCCACCGAAACCAGTCATCCAGGCACCGCAGCGCCTGCAGTCGGAGTCATTGGCAACAATGCTTTTGCCTTCCAGGAGCATGCCGACGCAAATTCCGGAAGCCGGGCCAGTTTCGCGCTGGGCGGAGATGCTGCCCATGGCAACTTGGCCGCGCTCGTGAACGAAGCCCACACGGCCGCCACTGGGCACGACGCAGTGATCGACCATTCGGTCGTCAACGCGGATCCAGCGAGTGCTCATCAAGTGGCATTGCACAGCCACTTCTTCACTCTCTAGTTCGGCAGCCAGCCACAGGCGGCCGTTCCCTGTCCGGACGAGTGTGGCTGAACAGACCATCGAGCGCGCGCAAGCGCGCTCGATGAAAGATCGGGCGGCCAACGCGTCGATATATAGGCGCTCCGCCTGTGTGCTCACCTTCAGAATTGAGCCGGTAGCTGCGTCGAGGTGTCCAGCCGGATATCAAGCGCTCGCGGGCTCCGTGATCGGTTCGGACGCTGGCCAGGAACATCGCGCGTTCCGCGCCGTTGACCGACCCTCGGAGAGGTATCGCTGGGCCGCTCCGTGGCGGCGATGGTGGTATAAATGCAGCCATTGCCCTTGGCGTTAAGGCAGCTCTGGCTCTTGGGGGGTGGCCAGGGCGCTCCGCCTGCTGGACCCACCGAAGCGGCTGAACGAGGCCGTACTTTACCGGGATTGAAGACTTTGGCAGGATGTTGGCATCTACCGGCGGATATCCTGACAGCGGCCGTCGCCGCAAGTCAGCCGGGGACGCCGCGGCGTCCGCAGGGATCATGGAGGAGGCGTTATGTTGGAGATCGTTCTGGCGAGCGGCATCTGCGGGTTGCTGCTGGGACGCTACTTCAGGGTCTACGTCTGCCTCTTCGCGATGCTCTTCGTTATCCCGGCTGCCTATTTCGTCGGGCACGCCGACGGTCTGACGATGGGAGTTGTTGCCTTCATTTCCGGCGTCGTTGCACTGCAGGGCTGCTTCCTGATCGGCGCGATGGTCCGCATCTTCATCGAAAACTTTGAGCCGCAACGGGCGCCGTCAGAAGATTTCATCTAACCGTTCGCCAGCAAGATCGCAGCGGCGAGTACGCCTTCGCACCCGTTCTAACCGCCGCCCACGATCGCGTTGAACACGCGGCGCACCTCGCTCTGCGTCTCGCGCAGGCGCGCTTCCAGCGCGGAAAAATCCGGTGTGTCGCCGGCCCGCGCCATCACGCGCAGCAGGTCTTCACCGGCGGTCTCCGGGTTGAACTTGCCGATCACGCAGAGTCGCAGGATTTGCGTCAGGTCGTGATACAGCCGCGCCGCCGAGCGCAGGACCTCGGCTTCGGAGTGTCCGAGCAGCCCGAGCCTGGCGGCATTGTCGAGCACCTGCATCGTCGAGACGCTGAGGATCTCGGGCTTTGCCGCCGCATGCACTAGCTGCAGGTATTGCGCGATGAAGTCGATGTCGACCAGCCCGCCCGCCGCGAGCTTGAGGTCCCAGACGTCGTTCTCGCCCTTCTCCAGCGCAATCGCGCGCCGCATGTCGGCGACATCGGTGGCGGTGCTCGCCGCATCGCGCGGCCGCGTCAGCACGCCGCGAATGATCGCCTCGATCCGCTCGCGGACATGCGGGGCAGCCGAGATCACCCGCGCGCGCGTCAGCGCCATATGCTCCCAAGTCCAGGCCTCGCGCTCCTGATAATCGGCGAACGAGTCGATCCGCGAGGCGACGGGGCCGGCACGCCCGGACGGACGCAGCCGCATGTCGACCTCATAGAGCACGCCGTAATTGGTGCGCGTGGTGAAGGCGCTGATCAGGCGCTGGGTAAAGCGGGCAAAATACTGCGCGCCATGCAATGAACGCTGGCCGTCGGAATCCGGCGCCTCATGGTCGTAGTCGTAGAGCAGGATCAGGTCGAGGTCGGAGGACGCTGTCATCTCACGGCTGCCGAGCCGGCCCATCGCGATGATCGCGGTCTCCTGCCCCTTGATCCGGCCATATTGCGCGGCGAACTGGTCGGTGACGAGACCGTGCACGGTGTGCACTATGCCCTCGGCGACATCGGCGAACGCGACGCTGGCGTGCTGCGCCGAGACCGTGCCGGACAAGATCCGCGTGCCGATCAGAAACAGGCTCTCCTGGCCGAACAGCCGCAGGCGATCGAGGAAGTCCTCATAGGACGACGCATCCTGCAAGGTGGTGGCGAGCCGTTCGGATAGTTCCTTCTTGTCCGGCATCGCGCCGAAGAAGCGCGGGTCGATCAGGCCGTCCATGATCTGCGGCTGCCGTGCAAGCATGTCGCCGAGCCGCGGCGCCGCGCCCAGGATCAGCGCCACCAGCGCGACGAGGTCGCGGTTCTGGCTGAGCAGCGAGATCAGCCGTCCGCCGCGCTGCAACGCGCCCAGGAAACGATCGAACGCCGCCACCGCATCATCGGGCTCTTCGGCATGCGCGAGACCGTCGATCAGCCCGGGAATGAATTCGAGGAACGCCGCGCGCGTCGCCTCGACGCGCAATGCGCGATAGTCACCCGTGATCCACTGCTGCACCGTCCCGGCGACGGCGACGGGTTTCTTGAACCCGAGATTGGCGAGATGCTCGATCAGGCGGGCATCCTCGGGACCGGCCCCATAGTCGATCTGCGGCAGCTTCGCGGTGCCGGTCGGATCGTCGCCCTCGAACAACTTGCCGTAATGGCTCTGGACAGTCTTGAGATGGCCGAGCAGGTCTTTCGCGAAGGCCTCGCGGTTCTCGTAACCGAAGAAATGTGCGAAGCGCTCGACGGCTTCGGCCTGCTCCGGCAGCGAATGGGTCTGCTCATCGGCGATCATCTGCAGCCGGTGCTCGACCCGGCGCAGGAACTCGTAGGCCGTGGTCAGCTCGTCGCGCGCTTCGTAGGTGATCCAGTTGCTGTTGGCGAGAACGTTCAGAGCCTCCAGCGTCGGCCGCACGCGCAATTCCGGATGCCGGCCGCCGGCGATCAGTTGCTGGGTCTGGGCGAAGAACTCGATCTCGCGGATGCCGCCGCGGCCGACCTTGACATTGTGGCCTTCGACCGAGATCTCGCTCTGGCCGCGATAGGTCTGCATCTGCCGCTTCATGTCGTGCACATCGGCAAGCGCCGCGAAATCCAGGTGCTTGCGCCAGACGAACGGTGCGAGCTCGGCAAGCAGCGCATCCCCGGCCCCGGGATCGCCGGCGCAGGGCCGCGCCTTGATCATCGCGGCGCGCTCCCAGGTGCGCCCCTCACGCTCGTAGTAGTGCAGCGCGGCGTCGGTGGAGATCGCGACCTGTGTCGAAGCCGGATCCGGGCGCAGCCGGAGATCGACCCGGAACACGTATCCCTCGCCCGAGCGCTGTTGCAGCATCCGCGCCATCGCCTGGGTGACGCGCACGAAGAACGGCTGCGGCTCGATATCCTCGGCGAGCGAGGTGGCCGAGCGATCAAAGAACACGATCAGGTCGATGTCGCTGGAATAGTTCAATTCACCGGCACCCATCTTGCCCATCGCGAGCACGATCAGGCCCGAGCCGATCTCGGGGTGCTCGGGGTCATCAGCCGTCATCCGGCCCCGGGCGACCTCCTGCCGGAGCAGGTAGCGCAGCGCCGATTGCACCGAGGCGACGGCGACATCGGTGAGCGCGGCCGTGACCCGCATCACCGGCCAGACGCCGCCGATATCGCACAGTGCGATCAGGAGCGCGGCCTCCGCCTTCAAGCGGCGGAGCAGATGCATCACGTCGGCCTCGCTGCCCGCGGCGAGCACCTCGCGCGAGGTTCTTTCGATCAGTGCGGCAAGGTGCGACTCCGGGTCGCATGACAGGATCCGGATCAGCCGTGCGACGTCGGCACGCGCGAGTTCGAACAGATATGGCGAGAACTCGGCGATGCCGCGCAGGATGTCCCTTGCGAAGGGATGTCCGAGCAACGCGTTGAGTGCGTCCGCTTGTGCCGGCTCGATCTCGGCGAACCAGTCGGTCAGGCGCTGTTCAGCGGATTGCGGCGCGGCGACACGTGGCCCGTCCGCAAACCGCGCGGCCAGTCCCTGTCGATCCGCGTTTCCCGGCGCGGCGGCATTCATGCCGCCTTCTGTGGCACATCCTGCGTTTGAGCCGCAAGCCTGTCACTGCCGGCCACCCGCGCGGGCAGGACCAAGGTCGCGACCAGGCCCGGATGGGAGTCGCCGAGCCGAAGCTCGCCGCCATGGAGCGTTGCGACGGCCGAGGCCAGGCTGAGGCCGAGACCGGACCCGGGTAAGGTGCGGCTCGCTTCGAGCCGGACGAACCGCTCCACCGCATGCTTGCGATCGCCCTCGGGAATGCCAGGACCGTGGTCGGTGACGCTGAGCAGCACCTGGTTGCCCTCGCGCCGCGCCTCGATCAGGATCTCGTTTTTCGCCGTGCTCGGCGACCCCTCGCCCGCTTCGGGCTTGCCATATTTGATCGCATTCTCGACCAGGTTGGCGAGCGCCTGGCTGATCAATTCACGGTTGCCGTGGATCGGCGCCGGCATCGTCTTCACCAGCAGCGTCATGCCGTCGTCCTCGGCCAGCGGCTCGTACAGCTCGTGGATACCGTTGGCGACGTCGGCACCGTCGAAATCGTCCATGTTGCCGCGCGCCTGGCCGGATTCGGCGCGGGCGATCATTAGCAAAGCATTGAAGGTGCGGATAAGCCCGTCGGACTCCTCGATCGTCCGCTCCAGCGCGGCGCGATAATCGGCCTCGCAGCCGGACTTCGCCAATGCCTCCTCGGCGCGGTTACGAAGCCGCGTCAGCGGCGTCTTGAGATCGTGGGCGATATTGTCGGAGACCTCCTTGAGCCCCGTCATCAGCGCCTCGATGCGCTCCAGCATGGCGTTGAGATTTTCCGCCAGGCGGTCGAGCTCATCACCGCTGCGGCCGACCGGCAGCCGGCCGGACAGATCGCCGGCCATGATGGTCTTCGTGGTGCCAGTCATGGCGTCGATCCGATGCAGCACGCGGCGCGCGACGAAAATGCCGCCGCCAATGCCGAGCACGACGACGACGAGGATCGACCACTGCGCGGCCTTGGCAACGATCCCGAACAACCGCCGCCGCTCCTCGAGATCGCGCCCGACCAGCAAGCGGAAGCCGTTGTCCATCTCGGTGACCCGCACCAGCGCGCGGTGATCGGTCTTGTCCTGGTCGTCGAGCCGCCGATAGGCCGTCTCCGACCAGCCCTGCGTGCCCATCACGCCCGGCGCCAGCGAGCCGACATTGCCGGCGAGCGCCTGCCCGTTCGGCGCCGTCACAAGATAGAGGTTGGCGCCCGGCCGCAACGCGCGGTTGCCCATCGTGATCAGCAGGCCGTGCAAGCCGCGGCGGTTGTAGATGTCGGTGATCTCCCCGATCTCGGCATTCACCGTCGTCGCGATCTGCTCGGTGATCAGACGCCGCGTGTTCCAAGCGAAATAGGCCAGCAGCGAGGCAGCAAACAGCGCAAACAGAAACAGATAGACCAGCGTCAGCCGAAACGCCGTGGTCCGGATCAGTTTACCGAATGCCGTCACGGATCATGTACCCAGCGCCGCGGATCGTGTGCAGCAGCGGACGCTCGAAGCCCTTGTCGATCTTGGAGCGCAGCCGCGAGATGTGCACATCGATGACATTGGTCTGCGGATCGAAATGATAATCCCAGACGTTCTCCAGAAGCATGGTGCGCGTCACCACCTGGCCTGCATGCTTCATCAGATATTCGAGCAGCCGAAACTCGCGCGGCTGCAGCGTCAGCTCATCCTTGCCGCGGGCGACGCGATGCGACAGGCGATCGAGCTCGAGGTCGCCGACCCGGTACGTGGTCTCCTCGGCCGGTCCGACATTGCGCCGCGACAGCACCTCGACGCGCGCAAGCAATTCGGCGAATGAATAGGGCTTTGGCAGATAGTCGTCGCCGCCGGCGCGCAAGCCCTTGATGCGGTCGTCGACCTGGCCGAGCGCGGAGAGGATCAGGACCGGCGTGCGGTTGCCCTTGTCGCGCAGGCTCCCGATCAATGACAGGCCGTCGCGCTTCGGCAGCATCCGATCGACGACCAGCACGTCGTAATCGCCGGTTTCGGCCATCGCCAGGCCCTCCTCGCCGTCGGATGCGAGATCGGCGACATAGCCGACTTCCCGGAATGCCTTCACCAGATAGTCGGCGGACTCGCGGTCATCTTCGATGATCAGAATGCGCATTTGTGGAGCGGTTGCGGTCACGGGAATTGGCCTTCTCTCACCATGGCGCGGCCGGCCTGCACATGCAAGACGACCGCGCATATTCTCGAAATGTTGCCGTCACATGATCGGGCCGGAAAGCCGGTTGGCATTCGTCCGGATCGTGCGGGGGTGAAAAAAGTGGGCGGTGAAGCTGGGGGACTTCACCGCCCTGAGCCCTTCCGACGGAGGGGGGCGTATTCCATCGAAAGGCACCGAAGGGAGCGAGCGAGGCGCCCGCCCCCCGGGAAGCGCCGTCGGCGGGGGCGACTGATGCCGGCGACGCCTCCCAACTCATATAGTTAGCCCTTGGCCAGCGGCACAGCCACGAAGCGCGACGAACCGCCGCTCTTCACGCGCATGAGAACACTGTTCTTGTTGTCGTTGCGCGCTGCAGTAATCGCATCGCGTACCTCGCCGGCGGTGCCGACGCTCTTGCCGGCGACCTCGAGAATCACGTCGCCTTCCTTGAAGCCCCGCTCGGCGGCGGCGCTCTTCGGATCGACCTCGGTCACGACCACGCCTTCCTTGCCGGCACCGGCCACGCTGTTGGCGGGCGCAACGGTCAGGCCGAGCTTCGGCACGTCGGTGCCGCGGTTGGAGTTGCCGCGATCGTTGTTTTCGTTATCGGCCTTGGCTTCCAGGTTGTTCGGCAACTGGCCGAGCGTGATGTTGACGACCTTGTCCTGGCCCTTGTGCAGCACGTTCAGCTTCACCGAATTGCCGGGAGGCAGGCCGCCGATGGTGCGGGCGAGCTCGCGCGCATCCTTCACCGTTTCGCCGTTGACGGCCGTGATGACGTCACCGGACTCGATGCCGGCCTTGGCCGCGGGGCCGTTGGCCTGCGGTTCGGCAACCAGCGCGCCTTCGGCCTTCTTCATGCCGAGGCTGTCGGCGATGTCAGAGGTCACTGGCTGGATCTGGACGCCGATCCAGCCGCGGCTGACCGAACCCTTGTCCTTCAACTGGGCGACGACGCTCTTCACGGTCGCGGCCGGGATCGAGAACGCGATGCCGACGCTGCCGCCGGACGGCGAGTAGATCGCCGTGTTGACACCCATCACCTCGCCCGACATGTCGAATGCCGGACCACCGGAGTTGCCCTTGTTCACGGGCGCGTCGATCTGGATGAAGTCATCATACGGACCGTTGCCGATGTCGCGGCCCGAGGCCGACACGATGCCCGCGGTCACGGTGCCGCCGAGACCGAAGGGATTGCCGACCGCCAGCACCCAGTCGCCGATCCGCGGCTTGCTGTCGGACAGCTTTGCGAACTGGAAGTTGGAACCGCCCTCGACCTTGATCAGCGCAAGGTCGGTACGCGGATCGGTGCCGATCACCTTGGCGGAATAGGTCTTGCCGTCGTCGGTCGTGACTTCGACCTTGTCGGCACCGTCGACGACGTGGTTGTTGGTCACGGCGTAGCCGTCAGCCGAGATGAAGAAGCCGGAACCCTGGCCGGTCACAACGCCACCACCACGCGGTCCGCCACGCAGACCCGGGGGGAGACCATCCGGACCGCCGAAGCGACGGAAGAAGCGCTCCATCGGCGAACCGGGCTGGAACGGCGAGTCTTCATTGCTGTCGTCCTTGGAGAGCTTCTCCCGGATGTTGACCTTCACCGAGATCACCGACGGTTTCACGCGCTCGACAATGTCGGCGAAGCCGACCGGCTGCTGAACCTTGCGGACCTCGTTGTTGACCTGCGCATGCGCCGGGGTCGCAAACAACGAAGCATCGTGCGAGGGGCTGAAGCCATAAACGGCGGCGCCGAGACCGGCGACGACTGACGCCATCAGCGCGAACTTGCGAGCAGACAACAGCGAGCGCTTCGGCTGCTTGTAGGACGGAAAGGACGAGAGGTCGTGACGGTCGGTCATTTCTTGAAATCTCCAAGGCCAGAATCGTGGTGCAAGGGCCGGCACCTGATGCGTCTGAACATGGGGTCATCAGCCTTACGGCGCGCTGGCGGCGGAATTAAACTTTTGTAATTAAGATAAGGCACTCTGCGGCAGAATAACGCAGGCAGGTGAATGACTTAGACGAACTCAAATCGGTTTGTCCGGTGCCGATTCCGCTGCCAGGAACCGCTCCAGGCGTGCCCGCTCGTCGGCTGTCAGGCCCGGGTCGGAAAGGCCTGCGGCTTTGGTCGCGTTTGCCCTCCGCCGGCCAAAGCGCCAGATCGCCAAACCACCCAGCAGAAGCGCCAGCGGCGGGGTCAGCCAGAGCAACAGCGTGTGCTCGTTGAAGCGCGGCTTGAGCAGCACGAATTCGCCGTAGCGCGCCACCAGGAAATCGATCACCTGCTGATTGCTGTCGCCGGCCGCGATACGTTCGCGCACCAGAAGACGGAGGTCGCGCGCGAGCGGCGCCTCCGAATCGTCGATCGACTGGTTCTGGCAGACCATGCAGCGAAGCTCCTTGGAGAGCTCGCGTGCCCTCGCCTCTTTCGCCGGGTCCGACATGACCTCGTCTGGCAGCACCGCGTGCGCCGGCATCGCGCCGAACACCAAGGCGGCGGCAAGCAGGCCGGCAGCGAGACCGCGCGACCGCATCACTCGGCCGCCTGCAATGCGCGCGCCGCCCTGGCCGGCTTCGGGGCACCGACCCGCAAGCGGCGGTCGGACAGCGACAGCAGGCCGCCGAGCGCCATCAGCACCGGTCCCCACCAGATCAAGAGCACCAGCGGCTTGTGATAGATGCGCACCGCGATCGCGCCGTCGGCGCCGGCGTCGCCAAGCGAGATGTAGAGCTGGCTCGCGCCGCGCGTCAGCAGCGCAGCCTCCGTCGTCGATGCACCACGTGTCGTGAAGTTGCGCTTGGACGGCGTCATCAAGGCGACCTGCTCTCCGTCGCGGGTCACGGTGAATTGGGCGACCATCTCGCGGAAGTTCGGTCCCTGGCGCTGCGTCAGGCCATCGAGCCGCAACTGATAGCCGGCGACCGCGGCGACGTCGTTCGCCTTCATCGCGCCGATATATTCGCTGTTCCAGGTGGTCTCGCAGACGATGCCGATCAGCGCGACGCCGAGGCCGGCATGCGCAAACACAGTGCCCCATGTCGCACGCGGCAGGCCGCGCGCGCGGCGCAGCGAGATCGAGAGCGGGATGCGGAACAACCCAATACGTTCAGCCAGATCGCACAGCGCGCCAACGATCACAAACACCGCAAGCCCGATCGCGAGCGGCGCGAGCGTCGCACCGCCATAGGTCCACGCCCAGACCAGCGCGATCACAACGAGCGAGACGATGCCGGCCACCGTCAGCCGCTGTGCCGCTCCGAGCAGGTCACCGCGCTTCCACGCAAGCAGCGGCCCGAACGGCACCGCGAGCAGCAGCGGCACGAACAGAGGCGCAAAGGTGAAATTGAAGAACGGCGCGCCGACCGAGATCTTCTCGCCGGTCAGCACCTCGAGCGCCAGCGGATACAGCGTCCCAATGAACACGGTTGCGCACGCGGTGGTGAGCAAGAGATTGTTGAGCACCAGCGCACCCTCGCGCGAGATCGGGGCGAACAATCCTCCCTGTTTCAGCGCAGGCGCACGCCAGGCGTAGAGCGAGAAGCTGCCACCGATAAAGATAAAGAGGATCAGCAGAATGAAGACGCCGCGCGTCGGATCAGTGGCGAATGCGTGGACCGACGTGAGTACGCCGGAGCGCACCAGGAAGGTGCCGAGCAACGACAGCGAGAAGGTCAGGATCGACAGCAGGATGGTCCAGACCTTCAACGCGTTGCGCTTCTCCATCACCAGCGCCGAATGCAACAGCGCAGTGCCGGCGAGCCACGGCATCAGCGAGGCGTTCTCGACCGGATCCCAGAACCACCAGCCGCCCCAGCCGAGCTCGTAATAGGCCCAGTAGGAGCCCATCGCGATGCCGAGCGTCAGGAAGATCCATGCGGTCAGCGTCCACGGGCGCACCCAGCGCGCCCAGGCAGCGTCGATCCGGCCCTCGAGCAGGGCCGCCACCGCGAAGGAGAACGAGATCGAGAAGCCGACATAGCCGAGATAGAGCATCGGCGGATGCACCGCGAGGCCGATGTCCTGCAACACCGGATTGAGATCGCGTCCCTCGATCGGCGGATTGGCGATGCGCAGGAACGGGTTCGAGGTGATCAGAATGAAGAGATAGAACGCGCTGGCGATCCAGGCCTGCACGGCCAGCACATGGGCGCGCAGCGACAGCGGCAGATTGTTGCCGAAGGCCGCGACCAGGCCGCCGAACAGCGCCAGGATCGAGACCCAGAGCAGCATCGATCCTTCATGGTTTCCCCACACGCCGGTGATCTTGTAGATCATCGGTTTCAGCGAATGCGAGTTCTCGTAGACGTTGACGACCGAGAAGTCCGAGGTGACGTGCAGCGTCACCAGCGCGATGAACGACGCCGCGACGAACAGCAATTGCGCAAGCGCGGTTGAGCGCGCGACGTTCATCAGTGCGACGTCGCGCCAGCGCGCGCCGAGCAGCGGCACCACGGACTGGATCAGCGCCAACCCGAGCGCGAGCACCAGCGCGTAATGTCCACTTTCCGCGATCATCGCATCGCTCCCTGCGTCGGTGCCGCCGACGCGCTCGGCTTGGCGGCGTAGTCGTCCTTCCAGTGGCCCTGCTTCTTCAAGGCGTCGGCGACGTCCTTCGGCATGTACCTCTCGTCGTGCTTCGCAAGCACGGTGTCGGCGCGAAACACGCCGGACGCATCGAGCATCCCCTCGGCAACGACGCCCTGCCCTTCACGGAACAGGTCCGGCAGGATGCCTTTGAAGGCGACCGGCAGGCTTGCGCTGCCGTCGGCGACGGTGAAGGTGACCGCGAGATTGTCGCCGCGCTTGACTGATCCCGGCTGCACCAGGCCGCCGAGCCGGAACCGTGAACCTGGGCCGAGATGCTTCTCGGCCACCATTGAGGGCGTCGAGAAGAACACGATGGAGTCACGCAACGCGTTCAGCACCAGTCCCGCCGCGATGCCGAGCACCGCGAGCGCGCAACCGATCAGAGTCAAACGCCGTTGCTTCCTGGTCATGGTCCATCCTTGCGCATCACGCTCGCCGAAAGCCGCTGCATCCGGTCCGGCGTCATGCGCTATCCATCCAGCCCGAGATTCTTCAGCCCCTCATTGAGCTGACGCAGTCGATCCGCATCTTTCGCCACCGCCTGCCGCGCATCGGCAAGCGCGCTCATCGCCTTGCCGCGCTCTCCCATCACGAGATAGGCGCGGACCAGCCGCAGCCAGCCCTCGACGTCGTCGCCGTTCTGCTTTAGCCGCGTCGCCAGCCGATCGACCATGCCGTGGATCATCGCATTGCGATCGCCCTCGCTCATGTCCTTGGCCGCGGCCATCGCACCATCGGGCAGCGTCGGCGCGGCGACGCCGCCAACCCGCACCAGGGCGGCCTGCACCAGCGGCCGCCACGGCGCGTCGGCCGGCGCCTTCGCCAGCATCCCCTTCCAGATCGCCGCGGCCTCCGCCTTGCGGCCGTCCTGTTCGGCCGCGATGCCGAGGAAGTAGGTGGCCTTGGCATTATCGGCGCTCTGTGCGACCGCGCGCTCGAACTCCGCCTTGGCGTCTGCAGTGACGACGCCGCCCGCCGTCCCCATCAACGCCTCGCCGAGGTCCGCGCGGCGATCGGCGCTGTCACCGGCATAAGTGATGGAATTGCGATAGGCGCGGACCGCATCGTCATAGCGGCCAAGGCGCGACAGCACCGGCGCCAGCACCGACCAGCCGCGGCCATCGGTCGGATTCTTCTCCAGGTGAGCTTCGACCTGGGCCACCAGATCGGCCAACGGCTGGTTGGCATCGGCGACCCGACTGCGCTCCGCGAGCGGAAAGTCGCCAAGGCGCGGCGACCCCAGCGGGAGGTAGAAGCCTGCTGCAACGACCGGCAGGCCAATCAGGGCCAGCGTCGCGGCCACGCGCCGCAGCTTCAGATTGCCTTTGGGCGGCCCCTCTCGCCCGCTCTGATCGGCGGCCGCTAGCAGCCGCCGGCTGATCTCGATCCGCGCGGCCTCCGCCTCGGCGGCGCCGATGTTACCGGATGCCATGTCACGGTCGATTTCGGCGAGCTGGTCGCGGTACACCACGACCTCGCTGCCGCCCGTATCCGCCGGCCGGCTGCGACTGAGCGGCCAGAGCACGGCAAAGACCGCGGCAACCGTCATCAGCGCGAACACAAACCACAGCGTCATCAAGCGGTTCCCGGGTGGAACGGCGACGTCGGGACGGTCACCGTCAAGCCGCTTTACACCACCGGCCGCAAGCCCGGCAATTGACAATTGCTGGATCACGGGCGGCAGCACCCCGCACCTTCGGACAGGGTGCCGGAGGCCCGGCTAGCTCGCGCGGGAGGATTTGCGTTCGCCGGTCACGGCGTTCTCCGCCGCCCGGTTCATCAGCGAGGCGTAGTCGTGACCGAACAGCACCTCGCAAAAGCGAATCGCCGCCTTGACCTGCTGTTGCCGGAACGCCCGGACCCGCATGTCGCCGCCGCGCAGCGACTGCACCAGCCCCTCGGTCGACTGCTCGACATAGTGCTGGAGGTCGGAGAAGGTCCGCAGCGTCACCTCGTTGATGGCAAGCTCGCTGGCATAGGTGCGGCACACCGCGACGAAATCGATCAAGGCGGCGGCGTCCTCGACCTCGGACATGTCGATTTTGACGCCCGCGACGATGTCCTTGTCGGCGCGCTGGCGGAGGATCCGGCGGACCCGCCCCGGCACGCTGTCGATCTCCGATTGCAGCGCATTGGAGGTGTCGGCCCGAACCGACGTCAGTTGGCGTCCCCAAGCGGAATCGTTGCGCAGATCGAGCTCGGTGCGCAGCCCGCGCACACCATCGTGCAGGGTCTTGAGCTGCTCGCCGACATACTCGAAATGGCCGCGCCTGATATCGGTTCGCAGGCAGGCTGCGACGAACGACAGGTCGTGCAACGCGATGGTGACCGCGACGCCGTAAGGCGTGGCGGCAACCCGCAACTCATCGTCGGAGCCGGCCATCTTGATGGCGAGCCGGATGATCTGCCACGGCGCGACCAGCCGCTGCGCAATCAAGGAGAGCGCGAACGGCAGCAATTGCGGCGTCTGCAGCGATGGAACCTTGAGCGCCTCCGCCACGGACACGATCTGGGCGTCGGCAAACACCCGGATCTGGCTCGGCAACCGGCTCCCGACCGTCTCCAGCGCATCGCGCGCCTGCAAGACCAAGCCGATCGGCAGCAGGTCCTCGACAACACTGGGCGGCCCCACGCGCGACAGCGCGCGCTGGCGGCTATCGGCCTGCATCGGCGTCGCGATCTTGACGATGGCGTCCGCGGCCGCGAGCTGGAACTTGCGTGTTGCGGCCTCCAACGGGCCGCTCTCCAACGCCGCCGCCAGTGCGGCCTCGAACTCACGGGCCGCTTCGACAGCCCCCTCGCGGGCCAGCCATTGCCAGATCGGCAGCAGCGAGGCGCGCCGGATCTGGCCCGGTCGCGTCGGGAAATTGGTCTCGGCAAGGAACGGCTCGAGCGGTCGGAACAGGAGCCGCGCCGGATCGTCGGTACGCGGCCGCATCTCCTCGTCTTCCTCGGCACTGCGGACGATCTTGCGAAGCTGCTCGAGCACTAGATTGGCGACCGCGACGTCCTCGCCGCGTTCGACCGCGCGCTCCAGTTCCCGCATCAGCAGCGCCTGCGATTGCGGCGGAAGCTGCGCAAGATAGTCCCTCAGCCGCTCGATCGATCTCTGGCTCATTCGCCTGGCGATGAATGCTTGATGCCCCACGGACCGCAGCAAGCGCGTCCGCTTCCGATCATAGCGGCGCCGGCGTTAAGAAGCCGTTTAGGAATAATGACGGCCCCACGACCGAGGGCCGTACCAGCTAGGCCCGGCTAGACCGCCGGCAACACGAGCTCGGCGCGCAGGCCACCGATCGGCGCGCTCCGGAGCGTGAGATTGCCGCCATAGAGGCCCGCGAGATCGGTCACGATCGAGAGGCCGAGCCCTGAACCGGGTTTTGACTCGTCGAGCCGCTGGCCGCGCCGCGACACCTGGGCGCGCTCGGCTTCCGAGAGGCCGCGTCCATCGTCGTCCACCACGATATGCAGCCTGGGTCCGGCGCCTTGCTCCTTTGGCGTGTCGACGGTGACCTCGATCAACACCTGAGACGCCGCCCACTTGCAGGCGTTGTCGACGAGATTGCCGACCATTTCCTCCAGGTCCTGCCGCTCGCCGCGAAACCGCGCTGCCGGATCCGCCTTCGCCTCGATCGAGATGGCGCGATCGCGGTGGATCTTCTCCATCGTCCGGCGCAACGCCTCGATCGCCGGCGCCACGTCGGTGATAGTGCTGACGATGGTGATGCGGGCGGCAAGGCGCGCGCGCTCCAGATGATGCGCGACCTGGTCCCGCATGATATCGGCCTGCTCCAGCACCTTGCTCGCGAAGGAATCGTCGGCATGGGCACCTGCTTCGTTGACGATCACAGACAACGGCGTCTTGATCGCATGAGCGAGGTTGCCGACATGCGTGCGCGAACGCTCTACGATCTCCCGGTTGGCGTCAATCAGCGCGTTGGTCTCGCGCGCGAGCGGCGCGATCTCGACCGGAAACCGTCCCTCCAGCCGCTCGGCGCGGCCAGAGCGAATGTCGGCAATCGCTTCGGAAATGCGCTTGAGCGGCGCAAGGCCATAGCGGACCTGGAAGATCGTGGTCAGCAGCAGCACGATGCCGAGGGCCGCGAAGGTGCCGCCGAGATAGTAGTCGAAGCTGCGCGTCTCGTCGAAGATTTCGGTGGCGTCGCCGGCCACGCTGACCAGAAACTTGCCGTCCGCGCCGAGATCCACCGGCCGCTCCACCATGCGCAGGCTCTGGCCTTCCGGTCCCTCGACGTAGCCGAGGCGGACGCCGGCGGCCGTCAGCTCCGCACCATGCTCCTCGAGCTTCGGCAGCTTCTTGTCCCACAGCGAGCGTGAGGCACGCGTCTCGCCTTTCTCGGTATCGGTGCGGGTAATCTGCCAGTACCAGCCCGACAGCGGCAGGTCGAACAGCGGCTCGCCGAGCGACTGGAACTGGCGGTCCGCCGGCTCGTCGGGGGTCGCCACCTCCGCGATCAGTGTGCGCAGATAGAGGTTGAGGCGCCGATCGAAGGCGCGCTCGGTGGCATCGCGATAGACCGACGACAGGATGACACCGGTGATCGCCAGGATCACCACCACCCAGGCGGTCGCCGAGACGAACAGACGGGTGGCAAGGGAGCTGCCGCGCATTAGAGCACGGTCTCGAAAATCGTGTCAGCGGGCTTCGACATGGCGAATCCAGTGTTCGGCGCAGATCATGCCGATGCCCGCACGCCGATCAAGCACCCGACGGCGGCGACGCCAGCATGTAGCCCAGGCCCCGCACGGTCTGGATGATGTCGACCTCGAGCTTCTTGCGGATGCGGCCGACGAACACCTCGATCGTATTGGAGTCGCGGTCGAAGTCCTGGTCATAGAGGTGCTCGACCAGCTCAGTGCGCGACACCACCCGTCCGGTATGGTGCATCAGATAGTCGAGGAGATTGTATTCGTGCGAGGTCAGCTTGATCGGATTGCCGTTGACCGTGACCCGCTTGGTGCGGGTGTTCAGCGTCACCGGACCGCAGACCAGTTCGACCTGGGCGTGCCCGGTCGCGCGGCGCAGCAGCGCACGGATCCGCGCCAGCACCTCCTCAAGGTGGAACGGTTTTGCGACGTAGTCGTCGGCGCCGGCGTCGAAGCCCTGGACCTTGTCGCTCCAGCGGTCGCGCGCGGTGAGAATCAGGACCGGCATCACTCGCTTGTTCCGCCGCCAGGCCTCCAGGACCGAAATGCCATCCATCTTGGGCAGGCCAATATCCAGCACGACTGCGTCGTAGGGTTCGCTGTCGCCGAGGAAATGCCCTTCCTCGCCATCGAACGCCCGGTCGACCACATAACCGGCATCCGTGAGCGCCGTGGTGAGCTGGCGGTTCAAGTCCGGATCATCCTCAACGACGAGCAGACGCACGATGGCCTCCGAGAGTGAGCATTGCGATATCCGACATAAAATGAGGCTTTCGGCGGTGAACGGCCTATGAACGGGTTAAGAGGTGGAATGTTACTTTTTGGTCATTTGCCGGCTTGATAACAGATTTTGCGACGGCCAGGCACGCGGATCATGCGGCCCCAGCGTTAACGATACCTATCGATCGTCCGGCAAAACCGGCCCGGTCACGGGCTTGCGGGTTGCGGCAAGGTCCGGCGGCGCCTACCCCCATGTCCATTATGATCCAAAAAATCTGCCGTATTGCGGGGTGGTTGGCTCTCGCGTTGATTGCATTCGTGACACTGTCGCCGATCTATGATCGGCCATCGATCGCCAATCCGCAGCTCGAGCATTTCGCGGCCTTCGCGCTGCTGGGCCTGGCGCTGATGCTGGGCTACCCGCGGCGTATGCTGCCGATCGCACTGCTCATTGTCGGGAGTGCGTTCGTGCTGGAGGCGATGCAATTACTGACGCCCGATCGCCACGGCCGCGTGCTCGATGCTCTGGTGAAAGTGGTGGGCGGGCTTGGCGGAATTGCCACAGGCCGTGGCATGCTGACGATTCTGCAGGACCATGTCGAACGCTTCAGGAAGTTGCGCGGGCAGTCCGCCGGTTAACGATGCGACGACGTCCAAGATCAAGTCGCGGCAGCCGATCCTTGCGCACGTCCGTTGATATGGCAAACTCGCTTGGCACCGCATAACCGGGAGTCGGGCGACCGATCGCAGGATGCGTCAAATTTACATTATCGCCGTGACAGTCGGTTGCCTGCTGTTGATCGGCTACGCGACCCTGACATCTCACTCGGGCCGGCCGGTTCTCTTGAGCCTGCACGAGAGCCTCGTGGTCGTGATTTTCGAGCGCTTCGCCGCGTACCTGGTGCTTGGCTTTCTCCTGTCCCGGCTTTTTCCCGGCCACATGATCCGGACCTGCGCGATCGTCGTGGCTATCGCGATTTCGCTCGAATTGCTGCAGGCACTGCAGCCGGATCGCGATCCTGCCGCAACGGATGCACTTCAAAAGGCAACCGGCGGCATCGTCGGCGTCCTGATCTCACGATGGCTCCCGCTCCAACGCCGGAAATGACGTGCCTCACGGCTTGAGGTAGCCGCCTGGGTTCTCCGTCGTCGACATCGTGACGAATGGCAGCGGCGCGTTCGACCGCTGCACGCCATGAAGTGCGCGGACAACCTCGCGCTCACGCGCGTTGATAGTCGTCTTCGATACGAACGATGTCATCCTCGCCGAAATAGCTGCCGGTCTGCACCTCGATCAGCTCGAGCTGGATCTTGCCGGGGTTCTCCAGCCGGTGCACCGCCCCGATCGGGATGTAGATCGATTCGTTCTCGTGCACGGTCTTGATCAGCTCGTTGACCGTCACCTGCGCGGTGCCGCGCACCACGATCCAGTGCTCGGAGCGGTGGTGGTGCTTCTGCAGGCTGAGCCGGCCGCCCGGCTTGACGATGATGCGCTTGACCTGGTGGCGGTCGCCGTTGTCGACCGACTGGTAGGAGCCCCACGGGCGATGCACCCGGATGTGGCTCTCCGTCACCTCGGGCGCCGTCACCTTCAGCTTGGCGACCAGCCGCTTCAGCCCGTTGGCGTCCTTCTGCCGCGACACCAGCACGGCATCCTGGGTCGCCACCACCACGAGATCGTCGACGCCCTCGAGTGCGACCAGCGCACGGTCGGTCGTGACGTTGCAGTTGCGGGAGTCCTCGAACACCGCAACGCCGCGCGCCGCATTGCCCTGGCTGTCCTTGGCGGACAGCTCCCAGACCTGGCGCCAGGAGCCGATGTCGGACCAGCCGCAGGCCACCGGCACCACCGCCGCCCGCGCCGTCTTCTCCATCACCGCATAGTCGATCGAGATCGCCTTCGCCGCGCCGAACGCCGGCGGATCGAGCTTGATGAAGCCGAGGTCGCGCCTGGCCTCCGCCACCGACTGCTCGACGGCCGCCACGCTGGCGGCATCGACGTTGCGATACTCATCGAGCAGCACCGCGGCGCGGAACATGAAGTTGCCGCTGTTCCAGAGATAGCCGGCCTCGATATAGCCGGCGGCGATTTCCGCATCCGGCTTCTCGACGAATTTGCCGACCGCCCGCACCTCGCCGGCGACCACCTCGCCCGGGCTGAGATAGCCGTATTCGGTCGCCGGCCGCTCCGGCTTGACGCCGAAGGTCACGATGCGGCCCCGCTCGGCCGCAGCGAGCCCCTCGCCGCACGCCGCGACGAAGGCTGACGTGTCGCGCACCAGATGGTCGGCGGCGAGCGCCAGCACCACCGCCTCAACGTCCCGGCTGTGCGCAAACGCCGCCCCGGCGGCGATCGCGGGCCCGGAATCGCGCCGCATCGGCTCCAGCAGCACGTCGGCCTCGCAGCCGATCTCGGCGAGCTGCTCCAGCACCATGAAGCGGTAGGCTTCATTGGTGATCACGATCGGCCGCTCGAACAGGGTCGCGTCCGCGACCCGCAGCAGCGTCTCCTGGAACGTCGAGCGCGCCCCGAACAGCGACAGGAACTGCTTCGGATGCACCTCGCGCGAGGCCGGCCACAGCCGCGTGCCCGCACCGCCGCACATGATCAGGGGGATAATTCGCCGGTCCATCGATGCCTCACGTGCTGACAAGATCCCGTTATCGCTCAGCAAGAATGGTGCCACCCGACAGCGAAGACATGTTCCGCTGTTTCAGCATCCGAGCTTGCTGTAAAGACGACGACGTCATCCCTGTGAAAGTTGGCCGAACAAGGACCATCGCTCCACATTTTGCACGTCATATTTCTGTCTCTTGCGATTGGTCTACGGCATTCGGCGCGGACCGCCTCCAGGCGCAAGATAGCGCAGTCGCGGCTTGGCCATTCCACCCGTCGCATTGCCGTTGTATCCTGCGCGCCGCAAGGGACGTTCGCCCTCTTCCGGTTACACTTTTAGAAAGAACTTTCCTTTGTGATGATGACGGATATCCGACACCGACCGGCGACAAGCCCACATGCAGTCAGTCCATCCAATCCAACAACGCAGAGACGCTGAATGATCCTGGTCACTGGAGGCGCCGGCTATATCGGCTCACATGCTTGTGTTGCCCTGCTCGCGGCGGGTGAAGAGGTTGTCGTCCTCGACAATTTCTCCAACAGCAGCCCCCTGGCGCTGGAGCGGGTCCAGCAGATCTGCGGCAAGCGGCTGACGGTGGTCGAAGCCGATATCCGCGACGAGGACGCGATCGAGAAGATCCTCGTGCAACACGGATGCACGGCGGTGATGCATTTTGCCGGTCTGAAATCCGTGCAGGACTCGGTCGCCCAACCACTCGAATATTACGACCAGAATGTCGTCGGCTCGCACCGGCTGCTCCGCGCCATGCAGAAGACCGGCGTGAAGAAAATCGTGTTCTCTTCCTCAGCGACGGTCTACGGCACGCCGAAATTCCTGCCTTACACTGAGGACCATCCGCTCAACGCAATCAATCCCTACGGACGCACCAAGCTCATGATCGAGGACATGCTCCGCGATCAATATGCGAGCGATCCGACCTGGGCCGTGGCGGTCCTGCGCTACTTCAATCCGGTCGGTGCCCACGAGAGCGGCTTGATCGGCGAGGATCCGAAGGGCGTTCCCAACAATCTGGTGCCGTTCGTCGCGCAGGTCGCGATCGGACGACGTGAGCGGCTCAATGTCTGGGGCGGAGACTACGATACGCCTGACGGGACCGGCGTTCGGGACTATATCCACGTGATGGATCTGGCTGATGGCCACGTCTCCGCACTTTCGTTGCTCAGCAGCCCGAAATGCTTTGCCGTCAATTTGGGCACCGGCGCGGGTAGCAGCGTTATCGAGGTGATCCGCGCGTTCGAAGCGGCGAGCGGAAAGACGATTCCCTACGACATCAAGCCACGTCGCGCCGGGGATCTTGCCGCCTATTACGCCGCAACCGACTACGCCAGCAGCCTGCTGGGTTGGAAAGCAACCCGATCACTTGAAATGATGTGCGCTGATCACTGGCGATGGCAGAGTACCAATCCGAACGGATATGTCTGACGTCGCTTTGCGTCCGAGTGCTGCCTCTTTCATCACATTCGAACCGCTGAGGAAGCGCGGGTCGGGAGCTTTGCGCGCGGTGGCTTCCTGATCGTTCAGGTTTGAACAGTCACTTGGGAGCGGCGCCGTCGTCCGGCTTGCCGCCATTCGCCACGCATTTGTTGTAATAGTCGATCTGTTCGCGACCTGATCCCTTGGCGCTACCCGCCGCCGGGTTCCCGGGCAAACGCGGCGGAAATTGTGCCGCAGTCAGGGCGTGACACTTTCGGGCAACTTCGGCGGTAATCGCCGAAGCCGAGTTGGAAACCAGGCTCAGCGCCAGGCATACCAGCGCGAACGTCGTGCATCCGAACTTCAAGTCGCCGAACATGGAACCCTCTCCCAGCCAGGCCGCGCTGACAACGCGCCGCCATCGTTGGCACATATTCTAGTCCAAAGGCCGCGATTTGGTTCAAGCGAAAAGCCCAGGCAACGGGGATCAAGCTGGCTGACTCCTCAACCATGCAGCAAACGACCCGGCAGGACTCGGCGAGTTCGCGCGACTTGATGCCGCACGATGATGGCCCGTTGGAGGACAATTCCAACGGGATTCAGTTTGCGCTTGTCATCGCGCGGATGATCGACACCGTCGAACATAGCCCCGAGCACCTCCGCCAGGCGGTCTACGATCTCGCCCGTTACAAGCTGCGCGAGCAGTTCACTTCCGCGAACGAGACGGACATCAAGCAGGCGCAACAGGCGCTCGAAGCCGCCATCCGCGGCGTCGAGGACTTTTCGAGGCAGCACATCGCCGTTGCGCGGCCGCAAACTCCAAGACTGGAAGCCGGTTCCGGTGGCGCGCCCCATCTCGACCGGCAACACCGGCCGGCCGTTTCGATCGACCCGACCCCGGCAGCGCGCAGACGGTTCTCGCATCCGTTTTCGCCGCTCGCTATGCGGACGATTGCCGTGCTGCTCGTCGTCGGCGGGGCCGCGGGCGTTGTCCAGCAGAGGGAGCGACTGGCATCCTGGGTGCAACGCTTGTCGCACCCGCAAGAGCAGCCCGCCGTCCCCGTCCAGGCGCGCGCGCCGATGGCAGCGGTCGCGGCCGCAGTTCCAGCCCCGCCCCCGAAACCCAACCCGCTGCGGCCAACGGACTACGGAGTCTACGCGGTCGAAGGCGATTCCCTGACCGAGTTGCAACTGCTGCCCGGCCGTCCTCCGGACATCCGTGTCGCCGTGTCGGCCGCGCTGCGGACGCCAAGCCACACGGTGCTGTCGAGCGGACACCCACAATTCATCGTATTCCGCCGCGATGCCGCGACCAACATCGCGGACCGCGCGGAGGTCCGCGTGATCGCCAAGGTCGCGCGAGAATTCTCCGCCGAGGTCGCGGGCAAACGACCGGAGGATGGCGATAGCTGGGTGATCCGAAACGTCGCTTTCCCGCTTCGCGTGTCACCACTGCCCGACAGCCCGGAAATGTACGAACTGCACAGCGAAGACCCCGCGCTTGAGCTGACGCCAGGCCGTTACGCGCTGGTGGTGAAGAACCAGGCGTATGATTTCACCGTCGGCGGCGACATCGTCGATCCCAAACAGTGCATCGAGCGGATTGTTGCGACCAACGGCACCTTTTATTCCGATTGCAAGAAGCCTTGAGCCTTTCCGCGCCGGCAACATGACCGCATCTTCCCGGCTTTCGACCCGGGGGTGCAGGCATCGTTGGCGAGGGTCTTCCGCCCCTCTATTGGTGAAGCATGAAGTTGTGAAACTCCGCGAGGTGAGCATCCGGCGATATCGTAACGTGGAGCGGCTCGACATGGTCGGTCGCCGGCAAGGCTGACCGCAGGCCGTCGAGCTGCGGCATCGCTGAGTGGCTGACAGGTTCAAGGCTGGACGCGCTCGTGCTCGCCGATGCACCGGCGCGATCAAAGGTAAAGCTGTCGCCCGCCATCCGCACGGCTGTCTGAGCCTCGGGGGCCGTTGTCGGTTGTGGCGCCGAAACCGAGCCGAAATCAAATCCATCCTTGGGCGGATCGATTACCAGCGTGCCGCCGCTGCCATCGTTCGAAAGATTGAACGTCGAGTGCGTGTAGTCACCGACCAGCGAAAGATGTGCTGTGTGGCTTTGAGCATCGGTCACGGTCAGCACGCCACCGGTCGTGTCTCCTGAATAGGATGCAGACGTTCCGGACCCGAACGCGATGTCCTTCAGGTCGATCTGGTTCGAATTGGATGCGGTCCCGTCGCCGCTGAGATGGATCAGCTTGCCGGTAAACTGCGACGCGTGATCGAGCACCAGCGTGCCGGTTGCCGCATTGAAGGTGATCGATCCGGAAACGGCACCGGTTAGTTCGAGCTTGGCACCGGCCTCGATCATGGCTGGCTGGCTCATTTTGCCCAAGGTCAGGATGATATTTCCGGAAATGTCGAGGACCGTGGATGGCGTGTTGATCACACCATCACCGTTGAGGTCCTGGTGGAAGACCGCCTCGACAGACATGAGTGATGCGTCGGTTCCGGACACATTATTGATGATCTTGGACACGAAGTTGCCGTTGCTATCGGTGCTCCAGGCTGCGTATTGCCCGCTGACGGAGTCCTTCCAGGCCACGTAGTAGCCGCCTGACGTCGCTTCCGCGCCAATCGGCGACCAGGTGCCGAATTGCCCCGCGACGACGGCGGCACCGGCATATTTCAATGTCGGTCCCTGGCTGCCGCCGATTGCGTCCAGCAAGTAGTCGTTGCCGAGCTTATCCAGACTGGTTGCACCGGACGCTTCGATCGACGTCGTTGCGGTCGGCGTCGAGCTGACCGGCGGGACACCGATGACGCCATCACCATTCAGGTCCTGGTGGAAGACCGGCTCGATCGATTCGAATGATGAGCTGGTGCCCGATACGTTACTCAGGATCTTGGATGCGAAGTTGCCATTGCTGTCGGTGGTCCAAACGGCGTACTGGCCGCTTACGGAATCCTTCCAGGCCACATCATATCCGCTCGAAGTCGCTTCCGCCGCCACCGGCGACCATGTACCGAACTGCCCCGCCGTGACGGCAGCGCCGGCATACTTCAGCAGCACTGCCGCATCGGCGACCGACATGTAGTAGTCGTTTCCGACCCTGGTGAATGACGTCGTGCCGACCGCCTCGATCGTCGTGCCGATCACCTCCGCCAGGACATTGGAGGACGGGCTTTGATTGCCGACCTCGTCGGTCGCGGTTGCGGAGAGCTTGTGCACGCCGGCAGCGAGCACTCCGGTGCTGACGCTCCACGTCCCGTTGGATGCGGCCACCGTGGTGCCCAGCAACGTCGCTCCGTCATACAAGTTGACGGTACTTCCGGCTTCCGCCGAGCCGGAAGCAGTGATGCTGCCAGATGCAAGCGTGGCCGCGATCAGGTTGGGGGCCACCGGTGGTTGCGTATCGACCGTCACGTTCAGCGCGACAGAGGCAGCGCTGAGATTGCCGATCGCATCCGCGGCCTTGGCCGTGAAGAGATGGCTGCCGTCGGCCAGCGTCGCCGTCGCGAACGACCAGGCGCCGGTTGCGTCGGCGACCGCAGTCCCGACGAGCGTTGCTTGGTCGAAGACTTCGATCGTGACGCCGGCTTGGGCACTTCCGGTCAGGGTCAAGTGATTCGCGGCGGTGAGGCCCGCGGCGGTCACACCGCTATCGGCTGAGAACGAAGCGGTTGGAGCCGCCAGCCCCGTCATCGTCATCGGCGTGTTCCAGTCGGTGACGAATGCGACGTCCGATGCGGTCAGTTGCGTGACGCCGACGACGTGCAGCGTGTCCGTTCCTCTTGCGTAGTGGATGGTCCAGACGTCACCGACATTGGTCAGGTAGGCGGAGGCATCGTAACCCTTCAGCGAGAGCTTGTCGTGTTCGGTGGTGCTGTTGGTCACCGAATGGAAATCAGCGATCGTGACATAGCCGCTGCCCGGAGTGTAGACGAAGGTGTCGTTTCCCGCACCTCCCGAGATCCAGTCGTTGCCGCCGCCACCGTTGAGGACATCGTCGCCGCTCGAGCCCACGATGCGATTGGCCAGTTGGTTGCCGGTGCCGGTGAGCGCGCCCATCATCATGGTCAAGTTTTCGACGTTGTCGGGCAGCGTATAGGAGGTCCAGGCCTCGACGCTGTCGATGCCGCCGCCCGGATTCTCGATGATCTTCTGGTTCGGGTTGTTGACGACATAAGTGTCGTCACCGGTCCATCCGATCATTGTATCGTCGTAGTTCAACGCCGTGATCTTGTCGTTGGCCGACGTACCGTAGATCGTGTGGCTGCTGGTGCTTCCGTTGATCCATGATGTGATCAGGCCGCCGACCGGGAGCGAACCAGGAAGCTGGAAATCGTCGCTGGTAAACGACGAGATCGTGGTGTTGCGCAAGACGAGGGTATCCTGGCTCGTCAGCGCCAGATAGACGTCGTTGCCGACCTGGGTCATCGCCGCCTGAATGTCGCTGAACGAGGTGAAGGCGAAGCCGTTGAGCTGGATGACGTCGTGTCCAATTCCGGAGCCCGGAGTGAAATCGGTGATGACGTCCGAACCGTCCCCGGCATTGAAAACGAACGTATCCGCGCCGCCGCCACCGGTCAGGATGTCATTGCCGAGCCCGCCGGTGATGACGTTCGCGGCATCATTGCCAATGATGATGTTGGACTGCGAGTTGCCGATGGCGTTGATCGCGGCCGAACCGGTGAGCGTCAGGTTCTCGACATAGTCAGGAAGCGTGTAGGTGACCGATGACTTCACGGTATCAATGCCGCCACCATAGCTTTCGACCACCTTAGCGTTCGGGTCGGACACGATATAAGTGTCGTCCCCGGCCCCGCCGCTCATGGTGTCGGCGCCGCCCGCTCCGTCGATCAAATCATTGCCGGACGTGCCGGTCAGGGTATCGGCAGCCGCGGTTCCGGTGATGGTGTTGGTCGGCGCTCCGCTGGCAAGCAGCGTATAGTTTGCGAGCGTATATTCCGGCAGTTGATATGCGGTAATGGAATCGATCGATACGCTGGCCGTCGCGTCCGGGGCAGCATTGCCGGCCCAACTCCCACCCATGGCAAGATTGGCGATCATGTACATCGGCGTGTTCATGTCGGAGGGAGTGGCCACCTGCCCCACCTCGGCACCGTCCACAAAGTAGGTCAGGGTGTAAGGCGTCCATTCGACCGCGAAGGTGTGCTGGCCAGCGGTCAGATCGGCCGTATTCGCCCAGTACCCCTGATCAGCCGTGGTCGAAGACCGGAACCCCCAATGCGACTGGTCGGGATGCGTGCCGAGCGCTTCGAGCACGTCGAGTTCTGTGGCAAGACCATGCGGATTGGTCGGCAGCATCCAGAAGGCAGGCCATGCGCCGGGCGTACCGGACAGCGTCGCCGTCATTTGAAAATAGCCGTAAGTCTGGGCGAAGCTATTCTGGCTCGAGATCATCCCCGATGAGAACTGGTGGCCGCCGACATAAGGCGCATCGGCCGCCGGCAGCGGCTGCGCGCTGATGACGAGATGGCCGTCCTGGATCGAGAATGGGTTAAGCCCGAGCGGCGCGGACGCCTGGCTTCCCGGCAGTCCCGAAAAGCTCGGGTCGACATAAATCTCCTGCTCGCCGGAGAGCGAGTAACTCGCCGCCCCGCTCCAGGCATAGCTCGTGCGCCATGTCAGATGCGGGTCCTGCCCCACTGAGAGCGTGTTGAAATCGTCGTTGAAGGTCTGCACCATGTCGGTGCGCGGTGCGACGATATTGATGTTGGCCGCAGTGAAATCCCCCACCTTGGCATTATTCATCCTGATGGTTTCGCCGCTGCTGAGCGTGAGGACGGTATCGGTGCCGACCTGCTTCATGGCAGCGGTGACATCGGACAGCGAGTGGAAGCCCGTGCCATTGAGCTGCAGGATGTCGCCGCCCGCGCCGGTGTGGAAATCGGTAATGACGTCGTTGCCGTTGCCGACGGCGATGACGAAGGTGTCGATGCCGCCGCCCCCGTTGAGCACGTCGTTACCCTTGCCGCCATCGATGATGTTGTTGCCGGCATTGCCGATGATGATGTTGTCGAGATCGTTGCCGGTCGCGGGCGACGAGTAATTGCCCCCCAAGATCAGGTTTTCGACATTGGGAGCATTGACGAGACTGTAGCCGTCGACCATCCCGTCGTTGATAGTATCGATGCCCTGGCCCGGCTGTTCGACGACCTTGGTGTTGTGATCATACATGAAGTAAGTATCGTCGCCCGTGCCGCCGATCAGGGTGACGCCGGTTCCGAGCGCCTGCAGGGAGTCGTTCATCGCGCTGCCGGTCAGCGTGCCCCCCGCTTGCACCGTGAGTGCCGCCGTGTTCGGCGCGGCGCTGCCCTGAAGCGGATTGTCGAGCACGACATTGGACGCGACGAGAGAGGACAGTGCGACGTTCTGCAACGTCAAGGTTTCGGTGGTGGACAGAGTGACGATTGTATCAGCGCCAACCTGCTTGGCAGCGGCAACAAAGCTTGCGAAGGTTGGAAATCCGTAGTTCTGAACGCGCAGGATGTCTCCGCCGGCGCCAGCCTGAAAGTCGCTGATCGTGTCAGAGCCGTACCCCTTCGAAATTGCGAAGATGTCGCTGCCGGCTCCGCCGGTGAGAAGATCGTTTCCAGTGCCTCCGAACAGAATGTCCGATCCGGAAGTTCCAACGATAATGCTCGCGTAGGTTGAGTTCACGGTCATGATGGCTACTGTGCTCCTTTGCACTCACACCCATCACGAAGGTGTTCAAGCCGGTTTACGAACTTCGAAACAAATTGAAGCATGCGTCTGAATGCATGCGCGCACGCGCGATGCGGTGCCGCAAGTTCCTTTGTGGGAACAACACGCCTCAATGGCGTGCAGATTACGCCACGTCCTGTAGCCGAGCTCTCAGCGCTGATCTAACCCGTAGTGCTACGGGTGAGAGCATGATCGCGCAGTCTCGAATCGCACGATTGTGGAAGGCACGCCCTCATGATCGCGGAGAACCGTGACGGCGCATTCAAGGCCCGGCCCGCACGGCTCCCAGGCGAAGGTTCCTGGAAAAGAGATTGCTGGAATCTGCCAGCAGCTTCGCTGGGGGCCCTTCCGCGCAAACCCGGCCGGCCTCGAGGCACACCACGTGATCCGCGTCGAGCACCGATTCCAGTCGGTGGGTGATGAGCAGCAAGGTCCGGCCGTTGAGCTGCTGTTGGATCGCACGCTTGACACTCTCTTCCAGTGAGCGATCGAGCGCGCTCATGGCCTCGTCAAGAATCAGAAACTCGGGCTTGCGCACAATCGCGCGGGCGAGGCCAAGGCGCTGGCGTTGCCCGCCCGAGAAGCGCGTGCCGTGCTGTCCGATCCAGGAGTCGTATTTGTCCGGCAACGATTCGACCATGTCCGAAATGCCCGCAACACGCAGCGCGTCCAAGATCTCCGCTTCCGACGCGTCGTTCTTGGACATCCGCACATTGTCGATCACGGTGCCTTCAACGAGGTCGACGTCCTGACCGGCAATCGCCAGCAGGCCAAGCCATTCCGTTCGGCGGAGATCCTCGATCGGGCGACCATCAACAAGGACGCATCCCTCGGTCGCGGAATAAAGACCAAGCAAGAGATTCACGATCGTGGTCTTACCCGCTCCGCTCGCACCGACGAGCGCGGTGATCTTGCCTGCCGGAATGTCAAAGGAGACGTCGCGAAGCGCGGGATCGGATCCGGCTTCGTAGCGGAAGGTGACATTGCGGAACGAGATCCTATCGGCCAGCCTGTCGATCGCGAGGTGTCCGGGCTTCGGATATTCCTTGTCGTCCTTCGCCAGCATCAGACGGATGGAGCGCAACTGCGGCTCGATCTGCGCCATGTACAACAGGCTGGTTTCCAGCTCACGCATGTGCGGCTGCAACCGGTAGAGCAAGGCGACCGCCGTAAGGCTGGTCGCGAATCCGACTCCCCATACGTTGGCGGACGCGATGACGAGGCAAAGTACCACGAGATATCCCACTTCGGTCAGCGGAGACACCAGCGCCGAAAGACGCGCGAGCCCCAGCGCGACCCGGCGCGCCTCCGCCGAAGCGCCCTCGAAGCGCTCCTGATGCACCTTCTCCTGGCCATACGCACGGATCGTTCGCATGCCCTGAAGGGTCATCAGCATGTGCTCTCCCAATCTCTGGTGAACCAGCTTCACTCCGCTGCCGAGCTCTTGCATCGGCCGGGAAAGGTGACGCATCCCGATCGATACGGCCATCGAGGCCGCGATAGCCATCACCGTGATCTTCACCGACAGCGCAAGAAGAAACGACAGGAACAGAACAATCGAGCAGGAGCTGACGATGATGCGGGTCAGATTGCTGTAGGCTCCGGAGATCAACCATGTCTCGGTCCCCAGAACCTCCATCAGGTAGGCTTCGTCGTGGCGCTGAAAGAACGAATATGAGGTCGACAGATATTGCAGGTGAACGCGGTTGCGCGCGACCTCGTTGATCTGCTCGCCGACATGGGCGCTGATCAGCGTATTGGCAAAGGCCAATGCGCCACGTACGACGATGAGAAAAAGCACCACCAAAGCGGTTTCAGTCGAGCTATGAAACCAACTGGTCGCGTGCCGAAGCGCATCGCCTAAAATGCCGCTCGTCGACGTCGCGAGCTCGACCTGCCCCATCGCAAGATAGAAGAAGAGCAGCACCAGCGTGATCCCGACCGTCTCCGCCAGCGACGAAGCCAGACCAAGGACGATCAGCAGCGGCGTCGCCCAACGCGGCAATGGAGCCACCTTGAGGAGCCGCCACAGCTCCGCCAGCGCTGCGCGCCGCGCGGCTCTTGGCTTCTTCATATCGTCTGTGTCTTCTGCCATCGGGATGGACTGGAGTCGCCGATCAGGAATGACGGCGATGGCCGCCGGAATTCTCTCTGCCGCAGGTTGCGGAATGCCCACCACGCCGCGGAGGCGATATCCCGCGGCAAGCCCAGCGCAGCGACCTTGACGGCCAGCACGGGATTTCGCCGGAACAGCAGCATAAGGACCGATGCAAAGTAAACCAACTGACCGCCGGTCAACGCTCTCCGAAGCAGCCACCGGGCGTAGTTGCTGATCCCGCGGTCCAGCAACGCGATGCGGTCGGGATGCCGGGCCGCCATCTCATCTGCGACCAGCATCCAGGAGCGGAACATCCGCGTCATGTCGCTCGACATGTTGTTGGGCAAGTAGCGGTAGCCGATCTCGTACTCAGGGACCACCGCGAAGTGATAGCTTTCCGCGACTCGACAATAGAACAGCAGATCTTCGCAGCCCTGAGCGCCCGATGCCCGCAGGCCGCTCTCGAATCCACACGCCGCAATCAGCGCATTTCTGCGAACCATCGCCGCGCTTCCGTTGCCGATGAAATTGCCCTCGAACAGATATTCGAGCACATCGCCGGCGTGAAACACCGGATCGGATTTCACGCTCACGCGGCTCTTCGCATCGATCCACGCATACCAGCTATAGACCAAGCCCGTCCTGTCTCCTCCGTCGATCATCGCCTGGAGCTGGTTTTCGATCTTGCGCGGCGCCCACAGATCATCAGCGTCGATGAACGCGATGAATTCCGCATGCGCAGCCTGCCACCCCGTGTTGCGAGCGGCCGCCACACCGGCGTTATCCTGCCTGATGATCGTGATACGCGGATCGCGCTTGGCATGGTATTCGGCGACTGCGAGCGTGTCGTCGGTGGATCCATCGTCCACCACGATGATCTCGAGCCGCTCGTGCGATTGCGATCGGACGCTGCGAAGCGTCTCGTCGATCGTCGCCTCGGCGTTGAACGCTGGAACGACAACGCTGACCAGGCACGTACTTGTACTCATTGATACCGCTCCAAGCAGTGCACAAATGTCTCCAGACTTTGGTCGCCCCTCACCTCGATGCGCGGAAGGTCGAGCAAGTCATCTTGCAGTCCGGCAGCCCGATCGACCGTGTTGAATATGGCCTTGTAGCCGCACTCCGCCGCTAGAATTCTGAGCCGCTGGTCGGTGCATCCAAACGGCGCCGCGAGCGATGTGGTCGGCCGCTCCAGCCAGGTCTCGAGCTGGATGCGGGACCGCAGCAATTCTTCGGCGAGTTCCGCGGTCGAAAGCCTGTCGCTGCGGGGATGGCGCGCGAGATGACTTCCGAACATCGCGCCTTCACCGGCAAGCGCGATGATGCTGTCGGCATCCATCAGCGGCGCCGGCATTCCGAACGATGCATCCCACTCCGCCCGTGCGCCGACCAGGTCCGTGACGATGAAGACTTCCGCGGAGAAGTCATTGGCTTTCAGGATCGGCCACGCCTGCTCGGCAAAATCCTGATAGCCGTCGTCGAAGGTGATTAGCAGCGGTCTGCCTTCAAACGGATGATTGTTGGCGACAAACCACGCGAGCTGCTCCGAGTTGATGGTGTGGTAGCCATTTCTCCGCAGCCACGACATCTGCTCGGCAAAGGCATCCGGATCGATGCGGTAGCGCGCAAGCTGCTCCGGCCCATCGGTCGCAATTCGATGGTACATCAAAACGGGAACATGCGAGCGTCTTTCCGATTGCAAGACCTCCGATCGCTGCTTGACGGCGCCATTCCGCACGACAAATCGCGCGACCTCCGTATCGATCGGCGCATCAATTCGCGCAATCGTCACCTGCGGCTCGAGCGCAACCTCGCCGGGCGCAAGGCGCCGGTAGCGATCGACGCGATAGAGCTCGGTCTGAATCGATGCCTCGAGCGCGAGTTCGGGCAACTGCGTCATCACTCGGGCTATTGTCTCGGCTCCGTACGGATTTTCCCAATCGAATCCGGTGCGACAGGCGTCGTCCTTCAAGACGTAGCTGTGCGCCGTGACGAGGTGACCGCCGGGACGCAAGGCGCGCGCAACCCTCTGCGCAACGCGCGCCAGCTCGGCCTCATCGTCCAGATAGTAGAGCACCTCGGAGCAGCAGATCAGATCCATCTCATCGGGAAGACAGTCGGCCGAGAGATCGAGCCTGGCGAACTCCACATTGCGGAGTCCGTCACATCGCAAGCGAGCCCGCGCAAGCGCGGTCGATGAAATATCGGATGCCAGGAGGTGCCCGACCTTCGGCGCCAACTGCCGGCTGAAATGCCCCTCCGCGCAGGCCAGCTCGAACGCACGTTGCGGCGGCTCGGCCGGCAACAACTCCAGTTGCCGACGGTACTTCTCCTGCTCATAGGGTGAGCCGTAGTTCCATGGATCCTCTCTCTGAAAGAATCTCTCCCAGAACACTTCACGTCCAATGTCGCGTGGACCACCTGCAAGAGTATGGCCCTCGCTGCTGCCGGATGCCTGCGCCCTTGATCCGATTTGCGATCCGGCTTCGCTCGACATGCGCCGCTGCAGCGCATGCAGGCGATGCTGATGGCTATCCGGCCCGTTCCGCCCAAGTTGGCCAATTCGCTTGATCAACTCGACCGGCCGGCTCAGATGCCGAAGCCGCCCGTCCCTTCCCGGCGGAACGGATAGATAGGAGAGGTGTTCGCGGATCAAGGTCAGCCAGAACTCCGTATCCACCGCTCCGAGCAAGCCGACGTCGAGCAACGCCAGGACCTGCGGTCCATCGCAAATGTAAGCGTAGAGCCGGTCGATCCGCCGTGGTGGGCGAAACGCCGGAAGCTCCTGGAGATCGACACGGAGGCCCAGTGTGAGGCTGAGTTCGCGCGGCGCCGACAGGTCGTCGTAATCGAGCAACATGCGCTCAAACCGGTACTGTATCTTCCGCGCTTCTGCCGGATCATGCCAAGCCTGCCCGATTGCAGTGATCAGTTCGGTCACATGCTCGCCGAACTCGCACCACCGACCGGCCAATCGCGCCGGCGTTGCGCGGGCCCCCACAGCGACCGAATCCAGCAGATTGAGCGCGATCTCATCCGCCGCGGGGACGGATTGCGGTATGTCGGCGAGTACCTCTCTTGAAAGGCGACTCCTGTTCCCTCGGGCGCAATCGATGCCGCAACACCAGAGCGCGAAGTAGGCCTGCGCTGCCGCCTGCGGCCTGCCGAAGGTGGCCGATGCCCCGTTCCGGTGAGCCGCGGATGGATGCTTCACACGCTCGTCGACAGAAAATCCCCGAGCAATAACCGCATTCCCGTCAGCCAGCATTTGCCGGATGTCGCTGGATAGCGAATGCTCGCTCGACCAATAGTAGCTGAGCAACTCGTCAACATGGGTCCAGGTGCCACCGGTTCGCGCGATCCGCTGCCACAGGTCCCACTCCTCGCAGGTGCGAAGACTGGCGTCGAAACCGCCAACCTCGAGGACTGCACTTCTTTTGACAAGGACACCGTGAACGGCGACCGGACAACTGCGCGCAAACGCCTCGAATGGATTGGCCGCAACCGCTGCATTGCGATAGCGAGGCGTCCCGTCACCATCAGGCGTCACACGACAATGATCACAGCAGGCCGCAATCGCTGACGGATTTTCGTCCAACGCAGCGTTCATTTTGGTCAGAAATTGCGCATCAATCCAATCGTCGCTGTCAAGGAATAGAAGTCGCTCGCCGCTTGCGCTGGACAGGCCGATATTGCGGGCCGTCGATACGCCCCGCCCGTCGGACTTTAGCAGAACGAAGCGGGCATTCCGCGCGGCATATTCGGCAACGATTGCCGAGGTCGCATCGACCGAACCATCATCGACGACCAGCGCTTCCCATCCGGGATCGGTTTGGGCCAACAGGCTTTCGAGCGTCCTGGCGATGGTCTTCTCGGCATCGTGCGCGGGGATTACGATCGAGGTAAGCGATCCGGATGTCATTTGCGCTTCCCCTTGCCATGGTAGAAGCGGAAGCCGGACACGCAGCCGGCGATCTCCTCCTTGAGAAAGCGGTCGTCAATGCGCTTGTGTCCGATGGCTCTGCGGAGCAGCCGATAGGAGTACCAGGTCGGCAGGTACAAATACGCGCGCACCTGATTCTCGCGGAGAGCCGTTCGTTCATACTGCACCAGCAGCGCCGCGATGTGGCCTCGCATGTAGTAGTAGATCTGACTCGCGAGCCCTTCCATCGTGCGGCGGTGAGAATGGAACGCCACAGAGGACGGCGCGTAGCGGCAAGTGTAGCCGCTGGCGAGCAAGCGGTACCAATATTCGGAATCACCGGAGCAGCCTGCCTGCCCGACGTCGAGCCGCTCGTCGAACAGGCCGATCTTTTCGAACACGTCGCGGCGAAATGCCATGCTGGCGCCGGCGCCGACGTCCCACGCCGGGAACGCGTCCCGGCGATGCGACTTGAAGCATGAGCTGTCGAAGTCGCGCTCCCGGTAGCCCTTGCCGAATCCCCAGTAGGTTTCGAAGTGCCGCTGCGCCTCGGTTGCGAGTTCGGCCGGAAGAACGAGCCCGGTGACGGCCGCGATCTGCGGCTGATCGAATGCGGCCACCAGCCGCTCCAGCCAATGAGGATGAAGCATGACGTCGTCGTCGGTGAAGGCCACGATATCGCTGCTTGCATGAAGCACGCCGGTGTTGCGGGCGATATCGAGCCCTGGTCTGTCCTCGCGGACGTAAACCGCTCCAGCAGCCAAAGCGACATCGCGCGTCCGCGGATCCCGTGAGGCGTTATCGACCACGATGATCTCACGCGGCCGGAAGCTTTGCCGCGGCAATGACGCTAGGCAGGCCGTGAGCTCTTCCGGTCGATCCCGCGTGCAGATGACGACACTTGCCGTGACAGTCGGCTTGGCCTGCCTTTGCAACTCGTCCCCGATCGCCTGAAGAAACTCGGCGTCGACGTGATCAATCCGCGAACCGCTTCGCCGCCCCTGATGCATCAGCACATGACCGATCGGGCGATCACCGTGCCAGAACACCGTCATGCCCTCGCGCAATTCGGTTGCGGCAATGTCCGCAGGCGATGTCACCGCAACGTGCGTGACCCCCTCGCCGAGCGGCAGGTCTGCGATGGAAGAGAGCATGGCCGTTTCGTTGCTGTGTCAGACCGGCGGATGACGGTCCCGCCACTCAAGTGCCGTCTCAATGATGAAGTCGATATCGGATTGCTGCGGCCGCCAGCCGAGCTCTCGCTCGGCCTTGGCGAACGACGCGACGAGCCTGGCGGGATCGCCCGGCCGTCGCGCGCCACGGCGCACGACCGGCTCGTTCCCAGCGACACGTTTCACCGCCGCGATCAATTCGAGCACGCTGGTGCCAACGCCCGTGCCAAGGTTGAACACATGAGTGCCACCCCGTTCGAGCAGCATTTCGCCGGCAAGCACGTGGGCTCGCGCCAGATCGCTGACGTGGACGTAGTCCCTGATGGCGCTGCCGTCCGCCGTCGGAAAATCCGTGCCGAGTATTGTGAATGGCCGATCGGTCCGGCGTGCGGCTTCGATGGCCAGAGGAATGACATGCGTTTCCGGCTCATGGCGCTCGCCAATCTCACCATCAGGATCAGCGCCGGCGGCGTTGAAATAGCGCAAGGACACCGATCCGATTCCGTAGGCCGTGCCAAAGTCCTCGAGCATTCGCTCGATGATCATCTTCGACCAGCCATAGGGATTGATCGGCGCTTGCGGATGGCTTTCGTCGATCGGGATGTGCTGGGGGATGCCGTAACTGGCGCACGTGCTCGAGAACAATAGCTTGCGGCAGCCTGTTGCGCGCATCGCATTCAGCAGCGCAAGCGTGCCCGCGGTGTTGTTCTCGTAATAGAGCGCCGGGTTTTCGACTGACTCGCCAACGTAGGCGAACGCTGCGAAATGCGCGACCAGATCCGGCTCATATGCCTCCAGCGCCCCCCGCACCGCAAGCGGATCGCGAACATCGCATTCCACCAGCGGCCCCCAACGCACCGCTTCGCGCCATCCGCGCGAGAGGTTATCGAGCGCCACAACATTCCAGCCAGCCCTGGCGAATGCCTTGCAGCAGTGGGAGCCCACATATCCCGCACCGCCGGTGACCAGCACCGTCCTGGTCATGTTGCCGCTCCGGCGCGGTAACAACTCAACTTGCCGATGCAACAGCCGATCGACCTTGCAACCGGTCGACGAAGTGGCGCGCACAACGCCCACCCAAGGCCTTCACGCTCGTCGATCACGACGGCTTGGCGCTCGGAAACCGGGGACACGCCGAAACTCGATAGTCTAATTTGTCGCGGAAATTTGATTGGCCTCACTCCTCGCGCAATCTTCTCTGTTCAAAGCGGCTCAGCAGTATTTCCAAGACGATTGCCAACCTATCGATTCAAAATGCGGCTTCTTCGCGATGAGGAACAAGCAGCGCACGCTACAGTGCGTTACCGGATGATGCCTTGTCGCGGATCCGCGGCGCGCAGCCGGGAGAAGGCAACGCGCACGTCGTCAGCGCGCCTCCGCCGGAGTTCCACTACATCAGCTACCGTGAGAATGAAGCGACGTGCCGGCTCACAAGGCAGGCGATGCCTTTGGACGAGCACAACAATGCCTGCGATTGCGGCAGCGGACGCCGAGTTCCGCCAAGTGGCAACAATGTGGCCACACAACCCCATCGGCAGGTACGGACGCCAGGTTTTGCTTAGGGTTGGTGTTCCGCGAGCTCGTCGGATGGATAATACCGTGCCCGATGCGCCTCCGACAAAACCTCCCCGGTCGCCGACTTGGCCTGCGCCGTCCATCGATACACGCCCGGATTGCATGGGCCGAATGTTCTAAAGGTTCCAGACGGCAAAATGCCATCCGAGGGGATGGGCAATTCCTCCCCGCCCATCTCCCTGACGCCTTGAGTCAGGGTCAACGACAGGCTTTTTGCGCCCGCCGGAACATTGCGAAGACGAAATTCGGGATTCGGAAAGAGCGTGACGCAACCCTTGGCGCCGCCCCAGGAAAAATCCAGCGTCATCGGATCGGCAAGGGCTGCGTGGCATGTTGTAAGCCATCCGGCGACGGCAATAACAACGAACCTAGCTGACATGGGACCCCCAAAGGATCGGTCTACTCGAAGGGCGCACTGCACGCGTCGTCCTCTGTCCAGCCATGCGACGATAGCCTGATAAGGCGCAGGCTCGAACGCGGGATCGAGGCACCGTCGCGTAGGCACTCCTTATGTGGCCGCTTTGAGGCAAGGACGCATGTCTCGATGACTTTTGAGCACGCCGTGTAGTGGTCCGTCGCCATTGCCGCCACTTGGCACCGATTTTGAATTCCCACCGACACAAGAATTTCTTACTCGTCGAATAGAAGCCGCGATCATGCCTCACTCCGCTGTTGTCCAATATTCGAGCAGAGTGCCTCCGAAACATGACGCCAACATGCACGCCAAGTTGCGCTGCCTTCAACAAGGTTCGAAATTGAGGATAATGCAAGCCGACGACAGGCACCTCCGATCCGCCGGTGCACAACGAACGATCTCGTATCGTGAGCATTTTCCCGACGGCCAGGCGCCGCTTGCTGGATGGGCGGTGCCGCTATGAAGATCTTCGTGCACGACTACGCGGGACATCCGTTCCAGGTCGATCTCAGCCGCGAACTGGCTTCGCGTGGACATGAGGTCAGCCATGCATACTTCCATGGCGATCTCGGTCCAAAGGGCAAGCTCGAGAAATCGTCCGACGATCCCGCCCACCTCTCTTTTGCCGGCGTCAAGCTCTCGCGGCCTTACGACAAGGCGTCCTTCGTGCGCCGTCGATTCGACGATGTCGCCTACGGCAAAGCCGTTGCGAAGCTGGTGCATACGGACAAGCCCGACATCGTAATCTCCGGCAATACGCCGACCGAAGCCCAATCGGCCATCGTCAACGCGTGCAAGCAGACCGGCACCAAGTTCGTGTTCTGGGTTCAGGACTTCTACAGCGTTGCCGTGTCTCAGCTACTGCGCAAAAAGCTGGGTCCGCCCGGTGCCGTGGTGGGCGCCTATTATCGGTTTCTCGAGCGGCGCCAGTTTCAGAGCTCCGATGCGGTTGTCGTCATCACGAACGCGTTCTCACCGCTTGCGAGCAAGTGGACCGGCACCGAAGACAACGTCTTTGTGATCGAGAACTGGGGTGCGTTGAACGATATCGCGCCACACCCGAAGGACAACGCATGGGCGCGCCGTCACGGTCTGCATAACTCGTTCAACTTTCTGTATTCGGGTACGCTCGGGCTGAAGCACAATCCCGACCTGCTGGTGCAGCTCGCCAAGATGGTGAAGGGACGCGCCAATGTCGTGACCGTGAGCCAGGGCGTTGGCGTCACCCGTCTCGAGCAGGCCAAGGCCGAGCTCGGGCTGGACAATCTGATCCTGTTGCCCCTGCAGCCCTTCGCGGATCTCCCGATGGTGCTCGCCACCTCCGATGTCGCCGTTGCGACGATCGAACCGGAGGCGGGAATATTCTCGGTACCTTCGAAGGTGCAATCCTATTTCTGCGCCGGACGTCCGGTGCTGCTGGCGGCGCCGAAGGAAAATCTCGCGTCTGATCTGGTTCGCCGCAATGGCGCCGGATTGGTCGTTGATCCCGTCGATCAGGCAGCGTTCCTGAAGGCCGCGCTGCGGCTTCTCGATGACGAAACCTTGAGAACAAATGCAGCCGCCAAGGCGAGATCATTTGCGCTCGAAAACTACGACATCAAATCGGTAACCGACCGATTTGAAACAGTATTTGACTATGCAATCGGTTCGAAAACTGCGGAAAGGAAAATCTAATGGCGACGAAGAGCATGTCCACCGCACTGGTCTGCGGCGCGGGTGGCTTCATTGGCGGGCACCTGGTCAAGCGACTCAAGCGTGAGGGCTTCTGGGTGCGTGGTGTCGACCTGAAATTTCCGCCATTCGCGGAGACCGAAGCCGATGATTTCGTGGTCGGCGATCTTCGCGACCAGAATTTCTGCCGACAGATCACCGACCGCAAATTCGACGAGGTGTATCAGCTCGCCGCCGACATGGGCGGCGCCGGCTATATCTTCACCGGCGAACATGACGCCGACGTGATGCACAATTCGGCGACCATCAACCTCAACATGCTCGATGCCTGTCAGAAGCGGAATGTGCGCGGCATGTTCTATTCGTCGTCGGCCTGCATGTATCCGGAGCACAATCAGAAGGATCCCGACAATCCGAACTGCGCGGAAGATTCGGCCTATCCCGCGGCGCCGGATAGCGAATACGGCTGGGAGAAGCTGTTTTCGGAGAGACTATATCTTGCCTACAACCGCAACTATGGAATGCGGAACCGCGTCGCGCGCTACCACAACATCTTCGGGCCTGAGGGCACCTGGGAAGGTGGCAAAGAGAAGGCGCCGGCCGCAGTGTGCCGCAAGGTCGCCCAGGCTTCCAATCATGGCGAGGTCGAGATCTGGGGCGACGGCACGCAGACACGCTCGTTCCTCTATATCGATGAGTGTCTTGAAGGCACCATTCGCCTGACCCGGTCGGACTTCGAAGGTCCGGTCAATGTCGGGTCGGAGGAGATGGTCACAATCAACCAGCTTGTCGATCTCGTCTCCGACATCGCCGGCAAGAAGGTGATCAAGAAGCACATTCCCGGTCCGCTCGGCGTTCGCGGCCGCAACTCGGACAATCGCCTGATCGGCCAGAAGCTCGGCTGGAAGCCATCGGCAACGCTGCGCTCCGGTCTTGAGAAGACCTATGAATGGATCGAACGCCAGATCCGCAGCAACACCAGGGCGGCCGCCTGACGGGCGGCCCTAGCCGGCCGGGCTCACGAAAAGGAGAAGATTCGCGCAAACCAGGCCATGACCGGCACGATCATTTGGAAGGCTCGATGGGTAACAACCGGTGGGAGCTTCGCAATGATTGCAGACTTGATTTATGACGTTGGCCTGCACAAGGGCGAGGATGCGGCCTTTTATCTCAAGAAGGGCTTCAAGGTTCTCGGGATCGAGGCCAACCCGGACCTCGTACAACATTGCCGTTCGCGATTTCGCAATGAAGTCGCGAACGGGCGGTTGCGGATCATCGAGGGAGCAATCGCAGCGGAGTCCGAAGGGCCCGCCATCACCTTCTACAGAAATTCGGACTCCGTTCTCTCCACCATCAACAAAGACAGAGCCGAGCGCAGCGAGAAATTGGGTCACAAGAGCGAATGCATCGTCTTGCCGCGCATCGACGTTCTCGATGTCTACCGCTCCTGCGGCGTGCCCTATTTTCTCAAGATCGACGTCGAGGGAGCGGATCATCTGGTGTTGGAAGGACTGAAGAAGCAGCCCAACCGCCCTCGCTACATTTCGATCGAATCCGACAAGGTCGACTTTGATGAGGTCGAGGCCCAGCTCGGCCTCTTGCGCGATCTTGGCTACCGGAAATTCAAAGCGGTGCAGCAGCAGCGAATTCCGGGATCGCAGGTCAAAACCAAGGCGCTGGACGGCTCGAGCGTCGCGCATGTCTTCGAAGGCGGCGCCTCCGGTCCGTTCGGCGAAGACCTCGGCAATGACTGGCTGGACTTTGACGGCATCGTCCGCCGCTACCGATCGATATTCCGCGACTACCGGTACTTCGGCGACGACTCCCTCTTGGCCAAATCTCCCGTTTTGGCACTGCCGTTCAAGGCGGTGTACAAGCTCTGCACAGGCCAACGCGGCTCACTGCCTGGGTGGTACGACACACATGCCGGCCTCTAGCCGATACTCTCCGCCTGGTGACATGCGCAGGACCTGATTGTGGATTCTGATTCAACCAGAAAGATCGAAGTATCGATCGTCATCTGCACGCGAAATCGAGCGAATCGCGTGTCGGGGACCTTGGGCGCGATGCGGGCGTTGCGCACCAATCACGCTTACGAGGTGATATGGGTCGACAACGCGTCGACCGACGATACAGCGGACGTGCTCCAGCGTGCTTTCGCCAACGACCCGGCCTCAAGATACATTTTCTGCAAGCGGATCGGTCTCGGTGCGGCCCGCAATCTCGGTTGGGAAAGCGCACGCGGCAGGATCATCGCCTTCACCGACGACGACTGCTATCCGTCGCCCGACTATGTTGATGCGATCTTCGCGGCATTTGCCGATCATCCCGGCGCGGGTGTGATCGGAGGCCGTATCCTTCTCCACAATCCGAGCCACGCCAGGATCACGATCGAGGAAAGCGAGGCACCACGTGTCTATCCGAAGCGGACCTTTGTCAGGGCCGGGACGTTGCAGGGCGCGAATCTCGCGTTCCGTCGCGAGGCCCTGCAGGCGATCGGCGGCATAGATCCCGATCTCGGGGCGGGCACGCGCTTTCCCTGCGAGGACATCGATGCGGTGACCGCTGTGCTGTGGGCCGGATTCGACGCCTGCTTCGATCCCCGTCCGACCGTGGCGCACGATCACGGCCGCGTCGACGCCGACGTGCCGGCGCTGCTCACGTCTTATGATCGCGGCCGCGGCAGTTTTTACGCCAAATACATCCTGCGGCCGGATACCCGCGCGACATTCATCTTGCGCTGGCTCAGCTCGACCTTGCGTCGCCGCGACTGGCAAGGGCTGCGCACGCTTCGAACCGAGCTGCACACGGCAAGCCAATACGCGATCGCCAAACGCAGATATGGAGCGCTTGCACTGGCCGTCCCGTTGGGCCTTGCCGCCCTGGCGGTGCAGTCCATCGTATCCTTCGGCTTCTCGTCCGGACGTCGCCTTTGGAGCCGGTGAGGCAGAGATGAGTCGCGTAACGCGAAGAGCGGTGCTCAAGGGAGCGGCCGGCCTTGCATTGACCACCATCGGCCCGCTCACCGTCTTCGACACGCCGGCCGCAGCGGACGGAGCCCTATCATTCGGCGACGCCATCATCACCGTGGAGAATACGACGGTGCGATCCACCGAGTTCTGGGTGGAAGTACCCGTCAAGCTCAACGCACCGACCGCCTGCACGATCGTGCTGGAGTACGAGACGCTCAATGGAAGCGGAACGATCGGGGCATTTCCGGGCGCGGCGACCGCCGGCGCCGACTTCATCGCAGCACGCGGCTTCGTGATCTTTCAGCCCGGCGAGCGGGTCAAATTGGTGAAGATCCGCCTTGTGCGGCCGCTTGCAGAGGGCAAGTCAATCGTCCTCCAGGTGTCGGATTTCGGACACCCACTGTTCGGTCTCGCGCACACCAGCGGCGAGGTGAGATGGGGCCCGCACCCCTCGATCGCGACCTCCTACCCCAAGGACGACGTACAGCTACCTCCGCTGCCCGCGCACGGTACGGTGATATTTTCGGATCGTCTGCTTGATCGCGAATTCGCCAGCGACGACGGGTTTACGCCCAACGGCAGACCATGCTGGCAAAGCCGTCTCGCCACCGGACGGCGCCAGGACGGCAACAAGGAACTGGGCTACTATGCCGACCCGGCACTCGATCCGGAGACGACGGTGTGGGGTATCGATCCGGCATCCGGCTGCCGCTTCATCCAGGCTGAGTATCACGAAGAAGGGTTATCGGATCGCCAGGGCGGCAAACTGGTGCCGGGCTGGCGCAAGGAAACGCCGTTTCGATTTTCCGCAGCCATGGTGACGTCGCGAACGCTGTTCAACCGCATCACCATCAACAGTTATGTCGAGTTCAATGTCAGATTGATGAGGGTCCCAGGCAGTTGGCCGGGGCTATGGCTGCTGCCCGTCGCCCCCGGCTGGCCCCCTGAGATCGATGTCATCGAGGCCTACATCACTGGATTGCCGCAGTATCGGGACGACGTCGTATTCTCGAGCATCCACTGGAAAGGCGAAAAGGGACCCGACGCGCGCGGCGCGGCGATGCCGCTTGGCCTGGTCGAGGAAGGCGCGAGTCTGTTCTCCCGATTCAACCGTTTCGGCTGCCTGATCGGGACGCAACAGATCGTCTACTACTTCAACGACAAGCCCTATTGCGCCATGCCGAACCTGGTCGGCGCCGGGCCCTGGTACATGCTGCTGGACGTCGCCGTTGGCGGTCCGGCGGGCGAGCCGGAGAATCCCAGCGCTTTTCCCGCCAGAATGCATATCGCCGGCGTCAAGGTCATCCAGTTCTGAACCTTGTCGAGCAAGGACGCCGCGCGCCTCGTTTCAACGATGAAAATCGCGCCGGATTTGATCGGCGGCGTCCTCAAGCTTCGCGACGGCCCTCGCGAGCGCAATATCGGAGCTGAGCACCGGCTCCATCTCGCTCAGTCGCCGCAATCCTCGCGCGGCTGCGTAGGGCAGCGTGTCATTGGCCGCGGTGACGGCCAATTGAATCAGCCGGTTCTTGCTGGACATCCAATTGCCGTCCCTGCCCGTCTTGGAAACCCAGAGATCATGCAACGTCGCAGGAAAGGTCGGGAATGGCCTGAGATCGAGTTTGAGGGCGCCTGCCCAATCCGACCATTTGAATCGGTGCGATCGGTGGAATGGAAGAACCGGCACCCATGGCACCCGTAGCGCATCCGCCACAATCGCGCCGTGCATCGCCTCGGTAATGACCGTGTTCGAGGCCTGGATCATGTCGAGGACCCGATCGACCGGCCAACGCGGATCGATCAGTTCGACGTCGGCCAATTCACAGGCTTTCGGCCAGTTGCCGTTCAACAGGCTCTGCCAATGCGGGATGTAGCTGAACTTGAAGCGCTTCGGCACCGCTTTCTTCAGGTGACGATTGACCAGAACAGCGGCATCGGCCGCGACTAGTCGTTCGTCGAGTCCCAGCGCTTGCGCGGTGAGCGGCCCACGCACGCAGTAGAACTTCCATCGCTCGTCGAGCCGAGGTGCCGCGGTGTACTGCCCGAATCCCGATCCAAACACCACCTTGGTGGCCTGCTGCGGATGATGGTCGAACAGGACCGACCCGATCGCGAGGAACAGGGTCAGATCGTCTTCGTCGAAGAAGCGCGGGAAAACCTTCGGCATAAGCACGTTGTTCAGATCGTCGCCGAAGTTCGGCGCGGTGCTCCGATAGTAGTAGAGTTTCATGATCGCGCCTGACGCAGCATGGTCGAGTAATATTGCACGGCTCCTCCAAACAGCGGACCCACGGCGGCGCGCTTCCTGATCTGTCTGCGGATGTCCCGCGCGATCTCCACGACGGTCGCAGGCGCATGCGCCGTCAAAAGGTGCTTGGCGTACACGGCGCCGGCGCCGATGTCGTAGTAGTGCCCGCGAACGAAAGCCTCGTCGTCAAAGCGGCCGTGATCGTGAGCCACGCTTGGCTCCGGGAAATAGCCGCCCGTCCAGCCGGCGTATGATGCTCTGACGGCGACTTCCCATTCCTCGCCGGCAAACGGAGTGCCAGCCCCAAAGCGATTGTCGAACATGCCGGCATCGGTCAAGCACTGACGCCTGAACGCCATGTTCGACCCCTGGACGAAGCCTCGCTGTACAAAGGTGGACGAGGACAGAATCTGTGTTGTGGTGCTGGTGTTGCAGCCGAGCGGCGACTGCCGTGCGTCATATGGCAGGATTCTTCCGGAGCCAAAGCCCAATCCGGGATCTTGTGCGAACACCGTTCTCCAGGCCGATGCAAAGCTGCGATCAGGGTAGCAATCATCGTCGATGAAAAGAATGACGTCGCCGGACGACGCCGCGATGCCGGTATTTCGCCCGGCCGAATTGCCGGGTTTGGTCTCCAGGATGGCACGCCACAGAGCGGGATTGACCTGACAGAACTCCTGCATCGCCGCGAAGGTGCCATCTGTCGAACCATTGTCGACGAGCACGACCTCAATGGCGTCAGCACCGTCCATCGACCGGATGTGGTCCAGGCAATTTCCGACGGTTCTCATTCCATTCCGAGAGCACAGGACCAACGTTAGTGCAACTTCGCGCATTTCTATTTGCTCGGGGCCTTGGTCAAATTCGAGAACCGGCGGACACCTAACGCCGTGAACGCCAGGCGACATTATGGTCATTGATCACGGTAGTGCAACCGACATATTCAACCGGGCGTAGACGCCACTCCTTGATGCCTCTGCGACTTCGAGCCGATCGATCCGGCGAGCAGTCTCGCGATATCCATGGTCTGGTCCCTGGCGATCAACAGCATCGTCGCAAGATACGACACCGCTCCAACAGCAATGCTGATACTCAGTGCAACGACTGGCGGAAGCTCCGGAAGGACATGTCGCGTGGCCGCAATGGCCGCGACCATGACCAGGCTGGAGCCGGCCGGACCGACGAAAACCCGCAGATACTCCGACACCGGTTCCGACAGCAGCCGCGAGGTCTTGATCATGGCAAACGGCCATCGCGCGATGGTCGCAACCAGAACGGTCGCCAACAGCGTCGTCACGCCAAACCTCGACATCAGCACCAGGATGGCCAGTGTGACTATTCCAGCGGCAAGCTGGTAGTAGAACCACCAATGCGCGTGTCCGCGGCTGTTGATGAGGCTGCCCTGAATCACGCCGATGCAGGCCATCAAGCCCAGGCCGCAATACAGCCTGATGGGATCGACCGTATCGATCCAGCGCGATCCGAATACGACGGGAACCGCGAGGTCCGCCACCATCGCAAACCCGATGAAGACCGGAAACGACAACGCCGACGACAAAAATGTCGCAAGCAGAAACCCCTTCCTGACCCGATCGACATTTTCCTGGATAGACGAGAACATCGGATGGGCCACCGCGCCGATGGGTGTCGCCAGGACGTTGAGTATCATCTGGAACAGGTTCCTGGAAAAGGCATAGATACCCGCTTGATGCGGACCCAAATAGAGCCCGACGATTGCCGGATCCGCCTGGGTCGTCAGAGCCTGCATGGCGCGCGTCCCCGACGAAAACGCACCGTAACGCGCGAGCGATTTGAGCGCGGTCAGGCTGATGCGGAATTTCGGTCGCCAACCGGCTCCCCACATCGCGGCTACGGTCGCGGTGACCGACGAGGACAGTTGGGCGATGAGGAGCGCCCAAACTCCGTAGCCTGCCACGAGAAGGAGCACGGTCAGCGCCGCCGATACCAGCGTGGCGAGCAGTGTCCGACCGGCAATCAATTCAAAGGACATTCGCCGGGTAATGATAGCCTGTGGAACGATGCCCGCGGCGTCGGCGAACAATCTTAGCCCGGCGACGGGCAGCAGCACGGCAACCCATTCCGAGCCGAGCATTCGACTGAACGGTCCGCTGCAGATGGCCAGCACGGCATACGCGACCAGCGCGCAGATCGACGCCGCCCAGAAGGTGGAGTCCAGATGAATGTCGTCTACGGACGACCGCTGAACAATCGCCTCGGCGAAACCGGTCGGCAACAGCACGGCGAGCAACGCAACCAGACTGCCGGCAAGGGCGACGACACCAAACTCGGCGGGACCGAGATAGCGCGACGTCACCAGAAACACGAGAAAGCCCGCGAGCGACGGAATCACCGAATTGACGCTCGACCAGAACACGCCCCGGATTGCGCGAACGGCATGGGTACGATTGCCTGGCTCCGTGCCTACCATTTGCAGTTATCTTCCCTGCGGGTGACGTTTCCGACAGGCTGCGCGTCGGAAGCGGTGAATGTATGGAACCGTGCACAGACCAGCTCACACACGGCGGATTGTCTTCGGGGCAGTCCTTGAAGCTCATGCAATTCAACTGCCATCAGATGCTCCGCCGCGGGGAGATCAGCCGAGCGGACAGTTGGCCAGCTACCTGACTTTGCAAGAGGCACGCCTGCTGTTCGCGATTCCACGCGGGTCACGCATGAGCCCTCAACCAGCCCGGAAATGCGACCAAATTGTAGCCGAAGAGGCCGCATGTGGCATGTTCGGCTTCCAGCAAATCATGACTACACCGGCCCCTTCGGGCATCAAATGCAAGCAATGCGACGGGAACGTGTCACATACCCACATTCCGTTGCCGGATCATGACCGCGAGCTCCTCGGAGACAGTGGCATCGGTGACCTTGCGACAAAACAACAGTTCACCGGAGCCGTAGATGCCATCTATCTTCATGCACGGATTGGCACGGAACATCGCGATGTGACGCTCGCCGATCTCCGACGGATTTGCCCCGCCGCCGCTCCAGTCCGAATAGGTGATGCTGCGCCGCATCTTCGAACGAAACGGCGAGTTCGCAAGGATGGTCTGAAACACCATCTCATCCGGCACATGAGTGTTTTCATAGAACTTCATGAACTTGGGATGCTCGTCAGCGAACTTCTGGATGTAGATGCAGGCGTCGCGGGTCAACGCCCACCACTGGTTGCCGGCGTACGGCACGAGTTCGCCGAACCACTTCTTGTAATCGCGCGCCATCGGCACCAGGCCAAGCCCTTCGAGCAGCTTGCGACCCTTGCCGATCCACCAGCCGACCGGCCCGGGACGGCCCTTGTAGTGCGTCAGGCGCGACAGCGGTTTCGCGGCGGCTTCCGACGGCATCGCCACCGAGTCGATGAATTCAGTGCCGTTGTTCTCGCGAAAGAACTGCTCGATCTCGCCCACCGAACGGAGCGGATAGTCCGTCCCACTGATCAGGACGAGATAGTCGCAGCGGCGCGGCGCCGCCAACCCCGCCTCCATGAGCACGAGGGCTGCCTTGATCAACGAATAGTCACCCCAATGAATTGGAATTCGCTTGGTCGTGAAATGCGCGCGAGGACCGACCGCGCGCTGGAATGGACCGATGTCCGTATGGGCATCGATATGCACAAAGATCTCCGTGGACGGCGACTGGAGCTCACAAACCAGCCGAGCAAGTTGCTCCGGCTGCCTATGGGCGAGAATGAGGTAAGCAACATTCATCTCTTGACTGTCCTGATGCGGCCGCGCGATCGCGGTGACGCACGATGGGGTTCAGTGACGAAATCAGAATGCTGGTGGGCCGAGCCCGAAAAATCGTTGGAAAAATCGTTGTAAGGGTTGCGGATCCCGCGCCCCCGTCTGGCACTAAAGCCTCAACGAAAGCTCACACTTAACGCTACCACGCCCATGAGGATCCCGTAGCCATACTGGGGCTCCGACCGCAGGCGCCCCGCCCCATGAAACATGCGCAACAGTTCGGCAAAAAGCAGACCCTCACAACAGTTTGCTCAACAAGTAGACAGGGTATTCTTCGCGGGACTACTCCCCCGCCGGCTGAGCCACGGTGACCGCAGCGCCCGTCTCCCGTAGTCGCCGGCCGGCACGTCCGCGCTCGACCGCGAAGACCGTAAGAAACCGCGAACGCAGCCAACGCGTCATCGGGCGCTCGACCTTGAAGTACACCACAAATCCGACCGCGAGCGAAGCTGTCGCAGCGAGAATTGCGAATGATGCAAATTGCAGCACACCTTCCACCGGCAATCGAAGAAACAGGCGGCGAAACACGAAGAGCGTCAACGCGTGCGTCAGATAGATCGAATAGCTGGCGTCTCCAAGCAACCGCAGCCAACCGATATCGCGAATCTTGAATGACCGTTCGGCGGCGACCGCGCCGAGCATGATCAACGCTGCGCACAACCCATTGAGCAGGTACAGGTGCGGAAGCTGCAACGCATGCACCGCGAACAGCGTCACAAATCCTACAGGCAAGAGCAACCAGACGTTGGGGATTTTCTCGTTGAGGAACAACCACCCCAACACGATGCCCGCTGCAAACTCCAGCATCAGGGGGTGAGTATACATCAACAGCGGGTGCGTGTAGCTGTGAAAGATCGATTCATCGGTCGAGACAACGAGGCCCAATGCAACAAGCAGCGAAATCAGGCCCAGCGAAATCAGCAGCGGTTTGCGGAAGAACAACCCAATCGTGAAGATCAAGTAGAAGAACATTTCGAAATAGAGGGTCCAGCCCGGATTCAGCACCGGCCAAATGGTGCCTTGAAAGATCGAACTGTGATGCGGAAAGAACATCGCGGAAAGCATCACGTCGTTCACCAGCGCGAAGCCGGGCTTGGCCCCGCCTGACATCAGAAGCAGGCTCGCTGCACAGAGCGTGAGAATCCAGTACAAGGGCGCGACGCGAATAAGCCGCAATCCGGCGAAGACGGCAGGCGTTTCGATCCGCGACGAAACGTACATCACCACGCCGCTGATAATGAAAAAGATGTCGACCCCCGCCTCGCCCATGGCGAACCTCTCGAGCGGGTTGTAGAGATTCGGCCAGGGATTTCTGATGTGGTGCAACACCACCATCACCGAGGCGACCCCGCGCAGATACTGGATGGTCAATAGCTGTTTGGAAGATCTTTGATCCAGCGCCGTTGCAGGTGTCATCAGCCGTCACATCGAGAAGAGGGAAACTGCGCTGAGCCGATCAGCAGCTAGCAAATTGTTCCGAAAGCATGTCCGATAGCGTCACGGTTCCGCAACGACCCCTTGCACACGCAAGAGGCAGTTCGCTTCACAGCTTTGCCACAAACCTCTCGCTGAAAGTTCATGCCAACTTGCTGCTATGCATCTGCCGGGCCAACGGGGCATGTTACCTCGGCCGAACCATCGCGCGATGCGTAGCATCAGAGCCCATGACGTCCATGCGAGATAATTCATGTTGACCTTCATCATACCGGTTCGCCATCCGGCCAATTCCAAGAACTGGGACGCTCTCAAGGCGCGGCTCGCGCAAACCATAGCATCGATCTCGGGTCAGAATAGTGACCGCTGGCAAGCCATTATTGTGGCGAATGACGGGGCAGATCTGCCTGACCTGCCAAAAGGCTTTTCAGTCGAGCGCGTCGACTTTGAGCCGAACCCGAAGCATGAACGTGGTGCGACGGACGATGTCGAGGTTTTCCGCGATTTCTTCCGTATCGATAAAGGACGCCGCGTGCGCGCAGGAATGCTGGCCGCACAGAACGCTACCTTTTTCATGATTGTCGACGATGACGATTTCGTCAGTTCCCGGCTCGCCGACTACGTCGCCCGGCATCCCGACGACAATGGCTGGTATATCGACCGCGGCTACATGTGGAGCGAAGGCAACGTGCTGCTCGGAGCCATTTCGAAATTCTTCATGCTTTGCGGCACATCCCACATCATCAGCGCCCGGCTCTATGATCTCGAGAGGCTCAAGGGAAACGACGCCGATGACTACCTGAAGCGCATGCTTGGCAGCCATATCGCGGTCGCCCAGGAGATGTCCGCCGCTGGAACGCCGCTCAAGGCCCTCCCATTCTTCGGCGCGATCTATCGCGTCGGGCATCCGGGAGCCCACAGCAATTCCTCGGGGCTGATCGCAACCTTCTTCAAGAAGGCGACGTTGGCCAATCCGATCGGCTTCGTCAGGACCGCGCTTTCGCTCAGACTGTTGACCCCGAAGCTACGGCGCGAGTTCTTCGGTGCCGAGCGCGCATAGCGAACAAGCCGTGCGGCCGGATCGGCAAGGACCGGCAGCACGGCGAGCTCGCCGTAGCCACAGGCGGCATCAATGCGATTGCGCCTGCACGTCCAGGTTCAGGAGCTTGCACACCGTCGCCTTGGGGGGCTGGACGACATCGGTGCTGCATGTCACCGGGCTGGACAGCGTCTGCTTCGCTCCATTGCCGTTGGTCACATCGGAGGCCAGCCGGCCAAACAGAATATAGTTTCCAGGGCGCTCAACGGCGGGCAGTGAGGCCACCACGGTGGTCGCGCCGTCGGCCCGCTTCTTGTCGGGCTCAACCTGCAATTTGGTGTTGGCTGACGACACGATGGCTCCGGTCGCCTTGTCGTAGACCGTCACCTGAAGCGTCCGGTTGGACGGATAGTCAGCCGGGATCTTAAGCGGTATTTCGATGTTGAGCTTGTCGCTTGTCGTTAGCGCCAGAGCGCCCGCGCTGGGCTGCTTGCCCGCGACCACCTTGCTGACAGGCAGGAACGCGGGCTTCGCCATGTCGTTGAGCGGCGCAGAATAGCCGAACTGCTGGGGATCCGGCGTCAACTGGCTCGGCCCGCATTGCCGGCCGCCACGCTCGGAGGTCGTGAACTGACATACGCGCACATAGTCGATCTTGAAGCTCTGCGGAAACGCGGCCTCGTCAATGCCGTGCCGCCCGGCCCATTTGCTGCCACCGACGGCGAAGTTGAGATCGACGTGCGCAGGCGGCCCAAGCTTTCCGTCACTGCGCTGCCACTGGTAATTGCGCGTGTAGATCAGCTTGCCATCCCAGAACATTGAAATCTTGTCGGGCGCCCATACAAAGCCGGCGGTGTGCCAGCCCTGGTTGAGATCCTCGCTGCCATACATGTTCTGGAACTTGAGCTCGAAGGAGCGATCGACATAGGTGTATTGCCGCGGATCGAACGGCGCCACCACATTGGAGTGCAATGAGTTCGCCTTGTCCTCGACGCCATTCATGACAAACTCGAAGATGTCGATCTCCGGCGGATGCCAGGTTTTGCCGTCGATATCGTAGTCCGCCTCGAGCCAGAACGCCGGCCAGACGCCCTTGGCGTTGGGCAGGAACACACGCGCTTCATAGTATCCGTAGTAGAATGTTCGATGACTGCGGATCATTGCCGATTCGTACAGACTGGGAGATCCGGGCATCTTCTTTGCGATCAAATTGAGAACACCGTCGGCCACGACGTGACCGTCGCGATAGCGTTGGTTCTCGTCGTTGAAGTGATCCATCGTCTCATTCGAGTAGAGATAGCGCGTCGCCCATTTGTTACGATCGAGCTTGTCGCCGTTGAACTCGTCCGAGAACACCAGTTCCCATCCCGCCGACCGCGCCGGCGTCGAAGCCGCTGTCAGCGCCGACGTCAGCACCACCAGTGTCGGGAGAACACGTTTCGCAATCTCGGTGAGGTTCATTCAGCGAGCCTTCTGACTGATCGTATGCAATTTCGATGACGAGACTCCCGCCCTCACAGGCGAGCAGTCGTCAAGTTGACAGCCCTGCCTCGGTAGGACAGGTTAGCTTCGCGCTCCAACGCTCGATCATTCACATCGATGAATTGGACGAAGACGTGGCCTCGGACAAAATACATCGACCTTGTCGATGATGTGATCAGGCTGCCGAATTTATGTCCGGAGGATGACGGAATTTGCGGCAATATCGCTCGCGTCGTGCAAGCGGTAACATCAAACGTGAGAGGATCGTGGGAACCGACGCTACCATACCGGCCTTCGTCATCAATCTCGATCGGGACATCGCACGATGGCAGGACATCTCGAGTTCGCTGACGCGGCTCGGGGTCCCCTATGAACGCATCTCCGCAATCGACGCCAAGAACCGGATGACGCTCATTCGCCGGGTAATCCGGCGCGAGTTCCACTTTGCACCGGCCAATCGTCCGATGAAGGCAGGCGAAATCGGCTGCTATCTCTCGCACATCGCCGCGCTGAAGCGCATCGTGCGCAGGGGCCTGCCGATGGCGATCGTCCTTGAAGACGATGCGGCTTTCGAGGAGCGCTTTCCGCTGTTCTACCGGCGCGACTTGCCGCGCTTTCTGGCGAAAAGCGATATCGTAAAGTTCGAAGGCATCCACTATGCGCACACGTCCAAGTCAGGGATTTCCCTGATCAAGGGCGAAGCAGCTCAGCTCGTCATTCCCTTGAAGCCCGCGCTCGGATCGGCCGCCTATGCCGTCACCCGAAAGGGCGCGATAGGGTTGATCAGAGCTCTTTCGGTCACCGACCGGCCGCTGGACCACAAGCTGGTCTATTACGATCGGCACGGAATTGATTTTGCCGAGACCCAACCGTTCCTCGTCAGTCAGGCTGCTTACGAAAGCAGCATCGAGCTGCGCAATCTCGATACTCCCCCGCTGCAACCTGCGGAACGGATTCGTCGAGGCGTTGCCTCCGTCGGTCGCGGCGCGAAGCGGATCGCATATGTCGCAAGGCTGCTGGTCAAACGGCGATTGCTCGGCACAAAATCTCCGTCCGCTGCCTGATCCGGATGGGGCGTGCGCCCCCGGCACCGACATTCTGTACTGCGCGTTCTTTCGAGATCGAGTGATGAAGAAGATTCTGTGGATCGTCGGCCGCATCCCCTCGCCGCTCTTTAGCGGCGATGCGCTCTATTCCGCGGGACTGCTCACGGCTCTGTCGCGGACCGAACAGACCGACGTGACGGTCGTCGGCTCACGGCGCGAGAACGGCCCGGTCGAGGGCCGCCTGCTCCGCTTGCCGCGCACGGCCTTTCCGGAGGCACCGTGGCCGCGACGGCTTGGAATGCTGAGCCTGCTGACATCGTTGCCGAGAGATGCCTATAGCCTTGCACCGCCCTCGATCGGCATGACTCTAGCAGAGCTCCTGAACCAGCGCTGGGACTGGATCGTGTTCGATCACGCGCGCTCTGCCGCGTTGCTACCGATGGTATTGCAACGCCGGAAGCAGGCGTCGGTCTGCTATCTCGCGCACAACGCCGAGGGAAAGATCAGGCCCGCGATCGCGAAGGATTTCGCCAACCCGCTGCGCCGTTCGATCATGCGCTGGGATGCCGAGAAGTACCGGCGACTTGAGCAACGTATCGTCGATGCGGCAGACCGCATTCTGTGCATCACCGACGCCGACGCAGCCTATTTCGCGCGATCGGGCAAAACCACGTTCGTGGTGCCGCCGATCTATCTCGGAGCGATCGCGCCGAGCGATCGCATCGAGCCAACCCGACCGAAGTCCATCCTGCTGCTCGGCTCGTTCGAATGGGTCGCCAAGCAGCGCAATCTCGAGCATATCGTCAGCGCGCTGCTGCCGGCCTTGAAGAGCCAAAACGTCACGCTGGATGTGGTGGGCAATGTTCCGGAGGATATCAAGGCGCGCTACGCCCATGAACGGCCGAACCTGGTCTTCCATGGTCCGGTGGACGATCTCTCGAACGTGCTTGCGAGATCGCGCGGCGGCCTGGTTGCGGAGACGCTCGGCGGCGGGTTCAAACTCAAGCTGCTGGACTACGCTTTCGCACGGCTTCCCATATTCGGCCTTCGCGCGGCGGTCGACGGCACCACGGCCGACGAGCAATCGGCCATGTATCTCGCCGACACCATGGACGGCCTGGCACAAACCATCATCGATGGAATCGACGACCTCGCCGCGCTCAACCGGAAGCAGGCCACACTGTTCGAACTGATGTCGAACCGCTTCGGGCTCGAGCAGGGAACCAGGCGGATGCATGACATCCTGGTCAAGCAGGCCGGCGCGGCGGCATGACTGGAACCGGATATCGATCGATACAGATTGCCAATTGTGCTAGCGTGACCTTGATCCATCCAGGCAAACGTCGCGATGACTTTTGAGATCCAGGCTCCCATGGCGGCGCCGGCCGGGGCAGCGCATTCAAAGCCGGCAATGTCGGACACCGAACTCAGCAAGTCGGGGCGCTTCGCCGTCTGGGCGTCGATCATCTCCGTCCTGTTCCTGTCGCAGATCGCTTACAACATCAATACCTTCCCGGCATCGACCGACCTCATCTGCTACGCCGCCGTGACGGCATATCTGCTGATCAGCGGCTTCGCTTCGGTCGGATTGCTGTCTCTCGCGCTGTTCGTTGTTGCGCTGATATTCGCCTGTTTCGGGACGGTGACCGCGACATCGTCGACGTCATGGACTTCGCTGATGCTGCTCTTCGTTCTCTATGCTCCGTTCGCCACTCGGCTGAAGGGAGAGCCGGAGGAGGTCCACGACTACATCCTGTCCGCCTACGTTTCGGCGGCAACCTTCATCGCCTGTATCGCGATCGTGCAGATCGTGCTCGTCAACGCCACCAAATCGACGTTGCTGACCAACATCTACTTCAACCTGCCCGAAGCCATCCGCGGTGCCGGACACTACACTTTCCTGCGCGAGGGCGGCGGAATCATCAAGCCGAACGGCTTTTTTCTTCGTGAGTCGGCTGATCTTTCGCTCGTCGTCGCGTTGGCCCTCATCATCGAGTTTGGCTCGCAGGCGAGATTGCGGACCATGGGCATTCTCGCGGCAGGCCTGCTTTGCTCGCTATCCGGCACCGGTTTGCTCGCGATCACGGCTGGCTTCTTGCTGCCAAGATCGTTGTTTCGCATCCCGCTGTTCATCGTCTCTCTCGTCGGTCTGATCCTGGCGCTGTATCTGCTTTACAGCCTGGACGTTCCTGGTCTTGACCTGTGGTTCGACCGCCTCTCTGAATTTCAGACGCCGAATACCAGCGCTTATGCGCGCTTCGTCGCGCCAATGGAAATGATCGGACACAGCTTTGACAACGGCCCCATAGCCACCTGGTTCGGCAACGGCGCAGGCAGCTATCTCAGGGACGTCAAGCTTTACCACATGAACTACGAGGTCAACGACCCGACCTGGGCAAAGCTCACTTACGAATATGGCCTGTTCGGTTTTATCCTGATCTTTGCCATTCTCGTGCAGCGATTGTACTCGAGCCGGCTGCGCATCGAAATCTGCAACTTCCTGCTGTTTAGCTGGATCAGTGTCGGCCTCGTGCTCAAGCCGAGCTTTGCGCTGATCGTCTGGCTGCTGACACTGGTCGGAACCCCGGCACGCCGATCGGGCCAGCGCGCAAGACCATCAGCGGGTTGACGCTCCACCAAGGCGGAATGAGATTGGCAGATCTCCGGAAAGTCCGCTTCATGCTTTTCCGGATCATGCTCCAGCACGTGCCTGCAATCACCCATTCTCGCGATGCTCGCTTGATGGTTGTATCGGTTCAAGCGGAACCGCGTCGCAAAAACAACGCATAGTGTCCACACGAACAACGAAGTCCGCCGGGAAGATGGAAGTCCCGCGGAAGCACCGGACGCCGTGAGCATCGGCGGTAGCGCTTCACACCGCCAACACCCGACCTGCGATGGACCAATGGCCGCGCATGCAAGGGCGTTGCGCGGGCCCGCTCGAGGCGCCTTTTCAGGCAGTCGCAGTTACTCCGGGAGACGGCGTTGGCCAGGCTTCTCTCTATCCAATATCTGCGAGCGTTTGCGGCCTTCGGGGTCGTCGCTTTTCACGCGCAGGGCCTCACCTACGGCCGGGCGCTCGTCATCGGCAGCGCCGGTGTAGACATATTCTTCGTCGTCAGCGGATTCGTGATGTGGACCGTGAGCGCGTACCGCACGCAGACGCCGGCGGAATTCTTTGCGAACCGCATTGTCCGGATCGTCCCGATGTATTGGTTCGTGACACTTTGCTTCGTCGCCGCGGCAGTTGCCTTTCCGGCCCTGTTTCCGCGGCTCGTCGTCAGCGCCTCCCACACTCTCGCATCCCTTTTCTTCGTTCCGATGCGATCTCCGAGCAACGGTGAGATCTGGCCGGTGGTGGTGCCCGGATGGACCCTGAACTGCGAGATGTTCTTCTATGCCATCTTTGCCTTGGCACTCTTCCTCGACAACGCCAAGCGGCTGGTCTTCCTGGCCCTGACGTTCTTCGCCCTGATGCTAGTGGGACGCCTTTACACCGGCGACAGTCCCCCCATCACATTCTACACAGATCCGATCATGCTCGAATTCCCAATGGGAATTCTGCTCGGCAGAGCCTTTGAGCAGGACCGCCTGCCACGGCTCCGCTGGGGCTATGCCGCGCTCGCCGCCGGTCTGCTGCTGTTTGCCGCTTCCGCCTGGCTTGCAGTCGATTCCCCGCGCCTGCTGGCATGGGGCATCCCGGCGTTCCTGCTGGTTGCTGGCGCCGTCATTGTCGAAAAGAACCGCAGCGTCCGGATCGTCCCTGCCCTCGCTCTGCTCGGCGATGCCTCATATTCAATCTACCTGACGCATACCCTCACCATTTCCGCGATCGGCAAGTTCAAGGCACACTTCAATCCATCGACATTCTTCATTACCAGCCTGACGCTTTCGGCCTTGATCGGCGTTGCCGCATGGCGGCTGATCGAGCGCCCCTTTGCCGAACTTCTGAAGCCCCGCCCCAGGGTTCAACAACCGCATTTGGCCGAGTGAACGATCGCTGACTTCGCCTTAGAGCGTTTTCGCGCGAAGTGGATACCGGTTCGCGCGAAGAAGCCGGCTCAGAACAAGACCCTCGGTTCTGATTTCAATCGGAACCGCAATTGCTCTAGGCAGCCGCCGGCGCTTTCTTCACCACCCGGAGCAGGCTAAGCGCTCGCCTCATCCATTGCGGCCGTGCTGTCGGCACATAACGCCAGCTCACCACGGAGCGCCGAAAGCCGCGCGGGCCGAACAGCGCAAGGATCATCCACAAGAACAACGAGATCCGCTGCGCCTGCGAGAAGCCTTGCGGAAACATCAATGCCCTGAACGTGGCGGATGCAATCTGCGGCGCGCTGTCGCCCGCGATCGGATGGATGTCCGGTCGCAGCGAGTATGACGCCGCGCGCAGGCACAGAAACAGCAAATTCCTATTCAGCGCATTTGCATCCACCTTCATGCCCACGCTGCTTGCCACTTCCGTGAAGAATTTGTGACGCCGGCGCGTGAGATCGACCTCGCGCGCGAAGCGGCTGTCGTCGAGCTGCAGATGCGCGCCATGGTTTAGTCCGTGGACCCGATAATCCACCAGCGGCTTCGGGATCGTGACGACGTCGCCATATACTGGGGCCGCCGCAATCAAATAGCTATCGGGCGCACGATCGACGAATTCAGATTCAAAGTCGAAGATTCGCTCCACCACCGATCGCGGATAGGCACTGCCGGATCCCGGCGGTGTCGGATAGAGACCTGTGGTCGTAACCCAGGTGCGAATCTCCTGCGGGGTCGGACGTGAGTAATATTGAGGCAGGATGCTGCCCGTCGGATTTCCCTTCGCATCAATGACGCGCATCTGAAATTGGAATTTGCTGGCCGCGTCGGACCACACTGCCGCAATTTCAGTCATGACGTCCGGATGAAGGACATCGTCGGAATCGAGAAATATCACGACATCGCCCGTACAGCGACGGAACCCATTGACGCAAGACGGCATCTGGCCGGCGTTTGCCTGGCTGATGATGGTGATCCTGTCGGCGTAGGGCTTGATCACCTCGAGGGAGTTGTCCGTTGATCCATCATCAACAACGATCACCTCGACCTTCGGCCAGCGAATGTCGAGCGCGCTCTTGACCGCTGTGCCTACATAAGCGGCGTAATTGTGATTGGGAATTACAACTGACAGGACGAGATCATTCGTCACTTCGGGTTCCTCACGCGCTATCGTCGCCGAGTTCTATTGCGCATTTGTGCGATATGACAACAGATTATCGCGACACTCGCTTGCGTTGCATCATCGATAGCGTCGAAACCGTGTCATCGCTTCCGCATATGTGGCCGCGTCTTCACTCGCCATGAAACTGTCGAATTATGGATAAAGATTGTGGCTAACAACAGTGGGGGAACGCAAACAAGTCGGGCAATAACCGTGTTGCCAAGATAAAGGGAACGGCCGTGTCCGCAGAGCTGTATCGAGAACTCGCCTGGCTTCCAAAACCTCCGTCCGATTTCTCGATCCGCTGCAAGGAGCTGGCAAGCGGCTCCGGTGGCGCTCTCGGAAAGAAGATCAGAACACTCGCGAGCCACGCGCTCGATGAGCGACAACTGTCCAGGCTCGGACGGACGATTCGATCATTGCAACTTGGCGGCGAGACCTTGGCCCCGCTGATACCCTTTCGCCTCGGCCTGATCGGAAACGGAACGCTCGACCTGATCGTTCCCGTGCTGGTTGCAACCGCGGCCCGCCATGGTTTTGCGCTCGAATGCATCACCGGCGCCTATGATCAGTATCTGCAGGACGCGCTGCAGCCGGAGTCGACCCTCAACAAGGCGCAGCCCGACGCGGTTCTCATTGCGCTCGATCACCGCGGGCTGTCGCTGCAGCCATGCCCGGGCAACGAGCAGCTCGCCACTGAAACCGTTGATGCGGCAATCGGACTTCTCGATTCGATCCGGGCCGGCGTATCGCGCAACAGCGGCGCGCTGTGCATCCTACAGACGCTCGCCGCGCCGCCCGAAGGACTCTTCGGATCCTTCGACCGCTCCCTGGCCGGCACCGCCCGCAATCTGGTCGATCGCATCAACCAGAAGATATCCAGCGCAGTGTTGCACTCGACCGACATGCTGCTCGACGTCGCCGGCATCGCCGAGACCGTCGGCCTTGCCGACTGGCACTCGCCGGCCCAGTGGAATCTCGCGAAATTGCCGTTTGCTGATGCGCTGGTGCCGCTTTACGCCGAGCATGTCGTGCGCATCATCAGCGCGCTGCGCGGCAAGAGCCGCCGCGTCCTGGTGCTTGATCTCGACAACACCGTCTGGGGCGGGGTGATCGGCGACGACGGCATGGAGGGCATCCAGATCGCCCAGGGCGATGCCACCGGCGAGGCGCATCTTTCCGTGCAGCAGCTCGCGCTGACATTGCGGGCGCGAGGCATCGTGCTCGCGGTGAGCTCGAAGAACACCGACGCTGTGGCGCGACGGCCGTTCAAGGAACACCCGGACATGCTGCTGAAGGAGGAGCATATCGCGGTGTTCCAGGCCAACTGGAACGACAAGGCGACCAACATCCGTGCCATCGCAAAGGAGCTTGCGCTCGGTCTCGATTCCTTCGTCTTCCTCGATGACAATCCGGCCGAACGCGGCCTGATCCGGCAGGAGCTTCCGGAGGTCGCGGTGCCCGAGCTCGATGCCGATCCGGCGAGCTACGCCCGCACGCTGGCCGCTGCCGGCTACTTCGAGGCGATCAATTTCTCCGAGGAAGACCGCGCACGCGCCGAAATGTATCAGGCCAATGCGCGCCGGCTCAGCCTGCAGGGCCAGGCGACGGATCTGAACAGCTACCTGCGCTCGTTGGAAATGCGGATCGTGTTCGGCCCCTTCGACCGGACGACGCGAGCCCGCGTCACCCAGCTCATCAACAAGAGCAACCAGTTCAACCTGACGACGCGCCGCTATACCGAATCGCAGGTCGAGCAGTTGGAAGGCGACGACCGGGTCATGACGCTGCACGCGCGGTTGATCGACAAGTTCGGCGACAACGGCATCATCTGCGTGATCATCTGTCGCGCCACGAGCCCCGATACCTGGACGATCGATAGCTGGCTGATGAGCTGCCGGGTGCTCGGACGATGCGTCGAGCAGGCCGTGCTGGCCGAGATCGTGTTGCGGGCACGGGCTGCCGGTGTCACCACCCTCGAGGGCGTCTATCTTCCGACCGACAGGAACGAGATGGTTCGCGACCACTACGCCAAGCTCGGCTTCACGCGCCTCGACGAGGGTGCCGACGGAAGCAGCCGCTGGGCGCTCCGGACCGATGTTGAACTGGACGCTTTGCCGATGACGGTTCAGCGCGAAGAGAAGCAGTTTGAGGCGGCTTGATCCGATCGGATCGCCGACTGACCTGAACGAGAACTTCTGACAGCCTCGAGCCCACGGACATGAGTCTGACATCGCCCCTGTTTTTCGCCTTTGTTGCCGCGGTCGTCATCGCCTTTCACGTCAGTGAATCGGTGATCTACCGACGGCTCGTGCTCGGGGCCGCGAATGCGATCTTCATCGCAAGCTATTTGAGCGACGTCACCCAGGTGCTACCGCTGCTCGCCTTCCTGGCGCTCGGCTATGTCTGCGTGTCCGCGCTGTCCGTGCGCCAGTCGTCTCTGGTGTTGGCGGCCGGCGTCGCCGCGATCCTGTGCTGCTACGTATTCCTGAAGCGTTTCTCGTTCTTCGAAGGGCTGGGCCAGCTTCCATTCCCGTATCTGACGGTCGGACTTTCCTACATCCTGTTCCGCATCCTGCACATCATGGTCGACGTGCGCTCAGGAGATCTCAGCGAGCGAATTGGTCCGCTGGCATTCTTTCGCTTCACCTGCAACTTCCTGTGCTTCGTCTCCGGCCCGATCCAGCGCTACCAGGATTTCAGCGCGATGGATGGGAAGGCCGCGGTTCAGCTCGATGCATCGGTGGTGTACGCGGCGTTTTCCAGGATCGCGACCGGCTACGTGAAGTTCGTCATCATTGCCGCGACCGCCGACTACGCCTTCACGTTTGTCAGCCCGCACCTGCTGCAGCCATCCGGACTTTCCTTCCTCAAGCTGTGCGCCGTCTATGCGACGGTCGCTTCGCTCTACACGGTCTATCTGTACTTCAATTTCTCCGGCTACATGGACATCGTGATCGGCATCGGAACCCTGCTCGGGCAAGCGCTGCCGGAAAACTTCGACAGGCCATTCTCGGCGCGCAGCTTCCTAGAATTCTGGCAGCGCTGGCACATGACGCTGTCGCAATGGTTCAAGTTCTACCTCTTCAACCCGCTCCTGATGTTCCTGATGACCTGGTTGCCGTCGCCGGCGCTGACGTCCTATCTGGGCGTGCTCGCCTTCTTCATCACGTTCGGCGTGATGGGTGTCTGGCACGGCACGACCGCGGTGTTCGTCATCTACGGCCTGCTGATGGGCGCCGGCGCCAGCATTAACAAGCTCTGGCAGGTGGCGTGCACTGAACGCCTCGGCAAGAAGCGCTATCGCGCGCTGACCGAATCCACTGCCTACATCTATTTCGCGCGTGGTCTCACGGTCGCCTATTTCGTGCTGGCGCTGACCTGCCTCTGGGTCCCCGAACTGCCTCAATTCACCGCTCTGCTGGCGCGGCTCGGCTTCGCCGGCGTGATCGCGACCTTCGTCGTGGTGGCGGTGGCGTTCGGGGTCGCTGCGCTGATCCTGGATCTCGCCCAAGCTCGGCTCCGCATCCCCGTCGCTCTGTCGGCAATCCAGAGCGGCGAGATCACCAAGAATCTGCACCTGGCGGGCAAGATGATGGCAATCGTCGCCGTCGCGACCCTGCTGCATAAAGCTCCGGACTTCGTCTACAAGGCGTTCTGAAATTGAAATACATCCTTCGACAATCGGCGTTGACCTTGTTGTCGTTCGCCTTCCTTTATGCGCTGCTCGCCGGCGCATCGTTCCTCGTCTTTCCGGATCCGTCGAGTGCCGGCCCGCGGGATTTCCAGGCCGCGGGAGACACGCTCTACATGACGGTTCCGAAATATGTCTTCCTTGGCCGCAGCGTGCTGGCCAACGCGGACCGCAAGATCATTCTGGTGGGAGCATCGAACACCGGGGTCGGATTCCGGCAGAAGCTCGTGCAATCGAAACTCGGCTGCGGCAAGGTGAGCAACCTCGCGATGGGGGGCGCCAACATCTCCGAGGTCAAGCAGGTGATCGACCTCGTCCATGAGGTCCAGACCGATCAGGAACGCCGGCAGAACACTTTTGTCATCGGCATCTGGTTCGGCATGTTCATCGATTCCGATGTGAAGTTTGCGGATGGCGATCGGCACCGTGGCGAGACCGACATCGATATCGAGCGGTACCGCTACGGCTTCTACAGACGCACGCCCGATGGTCCGGTCGCAGTTTTGCCGCCGCAATGGCTGGACGCGGGCGCCATGGCGATTCGGCCGTTTTTGCTGCTTGAGAAGGCCGCGCGCGAGGCCAGGGCCGGCGTCAATCTCGTGATGACCGGCCGCACCAGCGCCCAGCGCACCGACGACGAGCGCGAACGTGTCGTGGTATCGGCGGCTTACAAGCAACAGGCGTTGCAATACTGGACGGAAACCATGGGGCGCCCGAGTGACATTGCTCCGGGCCAGGTCGAAGTCCTGAAGCAGACCATCCAGGCGCTGCTGGATTCGGGAGAGAAGGTCGTGCTCGTCGACCTGCCGATCCCGGCTTGGCATCGCGATGCAAGCCCGTATGAACCGAGCTACCGACTGGCGCTGAAGGGCCTGCTGCAAGAATTTGGCGACCGGCCGAACTTCACCTCGATGAGCATGGACGACCTTGATAACGACCTCGATTATTCGGACGAGGTGCATGCCAAACGGCATCTGGCCGATATCTGGTCGGTCAGGCTGGCCAAGACGCTGGATTCGTTCATCTGTCAGCAGAAGCCCGACAACGCGCCACGAGTCACCACCGTGCGCTCTTCGGAGGGCTAACTGCCGTCCCCGACAACTGACCGCGATCCACACAGCGGCACCACCGCAACTCAATCGACAAAGGAAGGCGCAAATGGAGAAGGCCGAAGTCTATAGCAAGCTCACCGCTGTATTTCAGGACGTGTTTGACGAGGATGACCTCGCGTTGACGCCGCAGACCACGGCCGACGACGTCGACGGCTGGGACAGCCTGTCCCACATCCGGCTCGTGCTGGCCGTCTCGAAGGCCTTCGGCGTGAAATTCTCGGCGTCCGAGATTGGCGGCCTCAAGAATGTCGGCGAGTTCGCCGACTTGATCGAGAAGAAAGCGTAACGGCGCGTGGACCACCCGGCGAACGACATCGCGTCAGCATCTGACGTCCTGGCCTTTCATCACCTCGGGCTCGCGGTCGCCTCCCCCGAGGAGGCGTTTCGTTACCTGGCGTCGCTCGGCTATGCCGCGGGAAACTCCGCCTATGATCCGATACAGCGGGTCAACCTCGCCATGCGGCATCACCCCGTGATGCCGGACGTCGAGGTGATCTGGCCGGGCGACGGCCCCTCTCCCATCGACAAGCTGATCAAGCGGACTGGCACCATGATCTACCATTTATGCTACGCCTGCTCCAATGCCGAACAGGCGCTTGATGTGCTGGCGGCGTCCGGGATCGAGATCGTGCCGGTCAGCGCGCCTGCACCGGCGATCCTGTTCGGCGGCCAGAAGGTCTCGTTTCACCACGTTTCCGGCTTCGGCCTCATTGAGCTTCTAGAGACCGGCGCATGACGAGCGTTTTCCGGTCACGCCGCGTTGGTCACGTCAGCCGCATTTCGCGCAGCCTGATGGCCGCTACTCTGCTTGTCGCAGTCCCGGCACAGGCTCAGGTCGTCGGCTTCGGACGATCGTCGGCGCCAATGTACGGAGGAACCGGCGTGTCGCCGATGCCCGCGAACCCGTTCCCGCCGATGAAGGGCACATATGCGCCGCCGCATAAGGCGCCGGACGGGACAACCTGCATATCGGTCCACCCATCGACACATCCGCAAGTCATCAATCCGAAGATCATCGACCAGATCGTGACCGTGAACAACGCTTGCGGCCAATCGATCAACGTTCAGGTCTGCTATGCCGGCAGCTCGGACTGCATCAAGGTCGCACTGAGCGGCTACCAGAAGCTGCAAAGGATCCTCGGGATCTCGGCGGGTTCGACCGCATTCCGCTACGAGTATCGCGAGCTCTATTGATGGCGCAGTCAGAACCAACCGCAGCCGTTGTCGCGTCGCGCGTTGCTTGCCCGCCGACGCAAGTGGTCACTGATGACGTCCTGACGGAGATGTCCCACGCCGAATTCAGCACCCACACGCGAACCGGGCCTTGAGCGCATGTCGAACACCACCCAGGCGATCGTCTTCGGAGGTGCCGGCTTCATCGGAACGCATCTGATGAACCGGCTGATCGCGTCCGGACAATACCAGCGCATTGTTGCCGCCGACATCGGCAAGCCGAGGACGCTGGTTGCCGGCGTCGAATATGTCCATCACGATGTCCGCGAGCCGATCGACCCCAAGCTCGCGCGCGGCGTACCCGCCGACATCTTCAATCTGGCGGCAATCCACACGACACCCGGTCATCCGGACGGCGAGTACTACTACACCAATGTGCTCGGAGCGGTGAACGTATGCCGGTTTGCCAAGGAAACCGGCAGCCGGAATATCATCTTCACAAGCTCGATATCCATCTACGGCCCGAGCGAAGCCCCGCTTGACGAAGACTCGCAGCCCGCTCCGGTCAGCGCGTACGGACGTTCAAAGCTGTCGGCCGAAGCCATCCATCGTCTTTGGCAGTCGGAGGATCCGGCCAGACGTCTCACGATCGTGCGCCCCGCTGTGATCTACGGTCTCTACGAGGGAGGCAACTTCACGCGGCTGTCGCGGCTGCTGCAGAGACGGGCTTTCGTCTATCCCGGCCGAACCGACACCATCAAGTCGTGCGGCTACGTCAAGGATCTGGTGTCGTCGATGCTCTTCATGGCGGCACGCAACGACAGCGTGTCGGTCTACAACTTCTGCTACGAGCACCGCTATACGATCAGCGACATCTGCGCGGCGTTCGCACAGGCCGCCGGGTACAAGAAGCCAACGCTGACCATTCCGATATGGTTCATGAATCTCGCCGTCCTTCCGTTCGAGGTGCTGCACAAGATCGGCATCAAGACCGGGATCAATCGCGAACGCATCCGGAAATTGTGGTTCTCAACGAACATCCTGCCCAAGCGGTTGGTCGCGAGTGGGTTCAAGTTCGAATACGACGTGGCAAGCTCGCTTCACGAGTGGAAGCACGATTCCGGCGTCGGCGATTTCGATTGATTTTCTGCGGGCGACCTCGAGCCGGCGTTGACCGAGCAAGAGCGTTCTGGGCGCATGGCCTAATCCAACGGCAGTCGACGACAAGCCGCCTCGGCCTGGCCATTCTCGTCGAGCCGGCGCTGCCGGTCCATCTGCGTCGGAGTCGCCGGCTGGGCGCAATCGTCCTGAGCCGATGGCCGTCCGCCTGCTGTGCGACGCGAAAGCTTACCCGTTCAGCACATGGAACCCGACTCTCGGGCGCAGAATTGCCGCCGAAATAGGCGCCGCGCCCGCAGCTTTCGTCGCCGCGGGTCAGGCCTCCTTTTTTGGACTGTTTGCTCGCTGCCGAATTGCCGCTACGCGCGCCACGTCGTGCGCTATCAACCGGCACGGGAATTGCTCTACCTTGGCCGGAACCACAGTCGGCCGGTGACAGCGCCCCAGATCCGGAGGCACGTTCCGGAAATGAATGATGCACTGCACTCTTGCTGACACATTTGTTTGGCACGTTCGGGGGGCTGATGCGTTCAGCGTGGGCCAATTTTCGCTCACTTCGACGCGGCACAATCCAGGAACTCTAGTCAGGTAGACGAGCCGGATGCTCCAAACTCGAATCACACCTCCTCGCGAGATCGAATCTCCCACACAAGAATCGGCTTCGCTGGAGCAGACGATTTCTGCGGCGGTCGCGCTGATCGGCCGCCAGTACCCGGTGATGATCTTCGTGATGTGCCTGTGCATCGGCCTGGCTGGCGTCTACTTGATGACCGCACCGAAGCGATTCACCGGCACCGCCGTGCTGCTGATCGACAGCCGCAAGATGCAGGGCTTGCAGACCCAGCAAGCAACCAGCTCCGACAGTTCGATCGACTCGGCCATGGTCGACAGCCAGGTCGAAGTGCTGAAGTCCGAGACCATCGCGACGAACGTCATCAAGCAACTGCATTTGCTCGATTCGCCTGAGTTCACCGGCGAGGAAGCCGGGCTGCTCTCCAGCGTCTCGAACCTGTTTTCCTGGATGTTTCCGGAGCAACGCCCCTCCGAAGCCGCATTGATGCGGATCGCGATCGGCAAGGTGCTCGGCAACCTCTCGATCAAGCGCGTCGGCCTGAGCTACGTCATCGAGATTTCCTATCAGTCGCGTTCGCCCGACGAGGCCGCGCGGATCGCCAATGCTGTGGCCGAAGGCTACATCAACGATTCGCTGGAATCGAAGTATCAGGCGTCACGGCGCGCCGCGGTTTGGCTGCAGGATCGGCTGAAGGAGCTGCGAACGGAGGCTTCCACCGCAGAACGCGCGGTCGTGGACTTCAAGGCGAAGAACAATATCGTCGATGCCGGCGGGCGCCTTCTCACCGAGCAGCAACTGGCGGAGATCAACAGTTCGCTGACGCAGGCCCGCGCCCAGCGCGCCGAAGCGCAGGCCAAGCTCGAGCGGATCACAGCGATTCTGAACGCGGACGACAGCGATTCCAAGGTCATCCTGAATGACCTGGCGACAGTCACCGACACCATGAACAATCCGGTGATCACCAAGCTGCGACAGACCTATCTCGACTATGCGGCGCGTGAGGCCGACTGGTCCAACCGATACGGACCGACCCACCTTGCGGTCGTCAACCTGCGCAACCAGATGCGCGAAATCAGGCATTCGATCACCGACGAGCTGCGGCGCACGGCGGAGGTCTACAAGAGCGACCTTGCGATCGCGAAAGCGCGCGAGGAATCCAGTCAAAAGAGCCTGAACGACACCATCGCGCTATCCAATGGCACCAACCAGGCACAGATCGCCCTGCGCGACCTGGAGAGCAATGCCCAGAGCGCCCGCGCGCTTTCGGACAACTTCCTGCAGCTCTATATGGTCTCGGTTCAGCAGCAGTCGTTTCCGATCACCGAAGCACGCGTGATCACGCAAGCGTCCAACGCTCCCAACAAGACATCGCCCAAGACCACCCTCATCCTGCTGGCAACGCTGATCGGCGGGGCCATCTTGGCAGGGGGCGTTGCCGTTCTGCTCGACATGATGGATCGGGTGTTCAGGACGGTATCCCAGGTCGAGCAGTACCTGCACACCAACTGTCTTGCTTCGATCCCCGCGATCGGGAGCGAGCAGAACGTGCACCTGACGGGGCATACCCTGCTCTCCAGAGCGGGACGGCTGTTCAACAGACGACCGAAGAAGCCGCAGCCGCTGGCGCCAAAGTCCGTTCCCGCAGCAGCTTCAGGTTTGCCGATGGGCAAATCCGAGCTCGGGTTGAAATACCCGCAGCCGCATGGCGATCGTCTCCTGGCGGCCGACCAGAGCGTCGGAAGATACGTGATCAATTCGCCCTTCTCGCGCTTTGCCGAGGGCTTCCGCTCCATCAAGCTTGCATGCGACCTCAGCAGCTACGGATCGTCCAACAAGGTGGTGGGCATCACGTCCGGGTTGCCCAACGAAGGCAAATCCACGGTCAGCGAGGCATTGGCCCAGACCGTTGCGCAAAGCGGCTCCCGCACGCTTCTGATCGACGGTGATATCCGCAATCCAAGTCTCACCGCGAGGCTTGCCCCGTCCGCGCAGGCCGGCTTGATCGATGTTGTGCTGGGCCGGGTCGATTGGACGGATGCGGTTTGGATCGATCCCCAGACCAACCTCCATTTCATGCCGTGCGTCGTGACCTCACGCTTCTCCAATTCCAGCGACGTGCTGGCCTCGCAACAAATGGAAAGGCTGTTCCAACATTTGCGGGAACACTACGATCGCATCGTCCTCGACCTTAGCCCGCTCGCACCGGTGATCGACGTTCGAGCCACCGGCGCGCTGGCGGATTCGTACATTCTGGTAGTCGAATGGGCCAAGGCCAAGGTCGATATTCTCGAGCGCGTGCTGGGCGAAGCTCCGGTCGTGCGCGAGCGCTTGCTCGGCGCAGTCCTCAACAAGGTGAACATGGCGGTGATGAGCCGCTACGACATCTATAGCGCCGGCTACTATCGCAACCGATATTACAAGCGATACGGTTACGTCGACTAGCGTCCGCCGAAGAGGAGCGATCATCCGGTGCGCCACTGACAGCGGCGCCCGGTGGTTCCAGCACTATCGCATATGCCGCCTTTGGGTGGCTGCGCACGTACGCGGCCTCGTGGTTCGAGACACGCCGCAAGCGGCGCTGCTCACCATGAGCGGCTACCGTTGTGCTGTAAAACAAGACCTCATCCTCTGAGAGGAGATGCAAAGCTCGGACAAATCATGTCGCGAGAATGCGGATGCACATTCTCTCTCAGTCGTCATGGCCCGCCACCGGGTCGCGCGAACGCGCGCCCGATGAAAGCCTCCGGCGGGCCATCCAGTACGCCGCGGCCTCTCGGTTCAACCACAAGCCTCGCTGGAATTAGATCACCCGCATGCGCGGGTGATGACACCGAGTTGATCGCCTTAATCAGCGGCGTCGAGGCGGTGAATTCAGGTCGCCGCGCTGGGCACGCAATGTGGCCCAGCGCGGTTGGTCTCGCTTCACTGGCGCGAGTTGATCCGCAGGATCTGCGCGTTGTTCGCGGTGACGATCGTACTGTTGGCGGTGCCGACCACTGCCTGGACGAACGTCAGGAATTTCGTGGTATCGACTGTGGCAGCGTTCGCGGCGAACAGCACGTCCTTGTCCCGCATTTCAAACTTGCTGGCGAGGAAGAAGCCGGACGGATCGCGGAAGTCGGCGTTGTAAACCACCGGGACCAGCGGACCGGTGAATTTGGAGCAGTCTGCGCCCAGTCGTTCCGCCAGCTCGCGCGGCTCGCGTCGATAGACATAGACGCCCGCAGGCTCAGCCTGCGCATCAATCAGGCCGCCGGCCTTGGCCATTGCCTGCGCCATGGTGATCTTCCACATATCGAACGGGAATTGGGCCTGCCCGCCGAAGTTTCCGCCAATCGTGAACGCGCCGAAGGCCAGGAAGACCTGCGGTTCGCGGTAGACGTAAATGGTGTCACCTGGGTGGATCCAGACGTTGTTGGCCGGCTGATACATCAAGGCTCCGAACGGAACCGTGGCGCGCTTGCCGCCGCGCTCCAGCGTCACCCAGCTCTCCCAGCCCGGTCCGGTGAGGCCGCCAGCACGCGCGATCAAGTCGAGGATCCGCTCGCCGGCGGCATTGGCCGTCAAACGGGCCGGCGTTTTGACTTCACCCAGCACGCTGATCAGCGACGTGTTTTGCGTGATCAAGGACACGACCACCTGGGGCTCAATGGCGCGGTTTCCGATTGCCTTGACGATGTCCCGCTGGATCTCGACCGGGGTACGGCCGTTGGCCTTCACCTGCCCGGCATAGGGAACCGTAATGTTCCCGTTCAAATCAACGTTTTGGTTTGGCAACGCCACAAAGTTACCTGGCCGCACGCCAGCTTCTGCAGGGATGAACAAGCCCCCCGCGGCCGCTTCGAAGATCGACACGGCCACCGTGTCTCCGATGCCAAATCTGATGCCCGGCGGCGGCCGGTGATCAGGAAATGACCCTGCGATGGCGCCCGGACCGTATTCCTTCAGAATATCGACAACGGTCGGTGTCAGCTTGATCAAGACGTAGTCCGGTCCCGACCGCGTGATCTCGCTCTTGATGACATGATCTTCCGGGCCGGACGACGGCATGATCGCGCACCCCGCGGAAGAAAGCAGAATGCCGAGCAACATTCCCCATACTAAAACGCTACGCCTCACAACGCGTCCCCCTACTCCAGGCTAACTTCGTCAAATTCCCCAAGCGGCGTCAACGAAGCCCTAGGAGATGGTGAGAATAAGGAGAGGATGTTGCAGCGCAGTTACAGGTAAGCGCCATTTTAAATGGGCAGAGACACTGTCTAATACAGAGGCATTGCCCAATATTCGTCGCGTTGACGCACGAGTTCCAGGCAATCACCGCGCAGATCCTCGCCCGCCACCGGTTCCATGTGTCTTGCGACGGAGGTTCCATCGCATGATCCAAGTCCAGCCGGCCAAAATCAAACTCAGCGGGGTCGAGAGCGCCGCGGCCGGTCGCTTGCCACAAAATTGAGCAACGTTACCGATCGTCCTTTGATACTGGTGCGGCGTTGTTGAGTGGAGCGTGCAGCATCAGCTCCAATAAGGGTTCCGTTATCGTTGACAATGACACGCTTAACACTGCTGTGCGCCGTTCTGCTGATTGGAGCTCATGGTTCCGGCCGAGCCGAGACGCCACGTCCAGGTATGACGAATTGCGCAACCGGGGTCAGTCCCGAGCAGCGGCAACGCTGCGACGAGGAGGCGTTCAGGCAGGTCCAGTCCGGCAGCCAATCGACGCAACTCGACGGCGGATGGCGATTGGTACGAAGCAGAGACCCCGAAGGCGGTGCCGACGCTGTTTCAGCGATGCATGTTGCCGACAGCTCGAAATCGGACGGGCGCCTCGCCGGCTTGAGCTTGCAATGCGGACGCGACGGGATTGACGTTGCGCTGATCGTCCTCGAGCCCTTGTCGCGCTCGGTGCGACCGACCGTGGTCTTGACGAGCGGAGGAAAGCGCGCGGCGTTCGAAGCGTCCGTGGTCCAGGGCGGCGCAGCGTTACGGCTGCCCGCGGATGCATCGAAGCTTGCGGCCAGCGATTGGCAGAACGCCCCTGAGCTTTCGGTCGAAATCGCGACTGAACCGAACGCGATCCATGGCACTGTGCCGACCAGCGGACTGCCGATGGCGCTGAGTTACCTGTCGCAAAATTGCCATGCTCGATAGCTGCTGGCCGGAACCTCCGCGGGTTCCTTGGTGACATGCGCTCCATTGGCAAACGCCGAGGGCAACTGTCTCGACAATCGATGGCTGGCCTGCGCGTGTTGGCCTCGCGCGTTTGCATATGCGATAATTCGGCTAACCTTGTCGCAGTGACATCATTCCCCGCCCCGATCCCAGCCCAGCTTCGAAGTCTCGCATTTTGCCGGTTGCCTCTTTCCTCCTGACCATATTGCTGGCCGCTGTTCCGACCCTGGTCGTCGCAAATGGCGTTTTCGCACAGCATACGATCGCACTCGCCGCCGCCGTCCTGCTGGCCATGGCGGTCAGGGGCGCGGACGCTGAACTTACGTCCACCACACAGTTGCTGAAGCGTTTTTCAGTCGCGATCCTGGTCCCCGTTATCTGGATGGTAGTGCAAATCCTGCCATTGCCATTCGCGTCATTGGCAAACCCGATCTGGTCGGCGACGTCGATCGCGCTGAACGAACCGTCGCTACCGGGCCGCATCAGCCTTGATCCCGGCGCGACACTGCAAAGCCTGTTTGTTTATCTGGTCTACGTGTCGTTGGTGGTGTCGACCGTCATCATCAGCAGGGATCGCCACAGGGCCGAAACGATCCTGTTCGTGTTGTGCGCCGTGACGACTTTCATGTCGCTCGAAGTCCTGCTCGGCCGGCTTCATTTCTTCGCCGCGATGACTCCGGCCACCGATGCGCCAACAAGCCCGTTTCCTGCGGTCGCCGCGCTCGCCGCGGTCACCAACACCGCACTGATTTCCCGGGCACTCGAGCGACACCTGCACCGGCGGGACATCCGCAATCTGGCCTCGGTCCGGCTCTGGCTCGGCGTACTTTCCGGTTCGTTCGGAATTGCCGCGGCGATCATCGCGATGGCGGTCCTCGCGCGAGGCACGCTGTTGGCAGCCGCCGGCTTTGGATTGATCGCGATCGCTTTCGTCGCCGCGGTCCGCCGCCTCGGATTTCGCTCGTGGCCATCCGCGGCCTTATTTACGGGTCTCGTCGTGATCGTCTGCGCACTCGCCGTGCCGCGCTTTCAGTCGGGCGGCGCGACCCTGGCTGGATTGGCGAGATTCGCTCCCGAAACCGTGGCGCTGGCAGGGCGCATGCTCCCCGATGCTCCGTGGTTGGGGAACGGCGTCGGAACGTTTTCCGCAGCGTCGCGAGCCTATCAGAACGTGGACGCCACGGCCCCGGCAGTCCCGCCTTCCACCGCGGTGCTGGTCGCGATCGAGTCGGGACGGCTGGCGCTTGTGATCCTCGCGGGCTTCGCTGCCCAGCTTTTCTTCGTCCTGTTTCGCGGCGCCGTCCGGCGCGGACGCGATTCCTTTTTCGCATCGGCCGCGGCCGCCGGCGTTCTGGTCGTCTTCTTCGAAGGCTTTCTCGATTCAAGTCTCTTAAGCCCCGCGGTCAGGATCATTGTGGCCGTCATGGTCGGGTTGGGACTTGCACAGTCTGCCGGCCGGACGAGCGGCCTCAAACGCTAGGCGATGGTGCGCTCGCAGCGTAGGATGGCCTCGCATTGAACCTCGGCCTGCCCTCTTCGTCGGAATGGCTCCCTTGAGCGGAATTCGTATCCTTCTGATGGCAGTGGCGCTGACCATCGGATCCTACGTTGTCGTCTCCGCCGTCACGGCGATGACGGCGCTCGAACCCGTGCCATTTCCATCCGATGCCGCCAAGATCAGCTCGCCCTGGGTCGGAGACGTGCCATCCCTTTCGGCGATGCTCTCGCCGTTCGGATCGGAGCAGGAAAGCAATCACGCCCTGATCAGCGCGCTCCAGGCTATCGAGGCCAACCGGAAAAAGCAGACGACCGTGCAATCCGAGCAATATGCCGAGGCCATCGGCAGAGTGAGACGGACATTGTCGATCTCGCCTTACAATCCCGAACTGTGGCTCGCGCTCGCGTTGCTCCTGACGCAACGCGACCCCCACGACCCGGTCGTGTTCGAGGCGCTGAAGATGACTTACTTCACTGCTCCAAGCGATACGCGGTTGATGCCGGTGCGGCTGGACGTCGCGGGCCGGTCCGACATGCTCGCCGATCCCGATATCAGGGATCTTGCACTGAGCGATGTTCGGCTGATCATGACCCGCCGGCCGGAGCTGAAGCCCGCGATCGTATCGGCCTTTCGACGGGCGTCGGAGCGTGGTAAGGCGTTCCTGCAAGATGCCGTTCAGTCGATCGATCCGGCATTCGCTCAAACGCTGCGCGGCTAACGTCGGGCGCGACGCAATCGCGAATCCCGGGCAAGGCCACGCGCAGACGCGCCCCATTGGCTCACCTCGGCCACACTTCATCCAATATTCGCCCGGCAGTATCGTTCCGGTTGCTCGTCCCGGCGCGAGCACTTAAGGTCTGATCGCGATCAGGGGAGCAGAAGCGATGTCACGATCCTATGTCGGTCTTGTTGTACTCGCCTCGACGATGATCATCGCGGCAGCGCCGGCGTGCGCCGCCGACTATGCCGTGCATCCGCGAAAGGCGCGCATCGCGGCATCCGTGCTGCACGTCGACCGCGGGCCAAGCCCCTATTGCGGTCCCCGATGCGGCTGCTGTGCCCCGGTCTACGTTCGACACCGATCGCTCGAGCAGGCCTATCCCTACACCTTCGATCCGCGCACCCGGAGCGACGAGCCACACTATTATTATGGCCGTAACCGGACTTACGTCCGTTACGTGAATCCGCGCTATCCCGATCTGGTGTTTCAGTACTGAGCCGGATCCGGCGGCGTGAGACTCTGCCAATGGAAGCGGCACTTAATCGCCGGCGGCGCCGTGGTCGACGTTGAGCTGGAGCGATTGCTCGTTGATGGAGCGGCGCGTGGCGATGGCCTGCGGGCGCGATATTGAGATAGCCCTCAGGCCTTACGCGGCTCCAATTCGTCCGAACGCTGGCTCAGCGGTCGGCCGTTAGAGGGTGCGCGCCAGGAATCCGGAAAGCTCGAACCGCTCTGCGAGGACATATAGCGTCCATACATCATGTGGTGCGCGCGACGCTTGCGCGAGCGCCGTTCGCGCGTCGCGTAGCCAAGGACGAATCCGAGCAGGAAAGACGCCACCAAGATCAAGGCTGGAAGCATGTTTTATGTCCCGTGCAGCAGAAGGATATTTTCATCTCTGGGCTATGACGTCATCACAATTCCCGCCCTGCACAATCGTTCGCCCCTCAATTTTTTGTGCAGAGCAACACCGCGCAAACAATCCGCTCGGGAGACGCGCCAGGTCGCAAACCCGCCAAATTACGCGCGGCCCGTCTAGGGCGGTGGCAGGCGACAAGCCCATTCGCTAACCGCTCCGGAATCCATCCTCCGCGCGCACGCGACACCCCCAGCGCACCGGCATGGCGCGAACCGCGGGGCGCTTGCGCAGAATCCATAGTCAGACTATGCAGTTCATGATCCCCATGGAACCCAGACGCTTGGCGAGCTTAACGCAACAAGCTGACGATCGGAATCATGCCAAGCCGGGCTTGCTCCTCGACCTCTTCAACGGCGTCCTGTGCAGGCTCGACTGCGCCTACCAGCGCACGCGAGCAAAGCACCACGCGAGCAAGTCTCGGTATGTCCAATCCCCTGATGTCGCACCAGCACTGCTGCCGCGCCTGCCTTTGCTCCCAGACAATCGCTTGCGAACCTTGAGTTGCGGGACCGCGCTCGCCGTTGGAGCGCACCAGAGCTAACATGTTCCGATCCTTTCGCGAGAAACCCCGCCGCCAGATGCTGTCACCGCGCCGATCTCAGCCGTCGAGGCACAAGCCGAGACTGCCGGACGGGGTACGTATCTATGCGATGAGCGACATTCACGGTTGCGCCCATTTGCTGAAGCAGATGCTCCGGGTGATCGACGCGGACGTCGCGCGAAGCCGTCCACGCTATGCCATCGAAGTGTATATGGGCGACTATGTCGACCGTGGGCCAGACTCGCGCAGCACCCTCGATATCCTGATCAACCGTAGCCGGCGCGGCAACACGGTCTTCCTGAAAGGAAACCACGAGGCGTTTCTCGGCGACGTCTTGCGCAATCCGGCGCTGCTGCCCGAGTGGCTGCAGGTCGGCGGGCTGTACACGCTGATGTCCTATGGATTGGCGCCCTCCTCCGCTCCGGGAGAAGAGGAGCAGCAGACGTTGGTGCGGGATTTGACGCGTGCAATGCCGCCCCAACATCGGGAGTTTCTCGACAAGTTGCGGCCAACGTTTAGCTGCGGCGACTTCTTCTTCGTCCATGCCGGCGTCCGCCCCGGAGTGCCGCTTGCCGAGCAGCAGGAGGCGGATCTGCTCTGGATCCGCGAGGAATTTCTGCAAAGCAAGCAGAACTTCGGCAAATACGTTGTGCACGGTCACACGCCCGTGCACATGCCTGAATTGTTGGAAAACCGTGCCAATATCGACACCGGTGCGTTTGCGACCGGCAATCTCACCTTGCTGACGATCCAGGGCAACAGCATGCTCGCCGTCTAGTCGCCCCTGCGAACAGCATCGGCGATGGGAGGGCACTCCGGCCCTCGCCGACGCACAGCATCGCGACCAGCCTCAATAGGCCTCCTGGTACATCAACGCAGTCGCCGTGCGGATGAGGATCCGGATGTCGAGCCAGATGCTCCAGTTGCTCACATACCAGACGTCATACTCGACGCGCTTTTCCATCAGGTCGATGGTCGGGGTCTCGCCGCGAAAGCCGTTGACCTGGGCCCATCCGGTCAGGCCCGGTTTCATGTGGTGCCGATAGACGTATTTGCTAATGAGTTGGTCGTAATAGTTGTCGTGGGCCAGCGCGTGCGGGCGCGGACCGACCAAGGACATCTCACCGCGCAGCACGTTCCAGAGCTGCGGCAACTCGTCGATGCTGGTCTTGCGCAGGAAGCGACCGACCCGAGTCACCCGCTTGTCCTGCTTGGTAACCTGGGTGACGGTGGAGCCGTTCTCGGCCACGGTCATGCTGCGGAATTTCCAGATCTGGAACGGCTTGCCGTTGAAGCCGCGGCGCGACTGCCGGAAGATGATCGGACCGGGCGTATCGAGCTTGACCAGCAGTGCCGCCGTCAGGATCAGCGGCGCCAGCATCAGCAACGCGAAGGATGCGAGCCCGATGTCGAGGCAGCGCTTCTGGACCCGCTCGAACACGGACAGCGGCGGCCGCTGGATCTCGATCGCCACCGTCCCGCTGACCGGCAGGAATGGCCGCGACACCAGGTCGGCGATCGGAAAATCGGGCAAGAGGCGGATCGGCTGCGGAACCACCCGAAGATGCTGGCTCAGCTTCTGCAGCATCGGCAGCTCGTTCCAGTCGATCGCCACCAGATATTCGTCGACGTCAGCCGCGCGCGACTGACGGACCACATCAGCGATCTGCTGGCTCCAGGCCCCGTCGTCCTGGTCCGGGCCCACGCTGAGCACGAAATGGCGCACGACATCGAAGCCGTGCTTGCGGAGGTCCTTGAAACGGTTCGAGGTGAAATCAAGCGAGCGCAGACTGAGCAGGATGACCTTGCGGTCGATCAGCCGCTCCTTGGCGAAAGCCGACGACAGGCAGTAGCGCCAGATCACACGGTGCGCGACGAGCCCGAGCGCCCCAATCACCGTGAACAGGATGATCGTGCCGCGAGACAGGTTTGCCGTCGACTTCAAGAGGAACGCCGCGACCGCAAGCGTGGTCAGCGCGAACAACCAGGTGAACAGGACCTTGCGCGATTGCCAGAGCGTATTCAACAATCTGTGGTTGTCATAGGCCCCCTGAAAATAGGCGGCCGCGACGAACACCATGCCGACAATCAGCCCGGCGCCGAGCGAATTGTCCGGGTCGATCGGCGGATTCGTGAATTCGCGATAGAGCGCGCTCGCCGCCACGTAGCTGAGCAGGATGAGAAAGAAGTCGCCGGCGATGACGAAAAGCTGAAACGGTCTCTGCAACGAGGTCCCGCGGTTCGAGCTCAGTATGCGGAGTCCATCAGAGCCGTAGGTTGTTGCAGACATCTCGAACCTCATCATCACTTCAACGGCCGCGCGTCGCGTGAAAAGAAAACGGACAAAGCCAACAAATGTCGGTGGGGACGACTCGAAACGATCTAACGAAAAAGCTTGCCTGGGAAGTTCGGGTTCGCGCGAACGCTGGCGGAAGTTGTTTAGTAAACGAAGCGATATTGTGGCGCCGCACTCGGAAAATCAATTTCGTTCTTCGCATTGCAAAATTGTGACGTTGGTCTCGATCACAGCATGATGCACAAGCAAGCAATTCGTGATGCGCAATTGCTCAACGCGCGCACGGAACTCGCGTCTCATGGGTACTGCGCAACGAGGAGCGACTGATTGCACGACTTGACGTCACGCTGTTGACACTTCCTTGAGCAGCGCTGCTCGCAGCAACTTGTGCATGAAGCAGAATCATTGACGCTTTCGGGCAACAGTTCGTTGCGCACACGCCTTTGATGTCACGACAATTCGACCGTGGCGCTTAAACCAATCTTAGCTCGCCGTCGTTAGGGAATATGGCGGTGAGGAGTAACGAGTGTGACCACATTGGCGATCTGCTGCACCTTGTTTGGCATGGCCTTGGGGGTCCGGCTCAGGTTTTTCGTCCTCCTGCCGGTGCTGTTCCTGGGAACGTTGCTCATTGTCGTGCTCTCGTTCGCAGAGCAGCTTGGCTTCGGTCAGGCGCTGTCCAATATCGCCGTGTTCGCCGGCTGCCTGCAGCTCGGGTATTTGATCAGCGCACTGGTCAGGCACATGGCCGGTCCGGCGGTGGTGATCGAGAGAAAGGAACCGCTGGCGGTCCGCCGGTCCGTTGACCGCCGGCTGTGAGCCTTGCGACCGAAACGCGGCAAAACCGGCGCAATCTGGGCACAAGAGCGGTAGCAATCTGACGGCGACAGCCAGGAGTGCGCCGCCGACGCTCCTTGGCGAAGCTAGCCTACCGGAAGAGCTCCGGGTGGAACCCGCCTCTCGGTTCCCCATGGCTCCGCGAGATCCGGTCGTCCGGGAGAAGACGGGGGTTCCCGGGCCTGCTTCAGACGCGATAGTAGTCGCGATACCAGGCGACGAACGTCTCGATCCCTTGCTCGATCGCGACCTGCGGCCGAAAGCCGATCTCGCGCTCGAGCTCATCGACGTCGGCAAAAGTCTCGAGCACGTCGTCCGGCTGCATCGGCAACAGGTTCTTTTGCGCAACGCGACCGAATCCCTTCTCGAGCAGCGCAACCACGTGCATCAGGTCCTCCGGCTGGCTGTTGCCGACGTTGTAGATGCGCCACGGCGCCTTGCTCCTGCTCGGCTCGGGCGTTGCACCAGACCAGTTGGGGTCGCCTTGCGGCACGCGATCGATGATCCGGATGATCGCCTCCACGACATCATCGATATGGGTGAAGTCGCGCCGCATGTTGCCGTGGTTAAACAGGTTGATCGGCTGGCCGGTGGTGATCGCCCTGGCGAACAGATAAAGCGCCATGTCGGGCCGATACCACGGTCCATAGACCGTGAAGAACCGAAGGCCCGTCGTCGGGAGGCCATAGAGGTGACTGTAGGAATGGGCCAGCAACTCGTTGGCTTTCTTGGTTGCCGCGTACAGGCTCACGGGATGGTCGACATTGTCGTGCACCGAGAACGGCAGCTTGGTATTGGCGCCATAGACCGACGACGACGACGCGAACACGAGGTGCCGGCAGTCGTTCCGGCGGCATCCCTCCAGCACGTTGACGAAGCCTTCCAGATTGGAATCGGCGTAAGCGTGGGGATTCTGGAGCGAGTACCGTACGCCGGCCTGGGCGGCGAGGTGCACCACCGCCGGAAAGCGGTGCTGCGCAAACAACGCCTGCATTCCCGCCCGATCGGTCAGATCGAGCTTCTGGAACGTGAAGTTGGGGTACGGCTTCAGGCGCTCGAGCCGCGCCAGCTTGAGCGCCGGATCGTAGTATTCGTTGAGGTTGTCGATGCCGACAATCGCCCTCCCCTCGTCCAGCAGGCGCTGCGCAAGGTGAAATCCAATAAAGCCCGCACAACCTGTCACTAGCAACGTGGTCACAATCCGCGTCCTACCAATGCTGCCGGGGGCGTCGTGCTCGGATGAAATCGCTTCAGATCAGGCGATCCTTGCCCTCAAGAGCACGATTTTCGCCGGATTCGCTCCGGCTTTGCCCGAACGGGCGTCATTCCTAACGATATTGCGGGGAGGATCAAGCACCAACCGCGCCGGCCGGCAGCCGGACTGTCGCGTCAGATGTGGACTGTGCGCCGTCGTGTCGGGGCAGGCTAGCCGGCGACAGATGCCTTGTAGTTGGGAAAGCGGCTCAGCACCGCGGCCTTCATGAATTTGAAATGGGCGATCTCGGCGGACAACTCCTTGAGACGGCGCTGCCCGTTGGCGATCTCGGCGGCAAACAGGTTCTGGTGGTGATTGTCGAGTTCTTCCCGCTCGAGATACTCGTCGGTGCCGTTGCCGAACGTCACCGCGGCACGCGCCAGTACGTCGTCGACCCGCCGGCTCAGGCCGGATTGCTCGCTTTCGGCCGCATGCAGGGCGGCGTCGATCGCGGTCATGATCGAATCGATCCGGGCCCGATCGGTCTCCGCGTCACGTTCCGGCGAGCGCGCCCTGAAGGCGTCGTCGCCCAGGCGGCCCTTGATGTAGTTTTGCGCTCGAGAGCGCAAGAACAGCTGAAACATCCGCGTTTGTCCGATTCAGGCGCGATCAGGAGACGATCACACTCAAAATCGCCTCGCCTTAGTTAAGAAAAGGTAAATCCTTGCCTCGCGCTACACGCGCATCCTCAATCCATTGCAACCACGCGCGATCGTGTTTGCGATAGAGTTCGAGCCAGCGCCGCGCCGGTCCGCTGGCCGGGCGGCTACCCGTGTCCCAAACCACATGCCCGGCATCGTGCAAGCTCGCCTGATGATCGAGCCGCTCGAACTCGAAGGTCTCCTCGTAGGTAAGGCCGATCAGAACGCGCCGACCGTTACCGTCGATGAAGTAGCGCCGCGGCGAATTATTCCCGAGGTCGGTCATGCTAGGTGGGCTCGTTTGCGATCGAGAAGCAGATCGGCCGCGAGGTGCTCTCGAGCAAGCCCCGACGAACGTGACAGCGGCCATCACGGGCGCCGGCAGCACGATCAACCAGCGCAAGGCGCGCACGCCTCAACCAATCTGTCTTGATCACGCAAGGACCAGGCGATCGCAGCGACTTGCGCTGTCGCCCGTGTCGAAGCCATACTCGCTCCCGGCTGGCACTACGCCAAACGCAAACCTGCGATGGCGCGATCATCACCATGGCTAGAACGCCCGGCGCGCATGACCGAATGTTGTGCAGGGTGGTCTCGATCTTTCGGGCGCCTGCTCTTGCAGGCGTCGCCTGTACGATCGCCAGGCACACATTCCGCATCCGGCAGAGAAGCCGGCGAAGAACGTCATCAACAAGATCAGACTATCAGGCATGTCCGTCGTCCCAATTCACCCGCGGTGTATCTACAGTCCGAAGTTGTGACCACATCATGATTCAGCACGCCGAAAGATTGTTCATCCGCTGATTTTTTTGTGCAGCCTAACGATGCGGAACTGATCACACTCGCGCGCGAGATTCCGCCTCTCACGAAAAAAACCACAGCGCAAATTTCAAGAACATCGTGCTCAGCAGGTAGATCCATCCCGTCATCGCCAGCAGGACCAACCCGACGAAAACGCCGGAAAGACTTCTTTCTTTCAACTGCGTCAGCAGAGGAAATTTGAAACGATAAAGCATGTATCGAGCTCGCCCCGTAGTCGCAGACAGAGGTACTCGGCAAATTCGATAATCTCATGACGCAGCGTCGTGAGATCGCACGGCAGCGTGCACATCCGGAGCATCGCGCATTCACAATCGCGCGCTCGACTGATTGATCAAACGAGGTCCACATCTAGTCCGGTTCTGATTTGATCGACGCAATTTTCATATCGCGACATTTGCGGCGAGGTCGATGTCGGAGCGACCGCACCCGAACCGCGATGCTGTCGACGCGCGCGCTCGCCCGGACCGAAGGAAACGTCTCCGCAAGTCCCTGCGCGGACGCGGCAAATTCGTCCAACGGACCGTACCGCGGATAAAATCTGTGCTAGAGCTTCGCTGGGCAACCTCAGATGCGGCGGGGCGGAGGCGTGATGAAGGGGATAATTCTGGCGGGCGGAACCGGGACACGGCTTTATCCGGTGACGACCGTCGTCTCCAAGCAACTATTGCCGGTCTTCGACAAGCCGATGATCTACTATCCCTTGTCGACGCTGATGCTCGCGGGCGTCAAGGATATCCTGATCATCACGACGCCGGACGACCAGCACCTGTTCCGGCGGTTGCTCGGCGAGGGCAGTGAGATCGGCCTCAACTTCTCCTACGCGGTTCAGCAGCAACCACGAGGTCTGGCCGATGCCTTCCTGGTGGGTCGCGATTTCATCGGAGGCGACAACGTCGCGCTGATCCTCGGCGACAACATTTTCTACGGTCATGGCCTAGCCGACAAGTTGAAGCGGGCCGGCAGCAGACCCAGGGGCGCGACGATCTTCGGCTACACGGTCGGCGCACCGCAGAGCTATGGCGTCGTCGAGCTGGATGGCCGGGGGCAGCCGGTCTCGATCGAGGAAAAGCCGGCGCAGCCGAAATCGGATATCGCAGTCACCGGTCTCTATTTCTACGACAATACGGTGCTTGACATCGCGGCCTCGATGAAGCCCTCGGCGCGAGGCGAACTCGAGATCACCGATGTCAATCGCGTCTACATGGAGCGCGGTGAACTTGCCGTCGAAATGCTTCACCGCGGCTTCGCCTGGCTCGATACCGGCACCCATTCATCGCTGGTCGAGGCCAGCCATTTCGTCCAGATTCTCGAGCAGCGGCAGGGTCTGCGGATCGCCTGCATCGAGGAGATCGCGTTGCGGATGGGGAACATCACGCTCGACCAGTTTCACAGCCTCGCCCAGAGATCGGCCAAGAGCAGCTACGGCGAATATCTGCTTTCCGTCTATCACAGCTTCGCAAAGTCGCAGCGCTAGCCCCCACATGTTTCAGGCATGAGCCAGGACCGATCAACGATCTTCGTGACGGGGGGAGCCGGCTTCATCGGCTCCGCCGTTATCAGGCATTTGCTCGACACCACCGATGTCTCGATCGTCAACATCGACAAGCTGACCTACGCGTCGAGCCTGGATTCGATTCCACAAGCCGCCGGGCAATCGGCCCGCTATGCGCTTGCCAGGATCGACATCTGCGACGGCGAGGCGCTGCGCGCACTGTTCGCGCAATATCAGCCGCTTGGCGTGATTCATCTCGCGGCCGAGAGTCATGTCGACCGCTCGATCGATGGTCCCCAGGATTTCATCAGGACCAACATCACCGGCACATTCACGTTGCTGCAGGAGACCCTGCGCCACTGGCGGGCGTTGACGCCGCAGGCCCGCAAGGCGTTCCGGCTGCTGCATGTCTCGACCGACGAGGTGTTCGGCTCGCTCGGCCCGGACGGCGCCTTCACCGAGCAGAGCCCCTACGCGCCGAACTCGCCCTACTCCGCGAGCAAGGCCGCCTCGGATCATCTGGTTCGCGCCTGGTGCGAGACCTACGAACTGCCCTGCCTGATCTCGAACTGCTCGAACAACTACGGGCCGTACCAGTTTCCGGAGAAGCTGATCCCGCACATGATCATCAAGGCGCTCGCGGGGGAGTCTCTTCCGGTCTATGGCGACGGCCGCAATGTTCGCGACTGGCTCTATGTCGAAGACCACGCGCGCGCGCTGCACACCATCCTGCGGCATGGAAAGGTCGGCGAGACGTATAATGTCGGCGGCCGCAACGAACGGACCAACCTTGAGGTCGTCGAACGGCTCTGTCTGCTGCTCGATCGGCTGCAACCGTCAAATCACGGCGAGCGAACGCGGTTGATCTCGTTCGTGGCCGATCGCCCCGGCCACGATCGCCGCTACGCAATCGACGCATCGAAGCTGGAGCGCGAGCTTGGCTGGACGGCGCGGGAAAATTTCGACAGCGGGCTCGAGAAGACCGTCCGCTGGTATCTCGCGAACAAGTCGTGGTGGCAGTCGATCCAGGATTCCGGCTATGACGCCAAGCGACTGGGGCTTGCCGCCCCGGCGTCGCGAGACGGCAAGCCTGTCCACTAGGCCCAACTGCCGCTTCCAGCCGACAGAGCAGGCATGGATGCTCGCCAAGCCCAACTTAGTCGCACTCGTGCATACACTATCGCGCAATCCTGGCCGCGATGCATGCAGACGTGGTTCCAAGATTCATATCGCGGCGTGAAGAAACCTTAACTTTGACACGTTCTTCGCATTGTTGCTGTCACGGGGCGTTTGACGATCGAGACGTTGGGCTTGGCTGAGGAGTCAACATGCGTCGGTTCGAGGAAGGCAGAACGCCCGGCAAGCTGGCGGCGCTCTCCACTCATCTCGATCAGGCGTAGCAATGTAGGGGACGTCATGCCTTACAATCTGGCCGAACGCATCTTGGTGACCGGCGGCTCGGGATTCCTTGGCTCGCACCTCTGCGAGCGCCTGCTTGCAAACGGCGCGGAAGTCTTGTGCGTCGATAATTTCTTCACCGGCACACGAGGCAACGTCGAGCATCTTCTCGATCATCACCGCTTCGAACTGCTGCGCCACGACGTGACATTCCCGCTCTATGTCGAAGTCGACCAGATCTACAATCTCGCGTGTCCGGCTTCGCCGGTGCACTACCAGCATGATCCGGTCCAGACCACCAAGACCAGCGTGATCGGTGCCATCAACATGCTTGGGCTCGCCAAGCGGCTCAAGGTGAAGATCCTGCAGGCCTCGACCTCCGAGATCTACGGCGACCCCACGACTCATCCTCAAAGCGAAGAGTATTGGGGCAACGTCAATCCGATCGGGCCCCGCTCCTGCTACGATGAAGGAAAGCGTTGCGCCGAAACCCTGTTCTTCGACTATCGACGACAACATGGGATCCCCATCAAGGTTGCACGCATCTTCAATACCTATGGACCGCGCATGCATCCGAACGACGGTCGTGTGGTCTCGAATTTCATCGTCCAGGCGCTGCGTGGCCACGACATCACGATTTACGGCGACGGCTTGCAAAGCCGAGCGTTCTGCTACGTCGACGATCTGATCGACGGCCTCATGCGGCTGATGCAGTCACCCGACGAGGTCACCGGGCCATTGAATCTCGGAAATCCCCACGAGATCACCATGCGCGAGCTTGCGGAATTGACGATCGAATTGACCGGCTCTCGCTCGAAGATCGTCCATCGCCCGCTCCCGCAAGACGATCCGCGGCAACGTCAGCCCGACATTTCGCGCGCCCACGCCATGCTCGGGTGGGCGCCCCGGACCCCGCTCCGCCAGGGTCTTGCGCGAACGATCACCTATTTTGAAGGAATGCTCACGGATTCCGCGGGCCGATACTCCCAGGTTTCCTCGACGAATCCGGCGGCGCGCGGTCTGGACCTTACGGTCCCGGCGTCCTGATCTTTCCGGCGCCTGGATCAGGGGCGCCTGCCGAGGGCACCCCGCCCGGGCGCGCCGCAGGCATTACACGCGAAAGAACACGAACCAGACGACACCGAGGATCAAAACTGCGAGCCCCGTCGAGGCCGAAAGTAGTGCAAGGACCGACGGACCTGGCTCGCCCTGGCGTGCTTCAGTCGGGGTTTCAACGATCCGACCGTGTCGTTCTGTTGCCATGGCCACCTCTCTGCTTAAGTGCCTGTAATTCCCAGCGATTGTCTTCCCCCCTCACAGCCAACGCCTGGTGCTGAGCGATGTTCCGAAGCCATTGCCGAGGTGGGAGCCGACTGCATCGGCGTCAAACCGACGCAGGCCGAAACGACGGTTAACGCCGTTGCGAGATTCAGAGGGCGCGATGTTTCAAACCGGGGTTCCCGGTGTTATCCTTACTCATTCCGTCGGTTGCGTAATCGGAGTTTGCCATGGCCCCCCGCGCCAACTGGAAAGGCTTCTTGCGCCTTTCGCTCGTGACCTGCCCGGTTGCCCTGTACCCGGCGACGTCGGACACCGAAAAGGTCTCCTTCAACCAGATCAACCGCAAGACCGGCCATCGGATCAAATACGCGAAGGTCGACGCGGAAACCGGTGAGGAAGTGGCCTCCGAAGACATCATGAAGGGCTACAAGGTCGACACCGACACCTATATCGAGATCACCAAGGAAGAGCTCGACGACATCGCGCTGGAGTCCACCCGCACCATCGAGATCGACGAGTTCGTGCCGCGCGCCGAGATCGACAGCCGCTATCTGATCCGCCCGTATTATCTCGTCCCCGACGGCAAGGTCGGCCACGACGCCTTCGCGGTGATCCGCGAAACCATTCGCAGCCTGAACAAGGTTGCAATCGGCCGCGTGGTGTTGACCAACCGCGAGCACATCATCGCGCTGGAGCCGCTCGACAACGGGCTGATGGGCACGCTGCTGCGCTATCCCTACGAAGTGCGCAGCGAGAAGGACTATTTCGACGACATCCAGGACGTGAAGATCACCAAGGACATGCTCGACCTCGCCAAGCATATCGTCGAGCAGAAGTCCGCGGACTTCGATCCGGAAGAGTTCGACGATCGCTACGAACAGGCGTTGATCGAACTGATCAACCAGAAGCGCAACGGCATCAAGGTCGCCAAGCCCGCCCCGAAGTCGGGCGGCAACGTCATCAACCTGATGGACGCACTCAAGAAGAGCCTTGCCAACGAGAAGCAGGCCGCCCCGCCCGCCAAGGCGAAGGGCAAGAAGCCGAAGAAGCGGATCGAGGGCCAACGCGAGATGCTGTTGCCGATCTCGGGCAGCGGCAAGCGCGAGCCCAAGGAGGTCGCTAAGCCGGAGAAAAAGGCGGAGAAGCCGGTGCGCGCGCAAGGCGCTGCGCGCTCGAAGAGGGCCGGCTGATCCGGCGTTCGCGGCGGCACTCAGATGATCCCGACACGCCGCGCCTGACATGCCGTGGTCGACGCCTTTCGACGAGCCGATCGTACTGCGCCGCGGCAGCAGCCTGGTGACGCTGCAACAGGCGGCCGACTACATCATGAAGCTGCCAGAAAATGCCCAGCAGGAGCCGCGCTGGCAGATCGCGGTGGAGCACCTGATCAATGCGGCCGAGACCGGCGGCGGCTGGCTGATGTTCGCGCGGATTGCGATACTGCGCGCGCTGAACGGAGACGGCGGCACGTAAAGCCGCGTGCGATTACTTCAGCGATGTGCTCATCGCGGAGAAGCGGCCACTGAGGTTGGTGCCGATGCCTCCGACGGCGGCAAGGATCACGATGCTGAGCCCGCCCGCAATGATGGCGTATTCGATGGCTGTTGCTCCGGCCTCTTCACGCAGAAATCTCGCCAGCAACGCACGCATTGAAAAACTCCTGTCGGCATCAGCGGATCATCGCCCATGCCGTAAAAATGTACCAGCCAAGCTACGCCACATTGGTTGATGGCGCATTGACGGACAGGATGAACGATCGCTTAAAGGTTGGACCGGATTTGCGGCCGTTCCGGCCTGCATAGATCCGCCCCGCCCGGGACGTCGCGCCGCGCGAGACCGCCATCCTTGCCTGCAAACGCATATCAGCACTACGCGATCCGGGCGCGGGCGCGCTTTACCGCCCCGCAGAATCCTGTTCCTTTAAGCCGTACGGGACGACAACGAGGCCGGATGAAACCGGCCGCATCCAGGGGAGAGACCGTCATGAAACTCGGCACCGCGATTGCGGAAATCATGAAGCGCGAGGGCATCGAGATCCTCACGGGCTATCCGGTCAACCACCTGATCGAATACGCCGCCGCGGCCGATATCCGCCCCGTGATGGTGCGCCAGGAGCGCATCGGCGTGCACATGGCGGACGCGATTTCCCGCGTTAGCTCGGGCGAGAGGATCGGCGCGTTCTGCATGCAACACGGTCCGGGCGCCGAGAACGCAATGGGCGGCGTGGCGCAGTGCTATGGCGAATCCGTGCCGGTGCTGGTGCTGCCGATGGGCTATGCACGCCGGCTCGCCAACATCGACCCGAACTTCAACTCCAGCCAGGCGATGAAGGCGTTCTCGAAATCGTCGGAGCCGATCAACATCGCATCCGAGGTCTGCAACATTTTCCGCCGCGCCTTCACCAGGCTGAAAAACGGCCGCGGCGGGCCCGTGATCGTCGAGATCCCGGCCGACATGTGGAACGAAGAGGTGCCGGAGCCGCTGAACTACACGCCGGTGCTGCGCACCCGCTACGGCGCCGATCCGGTGCATGTGAAAGAAGCCGCCGCCCTGCTCGTCAACGCCAAGCGGCCGGTGATCTATGCCGGCCAGGGCGTGCACTACGCCAAAGCCTGGCCGCAACTGAAGCGGTTGGCCGAGCGGCTCGCGATCCCCGTCACGTCCAGTCTCGGCGGCAAGTCCTCATTCCCTGAGACGCATCCGCTGTCGCTCGGCTCCGGCGGCCTCGCCGTGCCGCGCGCGGTGCCGAAATTCTTGGGCGAGGCCGACGTGATCTTCGGCATCGGCTGCTCATTCACCGAGACGTCATTCGGCATCGCGATGCCGAAGGGCAAGACCATCATCCATTCGACGCTCGATCCGAACCACATCAACAAGGACGTCGAGGCCAAGGTCGGCCTGGTCGGCGACGCCGGCCTGGTGCTCGACGCGCTGCTTGAGGAGATCGGCAAGACCGTGACCTCCGATCGGGACGCCGGCGCCGTCGCCGAGGAGATCGCGGCAAGCCACAAGGAATGGCTCGCCAAGTGGATGCCGAAGCTCACCCACAACGAGGCCCCGCTCAATCCCTACCGCGTGCTGTGGGACCTGCAACACACCGTCGACATCCACAACACCATCATCACCCACGATGCCGGCAGCCCGCGCGACCAGCTCTCGCCGTTCTGGAAGTCGGTCGAGCCCTTGTCCTATATCGGCTGGGGCAAGACCACACAGCTCGGCTACGGCCTGGGGCTGGCGATGGGTGCCAAGCTCGCCAGGCCCGACAAGCTCTGCATCAATGTCTGGGGCGATGCCGCGATCGGCTTCACCGGGATGGACTTCGAGACCGCGGTGCGCGAGCGCATCCCGATCATGTCGATCCTGCTCAACAATTTCTCGATGGCGATCGAGTTGAAGGTGATGCCGATCTCGACCGAGAAGTATCGCTCGACCGATATCTCCGGCGACTACGCCGCGATGGCCCGCGCCTTCGGCGGCTATGGCGAGCGGGTGATCAAGCCCGAGGACATCATCCCGGCGATCAAGCGCGGCATCCAGAAGACCAAGGAAGGCGTGCCGGTGCTGCTGGAATTCATCACCAGCAAGGAGACGGAGGTCTCGCGACCGGGCACTTGAGGGCGGCGATCGTCCCCGCCTCCCTCATCCAGCCCTTGATTTGACCTCGCTTAGGCAGGCAAGCTTGTCCTGACGCAAGGTCGGAGGGAGAGATGCTGCGCATCCTGGTGCTGGGTGCCGGCTTTGCCGGGCTGTGGGCCGCGCTCGGCGCGGCACGCAAGCGCGACGAAATCGGCGCGCGGGCGGCGGACACCGACATTCTGGTGGTCGATCGCAACGCCTATCACAACATCCGGGTGCGCAATTACGAGGTCGATCTCGGCGATGTCGCGCTGCCGCTCAGGGACCTGCTCGATCCGGTCGGCGTCCGGCACATGGTGGCGGAGGCCGAGGCGATCGATCCGGCGAGGCGACAGGTCATGGTCAGGACAGGCACAGGCGCTGAGGTTCTGAGCTATGACCGCCTGGTGCTGACGACCGGCAGCGAACTGGTCCGCCCGGCCATCCCCGGCCTTGCCGCCCATGGCTTCGATGTCGACACATACGACGCCGCGATGCGGCTCGACGCGCATCTTGCAGGGCTCGGCAAGCAGGCGGCCTCGGACGCACGTTCGACCGTGGTGATCGTCGGCGCCGGCTTCACCGGGATCGAGGTCGCGACCGAGATGCCGGCCAAGCTTGCGCAGGCCGGCATCACTGGCGACCGCCGCATCATCCTGATCGATCCCAATCCCGTGGTCGGCGCCACCTTCGGCGCGCACGGCCGCCCCGTCATCAACGAGGCGCTGTCCGCGCTCGGCGTCGAGACGCGGCTGAACGTCCGGGTCAGCGCCATCGACGCCGCCAGCATCACATTGAGCTCGGCTGAGGTCATTCCGGCGGCGACCGTGGTCTGGTGCGGCGGCATGCAGGCGAGCCCGCTCACCGCAACGCTGCCGGCGGCGCGCGACCGGCTGGGCCGGCTCGCCGTGGACCACTATATGCGCGCCGAGGGCCTTGCAGGCGTGTTCGCGGCCGGCGACGTCGCCACCTGCCTGATCGACGGCACGCATCCGACCGTGATGTCCTGCCAGTTCGCCCGGCCGATGGGCCGGTTCGCCGGCCACAACGTGGTCGCCGACCTGTTCGGCGAGCCGATGCTGCCGCTCACCATCGACTGGTATGTGACGGTGCTCGATCTCGGCGCCTGGGGCGCGCTCTACACCACCGGCTGGGACCGCGAGGTGCACACCACCGGCGCCGCCGCCAAGCTCACCAAGCAGACCATCAACCGGCAGCGCATCTATCCGCCGCGCAACGGCGATCGCGCCGCGCTGCTGGCTGCCGCGGCACCCACGATCCAGGCGGCCCCGCCGACGCGATCATAAGCGCAGCGACGCCGTCATTGCTGTCGATTCATGTCGCGAGAATGCTGATGCACATTCTCTCTCAGTCGTCATGGCCCGCCACCGGGTCGCGCGAACGCGCGCCCGATGACAGGCTCCGGCGGGCCATCCAGTACGCCGCGGCCTCTCGGTTCAAGCACTAGCTTCCCTGGAATACTGGATCACCCGCATACGCGGGTGATGACACCGCGAACTTGGAACTGTCCCTGTCATGAAGTTGCCGACCCGGCACTCCCCGGTTTCTTCTTAGGAGCCAACGGATCGCAATGACAGCTACTTGGACGTCACCGTTACTGCGACAGCTTCACGAAGTCCGGAAACTTCAGCTTGCCTTCGGCGACCGCCTTCGGCCAGACCGTGATCTGCTTGCCGCCCTGCCACTGGAACACGAGGCCGGTCACCGCACCGGGACCGGACTTGATGCCGTGGGTGAACTCGTCGTTCTTGCCGTAGAACTGGATCTTGCCGATCGTGCCCTCGAAGTCGGTCTTCTCGAGCTCGGCGACCATCTTGTCCGGATCGGTCGAGCCGGCGCGCTGGATCGCTTCCGCGATGATGTAGACCTCGTCATAGGCGGTGTAGCCGGTATAGGCCGGCGGCGTGCCGAACTTGGCCTTGAAGGCCGCCGCAAATGGCTTGGTCTTCGGCGTTACTGCGACGTCGGGCGTCGCCACCGCAAGCGAGGGCACGCCCTCGGCGGCGCCGTTGGTGTCGCCCCAGAACGTCGGGCTCAGCGCCTGCGCGCTGATGCCGAACATCGGGATCGGCACCTGCTGGTTCTTCCACTGCACCGTCGGCTGCACGCCGACATGGGAGATGCCGGTGACGATCACGTCGGGCTTTGCGCTCTCCATCTTGTTGAAGATCGGCGTGAAGTCGGTGGTGTCGGGCGAGAAGCGGATGTGCTCGACCACCTTCAGCCCCGCCTTGGGCAGGCAGGCCTCGTAGCCCGCGTCGAGCGGCTTGGTCCAGGCCGCGTCCTCGCTCATGATCGCCGCCGACTTGAACTTGAGCTGGTCGACCAGAAGCTCCTTGGCGGCATCGCAGACGAGCTGCGCCTGTGCCGCCGAGGTCAGGTAGCCGTGGAAGGTGTACTTGTTCTTCTCATAGTCGTTGTGAACAGCCTTTGTGATCTCGTTCGACGCTGCACCCGGCGTGATCAGCGGCATCTTCAGCCGCGCCGCCCACGGCTCCAGCGCCAGCACCACCTCGCTGATATAGCTCGCGATCACGGCGGAGACCTTGTCCTCGCTGACCGCGCGCTGGAAGGCGCGCACCGAATCCGCCGACGAGCTCTTGTTGTCGTAGGTGACGATCTCGATCTTGCGGCCCATCACGCCGCCCTTGGCGTTGATCTCGTCGGCGGCGATCTGCGCGCCGCCCGGCGTCGCCGCACCCGCGATCGACTGCACTTCGGCGATGACGCCGATCTTGATCGGATCCTTGGACTGCGCATAGGCGGGCGCCGCGAGGCAGAGCGCGAGCGCGGATGCGAGCGGCAACAGGCTTGCACGAGCAGCCGAATAACGTGACATCATGATCTCCCTTTCTTTGCTTATTGTTGTCAGCGAAGTTCTAGAGGAAGTCGGCACCAGCCTCCGCGGCGAACCGGGCGGGATCGCCCTCCCACACGATCCGCGCGTGCTCGAGCACATAGACGCGGTCGGCATGCGGCAGCGCGAAGGTCACGTTCTGCTCGCCGAGCAGCACCGTGATCTGCGTGGTCTGGCGCAATCGCTCCAGCGCCTTCGACAGTTGCTCGAGGATCACGGGCGCGAGCCCCAGCGTCGGCTCGTCCAGGATCAGGATCTGCGGCTGCATCATCAGCGCGCGGCCGATCGCCAGCATCTGCTGCTCACCGCCGGAGAGCGTCTGCGCCATCTGGCCCTGGCGCTCCTTGAGGATCGGGAACAGCTCGAACAGCCAGGCGAGCTGCCTCGCCCTCGCCTCGTCGGTGAGATGCTGGCCGCCGAGATCGAGATTCTCGCGCACGGTCATCTCGCCGAACAGCTCGCGGGATTCCGGACACTGCACGAGCCCGGAGCGCGCGATCTTCGCCGGCCCCATCCCGCGCAGCGTCTCGCCGCCGCGAATGATTTCGCCGCTATAGGGCAGGAAGCCCGAAAGCGTGTTGAACAGCGTGGTCTTGCCGGCGCCGTTGAGGCCGACGATCGAGACGAACTCGCCCTCGTGGACATGGATCGAGACATTCTCCAGCGCCTGCGCCTTGCCGTAATGCACGCTGACATTCTCGACCTGCAACAGCGGCGTCTTGTCCTTGAAGCTGGTCTCCGGCCGCGCATGGGTCTCGATCGCGCCGCCGAGATAGACCCGCCGCACGGTCTCGTTCTTCATCACGTCGTCGGCGCGGCCGGTCGTGATCTCTTCGCCGAGATACATCGCAAGCACGCGGTCGACCAGCGCCGCGACGCTCTTGACGTTGTGGTCGACCAGCATCACCGCGCGTCCCTCGTCGCGGAAGCTGCGGATCAGTTGCGAGAAGCCGCCGACCTCGGCGCTGGTCAATCCGGCGAACGGCTCGTCGACCAGCACGACTTTCGGATCGCGCGCGATCGCCTTGGCGAGCTCGAGGCGGCGCAGATCGGCGAATGGCAGCGTCGGCGGGCGGCGGTCCATCACCGCCCCCAAGCCGACGCGATCGGCGATCCACTTGGCGCGCTCGATCAGCGCCCGGTCGGGAAACAGCATGAACAGGCTGTCGGGCAACAGCGCAACCATGATGTTCTCGAGCACGGTCTGCCGGTTCAGCGGCCGCGAGTGCTGGAACACCATGCCGAAGCCCTTGCGCGCGATCTTGTGCGACGGCATGCCGGCGACGTTCTCGCCCTCGAAGATCACCTCGCCTGCGCTGGGGCGCTCGATGCCCATCACGCTCTTCATCGCCGTGGATTTTCCGGAGCCGTTCGGTCCGATCAGGCCGAGGATCTCGCCGGGGCGCAGATCGAAGCTCAGATTCTTCACGGCCGTCAGGCCGCCGAACCGCTTGGTCAGGCCGCGAACGGTGAGCGTCGGAGTGGTGGTCACAGTCTGATCCATTACGAGCGCGCCTCGCGTGACAGGGCTGCTCCGAGGAAACCGCCGGGGAAGAACAGGACGACAAGCAGGGCGACGGCCGAGACGATGAACGTCGCGAGCTCACCGGTCGGCCGCAGGAATTCGCCGGCCACGATCAGGAAGATTGCGCCGAGCGCAGCACCGAGCACTGTGCGACGGCCGCCGAGCACGGCCGAGACGATCACGTTCACGCCGACGGCGACATCGACCACGGTGCCGACCGAGGCGGTGCCGAAGTAGAACACCAGGAGCGCCCCTGACAGCCCTGAGAAGAACGCGCTGACGATGAAGGCGGCGAGCTTGTGCTTGACGATGTTGAAGCCGAGCGCGCCGGCCTGCACCGGGTCCTGCCCGCTCGCCTGCAGCACGAGCCCGATCGGCGATTGCGACAGGCCATACAGGATGGCCGCGCTGATCGTCATGAAGCCGAGCGCGATCCAGTAATTGGCGCCGGCATTGATGGTGATGACGTCGGGAATGGTGAGCCCGATCTCACCGCCGGTGAGATCGGCAAACACCACGACGAAGTTCTGCAGCATCAGCACCGCGACCAGCGTGGTCAGGCCGAAATACGGCCCCCTCACCCGCAGCGCCGGCAGCGCCAGCACGAGGCCGGCGATCACCGAGGCCAGCGCACCGAGCAGGATGCAGAGATAGACCGACCAGCCGAACTGGTTGTTCAGGATGCCCGCGGTGTAGGCCCCGGTGCCGATCAGGAAGGTGGGGCCGAAATTGACCTCGCCGGCGAAGCCGAACAGCAGGTCCCAGGCCATCGCGAACACGCCGAAATAGAAGGCGACGGTCAACAGCCCGAGCACGTAGCCCGAGACGTAGAGCGGCAGCGTCGCGGCGACCACCACGCAGGCCAGCGAAATGAAGAACAGGCGCGATGTGAAGAAATTGGCCATTTCAGCGCCTCCCCAACAGGCCTTGAGGCCGGATATACATCACGACGACGAGCAGCAGCAGCGCCGGAATGGTTCGGTACGCCGGCGAGAGCAGGTAAGCCGTCACGGTCTCGAGATAGCCGACGACGAAGGCCGCGATCAGCGAGCCCGAGACGCTGCCGAGACCGCCGAGCACCACGATCGAGAATGCGCTCGCGGTCAGCGGGCCGACGCTGTAGGAGCTGACGCCCAAGAACATGCCGAGCAGCACGCCGGCGATGCCGGCCAGGATGCCGTAGATCGCCCACACCACGATGTAGATGCGGGTGAGCTCGAGCCCGAGCAGCGTGACGCCGCGCGGGTTCATCGAGGCCGCCAGCACCGCCTTGCCGGTCCGGGTGCGGTTCACCAGCAGCCAGAGCAGGCCGATCACGAGGCAGCAGACCAGCGCGGTGAAGATATTGTTGCGCGGCGTGCGGTTGCCGAAGATATCGACGACGCCCTCGACGATCGGCAACACCGTCTTGGCGTTGTTGGTGAAGAAATAGGCGATCAGTTCCTGGATCATGATTCCCCACAGCAAGGTGCCGGTGAGGACAAAGATCTCCTTCTCCTCATTGGGAATCCGCTTGGAATTCTGGATCGGCTTGACGACCACGAAATAGGTCGCGAACGACACGACCAGCGCCACGGCGACGCCGAGCAGCGCGCCGGAATAGGTGTCGAGGTGCAGCAGGCTGGCCGCGGCCCAGGCCGCGACCGCAGCGGCCACCATGATGGCACCGTGAGAGAGATTGAGAACGCCCGAGACACCGAAGATCAGGGTGAAGCCGGTGGCGCCGAGTGCGTAGAGGGCACTGATGGCAAAGCCATCGATCAGGATTTGTAACGCAAGCATCTCAGACTGGCCGCGGCAGCAGGGCTGCCTGTTGTGGAGGACATCGCAACTGCAGAAAACCGCTCCCGGGAGAGGCCCGGGAGCGGTTTGTCGTCAGTTAGTTCGCAGTGACCTTGATGAAGCTCGGGAACTTCAGGTCGCTCTTGGCGACCTCTTTGGGCCAGACCGCGACCTGCTTGCCGCCCTGCCACTGCAGCATCAGCCCGGTGATCAGGCCCTTGCCGTACTTGATCGAGTGGGTGAACGGATCGTCCTTGCCGTAGAACTGAACGCGCCCGATCGTGCCTTCCCAGTCGGTCTTCTCGAGCGCCGCGACCATCTTGTCCGCCTCGGTCGAACCGGCGCGCTTCACCGCGTCAGCGATGTAGTAGACCTCGTCATAGGCGGTGTAGCCCGCATACGACGGATAGTTGCCGTAGCGCTTCTTGAAACCTTCCGCGAACGGCACCGACTTCGGCGTCACCGCGACGCCCGGCCCCGACACGCCCTGATACAGCACGCCTTCCGCCGCATCGTTGGTGTCCTTGCCGAAGGTCTCGTTGGTCGCCTGCGAGGAGATGCCGAACATCGGGATCGGCACCTGCTGGTTCTTCCATTGCACCGTCGGCTGCACGCCGACATGCGAGATGCCGGTGATGATCACGTCGGGCTTGGAGCCCTCGATCTTGTTGAAGATCGGCGTGAAGTCCGTGGTGTCGGGCGAGAAGCGGATATGGTCGACGACCTTGAGACCGATTTTCGGCAGGCACTCCTCGTAGCCGACGTCGAGCGGCTTGGTCCACGCGGCATCCTCGCTCATGATGACCGCGGTCTTCATGTGCTTCTGATCGACCAGGAGATCCTTGGCGGCGTCGCAAACCGACAGCGCCAGCGCCGCCGAGGTGAGATAGCCGTGGAAGGTGTACTTGTTCTTTTCGTAGTCGGCGTGGACGCTCTTGCTGATCTCGTTGGAGGCAGCGCCCGGCGTGACGAACGGCGTCTTCAGGCGCGAGGCCCAAGGCTCGAGCGCCAGCACCACTTCGCTGATATAGCTCGAGATGACGACGTTGACTTTGTCCTCGTTCACCGCGCGCTGGAATGCGCGTACCGAGTCCGCCGAGGATGAATGGTTGTCGTAGCTGACGATCTCGATCTTGCGGCCGTCGATGCCGCCCTTGGCGTTGATCTCGTCGGCGGCCATCTGAGCCGCCTGCGGGATCGATGCGCCGGCAATGGCCTGCGCCTCGGCGATCACGCCGATCTTGAGCACATCAGCGGCCAGCGCTCCGCTCGGCGCCAGCGCAACCAGTCCCAGGACCGCCGCTGCGGCGAGCTGCTGCATCGCGTAATGAGGCAATCGGGTTGATCTATGCATTTTGTTTCACTCCTCTTTTGTCAATTTTCTTCGGCTGCTTCGCGCTCTTGGGCCGCGACTATAGCCACGACAAATCGCGCAGCAAGCAAAACCGCGCGCAGATCGCCATGCGGGAACGGCAACTAAAGTAGTGGGTCGCAGCTCGCGAAATTGGCGACTGCACTCGCTCTAGGCATCCTGCACGCAAATTGCCCGAGGGAATTGCAAAGGGCTGGGAATGACGAAGAAATGAAGGAATAACCGCGTTTCCCCTTGGCACTGAGTTGCCCGACGGCGCAAGACCCTTCGGCAAAAATACTTCGGTTTTAAAGAAGCGCAGCTCAGTGGGAACGAGATGCAAAGCTCGGACAATTCATGTCGCGAGAAGCGGCTTTTTGCCCAAATACCGACCACAACCGTCATTGCGAGCGAAGCGGAGCAATCCATCGTGCGACATACGCGGAAGCATGGATTGCTTCGTCGCTATCGCTCCTCGCAATGACGGTGTTGAGACATCGAGGGAGAACTATCCCCATTGTCGTCCCGGCCGAGTGCGCAATTGCGCACGGGGGCCGGGACCCATTACCCCGAATGTCAGTTGTTGCACGGCGTTCGGGCCGCGGCCGCGTTCACCAATCAAGCGCAGGAGTTATGGGTCCCGGCTTTCGCAGGGACGACAGCGGAGAACTTGGCACTGTCGCGAGGTCATCCCGGACTTTCGCCGGAATGACGGCCGCTAACGACGCGGCGGCCCTACTCCGCCATCTCGACGGCCGGCCGCGTGGCGGGACCGGCGAGCGGGCGCTCTTCCATCGTGATCATGCAGATCGAGGCGGTGGTGAGCAGCACGGCGGCGGCACCGAACACGTAGCGGAAGGCAGTGATCATATCGGCAACCGGAATCGCGCTCACGATGCCCGCGCTCGCGGCGTGATGCTCGCCGGCGAGCGAAATATCGGGGCCCAGCGTGATCAACAGGATCGCCGCAAAAGCCGCGACCGTGAAGGAGGCCATCAGCGCGCGGAAGAAATTCATCGCGCCGGTGACGGTTCCGACCTGCTCCCGCGCCACCGAATTCTGCAGCGACACCACACTGACCGGGAACGTGGTGCCGAGCCCGAGCGCGAACACACCCATCAGAACCAGCAATCCCCACAGCGGCAAGGTCGTCACGGCCATCCCGACGGCGCAGATCGCGGCAACCGAGGTGCCGACGATCGCCACGCGCTTGTAGTGCTTGGCCTTCGCCATGGTTCGTCCCGCGATCGCCGCCCCGCAGGTCGAGATCGCGGCGAGCGGGATCAGCGCAAGCCCGGCCTCGCTGGCGCTGAGGTGATAGACCACCTCGTAATAGAGCGGCAGATGGACGGTCAGACCGACGATGGCGCCGAGTGCGCAGCCGCCTGCGCCCATCGCGAAAGGAACCACCGAGCCGCCGAGCAGCGACAGCGGCAGGAACGGCTCATCGGCGCGCCGCGCGTGCCAGACGAACGCACCGGCGAGCGCGATCGAGGCGCCGAGCATCGCGGTGATGGTGGGCGACAGCCAGGAATAGCGCGTGCCGCCCCAGGTCAGCACCAGCATGAACACGACGGCCGAGGCCATCAGCAGGATGCCGCCCAGCCAGTCGACCTCGCGCTTGCGGTGGAACACCGGGATCTTGCCCATCTTCGGCAGCAGCAGCGCGAGCGCAGCCGCCGCCAGCGGCAGGTTGATCCAGAAGATCATGGACCAGTGCAGATGCTCGGCGAACACGCCGCCGATCACGGGCCCGAGAATGCCGCCGGCCATCCAGACGCTGGAGAAATAGGCCTGGTAGCGGCCACGCTCGCGCGGGGACACCACGTCGGAGATCACGGTCTGGACGACCGGCATGATGCCGCCGCCGCCAAGCCCCTGCAGCCCGCGGGCGAGGATCAGCGTGGTCATATCAGGCGCGATCGCGCAGAGCACCGAGCCGGCCACGAACAGGCTCAGCGAGGTGATGATCATGGCCCGGCGGCCGTAGATGTCGCTCAAGGTGCCGAACACCGGCGCCACGGCGGTGGATGCCAGCAGATAGGATGTGATCACCCAGGACAGATTGGTGACGTCATGAAACTGGCGGCCGATGGTCGGCAGCGCAGTGGCCACGATGGTCTGGTCGAGCGCCGCAAGGAACATCGTCAGCATCAGGCTGATCACGATGGTGCGGACTTCGTCGTGGTTGAGCGCGGCCGGCGGCGCGATGGACGGCGCCTCGCTGAGCTCGATCACCTCGCTCGGAACACCGGACAGTTTCACGGCAATGTCGTCGGGCAATGTCTGTCGGTCGGCAGGAAAACGGCTCTGCCGTTCATACTTGTTCATTTCGGGCGTATAGGAGCTGCGCGGGCCGTGCCCGCGGTGGAATCATTCTGCAAGCCGCAATTTATGCAGCAATTCGTTGCCCAGGCAGGCATCTGCGCGCATGGGTGCTTCCCGCCGCAGCATCCTCGCGATGACGTGATCGAAAGCTCCGCGACCTTACGTCTTACGACGTCACGCCTTGGTCAATTTCGGCCGCTTCTTCAGCCTTGCCCGCTTCGGCAGCAGCGCCGGCCACCGCACGATGTGGTCCTCGAGGTCGGCGTCGTTGACGTCGAGCTCGGTGCCCTGCACCCGCCCCCGCACCGAAACCCCCGCTTCATGAACGGTGTTGGGATCGCCGGAGATCAGTGGATGCCACCAATAGAGGTCCCGCTCCTCCGCCACGAGGCGATAGCCGCAGCTCGGCGGCAACCAGTTCAGGGTGCGGACATTCTCGGGCGTCAGGCGGACGCAATCCGGAACCTTGTCGGAACGGTTCGGATAATCCTTGCAAGTGCAGAGGCCGGCATCGAGCAGTTTGCAGGAGATGTGGGTAAAATAGATCCTTCCCGTATCCTCGTCCTCGAGCTTCTCCAGGCAGCAGCGTGCGCAGCCGTCGCACAAAGACTCCCATTCGGCGTTGGACATCTCTTCCAACGTCTTGGTTTTCCAGAAGAATCCCTCCTGGTCCGACGGGCGTTTGGGCGGTGCGGTCATGATTCCCTGAAAATGCTGATCGGGCTCTTCTTGGGATGCCGCCGAAGACTGCGCAAGGGGGTGCTTTTGCGGGCTCGCAAAAGCCGGCAGGCGACGTTAGCCCTCTCATTAAATTCACAAGCTGCGCCATTGGTTTATGGCTGCCGCTCGGATAGAACAAGCAGCGAGTCCCCAACGACGCAAAAGCGCCTTGGGCTTGCCGCAACCTCCAAGCAAGACGCTCGTTGGTGCCCGCGTGGGGCGCTTGCAGCGCTGTCGAACTGATCAAGGGCCACGGTGCGTCAGATCCTACCGCCGCATTGGAAGCAGAAGGTCCGGAATTTCTTCCTCGACCTCGATGCGCGCATCGACTCGACCTTATTCTCGTCGGGCAAGGGGCTGCGCGAGCTCTACGAGCGCTATTCCACCTTCATGGATCGCTTCTATGTTGGCCGCTGGAAGCGCTGGGTGTTCATCGAGCCGCTATCGGAGGCCGCGACCATCGGGCTCGCCGGCATGGTGCTGATGCTGACGCTCGCGATCCCCGCCTTCCACGAGACCGCCGACGAGGACTGGCTGAAGAAATCCGACCTCGCCGTGACTTTCCTCGATCGCTACGGCAACCCGATCGGCAGCCGCGGTATCAAGCATAATGACTCGATCCCGCTGGAGGACTTTCCGGACAACCTGATCAAGGCGACACTCGCGACCGAGGACCGCCGCTTCTACGATCACTTCGGCATCGACGTACCGGGCCTGGCGCGCGCGCTCGTTACCAACGCGCAGGCCGGCGGTGTTCGCCAGGGCGGTTCATCGATCACCCAGCAGCTGGCCAAGAACTTGTTCCTGAACAACGAGCGCACCATCGAACGCAAGGTGAAGGAAGCCTTCCTTGCGATCTGGCTGGAGACGCGTCTCAGCAAGAACGAGATCCTCAAGCTGTATCTCGATCGCGCCTATATGGGTGGCGGCACCTTCGGCGTCGACGGCGCGGCGCATTTCTACTTCAACAAGTCGGTGCGCGACGTGAACCTCGCGGAAGCCGCGATGCTCGCCGGCCTGTTCAAGGCGCCGACCAAATATGCCCCGCACATCAACCTGCCGGCTGCGCGCGCCCGCGCCAATGTCGTGCTCGACAACCTCGTCGATGCCGGCTTCATGACCGAGGGCCAGGTGTTCGGCGCCCGCCGCAATCCGGCGGTGGCGGTCGACCGGCGCGACGAGAACTCGCCGAACTACTATCTCGACTACGCCTTCGACGAAATGCGCAAGCTCGTCGACACCTTCCCGAAATCCTACACCGAACGCGTCTTCGTGGTGCGCACCGCGATCGATATGAACGTGCAGCACGCGGCCGAAGAAACCATCGAGAACGAGCTGCGCCAGTTCGGCCGCGATTATCACGCCACGCAGGCGGCGACCGTGGTGTCCGATCTCGACGGCGGCATCCGCGCCATGGTCGGCGGGCGCGACTACGGCGCGAGCCAGTTCAACCGCGCGGTCGACGCCTATCGGCAACCCGGCTCGTCGTTCAAGCCTTACGTCTACACCACCGCGCTGTTGAACGGCTTCACGCCGAACTCGAAGATCGTCGACGGCCCGGTCTGCATCGGCAACTGGTGCCCGCAGAACTATGGCCACTCCTATTCCGGCTCGGTGACGCTGACGCAGGCGATCACCCGCTCGATCAACGTCATCCCGGTCAAGCTCTCGATCCTGCTCGGCGGCAAGCAAGGGCCGAAGGCCGGCCGCGCCAAGATCGTCGAGGTCGCGCGGCGCTTCGGGCTGACGGCGCCGCTGCCCGACACGCCGTCGCTGCCGATCGGCTCCGACGAAGTCACCGTGCTCGAACACGCCGTCGCCTATGCGACCTTCCCGAACCGGGGCAAGGCCGTGACGCCGCATGCGGTCCTCGAGGTCCGCACCGGCGCCGGCGACCTGGTCTGGCGCTGGGACCGCGACGGCCCGAAGCCGCGCCAAGCGATTCCGCCGAACATCGCCGCCGACATGGCGGGCATGATGAGCCACGTGGTCAGCGAAGGCACCGCGCGCCGCGCTGCGCTCGACGGCATTCCGACCGCGGGCAAGACCGGCACCACCAACGCCTACCGCGATGCCTGGTTCGTCGGCTACACCGGCAACTTCACCTGCGCGGTCTGGTTCGGCAACGATGACTATTCGCCGACCAACCGCATGACCGGCGGCTCGCTGCCGGCACAGACCTGGCACGACATCATGGTCGCCGCGCATCAAGGCGTCGAAGTGAAAGAACTGATCGGCGTCGGCATGGGCCAGAAGCTGCCGCAACCGGCGAACGTCGCGGCGAATGCGGCTCCGAAAGTGCTGGAGACCAGGCCGGGCCCGCCGCCGGTGCTGACCAAGCGCGGCGCGGATGTCCTGGTCCGGGTCGAGAAGGAGCTCGATGAAGCCGCCAAGACCATTGGCAAGACCACGCTGAACGAGCCCTCCAACGGCACCGCCAAGCCGGGATCCTCCAGCGCGCTGGCCTTCCCCGAAAACTACGTCGCCACGGCCGGGGCGGACGGCACGACGGCGACCGTGCCAAGCAAGAATTGACGTGCGGCTGCTCTTCTCCACCTTGCTGGCGCTGTTGATCGCCACCGCCGTCGGGCTCGGCCTGACCTACATGACCGCGACCCGCGGCACCGATCTCGGCACCTTGAAAATCGGCGCCTGGACCGCGCGGCCGAAGAACGGCACGTCCGACGTCGACCCCTATTCGCGGGCGACGATCGCGCGCAGCGGCGAGCTGCCGGTCGGCACCGGCGACGGCATCGCGTTCACCGCCACCACCGACGACAAGAACAAGCCGCTCGACGGCCGCTGCGACGTCATCGTCAGCGGCGTGACGCCGGCGGCGCGGTTCTGGACACTGACGCTGTTCGACCGCAAGGGCCATCTCGTCGCCAACGCCCTGCAGCGCTACGGCTTCACCAGCCAGGAGATCATCCGCGCCTCCGACGGCACGTTCGAGATCCACATCGCCTCGCGCGCGCGAGCCGGCAACTGGCTGCCGACCGGCGGCATCGAGCGCTACGCGCTGATGCTCCGCCTCTATGATACCCCGGTCGGGGTGGCGACCCGTACGCAGCGAGACGCGCCGCTGCCAGCGATCGCGACGACGGGCTGCCCATGATCCGTCTGCTGTTCACCATCATCGCGGGCGTGCTGCTGGGCGGCGTGGTGCATCTCGTCAGCGTGCTGGCGCTGCCGAGCATCGCCTCGCAGGACGCCTATTCGCGGCTGACGCCGATGACCAAGCTCAACGAGGTGACGCAGCTCCCGCTGGCCGATCCCGGCAATTCGCCGATGCCGTTGATGGACCCGGCCTTCGCGATGGCGATCTGCCGCTACGATCTGTCGACCGGACCGATCAAGCTCACCGTGCCGGTGAGCCAGGCCTATACGTCGGTGTCGTTCTACACCCGCCAGGAGATCGCCTATTACGCCATCAACGACCGCTCCGCCGGCAAGAAGGTGATCGAGCTCGACCTGATGACGGAAGCGCAGCACGAAGACCTGCCCGAGGACGAGGAGATCACCTCCGCCGACCGGCTGATCATCGACTCGCCGACCACCACCGGGCTGATCCTGCTGAAGGCGCTGGCGCCGGAGCCCGGCCTGATGCCGCAGGCGCAGGCCTCGCTGGCCGCCGCGAAGTGCAAGGTGCAATCCGAGCCGACGGCGGCAAAGCAGGATGCGCCAACGCCCGCTCCGTCCGCGCCGCCTCCGGCGCGCAAGCGCTAGGCGGCCGCCGCGGGAGCGTGCCGGCCGCAGCGGCAGGCCTCGTAGTCGACGGGATCGTGGCTGTTGACGATGGTGACCATGTCGCCATGAGCCGCCTTCAGCGCCCGCAGCCGCTCCTGGTTCTGGACGCGGGCGGCGCGATCCATATCGACGCGGCGCTGGAACATGCCGAGCACGAGCGGGATCCGCGGTCTCGCATCGAGCTGGGCATGATGGAAATAGGCATCGCCGGCGTGCAGCAGCCACCTGCCGCCGTCGCGCACCGCGATCGCGCAATGGCCGAGCGTGTGCCCCGGCAGCGGGATCATGAGGATGTCGGGCTCGCGGTCGCCGAGCGCGCGCACGCCGGCAAAGCCGAACCAGTTCTCGCCGCCGCCGTCATGGAGCGCCCAGTCCGGCCCATGCCGCCACTGCGCTGGGACGTAGCGACCGGCCGGCGGCGCAATCTGCCGCGTCACCGCCATCTCGTATTCCCTGCGATGGACGTGAACCCTGGCCTTCGGAAAGTCCGCCACCCCGCCCGCATGATCGCGATCGAGATGCGTCAGCAAGAGATGCCGCACGTCATCAGGCGAAAAGCCGAGCGCCTTGACCTGCCGGGCCGCAGTCTCCGCTGGATCGAGCCGCGGCGTGGTCTGCCGCACCCATTTGCGGCCGAGCCGCGAGGGGTCGGCGATATCGTCGAGCCCGATGCCGGTATCGACCAGCACGAGACCGTGATTGCTCTCGACGAGCAGGCAGTGGCAGACCATTCGCCCGCGCTGGAACAGACCGCCGGTGCCGTTCACAAATCGCTGTCCGATCGGGCACATGGTGCCGGTGTTGAGATGATGGATGCGCATGACGAGCCCTCCGCTAGATGAGCGCACGGCTTGCCACGGCTTATGCCATAGGTAAAATATTGTCTTCCGATCTAGTCGATAGGATTGGCCTATGGATATCCGCGAGCTGCGCTATTTCGCGGCGGTCTACCGCGAGCGCAACCTCACTGCCGCAGCGAAGCGCTGCTTCATCTCGCAGCCGTCGATCTCGGCGGCGATCACCAATCTGGAGGCCGAGCTCGGCACCACGCTGTTCATCCGGCACAAGAAGGGCATGGCGCCGACGGAATCCGCCGCGCAATTCCATGCCGTCGCCCGCAGGATCATCGATGAGACGGACGCTGCACGAAACCTGTTTCGCAAGCCCGCGACGCGGCAGGCGCTGACGGTCGGATTGTTGCGCACGCTCGATCAGGCGCGCACGATTGCGCTTTTGAAGCCGTTGACCGGCAACGCCGACATCGCGCTGCGTCTGGTCGGCGCCAACGAGAAGGCCGACGCGCGAATCGTCTCGAAGAGCATGATCGGCGCCGGCGAGCACTTCATCCCGCTCTGGAGCGAGCGTTACGTCGCGGCGCTGCCGCCGTCGCATCCGCTCACCCTGAAGGAGACGCTGCGGACCGCCGACCTCGCGGGCGTTCCGATGATCGATCGCTGCCATTGCGAGCAGCAGGGATTCTTCAAGCGCGCCTCGCCGCCGCGCGCCCCGGTGGCGATCGCGGAATCGGAGGATTGGGCGATGGCGCTGGTTGCCGCCGGCGTCGGCGTTGCGATCGTCCCTGAAGGGGTGGCGCGCGGCAATCCCGATGTCGCGGTGCGCGCGATCGAGATCGATGTGACGCGGCAGGTCGGGCTCGCCTATTCCGCGGCCCGTCCGCCGTCGGACGCGCTGAAGGAATTCATTGCGACGCTACCGCGGCCGCACGCGACCGGCGCCCGCGCAAAGTCGAAGGCGAGCAAGCCTAACCCTTCGACACCACGGCGCGGCCGATGACCGGTGGAGAGACGACCGGCGAAGTCGCCGCGAGCCGGGCGAGTTCGCCAATCTGGCGGTCGGCGTCCGCCGCCATGCCGTCGGGCGCCTGGATCACCAGCCGCTCCAGCGCCCAGCGATAGGACGAGATGCGCCGCTCGAGGCTCTGCTGGACCCACTGCACGATCAGCGCGTTCTCTTCCATCCGCGCGACGGCGTCGGCGCGCTCACGCGGCGACACGTCCGCGATCATATTGAGGCTGGCGTTGCGCTTGCGGTCGAGGTCGATGACCTGGCCCGCGGTCGCGAAGAACGGCTCGAAGCGCGTGATGTCGTCGCGGACGTCATCGATCAGCAGCGAATAGCGCGAGGCAAACGAGCGATGCGGCTCGTCGATCAGATTGCGCCCGTAAGCCGTGCGGTCAAACACCACCCTCTGCCGCCATGGCGACGGCAGCCGCTGGTAGTCGCCAAACACGCTCTTCCAGGCCGGGCGCGACAGCGGCGCCTCGATGAACTGATAGGCGAGATCGCGGAGCTGGCGTTCGTTCTCGGTGAGCTGAAACTGGGAGGCCCGCATGCCGACGCTGCCGGTCGCCTCGGCGCCGAGCCAGCGGTGCATATCGTCGTTACGGAAGTCTGCGCGGGTGCGTCCGAAATCACCGCCACTGCAGCCGCAGAGGGCTGTGCCCGCCAACAGCACTATCAACGCCGGGAACGCCCGTCGGCCGCCAATCCGTTGCGCAAGGTCCGGCATCGCGCGATGTCCGCAATCAGGAACGCCGGCGGCGACGGCGGCCCGGTGCAGTCCCTTGTTCGGGTCCGCGATCGCCGCCGGTTTGCTCGGCGCCTCGCTCGATCCGAACGACGGGAAGGATCAAGACCTTTCCTACGCCTTGGCTTGCAGCGCCGTCCATCATGTTCGGCCGCCGCGTAGTCGCATCCGCCGGAAACTCAATGATGGTGCCCATGTTCCGTTCTCTCCGGCCCCCGCATGGACATGATTTGCCCTGCGCTCTGAATTAAGAGCACGCATGGTTAATGACATCTTAATCTGCGGATGCGGGCGGTTACGGATGTGGCGCTGTGCCTTATTCGACACGCGCAAATTGTAGCGTTCGCCTTCACGACTTATTTTCCTTAACTGCCTCTTAAAGCAGCCCGCGTAAGCTCGCCTGCACAAGGCTTTCCAAACTCGAACCGATACCGACGTCGCGTAACGCCCGAGATGAGCGCTGCTCCACTATTTCCCGGCTTTGATGGGCTGATGACGCTCTCCCGTCGCGAGGGTGTCGATATCCGCCCGACCTTGCTGCGCGTGCTGACTGACCTCTACGTGCAGGCAAGCGCCCACTCCGCCGACGAGGAGCAGCAATTCGTCGAGCTGACGTCGCGGCTGATCGATGAGGTCGACGACGCGACCCGCGCTGCCGTCCGCGCGCGCCTCGCGATCTATCCAGGAACGCCCGCCAGGATCCTCGACAAGCTTGGGCTGCACCGTGCCGGTCCAGGCCAGCCAACGCCGGTCGCTTCTCCCATTCCCGCTCCCGCGCCTCCTGCGCCGACGGCCCGGATCCCAACGGAGGCAGAGCTGCGTATGGCGGCGAGCCTGTCGATGCGGCCGAACGATGCCGCCGAAATCTCGGACACATTCTTTGCCGCCAGCGCCAGCGAGCGCGCGCGGATCCTGCACAATCTGCAGGACACGCCGCTGAAGGCGGCCGCGCGGATTCCCGCCGCCCGCGCCGCACGCGCGATCCATATCCTGGAGATGGCGGCATTCGCCGAGGACATCGACAACTTCACGCTGGAGCTCGGCGAGGCGTTGATCCTGCCGTCGCGGATCGCCGCGCAGGTGGTGAACGATCCCGGCGGCGAGCCGCTCGCCAGTGCGATGCGGGCGCTCGACGTGTCGAGCGCGGCGTTCCAGCGGATCCTGATGTTCCTCAACCCGGAAGCGGGCTCGTCGGTCAACTATGTCTATCGCCTGTCCCGGCTCTACGATCGCCTGAGCGAACGCTCTGCATTGGTGATGCTGGCGGCGTGGCGCGGTTCGACCATGGCGGTGGCCCGCGCCAAATATCGCTCCTCGCTCTATGACGATGAGCTGCATCGCACGCGTCCGGCATCGTCGCCGACGCGGCCGGCCGTGCAGCCCGGCAGCGCGCCGGCCATTCGCAACCAGAAATCCAAAAGCTAGCTTCTCGCAAGATCGAGGAAGTGGCGCCCGGTCGGGTCCTCGGTCTCGACGATCCAGGCGTCGGGATCGAAGCGGACCTCCTTGACCAGCCGCTGCTCGACCGACGGCTCGGGCAACGGCTGCGGCGCGATCGGAACAAACAGACGTTCGACCGGGCGGCTGTCGTCATAGACCGTCTGCGGCGCCGGCGCATACAGCATCGCATTGCCATCCATCAGCGCCACCTTGACGAAGACGGCACCGGCCTCCTCGGCGCCCTTCTTGCGGATCGCGCCGAAGACGCCCTCGGTCTGGCAGCGGCGCAGATAGGCGGCCACCCAAATGCTGGTTTTCAATCGCATCCGCCGACCTATAGGCCAGCGGCGCGGCCCCGTGCAATCGTGATGTCAAGCAAGCCCGCGGGTTGACCGTTACGGGGAGCCTCCATATCCTTGTCGTCGCGGTGCAAGCCGCACCCGGGTCCACGGGAAGGGTTGAACCCACTTGCAGCAATCAAGCGGCACATCGAGCCTTTGTGCAGCCGGTTTTGTGGACCATCGGCGATCCATGCACGGAGGTTTTCCATGGACCGATCGCCCGCGCGATTGAATCTCGAACATCTGAAGAAGCAGGCCAAGGAGCTGATGCGGCTCTACCGGCGACGGGCGCCGGAGGCTTACGCCCGCTTCCGGCACGCGCTTCCGGCGGCGGCCGGGCGCAGTGACGACGACATCGCCGCGCTCAACCTGCGGCTCCACGACGCGCAGTCCTGCGTGGCGCGCGATCTTGGTTTCGTTTCATGGATGGATGTACGGCGTTACGTCGAGGCACAATCGCCTCCCGGCAAGAGCAAACCCGATCGCGTGCTGCGCTGGCTCCAGCTTGTCTATGCGGGGGATGTCGACGGCACGACCAATCGCGCCAATCCGCGCGTTGCGGCAAGGATGATCTCCGAAGATCCCGATCTGGCCACCGGTGATCCCTATCTGGCCTGCGCCATCGGCGACGAAGCTGCCGTGCGACAGGCAACGACCAGCGATCCCGGTTGGGTCAACCGGCCGGGCGGACCGCTGACGCTGCCGCCACTTGTCGCCGTCACGCATTCCAGCCTGCTGCAGATTCCGGACTTCCGCGCGCGCCTGCATCGCTGTGCACGCCTCCTGCTGCAGGCCGGCGCCGATCCCGATCAGAACATCGCCAGTCGCTGGCCGCCGGCATCGCTCAGCCAGCCGGACGACCGCTTTCCCTTGTCGGCGCTGTACGGTGCAGCCGGACGCAATCACGATCTGGCCCTGACGCGGATGCTGCTCGAGGCCGGCGCCGATCCGAACGACAACGAGTCGCTGTATCACTCGCTGGAAGGCTTCGTGACGACGGGCGCGCTGCTCGAGCATGGCGCGCGGATCGAGGGCACCAACGCGATGTACAAGGTGCTCGACGACGAGAACGTCGCTGCGCTCGAATTGCTGCTCCGGCACGGCGGCGACCCGAATGAGCCGGCGCGCAACGCGCCGCTGACCGATTACGGCTCGCCGCTGATGTGGGCGATCCGGCGGCGGCGCTCGCCCCGGTGCATCGCGATCTTGCTCGACGCCGGAGCCGATCCGCGCACCACAACCGCCGACGGGCTCGGCGCCTACAGGTTCGCGCTGCAATTCGGACTGACCGACGTCGCCGAACTTCTGCGCGAACGGATGGGCGCCGAACCGGTTCCCGATGACGAGCGGTTCGTCGCCGCGTGCGCCAGCGGCAACGAGAGCGAGGCACGGCGGATTCAGGCCGAACGCCCCGATCTTCCGCACTCGCTCTCGGCGCAACAGTTGCGCTTGCTGCCCGAACTCGCGGCTGCCGGTAACGACGCTGGCGTGCGGTTGATGGTCGAGCTCGACTGGCCCATCGCAGTGCGCGGCGGTGACTGGGATGCATCCGCGCTCAATCACGCGGTGTTCCGCGGCAATGCCGGCTTGACGCGGCTCCTGCTCGAGCACGGCGCACAATGGACAGAGCAGCACGGCTTCGGCGATAACGCTTCCGGCACGCTGTCCTGGGCGTCCTGCAACGGGCCGGTCGAGGGTGGCGATTGGGCCGGCTGCGCCCAGGCCCTGCTCGACCACGGCATGCCTCGTGCCGCTCCGGATGGTGACGATCCGGAATGGGTGTTGATCGGGGGCCGCAAGAAGCTGTTCTCCGACGAGGTCAGAGACGTCCTGCTCGGGGACATCGGCTGAGCGGCGGAATCATTCGATCGGGTGGCCGATCATCGCAGAGAGCTCATGCACCAATCGATCGGACATTTGTCCGGTCACCGGGAGCCTGCGCGCACGCTCGAATTTCGCGATCGCCGTCTGGGTGTCCGCGCCGATCGTGCCGGTCGGCTTGAGCTGGCCATAGCCATATTCGGTCAGCGTCCGCTGGACCGCTGCGATGCGCTTTCCGGCGGAGCTCAAGTGCGAGGTCGGGATCGGTGCCGGCGGTCGAATGACGTTGGACGGCGCGGCGGCCGGTGGCGCGGCGGTCGACTTCAGCACCAGACTGGTCATGGGGTCGGACGCCTTCGCTTCAACCGGCTTGGCTTCAGCAGGTTTTGGCTCGGCGGGTCTGGTTTCAGCGGGCCGCGTCTCCACCGGTTTCGCTTCGACCGGCTTGGACGGCTCCACGGCGGCCGGCTCGGCCGAGCGTGCGACAGCTTCAGCCGGGCGCGGACGCGGCAGCGGGCTGGCCGCGGCGGCGACCGGCGCCGGCGGCGGAAGCGTCACGACCGAACCGCCAAACATCGGCGACGGATGACGACCGGCCTGCAGGAACAGGGCATTGATCACGATCGCAACAATGACCGCCGTTGCCAGCACGCCCGCGACCATGTCCTTCGGACTGTGCAGCAGCATGCGCAGGACGAGGCCACGTTCCTCCTCGGCCTCGATCGCCACTGCCTTGGCACCGCGGCGACGGCGCGGCGCTTCATCATCGTCCAAAGTCTTTCTAGGCACTTTTCTTCACCTGATGGGCTTGCTCTTGTAGTCCGGATCGCAGCGCGGGCTTCAGGGGTGAAACATTGCTGGATGGTTCGGAGGCTGCAGCCGGCGTGAACGCGAGCGGCAGCACGATCGATACCGTGGTGCCCTCGCCGACCTTGCTCTCCACGCTCAGTGCGCCGTGATGCAGGCCGACCAATCCCTTGACGATCGAAAGGCCAAGACCCGTGCCCTCGTGCCGCCGCTGATAGGTCTTGCCGGCCTGGAAGAACGGATCGCCGATCCGCTTGAGGTCGTCGGCGGCAATGCCGACACCGGTGTCCGAGACACGCAGCAGCAGCCGCGACCCCTCGACCACAGCCGATACCGTCACCCTGCCGCCGCGCTCGGTGAATTTGATGGCATTGGAGACGAGGTTGAGCACGATCTGCTTGAACGCGCGCGGATCGCCGTTCATGACCGGCAAATCATCGGGGACGCGGGTCACGAGATCGACGCCGTTCTCGCGTGCCTTCAACGCCACCAGGTTGCAGCAACTGACCAGCGCCGGCCGCGGGAGAAACGGCTCGGGAGAAATCTCGAAATTGCCGGACTCCATCTTCGACATGTCGAGAATGCCGTTGACGACCGACAACAAGTGCTGGCCGGAGTCGTGGATGAGTTGGGCGTATTCCTTGCGGCGTGGTGCGTCGAGTCCCAGGGCATCTTCCTGCGCGATCATCTCGGAGAAGCCGATGATGGCGTTAAGAGGCGTCCGCAGTTCGTGGCTCATGGTGGCAAGGAAGCGCGTCTTCGACGCGTCCGCCTGCTCGGCGGCGGTGCGTGCCAGCTCGAGGGCTTGCTCTTGCGCCTTGCGGTCGGTGATGTCGCGGATCACGGCGACGACCTCGGCCTCGCCCGAGCCTTGATCAAGCGGACGGCACCGCATCTCGACCCAGATGAAGTCGGCCGCGGCGGCCTGTCCTCCGGCGGCGTCGCGGCGCAGCCGGAACTCGACGCTGCACGACGCGCCGCCGCGCGCGGCATCCGAAAGTGCCGTGAGATAGGCGGGGCGATCCGCGACGTGAACGCGATCGAACAGACCATGGCCCAACAGCCGCGGCGCCGTCACGCCGAGCATGATTTCGGCCGCGGGCGAAATGAAGCGCACTGCACCGTTGCGGCTGTGCCGCGACAGCACGTCACTCATGTTGTGCGCCAGCAGCCGATAGCGCTCTTCCTCGACGTAGAGCAGCGACACACTGGTGCGCGCCAATGACTCCGCGCCAAAGGCAAGCCCGGCTGCGTAGAATATCGCCGATACGACACCGAACCCGCCCAGCATGCTGTTCGCCGCAATCGCGGGCTCGACAGCCGGCAGCATGTGAAAGTATCCGAGCGCGCTCAGCAGCGCCGCACAGGTCATCGCCAGCGCAAATGCAAAGGCGACCACGCGCCGCGACGCCGACAGCGCCGCCTCGATCGGAATGACGACGAGCCATACGGCCGCGAAGGACGCGATTCCGCCGGTGGTCGCCGCGATCATCATCACGAGACCGGCGAGCGCCAGCGACGACAGTACGTGCGCGCCCTCGTAGCGCCCGGTGCGCGACAGGAACCACGAGAGCAGGATAGGCGCAATCAGCCAGGCGAAAGCGGCGACCTCGATCGCGGTAGGTGCACCGCGCATCGCAAGGAAGGCTGGAAAGGACGCGAGCGCAGCCAGGCTGCCGAGCAGCCGCGGCGCCATGAAGGCGCGATGGCGCGCACGCGTCAGCGCATCATACTGCGCCGACGGATGCAGCAGCGCATCGAGGCAATCGCGAATCAGACTCACTACACTCACAGCACTCGCGCTTCGGCTCGATCGTCAGACAGACGCGCCGGAACGCCTCCTTGGTGATTGCAGGTCAACGTGTCAGAGCGAACTTAAGCGAACGCTAAGGCGAGGCGCCCCGCTACCAAACGCCGTGCATTCGCGAAGCTTTGCCGCGCTATTCACCGCGCATTTGTCAGGGATGGTGAACGGCAGGTTTCCGGACCTGACGATCTATGGTTTCGAAATGGTGGACGCGGCCGATGCCGTGCATCCGGTACCGCTGGACACCATCAATCGAAAATTTACGCCGAATCAAATCAGGGCGATTTTCGGCGAGTTTACCTCAATGCAAACACTTCCGATTTATCGAGCGATGCTACCTGTGAGCCAAATGCGGCATCGACCGCATGTGAAGCAAAAGACAAGACAGACGACCGGGGTCGCGCCATGTTTTTCCTGTTGCGCTTGGCATTCTGGCTCGGGCTGGTGCTCGTGCTCCTGCCGAGGGACAAAACACCTGAATCGGACAATGCGCCGCAGATCAGCGCATCGGACGCGGTATCGGCGGCGACTGCAACCATCAGCGACATGGGCCAGTTCTGCAAACGTCAACCTGCTGCTTGCGAGGTGGGCGGCCAGGCCGCGACCGCGATCGGCCAGCGCGCGACCGACGGAGCGCGCAAGCTCTACCAGATCATCACCGACAAGAAGCCTCCCGACCACACCGGCTCGATCGACCGGGACGATACGGACGGCGCCACGGCCGTCGCCGCATCGCGCGACACCCTGACGGCAGACGATCAGGCGATCGAATTTCACCCGCCGTCGGCGCCATAACCGCAAATTAACCGGGGAACCAGGTCCATTTCCGTCGCATTCGCGGCCCGCCTTCCTATATAACCGCCAAGAACGAAACGCGGGCCGTAATGACGACGATCGACGACATCAGGGACAATTTTTCGCTGCTCGACGAGTGGGACGACCGTTACCGCTACGTCATCGAGCTTGGCCGTGCACTCGAGCCCCTGCCCAAGGAAGAGTATTCGACTGCCAACAAGGTGCAGGGCTGTGTCAGCCAGGTCTGGCTGTCCAAGCGGGTCGACCGCGACGCCAACGGCGAGCCGCGGCTGATCTATCTCGGCGACAGCGACGCGCATATCGTGCGCGGCCTGGTCGCGATCGTGCTGACCCTGTTTTCCGGACATACCCCGAAAGAGATCCTGGCCACCGATGCGCTCGCGCTGTTCGATGAGTTCGGCTTCCGCGACCACCTGACGCCGCAGCGTTCCAACGGCCTGCGGTCAATGGTCGAGCGTATCCGCAATGATGCACGCGAGGCGCTGGCGTCCGCCGCGTAGGGGAACCGCGGTCCACGCCGCGTCGACGCGCCCTACTTTTTCTTCCGCGCCTGCTGGCCCAGTCCCATCTTCTTGGCGAGTTGCGAACGCGCCACTGCGTAGTTCGGCGCGACCATCGGATAGTCGGCCGGTAGCCCCCATTTGTCGCGATACTGCTCCGGCGTCATGTTGTACTGCGTCCGCAAATGGCGCTTGAGCGATTTGAAGCGCTTGCCGTCTTCAAGGCACACCAGATATTCCGGCGTAATCGACTTCTTCATCGACACCGCCGGCTTGGCCGGCTCCAGCGGTGTCTCGTTGCGGCCCGTCGCAACGCGCAGCAGCGCGGCGTGGACCTGGCTGATCAGGTTGGGAATATCCGAGGCGGGCGTCGGATTGTTGCTGAGATAGGCCGACACGATGTTCGCCGTCAGTTCGACCGGACTCTTGCCTGACGTATCCGACATGGCTCAACCTTTCCCTATGTCCTCGAAGGGCGCGGCACGGCGCGCCGACCGATCAGTATCCGGCCGCGGCAATACATGCGCAGAATCTCGTATTACTTTGCGAATATGAGCGAACGACCGGGAATCTGACAAGAATGGCGAGTCCTGGCTTCAAAGCCGGGCTTGTCGCAAGTATTGGCCTCAGCTCAAGGCCGCTGCTCCAGATGCGACCGGAGTTCGTCAATTGAGGCAAACCGCATCATGCCCTCTGGCATCTGCGCCTCGATTGAGCCGTCCGAGTAGAGCGAATAGGCCATTCCGTCCACGACACCGGACTTCAGCACCGTCACCGGGGGCTGTTCCTGGGGCGCCGGCGGGTGGCCGGGCGATGGCGGAGCAGCTTGCGCCTCGCCGAACGTCGACGGCGTGCGGGCCCCGCGCCGCGGAGCGACATCGACCGACCGCGGCCGTTCCGCCTTCGGCCAGGCATCTTCGAAGCTGGGTGAGGACTCGCCGGGCGCGGTGGGATGGGGGCGAAGCTCCGGCGACAGCAGATCGGGAGGCAGCGGCTCCGCGGTCCGGCCTTGGGCACGCTCACGCTCCTTCCGCGAGGTCGAGGAAAACAACAAGTTCCGTCGCCTGGGCGGCGCGGAGGCGGCCTCCGGAGCGGCCCCGGCTGGCGCGGACGGCACCTCGCCTGGCGTGCCGCGGGACGCGATTTCTTCGGCCCAGGGTGGTGGCGAGGCCGTCGGAGCGGCAGGAGCCGCTGCTGGGGCCAGCGGCGGAGGCATCACGGCCTGCGGCTCGCGCTGGAACGGGATGTCCCCCGGAACGGGGCCACGCGGGAAGCTCGGGGTCTCCGGCAGCGGGAACTCGGACCGGGCACCTGCCGCAACGGCGCCCAGCCGCCGGGCGATATTCTGGAGCTCCCGGACGGCCACGGCGATCGCCAGCACGATGGCGCCGGTGCACACGCCGGTGACTCCAGCCATGATCAACGTGCTGCCGACGCTGAATTCCTTATTGGGAATTCCCAGGCCGATCGCCGCCAAGCCCGCCAGGACAAGGCCCGCGCCGACGACCAACAGAGCAACCATCATCGAACTAACCCCCGGGCGGCCCGCGTAAAAATCGGCGTAGCCACCAACGCCACGATACCGTCATATTGCCCACACCGCCAACCGCCAACTGTGGACAGTGTTCCCGAAAATCTCATTACCGCCGGCAGGATAGCGCTCCTGCCGGGATCGGCGCTGGCGCTCCCGGCAACGATTCCCGTAGATCTACTGTCTACGAAATACTGCTAATTTATTGCAACGCTTCCGGGAAATTACGCCACAATTACCAATTACTTGGAAATGGAACTGCGCTATATGGACGCCGGGGAATGAGGCCCTAAAGCGCCAACTGGGCCACAGGGACGCCGGTACCGCTAGCCATGTCATCCATTACGACGTCTGCCATCGATACGCCTGCGCGGCGCTCGGTGGAAAAGACTTGCGACGATCTCGCCATTCTCGTCCTCGGCGTGGTCGCCGTGATCGCTGGTCTCACCTTTCGCGATTACGGACTGGGATGGGACGACTACACCCACGCCGAATACGCCGACCTCCTGCTGCGCATGTACGGTTCCGGCTTCAAGGACACCGGCGCGCTATCCTTTGCCAATCTCTATATGTACGGCGGCGGCTTCGATATGGCGGCCGCCTTGCTGCACAAGATCGTTCCGCTGGAGCTGTTCGAGACGCGCCGGCTGGTCGGCGCCATCGTCGGTGTGATCGGGCTCGCGGTCACCTGGCGGCTGGCACGTCGGGTCGGCGGTCCGCTGGCCGGGCTGGCGGCGCTCCTGCTGCTGGCGCTGTGTCCGACCTTCTACGGTCATATGTTCATGAACCCGAAGGATGCGCCGTTTGCCGTGGCGATGGTGATCCTGATCATGGGCCTCGTCCGCTTGGCGGAAGAATATCCGGCCCCCTCGCCACGCACGGTTCTGATCGTCGGCTTCGGTGCCGGCCTGTCACTCGGATGCCGGGTGCTCGGCGGGCTCGCGCTGATCTATGCGGCCATCGGCTTCATCCCGCTATGGATCGATGAGTGCCGCAATCAGGGCACGGGTGAGGCGCTGCGCCGCTTCGCGCATGTGGTCTACATGCTGCTGCCGGGGCTCGTGTTCGGCTATCTCGTGATGGGCCTGATCTGGCCGTGGTCGATCATGGAGCCCGGCCATCCGCTGGAAGCGGTGACCTACTTCTCGCACTTCTTCGAGAAGCCGTGGAAGGAGATGTTCGACGGCGCGCTGGTGTCAGTGCCGGACATGCCCTGGTCCTATCTGCCGACCCTGTTCGCGCTGCAGCTTCCCGAGGTGCTGCTGGTACTGCTGATCGCGGCCGTCGTCATCGCCTTGACCTCGCTGTCGCGCAAGGAGGTGCCGGCGCGGCGCAAGACCGTGATGCTGATGCTGACGCTGGCGGCGATGCTGCCGCTCGTCATCGCGATGGTGAAGCGGCCGGCGCTCTACAACGGCATCCGTCATTTCATCTTCGTGATTCCGCCGATGACCGTGCTGGCCGGCGTCGCATTCGCGCGCGGCGTCGATTGGCTCGGCGAGAACCGCCGCGCCTGGCAGCCGGCCGCGCTCGCGGTGTTCGCGTTCGGCCTGCTGCTGCCGCTCAGCGAAATGATCCGCTTGCACCCGTATCAGTACACGCACTTCAACCACATCGCCGGCACGGTACGGACCGCCGACAACTACTTCATGCTGGACTACTGGGGCCTCGCGCTGAAGCAGGCTTCGGACGGGCTGCGCGAGCAGTTGGCCGAGCGGCAGGAGGTGCCGCCGCAGGACCGCAAATGGAAGGTCGCGGTCTGCGGTCCGCAGCGGCCGGCCCAGGTCGCGCTCGGCCCCGACTTCACGATCGGCTGGGACAGCAACGGCGCCGACTTCGCCATGACGCTCGGCGAGTTCTACTGCAAGGGTCTGGCCGCGCCCGTGCTGGTCGAGATCAAGCGCGACGACGTGGTGTTCGCCCGCGTCTATGATATCCGCGGCCGCAGCATCTCCAGCCTGCTCACGATCCCGGCTCCCTGAGCGCCGACGCCGGCACAGCAGATCCATCGCGCTCAGGCGCAGTGTCGGAGCATGATCGTTCCTGATCGCCGCAGCCGTCACACGACGGCATGACTGTCACGCCGGAGCGCGGCCTTGCTGGGGTCGGGCCGCAACGCTAGGCTTCCCTCGAACAGCCATCAACGGAGCAGATCGACCATGTCGCCAGCGGAAGCGCGCCTGAAGGAAGTGCCGTCGGATATGAGCGCAGCGGAGTGGGAGCAGCGGGTCAACCTTGCCGCCTGCTACCGCCTGGTTGCCCTCCATGGCTGGGACGATCTGGTCGACACCCACATCTCCGCCCGGGTGCCTGGACCGGACCATCACTTCCTGATCAACCCCTACGGCCTGATGTTCGACGAAATCACCGCATCGAGCCTGGTCAAGGTCGATCTCGACGGCAACCAGCTTTCCCAGAGCGAGTACAGCATCAATCCGGCCGGCTTCACCATCCACTCGGCGATCCACGAGGTGCGCGAGGATGCCGGCTGCGTGCTCCATCTGCACACGATCGACGGCACCGCGGTGTCGTCGAGCCCCGAGGGATTGCTGCCGCTGAACCAGACCGCGCAGCTCGTCACCCATGACCTCGCCTATCACGACTACGAAGGCATCGCGCTCGACCATGACGAGCGCCCGCGCCTGCAGCGCGACCTCGGCACCAAGAACCACATGCTGCTGCGTAATCACGGCACGCTGACGGTGGGCCGCTCGGTCGCCTCGGCGTTCGAGCGCATGTACCATCTGGAGCGGGCCTGCTCGATGCAGGTGGCGACCCGCGCGCTCGGGGCAAGCGCCTATCCGGTGGAACAGCAGGCGATCGACAAGAACACCGAGCTCTTGTCCAACCCCGACCGCGCCGAGCTGCGCTCGACCCAGCTCGTGTGGCCGCCGCTGTTGCGCAAGCTCGACCGGGTCAATCCCGGCTATCGCAGTTGAATTTTCACAATCTTCGCATAGATTAGCAGCAACACCCTCTGCACTATCGGAATCAAACGCCGCCCAATTCCGGGCGGCGTTTTTGCGTTGGGCGGGTGCTTCGCCTATTTGGCGTCCGCGAAGGCCGCGAGAATCCTCGTAGCTCGTAGGATGGGTAGAGCGCAGCGAAACCCATCATTGATGACATCACGACCGCTCGCCGAATGCCCCGTTCAACGTCTTTGCATCACCACCCCAATCGTCAGGGTAGATGCCGAGCTTGACCATGCGGTGAAACGACGAATAGGGCCAATCCTTCACCCGCTTCACAAGGCCATGCTTGAGCGGATTGATATGCACATAGTCAACGTGACGAGAGAAGTCGTTCTCGTCTCGAATCGTGTGCTCCCAGTACCGCCTTTGCCAGATGCCGCGCTCCCCTTTGGCGGCGCGGCTGTCTGAAATGACTTCGTCGCGGGGAATACCTCGGGAAAATCTCGATTTAATTTGTCGCCAACGGGTCGCATAGTCAGCATCTCTTTCCGGCAGGCTCCAGACGGTGTGGAGGTGATCAGGCAAGATGACTATCGCCTCCACCGTGAAAGGATGACGCCCGCGCGTCTCGCGGAAGGCGGCGCGCAATTGATCGACGTGCTCGGTCAGCAATCGCAGTCGCCGGTCCTCAAGGTTGACCGTGAAGAAGAAGCTGCCTCCTGCGAGGAAATTGCGGCGATAGGTGATCATTATTCACGACGGCGGCGAAGCGATGGGTTTCGCTTCGCTCTACCCATCCTACATTCCATTGAACGCCGCCCAATTCCGGGCGGCGTTTTTGCGTTGGGCGGGTGCTTCGCCTATTTGGCGTCCGCGAAGGCCGCGAGAATTCGCGCCCACGAGCGGATGCCCTTGTGGAAGCTCTTGAGATCGTACTTCTCATTCGGCGAATGAATGTTGTCGTCGTCGAGGCCGAAGCCGACCAGAACGCTGTCGAGGCCGAGCGTGCGCTTGAAGTCGGCAACGATTGGAATCGAGGCGCCGGAGCCGATCAAGAGCGCCTCCTTACCCCATTCGTCGGTCAACGCGCGCCGGGCGGCGGCGAGCGGCTTCATGTTCCAGTCGAGTGCGATCGCCGGCGCAACGGAGTGGTCGGTGAACTCCGCCTTGCAATCCGCCGGCAGGCGCGCCCTGACGTAATCGCGGAACGCGTGCAGGATCTTCCCCGGGTCCTGTCCCTCGACGAGGCGGAATGAAATTTTCGCCGACGCCTCGGCCGGGATCACGGTCTTCGAGCCTTCGCCGGTATAGCCGCCGATGATGCCGTTGATGTCGCAGGTCGGACGCGAGGACACCTGCTCGATCAGGAGCCTGTCCTTCTCCCCGGCCGGCACCGAGAGGCCGATCGGCTTGAGGAAGCTCTCCGGCGTCAGATTGAGCTTCTTCCACTGCGCCAGGATATCCGGTGGCAGATCCTTCACGCCGTCATAGAAACCGGCGATGGTGATGTGGCCGTTCTCGTCGTGCAGACCACCGAGGATCCGCGTCAGCACGCGGATCGGATTCTGCGCGCCGCCGCCGAACACGCCGGAATGCAGGTCGCGATTGGCGGCCTTGATCTTGACCTCGTCATACACCAGTCCGCGCAACGCGGTCGTGATCGCCGGTGTGTTCGGATCCCACATGCCGGTGTCGCAGACCAGCGCGAAATCGGCCTTCAGCTCGGCCTTGTTCGCCTCCAGGAACGGCACGAAGTTCTTCGAGCCGACCTCCTCCTCGCCCTCGATGATGACGGTGATGTCGACCGGCAACGACCCCGTCACCGTCTTCCAGGCACGGCACGCCTCGACGAAGGTCATGAGTTGACCCTTGTCGTCCTCGGCGCCGCGCGCGACGATGATCTTGCGGCCGTCGGCGTGGTCGGTGACCACAGGCTCGAACGGCGGCCGATGCCAGAGGTTCAGTGGATCGACCGGCTGCACGTCGTAATGGCCGTAGAACAGCACATGCGGGCGCCCATCGGTGCTGCCGGTGAACTTGCCGACCACGGCCGGATGGCCCGCAGTCGATCGCACCTCGGCCTGGAAGCCGAGCGCTGCAAGATCCGCGGCGAGATGACTGGCGGCCGCCTTGCAGTCCTTGGCGAAGGCCGGGTCGGCCGAGATTGACTTGATCCTCAGGAGCGTGAACAGCCGCTCGAGGCTGTTGTCGAAATCGGCGTCGATGTGGTCGAGGACCGGCTGCAGCTTGGCGTTGGACATCGCGGACATCCTGTTGGTGAACGTGGCACCAGGTTGTAGCCCGGCGGCCGCCGCAGGCAAAGCGCCGGGGCCGCACTCATCGTTGGGCGCAGCACGGGGCGCTATCGGCGCAGCAGTCCGCCGAGCGCACCGCGCACGAGCGAGCGACCGATCGACCCGCCGATGGAGCCGCCGACCGACTTGCCGAGATCGGCAACCACGCCACCGACCACCTTGTTCGTGACCGAGCGGGTGACATTGCGCGCGATCAACTGGCCGGTCGATAGCCGGCCACGCTTGACATTGGTCCCGAAGATCGCGCCGGCAATTGCGCCGATGTGACCGAGAATGCCGCCATCCTCCGTCCCCTCCGCCGGCGCCGCCGTTCCGGCGAGACGCTTCTGGATGATCTCGTAGGCGGATTCGGCGTCGATCGCGGTGTCGTATTTGCCCTTCACCGGGCTCGCATCCATGATCGCCTTGCGCTCCTCGGGCGTGATCGGTCCGATCCGTGCCGATGGCGGCCGAACCAGGATGCGCTCGACCATCGACGGCGTGCCGCCACCCTCGAGGAACGATACCAGCGCCTCGCCTTTGCCGAGCTCCATGATCACGCGCGCGGTGTTGAGCTTCGGATTGGGCCGAAACGTTTCGGCGGCCGCTGCAACGGCCTTCTGGTCACGCGGCGTGAACGCGCGCAGCGCATGCTGCACGCGGTTGCCGAGCTGCGCCAGCACCTTGTCCGGCACGTCGATCGGATTTTGCGTGACGAAGTAGACGCCGACGCCCTTGGAGCGGATCAGCCGCACCACCTGCTCGATCTTGTCCATCAGCGCCTTTGGCGCATCGTTGAACAATAGATGCGCCTCGTCGAAGAAGAACACCAGCTTGGGCTTCGGCAGGTCGCCGGCCTCCGGCAATTCCTCGAACAACTCCGAGAGCATCCAGAGCAGGAACGTGGCGTAAAGCCGCGGGCTCTGCATCAGCTTGTCGGCCACGAGAATGTTGACCATGCCGCGGCCGTCGCGATCGGTTCGCATGAAATCCTTCAGCGACAGCGCCGGCTCGCCGAAGAATTTCGTGCCGCCCTGGTTCTCGAGCACCAAGAGCTGACGTTGAATGGTGCCAACCGTCGCCTTGGACACGTTGCCGTAGCTTTGTGCAGCCTTGCGCAGCGCCGCCAGCGCATCTTCCTCGTCGTCGGCCGCCTTCTTGCTGCCGTCGGGGGCGATCGCATCGAGCAGAGCGCGCAGGTCCTTCATGTCGATCAGTGCGAGGCCGTTCTCGTCGGCGACACGGAAGGCAACGTTGAGCACGCCTTCCTGCACGTCGTTGAGATCGAGCATGCGCGAGAGCAACAGCGGACCCATTTCGGTGACGGTGGCGCGCACCGGATGTCCCTGCTCGCCGAATACGTCCCAGAAAATGGTCGAGAATTGATCCGGCTGGAAGGTCAGCCCCATTTCCTTGGCGCGCTTGACAATAAAGTCCTTGGCCTCGCCGACTTCGGAGATGCCGGAAAGATCGCCTTTGATATCGGCCGCGAAGACCGGGACACCGGCGCGCGCAAACCCTTCTGCCATGACTTGAAGCGAGACGGTCTTTCCCGTTCCCGTCGCGCCGGTCACAAGACCGTGCCGGTTGGCCAGCGCGAGCGTCAGCCACGCTGTCTCGTCACCTTTGCCGATAAAGATCTTCTCATCGGTATCGGCCAGTTTGTTGTCGGAAGTCGCCATCGCTTCGTCTCTTCGCGCAGATTAGATCGGCTTCAGTTACCGAACCGCAGCAATCATATTGCATCTTGCCGGTCGAATGAAACTGCCAGCGCGCGCTGACATCTATTGTCGCCCCGGAGGTTCCTCATACTTTCTTCCCTGTCGCGTGAAGAAAAGGATTGCGCATTGCGACAAGATGGCGTGAATCCGGCGCTCACTCTTGCATCGGTGCAACACTCACAATGCGATCGAAAAAGAAAGCCGACTGAAATGCGCGGATCGCTTGTAATTCGTGGCACAGGCGCTCAAGATGAATTGTTAAGAAGTATCCGGCAAGAACCGGATGAGGCGGGGCAAGATGGACGAACTGGTTGGACGGCTGGCCGCGAAGGCCGGCATCGATGGCGTTGTCGCTGAGAAAACCATCGGCATCGTCCTTGGTTTCCTCCGTAACGAGGGGCCTTCCGACAAAGTCCAGGCTCTCATCGACCAAATCCCCGGCGCCGAAGCGGCAATCGCCGCATCCAGCAACAGCGGTGGTCTATCGCGGTTGATGGTTGGCGGACTGATGGCCGTCGGCACCCGACTGATGGCGCTCGGCTTGAGCATGAGCGAAATTCAAAATGTCGCGCGTGAACTTTTCGTGTTCGGCCGCGACAAAATCGGAGCCGATCAAATGGGCGAGATCATCTCGGGGACGCCGGGCCTCAGCCAGTTTGCCTGAAGCACCTCTCACGCCTTGCCGATACGCTCCCTTCTACCTGCATACGAGTATCATGACATACCCCCTTTCCGAGATCGAAGGCCTGTCCCCCTATTGCGCAGCAAAACTGAAATCACAGGGTATCCGCACGACCGAAGCGCTGCTTGAAGCCGCCCGCACCGTCAAGGGACGCAAGGCGCTCGCGGCCAAGACCGGGATCAGCGAACAGCAATTGCTCGACTGGGCCAACATCTCCGACTACATGCGGATTCCCGGCATGGGCAGGGCGAAGGTCGGCCTGATGCGCGCCGCCGGTGTCACCACGGTGCGCGAGCTCGCGCACCGCAATCCGTCGCGGCTGGCGCAGAGCATGAAGGACGCCAATCTCAAGCGGAAGCTCGTCCGCGTCATGCCGTCCGAGAAGTCGGTCGAGCTGCTCATCGAGCAGGCACGCAAGCTGCCTCCCAAGATCACCTACTAGCCCGCCTGACGTCTCCAGGTCGCCACCCGGCGCCGGCCATGCCTTGACTTGCCGGCGCTGTCAGCGCAAAGCGACCGCATGATGGCGACCAAGCCCATAGCGTCAGCCGCGGCCGGCCCGACCGGACGCGCGCTGCTGCCGGCGTTGCTGTCCAAGCCCTATCCAGCCGTGATGGGCATCTTGAACGTGACGCCGGATTCATTCTCGGATGGCGGCCAGTTCATTGCACCCGAGCTGGCGCTGGCGCAGGCTCGCAAGCTGATTGCTGACGGCGCCGACATCATCGATATCGGCGCGGAGTCGACCCGCCCGTACGGCTCTCAGCCGGTCTCGGCAGACGACGAGTTGAAGCGGCTGAAGCCGGTGCTGCCCGACGTCGTCGCGCTCGGCGTGCCGGTCTCGATCGACAGCCTGAAGTCGGAGGTCGTGGCCTGGGCTCTCGACCAGGGTGCCGCGATCGCGAATGACGTCTGGGGCCTGCAGCGCGACAGCGGCATGGCCCCTCTCGTCGCCGCGCGCGGCGTGCCCGTGATCATCATGCATAATCGCGAGCAGGCCGACCCTACCACCGATATCATGCAGGACATCGCGGCGTTCTTCACCCGCTCGCTCGACATTGCGGCCAGGGCCGGCATATCGTCCGACCAGATCGTGCTCGATCCCGGCATTGGCTTCGGCAAGACCCACGAGCAGAGCATGAGGGTGCTGGCGCGGCTCTCCGAGCTCGACACGTTCCACCTGCCGGTGCTGGTCGGCGCGTCGCGCAAGCGCTTCATCAGCACGGTTGTGCCGTCGGAGCCGCAAGAGCGGATCGGCGGTTCGATCGCGGCGCATCTGATCGCCGCACAGAAGGGCGCCCGCATCATCCGCACGCACGATGTCGCGGAAACCGTGCAGGCGCTTCGGGTGGCTGCGGCAATCGAGGGACAGCAATGACCGATACGATCTTCATCACCGGGATCGTCATCCATGCCCGTCATGGCGTGATGGAACATGAGACCGAGGTCGGGCAGCGTTTCGTCATCGACCTCGAACTCTATACCGATCTCTCGGAGTCCTCGCGCACCGACCGCCTGTCCGATACCGTGTCCTATTCCAACGTGGTGGCGACCGCGACGTCGGCATTCAAGACCACCAACTACAAGCTCCTGGAGCGCGCCGCCGGCGCGGTGGCCGATGACATCCTCAGCGCATTTCCGCGCATCAGGGCCGTCAAGGTCACAGTCCACAAGCCGCACGCTCCGATCGCCGCGATCTTCGACGACGTCGGCGTGGTGCTGACGCGCTCACGGCATCCGCCGGCCCATGGCTAGCGTCCTGATCGCGCTCGGCGGCAATGTCGGCGACGTCCGCGCGACGTTCCGCAAGGCCATCGCCAATATCTGCGGCATGGCGCAGGCCGCCCTGCTGGCGCGCTCGTCGGATTATTCGACGCCGCCCTGGGGAGAGGAGCAGCAGCAGAGCTTCATCAACGCCTGCATCGAGATCGAGACCAGCCTCGATCCGCATGCGCTGCTGTTCACGCTGCACAAGATCGAGACCAGGTTCGGCCGCGACCGCGCCAACGAACGGCGCTGGGGTCCGCGCACCCTCGACCTCGACATGATCGCCTATGACGACATCAAGCTGGACAAGCCGGAACTGATCCTGCCGCACCCGCGCCTGTTCGAGCGCGCCTTCGTGCTGGTGCCGCTGGCCGAGATCGTTCCCAATCGCCTGATCGCCGGACGCCGTGTCGCCGACGCGCTGGCCCAGGTTTCCACCGACGGTATTTTCCGTCTGCCGGACCTCGAATAGGGTTCAACATCCCCAAAACAACTGTTTGGCTTGGCCGCCCGCCCGTGGCAATTTCCGGCCAAATCAGAGGGCCCCCCTCGCGGGGCCGGCGAAGGACATTTTGGGCGGATGACGACCACGACTGACGATTTGCGGCTGGCAGCGGATTTTCAACCGGCGACGTATGAGGACTGGCGCAAGCTGGTCGACGGCGTGCTGAAGGGCGCGCCGTTCGAGAAGCTGGTCGGCAAGACCTATGACGGCCTGAAGATCGATCCGATCTATCGCCGCGCCACCAACACCAGTCCGATCGCCGGCCGCGCCGCCGCTGCTCCCTGGCGGATCCTGCAACGGGTTGACCATCCCGATGCCGCACAGGCCAATGCGCAGGCGCTGCACGATCTCGAGAACGGGGCGACTGGCCTCGAATTCGAATTTGCAGGCGGTCCCGGCGCGCGCGACTTCGGTCTCGCCGACGCCAGCAAGCAGACACTGGCCAAAGTATGCGACGGCATCCATCTGGATGCCGGCGTCATGATCGCGCTGAACCCGGTGATCGGGCGCGAGAACGCCGGCGAGACGTTTGCCGACGTCGTGGAAGCCCGCAAGATCGATCCGGCCAAGCTCGACCTCCACTTCAACTATCAGGCGCTCAGCACAGTCGCGGTGCGGGGCGCCGCGGCTGCCGCCTGGGCTGACTACGAGAAGCCATTCGGCAAGGTGGTCAGCGGGCTGATCAAGCGTGGCTTCAAGGGACCGTTCGTGCTTGCCGATGGCCGTCCCGTTCACGACGCCGGCGGCTCCGACGTGCAGGAGCTCGCCTTCACGCTGGCGGTGGCGCTCGCCTATCTGCGCATGCTGGAAGCCGCCGTCATCGACCTCGATGCGGCGCGCGACGCGATCTCGTTCCGCCTCAGCGCCGACGCCGATCAGTTCCTGACGCTGGCGAAATTCCGCGCGCTGCGGCGGCTGTGGGCGCGGGTCGAACAGGCGTGTGGGCTTGCACCGAAGCCGATCTTCGTCAACGCGCAGACCGCCTGGCGCATGCTGACCCAGCGCGACGCCAATGTGAACATGCTGCGCGCGACCATGGCGACGTTTGCGGCCGGCCTCGGCGGCGCCAATGCGATCACGGTGCTGCCGCATACGCTGGCGCTTGGTTTGCCCGACGAATTCGCCCGGCGCGTCGCGCGCAACACCCAGCTTGTCCTGCTCGAGGAATCCAACCTCGCAAAGGTCTCCGATCCCGCCGCGGGTTCCGGAGGTATCGAGACGCTGACGTCGCAGCTTTGCGAGGCGGCGTGGGCGCTGTTCCAGGAGATCGAGAAAGCCGGCGGCGTCTTCCCGGCCCTCCAGCAAGGCCTGATCCAGAACAAGGTCGCCGCAACCCGCGTGGCGCGCGAAGCCAACGTCGCGAAACGCCGCGACGTGCTGACCGGCGCCAGCGAGTTCCCGAACCTGCACGAGGCCGACATCGCGGTGCTGGACGTGAAACCTGCTGCGCCCGCGGTCCCGGCCGATGCGACGATCAAGTTCGACGCGCTGGCGCCGATACGCCTCGCCGAACCGTTCGAAGCCCTGCGCGACAGGTCGGATGCGGCGCTGAAGGCGAAGGGTGCGCGGCCAAGGATTTTCCTGGCTAATCTCGGCACACCAGCGGAATTCACCGCACGCGCCAGCTTTGCCAGGAGCTTCTTCGAAACCGGCGGCATCGAGGCCATCGACAGCGAGGGCTTTGCCGACGCGGCGGCGCTAGCCAAGGCCTTCAAGGCCTCCGGCGCGGCCATGGCCTGTGTCTGCTCCTCGGACAAGGTCTATGCCGACCGCGCGGCCGACGCCGCCAGGGCCCTTCACGGCGCCGGAGCGAAGCATATCTATTTGGCTGGGCGGCCCGGCGACCAGGAAGCGGCGTTGCGGGCGGCCGGCATTGGTGAGTTCGTCTTCGCCGGCGGTGACGCGTTGGCGACATTGCGCGACGCTTATCGGCGGATGGAGCAAGCATGACGGCTGAGACACCGGCGAAAACCGTTCTGACTGGCGGCTGCCAATGCGGCGCCGTCCGCTTTGCCGTATCGGCGGCACCAACCCGGATCAGCATCTGCCACTGCCGGATGTGCCAAAAGGCCTCCGGCGCGCCGTTTGCGTCCTTCGCCGACATCGACAAGCAGGACTTCGCCTGGACCCGCGGCAAACCTGCCGCGTTCAAGTCGTCGTCAATCGCCGAGCGCGACTTCTGCGCGGCCTGCGGCACACCCTTGAGCTTCCGCCGCATCGACGGGCCGCGGATCGAGATCATGACCGGCGCGTTCGACCGGCCCGACCGGGTGGTGCCGACGCAACAATTTGGAACCGAGTCCCGGCTCGGCTGGGTGGTCGGTATCGCCAATCTGCCGAGCCACACGACGATGGAGAATTACGGACCGGAGAAGATGGCGACCATCGTCAGCCACCAGCATCCGGACCATGATTGAGGGACGTCGCAAGATGGTCCGAGTGATATGATGGACAGCATGAGCCGCATACCAAACTTCGCCGATATCGCTTTTGAGAAGGTCGGCGGTGCAGCGCCCACCACAGCGAATGCCGAGCCGTGGCTGACGCCCGAGGGCATCCCGGTCAAATCGGTCTACAGCGAGGCCGATCTCGACGGCATCGACTTCCTCGAGACCTGGCCCGGGATCGCGCCTTATCTGCGCGGCCCCTACCCGACCATGTATGTCAACCAGCCCTGGACCATCCGCCAATATGCCGGCTTCTCCACGGCGGAGGATTCCAATGCCTTCTACCGCCGCAACCTCGCGGCCGGACAGAAGGGCCTGTCGGTGGCGTTCGACCTCGCCACGCACCGCGGCTACGACTCTGATCATCCGCGCGTCTCCGGCGACGTCGGCATGGCGGGTGTTGCGATCGATTCCATCTACGACATGCGCACGCTGTTCGCCGGCATCCCGCTCGACCAGATGAGCGTGTCGATGACCATGAACGGCGCCGTGCTGCCGATCCTCGCGCTGTTCGTGATCGCCGCCGAGGAACAGGGCGTGCCGCCGGAGAAGCTGTCGGGCACCATTCAGAACGACATTCTGAAAGAGTTCATGGTGCGCAACACCTATATCTATCCGCCCCTGCCTTCGATGCGGATCATCTCGGACATCTTCGCCTACACCTCGCAGCGGATGCCGAAGTTCAACTCGATCTCGATCTCCGGCTACCACATGCAGGAGGCGGGCGCGACGCAGGACCTCGAGCTCGCCTATACACTGGCCGACGGCGTCGAATATCTGCGCGCCGGTCTCGCCGCAGGCCTCGACGTCGACCGCTTCGCGCCGCGGCTGTCGTTCTTCTGGGCGATCGGCATGAACTTCTTCATGGAAGTCGCCAAGATGCGCGCCGCGCGGCTGTTGTGGGCCAAGCTGCTCAAGCCGTTCAACCCCAGGGATCCGCGCTCGCTGTCGCTGCGCACGCACTGCCAGACTTCGGGCTGGTCCCTGACCGCGCAGGACGTCTTCAACAACGTGATGCGCACCACGATCGAAGCGATGGCGGCGACCCAAGGCCACACCCAGTCGCTGCACACCAACGCGCTCGACGAAGCGCTGGCGCTGCCGACCGATTTCTCGGCGCGCATCGCCCGCAACACGCAGTTGTTCCTGCAACAGGAGAGCGGCACCAACCGCATCATCGATCCCTGGGGCGGCTCCTATTACGTCGAACGGCTGACCCGCGATCTCGCCGCGAAGGCCTGGGGCCATATCCAGGAGGTCGAGGCGCTCGGCGGCATGGCCAAGGCGATCGAGGCGGGCGTGCCGAAGCTTCGCATCGAGGAGGCCTCCGCCAAGACGCAGGCGCGGATCGATGCCGGGCGCCAGGCGGTGATCGGCGTCAACAAGTACAAACCGGAGAACGAGAGGTCGATCGACGTGCTGAAGGTGGAGAATTCCACCGTGCGGCGGCTGCAGATCGACAAGCTCGCCCGGCTCAAGAAGGAGCGCAACCAGAAGGACGTCGACGCGGCGCTTTCGGCGCTCACCCGCGCGGCTGGCGAAGGCAATGGCAACCTGCTGGCGCTGGCGATCGACGCGGCACGAGCGAAGGCGACCGTCGGCGAGATTTCGGACGCGATGGAGAAGGTGTTCGGCCGGCACCGCGCCGAGATCAAGTCGATCACCGGCGTCTACAAGCGAGAGGCAGCGACCATGTCCAACAAGGTCGAGAAGGTTCAGACGCTGATCGACGCCTTTGAGGAAGCCGAAGGCCGCCGCCCGCGTATCCTGGTGGCGAAGATCGGGCAGGACGGCCACGACCGCGGCCAGAAGGTGATCGCATCGGCCTTCGCCGATGTCGGCTTCGACGTCGATATCGGGCCGCTGTTTGCAACCGCCGACGAAGCCGCCCGCCAGGCGGTCGAGAACGACGTGCACATTCTCGGCGTCTCGTCGCTGGCGGCCGCGCACCTCACCGCGGTGCCGGAGCTGAAGGCCGCGCTGAAGAAGCACGGCCGCGACGACATCATGATCATCGTCGGCGGCGTAGTGCCGCCGCAGGATTACGATGCGCTGTACAAGGCCGGCGCCGAGGCGATCTACCCGCCCGGCACCGTGATCTCGGATGCCGCTGAGGAGCTGATCCGCAAGCTCAACGCCCGGCTCGGCCATAGCGAGGCGGCAGAATAGCTCTGCGGCGCCATCCACAGGACTCGTCATGCCCGGGCTTGTCCCGGGCATCTTTGGTTCTAGCTAGGATGCTGCGATGAGTTGGCTTAGTGAGGCCGTACACCAGATCTCTTGGTCGAGCGCCCCCGCGCTGCCGAGTTAGACCAGCTTGTCGAAATAATGATCCAGAGAAGCCAGCGTGACTCGAAAGAGTGCTGGGCTGCCTTCGACAAGCTAACAGCCGCTGTCTCAAGAGAATTTGACCTGAGGCTTAGGTTTGAGAGGAAGCCGCAGGCGTTCTGAACTCCGTATCGTGGCTCTCCTCGGCGGGCTTGGCGTTCCAATCACCTGCTAGACTAGGCTTCATCAACAAGCCCTGCCGGTGCCGATCCGCCTTCCCATCGCCAATTCGTAGCCCGCATGAGCGAAGCGATATGCGGGGCCGGCTTCCCCGGGTATCGCTGCGCTCACCCGGGCTACGGGTTACAGCACGATTTCTGGATAATGGAAGAATGCCGCTGAGTTGCCCGACGTGTCAAGTTGCCTTGCCGAACGCCGGCTGCCGTCGGCTACTTTGCATGGGGTTGTTTTTCGATATTTTGGCAGTGCGCCCTTCGCAGCCATTCAACCTCATCGCCTCATGCGCTAGGCGCCATCAACAAGTCGTGCCGGTGCCGGTCCGTGTTCCCCTCGCCTGCCATGGCCAGCCGTTGTAAAGCAGGACATGACCGCATCGAAGCCTGCCTCTCCCGACATCCACGCCCTCGCCAGCGACCTTCGCGCCGGCCGGCGCGCGGCGCTGGCGCGAGCGATCACGCTGGTGGAGAGCCGCCGCAGCGATCACCAGGCCGCCGCGCGCGACCTGGTGCAGGCCCTGCTGCCCGACACCGGCAAGGCGGTGCGGGTCGGCATCACCGGCTCGCCCGGCGTCGGCAAGTCCACCACCATCGATGCCCTCGGCATGTTCCTGATCGAGCATGGTCACAAGGTCGCGGTGCTGGCGGTCGATCCTTCCTCGGCGCGCACCGGCGGCTCGATCCTCGGCGACAAGACGCGGATGGCGCGGCTTGCGGCCTCCGATCAGGCGTTTATCCGGCCCTCGCCTGCCTCGGGCACGCTCGGCGGCGTCGCGGCGAAAACCCGCGAGGCGATGCTGTTGTGCGAGGCGGCCGGCTTCGACGTGGTGCTGGTCGAAACCGTCGGCATCGGCCAGTCCGAGACCGCGGTCTGCGACATGACCGACTTCTTCCTGGCGCTGATGCTGCCGGGCGCCGGCGACGAACTGCAAGGCATCAAGAAGGGCCTCGTCGAGCTCGCCGACATGATCGCGATCAACAAGGCCGACGGCGACAACATCAAGCGCGCCAACCTCGCTGCGGCCGAGTATCGCAGCGCGCTGCACATCCTCGCGCCCCGCTCCGAGCATTGGCATCCGCCGGTTGAAACCTATTCGGCGTTGTCGGGCATCGGCCTCGACAAACTGTGGAAGAAGATCCTCGAGCATCGCACCGCGATGACGGCCTCCGGCGAGTTCGCCAGCCGGCGCCGCGAGCAGCAGGTGAAGTGGATGTGGTCGATCTTCGAGACTCGGATGATGGCGCGGCTGCGCGCCGACGCCGCGATCCGCGCCAAGGTCAAGAAGACCGAGGGCGACGTCGCCGATGGCCGCATCGCTCCCGCGGTCGCGGCCGAACGGATCGCCGAGATGCTGAGGTGAGCGAGAGCTTGCGCATCCTCATCACCGGCTTCGGACCGTTCCCGGGTGCGCCGTTCAACCCGACCATGGCACTGGTGAAGCGGCTAACCGAGCTGCGCCGTCCCGCCTTCGACGACATCGCGCGGACGAGCCACATCTTCGACGTCACCTATGCGGCGGTCGATCGCGAATTGCCGGAGTTGCTCGCAACCCATCGCCCGCAGGCGCTGCTGATGTTCGGGCTTGCCGGCCGCACCGGCCATGTGCGGATCGAAACCCGCGCCCGCAACGCGGTGACCACGCGCTTTCCCGATGCCGGCCGCCAGCACGCGCGCAAGGGATCGATCGCCGACGGCGCCGATGCGCACATGTTCGGGCCGCATTCCGAGAAGCTGCTGCGCGCCGCGCGCGCGACCGGCATCGATGCGCGCCTGTCACGCGATGCCGGCAGCTACCTCTGCAACTATCTGAGCTGGCGCGCGATCGAGGCCGTGGATCGCGACAATGGCCTCCGGCTGGCACAATTCGTTCACGTTCCGCCGCTCGCCCATGACGGAACAGCCGCGCGCGGCATGTCGACCATCACGCTCGAGCGGCTCGTCGATGCCGGCGAGGCCATGCTGATGGAGTTGGTGAAACTGACCCGGCAGGCCACCCTCACGGGCACGCACTGATCGCTGCACCGGGGGTTAACCCTACCGCCAACAATCGGCCCGCTGCGTCGGCGTGTTCACCATGCGTCTCCGTATTTCGCGTTACCTATCGGACGCGAACATCACCGCTCGCGAACTCTTGCGAGGGCCACGGAGCATGGACGTCAACCGCCGTCATCTGATCGGAGCATCTGCCGTCGGCGTCGCCGGTGCGCTTGCGATGTCGCCGGACGCCGCGCGCGCGGCGCCGGCGATTGGCTCGCTCGGCCGCGATGTCACGCAATATGGCGTTCGCCCCGACAGTCCCGACGATCAAACCCGAAATTTACAGCGCGCCATCGACGAGACCGCACGCACTCAGGTGCCGCTGGTGTTCCCGCCTGGCGTCTACCGCACCGGCCTCTTGCGACTTGCGCCCGGCAGCCAGTTGGTCGGCGTGCGCGGCGCGAGCCGGCTCGCCTTCACCGGTGGCGCGTCGATGCTCTCCGGTGAAGGCGCCGACGGCGCCGGCCTCTCCGGTCTGGTCCTCGACGGCGGCAACATCCCGCTGCCGAACCGGCGCGGCCTGGTGCATTGCCTGGCGGGGCGCGACATCCGCATCAGAGATTGCGAGTTCAAGGGCAGCGGCGGCAATGGCATCTGGTTCGAGCAGGTGTCGGGCGACGTCAGCAACAACATCTTCACCGACATCGCGAGCACGGCGCTGGTCTCGTTCGATGCGCTGGGCCTGAGCGTCGCGCGCAACACGATCAAGGGCGCCAACGACAACGGCATCGAGATCCTGCGCACCGCGATCGGCGACGACGGCAGCATCGTCGCCGACAACCGCATCGAGGACATCAAGGCCGGTCCCGGCGGATCAGGGCAGTACGGCAACGCCATCAACGCCTTCCGCGCCGGCAACGTGATCGTGCGCGGCAACCGCATCAAGAATTGCGACTATTCGGCGGTGCGCGGCAATTCGGCTTCCAATATCCATATCACGGATAACAGCGTCAGCGATGTCCGCGAGGTCGCGCTCTACTCGGAGTTCTCCTTCGAAGCTGCCGTCATCGCCAACAACACCGTCGACGGCGCCGCGGTCGGCGTCTCCGTGTGCAACTTCAACGAAGGCGGCCACATCGCGGTGGTCCAGGGCAACGTCATCCGGAATCTGGTCCCGAAACGTCCGATCGGCACCGCGCCCGATGATGATGCCGGCATCGGCATTTATGTCGAGGCCGATACCTCCGTCACCGGCAACGTGGTCGAGAACGCCCCCTCGTTCGGGATCATCGCCGGCTGGGGCAAGTACCTGCGCGACGTCGCGATCACCGGCAACGTCATCCGCAACGCCTTCGTCGGCGTCGGCGTCTCCGTCGTGCCCGGCGCAGGCACCGCGCTGATCAACAACAACATGATCTCGGAAACGCCCCGCGGCGCGGTGGTCGGCCTCGATCACGCCCGCGCCGTGACGACGGACCTGTCGGCCGGCGGGGCCCAGCAATATGCGCAGCTAATGGTCGGCTCCAACGCCGTCCGGCGTTAGCATGATGGGATTAGGTTGACCTGAAACAGCGCCGGAGTCACCTCTCCCTTGGGAGAGGTCGATTTGCGCAGCAAATCGGGTGAGGGGTTACGGTCTATCGAGAGCGCAAGGCCCTCACCCGGATTGCACCGCACGGACGATGCTCCGCATCGCCGAGCGCAATCCGACCTCTCCCCGATGGGGAGAGGTGAACCGAACCTCCGCGAGTCGATGCAACCCGAACTCATCCTGCTTTGGCTGAGGCGCCGGCTTACAGCATGTTGCGCAGCAACGGGTAGCGCGCCTGGATCGCGTTGAGATCGAGCACCGGCGGCACCGGCATCTCGAGCGGCGGCGCGTCGGTCACGGCGGGCGCCTCCTCCATCACCTCGGCGGCCGTCTCGAGCGCAGCCGTCATGGCTGTCATCGTGGAGTTCGCGAAGGTCAAGACCTCCGGCTCGCGTTCCGCCGGCAGGGTGAGGCGCGGCGGCAATTTCGGGCGTCCACGGCCGAGCCACGACAGATCGATCGGCGAGTTGTCGAGCGAGGCTTCGCGCGACAGGAGCTCGCGCCAGGTGTCGACCGCGGCCCTGGCTTCCCTGATGTTTTCGAGAAAGCCGTCCTCGGTGTGGTAGCGGCGCCAGCGCCCGGTCTCGAACAGCTCGGTGAGGTGTTCGAGCCGTTGCTCGGCAAGGTTGCACCAGCGCGCAACGATCTCGTGACCTCTGGCCACGTCGGTCCGATGTGTCATTCAATTTGCCCGTAAGCAGAGAAAACGGACGCAGACGCAACCGAACCGAATCAACTTGAGGCGACCGAGATATTCTGTGGAAAAGGTAAATAAAGTCTAACTAAATTCTTAATTTGAGAACGCCGACGAGGGAAGTCCGCTGCACTACGGAGTTGCTTGCCTGTCCATGGTCGAGTCATGGGCTGGCATGATGCCGATGTGTCGCGCGTCTGCGATGCGTCGTGCTTCTGAAGAGAGTGCGGCTGGCCGATCAACCGCGGTGCCTCGTGATTGATGGCGATGCAATCGCCGCCTGCATCCGAGCAGTCATCGCATGGAGCACACCCCAAAAATGGAAGACCCGTCCGGGGGGACAACCGGACGGGTCAAAGCCATATGGGCGCTTGGGGTGGATGGGCGCTCGCGCCTGATATAGCCGGGGAGGGATAACCGCTCCCACAGAGATAAGTCGTGACAGGAACGTCGACGTTCAAACCCCCGGCGATCTTTTTTACTTTTCGGTCTCGAGGTTCCGTTGCATCAGCCGGTGCGTACAACGCCAAAATCCCCGCGAAGCAGCTTGATTTTGCGTCGTTTGCAGCGGAATCGTCGATGTCATCGACGGCGTTGCGACATTCGGCGCGCGGACTCACGGAAGTGTTATTGAAAGCTGCAAGACCATCGGCGACTGCGACGGAATCGCACACACTGCCCTGTCCGTTGTTGTTGGGAATTGACGTGCGGCTCAATGCCGACGGCTACGGCGCTTCGGCCGCGGAGCTGACGATCTTTTCCTTCTGTAGCCTGGCGACCAGTGCCGCGACGTCGCCCTGCGACATCGCACGGTTGCCGAACTGCAGACGAAATAGCCCACCCTTGGCGCCGTCGACGATCGAGGCCTGATAGCTGTCGAGCAATGCGCTGATGTCGGCGATCTTGGCATCCGGCGTGAAACGCACCAGCACGCGCGACGAGGCTGCTGCCGGGGCAGCGGACAAATCGCGGGTCAAGGGCGCGCTGCGCTCGGCCATCTGCGGTGGCGCTGGCGCCGGGCTGGAGAGGTCACGGGTCACCTGCGCGCCACGCTCGCTCTCGTCGAGTGAGGCTGTCTGAAATGACGTCGGCTGGCTCCGCATCAGCACCGTGCCGATCACACCTGCCTGCAACAGCACCAGGATCGCACCGAGGGCGGACGACCAAGCCAATGTCCGCGGCGACAATTTCGCGAAGAACTCGGAGATGCCGGTCGACATGCGCGCCGTGATCGACGGCTTGCGCTTCGGCTCGGCATCGATCGCCGCAAACAGCTCCCGCATGGCGCGCATCGAGGGCGCGCCGAGGCTCTCGTTCAGGCGAATGGTCTCTGCATATTCCTCGCGGACCACGGCATATTGCCTGGCCAGTTCCGGATCACGGGCGAGCGCATCCTCGACACGGCGCGCGTCGCGCGCGTTCAGCGTGCCGGCCGCGTGCCAGGGCAGCAGCAGCTCGATATCGCCCGGCTCCTGATCCAGCACCTTTCTGTTCGCTGCCATCATGGCCAACCTCGCTCGATGCCGGCTACCTTCAGCAACTCGGCAAGTTTCTTGCGTGCGTAGAACAAACGCGTCTTCACCGTGTTCTGCGGAATGCCGACGATTTCAGCGACGTCTTCCACGGATTTCTCGTGATAATAGACAAGATCGACGATCTCCCGGTGCTCCGCCGAAAGTGCCGTCAGGCACCTGCGCAACGCTTCACCGGTATCCTTCTTCTGCACCACCGTTTCCGGATCGTCGGACGTATCCTCGATCGCGTTCGCGGCCTCATCGTCCAGTTCGGCGTCTTTCCTGCGCCGCAGCGCGGACAACGCCTTGAACCGGGTAATCGCCAGGAGCCAGGTTGAAACGGCGGATCGACCCTCGAACTTGCCGGCCTGACGCCACACGTCCAGGAACACCTCACCGATGAGGTCTTCCGCCACCTGTTCGTCCCGCACGAGCCGAAGCCCGAAACGATACACCCTCACATGGTGCCGTCCGTACAGCACCTGCATAGCGAGCCGGTCGCCTTGAGCGATCCTGGCGATCAGAAGCTCGTCCGAAGCCGCCTGTGTCGCGCTCAATGGCCGTCTCGCAAAGTTGGTCTGAGGGGGATGGCCCGCGGTTCGACGCGCAAGCCAAGATTCTTCACATTACGGCAATGCTCGAATTGCATGTGTGATCTACACCACTGACGAGCTTCCGAGCGCAAAAAAATTCAGCGGTATCATAATAAAGTCCTCAAGGCCACGCTTGGGGGCCAGGGCCGCCTGCAAGCTCATGCCGGCGCGCGCCGCCCAGCCGGCCGGCAAGGGGATTTCCCTTACGAAAACAAGGGCGAGACCGCATTCCAGTCCGGGCGGATTCGGTTCCAAAAGATACCAAACCTAAAGGCTTTCCCACATAGATTTTGCCGGATTTCACCAATGGCGAGACCATGGCCGGCGCTGCGTCGTCATTTCTCGGCCCGATCGCGGGCGTACTGGACGGCGACCGTCCCAAGCTGACAGCCGAGCGTCTGGCGCTCCGGGCCAGGCAGCGACGCCAAATCCAGGCGATGATCGCCGGCTGCTATTTGCTCGATGCCGTCGTCCTGCTGATCTACGCCCATGCCGGTACCACCAGCATCGGAGTAGCGGCTGGCTACGCGCTGACCGGTATGGCTTTGGTGGCGATTTACGTGCTGCTCTCCGAGCGCGGCTTCCACGAGCGCTTCCGAGACCACTATCTCGTCACCCCGCAATCGGCCATCAACATGGTGAACCTGCTGGTGTTCACCTACATCGCGCCGGAAGTCGGCGTGCTCTTTCTCTGCAACCTGTTCGTCGTGTTCGGCTTTGGCGCGCTGCGCATCTCGGCGCGACAGACCGCCATCGTCTGGACCGTCATGGTGATGGGCCTGGCGGCGCTGTTCCTTGCAACCGACAAGCCGATCGGCATGCCGTCGGGCACCACGGTCGAGCGCCTTGCCACCATGCTGGTGTTCGCGCTGACCATCGGACGCTGCATGTGCCTCGGCATCTTCTCGAGCTCGATGCAGCAGTCGCTGTATCAGAGCGGCTTGAAGCTCAAGGAGGCCTATCGTCGGATCGAGGAGCTCGCCGAGCTCGACGAACTCACCGGCGCGTTCAATCGCCGCAGCATCGTGCGCATGCTCGACGAGGAAATCGCACGCTGTGGCCGTAACGGCAGCTCCTGTGCCGTCGCGCTGATCGATCTCGACCATTTCAAGCGGATCAACGACGTCTACGGCCATCCGATCGGCGACGAGGTGCTGCGAACCTTCGCCATCGGCATGTTCGCCAATCTGCGCAGCATCGATCGCTTTGGCCGCTATGGCGGCGAGGAATTCCTGCTGGTGCTGCCCGATCTGTCCCAGGATCAGGCCATGCGCGCACTGCAGCGGCTGGGCACGATCATCGCCGATCTCGACTGGAGCGCATTCTCGCCGGGCATGCAGGTGACGATCTCCGCAGGCGTCACCGCGCTGCGGCCGCGCGAAAGTGCCGACACCCTGCTCGCCCGCGCCGACGGCGCGCTTTACACAGCCAAGGCCCAGGGACGCAACCGCATCGTGGGTGCCTGATCGCTCCCGTTCAGCAAACAGCGCCGGAGAAACCGTCGCCATCGCTCCAGGATAGAGTCATGAGTTCGAAGTCCGCGACCGCCCCCGCAAGCCTGCTCGACGAGCTGCAGGCGACGCTTGCCCACGGCACCGTTGCGCGCCGCGTCGAGACGTTGCGTCGCGTGACCGACCTCTTCATCAACGGCTCGGTGGACTATTCGGACGAGCAGATCGGCCTGTTCGACGACGTTTTCCAGTGCCTGCTCGAGCACATTGAAAGCTCAGCCAGAGCCCTGCTCGCTAGTCGGCTGGCCCCGATCGACACCGCGCCGCCGCGGACGATCGGCACGCTCGCCTTCGACGACTTGATCGAGGTCGCAGGCCCGGTGTTGGCGCAGTCGATGCGGCTCGACGATGACACCCTGATCGAGACGGCGCGCAGCAGGAGCCAAGCGCATCTGCTGGCGATCTCGACCAGAAAAGCGCTGAGCGGCGCCGTCACCGACGTGCTGGTGCTGCGCGGCAATGACGAGGTGATCCAGAGCACAGTGAACAATCCCGGCGCGGAATTCACCGAGCGTGGCTTTACCCGCCTGGTCAGCCGGGCCGAGGGTGATGACAATTTGTCGACCTGCGTCGGCCTGCGCCCGAGCATTCCGCGGCACCTTTATCTCAAGCTGGTCGCGAAGGCCTCCGATACCGTGCGGCAGCGGCTCGAGGCCGCCAATCCGCAGCAGGCCCAGGAGATCCCAATCGCGGTGAAGGAAGCGACGCGACGCGCGCGCTCGGCCCCCGGTGCCGTCACCCGCGACACCGCCATCGCACATGCCCTGGTCAAATCGCTCTACCAGGACGGCCGGCTCGACGAATTCCAGCTCGCGGCGTTCGCCGAGGCCGGCAAGTTCGACGAGACCAACGCCTCGCTTGCCGCGCTCGCCAACGTCACGGTCGGCGTCGCCGAGAACATGATGATCGAAAGCCGCGCCGAGGGCGTGATGATCCTTGCTAAGGTATCGGGCCTGTCGTGGTCGACGGTGCGCGCCATCTTCAATCTGCGCGACGACATCTCGGGCGGCGAACCGACCGACCTCCAGGCATGCAAGGACACCTACGAGCGGCTGCGGCCCTCGACCGCGCAGCAGGTGCTCCGTTTCCATCGCATGCAGCAGTCCGCGCCGGCCGCCTGATCACTGATGTGCCGTAGATAGGCAACGGGCCCTGGTCCCCCATTCTGCGATTTTCAATATCGCAGCACCCGCCGTCCCGCGAATGCGCCAACGGTGGCGACGATCGCGGTTGCGAGCGTGTACCAGGTCGCGACGAACAGCGGCGAGTCGTCGGTGCAGTGCGAGGCATAGATCGTCGCCGCCAATCCCGCCGACAGCATGCCGGCCACCGCGCCGGCCACCGCCGGCCGCGACGGCGCGCCCTGCCTCAACCCATATAGCGCGCCCGCGAGCAGCGGCAGCGACATCGCGGGGATCGCGGACATGCAGGCCGTCGAGTTCTTGCCGATCAGCCGCGTCATCATCGGCGCGCGTTGCGGCATCATCATCTCGCCGCTGATGGCGGCAACGAGAATGCCGGCAGGGACCAACAGCCACCAGCCGAAGCCGCGCAGCGAGGCTTCGGGCCGCGTCAGGTGCAGGCTGACCGCGATCGCGGAGGCCGCAAGCGCCAGCGTGACCGCGAACTTCAGGTCGAAGAATGGATTGTGCATCGCCGTCATCACGTCGGGGCGGACGCCAAGCTCGGCAAAGAAGATCAGGAGCGAGACTGGAGCCGCGGCGAGCAGCGCCAGCATCAGCGCAAGGCCGATCGGCCGCGGACGGTAAGCATTGTCGGCCGCCAGGGTTCGAATGAGTTGATCGGTATCCATGCTCATCGGTCCCGTAGTTTCGCAGTGAGGCTCGCCAGCCCGCGATGCAGCGCAACCCGCACCGCGCCCTCGCTCATCGAGAACTTTGCCGCTGTGTCCTTGATCGAGGCGCTGTCGACCGCGATCGATTGCAGCACATCGCGCTGCCGCGCGGGCAAGGTCTGCAATTGGGCCGCCACCTCGCTCGCCGACGCGGTCGGCTCGGGTGTTTCTCCGGGCAAAGTCTCGGCAAAGTCGTCGATGTTGACAAAGACGCGCTTGCCGCGGCGGCGCAGCGCATCGATCAGCTTGTTGCGCGCGATCGCGAACAGCCAGGGCGCAAATGGCGCGTTGCTATCCCACGTCTGCCGCTTCAAATGCACTGCTAGCAGGATGTCCTGCACGATGTCCTCGGACTGATCGACCGGTTGTCCCGCGCGCGCCAATCCCCGGCGCGCCGCGGCGCGGAGCACGGGCGTGATGGCCTTGAGCAGGCGATGATACGCAGCTTCATCGCCTGAAATGGCCGACCGCATCAGGCCGGTCCACTCGTCCTCACGTTCCCGCACGCCTGCTCCTGAGTTGCAATTCGGTCGATCTTTCAATTCGTTACGCGAGGTCCGATTACATCACGAATTCGTGATAAGAGGCCCCGGCAAGATGGCCGCGACGACCGGTTGGCAGAATCGCTCCTGCGGTTGTCCAAAGTTCTCGGCTCATAACACCGATCGGACCGACAAGCATCGGTGCGGCTTTCGATGATCAGACCGCGACGGCGGAATTGCCCAGCTTTCGCCCATGGAGGCCCGAAGATTCCCTTTTTCTGCCCCGGTGTGGACACGCAGCGGGGTCTCATTTCTCCCCCAAGGGCAGGCGAATTGGGGAGATAATCAAATGAAAATCAAAGCCAGCGGGTGCTTGGCCTTGATGGCGGCGACAGGGTTCCTCGCGTGTGTCTCAGGCTCGATGCCGGTACGCGCGGCCGGTACGGACACCACAGCATCCAAATCTGCGAGCGCGACCGCTGACAAGCCGGTCCGTCAGACGGCGCGGCGCAGCAAGCACGATGCCGGCGGCAAGTCCGCCAAGACCACCGACACGTCCGACAGCAAGAAGGCGGCCAGCAGTGACGTCAGCAACGCCGGTAGCGTCACCTCAACAGGGATTCCCGCCTCCGTCGCCAACGCCAATGCAGAGCTAACGTCCGGCGGCAGCAATGGCAACGCCTCAGCCGCCAAGGCCGGTTCGACGCTCGTGGCGGCCGACAGGCCGGCCGACGCGCAGCAGCCTGCCGCCGATAGCAGCGTGGTCGCGTCCGATCAGCTCAACGAGGTGGATCGCGGCCTGCAGCAGGCGCAGCCGGCGGAACGACAGCAGCCGGCCCAACAACAGGCAGCTCAGCCCGAACCTGCGCCGGCGCAGCCGCAAACCGTGGCGATGGCCGCCTCCGGGGCAGCGCCGGTTCTGGCCAGCGACGAAAGCTCGGCCTGGGATCAAACGTCGCTGATTGGAAAGATATTCATCGGTTTCGGCGCCCTGCTCACGGTGGCCTCCGCTGCGCGCATGTTCATGGCGTAAGCCGGGCGCCGCCGCTTGTGCGGCACGGGTAGCGCCGCACCGCCTTTCGGCCACTTGAAGCGCATCCCGCCAGCGGGCACATTGCCGGGCAAATCACGCACGGGGTTTGCGTCCATGGCTACGTTCGAATTCATCATCGTCGAGAGCAAGGGACCGGTCGGCATCATCACGCTGAACCGGCCGAAGATGCTTAATGCTCTCTCTTTCGGCGTGTTCCGCGAGATCGCCGCAGCGGTCGACGATCTCGAGGCCGACGACAAGATCGGCTGTCTCCTGATCACCGGCAGCGAAAAGGCCTTCGCGGCCGGCGCCGATATCAAGGAGATGCAGCCGAAGGGCTTCATCGACATGTTCACCAGCGACTTCGCTTCGATCGGCGGCGATCGTGTCGCCAGATGCCGCAAGCCGACGATCGCGGCGGTGGCCGGCTATGCGCTGGGCGGCGGCTGCGAGCTCGCGATGATGTGCGACATCATCATCGCCGCCGACACCGCCAAGTTCGGCCAGCCGGAAATCACCCTCGGCACCATCCCCGGCATCGGTGGCACGCAGCGCCTGACCCGCGCGATCGGCAAGTCGAAGGCGATGGATCTCTGCCTCACCGGGCGGATGATGGACGCCGCTGAGGCCGAGCGTTCGGGCCTGGTGTCGCGGATCGTGCCCGCCGACAAGCTGATGGAAGAGGCGCTGGCCGCAGCCGAGAAGATCGCCTCGATGTCGCGCCCGGCGGCCGCGATGGCCAAGGAAGCCATCAACCGCGCCTTCGAGACGCCGCTGTCGGAAGGCATGAATGTCGAGCGCAACCTGTTCCACTCGACCTTCGCGCTGGAAGACCGCTCCGAGGGCATGGCCGCGTTCATCGAGAAGCGCAAGCCGGTCAACAAGAACCGCTAGCGCCCCCTGCTCCTTGCGAGCGCCGCACTGACGAGGGCGCGATAGGCGCGCTCAACAGCGTAGGTCGGCTTGTCGAGGCCGAGCCGCGCCAGGCATTCGCGGTCGGCGGCGTCGGGTGGATGCCGCATGCCCTGCCACAATAGGCCAAGCAGTTGCAGCGGGGTACGCTGCGCCTGCTGCAGGGTCTGCAAGGCAGGGATCAGCCGCTGCTCGACCTCGGTGAAATCGCTGCCGAACGGGAACGGCGGCAACAGGCCGGCATCACGCGCGGGTTTCAGCGCGGCCCTGATGCGCTCGGGATAATTCTCGCGGTGGGCCGCAGGAATCTCGTGATTGCGTGGCAGCTTGCCGGCATCCTTGGCCTGCCGCATCAGCTCGCTCTGGAAGCGAGAATCCGCCACCTGCAGCATCGCCGCGACGACATCGGCATCCGATTTCCCGCGCACGTCGGCAACGCCATATTCGGTGACGAAGATGTCGCGCAGGTGCCGCGGAATGGTCTCGTGTCCGTAGCTCCAGCGGATGTTCGACTGCGTCCGTCGTCCGGACGGGTGGGTCGCCTCCAGTGCCAGCACTGAACGTGCGCCCTCGAGCGCAAACGCCTGCGCCACGAAGTTGTATTGACCGCCGACCCCGCTCACGACCTGGCCGTTCTCCAGACCGTCCGAGATCGCGGCGCCGAGCAGCGTCGCCATCATCGCGTTGTTGACGAAACGCGCGTCGACACGGGCGCGGCGCTTGCCATCCTCGTCGCCGAAGATCTCGTTGGTGAAGGACACCGGCATCATCTGGATCCGCGCCAACTGCTCCGCGGTCATCTCGCGCAGCGCCCGATAGAACGATTCCGGGCCCAGGAAGAAAGCGCCGTGCAGGATTACGCCGTCAACATCGCGCTTGAGGATGCCGGCGTCGATCAGCCCGAGGAACGCCTCGAACAGCATCTCGCTGACGCCGTAGAGGCCCTTTTCGAACGGCCCGGTTTCGGCTGCGGCGAGTTGCCCGCTGCCCGGCGCCAGCCGCTTCATGATGCCGTGAAACTGCCCACTTTCGCGATGGCGGACCACCAACCCTTGGGCCAGCGCATCGCCGACCTGGCCAATGCCGATTTGCAGCGTGCCGCCGTCTCGCACCAGACCCGCAGCGTGTAACCCGATCGCATATTTGGTGTCGCTGATCGGCTCGGACGGCGGCGCGAACAGCGGAAAGTCGGTCGTGGGACTGTCGAGCACAGCCGCGAACTCGTCGGCCGGCAGATCGCCGGCGCCGGGCATGAACGGCAGCTCGGAGTTGACCTGCGCGATCAGCTTGAACGATGCGCGCCCGGCGTTGCGAGCGCGGAGGACGTCGAGCGTCGTATCGGTGTTGCAGCTCAGGCTGTAATGGGTCTCGCCATCGACCACACGTTTGGCAACGAGCTGGGTGACGACGTTCAACCCACGTGACAGCAAATAGGACGCCGCGTGGGTATAATTCGCCGAGATGTAATGCTGTTGAGCGAACGGCTGATACAGCCATTGCCCGGCGAGGAAAAAGAACTCGATCACCTTGATGTTGGGCGGCAGGACACCAGCATGCAGCGCCTCTGCATAGGCGAGATCCGGATAGCCGCCGAACAGCCGATCGATCACCGGGCCGATGAAGCGCTGCTCGAGCAGGTTCTTTGGCTTCGGCTTTTCGAGCGTCAGCGCCGAGAGCAGCGTCAGGTTGATGGAGCGGTCGGCGGCGGCGCGCGCGTACAGCGCATTGACGATGTGGTTGGCCTTGCCGAGCCCAAGCGGCAACCCGACCACAAGTTCAGGTCCGATGTCACGGATGATGTGCTCGGCGATCGCCTCGGGATCGGAGAAGATTTGCGGCATCACGGATGAACCCGGAGAGGCTGTGGACAACCAGCATCCTGAATCGGCTGCCGGCGACTGCAATTTATACAGCATATGACATTGAGGTCCGCCTGTGACGAACCGGCAACAGGCCACAATTGAATTGATGTGCAGATGTCGCGCGGTGGTTTGCCAGTGGCGACGCCGCCCCCTAAACAGGTAGATGTGTCGGACGCGTCGGCGGGGGCGGCCTGCCGGGGTTGAGTTTGCGAGATCACATGGTTGAGCGTGCCGCCAGATTTGGCGACGTAAAGAGGCGCGTGCTGTTGTCGGGCAGTTGCGTTGGCGCACTCGTGTGCACGCTGCTGCTGGCGGCGCCAGCCCGCGCCGAGAACCTGCCGCAGGCCCTCGTCAAGGCCTACCAGACCAACCCGCAGCTCAATGCCGAACGCGCGCGGCAGCGTGCAACCGACGAAAACGTGCCGCAGGCGCTGGCCGGCTACCGACCGCAGATCGCGGCCAGCCTCTCGGCCGGCCTGCAGGCGGTGCGTGACCAATTGCCCGGCAATGTCATCCAGACCGCGACGCTGAAGCCCTGGCAGATCGGCCTGACGGTGACTCAGACCTTGTTCAACGGCTTCAAGACCGCCAACAGCGTGCGCGTCGCGGAGTTGCAGGTGCAGTCGGGCCGCGAGGCGCTGCGCAACGTCGGCCAGGGCGTGCTGCTCGACGCCGTGACGGCCTACACCAACGTGCTGGCCAACCAGACGCTGGTCGAGGCGCAGCGCGCCAACGTCGCCTTCCTGAGGGAGACACAGGCGATCACGCAGCGGCGCCTCAATGCCGGCGATGTCACGCCCACCGATACCGCGCAAGCCGAGGCACGGCTCAACCGCGGCCTCGCCGATCTCAATGCCGCCGAGGTCAACCTCGCGGTCAGCCAGGCCACCTACGCCCAGGTGATCGGCAACCCGCCGGCGCAGTTGCGTCCCGCCGAGCCCATCGACCGGCTGCTGCCGCGCAGCCGCGAGGAAGCGATCGCGTTTGCGTTGCGCGAGCACCCGGCGGTGCTGGCGGCCGGTTTCGACGTCGACGTCGCGTCGACCTCGATCCGCGTCGCCGAAAGCAGCTTGCTGCCGAACGTCACGGTGCAAGGCAGCGTCAGCAAGAGCCGCGACACCGACACCACGCTCGGCACCTTCGGGACCGATCAGGCCTCGGTGATCGGCCAGGTGACGCAGCCGATCTATGACGGCGGCACGGCGGCATCGCAGACCCGGCAGGCGAAGGAAGTGGCAGCGCAGAGCCGGCTCGTGCTCGACCAGGTCCGCAACCAGGCCAAGACCGCGGTGGTCAGCGCCTGGGTCGCCAGCGAGGGTGCCAAGATTGCGGTCTCGGCCTCCGAATCCGAGATGAAGGCCGCCGAGGTTGCGCTAGCCGGCGTGCAGAAGGAGGCCGCCGGCGGCCAGCGCACCACGGTCGATGTGCTCAACGCGCAGCAGGATTTGATCTCGGCACGCGCCCGGTTGATCGGCGCGCAGCGCGACCGCGTGGTCGCCTCCTACACACTGCTCAGCGCGATCGGCCGCCTCGACGTCAAGACGCTCAATCTGAAGACGCCGGACTATCTGCCCGAGGTCCACTACCATCAGGTGCGCGACGCCTGGCAGGGCCTGCGCACGCCGTCGGGGCAATAATAGGCCTCGACGCGGAACCGTTCGCATGGCGAGCGCCGAGCCCTTTCCGCCTGTGCGATCCCCCGATAACCTCCCTCCCCGCCGGCCACCGAGAACGCCGAGGCGCGGATGACGCGCATAACAGCCGAGCACGCAGGGAGACGTCCAATGCTGACGCGACGCAGTATGATGCTTGCTTCCATCGCGGCGGGAGTGACCATGACCAGCAGCAACGCATTTTCCAAGGCCTCGCAGCCATCGACCCCGGTGAACTTCGATGTGCCGGCCGGGGCGTGCGATTGCCACACCCACATCCACGGCGACCCCGCCAAGTTCCCGTTCTTCGCCGGCCGCGTCTACACGCCGGAACAAGCCTCGCCCGAGGAGATGAGCGCCCTGCACAAGGCGCTGCACATCGAGCGCGTGGTGATCGTGACCCCGAGCGTCTACGGTCCGGACAATTCGGCGACGCTGTTCGGCATCATGGCCCGCGGTCCTACCGCGCGCGGGGTAGCCGTGATCGATGACAAGACCAGCGAGAGCGACCTCGATGCCATGCACAAGGCCGGCTTCCGCGGCATCCGCCTCAACCTCGCGACCAGCGGTATCAATGATCCCAATGTCGGCCGGCAGCGCTTCTCGGCCGCCGTGGAGCGGATGAAGGCACGGGGCTGGCACATCCAGCTCTTCACCAACCTCGCCGTGATCTCGGCGATCAAGGACCTCGTTGCCGCCGCTCCGGTGCCGGTGGTGTTCGACCATTTCGGCGGCGCGGAGGCCGCACTCGGCGCCGGGCAGCCGGGATTTGCCGACCTCGTCGAGCTCGTCAAATCCGGCAAGGCCTACGTCAAGATCTCCGGCGCCTACCGCGCCTCCAAGCTCGCGCCCGATTATCCGGACGTCGTGCCGCTGGCGCAGGCGCTGATCGCGGCGAATGCCGAGCGGATCGTCTGGGGCACCGACTGGCCGCATCCCGATTCGGTGACGCCTCCGGGCAAGAAGGTCACCGACGTGACGCCGCTGTACCAGATCGACGACGGCCGCCTCCTCAATCAATTGCCGGTCTGGGCACCGGATGCCGCGGTCCGCAAGACGATCCTGGTCGACAATCCGGCACGGCTGTACGGCTTCACCTGATCGTTAGCGCTCCCTCGGCCGGCGGGAGAAATAGGAGATCAGCACCGGCAGCGTGACCAGGATCACCAGCGGCGCCAGCAACATGCCGGTGACGACGACGATGGCGAGCGGCTTCTGCACCTGGGAGCCGATGCCTTCCGACACCGCCGCCGGCAGCAACCCGACGCCGGCGACGACGCAGGTCATCAGCACCGGACGAAGCTGCAGCTCGCCGGTGCGGATCACCGCGCGCATGCGCTCGTAGCCCTCGTCGATCAACTGGTTGAACTGCGACAGGATGATGATGCCGTCCATCACGGCGATGCCGAACAGCGCGATGAAGCCGATCGCCGCCGATACGCTGAACGGAATGCCCGAGATCAAAAGCCCGAGCACGCCGCCGAAGATCGCCATCGGGATCACGCTCATGGCGAGCAATGTGTCGACCATCGAGCCGAAGTTGAAGAACAGCAGCGCTGCGATCAGCGCGAGGCTAATCGGCACCACGATCGACAGCCGCTTGATCGCGTCCTGCAGATTGCCGAACTCGCCGACCCATTCGAGATGCGAGCCGGGCGGCAACTGCACCTGTGCGTCGACCTTCTGCTGCGCCTCCAGAATCGCGCTGCCGAGGTCGCGATCGCGCACCGAGAACTTGATCGGCAGATAACGCTCCTGCTGCTCGCGGTAAATATAGGCGGCGCCCGAGACCAGCTTGATCGAGGCGACCTCGCTCAGGGGAATCTGGGTGATGCCGCTATTGCCGTTCGACACGCCGATGCGCAGGTTCTGGATCGCCTCCGCACTCTTGCGATATTCGGGTGCGAGCCGGACGATGATCGGGAAATGCCGGTCGCTGCCGGGCTCATAGAGGTCGCCGGCGCTGTCGCCGCCGATCGCGACCTTGATCGTTGCGTTGATGTCGCCCGGTGACAGGCCGTAGCGCGCCGCGCGCGCACGGTCGATGTCGATCTGGATGGTGGGCTGACCGAGCGAGGTGAACACCGCGAGGTCGGTGATGCCCTGCACGGTCGACAGCACGGACTTGATCTTGTTGGCGGTGTCGGTCAGCGCCTGCAGGTCGTTGCCGTAGAGCTTGATCGAGTTCTCGCCCTTCACGCCCGACACCGCCTCGGAGACGTTGTCCTGCAGGTACTGCGAGAAGTTGAATTCGACGCCGGGGAACTTGTCCTGCAACTGCGCGAGCAATTGCGCGGTCAATTCGTCCTTGTCGTGCGTGCCGGGCCATTCGCTGGCCGGCTTCAGCGGCGCGAAAAATTCGGCATTGAAGAATCCTGCGGCGTCGGTGCCGTCATCGGGCCTGCCATGCTGCGACACCACCGACACCACCTCGGGCCGGCTGCGGATCAGCCGCCGCATCTCGTTGACATAGGTATTGCCTTCCTGCAGCGAGATCGTCGGCGGCAGCGTGGCGCGGATCCATAGATTGCCCTCTTCCAGCTTGGGCAGAAACTCGAGGCCCAGGAAGCGTGCGAAGATGATGGTCATGACCACAAGGCCGGCCGCGCCGGCCATCACGATCTTGCGGTTGCCGATCGCCCAGTTCAGGATCGGCAGATAGATCTGGTTGAGTTTCTTGACGATCCAGGTCTCGGTTTCCTGAATATGGGCCGGCAGAATGATCGCGCTCAGCGCCGGCGTGATCGTGAAGGTCGCCAGCAGGCCGCCCGCCAATGCATAGGCGTAGGTCCGTGCCATCGGCCCGAAGATGTTGCCCTCGACGCCGCCGAGCGTGAACAGCGGCAGGAAGGCGGCGACAATGATGGTGGCGGCAAAGAAGATCGAACGCGAGACGTCGGCCGCGGCCGACAGAATCGCGTGACTCTTGATGCCCATCATCGTGTCCTCGGAGATGTGGCTCTGCTCCGCCTCCGAGAGTGCGGTGGTCTGCGACAGTCGCCGGAAGATCGCCTCGACCATGATGACGGTGGCGTCGACGATCAACCCGAAGTCGATCGCGCCGACCGACAGCAGGTTGGCTGATTCGCCGCGCAGCACCAGGATGATCACGGCGAAGAACAGCGCGAACGGGATCGTCGCGCCGACGATCAGCGCGCTGCGGAGATCACCGAGGAAGATCCACTGCAACAGCACGATCAGGAGAATGCCGACCACCATGTTGTGCAGCACGGTGTGGGTGGTGAGCTCGATCAGGTCCTTGCGGTCGTAGATGCGCTCGATCTTCACACCAGGCGGCAGGATCGAGGAATTGTTGATCTGATTGACCAGTTGCTCGACACGGGCAATCGTCGGCGAGCTCTGCTCGCCGCGGCGCATCAGCACGATGCCTTGCACGATATCGTCGTCATTGTCGATGCCGGCAATGCCGAGCCGTGGCTTCTCGCCGACGGTGACGGAGCCGATATCCTTGATCAGGACGGGATTGCCGCCGGACTGCGAGATCATGGTGTTGGAGAGGTCGTCGATCGAGCGGATCAGGCCGACGCCGCGCACCACGGCCGATTGCGAGCCGATGTTGACGGTGTTGCCGCCGACATTGATGTTGGCGTTGGAGACCGCCTGCAGCACCTGCGGCAATGTCAGGCCGTTGGCGACCAGCTTGTTGAAATCGACCTGGATTTCATAGGTCTTGGTCTTGCCGCCCCAGCCGGTGACGTCGATCACGCCGGGCACCGCGCGGAAGCGGCGTTGCAGCACCCAGTCCTGCAACGTCTTGAGGTCGAGCACGCTGTAGTTCGGCGGGCCCTTGAGCCGGTAGCGGAAGATCTCGCCGATCGGGCTTGTCGGCGAAATGCCGGGCTGCACGTTGCCCGGCAACGGCGCGAGCTGCGACAGGCGGTTCAACACCTGCTGCAGCGCCTCGTCATAGGTGTAATCGAACGAGAACTGCAGCTTGACGTCGGAGAGGCCGTACAGCGAGATGGTGCGAATGGTGCGCAGGTTCTTGATGCCGGCGACCTGGGTCTCGATCGGGATCGTGATGTAACGCTCGATCTCCTCCGCCGAGAGGCCCGGGCTCTGCGTCACCACGTCGACCATCGGCGGGGTCGGATCGGGATAGGCCTCGATGTTGAGCTGCTTGAACGCGAGCAGGCCGCCGATGAGGACGGCCACAAACATGGCCACCATCAAGTAGCGGCGGTTGACGGCAAGGGCGACGAGGCGATCCATTCAGATCGGAGCTTTCAGGCTGGAAGGACTGCTTTGATTGAGATGATCTTCGGAAGACCGATCCCGCTTTTCCGGATCATGCTGTCTTTTAAGTGCCGGACGCGGCGCGGTCGATGAACAGGCTTCCCTTGGTCACGATCTGCTCGCCGGGCTTCAGATTGCTGGCAACCTCGACGAGGTCGCCATTGGTGAGGCCGGGCTTGATCTGGCGCAGCTCGATCGTCTTGTCGTCACGGACGACCCAGACCCGAACCTGGTCAGCCTCATAGATCAGAGCCTGCTTCGGCACACCGACTGCCGGGTGATCGCCGGCCGAGTACAGCGTCACATTGGCGAACATCTCCGGCTTCAGCCGGTTGTCCTTGTTGTCGATGGTGGCGCGGACCAGGAGCCGGCGTGAGGCCGGGTCGATCGCCGCGGCCACGTAGTTGATCCGGGCGTTCAGCACCTTGCCCGGCAGCGCCATCACGCTGAAGCTGACGTCCTGCCCGACCGCGACATTGTCGGCGTCGGATTCCCGGACATAGGCGATCAGCCAGACCGTGGAGAGATCGCCGATCACGTAAACCGGATCGCTGGCGCCGGTCGAGACATACTGCCCCGGGCCTGCCTTGCGCTGCACGATGGTGCCGCCGATCGGCGCAAACACTGTCGTCTCCGGATTGAGCCGGCCCTTCTGCTGCAGCGTCGCGATGGCGTCGTCGCCGAAGCCGAGGATATGCAGCTTGTTCTGCGCGGCTTCGAGTTGCGTCTGCGCGGAGCGATTGTCGTTCTGCGCCTGCACCAGCGCCGTCTGCGCCTGCTGATAATCCTTCAGCGGGACCGCCTTGCCCTCGAACAGGTCCTTGGCGCGCTTCTCCTGGATTTGCGCGAGGTCGAGCGCCGATTGCGCCTTGTTGAGGCCGGTCATCGCCGCGACATAGTCGTTCTGTGCCTGCACGGTGTCGGCCGCTTCGATCACGAACAGCGGCTGCCCCTTGGTCACGCTCTCGCCCGGCCGCACCAGGAGCCGCGTCACGCGGCCGGTATAGGGCGAGTAGACCGGGGTGGAGCGGTCTTCATCGATTCCGATCTTGCCCTCGGTGACAAGCTCGGAGCGGAAGGTGTGTTCTGTCACCGTCTGGAAGGTCAGGCTGGCCCATTCGGCCGCGGTCGGAGTGTAGCGCGAGCCCGCCTTGCGCGACTGGCTTGAGACCTCCGACGGCGTCGGCTTCTCTGCGCCAAGATGCGTGTAGCCATAGGCCGCGGCGCCGGCGAGCGCCAGCACTACCACCGCCGTCACCAGCGAAGGGCGGCTAAAGCTCTGCATTCGTTTGGTAAAATCTTTAAGCATGCGGTCCGGGGGTCGATCGTTTCAGCTTCCGGCGGGACGGCCCCAGCGGTGCGCTAATAGTGCCGATTTGATGTTGCAAACAACCTAAAAATCGCGGTTCGGCAGCGGCCGCGGTTAAAGATTGAATAGCCTGAACAACGCCTGAATGCTTCATCCGGGAAACTCCGGGGAATGGCTGCCGAGCGGCATGGCCGGACGTGACCAGCGGGCCGGCGTTTTCGACAGCACAGCAGCGTGCCTCACCGAACTTAGCGTGCCAAAACCGGACGGAAGCTGCTCGATATAGGGTGTTACCGCATCGGCCTTCAGATCCTCAGTGGCGAGGCCATCAGCGACCCGGCCGAGATTCCACAGCCAGCGCCCGGTCTGCGCCAGCGATACCCGGACGTGCCAGCTCCCACCCTCGCGCGCCTGCCGAGCCTTTGCCATCATGGCGCCGAACGCCATGAAATATCCGGTGGCGTGGTCGAGCATCTGCGCCGGCAGCTCCTTCGGCCCGTCGATCCCGGCGGCCTGGCCTTCGGCATGATTGAAGCCGGTCGTGGTCTGCACCAATGAATCGAAGCCCCGGCGCTCCGCCCACGGACCGGCGTGGCCGTAGGCCGAGAGCGTCACATAGACGATGCCGGGGTTGATCCGCGCAGCCTCCTCCGGCGAGAAACCAAGACGCGCAATCGCCTGCGGACGATAGCCTTGCGAGAAGATGTCGGCCTGCGCGACGAGATCACGCAGCACGCGCCGCCCCTGCTCGCTCCTCAATTCGACGAAGCTCGAAAGCTTGCCGCGGCCGGTATCGATGGTGAGCCACGGGATCGCCGGAAGATCTGGACCCGAGATCAGGAGCACGTCGGCGCCATGCGCGGCAAGGGTCCGCCCGGCGACCGGCCCCGCAATCACGCGCGAGAGATCGAGGACGCGGATGCCGGCCAGCGGCCGGTCGCCCGCGGGCCACGGCTTCGGCGCAGCGTCGCCGATCTTCTCGATCGAGATCAGCGGCAATGTCGCCAGCGCTTTCGCGGGCGGCGTCGCCGACCATTCGTCATGCGTGCGCATCAGCGCGACGACGCCACCGGCGGCGTAGGCCGCGGTCTCGAACGCCTCGCCGTCCCACTGCATCAGCGCGGCCTGGACATCGTCGCGTTCCGCGTTGCAGTTCAGTACCCGGCAGACGGCGTCGCGGTGATGGGGGAAATTGGTATGGAGGCGGACGAAGCGGTTGTCCCCGACACGATAGACGCCGGCGATCTTGTCCCAGGCTGGTGGCGGCGGCTTGCCGTCGACACGAAGGTAGCGTTCGCTGCGGCATTCGACCATGGCGTGGCGCATATCGACCGCGACATCCTGCGTCTCGCCGCTGCGCGCGCGCCAGATCTCGGCAGCCGCCAGGCCTGCCGCGGCGATCGAGGCCTGCGCGGCCGCGCCGACGCGGAACGACGACGGCAATTGCGGCTCCGCACCTGTCAGCTTCATGTAAGCTAACGCAGACGACACGCCGCCGGCCCTGGTCCAGATCTCGGCAACGATGTCGCTCACGTCCTGCATGCGCATCCCTCTTTCCGATCGATATATGCACGAGCATGATGACAGAAAGGCGGTGCCGGTTTGGCCCGTCTCGTTCGACTTTTCAAGGGGCTCCGCCCGACCGGAACAGGAGTTGCAATGGCTGCCATCGATCCCCTCACCGCCGGCGGCGTTTTTCTTGCAACCGCGGCCACCGACGCGGTCTATGTCATGTTCACCTCGGCGGTCGTTGCACGCAAACGTGTGCCGGCGGCGAGCTGGAGCAGCATCTGGTATCTGCTCTCGTCCTACGCCGTGATCAGCTACACCGAGAACTGGGTCTATGTCGCCTTTGCCGCGGCCGGCTCCTGGGTCGGCGCCTACGCATCGATCACTTTCCTGCATCGCCCGCCGGGCGGCCCGCCGGTGGGGGCTGCGGTGGAGTAGCTGCTTCGTCGCCAATTGCGAGAAGCGATCGCGACGCGAAGCAAGCGGCCGGTGTCATCACCCGCGAAGGCGGGTGATCCAGTATTCCAGAGACGCCGATGCTTGAACCGAGAGGCCGCGGCTCGCTCCACCGCGTCGTCCCGGCCTAGTGCGCAATTGCGCACGGGGGCCGGGACCCATACGCCGCGACTTGTGGTTTGAACGGGACTCGTCGTTCCAGCGGTGCATGACAACATGCATTCGGGGTTATGGGTCCCGGCCTCCGCCGGGACGACGGCGAGGATGTGGCGCCGCTTGTGAGTCATACGTTCGCGTTCTCGCGACATGACGGCAAGCGAACGCAAGTTGCGAGCACGATGTCCACATCGATCATCTCGCCCCGGGCCACCCCTCTCCCCAACCCTCCCCCGCATCCGCCTTCGCTAAGGCTTCGGCGGACATGAGGGAGGAGGGAGTCTGAAGAACGTGCTCACCTGACGCGCGAACCTTTTCACGCATAGCAAGGACATTGGTGGATCGGCTGATCCGTCCTACGATTCCTCCAACTGCTTCAATGAAAATCGCGCGACGGCGGCAGGATGCGGACGTTGCGCGGATGGCGGATTTTTTGCGCCGGCGTATCGGCGTGATCGCGACGATCGTCGTTGAGTGGCTCGACCAGCGCGGGTCCCGCAGGCACCGGGTGCTTGCGGCTGAGGGATTCGTTGGCGAGACCGATCAGATCGTGGGAGCGGTCGATCATGCGCTGCGCCACCAGATGGGTCACCCCTTCCGGGCTGCTCTGGATATAGCCCTCGACCAGGATCAGCCGCGCGCCCATCACCTCTTTCCGGTACTGCTCCATCACCTTCGGCCACACCACGATGTTGGCGATGCCGGTCTCGTCCTCCAGCGTCATGAACACGACGCCTTTGGCGCTGCCCGGCCGCTGCCGCACCAGCACCACGCCGGCGCAGCGGACGCGGCGGCGATCGTTGCTCTGGTTGATCGTATGACAGGCGACGACGCGCTCCTTCGTGAACATCTCGCGCAGGAACTCCATCGGATGGCCCTTCAGCGACAGGCGGATGGTTTGATAATCGGCGACCACCTGCTCGGGGCGCGGCATCTCCGGCAACGGCTTTGCGTTTTCATCCGGTTGCTCGCGCGCTGTGGCCGCTTCGAACAGCGGCAATGGCACGTCGTCGGGTAACCGTCGCACCGCCCACAACGCCGCGCGGCGATCGAGCCCGAGCGAGCGAAACGCATCGGCATCCGCCAGCAGGATCAGCGCCCGCTTCGGCAGGCCGGTGTCGCGGGCGAAGTCCTCCAGCGAGGTGAAGGGCCGGCGGTTGCGCGCGGCGACGATGCGATCGGCCCAGTCTGGCTCCACTTTGCTCAAGGCCGCACGGGAGGTGGACGGGTTCCCTCCCCCCTTGCGGGGTCCGAGGCGAGCGAAGCTCGCTCTCGAAGTTAGGGAGAGGGGTAAACCGCACGGGCGCTGGTCGTGGCTTACCCCTCTCTCCAACTCTCCCCCGCAAGGGGGGAGAGAGCCCATCCGTTCGTGCCTCCCTGACTCCTGCACATTTGCGTTGTGTTGGCGCCGCAGCGCCTGATCGCGCTTCAGCCTCTCCTCATCCTCATCCAGCCAGTGAAAGCCGTCGATCTGGCGGAAGCCGAGCCGCACCGCGCAATATTTCCCGTCTCCCTCTTCCAGCGTGTTCTGCGCAAAGCTGTAGGAGACATCGACCTCGCGCACCGTGATGCCGTTCTTGCGGGCGTCGCCGACGATCTGCGCCGGCGCGTAAAAGCCCATCGGCTGCGAGTTGAGCAGGCCGCAGCAGAACGCGTCGGGATGATGGTGCTTCAGCCACGACGAGATGTAGACGAGCTGGGCGAAGCTCGCGGCGTGGCTTTCCGGGAAGCCGTAAGAGCCGAAGCCCTTGATCTGATCGAAGCAGCTTCGGGCGAAGTCCGGCGAGTAGCCGCGCGCGACCATGTTGCCGATCAGCTTGTCCTCGTATTTGCCGATGGTGCCGAGGTTGCGGAAGGTCGCCATCGAGCGGCGCAGACCATTGGCCTCCTCGGAGGTGAATTTTGCCGCCTCGATTGCAATCCGCATCGCCTGCTCCTGGAACAGCGGCACGCCGAGCGTCTTGTGCAGGACATTGTAGAGTTCGTCCGGCGGGCCGTGCTCGGGGGACGGTGATGGATAGCTTTCCTGCTCCTGCTTGTTTCGCCGGCGCAGATAGGGATGCACCATGTCGCCCTGGATCGGCCCCGGGCGCACGATCGCGACCTCGATCACGAGGTCATAGAACTTTCGTGGCTTCAGGCGCGGCAGCATGTTCATCTGAGCGCGGCTTTCGACCTGGAACACGCCGAGCGATTCCCCGCGGCACAGCATGTCATAGACTTTTTTGTCGTCCTGCGGGACGGTGGCGAGCTCCCAGCGCTCGCCCTTGTGCTTCTCGATCAGGTCGAAGCATTTGCGGATGCAGGTCAGCATGCCCAGCGCCAGCACGTCGACCTTCATCATGCTGAGCGCATCGACGTCATCCTTGTCCCATTCGATGAAGGTGCGATCGTCCATCGCGGCGTTGCCGATCGGCACATAGGTGTCGAGCCGATCTTGGGTCAGGACATAGCCGCCGACATGCTGCGAGAGATGACGGGGAAACTCGATCAGCTCGGTGGCGAGCTCGACCGCGAGGTTGATCATCGCATTTTTCGGATCGAGCCCGGCCTGCCGCACCTGCATGTCGTTGAGGCCCTTGCCCCAGCTCCCCCACACGGTGTCGGCGAGCGCCGCGGTGACGTCCTCGGTCAGCCCGAGCGCCTTGCCGACATCGCGGATCGCGCTGCGCGGGCGATAATGAATGACGGTGGCGATGATTGCCGCGCGGTGGCGGCCGTAGCGGCGGTAGACATATTGCATCACCTCCTCGCGCCGCGAATGCTCGAAATCGACGTCGATGTCAGGCGGCTCCAGCCGCTCCTTGGAGATGAAGCGCTCGAACAAGAGATCGACCTTGGTCGGATCGACCGAGGTGATGCCGAGCACGTAGCAGACCGCCGAGTTCGCCGCCGAGCCCCGCCCCTGGCATAAGATGCCCTGGCTGCGCGCATAGTGCACGATGTCGTGCACGGTGAGGAAGTAATGCGCGTATTTCAGCTCGGCGATCAGCGCGAGCTCCTTGTTCAGGGTGGCGCGGAGTTTGTCGTCGATCTCGTCGTTGAAATATTTGTCGACGCCGGCCCAGGTCAGATCCTCCAGGTGCTGCTGCGCGGTCTTGCCGGGCGGCACCGGCTCGTCCGGGTACTGGTACTTGAGCTGGTCGAGCGAGAAGGTGATGCGTTTCGCAAAGCGCATGGTTTCCGCGATCGCGTCGGGCAGATCGCGGAACAGTCGCACCATCTCATGCGCCGGCTTGAGATGGCGCTCGGCATTGGCTTCGAGCCGGCGGCCGACCGCCTCGATCGTGGTCTTCTCGCGGATGCAAGTGAGCACGTCCTGCAAGGGGCGACGCGCCGGATGATGATAAAGCACCTCGTTGGTCGCGAGGAGCGGCACATCGGCCTCAGTGGCAAGCCCATGCAACCGCGCGAGGCGGCGCTTGTCGTCACCACGATAGAGCAGGCTTGCGGCGAGCCAGACCCCGTCGGCTGCACTCTCCTTCAGCCGCGCGAGCAGATCGAGCGTCCGCGCCGGATCAAAGCGATGCGGCAGCGCCAGCACCAGGAGCTGGCCTTCCGCGAAGTCGAGCAGGTCGGACAGTTTCAGATGACACTCGCCTTTTTCAATACGCACGATTTCTTGTTTTGACGCGTTTTCTTCACGCGAACCGGTGTCCACTTCGCTTGAAAACGCTCTGTCGTCGTCGCCGCGCTTGCCGCGGGTCAAGAGCTGGCACAGCCGGCCGTAGGCGGCGCGGTCGCGCGGATAGACCAGGATGTCGGGCGTGCCGTCGATGAAGACGATGCGGGCGCCGATCAGAAGCTGGGGCGGATGCTTGACCTCGGCATTGTCGAGCTCCTTCCAGGCGCGCACCACGCCGGCCAGCGTGTTGTGATCGGCGATGCCGATCACGGGAATCCGCAAGTCGCTCGCCTGATGGACATAAGCGCGCGGATCGGAGCCGCCGCGCAGGAAGGAGAAATTGCTGGTGATGCCGATCTCGGCATAGTCGGGCACGGGCGCTTTCATGCGAACAGCCCGTGCACATACCAGGTGGCGGGAACAGGCTTGCCCTCTTCGTCCCTCAGCTCGCTCTCATAGAGGCCGTCGCGGAAGATCCAGAAGCGCTGGCCCTCGGCATCCTCGACGCGGAAGTAATCGCGGGTCAGCGACCCGCCGTCCTGCTTCCACCATTCCATCGCGATGCGCTCGGGACCTTCGACCCGCACCACCTCGTGCCGCGCGCGGCGCCAGGTGAACTGATGCGGAGGGCCGTCGGGCACGGTCGCGAACGGCACCTTGATCGGCTCGGGCCGCTCGAACAGCCGCAAGGGGCGCAGCGGCGGCTCGCCCGCGACGCGCTCCGGCCAGGCGGCCGCGCTCGCGGCGGCCAGATGATGCTGCGCCGGCACCGCGAGCGCTGATCGTTCGGGGATGTGGCTCTCCAGCGGCAGATGCACGACGACGCGTTTGCCGCCGATGCGAGCGGCGATGCGGTCGATCAGTGCGGAGACCTCGTCATTGTCGTGGACGGTGGCGTCGAGATCGCGCTGCTGCTGCACCACGAGCTCGGTGCGACCGGCGGCCAGACGAATGAGATCGAAGCCGAAACCGGGATCAAGGGGATCGTTGAGCGCATCGAGCCGCTCGCGGAACAGGCGGTCGATCATTTCGGGCCGCGTCACCGGACGCCCGGTCTCGACCACGATCGAACGCACCGCGCCATCGGTGCGGAAGAAGCTCGCCTCCAATTGCCGCGCGCCCTTGCCCTGCTTGTCCATCGCCGCGACCAGCATCCGGGCGAGGTTTTGCAGCGTCAGCGCGATCACAGTGTCGGTTGCAACAGGCTCGGGGAAACGCTTCTCCACGATGTAATCCGGCAGCGGCTTGCGCGGGCTGATCGGGGCATCGCCCTGCCCCAGCGCATGACTGAGCAGCGTGGTGAACGCGGCGCCGAACCGCGCCGAGATTTCATGCGGCGCGCGCGCGGCGACATCGCCGATGGTCTTCAGGCCGGCGCGGCGCAGACCGGTCGTGATTGCGGCATCGGCGCCAAGCGCGGACACCGGCAATGGACCGACCGACTCGGCCTCCTCGCCATCGGCTGTGATCCGTCCCGAGGCATGCCGCGTCAGCGTGCGCGCCGCGATCGAGGTGCCGGCGATGGCAGCGCTGACGGCAAAGCCGCGGCGGCTCAGCGCGTTGGTCGCGATCTGCAGCAGCGCGCGCTCGCCGCCGAACAGATGCGCGCAGCCGGTGATGTCGAGGAACAGACCGTAGGGCGGATCCAGCGCCACCAGCGGCGTGAAGCGGTCGCACCAGTCGGCGATGTCGTTCAGCGTCTTCAGATCGGCGGCGGGATCGGCGTCGTAGACGGTGAGCTCCGGACAGATCGCGCGGGCATTGGCGAGCGGCAGCCCGATCGACAGCCCGGCGCGCACCGCGGCCTCGTCGATGGCGTGGAGCAGGATCGCGTTGTGATCCTTTGCGACCACGACGCTGGGGAGTTCCAGTAGAGAGCGAGATCCTTTCTTCGCCTCTCCCGCTTGCGGGGGAGGCCGGATCGCATCGTCAGATGCGATCCGGGTGGGGGCTCTCTCCCTACGAAGAGCGTCGCTCGTGGCAAGACCCCCACCCCAACCCTCCCCCGCAAGCGGGAGAGGGAGCCCGACCACCTCCCGAGCCTCAGCTTGCGAGACGTCGTGCTGCACGAGTTTCCGCTTGATGCGGTCGATGGGCAGGCGTGGCAGCCACAGGCTGAGGATACGCCGACGGTTCACTGAATTGGCACTCATCACATTTCCATTCCATGATCCATCGCCCGACCGGGCCATGACGATTGCGCACGAGTTCGGCCTCGAAGCGCGGCGCGCCCCAGGCGCTGGCGGCGGTGCCGGGCGGCGAATGCGCCGCGCGCACGATCCAGCGCGTCTCGGCGGTCGAGGGGATCGGGGTCGCCGCGATCCGCAGCACCAGCGCGGTGACCCCGGAGGCCTGCGCGGCCAAGGTCAATTTGCGGCTGGCGACGAGATCGAGCTGGCGCACATTGCCCCAGACCTCCAGCACGACCGCGCCCAGCGCATCGCAGGCGAGCGCGTCGGCCGTGGTGCGCAACGCGGCATCGACATCGGCGGCGCGCACCATGACGAGCAGGCGCGGATCGAGGCCGAGCTCGGCAAGCCCGCTCATCGACAGCGCGCCGCTTTCAAGATCGGAAAAATCCTGCCGCACCCAGACCAGCGGCTTGCGCGGTGACATCCGTCCGGCGAGCCCCGCGATGAAGCCGGTCGCGGCCCCGCCCTGATGGCCAGCCGCGAACACTTCATGCAGCGCTGCAGGCGCAAGTCCGCCGCGCAGCATCGCATCCGCGCCCGCATGGCCGAGCGCGATGCGGTTCGGTATCTGCACATCGTCAGGCGCCTCGATGCGCGCGATGCTGCCGCGCAGAGACGCAAGCGTGCTCATGCGTGCGCCGTTCATGGTGCGCCGCTCCTTCCAAGCAAAATTTGAAGCCGTCACTGGTCTGAACAGAGAACCAGGGTCTGGCTCATTTGTTCATGATATGTTCTAATATAAAGCTAACAGGGCCGGCAGAGTCAATCGGATTGGTGGGCTCCCTGATTCACGAGCGGAATCAAGGGGATTCACAGGCATCGGCGCGACCGCGGCAGCCTCTCTCCGGTGTCACCGGACGCGCGGGCCCGAATGACAGTGAGACTGAAACGGAGCAGATCGCATGCACATCATCATGCTCGACAGCGACACCGATTTCGAAGGCTGGCGCAAGGCCGCGCGACGACTGGCACTGAATGACGTGAAGCCATCTGATGTCACGTGGACAGTGCGCGGCGAGGCCGAACTGTTTTCGCCATCTGGCGCGAACGACCTGCCCGATGCGCCGCATGCGACGTTCAACGTCCCCGCTACATTTGTCGAGCTGGCACGGGCCGCGATCCTGCATCAAAGCGGCGAACGCTTCGCCCTGCTCTATCGCCTGCTGTGGCGGCTGCGCGGCCACCACGATCTGGCTGATGACCCCGACATCGCCAAAGCCAATGCGATGGCTCGCGCGGTCTATCGCGAGATGGACAGGATGATCGCGCAGGTCCGCTTCCGCGAAATCGGCCGCGAGAAGGCGCATTACGTCGCCTGGTTCGAGCCGGAGCATCACATCGTCGAGCTCGCCGCGCCCTTCTTCGCCAGCCGCTTTTCCGACATGCCGTGGTCGATCCTGACCCCCGACGTCTGCGCGCATTGGGATGGGCATGCGATCTCGATCACGTCAGGCATCGACAAATCCGAAGTGCCATCCGAGGACCGGCTCGAGGAGACCTGGCGGCGTCACTACAGCAGCCTCTTCAATCCGGCACGGTTGAAAGTGACGGAGGCGCCGCAGGCCTATTGGAGGAACCTGCCCGAGGACTCGATCATTAGACCATTGCTCGAAGACGCGATGCGAATGACGAGCGGCGCCTTCATCGCAAGCAAGGCGGCGAAGCCGCAGGCGCCGCAGAAACCGCAGGACACGCCGATGGCCCGCAAGCACGCCCACGACACTATCGCAACGCTACGCGCCGAGGCCGCCGATTGCCGCGCCTGCCCGCTGTGGAAGGATGCGACCCAGACCGTGTTCGGCCAGGGACCGCAAAGCGCAACCTTGATGTTGGTCGGCGAGCAGCCCGGCGACAAGGAAGATCTCGCCGGCAAGCCGTTCGTCGGTCCGGCCGGATTGATGCTCGATCGCGCGCTGGAAGAGGCCGGCATCGGCCGCACCAAGGTCTACATCACCAACGCGGTGAAGCATTTCAAATTCGTGCCGCGCGGCAAGATCCGCCTGCACCAGAAGCCGAGCACGCCGGAAATCCGCGCCTGCCGTCAATGGTACGAGCGTGAGCTGGCGGCCATCAAACCGGAGCTGGTGGTGGCGCTCGGCGCGACCGCCGCACAGGGCGTGCTCGGCAAGATCACGCCGATCAACAAGAACCGCGGCCGCCTGATCGACCATGATGGAACCAAGGTGCTGGTCACGGTGCATCCCTCCTATCTGCTGCGGCTGCCCGATGAGGAGGCCAAGGCGAAGGAATATCAACGCTTTGTCGACGATTTGAAAATCGCGGCCAGCTTGCTGCGCCGCGCGGCTCATGCGGCGTGATGCGGCCATGGAACAACTTCGTTCCCCGATATTCACACTTTGCTGTGAAAAATCAGAAACAGGCCGAGAAAAAACTACAACCTTTAATTGATCCATGATAGCGTCACAGGCTCAACAGGCATTGGGCGTCATGTTCACGCCATGACGTACCCTGAGGCCAGCGCGCTGCGCGGTTCGACTAGCCCCAACCGCGCGGCGCGCGACCTCTACCCGGCAGTCCGCCGCCCGCCGAATTGGCTCGCCCCACGAGTTGCCTGATCCGTCCCGCGTGCCCTAGCGATTTGTTGTTCCGGAACGCGCAATCCGCGGCAGCGTCCGCAATCGGTGACGCTCGTAACTGAAGATTGCCGCACCTGAAATCTTCACGGCCCGTGTGACCTCGCCACGCGATTGCCGGCCGGCGCCCGGGCCGGATTTCAATTGCCTGTCATATGCATGGATCAAAATCGGCGGCATTGGGACAGGAGATTATCATGAGCGATATGGCGTTACCCGGTTCGATCGAACCCGCCCTGAAGAAAGGTCCGGATCTCGACAAGGGCTTTCATCCTCTGACCGGCGTCATTTATTTGGGCGTGGTTGCGGCTGCGCTGCTGTTCGTTGGCTACAGCATCTATGCCGACGTCGATGCCACCGGCACGCGCGTCACTTCGTTCCTGCCCTACATCCTGCTGTTCGTTGCGCTCCTGATCGCGCTCGGCTTCGAATTCGTCAACGGCTTCCACGACACCGCCAATGCGGTCGCGACCGTGATCTACACCCGCTCGCTGCCGGCGCATGTCGCCGTGGTGTGGTCGGGCCTGTTCAACCTGTTCGGCGTGCTGCTCTCCAGCGGCGCGGTCGCGTTCGGCATCGTCTCGCTGCTTCCGGTCGAGCTGATCCTCCAGGTCGGCAGCAGCGCGGGCTTTGCGATGGTGTTCGCGCTATTGATCGCCGCCATCATCTGGAATCTCGGCACCTGGTGGCTCGGCCTGCCGGCCTCGAGCTCGCACACCCTGATCGGATCGATCATGGGCGTCGGCATCACCAACGCGCTGTTGCGCGGCCGTGACGGCACCTCCGGCGTGGACTGGTCGCAGGCCGTCAACATCGCCAAGGCGTTGCTGCTGTCGCCGCTGTTCGGCTTCGTGCTCGCGGCACTTCTGCTCTACGTCCTTAAGGCCGTGCTGCTGCGCGCGACGCCGAAGCTGTTCGGCGAGCCGGTCGGCGACCAGCCGCCGCCGTGGTGGATCCGCGGCATCCTGATCCTGACCTGCACGCTGGTCAGCTTCTTCCACGGCTCCAATGACGGCCAGAAGGGCATGGGCCTCATCATGCTGATCCTGATCGGCACGGTGCCGACCGCGTATGCGCTGAACCGCGCGCTGCCGAGCAGCCAGATCGAGCAGTTCGCCGCGCATTCGGCTGCGGCGAGCAAGGTCATCGAGGGCAAGGCCGCCGGCTACAACGTGATCGGCAATCCGCGCCCGGCCGTGACCAATTACGTCTCGCAGCACCAGATCAACGAAGGCACCTTCCCCTCGCTCGCGGTGCTGGTGCGCGACATCGGCCAGCAGGTCGCCCAATACGGATCATTGGCGAAGTTTCCGGCTGACGTCGTCGGCAACACCCGTAACGACATGTATCTGGCCTCCGAGGCGATCCGCCTGCTGATGAAAGACAAGGAGGCCGAGCTCTCCGCCAGCGACATCGCTGTGCTGAATCAGTACAAGAGCTCGCTCGATGCCGCGACCAAGTTCATTCCAAGCTGGGTCAAGTTCGCCGTCGCCATCGCGCTCGGCCTCGGCACCATGGTCGGCTGGAAGCGCATTGTCGTCACCGTCGGCGAGAAAATCGGCAAGACCCATTTGACTTACGCTCAGGGCGCCTGCGCCGAGATCACAGCGGCTGCGACGATTGCCGCCGCCGACGGCTACGGCCTGCCGGTCTCGACCACGCACGTGCTGTCGTCGGGCATCGCCGGCACCATGGCGGCCAACGGCTCCGGCCTGCAATGGGCGACGATCCGCAACATCGCGATGGCCTGGGTGCTGACGCTGCCCGCCGCGATGATCCTCTCGGGCGTTCTGTACTACGTGTTCTATCACCTGTTCTGACCCCGGCGCGATGCCCCGCGTCGGACGACAAGGCCCGCACCACCGGTGCGGGCCTTGTGCATTTGGTGCGCATCGCGCAATGGCCGCCGCTCAGGCGTAGCCCTTTGCCACCTCGGCGAGCAGGCCGCGTGACCATTTGTGCAAACCCGATTTGGCGGTCCTGGCGCTCCAGTACATGTCGATCGAGATCGGTACCCGGAACGGCAGCGCTGCGACATGCAGCCCGCCGCCCATCGTGCGCGCCAGATGATACGGGATGGTGGCGACAAGCCGGGTGCCGGCGATGATCCGCTCCAGACTGTCGTGGTTCGGAAGGGTCACCGCCGGCTCCAGCGCGATGTCCCTGGACTTGAGCACATCGAGATAGAGCGGCTGCCACTCGCCGCTATGGGTGACAAAGACATGCTGTGCCTTGGCATAGGCTGACAGCGCGACCCGGCCGCGCGCGAGCGGATTGTCCGGGTCCATCACGCAGACATAGTGATCGGTGAGAATATGGCGCCGATAGAAGCTCTCGCCGACGATCCCGACCGGACCGAGCACGATGTCGCACTGGTTCTGCTTGAGGTGGACGTTGCCATGGCCGGCGGCATCGAGCAGCACCAGCCGCACGAGCGGCGCGCTCGCGCGCAACCGGGCGCAGAAGTGCGGGATCAGCGTCTGGCGTTCGTGATAGTTGCAGGAGATCGTCACGCTGCCCTGCGCGATGGCCGGATCGAACTCCGCCGGCACGGCAAGCCCCTCCATCTCGCCGATCATGTCCCGCGCCCATGCGACCAGCGCCGCGCAACGCTCGGTCGCGCTGACGCCGTTGCCCTGACGGACGAACAGCGGATCGCGCAGCACGCCGCGCAGCCGCTCGATCGCGTAGCTGATGGTGGACTGGTTGACGTCGAGCCGCTTCGCCGCAGCCGAGAACGACTGCAGATCGTACACCAGTACAAGCGTCCGCAAGCTCCCGATGTCGATCGGATCGATCGATGAGTTGGCCGCCACCCGTCGCCTCCCGCGTTGGCAGGTACCCGCAGCCTATCACATATCATGCAGAATTTCGATGGCCTGAATTGGCTCTATCGAATTGAGCGATTACACGCCCGCGGCTAGCCTTTGCAAAAAATCGCCCGCGGGAGGACGAATGACCAGCACAGTGCCCGTCGTCACGGATATCTCGTATCAGGATCTGCTCGACGATCCCTATCCGATCTTCCGCCGCCTGCGCGAGACGGCGCCCGCCGTGTTCGTCGAGACGGCGAAGCTGACGCTGGTGACGCGCTTCGACGACATCACCAAAATAGAGCGCGATCCGGCAACCTATTCGGCCGACAACCCCACCTCCCTCGTCAACAAGGTGATGGGGCCGACCTTCATGCGCAAGGACGGCGCCGAGCATGCGACCGGCCGCAAGGCGATCGAACCTTCGTTCCGGCCCGCGACGATCAAGGAGCACTGGGCGCCGCGGTTCATCGCGATCTGCCAGAGGCTGATCGACGCGCTGGCCGACGCGGGCGAGGCCGATTTGTTCGGCGCGCTTGCCGCGCCGATGGCGTCCCTCAGCCTGATGGAGATGATCGGCTTCGAGCCGATGCCGTGGCAGCCCCTTGCCGCATGGTCGCAAGCCCTGATCGACGGCGCGGGCAATTACGCCGGCGATGCCGAGATCGAGCGCACGGCGATGCAGGCCGGCGCCGCCGTCGACGCCGCGATCGAGGCGGTACTCGATCAACACCGCAGCCATCCCAATCCCTCGATCCTGTCGTCGATGGTCAATGCCGATCCGCCGATGTCGATCGAGGCCATCAGAGCCAACATCAAGGTGATCATCGGCGGCGGGCTGAACGAGCCGCGCGACGCGATCCTCACGCTCGTGCTCGGCCTTTTGCAAAATCCGGCGCAGAAGCGAACCGTGCTGGCGAAGCCGGAGCTGTGGCCGGCGGCGCTCGAGGAAGCGGTGCGCTGGATCTCTCCGATCGGCATGTATCCGCGGCGCGTGACCCGCAGCGTCGATCTCTCCGGCGTGACGCTGCCGCGGGATCTTCAGATCGGGCTCTGCGTCGGCGCGGCCAACCGCGACGGCAAGCGCTTTGCCGATCCTGACAGCTTCGACATCTCACGGCCGAAGCAATCGCATTTGGCATTCGGCGCCGGGCCGCATTTCTGCGCCGGCACCTGGGTGTCGCGGCTGACCGTCGGCAAGATCGTGGGACCGATGCTGTTCGAACACCTGCGCAATCTGCGGCTCCGCGACGACGCCCCACCAATCGTCCGCGGCTGGGTGTTCCGCGGCCCGGTCTCGCTGCCGGTCAGATGGGACGCGTGAGGAACGCACAGCCCGCGTCATTGCGAGCCAACGGGTCGCGCGAATGCGCGCCCGATGACAGGCTCCACGAAGCAATCCATACCTCCTCGGCGGAACGATGGATTGCTTCGTCGCTTCGCTCCTCGCAATGACGGCCGGAAGGACGACGCAGCGACCATTGAGAGGGCTGCAGCCGGCAAGATCACGCCGGCAGCGCGTTCTCCACGATCTTCACGAAATACGACGTGCCGTAAACGATCGCCTCGTCGTTGAAATTGTAGGCGGGATGATGCAAGCCCGCGCTGTCGCCGTTGCCGCAGAAGATGAAGGCGCCGGGCCGCGATTCCAGCATGTAGGAGAAATCCTCGGCGCCCATCAGCGGCGGCATCTCGTGCACATTGGCGGCACCGGCGACGTCCTTGGCGATGCGGGTCGCGAATTCGGTCTGCGAACCGTGGTTCACCGTGACCGGATAACCGCGCTCATAGGTGAGATCGATCTTGGCGCCGGTCATCTTCGCGACGCCGTCGACGACTTCGCGCACGCGCTTCTCGATGAGGTCGCGCACCTCCTTGGTCAGGGTCCGCACGGTGCCGCGCAATTCCGCGGTCTGCGGGATCACGTTGCGGGCATTGCCGGCGTGGAATTCGCACATCGAGATCACGGCGGAGTCGAGCGGATCGACGGTGCGCGAAACGATCTGCTGCAACGCGGTGATGAGCTGCGCACCGACCAGCACGGAATCGATGCATTTGTGCGGCCGCGCGGCGTGACCGCCATACCCCTCGATCTTGATGTCGATCGCGTCGGTTGCGGCCATGATCGGGCCGGTGCGGATCGCGAACGAGCCGATCGGAATTCCCGGACCGTTGTGCATGCCGTAAACCTGCTCGATGCCGAAACGGTCCATCAGGCCGTCCTTGATCATGGCGGCGGCTCCGGCCCCGCCCTCTTCGGCCGGCTGGAAGATCACGACGGCATCGCCGGCGAAGTTGCGCGTCTCGGCAAGATAGCGCGCAGCGCCGAGCAGCATCGCGGTGTGACCGTCATGGCCGCAGGCGTGCATCTTGCCGGGCGTCTTGGAGGCGTAAGGCAGATTGGTTTCTTCATGGATCGGCAGCGCGTCCATGTCGGCGCGGAGCCCGATCACCCTGACGTCGCCCTTGGCGGGCCCCTTCTTGCCCTTGATGACCCCGACCACGCCGGTCTTGCCGAGGCCGGTCACGACCTCGTCGCATCCGAACTCCCTCAACCGGTCAGCTACGAATGACGCAGTGCGATGCACGTCATAGAGCAGTTCGGGGTTTTCGTGGATGTTGCGGCGCCAGGCCTGGATATCGGGTTGCAGATCGGCGACGCGGTTGACGATGGGCATGAGAATTCTGACCTCGAAGGTTGGACTGCAAGTGTCCTCTCTAGCATGCAAGGACCGGTCCACCCAACAGATGTGGCATGCTCCAGGCGGGTCCCGCAGCGCGGCAAAGTGCAGAGCCAGCCGACGGAAAGCCATCGAAAGCGCCCTGCGGTGAGGACGTGGACATGACTCGCATGAGAGTTTCCGGCCTGCCGCAGATCGTTGTTACGGACTGACATATCTGGCTAGCCCGACATCAGCATCTGGCTGCGGATCTCCTGCGCGGTTCGGCGCAGCGGCAGCAGGAATTTCTTGCGTGCGCCGGCCTCGCTCACAGTACCGGAGATCGTGTTGACGCTGAGCGCGGCGACCACTGAGCCTGCGGGGTCGCGCAACGGCACCGCGATGCCGCAGATCGCCGGATCGAGCTCGCCGTCGACCCAGGCATAACCCTCACCCTCGACGCGCGCGAGCAATTCGCCGAGCCGCGCCGGATCCGTGACGGTGCGCGGCGTGACCTGCTTGAACACACCTGCGGCGAGATAGGCCTCGCGATTCGCGGGCGGCAGCGCCGCGAGCAGCACGCGGCCGAGCGACACCAGATGCGCCGGCAGGCGGCTGCCGACGCCGAGATTGGCCGACAGGATACGGCGCGCCGGCAGGCGCAACGCATAAACGATCTCGTCCTCGTCGAGCACCGCCATGGCGCAGGACTCGCCAATCTCGTTGCGCAGGTTTTCCAGCGCGCGCTGCGCGTGCGCCCAGTATGGCAGCGCGTTCAGATAGGACAGGCCGAGCCCGAGCGCGCGCGGCCGCAAGCTGAAATAGCGTCCGTCGGAGGCGCAATATTTCAGCGCGACCAGCGTCGCCAGGATGCGACGCGCGGTGGCGCGGTTGAGGCCGGCAGTATCGGCAGCCTCCGCCAGCGTGTGTCGTCCGGGCGGCTTGCCGAGCGCCTCGATGATCGAGAAGCCGCGCGCGATCGCGCGCACGAAGCCGTCGCTCTCTTTGCTCATGACGTCATTTCGTTGGGGGTATCGTTTGGCTCATGACATCGCAGCCCTGCATGGCCGCCTGCACGTCATGCGGCTCTCTGCGCTTGTCAGGGGCTCCCGACCGCGCTAGCGTCAGTTCACATAGCGAATGAATCGTTCGCCTGGCGAACCCATAGCAGGAGGATCAACGATGGCGCAAGTGGAAAGTTCTGCGGCCAGCACTTTCGAAACCGATTTCTGGAAGGACGCAAAGCTGCGCAAGGTCTGGGACGAGATCGTTCCCGGCGAAGCGCGGAAGACGCTGCCCTACAAGCTGACGCAAGAGGCGATCGCGCTGTATTGCCGCGCGGTCGGCGAGACCAATCCGCTGTATCTGGACGAGGCGGCCGCGAAGGCCGGCCCCTACGGCGGGCTGATCGCGCCGCCTTCGATCCACATCCTGCTGATGTTCGCCTGCACGCCGGCCGACGACTGGATGCGCTCGCCGGGCACCGTCAATGCGGGGCAGTCCTGGAGCTACAACATCCCTGCCCGCCCCGGCGACACCATCACGCTGCAGGCGCGTGCGCTCGACAAGTTCATCAAGCGCGAGCGGCTGTTCGTGGTGCACGACAACGTCTTCTTCAACCAGCATGGCGACGTGATCTGCTCGGGTCGCGGCCAGACCATCCGTCCGATGTAAGGAAGTCCAGCATGACCACAGTGAATTTCGATCGGCTCAAGACCGGCGACACCATCGACGGTCCTGCGTTCGCGGTGTCGCGCGAATCCATCCGCCTGTTCTGCGATGCATCGCTCGACTACAACCCGCTGCATCTCGACGACGACTACATGAAGGGCAATTTCGGCAAGACGAATTTCGGCGGCATCATCATGCACGGCATGAACAATTTCGGCCTGATCTCGCGCATGCTGACCGATTGGGCGATGCCGGCGGGCGCGATCCATCGCCGCCTCGAGACGCGCTGGCTGAAGCCGGTGAAGCCGGGCGACACCATCCGCCCGTCCGGCACCATCAAGGCCAAGCAGGTCACAGCCAAGTCGCGCTGGGTGCTGGTCGATGTCGCCGTGCAGAACCAGCGCGGCGAAACGGTCGCTGCCGGCGAAGCGATGGTGGAATTCCCGGCGAGCGCGAAAGCGAGCTAGCGGCGCAATTTGAAATCGAACGACAGGTCCACTTCACCTCGCCCGCCTGCGGGGAGAGATGGGAATGCATCGTTCGATGCATTCCGGGTGAAGGAGACCCTCCGCGGGCGCAGCGATCACCATGGATGCGGACGCAGCGCCTCACCCCAGCCCTCTCCCCGTAAGAACGGGGAGAGGGAGCAAAGTGCCGTCGCGTCACCATCCAGGCGGATTGCGTCCCGCGCGGGCCAAACAATCAACAATCAGAAGAATCATTCGTGGAGGTTTTCGATGCAGGATGCGGCCAATTCCGCTCTCTATCGGCGGATCGCCTGGCGCCTGATCCCGTTCTTGCTGGCGTGCTACACGGTCGCGATCATCGATCGCTTCAACATCGGCTTTGCCAAGCTGCAATTCCTGCAGGACCTGAAGCTGAACGATGCCGTGTTCGGGTTTGCCGCGGGAATCTTCTCGGTCGGCTATGTCGCACTCGAGGTGCCGAGCAATCTGCTGCTGGTGAAGATCGGCGTTCGCAAGACGCTGCTGCGGATCATGGTGCTGTGGGGCATCGTCACGGTGCTGCTCGCGCTGGTGCAGAACCAGTATCACCTCTACGTCCTGCGTTTCCTGCTCGGCGCCGCCGAGGGCGGCTTCTTTCCGGGCATCCTGTACTATTTGACGCTCTGGTTCCCGGACCGCCTACGCGGCCGCATGACCAGCCTGTTCGTGATGGCGGTGCCGCTCGGTGGCATCATCGCAGGTCCCGTGTCCGGCCTGATCATGGATCACATGCAGGGCGCCCACGGCTTGCATGGATGGCAGTGGCTGTTCATCCTCGAAGGCGTCCCCGCGATGCTGCTCGGCATCATCGCCTATCTCTGCCTCGCCGACGGGCCGCAGACTGCGGCCTGGCTGAACGCCGACGAGAAACGGCAGGTGGCAAGCGATCTCGCGCGCGATCGCGCGAGCGCCTCCGGCACCACGCGCAGCTTCGGCGCTGCCCTGCGCGAGCCCCGCGTCTATCTGCTGTCCTTCATCTATTTCGCGTTCTTCTGCTCGCTCAACACCATTCTGCTGTGGACGCCGACGCTGCTGAAGCGCGTCGGCGTGGCCACCGCCACCGAGATCGGCTGGCTGAGCGGCGCCATTTCGGTCGCGTCGGCGATCGGCATGGTCGCGATCGGCTACAGTTCCGACCGCACCAGGGAACGGCGATGGCATGTGGTCTCGTGCGGACTGATCGCTGCCACCTGCTTCCTCGCGCTTCAGCTCGCGCAGGGCAGCGTGGTCCTTACCGTGACGTTGCTCGCGATCGCATCGATCGGCATCTTCGCAATCCTGTCGCTGTTCTGGACCATCCCGAACGCGACGCTGGAGGGCAGCGCCGCGGCCGGCGGCATCGCGCTGATCAGCGCGATCGGCTCGTTCGGCGGTGCGGTCTGCCCTGCGCTGATCGGCTGGATGAACGTCGTCACGGGAAGCATCTACACGCCGCTCGGCCTGGTCGGCGCCCTGCTCGCCGTCGGCATGCTGACGCTGATCGCCGGCATTCCGAGACCCCGGCAAGACATCCCGCTGGCCGAACCCGGCCGTCCCTGAGCAGGCTCGCGCGCCCCGCTACCAACCTGAAGCTTTGGTAACCATTCGGAACTTTCGCGAATGACATAGGTTTTCATTGCAAACCGGAGGCCTCGCCATGCGCAGCATCCGCTGGCTCGCCGTTGCCCCGTACCTCGCCCTTATTGTGGGCCCGTTCTTCGTCAACCGGGTGACGCCGCTTGTCTTCGGCCTGCCGTTCCTGCTCGCCTGGATCGTGGTGTGGATTCTGCTCACCTCCCTCATCATGGCCGTGATCTACGCGGTCGATCCGGCCAATCGAGAGGGCGAGCCATGAACGGAGCGCTGCCCTTCATCGCTGCTGCCGCGCTGCTGGCGCTCGCCCTTGGCTTTCTCGCCCGACGCGGCAAAGACATGAATCTCGAGCAGTGGACGGTGGGCGGGCGCGGCTTCGGCGCGATCTTCGTATTCCTGCTGCTCGCTGGAGAGATCTACACCACCTTCACCTTCCTCGGCGGCAGCGGCTACGCCTACGGCAAGGGCGCGCCGGCCTATTATATTCTCGCCTATGGCACGCTTGCCTACGTGCTCTCCTACTTCATGCTGCCGCCGATCTGGCGCTACGCCAAGGAAAACCGGCTCTACTCCCAGTCGGATTTCTTCGTCCGCAAATACGACAGCCCGGCGCTCGGCGTGATCGTCGCGCTGGTCGACATCGCCGCGCTGATCCCCTACCTCGTGCTTCAGTTCAAGGGGCTCGGCATCATCGTCGAGGTCGCCGGCTACGGCGCGATCTCCTCGACGCTCGCGATCTGGATCGGCGCCGCCGTCGTCGCCGCCTACGTCATGGTGTCGGGCGTGCACGGCTCGGCATGGACCTCGGTCGCCAAGGATACCCTGATCCTCGGCATCGTTGTCTTCCTCGGCATCTATCTGCCCTATCATTATTACGGCGGGCTGGGCTCGATGTTCGCGGCGATCGAGCAAGCCAAGCCGGGATTCACCATGCTGCCACCGCACGGCGAGAGCCTGTGGTGGTTCTCCTCGACCGTGCTGCTCACCGCCCTCGGCTTCTACATGTGGCCGCACACCTTCGGCTCGATCTACACCGCCAGGAGCGCCACCGTGATCCGCAAGAATGCGATCGTGTTGCCGCTCTACCAGCTCATCCTGCTGTTCGTGTTTTTCGTCGGCTTCGCGGCGACCCTGCAAGTCCCCGGGCTCACGGGCTCCGACATCGACCTCGCGCTGTTCAAGCTGTCGGTGAAAACATTCGATCCCTGGTTCGTCGGGGTGATCGGCGCAACCGGCGTGCTTACTGCGCTGGTGCCGGGCTCGATGATCCTGATGACCGCCGCGACGTTGATCTCCAACAACCTCTACCGCGCCGTCAAGCCATCGGCCGATGACGAGCAGGTATCGCGGCTTGCAAAGCTCCTGGTGCCGCTGGTGGCGCTGGTTGCGGTGTTCTTCACCTTGAAGGGCGGGGAGACCATCGTGGCGCTCCTGTTGATGGGCTACAGCTTCGTCACGCAGCTCTTTCCCGCCCTGGTGCTCAGCCTCGCGCACCGCAATGTCGCCACCCGCGCGGGCGCGGCGGCGGGCATCATTGCCGGCGTCGCCACGGTCGCCGCTGTCAGCCTGACGGGCGTCAACTTTCACACGCTGTCGTGGCTGCCACCCCAGGTCCAGGACCTCAACATCGGCATCGTCGCGCTGGCGGTGAATTTCATTGTGCTGATCGTGGTCAGCATGACGATGCGGCTCGCCGCGGCGCCGGCGCGCGCGGCCGCGGAATAAGTTCGATAAAAACCAGGCGAGACCAGGCATCGCTGATGCTCTGAGAGCCGTCATTCGCCCCGGCTTTGGCGATTCGAAGTCTGTCTGGTAAGTGGGTAATCTCAGGCTTGATGCCGCAGATTTCGATTCAGACCGACGAGATATCGGTCTAATAGTCTCAGCAAAGATGACCGCCGGGAAACGAGGACATGCCGCGAAGGCTCGAGGGTGATTTCGACTACATTATCGTCGGCGCTGGCACCGCCGGCTGCATCATGGCCAACCGCCTGTCGGCCGATCCGAACAAGCGCGTGCTGCTGCTCGAGGCCGGCGGCAAGGACAACTGGATCTGGTTTCACATCCCGGTCGGCTATCTCTTCGCGATCGGCAATCCGCGCTCGGACTGGATGTTCAAGACCGAGGCCGAGCCCGGTCTGAACGGCCGCGCGCTGAGCTATCCGCGTGGCAAGGTGATCGGCGGCTCGTCGGCGATCAACGCGATGATCTCGATGCGCGGACAGGCCGCCGATTACGATCACTGGCGTCAGCTCGGGCTCACCGGCTGGAGCTACAGCGACGTGCTACCGGTGTTCAAGCGGCTCGAGGATCACTTCCTGGGCGAAAGCGAGCATCACGGTATCGGCGGCGGCTGGCGCATCGAGGCGCCGCGGCTGTCGTGGCAGGTCCTCGATGCGGTCGGCGACGCCGCAGAAGAAATGGGCATCAAGCGCATTCCGGACTTCAACACCGGCGACAACGAAGGCACCAGCTACTTCCATGTCAACCAGAAGCGCGGCCGGCGCTGGTCGTCGGCGCGCGGCTTCCTCAAGCCTGTGCTCAATCGCCCCAATCTTCGGCTGGAGACCCATGTTCTGGTCGATCGGCTGATCGTCGAGAGCGGCCGCGCCGCCGGCGTGCTGCTCCGCCAGGGCAACGATCTGGTGGAGGCGCGCGCGAAGGGCGAAGTGATCCTCTGCGCCGGTTCGATCGGCACGACGCAGGTGCTGCACCGCTCCGGCATCGGCCCGTCCGAATGGCTGTCGCCGCTCGGCATCGATATCGTGCTCGATATACAGGGCGTCGGCCGCAACCTGCAGGACCATCTGCAGCAACGTGCGATCTACAAGGTCTCGGGTGTGCGCACGCTGAACGAGACCTATTATAACGTGGTCCGCCGCGGCCTGATGGGCCTCGACTACGCGGTCCGCCGCCGCGGTCCGCTGACCATGGCGCCATCGCAGCTCGGCATCTTCACGCGCTCCGATGCCACGAGGTCGCGCGCCAACATCCAGTTCCATGTGCAGCCGCTGTCGCTCGACAAGTTCGGCGATCCATTGCACCGCTTCCCCGCGATCACGGTCAGCGCCTGCAATCTGCAACCGACCTCGCGCGGCACCGTCCGCATTCGTTCGTCCGCGCTGGATGACAAGCCGTCGATTGCGCCGAACTACCTATCGACCGACGACGACCGCCAGGTCGCAGCCGATGCGATCCGCACCACGCGGCGGCTGATGAAGCAGAAGGCGCTCGAGAAGTACCGCCCCGAGGAATTCCTGCCCGGTCCCTCCGTCGGCGACGACGATGCCGCGCTGGCGAAAGCCGCGGGCGATATCGGCACCACGATCTTCCATCCGGTCGGCACCGCCAAGATGGGAACGGCCAACGATCCCTTGGCCGTCGTCGACGAACGCCTGCGCTTCTACGGCCTACACGGCCTGCGCATCGCGGATGCGTCCGTGATGCCGACCATCACCTCGGGCAACACCAACACGCCGACTGCGATGATCGCCGAGAAGGCTGCGGGAATGATCCTGCAGGACGCGCGATAGTCGGCCGATGACGCAGCACCCGCATCGCTTCGTCGTGGGCGGCGACAGCGCGTCGATCGCGCTGGCGCGATGGGGTGAGCCAGGCAAGCCGCCCGCACTGCTGCTGCACGGCACCGGATTTGTCGCCGACGTCTGGACCGAAGTGGCGGCAGCACTGGCGTCCGACCACACCGTCTATGCGCTCGACCGCCGCGGCCATGGCCTCAGCCACAAGCCGGCCGCCGATCACTATCACTTCCAGGATTTTGCCGAGGATGTCCGCATGGTGGTCGAGAGCCTCGACCTCCACGGCATCTTCGGCATCGGTCACAGTGCCGGCGCCACCGACCTGTTGCTCGCGGCGAAGCTGATGCCCACGCGCTTCGCGCGCCTGTTCGTGATGGAGCCAACGGTGATGGATCCGCGCACGCCGCGCACCGGCGACCTGAGCGAATTGGCAAGAGGATCTGTGCAAGGCGTGCTGCGCCGTCAGGCCGAGTTCGACAGTGCGGACGCCCTGTTCCAGCGGCTGCGTAAGGCACCGGCCTTCGCACCTTGGACCGAGCCTGCGCTCTGGGCCTATGTTCGTCACGGCTTCGCCGAGCTCGACAGTGGCCGCATGCGGCTGCGCTGCACGCCCGAGATCGAATCCGCGTTGCTCAAGCCGATCTTCCAGGCGATGGAGCAGAGCTACACCGGCGATGTGCGCGGCAATCCCTTTTTCTGGCTGTCCGACATCGGCTGCCCGGTCCGCATCGCCACCGCCGAGCAATCGTGGCCGGTCTACAAGGAGATGGCCGATCGCGCCGCGGCGCTGATCCCGCATGCAACCCGATGGACGTTCGACGGCATCGGGCATTGCGTGGCGCAGGAGGCACCCGATCTGCTGCTCAATGCGCTCAGGACATTCGCCGCCGAAGTCGGCGAACGCTCGCGCAACGATCCGGCGCCATCGTCGTTGTAACGATGGATGGAACCAGCAGCCGGGCAGCCGCTCACTCGCTCGGGACATGACGACAATGGTGGCAGCGGATGCCCTCTTCGACGATTTCTGCCCTGGACGACAAGACCGGCTTCACTGGCGAGGCACACCATCGCGACAAGCAGGCACCGACCGCGACCAGCATCGTGCTCGCGCTCGGCATCGTCTATGGCGATCTCGGCACCAGCCCCCTCTACACGCTGCAGACCATCGTTCACCTGATGGGTGACAGCTTCACCCCGGACGCGGCGCTCGGCTCGCTCTCGCTGATCATCTGGGCCCTGATCATCACGATCTCGATCAAGTACTGCCTGTTCGTCATGCGCGCCGACAACCATGGCGAGGGCGGCATTCTGGCGCTGATGGCGCTGACCGGCGCGCGATGGTCAGGGCGCGGCCGATGGCTGATCGCGATCGGACTGTTCGGCGCCGCATTGATCTACGGCGACGGCATCATCACGCCGGCCATCTCGGTGCTGAGTGCGGTCGAAGGCCTGAATGTCGCAACCGACGTGTTCAGGCCTTACACGATGCCGATCGCGGCGGGAATCCTGATCGGATTGTTCGCGCTTCAGCGTCGCGGCACCGCAACCGTCGGCAAGACGTTCGGCCCGGTGATGCTGCTGTGGTTCGTGACCATGGCGGTGCTCGGCATCGTCTCGGTCGCGCGGCATCCCGACGTGCTGCGCGCACTCAATCCGGAGCACGGCGTTCTGCTGCTGACCACGCACGGTCTGCTCGGCTTCACGCTGCTCGGCGGCGTGTTCCTGGCGCTCACCGGCGGCGAAGCGCTCTACGCCGATATGGGCCATGTCGGCCGCCGGCCGATCCGTCTCGCCTGGTACGGCATCGTGCTGCCAGCGCTCGTGCTCAACTACGCAGGGCAGGTCGGCAATTTCATCGCATCCCCTGATCCCTCCGCCAATCCGTTCTTCAAGCTCGCGCCGGTGTGGGCGATCTATCCGCTGGTGACGCTCGCGACGCTGGCGACCATCATCGCAAGCCAGGCCATCATCACCGGCTCTTTCTCGATGACGCGGCAGGCCATGCAGCTCGGATGGTTTCCGGGCGTGCAGATCAACCAGACGTCGGCCGAGGAATATGGCCAGATCTACGTGCCCTTCGTGAACTGGACGATGATGTGCCTGACGGTCGCACTCGCGGTCGGCTTCGGCAGCTCCGATCGGCTCGCGGGCGCCTATGGCGCCGCCGTGTCGACGACAATGGTGCTGACCACCGCGCTGCTCTACCAGGCGATGCGACGCACATGGCACTGGAGCGTGGTGCGGGCGTCGGCCCTCACGGGCGTGCTGCTCACGGTCGATCTTGCGTTCTTTCTCGCCAACCTCTTCAAGATCGAGGAAGGCGGCTGGATTCCCCTGCTGTTCGGCGCGCTGGTGTTTGCCATCATGACCACCTGGCATCGCGGCATCGACGCCCTGCATCGGCGAGGCATGGCGCGCGCTCAGCACGTCGATGCGTTTGTCGCCAACCTGCACGAGCAGCATATCGCGCGCGTGCCGGGGACCGCGATCTTCCTCACCCGGCTCGGCCACAGGATCCCGCCGATCATCGTCGACTATGTCAGGCAGGCGCATTCGCTGCACCGGACGGCGATCGCGCTAACCGCAAGCTTCGAAAGCGTTCCCCGGATCCGGCCCGCCGATCGCATTCGCTGCGAGCAGCTCTGCGAAGGCCTCTGGCACATCACCGTGCATTTCGGCTTCGTCGAAATCCCGGATCTGCCGACCGTGCTGGCGAATGCGAAGCAGATCGGGGTGCCGGTCCAGCACGACACGACCTATTATATCGAGCGCCACGATCCCGTCAGCCGGCCGCGCCGCAATCCCTTGGCCCGGTTCCAGATTGCGCTGTTCGCCTTCATGGCGCGGAATTCCGCGCACGCAATCGATCGCTTCCGGATTCCGAGCGGTTCGCTGATCGAGATCGGCAGCCGGATGGAAATCTAGAGCGACCACTACCGCTCGAGAGGCCAATTCCCCCTCACCGTAGGGCTATCGCATTTGGGGAGAAAAGCGCCCTGCGGCCATCCTTCGAGACGCCCGCCTCTGGCGGGCTCCTCAGGATGAGGTCTTGTTTTGCGGCACAATAGTGGACCCTCATGGTGAGGAGCGCCGCCTGCGGCGCGTCTCGAACCACGAGGCCGAGTATGTGCGCAGCCGTCCAAGGCAGCATATGCAATAGCCCTCCCCCTCGACGGGAGGAACGCCGTCCCCTTGCGAGGGACGGCGGACGCCACTCACGCAGTACTGAAACGGATGAGTGCTCGGCGCGGGCCTCGTGTGACGAAGGAAGTTAGGCATCCTAGCGCAACCGCGCTGACACTATGCTGACGGTTGCGCGACAGCTTTGTTGCGACCGCCAGGAGCGCACCGATCGTGCCGTTGGAGCCCCGCCTCGACAGCGGGCCTCTCACGAAATCGTCATCCCCCGGCCCGCCTGGAATGGCGGGAATAAACCCCGTCGCTCGCCGATCACCTCCCCGGAAACCCAATCCCTGGGCCCACGGGAGACTTTGCCATGAGCGATCACGATCATCACGATGAGGAAAACGGCGTCAGCCGACGCAAGGTGCTGGAATGCATGACCTGGGCCGGCACCGGCGTGCTCTGGACCATCACCGGCGGCGTGCCGCATTCGCTCGGCATCGTCGACTCGGCCGCGGCCGCCGAGACGCCCGGCATGACGTTCATGCAGATCAGCGACAGCCATGTCGGCTTCGACAAGCCGGCCAATCCGAACGCTATCGGCACGCTGGAGGAGGCCATCAACAAGGTCAAGGCGATGCCGATGAAGCCATCCTTCATGATCCACACCGGCGACATCTCGCACCTGTCAAAGGCCTCCGAGTTCGACGACGCCGAGCGGATCATCTCGCAGGCCAAGCTCGACGTGCACTACGTGCCGGGCGAGCACGATTTCATTGACGAGGAGGTCAAGCTCTACAAGGAGCGTTACGGCCGCGGCACCAAAGGCGCCGGCTGGTATTCCTTCGACGCCGGCGGCGTCCATTTCATCGGCCTTGTCAATGTCGTCGACCTCAAGGGCGGCGGCCTCGGCAATCTCGGCCGCGAGCAGCTCGAATGGTTGGAAAACGACCTCAAGGGCCGCTCCAAATCGACGCCGATCGTGCTGTTCGCCCATATCCCGCTGTGGACCGTGTATCCGCAATGGGGCTGGGGCACCGAGGACGGCGGCCGCGCGCTTGAATATGTGAAGGGCTTCGGCTCCGTCACCGTGCTGAACGGCCACATCCACCAGGTGATGCAGAAGGTCGAGGGCAACGTCACCTTCCACACCGCGCGCTCCACCGCATTCCCGCAACCGGCGCCGGGTGCGGCCCCCTCGCCCGGTCCGATGAAGGTCGAGGATTCCAAGCTGCGCGGCATGCTCGGCGTCGCCAGCATCAACTTCAAGCAGGGCACGGAACGGCTCGCCATCATCGACACGCCGCTGCAGGGCTAAGGGAAGGACGACAAGGCCATGACTTCAATCAACCGCCGCGACTTCGGCATCGCCGTGGTCGCGACCATGCTGCTGCCTGTGTCCGCAGCCCAGGCAGACGACGTGGCTATCCACATCGACAACTTCGTGTTCGAGCCGGCCCAGCTCAACGTGAAGATCGGCACCACCGTGACCTGGACCAACCGCGACGACATCCCCCACACCGTGGTGTGCGCGGGAAAATTCCGCTCGAAGCCGATGGACACCGACGGCACGTTCGCGTTCACCTTCACGGAAGCCGGCGAGTACAAGTACTTCTGTTCGCTGCATCCGCACATGACAGGCAGCATCAAGGTTGGGTAACGTGTCCAGTCAGGTCATCACAACCACGCCCGGCCGGTGGGCTTCGGCTCCCGGCCGGGCGCAAGCTCCTCCTGGAAACGCCGGGCAGAACACGATGGCGGTCAGAGCGTCGGACGACGATCCCGATAAAGCGCGGCGCTTCCGCGAGGCCGCACTGCCCTATCTCGACGAGGCCTATACGCTGGCGCGCTACCTGCTGCGCGACGCCGCCGACGCCGAGGATGCCGTGCAGGAATGCTATCTGCGCGCCTACAAGCATTTCGACAGTTATCGCGGCCCGGCGATGAAGCCGTGGCTGTTCGCAATCCTGCGCAATGTTTGCCGCGCCGAATATGCGCGGCGCAAGACCGCCCCCACCACCGTCGAGCAGATGCCCGAGAGCGCCGAGCAGGCGCCGCTGTGGCACGAAACCCCGGACACGCCGGAACGGCAGATGCTGCGCCGCTTCGACGGCGACACCGTACGCAAGCTGATCGCGGCGCTCGCCGAGCCGTTCCGCGAGACGTTCGTGCTCAGGGAAATCCAGAATCTTTCATATCGCGAGATCGCCGATGTCGCCGCCGTGCCGGTCGGCACCGTGATGTCCCGCCTCGCGCGTGCCCGCGCCATGCTGCGATCAGCCTGGATTGCGGAACAGGAGCAAGCGAAATGACCTGCGAGGAAGCTGAAGTGCTGCTTCACGCGCTGATCGACGGCGAGCTTGACGCCGGCCATGCGCGCGAGGTGGAGGCCCATATCGAGAGCTGCGCGCACTGCGCAGCGTTGATGAAGGAGTATCAGGAGATCCGCCAGGCGATGGCCGAGACCGACCTGCGCTACAAGGCGCCGCTCGAGCTGCGCCGCCGGATCGAGAAGGCGCTGCCGCAGCCGCAGGCCGCACCAAGCCGCCGGTCGGTGCTGCGCGGCTTCGCGATGGGCTCGGCGGTCTCGGCGATCGCCGCGACCGGCCTGTTCGCAGTCGTGCTGCGCAATGACGACGAGCAGCGCATCGAGGCCGAGGTCGTATCGGCGCATCTGCGTTCGCTGCAGGCCGGACACCTCACCGATGTGATCTCGACCGACCAGCACACCGTGAAGCCGTGGTTCAACGGCAAGCTCGACGTCTCGCCGCCCGTGATCGACCTCACCGCACAGGGCTTCACGCTGATCGGCGGCCGGCTCGACTACGTCAACGCCCGGGAGATCGGCGCCGTGGTCTACAAGCGGCGCCAGCACGTGATCAATCTGTTCGTGGCGCAGACCGCGAACACCGAACGCCATCCGGCGACGATGACGACGCTGCAAGGCTTCAACATCCGCCGTTGGAGCGATCGCGGTCTGAAGTACTGGGCGGTCAGCGATATCGGCGCCGACGAGCTGACGGAGTTCGGCGAGAAGTTCGAGACCGCGATGCAGGCGAACAAGGAGGGATAGGTGCCCCTGCCGAAGATCCTGTCATTGCGAGCAGCCCGCGACAAGATTGGAGGGCAATTTTGCGCTGAAGCGACTAAGCAATCCGTCGCTCCGCTTGCGGCACAATGGATTGCTTCGCTTCGCTCGCAATGACATCCGGGCGAGCTTCGGGCCTGGATGGGCCTGCGTAGACCGGATGGAGCGCAGCGCAATCCGGGTTTCTGTCGAACTTGGGGACCGTTCCCGGATTGCGCTTCGCTCCATCCGGGCCACAAAGTCTTTTGGGTTACGCCGACTTGCGCACCGCGTTGTCGACCAGCGTCTTGCCGAGCGACCAGATCGCGCCAGGCACCTTGTGGCTGCCGGCGATCACCTCGTCGAACGCTTTTTCGATCCAGGTGCAGTCCTCTTCGGTGATGACGAGCGGCGGCAGCAGCTTAATGGTGTGGCTGCCGTGGCCGGCAACCTGGGTCAGGATCTTGTGGTCCTTGAACAGCGGCACCGTGATGAGCTGACAGAACAGGCCCTTGTTGGCGGTCTCCAGCAGGTTCCACGACGCCTTCAGCCTCAGCGATTTCGGCGGACCGAACTCGACGCCGATCATCAGGCCCTTGCCGCGGACTTCCTTCATCAGTTCATAGCCGGGCACCATCCGCGTCAACGCGAGACGGAGCTCGGCGCCGCGCTTGGCGGCCTGCTCGACCAGCTTCTCGGCCTTGACCACCTCGAGCGTCGCGATGCCGGCAGCCATCGCCAGATCATTCTTCCCGAAGGTCGAGCCATGCACGACCGCACGGTCCATCTGGTTGAAGATCTTGTCGAAGATGCTCTTGCGCGTCAGCAGCGCGCCGATCGGCACGTGACCGCCGGAAAGTGCTTTCGCCAGCAGCACCATGTCGGGCTCGATGCCCCAATGCTCGATCGCGAGAAATTTTCCGGTGCGGCCGATGCCGGTCTGGATCTCGTCGGCGATGAACAGGGTGCCGTATTTGCGGCAGAGCGCCAGCGCGCCGGGCAGGAACTCATCGGTGGGCATGTTGACGCCCTTGCCCTGGATCGGCTCGACGATGAACGCGCCGACCTGTCGCGACGACAGGGCCTTCTCGAGGGCCTCGAGGTCGTTGAACGGGATCGGCGTGCAGCCCGGCAGCAGCGGTTCGAAGCCGCCGCGGAAATTCGTATCATCCGTCAGCGACAATGCGCCATAGGACAGGCCATGGAACGAATGCGTGCAGTGGACGATGCCAGGGCGACCGGTCGCGCCGCGCGCGAACTTGATCGCGGCCTCGACGGTTTCGGCGCCGGAATTGGCGAAAAACACCTTGTCCAGATATGGCACATGCTCCAGCAGCCGCTCCGCGAGCACCCCTGCGAGCGTGGAGACGTCGAGCTGCACCAGATTCGGCAAATCGGCGTCGAGAACGCTCTTTAGCGCCCTGCGCAATGCCGGATGATTGCGGCCGATCGCAAAAACGCCAAATCCGCTCAATAGATCGAGATAGCGGGCGCCCTGACGATCGAAGAGGTATTGACCTTGCCCCTTTTGGAAGCCGACATCGTAACCGATGGTCTTGAGAACGCGAACGAGCTGCTCATTGAGGTGCCGCGTATGCATGGCACCGCGCTGGCCCTCGCGCTCCACAAAAATCTCGGAAACGTCTAAATTGGAACTTACCATTCGTTACATACGTCGGTTGATGGCCATCTCGTCAACTTAAAACGCTCCATGGCGGCGTTTTGACCCCCGCTCTGATCGTCCAGTTAAGCACAGGTTTGGACCATGTTGCACTGCCCAAGAACTTTCGCGCGCACAATAGCCTTTTCAGGTTTATTTTTGGCCACCGTATTAACACCGGCCTTGGCCGCGGATCCCACAGGTGATTGGAGAGACGCGGACGGTTTCGCGAACATTCGCGTCGCCCAGTGTAATGGCAGCATGTGGGGTGCGGTTGTCTGGGAAAAAAACCCCGGCGGCAAGGACAAGAACAATCCCGATCCGGCAAAGCAGGCCCGGCCGACGCTCGGCATGCCGATCCTGATCGACATGAAGAAGAAACCCGGCGCCGATGCGTGGGAAGGCCAAGTCTACAACGCAAAGGACGGCCAACTCTACAGCGCGACCATCAAGCCCATTGGCACTGACGAGCTGGAAATCCAGGGCTGCGTGCTCGGCTTCCTCTGCGGCGGCCAGACCTGGACGCGGGTCGGTCCGCCGATTCCGATCAGCGCCGCGGGCAATCCGCCGAAAGGTGGGGCTCCCAAGTCGGTCGCACCGCCGAAGACGACGGGTTCGGTGGCGCATGGCGCCAAGCCGGGTCAGAAGCAGGCCGCCAACGCACCAAGTGAGACGGTCGGCGATATCTGCCTTCTCCCCGACATTGCGCGCCCGACGCAATAGCACCGGCTGAACTCACCGCGTTCTAAATCTTGAGTCTCCTCATCGTCAGACGATGTGAGCCTATACAGGGCCGTCATTGCGAGCGAAGCGAAGCAATCCATCGTCCCATTTTGCGGAGCTATGGATTGCTTCGCTTTGCTCGCAATGACGGGGATCGAATTGCGTGCACCGTCACCTTGAGAAGACTGCGAAACGGGTGTCTCGAAGGATGGAGGCCACAGCTTAGGCCTCATCATTCGCTGGCGATGCTGAGCACCGTCCAGAGACGCGTCCCGCACTCCTCATCATGAGGGTTACGACGTCCATGACGGCGTACGACCAAGTCACGATGCGACAAGATTGAATCGCATCATGACCTCATGTCCTCGTTGAAGTATATCTCTCGGCAAACACGTTCCGCGTTTGGCGCGAGGAAACCGGCTTTCATTTTTCCGGATCATGCTCCGGCGCGTCAGGTGACGTCGTTGCCGATATCCGAGTCCCCGCCGACCTCGCGCGGCTTGCCCATCAGTGCAGGCTGGAACAACAGCACGGCTGCGAGCGTGGTGACCAGCGACAGCGCCAGCAGCTTGCCCATGCTCGCGGTGCCGGGATGGCTGGACAGCCAGAGGCTGCCGAACGCGGTCGCCGTGGTCAGCGCGCTGAAAAAGATCGCGCGCGTCAGGCTCGACTGCAGCAGCTTGGTCCGGCCCTGGCGCCAGGCGGTGACATAATAGATCTTGAAGGCGACGCCGACACCAAGCAGCAGCGGCAACGCGACGATGTTGGCGAAGTTCAGCGGCAGGCCGATCAGCACGCAGATTTCCAGCGTCACGACGCCGGCAAGCAGCAGCGGCACCAACGTCAGCAGCACGTCCGTCACGCGTCGTAGCGTCAGCCACAGCAGCAGGCTGATCACCACCAGCGCCCAAATGCCGGCGTGGATGAACGCCTTCACGACGACATCGCCGGATTTCAGGATCGAGACCGGTCCGCCGATCGCGGTCGGCTCGGCGGCGAGCACGGCGTCGGCGAAGCGGCGCAGATTGTCGTTGTCGTTCGGATCACCCTTCGGCTCCGCCTCGACGCGCATCAGACCATCCTTGGTCTTCCAGCCCTCGACCAGCGCCGGCGGCAGATTCTGCAGCGTCACGGTCTGGGCCTGCAACGTGTTCCTGAGTTGATCGAACACGACCTTCATCGGTGCGACGAAGATCTCCTGCGCCTTGTTGCGGGTCGCCTCGTTCGAATCGGCGAGCTTCTGCAAAGCGTCGGCCAGGCGGCGCGCGGCGACGGCGCCCGGCCCCTTGTTGTCGCCCGCAGTCTTGCGCAAGCTGTCGACCGAACTCTTCAACGACTCGACGTTTTCCTGGTCGGAGGGCGCCGGGTCGACCGATTCGGGGTTCAGCGCCGGACCCAGCACCTTCGCGGCCTGCGCGATCAGTTGCAGCTTGGCCGGCTGGTCATCCGGCACGAAGCTGTCGAGCGACATCACGCGCGCCACCTCGGGCAGCTTCTCGAGCTTCGCCTCGATCTTCCTGGCGTCGGCCTCCGAATTCGTCATCACGTTGATGGCGTTGGCGCCCGTGTTCGGGTCCTTCCTGAGATCGAGGAAGGTCGCGATCGATTCCACTTTGGAACTGCGCAGATTGATCGGATTGAAGTCGAACTTCATGTAGTGGAGCAGCGGCATGCCTGCGATCGCGACCAGCAACGTGCCGACGATGATCGGGATGCGGTGCTTCTCGAGGAAATCGTCGACCGGGGCGAGGAACGCGTAGCCGACCGGCTCCTTCTCGCCCGGCGGATTGAGCAGATCGAGCAGCGCCGGCAGCACCGTGATGCTGGTGATGAACGCCACCAGCATGCCGGCGCCGGCGATCTTTCCGAGCTCGGAGATGCCCTTGTAGTCGGTCGGCAGGAAGCAGAGGAATCCGGCAGCAGTCGCCATCGCCGCAAGCGACAGCGGCACCGCCGAACGGCGCGCCGCATTCTCCAGCGCCAGCGTCAGATTGTCGTTCTTGAAGCGCTCGGAACGGTAACGAACGCTGAACTGGATGCCGAAGTCGACGCCGAGACCGACAAACAGCACCGCGAAGGCGACCGAGAGGAGGTTCAGCGACCCCACCATCATCAGACCAACCGCCGTGGTGATGGCGAGGCCGATGAACAGGTTCAGGAACACGGCAAAGATGATCTTGCCCGAATGCAGCGCCAGCCAGAGGATGACCAGCACAATCAGCACGGTGCCGAGGCCGTTGACGATCGCGCCGTCCTGAACGGTGGCATATTCCTCGTTGGCGATCGGCACCGGTCCGGTCAGGCGGACGCGCGCGTGATATTCGGTCGGGAATTTCAGGTCGGCTGCCGCCTGCCGGATCGCATCGGTCGCCGCCTTGCCGGGCTCCAGTGCCGAGTAATCGATGATCGGCTTGATCTCGATGAACGCACGCTTGTCGGAATCGGTCAGCGGCTTGTCGCTGGTGAGCTCGCGCCAGGAGAAGGTGGCGTCGCCCTTGGCGAGGATGGTCTCGACGGTCTCCGAGATCAGGTTGAACGGACGTGCGGCGTTGTCGAGCTTGACCTGGCCGCGCTTGACGCCGGCAAGGCCGGTCTCGAGCGCGCCGGTCAGGCCACGGATCGAGGGATCACCGGCCATGATCTCGATCAGGGGGGCCGCCTGCTCGAGCTGGCCGGTCGTCTTGCCGACCTCCTCGGTCGGCAGGAACAAGAGCCCGTTCTTCTCGAAGAACTCGCCGGAGCCGAGCGGCGTCACCGCCTCGAAGTTCTTCTTGTCGGCACTCAGCTTGTCAGCGAGCGCCTTCGCCGCCGAGCTGGTCAGCTCAGGTGTCGCGCCCTCGACAACGGCGAGGATCAGCCTCTCGCGGTCGAAGGCTTCCTCGAACTGGTTGTCGCGCTTGCGCCAGTCCAGATCGGGCGAGATCAGCTTGTTGATGTCGGTGTTGATCGAGAAATTCCGGGCCGTGTAGTAGCCGCCACCGACCGACAGCAGCAGTGCGAAAATGACAACAGGAAGAGCAAAACGCGTACACGTCCTAACAACCGAGACGACAATATTTGTCAGCACTTCGTATCTTTCTAATCTCAGGGAAGCATGGCCGGAAACGCCCGCTGTCTAGCGGAGTTCCCGGGGCCGATCTAATGTTGTTTTGGTCATCATCCTCGACGCAACGGCGAGCAGATGCCGAGCAACACCCCGGCTACGAATGGCCGGTATAAACCGCCCCGATGGGCGATAAAGTGACGAACAAGTGAGGGCACTGGCGATCATAGGGATCACTATCATTACCATAGTACCTTTTAAGTGACATTCCTCACACATGGCGTCTCTTTTCGGGGCGCTTCCTTTTTGACACAAAGCTCCGTACTTCCATGTGCTTGACACGTGGATTAAGTCCAGGAACCGCGGTGGTTCGGATGTTGCAACTCGCGTTGCCAATGTCCGGCCGGGTGGAGTGCGGCGTCGAAAATGCCGCACGGCCGTTGAATCAGACGGGTGCAATTTGCGTGACGGACGTCCTATGGAAGTTTTTCTTGCCCAACCGCGCGGCTTCTGCGCCGGCGTCGTGCGTGCCATCGACATCGTGGAACGTGCGTTGGAGAAGTATGGCCCGCCGGTCTATGTCCGCCACGAGATCGTTCACAACAAATACGTGGTCGAAAGCCTGAAAAAGAAGGGCGCAATCTTCGTCGAGGACCTTTCGGAAGTGCCGCCCGGCTCGGTAACGGTGTTCAGCGCCCATGGCGTGGCCAGGAGCGTTGAGGAAGAGGCTGAGGCCCGCGAACTGCCCGTGCTCAACGCCACCTGCCCGCTCGTCAGCAAGGTCCACAATCAAGGCAAACGCTACATCGCCAAGGGCCGCACCTTGATTCTGATCGGCCACGCCGGTCACCCCGAGGTCGACGGAACCATGGGGCAGGTTCCCGGACCGGTGTTCCTGGTCCAGAGCGTCGAGGACGTGGCGGAATTGGCCCTGCCCGCCGGTACTCCGGTAGCGTACATTACGCAAACTACGCTGTCCGTGGACGACACCAAGGATATTATCACGGCTCTTCAGGCAAAATTTACAGACATTCAAGGCCCAGATATCCGGGATATCTGCTATGCGACACAGAACCGCCAATCCGCGGTAAGGGAACTGAGCAAACTCGTCGACATCATATTGGTGGTGGGGGCTGCCAATAGTTCCAATTCAAACAGGCTTCGTGAAATCGGCACCGAGGTCGGCGTCGCGAGTTACCTCATTGCCGATGGAAGCGAGCTCAACCCGGATTGGTTGAAGGATGCAAAGGCCGTCGGCATTACGGCGGGCGCCTCGGCGCCCGAAGTTTTGGTCGACGACGTGATCGAGGCCCTGAGGCGAATCGGACCGGTTACGGTCTCGGTGCTCCCGGGCCGGGAAGAGAACATCGAATTCCGGCTGCCAGCCGAACTGACTGCAGGCTGATCGAAACACACCAAGTCCAGAAAGAAAACCGTGTAATGGCTATACCGTTCTTCAAGGAAATCCGTATCGGCGGCTACCTGATGAAGCAGAAGCTGCTTGGCCGCAAGCGCTATCCGCTCGTGCTGATGCTGGAGCCGCTGTTCCGCTGCAACCTCGCCTGCGTCGGCTGCGGCAAGATCGATTATCCGGATGCGATCCTCAATCGCCGTATGACCGCACAGGAATGCTGGGACGCCGCCGACGAATGCGGTGCACCGATGGTGGCAATTCCCGGCGGCGAACCGCTGATCCACAAGGAAATCGGTGAGATCGTGCGCGGCCTTGTCGCGCGCAAGAAGTTCGTCTCGCTGTGCACCAACGCACTGCTGCTCGAGAAGAAGCTCGATCTGTTCGAGCCGTCGCCCTACCTGTTCTTCTCCGTGCATCTCGACGGCCTGAAGGACCATCACGATAAAGCGGTTTCGCAGAAGGGCGTGTTCGATCGCGCCGTGTCCGCCATCAAGGCGGCGAAGGCCCGCGGCTTCACCGTCAACGTCAACGCCACGATCTTCGACGGCCACCCGGCAGAGGAGATCGCCAAGTTCCTCGATTTCACCACCGAGCTCGGCGTCGGCGTCTCGATGTCGCCCGGCTATGCCTACGAGCGTGCGCCGGACCAGGAGCACTTCCTGAACCGCACCAAGACCAAGAAGCTGTTCCGCGACGTCTTTGCGCTCGGCAAGGGCAAGAAGTGGAACTTCATGCATTCCGACCTGTTCCTCGATTTCCTCGCCGGGAACCAGTCCTACGAGTGCACACCCTGGGGAATGCCGGCGCGCAACATCTTTGGCTGGCAGAAGCCCTGCTATCTGCTCGGCGAAGGCTACGCCAAGACCTTCAAGGAGCTGATGGAGACCACCGACTGGGATTCCTACGGCACCGGCAAGTACGAGAAGTGTGCCGACTGCATGGCGCATTGCGGCTACGAGCCGACCGCCGCGACCGCGGCGCTGAACAACCCGCTGAAGGCGATGTGGGTGGCGCTGCGCGGCGTCAAGACGACCGGTCCGATGGCGCCTGAGATCAATCTCTCCAAGCAGCGTCCGGCCCAATACATCTTCTCTGAGCAGGTTCAGAAGAAGCTCTCGGAGATCCGCCGCGACGAGGCGCTCGCCGCCCAGCAAAAGGCCACGGCTGCCGCTCAGAAGGCCTCCACGGCCGCGTAAACAGCGCGCCGAGGCGACAAATCAAGAAAGGCCCGATCCGCTGCGATCGGGCCTTTTCTTTGCGCCAGCCTGACGTCTTCTTGATCGTTGGCGTGTCAGTGTCGCGCTATGCTCGGGCGCAGAACCGCACTTGGAGTGTGCGTCATGGATGTCATCACCGTGATTGCGTTTGTCGCCTTCATCTATCTGGCTGGCCGCATCGCCGAGCATCGCGGGCGCAGCGTGAAGGCTTGGGCGTGGATTGCCGCCTTCGTTGGACCTCTGGCGCTTCCGCTGATCTTCTTGGTCCCGAACCTGCACCGCAGAAACGGTGATCAGCCTGAGCGCTCGCGCTGACCGCGGCAGCCGCGCCGCGCGCCGCAAGGCACGAAAGCAAAAGGCCCGATCGCAGCGCGATCGGGCCTTTTGCTTTCGGCTTGAACCGGTGCAGTCGATCAGGCCGCCTTCGCGGTCACCAGAACGTCCTCGACCGGGGCCAGCACGTCGTTTCCGAGCAGGAAACCGCGGCAGCCGCGCAGCGAGCGCAACGCACGGTTGAAGTCGATACCGGTCGACACCAGCGCGCGCAACGTCCGCGGGTTGCGCACAACGCCGCGAAGCACTTTGCGCAGATCGATGTCGCCATTCGGCTTGACCGCGGACTTGGCGAGTTCGGGCAGCGCCCGGTGAGCCGGATCGCTGATCACGCGCAGAGCGGCAAACGGAATGCGAGCCTTCTCGGCATAGGCCGCCGCGATGTGGCTCTCCATATCGACCGCGGCAGCCCCCGTGGTCGAGCGTAGCGCGGCCTTGCAGGCCCGTGCCACAACGAGCTGCTCCACGCCGGCAAGCCCGCCGCGCACGATCCTGCGGCGCTTCAGCGTGGCGCTGGCGATCATTTCCTCATTCAGCGCGGACGCCGCCAGGAAACGGGTATCGCCGGCCAGAACCTCGGTCGCGACCACGACGTCGCCCGATTTGAGCGACGGATCGAGGCCGCCGGCCACGCCGAACGAAATCACGCCACGGAATGTCGCTGGATCCAGCGTTGCCAGCAACGCGCGCAATTGCTGCGGATCGCTGGAACTGCAAATCACGATCATGCCGGGACCCGCCGCAATGCGGGCCTCCTGCACCAATCCAGTCACGATCAATACCGGCCGAGGATCAATTCTGCTGCCCACGGTTCCGGCGGCCCCCGCCCCCAAAATCACATTCCGACCCCTACCACCCTGCTATTGGTGCTTCTCAAATTCCGATACCGCGCCATTGCCCAGAGCGGAAAGAATTTCGAGTAGCCATGATATCGCAAGTAAAATACCCGCGGAAACCCCGTAGCTGTGTATCGCTGCTCGTCCCAGAGTCCTTTTTCCGTCTGTGTTGCCTTTAGGTACTCAATCCCCCGGGCAACGGCCGGATTTTCCACCTCTCCGGCCGCCATCAATCCAAGCAAAGCCCATGCCGTTTGCGAGGATGTGGACGGCGCGACCTCATAGCCCTTGTAATCCAGCCGGTAGCTGACGGCATCTTCGCCCCAGCCGCCGTCCTGATTCTGCACGGACACCAGCCAGTCGACCGCCTTCCGAATCATCGGATCGTTGCGGTCGATGCCTGCGACATTTAGCGCACAGAGTACCGACCAGGTACCGTAGATGTAATTTAATCCCCAGCGGCCGTACCAGGACCCCTCCGCAAGCTGGGTCCGGCGCAGATAGGCGACGCCGTCGGCCATCGCCTTGTTGGTCTCGACGGTCTCGCCAAGCTGCCCCAGCATCGAGATGCAGCGCGCGGTGACATCCTCCGTCGGTGGATCGAGCAACGCGCCGTGATCGGAGAACGGGATGTTGTTGAGGTAGTATTCGAGGTTGTTGACGTCGAAGGCGGCCCACCCCCCATCCCGGCTCTGCAGCCCCTCGATCCATTCACGGCCACGCGCGATCGCGGCGTCATATTCCTTGGTGCCGGTGTGCCGCCGCGCCCGATCCATCGCCATCACCACCACGGCGGTGTCGTCGAGATCGGGATAGTGGTCATTGTTGTACTGGAATGCCCAACCGCCCGGACGGACATCCGGCGCCTTCACCGCCCAATCGCCCTTCAGCTCGAGCACCTGGCGCGGCTTCAGCCAGTCGAGGCCCTGCTTCAGCTTGGCGAAGCTATCGTCCCCGCCCGCCTCCGCTAGCGCATGGCACGTGAGCGCGGTGTCCCACACCGGCGAGACGCAAGGCTGGCAATAGGCCTCATGGTCCTTGACCACCAGCAGCTTGTCGATGCCGCGACGCGTGGTCGCGCGCGGCGGATAGTTCTCATCCTTGCCGAGCGCGTCGTACATCATGACGATGTTGGCCATCGGCGGATAGATCGCGCCCATGCCGTCCTCACCGTTCAGCCGCTCTTCGGTGAAGGCGAGTGCGGCATCGATTGCGCGCTGGCGCAGGCTTTTCGGGAACATCGGCTCGACCGCGCGCAGCACCGCGTCGAGCGACCGGAACAGATAGAACCAGCTCGCGCTCTGATGCGGAGCCTTCGGCGCCATCCGGACCGATTTCGGATCTTCGAGGAACAACTCGTCGATACCGACGCCCTTCGGATTCCTGGCCCGCGGCTTCAGTGCGGCGAGCACCATCAGCGGCACCATCGTAGTGCGCGCCCAATAGGAGATCTTGTTGATGTGGAACGGCGACCACATCGGCAGCAACATGATCTCGATCGGCAACACCGGCGTTGCGCGCCAGGTCACGACGCCGAACAGCGCGAGCAGGAAGCGCGTGAAGACGTTGCTGCCCGACGCACCACCGCGCGAACGAATTGCCTCGCGCGCCCGCACCATATGCGGCGCGTCGACGGAATCGCCGATCATCTTCAGCGCGAAGTACGACTTCACGCTGGCGCTCATGTCGAATGGGCCGTCATGCACCAGCGGCCAGCCGCCGTGCGCGCCCTGCACGCGGCGCAGATAGTTGGCGATCTTGGCTTCGAGGTCGGCGTCGACGGGTTCACCGAGATAGTGGCGGAGCAGAACGTATTCAGCCGGAATCGTGCTGTCGGCCTCCAGCTCGAACACCCAGTGTCCGTCCGACTGGCGGTGGCCGAGCAGCGCCTCCGTCGCCCTGGAGATACTGTTCTGCAGCGCGACCGGGTCGACTGTTACGCTGTGATCTCTCGAAAGCATTTCGCTCGATATCCTCTTCATCGCGGGCCGGCTCACGAAGAGCCGAAAGCCGCTACAACAGGTCAAATCTAGCGCCTGGCAAGAACCAGATCGGCGGCGCGATCACCCGACCGCACCGATCCCTCGATGGTTGCTGGCAACCCGGTAGCAGTCCAGTCGCCTGCAAGAAACAGGTTTTTTTGCGCAGTCGCAGGCCCCGGACGCAGGGCATTCTGCTCCGGCGTCGCCTCAAATGTGGCACGGCGCTCGCGCACGATCTGCCAGGGCGGCAACTCGCCGGAAACGCCGGATGCCTTGCAGATGTCCCGCCAGATCGCCTGCGCCAGTTCCTCGCGCGGCATGTCGACCAGATGGTCGCCGTTGCTGATCGTCACCGACAGCCGCTGCGGGAACGCGAATAGCCATTCGACGAGCCCGCCGACGACACCGAGAATGGGCGCGGCGTCGCGCGGCGGATCGACGCGGAAATGCGCGTTCACGATGGCGCGGAATTTCGACGGCGTCTTCAGGCCGGGCAACAGCGCGGCCGCGGCGCGCGGCGGCACCGCCAGCACGACCGCATCGTCGGCCGCCAACGCGACCTTGTCGCCGCCGCCGAAGTCGAGCTCACCGACGCGATCGCCGGACATGCCGAGCGTGCGCAGCTCATGGCTGAACTGCACGCTGTTGCCCCTGTCCTGCAGCAGCCTGACGGCCGGCTCGATCAGCACCGAGCTGAGACCATCACGCGCGATCAGAGGACGGCAGGCCTGTCCGCCCGCCAGCAGCGTCTCACGCACGATGGCGCCGGCAAGACCGGCCGAACCTTCCGGGGGATCGACGTTCAGCGCGGCCAGCAGCAACGGCTGCACCAGGCGATCGTATAGCGTGCCCTTGCAGGGAATGGTCTTGCCGACGAGCGCTTCGGTGCCTGCCCAGACCAGCGGCGCCAGTGCGAGATAATCGCGCAGGCTCGTGTCCGGGACGCGGCGCGCCTGGTCGAACACCCAGAGCGGCAGCCGGGACTCGCCGAGATCGAGCTGCCAGCGCCGGCCGGTCGCGAGGTCGACGAACGGAAACTGCGCGCGTTTCGGCCCGACCAGCCCGGCCTCGGTGCCGATCGAGCGCGCGTAACTCAGCGCATGACGGTTGCCCGACAGCAGGAGGTGGTTGCCATTGTCGATGGTGAGGTTGGTGGCCGCGTCGAAATAGGAGCGGCAGCGGCCGCCGGCCTGCTGCGTCGCTTCATGAACAGCCACCCTGTAGCCGGCGTTGGCGAGCCGCACGGCTGCTGACAGGCCGGAGATACCGGCGCCGATGATATGAACGGTCTTTTGCATCAGATGATCGCGTAACGAAGAAGGATGCCGATCTTGGCAGCCTTGGACACACGCACCGGCGCGCGCGGGGCGGCAAAGCCGCGCGCGATCAGCAGATCGAGAATTGCGCGATAGTATTTCGACATGATCCGCGGCGCCCGCACGGCGCGGCGCGAATTGCGCTTCATGATCTCGTCCGCCTTCTGGAAATGCATCTTGGCGCGCTCGGCGAGCGGCACGCACACTTTCGGCAGCGCCCGGTCGGCGGTGACGCGGGCGGGATCGTCGTTGGTGATGCCGGCGTGCCAGAGCCATTCGCGCGGCAGGTAGAGGCGGCCGAGGCCGGCATCCTCGTCGATGTCGCGCAGGATGTTGGTAAGCTGCAGCGCGCGGCCGAGATGGTGCGCGAGCTCGACGCCGTCGTCTTCGGGCAGGCCAAAGACGCGCACCGACAGCCGGCCGACGGCGCTGGCGACGCGGTCGCAATAGAGATCGAGCGTCGCAAGGTCGGGCGCGCGGATATCCTGCGGAACGTCCATTTCCATGCCGTCGACAATCGCGAGAAAATCCTCGCGCTTCAGTCCAAAGGTCTTCACCGAGGCGACGTAGTCGGCAAGCCGCGCCGGCGGGTTGCCGGCATAGAGCGCGTCGATGTCGTCGCGCCATTGCTGGAGCGCGGCCAAACGCTCCGGCCGCGGGCCGTCGGAATCGGCGATGTCGTCGACCTGCCGGCAGAAGCTGTAGATCTGGAACATCGCTTCGCGCTGTGCGCGCGGCAGGATGCGCATCGCGGCGTAGAACGAGCTGCCGGACGCGGTGCTCCCGTAATTTGCGTTGGCCGCCGCCTCCGCACTCATGCGCCGGCCGCCGACTTGGAGACCGTTCGCCGCCCGGTTGCGCGGCGCGCGGTCTCGCTCGCCACGCCGCCGAGGCTATGCAGCAACAGCTCGATCGGACTCAAATGGACCCGCTCGCTGAGCGGATCGCGCACCTTCAGCATGTTGACGATCTTGTCCGCAAAAGCCTGGATCACCCCGATCTCGAGTCCGAGCCTGAAATCTTTCACTTCACCGGCAAGCGACTTGCTCTCGTCGAGCAGCGCCGCAGTACGCACCGCGAGCGCCTGAAGGCACGTCAGCAACGGCGGCGGCGACTTGGCCTCGCCGAGCATCTCGACGGTCGCGCCCGATGCGGCCAGCGCATCGCGCGGCAAGTAGACGCGGTTCAAATTCTTGTAGTCCTTGGCGCAGTCCTGCAGGTGGTTGTTGATCTGCAGCCCCGCGCATAGCGCATCCGATGCTGTCCAGGTCGACGTGCTCTCGCCGTGCACGTCGAGCATGAAGCGGCCGACCGGCATGGCCGAATACCGGCAATAGTCGATCACATCGTCCCAGGTCTCATAGCGCAGCTTGGTGACATCCATGCGGAACGCCACCAGCACGTCGAGCGCATGCCGCGGCGGCATCCCGCGCTCGGCGAGAGCGCGGCGCAGATTGACCGCTTCCTTCTGGCTGTCGCCGCTCCCGAGCAGCTCGGCCTCCAGGAGGTCGAGATAGCGCAGCTTCTCCTCGGCGGGCAGCGTAGCGTGATCGGCGATATCGTCGGCGGTGCGGACGAAATTATAGAAAGCCAGGATCAGGGCGCGATGCCGCGGATGAATGATCCATGACGCGACCGGGAAATTCTCGTCGCGGTGGGTCTTTCCTGATCGCAGGTCGCTCGCGGTGGTCATTGGAATTTTGGGCTACACTGGTCATGGCGCAGGCGCGAATTGTCAGGCGCGTGCGAGGGATTGCGAGCCCCATATAGGGGAATACGCCGCCAAAACCAATGCCATCTGCGACCGCCAGCATATGCGGCCCGCGGCCGGCACCGGTGCCGACCGTGGGCTTCGCGACGATCTTTTGAGGCCTGAACGCGGCCTTATTGACCGTGGTTCTTCAGGACCTGGTCGCAGGCGGCGCTGATCTTGGTGCGGTTCTGCTGCAGGCAGGCGAGAATGGTGAAATCGCCCTGATCGATCACGGCGCGGCAGTGACGCTGCACGTCGCGCGAACAGGCCTTCTGCTCCTCAGGCGTACCGCTGCGCTGCGGCTGCTGCTGGGCGAAGGCGTTCGATGAAAGGGGGAGCGACAACACGGCAAGAGCCAGGAGAAATTTACGCATCGTATTCCTTCATTTCCGACAGCAAAAAATCTGTCCCCGAAAGCGCTTCGGCATGGCCGGGACGGATTTGTGAGGGGATTGTACACACCGCGTAACGCAGCAACGAACCGACGACAAGCACCGCTAAATGCGGCTAAATTTGCGACGCTGTAAACCCTTCTATAAGCCGTTGATTTTCAACGTGTATTTTGGTCTCACCTCAGGCGATTGCGAAGTGGGCCCGCGCAAACTAGATGCGATGACACCGTCCACGGTTTTTGATTCTGCTCGGCGGCTGACGTCGCGCGACTGGTCCTGCCGTTTTGAACCTAACATACCGCGGTGACACTAAATCTTCGGTGCGGAGCGACGTTTTCTTTCACGAGAGGCGTTGATTTGATGGGATTATTCACGATGAAAACGTCTGGTTCAGGCCTGTTCGGTCAGACTCTGAAGGCTGTCGGCGTCGGCGCCGCACTCTTGCTATCGGTCTCCGCGAGCCACGCCCAATCCAACGGACCATTCGCCGGCTTTGCCGGCTCGTGGGCGGGCTCGGGTACGGTTGCGCTCTCCAATGGCACCACCGAACGGATTCGCTGCAAGGCGGACTATAAGGTTGCCGCATCCGGCATGGCCTTGAAACAGAGCCTGCATTGCGCGAGCGACAGCTATAAGTTCGATCTCTCGAGCGACGTGACGAGCCAGGGCGATCGCATCTCGGGCAACTGGAGTGAAGCGAGCCGCAACATCTTCGGCAACCTGCAGGGCACTGCGGGTGGCGGGCAGATCGACGTATTCGTCGAGGCGTCCGGCTTTGCCGCAAACCTGAACCTGCGAACCAACGGCTCCAAGCAGATTGTGCAGATCGATTCGAAGGGCGAGATCCGCGGCGTCACGATCACGATGACGAAGAGCTGAACTGCGGCCTTTTCGCCTGCCAACAACAGCCCGGATCCGAACGAGCGGATCCGGGCTTTTTTGTCAGGCTTCCTCGATCGGGGCCGGCCGCCCGCCCTTGCCGCGAAGTTTTTGCGACAGGTTGATCAGGAACATCGAGGTCGGCCGCAGAATGAACAGGTCCGCGACCAGCGCTGCGACCATCGAGAACGCGCTGAGCCAGCCAAACAGGCGCAGCGACGGCAGGTCGGAGAACACGGTGACGACGAGGCCGCAGGCCAGCACCACCGTGGTCAAGATCAGCGCCGGACCGACCAGGACCGTGGCGCGCTCGACCGCGAGCTCCGACGTCACCCCGGGCTTGGTTTCGAGCCGCAGGCGGTTGAGGAAGTGAATGGTGGCGCTGAGGCCGAGGCCGAACGACACCGTCAGCGCCACGACGCTGGCAAATTGCAACCCCTCCCCCATGAGCCACAGCACGGTGCCCGACAGCACCACGGGGAAGATACCGGGCAGGATGCAGGAGAACATCACCACGATCGAGCGGAATGCCAGTCCAATGAAGATCGCGACCAGCGCGAACTCCACGGTAAGACCCCGATTGAGCTTCTCGATCATGCTGGCGCTGTTGCGCGCGGCGATCGCCGAGAGACCGGTGACCGCGATCTCGTAGCCGGGGTGCTCGGCGCGCACCTTGTCGAGCTCGTGATCGAGCTTGTTGACCACCGGCAGGATCTGGCTGGAGTCAAGGTCGGGCACGCGGCCCGACACCACGACCGCGTCCTGGTTCTTGTCGATGAAGCGACGCACCAGATGTTCGGGGATCAGGTCGACATATTCCTTCAACGTATTGACGTCAGTCGCGCCGGCCTTCTCTGCAAGCCAGCGGCGCAGGGTTTCCAGCGACCACACGTTGCCGACGCCGGCGGTCTTCTCGACCATCGCGTGGACATCGGCGATCGTCTTCAGCGTCTCCGGCGCGTAGAGCGAGGCGCCTTGTGGGAATTGGATCAGCACGTCGATCGGGTTGGCACCGGTCAGCTTGGCGTCGAGGCGATTCGACGCCGCCACCGCCTGCCGCTTGTCCGGCACCTGGTCGGCCAGCCGGTAGCGCGGCTGCAGGTTCGCGTAGACGACGCCGAGGCTGCCGACGACGAGCAGCGCGATCAGGCTGAACAGGCCGGGACGGCCGACCATGCGCACGGCGATCCAGTAGCAGAAATTGCGCAGCGCCTGCACGCCGGCATCGGCGCTCTGGAACTTGACCGCGAAGATCCGCTCGTTGCGCACGAACAGCACGCCGAACACCGGCACCAGGCTGAGCACCGCGATCAGCGCAATGATGGTGGCCGCAAGGCCTGCCTCGCCGAATTTGCGGATCAGATCGGAATCCGAGAACTGCAGCGCGATGAACGAGATGCCCGCGGTACCGTGGGTCAGCACACAGGCGGGCCCCACCACCAGCACCGCGTTCTTGAACGCGGTGAACTTGTCCTGGCCTGCGATCAGCCGGTCGCGCGCCGCAAAGGTGAGCTGCATCGAATCGGAGAAGCTGATCACCATGATGAGCGGCGTCATCACGTTGAGGAACATATTGAGATTGAAATTGGCCCAGCCGAGGCCGCCGAGTGCAAGCAGGATTGCGATCATCGGCGGAAACGCCGCGGCGACCATGAAGGAAATCTTGCGGAAGAAGATGATGGCGATGATACAGCCGGCGAGGATGCCAAGGATGTTGTAGGTCAGTCCGTCGCGCTCGACCGCATTGCGGATCTCGAGCTGCATGACCGGCACGCCGGAGAGCTGGGCATTGAGCCCGCTGCCGCCGAGATCCTCGCCCATGATCTTTCTGATGTCGCCGACCACATCGCCGAGCTTGTTGCTGCTGACCACTTTGGGCTCGAGCGACATCACGATCAGTGCGAGTGTGCCGTCCTCCGACAACAGCTTGCCGCGGATGATCTCGTTGCTTTTGACGGTCTCGATGAATTTGTCGTAGGCCTCCCCTTCCGGCAGTTCATTCGGGAACAACGCCGCCGGCAGCTTGCCGGGCGCCGGCGCCTGTCGCGCCGAGAACAGCGAAACGAGGCCGCGGACCCCATCGACGAGCTGAAGGTCGGTGACCATGTCGCGCAGTTTCTCGAGATTGTCGCGCTCGAGCAGCGTCTTGCCTTCGACCACGACGAGAACGTCGAATTCGGTCGAGGGGAAACGCTTGGTGACGGCCTCGTACTGCTTGAAGTCCTTGGAGTTGGACCGGAACAACTGCGACAATGAGTCGTCGATCTTGATCCGATGGACGCCGAACACGGCGCCGATCAGCAAGAGCACGAGAACGATGCAGGACAGGATCGGCGCTCGCATCGGAATCAGGCCAAGGCGCTCGATCCCGAATGCGATGCTCGGCCCGGATCGAGGTTCTTCGATCTTCTCGACGTGGACCTGACTTTCGGAATTCTTTTCGAGCATGCCCTGTCCAGTTCTGAAAACGGCTCAATCTGTCTAGCTTGGGTGTTGGGTCCTCAGGCGCGAATGAGGCTCACGAGCGCAACTGATGGGCGCTAGTCCTTGAAAACACGCGAATATTGACCGGCGCCGGTTTTACAGGCCCACCCCCGTGCTCGCAAGCGCGAGCGTCGAATCGAATCGGCTGGGAACCGCCGAAAACCGTCATTAAGTAGCTGATTTGTCACACCCCGGTAACGCATTCTGCGACGATCCACCGCCACTTTCATCTTTCAGTGCGACTCCCGTGATCTGGCGTGCCAGGCCCTCGCGGACAAGCCAGGAAATCCTGAATGCGGCCTCCTGGTAGCTGAGCCCGGCACCGTGAATATTGGAGACGCAATTGCGCTCGGCGTCGGTCAGGCCGATCCGCGGCGCGAAGGTGAGATAGGCGCCAAGGCTGTCCGGGGCCGAAAGGCCGGGCCGTTCGCCGATCAGCATGACGAGCATGCGCGCGCCGACGACGTCGCCGATCTCATCACCAAGCGCAACCCGTGCTCCGGAGGCGACAATCACCGCACCAACCTCGATCTGGTCCGCGCCAAGTCGCGGCACGAGAGACCGGAGCAGTTCGACGGCATGGACGTTGACCGCGGTCGGAGACAGTCCATCCCCGATCACGATGGCGCAACGGCACGCGGCGATAGCCCTCTCCTTCAGGCTGCGCACCGATGCGGGATCGAGCACGCGCCCGAGATCGGGACGGCGCAGATAATCGCGCCGGCTGCGCGCCTGGCTCGATACCTCGACCGGCCCCAAGCCGAGGCCGGTAAGACCTGCGGTGATGCCGGCGACGTCGAAGGGCGCGTGAACGGCATCGCGTGCGCGCGCATGATCCATCGTGAAGGAGAGCAGCGCATCGGTCGGCAGGCTGGCGCCAGATCGACCGAGACCGACGCGCGCCGGCGTCAGATCACGCAGATCGGCAAGAGAACGCGAAGGTGGCGCTGGGGCTTTCATGTCTCATTCGGCGGGGACCGACGCCTCGCGCAGCCGGATCGAATAGTTCGAAGCATTCTGCCTTCCGCTGGAGGCTGCACGCGCGAAGGTGATCAGATGATGCGCGACCAGCGTCGCCGAGATCAGTCCCTCGATGTCGCCGCGTTTCAGCCGTCCCAGCGCAAACTTCCAGAACACGCGCTTGTAGTCGCCGAGCATGCCGACCTTCCAGAAGATGTTGCGCAACATGACCAGGCCGCGCCGGATGTTGGCCCAGCTCTTCATCTCCGGGCTGACCGGCACCTTGATGCGGTTGGCGTAGGTATATTCACACTGGTACAGGTAGCGCGCGAACAGCTTCTCGGGCTCGTAGGCGGCCTCCATGCACTTGCGCCAGGACCGGACCACGTCGTCGTAGGGCAGCAGGAACTGCACGTTGGAATCACGGCTGTCGTCGTGGACCAGCCGCCCGGCCTTTTCGAGGCGATCCCACAGCGGCGTCTTCGGCAAGGCCTGCAGCAGATTGATGGTCAGGAGCGGGATGCGGGACTCGTCGACAAAGGAGAGCAGCGCATCGCCGGTTTCGGGCTTGTCGGTGTCGAGCCCCATGATGATCCCGGACACCACCTCCATCCCATAGGAATTGATGGTCCGCACTCCCTCCAGGATCGGGACCATCATGTTCTGGTCCTTGTGCATCGCCTTCAGCGCGTCGGGATCGGGCGTCTCGATGCCGACGAAGATCGTGACGAAGTAGGCTTCGCGCATCTTCTCCAGGATCTCGGGCCGCTTGGCGATGTTGAGCGTGGCCTCACAGGCAAGCCGGGTGATGTAGCCGGTCCGCTTCTGCCACTCGATCAAATGCGGCAGCAGCTCGACCGCCGCCTTGCGGTTGCCGATGAAATTGTCATCGACGAAGTAGACGGTATCGGTCATGCCGCAGGCGCGCAGCTTGTCGAGTTCGGCGATGATCTGCTGCGGCGTCTTCAGCCGCGGATTGCGGCCATAGAGGCCGGGGATATCGCAGAACTCGCACTGATAGGGACAGCCCGAGGAAAACTGGATGCTACCGAGGAAGTACTTCTTCGTCTCGGCGAGCTCATAGGCCGGCAGCGGAAAATCCGTCATCGGCAGCCGGTCCACAGTCTTCAACACCACCTGCGCGTCCGGGCGGCTGGTGTCCTGCGCCAGGCGACGGATCAGCTCATCGGTGGCGTCGCCGAGCTCGCCGACATGGAGGTAGTCGAACGACGGATAGTAGTCGGGACAGGCGCTGACCGAGGGACCGCCGATCGCGACCGGCAGGTCATGGTCATGTGCGCGGTGGCAGATGTCGTTCATCTGCTGGCGCTGGATGTGCATACCGCTGACGAAGACGGCGTCCGCCCACGCGAAATCGTCATCCGACGCCGGACGCAGATTCTCGTCGATGAAGCGGACCGACCAGTTCGCCGGCAGATAGGCCGCGATCAGCAACAGCCCCTGCGGCGGCATGAACGCCTTGACGCCGTCGGTGAGCGGATAGGAATACTCAAAGGTACCAAAGGCCGACGTATAGCGCGGAAAGACGCAGAGGATACGCCGCACCGTCCCAATGCCTTCAGCTCTCATCAAACTTCCTCAAGCGAAGCACCAACAAATCTAACCACGTCGTTGAACGGTGGGCTAGAAATTCTTCAACATTGTGGCACCTGCTAACGTCACAACGTCGGGATGGTTGCTACGAAAGGACTCAGATTCCCGCGTCAGGCCAGCAGCCTGGAAGCAAATTCGGGGAGCTGCGCCGCATCGCCAACAAGGCGAAAGTCCTGCCCCGCGAGGCCTGCGCGAATCAGCCAATCGTCGAACTCGGGTGCCCGCTTCAGGCCGAAGAGGTCGCGGATGTAGAGGGCGTCGTGAAACGAGGTCGACTGGTAGTTCAGCATGACGTCGTCGGCGCCCGGAACGCCCATGATGAATGTGACGCCGGCGGCCGCCAGCAACGTCAGCAGGTTGTCCATGTCGTTCTGATCGGCCTCGGCGTGATTGGTGTAGCAGACGTCGACACCGAGCGGCAGGCCGAGCAGCTTGCCGCAGAAGTGATCCTCGAGCCCGGCACGAATGATTTCCTTGCCGTCGTAGAGGTATTCGGGACCGATGAAGCCGACCACGCTGTTGACCAGCAGCGGATCGAACGCGCGCGCCACTGCATAGGCCCGCGCCTCGCAGGTCTGCTGGTCGACCCTGTGGTGGGCGTTGGCCGACAACGCCGACCCCTGCCCGGTCTCGAAATACATGACGTTGTCGCCGGCCGTGCCGCGGTGCAGCGACAGGGCCGCCTCACGCGCTTCCCGCAGGATCGAGAGATCGACGCCGAAGCTGCGGTTGGCGGCTTCGGTGCCGGCGATCGACTGAAAGACGAGATCGACCGGCAGCCCCTGACCGATCAATCCGAGCGTGGTCGTGACATGCGTGAGCACGCAACTTTGCGTCGGGATCTCCAGCCGTGTGATGATGTTGTCGAGCAGCCGGAGCAGGCCCGCGATGACGTTGGGATCGTCGCTCGCCGGGTTGATGCCGATGCAGGCATCGCCGGATCCGAGCAAAAGTCCGTCGAGGATCGAGGCAGTGATGCCCCGGGTGTCGTCGAACGGATGGTTGGGCTGCAACCTCACGCTCATCCGCCCGCGCAGGCCGATGGTATTGCGGAAGCGCGTGGTCACCTCGCACTTCCGTGCGACCAGGATCAGGTCCTGATTGCGCATCAGCTTCGACACCGCAGCCACCATCTCAGGCGTGACACCGCGCGAGATCTTCTTCAAGGCGTCAGAGGTCGCGTCGTCCGAGAGCAGCCAGTCGCGGAAGCCGCCGACGGTGAGCGATGACATCGGCACAAATCCCGCGACGTCATGGCTGTCGAGGATCAGGCGAGTGACCTCGTCGTCCTCGTAGGGAATGACCGGTTCGTTGAGAAACTGCCTCAGCGGAACGTCGGCCAGCGCGAGACGCGCGGCGATCATCTCCTCGGCGCTGTCGGCCGCGATGCCGGCCAGCCGGTCGCCGGAACGCGGCGGCGTCGCCTTGGCGAGCAATTCACGCAGGTCATTGAAGACGTATGAGGTCGCAAAGACGGTGTGACGGTAGACCATGGCATTTCGGGTCTGGCGGGGAGGCGGGCTCCTGCAGCGTAGCAGCTCTTTGCTAACAGCTCCCTCGACGCATTGATGACGACTGGCAGATGCCCGCAAGGTTTCGGCAACGCTATCCAGGCACGCCCAGCGGAACCCGCGGCATTAGAGTAAACAACTGGTATTACTCGTCAAATTTCCACGGTTGCGACCGCGAAAAGCTCGCGCATTAAGGAATCATCCATGAAAATTCAGCATAATTTTTAATCGGCCGAAGGGGCTCGCCGACCATCCGGAGTGCCCTCGATGCCCACCTCGAACGGCTTCCGACCTCCTCGTTCCGGCGTCCCATGGCATCCCGATTCTCGCTCGCAGCCAAGCTGTACTCGATCTTCGCCCTGATCGCGGCGCTGACCGCGGCCATCGCTTTCCTTTCCGACTACAACACGCGGCGGAACGCGGAACTGACCGAGGCCGTCGACCTCGCGAGCCGCGCCGCGCTCAACGTCGAGCGGGTCAACTCGTTGGTCTATGCCGTGGTGATGGAATCCCGCGGCATCTACATGTCGACCGAGCCGGCGACGGTGAAGAAATACGGCGCTGGCCTGTTGAAGTTCAACGAGCAGATCATCGCCGTCGTCAGGAACTGGGAAGCGCTGGTGCAGGCCGATGACGCCGAGCAGTTCGCGACCTTCAAGAAGCGGATCGAGCAATTCGTCGACTTCCGCAAGGAGCTGGTCCGCCGCGGCGTCGAGATCGGCGCCGCCGCCGGACGCGAGTGGGGCGACAACGACGCCAACCGCGAGGTGCGCTCCGCTCTCAACAAGGATCTCGAGGCGCTGTCCAGGGTCTATGCTGAGCGCAGCAAGAAGCTGGCGCGGCAGGCCGCCGTCAACCGCGACATGGCCCTCATCCTGACTTGCCTCGGCGCCGTGGCACTGATCGTGGTCGTGGTCGGCGTGCTCATCATCGCCCGCTCGGTTGCCCGTCCGCTGTCGCAGATCACCGCGACCATCAAGCGGGTGGCCGAGGGCGCTGAGCAGGCCGACGTTCCGCATATCGGGCGCAGCGACGAGATCGGCGCGCTGGCGCGCGCCATCAAGGTTTTCCAGGAGGCGATGCAACGCAACCGCAGCCTCAATGCGCAGGTCGTGCAGGACTCCGAGGCGCGCGACGCCCGCAGCCGCCACATCGAGATCTCGGTGGAGGCGTTCCGCGGCGCGATCGGCTCGGTGCTTCGCGCGGTGCACGATAATGCGGCGACGATGCGCGACACCGCGCAGACCATCGCGAGCGTCGCCGCGAACGCGAGCGGCCGTGCCGTTGCCGCGGCAGGAGCGACCGAACAGGCTTCAAGCAATGTCTCGGCGGTTGCCGGCGCCGCCGAGGAACTCTCCACCTCGGTCCAGGAGATCGGCCGGCAGGTGAAGCAGTCCTCCAGTGCGGTCGAGCAGGCGGGCGCACGCACCGACAAATCGATCAGCGAGATCGAGGGCCTTGCCGCTACCACCCAGCGCATCGACGGCGTGCTCAACCTGATCCAGGCGATCGCCGAGCAGACCAACCTGCTCGCCCTCAACGCCACCATCGAGGCAGCTCGCGCCGGCGATGCCGGCCGCGGCTTTGCGGTTGTCGCACACGAGGTCAAGGCACTGGCCGGGCAGACCGCGAAGGCGACCGCCGAAATCAGCGAGAATGTCAGCCTGATCCAGGCCTCGACCCGCAACTCGGTCGGCGCCGTCCGTGAGATCGGTCACGCGGTGCGCGAAATCAGCGATGTCACCTCGACGATCGCCGCCGCCGTCGGCCAGCAGGATGCGGCCACGCGTGAAATCTCGGTCAACGCGCAGATGGCAGCGCAAGGCAACGAAACGCTGGTCGCAAACATCGGCTCATTGCGCGATGACATCGGCCAGACCAACAAGGCGGCGGAATCGGTGCTTGCGGCGTCGAACGACCTGACCACGACCGCCGAGACGCTGTCGCGCGAGGTCGAGCAGTTCTTCCGCAATCTGCGTACCGATGCGGCCGACGGGATGCGACGTACCGGGACCTGAGCGCAGGGTCGGCGCGAGCCGCTTGCGCTCCGCTGCGTTAGGTCAAGTAACCGCACAACGACGGGCACGCGGTGGAGGCGGGCGAATTGCGAGCAGCGAATGGACTTCCCTACTCGCCACTTCCTATGCGCAATGCCCCTCTCTCACATCGTCGCGCCGAGCACCCACGGCGCGAATTCGGCGCCGCCGAAATCAAAGCTCTCGCTCTTGGTCGGCTGGCCCGACGCGGTCTTGAGGATGAGGTCGAAGATGCGCTGGCCGCATTCCTGCACACTCTCCTCGCCGTCGAGGATGGTGCCGCAATTGACGTCCATGTCGTCTTCCATCCGCTTGTACATCGGCGTGTTGGTGGCAAGCTTGATCGACGGCGCGGGCTTGCAGCCGAACACGCTGCCGCGGCCGGTGGTGAAGCAGACGAGATTGGCGCCGCCCGCCACCTGCCCGGTCGCCGCGACCGGGTCGTAGCCGGGCGTATCCATGAACACGAAGCCCTTCTTCGTCACCGGCTCGGCATAGTGCAGGACGTCGACGAGGTTGGTGCTGCCGGCCTTCGCCATTGCGCCAAGCGACTTCTCCAGGATGGTGGTGAGACCGCCGGCCTTGTTGCCGGGGCTCGGATTGGCGTTCATCTCGGCGCCTTCGCGGCTCGTATATTCCTCCCACCAGCGCATCAGGCCGACGAGCTTCTCGCCGACCTCGCGGCTGACGGCCCGGCGGGTCAACAGATGCTCGGCGCCATAGGTCTCCGGCGTCTCCGAGAGGATCACGGTGCCGCCGTGACGCACCAACAGATCGCTTGCAGCGCCGAGCGCGGGATTGGCCGACACGCCGGAATAGCCGTCGGAGCCGCCGCATTGCAGCGCCACCGTTAGCTCACTCGCTGCGACCTTCTCACGCTTGACCTTGTTGGCGTCGGCGAGCGCTTCCTTCACGAAGGCAACGCCGGCTTCCACCGTCTTGCGGGTGCCGCCGACTTCCTGAATGTCCATCGCGCGCAGCCGGCCGGCGAGCTTCTGCTCCTGCATCAGGCCGCCGATCTGGTTCACCTCGCAGCCGAGACCGAGCACAATGACGTTCGAGAAATTCACGTGCCGCGCATAGCCGCCGAGGGTGCGGCGGAGCAACGCCAGCGGCTCGTCCTGGGTCATGCCACAGCCGGTCTTGTGGGTCAGCGCGACAACGCCGTCGACGTTCGGAAAGTCGGCCAGCGGATTGTCGCCGGTGAACGGGTTCTTCTTGAAGACGTCGGCAACGAGGCTAGCGACATGGGCGCTGCAATTCACCGAGGTGAGGATGCCGATATAGTTGCGCGTCGCGACGCGCCCATCGGGACGGCGGATGCCGTCGAACGTCGCCGGCAGATCGAAATTCGGCACCGGCTTAACGTCGACGCCAAAGGCATAATCCTTGGCGAAATCGCCCATGCCGCAGTTCTGGGTGTGCACGTGCTGACCCGGCACGATCGCCTGCGTCGCGAAGCCGATGATCTGGCCATAGCGCTTGATCGGCTCGCTCTGTGCGATCGGCTTGATCGCGACCTTATGGCCGGCCGGTATACGGTCGACCGTGGTGACGCCCTCAGCGACCACCAGCCCCGGCGGCAGGCTAGCGCGCGCGATCAGGACGCTGTCGTCGGGATGCAGGCGGATTACTTGTGCCGGGGCCATCTGAGTTCTCCTTTAGGGACGAATAGCGAATGGCGAGTAGCGAATAGCACGCTACGCGAACCGCCAATCCCTATTCGCCGCTCATCACTCGCTATTCGCTTCTACGCCTTGCCGCCGGACTTCTCGCGGGTCTGGTTGACCGACATCTTGGCGTAGGTCTGCATCAGACCGACCTCGTTCGACAGCGTGACCAGTTTGAAGCCCATGTTGATCGCGCGCACCGCGCCGTCGGCACCGGAACAGTGGATGCCCGGGTTGAGGCCGCGCTTGCCGCACTCCTTGACGATCTTCTCGTAGATTCTGAGGATCTCCGGCTCGTCGCGGTCGAGCTTCGGCACCAGGCCGTAGGAGAATCCGAGGTCGGACGGACCGATATAGACGCCGTCGATGCCCTCGACGTCGAGGATCGCTTCCATGTTCTCGACAGCCGTCTTGGTCTCCATCATCGGCAACAGCACGATCTCGTCATTCGCGGTCTGCTGATAGGTCCCGGCCGAGCCGTACATGCCGGCGCGGATCGGGCCGTTGGAGCGCACGCCCTTCGGCGGATATTTGGAATAGGAAACGAGGTTCCGGGCTTCCTCCGGCGTGTTGACCATGGGGCAGATCACGCCATAAGCACCGCCGTCGAGCACCTTGCCGATGATGCCGGGCTCGTTCCAGGGCACGCGGACCATGGGGGTGACCGGATGGGCGTGCATTGCCTGGAAGCACTGCACCATCGACAGATAATCCTGCACGCCATGCTGCATATCGACGGTGACGCTGTCGAAGCCGCACTGCGCGATCACCTCGGCTGAAAATCCCGACGGGATCGCGAGCCACGCGTTCACCACTGCCTTGCCCGATGCCCAGACCTGTTTGACCTTGTTTGCCACTTTGTTCTTCCTTCCCTGTTCCAAACTTGTCGTCATTGCGAGCGAAGCGAAGCAATCCATTTCTCTGCCTGTAGAGGCATGGATGGCTTGGTCGCTTGAGCGCAAAATTGCTTTGCAATTTTGTCGCGAGCTGCTCGCAATGACGGGTGCATTATTCCGTCGCCCGCTGGATAGAGGTTTCGCTGACGCCGACGTCGCGCGCGGTGTTCACTATCGCCGCCCAGGTGTCGTCAGGCAAGGGGATGCCGTTCCTGGTGCGCTCGGCGCGGGTTTTCCGCTCGGGATCGCCCGGAACCAGCACAGACCCCGTACCCGCAATCGGCTTGGTGGCGCGGATGAAATCGGTGTAGCGGGTGATTTCGCCATCGAAGAAATTGCTGGTGTCGACCACCTTGGGGTCGATGTAGAACGCCATCATGCCGTTGGCGAACCGCCGGTCCGACGATGTCGCACCGGTGCCGGTCAGCGCGCCGCCGAGCAGCTCGCAGATAAACGCAAGGCCCGAGCCCTTGTGATCGCCGAAGGCGCGGATCGCGCCGGTGCCCTTGGTGTGATCGCGCGGACCGTCGGGCGTGTACGGGCCATACAGCACGTGCGGATCCTCGCTCAGCGTGCCGTCGGCATCGACGAGCGCGCCGGCCGGCAGCTTCTTGCCACCACGGCTTGCCACCAGGCACTTGCCCTCAGCGACGACGGAGGTGGCGAAATCGAGCACGATCGGATCCTGGCCCTGGCGCGGAATGCCGACGCAATACGGCGCGGTGGACAGGCGCTTCTCGACGCCGCCGTAAGGCGCGACCAATAGCGAGCCTGCCGCGGTCACGAAATGAATCGAGACGAGACCTTCCGCGGCCGCCATTTCGGCCCAGTCGCCGACACGGCCGAGATGGCCGGAGTTGCGCAGAGCAACCGCGGCGAGCCCTGCCTTCTTGCACTTCTCGATGCCGATCCTAACCGCGACCGGTGTCACGGTCTGGCCGTAGCCGAACTTGCCGTCGACGACGGCGAGCGACGGCGTGTCGACCACAACCTCGGGGGTCTGGTTCGGCACGATCGAGCCCATCTTCTTCCACCTGACATACACGGGCACGCGGATCACGCCGTGGCTGTCATGGCCGGTCAAGTTCGCGGTCGTCAGGTAGGTCGCGATGCGCCGCGCCTCGTCCGGAGAGGACTCCGAATGCGAAAAGACCTCGGAAACGAAGTTGATGAGGTTTTCAACCTTGATGGTGACCATGAAAGACTAGCTCGCTCAGTTGTTGGCGCGTGATCTGATCGAAAACCCGGCTCCACTTTTTCCGATCATGCAGCTTCAGGCAGAGGCCTTGGCGTGACCGCCGAGATAAGCCGCAGCAATGGCTTCGTTGCCCCACAATTCGTCCGGTTTGCCGCCCAGCACGATCCGCCCGGTTTCCAGCACGAAGCCGTGATCGGCGACCGAAAGTCCCATGCGCGCATTTTGCTCGACGAGCAAGACCGTGGTGTCCTTCCTGATCTGCGAAATGATGCGGAAGACGGCCTGGACGATCACCGGCGCCAACCCAAGCGAGGGTTCGTCGAGCAGCAAAAGCCGGGGCTTGGCCATCAGGCCGCGCGCGACGGCGACCATCTGCAACTGACCGCCCGACAGCGTCCAGCCGAGTGCATTGGAGAACGTCCGGATCTCCGGGAAGAGATCGAACATCGCGTCCGCTTCACGCGAGATCTGCGACGCCGATACCTTACGGTTCGATGCGCCGAGCATGATGTTCTCTTTCACGCTGAGGCCCGGAAACACGCGGCGCCCCTCCGGCACATGCGAGATGCCGAGCCGGACGATCGCCTCCGGACCGAGACCCGCGATCGATTGACCGTCGAACAGGATGTGGCCGGAAGCGGGTTTCTCGAGGCCGGAGATCGCGCGCAGCGTCGTCGACTTGCCGGCGCCGTTGGCCCCGAGCAGTGTCACCACCTGGCCCTGCTCCACCGCGATGGTGATGCCACGCAGCGCTTCGATCTCGCCGTAGCGGACCACGAGGTTGCGGATTTCGAGCAGCGGCATCATTCGCTCCCGAGATAGGCGGAGACGACGTCGGGATGACGCAGCACCGCCATGGATTCGCCGTCCGCAATGCGGCGACCGAAGTTCAGCACCGTGATGTGCTGGGCGGCTTCCGAGACCAGCGTCATGTCGTGATCGATGATCAGGATGGTGAGGCCCTGCGCTGCGATACGCTTGAGCAGTTCGTGCAGTTCGAGCTTTTCTGTCGAGTTGAGACCGGCGGCCGGCTCGTCGAGCAGCAACAGCGTCGGATTGGACGCCAGCGCGCGGGCGATCTCGATCAATCGCTGGTGGCCATAGGAGAAGCTCGAGATCAGCTCGTTGGCGCGGTTGCCGAGGCCGACGAAGGTCAAGGCCTCCATCGCCCGCTCGGTCAGCGCGTCCTCGCCCTTCCCGATCATGGTGTTGCCGGGACGCTCCGCACCGATCTCGACGTTCTCGAGCGCCGTCATCGAGCGAAACAGGCGGATGTTCTGGAACGTGCGTCCCAGGCCCGCTGCCGTGCGCTGATGCGGCGCCATGTCGGTGATGTCAGTGCCGTCGAGCACGATTCGGCCCGCGGTCGCCTTGTAGAGGCCGGACAGCACGTTCAACGTGGTGGTCTTGCCTGAGCCGTTGGGGCCGATCAGCGCATGGACGCTGCCGCGCTTCACCGCGATGTCGACGCCGTCAACGGCCTTGAGACCCCCGAAGTGCTTCGACAACCCGGTCACTTCGAGCACGATGTCGCCGCCCGCGGTGGCGGGCTTGAGCTGCAGCGCGGCGGCAGCCGGCGCCGCCTTGGTGTGCGCCCGCCAGCGCGTGAAGGCATCGGAGACGAAGCCCCAGATGCCGTCGGGCATGAAGCGGATGATCAGAATCACGAACAGGCCGTAGATCGCGAGATAGAGTCCCGGCACGCTCTTGAGGAAGCGCAGCCATTCCGGGATCAGAATCAGAAGCCCCGTACCGATCGCCGCGCCGATCGGCGAGGCCACACCGCCGAGCAGCGACATGGTCAGGAACCCGATCGATTCCGCGAACGAGAACTGGTCCGGGCTGACATAGGCGAAGCCGCCCGCGAACAGGCCGCCGGCCAGACCGCCGAGCAGTGCGCAGATGCCGAAGGCGTAGACCTTGGTGCGAAATACGTCGATGCCGTTGACGCCGGCCGCGAGCTCATTGTCGCGTACCGCGCGCATGGCGCGGCCGAGCCTGGTGTCCGGCAGGTGCCAGACGAGGTAGCCGACGATCGCGAGCACCGCGACGCAGAATGCGAGATAGCTCTGCGAGGACTGGAACAGCTCAGGCCGCTTGATGTTGGCGACGCCGTCCGGCCCATGGGTCAGGCCGATGGCATTGATCATCACCAGGGTCACGATCTGCTGGAACGAGATCGTCACCATGGCCAGGTAATGCCCGCCGAGCCGCAGCGTCGACATGCCGAGGAACGCGCCGGCAATCAGCGCGACCACGCAGCCGGCAACCAGGCAGGGCCAGAAGCTCATGTGCAGATCGGTGGTGCCAAGACCGACCGCGTAGGCGCCGAAGCCGAAGAATGTCGCCTGCGCCAGGTTGATCTGGCCGCAGAGGCCAAGCACGACCGACAACCCGAACACCGCGATCGAGAACGTCGTCGCCTGCAATAGGATATTGAGGACGTAGCCGTCGAACCCCATGCTGGCGGCGAGCGCAACCAACACGGCGGCGCCGATGAAATACGGCGCATGACGAATGACCAGCGGCTTCGAGCGTACCGCCGGAGCCGGGATCTGAATGTTCTCGCTCGCGCTCATGCTTTCTCCGCGACACGTTCGCCGAAGATGCCCTGCGGCCGGAAGATCAGGAAGGCGATCAGCACCAGGAACGCGAAGCCATCCTTGTACGGCACCGAGATATAGGCGGCGCCGAACGTCTCGATCACGCCAAGCGCAAGGCCGCCGATGATGGCGCCGGCGACGTCGCCGAAGCCGCCGATGATGGTCGCAGCAAAGGCCTTCAGTGCGATCGTCGAGCCCATCTGGATCGACACGAACAGCACGGGCGCCACCAGGATGCCGGCGAGTCCGCCGAGCACGGCCGAATAGATGAAGGTGATCATGATCATGGTGGAGACGGAAATGCCGAGCAGCGAGGCCATTTCCTTGTCCTGCGAGGTCGCTTGCAGCTTCTTGCCGAGCAGCGTCTTCTCGAAGAACCAGAAATTGAACAGCACCAGCAGGATCGTGACGCCGATGATCAGCAAATACTGGCTGTCGAGATAGACCGGGCCGAGCTGGATGCCGGGCGTATCGAACCAGCCCTGCAACACCTGCGGTTGCGGGCCGTAGATCGCAAGCACGGAATTGGAGAGCAGAATCGAGGCGCCGATGGTGGCGATGATCACGGGCAGATAGGTGCGGTGGCGCAACGGGTAGTAGACGCCGAGATTGAAGATCACGCCGAGCAGCGCCATGCCGGCGAGCGCGATCAGGAACGACAGCCAATAGGGCCAGCCGAGATCGACGGCGAACACCACCATCAGATAGGCCGCGACCATGGAGAACTCGCCTTGCGCGAAGTTCACCACATTGGTGGCGCGGAAGATCAGCACGAAGCCGAGCGCGACCAGCGCGTAGACGGCGCCGATGCCGATGCCCGTGAACAGGAGTTGAAGGACCAGATCCATGACAAGCGTTCGGTTGAAGGAGAACTTGTTTCAACGGCCGGCCGGCGCGGCCTCCCCGGCTATTGCCGGAGAGGCCTCAGCCCGCATCAGTCGTTGGATTCGATGTGCTTGTCGAAGACGATCTTGCCCTTGTCGTTCTTCACGATGTTGTAGCCGTGAAGTCCGTCGCCATTCTGGTCGAAATTGTATTCGCCCTCGGCACCCGGGAATTTCTTGATCGCCAGGATCGCCTCGCGCACCTTCTCGGGCTCGGTCGAGCCGGCCTTGTTGATCGCCGTGGCCAGCACGGTGACGGCGTCATAGGTCCAGGCGCTCTGGTTGTCGGGCGCGACCTTGACCGCATCACGATAGAGCTTGCCGAACGCCTTCGAGGCGTCGCTGGAATCCTCCGCGTAGTCGGCAACACCATAGGTGTTGTAGAGCGCAGGACCGGCGAGCTTGAGCGCGGTGATGTTGACGATCGAGGGCGAGCCAACCCACGGAATATTCACGCCGAGCTGGCGTAGCTGGCGGGCGAAGATGCCGAGATCATTCTCAAAGGTGAAATAGGAACCGAGGATATCCGCGCCGGACTGCTTGATTGCGAGCACGACCGGCGTGAAGTCCTGGCTCTGGTTGGCATAGCCCTGGTCGAGCACGGGCGGCGCGCCGAGCTTCTGCAGCGCTTCAGTCAGCGCCTTGCCGCCGGCGGTGCCGAACGCGTCGGTCGAGTGCAGCACGGCCCATTTCTTCTTGCCGAGCGTGTTGACGCCGTATTCGGCGATCACGCGGCCCGAATAGCTGTCGTTCGGCCGGAAGCGGAACAGCCACTTGTTGCCCATATGGGTGAGGTTCGGATCGGTGCCGCCGATCATCACGGGCTTGCCGAGCTTCAGCACATCGGGCGCCATCGCATGGACCTGGGTCGAACGAATCGAGCCGAGGAAGCCGACGATGTCGGACTGGGCCGCGAGCTTGGAAAACGCCAGCACGATGCCAGGGTTGGTGGTCTGATCATCCTCGATGATCAACTCGCCCTGCTTGCCAAGGATGCCGCCGGCCTTGTTGACGGCCTCAAGCGCCAGCTTGGCGCCCTTGATGGCATAACCGCCGGATTCGGCCGCGGGACCGGTGACCGGCGCGCACATGCCGATCTTGATGGTCGCACCTTGCGCATGCGCGCTCCGCAGCAGCGCAGGAGCAGCGAGACCTGCCGCCAAACCGGCGGAAAACTCACGTCTCGTCAGTTTCATTCAATCCTCCCTGGATAACGCCGAGCTTGCATGTCGGCTGCATTGAGACGAGCTAGACGCGTAGACTTGTTGCCTCACCCATGGCCATCACGCAGCGCGACAAGCAAACGTTTGCGCCGCTGCAGCGCACCGGACGTGCAACGGCGATAATCAATCTAAGCGTATGGACACGGAGCTAATCATGATTGCACATTGCACGCAATAGTCAAAAGCTCGCGTCAGGCGGTGCGTAAATGCCTGCGCGGGCGACCTCGATGCAATCACGTGATAGTCTGGCCGGCGGGCAGTCATCCATGTCGATTCCAAGAGCGAAATCGCAGACCAGACGAAAACAGCCGGCCTATGCGCTGATCAAGAACGCATTGGCAAAGCACATCCGATCCGGTGGCGTTCCAGCCGGAACCGTTCTTTCCGAATCGGCGATCGCGACCTTGTTCGGCTCCAGCCGCTCCCCTGTGCGACAGGCCTTCGAGCAGTTGGAGCGCATCGGCCTGGTGCGCCGGTTCGACGGCCGCGGCGTCATCGCCGGCAAGCGCAAGGTCGAACCCCAGCGCGTCCCGATCACACCGGAGATGCTCGGGCTGACCAACGGACCCGTCGAAGCGGTGCGAAGCGATGCCTGGGACACCCTCTATTACAGGCTCGAACGTGAGATCATTTTCCGCTCGCTGTTCGGACGCTTCCGCGTCAGTGAGCTCGCGCTGGCGCGGCATTTCCGAGTGGGACGCACGGTGGCCCGCAACCTATTGCTCCGTGCGCAGGCGATCGGAATTCTGGAGAAAGGCGCCAAAGCCCATTGGTATGTGGTGCCGCTCGACGAGGATCGCGTCCGCGACATCTTCGAGGTGCGGGCAACGCTTGAGCCGCTCCTGCTGAAATCCGCTGCTGCGCGGATTCCGCCCTCGGTGCTGGACCAGATGGCGGAGCGGCTCCGCGAAGGGATCCGATTCCGCGACCGAATCGGCGTGGCCGAGCTCGACGAGATCGAAGGTGATCTGCATATCCGGTGCCTGAGTTACGGCATCAATCGCGAGATGATCGAGGCTCTCAAGCGTACTCACTGCGCTTTCGTGATCGGCAAGCACATTCAGGTCGCTCTGACTGCGCCGCAGATCGATACCTTCATGGACGAGCATCTGCTGATCATGGAAGCCTTGCGCGCGGGCGACGGCGACGCGGCGGCTACGACTTTGCGCCGCCATATCGAGTGGTCCCATTCGAAAGTTGCCGGCTGGATTGCCGAATTCCGCGCCATCAACGTGATTTCGCGCGTGCCCTACATGGCCTAGCCGGTATTGCCGCACGTCATCGCATGAAGTCTTGGCTACGCGTCGGCCTCGACCTCGCCATCATCGGCGGATGTCATTCCCGCCAGGCTCGCTTCCAGCGCGCCCAGCATGTCCTGGAGCTCCGCAAGCCTGCGCGCGCCGTAGCGCTTGGTGATCGCGGCGTAGATGGCTTCCGATGTCGGCGCCACCGCCTCGATCAGCTTCAGCCCCTTTGCCGAGATCGAGACGACCGCGCGCCGCAGGTCGTTCTCCGCGGCCTTGCGCTCGATCAACTGACGACCCTCGAGGTCGCGCAGGATTCGCGACAGGCTCGGCCCGAGCAGAAATGCCACATGCGCGAGCTCGGTGACCTCGATCTCATCGACGGAGGTGAGCGCACGCAGGATCCGCCATTGCTGCTCGGTCAGCCCGTGATTGCGCAGCGACGGGCGGAACTGCCGCATCACGGCTTCACGCGCGCGGAGCAGCGACATCGGCAGCGAGCGCGAAAATTCGCGCATCGGCGCGCGACGCGGTGACCCGGCCTCGGCCGGCGTCGATCGGACGTCGTTTGACGATTTCTTGCGCGCCATCGCTCAATCCACCGCCACGATTTTTTGCATCGCAGCATGCCCCGATTCAATTTGCGGGAATTCACTTAACATGTTAATCATCTTCCCGGCATCCAAATTTGTGTATCACGCATGGCCCTCTCCCAGGACGATATCCGCGCTGCTGCCGCAAGGCTCGACCAGGCGGAAAAGACCCGCAAGCAAATCCGCCAGCTTTCGCTGCAGTACCCTGGCATTACCATTGAAGATGCCTACGCGATTCAGAAGGCCTGGGTCGAGATGAAGGTGGCGCAGGGCCGCATCGTCAAGGGCCACAAGATCGGCCTGACCTCGAAAGCGATGCAGAGCGCGCTCAACATCGACGAGCCCGACTCCGGCATTCTGCTCGACGACATGTTCTTTGCCGATGGCGGGCTGGTGCCGAGCGATCGCTTCATCGGGACCCGGGTCGAAGCCGAGCTTGCCTTCGTGATGAAGCACCGTCTTGCGGGTCCCAACTGCACATTATTCGACGTGCTCAACGCCACCGACTTCGTGGTGCCGGCGCTCGAAATCTTGGACACACGCATCGAACGCGTCGACCCCGAGACCAAGGCGACACGCAAGATCTTCGACACCATCGCCGATAATGCCGCCAATGCCGGCATTGTGCTCGGCGGCCGGCCGATTCGCCCGCTGGAAGCCGATCTGCGCTGGATCGGCGCGCTGTGCTTCCGCAACGGCCAGCTCGAGGAGACTGGGCTCGCCGCCGGCGTGATGAACCATCCGGCGACCGCGGTGGCGTGGCTCGCCAACAAGATCGCGCCTAACGGGCTCGCGCTCGAAGCCGGCCAGGTGGTGCTGGCGGGCTCCTTCATCCGCCCGATCGAGACCTGCAAAGGCGACACGATCCAGGCCGACTATGGAGCTTACGGTTCCGTGAGTTGCCACTTCGCTTGACACATTCGCCAGGAGGCCGTTCATGCCGCACTTCACGCTTGAATATTCCGCCAATCTCGACAACCTGATCGACATGGCCGAGACTGTCGAACTGGTCCGCAAGGCTGCGGTCGAGACCGGCATTTTCCCACTCGGCGGCATCCGCGTCCGCGCGATCAGATGTGAGCACTACGCGATCGCCGACGGGCGCCAGACCCATAGCTTCCTCGACATGGTGCTGCGGCTCGGCGAAGGCCGTGATCTCGCCGCCCGCAAGAAGGCCGGCGAACATATCTTCAAGGTACTGTCGGCCCACCTCGACCCGGTCTTCGCCAAATCCAAGTTCGCTCTGTCGTTCGATATGCAGATCAACGACAAGGAGACGAGCTGGAAACGCAACAACATCCACGATGCGCTGAAAGTGGAGACGATCAATGGATAAGGCCACTCCGAAATCCGCAGACAAGTTCCAGGCCAATCGCGACCGCGCGGGTCCCCTGCTCGCCAAGCTGAAAGCCGAAGGCATCGGCCACCTGATCGACGGCAAGATCGTCCCCTCGGTGACAGGCCAGACCTTCGAGACGAGGTCGCCGATCGACGGCTCGGTGCTGGCGTCGGTCGCAAAAGGCAATGCTGAGGATATCGATCGCGCCGCGACGGCCGCCGCGCGCGCGTTCAAGACCTGGCGCGACGTGCCGGCGGCGCAGCGGCGCAAGCTGCTGCATCGCGTGGCCGACGCGATCGAGGAGCGCGCCGACGACATCGCCGTGCTCGAATGCATCGACACCGGCCAGGCGCACCGCTTCATGGCCAAGGCCGCGATCCGCGCCGCCGAGAACTTCCGCTTCTTCGCTGATAAGTGCGCAGAGGCGCGCGACGGCCTGAACACGCCGAGCGAAGAGCACTGGAACATCTCGACCCGCGTGCCGATCGGCCCGGTCGGCGTAATCACTCCGTGGAACACGCCGTTCATGCTCTCGACCTGGAAGATCGCACCTGCGCTCGCCGCCGGCTGCACGGTGGTGCACAAGCCGGCCGAGTGGTCGCCGGTCACTGCGGACCTGCTGGTCAAGCTGGCGCAACAAGCAGGTATTCCCGACGGCGTATTCAACACCGTGCATGGCTTCGGCGAAGATGCCGGCAAGGCGCTGACGGAACATCCCGCCATCAAGGCGATCGGGTTCGTCGGCGAAAGCGCAACCGGTTCGGCGATCATGGCGCAGGGCGCGCCGACCCTGAAGCGGGTGCATTTCGAGCTCGGCGGCAAGAACCCGGTGATCGTGTTCGACGATGCCGATCTCGACCGCGCGCTCGATGCCGTTGTCTTCATGATCTACTCGCTCAACGGCGAGCGCTGCACGTCGTCCAGCCGCCTGCTGGTGCAGCAGAGTATCGCCGATAAGTTCATCGAGAAGCTCACCGCGCGGGTGAAGGCGCTGAAGGTCGGCCATCCGCTCGATCCCGCAACCGAGATCGGGCCGCTGATCCATGAGCGGCATCTTGCCAAGGTCTGCAGCTATTTCGACATCGCGAGGAGCGACGGTGCCACCATCGCCGTTGGCGGCAAGCCGCATGACGGTCCCGGCGGCGGGCATTACGTGCAGCCGACGCTGGTAACCGGCGCCAATGCCACGATGCGCGTCGCCCAGCAGGAGGTGTTCGGGCCGTTCCTGACCGTGATCCCCTTCCGCGACGAGGCTGATGCCATCGAAATCGCAAACGGCGTACAATACGGCCTCGCCGGCTATGTGTGGGCTGGCGACGTCGGCCGTGCGCTGCGCGTGGCCGATGCGCTCGAAGCCGGCATGATCTGGCTCAACTCGGAAAACGTCCGCCATCTGCCGACGCCATTCGGCGGCATGAAGGCCTCGGGTATCGGCCGCGACGGCGGCGACTACTCGTTCGATTTCTACATGGAAACCAAGCACGTCTCGCTCGCGCGCGGGACGCACAAGATTCAAAGACTGGGAATTTAGCCGTCGTTCCGGGGCGCGCAGCGAACCCGGAACCTCGAGATTCCGGATTCGGTCCTGACGACCGCCCCGGAATGACGATCCAGAGGGGAAACATCAATGCCCGTTCCGCAGCACATCTTCGATCCGCCGTTCAACATCATCCGTTGCAGCCACGCCATTCTCGACGTCACTGACCTCGACGCCAGTGCCGCGTTCTACGAGAAGACCATCGGCCTGCATATCGAGGACCGCGACGACAAGGCGGTCTATCTGCGCGCCTGCGAGGAGCACCAGCATCACTCGGTGGTGCTGCGCAAGGCGCCGAAGGCGACCTGCAACCGGCTCGGCTTCAGGGTCGGCAATGATCGCGACCTCGACAAGGCGGCGGCATTCTGCTCGGAGAACGGCATCGAGCATACCTTCGTCGACCAGCCGTTCCAGGGCCGCACGCTGCAATTCACCGATCCGTTCGGCTTCCAGATCGAGCTTTACGCCACGATGGAGAAGCGCCCGCACTTGCTCCGGCGCTACGATCTCTACAAGGGCTGCCACCCGCAGCGGCTCGACCATTTCAACGTCTTCGCGGCCGAGGTGCAGGACACCGTCGACTTCTACGCCCGGCTCGGCTTCCGCCTCACCGAATATGCCGAGGAAGACGGCGCCAATGGCCGAATCGCTGCGGCCTGGATGCACCGCAAGGGCAATGTGCACGACTTCGCCATCACCAATGGTAAGGGCCCGCGCCTGCACCACATCGCCTATTGGGTGCCGACGGCGATGAACATCGTGCATCTCTGCGACGTGATGGCCTCCTCGGGCTTCCTCAAGAACATCGAGCGCGGCCCCGGGCGGCACGGCATCTCCAACGCCTTTTTCCTGTACGTCCGCGATCCCGACGGCCATCGCATCGAGCTCTATACCAGCGACTATTTCACCGGTGATCACGACCACGAGCCGCTGCGCTGGTCGCTGCGCGATCCGCGCCGCCAGACATTGTGGGGCGCGCCGGCACCACGCTCGTGGTTCGAGGAGGGCTCGCCGTTCGCGGGACAAGCCGTGCGCGAGCCACGCTTCGTGGCCGACGTGCTGGTTGCGGACTGACGGGACCTTGCAATGACCACTCCCCGCCTCGCCACTTATTCAGTCAACGGCGCCATGAGATATGGCGCTGCCACCGACACCGGCATCGTCGATCTCTCCGCGCGTTTCGCCAAGGACTATCCGAGCTTGCGCGAAGCCGTCGCCGCCGGCGCGCTGATGAAGCTTGCGGATGCTGCCGCCGGGCGCTCGCCCGATCACGCACTCGACGCAGTGGCCTTGCAGCCGCCGATTCCGTCTCCGGAAAAGACCATCTGCATCGGCGTCAACTATCCGGACCGCAACGCCGAGTACAAGGACGGCTCGGACGCGCCGAAATATCCGAGCATGTTCCTGCGCGTGCCGCGCTCCTTCGTCGGCCACAACGCGCCGCTGGTACGTCCGCGCGCCTCGCCGCAGCTCGACTATGAGGGCGAGCTCGTGTTGGTCATCGGCAAGGCCGGCCGGCACATTCCGGAAAGCACGGCGCTCGATCACATCGCGGCGGTTTCGCTGTGCAACGAAGGCACCATCCGCGATTGGGTGCGCCATGCCAAATTCAATGTCACCCAGGGCAAGAACTTCGATTCCACCGGCAGCCTCGGCCCGTGGATCGTGCCCTACACCACCGAAGCGCAGATCGCCGACATCCGCCTGACCACGCGGGTAAACGGCGAGACGCGGCAGGACGACCGCACCTCGCGCTTGATCTTCGGCTTCCGCTACCTCATCAACTACATCTCGACCTTTACGACGTTGGTTCCCGGCGACATCATCGTCACGGGCACACCCACCGGTGCCGGTGCGCGGTTCGATCCGCCGCGCTATCTGAAACCGGGCGATGTCATCGAGGTCGAGGCCGAAGGTGTCGGAGTCCTGCGCAACGGCGTCGTCGACGAAGCCAACTAGCAAACGAACGGACAGTGCCATGACCTCAACATCCGGCGGCGAAGCGATCGTCAATGGTCTCGTCGCCCACGGCGTCGACACCGTGTTCGGGCTGCCCGGCGCGCAGATCTATGGCCTGTTCGACGCGTTCCACCAGGCGCAGCTCAAGGTGATCGGCGCGCGGCACGAGCAAGCCTGCGGCTATATGGCGTTCGGCTATGCCCGCTCCAGCGGACGGCCCGGCGTGTTCAGCGTGGTGCCCGGCCCCGGCGTGCTCAACGCTTCGGCGGCGCTGCTCACCGCGTTCGGCTGCAACGAGCCGGTGCTGTGCCTCACCGGACAGGTACCGACGCAATTCCTAGGCAAAGGCCGCGGCCATCTGCACGAGATGCCGGACCAGCTCGCGACACTACGCACCTTCGTGAAATGGGCCGACCGCATCGAATATCCCGACAATGCACCGGCGATGGTGTCGCGCGCGTTCCAGGAGATGCTGTCCGGCCGGCGCGGGCCGGCCTCGCTGGAAATGCCGTGGGACGTGTTCACTCAGCGCGCTCAGGTCGCGACCGTCAAGCCGTTCGACCCGCTGCCGGCGCCGCAGGCCGATCCTGACCGCATCAGGGCCGCCGCCGACCTGATCGCCGGTAGCAAGGCGCCGATGATCTTCGTCGGCAGCGGCGCGATCGACGCGCGCGAGGAGATCCTCGAGCTCGCCGAGATGATCGACGCGCCGGTCGTCGCCTTCCGCAGCGGCCGCGGCATCGTCTCGAACGCGCACGAGCTCGGGCTCACGATGGCGGCGGCCTACAAGCTGTGGCCGAAGACCGACCTGATGATCGGCATTGGCACCCGCATGGAATTACCGACGATGTCGCGCTGGCCTTATCGGCCGGACGGGCTGAAATGCGTGCGCATCGATATCGATCCCGTCGAGATGCGCCGATGGCCGCCCGATGCCGCCGTGATCGCGGACGCCAAGGCTGCGACTGCCGATCTCGTCGCCGCCGTGCGCATGGCCGGTTACAGCAAGACCAGCGGGCGGCGCGCCGCGATCCGCGAGGCGTCCGCCGCTGCCGAGCATGAGATCCAGCGCATCCAGCCGCAGATGGCTTACCTGAAGATCCTGCGTGAGGTTCTGCCGGCCAATGCCATCGTCACCGACGAACTGTCGCAGGTGGGCTTCGCCTCCTGGTACGGCTTCCCGACCTACGAGCCGCGCACCTTCGTCACGTCGGGCTATCAGGGCACGCTCGGCTCGGGCTTTCCGACTGCGCTCGGCGCCAAGGTCGCGAACCCGAGCAAGCCGGTGGTCGCGATCACCGGCGACGGCGGCTTCATGTTCGGCGTACAGGAGCTCGCCACTGCGGTGCAATTCAAGATCGGCGTGGTGACGCTGGTCTTCAACAACAACGCCTATGGCAATGTCCGTCGCGACCAGCACGAACGTTTCGACGGCCGCATCGTCGCCTCTGACCTGGTCAATCCGGATTTCGTCAAGCTCGCCGAATCCTTCGGCGTGGGGGCGGCGCGGGTCACGTCGCCCGATCATTTCCGCAAGGCGCTGGAGAAGGCACTGGCCGACGGCGGTCCCTACGTGATCTCGATCGAAGTGCCGACGGGCTCGGAAGTCTCGCCCTGGGCGTTCATCCACCCTGCAAAGAACATCTAGCGCCGTGTACAACGGCCGCCGGCTTAACGGCCGGCAGCGCCTGGGCGCACCTTGCGAAAGGTCAGGTTGATGCGCTGGCGGCCGAGCAGACCGTGCTCGCCGTCGGCGAGCGGCGCGACGCCGTGAAAGACGAGCCGCGACGGCCCGCCCCACACCACGACGTCACCATGCTCCAGGCGATAGCGTCGCGTCGGATCGCTGCGCTTCAGACCACCGAACAGAAAGATCGCCGGCAACCCGAGCGACACTGAGACGATGGGGGCCGCGAAATCCAGCTCGTCCTTGTCCTGATGCAGCGACAGTTTGGCGCCGGGAACATAGCGGTTGATCAGGCAGGCCTCCGCTGTGAAGCCGGCGTAGCCCCCCTCGGTCGCCGCGCCGGCGGCGAGCCTGCATAGTACCGACGGCATCCGCGGCCACGGCGCGCCCGAATTCGGATCGATGCCGTCATAACGATAGCCGCTGGAGTCAGAAACCCAACCGAGGCTTCCGCAATTGGTCATCGCGACCGACATGCGGTGGCCTCCCGGCGTGATCAAATGGCGGAACGGCGCCTGCTTGACGATTTCGCGCAGAGCCGGAATCAGCGCGGCCTCGAATGGCCTGGCGAAGCCGCGCAGCACGACAGCGCCCTCCGCCATCGTCTCGCGCGGGGGACGTGCGTCGCCAACGGTCTCGAACAGATCAGAAGTCACGCCTAATAGCATTCACGTCGCATCGTGGAAGATCACGCCAACGGTGTGGCGGTGGCCGGAGCGAATACGGCTGACGCCGTGACGCAGGTTAACGCGGTAGGGCCCGCGTGTCCCCTGCACCGGGCGATGATGCACGGCAAATGCCACCGCATCTCCTTGCGTGAGCGGCACGACCTCGGGACGTGATTGCATCCGCGGCCGCTGCTCCGTCAGCACGAATTCGCCGCCGGTGAAATCGCGCCCCGGCTGCGACAGCAGGATCGCGACCTGGATCGGGAACACGTGCTCGCCATAGAGATCCTGGTGCAGGCAGTTGTAGTCGCCTTCGCCATATTGCAGCAAAAGCGGCGTCGGCCGCGTCTGTCCGGCATCATGGCAGCGCTTGATGAATGCCGCATGCGATGCAGGATAGCGGATGTCGATCCCCATCGTCTGGTTCCAGCGGTTGGCCGTGGGCGTGAGCTGCGCGTAAAGCGCCGGCCGCAGTTCCGCGATCAGATCCGGCAGCGGATAGGAGAAGTATTTGTACTCGCCGCGCCCGAAGCCGTGGCGGCCCATCACGACCTTGCTGCGGAACAGGCCGTCGTCAGGATAAAGCCCGGCGATCCCTTCACACTCCGGCGCGGTCAGCAGGCCCGGAAGGACGGCACAGCCCTGTCCGTCGAGCTCGGCCGCGATCCGGCCCCAGTCCAGCGCGTCGACGCGGGCGGGGATGTCTGGTGGTGCCGCATGCGCGGCGGTTTTGGCTGTTGCTTTCATGGACCAGAGTCTCGCGCAGGATCGTGTCCGGTGCCACCCGATTTCCGGCAGGAATGTGCCATGGACAGCAACCACAGGCATCACTGTCGTCCCTGCGAAGGCAGGGACCCATAGCCACCGTCATCTACTGTTTGAGAGAGCTGGGGCCACAGCGCGGCAACTGCAAGGTCCTGGGGTATGGATCCCTGCTTTCGCAGGGACGACCCTTGGAGGGAAGCGTCACCCCATCCTTCACTGAGCGACGCGTCCGCGCAATCAGCCCCTTACCGGCAGCGTAATCACGTCGTAGCCGTGCCGGATCGTCCGCTTCAGCACCGGATCTTCCATCTCGAACTCGAAGCGGCTCGCCGGGCGGATGCCGCCTTTGGCCGCGAAGGTGCCGCCGAACATCGCGCAGCCGTCGGGCAGCCCGCCTCCGCCGAAACCTCGGTTGATGAGGTCTTGCACCGGCAGCATGTGATCGAGCGTGCCTTCCTGATAGAGCACGCGCTGGCCACCAATCACGGCCCAGGAGCGCAGGATCAGTTGGTCCCAGTGGCCGATGACGTCCTCGAGCTCCCACAGCTCGGATGCGATCGGCTTGTCGCACATCTGCTTCGAGACGGTGACGTTGTAGCTCTCGACCTTGCGGTCGGTATGGTCAGAGCCGCAGCCGACGAAGATGCGGCCCTGCCAGCCGATCAGCACGAACTCGACCTCGCCGCTGGAGTCCTCGCCGCAAACCTCGATCGTATCGGCGAGCGTCAGCCGTCGCGCCGAGCAGCGATAGTAGATCGGCGTCGTCGCCGGCCGCGCGATGCCGAGCGCCTCGAGCTCGGCGATATGCTTGTCGCGCGCGACGGGATCGCGGCCGGTCCAGCCGGCGATCACCGCCTGCCTGATCTCGAGCGTGAGCGGCGTCGCGACGCCCTTGTCGTCGATGTTGAAGGTGAGATCAAACACGAATCAGGGTCTCCATCCCGGCCGCAAGTTCGAAGATGCGGCGATCCGAGCCGCCGGCCGCGGCGAGCATCAGGCCGACCGGCGCCTCGCCCTCGCGATGCGCCGGCAGCGAGATCGCGCAGCCGTCGAGCACATTGATCAACGAAGGATTGCGCAGCGCACGCAGGTTCTGCGTGGCGAACGCCTTGTCGTCGGCGAGATCGGCAATCGCCGGCGGCAGGTTCGCGGTGGTCGGCAGCACCATCGCGTCATAGGGCGCGATGCGCCTCTCGGTCCGGGCGATGAACGACCGCCGCGCATTGATGAGATCGATGTAGTCGGCAGCCAGGAAACCTTCGCCGCGCTGGATGCGAACCGCTACACGGGGGTCGTAGATATCGCCCTTGCTGGCGATCAGGAAGCGATGCCAGGCGTAGCTTTCGGCCGCGGAGAAGCCGCCGTTTGCGTTCATCACGCCGACGTCGAGCAATTCAGGCACCTCGATCCGCTCGATCAGTGCGCCGGCACGCGACAGCGCGGCGAGCGCACGCTCGAAGGTTTTGGCCACCGCATCGTCGAGATCATCGAGCACAACGGTGGTCGGGACCGCGAGCCGCATGCCCTTCACCGGACGCGGGGTGAGTGGTTCGACCTTCTCGTCGGCGAGCACCGCATCGAGCGTCGCGCAGCAGGCCACCGAATTGGCCAGCGGCCCGTAGCTGTCAAGCGTGAACGACAACGGCACGCCGCCATCGAGCGGAATGCGGCGCTGCGTCGGCTTGTAGCCGACGATGCCGTTGAACGCCGCCGGAATCCGGCAGGAGCCGCCGGTGTCGGTGCCGAGCGCGCCAAACGCCATGCCGTCGGCGATCGAGACCGCGGCGCCGGACGACGATCCGCCGGGGACATGGCCGACGCTGCGATTCCAGGCGCTCTTCGGAGTGCCATAATGCGGATTGATGCCGATGCCGGAATAGGCGAACTCGGTCATGTTGGTGCGGCCGATCACGATGAAGCCGGCGCGCCGCAACCGCGCCACCACGGGCGCATCCGCCTCCGCCGGCGCGGAATCCTCCAGCGCCCGCGAGCCGGCCCGCGTCACCTGCCCTTTGATGTCGAACAGATCCTTGATCGAGACCGGGATGCCGGCAAAGGGGGACGGCGCGGCGTTCGCCTTGCGCAGCCGGTCCATGGCGTCGGCGGCCGCGAGGGCAGCGTCCTTGTCGACGTGGATGAAGGTACGCTGACCCTCGCCCGCGGGATCGGCGATTTTCGCGATGCACTGATCGACGAGCTTGCGGGCAGTGGTGGCGCCGCTGGCGAGATCGGCGGCAAGGGAGGCGAGTGTCGGGTTGTTCGGCATGGCTTTCACTTCATGGCTGGCGGCTGATTGTCGCGCGAACCGGCGCCGATTTCCAGATCATGTGCGCCGGCCCCCAGACCTTCTTTTTTGACGCGTTTTCTTCACGCGAACCGATGTCCACTTCGCTCGAAAACGCTTCTGCCGGCATCACGTCAGCCCGAAATAGGCGCGGTGCAGCTCCTCATTGCCGCTCATTTCGGTAACCGTGCCGGAGAAGCGGATGCGTCCGCCTTCCAGCACGAACACGCGGGTGGCGACGTCAAGGAAACTGATATTCTGCTCGGCAATCAAGAGCGCCAATCCCCGCCCCTGCAGGCTCGTGAGGGCGCGGATCACCTCCTTGACGAACAGCGGCGACAATCCGGCCGAGGGCTCGTCCATCACCAGCAGCTTCGGCTCGGCCGACAGCGCCTTGGCGATACCGAGCATCTTGCGCTGGCCGCCCGAAAGACTGGAAGCCGGATCGCGGCGCTTGTCGCGCAGCACCGGGAATAGCTCGTACAGCTCGTCGACCCGTGCCCCCGGATTGGCATGCCCCAGCGCCTGGGCGCCGACGCGGATGTTCTCCTCGATCGACAGATCGGGAAACACCGCGAGCTCAGACATGTAGGTCATGCCGCGCTTCATGCGGTCCGACGAGCGCATCCGCGTGACGTCCTCGCCGCCCAGCCTGATATGGCCGCTGCGCGTCTCGATCAGGCCGACCAGCGATTTCAGGAAGGTGGTCTTGCCTGCTCCATTGGCGCCGAGCAGCAGCACGGTCTCGCCCGCGCGGACGTCGAGATCGACGCCCCACAGCACCTGCATGGTGCCATAGCCTGCATCGACACCCTTGGCGTCCAGAAGCGGCGCCGCGTCAGTGGGCATGCTCGCCTCCCAAGAATACTTCGATCACCTGAGGCTCGCGCACCGCAGTCGCCAGCGTGCCCTCAAAGATCTCCTTGCCTGCATTGAGCACGATGACGCGGTCGGTGATCTGCTCGATGAAGCCCATGAGGTGCTCGACCACGATGATCGCCATCCCGGTCGCGGCCAGCGCCTTGATGCGTCCGGCGATCCAGTCGAGCTCGGCCGGATTGAGGCCGGCGGCGAGTTCGTCGAGCAGCAACAACCGCGGGCGGGTCGCAAGCGCGCGGGTGAGATCCAGCATCTTCTGCTGTGCGCTGTTGAGATCGGCCGCGGGGCGATCGGCGACCTCCCTCAACCGGTATTCGTCGAGCAAGTCCGCCATCGACGGTGGCGCCACCCCGGCATGACCGCCGGCGTGCCCGTAGGACAGCGCCACCTGGATGTTCTCGCGCACCGACAGCGACAGAAACGGCTTCGGTACCTGGAAGGTGCGGTTGATGCCGCGGTGAACCAGTCTGTGGGAGGCGACACCGCCGGCGGCAGCGCCGTCGAACACCACTTCGCCGCCATCGGGCGCATAGAGGCCGGAGATCACGTTGATCGCGGTGGTCTTGCCGGAGCCGTTGGGACCGACGAGCCCGAGGATTTCGCCGGGCACGACGTGAAAGCTCAGGCCATCGAGCGCGTAGAAGCCGCCGAAGCGCTTGACCAGCTTGGAGACCTTGAGAAGGGGCGTTCGTTCAGGGGACATACCACCCCCTGCGCGTTGCCAGCGACACCAGTCCCGCGGGCAGGAACAGCACCAATCCCATGATCAGGAGACCATAGATCAACTGGAAATACTGCGGCGTGGTGAAGCCGATCAGGTTGTAGATGCCATAGAGAATGATGACGCCGACGATCGGTCCGGTGATGGTGGCGACGCCGCCGAACAGCGCGAACACGATCGCGAAGATGCTGAACTCGCCTGAGAACACGTTGTCCGGATAGAACACCGAAACGTACCAGGCGTAGATGCCGCCCGCGAGGCCAGCGACCAGCGCGGAGGCGAGCCAGGCAATCACCCGCATCTTGACGATGTTGACGCCGGCCATCGAGGCCGAGACCCCGTCCTCGCGCACCGCCTGCAAGGCGAGGCCGAAGGCCGAGTTCCGGAGATAGACGACCCCGCCGACTGTCAGCGCCATCACGGCGACAGCCGCGTAGTAGGCGTGCGTCGGGTTGAACGTGCCGGTCAGCGACACGCCGTAGGGTCCCTTGGTGATGCCCTCCAGCGCCGGATTGGCGACGAAGTGCAGCACCGCAAGCGAGGCCGCCAGATTGGCGATCGCGAAATATGCTCCCGACAGCCGCAGCAGCGGCGTCAGCAGCAGACCGAGCGCAACTGCGAGCAGACCGCCGACCAGCACCGCGAGGACCGCCGGCGTCTGCAGATGCATCACCATGATGGCAAAGCCATAGGCGCCGGCGCCGAAAAAGCCGACATAGCCGAACGGCAGATAGCCGGTGAACCCATAGATGATGTTCACGCCTTGCGCGAGGATCAGGAAGATCACGAAGTTGAACAGCAACAGATGGTTCTGATAGACGCCGGGCAGCAGTGCGAACACCACCACCAACGGCGCCAGGATGAACAGCAGGTGTTTCGATGCGTTAGGCAACGCGCACCCGCCTTCCGAGCAGACCGCTCGGGCGCAACAACAGGATCACGATCAACAACACATAGGGCAGCAAGTCGGCCCAGGAACTGAGATAGGTCTGCACCAGCATGTAGCAGACGCCGTAGACGACGCCGCCGAGCGCGGTGCCGAGCGGATTGCCGAGCGAGCCCAGCACCACGATCGCAAACGACGTCACCGTCGCATCCGCGCCGAAGGCCGGCGTCACCGAGCCGAACATGAAGGGCGCGAATACCCCGGCGATGGCCGCGAGGCCCAAGCCGATGCCGAACGCCGTCGCCGACACGCGGTCGACGTCGATGCCGGTCGCCAGCGCCTCGTCGCGACGTGACATCACCGCGCGGGTCAGTGTGCCGAGCCGCGTGTGATAGAGATAGAGATAGACGAACGCGATCACGATCAGGCTGGTCACAGCCGCGATCACCCAGGGCGCGGGAAAGCCCTGGCCGAAGATCTGGATCGGTCCTGCCCCGGCCTTGCCGCCGAACAACTTGACCTTGATGGTCGTGAACACGGTTCCCAGCAGCCGGCTCTGGATCGACCGTTCGCTGGTGCCGGCGAAGATCGTGGTGATCGCTTCGATCACCTGCGACAGGCCGAAGAACAGGATGATCGACAGCATCTCCGGATTGGCCGAGCCCTGCAGCCGCGGCACCAGCACCCAGTACAGCAGCAGGCCCGCGAGCACGAACACGACGAACGCCAGCGGCACCGCGAACAGCGGATCAAGGCCGGCGATGCCGACCACGCCCACCGCGATGAAGGCGCCGAGCATCAGGATGTCGCCATGCGCAAGATTGACGATGCGCATGACGCCGAACACGAGATTGAGACCGATACCGACGAGGCTGAAATACAGCCCGAACAGCACGCCGGCGACGAGCGCGTAGGTCATGCTACCGCTCGCCCCCGATGATCTCGATTGACGCCGATGACCGCATTACGGCGCCGGATAGACCGGCTTGCCGGTCGCGGTCTCGTGCGGATAGATCGAGACGAACTTGATGTGATCGTGCTCGTCGACCGTGAGCTGGCCGAGCGGCGTCAGTTCGCCGATCTGCCCGCCGGTGTCGTCGAGCGCGAAGGTGCCGTCGAGCGTCTTGAGCTTGCCGTTGAGCGAGAACACCGCGCGGCGCAACTCCATCTGGTCAAGGCTCGTCGCTTCCGACAGCGTCTTTTCGATGACCAGCGCCGTGGTGTAGCCGGCCACCGCGTTAAAGCCGAACTCCATCTTGCCGTCGCTGTACTTCTTCTCCCAGGCGGCGCGGAAATCCTTCATGTTCATCCCGAAATTGACGGGATAATCCAGCTCGGACGGCGGCACATAGGTCCAGACATGCTCGAGACCCTTGGCGCCGACATTCTTTTCGAGCAGCTCGGTCTCGAGGCCGGCATAGATCGAGAACAGCATCTTGAACTTGATGCCGACGTCCTGGACGTTGCGCAGGAAGGCGATGTCGTTCGGCGCGTAGCCGAAATGGATCACCGCGTCGGGATTGGCGTTGTTGATGTTGTTGATGATGACGTTGTAGTTCGTGGTCTCGGTCGGAACGCCCTGGTCGTAGACGATCTCGATCGGGGCGCCCGAATCCTTGACGAACTTGCGGAAGGCGTTGGCCTGCGTTCCCGTGAACTCGTTGGTCGCGTAAAGGATCGCGATCTTCTTGATGCCGAGGCCCGGACCGTCATGACTGATGAAGTCCGCCACCGGCTTCGGCCAGACGGTCGACACCGGGTCGGCCATCAGCGCGATATAGGGATTGTCCTTGGAGAAGAAGCTCGCGCCGGTGCCGGTCTGATCGAACAGGAACATCTTGTGGTCGCGCGCGATCGCAACTGCCGGCGCCGTCAGCACCGATCCGGAATCCGCCACGAGCAGGTCGACCTTATCCTGGGTGATGAGCTGGTTATAAAGAGTAGCGGCGGTCGCCGTGTTGCTCTGGTCGTCGTAAGAGACGAGCTTGATCGGGATCTTCTTGTCGAACGCCTTCACAAAGACGCCGCCCTCGGCGTTCTTCTGCTCGACCCAGAATTTCAGCGAGCTGTACACCGGCATCGAGATCGAGGCATAGCGCCCCGAGGACGCATAGAGCGTGCCGATCTTGATTTCCGACGGCGCGTCCGCAGCCATGGCGTGTGTGGCAAATGCGAGGCTGGCAGCAAGTGCCGCGCCGGTCATCCTCAGCATGATCTCATTCCTCCCGGATACTTGATACCGGGGCCCTTCTACGCGCGGGACTGGAGGGACACAAGCAGGCCGGCCTTATCAATTGTGCGAGGGGCGGAATATGCGGCATGCGCGTGGCACAGGCCGCTGCGCGCGACACGTATAGACCGTTGACGGGGCTCGGTTCGATGTCGCATCAAGATTGGAACGATTTCGGGAGGATTTTCAGACATGGCCGAGCCCGCGCGCGCGAAACCAAAACCGACACCTGAGACCCAGCATTTCTGGGACGGCACGAAGGCGGGCGAATTGCTCCTGCAGCGCTGCGATGCCTGCGCCAACGTCTACTTTCCACCGCGGCCGTTCTGCCCCTCCTGCGCCTCGCGCAAGGTCTCGGTCTTCAAAGCCAGCGGCAAGGGCAAGCTTTATAGCTATGTCATCAATCATCGTCCCGCCGCGCCCGGCTTCACGCCGCCTTACGCGATCGCGGTGGTCGAGCTCGACGAAGGCCCACGCATGATGAGCAACATCATCGATTGTCCGCAGACGCCGGAGGCGCTCGAGCTCGACATGCCGCTCGAGGTCGCCTTCCAGCAGCTCGACGACAAAATCACCCTTCCCGTATTCCGTCCGGCAAAGGGGTAAGGACAATGCGCAGGAATCAGGTTGCCGTCGTCGGCGCGGCCGAAACCACCGAGCTTGGCGTCATCCCCAACATGTCGCAGATCCAGCTCCACGCGGATGCGGCCTTGAACGCGATCGCGGATGCCGGGCTGAAACTGTCAGACATCGACGGCTTCGCCACCGCGGTCGAGACGCCGCAGCAGGTCGCGCACTATCTCGGCATCACGCCGACCTGGGTTGATGGTACGTCGGTCGGCGGCTGTTCCTTCATGCTGCACGTCCGCCACGCCGCCGCTGCGATCGAAGCCGGCCTGTGCAAGACCGTGCTGATCACCCACGCCGAGAGCGGCAAGTCGATGATCGGCAAGCAGCCGCGCTTCACGCCACCCGATAGCCTCAACGGCCAGTTCGAGGCGCCGTTCGGCGTCTATGGTCCGCCGAGCATGTTCCCGATTCCCGTGCTGCGCTTCATGAAGACCCACGGCATCACCCACGAACAGCTCGCCATGGTCGCGGTCGTGCAGCGCGAATGGGCGGCGAAGAACCCGCGCGCAACCATGAAGGATCCGATCACGGTCGCCGACGTGTTGAATTCGCGGATGATCGCCTATCCGTTCCGCCTGCTGCAATGCTGCCTCGTCACCGACGGCGGCGGTGCGCTGATTCTGACCTCGGCCGACCGCGCCAAGGATTTCCCCAAGAAGCCGGTCTACATCCTCGGCACCGGCGAGAGCGTGGAAACGCCGATGGTCAGCCAGATGAAGACCTTTGACAGTTCGCGCGCCTTCAAGGTTGCGGGCCCCCTGGCCTTCAAAGAAGCCGGTATCACGCACAAGGACGTCGATCACCTGATGATCTACGACGCCTTCGCGCATCTGCCGCTCTACGGCCTCGGCGATCTCGGCTTCATGCCCTATGAGGAAACCGGCAAGTTCATCGCCGACGGCAACACCCGCCCCGGCGGCAAGCTGCCGCTCAACACCAACGGCGGCGGCTTAAGCTACATGCACTCCGGCATGTACGGCATGTACGCACTGCAGGAGAGCGTGCGGCAGATGCGCGGCATCGCGCCGGCACAGGTGCCGAATGCCAAGATCTCGGTCTGCCACGGCGTCGGCGGCATGTTCGGGGCGAGCGGCACGATCATCTTCACGAACCAACGGTAACAATGGCTGGCGCGAGCGCAGCACTCAATCCGTCATTGCCGGGCTTGACCCGGCAATCCATCCTCTGAAGAACGATGGATGCGCGGGTCAAGCTCGCGCATGACGAGTGGAGCTCTGCATCGGCCCGCGAATACAGAACAGGAGAACCACATGGCAAAATCACTGCAGGATAAAGTCATCATCGTCACCGGCGCAGGCCGCGGCATCGGTCGCGAGATCGCGCTGCTCTGCGCGGCCGAGGGCGCCAAGGTCGTCGTCAACGATCCCGGCGGCGCTGCCGACGGCGCCGGCTCGAGCGCGGCGCCCGCCGAGGAGGTGGTCGAGGAGATCAAGAAGCGCGGCGGCACCGCGGTCGCGAACTTCGAGTCGGTGGCGGAAGCGATTCCGGCCAGCAAGATCGTGAAGACCGCGACCGATCATTTCGGCCGGCTCGACGGCGTCGTCAACAACGCCGGCATCCTGCGCGACATGATCTTCCACAAGATGAGCGTGGAAGCCTTCGAGGCCGTCATCAAGGTGCACTTGATGGGCTCGTTCTACGTCTCGCACGCCGCGGCGCGCATCTACCGCGAGCAGGAGAGCGGCTCCTTCGTGCACTTCACCTCGACATCGGGCCTGATCGGCAATTTCGGCCAAGCCAACTACGCCGCCGCCAAGCTCGGCATCGTCGGCCTCTCGAAGTCGATCGCGCTCGACATGGGCCGTTTCAACGTGCGCTCGAACTGCGTGTCGCCGTTCGCCTGGACCCGGATGATCGGCACCATCCCGACCGAGACCGAGGCCCAGAAGGCGCGGGTCGAGAAGATCAAGCAGATGGGGCCGGAGAAGATCGCGCCGGTCTGCGCCTATCTGCTCTCGGACGCCGCCAAGGATGTCACCGGCCAGATCTTCGCCGTGCGCATGAACGAGATCTTCCTGATGAGCCAGTCGCGTCCGATCCGTTCAGTGCATCGCAGCGAAGGCTGGACGCCGGAGACGATCGCCGAACACGGCATGCCGGCCCTGCAGGGGTCGTTCTACAAGCTCGACCGCTCGGCCGACATCTTCCCCTGGGATCCGGTCTGACAGTTTTATGAAAAGTCGCCTCGGCCCATTCCGTGCGCAACCGCGCACGGGGCCGGGGCGGCACACTCTTTGGTTGTTTCACATGGCGCGCCCGCTTTGTGCCAGAATTGCGGGCGCATGATTGTCCTCCCCATAACAACAATGCCTGGGAGGACTTCGTGACAAATTCAAGCAACACAGAGAAACACGAGGGCGACGGCGCGAAGGCGTTCGACCGTCGAACGATTTTGCGCGGCGCAACCGCACTTGCTGCAACTGCGATGGCCGCGTCCGATGCGACCGCGCGCGACTTCGGCCGCAACGCGGAGCCGCAGCGCTATCCCGACCCCGATATCGTCGTGATCGACGACAAGCGCTTCAAGGCCAAGGTCGGCAACACCGCGATCAAGCGGCTCTACACCGGATGCCTCTGGGCCGAGGGCCCGGCCTGGAATGCCCAGGGCCAGTATCTGGTCTGGAGCGACATCCCGGCCAACCGGCAGCTCCGCTATCTCGACGATGACGGCCACATTTCCGAGCAGTTCCACAAGCCGTCGAACGAGGCGAACGGCTCGACGTTCGATTTCGAGGGACGGCAGATCACGGCCGAACGCACGCGGCTGGTCCGCTACGAGCACGACGGGACCATCACGTCCCTGGCAGAACAGGCCAACGGCAAGCAGCTCAACGGACCGAATGACATGGTCGTGCATCCCAACGACAAGTCGATCTGGTTCACCGATCCCGGCTACGGCGCGATCTCGATCTATGAAGGCCAGCGCGCCAACACCGGCTCAAACCAGCCCTACCAGAAGGAAGCGGTCTATCGGATCGACGCCGCGACGGGCCAGATCGCCAAGGTCGCAGACGAGCCGTTCAAGCCGAATGGCATCGCCTTCAGCCACGACTACAAGAAGGTCTATGTCTGCGACACCGGCATCACGCACTACCCGAACGCCAAGAACATCGTCTGGCAGTATGACCTCAACGGCGACAAGCTTTCCAACCCCCGCACCTTGATCGACATGACGCTGGACGGCAAGTCAGGCTTCCCGGACGGCATGCGCGTCGACATCGACGGCAACATCTGGGTCGGCGCCGGCTGGGTTGGCCCCGGCTATGACGGCGTGCAGGTGTTCGCGCCCGACGGCCAGCGCATCGGCCAGATCCTGCTGCCGGAGACCTGCGCCAACCTCACCTTCGGCGGCAAGAAGCGCAACCGCCTGTTCATGACGGCAAGCCAATCGCTCTATGCGGTCTACGTGGAGACCAAGGGCGCGCATAATTGCTGATTACTTGCGCCACTGTCGTCCCTGCGAAAGCACTAGGGCATCTACATGTCTTCCGGAGTCTTCTCAACGACTTAGCTTAGCAACGCAGAGAAACGCCGCACTTTTGCTAAGCTCTGCTCGCGAAATGGCGTCATCGAGTGGCAAGCAAGTCCTTGATCGAGAGTCACTTTTCGGTCCGGAAAAGATGTGTAGATGCCCTAGTGCGAAAGCAGGGACCCATAACCACCGAAGTTGGCTGTGTTGAGGGGCTGGGGCTCTAGCCTCACACAAAACGACCGGTCGTGGTTATGGGTCCCGGCGTTCGCCGGGACGACACTGGTGATGCCGCGTGACGTTACCCGCTATTCCTCAACCCCGCGGAAATCCCGTTGATCGTGATCTGAATCCCGCGCAGCACCTGCTCGTCCGGATTCTGCGCGCGATGTTCCTTCAACAGCTCCACTTGGACATGGTTGAGCGGGTCGAGATAGGGGAAGCGGTTGCGGATCGAGCGCTCCAGCAGCGGGTTGCCTTGCAGCAGACGATCGTGGCCCATGATGTCGAGCAGTGTCTCGATCGACAGATGCCATTCCCTGCGGATGCGGCCGAAAATCTTGTCACGCAATGCGACGTCGGGAACCAGCTCCGCGTAGCGCGAGGCGATCGCGATCGAGCTCTTCGCCAGCACCATGTCCATGTTCGACAGCAACGTACGGAAAAACGGCCACTCTCTGTTGAGCTCCTGCAGGAACGGCATGCCTTGCTCCGGGTGCTCGGCGATCCACGTCTCGACCGCGCTGCCAAAGCCGTACCAGCCCGGCAGCATCAGCCGGCACTGCGCCCAGGAGAACACCCAGGGGATGGCGCGAAGGTCCTCGATCTCGCGGGTCTTCTTGCGCGACGCGGGGCGGCTGCCGATGTTCAGCGTCGCGATCTCGTTGATCACGGTTGAGCCCCAGAAGTAATCGGCAAAGCCTTCGGTCTCGTAGACGAGGCCGCGATAGGCCTTGAAGGCGAGCGCCGAGAGCTGCTCCATCGCCTTGAGATATTCGGGGCGCGGCGCGCTCTGTCGCGGCTGCAGCAGGCTGGTCTCCAGCGTCGCGGCGGCGAGGATCTCGAGATTGCTGCGGCCGACTTCGGCGTTGGAATATTTCGAGGAGATGATCTCGCCCTGCTCGGTGATGCGGATCTGGCCGTTCACCGCGCCGCCGGGCTGCGCAATGATGGCATCATAGCTCGGCCCGCCACCCCGCCCGACCGAGCCGCCGCGGCCATGGAACAGGCGAAGGCGTACGCCATGGCGCTCGAACACCTCGACGAGACCGATCTCCGCCTTGTAGAGCTCCCAGCCGGAGGTGACGAAGCCGCCATCCTTGTTGCTGTCGGAATAGCCGAGCATCACCTCCTGCACGCCGCCAAGGCTGTCGACGAGCTTGCGGTAGTCGTGCAGCGCCAGCATGCGGTCCATGATGCCGCTGGAGCCTTGCAAGTCCTCGATTGTCTCGAACAGCGGCACGATGTTGACCGAGCTACGGCCCGACGGATTGATGAGCCCAACCTCCTTCAGGAGCACCGCGACCTCGAGCATGTCGGACATGCCCTTGCACATCGAGATGATGCACTGGGAGATTACCTCGGAGCCGAATTTCGCGTGCGCCTCGGCCGCTGCGCGGAACACAGCGAGTTCGCTTTGGGTCTCCTCAGAATATTTGACGAAGGGCGATGCGAGCGGGCGCGCGTTGCGCAGCTCGTTCAGCAGCAGGTTGACGCGGGCGTCCTCACCGAGCGCCAGATAGGACATGCCGGGATTGGCGGTATCGAACAGCTCGGCGATGGTGCGCTCGTGCACCGCCGAATTCTGGCGGATATCGAGCCGCGCCAGATGGAAGCCGAAGCAATCCACCGCACGCCGCAGCAGCCGCAGGCGGCCGCGGGCGATCACGCCGGAATTGTTCGCGATCAGCGAACGGTTCAGCACATCGAGATCAGCCTGTAATTCATCGGCTCTGGCATATGGCTCGGCCTTGCCGACCGGCGGCCGCCTGGTCTCGACCTCGAGCCTCGCGGCGGTCGCAGCAAGCCGCGCATAGATGCCCGACACCGCAAGCCGGTAGGGCTCACCGCTCCGGTGCGGCGAAGTATCGGGCGAGCGCTCAGCAAGCCTACGCAGCTCCTCCGACACATCGGCGAGATGCGCTGCCAGCGACAGCTCGGCGCCGAGCGCATGCAATTCCTCGAGATAGAAATTGAGTGCGCAGCTCGATTGCAGCCGCAGCGTGCCACGCATCACCTCCGCGGTGACGAAGGGATTGCCGTCGCGGTCGCCGCCGATCCAGCTCCCGATCTTGAGGAACGAGGCGAGATCGCCCCGCTCGCCGCCTTCCTTGTTCAGGCGGTCCTCCAGCGCGCAATGCAGCCGCGGCACTTCCTGCAGGAAGGTGTAGTCGTAGAAGGACAGGCCGTTGGCGACCTCGTCGAGCACGGTGAGCTTGGTGCGGCGCAGGAGGTTGGTCTGCCACAGCGTCACCACCGCGCGGCGGAGCTGCTCGTCGGTGGCCTCGCTCTCGTCCGGCGTCATCTTCAATCGTTCGCTGCGGTCGAGCAGCTTCGCGACCTCCATCTCGCGGTCCATCGTGCTCTTGCGGCGGACCTCGGTCGGATGCGCCGTCAGCACCGGGCTGACCAGCGCGCCCTTGAAAAAGCTGCGGAGGTCGGCCGGGCTGATGCCGGCGTCCCGGGCGTGCTTGAGCGTTTGCTCCAGCAGGCTCGACCTCGGCGCCCCGCCCGGGCCACCCGTGCGCATCTGGCGGATGTTGTTCTGGTCCTCGGCGATGTTGGCAAGATGCGAGAAGTAGCTGAAGGCGCGCACGATCCGCAGCGTCTCGGCGATCGACATGCCGTCGAGGATGGTCTCCAGCTCCCGCCGCGCCAGCTTGTCCTCGTCGCGATGGAACCGGACCGAGGTCTGGCGAATGCGCTCGACCAGGTCGAAGGTGTCGGCCCCCTCCTGGTCCCGCACGGTATCGCCGAGAACGCGGCCCAGCAGGCGGATGTCGTTCCGAAGCCGCGCGTCTTCCTCCTGAGCCGCTTTCTCAAGCAGCCTGGCTTCTTCGGCGCGCTTGACGCGGACTTCGGTTTCGGAAGGCACGGTCTGGGGAGGCATGGCTGGCTACTCCAGAGGCTGCCCGGCAATGCCCAGGAGTGTGCAACTTTTTTGCCGCAGCGCAAGACGAACTTGCGCGGCGCACACACAGCTGCCCTGCGAAAGCAGGGACCCATAACCACTGGGCTTTGTTACTGATCAAGGCGGAGGCCCAAGCTCGCTTCATCCCACGTCCTGTGGTTATGGGTCCCGGGTCGCGCTTCGCTTGCCCGGGACGACAGCGAGTTTGTAGCGCTAGATCCTCCGCCCCGCCCGTTCCCAATACGGGTCGCGCAGGCGACGTTTGAAGATCTTGCCCGAGTCCTCCCGCGGTAGATTGGTCTGGATCTCGACGTGCTTGGGCACCTTGTAGTCGGCCAGCGAGGTCTTGAGTTGGGTCCGGATTGCCGTGGTGTCGAGCGTCACCCCGGACTGCGGCTCGATCACCGCCATCAGCGCTTCACCGAATTCCGCGTCGGGAATGCCGAACACCGCGCAATCGTGCACACCGGGAACCGCATGCAGCACCGCCTCGATCTCGGCCGGATAAATGTTGACGCCGCCCGAAATCACCATGTCGCGCTTGCGGTCGCAGATGAAGACATAGCCGTCTTCATCGATATAGCCGACGTCGCCCGAGGTGATGAATCCCTCGCGGTCGATCTCGGCGCGCTTCTCGGGCTTGTTGTGATAGGTGAAATCAGGGTTGCCCGCGATCCGCGAATAGATCTCACCGATCTGCCCCTGCGGCACCTCCTTGCCGTCATCGCCGATGAAGCGCAGCTCGGCGCCAGGCGAGATCTTGCCGACCGTTCCGGGCTTCTTCAGTGCGTCCTCGGAATTGGCGAAGGTGACCGCGCCCGATTCCGTCGAGCCGTAGAATTCGTAGATCACCGGGCCCCACCACTCGATCATCGCGCGCTTCACGTCGGGTGGACACGGCGCGGCGGCGTGGATGATGTGGCGCAGCGACGACATGTCGTATCTCCTGCGCACCTCCTCCGGCAGCTTCATCAGGCGAATGAACATGGTCGGCACCATGAAGATGGTGTCGATCTTCTCGCGCTCGATCAGCGCCAGGAATTCCTCGGCATCGAACCGCGGCATCAACACCAGCACACCGCCAAGCCGTCCGGAGCGCAGCCCGAAGGAATTCGGCGCGGAGTGATAGAGCGGGCCCGGCAGGATCGCGCGCGCCCCCGGCTTCAGGCCGTAGATCATCGCCCGCATCGCTTCGGCATTCGCCGTCTGCGCCGGCGTCGGCGCGAAGCGGCGCACGCCCTTCGGATGGCCCGTGGTGCCCGAGGTATAGATCATGTTCTGCGGCTGCGGCACCGCCGGCCCGTCGTAGCGCGGGTGCTCCGCCAGCCAGGACTCGAAATCGGTCGCGAAGTCCGGCGTCGCGAGATGATCGGGATCGATCTTGTAGTTCGCCAATATCTCCGGCGGCGTCGGCACGCTGAGCACGGTGACACCTGATGGAATGGCGCCGCGCAACGCGTGCAGCATGTCGGCGTGCGCGATCAGGACGCGCGTGCCGGAGTCGGTGAGCACATAGTTGATCTCCTCCGGCTTGAAGTGCCAGTTGATCGGCACGCCATAGGCGCCGAGCCGCATCGCCGCATAGGCGGCCTCGATGAAGGCGATATCGTTGCGCATCAGCATGCAGACGCTGTCGCCCGGCTTGACGCCGAGCCTGTGCAAGCCGCTCGCGATGCGGTCGGTGCGCTCGGCGACTGCCGCGTGATCACGCTTGCGGTCGCCGCTGATGATGCCGTGGAAGAGTTGGGACGTTTGGCTCATTGTTTCTTCTTTTTGGTCAACTCGAACAACTACCCCCATGGTGAGGAGGCACATCGCGCCGTCTCGAACCATGAGGCCCGCCGCTTGCGCAGCTCCTCCGGATGAGGTCGGAAAGTCGCTCACGCATCCGTAAATCGCGGCGCACGCTTCTCGAGATTGGCGCGGACGGCTTCGGTCTGGTTCGGGCTGCCCAGCAGCTTCTGCTGCTCGACGGATTCCGCGAGCAGCGCCGCAGCCGGATCGACCGAGAGATTGTTCAGCATCCGCTTCGCCGCGCGGATCGCATCCGGGCTCTTGCCGGCGATCTCGCGCGCGACTTCGAGCGCCGCGGCGCGGGGATCGTCACAGACGCGCGTCGCAAGGCCGTAGCTCTGGGCCTCCTGCGCCGAGAAGATCCGCCCGGTGTAGGTGAGCTCGCGCAGGATGTCGTCGCGAACAAGACTTGCCAGGATCGGCGTGCCGGCCATGTCGGGTACCAGGCCCCATTTGATCTCCATGATCGACATCCGCGCATCCAGTGAGAGGAAACGCATGTCGGCGCCGAGCGCGAGCTGGAAGCCGCCGCCGAACGCGACGCCGTGGACCGCGGCGATGACGGGCACCGGAAGCTGGCGCCACCCCCACACCGCCTGCTGCGGGAAATTGGCCTTGCCATGGGTGCGGACGGTGAGATCGCGCTTTTCGCCGCCCGGCACCCCGTTACCGCCCTTCTCCTTCATCGCGGCAAAGCGGCCCATATCGAGGCCGGCGCAGAAGGCCCGGCCCTCGCCGGACAACACCACCACGCGCAGCCCTTTTTCCTTGGAAAGTCGGTCGGTTGCGGCGACCAGCGCCTCGAACATCGCGGCATCGAGCGCGTTCATCTTGTCCACCCGCACCAGCCGGACGTCGGCGATACCGTCCGAAATCGATATCGAAACGCGATCTTCCATTGAAATCTCCTCCGCTGTCCTCGTTGGCGCTTTACAGAAAGGCCGTTGTTCGGTTTTAGTCAATCGACCAATTAACTGACAACCCCCGTGGGTGGAAACGATGTTCAGCGATCAGCTTCTCGTCGGGCGGCGCATTCTGGTAACCGGAGGTGGCACCGGCCTCGGCAAGTCCATGGCCTCGCGGTTCCTGCAGCTCGGGGCCGAGGTCCACATCTGCGGGCGCCGCAAGAGCGTTTGCGACGAGACCGCGACCGAGTTGATGGCGGAGCATGGCGGGCGCGTGGTCAGCCATGGCGTCGACATCCGCAACGCCCAGGCGGTCGACGAGATGATCGACGCGATCTGGACCACCAGCGGTCCCCTCACCGATCTCATCAACAACGCCGCCGGCAATTTCATCTCGCGCTCGGAAGAGCTGTCGCCGCGCGGCTTCGACGCGGTCGCCAACATTGTGATGCACGGCACTTTCTACGTGACCCATGCGGTCGGCCGCCGCTGGATCGCCGGCAAGTACCGCGGCAATGTGGTGTCGATCACGGTGACCTGGGTGCGCAACGGCTCGCCTTATGTGGTCCCGTCGGCGATGAGCAAGTCGGCGATCCACGCCATGACGATGTCGCTCGCGGTCGAGTGGGGCAAATACGGCATCCGCCTCAACACCATCGCGCCCGGTGAAATCCCGACCGAGGGCATGAGCAAGCGCATCAAGCCCGGCGACGAAGCCGGCGCACGGACCAAGGCGATGAACCCGATGGGCCGCGTCGGCACCATGGAGGAATTGCAGAACCTCGCCGTGTTCCTGATCTCCGGCGGCTGCGACTGGATCAACGGCGAGACCATCGCGATGGACGGCGCTCAGGCGCTCGCGATGGGCGGCAACTTCTATCAGCTCCGCGACTGGAGCGACGACGACTGGACCAAGGCGCGCGAGTCGATCAAGGCGCAGAACGAGAAAGATCGCGCGGCACGGGGCTAAGGCAACCGCTCGCGTTTCGATCGCCGCTGTCGTCCCTGCGAAAGCAGGGACCCATAACCACCGCTGCCTGCAATTGTGTAGGCTGTGGCTCCAGCGGCGCGCCTCACGCACATTCGTGGTTATGGGTCCCGGCTCGAGGCCGGGACGACGGTGTGGATGCATCGTGCACAACACCCGATATTGTCTTTCGCGCGAGATGCCGCCACACTCCGCGCAAGCAAAACAAAATACCACGGGGGAAGCATGTCCGCTGCACAGCCACCGGCGAACCTTGCCGACATGGTGCGCGACCGCGCCAAGAGCCGCGGCGATGCGCTGGCTTACGAGTTCGAGGGACGCCAGACCACCTTCGTCGAATTCGATATCAAGACCAACCGCGTCGCCAATGCATTGATCGCGATGGGCGTAAAGAAAGGCGAGCGCATCGCCTATCTCGGCAAGAACAGCGACTTCTATTTCGAGCTCTTGATGGGCGCGATGAAGGCCGGCGTGGTGATGGCGCCGGTGAACTGGCGGCTCGCGGGCCCCGAGATCGCCTTCATCGTCGACGACTGCAAGGCTCCGGTGCTGTTCGTCGGTCCCGAATTCATCACGCAGGTTCGCAACATCCAGGACAAGCTGCCGAGCGTGCGCATGATCATCACGACGGAGGGTGGCGCGCCGGAATGGCCCGACTATCTCGCCTGGCGCGACGCACAGAGCAGCGACGACCCGAAAATCCCGATCGCGCCGAAGGACATCGCGATCCAGCTCTACACCTCGGGCACAACAGGCAAGCCGAAGGGCGCGATGCTGTCGCATGCCAACTTCCTCAACCTGGTGCAGACCGGTAACGAGGCCGACAAGCCCGACTGGAACAAGTGGACCACCGACGACGTCTCGCTGGTCGCAATGCCGATCTTCCATATCGGCGGCTCCGGCTGGGGTGTCATGGGGCTCTATCACGGCGCCCGCGGCGTGATCGCCCGCGAGTTCGATCCGACCAAGGTGCTCGACTTCTTCGAGCAGTCTGGCATCACCAAGCTGTTCATGGTGCCGGCTGCAATGCAGTTCGTGGTGCGGCAGCCGCGGGCGCGGCAGGTCGACTTCTCCCGCCTGAAATACATGCTCTACGGCGCTTCGCCGATTCCGGCGGCGCTGCTGAAGGAGTGCATCGAGGTCTTCAAGTGCGGCTTCGTGCAGATGTACGGCATGACCGAGACCACGGGCACCATCGTCGCGCTGCCGCCCGAGGACCATGTCGAGGGGCTCGACCGGATGCGCTCCGCGGGCAAGGCTCTGCCGGGCATCGAGCTTGCGATCCTTGACGCCGAAGGCAACCGCCTGCCGCTCGGTGAAGTCGGCGAGATCGCGACCCGCTCCGGCTCCAACATGGCCGGCTACTGGAATCTGCCCGAGGCGACTGCGAAGACCATCGACAAGGATGGCTGGCTGCGCACCGGCGATGCCGGCTACATGGACAAGGACGGTTACCTCTACATCCACGACCGCATCAAGGACATGATCATCTCCGGCGGCGAGAACATCTATCCGGCCGAGGTCGAGAGCGCGCTCTGCGACCACCCCGACATCGCCGAAGCCGCGGTGATCGGCATTCCCGACGAGAAGTGGGGCGAGGCGGTGAAGGCGGTGGTGGTGATGAAGCCGGGCAAGACGGCGACCGCGACCGCCATCATCAACTTCACCCGCGAGCGCATCGCCGGCTACAAGACGCCGAAGTCGGTCGACTTCATCGCCGCGCTGCCGCGCAACCCGTCGGGCAAGATCTTGCGGCGGAACTTGCGCGATCCATACTGGGCGGGAAAGGATCGGCAGGTGAATTAACCTTGTCGTCCCGGCCAAGCGAAGCGCGAGCCGGGACCCATAACCACCGCTTTTCATAGTGGAGCGGCGCCGCGACCACATCTGTCATCCGTAACAGCCGACGGTGGTTACGGGTCCCTGCTTTCGCATGCTTTCGCAGGGACGACGATGGAGCGATTGCCGCGCATCACGTCTTCTTCATCCTCTCCCGCATGATCCGCCGTCGCTCCTTCGCCTCCTCCGACCACACTGCGTTGATGTCGTAGAACTCGGCAAAGACTCTCGCGCTCGGCGGCAGCGTGACCCATGGCTGCTTGGTCGACGTGAAGATGTGGACGTCGGGCGGGCACTGGCTCGGGTCATCCATCGTGCCGACGCGAACGAAGCGCACCGCCGGTCCCGAACCCGGATAGTTGCTCCACACCGCGACCTTGCAGACCGGGCAGCGCGCGATCTTCTGACCCTTGCCGCTCGCCGAGGGCGAGTCGATGATATCAGGCTCGGCCGCAAGGTGCTCCACCCGCTCGGCCTCGTACATCGCGTTGACCGCATGCACGGTGCCGGTCTCGCGTTGGCACCAGGTGCAATGGCAGGCGTGCACGATCAGCGGCCTGCCGGTGAGGCGGTAGCGAACGTGTCTGCAGGTACATCCGCCTTCCATGCTCATGCTGCCTCCTCCGTAGCGTGCCTCAGTGCTTGCCGGCTCCCATGTAACCGAACAGGAAGCCCGCCACCTTGCGCTTCTGGATCTCCTCGCTGCCCTCGGTGATGCGGTAGCGGCGATGATGGCGATAGATATGCTCGAACGGCTTGTGGCGCGAATAGCCCATGCCGCCATGTACCTGCATCGCGCGATCGGCGGCGTCGCAGCACAGCCGGTTTGCCCAATAGTTGCACATCGAAACTTTGTCCGACAGCGTGTGCTCGACTTGCGCCTGGGTGAGTTGGTCCATCTCCCACGCGGTCTTCCGGATCAACAGCCGCAGCATCTCGGCTTGGGTCGCGAGCTCGACCAGCGGCCACTGGATCGCCTGGTTCTCGGCCAGCGCCTTGCCGAACGGCTTGCGTTCGCGCGCATATCTGACGCTCTCGTTGATGCAGTAGACCGCGGCCCCCAGCGAGCTTGCCGCCTGGCGAATCCGGTTCTCGTGGACAAAGCATTGCGCAAGCGACAGGCCGCGGCCGACCTCGCCGAACTGGGCATCCTCAGGCACGAACACATCGGTAAAGCTGACGCGCGGATGATCGGTCGGCATGTTGAAGGTCCACATATACTGCTCGACCTTCACGCCCGGCGATTTCGCCGGCACCAGGAAGCAGGTGATGCCGCGGGCATCACCGTCATTGCCGGAGGTGCGGGCAAACAGCGCGCAGTGCGTGGCGACATGCATGCCGGTCGTCCACATCTTCTCGCCGTTGATGATCCAGCCCTTGACGGTGTCGCGGGTCGCCGGCACCGCCCGGGTTTCCATATGCGTGGCGTCGGAGCCGTGGTCGGGCTCGGTCAGCCCAAAGGTGATGCGATATTTCCCAGTGATCGAACCGTCGATCATCGCCTTCTGTTCGGCGGTCCCGTAGCGGTCGAGCATCGTCACGACCGGAAAGTTGCCGACGATCGAATGCTCGTTCTGCAAGTCGTTGTGCAGGCCTAGCCCCTTGGAGGCGAAGTGCTCGCGGATTACGGCCATCCAGAGGTTGGACCCGTCCTTGCCTCCGTAGCGTTTCGAGATCGCGAAGCGCAAATGACCGGCAGCATCCGCGCGGTCCTTGGCCTTGCGCAGCAGCGCCTCCCATTCGTGGCGCGGCAGGCCGCCATTGTCGAAATCGGTGCGCGCCCATTCGCGGCGATGGTCGAAGAAGCGGATGTTGTCGTCGGCCTCTTCAAGCGGCTTGATCTCGCGTTCGATGAAGCGATCGAGCTCGCCGAGATAGGCTGTCAGGTCAGCCGGCAGATTGAAATCCAAGGCAGTCCCTCCCGGAAATATCGTTGTTTTTGAGTTTGTGTTTAGACGCTATCGCGCCCTCGCGTTCGGATCGATTAAGGTGAGAAGCCCCCGCCCGAGTCAAGCAGGCGGATGAGGCTTGCATGCGCGGTCGGCTTGCGTAATTGGATGGCACGGAACGGCGCGCACGCGCTAGGATGCCGCGCATATTCTTCGCTGCAGAAAATCGACGGGAGCAGACATGGACCTCAAATTCTCCAAGGTGACGCGCAAGGGCCCCATCACCATCGTGACGCTGTCGCGCCCCGAGGTTTACAACGCGCTGCATATCGACGCGCATTTCGAGCTCAACAAGGTGTTCGACGACTTCTCCGCCGATCCCGATCAATGGGTCGCGATCGTCACCGGCGCCGGTGACAAGGCGTTCTGCGCCGGCAACGATTTGAAATGGCAGGCCGCGGGCGGCAAGCGCGGCTGGGACAAGGGCGGCTTCGCCGGGCTGACCACCCGCTTCGACTGCGACAAGCCGATCATCGCTGCCGTCAACGGCGTCGCGATGGGTGGCGGCTTCGAGATTGCGCTCGCCTGCGACCTGATCATTGCCTCTGAGAATGCGACCTTTGCGCTGCCCGAGCCGCGCGTCGGTCTCGCGGCGCTGGCCGGCGGCCTGCACCGGCTGCCGCGGCAGATCGGGCTGAAGCGCGCCATGGGCATGATCCTCACCGCGCGCCACGTCAGCGCCAAGGAGGGTTTTGAGCTCGGCTTCGTCAACGAGGTGGTGCCGCAGGGCGAAGCGCTGGCTGCCGCGGAGCGTTGGGCGGAAACGATTGCCAAGAACTCGCCGATGTCGATTCGCGCTTCCAAGCAGACCATCCAGCGCGGCCTCGAAGTGTCGCTCGAGCAGGCGATCACCGAGCAGCGCGACTATCCGGCGGTGAAGGCAATGGTCGCCTCGCAGGATTACATCGAGGGCCCGAAGGCGTTCTCGGAGAAGCGCCCGCCGAAGTGGCTGGGGCGGTAGCCGCTCCTCCGTCATTGCCGCACCATCCTGTAGGATGGGCAGAGCGGAGCGAAACCCATCGGCCGTTGCCGCAGTCGTGATGGGTTTCGCTTCGCTCTACCCATCCTACTTGTCGAGCTCCCTCTTGTACGACGCGTAGTTCGGCTGATCGACGGCGAGCTTGTCCATCGTGGACTGCCAGAGGTGCTCCGACAGTCCCGGCGTAGTTCGATCCACCTCGCCGTTTGCGATCTTGTCCGACAATGCGCGGTTGAGCTCCATCAGCGACCCATCGACACCGAGCAACTGCTTCAGCCGCGCGGCCTCGGCCGTATCGCTCATCTCGGCAAGCGCGAGCTGTCGCGTCACCAAATCGAGCGCGTTGATGCCGACGCGCAGCTTGAAGGCATTGTGGCCCTTGATGGCTGGCGTGATCTCGCTGCGCAGGAAATCGGCGACGGCCTTGATCAGTTCCGTGGGTGTCGGTTCGTCCTGCATGTCATTGGCCTCGCGGAGCAAGTAGCCGCAACAGATCGATCTCGGTTTCCGACGCGCGCCGTCCGATCATCGCGCGCTCCATCGAATGATCAGGGCCGGCGCGGAAGCGCTGCATCATGCCGCAGCACATCACGCCCCAGCGCAGCGTGCCCATCACTTCCCAGAACATCACGCGCGCCGGGTCGGGCTTGCGGCCGGCCTCCTCGTAGCCCGCAAACAGCTCCTCGCGCGAGCCGAAGCCGCCGACCGGCTTGTCGATCTCGCCGAAGCGCCAGGAGTTGACGCAGATCCACCCCAGGTCCTCCATCGGATCGCCGAAATGCGCGAGCTCCCAGTCGAGCACCGCGCGCACGCCGTCGGCGCCGATGATCAGATTGCCGTGCCGGAAGTCGCCATGCACCAGCGTCACCTCGGACGACGGGCCGGGATCGTGATCGAGCAGCCAGCGCAACGCCAGCTCGAACACCGGCCGCGGCCAATTGAAGCTGCGATACTCGCGCTCGAGATCCTCGATCTCCTTGGTCGCGGTCATGCTGCGGAGCTGCGGTAGCTTGGCCCGCGGCAGGCCGTGAATGCCGGCGATGACGCGGCCGAGCTGGCGCGCCAGGATCGGCCGCGCGCTGGCAAATTCCTCGTCGCGCAAAATCTTGCGCGCGATGGTCTCGCCCTCGACGCGTGCCATGATGAAACCGCGGCCGAGGCCGTCCTCCGGCGTCAGCACATGCATCACCCTCGGCGACGGCAGCCCGGCGTCATGCGCGAGTTGCATCAGCGTGGCTTCGGCCTCAAGCCCCGCCGCGCGCGAGGGCGAGGCGCCGTAGCCGGGCGGCGCACGGCGCAGGATCGCGCCGACATTGCCGCCCGGGTAAACGATGTCGAAGCTCCAGGTCTCCTGACTGGCGCCGCCGGAGAGCTTTGCGGCACCAGCGACGCCGGTCGCGCCTGGAAGGAACGACGCGACGCAGCGCCCGAGTTCAGCCTCGATCATTTGCCCCGAAACTTCGCCGGCCGCTTCTCGAGGAACGCGGTGACGCCTTCCTTGAAATCCTCGGCACAGCCGGCGATCCGCTGCGACTCGAATTCCAGATTGAGCTGCTCTTCGAACGAATTCTCGGGGCTGTCCCAATAGAGCTTCCTGATCAGCGACAGCGCAACCGTCGGGCCGTTGGCAAGCTCGTGGGCGAGCTTCATCGCCTCCTCCATCAGCGCGCCGTCGTCATAGACGCGGTTGACGAGGCCCCATTCCAGCGCCTTCTCGGCCGGCAGCCGCTCGCCGAGCAGCGACAGCTCGACCGAACGCGCCTTGCCGATCAGCCGCGGCAGCAGCCAGGTCGAGCCGCAATCCGGTACCAAGCCGATGCGGCGGAACGCCTGCAGGAAGTAGGACGAGCGCGCGCACAGAATGAGATCACCCATCAGCGCGAAGCTCATTCCGGCGCCGGCCGCCGGGCCGTTCACCGCCGTGACGATCGGACAGTGCAGCTTACGCAGTCGGCGCAGGAACGGGTGGAACGCGGTCTCGAGTGCGGCGCCGGCGTTGCTCTTGCCGGGCTTCTGCTGGTTGCGGCCCTGCAGATTGGCGCCGGTGCAGAACGCCCTGCCCGCGCCCGTGATCACGAGGCAGCGCACCTGATCGCGCTTGTCGTCGATCACGTCCAGCGCCTCGGCAAGGCCGCCGAGCATGTCGATCGACACCGCGTTCATGACCTCTTGATGGTCGAGCTTGAGGATCGCGACCGATCCGTCGAAGTCGAGCGTGACGTGCTTGAACTGCATTGTTTCCTCTATCCGTTGTCCCGCATGGATGGTGCGGTAGGTCGAACGCGTTGTCTCGACCCATATTTGATTTTTGCGCCGGGCTTGTCCATGGTGGCCGCAAGCCTATCCTCGAACGCGTGATTAGCGCGCGGCAAAACAAATGGAAACCCCAATGAGTGGCATCTTCGATCTCACCGGCCGCGTCGCGGTCATCACCGGCGGCAATGGCGGCATCGGCCTTGGCATCGCGCAGGCGCTTAATTCCGCAGGATGCAACGTCTCGATCTGGGGCCGCAATGCGGACAAGAATGCCAGCGCGGCCGCGTCCATGGCAAAGGGGCCGGGCAAGGTCGCAACGCAAATCTGCGACGTCAGCGATCCCGCTTCCGTCAAGGCGGCGATGAAGGCGACGCTCGACACCTTCGGCCGCGTCGACGGCTGCTTCGCCAACGCCGGCATCGGCGGCGGCGGACGGCGCGCCTTCATCGACCGCACCGAGGAAGAATGGCGCAGAATGTTCGCGACCAATCTCGACGGCGTCTTCCACGTGTTCCAGGTCGCCGCGCGCCACATGACCGAGCGCGCCGAAGCGGGCGACAAGTTCGGCCGGCTGGTCGCGACCTCGAGCCTCGCTTCGCTGTTCGGCACAGCGCGCAACGAGCATTATGCCGGCACCAAGGCGGCGCTGAACGCGTTGTGCCGCGCGCTCGGCGTCGAGCTCGCACGCTACGGTGTCACCGCGAATGCCATCCTGCCCGGCTGGATCAAGAGCGACATGACCGCAGGCATCATGGCCAACGACAAGTTCGTCGCCAACGTGATGCCGCGCATCCCGGTTCGCCGCTTCGGCGAGCCCAGCGATTTCGGCGGCATCGCCGTCTACATCATGAGCAAGGCATCGTCCTATCATACGGCAGATTGTTTCGTGATCGACGGCGGATATACGGCGTTCTAGCGATCGCTCCGTCCCACGCACCGGTGTCGTCCCTGCGAAAGCACTAGGGCATCTACACATCTTTGGGGCGCGACAGATTGACTCGGGACGGCATGATGTGCGGTCGCCGCAGCGACTTGTATGATTCTCTGTCTGGCGTTTTGATTCGAAGGAGCGCCAGAGATGCAGCAGGAACCGGATTTGTCCCTTGGCAAGTTTGGAGACGTTCGCCTTGATAAAAGGGGGCGGCGCTTCTCCGGGCTGTGCTTTGCACGCGCAACGTCTGTTTGCGCCAGATGGCGCAGGGCGACTGGGCTGCGAACATGGCGTTCTGGCGGTTTGTGAACAATCCACGGGTCACGACCGACAAGCTGGTTGAAGGCTGGAGCCTGCAGACGTCAGCCGCGGTCAGCGGGCGACATGTGCTGGCAATCCAAGATACCAGCGAGATCAAGTTCCACACCCGTCCGGGACATCGGCGCGGCTTGGGCAAGGTCGGCAAAGGCAACGCGCGTGGCGTGCTGCTGCATGCCATGATGGCAGTCGATGCCGACAGCGGGGTCTGTCTCGGGCTCACTGGCGGCAAGGTGTGGACGCGCAAGCGCACGGCGAAGATCGCTCACGAGAAGCGAGCCTTGGCCGACAAGGAGTCGGCGCGCTGGGTGACGACCGCTGAGCAAGGCCGCGATGTTCTGGCCGCAGCTGGTATGATCACCGTCGTCAACGACCGCGAGGGAGATTTCTTCGCCCACTGGGCGCTGACGCCCGCTGACAATGTCCACCTTCTGTCGCGCGCCATGCACGACCATGCGCTGGTCGATGGCGGCACGCTTTATCAGGCAGTCGGGCGGGCCGGCTTCTGCGGCAAGGCGGTGATCGATCTGCCGCAGCGGATGGATCGCAGCGCTCGCCAGGCCCACCTCTCCATGTGCTTTGGAACCGTTGTGCTCAAACGGCCGCAGCGCCCCGGCGTGAAAGACTTGGCGGAGGGCGTCAAAGTCAGCTTCGTCGAAGTCGTCGAGTTGCACCCCCCGAAGGGCGCCCAGCCCATTCATTGGTTGCTCCTGACCACCCATCCGGTCGCCACCGCCGCCGATGCCTGGCGGATCGTCTCCTGGTACAAGCAGCGCTGGATCATCGAGCAGCTCTTCCGCTCGCTGAAGAGCCAGGGTCTGCGCATCGAGGATAGTCAGCTCGACAGCGCTGAAGGCCTGATCAAACTGGTGGCGATCGCCACCAGAGTGGCATGTCTCGTCATCCAGCTTGTCCAAGCCCGCAATGGCGGTGAAGAATTGCCGGCCGAATTTGTGTTCACGCCGGACGAGATCGACGCGCTCAAGGCCATCAATAAAACCCTGAAAGGCCGCACCGAGCTCCAGAAGAACCACCATCGCCCCAACACTGTCGCCTGGGCGGCGTGGATCATCGCAAAGCTCGGCGGATGGACCGGCTACGCCTCGCATCGCCCACCTGGACCAATCACCTTCCACATCGGGATGGCTCGCTTCCAAATCCTCGTATACGGCACCGCAAACGTGTAGATGCCATAGTGCGAAAGCAGGGACCCATACGCCGCGGCGGATGTTGAGAGCGGGGCTCGTCGTTCCAGCGACGAGCAATGCTAACCGGTAGTGGTTATGGGTCCCTGCTTTCGCAGGGATGACGGCGAGTTTGTCGCAGGGCTTGCGAATCATACATCCGCATCCTCGCGGCGCCAATGCGTCCGAGTCTTGCGTTGACTTGCTCCTCCGCTGTTGGCAGAGGGCGCAGCCACGGAATGACGGAAGAGGACGCCATCGCGTCAGAACACCACGCGGCGCGGCGTCCGCTTCCGTTGCGGGAAAACTGCTGCTAGCGTTTCGGCCGCGGCACGTATCGGTCTAGTTGCTCCGGCAAGACGCACCGGTGTGGCTGTCGCAAGCAACAGGAGGATTCTTGAAATGTTTTCACACGTGATGGTCGGCACCAACGATCTGGACAAGGCCAAGGCGTTCTATGATGCGCTGCTCGCCACCCTCGATGTCCGGCCGGCGAGGGTCGACGGTCACCGCATTTTCTACGTCACCAAGGCCGGCGTTTTCTCGGTCTCGAAGCCGATCAACGGCGAACCGGCGACGCACGCCAATGGCGGCACGATCGGCTTTGCCTGCAACTCGCCCGAACAGGTCGAGGCCTGGCACGCCGCCGGCATCGCCAATGGCGGCAAGTCGTGCGAGGACCCGCCGGGCGTGCGCGAGGCCACCGTCGGCAAGCTCTATTTGGCTTATCTGCGCGATCTCGACGGCAACAAGCTCTGCGCCATGCATCGGCTGGGCTGACACCGTTCGATCAAAGTTTCGCAGCGCGCGGCGGCGTTCAAACAACGTTTTAAACGCCTTCGCCAAATTCCGCGATGCGGCACGGATCGTCTCGAAAATCGATGCTCGCGCTTCGCGTCGGCCGCATCTATTGTCCGCCGCGAAGCGCCTTCGTCGATGGGAGAAACGACAATGAAACACGCCTACGTGCCGCGCACGACCAACTACACGCTCAACCCGGGCGACGAGCTGAACGACCTGCGCATGTCGGACCAGGTCCGGCCGCTTTATGACCATGTGAAGCAGTTCATCCGCGACGTGGTCGAGCCGATGTCGGTCGAGTTCTATCGCGCCGGCGAGAAGAAGACCGACCGCTGGAGCTTCACGCCCGAACAGCTTGCGGTGCTGCAAAAGGCCAAGGACAAGGCGAAGGAGGTCGGCCTCTGGAACTTCTTCCTGCCCGACGCCGAGACCGGCGAAGGCCTGAAGAATCTCGACTACGCCTATATCGCGGCCGAGCTCGGCAAGAGCCCGCTCGCGTCCGAGACCATGAACTGCTCCGCGCCCGACACCGGCAACATGGAGGTGCTGGAGCGCGTCGGCACCAAGGAGCAGAAGGAGAAGTGGCTGAAGCCCCTGCTCAACGGCGAGATCCGCTCGGCCTATGCGATGACCGAGCCGAACGTCGCCTCCTCCGACGCCAAGAACATCTCGACCACCGCGAAGCTGGTCGGCGACGAATGGGTGATCAACGGCGAAAAGTATTACATCTCCGGCGCCGGCGACCCGCGCTGCAAGATCATGATCGTGATGGTGAAAACCAATCCCGACGCGCCGCCGAGCAAGCAGCAATCGCAGATCCTGGTGCCGATGGACACGCCCGGCGTCGAGATCCTGGGGCCGATGCAGGTGTTCGGCCACGATCACGCGCCGCGCGGCCACATGCATCTACGCTTCAACAATGTGAAGGTGCCGAAGGCCAACATGCTGCTCGGCGAGGGCCGCGGCTTCGAGATCTCGCAGGTCCGCCTCGGCCCGGGCCGCATCCATCATTGCATGCGCACTATCGGCAAGGCCGAGAAGGCGCTCGACATGATGGTGCAGCGTGGCCTGACCCGCGAAGCGTTCGGCAAGAAGATCGCCCATCTCGGCGGCAACACCCAGATCATCGCGCAGGCGCGCTGCGAGATCGAGGCGATGCGGCTGATGGTGCTGAAGGCGGCCAAGGCGATGGACGTGCTCGGCAACAAGGAGGCGCGCGTCTGGGTCTCGATGGTCAAGGCGATGGTCCCCGAGCGTGCCTGCAAGGTGATCGATCAGGCGATCCAGATGCACGGCGCCACCGGCATCTCGCACTGGACCCCGCTCGCCGAAATGTACCAGGACGTCCGCCACCTCCGCTTCGCCGACGGACCCGACGAGGTGCACTGGATGGTGGTCGGCCGCCACGAGCTGAGCATGCCGTAGTCCTTCTCCCTCTCCCCGCTCTTGGCGGGGAGAGTTGCGTGGGGTGGCGCTCTTGCGCCGTGCCCACCGCCGCGCAGCTCAGAATGTCGGGACCAGGGAGTCTCCACAAAATGCGGTGAGAGACGAGATTTGCGGAGAGTCCCCCTCACCCGGAATTCAAGCTACGCTTGAATTCCGACCTCTCCCCGAAAGCGGGGCGAGGTAAGCAAGCAGGGACCTCCGCATGGAATACGCTCCCGAAGACCTCACCCAGCGCGAACGTTATAAGGTGCTGACCTCGTTCGTGCTGCCGCGGCCGATCGCCTGGGTGACGAGCATGGGCACGGACGGCGTGGTCAATGCCGCGCCGTTCTCGTTCTTCAACGTGTTCTGCGAGGATCCGCCGCTCTGCATGTTCGCGGTGAACCGCCGGCCCGACGGCCGCCACAAGGACACGCTCGCCAACATCCAGGCTACCTCCGAGTTCGTGGTCAACCTCACCGACGAGCCGTTGGCGCGCGCGATGCACGAGACCAGCGGCGACTTTCCGCCGGAGATCGGCGAGCCCGCCTATCTCGGCTTGAGGCTCGCGCCATCGAGCAAGATCGCGGTGCCGCGCCTCGCCGATACGCCGTGGGCGATGGAGTGCCGAACCTGGAAGCTGATCGACGTCAACGGCGACCGTCAGCTCATCATGGGCGAAGGCATCAACTTCTACATCCGCGATGAATTGTGGGATCGCGAGGCGATGCGCGTGCACATGGAGCGCTATCATCCGATCGGGCGCATGTTTGCCGACCGCTACTGTCGCACCGATGACCGCGTGGTATTTCCGGCGGCCGAAGGCGCGAAGAAATAAAGGGACAATAGAGGAAGAGACAATGACCGAAGCATTCCGCGACAACGAGGCGCAGAGCCGGTTCGAGCTCACCGTTGACGGCGCGACCGCCTTCGTCGTCTACCGCAAGACGCCTGACACCATCACGCTGGTTCACACCGAGGTGCCGCCGGAGCTCGGCGGTCGCGGCATCGGCTCGAAGCTTGCCCGCGCCACGCTCGACGCGGTGCGCGCAAATGGCCGCAAGCTCGTCGTCAAATGCGAGTTCATCCAGGGCTTCATGAAGAAGCATCCGGAGTACAATGATCTGCTGGGGTGACGCTGAGCAATGGTCTTGCGACGTCACAAACCCTCATGGTGAGGAGCGCGGACGCGCGTCTCTGCATACTTCGAGACGCCCGCTTCGCGGGCTCCTCAGAATGAGGGACGGAAGCATAGCGAGGACTATGATGCCGCCGCCTCGCCGATCTTATCCTGCGTCTTCGTATCAAAGTCGCTGGCGTCATGACGCTCGTGGAGCTGGCTTGCCGGATCGCCCCAGGTGCGGTTGACCATGCGGCCGCGCTTCACCGCGGGCCGCGCCGCGATCGCATCGGCCCAGCGCTGCACGTTCTTGTACTCATGCACCGAGAGGAATTCTCCGGCGCCATAGAGCACGCCCTTGGCCAATCCGCCATACCAGGGCCACACCGCCATATCGGCGATGGTGTAGACGTTGCCGGCGAGATATTCGTTGTCGGCGAGCCTGCGCTCGAGCACATCGAGCTGGCGCTTCACCTCCATCGCGAAGCGATCGATGGCGTATTCGATCTTGGTCGGTGCGTAGGCATAGAAGTGGCCGAAGCCACCGCCGAGATAGGGCGCGGCGCCCATCTGCCAGAACAGCCAGGAGAACGTCTCCGCACGCGTCCTGGCGTCAGTCGGCAGGAACGCGCCGAACTTCTCGGCGAGATAGACCAGGATCGAGCCTGACTCGAACACCCTGATCGGCTCCGGGCCGCTGCGGTCCATCAGTGCCGGGATCTTCGAGTTCGGATTAACCGCGACAAAGCCGCTGCCGAACTGGTTGCCGTCGATCTTGATCAGCCAGGCATCGTACTCGGCGCCCTTGTGGCCGGCCGCCAGCAGCTCCTCCAGCATCACCGTGACCTTCACGCCGTTCGGCGTCGCCAGCGAATAAAGTTGCAGCGGATGACGTCCAACCGGCAGTTCCTTGTCGTGCGTGGGGCCGGCAATCGGCCGGTTGATGTTGGCGAAGCGACCGCCACTCTCCTTGTTCCAGGTCCAGACTTTCGGCGGCTCGTAGGCTGGGGTATCGGTCATGCAGTTGGCTCCGGTGCACAGGCGCGTCAGTTGTAGCTAGCCTCGAAACCGTGGTTGGCAAGGGGACCGGGCGAGCGACCGTCCCTCCCGTTGTCATGCCGGACCACGCCGAATCCGAGTCTCAGGCCAACCGTCATTGCGACCCAACGGGTCGCGCGAACGCGCGCCCGATGACAGGCTCCGCGAAGCAATCCATCTCTTCGTTGGATCTGCATATTTTGCCTTGCGGAATGCGTGGTGCGCAGCGCCCTCATCCGTAGCGCCTGCACGCAAGATCGCCGTCAACGAAAGCCGCTTGGCTTCGCCGACCATCAAGGCTAGCGTCGCCGAGGCTGATGCCATCGCAGCGAGATAAAGCAGCCATCGAAGCTGCCGCCGGGGAGACAACGCATCCATGAAATCACCGATCTGCGACATGCTGGGAATCGAATTCCCCCTGCTCGCCTTCAGCCATTGCCGCGACGTGGTGGCGGCGGTCAGCCGCGCCGGTGGCTTTGGCGTGTTCGGCGCGACCGCGCATACGCCGGAGACGCTGGAGCAGGAGTTGAAGTGGATCGACGCGCATGTCGACGGCAAGCCCTACGGCATCGACGTCTTGATCCCCGAGAACATCTCGACCGCTGGCGAGAAGAACGTCACCTGGAAGAGCCTGGAGAAGCGCGTGTCGCAGGAGCACCGCGACTTCACCCGCAATCTCTTGAAGAAGTACGACATCGATCTGACGACCCGGAATGTCGCCGACAACCAGCCGCAACCGTTCGACGCCGAGACTGCGCTGCAACTGCTCGACGTCTCCTTCCGCCATCCGATCAAGCTGATCGCGAATGCGCTCGGCGTACCGCCGAAGGCGATGATCGACCGCGGCAGGGCGCACGGCGTCCCGGTCGCAGCGCTGGTCGGTGCCAAGGAGCACGCGCTGCGCCAGGTCGCGGCCGGCGTCGACATTCTGGTCGTGCAGGGCACCGAGGCCGGCGGCCATTGCGGCGAGGTCTCGACCATGGTGCTGGTGCCCGAGGTGATCAAGGCGATCAAGAAGGTCCGCGACGTGCCGGTGCTGGCGGCCGGTGGCATCATGACCGGACGGCAGATGGCCGCCTGCATGGCGATGGGCGCCGCCGGCGCCTGGACCGGCTCGGTGTGGCTTGCGACCGTGGAATCGGAGACCTCGGAGATCTTCCGCGAGAAGATGATCGCGGCCTCCTCGCGCGACGCGGTGCGCTCCAAGGGCCGCACGGGAAAGCCGGCGCGCCAGCTCCGCTCGGTGTGGACCGATGCCTGGGATCGCGCACCTGACAGTCCCGGCGCGCTGCCGATGCCGCTGCAGAGCGTCATCAGCCGCGATGCCTTCAACGCCATCGACCGCGCGGCCGCGGCCGGCAACGAAAAGGCGCGCGACCTCGTCAGCTACTTCGTCGGCCAGGGCGTCGGCCTGATCGACAGCGTGAAATCCGCCGGCGCGGTGGTGCAGGAGTTCAAGGAAGATTTCATCGAGGCCGTCGAGCACATGAACGCGCTGGTGGCGGAGTGACTCCCGCCCACCCCGTCATTGTGAGGAGCGAAGCGACGAAGCAATCCATCTTTCCCCGAGTCGCAGCATGGATTGCTTCGCTTCGCTCGCAATGACGCCTAGAACAACGATCGAGTCTCAACATCTCCGAGTGAAACAACAAGAATGTCGAACAACCTGCCTGAAGACCGCATTCCTGTCATCGTCGGCGTCGGCGAGATCGTCGATCGTCCGAAGGACATCGCCGCCGGCCTCGAGCCGCTCGCGCTATTGGAAGCGGCGCTGAAGCGCGCGGAGGCCGACTCTGGCGCAACGCTGCTTGGCGACATCCAATCGCTCGACATCGTCAACTTCCTGAGCTGGCGCTACCGCGATCCGGAGAAGCAGCTTGCGCAGCGTCTCGGCATCAATCCGGCGCATCTCTATTACGGCCCGGTCGGCGGCGAGAGCCCGATCCGCTATCTGCACGAGGCGGCACAGCGCATCGCGCGCGGTGAATGCAGCGTTGCGGCGGTCTGCGGCGCCGAGGCGCAGTCGACCGCGACCAAAGCGCAGCGCGCCGGCGTTGAGCTGCCCTGGACGCCATTCGCGCATGACGTCGAAGAGCCGAAGCGCGGCGCCGCCTTCCAGAAGCCGACGGCCGTGACGCTCGGCGTGTTCAGGCCGATTACGGTCTACCCGCTCTACGAGTCCGCGACCTCGGCTCATTGGGGCCAGACGCCGCGGGAGGCGCTGAAGGAGTCGGGTGAGCTGTGGTCGACCTACGCGCGGGTCGCCGCCGACAACCCGAGCTCCTGGCTGAAGAAGCGCTTCACCGGCGAGGAGATCACCACCGCGACGCCTGACAACCGGATGATCGCTTGGCCGTATACAAAGCTGATGGTGGCGAACCCGACCGTGAACATGGGCGGCGCGCTGATCCTGACCAGCCTTGCGAAAGCGCGTGCTGCCGGCGTGCCGGAAGATCGCCTGATCTACCCGCTCGGCGGCGCTTCGGCGGAGGAGCCGCGCGACTACCTGACCCGCGACCAGTTCGTCGAGAGCCACGCGCAGACCGCGGTGCTGAAGGCGGTGATGGATCTCGTCGAGGGCGACGGCAAAAAGTTCGACGCGATCGAGCTCTATAGCTGCTTTCCCTGCGTGCCGAAGATGGCGCGGCGGACGCTGGGCTTAGGCCGCGACGTGCAGCCGACCGTGACCGGCGGGCTGACTTTCTTCGGCGCACCGCTCAACACCTATATGACTCATGCGGCCTGCGCGATGGTGCGCAAGCTGCGCGGCGGCGGCAAGCTCGGCCTGCTCTACGGCCAGGGCGGCTTCGTCACCAAGCATCATGGACTCGTGCTGTCGCGCCAGGCCCCGAAGGCGGCGCTCGAGCAGGCGACTTCCGTGCAAGCGGAAGCGGATCGCCATCGCCGAGAGGTGCCGGAGTTCACCAGCGAGGCGCGCGGCAAGGGCAAGGTCGAAGCGTTCACCGTGATCTATCGCGGTAATGGCGAGATCGAGCACGGCGTCACGATGCTGCGCACCGAAGACGGCAGGCGCACGCTCGGCCGCATCCCGGCGAGCGACACGGCCACGCTGGCGCATCTGCAGAACATGGACCGCACGCCGGTCGGCACGACCGGCGCGATCGTCACCGCGGCCGACGGCATGCTGGAATGGCGGGTGGCTTAGGTCCCCCTCGCCCCGCTCTTGCGGTGAGAGAACCGTAGGGTGGGCAAAGCGAAGCGTGCCCACCATCACGAGCAGAACATGAGATGGTGGGCACGGCGCTGACGCGCCTTTGCCCACCCTCGGCGTCTTTCCGCGTCGTGACGGGGCATGACGAAGAGGAAGCAGCTCGCTCCTCCGCCTACCCCTTCACGTCCTGCTTTTCAGAGGCCGTCGTCGGCTTGCCCTTGGCACCGACGCCGACCACCCGCACCTGCTCGCCGTCGTTCAGGCCGTCCGGCGGGGCGGTGATGACGCGGTCATCGGGCGCAAGGCCGGAGGCGAGCTCGATCTCCTTGCCGAGATCGCGGCCGATCTTCACCGTCTTGAACACCACCTTGTCATCCGGGCCCACGGTCGCAACCCGCAGTCCGCTGGCGTTGAAGATCAGCGCGCTGGAGGGGATGCTCAGCGGCGTGGAATCGCGCTGCAGGTTGAGCTTCACGCTGGCGTAGCCGCCCGGCATCAGCTCGCCCTTGGAATTCTCCAGCCCGAGTTGCATCCGCGTGGTGCCGGAGGCGACGTCGACCGCTTGCGACGAGGCCTCGACCGTCGCCTCGAACGTCCGGTTGGGATATTCCGGCAGCGAGATTGTCGCCTTGGCGCCGATCTTGATCGCCGGCACGTAGTTCTGCGGCACGTTGACGTAGACGCGCAGCTTGCTGATGTCGGAGATCGTGAACATCGCTGGGCCAGTGCCGCCGCCGGCGTTGATCAGCGCGCCGACGTCGGTGTCGCGCGAGGTCACCACACCGTCGAACGGCGCCGTGATCTTCTTGTAGCCGGCAAGCGCTTCCAGCCGCTCGACATTGGCCTGACCGGCCTTGACCGCGGCATTCTTGTTGGAGAGGTCGGCGGTGCGCTCGTCGATTTCCTGCGCGGAGACGAAGTTCGACGCCACCAGCGTCTTGCGCCGGGTCAGCGTTGCCTCCGAGAGCCTGGCGCTGGCCTGCGCGCTGGCGAGGTCGGCGCGCGCCTGCAGCAATTGCTGGTCGAGGTCGGGCGCCTCGATCTCGGCGATCACCTGGCCGGCCTTGACCCGCGCCCCGATATCCACGTCCCAGCTCTTGAGGTATCCGGAAACCCGCGCGAAGATCGGCGCACGGTAATAGGCCTCCAGCCGCCCCGGCAGATCGATGGTCGGGCTCAGCGCCTTGGCATTGGGCAGCGCCACGGCCACCGTCGGAATGGCCTGGTCATCGGTCCATTGCTTCAGCCGCGTGTCCTGCTCCTCACGGGCCCGGATGCCGGTGCCGACAATCAGGCCCGCCCCGATCAGTGCGACCACGCCGAATATGCCCAGTTTCCGGTGAGAGACCGGCGGGCGCTGTTCAGTGGGCGACATGCGGGATCTCCGATGAGGCGGCGGCTTTGGCGCCTTGCTTCTTGTGTACCATACTGAATACCACGGGAACAAACATCAGGGTCGCGAAAGTCGCGAAGATCAGGCCGCCGATCACGGCGCGGCCGAGCGGCGCGTTCTGCTCGCCGCCCTCGCCGAGCCCGAGCGCCATCGGCGCCATGCCGATGATCATGGCGAGCGCCGTCATCAGCACCGGTCGGAACCGGACGAAGCCGGCCTCCAGCGCGGCGGCAACGGGATCGCCAAGCTCCTCATAACGTTCGCGCGCGAAGCTGATCACCAGCACGCTGTTGGCGGTCGCCACGCCCATGCACATGATGGCCCCGGTCAGTGCCGGCACCGACAGCGTCGTCTGGGTCGTGAACAGCATCCAGACGATACCGGCCAGTGCTGCGGGCAGCGCCGTGATGATCACGAACGGATCCGACCAGGACTGGAAGTTCACGACGATCAAAAGATAGATCAGCACGACGGCGCCGAGCAGGCCGAACAGCAGGCCGGTGAAGGCGCTGTTCATGGTCTGCACCTGGCCGAGCAGCACCACGGAGGAGCCCTTCGGCACCTCCTTGGCGGTGTCGGCGATCAGCTTGCGCACGTCGGTTGCGACCCCGCCGAGGTCGCGGCCTTGCGTCGTCGCATAGATCTGCACCAGCGACTGGATGTCGTATTGCGACACCACCGCGCTCGAGGTCGAGCGCTTGATGTCGGCGATGCCGCCGAGGATCGGCGCCTGCGTGTTGCCCGTCGCGGTGATCGGCAAGGTCTGCAACGCGCTCAGCGAGTCGATCTGGTATTGCGGCGTCTGCATCACGATCGAATAGGACACGCCGTTGTCCGGATTGAGATAATAGGTCGGCGCGACCTGCGACGAGCCGGCGAGGTTGACGACCAGGGAGTTAGTAACGTCGCGCTCGGTGAGGCCGACATATTGCGCGCGGGTGCGGTCGACATCGATGTTGAAGGTCGGGCTGTTCGGCGACTGCTGGATGCGCGCGTCGGCAATGCCGGGGATGCGGCGGATCTTGGCCAGCAGCTTGTTGGCGTAGGCGAAGTTGGCTTCGAGGTTGGCGCCGCGGATCTGCAAGTCGATCGGCGCCGGCGCGCCGAAGTTCAGGATCTGGCTGACGATGTCGGCCGGCAGGAACGCGAAGCTGGTCCCCGGGAACAGCCGCGGCAACTGCTCGCGCAGCGTCTGCACGTGCTCCGCGGTCGGCTTGTGACCTTCCTTCAGCTTGATCTGGATGTCGCCGTCCTGCGGACCGATCACCCCGGTGTTATTGTAGGTCATGTTGATGCCGGAAATCGGCATGCCGATATTGTCGGTCAGGGTCTCGATCTCGCCGGGGACCAGCTTGCGGATCGCCTTCTGGATGTCGGCGAGCTGATTGGCGGTCTCCTCGACGCGGGTACCGACCTGGGTGCGCACGTGCATCAGGATGTTGCCGGCGTCGACCGACGGGAAGAAGTTGCGCCCCAGGAACGGCACCAGAAGGAACGACGCGGCGACGATCGCGAGAAACCCGGTGACGAACGCCTTGCGGTGGCTGAGTGCCAGCGCCAGCAGGCCGTGATAGCCGCCGCGGATGCGCTCGAACCGCGCCTCGAAGCCACGCTGAAACCAGACCAGCGGATTGCGCGATTTCGGCGGCTCGCCGTTGTGATGCACATGCGCCTGCAACAGGTAGTTCGCCATGGTCGGCACCAGCGTGCGCGACAGGATGAACGACCAGATCATCGCAAACATCACCGCTTCCGCCATCGGCACGAACAGAAAGCGCGCGACGCCGGTGAGGAAGAACATCGGCACGAACACGATGCAGATGCAGAGCAGCGAGACGAAGGCCGGCGTCACGATCTGGTTGGCGCCGTCGAGGATCGACTGCTGGACCGGCTTGCCCTGCTCGAGGTGGTAATTGATGTTCTCGATCGTGACCGTGGCGTCGTCGACGAGGATGCCGACCGCAAGCGCAAGGCCGCCGAGCGTCATGATGTTCAGCGTCTCGCCGATCAAGGACAGCATGATGATGGCGCCGAGCACCGATAGCGGGATCGACACTGCGATGATGATCGTGGAGCGCCAGCTCCCCAGGAACAGCAGGATCATGACGCTGGTGAGCAGCGCGGCGATCACGCCCTCGAAGGCGACGCCCGTGATGGCGCCGCGGACGAACAGGGATTGGTCGCCGATGAAGCCGATCTTGAGCGCGTCCGGCATCTGGTCCTTGACCTCGATCACCTTCTGCTTGATGCCGGAGATGATATCGAGCGTCGAGGTCGCACCCGCCTTCAGCACCATCATCAGCACCGAACGGTTGCCGTTGACGTGCACGATGTTGGTCTGCGGGGGATTGCCGTCACGCACGCTGGCGACGTCGCGGATATAGACCATCGCGCCGTTGACGGTCTTGATCGGCAGGTCGCCGAGCTCCTCGAGCTTGAGGGGCGAGTTGTTCAGGTTGATGGTGTATTCGAACTCGCCGATCTTCTGGGTGCCGACCGGTGTGATCAGGTTCTGGGCGGCGAGCGCATTGGCGACGTCCTGCCCCGACAGGCCGCGCGCTTGCAGCGCCGTCGAATTGAGGTCGATCTGGACCTGGCGCTGCTTGCCGCCGAACGGATACGGGATCGCCGCGCCGGGCACGGTGACCAGCGGCGTGCGCAACTGGTTGATGCCGATGTCGGCGAGGTTCTGCTCGGTCAGGCCTTCGCCCGACAGCGCGACCTGGATGATCGGGACCGTCGAGGCGCTGTAGTTCAGGATCAACGGCGGCGTCGCGCCGGGCGGCATCTGCTTGAGCAGGGTCTGCGAGATCGCGGTGACCTGCGCATTGGCGGTACGGATGTCGACATTGGGCTGGAAGAAGATCTTGATGATGCCGACGCCATTATAGGAATTGGCGACGATATGCTCGATGTCGTTGACGGTCGTCGTCAGCGCACGCTGGAACGGTGTCGTGATACGGCCGGACATCTGGTCCGGCGGCAGGCCGGTGTACTGCCAGACCACACCGATCACGGGAATGCGGATGTCAGGGAAAATGTCGGTCGGCGTGCGCAGGGCCGCCAGCGGTCCGATGATCAGCAGCAGGACCGCGAGCACGACGAAAGTATATGGCCGGCTCAGCGCGATACGGACCAGTGCGATCATAGAAAGCGTATTCCCGAAAAGTCTCGAAGAAGCCTGCCCAGGCAAAGGAATCGGCGCTCGAAAAAGGCCGTTCCATACAGGCCTCGATTTACCCGATGGACCGTGAAACGCCAACCCGTGGGGCGCCAACGGCCTTCACTTCCTTGGCATAGCGTGTGAAGTGACCCGCTAGGACGCCGACTATCTGAGCAAGGTATCGCCGAAAAAAGCCTGGCCTGCTGCGAAAATCAGCAGCGCAAGCAGATTGTGCTCGCCCTGCGTAGTTGATGCATCGCAGGTCTGCGAAATTGTAAAACGTGACGCGCCGATCCAAGCCGCGTTCGTTTCAACGCGGAGTTCCGACCTCCACTTGGGCGCGATGTCTTCGCGCCCCCTTGATGTGCAAGCGACTAGGCGGCGCGGACCGCGTTCAGGAATCGGCCGACCTCAAGCTTGAGACGGTTGCTGTCACCCGACAGCGTCTGTGCCGCCGACAGCACCTGGGTCGACGCCGAGCCGGTCTCGGTCGCTCCGTGCTGCACGTCGGTGATGTTGACCGAGACCTGCTGGGTGCCGTGTGCGGCCTGCTGCACATTGCGCGAGATCTCCTGCGTCGCCGCGCCCTGCTCTTCGATCGCTGCCGCGATGGTCGAGGAGATTTCCGACAGGCGCTCGATGGTGGAGGAAATTTCCCCGATCGCGCCGACCGATTGCTGCGTCGCCGCCTGGATGCCTGAAATCTGCTGGCCGATCTCGCCGGTCGCCTTTGCGGTCTGCTCGGCGAGCGCCTTCACCTCCGATGCGACGACGGCGAAGCCGCGGCCGGCATCGCCGGCGCGTGCCGCTTCGATGGTCGCGTTCAGCGCCAGCAGGTTGGTCTGGGCGGCGATGGTGCTGATGAGCTCGACCACATCACCGATGCGCGCGGCGGCCTTCGACAATTCGCCGACCCGATCATTGGTGGTGCGGGCCTGGTCGACGGCCTCGCTGGCGATGCGGGCGGATTCCTGCACCTGGCGGCTGATCTCGTTGACCGACGATGACAGCTCTTCGGCCGCGGACGCCACCGACCGCACGTTGGTGGAGGCCTCCTCGGAAGCCGCCGCGACGGTCGTCGCGAGGTCCTGCGAACGCTCGGCGGTGGACGTCAGTGTGGTCGCAGACGCCTCGAGCTCGGTCGAGGCCGATGCGACGGTCTCGACGATCTCACCGACTGCGCGCTCAAAGCCGTCGGCAAGCTGGAGCATGTCGGCACGGCGCTGCGCGGCGGCGCGCGCTTCCGCCTCCTTCTGCTCGCGCTCCATCCGGATCTTGGCGAGACCGTTGTCCTTGAACACGAGCGCGGTCCTGGCCACGTCGCCGACCTCGTCACGGCGATCCGTGCCGTCGACCGCGACGTCGTAGTTGCCGTTGGCCAACTGCTGCAGCATGTCGACGACGGCGCGGATCGGCTTGGCGATGCCGTATTGCCCGACGACGAAGCCGAACAGCAGACCGAATGCGACGCCTGATGCCGCCAGCAGGACCAGGAGTTCGGACGTCGACGCGGTTTCGCGCTGGTCGGCCTTGACGTTCTCCCTGACGCGCTGGTCCTGCCGCTCGGCGACGGCCCGGATCCTGGCCTGGAGCTCTTCCGCCGCCGCACGGCTGTTCATCGCGACATCGCGAAGCTTCTCGGCGGACCGGGTCAGTTCGGCCGTGCTGGCGCCATCGACCGCATCCAGCGTCTGCTTGAGCTGGGCCCGATAGGCCGCAAGCGCCGACCGCACGCCGGACAGCATGCTGATGGTCTGCTCATCCGAGGTGTGGCTGATCTCGGCGAGGCGTTCCTCGAACAATTTGATCTGCGCTTCGATCACCGAACGCGCCGCGAGCCTGTTCTCGTCGCGGGGATCGAGCGCGCTGCGGAATTCGGCGCCATTGATCGCGAGCACGTTCTGATTGGCTCGGGCCGAGAGCAACGCCCGTTCCGCCGCGCGCGCCGTGATCGCGCTGCGTTCGCTGAGCGAGTTCAGTGAGGAAATGCCAAGCCAGGCCATCATTCCCGCGATGAGGGAAAGACCGCAAACGATCGCCAAAATCTTCGGGAGGATGCGGAATCTCGCCAGCAACATCGTCGGACGCCTCTTTGCGCAAGGATCTTCGCGACCGACTCATGCACGATGGCCTCGTCGCACCGTGACAAAATACCGCGCGCGAACCTACGCTTGGTTAATCCGGATTCCGTGGAACTACGTAGGCACGCTGCGCGGCGAATAGGCAACGAAATGTGCCCGGCCTGCGGCGGCCGGGCACACTTCGAACTGCGAGCTTGATCGATGTCAGGCGGCGCGAACGGCGTCGAGAAATGTACCGACCTCGACCCTGAGACGGCTGCTGTCGCCGGAGAGCGACTGGGCCGCCGACAGCACCTGGGTTGAAGCCGAGCCGGTTTCGGTCGCGCCGTGCTGCACGTCGGTGATGTTGGCCGAGACCTGCTGGGTGCCCTGCGCCGCCTGCTGCACGTTGCGGGAAATCTCCTGCGTCGCGGCGCCCTGCTCTTCGATGGCCGCCGCGATGGTGGACGAAATCTCCGATAGGCGCTCGATCGTCGACGAGATCTCCTTGATCGCGCCGACTGACTCCTGCGTCGCGGCCTGGATGCCGGAAATCTGCTGGCCGATCTCGCCGGTCGCCTTCGCGGTCTGCTCGGCCAGCGCCTTGACTTCGGACGCCACGACCGCGAAACCGCGGCCGGCTTCACCGGCGCGCGCCGCCTCGATGGTCGCGTTGAGCGCGAGCAGGTTGGTCTGGCCGGCAATGGTGTTGATGAGCTCGACGACGTCGCCGATGCGCGCAGCGGCCTTGGACAGCTCGCTGACCCGATCATTGGTGCTGCGCGCTTGACCGACCGCATCGCTGGCCATCCGCGCCGACTCCTGCACCTGGCGGCTGATCTCCGTCACCGACGACGACAGCTCCTCGGTGGCGGATGCCACCGACTGCACGTTGGCGGAGGCCTCTTCCGAGGCTGCCGCGACCGCGCTGGTCAGTTCCTGCGAACGCGTGGCCGTTGACGACAGCGTGCCGGCCGAGGCTTCGAGCTGGGTCGAGGCCGACGACACGGTCTGCACGATCTCGCCGATCATCTGTTCGAAATTGCGGGTGATGGCATCGACTCGGCGGCCGCGCTCGATCTTGGCCTCCGCGTCCGCCGCGGCGGCCTCGTCGGCGGCCTTCTTGGCGACCAGCGCCTCCTTGAACACCTGCAACGTGTCAGCCATCGTGCCGATCTCGGTTTTCTCGCCCTGGTGGGGAACGACAGCGGTGAGGTCACCGCGGCCGAGCGCCTGCATCGGCGTGACGATCGAGGCGATGCCGGCGGAGACATCGCGGACCAGATAGAAGCTGACGCCGACGCCGATCAGGACGGCAACGCCGAGAATGACCGCAAGCACCATGAACGCCGAGTTGTAATTGTCGGCAGCATCTTTCGCAGCCTTGTCGGCACCGGCGTTGTTGAGCGCGATATCCTTGCGCAGGATCTCATCGGCCTCGAGGCCGATCTTGTTCACGACCTTGGTGTTCAGTTCATGGGCTTCTTGCGGGAGCTTGCCGGCTTCCTTGCGCGACAGGGCCAGCACGTCCTCGGTCCCCTTCTTGTACCTGTCCCAGGTCTCGGCCCACTGCTTGTAGAGCGCGCGCTCCTCCGCCGACGAGATCATCGCCTCGTAGCTCGCCCGCGCCTTGCCATTGGCCTCGACCACGCCGGCGAGCGTCTTCTCGGCCGCCAGCTTCTCTTCGAGGGTCTCTGCGAGCATGTGTTCGCGGATCACGTTGCGATAGGTGATGACGCCGGCGCGGAGTTCGCCGAGGACGCGCACACTCGGCAGCCAATTGGTGGTGATGTCGACGGTGTTGGCGTTGATCGCCTGCATGTCCCTGACGGCGAGCAGGCCCATGCCCGCCATCGCGACAAGCAGGAGCGCCACCACGGAAACGATTTTGGCGCGAATCGAGAGTTTGGCGAACATCGTGATATCTCTGGCTGGTGGGGGCGAGCCCTGGTCCGGAATCAAACGGCGACGCAACGGGACGCCGCAGACATCAAAGCCTGCGCCGTGCCTTCGGTTGGGTTAATTTGAATCCCCGTTGAACTACGGAGTCGCGCGTTGGCGCCGTGACGGCACGCGTGCAAAGCGCGCTCAGCGCATCAGGGCGAGCGCGTCCGAGAAGAATTCCGGTCCGCCGAAATTGCCCGACTTCAGAGCCAGCAGCATGTCGCCGCTCGTCATTCCAACGGCGCGCAGAACGGGGACGCCCGCGGCGATTTCCGCACCGACGAGGAATCCCGGGATTCGCAGCCGGTCGACTGCCGCACCTGACGTTTCACCACCGGCCACCACCAGCCTGCGCACGCCCGCCTGCACCAGGCCTTCGGCGATGTCGGCCATCGCCTGCTCGATAGCATGTCCGGCAGCATCGCGGCCGTGACGGGATTGCAGGCCTGCGACCTCATCGGGGGTCGCGCTGCTCGCGATCAGGATTGGACCATCGCCGATGCGATCCTTGGCCCACGCCAGTGCGCGCTGCGCCTCGTCCTTGCCGGTGACCACCCGCTCGGGATCGAGATGCAGCACCGGCATCACCTGCTCGGCATTCGCGATCTGCTGCAGGGTCGCCTGCGAACAACTGCCGGCGAGGCAGGCCGCCGGACCGCCGACCGCCGCGTCGGGCAGCGCGCTTGCGGCATCCGCTTTCACGGTCCCGCCCGCGACCAGCGCCCGCGCCAATCCGAGCCCGATGCCGGAGGCGCCGACCGAGACGCGATGATCGAGCGCCACCCGCCCGATGGTTTCGAGATCACGGTCGAACACCGCGTCGATGATCGCAGCACCGATACCTTTGGCGGCAAGATCGGCGAGCTTGGCCCTGACGGCCTCGACGCCACGGCTCAGCGTCGCGAGATCGACCAAGCCCACCTTCATCCCGCTCTGGCGCGCCAGCACCCGCACAAGGTTGGAATCATGCATCGGATTGAGCGGGTGATCCTTCAGCGGGCTCTCGTTCAGCGGCACCGAGCCGACGAACAGATTGCCCTGATAGACGGTGCGGCCAGTCTCCGGGAATGCCGGCGTCACCACCACGATGGGATCGCCGGAGTCAGCGCGCAACGCATCCATCACCGGGCCGATATTGCCGGCGTCGGTGGAATCGAAAGTCGAGCAGATCTTGAACAGGATATGGGCTGCACCCCGCCCGCGCAGCCATTTTTCGGCGGCGCGCGAGCGCGTCACGGCAAGGCCGGCCTCGATCGAGCGGCTCTTGAGCGACACCACGACGGCGTCGACCTCGGGCAGTGCGAGATCGGCCGCGGGCACGCCGATGGTCTGCACGGTGCGCAAGCCCGCACGGGTCAGCGTGTTGGCGAGGTCGGAGGCGCCGGTATAGTCGTCAGCGATGCAACCAAGTGCGAGCGTCACGGCTTCACTCCGGCATAAGGCTTGAACCAGGCAAGGCCATCGGCGGTCTTGCCGCGCGGATTGTACTCACAGCCGACGAAGCCGCCATAGCCGAGCCGGTCGAGCTCGCCGAACAGGAATGGATAGTTCAGCTCTTCCCCGTCGGGCTCGTGGCGCGAAGGGATCGAGGCGATCTGGACGTGGCCGATGATCGGCATCATCTCGCGCAGTCGCATCGTCACGTCGCCGTGGATGATCTGGCAGTGATAGATGTCAAACTGCAGCTTGAGGTTCGGAAGCTTCAGCTCGGCGATCAGGTCGCGCGCGAACAGAAAATCGTTGAGGAAATAGCCGGGTACGTTGCGCGGATTGATCGGCTCGATCACGACATCGAGGCCATGCGGTGCGAAGAACTCCGCAGCATAAGCAACCGATTTGTAAAAGGCTTCCACCGCGCGCCGGTCACCACGATCGGCGATTCCTGCCATCAGATGCAGCCGCTTGACGCCGGTCGCCTGCGCATAGGGCAGCGCGGTCTTCAGACTCTGTTGCAAATCGGTGAAGCGATCCGGCAGCGCGGCAAACCCCTTCTCGCCGGCATTCCAGTCGCCCGGCGGCAGGTTGAACAGCGCCTGCGTCAGCCCGGCCGCCTTCAGCCGCTTGCCGACCTCCTCGGCGGGATGATCATAAGGAAACAGGTACTCGACCGCGGTGAAGCCAGCCTTCGCGGCTGCCTCGAAGCGGTCGAGGAACGGGACCTCGTTGAACATCATGGAGAGATTGGCGGCAAAGCGGGGCATCTGGAGATCCTCTTATTTCGCGCCGGGCAGTTGGGTACCGGTGACCTGCGCATATATCCGCGCCACCGAGGCATCGTCATCGCGGCCCATGCCGGCCGCTGCCGTCATCAGGAACATCTGCAGCGCCGCGGCCGAGACCGGCACCGGGAAGCGCGCATTGCGCGCCATGTCTTGAATGATGCCGAGGTCCTTGACGAAAATCTCCACCGCGCTGCGCGGCGTGTAGTCGCCGTCGAGCACATGCGGCATGCGATTCTCGAACATCCAGGAATTGCCGGCGGAGGCCGTGATCACCTCGTAGACCTTCCGGATATCAAGGCCCTGCTTGGCGGCAAATGCAATCGCCTCCGAGGCGGCGGCGATATGCACGCCCGCAAGCAATTGGTTGATCATCTTGAAGGCGGCGCCCTGGCCAGCGGCATCGCCGAGCTCGTAAAGCTTCGCGGCCATCGCATCCAGCGCCGGCCGTGCCTTTGCAAACGCCGCGACGCTGCCGGAAGCAAGGATGGTGAGCTCGCCCTGCGCCGCGCGCTGTGCGCCGCCGGAGATCGGGGCATCGAGATAGTGCCGGCCGGTCGCCTCGAGCTGCTTGGCAAGCCGCCGCGCGATATCAGGGTCCATGGTGGCGGACGACACGAACACGGCGCCCTTTGGCAGAGTCTCCGCCGCGCCGTTTGCGCCAAACAGGATGGCCTCGGTCTGTGCCGCGTTGACGACGACGCTGACCACGATATCGGCATCCTTGGCAGCTTCGGCCGGCGTCTTCGCGCCCTTGCCGCCGTCGGCAACGAAGCGGGCAACCGCGTCGGCCGTCACGTCGCAGCCGGTGACGTCAAAGCCGGCGCGCTTGAGCGAGGTCGCCATGCCATACCCCATCGACCCGAGCCCGATAACGGCGATGCGCGGTGTGGCGGAACTGGACATGCGGCGATCCCTCGAATGTTTCCTGGTATTGAGCATGATCACTTCGGAAAACCGGCGGCCACCTTGCGCTGGCGCGGCCCGCCGGGTCCGGATCATGCCCGTTATTGCCTGCCTATCATGGCTTGGCCGCGCTGCCAAAGCATGAGACAAGGCGAAAACACCGGAGGCTTGCGCGTCATGAGCGAAACAAAGCTTCGTGAGGATATTTGCCGCTTCGGCCGCTCGCTGTTCGAGCGCGGGCTGACGCCGGGCTCCTCGGGCAATATCAGCGTCCGGCTCGATGATGGCGGCTGGCTGGTGACGCCGACCAATGCCTCGCTCGGCTTCCTCGACCCGGCAAAAATGTCCCGGCTCGCGGCCGACGGCCGGCTCATCTCCGGCGACGCCCCGACCAAGGAGGTGCCGCTGCACACCGCGCTGTACCAGACCCGCTCGGCCGCGCGCGCCGTGGTGCACCTGCACTCGACCCATTCGGTCGCACTCTCGATGCTGCCCGAAATCGACCCGCGCGCCGCACTGCCGCCGATGACGGCCTACTACGTGATGAAGTGCGGCCAGACCGCGCTGGTACCCTATTATCGCCCCGGCGATTCCGCGGTCGCCGACGCGATCAAGGGGCTGGCCGGGAAGTATTCATCCGTACTGCTCGCCAATCACGGTCCCGTCGTTTCCGGCGACACGCTGGAAGCCGCGGTATTCGCGACCGAAGAGCTCGAAGAGACGGCACGACTTTATCTGCTGCTGCGCGGGCTGAACCCGCGATACCTGTCGCCGGAGCAGGTGTCGGATCTGGTCAAGACGTTTGGGCTCGCGTTGCCGGAGCACCCGCACTAGACTTCGCACCGGGCAGACATGCGGAGAATACTCATGTTGAGGTTCACGGGCTTTGCGTTAGGGATTGTATTTGTCGGCGGCCTTACGGGATCGGCCGCACAGGCCGAGACCGTGCAGAGCATGCTGGCGGCACAGCTTCGCACCCAGGGCTATGCCTGCGACAAGGCGCTCGGGGCGAAAAAGGACGCCAAGCTCTCGAAGCCGGACGACGAGGCATGGATCCTCAGGTGCACCAACGCGACCTACCGCATCAGACGCGCGCCGGACCTCGCAGCCAAGGTCGAGGTCGTCAAGTAGCGCACGTCGATCGTAGCCCGCATGAGCGCAGCGATATGCGGGACGCTCGCGGATGCCGCTTCGCTATCCGGCTCCGGGAGCTGCCGCTACCCAAGCGCAAGCTCCAGCTTTCGTCACTGCGAGCCACCCGGTCGGCGCGAAGCGCCGCCGGATGACAGGCTCCGCGAAGCAATCCGTCTTACCGCTCGGGGAAAGATGGATTGCTTCGTCGCTTCGCTCCTCGCAATGACGGTGAGCGCTACAGCCCCAGATACGCCTTGCGCACGTCGGGATTGGTGCTGATCTCCGCGGCCGCGCCCTGCATCAGCACGCGGCCGGTTTGCAGGATATAGGCGCGGTCGGCGATCTCCAGGCACTCGGCCATGCGCTGCTCGACGATCAGCACGGTCATGCCGGCGTCGCGGATGCGCTTCACGGCCTGGAAGATCTCGTCGACCAGCTTCGGCATGATGCCCTGCGACGGCTCGTCGAGCATCAATAGCCGCGGCCGCGTCATCAACGCGCGGCCGATCGCCAGCATCTGCTGCTCGCCGCCCGACAGCGTCTCGGCGCGCTGATCGAGCCGTTCCGAGAGCCGCGGAAACAGCTTGAACACCAGATCGAGCGGCTCGTCGCGATTGGCCTGGCTGCGGTAGAGATAGCTGCCGAGACGGAGGTTGTCGCGCACCGACAGCCGCGGAAACAGCCGGCGATTCTCCGGCACGAAGGCGATGCCGCCGGCCGTGATGACGTGCTGCGGCTTGCCGTCGATGCGGGCGCCGTCGAAGGTCACGGTCCCCGAGCGCGGACGCTCAGCGCCGGCGATCGATTTCAACAGCGTCGACTTGCCCGCGCCGTTGGCACCGGCGACGCAGACGATCTCGCCCTTGGCGACGTCGATCGACACCGAGGAGATCGCAACCAGGCCCTGATAGGCGGTGGTGACTTCACGCACCGACAGCATGACGGTCCCCGAGATAGGCGGTAATGACTTTGGGATTGCGGACGACCTCAGTGGGCTTGCCTTCGATCAGCACCTTGCCGAGATCGAGCACGATGGCGCGGTCGACCAGCGGCATCACGATCTCCATGACATGCTCGACCATCAGCACCGTGATGCCGGCGGCGCGCACCTTGCGCACCAACTCGACACCGGTCTGCGCCTCGACCGGCGTCAGCCCGGTCAGGACCTCGTCGAGCAGCAGCAGCTTCGGCTCGGTCGCAAGCGCGCGAGCAACCTCGAGCCGGCGCTTCTCCGACGGCACCAGGTCGCTGGCCAGCACGTTGGCGCGCGCCGCAAGACCGCAGAACTCCAGCACCTCATAGGCCTTCTTCCGCGCCACCCGCATCACCGTGTTGCGGATCAGCGCGCCGACGATGACGTTGTCGATGACAGTCATGGTCTCGAAGCTCTTCACCACCTGGAAGGTGCGCCCGATGCCGCGCTGGCAGCGTTCGGCCGCACGCAGCGCCGTGACATCCTCGCCGTCGAAGATGATCGAGCCCTGCGTCGGCGGCAGCACGCCCGCGATCAGGTTGAACAGCGTCGACTTGCCGGCGCCGTTCGGGCCGATCAGGCCGACGATCTCGCCGCGGCCGACCGAGATCGACACGTCGCTGTTGGCGACGAGGCCGCCGAAACGCTGCCAGACGCCGCGGGTTTCCAGAAGCGCCGTCATCGCGCGGCCCTCTTGCGCAGGGAGAACACGCTCACCAGGCCTCGCGGCAGCGCCAGCGAGATCAGCACGATCAGGGTGCCGTAGACGATCAGGTCGACGCCGCGCCCCGAACCGCCGACGAAGGAGCGCGTCAGCTCGGTGAGCGGGATCAGGATGACCGCGCCCAGCATCGGCCCCCACAGCGTGCCGATGCCGCCGAGCACCGCGGGCAACGCCATCAACAGCGAGAACTGGAAGCCCATCACGCTCTCGGGATCGATATAGGAGACGAACTGGGCGTAGAAGCTGCCGCCGACGGCGACGAGGAAGGCGGAGACTGCAGCCGCCCCCATCTTGGAGTTGAACACGACCACGCCGAGGCTTTCGGCGGCATCCGGGTTGTCCTTCACCGCACGCCACCAATAGCCCCATTTGGAATCTTCCAGCCACCAGGTAACGAACCAGGCGATGCAGGCCAGCGCCAGCGCGAAATAGAAGTACGGCAGCTTGGAGCGCGTGAACTGGAATTTCAGCCAACTGTCGCCGCGCACCGGGATATCGATGCCGAGCGCGGCGCCCGCCCAATCCCAGTTCTGAATCAGGAGCAGCGCGATCTCGGCGATCACGATGGTCGCGATCACGAAGTAGTGGCCGCGCAGGCGGAAGCAGGGATAGCCCAGCGCCATCGCGATCACCGCAGAGATCGCGCCGCCCGCCAGCATGCCGAACCAGGGCAGCACGCCGAACTTGGTGAACAGCAGCGCGGTGGTGTAGGCGCCGAGCCCGAAATACAGCGCGTGACCGAGCGAGATCTGCCCGCAATAGCCGGACAGGATGTTCCAGCTCTGCGACAGCGCGGCGTACATCAGGGTCAGCACCATGATGTTCTGGACGTAGACGTCCTTGACGAACAGCGGCACCAGCGCGGCGATCACGGCGAGGCAACCGGCCATGATCAGGTCGCGCCTGCGGCGTTGGGCGAAATGCTTGTCCATCACATCGATCCGAACAGGCCGCGCGGGCGGATGAAGACGATCAGGAGATAGACGGCATAGATGCCGACCGATTTCAGCGACGGCGGCAGGATCAGCGCCGTGGTCGCTTCCACCAGACCGACGATGATGCCGCCGGCAAAGGCGCCGAACACGCTGCCGAAGCCGCCGAGCGCCACCGTGACATAGGCGATCAGGGCGAAGGAAGCGCCGACATCGGGATAGACGTAGAAGAAGATCGCCATGATGGCGCCGGCAAGCCCCACCAGCGCCGCACCAAGCCCCCAGCCCAGCGCGAACACCCTGTTCTTGTCGATGCCGACCAGCGCCACCGCGCCGGCGTCCTCGCGCGTCGCCTCGAGCGCGCGACCGAAATCGGTGCGATGAATGAAGAAATAGAGCGCGACGAAGGCCGCGATCGAGACCAACGCGCCGACCAGTTGCGGCTCGGGCAAATAGATGCCGGCGACCGCCACCGTCTTGCCGCCGAGCCAGGAGTTCGTGACGCTGCGATAGTCGGGCGTGAAGAAGAACTGCGCCAGGCCGCGCATCACGATCGCAAGACCGAAGGTCGAGAAGATCTGCACCATGCCGGCATTGGCTTTGGCGCGCACGGCGAAGCGGACGATCAACAGATACACCACGGCGCCGAACACGAACAGCGCCGCGGCGACCAGCGGCGCCGACAGCAAGGGATCGATCGCGAAGAACGCGAACAGGAAGAACGTCGCGTACATCGCGATCATCAGGAACTCGCCGTGCGCGAAATTCACGACGTCCATCAATCCGAAGATCAATGCGAGCCCGGCGGCGATCAGTCCGTAGAGCAGCCCCATCAGCAGGCCGCTCGCCAGACTCTGGATAATGGTCTCGGCTGTCACTGTTGGGCCCCGATCAATGCACGGCTCCAGCGTCGTCCTGGCGAATGCCAGGACCCATAACCACAAATGCATCGAGAGGAGAGACAGCAACCAATCATCGCAAAACGCCTGCCTGGGTTACGCGACGAGCGCAAGCACTCGCGCGGGGGTCCCGGGTCACGCTTCGCTTGCCCGGGACGACGAAGGAGAGTGGCCGACCGATCAGCTATTCATCGGCCAGATCGCCTCGGAGACGGCGGCCTGTTCCGGGAAGATCGTGACGAAGTTCTTCGCGGCATATTGCAGCAGCACCGGATCGGCGAAGTTGTTCTGCCCCATCTCGTCGAACTTGACGCGCCGCCAGGGCATGATGGTCACATCGCCCGGCATGTCGGTCGCGGCCAGCGCCTCGCGGATCTTCTCGCCATCGGTCGACTTGGCGCGGTTGATCGCATCGGCCATCACGATCAGGCCCATGAACTGGCGCGACGAATAGTCGTTGAAGTCCTTGCCGGACTTGGCGCGATACATCTCGTTGATGAGACCAACCATCGGCCGCTTCTGCGCAAGATCGAGCGAGAAGCTGCCGCGCGAGATGACGCCCTCGAGCTTGTCGCCGACCGCGTCATAAGTGGCCTTTTCCGAGAAACCGGCGTCCTGCGCCACGATGTTCTTCGGCTTGTAGCCGAGCTCGGCCATGGTCTTGACCAGGAGAATCGCGTCGGTGGTGTAGCTCGACGGCATCAGCACGTCGGCATTCGCCGCCTTGAGCTGCTGCACCTCGGCGGTCAGCGACGGCGAGTTGGCGCGATACTTGATGTCGGTCACCACCTTGTAGCCGCGCTCATTGGCGAGCTTGAGCTGCGCGTTGGACGAATCGGTGCCGAAAATCGTGTCCTCGTGGAACAGCGCCAGCGTCTCGATCTTCTGACCCTTCTTCTTCATCGCGTCGAAGAAATCGAACATCGCGGTCGAGAACATCTCGTCATGCGGCGCGGCGCGGAAATAATACTTCAGGCCGCGGCGATGCAGGCTCGGCGAGGAATTGTCGGCCGAGATGAACGGCACCTGGTAGCGCTCGCAGATCTGGCTGACGGTGACGGCGACCGCACTCTGATAGGTGCCGATCACGGCGCAGACCTTGTCCTGGGTGATCAGGCGCTCGGCTTCGGCGCGGCCCTTCTGCGGATCAGCCTGATGGTCGGCGAACACGAGGCGCACCTTGGCGCCGCCGAGGCCGGGCAGACCTTCGCCCTTGGCCAGCGGCAACGCGAAATCATAGTTCTTGTTGATGATGTCGGCGGCGGTCTCGAAGGCGCGCTGCGCATCGACGCCGATCTGGGCGCTGGAGCCCGACAGCGGATAGATCACGCCGATCACCACTTCGCTGGTCTGCGCGCGCGCGGCCATCGGACCGAGCGCAGCGGCGGCAGTGGCACCGAGCAACACGTTACGGCGAGAGATCGTCATTCCCAATTCCCCTAGGTCAGTTTGTTTTTATCGATGAAGTGCTTGTAGCGCGCAGTAAAGCCTCAATGAATTGCACGAATTGCCTATTCAAAGCACAGCGAGCTGCTTGTTCCTGAGATCCGTAACCAGCATCAATCCCGGCGCGTGCGTGATCGCGAACGGCAGCTTTGCGTTCGCGATCACCGCTTGCGGCGTCACACCGCAGGCCCAGAACACCGGGAGCTCGTCGGCGGCGACCGGCACCGGATCGCCGTAGTCGGGTTTCGCGATATCCTTGATGCCGATCGAGTGCGGATGCCCGAGATGGACGGGCGCACCATGCACCGATGGAAAGCGCGAGGTGATCTGCACCGCGCGGATTGCATCCGCCGGCTTGAAGGGACGCATCGACACCACCATGGGTCCCTGGAACGGCCCCGACGGACTGCATGCGATGTTGGTGCGGTACATCGGCACGCGCACCTTTTGCTCGATGTGACGGATCGGCAGCCCCTCGTCCAGCAGCGCCTCCTCGAACGAGAACGAGCAGCCGAGCACGAAGGCGACCAGATCGTCACGCCAGTAATTCATGATGTCGGTCGGCTCGTCGGCCACCTCGCCGTCGCGCCAGACCCGGTAGCGCGGCACGTCGGTGCGGATGTCGAGATCGAGGCCGAGCGCGGGGATGCGGGGATCGCCGACATCGGACATACCGATGATCGGGCACGGCTTCGGATTGAGCTGGCAGAACCGATGGAAGGCGCCGGCGAGCTTTTCCGGCAGGATGGCGAGGTTGCCCTGGACGAAGCCATTGGCGACGCCGGCCGTGGTCGACGCCATGCCGTTGCGGCAGGCCAGGCGGGCCTCAACGCTCGGAAGCACTGTTTCCCCCTGAGATCGCTGCGCTGCCGCAAAAACAGTCATGGGTCCCTCCTGCCCATAATGTCGACAAGGACAAGCCAACACCAAGCGTGATATAATGTCTAATCGTCCTTTCTAATCAAAATCGATAACTCTGATTTATCGATTGGAAAATTGCTCCTCATGACGGACTTCCGCTCGATCGAAACATTCCTCTGGGTCGTCAAGCTCGGCAGCTTCCGCGGCGCCGCCCAACGCCTCAACACCACCCAGCCGGCGATCTCGCAACGCATCGCTCAGCTCGAGCGCGAGATGGGCGTCAAGCTGTTGAACCGCGACCATCGGGTCGCGTCGCCAACGCCGAGCGGACGCCAGATGATGGTCTATGCCGAGAAGCTGATCGGGCTGCGGTCGGAGATGATGGCCGAGGTCGGCGACCGTTCGGCGATGCGCGGTGCGCTGCGGCTCGGTGTCGCGGAGACGATCGTGCACACCTGGTTGCCGCGGCTGGTCAAGAGCGTGAACGAGATCTACCCGAACCTGTCGCTGGAGATCGAGGTCGACATCACGCCCAATTTGACCGCGCGGCTGCTGGCACAGGAGATCGAGCTCGCCTTCGTGCTCGGGCCGGTCTCGGCCTCCGGCGCGCACAACCGGGTGCTGTGCGATTATCCGATCAGCTTCCTCGCCAGCCCGGCGCTCGGCCTCGGCGCCGGTCCGGTGGCGCGGCAGGATCTGGCGCGGTTTCCGATCATCACCTTTCCGCGCAAGACCCAGCCCTACGAGACCGTGCGCGCGCTGTTCAACGGACCCGATCTGCCGCCGATCCGCCTGCACGCCTCAACGTCGCTCGCGACCGTGATCCACATGGCCAATGAAGGCCTCGGCGTCGCGGTCATCCCGGCGGCGATCGTCGAGAACGAGCTTGCCGACGGACGGTTGCAATTGCTCGATACCGACCTCAAGCTGCCGCCTCTCACCTTCACCGCAAGCTGGCTCGCCTCGCCCGATGCAGTCGCGATCGAGCGCGTCGCCAATCTCGCCGGACAGATCGCACAGCCGCGCGCGGCGGTTGACGAGGCGAGAGTGGCGCGTCATTGAACGAGAGCCGGAGAAATGAACGTCATTCCGGGATGGTCCGAAGGACCAGACCCGGAATCTCGAGATTCTCTGGTGCGCAAGTGCGCACCAGAGCCCGATGCTCTCGCATTGCCCCGGAATGACACCTGGAATGGACTGACGACATGAGCCGAGCCGCCACCAACCTGCAGATCGATTCCGCCCGCCTCTGGGGCACCATCCATGAAACCGCGCAGTTCGGCGCCACTCCGAAAGGCGGCGTGCGGCGGCTGACACTGAGCACCGAGGACAAGCAGGTGCGCGACTGGTTTCGCAAGGCGTGCCAGGACGCCGGCCTCGAAGTGCATGTCGATGCGCTCGGCTCGATGTTCGGGTTGAGGAAAGGAAGGGACATGTCGAAGCCGCCGATCGGCGTCGGATCGCATCTCGACACCCAGCCAACCGGCGGCAAGTATGACGGCGTGCTCGGCACGCTCGCCGCGCTCGAAATGGTGCGCACGCTGAACGATGCTGGCATCGAGACCGAGCTGCCGATCTGCATCTGCAACTGGACCAACGAGGAAGGCTCGCGGTTCGCCCCGGCGATGATGGCGTCCGCGGCCTATGTCGGCGACTTCACTACCGACGATATCTTGTCGCGCAAGGATGCCGACGGCGTCACGGTGGCGCAGGCGCTCGACACCATCGGCTATCGCGGCGATGCCCCGGTCGGCCGTCAGAAATTCACAGGCTTCGTCGAGCTGCATATCGAGCAGGGACCGATCCTGGAGGCCGAGAACAAGACCATCGGCGTGGTCGATTCCGGCCAGGGCGTGCTGTGGTACGACGGCAAGATCACCGGCTTCGAGAGCCACGCGGGTTCAACGCCGATGCCGTTGCGGCGCGATGCGCTGGCAACCCTGTCCGAGATCGTGCTGGCGATGGAAAGCATCGCCAAGAAGCACGGCCCGAAGGCGGTCGGTACCATCGGCGAGGCCGTGATCGCAAAGCCCTCGCGCAACGTGATTCCGGGCGAGATCGCCTTCACGGTCGATTGCCGCAGCGCGGATGCCGCAATCATGGACGCACTCGACCGCGACCTGCGCGCGGCGGTGGCCGAGATCGCGACGCGCCGCAAGGTCGAGGTTCAGCTCGACCTCGTCTGGCGCAAGGCGCCGACACATTTCGACCCGAAGCTCGTCGACGCCGTTGAGAATGCAGCCAAGCAGCTCGGCTACTCGCACCGCCGCATCACCTCCGGCGCCGGCCATGACGCCTGCAACCTCAACAACGTGATGCCGGCAGCAATGGTGTTCGTGCCCTGCAAGGACGGCATCAGCCACAACGAGTTGGAAGATGCGACGCAGGCCGACTGCGCCGCCGGCGCCAACGTATTGATGCACACCGTGCTGGCGCTCGCCGGCGTCGCATCCTGATCATCATCTCTTCCTTTGGACGGAGGTTTTCGTGCGCGGAGTGTTTGTCGACGCCAATGAATCGCTCGCGGTCATCATGGAGCGGCTGGAGAAATCAGGCGATCCCAAGATGCGGATCAACCGCAATCCGGACATCAAGCCCGAGGACTATCCAGCCGTGCTCGACGGCGCCGAGATCGCGATCGTCGATCACACCGCGCTGCCGACGGATGTTGCGAAGACGTGCGCCGGACTGAAGCACGTCGTGTTCCTCGGCACCGGCGCGCGCAGCTATATGAACCCCGAGGAGCTCGCCGAGCTCGGCATCTCCGTGCATCTGATCAAAGGCTACGGCGACACCGCCGTTGCGGAATCCGCGATCGCGCTGATGTGGTCCTCGGCGCGCGTGATCGCGCAGATGGACCGCGAGATGCGCGCCGGCAACTGGCTGCGCGAGGACGGCATGCAGCTCACCGGCAAGACGCTCGGCCTCATCGGCTTCGGCGGCATCGCTGCCGAGGTCGCCCGCATCGCGCTCGGCAGCGGCATGAAGGTGATCGCCTGGAACCGGTCGCCCAAGATGCATTCGGGCGTCGAGTTCCTCGATCTCGACACGGTGCTCGGAAAGAGCGATGTGGTCTCGATCCATCTCTTGCTCAATGACGAGACCCGCGGCCTGATCATGCGCGAGAAGATCGCGAAGATGAAGCCGGGCGTGATCCTGATCAACACCGCCCGCGGCGCCATCGTCGACGAGCAAGCCATGATCGATGCGCTTAAGTCGGGCCATATCCGCCACGCCGGCCTCGACGTCTACAACATCGAGCCGCTGCCGAAGGATCATCCGCTGACCAAGATTCCCAACGTGACGCTGTCGGCGCATTCCGCGTTCCGCACGCCCGAGGCGAGCGAGAATTTGATCCACGCGGCATGGGAGCATTGCCGAAGGATCGTGAAGGGCTAATTTTTACCGTCGTCCTGGACAAGCGAGCGTAGCGAGCGCGATCCAGGACCCATTACCACCGGCCTGCGTCATCGCACAGGACGGTGGTCAGAGCCAGCAACACAACAGCACTCGGGGTAATGGGTCCTGGCTTTCGCCAGGACGACCCCGTGATTGAGCCATAAATCAATCCACCATCTCGGCGACCGCCTTGCCGCACGCCGTCGTATCGGCATTGCCGCCGAGGTCGCGGGTGCGCAGCGTGCGTTCGCCGAGCGTGCGCTCGATCGCGCCGACGATCGCGTCCGCGGCCTGCTTCTCGCCGAGATGCTCCAGCATCATTGCACCGGACCAGATCATGCCGATCGGGTTGGCGATGCCCTGCCCCGCGATATCGGGCGCCGAGCCATGCACCGGCTCGAACACCGAGGGGAAATCGCCCTCCGGATTGATGTTGCCCGACGGCGCGATGCCGATCGTGCCTGTGCAGGCCGGACCTAGGTCGGACAGGATATCCCCGAACAGGTTGGAGCCGACCACGACGTCGAACCAGTCCGGATGCAGCACGAAGTTCGCGGTCAGGATGTCGATGTGGTACTTGTCCCACTTCACGCCGGGATACTTCTTGGCCATCGCCTCCACCCGCTCGTCCCAATAGGGCATGGTGATGGAGATGCCGTTCGACTTGGTGGCCGAGGTCAGGTGCTTTTTCGGCCGCGACTGCGCGAGATCGAAGGCGAACTTCAGGATGCGGTCGACGCCGGTGCGCGTCATCACCGTCTGCTGCGTCACGAACTCGCGGTCGGTGTCCGGGAACATGCGGCCGCCGACGGAGGAATACTCGCCTTCGGTGTTCTCGCGCACCACCCAGAAATCGATGTCGCCGGGCTTGCGGTTCGCCAGCGGCGACGGCACGCCGGGCATCAGCCGCACCGGGCGCAGGTTGACGTATTGATCGAACTCGCGGCGGAACTTGATCAGCGAGCCCCACAGCGAGATGTGATCCGGGATCTTGGCCGGCCAGCCGACCGCGCCGAAATAGATCGCATCATGCTTGCCGATCTTGTCCTTCCAGTCAGCCGGCATCATCTCGCCGTGCTTCTCGTAATAGTCGTAGGAGGCGAAGTCGAAATGGTCGAACTGCACGGCGACGCCGTGTTTCTTCGCGGCGGCCTCGATGACGCGCAATCCTTCCGGCATCACCTCCTTGCCGATGCCGTCGCCGGGAATGACCGCAATCCGATACTGCTTCTTGCTCATCGAGAACACCCTTGTGATTTGCCCGGCCGGCAACGCCGCCTATCCTGATCGCCCTGCAATGGACCAAACTTCGCGCGAGCGCAACGCTGCAGTGCAGTGTTGACCGCCGCGCGACCCTGCCCCTACGAATTCGCCGACATCCGTTTCTCAGAACAAGCGAGACATCCCATGGATCTGCATCTGCGCGGCAAGCGTGTCCTGATCACCGGCGCCTCCAAGGGCATTGGCGCGGCCGCGGCCGAAGCCTTTGCCGAGGAAGGCGCCAATCTGCTGTTGGCCGCGCGCAACGGCGATCAGCTCAAGGCGCTCGCCGAGCGGCTGCGCTCCGCGCACCGGATCGATGCTGCGACCAGCGTGGTCGATCTGCGCAAACCAGATGACCTGGCCCGGCTGGCCAAGGAGGCCGCCGATATCGACATCCTCGTCAACAATGCAGGCGATATCCCGGGCGGCTCGATCGACAAGATCGACGAAGCGACCTGGCGTCATGCCTGGGAGCTGAAGGTGTTCGGCTACATCAACCTGACGCGTGCGATCTATGCCCAGATGAAGGCGCGCGGTGGCGGGGTCATCGTCAACGATATCGGCGCGGCCGGCGAGAAGTTCGACGCCAACTATATCTGCGGCAGCGCCGGCAATGCTGCGCTGATGGCCTTCACCCGCGCGCTCGGCGGCAAAAGCCTCGCCGACAACATCCGCGTCGTCGGCATCAATCCGGGTCCGGTTGGCACCGACCGCCACGTCACGCTGCTCAAGACCCGCGCCAAGCACCAGTTCGGCGACGAGAATCGCTACAAGGAGTTCCAGAAGGGCATGCCACTCGGCCGCCCCGCGCATGCACGCGAGATCGGCGACCTCATGGCGTTCCTCGCATCCGACCGCGCCGGCTACACGTCCGGCGTGATCTACACGGTGGACGGCGGGTTCACGGCGGGATGGGGTTAATTGGCTCGCACTAGCCCCTTGCTCTGCCGTCATCCCGAGGAGCCGCAAAGCGGCGTCTCGAAGGATGGGCCGCGGGCCACGTCGTCCTTCGAGGCGCGCTCCGCTCGCACCTCCCAGCGACAGTGGCGAAGCCATTGCGCGGGGATGACGTGGATCGAGCCGAATGTTTGTGGCCATGACGGTTTCCACTTTCCGGCAAAATGGTCTACAGCAGCAACAACAGAAGACTTGCAACCAACGGAGACAAGCAAGTGGCAGATCAGGGGCTGATCCGGGAAACGGCCTGCGCCGTCGTCGAGAAACTGAAATCCGGCGAGGTCACGCCGCTGGATCTGCTCGACGTGCTGGAAAGGCGCATCGCCGAGGTGGACGGCAAGGTCAACGCGCTGCCGACGCTCTGCTTCGACCGCGCGCGCAACCATGCCAAGGCCCTGATGCAGAAGCCCGCCACCGAGCGCGGCCTGCTTGCGGGGCTTCCCGTTCCGATCAAGGATCTCACCGCCGTCGAGGGCGTGCTGACCACGCAGGGCTCGCCGATCTTCAAGGACAACATCCCGGCCAAGTCCGACCTCCTGGTCGAGCATCTCGAAAACAACGGCGGCGTGATCTACGCCAAATCGAACACACCGGAATTCGGCGCCGGCGCCAACACCTTCAACGAGGTGTTCGGCCCAACCCGCAATCCCTGGGACACGTCACGCTCGGCCGCCGGCTCCTCCGGCGGCGCGGCCGTGGCGCTCGCGACCGGCACCGCCTGGCTCGCGCATGGCTCCGACATGGGCGGTAGCCTACGCAACCCGGCGAGCTTCTGCGGCATCGTGGGCCTGCGGCCGAGCATCGGCCGTGTCGCGCACACGCCGAAATTCGGCGTCAATCGCACGCTCGGCGTACAGGGACCGATGGCGCGCAACGTCGAAGACCTCGCGCTGCTGCTGGACGCGATGAGCGGCGAGCATGCCGCCGATCCGCTGTCCCTTCCCGCGCTGCCGACATCGTTCCTTTCCGCTGCGCGCTCGAACCGGAAGCCGAAGCGCATTGCCTATTCGCCCGATCTCGGCATCACGCCTGTCGATCCCGAGGTCAAGGCGATCACACGCAAGGCGGCGGAGCGTTTCGCGGAAGCCGGCGCGATCGTCGAGGAAGCCCATCCCGACCTGCACGAAGCCCACGAATGCTTCCACGTGCTGCGCGCGTTCGATTTCGCGATCAGCAAGGCGCAACTGCTGCGCACCAAGCGCGATCTGCTCAAGCCCGAAGTGATCTGGAATATCGAGGAGGGGTTGAAGGTCACTGTCGAGAAGCTCGAGCGCGCCGAGGCGCAGCGCGTGGCGATGACCGAGCGTGCGCTTGCCTTCTTCGACAAGTATGACCTGCTGCTGGCGCCTGCGACCATCGTGCCGCCGTTCCCGGTCGAGAACCGCTACGTCGCTGAATGCGACGGCAAGAAGTTCGACAACTATGTCGAATGGCTCGGCATCGTCTACGCGATCACACTGGCCTGCTGCCCGGCGCTGTCGCTGCCCTGCGGCTTCACTGCCTCGGGATTGCCGGTCGGTTTGCAGATGGTCGCCAAACCGCGCGCCGAAGCGCAGCTCTTGGCCGGGGCGAAGGTGCTGGAAGATGTTCTCGGCCTGCGCGGCACGACGCCGATCGATCCGCGGCCGCCGAAGTAAGGCGTCCTAAAGCGCGATGCAATTCGGTTGAATCGTCATCGCACTTTAGGCTCTCGTTTGAGCATGATCCATTCGGAAAACCGCTTCGCACTTTTCCGGACCATGCTTTATGCCTTCTCTTCCGCCGACTTCAGCGCAACTGTGAGCGCAAACTTGGTCTGCTCGACGATCTCGTCCATCAGCTCCTCGCGGCTGATATGGGCGACCTCGCCGGTGAGCAGTCCCTGCTCGGCCAGCATCACGATGCCGTGCAGCCCGGCCCAGATCTTCAGCGCCTGGCGTTCGCGCAGCAGACCGACGGCGGGCGCCTCGAACGCCTCGATCAGCAGCTCCAGCGTTTCCATCGCCGCGGTATGCAGTTCGCTGCCCTTCGGGGCGCAGGCCATGATTCGCGAGGCGAACATCAGCCGGTAGACGCCGTGGCGCTGGAGCCCGAAGGCGAGCGCCGCCTGCGCGAAGCGCGACAGCTTCGACTGCTTGCCCGGCTTGTCGATGGCCTCGCGCATGATCACGTTGAACTGCCGAAATGCCTCGGCGGTGACCGCCTGCAACAGCGCGTCGCGATCGGCAAAGTGCCGGTACGGCGCCGGCTGCGAGACGCCGAGCTGCTTGGCCAGCGCCTTGATGCTGATCGCCTCCGGCCCGCCAAGTTCGACCTCCTGGAGGGCAGCCTGGATCAGCGCGTCGCGCAGGTCGCCATGATGATAGGTCTTGAACGGCTTACGAATGATTTGTCCCATTGCAGTGATGATCGCGGTCAGGTCACAATAGAGAATGCAACATTAGCGATATCAACCGCTTGCGTCACTTCCTCCAAACGGAGCATGCGAGGTCTGCAGGCCATTAGGGCGAAATCGCCACGTCCGTCCATGAAAAACGCTTGGCCGAATCCCCGGAATAGAGCCAGGCGATCTGCATCCGACGCAGTACGGATCGGACGCGCCGACGGGTGACGAACGCCCCGAGAGCCGTCCGATTGCTGATCTCGAGCTTCTGGAAAACGTTGTGCAGATGAACCTTGACGGTGCCCTCGGCAATCTTCAGCCGGCGATAATATCTTTCACAAGGCGTACGCTGCAGCGCAGCGACGCGGATCCCCGGCGGGAGGGAAAATCACAACGTCTAATAGTCACACACTGGCCCCTCATCCGAACGATGCGCCCGCCCACCTCGCGCATCGTTGATCGGGCTTTACCCAACGGCATATAGGGATATCGGGCATTCGAATCTAAACTTTATAAAAGCGGCAATGAGAGGAGACCTTCCGCGCGGCTTCGCGTCTAACAGATATTGAAGAACTTCAATTTTTCTTCCGTCACCGCATTAAGCGTAACAGCCAGATTTTCAATCGCCCACACCCTAGTTTGGCAGGGAGTATGTCATGAGGCGGCAACATTGCTTTTCAATCGTACTTGTCGGCAAAAACGGATTACGCAAAGAAGGTTTGGCAGGCATCCTCCGTTCGGCGAATTTTCGCATCCTGAGTTCGGTTTCGGACGCCGATGAATTGGAGGCCCGCAAAGCCCTACCCTGCCAGGTGCTGTTTCTCGTCGTCCATTCGGGCGATGAGTTTGACAGCACCGTTGCGCAGGTCGAGCTTTGCAGGAGCCATCGTCCGGACGGGCGCGTCGCCGTCGTGGCCGATCGCTATCGAGTAAACGACCTGGCTTCGGCATTCCGGGCAGGCGCCACCGGCTACTTCATCGACGTCACGACCTGCGACGTATTCATCAAGTCGATCGAGCTCGTGATGATGGGGGAAATGGTTTTTCCCGCCACGTTCCTGTCCGGGACCCTTGATCCGGCAGCGACAAGCTCGAACGAGATCAGGTCGCGCGACAACGGCGAAGCCGCGGTTATCGCACCGGAAGACAAAAGCTCTCCCCAGCTCTCACCACGGGAGACGTCGATACTGCGCTGCCTTATCGACGGCGATTCGAACAAATGCATCGCGCGAAAGATCAATATCGCCGAGGCCACCGTGAAGGTCCACATCAAGGCGATCCTTCGCAAGATCCGGGTTCAGAACAGAACCCAGGCGGCGATCTGGGGCGTCAACAACCGATTGCTGGCACAATCATCAAGCGACAGACTACCCCCATCGGGTTCGGAGGTGACGAACCGTCCTGCGAGCGTCGCGAGCGAGATACGGCAATTGCCGCACATCAATGCACCGGCGACGTTCGACGCCGCCGACCATGCATCGGATCGATTTGATGTGTCCCCCGCCAACGGACACGCTCGCAAGAAAATCCATGCGGCGGCGAGTGGCGTCATCCGGCTCGCCAAATGAGCGATGGTCCAAGCTGACGCCGGTCGTTCGGCGCGATTGACGCTCCGCCGCAGGGGTCAGCCCTGTCGGCGCCGACCTCTTTTCGGCGAGCGGCGACAGCAAGACACCAACGCTGGAAGGAGGAACGGGCCGCTGGGACCGCACGGCGTCGCCGCGGCGGAAGGTCGCACATAGTTGCACTGATCAGTGCGCAAAAACACTTCGACAACTCAACGTCTGGAGCCATGGGCCTTCCGCCGTTCAACCGCCGTTTAAGCGCTGAGTTTTCGCTTGACGCGCGCGCCGAACAATAATGTAATACACTATAACTTGGCGGCCTGGCCAGGAGCTGGTGCTGCCCAAGCAAGATCAACTTGCACAACGAAAATGAGGAACACAGCGCGCCCAATCGCGCGCGAGACCGAGGGAGAGCGCCGGCATGTCCAGGCTGAAGATCCGCGTCGACCAGGACAAGTGCCAAGGTCACGCACGCTGTAAATCACTCGCCCCAGAACTGTTCGAGCTCGACGAATACGGCAACGCGCATGAGATCGGCGACGGATCCGTTCCTGCCGGCCTCGAGGACAAGGCGTGGCTCGCGCAGACCAACTGCCCGGAAATCGCGATCGAGATCACCGAAGAATAGCGGCGACCGAGACGCAAGCCGCATTCCCCAACAGCCGGTTTGAACGAACGAGAAGGAACAAGCCGATGTCCGATTCTCCGTCCGCAAGCTATCTGCCCGAGCATCCCCCGGTCACCGACTGGGTCAACGATTTCGACCATACCGATCCGACCTGGACCGAAGACCCGTTTCCGATCTGGGAGGAATTGCGCGCGGCGTCTCCGGTCGTCCATACCGAGCGCTTTCTCGGCTGCTACATGCCCACCACCTATCAGGCGGTGAAGGAGATCGCTTACGACACCGAGCACTTTTCCTCGCGCCGCGTGATCGTGCGCGACGTCCGCCCCGAGATCTCGGCCCGCGCGCCGCCGATCACCTCAGATCCGCCGGAGCATAAGCCGGCCAAGCAAGTGCTGCTGCCTCCGTTCACGCCGGACGCAATGAAGAAGCTGGAGCCGCGCGTACGCGCGATCTGCAACGAGCTGATCGACGAATTCATCGCCGATGGCCGTTGCGACGCCGCGGCGCGCTACACCAAGCATATCCCGGTGCGCGCCATCGCCCACATGCTCGGCATCCCCGAGAAGGACGGCGACCTCTTCATCAAGTGGATCCACCAGATCCTCGAGCTCGGCATCAAGAACGAAGACGAGCTGATGAACGGCGTGCGCGAGATGACCGGCTACTTCATGACCCATCTCGAGCAGCGCAGGCAGCAGCCGGGCGACGACCTGATCTCTGCGCTGATGAGGGCGAAAGGACCGGACGGCCAGTCGCTTTCGGACGATCATGTGCTGGGCTCGTTGCGGCTGCTGTTGATCGCGGGCATCGACACCACCTGGAGCGCGATCGGCTCCTCGCTCTGGCACCTCGCCAAGACGCCGGCCGACCGCGAGCGCCTGGTTGCCGAACCAGCTCTGATCCCGACCGCGATCGAGGAATTCCTGCGCGCCTATTCGCCGGTGACGATGGCCCGCGAGGTGATGAAAGAAACCACCATTTCCGGCTGCCCAGTGAAGGCCGGCAACATGGTGCTGCTGTCGTTTCCGGCGGCCAACCGCGATCCCGCCATGTTCCCTGAAGCCGACAATGTGATCATCGATCGCAAGGAAAATCGCCACGCTGCGTTCGGCCTCGGCATCCATCGCTGCGTCGGTTCCAACCTGGCGCGCATGGAGATGATAGTGGCGATCGAGGAATGGCTGAAGCGGCTCCCTGATTTTCGTCTCGACCCGGCCGGCAAGGTCACCTGGTCCGAAGGCACGGTGCGCGGTCCTCGTCAACTGCCGATCTTGTTTGGCAAGAAGGCCTGAGGAACCGGACAGCAGTTACATCGCACCACCCGATGAGGTAGTTTGCCCCGGAATCGAACCAACCATTCCGGAGCTACGCTATGACCGATCAAACCGCTCAACCCGCGAGCGATCACCTCGACGTTCACGACGTCGAGCGGCGGGTGAAGGCGATTTTCATCGGCTCAGTCGGCAATCTCGTCGAGTGGTATGATTTCTACGCCTATACGGCGTTTGCGCTGTATTTCGCTCCCGCGTTCTTCCCGCACAGCGATCCGGTGGTGCAGCAGCTCAACGCCGCGGTGCTGTTTGCCGCGACCTTCCTGATGCGCCCGCTCGGCGGCTGGCTGTTCGGCTTCATCGCCGACCGCTACGGCCGCCGCCTGTCGCTGACCGTCTCGGTGGTCTGCATGTGCTTCGGCTCGCTGATCATTGCAGTGACTCCGACCTACGAGACCATCGGCATTGCCGCACCCGCGATCCTGGCACTGGCGCGCATCATCGAGGGCCTGAGCCTGGGTGGCGAGTATGGCGCGAGCGCCACCTATCTCAGCGAGGTCGCCGACGCCAAGCACCGCGGCTTCTATTCAAGCTTCCAGTACGTCACGCTGATCGGCGGCCAGCTCACCGCGATCATCGTGCTGTTGCTGCTGCAGAAGGTGTTCCTGACCCCTGAGGAGCTGAAGGCCTGGGGCTGGCGGATCCCCTTCGTGATCGGGGCGATGCTCGCAATCTTCGCGGCCGTGATGCGCCGCAGCCTGCACGAGACCGAGGCGTTCATCGAGGCCAAGAGAGTTTCGAAGCCGACCGGCTCGATCGTGGCGCTGCTGAACTATCCCCGCGAGCTGCTGCTGGTGGTCGGGCTCACCGCGGGCGGCACCGCCGCTTTCTACACCTTCACGACGTACATGCAGACTTTCGTGAAGCTCTCGGTCGGCCTGACCGAGGACCAGACCACCTTCGTGATCTTCGGCTCGCTGATCTTCGCGACCATCCTCCAGCCGACCTACGGCGCGATCTCCGATCGCATCGGCCGCAAGCCGCTGCTGATCTTCTTCGGCATCGCCGGCACGCTGGCGACGGTGCCGATCCTCACCACATTGAAGGAGAGCAAGTCGCCGTTGATCGCGTTTCTCCTGATCTGCGGCGCCTGGATCTTCGTCGCCGGCTATACCTCGATCAACGCGATCGTGAAGGCCGAGCTGTTTCCGACCAATGTGCGTGCGCTGGGTGTCGGCCTCCCCTATGCCATCACCGTGTCGGTGTTCGGCGGCACCGCGCCGGCGATCGCGCTCTATTTCAAGAGCATCGGGCACGAGAATTGGTTCTATTACTATCTGAGCGGCATGATCTTCCTGTCCCTCCTGATCTATGCGACCATGCGCGACACCAAGCATGCCTCCGCGATGCATCGTCACGAGTGATGACGGCAAGCCGATGACCGACGACGCCGAGCCCCCTGCCGAGAGCAAGCTGACGCGCAGCAAGCAGCGCTGGGCGCGCGAGGGCAAGTTCCTCACCGGCAACATGACCCGGCCGGAGGAGCAGCGCCTGCCACCGGGCCAGCATCTGACGCGGGATTGGCCGGTGCTCGACCTTGGGCTGATGCCTGACATCTCGCAGGCACGCTGGCGGCTCGATGTCCATGGCGCGGTCGAGCACACGATCTATTGGACGTGGGAGCAATTCCTCGCGCAGCCGCAGACGCAATTCGTCTCCGACATCCATTGCGTCACGACGTGGTCGCGCTATGACAACCAGTGGGAAGGACTTGCGACGCGCGACTTGCTCGCCGCCTGCCGGCCGCGCGAGGAGGCGCGGTTCGTCGTGCTGCATTCATATGACGGCTATACGACGAACCTCCCGCTCGAGGACTTCGCGGCCGAGGACGCGTTACTGGCCCATCGCTGGTCTGGTGAGCCGCTCGAGCCGGAGCACGGCGGCCCGGTCCGGCTCGTGGTGCCGCATCTCTATTTCTGGAAGAGCGCCAAATGGCTGCAGCGTATCGAGTTCGTTGCCGAAGACGCGCCGGGCTATTGGGAAGTGCGCGGCTATCACAACCGCGGTGATCCCTGGGCCGAGCAGCGCTATTCCGGCGACTGATCCCGACGACGATGATGGAGCCTGCCGATGCCGCACGAACGTTTTCAATTCACCGGCGAGGGCGGCCATCAGCTCGCCGCGGCCCTTGACACGCCCGATGGCCCGGTCAAGGCCTACGCGCTGTTCGCGCACTGCTTCACCTGCGGCAAGGACGTGCTGGCCGCGAAGCGCATCGCCGTCGCGCTTGCCGCCAAGGGCATCGCAACCCTGCGGTTCGACTTCACCGGGCTCGGCTCCAGCGAAGGCGATTTCGGCAACTCGACCTTCTCGTCGAATGTCGCGGATCTCGTTCGCGCTGCCGACCATCTGCGCGAGACGCGCGCCGCGCCGGCGATCTTGATCGGCCACAGCCTCGGTGGCGCGGCAATCCTCGCGGCGGCCGGGCAAATCGCAGAAGCCAAGGCCGTCATCACCATCGCCGCGCCGTCCGATCCCGCCCATGTCACGCACCTTTTCAAGGATCGGATCGACGATATTCGCGCGCAGGGCGAGGTTGAGGTGTCGCTGGCCGGTCGTCCGTTCCGCATCAAGCGGGAATTCCTCGACGACGTCGCCGAGCAGAACCTGATGGCGCAGGTGACCAAGCTACACAAAGCCCTCCTGATCATGCATTCGCCGACCGACGACACCGTCAGCATCGACAACGCGACCCATATCTTCGTCGCGGCGAGGCACCCGAAGAGTTTCGTCTCGCTTGCGAGCTCCGATCATCTCCTGAGCGGCAAGCAGGACGCGGCCTATGTCGCCGATGTCATCGCGGCCTGGGTCGAGCGCTATATCGATCTCGCAGCGCCACAGCCGGTGGCCGATATGGGCAGCGGCCCGCGTAACGTCGTGGTGCAGGAAACCCGTGCGGGCAAGTTCCAACAGACCATCACCACCGGTCCACACCGGATGCTGGCCGATGAGCCGGTTGCCGTCGGCGGCCAGGACAGCGGCCCCGGTCCTTACGATTTTGTGCTGGCCGGGCTTGGTGCCTGCACCTCGATGACCATGCGCATGTATGCCGATCGGAAATCGCTGCCGCTCGAACGTGTCACCGTGACACTGACGCACAGCAAGATCCATGCAAAGGATTGCGCGGACTGCGAGACACGCGACGGCATGCTGGACCAGATCGACCGCATCATCCGGATCGAGGGGACGCTCGATGATGACCAGCGCAAGCGGCTGATGGAGATCGCCGACAAGTGCCCGGTGCACAAGACGCTGACATCGAAAGTGCGGATCGTCACCAAGGCGGCGGAGTGAGCCTGCGACGCAAGGGCACGCTGCCGAAATATCGAAAACAACCCCATGCAAAGTAGCCGGCCACCGCCGGCGTTCGACTTGACACGTCGGGCAACTCGGCAATATTATTCTAGTATTCCGAAATCCCTCGCTATCTACCCACGCGCCGCACGCTTGGCGGTCAGGACGTTCGCCATGATACGGACCGCGGCGCCGATCTCGTTCTCGCGCCAGGCGGCAAAGCCGAGCAACAGGCCATGGTCGCGCGGCCGCTCCAGCGCCAAGCTCGACAGCGCGCGCACCTCGACGCCGGCCGCGACCAAGCGCGTCGCGGCATCGCTATCCATCGCACCGTTCGTGAAGCGGGCAATCAATTGCATGCCACCCGGTGGGATCTCGGCCACAAGGACATCGCCGAGGTGTCGCACGAGCGCCGCCGCAAGGTGATCGCGGCGTGAGCGGTAGACGCGCCGCATGCGCCTGATATGCGCCAGGAAATGCCCGTCGGTCATGAAATCGGACAGCGCCTCCTGGACATGCACGGACGCGATCAGCCCGAGATGCCGCTGCGCGATCTCCATCGTCCTCGCGAGCGCAGGCGGCACGACAAGATAGCCGAGGCGGATATCCGCGGTCATCGCCTTGGCGAAGGTGCCGACATAGAGCACACGCCCTTCCCGATCGAGCCCCTGCAGCGCCGGCATCGGTCGGCTGTCATAGTGAAACTCGCCGTCGTAGTCGTCCTCGACGATCCAGCTCTTGCCTGGTGCGGCAGCCGCAAGAAGCTCGGTGCGTCGCGCGATCGGCATCACCCGCCCCGTCGGGTGCTGATGGGACGGCGTCGCGAAGATCAGCTTGGGCGCCCTTGCCTCGCGCCCGCGCGTCATGCCCCATTCGTCCAGCTTCACGCCCACGACCTCGGCGCCGGCCGCGCGGAACGCCGCCGCGGCGCCGGGATATCCGGGGTCCTCGGTCCAGACCACCTCCCCCGGCACGATTGCGGCTGCCGCGATCAGCGTTAGCGCCGCCTGCGCCGTCGGCAGGATCAGGATCTGATCCGCCTCGGCATGCACGCCTCTGTTGACCTCGAGATAGCCGCGCAATGCCTCGCGCAGGCTGGGCCGGTTGATCACCGTCTGCTCGTTGAAGCGGCGGCGCAGGGCGACGCGCCGCAAGCAGCGCGCCCAGATCTCGTGCGGAAACTCGCGTGCATCTGCAAGCCCAGGCCGAAGCGGCCGGAAGCCCGCCTGGTATGACAGCGGCCAGTCTACATCCTTGAGCCGTAACGCCCAGGGCGACAGCAATGGATTGCGGGCTGCCTCTCGCTTCGGCGCCGGCGCGGCCTTGGCAAACCGCTGCTCGATATCACCGGCTACGACCGGACGCCGCCGCTCGGCAGCGCGCAGATATCCCTCGGCCGCGAGCTGCTCATAGGCATGCGTCACCGTGTTGCGCGAGACGTCGAGCTCGGCCGCGAGCTGGCGGCTCGACGGCAGCACCGCGCCGCTCCTGATGCGGCCGCTCGAAATCAGCACGCGAAGCTGATGCGTCAACTGTGCCACCAGCCCGGCGGCGTCCTGTCGGCTCAGCGTGACCAGTTCGGCGAGGATCAATCTGGCTGGCTCCTATAATCTTCGATATCTGGCTCTTTTAAAGGAGCCAGATCGATCTTATTCGCGACGGGTCTCGCCCACAAGGATACGGCCGTGAACCAAGCGCTCTCGCCCGCCAAAGCCGCCGTGCTGTTCGTCGTCGTGGTGCTGGGCTGGGGGATCAACTGGTCGGTCACCAAGTCGCTGGTGTTGGAGGTGCCGCCGCTGTGGACCGCCGCGATCCGGAGCTGGATCGCGCTGATCGCCCTGCTTGCGATCCTGCGCGCCACCGGAAACCTGATCATTCCCAAAATGGCCGATGTTCCGGTCGTGCTGAGCGTGTCGCTCCTGCACATGACGCTGTTCTCGACCCTGGTCGCCGCGGGTCTGCGGTATCTCCCGGCGAGCAAGGGAGTCGTGCTTGGCTACACCACGCCGCTGTGGGTCGCGCTTGCGGCCAGCGTCGCCGGGACGGAGCGGCTCGGCGTGCTCAAGCTGGTCGGCGTCGCGGCGGGCCTGCTCGGTCTCTGCGTGATCCTCAATCCCGCCTCGCTCGACTGGGGCAATCTGCACGTCATTGCCGGCGCCGGCATGATCATCCTCGCCGCGATCTGCTGGGCTGCGAACATCATCTACATCCGCTCGCATCGTTGGATCGCGACGCCGCTGCAGCTTCTGCTGTGGCAGGTGCTGGTGGCCACCGTCGTGCTGACCGCGATGGCGCTGGCATCGGATGGCGTTCCCCGCGTGACATGGTCGCCGCACCTTGCGCTGCTGTTCCTCTATTCCGGTTTCATCGGCACGGCGCTGGCCTACTGGGCGATGTCGATGGTCAACAAGAGCCTGCCGGCGCTGACGACCTCGCTCGGCACGACCGCGACGCCGATCATCGGCATCGTCAGCGCGGCGCTTCTGCTCGGCGAGCCGGTCGACCTGTCGCTGGCATTTGCGGCGGCCCTGATCGTCGGCGGCATCGCCCTGAGCACGCTTGCGGACGCGCCGTCACGCGCCTGATGTCAGGCTGGCGCCAGCGGTCTCACCCGCAGCGCGCCGCGCAGGCCAGCACCGGTGCCGAGCAGGATGCCGGCGATCGCAATGAGGGACGACAGCGACAACGTCGACAGGCCCGTCAGTCCCTGTCCGACCGAGCAGCCGAATGCCATCACGCCGCCCGTTCCCATCAATGCGGCGCCGCAAGCCGAACGCAGCATGTGCTGCGGCGACTGATAGCCCTCGAATTGGAACCGGCCCGTGACGAGCGCCGTAAGCAAGCTGCCGGCGAACACGCCGAACACGGTGACGATGCCGAAATTGAGCGTCGAACCGGTCGACAGCATGACATATTGCAGGGCGTCCGCGATCGGCGCGATGAAGGTGAGCGAGGTCACCGGCGTCGGGTTGAAGTCGTCGGCGCCGAGATGACCGGTGGCGTACCAGCCGGCGGCGACGAGCCCGCCGACGATCAAGCCGGCAATGATCTGGCCGAAAGACCTCCGGAACGGAGCATGAGAGAACGCGAAGATGATCAATGCAGCGGCAAGCACCGAAGCCGCAATCATCCGCGCTTGCGGGGCCGCGAGGCCGAAGTCCGTCAGTACCGCAGGCACCGAGTTGATTGCGACCGTCATCTGTGACGCCTGCACCATCGCGATCCGTGCCGGCGCGATCAGGCCCTTCAAGGTGATTTCTGCGAAGATGCCGAGCACGACCACGACCAGGAAGGAGCGCAGATTGCCGCGGCCGAGCAGCACCAGTGCGCGCGAACCGCAGCCGTTCGACAGCACCATGCCGTAGCCGAACAGGAGGCCGCCGAAGAACATCACCGGCGCCGAGAACGACGGCTGCAAATAGATCGACTTGCCGAGATCGACGAGGCCCGCGGCGACGAGGAGCTGCGAGGCCGCAATCGCGACGCCCATGGCCAGCGCGTAAGTGCGGACCAGCCGCCCATCGCCTTGCGCCCACCAGCCACGCAGGCTGCTCATCATGCAGAAGCCGCTGACGAGCCCGACCGAACCGTAGATCAAGCCGATGATCAGGGCGGAGAGGATGACAACCGTCGTGGGATCCATGTGAAGTCCTCGAGAATTCCCGTCATTGCGAGCGAAGCGACTCGTCCGCGGAAGCCTTGGCGAAGGCGGAAGCAATCCGTATCACCGCAGCGGGAGAGAATGGATTGCTTCGTCGCTTTGCTCCTCGCAATGACGGCGGAAACTACGGCCGCAAGATCACGCGGTCGCGCGACGAGCCGGCGACCGCGGCGAACGCCGCCTTCGCCTGTTCCAGCGGATAGACAGCGCGCGGCTCGATCGGGAACGGCTTCAGATGCCCGCTCGCGAAACCTGGTGAGAGCTCACGCAGCACCGCTCCGGTCGCAACCGACGACAGCGCGAGCGTATCGATGCCGACATAGGTATGCTGACCGCGATAGAATTCGAGGATGTTGAACTGAACGATGCGATCGACCGCCGCGATCAGGATCTGGCGACCGCGTAGTGCCAGCGATTTGTGCGCCGCCTGGAAATAGGGATCACCGACCGTGTTGTAGACGATGTCGGCGCCCTTGCCGCCGGTCAGGTCACGCACCAGGGCAGCGACATCGGTTGTGGAGGCGTCGATCACCTCGACCGGCGAATTGGTGTGCCCCGTATAGGGCTCGCTCTTGCGCACGACGCCGATCACGCGTGCGCCGTGCCAGCTCGCGATCTGCACCGCCGCCTGGCCGACCTTGCCGTTGACACCCATGACGAGCACGGTCTCGCCCTTCTGCGGCAGCCCGGCGCGGCGCAGGCCTTCCATCGCGGTCACAAACGGCACGCCGATCCCGGCTGCCTGTTCCCAGGAAATGTCGGCCGGCTTCTCCACGACTGCATCGGCTTCGACCACCAAATGCGTGGCGTGGGTGCCATCACGGCGGATGCCGAGGTCGCCGGACGAGCCGAACACCTCGCGCCCGATCCAGCCAGCCGGACCGTCGACCACGATGCCCGCATAATCGCGCCCCGTCGTACGCGGGAACACGGCGTAAGGCATCAATCCGGTCGCCGCCTTGACGTCGGATGGATTGACCGCGGCCGCCTTCACCTCGATCAGGAGGTCGGCGGCACCGCGGGACAGCACATGTGTTTCGACCACCGGCGCAACCGCCGCCGCGCTTTCCGCCTTGGCCAGAACCCGGGCGCAGCGTGCGTCGACCGAGAAGGCGTCTAGCTGAGGGGAAACCGGCATTGAGGGCAGTCCTGCTTAATTTCAGAGCAGGAGTTACCCTTTCGGCCGCTTGTCGTAAACACGTTTTGCCTTGCCGAGCGACCGTTCCAGCGTCTCGGGGGCGACGGCGCGGACGCGGGCGGTGATGCCGATCGTGTTCTTGATGAAGGCCGCGACCTTGTCGGCATGGACGACAAGACCGGCGCCGTCCCAGCTATCAGGGCGAGCCTCGGCGAGCACCGTCATCTCGTCCATCCGGCCCTCGCGGGTCAGCTCGATGACGAAGTGGCCGCCGCACCAGTCGGTCGCCAGCAGGGCCTCCTCGATCTGGGTCGGGAACACATTGACGCCGCGCAGGATGATCATGTCGTCGGAACGACCGGTGACCTTCTCCATCCGCCGCATGCCTGGCCGGGCCGTGCCGGGCAACAGCCGCGTCAGGTCGCGGGTGCGGTAGCGGATGATCGGAAAGCCCTCCTTGGTCAGCGAGGTGAACACCAGTTCGCCCTTCTCGCCGTCGGGGAGCACCTTGCCGGTCTGGGGGTCGATCACTTCGGGATAGAAGTGATCCTCCCAGATGTGCAGGCCGTCCTTGGTCTCCACGCATTCCTGCGCGACTCCGGGGCCGATCACCTCGGAGAGCCCGTAGATGTCGGTGGCGTCCATATCGAAGGCCTGCTCGATCTCCGCACGCATCGCATTGGTCCACGGCTCGGCGCCGAAGATACCGAACTTCAGCGACGATTTACGCGGGTCGAGCCCCTGCCTCTTGAACTCGTCAAGGATCGCCAGCATGTAGCTTGGCGTCACCGTGATGATGTCGGGCCGGAAATCGTTGATGAGCTGCACCTGCCGCTCGGTCATGCCGCCGGAGATCGGCACCACCGTGCAGCCGAGCCGCTCGGCGCCGTAATGCGCGCCGAGGCCGCCGGTGAACAGGCCGTAGCCATAAGCGTTGTGCATCAGCATGCCGGTGCGGCCGCCGGCAGCGCGGATCGAGCGCGCCATCACCTCCGACCAGATGTCGATGTCGCCCCGGGTGTAGCCGACCACGATCGGCTTGCCGGTCGTGCCCGAGGAGGCGTGGACCCGCACCAGCTTTTCGCGCGGCACGGCGAACATATTGAAGGGATAGTTGTCGCGCAGGTCCGTCTTCACCGTGAACGGAAACCTCGCAAGGTCGGAGAGCTGCGTGAAATCGGCCGGATGAACGCCGGCCGCATCGAACGCCTTCCTGTAATGCGCGACATTGTCATAGGCGTGCTTGAGCGACCAGGCGAGCCGCTTGGTCTGCAGGCCCATGATTTCGTCCCGCGAGGCGCGCTCGGCCTCATCGAGCTCCGGGCGGTAGCCGCTCTCCCTCACCTTCAGCTTTGCCGTCACCATCGCATTTCCCCCGAGATCGATCGTCATGTCGTGCTGTCCGTTTCCGGCAGCCACGTGCCTGATATCACGCGCGAATGGCCGCGAAATTCGGCGATCACGGCATCGCCGGCGGTGACGCGCACGTCGTAGATGCCGGAACGGCCGCTGCGCGAGATCTCGCGCGCGGTGGCGACCAGGCGGTCGCCGAGCTTGCCGGGCCGGATGAAGGTGATGTTGCCCTGCGCTGCCACAACGCGCTCATTGTGGCTGTTGCAGGCAAAGGCGAAGGCAGAATCGGCCAGCGTGAAGATGTAGCCGCCGTGGCAGATGCGCTGGCCGTTGACCATGTTCGGCTGCACCGTCATCGCCATCACCGCGAGCCCCGGCTTGATCTCGACGAGCTCCATGCCGAGCCCCTTGCTGGCGTCGTCCTCCTTCCACATCGCATCCGCGCAGGCACGGGCGATGTCCTCGGGCGATAGCGTGGCCTTCACGTTCACATCGAACTCCCTGTGCGCGGGCCCATTGCAACGGGCCTCTTGGTGTCAGTGTTGGGCGCGACACCAGAGGTGTCAACGCGCAGAAAGAATTAGACGTGGTCGTAGTCGACCACGACCTTCTCAGAGCACGGCTTGGCCTGACAGGTGAGGATGAATCCCGCCTTCAGCTCCCACGGCTCCAGCGAATAGTTCAGGTCCATCGCGGCATCGCCCTCGACCAGCTTGGCGCGGCAGGTCGAGCACATGCCGCCCTTGCAGGCGAACGGCAGATCCATGCCGGCGCGCAAGGCGGCATCAAGGATCGACTCGCCATCGGCGACCGGGACCTCGCGGCGCTTGCCGTCGATGATCAGGCTCGCCATCGCCTTCGGCGGCGCGCCGGCGGGCACAACGGCCTTCGGCCGCGGCTTGCCGCCGAACTCCGAGACGAAGCGCTCGACATGGATGCGCTCGTCGCCGATCCCGATCTCGCGGCAAGCCGCCTCGATCGCTTCGCTCATCCCGGCCGGACCACAGATGAAGACGTGATCGATGCTCTCCGCCGGCACCAGCGAGCGCAACAGCACCCGCACCTTCTCGCCGTCGAGCCGTCCATGCAGGATCGGGATGTCCTGCTCCTCGCCCGAGATGACGTGGAACAGCGATAGCCGCTGCATGAAGCGGTCCTTCAGTTCCTCCAGCGCCTCGCGAAACAGCATGCCTTCGGTCGAGCGGTTGCCGTAGAACAGGAAGAACCGGCTGTCCGGCTCGCGCGCCAGCACGCCCTTGATGATTGAGAGAATCGGCGTGATGCCGCTGCCGGCGGCAAAGCCGGCGTAGGTCCGCGCCTGCTCCGGCGCGTGCGCGATGCCGAAACGCCCGGTCGGCGTCATCACATCGAGTTCGTCGCCGGCTTTCAATTCGTCAGCCGCCCAGTTCGAGAACGCGCCACCATCGACTTTCTTCACCGCGATGCGCAGCTCGCCGTCATCGGGCCCGGAGCAGATCGAATAGGAACGCCGGACTTCCTCGCCGTCCATCGTGGTTCGCAGCGTCAGGTACTGGCCCGGAGTAAAGTCGTAGTCGCCGCGGAGCTCATCGGGAATCGCAAACGTCACGGAGACCGCGTCCGACGCCTCGCGGCGCAGATCGTTGACGGCCAGACGGTGGAAGCGGGGCGTGAGGGACATCGCTTATCTCTCCACGTCATTGCGAGGAGCCAACGGGTCCGCGCAAAGCGCGGCCCGATGACAGGCTCCGCGACGAAGCAATCCATAGTCCCGCGTACGCGGAGGGATGGATTGCTTCGCTTCGCTCGCAATGACGGCCTTGGCGGCAAGAAACGACATCATGGTCAATGACACTTGAAGTAATCGAAGGGTTCACGGCAGCTCTTGCAACGCCACAGCGCCTTGCAGGAGGTCGAGCCGAACTCGGACAGCAGCTCGGTCTCGGCGGAGCCGCATTGCGGGCATGCGACGACCTGCTCGCCGAACAGAGCCCGGCGCGACGAGCCCGGCAGCGGCGGCGCGATGCCGTATTCCCTGAGCTTGCGGCGGCCGTCCTCGCTCATCCAGTCCGTGGTCCAGGCCGGCGATAGCACGGTCCGCACCAAGGGCCGGCGCATGCCTTCGCGCTCCAGTGCGAGCTCGATCTCCAGCGCAATCATGTTCATGGCAGGACAGCCGGAATAGGTCGGCGTGATCGCGACCTCGACCTGGCCGTCGTGGACCGCGACGTCCCGCAGCACGCCGAGATCGGCGATCGTCAGCACCGGAATCTCGGGATCGACCACCTGCGCCGCCGCAGTCCAGGCGCGCTGGCGCAGGTCGGCGTCGCTGATCGTTGATGTCACCATGTCGCACCCGGGAAGGTTCGCTGCAGGGATTGCAGTTCGCTCAGGAGATGACCGAGGTGCTCGCTGTGCCGGCCACTGCGGCCGCCCTGCTGCATCCAGTTGTTCGCAGGCAGCGCCAGCGTCGCCTCGTTGACAACGCCGGTGACCGTCTTCAACCAGCGCGGCTGCAGCGTCGCCGGATCGATCGCGATGCCGGCGTCAATCAGGCCACGCTCGCTGTCGTCGACCGCAAACATCTCGCCGGTATAGGCCCAGAGGTGATCGATCGCCTCCTGCGCGCGGCGGTGGCTCTCCTCGGTGCCGTCGCCGAGACGGACGATCCATTCCGAGGAATGCCGCAAGTGGTAGGCGCTCTCCTTCTCCGACTTCGCCGCGATCGCGGCGAGCGTCGGATCGGAAGACTTCATCATCGCGCGCCAGTAGAGATCGGCGAACGCCGCATAGAAGAACTGCCGCACCATGGTGCGGGCGAAGTCGCCGTTCGGCTGCTCGACCAGCAGGAGATTACGGTACTGCCGGACATCGCGCAGATAGGCGAACTTGTCCTCGTCATTGTCCCGGCCTTCGACCTTGGCGGCATAGCCGTAGAGCTCGCGGGCCTGGCCGAGCAGGTCGAGGCCCATATTGGCGAGCGCCATGTCCTCTTCCAACGCCGGCGCGTGGCCGCACCATTCGGACAGCCGATGGCCGAGGATCAGCGCATCGTCGGCGCGGCGCAGTGCGTAGAGTACCAGCGGCGTTTCGGAGACCTCGATATTGGCGAATGCCATGTTCTTGTGTCCTGCATCCACTTGCTCAGGCCTCATCCTGAGGAGCGCGGAAACGCGCGTCTCGAAGGATGGGCCGCGGACCTCATGGTTCGAGACGCGCTTCGCGCTCCTCACCATGAGGGAGAGAAGTCTGAGTTACATATGCCCGACTTCGTCGGGTACGTCGTAGAACGTCGGATGCCGGTAGATCTTCGACTCCGCCGGCTCGAACATCATGCCCTTCTCGGACGGATCGGACGCGGTAATCGCACTCGACGGCACCACCCAGATCGAGAGCCCTTCGCCACGACGGGTATAGACGTCGCGCGCGGCTTGCAGCGCGAGCGTAGCGTCCGCCGCATGCAGCGAGCCGACATGCTTGTGCGCGAGCCCGTTGCGGCTGCGGATGAAGACTTCCCAGAGCGGAGTATTCGGCGTGGCCATGTCGGCGCTTCCTTATTCGGCGGCTTGCGCGAGCTGGCGGTTCCTGCGCTTCTCGGCATAGGCCATCGCGGCCTCGCGCACCCAGGCGCCCTCCTCATGCGCCTTGCGGCGCGCGGCGAGCCGATCGCGGTTGCAGGGGCCATTGCCGGCGAGCACCTGCTTGAACTCCTCCCAGTCGATCGGGCTGTATTCCCAATTGCCGTTTGCGTTCTGCTTCATGCCGGGATCTGGAATCGTGAGCCCGAGGAAGTGGGCCTGCGGCACGGTGGCGTCGACGAATTTCTGGCGTAGCTCGTCGTTGGAGAAGCGCTTGATCTTCCACTTGGTGGAGGTGTCGCTGTGCTGGCTCACCTGGTCGGGCGGGCCGAACATCATCAGCACCGGCCACCACCAGCGATCGAGCGCGTTCTGCGCCATTGCCTTCTGCTCCGCGGTGCCACGGCACAGCGTGAGCATGATCTCAAAACCCTGGCGCTGGTGGAACGACTCCTCCTTGCAGACGCGGATCATCGCGCGCGCATAGGGGCCGTAGGAGCAGCGGCACAGCGGGATCTGGTTCATGATCGCCGCGCCGTCGACCAGCCAGCCAATGGTGCCGATGTCGGCCCAGGTCAGCGTCGGATAGTTGAAGATCGAGGAATATTTCGCCTTCCCGGCCAGCATCGCGTCGACGAGCTCTTCGCGCGAGGTGCCGAGCGTTTCGGCAGCGGCGTAGAGATAGAGCCCGTGACCGCACTCATCCTGCACCTTGGCGAGCAGCGCGGCCTTGCGGCGCAGGCTCGGCGCGCGGGTGATCCAGTTGCCTTCCGGCAGCATGCCGACGATTTCGGAATGGGCGTGCTGGGAAATCTGCCGGGTCAGCGTCTTGCGATAGGCGGCAGGCATCCAGTCGTTCGGCTCGATGCGCTCGTCGGCATCGATGCGCGCCTGGAATTGCGCGGCACGGGCAGCATCCTCGATGCTGCGATCATCGCCATCGGATGCGTTGAGCGCCTGCGTATACATGGCCGACCTCCCAGAATTGTTATTGGGCCAATATATAACACAATTTTAGAAACGCAAGTTATTTCTGTAATATGTCTACACCCCCTCGAAGCGGCGCGCCACGGCTCCATTGGGCTTCGGCAGCGGGCCGTCTTCATTGATGGCATGGTCATCAAGCCATTGTTCCGACCGCGAAAGCAGCCCTCGATAGATCTCGCCGCAGAGCTTCCGCGCCGCCCTGCCCGGCCAGTCGCTTGGCAAGAGCTGAGCCGGCAGCAGCGGATCACGCAGCACAACCCGGCGATAGTAGTGGATCAGCAGGATCCGCGCGGTGAAGGCATCGGCGTCATCAAGCGTTTCGCCACGGGCGATCCAGCCGTGCAGCGGCTCGAAGGTCTTGATGAACTTCAGATAGGCATCCGCGGTGCGATCGAGCGGCCAGCTCTCGCTGAGCAGCCGACGCCCACTGTCGTCTTCGGCGGAGACTTCGAGACGGATCGCGCGCGACGCTTCGGCGGGGATCGGAGCGCCCGATGGCGCGATCCAAACGCCGGGCAGCGGACTGCCGAAGCCGGCATTCTTCAACGCCTCGCGCGCGGCATCGCGATCCTCACCGTTGCCGATCAACAACAGCTCGAAACGGCCGGTCCAGTCCGACGGCGGCGGATCGTAGATATGCTTGGTCGCGGTATCGAAGGTCTGCCGTCCCTTGGCGTTGAGCCGATAGAAGCTGTTGCGGCCGACCTTGTTGCGTTCGAGCCAGCCGTCGGCGGCGAGCCGCGACATCGCGGTCCGCACCACGTTGCCGTCGATATCCAGCGACTGGAAGAATTCGAGCAGCGTGCCAAGCCACACCGACCCGCCGCGCGGCACGATGGCGTCGCCGAACACGGTGATGACGATCGAGCCCGTGCGCGACGGCTCACGCTTCAACTGGTCGACGATGCGGGCAAGCGGCTGCGTCATGCGTCAACGCATAGCGCGTTTTGTCGATTCACGACAATGTGGGTGGACTGACAGCGGGGCTGCATCCTTCGAGACGCGGCCAAGAGGCCGCTCCTCAGGATGAGGTCTTAGACCCTCATGGTGAGGAGCGCGGCAAAGCCGCGCGTCTCGAACCACGAGGCCACGGAAGCCTCCGCGCGGCTTCCAACCAAGCAGAAGTCAGCGGTTCGGATCCGGATAGACGATGCCGCGCCAGCCGCCGCGGTCGAACGGGGCCCATTCGCCCTGCTTCTGCGCGAGGCGATCGGCGACCGCGTAAACCACGGCCGGATGATGGCCCATGCCGCAATGGCTGCTCTCGACCTCGATGCTCTCGGACATCGACGAGGCCTGCTCGCGGCAGCCCTGCCAGGCGCAGACGCCGTCGGTGCGGCTGAAGATCGCGGTGGTCGGCACCGGAGGCGCGCCGGCAAGCGAGCCGCCGAAGCGGGCGTCCTCGTCCTCGGCACGGCGGCCGCTGGCCATCTCATAGACGCGCCACGCGTTGGTCGATTTCGGGCCCGAGGCAAACGGGCTGCCGAGCGTGATCACCTGGCGCACGCGCTCCGGCATCATCTTGGCAAGCTGTCGTGCATAGAGGCCGCCGAGGCTCCAGCCGACCAGCGATACCTTGCGGCCACTCGTGTCGTTCAGCTCCTGCAGCAGGTCGACCATCGCATCCTTCACGCCGACACGAAGCCCGAGATTGCGGCCCTGCCGCCAGCCGCTAACGGCGTAGCCCTTACTCCTGAGGAAGTGGCGCAGCGGCCGGGTTGAGACGTCTGATGCGATCAAACCGGGCAACACCAGCACCGGGTGGCCGTCACCGCGCGGGGCGAGGCTCAATAACGGCAATGCACCAAGGAAGGCGCCAAGCTCATGAAAGGCGCGGCCTTCCAGCAACATCAGCGCCCTGGACGGCGGGCGCAGCGTCTGCGCAGCAAACGACATTTCAGCTCCTCTTCCGGCTCGGCTTCTCGCATCACCGCGGCCGGCGCTATCGACAGGATGGGTCAGCAGACCTGACACTTACCAACGGAATCATTTCACGACGCAAATCCGTCCTGAAAGCTAGGGAACCGGCCAGTTCCTCGCAAGCCGCGCGGATCACACTTGCCACAACTAACTTGCCACAACCAAAAGGGCCGTAGCCCAATCGGTCACAGCAGGCGCAACGCATATTCCAGAGTGTAAAGCGCGAGCCCGGCCAGCCCGCCGATCAGCGAGCCGTTGAAGCGGATGTACTGCAGGTCCTTGCCGACATTGACCTCGATCAGCGAGATCAATTGCTCCATGTCCCAGGTTTTCATCTGGTCGGCGATGAAGGTCGAGACCCCGCTCTTCTGCTCGGCAATTACGGTGCGCAGGATGGCGACAAGGCCCTGGTTGATCTCGCCGCGCAGCTCGACATCGCCGGCCAGCGCATCGCCGGCCTCGACCAACATTCTCGCAAGCTGATGCTGCAACACCTGCGACTCGCCCGAGGCACTGCGCTGGATGAAATCCTTGACATTGGCCCAGACAGTGCGCCCGAGATTGGCGAGCTCCGGTCGCGCCATCAAGTCGCGCTTGAGGCCATCGATGCGATCCGCAAATGCCTTGTCGCTGCCGAGGCGGTCGACGAAGGATAGCAACATCCGGTCGAACTCGCCGCGGAACGGATGGTTCGGATCGTTGCGCACCTCCTCGAAGAACTTCGTCGCCGATGCGATGATCCGGTTCACCACGAACTTGTCGGCACGGTAGAGCCTCAGCAGCGTCGGCATCTCCGCACGCACCTTGTCGCGGATCACGGCCATGGTTTCCTTCTGCGTCAGCGTCTGGTGCATCACGCGCAGGATGTCGTCGAGCAACCCCTCATGCTTGCCCTCCTGCACGAAGCCGCGCAGCGCGCCCGCGGCAAGCGGCGCGAGATCGATCGAGAGCACCTGCGTCGTGACGCGACGGCTGATGAACTGCATCAGGCCCGACGTCTCGGTCGCCGCGAACGCCTCAGGCAGCATCCGCAGCACGAAGCGCGCAAGGTCCTCGCTGCGCTTGCGGTCGCGCAGCCAGTCGGCGATGAACGCTCCGAAATCAATCTCGCGCAGCTTGGCCTCGACCGGCCCAGCCTCCAAAAAATTGTTCTCGATGAATTCGCCGAGCTTCTCGGCGATGCGCGCCTGATTGCTTTGGATGATCGCGGTATGCGGGATCGGCAATCCGAGCGGGCGCTTGAACAGGGCAACGACGGCATACCAGTCGGCGAGCCCGCCGATGGTCGCGGCCTCCGCGAACGCGGCGATGAAGCCGAAGGCCGGATGCATCGGCAGCAGCGCCTTCGAGGTGATGAAGATGATGAAGGTCGTCGCCAGCACTCCCGTCGCCAGCCACTTCACGCGCCGCAGCTCGGCGGCGCGTTCGACGTCGACGGGGGTGGCGACGAGGGTAGCGGGAAGGGTCATGGAGACTTTCGATCGAACGACACGACGACCCTCATCCGAGGAGCGCCAACGGGTCCGCGCGAAGCGCGGCCCGATGACAGGCTCCGCGCGTCTCGAAGGATGAGGCCCATATGGTGGCCTCATGGTTCGAGACGGCGCAAGAGCGCCTCCTCACCATGAGGGGATGTATTGGAGCCCGCCCAAAAAAGAAGGCCCGCAGAATGGCGGGCCTTCGAATTGGGCAGTTGGTCAGCGCGATCAGGCGGTCTTGCCGTAGACCTTGGCGAAGTTGTCCTGAGCGGTCTTGGCGCTGTCGGCGACAAGCTTGCCGAGATATTCGGTGGTGGCCTTCGCCCGCGAGACGAATACCTCGCCGTTGGCGCGGACCAGGTCCGACTGGATCTGGGCGGCTTCGCTCAGCGACTTCGCGGACGCGAGCTTGTCGATGCCGGTGAAGAACGCCTCGGCGTCCTGGTAGATCGCCTGCTGGATGTTGCGGCTGATCTTGGCGGCCTCGGTCACCGAACCGGCAACAGCGGATTCGATCACGGCGGTCACCTTCTCCGACCCAGCATAGGCATCGGCGGCGCGGGTCTTGGCGGCCTCGGCCTGCTTCTTGACGAACTCACGGGCGGCTTCCGGAACTTCCAGCTTCTGGAGCTTGGTGAATGCCTCGGTGACGGGGGCGAAGGCTTCCTTGACGCTGTTCAGCACGGAATTGGTTTCGGTGGTCATTGCGGTCTCTCCATCCTCAGGTTTGAGCTATGGGCTCACCCCGTCCGCTATGGCCCAGGGCGAGGATGTTGTGCCATAGTTAATGCTGCGACGCAACATAGATATTGCATCGCAATATCACGAACCCGTGATCGGCTAGGAATGCGGAGTGTGCTCGCGGAACCGGTAGTCAAAGGTGCCTAATTACTACCGAACAGCATCCGGTAGTCCATACGCCTCCATCTGCGCCCGGACCAGCGCCACATTATGCCCGAGCACCACAATGTCGTGGGTCTTGCCCTCGGCATCGCGAACGTGGTCACGGAGCAGCGCCTCCGCCTTGAAGCCGAGGCCCTCGAACAACGCGATCGCTGCCCGCTGGTCGACCGTCATCTGCACCGAGAACTTCTCCAGCCCGGCGCCGAGCGCGATAGCGAAGGTCTCCTGCGACAGCGCCCGGCCGACGCCCTGCCCGCGCACGTCGAGCGACACCACCATCCGGATTTCGCCGACATGCGGCGACCAGGAGTGGGGGTCACGCACCAGCGTGCCGCAGCCGACCACCTTGCCGTCCTTGATCGCGAGCAGGCTCGTGATGTCGCCACGCTCGATCTCGTTGATCCAGGCCGACAGCACCTTCGGCTGGCTGATGTTGCGCGGCAGGAACAGGAGATCATGCGTCGGCAGCTTTTGCGCGAAGGCCAGCACCGCGGCCTCGTCGGCGCGCGTCATCAGGCGAAACTCGATGTCGCCGGCATCCAGCTTGACGTGGCGCGGATAGGAACGTTGCTCGGTCATATCGATCTCTTACCCAACCAGGAGTCCAGTTTCGGCCATAGCCGCTTGATTGCATTGGCGCCGGCGACGAGCGAGACGTGACCGCCTTTCAGCATCACCTCCTCCTTGTCCTCGGAGCCGATCTTCGTGATCAGGTGCTTTGCCGCATCATACGGCACGATGTGATCGTGCTCGGCGACCGCATGTAGGATCGGCACCTTGATGTCGGCAAGCTTCGCGTCGCGGCCGCCGACCGTCATGGTGTCGTTGTAGAGCTTGTTGTCCCACATCAGGTCCTTGGTGATGGCGCGGAAATATTCACCCGCGAGCGGCAGCGTGTCGGTCGCCCAGCGGTCGAACATCCGGTACGATTTCACGAACTCGTCGTTCCAGATGTTCTCCCAGAGCTGCACCTGGCTGGCCACGCGCGAGGCCGGCCGCAGCATCTCGAACGATTGCAGGATCAGTTCGGGCGGCATGTTGCCGGCGCTCTCGAGCAGGCGATCGACGTCGAAATAGCGGCGGTCGGCGAAGTTGGAGAACAGCTTCATCTCGCGGAAGTCGATCGGCGTGGTGAAGCAGATCAGATTCTTCATCGGCCCATCCTTGAAGATCGAGCCGTAGAGCAGCGACAGCACACCGCCGAAGCAGTAGCCGATGACCGAGACATCCTTTTCGCCGGAATCCTGCTGGATGCGACGGATGGAATCCGGGATGAAGTCGAGGACGTAGTCCTCCATGCGGAGCGATTTCTCTTCCGGCTTCGGCGCGGTCCAGTCCAGCATGTAGACGTCGTAGCCGTGCTTGAGCAGGAATTCGATGAAGCTCTGCCCCGGCACCAGATCGAGGATGTAGCCGCGATTGGTGGTCGCCATCACGATCAGCACCGGCACCCGATACACTTCATCTGCCAGGGGGCGGTAGTGATAAAGGTTCATGGTGCCGCGCGAATGCAGCACGTCCTTTGGCGTCGAGCCGAGCGACGGGCCCGCAGTCGAGAAATATTCGACACCTTTGATGCTGCGCTGGATCGCGCGTTGCACCTCGGATTGAACCCGCTCGGGGATCGAGGCGAAATCAAAGCCGGTGGGAGCGTTCATTACGGCTCCCCCTCCGACGGAGGACGTTTGGTACGCGGCGGACGCGGCGCAGCACCATAGTCGCCCTCGGGCGTCAGCGAGTTATGATGTACCTGCTGCAGCAGCGACTTGATTTCGTTGAGCTGCCCCTCGATCGATTGCAGCCGCTCGGCCATGCCGACGAGCTGGGCGCGGCTCGGCAAGTTCATCGCCAGCAGATATTTCTCCATCAGCTCGGAAAGCTGCTTCTGCGCGCCCGCCGCGACGCCGCCGGCCTGATTCATCATTTTGGAGAACTCAGGCGACGACATCGCTTGGTTGGCGAAGGAGTTGAAGCCCTTCTCCATCTCTCCCATCATCGTCTGCCAGATCACGGCAGGGTCGTTGCCCTTGTCGGCCATTCGGCGCTCCTCCACACCAACTCCGAGCGCTTGGCGCGCTTTCGCTTGTTTCGAGCATACGACACCGTTGTCGCAGGCCGGTCAACTCCACGCCGTCGTCAACCACATCGAAAGCCTTCTGCGCTGCGTCAAACCGTGGCATAGAGCTTCCTGACCGCGATACCAGCAGGGGGATGCCCGTGACTTCGCTCGCCCATCAGCCGCCGCAGCTCGCCCGCGCCAATGGCATCGACATCTGCTACGAGATCTTCGGCCATGCGGACGCTGAACCGTTGCTCTTGATCATGGGTCTCGGCGCCCAGATGATCCACTGGGACGACGAATTCTGCCGGCAGCTCGCCGCGCGCGGCTTCCGCGTCATCCGCTTCGACAACCGCGATATCGGAAAGTCCTCGCATCTGAGCGGCGGCAAGCGTCTGACGGCGCTCGAATTGCTCAAGCTGCGCTTCCTCAAGATTCCGGTCGCGGCGTCGTACAGGCTGATCGACATGGCACGAGACACGATCGGGCTGATGGACGCGCTCGGCATCAGGAAGGCGCATCTGGTCGGGGCCTCGATGGGCGGCATGATCGCACAGGAAATCGCGATCACGTTTCCGGAGCGCGTACTCTCGTTGACCTCGATCATGTCGACCACTGGCAATCCCAGGGTGCCGGGGCCGAGTCGCGAGGCCGCCGCGGTGTTGATGGCGCCGCCACCCGCCACCAAGGATGAGTATTTCGCGCGCTATGCGCAGACCTGGAAGGTGCTGCGCAACGGCTCGTTTCCGGAGGATGAAGCACTGGACCGGTCGCGCGCGGAACGGACCTATGCACGTGGGCTCAATCCGGCCGGCGTCAGCCGCCAGCTTCGCGCGGTGCTGGCCTCCGGCAGCCGCAAGGAGCGCTTGCGCAGCGTCAAGGCGCCGACATTGGTGATCCATGGCACGGTCGATCCGCTGGTCCACCCCGAAGGCGGCAAGGACACCGCCGCCTCGATCCCCGGCGCAAAGCTCCTGATGATCGACGGCATGGGTCACGCGCTGCCGATCCCGATGTGGCCACAGATCATCGACGCCATCGACCAGCATGCTCGCCGCGCAGCCGCCAAGGCCGCCTGAACAAGGTTTCTTCCGGTAACCATGTGAGCCTGGGGTGCGCTCTTCCGGGCGCAGGCGCGGAGCCTATAGACTACCTGCCGCGGCGCATTGGCCGCTTGCAATCCGTCACCGGGAGCCTCCAGATGAACAGCCTGTTCCGGCCGCGAGCAGCGATCGCCGCTGCCGTCCTCGTTGCGCTCGCCTCCCCCGCCGCGATGGCGGCGACCAGCGAGGCCCAGCAAGAAGCCAACCGCAAGGCCGTGCTGGCCTTTTACGAGAAGGGACTGAACCAGAAGGATGCCGACGCAGCACTCGCCTATGTCGGCGACCGCTATGTGCAGCACAATCCGAACGCCGCCGACGGGCCGGAAGGCTTCCGCAAATTCATCGCTTTCCTGCGCGACAAATTTCCGAACTCGCACAGCGAGATCAAGCGCTCCTTCGTCGATGGCGATTATGTGATCCTCCACGTCCACGCGGTGCGCGAGCCCGGCACCCGCGGCAACGCCATCATCGACATCTTCAAGCTGGAGAACGGCAAGATCGTCGAGCACTGGGACGCGGTGCAGCCGATCCCCGAAACGTCGGCCAACAACAACACGATGTTCTGACGCAGGAACGCGCGGCAAACTCCGCCGTCGTCCCGGCGAAAGCCGGGACCCATAACCACCGCAGCAGGTTTAGCGAAGGCTGGGTCCACGGCCCCGCACAACAATGCACGACTGTGGTTATGGGTCCCGGCTTTCGCCGGGACGACAGCGAGGGTGTGTCTACCCGCCCGCCCAGACGTCCAGCACGTAGCGGTTGTTCGCGCCCATCTCCTCGATCCAGCGCGACGCCGCATCGGCATCTGCACCGGCGCGCTCGCGATAAATCGACATCAGTGTCGCCTTGACGTCGGGCTCCATCTTGCCACCATCGCCGCAGACATAGACGATCGCACCCTGCTGGATCAGGTCCCAGACCCGATCCTTCTGCGCTGCGATGAGATGCTGCACGTAGGTCTTCGGCCCGTCGGTGCGCGAGAACGCGGTGTGCAGCTCCGAGACGCCATCGGCCGCGAAGGCCTTCAGCTCGTCCGCATAGATGAAATCCTGCTCCGGATGACGGCAGCCGAAGAACAGCATCGCTGGCCCCAGCGTTGCACCCCGTGCTTTGCGGGCCGCGCGCTCCTGCAGGAAGCCGCGAAACGGCGCCAGGCCGGTGCCCGGTCCGATCATGATGATCGGCACCGCGTTGTCGTCGGGCAGTCGGAAGCCCGCCTTGGTTTCCTTCACGATGGCGTGGACTGTGTCGCCGGCGCGGCGGCGTGCCAGATAGTTCGAGCATGCGCCCCGGTAGACGCCGCGGCCGGAGTTCGCCGGCGCCTCGACCACGCCGACCGTGACGCTGCAGCGCTGTGCCTCACCTGCCGGTGACGAGGAGATCGAGTAGTAGCGGGGCGCGAGCAGCGAAAGCATCTCGAGATAAAGGTGGAAAGGCAGCTCGCAGGCCGGATATTCCTCGAGCAGATCGAACACCGATTTGCGCTTTGCCAGCACCTCGGTGCGGTAGCGCTCGGCGGAGGCATCGTCATCGCCGGCATAGGCCATCAGCCTCGGCTTGGTCACCGGGCAGCGGGTGTGCTCGGCCATGATCTGGATCTGCTTGCGGGTCGCGACCTGCTGCAGCTCGACAAATTCGGTGAGCAGGCGTCCGACCGACACCGCATTGCCGACGGGCAGTTGCGCACGGCGGCCGTCGGCAACCTGGAGCTTGATCTGGTCGGCCGGCAGGAAGCCGAAGCGGCGGGCGACGGAATCGACCAGCGTCGGATCATTGCGCGGCACGATGCTGAGGTGGTCGCCGACGCGGTACTTGAGGTTCGCCGGCAACTCGATTTCGATATGGCGCGTCGAGCGCTCGGAGGGATTGGCACCCTCCTTGTTCTGCAGCTCGTTGTTGACCAACACCTTCATCGGCACCGCGCCGCCTTGGGTGAGGATGGTGTTCACAGCCGCTTGCGCCACTGGCTCGATCGCGTAGAGCGGCTCGTCCTCGGCAGTGCGAGTGAAATTCCAGTCGATGCCGAACTCTTTGGTCGCGACCTTCGCGGCCTCCGGAAACCACTTCTGGAACTGGCCGTCGAGATCGCCGCGCGCATCGCCCTCGCCACGCGGATAGACGGCGCGGGCGCCATGCGCGGCGAGCTGCTCGTCGATGAAGCGCGGCACCGATTGATAGGTCGCGGCCCAATCACTGTTGCCGCAGCCGAACACCGCGTAGCGCACCCTCGCGAAGGCATCCTTCGGCAGCTCGCCGCCGAGCCATTTGACAAACTGCGTTGCGTTGTCCGGCGGCGCGCCATTGTAGGAGGCGCAGATGATCAGCACGCCGCCCTCCTCCAGCAACTTGCCGACATAGTCGTCGAGCGGACCAAGCCGGGTGGCAAAGCCGTTGATCTCGGCGAGATCGGCCATGCGTGTGGCGAGTTCCTCGGCTGAGCCGAGATTGGAGCCGTAGAGCACCAGCATCGGCGTGTTGTGGCCCGGACGCGTGGTCGGCGCACGTGCCGCCTTCGGCGCGGCAGCAACCGCGCTCGCGCTGCCGGCGAACGCGCCGCGCTCCCTGTCGTCGCGCGGCCGTACCTTGATCTTGAAGCCTTCCGGCTTGATCGTCAGCGTCTCCTTCAGATGCATCTGGTAGCGGTGCACGTCGATCAACTTGAAGCGCTGCAAGATCATGCCGATCGCGAGCGCCGCCTCATGCATCGCGAAGCCGCGGCCGATACAGGCGCGCTGGCCGTTGCCGAACGGCTTCCAGGCGTTGATCGGGCGCCTGGCCTCGGCCTCGTGGCTGAAATTCTCCGGGTTGAATACATCGGGGTTCGGCCCCCAGACGCTGGGATCGCGATGCAGCGCCATCACCAGCACGGTGATGAAGGTATTCTTCTTCAGCTTGTACTTGCCTCCGATGATCTCGTCGTTGAGCGGCGCGATGCCATAAGCTGGCGCCGGCGGCCACATCCTCAACGCCTCCTTCAGGCATTGCGTGATGTAGGTGAGCTGCGTCACCTGCTGATAGGTCGGCCTTGCATTGATGTCGGGACCGAGAACTCGGTCGACTTCCTCATAGGCCTTCTTCAACACCTCGGGATGCTTCAAGAGCGCGTAGATCGTGCACGACAACAGGCCGCTCGTGGTCTCGTGGCCCGCAATCAGAAAGGTATTGATCTGGTAGCGGATGTTGACGTCGTCGAGCTGTTCGCCGGTGGCGCGGTCGACGCCGGTCATCATCGCCGCCAGCATGTCCTTCTTGTCGTCGGTGGCAGCCGTGCTGGCGCGTCGCTCGGCGATGATCTCATCGACCATCCTGTTCATGAACGCGACGTCCTCTGCGAGCGTCTTGCGCCGCTTCTGCATCCATAGCCCTTCGAGCGGTAGGCCGCGGGTCATCATGATGGTCTCGAGCGAGCGCACCAGCGATTCCACGAACGGATGGTAGTCGCGGCGATAGAACGAGTTGAAGCGATAGTCGAAACCGCAGAGACCGATGGTGTCGAGGGTGAGCGCCGTCATGTCGTGGACGACGTCGATCTCCTCGTCGGCGTTGAGCCGCTCCCATTTCTTGACGAGCTGATCGGCGATGTCGACCATGCTCGGATGGTAGGACTGCATGGCGCGGTTGCCGAACGGCTGCATCAAGATATTGTGCGCCTTGCTCCAGTTCGGCTCCTTGGTATCTGCCGTAAACAGGCCATCGCCGCCGACCGCGCGCACCCGACGCAGCGAGCCGCGCACCGCCTTGTCGAAGCGTTTCTCGTCGGAGAGCTCGTCGACGAGATCGTGGCCGGAGACGATCACGATCGGCGCGCCCATCATGTCGAGCCAGAAGATCGGGCCGAGCTCCCTGGAGAGCCGCACCAGATGCTGCACCGGCGCGGTGGAATCCAGCGACAGCATGTTGCCGACCACCGGCTTCGTCGGCGGATGCGGGATCGGACTCAGCCTGTTGCTGGACGCCATCTTTGAAACTGCCCCCTCGCTACGCGCCGTCATCCCTGCCTAACGGCTTCGCCGTTATTGCTTGAGGAGCGCGCAACGCGCGCGTCTCGAAGGATGGCTGCTTGCTCCAGTCCCTCTCATCCTTCGAGGCGCGCCGAAGACGGCGCGCACCTCAGGATGACGTCTAGCCGAATTTCTTTCTACGCCACTCGATCAGCTTGGCGCTGACTTCTTCGGGCTTTTCCTGCTGCGTCCAATGGCCGCTGTCGTGGACCAGGTATTTCTCGAGGTCCGGCACCAGCCTCTCCATGCCGTCAGTGGCGGACGGCGGCAGCACGGCGTCGTTCTCGGCCATGATCATCAACGCGGGCACCCGCACGTGATGGTCGAGACCAGCCGAACGTTCCCAGTTGCGGGTGAAGTTGCGGTACCAGTTAATGCCGCCGGTGAAGCCGGTCTTGGTGAAGGTGTCGACGAACACCTTCTTCTCCTCCGCCGACAGGATCGGCGTGCGCGGATCATGCTTGGCATCGTAGTTCGCGATCATCTGCGGAAACGCGAGGTTGAGCCGGGCCGACGCGCCGACGCCGGCGATCGGCTGCTCCTCCGGCGTGCCCGGAGGACGCGCCACGGGCTTGCGCATGAAAGCATCGAAAGTCTGCTCGACGCGACTGCCGAAAATGCGGTCCGGCTCGCGGGCCGGATCCTGGAACTGGACGATATACATCTGGTCGCCGAAACGCTGGCGAAACAGCGCGATCGGATCCATCGGCGCGCGATCCCAATGCGGCGTGTTGACGCCGACGACGCCGGCGACCCGCGACGGATGCCGGAGCGGCATCTGCCAGACGACGAACCCGCCCCAGTCATGGCCGACGAAGATCGCCTTGTCGATCTTGAGATGATCCAGCAGCCCGACGAGGTCGGCGGTCAGATGCTCCATGTCATAGGCCTCGACCGGCTCCGGCCGGTCGGTCGCGCCATAGCCGCGCTGGTCCGGCGCGATGACGCGGATCCCGGCCTCGCCGAGCGCCTTGATCTGATGACGCCAGGAAAAGGCCAGCTCCGGCCAGCCGTGGCACAACACCACCGGCGGCACGTCGGTCTTAGGGCCTGCTTCGTAAAACCCCATGCGGATGCCGTTGGTCTCGGCGAACTGCAGCGTCGGCATTTCAATCATTGGGAGACCTCCTATTCGGCCGCGCCCTTGATGTCCGCAGGCGGAGGCGCGAACGCCGCCTCGAGTGCATCGAACTCGAGCGGCAGCATGTCGCACAGAACCTGCACGTGGGGAATGATGTTGGCGCCGACGATGAAGCCGAAATCAAGCTGATCGCGATAGCTCTGCACGGTGATGTTGAGCGCGACACCGTGGGTCGAGATCGAGACCGGGAAGATGTGCAACAGCTCAGCGCCGGCGGCGTACAGCGTCTGCCGCGGCCCAGGCACGTTCGAAACGGTGATGTTGACCGCCGGCGGCAGCACGTTGGAAAGATCAGAGCGGCTATAGAGCAGCGACATGACCTGGACCAGGATTGGCGCGCCCAACAACGAGATGTTGGAGACCTGCGGCATCAGGGCGCGCAGCGGATGCGACATTTCCTTAGACTTGGTGGATTGCGCGATGATGGTCTCCAGCCGCTTCCGGGGGTCCTCGACATCGGTCGCGATCGAGCAGATCATGCCGAACACCTGGTTGTTGGAGTCGGCATTGCCCTCCTCGCGCAGCGAGATCGGCACACCTGCGGTCAGCGACTTGTTCGGCAGCGCGCCCTGGCTGATCAAATAGCGCCGTACCACGCCGGAGGCGAGCGCAAGCACGACGTCGTTGAGCTTGCCGCCGGACGCCTTTGCCACCGCCTTGGCTCGCGACAGCGAGATCGATGTCCCGGCAAAACTGCGTTCGGACGAGATCGCCTTGTTCAGGATGGTCGGCGGCGAGGACATCGCCTGCAGGCTGTCGCGCGACCTCGGATCGGCGACCTTGGCTACCACGTCCGACAGGCTCTTCAGCACGGTCGGCATGCTGCCGGCAAACTTCACCGCGTTCTCGATCTGGAACATGGCATTGTCGAACAGGATCGAGCCGAGGTCGCTCTTGCCCGAGCGCGGCAGCTCGAGGTTCTTCTGCGCCGCGGCCGCTGCCTCGAAGGGCTGGGTCCAGAGCTGCTGATAGGCGTCGAGCAGATTGGCGGCGATGTCGCGCGGCTCTTGCGCGACCTTTTTCGCGCTCGGCGGATCGACCTGGCGCGGCACCGGCGTCACGTCATAGATCATGCTGGTCAGCGCAGCCCCTGCGCCGCCGTCGATGCAGGCATGATGCATCTTGGAATAAAGCCCGATCTCGTTGTCCTTCATGCCCTCGAACACGTAGAACTCCCAAAGCGGGCGAGCGCGGTTCAACAGCTTGGCATGCATCCAGCCGACGATGCGCTCGAGCGTCGCGCGGTCGCGCGGCTCGGGCAGGCTGGCGCGGAAGATGTGGCGGTCGATATCGAACTGATCGTCCTCGACCCAGGACGGATGATCGATGTCGAGCGGCGCCTTCTGCAGGCGTGCCTTCAGGATCGGCGCGATGTGCAGACGCGAGGCGAGCATCGCCTTGAACGCCTCGAAGAAATCGCCCTTGTAGTCCTCGGGGAGGCGAAAGATCGCCATGCTGCCGACATGCATCGGCATTTCCGGCGTTTCCAGATAGAGAAACGATGCGTCCAGCGAGGACAGCTTCTTGGCGTCGCCCATGGTTTCCTCCCGAGAGCAAGAACTCGTGCGGGCGCCCTGGCGGCGCTTCTTGTTGTCAGCTCAGGATAGTGCCTGTTCCGCGGGCCCATAGGCAATGGCAAAGGGACCGGACCGGTTAAAATGACGAAATTCGCCCTCCGGCTGCGCGAGGCGGTCGGCGAGCGCCCACAGCGCGGCCGGATTGACACCGAGCCCGATGTGGCTCGCGAAATGCACCTCGATGTTCTCCGCCGTCGGCGACGGCTGCACCCGGCTGGTCCGCCAGTTCACGATGCCGTCGGTGCGGGAATAGATCGAGGTCGTGGGCACCGGCATGTCGCCGGCGATCGCTGCGCGGATCTCCGGGATGTCATCCACCGCCTCGCCGGACAAGAACTCATAGAGCCGCGTCGCGTTGGTCGCACGGATGTCACCGGCAAACGGACTGCCCAGCGTGATGACGGAGCGCACCAGCTCGGGCATCTGCACCGCAAGATCGCGCGCGTAGACGCCGCCCAGACTCCAGCCGACGATCGAGACCTTGCGCCCGGACGCCAAGTGGATTTGCCTCAGAAGATCGCGCAGTGCCACGCGCCGGCTGGCAACGCCGCCGAAATTGCGGCCCATGTTCCAGGCATGGGCATCGTAGCCGAGCTCCTTCAGATAGCGCCGCATCGGCGCCATCGAAAGGTCGCCGGCGAGGAAGCCCGGCAGCGTGAGGACCGGATGGCCGTCGCCTTTCGGCGCCTGCATCAGGAGCGGCGACAGCAGCAGGCTTGTATTGAACTCAAACACACCGCGCGCCTCGGCCAGCATCAGAAACAAGCTTGGCGGGCGCAACCGGCGCTCGGCCGCATCGGCGCTCCTGTCCATGGCGGCCCCTATTTCTTGTCTTTCTTGCCCATGCCGCCGAGACCGGCCATCGCCACGAACATGTCCTGAAAGCGTTCGGCGAGCTTGGGATCGAAGGTGAACCAGCTCTGCATCAACGATTCCGGCGAGATCTTCTCGATGTTCGACAGCATCTGCTGCTGCAACTTGTCCATGACGGCGGTCTGCATCGGCGCCACGTCGGGCAGTCCGAAGAACTGCCGCGCTTCGAGGGGCGTGCAATCTATCTCGACATTGACCTTCATATCCGCCTCCTCACATGCGCCTCATCAGCATCAGTATCACCGCGACAGGGTGAGTCATGCAAGCGACCCGATCTGCACCGAGCCTCAGTCGGCCTCAATCATCCGTTATGGTCAACCAAACCGTTCCGCGGCAAATGGACCGGTATCCGCGAACGGCGTTTCGCCAGTCATCATCTCCGCGAGCAGCCGGCCGGTGACCGGTCCAAGCGTCAGGCCATGATGCTGATGGCCGAAATCGAACCAGAGGCCGGGATGCCGCGGCGCCCGGCCGATCACCGGCAGCATGTCCGGCAGGCACGGCCGCGCGCCCTTCCAGGGCTTTGCGTCGATGACCTCGCCGAGCGGAAACAGCTTCCGCGCCCGCGGCACCGCCAGATCGAGTTGGGCTGACGATGGGGGCGCGTCACGGCTCGCGAATTCGACGCCTGTGGTGACGCGGATGCCACGGTTCATCGGGGCGAGGCAGTAGCCAAGATCGGCATCCAGCACCGGCGCATTCATCACGGCATTGTCACGCGGCGCGACATGGACGTGATAGCCGCGCTTGACCTGCAGCGGGATCGCATAGCCGAGCGGTGCGAGCACCTGATCGGACCACGGTCCCATCGCGAGCACGACCTCGCGCGCGGTGATCGAACCCTGCAGCGTCGCGATCCGCCAGTTTCTGCCGTGCTACTCGAGCGTACGGCCGTCACCGACGAAGAAGCGGCCGCCACGGCGGCCGAACAGGGCAGCATAGGCCTTGACGAGCCCGCCGGGATCCGGAACGAAGCCCGGCGTCGGCAGATACACCCCGCCTGCGAACGTACCGGTCAGATGCGGCTCGCGCGCCACGATCGCCTCGGCGTCGAGCACCTCATTGTCGAGGCCGTACTCTTTGGCGCGCGTGACCTCGTGCACCGCCTTGGCCAGCGAGGCCTCGGAGCGATACAGCTTCAGCCATCCGGTCTTGCGCAGCAGACCCGGCACGCCCGCCTCAGCGACCAGCGCCTCGTGCTCGATGAGGCTCTGCCTGATCAACGGCAACTCGGCATGGGCGCTGGCAAGCGCTCGCGCCGGCGACGAAGCGAGGTAGTAGCGAAACAGCCAAGGCAGGAACTCCGGCAGGTCGACGACGCGATAGCGCATCTGCGGCGTGCGATTCAGCGCGTAGTTGAGGATCTCGCCGATGTCGCGCGGAAACATGTAAGGAAAGATCGACGCGCACTCGATGATGCCGGCATTGCCGAAGCTCGTTTCTTCACCGGCGACACTGTGGCGATCGATCAGGGCCACGTCCCGGCCCCGCTTTTGCAGGTGCAAGGCAGCACTGACGCCGACCATTCCTGCCCCCAGGACTACGGTGTCGGCCTTCAATTCCGCCATCCGGCACTCCGAAAGTTGAATGTCGCGCGCTCGCGGCTACCCCTTATCTTGAAATCCTAGTCATTGCGGCGCACCCGCGCAAACCGGCTAACCCTTTGGGAAATCGTGCTTGCGTGGGCAGCAAACTCTGGCAACATGGGCCGCAACAGCAGCCGGATGTCAGCAGCCGGCGGACAATTACGGGGGACGTTGAATCACATGTCGGTATGTTGGCGTTTGTTTGCGGCGACCACCGTCGCTTTGCTCGTTTGTGCCCTGCCGGCATCAGCCCAGACCTTGCGCTACGCCAACCAGGGCGAGCTCAAATCGCTGGACCCCTATACGCTGAAGGAAACCACCACGATCGCGCATCATGCCCATGTCTACGAGGGCCTGACCGCGCGCGACAAAGACCTCAAGATCATCCCTGCCCTAGCAGAAAGCTGGGAGACTCTGAGCCCGACCAAATGGCGCTTCCATCTGCGCAAGGGCGTCAAATTCCACAATGGCGATCCCTTCACCGCCGACGACGTCCTGTTCTCCGCCGACCGTGTCCGCGCCAAGGGCTCCAACTTCCTCAGCAACGTCCCGGCCGACGCAAAATTCACCAAGATCGACGATTACACCGTCGACGTGACGCTGGACTCGCCCAATCCCATCCTGATCTCGCAATGGGATAGCTGGTACATTATGGACAAGAAGTGGTGCGAAGAGAACAACTCCGTCGCACCGACGCCGGCCTCCGCAACCACGCCGAGCTACGCTGCGTTGCACGAGAACGGCACCGGCCCCTTCACGATCGAGAGCCACCAGCCCGGCGTGAAGACCGTGTTCAAGGCGTTTCCGGGCTACTGGAAGAAGCCTGAGCATAATCTCAAGGAGATCATCTTCACCTCGATCGGCTCCGACGCTACTCGCGTCGCCGCGTTGCTCTCGGGCGAGGTCGACGTGATCGAGCCGGTTCCGCTGCAGGACATCCAGCGTGTCAATGCGAGCGGCGTCGCCACCGTGATGACCGCACCGGAGATCCGCACCATCTTCATCGGCATGGATATGGCCCGCGACGAGCTCTTGTACTCGAACGTCAAGGGCAAGAATCCGTTCAAGGACATCCGCGTCCGCGAGGCCTTCTACAAGGCGATCGACGTCGATCTGATCAAGACCCGCGTCATGCGCGGCATGTCGACGCCCTCGGCGCTGATGATCGCGCCCGAGCTTTATCCGCTGTCGAAGGATTTCACCCGGCCGAAGGCCGATCCGGATGCCGCCAAGAAGCTCCTCACCGAGGCCGGCTACCCGAACGGTTTCGAAGTCACCATGGACTGCCCGAACGACCGCTACGTCAATGACGCCGCGATCTGCCAGGCGGTGGTCGGCATGCTGGCCCGCATCGGGGTCAAGGTGGACCTCTTGGCGCAGCCGAAGGCGCAGTATTTCGCCAAGGTGCTGAAGCCCGGCGGCTACCAGACCTCGTTCTTCATGCTGGGCTGGACGCCCGCGACCTCAGACTCCCACAACGTGCTGCATGACATCCTCGGCTGCCGCGACGATCCGAAGGATTCGACCCGTGGCGAGGCCAATCTCGGCGGCTATTGCAACAAGGACGTCGACGCGCTGACCGACAAGGTCCTGGTCGAGAGCGACACGGCCAAGCGCGACCAGTTGATCAAGCAGGCCTACGACATCGTTATCAAGGACGACGGCTACATTCCGCTGCATCAGCAACCGCTGGTGTGGGGCGTGTCGAAAAAGGTCAAGCTGGTCCAGCGTGCGGACAACCAGGTCCTGCTCTACTGGGCGACCAAACAGGGTGAATAGTGGTTTTGGCGAATTGGGTCCCGGAAGCGCCTGCTTCCGGGACCTCTCGTTTTCCGGCCGCGCAACGCCGCGCGCCGGATGTCAAAAGCAGTGAAAGGTAGAGATGCTCGCTTTCACTCTTCGTCGCCTACTGCAGGCCATCGGCGTCATGCTCGCCGTCGGCGTCATCGCGTTCGCGATGTTCCGCTTCGCCGGCGATCCGGTGAACCAGATGGTCTCGATCGACACCTCCGCCGCGCAGCGGGCCGAAATCCGGCACTCGCTCGGCCTCGATGATCCCGTGCTGGTGCAATTTGGCCGCTACTTCGTCAATGCGCTGCAGTTCAAATTCGGCGTGTCCTACCAGTTCCGCCTGCCGGTCTCCTCGCTGCTCGCGGAGCGCATGCCGGCGACGCTGGAGCTTGCGATCTGCGCGACGCTGCTGGCGATGGTGGCCGGCATTCTGATGGGGGTCTATTCGGCGCTGCGCCGTAACACCATCCTGGCCAAATTATTCCAGGCGGTCTCGCTGATCGGCATTTCTCTGCCGACCTTCCTGATCGGCATCCTGCTGATCTATCTGTTCGCGGTGACCTTGGGCTGGCTGCCCTCGTTCGGCCGCGGCGAGGTCGTGAAGCTCGGCTGGTGGAGCACGGGACTTCTCACCGTGTCCGGCTGGAAAGCGATCATCATGCCGGCGATCACGCTCGGCCTGTTCCAGATGACCCTGATCATGCGGCTGGTGCGTGCGGAAATGCTGGAGGTGCTGCGCACCGACTATATCCGCTTCGCCCGCGCCCGCGGACTGACCACGCGCGCGATCCATTTCGGCCACGCGCTGAAGAACACGCTGGTTCCGGTGATCACGGTCGCCGGCCTGCAGTTTGGCTCGGTTATTGCATTCTCGATCATCACCGAAACCGTGTTCCAGTGGCCGGGCATGGGGCTCCTGTTCGTGCAGGCCGTGCAAAATGTCGATATCCCGATCATGGCCGCGTATCTTCTGATGGTCTCGCTGATCTTCGTCACCATCAACCTGGTGGTCGATATCCTCTATACCGTCGTCGATCCGAGGCTGCGCACGACCGTCAGCCGCGCGACCTGAGGCGAGAGACCGATCCATGTCCGACGCCGTCGTTCCCCATCGCAGTGAAGACAACGCGCCAGGCCCGCGCACCGGCGCCGGCTGGTTCACGCGCGCGCTCGACAGCGACGTCTTCTATTCGTTCCGCCGCTCGAGGCTGACCATGGCGGCGGCCGCGGTCACTGCGCTGCTCTTCCTGCTCGCGATCTTCGCATCCTGGCTTGCGGTCCAGAACCCGTTCGATCCGGCGCAGCTCCAGCTCATCAATTCTCGGATTCCACCGCTATGGATGGCCGACGGCCAGGGCCCGTTCCTGCTCGGCACCGACGAGCAGGGCCGCGACGTCTTTTCCGCGATCCTCTACGGCATGCGGATCTCGCTCGCGGTCGGCGCGTCGGGCGTGATCTTCGCCGGCGCACTCGGCATCGCGCTCGGACTGGTCGCGGGCTATTTCGGCGGCGTGGCCGACAGCGTCATCATGCGGATCGCCGACGTGCAACTCACCTTTCCGGCGATCCTGATCGCGCTGCTGGTCAACGGCGTCGCCAAGTCGCTGCTCGGCAACCGGCTCGACGAGACCGCCACGCTCGGCGTGCTCGTGATCGCGATCGGCCTCAGTTTCTGGGTGCAATATGCCCGCACCGTGCGCGGCTCCGTGATGGTCGAGAAGAACAAGGACTATGTGGCGGCCGCGCAGCTCATCGGCCTGCCCGCGCCGAAGATCATGCTGCGGCACGTGCTGCCGAACACGATGGGCCCGATCCTCGTGATCGCCACCATCAACCTCGCGCTCGCAATCATCACCGAGGCGACGCTGTCGTTCCTCGGCTCCGGCATGCCCGACACCATGCCCTCGCTCGGCACATTGATCAGGATCGGCAACAACTATCTGTTCGCGGGCGAGTGGTGGATCGTCGCCTTCCCGGGCGTTGCGCTTGCCGGCCTGATCCTGTCCATCAACCTGCTCGGCGACTGGCTGCGCGACGCATTGAATCCGAAGCTCCGATGAACAAGCCCGTTCTCTCCGTGCGCAACCTCGAGGTGGAGTTCGTCACCCGGCGCGCCACGCTGCGCGCCATCAACGGCGTCTCGTTCGACATCGCCAAGGGCGAGGTGCTCGGCGTCGTCGGCGAATCCGGCGCCGGCAAATCGGTGACGGGGCTCGCCGTGATCGGGTTGATCGACCCGCCCGGCCGCATCTCCGGCGGCCAGATCGAGCTGTCGGGCACGCGGATCGATCACCTTCCGCCGGAAGAGATCCGCCGTATCAGGGGCAAGCGGATCGGCATGATCTTCCAGGATCCGCTGACCAGCCTCAATCCGCTCTACCGGATCGGCGATCAGATCGTCGAGACCATCCGTACCCACACCGACCTCAGCGAGAGCGCCGCGCGCCGGCGCGCCATCGACTTGCTCGCCGAGGTCGGCATTCCCGCTCCGGAAAAGCGCATCGACGGCTATCCTCACGAATTCTCCGGCGGCATGCGCCAGCGCGTCGTCATTGCGCTGGCGATCTGCGCCGAGCCTGAACTGATCATCGCCGACGAGCCGACAACCGCGCTCGACGTCTCCGTGCAAGCGCAGATCATTGCGCTGATCAAGCGGCTTGGCCGCGATCACGGCACCGCGGTGATGCTGGTGACCCACGACATGGGCGTGATCGCCGAGACCTGCGACCGCGTCGCGGTGATGTATTCCGGCCGGATTGCGGAAATCGGCCCGGTGCAGGACGTGGTGCGCAATCCGCTGCATCCCTACGCCAAGGGCCTGATGGGCGCGATCCCGACGCTTGCGGGCGAAGACAAGCGGCTGGTGCAGATTCCCGGCTCGATGCCACGACTGTCGGCGATTCCGCCGGGCTGCCCGTTCAACCCACGCTGCGCGTTCGCCTTCGACCGCTGCCGCGTCGAACGGCCCGAGCCTGTCAGGCAGGGCGCGCAATCTGTCGCCTGCCATCTGTTCGAGCCGGCGAAGGAAACGGCGGCATGAGCGCGACGTTGATCGAGGTCAAGAACCTGCGCCGCGTCTTCGACGTCTCGAAGCCGTGGCTCAACCGCGTGCTGGAAGGCGGCCATCTCGAATTCCTGAAAGCCGTCGACGGCGTCAGCTTCGATATCAAGCGCGGCGAGACCCTGGCACTGGTCGGCGAATCCGGCTCCGGCAAGACCACGGTCGCGCGCATGGTCGTCGGCCTGCTGCCGCCGACCTCGGGCGAAGTCGTCATCGACGGCGTCTCGATGACCGATCCGCGGCAGGCCCAGGCACGCCGCCGCCTGCGCCGGCGCATCCAGATGATCTTCCAGGATCCCTATGCGAGCCTCAATCCGCGGTTCAGGGTCGATGCCATCGTCGCCGAGCCGATCCGCGCCTTCGAGCTGATCCAGGGCGAGCGCGATATCAAGGCGCGCGTCGGCGAGCTGCTGTCGCTGGTCGGGCTGCACCCCGACGACGGCCTGAAATTCCCGCATGAATTTTCCGGCGGCCAGCGTCAGCGCATCGCGATCGCCCGCGCGCTGGCCTCGGAGGCCGAATTCATCGTCTGCGACGAGCCGACCTCGGCGCTCGATGTCTCCGTGCAGGCGCAGATCCTCAATCTGATGCGCGATCTGCAGGACAAATTCGGCCTGACCTATCTCTTCATCAGTCACAACCTCGCGGTCGTCCGCCACATGGCGAGCCGGATCGGCGTGATGTATCTCGGCCGGATCGTCGAGATCAGCGAGGGCCGTACGCTGTTCGACAATCCGCGGATGCCCTACACCAAGATGCTGCTCGGCGCGGTGCCTGATCTGGCGATGTCCGGCCGCCAGCGCATCCCCGTGAAGGGTGAGATCCCCAACCCGATCGATCCGCCGCCGGGCTGCGCCTTCAACCCGCGCTGCCCGCTCGCCTTCGATCTCTGCCGGCAGAAGACACCGGAACTGATCGACGGGGTCGCCTGCCACGCCGTCAACAATTCGGCCGCCGCTGTTCCGGCATAGTCACGCGGATGGGAGCCGCCATGTCAACCAATCGGTTGGCATCCCAGCCCGCCTGTGATCAAGTGCGCGCGCCACAAGACGCACCCGGAAGTGAAGCCCCATGAGCAATATCAACCCCGATCCGTTCACGACGAGGCCCGAGATCGAAGGCACCTTCGGCGTCATCACCTCGACGCACTGGATCGCCACTGCGGTCGGCATGGCCACGCTGGAGAAGGGCGGCAATGCCTTCGATGCCGGGGTCGCAACGGCGTTCACGCTGCAGGTGGTCGAGCCGCATCTGAACGGTCCTGGCGGCGATGTGCCAATCATCGTGCACGATATCAAGCGCGGCAAGACCGAGGTGATCTGCGGCCAGGGTCCGGCGCCGGCCAAGGCGACGATCGCGCATTATCGCAGCGAGGGCCTGGAGATGGTGCCCGGCACCGGCCTGCTCGCAGCCTGCGTGCCCGGCACGTTCGAATCCTGGATGCTGCTGCTGCGCGACTACGGCACGTTGAAGCTGCGCGACGTGCTCGAGCCCGCAATCTCATACGCCCGCGACGGCTATCCGCTGGTCGAGCGCGCATCGGCCACCATCAAGACCGTCGAACAGTTGTTCCGGAAGCACTGGACCACGTCCGCCGACGTGTACTTGCCCGATGGCGCGGTGCCGAAGCCCGGCACCCTCTTCACCAACAAGCGGCTCGCGGAAACCTATACGCGCATCCTCAAGGAAGCCGAAAGCGCCGGCGGCGACCGCGTTGCCCAGATCGAGCGCGCCCGCCAGGCCTGGTCCAAGGGCTTCGTCGCCGAGGCGATCGACAAATTCTGCCGCACCCAGGACGTCATGGATGTCTCCGGCTCGCCGCATCGCGGCGTGCTGACTGCCGACGATATGGCGCGCTGGCAGCCGACCATCGAAGCCCCGCTGACCTATGACTACGGCCGTTACACGGTGCAGAAGGCCGGCGTCTGGAGCCAGGGCCCGGTGATGCTGCAGCAACTCGCGCTGCTGAAGGGCTTTGACCTCGACGGGCTCGATCCCGCCGGCCCCGACTTCATCCATCTGCAGATCGAATGCGCCAAGCTCGCTTATGCCGATCGCGAGACCTTCTATGGCGATCCAAAGTTCACGGACATCCCGATCGAGACGCTGTTGTCGGATTCCTATAATGACGAGCGGCGCAAGCTCGTCTCGAAGGATCACGCGTCGCTCGAGTTCCGTCCCGGCTCGGTCGAGGGTTTCGGCGGCGTCGTCAAGCTGCGCCATGCCGAAGGCCATCGCGAGGCGGTCGGCGCCATGGGCGCCGGCGAGCCGACGGTCGGCCGGTTCGGCGAAGTGCGCGGCGACACCGTGCATTTCGATATCATCGACAAGGCGGGCAACATGATTTCGGCGACGCCGTCCGGCGGCTGGCTGCAGTCCTCGCCGGTGATTCCCGAACTCGGCTTCTGCCTCGGCAGCCGCGCCCAGATGTTCTGGCTGGAGGAAAACCATCCCGCCGCGCTCGCGCCGGGCAAGCGGCCGCGCACCACACTGTCGCCCAGCATGGCGCTGCGCGACGGCGAGCCGTATCTCGCCTGGGGCTCGCCCGGCGGCGATCAGCAGGATCAGTGGATCACGCAGTTCTTCCTGCGCCATGTCCACGCCAAGCTCAATCTGCAGGAGGCGATCGACGCGCCGGCCTGGCACTCCGAGCACTTTCCGATCTCGTTCTGGCCGCGCACCGCGCGTCCCGGCGTGCTGGTGCTGGAGAACAGGGTTCCGAAGTCGACCATCGACGAATTGAAGCGCCGCGGCCATGTGGTGGAGATTGGTCCCGACTGGTCGGAAGGCCGGCTGACCGCAGCCTCGAAAGTCGGGCCTCGTCGCCGCGCCGCGGCCAATCCGCGCGGCATGCAGGGCTACGCCGCCGGCCGCTAAACGAGACGATCGCCACAGCATGACGATGTCGCGTCGGATTGCAGAGTCAGCTCCCAACTTCACCTCGCCCCGCTTGCGGGGAGAGGTCGGAATTCAAGCAGAGCTTGGATTCCGGGTGAGGGGGAATCTCCGCATATTCGACCTACACCGTTGTCGACGGAACGAGCCCCTCACCCCAACCCTCTCCCCGCGAGAGCGGGGAGAGGGAGATAGGGATATGAGATGACCTGGTCGATCATCGCCCGCGACAGCGCCACCGGGCAGTTCGGCATCGCCGTTGCGACGCGGTTCTTCGCATCCGGCGCGCGGGTGCCCTATATCGCTGCCGGTATCGGCGCGATCGCAACCCAGGCGATGGTCAATCCCTATTACGGCATCGACGGCTTCGCGCTGCTGCGCGAGGGGAAAAGCCCGCACGACGTCATCGCCGCGCTGCTCGCCGCCGATGCCGGCCGCGACAGCCGGCAGGTGCATATCATTGACGCCAAGGGCCGCATCGCAGCGCATTCCGGCAAGGATTGCGTCGACTGGTTCGGCAACATCGCGGGCGACGGCTTTTCGATCGCCGGCAACATGCTGACCGGGCCGGCGGTGCTGGATGAGACGGCGCGGACCTATGCCGCACATGAGACGCTGCCGTTCCCGCAACGGCTGATCAAGGCCATGCTTGCCGGTGAAGCGGCGGGTGGCGACAAGCGCGGCAAGCAATCGGCGGCGCTGCTGATTTATGGCGCCGAGGAATGGTCCGATCTCGACTTGCGGGTCGACGATCATGTCGAACCCCTGCGCGAGCTGGAGCGGCTGGAGGCCGTCAGCCGCGAGCGCTGGGTGCATTTCCGCCGCTTCATGCCGACGCGGGACAACCCGGCCGGCGTCACCGATCGCGCCGTGATCGAGGCCGGAATCGAAGCCGCGACAGCGAGCCGGCAATGACGGCGCGTCCGCTGATCGAGATCGACGGCCTGCGCGTCATCTTCCAGGGCGACGACGGCCGCACCACGCATGCCGTCGACCGGGTCGATCTTTCCGTCGCCAACGGCGCCACGCTCGGCCTGGTCGGTGAATCCGGCTGCGGCAAGAGCGTGACCTCGCTTGCGATCATGGGCCTGCTGCCGAAGCAATCCGCGACCGTGTCGGGCTCGATCCGCTTCGACGGTTCCGACCTGCTCGATGTCCCGGATCAGACGCTGCGCGACCTGCGCGGCAATCGCCTGGCGATGATCTTCCAGGAGCCGATGACTTCGCTCAATCCGAGCTTCACGATCGGCGACCAGATCATCGAGACCATCCTGCGCCACCGCGGCGGCTCGCGGCGGAAGGCACGCGAGCGCGCCGTCGAGCTGTTGCGACGGGTCCATATCCCCTCACCCGAGAAACGCATCGACGAGTTCCCGCACAAGCTGTCCGGCGGCATGCGCCAGCGCGTGATGATCGCGATGGCGCTGGCCTGCGACCCGCAGCTCCTGATCGCCGACGAGCCGACCACCGCGCTCGACGTCACCTTGCAGGCCCAAATTCTCGACCTGATGCGCGAGCTGAAGGCCGCAAGCGGTGCTGCGATCATCCTGATCACCCACGACCTCGGCGTGGTCGCCGAGGTCTGCGACGAGGTCGCGGTGATGTATGCCGGCGAGATCGTCGAGCGCGCACCGGTGGACGAACTGTTCGCCAATCCGCAGCATCCCTACACGGTCGGCCTGCTGGGCTCGATCCCGCGACTCGACCGCCGCACCACCCACCTCGCCACCATCGAAGGCATGGTGCCGAACATGGCGAATCCGCCTGCGGGCTGCCGCTTCGCCGCGCGCTGCCCGTTCGCCGAGGACGCCTGCACGAAATCCCCGCCGCCGCTCGCGATGCTGAACGCAACCCACGCTTCGCGCTGCATCAGGGCGCCGCTGGAACGGCTGGTGTCATGAGCGCGCTGCTCGAGGTCGAGGGGCTAAAGAAGCATTTCGTCGCCGAACGCTCGGTGTTCGGCCGGCCGACCGCACATGTGAAGGCTGTCGACGGCGTCAGCTTCAGGGTCGAGGCCGGCAGGACGCTGGCACTGGTCGGCGAATCCGGTTGCGGCAAATCCACCGTCAGCCGGCTGGTGCTGCGGCTGATCGAGCCGGACGCCGGTACCGTCCGCTTCGAGGGGCGCGATCTCGGCGCGCTCAACGCCGAGCAGTTGCGCGCGTTCCGCCGCGACGCGCAGCTCATCTTCCAGGACCCTTACGCCTCGCTCAATCCGCGGATGACGGTGGCCCAGATCCTGACCGAGCCGCTGGCGTTGCACAATCTGGTGCCGCCGACGCGCCGCCGCGAGCGGGTAGAGGATCTGTTGCGCCTGGTCGGCCTCGAACCGCGCTTCGCCCGCCGCTATCCGCACGAATTCTCCGGCGGCCAGCGCCAGCGTATCGCGATCGCGCGGGCCCTCGCGGTCGAGCCGAAGCTGATCATCTGCGACGAGCCGGTGTCGGCGCTCGACGTCTCGATCCGCTCGCAGATCCTGAACCTTTTGCGTGATTTGCAGGATCGCCTGAAGCTCGCCTACATCTTCGTCTCGCACGATCTGGCGGTCGTGAAGCACATTGCCGACCGCGTCGCGGTAATGAATCTCGGTACCATCGTCGAGACGGCGGACGCGCAAGCACTGTTCGCTGCGCCGCGCCATCCCTACAGCCGTGCACTGTTGTCGGCAATCCCGGTGCCGAAACCGCGCGCCAAGCGCAGCCGCATCGTGCTGGAGGGCGAGCTGCCAAGCGCGCTCCATCCGCCGCAGGGCTGCCGCTTCCACACCCGCTGTCCTTTCGTGATCGAACGCTGCCGCAGCGAGGTGCCACAATTGCTGGCGGATGGCACAGGCCATGCCACGGCCTGTCACCGCACGGCGGAGCTGCCGCCGCCGGAGAGCATCGTGCCCTCGGATGGCGCATTTTCGCCGGTGCTGGAGAAATTGGTCGCTGCCTTCGGCGCCACGGCGGAAGGGACCGGACGCGCCGGGGTTGGTCAGGTCAGGACGACGCCACAGGCATAACGATGGGAGCTGGATGATGAGGACGCTTCGCTTGGCGGCAACTGCCGCGACCCTGGTGCTGTCGCTGGTGGCCGGCGCCCAAGCGCAGACCACGCTGCGAATTGGCCTTGCCGAGGACCCCGATGTCCTCGATCCGACCATGGCGCGCACCTATGTCGGACGCATCGTGTTTGCCGCACTGTGCGACAAGCTGTTCGATATCGACGAGAAGCTGAACATCGTGCCGCAGCTTGCGCTGTCGCATGAGACCTCCGCCGACGGCAAGGAAGTCACGATCAAGCTGCGGCCCGGCGTCAAATTCCAGGACGGCGAGCCGCTCGACGCGGAGGCCGCCAAATTCTCGCTGGAGCGGCACCTGACGTTCCCCGGCTCGTTCCGCAAGCCCGAGCTCGCCAGCGTCGACCATATCGACGTCGTCGATCCCCTCACCATCAAGCTGGTGCTGAAAGCGCCGTTCTCGCCGCTGATCGCACAGCTCACCGACCGCGCCGGCATGATGGTGTCGCCCAAGGCCGCCAAGGCCGAAGGCGACAAGTTCGGCCTGCACCCGGTCTGCGCCGGCCCCTACAAGTTCGTCGAGCGCGTGCAGCAGGACCGCATCGTGCTGGAGAAGTTCGCCGACTATTGGAACAAGCACAACGTCTTCATCGACCGCATCGTCTATCTGCCGATTGTTGACCCCACGGTACGGCTCGCCAATCTGAAATCCGGCGGGCTCGACCTGATCGAGCGCGTGCTTGCGACCGACCTGAAGGACGTGCGTGCGGACTCGCGCCTGAAAGTGTCGAGCGCGATCGAGCTCGGCTATCAGGGCATCACGCTCAACATCGGCAAGGACAAGGCCAAGGGCCCCTTGAGCCAGTCCGCCAAGGTGCGGCAGGCGCTCGACCTCTCGATCGATCGCGACGCCATCAACCAGGTGGTGTTCAACGGCGAGTTCAAGCCCGGAAACCAGTGGGTCAGCCCGGAGCATCCCTACTACCAGAAGGACTTTCCGATCCGCGCGCGCGACGTCGAGAAGGCGAAGGCGCTGCTCAAGGAGGCCGGCGTCACACCGCCCGTGACGGTCGACTTCATGGTCCCGAAGGGGCCGGAAACCGAAGGCAGCGCGCAGGTCATTCAGTCGATGGCGGCGGAAGCCGGCTTCGACATGAAGATCAGGGTGACCGAGTTTGCGACCTCGCTGAAGCAGGCGGAGGCCGGCGAATACCAGGCCTACATGCTGGCCTGGAGCGGCCGGATCGATCCGGACGGCAACTCCTATGTCTTCCTGCACGCCAACGCGCCGCAGAACTACAGCGCCTGGAGCAATCCCGAAGCCGACAAGGCGCTCGACGACGCCCGCCTCACCACCGATATGGCGCAGCGCAAGGCGATCTACGCCAAGCTGACCAAGCTCGAACTCGACGATGAGCCTCTTCTCTACATCTATCACCGTCGCATCATCATCGCGCACACCACAAAACTCGAAGGCTACAAGCAGATGCCCGACGGACTGGTGCGCGTGGTCGGACTGAAGCTGAAATGAGAATAGCTGCGACCGGCACTCTCTCCGCTCCCTCCCCCCTTGTGGGGGAGGGCTGGGGTGGGGGGTGCCACGAACTCAGAATCCCGTTGGGTTACCCCCCTCGCTATCCCTCCCCCACAAGGCAGGGCTATCGCATATGCCGCCTTGGGCGGCACGTACTCGGCCTCGTGGTTCGAGACGCGCCGCAGGCGGCGCTCCTCACCATGAGGGTCTACTATTGTGCCGCAAAACAAGACCTCATCCTGAGGAGCCCGCCAAAGGCGGGCGTCTCGAAGGACGGCCGCGGGGCGCTTTTCTCCCAAATGCGATTGCCCTCCCCCACAAGGCAGAGCAATCGCATATGAGATTCGAGTCGCAACGGCATCGGCAGTCGGCTCCCTCTCCCGCTTGCGGGGGAGGGTCGGGGTGGGGGTTCTCTCCGCGAGTCGTCTCGTGGAGGGAGCCCCCACCCGCCGCGCGCTGCGCACGCGTCGGCCTCCCCCGCAAGCGGGAGAGGCGAAGGGAGGCCGCGAACAACCTCCGCAGACGCCATATGCGATTGCCCTCCCCCACAAGGGGGAAGGGAACGGAGACAGTTGAGCGTGTAGTCACATCCGCCATTTCTTCACTCAAGGACGGATGCTTGCCATGCTGAACTTTCTCGCTAGGCGGCTGCTCCAGATCGTCCCGACGCTGTTCTTCGTCTCGGTTCTGATCTTCTCGCTGCAACATTTGCTGCCGGGCGATCCGGCGTTGGTGATGGCTGGCGAGGAGCGCGATCCGGCCGTGATCGCTCAGATCCGCGCGCAGTACCACCTCGATCAGCCGATCCCGGTGCAATACGCGTACTGGGTCAAGGGCGTGCTGTCGGGCGATTTCGGCGAATCGCTGCGCAACAAGATGCCGGTGCTGAGCCTGATCGCGCAGAAGCTGCCGGTGACGCTGCAGCTCGCCGGCATGGCGATCGTGATCGCCTTCCTGATTGGGATTCCCGCCGGCATCATCTCGGCGGTGAAGAAGGGCAGCGCCTGGGATTATGGCGCCAATCTGTTCGCGCTGTGGGGCATCTCGACGCCGAATTTCTGGCTCGGCATCATGCTGATCTTCCTGTTCTCGATCGAACTGGGCTGGCTGCCGGCCTCCGGCTACGTGCCGCTGACCGAGGACTGGCGCGCCAGCATCGCCGCGACCATCATGCCGGCCTTCGTGCTCGGCAACGCAATCGCGGCGATCCTGATGCGCCACACCAGAAGCGCCATGCTTCAGGTGCTGGAGAGCGACTACGTCCGCACCGCGCGCGCCAAGGGGCTCTCCGAGCGCTCCGTGATCCTCAAGCACGCGATGCGCAACGCGCTGACGCCGATCATCACGCTCGGCGCGCTCGAGCTCGGCACGCTGTTGTCTGGCGCCGTCCTCACCGAGCAGATCTTCTCGATCCCCGGTTTCGGCAAGCTGATCGTCGATGCCGTGTTCAACCGCGACTATGCCGTGGTGCAGGGCGTGGTGCTGACGACAGCGACGATCTACATCACGCTCAATTTGATTGCCGACATCGCGTACATCCTCGTCAACCCGCGGCTGAGGGGCTGATCCGATGGCCGACGCCACGCTCGGGACATCAGCCGCACTCGCCGCCTCCGAGACGCTGGAGAGCCCGGCGCGGCGCGCCTGGCGGCGGCTCGTCAGGCGCAAGGGCGCGGTGCTCGGACTTGCGGTGATCGCCCTCTTCGTTCTGCTCGCGATCTTCGCGCCGCTGATCGTGCCCTACGATCCGATCGCCACGAGCTGGTCGCTAGAGCGGTTCCCGATCAGGTTGGCTCGTATCCAGCGGCTTTGAAGTAGTTGACGCATTCGCGGGACGTGAAGCAGTCGAGGCAGCGCCCGATTGCGCTCCACAAGCCTTCGACGGTGCGCGCGGCAGCCGTGCGCAGCAGCGCTTTCAGCTTGGCGAAGGCGTTCTCGATCGGATTGAGGTCGGGGCTGTAGGGCGGAAGATAGAGGAGCTTTACGCCGGCAGCCTCGATCGCCGCGCGCACGCCGGCGCCCTTATGGCTGCCGAGATTGTCCATGATGACGATATCGCCTTTCCGCAATTCGGGGACCAGCACCTGATCGACATAGGCCTGGAACGCGCGCCCATTGATCGGTCCATCAAGAACCATCGGCGCGACCATGCCTGACAGCCGCAGGCCGGCGACGAAGGTCGTCGTCTTCCAGTGGCCGTGCGGAATGGCGGCATGCAGCCGTTCGCCGCGAGGCGCCCGCCCGCGGGTTCGCGCCATATTGGTCGACGCCCATGTCTCATCAATGAAGACGAGCTTGTCGGGATCGAGGTCGATCTGGCCATCGAACCATTGCTCCCGCTTCTTTAGGACGTCTGGCCGCTCCTGTTCGGCGGCGTGCGCGGTCTTTTTTTGAGCGTGATCTTGCGGCGCTGAAAGAAGCGCGACAACGCCGAGACGCTGAAGACGTGTCCATCGGCCGCGAGCGCCGCCTTCAGCTCCTCCAACGTGCTGTCCGGCCTGGTCGCAAGCAGCGCAAGGATGCGCTCGGCCTGCGCTTCGATCGCCTGGGAGCGTCGGTCGCCGCCCTGCGGCTTTGGCGTCACCTCGCCCGTCGCGCGCGCTTGCGCCACCCAACGGATCGCGCTCGATACTCCCACACGGAAGTGCGCCGCAGCCGCTCGACACGACATGCCGCCTCAACGGCGCCGACCACACGCTTGCGAAGATCGACTGAAAGAGATGCTGCCATACCCGCCGGCCTCCTTCACCGGCAGGCAGCTTGAATCAGAACCAGCCCGATTTGGGAATCCCAAACGATTCAATCCGGTCGGGACCCGCTCTAGTGCGCAAAGCACCCTCGGCGCAGCACTGGTTCGGCACCGACGAGCTCGGCCGCGATGTGCTGGCCCGCGTCATCTTTGGCGCCCGCGCCTCGCTGCTTGCCGGCGTGATCTCGGTCGGCATTGCGCTGGTGATCGGCGTCCCGCTCGGGCTCCTCGCCGGCTATCGTGGTGGCTTCATCGACGCGCTGATCAGCCGCATCACCGATGCGATGCTGGCCTGCCCGTTCCTGATCCTGGCGATCGCGCTTGCGGCCTTCTTGGGACCGAGCCTCGGCAATGCGATGATCGCGATCGGCGTCTCGGCGACGCCGATCTTCGTCCGCCTGACCCGCGGCCAGGTGATGAGCGTCAAGGTCGAAGACTACGTCGAGGCAGCGCGCGCGATGGGCAATCCGCGCTGGCGCATCGCGCTGGTCCACATCCTGCCGAACATCCTGCCGGCACTGCTGGTGCAGGCGACGCTGTCGATCGCGGCCGCGATCATCGCCGAGGCCGCGCTGTCCTTCCTCGGCCTCGGCCAGCAGCCGCCGGCACCATCCTGGGGCAGCATGCTCAACGCCGCGCAGCGCTTCCTGACCAGCGCGCCGTGGATGGCGATCTGGCCCGGGCTCGCGATCTTCCTCGTGGTGCTGTCGTTCAACCTGGTCGGCGACGGCCTGCGCGACGCGCTGGATCCGAAGGCGCGGTAAGCTCGCCGTCATGCTGAGGAGGCCGCGAAGCGGCCGTCTCGAAGCACGATGGCCCGGCCGTGGCCGTGCATCCTTCGAGACGCGCTACGCGCGCCTCAGGATGACGGGTCTGGCAGGACTCTCGACCTAGATCACCACCTCGCGCAGCACTCGGCGGCAATCCATCTCGTATTCGAGATCGACCACCGGCGGGCGGCAGAAGTGCCAGGTCAGGCCCGAGCGCGTGGCACCGCGGCGAACCAGTTCGTCGACGATCACGGGATGCACGTCGTGCACCGTGTAGGCCTGTACGGCGGTCGTGTCCGCCCAGGTGAAACCGAACTCGGCAAGCCGGCGCTCCATCTCGCCGGTGGTAAAGCGGACCTTCTCCCGCCACGCCTCCGGGCTGAGGTCGCGATAGCGCACGGTGCGCTCCGGATAGCTGCCGGGACCGTCACGCGCCTCGGCGCCGCCCGCGATCACGAAGGACGGGGATGCGCTTGCGCCCGGCCGGGTGAAGGAGAATGCATAGAACGACGGCTCCGCCGGAGGATCGATCTCGGGGCAGACATTGCTGCGCGCCACCGGGTTGGTGCTGCCGCCATCGTACAAGCCCCAGTCCGCGAGTGTCTTGACGTAATGCTGGTTGAAGGCGCGGAAGCCGTCTTCGGTGAAGGCCGCCGGCGAGCGCAATTCACACGCGCAGAACGACGTCAGCGGCCGGCCGGCCGCCTGGATGTAGGCCGCGATCCGCGCAAACCCCTCCGCAAGCGGCACCAGGCGGTCGAAGCGCACCCGCTCGATCTCATAGCCGGAACTTGCCTGCGCACCGCTCGAATATTGGAAGACGGCGGGGATGAACCGGTAATTCCCGGCCGCGAAGTCGCTCACCATGTCTGTTTCCTCCAGATCTTGTCCGGCGAGCTTACAGCATTCGCGCGAGCCGGCTACCGGCGCGAGATGCCGCGGGACAAAGAAAAGGCGGCAGTGGCTTTCGCCAGTGCCGCCTTTCCTGCGAGCATGAGCTTGGAGGGCTCAGGTCGGTTTCAGCGCGCCGCGGCCCTCGAGATCGAAATCGGCGATCTGCTTGGCGCGTTCCGAGTTCGCCTTGGACTGGTGGTCGGTCGCGATCGTCATGTAGACGGCCGGCAGCACGAACAGCGTGAACAGCGTGCCGATCGTCATGCCGGCGACGACCACGAGCCCGATCGAGAAGCGGCTGGCGGCACCCGCGCCCGAGGCGGTGAGCAGCGGCAGCAGGCCGGTGACCATCGCCGCCGTCGTCATCAGGATCGGACGCAGGCGGATGCGGGCCGCCATCTCGATCGCCGAGCGGCGGTCCAGTCCCTCGTTGAGCTGCAGCTCGTTGGCGAACTCCACCATCAGGATGCCGTGCTTGGTGATCAGCCCGACCAGCGTCAGCAGGCCCACCTGGGTGTAGATGTTCATGGTCGCGACACCGAAGAACAGCGGGATCAGGGCGCCGACGATCGCCATCGGCACGCTGATCATGATCACGAACGGGTCGCGCAGGCTCTCGAACTGCGCTGCCAGCACCAGGAAGATGATGATGATCGCGAACGCGAAGGTCACCAAGAGCTGATTGCCTTCATGGACGTACTGCCGGGAGTCGGCCAGGAAGTCGTAGCTGAAGCCGGACGGCAGCTTCTTGGCCTCGCCCTGCAGGAACTCCACCGCCTGCCCCATCGAGACGCCGGGCATCGGCACGGCCTGGAAGGTCGCCGAGTTGAGCTGGTTGTAGTGGGTCAGCGCATTCGGATCGACGCCGGTCTCGACCGAGACGACGGTCGACAGCCGCACCAGCGTCCCGGTCGCAGTCGGGACGTAGTAGTCGTCGAACGCCCCCGGCGCCAGGCGGCTGACGCGCGGCACCTGCGGAATCACCTGGTAGGAACGTCCTTCCAGGTTGAAGCGGTTGACGTAGTTGCCACCGAGCAGCGTCGCCAGCGCATTGCCGATCGACTGCATGGTGATGCCGAGATCGCTCGCCTTGGTGCGGTCGACCTTTACGCGGACCACCGGCTGGTTGAAGTCGAGGTCGCTGTCGGTGACGATGAACAGGCCGCTCTTGCGCGCGGCGTCCTTCAGCTTGTTCATCTGCTCGAACACCTGCTGGAAGCCGGACGTCGAGCTGATCACCATCTGGACCGGCAGGCCGCCCGGACCGCCCGGCAGCGGCGGCAGGCTGAACGCGAAGGCGCTGACGCCCTCGATCTTCGACAGCTCGTTCTGCACCAGCGGCTGAAGGGCCTGCGCGGAGCGCTTGCGCTCATCCCACGGCTTGAGCAGCATGCCGGCGAAGCCGCCCTGCGGACCGGTGATGCCGTTCAGCACGAACCGCAGGTCGGTCTCGGGAAACTTCTTGAACTCCTTGTCGATCTTGTCGCCGTAGTAATCGATGTAGTCGATGTTGGCGTATTTCGGCGCCTTGGTCACCGCGAACACGATGCCCTGGTCTTCCTGCGGTGCCAGCTCCTTCTGCGTATGCATATAGAGGAAGCCGACCAGGCCGAGGATGGTCACCGCGAACAAGCCGGTGATCGGGCGATAGTCGAGCGAGCGGTCGAGCTGGCGGCCGTACCAGCGCGTCACCGCGCCGAACACGCGGTTGACGAGCCTGGCGAAGCGGCCCTCGTCGGCGCTCTTGAGAAACACCGAGCACATCATCGGCGACAGCGTCAGGGCGATCACGCCCGACACGATGACCGAGCCGGCCAGCGTGAAGGCAAATTCCCGGAACAGCGCACCGGTGACGCCGCCGAGGAAGCCGATCGGCGCGTACACCGCCGCCAGCGTGATCGTCATGGAGATGACGGGGCCCACGATCTCGCGTGCGCCCTTCAGCGACGCCTGCACCGGTGGCAGGCCTTCCTCGAGATGGCGATGGATGTTCTCCACCACCACGATGGCGTCGTCGACCACGAGGCCGATTGCCAGCACCATCGCCAGCAGCGTCAGCAGGTTGAAGCTGAAGCCCGCCGCCAGCATCAGGATGCAGACGCCGACCAGCGACAGCGGAATCGTCACGACCGGGATGATCACCGAGCGGATCGACGCCAGGAACAGGAAGATGACGACGACGACGATCATAACCGCTTCGCCGAGCGTCTTCTGCACCTCGTCGATCGACGACTGGATGAACTTGGTGGAGTCATAGGCCACCTCATCATCTTCATCGACGGCGGCAGGTTGCGCTCAAGCTCGGGGAACAGCGCGCGCACGCCCTTGACCAGGGTAAGCGGGTTGCCCTGCGGCGTCGCCTTGATGCCGATGAAGATCGCATGCTCGCCGTTGAAGGCGACGCTCGCATCCGTGCTCTGGGCCGCGAGCTCCACCGTCGCGATGTCCTCGATGCGCACGAAGCCGCCGTCCTTCGACTTCACGATCATCCGCTTGAACTGATCGATGCTCTGAAGGTCGGTATTGGCGGAGACGTTGGAGACGATGAAGAAGCCCTTGGTCTGGCCGGCGGCCGCCTGGAAGTTATTGGCAGCGATCGCGGCAGCGACGTCGTTGGGCGACACGCCGCGGCCGGCCATCCGGATCGGATCGAGCCAGACGCGCATTGCGAAGGTCTGGCCGCCGAGAATGTCGGCGGATGCGACGCCGTCGACCGTCGACAGCACCGGCTGCACGACGCGCGTCAGATAGTCCGAGATCGCCGATCCCGTCAGCTCCTCGCTGGAGAAGCCGAGATACATGACCGCGATCGTATCACCGGTCGCCTTGGTCACGACCGGGTCGAACGCTTCCTTCGGGATCAGGTATTTGACCGAATTGACCTTGGCGAGCACCTCGGTCAGCGCCTGGTTCGGATCGTGATTGAGCTTGATGTAGACCTGGATCGTCGAGGTGCCAAGCACCGAGTTCGACGTCATGTAGTCGACGCCCTCGGCCGAGGCGACCGCCTGCTCGATCGGCGTGGTGATGAAGCCGTTGATCAGCTCGGGCGAGGCGCCAGGATATGAGGTGGTGATCGTCACCACGGTGTTCGACAGGTTCGGATATTGCCGGATCGGCAGCACCATTGCAGCGCGCAGGCCGATCAGCAGGATCAGCATGCTGACGACGATCGACAGCACCGGCCGCTTGATGAAAATGTCAGTGAAGGCCATTGCCAACCCTATTCGTGTTCTCTGCCGATTGCGGCGACATGTGGCGGAGGGCCCGATGGCCCTCCGTATTCAGGTGGTCCGACCAAAACGCGACGAGCTCAGATTTCAATCGTCATCGCGCTTTAGCTTCTTGTTTGAGCATGATCTTTTCGGAAAACCGCTTCGCACTTTTCCGGATCATGCTTTAGTAGCGCGGCGGCTGGGCCGGAATCGGCGGCGGCGGATCTGTCGAAATCGCGACCGGCATCCCCGACTGCAGCTTGATCTGGCCGACGGCGACGACCCGGTCGCCGGGCTTCAGGCCCTTGAGGATTTCGACACGGCCCTCGACGCGGTTGCCCGTCTTCACGAAGGTGCGATCCGCGGTCAGCGTGGTCTTGCCGTCATCGCCCTTCTTCTCGTTGATCAGGAACACCGAGTCTCCGTACAGCGTGTAGTCGACCGCAGTTTCGGGAACGGTGACCACTGCCGGCTTCTCGGGCAGCACGATCGTGGTGGTCGCGAACATGCCGGGCTTGAGGATACGGTCCGGATTCTGGATCGTCGCCTGAACGCGGATGTTGCGGGTGTCGGTTGCGATCTGCGGCTCGATCGTCGTGATCTTGCCGTCGAAGGTCCGGCCCGGATAGGCGTCGACCGAAACCCGCACGGTCTGGCCGACCTTGATCTGCGAGCTCTGCTTCTCGGTGACGGTCAGGTTCGCATACAGCACCGACAGATCGGTCAGCGACACGATCTGCGTCCCTGCCGTCAGGTATTGACCGACTTCGACCTGGCGGACACCGAGGTCACCCTCGAACGGAGCGCGCACCAGCTTCTGCGAGATGATCGCCTCGGTCCTGGCAATGCCCGCCTTGGCCTGGTCGAATGTCGCCTGCGCCTGGTCGACGGTGGACTGCGGCCCGAACTGGCGTGCCGCAAGCTGCTTGGCGCGGTCGAGCTGAAGCTCGGCCACGGTCGCCTGCGCCTTGTAGTTGGCGAGGTCGCCCTGTTCAGGTCCATCGAACAATTGCACGAGCGGCGTACCCGCCTTCACATGGCTGCCGGCGGTGAACAGGATGTCGGTGATGCGGCCCGACACGTCGCTGGTGACGTTGACCTGATGCACCGCGACGAGATCGCCGACCGCGGTCAGAAGGTTCGGAATCACCTCGGACTTGGCTTCGACCGCCGAGACGTTCGACGGCGGCGGCTTGTTGTTGGCGAAGAACTGCGCGATCATGTGGCTGCGGAAGGCATTGAAGCCGACCAGGGCGCCGACCAGCACGGCCAGCAGCACTCCCACAATGATGAACCAGCGCACCATGCGGACAGGGCGCTTGGCGGTCTTTTCCTTGATCGGTTGCCCCGAGATATGGCTTTCGGTCTGAATATTCATGTTATGCACTTTCTGCAGTTACCGACTGTCCCGCACTCGGTGACGGCTGGCGGCCCAAATGTGTGGCAATTGCGGCTTCGGTAAGTCCGATACCGCGAAGGATGAACTGACAAAGCTGCCGCTCGGCGGCGGCGGCATCGCCGTAGGAGAGACATGATGTCGCAGGGAGCTGCGTCAGCGCGCCCATCAGCACGGTATGATGAGCGAACCAGAACAGGTTGAGCGGCTCGTCGCCGACCCGTGTCGCCTCGCCCGCGGCAATCGCGCGCTCGATCGAGGCGGCAAAGGTCGGTCCGATCAGCTTGCCGACTTTGTCATAGAGCAGGCGCGCGAACTCGCCATCGTCGAGATGGCTCGTCACCATCAGCCGCAGGCGCTGCGCCTCTTCCTGGTCGGGTGCTTTGCGAAGCTGCATGAAGTGGCCGACCATGCCCTCTACCAGCTCGACCAGCGTCGCGGTCGACGGCTCCTGCCCCAGCAGATGCGCAAGGTCCGGGTCTGCCTCGCACTCCTCGGTCAGGATTTCGGCGTACAGCGCCGCCTTCGAGGGAAAGTGCTTGAACAATAAACCTTCCGAAATGGCAGCGGCGGCCGCCACGCTCTTTGTCGTGGTGCCGGCAAAGCCGTTGCGGGCAAAACACCGCTTCGCGGCGCTCAGTATCAACTGACGCCGCAGATCACTTGTCATGCGTAAGGTAGACATTTGGGGTCGTGAGTAATCACTCACCTTACCAGATGTCAAGGTTCTATTGCACCGCGAAGGTCGTTTTATATCGGACTGTGTCCGAGAGAGCTCCGGAGGCGGTTGACGATGTAGGTGCCGTCGCGGCTGGACAGCACGCGCTCCAGATTGGCACCGTCGATCTTCACGCTGGCGAACCGTGGCCCGGCCGTAACGTCTTGTAACGACGAGGCAAACGCCTCGACCTCGGCCAGGGTCGTGATGTTGCTCGTATCCTTGATTCCGCAGGCTTTGGCAACGCCGACCAGGTCGGCGGTCGCCCCGGTATGGCTCGCCTGGCCGCCGGTCTCGCCATAGGCCTCGTTGTCGAGCACGATGATCGAGAGGTTCTTGGGCTGCTGGAGCCCCACGGTGGCGAGGCTGCCCATGCCCATCAGCATCTCGCCGTCGCCGGTGATGACGACCACGGGCAGCGTCGGCTGCGCCAGCGCGAGGCCGAGCCCGATCATGACAGCGCCGCCCATGCCGCCCCACAGATAGAAGTTGCGGTCATGGTCGCCGGCGGCGGCGATGTCGTAGGTGGAGGCGCCGAGGCCGCCGACGGCGATGGCGCCCTTGCGATCCTTGAGCAGTTGCGAAACGACGGCGCGACGGTCGAGGAGATTGGCTTTGCTCATTTGGTGAAGACCTTTGCCCCGATCAGGCGCTGTGACAGCAGGACAGCGGTTGGCGTGCAGGCGTTATAGGCTTGGGCGGCGCCGGCCTCGACGACCTCCCGCACCTCCTCGGGGCGCGAGGCGCGCAGCACCTTGATGCCGGACAGTTCGAGCACGGCCTGGGTGCTCGAGCCCATCGGCACCTGCCACGGATTGAACTCGCCCCATTCGCCGCGCATCGTCACCAGGGTGAAGAACGGCAAACGGAAGATCTGCACCAGCGACAGCATGTTGATGCAATTGCCGACCCCGCTCGACTGCATCAGCAGTACGCCACGCTGGCCGCCGGCCCAGGCGCCCGCGAGCAGCGCGACGCCCTCCTCCTCCGTCGTCAGCGCCACGCCGCGCATCGCGGGCGAGCCGAGCACGCGCTCGATTAACTGCGAATGCCCGGCATCCGGCACATAGGGCACCTGGCGCACCTCGAAGCGCTGCAATATCGAAAAGATCTCCTCGGGCCAGGAGGCCGCGGTCTCGGCACGGGCATGCATCGGCGTTTCCGATTTCAGAACTGTTTGGCCGTGACTGTAGTTGGGCCCGCGCGCTTCATCAAAGCGCAAAACCGCATATGGCTCTGCGATTTACTCGCAGCGTACCAGCGCCGTTCGATTCTGGTGGCAGCAAACCGAAGCGTCCCGGACGCACGTCAAATTGTGTTGCGCGGCGGCGGCACGGGCCCTACGATAGTTGCAATTGAAACTAATCAGATTGGGCATTCGGCATGGATGTACAGGCGCGAGAGTTGTCCGATCGTTTCGATCTCGAAAGACTGACGCCGGACTTCTACGCGAACCCCTACCCGACCTATCGTGCGCTGCGGGAGAACGCGCCGGTGAAGCGGCTGCCGAACGGCTGCTACTTCCTGACCCGCTACGACGACCTCGTCACCGCCTACAAGAACACCAAGGCGTTCTCGTCCGACAAGAAGAAGGAGTTCTTGCCGAAATACGGCGACTCCTTGCTGTATGAACACCACACCACAAGCCTCGTCTTCAACGACCCGCCGGCGCACACCCGGGTACGGCGGCTGATCATGGGCGCGTTGTCGCCGCGGGCAATAGCCGGCATGGAGCCAGACTTGATTGCGCTGGTCGACAGCCTGCTCGACCGCATCGCCGCGAGAGAGCGTTTTGAGCTGATCGGCGATTTCGCCGCCGCGATCCCAGTCGAGGTGATCGGCAATCTGCTCGACGTGCCGCACGAGGAGCGCGAACCGTTGCGCGACTGGTCGCTGGCGATCTTGGGCGCCCTGGAGCCCGTGATCGGCAAGGAGGCGTTCGACCGCGGCAACGCCGCAGTGAAGGATTTCCTCGCCTATCTTGAAACCCTCGTCGAACGCCGCCGCTTAAGGCCGGGCAATCCCGACCGCGACGTGCTCACCCGGCTGATCCAGGGCGAAGATAATGGCGAGCGGTTGACCGCAAAGGAGCTGCTGCACAACTGCATCTTCCTGCTCAACGCCGGCCACGAGACCACGACCAACCTGATCGGCAACGGGCTCGTCGCGCTCCACGAACATCCCGACCAGAAGACGCGCCTGATCGCACAGCCCGACCTGATCAAAACCGCGGTCGAGGAGATGCTGCGCTACGAGAGCTCGAACCAGCTCGGCAACCGCATGATCGTCGAAGAGACCGACATCGGCGGCATCAGGATGCCGGCCGGCACACTTGTCACGCTGTGCATCGGCGCCGCCAACCGTGACCCCGCGCAATTCCCCGACCCTGAACGTTTCGACATCGCGCGGACGCCAAACCGTCATCTCGCCTTCGGCACCGGCGCGCATCAATGCGCCGGGATGGCGCTGGCGCGGCTCGAAGGCGCGATCGCGATCTCACGCTTCCTCAAGCGCTTCCCGAACTACGCGCTCGACGGCGCGCCGGTGCGCGGCGGCCGGGTCCGCTTCCGCGGCTTTCTCAGCGTGCCCTGTAGCATCAACAGCTAGGCATTTTCGCCAAAGGCACTTCCTCGTGGGCGGACGGATGCCCACATCAAGCCAAAGAGCGCTCGGGCGTTCTGTCCGGTGCGCAGCAAGCGGGAGTGACGCAGGATGAGCGCATCGGTCACCGATTTCCTCGCAACCGAAGCACGCTTTGGCACCTACAATTACGAGCCGATCGGGGTCGTGCTGTCCCGCGGCGAAGGCGTCTGGGTCTGGGACACCGATGGCAACCGCTATCTCGACTGCCTCTCCGCCTATTCGGCGGTGAGCCAGGGCCACTGCCATCCGAAGATCCTTGCCGCGATGGTCGAGCAGGCACGCCGGCTGACGCTGACTTCGCGCGCCTTCCACAACGACCAGCTCGCACCCTTCTACCGCGAGCTTGCGGAGCTGACCGGCTCGCACAAGGTGCTGCCGATGAACAGCGGCGCCGAGGCGGTCGAGAGCGCAATCAAGTCGGTGCGCAAATGGGCCTATGAGGTGAAGGGCGTGCCGAACGGACAGGCCGAGATCATCGTCTGCGCCAACAACTTCCACGGACGCACGCTCGGTATCGTCGGCTTCTCGACCGATCCGGCGACCCGCGACCATTTCGGCCCGTTCGCGCCGGGCTTCAAGGTCATCCCGTTCGGCGACGCCACCGCGCTCGAGCAGGCGATCACGCCGAACACCGCAGCCTTCCTGGTCGAGCCGATCCAGGGCGAGGCCGGCGTCATCATCCCCCCGCCGGGCTACTTCACGCGCGTGCGCGAGCTGTGCACCGCGCACAACGTGATGCTGGTGCTCGACGAGATCCAGACCGGGCTCGGCCGCACCGGCAAGCTGCTCGCCGAGCAGCACGAGGGCATCGAGGCCGACGTGACGCTGCTCGGCAAGGCGTTGTCGGGGGGCTTCTATCCGGTGTCGGCCGTGCTTTCCAACAACGCCGTGCTTGGCACGTTGCGGCCCGGCCAACACGGCTCGACCTTCGGCGGCAACCCCTTGGCCTGCGCGGTGGCGCGCGCGGCGCTGCGCGTGCTGGTCGAGGAAGGAATGATCGAGAACGCGGCGCAACAGGGCGTGCGGTTTCTCGCAGGGTTGCAGGATATCCGCGCCAACGTGATCCGCGAAGTGCGCGGGCGCGGGCTGATGCTGGCGGTCGAGCTTCATCCGGAGGCCGGCGGCGCCCGCCGCTATTGCCTGGCGCTGCAGGCGCGCGGCATCCTCGCCAAGGACACCCACGAGCACACCATTCGCATCGCCCCGCCGCTGGTGATCACAGGCGATCAGGCCGATTGGGCGGTGGAGCGCATCGCGGCTGCCCTGACGCAGGATGTCTCCTGACGATTCCGCAACGCCGGTTACGATGACAACGAACGATTTCGACGTCTGTGCGTTGAAGCGTTACGGGCGACTGGTGAACGGAGAGCTGCGCCCATGCTTTCCCGGCGCGTTAGCTTTGTTGCATTTTTGATTGGTGTTTCGATGCTCGCGGCAAGCGGCGGCGCGTCCGCCCAGCCGCAAAGGGGAGGGCCGCCGGGACTGGCGGCAAGGCCCGCCGCACCGCCCGCGATGGCACGGCCCGCTGCACCGCCCGCCATGGCGCGTCCGGCCGCGCCGATGGTGCATGCCGCCCCTCCCGCAATGGCGAGGCCGCCAGCCATGGCTCGGCCGGCCGCACCCGCATTCCAGGCGCCACAGCGACCGGCGATGATGCCGCGCCAGGCACCGCATTTCGCCGCACCGTCCCCGCGCCAGGCTCCCCATATCGCCGCACCGCGCGTCGCAACGCCGCGGCCCGAAATCCGTCGTGAGGCCATCCCGCAGCGCCAGGCTCCGCGTATCGCCACGCCATCGCGCCCGAGCCCGCCGTCGCGCTTAAGCGAGCGGCCATCGCCGGCGGAGCGGGTTCAACAGCAGGCGCAGCAGCGCCAGCAATTGATCCAGCAGCGCCAACAGACGGCGCAGGAACGGCAGCGCGAGGCGCTCACGCGCCAGACCGCGGAGCGGCAGACCCGGATCGATCGGCTGCAGCAACGCGTGCAGCAGTTGCAAGCGCAAAAGGTTGAAGGCGCGCGCGCGCAACGCACCCACGACCGGACGCTGCAGGCGCAGAACCGCTTGCTGCAGCGCGAGCAGCAGGCCCAGCAAGCCGATCTTGCTCGCCAGCAGCGATTGGGGCTGGCAGCGACGACGGTCGGGGCTGCCACCGCGGCCACCGCCGCAACGCAGGCGGCCCAGCGCGAGCGATTTGCCGCACGGTTCCGCGAGCAGGCAGGCGCGCAAGCCCAGGCCGCGCTTGCCGCGCGCCAGGGCGGCTGGTCGCCCCGGCATGCCTGGCGGCGCGGCCACCGCGCGGTGTTCATCGCGTGGGTTGGGCCGGTGTTCTGGCCTTATGCCTATTCGGACATTTTTGACTACACGTTCTGGTCTTATGGCTACGAGCCCGGCTATTGGGCCTACGCCTATGACGGCTTGGTCGACACGGTGTTCTGGGACACCAACAGTCCCTACTCCGCCTATGCCAGCATCAACCCTGGCGATTATCCGGCGACCGCAGGCCGCACGCGGTCCCGTCAACGCGCGGAGACCGGCGCGTCGCAGGCGATCAAGCAGCTATGCGCGGAGCCCGACAAGGGCGTCACGGCCTGGCCGCTGGACGACATCACGCGGGCGGTCCGGCCGAACCAGGAGCAGCAGGCCCTGCTCGACGACTTGAAGACGGCCGCAGCGAAGGCCGCCGATGTCTTCAAGGATTCCTGCACGGACAGCTATGCCTTGACGCCAACCGGCCGCTTGCGGTCGATGCTGAGCCGCATCAGCGCGACGCTCGAGGCCATCAAGATCGTGCGGCCCGCGCTGGAGAATTTCTACAACTCGCTCAGCGACGAGCAGCAAGCCCGCTTCAATGCGCTCGGTCCCAATGTCGGCGAGCGTTCGCAGCAACAGCAGGAAACGACCGCACAATCCGGAAACTGCGGCGATTCGAAATCCGACCTGGCTCAACTGCCGATCAACAGAATCGAATCTTCGCTTCATCCGGCGGGCAAGCAGAAGGACGCGCTCGACCGCTTGAGCGATGCGACCAGCAAAGCCATCGCGGACCTGCAGGCGGCCTGCCCGAACGATGTGCCGCTGACGCCGGTCGGCCGGCTGGAGGCGATGCAGAACCGGCTCGAGGCGATGCAGAAGGCCGCCAAGCTGATCGAGCCTGCGCTGGACGAGTTCTATGCCTCGCTGAGCAGCGAGCAGAAAGCACGCTTCAACACGCTGCAGCAGGTCGCCAATCCCTGAGGCGCCGGCCTGCTATCCGGACAGCCGGATGCGCCCGCGCGATGCCGGTCCCCTATCTTGCCTTTGCCACCGCCGCGCAGCAATGTTTGGCATTGGCATCCTGATGCCATGCCGAATGACGGGACAGGAATGAAGCGTGGTTGGATGAACATCGGTGAGCTGCGCGAGCGCTGGGGCGATTCCTTGCTGACGGTGCTCACTGTTCTGATCGTCATCATGATGTTCGTGGTGGCCCCGCTGCAGGCGCTCGGACTGTTCGAATTCCAGGTCTTCGAGCTGCTGTTGGCGCTGTTCCTGGTTGCAGGCGTATTCCTGATGTCGGGCAGCGCATTCGCAATGGTCGCGATGCTCACCGCGCTCGCGATGATCGTGGCCGGCGCGATCCTGCGCCTGCACGCACCTTCGATCCTCGACCTCAATCTGTTCGCAGGGGCCTGGCTGCTCGTCGGCGTCACCATGGCGGTGACGGTAGCGCGCGCAACCTTTGCGCCCGGACGCGTGACCTATCACCGCGTGATCGGCGCGATCCTGCTCTACTTCACGGTCGCGGTGATCTTCGCCGCACTCTATACCTTCATCGGCACGCTGGTGCCGACCGCGTTCTCAGGCATGAAGATCGCGGACAGTCCGACGCTGGCAAGCCAACTGATCTATTTCTCGTTCGCCACGCTCACGACCACAGGCTATGGCGACGTCGCGCCGCTGCATCCCATCGCGCGCAGCCTGTGCAATGTCGAGGCCATCTTCGGCCAGCTCTATCCTGCAACGCTGCTGGCGCGTCTCGTCACGCTGGAGCTCGCGCACCGGGATCGGGATTCGTAACGCACAGCTCCATCACCGCCACTGCGAGCCAACGGGTCGCGCGAACGCGCGCCCGATGACAAGCTCCGCGAAGCAATCCGTCGCGCCACAAAATGGAGAGATGGATTGCTTCGTCGCTTCAGCGCCAAATTGCTCTGCAATTTTGTCGCGAGCTCCCCGCAGTGACGGTTTCCTATACCGCCGTCCGGTGCCGTTCGATGCAGGTCTTCAACACCTCATCGATCGGCTTGCCCCACCAGTCGTCGGAGAAGATCTCGATCTCCGAATAGCCGGCAAAGCCCTGCGCTTCCACCGCTGCGCGAACCGATTTGATGTCGATCACGCCGTCGCCCATCATGCCGCGGTCGTTGAGGATGTCCCTGGTCGGCACCAGCCAGTCGCAGACGTGGAAGGCGAGCAGCCGATCCTTGCCGGCGCGCGCGATCTGAGCGTTCAGCTCCGGGTCCCACCAGATGTGATAGACGTCGAGCGCGACGCCGATCGCGCCGGTGCGGCCGGGATCGAGCGCATCGCAGAGGTCGAGCGCCTGCTTCGTCGTGTTGACGCAGGCGCGGTCGGCGGCATAGGCCGGATGCAGCGGCTCGATCGCGAGCGGCAGCTTCGCCTGCCTGGCATAGTCCAGCATCTCGGCGATGCCGTCATGCACCTGCGCCCGCGCCGCGGCGATGTCCTTCGACGCCGCGCTCCCCGGCCGTGAATATTGCGGCAGGCCGCCGACCACCAGCACGATGCAGGAGGCGCCGAGCGCCGCGGCCTCGTCGACTGCGCGGCGGTTGTCGTCGCGGACCGCGCTGCGGTGTGCGGCGTCCGCGGTGAACATGCCGCCGCGGCAATAGCCTGTTAGCTCGAGCCCGGCGTCCTTCACCGCGCGCACGGCACGCTCGAGCCCGATGCTCGCAACCTGGTCGCGCCACGGATCGATGGCGCGGATGCCGTGACGTGCGCAGGCCTCGATGATGGCGACGAGATCGCCCTGCTTGCGGACAGTGGCCGTATTCAACGACAGCCAGCGATGATCGTTGGAAAAGTCGCGCATCAGGCGTCGATGCCGCGCGTGGCGAGGATCGTCGTCATCCGGCGCGTCGCCACGTCCGGATTGGCGAGCAGCCCGGCCTTGTCGGCGAGGCGGAACAGCTCGGCAAGATGCAGGGTCGAGCGCGCGCTCTCCTGTCCGCCGACCATCGTGAAATGGTCCTGGTGCCCGTTGAGATAGGCCATGAACACGATGCCGGTCTTGTAGAACCGCGTCGGCGCTTTGAAGATGTGCCGCGACAGCGGCACCGTCGGCCCCAGCACGTCGTGGAAGCCGGCCTCGTCGCCCACCGCGAGACGCGACAGCGCGTAGGACGCGGCCGGCGCGATCGCATCGAAGATGCCGAGCAGCGCGTGCGAGAAGCCCTTGTCGTCACCGGCGATCAGTTCGGCATAGTTGAAGTCGTCACCGGTATACATCTTGACCCGCGGATCGAGCCGCCGCCGCATGTCGATCTCGCGTTGCTTGTCGAGCAGCGACACCTTGACGCCGTCGACCTTCGCCGCGTTGGCGTTGATGATCGCGACCGCGGTGTCCATCGCCCTGTCGAGATCGGCGGTGCCCCAATAACCCGCTAGCGCCGGATCGAACATGTCGCCGAGCCAGTGGATGATCACGGGCTCGCGCACCTGCGCCAGCACGCGGTCATAGACCCTGGCGTAATCCTCCGCACTCTTGCCGAGCTTGGCCAGTGCGCGCGAGGCCATCAGGATGATGCGGCCGCCGGCCTTCTCGATCGCCCCGATCTGCTCCTCATAGGCGCGGATCACATCGTCGATCGTCTTGGCATCCTCGACCGCGAGATGATCGGTGCCCGCGCCGGAGAACACCAGCGCGTTGCCCCTCGCCTTTGCCGCCTTCACCGAACGCTGGATCAGTTCGAGCGAGGTCGCCCAGTCGAGCCCCATGCCGCGCTGCGCGGTGTCCATCGCCTCTGCGACGCCGAGGCCGAGATCCCAGACATGCTCGCGGAACGCGATGGTGCGGTCCCAGTCGATCGCTGCCGTCAGCCACGGATCGACGTCGGCGCGCGGATCGGCCACCACATGCGCGGCCGAGAACGCCACGCGGTTGAGTGTGCCTTCGAGCTTCGCCGGAAAGCTCCGTGATGTTGCGAGGCGATAGCTCTCGAGGCGGCCATCGGCGGTCGGCAGCTTCAGCGACAGGGATGATTTCGGCAGGACCTGCTTGTTCATGACGAAGTCCTCATCTCAGACCACGATCGGCGCGACGTCGATCCAGCGCCGCTCCTTCCAGCTCTTCAGCGCGCACTCGGCGAGCTGCACGCCCTTGGCGCCTTCGAGCAGCGTATACTTGTAGGGCGCATCCTCGCAGACGTGGCGGATGAACATCTCCCACTGCTCCTTGAAGCCGTTGTCGTAGACGACGTTCTCTGGGAGCTTCTGCCAGTCGGCGTAGAAGTCGTGCAGCCGCTTCTCGTCCGGATTCCACACCGGCCGCGGCGTCGCCTGGCGCGCCTGGATCATGCAGTCGGTCAGGCCCGCAACCGCCGAGCCGTGGGTGCCGTCGACCTGGAAGGTGACGAGGTCGTCGCGATAGACGCGCGTCACCCAGCTCATGTTGATATGCGCGATCACGCCGCCCTTTAGCCTGAAGGTGGCATAGGCGGAATCATCCGCGGTCGCCTGATACTTCCGGCCCTTCTCGTCGTAGCGCTCAGGGATGTCCGTGGTCCCGATGCAGACCACGCTCTCGACCTCGCCGAACAGATTGTCGAGCACGTAGCGCCAGTGGCACACCATGTCCAAAATGATGCCGCCGCCGTCCTCGGCGCGGTAGTTCCACGACGGCCGCTGCGCGTCCTGCCAGCCGCCCTCGAACACCCAGTAGCCGAACTCGCCGCGCACCGAGAGCATACGGCCGAAGAAGCCGGAGTCGCGCAGGAAGGCGAGCTTCTTCAGGCCGGGCAGGAACAGCTTGTCCTGCACGGTGCCGTGCTTGACGCCCTTGGCATTGGCGAGCTTCACGACCTCGACCGCCTCTTCCAGCGTGGTCGCGATCGGCTTCTCGCAATAAACGTGCTTGCCGGCGTTGATCGCCTTGGTCAGCAGCGACGGCCGCGCCTGCGTGGTCGCGGCATCGAAGAACACGGTGTCGCCCTTGTCGGCCAGCGCGCGGTCGAGATCGGTGGTGGAGCGCTCGATGTTGAAGCGCTTCGCCAGTGCGGCCACCTTCTCGGCGTCGCGGCCGACAAGGATCGGATCGGGCATGATGCGGTCGCCGTTCGCGAGCAGCACGCCGCCCTGGTCGCGGATCGCGACGATCGAGCGGATCAGGTGCTGGTTGAGCCCCATTCGGCCGGTGACGCCGTTCATGATCAGGCCGAGGCGTTTGGTCGTCATAGTGCTTGCTCCTGCGAAACGCGTGGGGTTGGCCGCTTGAGCGGCTGCATGGTGGACCAGTCCGGATGAACCGAGCTGGCAAAGCCCGGGGTGGTCAGCGATCCCGTCAGGAGATCACCGTCGTGGATCGCGAGGCGCACCTTGCCGCCGTCGCGGGTGTAGAGATCGGGATGTGCCGCGAGGAAGGCGGCCGCCTCCTCGGCTGGCGTCTCGGCAAAGCCATCGACATAATGGTGCCCGTTGCGCTCGGCATGGCCGACGCCGATCAGCGCGCCGAGCGCGAGATCCTGCTGCACGGCGAGCCCGGTCTGGCAGGTGAGGTCCTCGCCGCTAACGAAATACGGAGTGCCATCCGCGCTCCAAGCCGCCGCACGCGTCGCGTTGATGATCGCCTTGTAGATGCCTTTGCAGGATTTCGAAGAGATGCCGCGATAGCCGAGCGCGCGCGCCGCCGGGAATGCGTCATAGGAATCGTCGGCCTCGTCGATGATGAAGCTGCGCGCGGCGAGAGCGCCGAGCGGCGAGGCTTTGGTGATGTCGCGCGGCATCGGCTGCTCGATATAGAGCAGGTTCGCAGTGATCGGTGCCAGCGCCGCATCGTGGTCGAGCCGGTCGACCAGCGCATTCAACACGTCGAGATCGGCATACTGCTCATTGGCGTCGAGCGTGACCTTGGTGACGTGAGGCAGCCGGGCGAGCTCCCTGCCGATCCGCGCCAGGCGCGCCGCGTCATGCGCGGGATCGCCGTTCAGCTTGAGCTTGAAGTAGCGCGCACTGGCGTTTTCCTTGGGATCAGCGACACCGCCCTCCCCTTCGATTGGGTCATCCATCCCGACCGTATGCCTGACCGCGACGCGGTCAAGCCGCCGGCGGCTCGCAAGGAAGCGCGCAATCGCGGCGTCATCGAGATCGGGCGTCAGCCGGGCATCGATGCCGGCGATGTTGGCGGCCATGCCGTCGAAGACGCTGAGCCCGGCGGCGCGCAGCAGCGCATCCAGGATCGCCTTGTCGATCTCGGCCGGGCCATAGGCTGCGGCAAGCGGCGGGATATCGTCCTTCGTGCACGCCGCCATCTGCGCGCCAGTGCATCTGGCATGCAGGCCAAAGGCGGTGTCGAAGTCCTTGCGCGAAAGATACAGCTCGCGCGCGATCAGCAGCGAGCGGCGGAGCGCGTCCACCGTTTCGTCGGGCGTCAAATGCGGCCGCTTGTCGAACCATTTCGGCGCCATCATCTCGGCGCTGGCGCCAGTCGCGCGCCCTTTGCCCTCCACCTCGATCTCGACCCGCACGAACATCTGCGCCGCCGCATTGATCGTGACCGCGCCAAAGCGGAACGGCCGGGCGAAGGCGACCGGACGTTCGAACAGGGCGATATCGCGCACGGCGAGGCGAAGCGGCATCGAAGGCTCAACGCATACGCTTGATGTTGTCGGATCGAGCTGATTCCGCACGCACGACCTCTCCCCGCCGGAGAGAGGTCGGCGCGAAGCGCCGGGTGAGGGGGCGCAGGTCCACCGAGAGAGCGAAACCCCTCACCCGGATCGCATCTTGCGATGCGATCCGACCTCTCCCACAAGGGGAGAGGTGGACCGTGGATGCGGCAACAGCGTAGAGCAAATCTGGCTTCCCTAATCCAGCGAACCCTGCGTGAAGAAGTGCTTCCGGATCTGCTGCACCAGTTCGGTGAAGATCGGATCGGACATCGAATCCAGCGAGCGCGGCCGCGGCAGCGGCACGTCGTAGATCGCGGCGATCGCGCCGGGCCGCTCGGTCATCACGAGCACGCGGTCGGCGAGGAACACGGCTTCCGGAATCGAGTGTGTAATCAGGAGTACCGTCTTGCCGGTCTCGCGCTGGATCCGCATCAATTCGACATTCATGCGCTCGCGCGTCATAGCGTCGAGCGCGCCGAACGGCTCGTCCATCAGCATGATCTTGGGATCGTGCACCAGCGCACGGCAGATCGAGGCGCGCTGCTGCATGCCGCCGGAGAGCTGCCAGGGCAGCTTCTTCTCGAAGCCCTCGAGCCCGACCAGCTTCAGCAGCTCCTTGGCGCGGTCGAGATATTTGCCGCGCGGCAACTGCTTCATGTCGATCGGCAGCATCACGTTGGAGAGGATGTTGCGCCAGGGCAGGAGCAACGCGTTCTGGAACACGATGCCGACATTGCCGTGCGGCCTGGTCACCGGCTCGCCGTCGACCAGCACCTCGCCGGTCGTCGGCGGCAAGAGCCCTGAGATCATCTTGAGCAGCGTGGACTTGCCGCAGCCGGACGGACCCACCACGACGAAGAACTCGCCGTCATTGATGGTGAAGTCGAGCGGCCGCAGCGACGGCACATCGCCGTCGCGCGACCGGTAAGTCTTCGAGACGCCGGAGAGCGTGATCCCCGGCGCCGCGCCCTCCGCGCGGCCCGACACCAGGCGCAGATGTGCGGCTGGTTGGATGGGCTCAGCGGGTCTGGTTGCAGGATTCATCGCGCCCCTCTCCTCCGTCGTCCCTGCGAAAGCAGGGACCCATACGCCGCGGCTTCTCGTTCGGGCACGCGAGCAGAGACCTTCCGCACCAATCAACTCCGGTGGTTATGGGTCCCTGCTTTCGCAGGGACGACAATCGGTATCTATGGTTCACGAGCCACTCTTCGGCAGATAATCATTGGTGTAGAAAGCCTTCGGATTGTCCTTGGCCTTGGCGTCGAGACCGCCATACTCGACCATCAGATTGACCGACTCCGTCATGTTCTGGTCGGTGACTTGGAACGGCCGCTTGGTCTGGGTCTCGGGCGTACGGTAGAGCGGGATCGTCAGCTCGAAGCCTTGCGTCAGCGTGTCGATCTTGCCGCCCTTCGGGTTGGCGTCGAGGATCGATTGCGCGGCGGCCTTCGGATCCTTCTCGGCGGCTTCCACCGCCTTTGTGGTCGCCGACATGAAGCGGCGGACCAGATCGGGATTGGCCTTCACATAGGCGGTGTTGGCGATGATGCCCGAGGACACCATGTTGATGCCGTAGTCGGCGAACTTGATCGGATAAACGTCCTTGCCGGTCGCATCCTTGATCTTCATCGACTGGTCCATGACATAGCCGAGCAGGAGATCCGCCTGGCCGTTGATCACGGCGTTGAGCTTGGTCTGGCCGTCACCGGCCACGGTGTGGAAATCGCTTTCCTTCAGGCCGGTCTTCTTCAGGAACAGCGGCCAGATCTGCGTCATCGAATCCGCCGGCGTGATCGCGACCGTCTTGCCCTTGATGTCCTCGGGCTTGCGGATGTTCTTGTCGGCGAGGCTCATCGCCGACATCGGGCTGGTCTGCAACAGCACGCCGGTAGCGATGACGGGCGCGCCCTTCACCGCCGCGCGCATCATGGTGGGAATATCGACATAGCCGAAATCGGCCGTCTTGGCAGCCACCGCTTGCGTCGTCGCTGCCGAGCCGCGGCCTTCCTGGATCTCGAGATCAATGCCCTCGGCGGCATAGATGCCCTTGGCCTTGCCGTAATAGAACGGCGCGTGCTCGCCATAGACGTACCAGTTCAGCATCAGCACGACCTTGTCGGCGGCGGCTGCCGGCATGATCGCCGAGATGAACCAAGCCAGCGTCGCAACAACTGCGATGATCAATCGCATCACGTTTTCTCCCTGTTTTTCGTCATTGCGAGCGGAGCGAAGCAATCCACTCTTCTGCTTGTGGGGCCATGGATTGCTTCGCTCGCAATGACGACGGCTCTTGTCGTTGTGTAGTCCTACGAAGCGAAGATGATGTCGTCGCGCTGGCTGACGTGCCAGGGGATCACCAGCCGCTCGATGCGGTCGACGATCCAGAACAGGATCACGCCGAGCAGCGCCAGGATCACCAGCGCGGCGAACATCGTCGGCAGATCGAATGTGCCGATCGAGCGCTGCATCACATAGCCGATGCCGGAATTGGAGCCGACGAACTCGCCGACGACGGCGCCGACCACGGCAAGCGTCACCGACACTTTCAGGCCGGAGAAGATCGCGGGCATCGCATGCGGCAGGTTGACGGCGCGGAACACCTGGAAGCGACTGCCCTGCATCGCACGCGCCAGATCGACCATGTCGGGGTCGACCGACTTGAAGCCCTGCACCGCCGAGACCACCACCGGGAAGAAGCCGAGCAGAAACGCCGAGATCACCTTGGGAATGATGCCGAAGCCGAACCACACCACGAACAGCGGCGCGATCGCGATCTTCGGCACCGACTGCGAGAACACCAGCAGCGGATAGACGTAGCTCTCAACCGTCTTCGAGCCCGCGATCAGCATCGCGACGGGAATGCCAAACAGCGCCGAGAGCAGGAAGCCGCAGATGGTCGCGTAGGTCGTCGGCCAGGACTGCTGCAAAAGCTCCGGCCAGTCGCTCCAGAGCACCGCGACGACGTCGCCGGGCGACGGGATCTGGTAGGCCGGGATGTGAAACAGGCGGATCGAGAGATCCCACGCCGCCACGATGACGACAAGGAACAGGAACGGGCGCACCCACGCCGCATTCAGCACCTTCGATACGCCTGAAGGGCTCTTCGCCTCCGCCACGTCACGCTCCCTGGATCGCTGTTCTTCGTGGCTGAAATTAACCCGTTGGATAAATACTGTCCAGACCCGTCGCGTGGCGAAATCCCACGACTTTCGTCAGGCGATAATTTTACCGGTGATGATCCGGAGCCCGGATGGAGCGCAGCGCAATCCGTGACCGCGCCATCCCCGCGGATCGAGTTTTCCCGGATTGCGCTGCGCTCCATCCGGGCTCCGAGGTGAAGACTCACGCGCCGTCATTGCAATGACGAACGGCGGCCAACTCCCAGCCTTACATCGCCTGATGTACCGGCTGCAGCGCCGGCATCTTCGCCTTGCCGAACGCGGCCGTGGACTTGCCGGTCAGCGCCGCCAGCACCAGCGCGATCATGTGATCGAGACGCTCGTCACGCGCCTCCTTCCTCAGCAAGTCGCGGCCGAAGATGACGCTGAGCGTCGCGCTGTTGGAGAGATAGAAAAACGCCAGTCCGGCGATCGAGATATAGAGCTGCACCGGATCGACCGCGACGCGAAAGTCGCCGCTCTCCACCCCACGCGTCACCACGGTGCGGATCATCTCGACGAACGGCGAATGCATCGACTTGACCTTGGTCGAGCGCTTCAGATGCCTGGCCTTCGACAGGTTTTCCGTGTTCAGCAGCGCCAGGAACTCCGGATTCCGCAGAAAATAGTTCCAGGTGAAATCGATCAGCCGCGCGATCGCCTCAGGCGGATCGAGGTGCTCGAGATCAAGCGTGCGTTCCTCGGCGCGGATCTTCTCGTAGGCGCCTTCCAGCACCTCGAGATAAAGATCCTCCTTGTTGCCGACATGGTAGTACAGCATGCGCTTGTTGGCGCCGGCCATCTCCGCGATGCGGTCGACGCGTGCGCCGGCGAGGCCATGGGCGGCAAATTCCTGCTTCGCGGCCTCGAGAATGCGCAACCGCATTCCTTCGGGGTCGCGCTGCCATTTCAATATTCGCTTTGCCTTGGCCAAAATCGATCGCTCAGTGATGCTGAATGTATGAATGTAGCACGGCGCGCAGGGTTTGAGAATGAATGTTGTGATGATCGTGGGTGAAAGTCCAAGCAGGCCTGACGCCTAGCGCCCGCACATGCGGAGCAATGGATTGCTTCGTCGCTTCGCTCCTCGCGATGACGGCCGGAGACATCGAGCGAGGCTTACTCCCAGCGTCGTCCTGGCGAAAGCCAGGACCCATTACCACAAATGCTCATCGTTGTGCGATGCTGGAGCGACGAGTGCCATTCACAACAAAAGCCGCAGCGTATGGGTCCCGGCCTTCGCCGGGACGACGGCACGTGAACTGCGCGGGCTAGACCTGGACGACCGTGACGCGGCTCGACAAGATCGCCTTCCTCACTCCGCCTTCGACGGCTGCACCAGCAGCGTCGGCACGCCGCAGGTGCCGCTGCGCACCGTCATCACCCTGGTGCTCGGCTTGCGGCCGGTGCGCACCTCGGAGACATCGACGCCGGCGGCAACCAGCCGCGCATGCGTGGCGTCGATGTCGGCGACGCGCCAGCAGATGCCGCGCAGCCGGTCGGCCGCATCGGCCTCGGCTTTGCCGGGCTTGTGCGTGACCTCGACGATCAGATCGCCGCAGCGGAAGAACATCAGCCGGCCCCAGTCCGGATGCGAGCGATCGAGCGCCATGTCGAGCCCGAGCCGGGCACCATACAGCGCGGCGGCGCGTTCCGGATCGGCGGTCGAGACCACCACATGGTCCATCGCGGTGATCGAGGCGGGCGTCGTGCGCACCGACAGCGGCCGCTCCTTCGCCCGCTCCAGGAAGAACATGCGCACGCCCCGTGTCGCATCGGTGGCCGCCCGCGTGCGTCGCCACGACAGCACGGCGCCGCTGGCCTCGTCACGGCTCTCCACCTCGGCGATCGGCTCCGGCTTCAGCGCCAGGCGGTCGAGCCGGCGCTGCATCTTGGCAATATCAACGGTGCGGAAACAGAGGCTCGCCAGCCCTTCGCCCTGCGTGGCGAGTGCGCTGCGGACATGCTGGGCGGCGGCGTCATCGCCGCGCGGCGCCATCAGTTCCAGCGTCGTGTTGTCGAGCGTGAACAGCACGCGATCCGCGCCGTCGCCGCTGTTGCGCCAGGCGGGCGCGCGAGCAAACAGCGTCTCATAGGCGGCGCTGGCAGCAGCGATATCGCCGGTCAGGACGACGACGTGATCGAGACTGCTGATCATGGCCGCCGCCTCCCCGATTCTGCCGTCATTGTGTTCTCCTTACGCCGCAACCCGGAACCGTGGAGCGCGGCCGGCCGTTATGCCGAATGCCAAAACGGCCCTCAATCCGCGCACCCGCGTCATCTCTACCCGCAAACCAGGCAGGTTTGCGAATATTTTCAGCGATATCGGCCGACCAGCAATGCTAATCTGGAACACCGGCCGGGATCACAGCAAGCCACGACGGAAAGCGAATGCAGGCCCTCTTCATCGGACAGACCTATATCGACGTCACCTTCATCACCGACCACATGCCGACAGGCGACGAGAAGCACGTCGCCGACCGATATGCGGTGTCGTTCGGCGGCAATGCCGTGACCGCGGCATTCTGCTGCGCCAAGCTCGGCATCCAGCCGGACCTGATTGCGACCATGGCCAATGATTGGCTGGGGCGGATGTTCTGGGACATGGCCGACCGGTATGGCATCTCGTTCCACCCCCGCAAGGTCAACTCCTCCTCGCTGTCCTTCATCATGCCGAAGGACGGCAAGCGCGCGATCGTGCGCTGCCGCGACGACCAGCACATCCACCCGTTTCCGCTGCTCAACCTGAAGGGCTGTCGCGCACTGCACATCGACGGCCATCAGCCGGACGCCGCGATCCACTATGCCAAGCTCTGCCGTGAGGACGGCATTTTGACCTCGCTCGACGGCGGCGGGTTGCGGACCAACACCCATGAGCTGCTGCAATTCATCGATATCGCGATCGTCGCCGAACGTCTGTGCGAGCAGATGGACAAGACGCCGGAGCAGATGCTCGACTATCTCAAGGGCCGCGGCTGCCGCGTCGGCGGCATCACCATGGGCGAACGCGGCCTGCTCTGGTATGACGAGGCGGGCGTGACGCGCACCCTGCCGGCGCTGCCGATTTCGCGCACGCGCGTGATCGACACCAACGGCGCCGGCGACGTCTTCCACGGCGCCTACATCTATTCCTATCTCGCCGATCCGACCAAAGCCTGGCGCGAGCATTTTGAGTTCGCCCGCGCGGCGTCGACCTACAAGATCCAGAGGCTCGGCAACGAGGCGGGCTTGCCGACGCTCGCCGACATCGAGGCGGTCAGGCGGGAGTTTCGTGCCGCGGTCTGACGCGGCTGAATGGAGCGAGGCATGGGGCGCGTCTTTGTCGCCGGCAGCATCAATATGGACGTGGTGGCCACCACGGAGCGCCACCCGCGGATCGGCGAGACCGTAGCCGGTGACGCCGTGCTCTACTTCCCCGGCGGCAAGGGCGCCAATCAGGCCGTGGCGTCGGCCAAGCTTGGCGCACCGACCACGCTGGTCGGCCGGCTTGGAGCAGATGCGTTCGGGCAGGAGCTGAGAACTTTCCTCACTGCGCAAGGCGTCGACCTCGCCTTCGTCAAGGACACGCCCGGCGCCCATTCCGGCACCGCGATCATCACCATCGCCAATGCCGACAACACCATCGTGGTGGTTCCCGGCGCCAATGCCAAAGTCGATGCTGACGACGTCGCAGCGCCTGCCCTCACCAAGGGCGACATCGCGGTCAGCCAGTTCGAGATCCCGCTGCCGGCGATCGCATCTTTCTTCGCACGCGCCCGCGCCGCCGGCGCCACCACAGTCCTCAACCCGGCGCCCGCGCAAAAGGCGGACGCGTCGCTGCTCAATCTCGTCGATATCCTGATCCTCAACGAGACCGAGCTCGGCCTGCTCGCCGGTCTGGAATTGCGCGACAGCGACGCACCGGCGCGCTTCGCCGAAGCGGCACGCGCCCTGGCGCCCGACAAGATCGTCTGCGTCACGCTGGGCAAGCGCGGTGTGCTGGCGCTGGTCGAGCGCGAGCCGCTGCTGATTCCCGGCCGCGAGGTCAAGGCCGTCGACACCACAGGCGCCGGCGATTGCTTCGTCGGCGCGCTCGCCTCGCAACTCGCCGCCGGCAAGAAACTGCGCGATGCGCTCACCTATGCCAACGTCGCCGCCTCGATCTGCGTGCAACGGATGGGCGCCGCGCCGTCGATGCCAACGGCGCAGGAGGTGGAGGACAGCCTCTCTCCACGTCGTCGCGACGAAGATGCGTAGGGTAGGCAAAGGCGCGCAAGCGCCGTGCCTACCATCAAGCACTGTGCTCGTGATGGTGGGCACGCTACGCTTTGCCCACCCTACGCGCTACCGGATTACGCCAACGCGCTCTTTAGATCGAAGCTCATATCCCTCGCCTGCTCCGGCGTGATCGAGCCGCCTGCGCCGAGCAGCCGCCGGCCGAACATATGATCGCCGGCGCGGTTGACCGATTCGATGCCGAGCAGCGTGTCACCGCGATAGCAGATGCGTAGGGTGGGCAAAGGCGCGCAAGCGCCGTGCCCACCATCAAGCACTGTGCTCGTGATGGTGGGCACGCTACGCTTTGCCCACCCTACGCGCTACCGGATTACGCCAACGCGCTCTTCAGATCGAAGCTCATATCCCCCGCCTGCTCCGGCGTGATCGAGCCGCCTGCGCCGAGCAGCCGCCGGCCGAACATGTGATCGCCGGCGCGGTTGACCGATTCGATGCCGAGCAGCGTGTCGCCGCGATAGCAGAACGCGGAGAACTGACCCTGCGCACGGTCACCGCGCACCACGACGCGGTCGTAGCCCGTGGTGAGACCGGCCATCTGCAGCTTGTCGGGGCCCTGGTCGCTCCAGAACCACGGCAGGCCGTCATAGACCTCCTTCTTGCCGGTCAGCCGCGACGCCACGCAGCGCGCATGGTCGGTCGCGTTCTGCACCGATTCCAACCGCAACGATCCGCCGAACCGCTTGCTGGTGTAGAGCGCGCAATCGCCGATCGCCGAGATGTTGGGATCCGCGGTCGCCAGATATTCGTCGACGATGATGCCGGAGGCCACCGGCAGCCCGGCCTCCGCGGCGAGCTCGACATTCGGCAGCACACCGACGCCGACCACCACCAGATCGGCCGGAACGTGCGTGCCATTGCTCAGGCTGACGCCGGTGACGCTGGCACCATCGGCCTCGATGCCGGTCACTTGCACGCCGAGATGAATGCGAATTCCGGCAGCCGTGTGCCGGGACTGCGAGAACTCGGAGATCTCAGCAGTCACGGCCCGCGCCATCACCCGCGAGGCCAATTCGACCACGTCGACCTCGAGCCCTTTGCCGCGCGCGGTGGCGGCGAATTCGAGCCCGATGAAGCCGGCGCCGATGACGACGACGCGCATGCCGGGCGCGAGCAGACGGCGCAGCGCCTCGCTCTCGTCGAGGGTGCGCAGATATCGCACCGCCTCGAGCTTGGCGTTCGGAATATCCAGCAGCCGGTTCCGCGCACCGGTGGCGAACACCAGATGGCCGTAGTCGAGCGAGTTGCCCGAGGTGAGCGTCACTTTGCGCGCATGACGATCGATCGCATGGGCGCGATCGGTGATCAGCTCGATCCGGTTGTCCTGGTAGAACTTGTCGGGCCGGAACATCAGGCTGTCGGGCCCTCCGGTTCCCTTCAGATAAGCCTTCGACAGCGGCGGCCGCTGGTACGGCAGGTGCCCCTCGTCGTTGAGCAGGACAATGCGCTCGGCGAAGCCGCCCTGGCGCAGCGACGCGGCGAGCTGGAAGCCGGCGTGCCCCGCGCCGACGACGATGACCGCACCCGTTGTCATCGGAACAACCCAGATACGCGCGAGCAGGAGTGACCCATGCCGTTTTCCTCTCCGTCGATGTTTAGCTTGCTTGCCCCGTCCCCACAGCGCTCGTGTCTGCGTACCGAAGGCGGCGCCATTTGGCCTCATGGCTCGCGCCGGCGCAAGGGGGTCTCTGCCAAATCGGGGGCCGAAACGCTCCCGGGCCGGATTGCCACCGGTCGCGCCAGGGCCTTAAATGGCTGGAAACGACGAGCCCAAGGTCCTTGATATGCCCGCCTCCGCCGCCACCCCCACCCCCGAACCCGCCCTGCTCCGAATTGACGGCGCCATCGCCACCATCACGCTGAACCGGCCGGCCGCGTTCAACGCGATCGACATGTCGATTGCGAAGAGGCTCGAGCAGCTCGGCGCGCAAGTCGAGGCCAACAAGGACGTCCGCGTGCTCGTGATCGAGGGCGAAGGCCGCGCCTTCTGCGCCGGCGGCGACCTGCAGACCATCGGCGCGGCCGCCGAGGCCAACACGATCGCGCCCGTCGTCGGCGAGATGCTTCAGCACTATCACGCTTTCATCACTACGCTGCGGCGGATGCCCAAGCTGGTGCTCGCGAGCGTGCATGGCTCGGCGGCCGGCGCCGGCCTGTCGCTCGCCTTCGTCGCCGACCTCTGCATCGCTGCCGAGGATGCCCGTTTCACGCCGGCCTACGCCAAGATCGGCGTCTCGCCGGATGGCGGCGGCACCGTGGGCCTTGCCGCCAGCGTCGGTCCGCGGCGCGCGTTGCAGATCTTCCTCGCCGAGGACAGCTTTACCGCGCAGCAGGCCCAGCAGTGGGGGCTGGTCGCCAAGGTCGTGCCGGCCGTCGAGCTGAAGGCGGCCACGCGGGAATTCGCACTACGGCTGGCGCAGAACGCGCCCGCCGGCCTTGCCGCCACCAAGGCGCTGATCCATCAGGCGCCGACTACGTCGATCGAGGCACAGCTCGACGCCGAGCGCGACGCAATCATCGGCTGCATGAACACGGAGGAGTTCCGCGTCGCGGTGAAGAAATTCACCAGCAAGTCGAAGTAAGGGGCCAGCTACTTGCCCTTGGCGCGCATGAAATCGAAGTCGCAGCCCTCGTCCGCTTGCAGGATCGTCTCGTTGAAGAGATGCGCATAGCCGCGCTTGGCCCAGCCCGGGGTCGTCGCAGGCGCCAGCGCGGCGCGACGCTTCTGCAATTCGGCTTCATCGACCAGGAGGTCGATGCTGCGCTTGGCGACATCGAGCCTGATCATGTCGCCGCTCTTCACCAGCGCCAGCGGTCCGCCGACCGCCGACTCCGGCGTGATGTGCAGCACGATGGTGCCGAATGCAGTGCCGCTCATTCGCGCGTCCGAGATGCGGACCATGTCCTTGACGCCGGCCCGCGCGAGCTTCTTCGGAATCGGCAGGTAGCCCGCCTCCGGCATGCCCGGCGCGCCCTTGGGACCGGCGTTACGCAGCACCAGCACGTCGTCGGCCGTCACTTCCAGCGCGGGATCGTCGACCCGCAGCGTCATGTCCTCGACGGATTCGAACACCACGGCGCGTCCCGTATGCTGCAAGAGCTTCGGACTGGCCGCCGACTGCTTGATCACGGCGCCGCGCGGGGCAAGGTTGCCGTGCAGGATCGCCATCGCGCCCTCGGACTTGATCGGATTGGCCTTGGGACGGATCGCATCCTGGCCCGGCACCTCCTCCGCGCCGGCAACGACCTCGCGCAAGGTCTGGCCGGTGATGGTTCTGGCGTCGAGCTCGATGAGATCGCCGAGCTGCGCCATCAGCTTCGGCACGCCGCCGGCGTGATGGAAATGCTCCATGTAGTGCTCGCCAGACGGCTTCAGGTCGACCAGCACCGGCACCTCGCGGCCGAGCTTGTCGAACGCCTCGAGATCGATCTTGTGGGGCGTCCGGTTGGCGATCGCGGTCAGATGAATGAGCCCGTTGGTCGAGCCGCCGATCGCCTGCATGACGATCTGGGCGTTGCGGAACGAGGCGGGGGTGAGGATCTCGCTCGGCTTCGGTCCCTTGGATTTCGCCATCGCCGCCGCGACGCGGCCGCTGGCTTCCGCGGATCGGAAGCGTTCGGCGTGCGGCGCCGGGATCGTCGCGCTCATCGGCAGCGACAGCCCGAGCGCCTCCGTGATGCAGGCCATGGTCGAGGCCGTGCCCATCACCATGCAGGTGCCGACCGACGGCGCGAGGCGGCCATTCACCGCTTCGATCTCGTTGTCGTCGATCTCGCCGGCGCGATACTTGGCCCACAGCCTGCGGCAATCGGTGCAGGCGCCGAGCACCTCGCCCTTGTGATGGCCGACCACCATCGGCCCGACCGGAATGACGACGGTCGGCAGATCGGCGCTGACCGCCGCCATAATCTGCGCCGGCAGCGTCTTGTCACAGCCGCCGATCACGACCACGGCATCCATCGGCTGCGCGCGGATCATCTCCTCGGTGTCCATCGCCATCAGGTTGCGCAGATACATCGAGGTCGGATGCGCGAAGCTTTCCGCGATCGAAATCGTCGGGAACACGAACGGCATCGCGCCCGACAGCATCACGCCGCGCTTCACCGCCTCGATGATCTGCGGAACATTGCCGTGGCACGGATTGTAGTCGCTGTACGTGTTGGTGATGCCGACGATCGGGCGATTGAGCGCGTCGTCCGAATAGCCCATCGCCTTGATGAAAGCCTTGCGCAGGAACAGCGAGAAACCGGCATCGCCATAGCTCGTCAGTCCCTTGCGAAGTCCGTCAGCCATGTTGCAGTTCCCGTGGTTGTTTGCCGCACTAAAGGAGTCGAGGGAATTGTTGTCAATACGCGATGAGTTAGTGCCGAATTACGCTTCACGCGCCGCGATCGTCTCGCACGCATGGCCAACGAGAAAAAGCCGCATTGGCGGAATACGTGCCCCGCTAATGGCAAAGGAGACCGCAATGCGCCGATGGCTTTTCTTGCTTGGGTCGTTCGCCGCGTCCCTCGCATTTCCGGGACTTGGCAAAGCGGCCGACGCGCGTGCGACGCAGCTCGCCTATGAACCCTGGACCAAGGTATGCCTGACTCAGGCGAGCTGCTTCGTCAGCGCCAGCGCCCGCGGCCAGTGCTCGCCGTCGGGCGGCACCATCAGCGTCTCGCCGCAAAACAGCAAACGCGTGCTTCTGACCGCGAATGTCGCAACACGGACCATGCTGGAAGGCGCGATCAGCCTCCGGATCGACCAGGACGATCCGATTCGGATCGCGAAGCCGCATTGCTACACCCTGGGCTGCGGCGGCACGTACGAAGCCGACGGCGAGCTGGTCACGCGGCTGAAGCATGCACAAGCGGTGACGATGGAAGCAAAGAGCTTGACGGGTCAGACGATCAACCTCTCGTTTCCGCTCACCCACTTCGCCCAGACCTTTGACGGGCCCGGAAACCCGCAAAGCGCAAAGCAGGCTCCCCCGCAGCTCCCGTCATGCGAGGACTGATTATTTCTTCCAGTCGATCACCCTTCCCTTGTCGCCGTCGAACTCCATGCTGCAGAACGAGCCGCCCTGGTAGAAGTCGCCGACCGGATCCGGCGGCAGCTTGGCCTGCTCGGCCATCGCGTGCTCGCGGAAATCCTCGGCGCGGCCGGTCGGACGATAGCCGAGATCGTAGGCGCGGTGGTTGTCCCACCACGCGCGCTCATTGTAGGAGGCGCCGTAGAAGATCTCGAAATGGATGTCGGGGTGATCGAGCCCGATGCGACAGAGCTGCACGAGATCGTCAGGTTTGAGCCAGATCGAGAGCCGCCGATGATCGAGCGGCTGCTCGCCGAAATTGCCGATCCGGATGCAAGTGACCTTGAGCCCGTGCTTGTCGGCATAGAGCGCGCCGACCGCCTCGCCGAACACCTTGCTGACGCCATACCGGCTGTCCGGCCGTGCCGTGACGTCGGTGCCGATGCGGTGATGGCGCGGATAGAAGCCGACGGCGTGATTGGACGAGGCGAAGATCACCCGCTTGACGCCCTTCTTCCGCGCCGCCTCGAACAGATTGTAGCAGCCGATGATGTTGGATTGCAGGATCGAATCCCAGGGGCCCTCGACCGAATAGCCGCCGAAATGCAGGATGCCCTCGACGCCCTCGCAGATCGCCTCGACCTGCGCGAGGTCGGCAAGGTCTGCGGCCTTAAACTGCTCGTTCTTGCCGAGATCGCTCGGCGGCTTGATGTCGCTCAACAGCAGGTCCGGATAGATCGGCGGCAGCAGCTTGCGCAGGCTGGTGCCGATTCCACCCGACGCGCCGGTCATCAATATGCGTGGCATTCCGTCCCTCGTTCTTCGCGGTCGCCGCGGCCGAATTGCGGTCGCAGGCCGACAATGATAGCAAACCAGTCGCCCAAGGAAACACCGGCAAGACACCACAACGAGAACAGCAAATGTCCGATGCTCATTCCGCCGGCTGGCGTCCGGCGACCTGCTATCCCGATCCGGCTATCCACGCGCTCGATCAGCGCTTCGAGAAGTACTGGCTGAAACTGTCCGCGGTGGAACGGCTCGCCACCGGGCTGCGCTGGGCCGAAGGTCCGGTATGGTTCGGCGACGGGCGCTACCTGCTGTGCAGCGACATTCCGAACCAGCGCATCATCAAGTGGGAGGAAGAGACCGGCGCGGTCAGCATCTTCCGAAAGCCCTCGAACTTCGCCAACGGCAACACCCGCGACCGCCAGGGCCGGCTGATCACCTGCGAACACGGCGGCCGCCGCGTGGTGCGCACCGAATATGACGGCTCGATCACGGTGCTGGTCGACTCCTATGACGGCAAGCGGCTGAACTCGCCGAACGACGTCGTGGTGAAATCCGACGGCTCAATCTGGTTCACCGATCCGACCTTCGGCCTGCTCGGCAACTACGAAGGCTACAAGGCCGAGCCCGAGATCGACCCCAATGTCTACCGGCTCGATCCCGAGACCGGCAAGGCCACCATCGTCGCCGAAGGCGTGCTGGGGCCGAACGGGCTGTGCTTCTCGCCGGATGAGAAGATCCTCTACGTCGTGGAATCCCGCGGTGTGCCGAACCGCAAGATCCTCGCCTATGACGTGTCGCCGGATGGCGCGACGATTTCCAACAAGCGCGTGTTTATCGATGCCGGGCCGGGTACACCCGACGGCATGCGCTGCGACATCGACGGCAATCTCTGGTGCGGCTGGGGCATGGGCGATCCCGAGCTCGACGGCGTCGTCGTGTTCGCGCCCGACGGCGTCATGATCGGCCGCATCGCGCTGCCGGAGCGCTGCGCCAATCTCTGCTTCGGCGGATTGAAGCGCAACCGCCTGTTCATGGCGGCGAGCCAGTCGATCTATGCACTCTATGTGAATACCCAAGGCGCACTCGGCGGTTGATCCTTGTCGTCGTCCCGGCGAAGGCCGGGACCCATAACCACCGGCGGACCTTGGCTTGGCACGCTGGGGCTGCATTCTTCGCCAAACGAAGGCCTGTGGTAATGGGTCCCGGCCTGCGCCGGGACGACGATGAAAACTTCTACCTTCAAAATGCCTGACGCCGGAGCGGTGATCCGCCCCGGCGCCAAAATCGCATCTCTCGTGGGTCAGGTTACGCCGCGTTGTAGCCCGCGACGGCCTTGGCCTCGAGATACTCTTCCAGACCGTAGCGGCCCCACTCGCGGCCGTTGCCGGACTGCTTGTAACCGCCGAACGGCGCGGTGCGTTCGTTCGGCACGCCCTGCAGGTTGACGTTGCCGGCGCGGATCTGACGCCCGACGCGGCGCGCGCTCTCCACGGTATCGGCCGAGACGTAACCGGCGAGGCCATACGGTGTGTCGTTGGCGATCCTCACGGCGTCGGCTTCGTCCTTGGCGCCGATGATGGTCAGCACCGGCCCGAAGATCTCTTCGCGGGCGATCGTCATCTCATTGGTGACGTCGGCGAAGATGGTCGGGCGAACGTAGAAGCCCTTGTTGACGCCCTCGGGCAGGCCCGGACCTCCGGCGACGAGCGTTGCGCCCTCGTCGATGCCCTTCTGGATCAGCGCCTGGATCTTGTCCCACTGACCGCGGTTGACGACCGGACCGATCGTGGTGTCAGCCGCGCGCGGATCGCCGGCTTTGGTTTTGTCAGCAACGCCCTTCGCGATCGCGGCCACTTCCTTCATCTTGGAGAGCGGCACGATCATGCGCGACGGCGCGTTGCAGGACTGGCCGGAGTTGTTGAACATGTGCATCACCCCGCCGGTCACCGCCTTGGTCAGGTCGGCGCCTTCGAGGATGACGTTCGGCGACTTGCCGCCGAGCTCCTGGCTGACGCGCTTCACGGTCGGCGCAGCGCGCTTGGCGACGTCGACGCCGGCGCGGGTCGAGCCGGTGAACGAGATCATGTCGATATCCGGATGCTCGCTCATCGCGGCGCCAACCTCCGGGCCGAGGCCGTTGACGAGGTTGAACACGCCCTTCGGCACGCCGGCTTCATGGAGAATCTCGGCGAAGATCAGCGCCGAGGTCGGAGTGAACTCGGAGGGCTTCAGGATCATGGTGCAGCCGGCGGCGAGCGCGGGCGCGACCTTGCAGGCGATCTGGTTGAGCGGCCAGTTCCAGGGCGTGATCATGCCGACGACGCCGACCGGCTCGCGCACGATCACGGCGGTGCCCATGGTCTCCTCGAAATCGTACTTCTTGAGCACTTCGAGAGTGTTCATGAGATGGCCGAGGCCGGCACCGGCCTGCAGCTTTTCCGCCATCGGCAGCGGCGCGCCCATCTCGTCGGAGACGGCGGCACCGATCTCCTTCATGCGGCCCTTGTAGACCTCGACGATCTTGGTGAGCAGCGCGATGCGTTCCTCGCGGCTGGTCTTGGAATAGGTTTCGAACGCGCGCTTGGCGGCGGCGACCGCTTTGTCCAGATCGGCCTTCGAGCCGAGCGCAACCTCATACATCGCCTCTTCGGTCGCCGGATTGACGACCGGGGTGGACTTCTTGACGACCGGATCGACCCAGGCGCCATCGATGTAGAATTGCATGCGATTGACCATCGGAAACCTCTTGTACGGGGCGTATGGAAAGGGAACGGAAGCGTTCGGCAGGCATCCTTGCACGAAAGCCGGGCGAATTGAACCCGCCATATGCGGGACGCGGCTCGTGCGCGCACCGCGGATATAAGATCCGGGACGCGCCGGTGGCAAGGCTTCAACCGTCGCCCCGGCGAAGGCCGGGGCCCATAACCACCAATGCCCATTTGATGGAAGGCAGGGGCAACAAGTCGCGTTCACAACTTCCGTTCGTGGTAATGGGTCCCGGCCTTCGCCGGGACGACGATGTGGAGCCAGTAACGACTACACCGCCATCTTGCGATGCCGCACCGGGGCGCCGACGGAGAGGCTTTCGGCCGCGTCGATGATCGCGTTGGCGTCGATGCCGTAGTGTCGATAGAGGTCGCCGATCGTCCCGGTCTGGCCGAAATGCTCGACGCCGAGCGCCTCGACCCTGTGGCCGCGCACGCTTCCGAGCCAGCCGAGCGCAGCCGGATGGCCGTCGATTACGGTCACGATGCCGCAGTCGCGGCCGAGCGGCGCGAGCAATCGCTCGATATGACTCAAATGCTGCACGCCGCGCCGGTCGCGGCGCAAATTCCGCGCTGCGGACCAACCGGCATAGAGGCGGTCGGCGGAGGTGACCGCCAGCAGGCCGACATCACGATGGCTTTCGCCGATCAGGCCCACCGCCTCGATCGCCTCGGTCGCGACGGTCCCGGTATAAACCACCACCAAGTCGCAGTTCGGGCCCGGCTTGCGCAGCCAGTAGGCGCCGTCGGTGATGTCGCGCCGCAGGTCCGGCGTCATGATCCGCTGCGGCTGCTCGATCGTGCGCGTCGAGAGCCGCAAGTAGACTGACCCGCCGTCGGCGCCCTCGCGCTGCATGTGCTGGAAGCCGAAAGCCATGATCACGGCAAGTTCATCGACGAAGGCCGGGTCGAACGAGGCGAGCCCGTCCTGCCCGATCCCGATCAGCGGCGTCTTAATCGACTGGTGCGCGCCGCCCTCCGGCGCCAGCGACACGCCCGACGGCGTCGCCGCCACCATGAAGCGGGCATCCTGATAGCAAGCATAGTTCAGGGCATCGAGGCCACGCTCGATGAAGGGATCGTAGAGCGTGCCGACCGGCAGCAGCCGCACGCCATTGATCTGGTGCGACAGCCCGAGCGCAGAGAGCATAATGAACAGGTTCATCTCCGCGATGCCGAGCTCGATATGCTGCCCCTTCGGCGAATACTCCCAGGTGTAGGCGGACGGAATCTTCTCCTGCCGGAACAGGTCATGGTTCTCCAGCTTCGCGAACAGGCCGCGGCGGTTGACCCAGGCGCCGAGATTGGTCGACACCGTGACGTCGGGCGACGCCGTGACGATGCGCGAGGCCAGCGCGCTGTCGCCGCGGGCGAGCTCATGCAGCACGAGGCCGAAACCCTGCTGCGTCGACATCTGCGCCGAGGCCTTGAAGGCGAGCTGCTCGGGAACGTCGATCTCAGGCGCCGACAGGCGGCGGCGCCCCTCGCGGTTGAATGGCGCCTCCGCCAGGAAGGCTTCGAGCTTGGCGGGATCTTGCGACAGACCCTCGAACTTGTCCCATTCATGGCCGACACGGATGTTCTGCGCGGTGCGCCACTTCTCCATCTGCGCCACCGTCATCAGGCCGGCGTGGTTGTCCTTGTGGCCCTGCATCGGCAGGCCGACGCCCTTGATGGTGTAGGCGATGAAGCAGACCGGACGATCGTGATCGATGGCTTCGAACGCTTCGATCATGCTCGCCATGTCGTGGCCGCCGAGGTTCGACATCAGTGCCAGCAACTCATCGTCGCTGCGGCGGTCGATCAGCGCCGTGACCTGCCCCTGGTCGCCGATATCGTCGTGCAAGTGCTTGCGGAAGGCGGCGCCGCCCTGGAAGCATAGCGCCGCGTACATCTGGTTCGGACAATTGTCGATCCAGCGCCGCAAAGCCTCGCCGCCCGGCTCGGCAAACGCTTCCAGCATCAGCTTGCCGTACTTCACGATCACCACGTCCCAGCCGAAGTTGCGGAACATGGTCTCGAACTTGGCCCATAGCCCTTCGCGCACCACGGCGTCGAGCGATTGCCTGTTGTAGTCGACCACCCACCAGGTGTTGCGCAGGCCGTGCTTCCAGCCCTCGAGCAGCGCCTCGAAGATGTTGCCTTCGTCCATCTCGGCGTCGCCGACCAGCGCGATCATGCGGCCCTCGGGGCGATCCTCCATCCAGCCATGCGCCTTGACATAATCCTGCACCAGCGAGGCGAACAAAGTCTGCGCGACGCCGAGGCCCACAGAGCCGGTGGAGAAGTCGACGTCGTCGGCATCCTTGGTGCGCGACGGATAGGATTGCGCACCCTTGTAGCCGCGGAAATTCTCCAGCTTGTCGCGGGTCTGATGCCCGAACAGATACTGGATCGCATGGAACACCGGGCTCGCATGCGGTTTCACCGCGACGCGGTCCTGCGGGCGTAGCACCGAGAAGTAAAGCGCCGACATGATGTTGGCGAGCGAGGCCGACGATGCCTGATGGCCGCCGACCTTCAAGCCATCGGTGTTCGGCCTGACATGGTTGGCGTGGTGGATGGTCCACGACGACAGCCACAGCACCTTGCGGGCCAAAGCGGACAGCATGTCGAGGCGTTCAGGCGCTATTCCCATGGCAAAGCTCCCAGGCGATATCGCCGATGTTACTGCCGGCCTGTGGCCCAAAAATCTCAATTCCACGCGACAGCACAGGAATAATTGGGATAAATTCCCACGATCTGGCCTCAACCTGCGAGTTTGTCCTAATGCCTGCCCTCGATGCCATCGACCGCAAGATCCTGAGTCTGCTGCAAACCGACAGCCGCATGACCATGCAGGAGCTCGCCGACAAGGTCGGGCTGTCGGTGTCGCCCTGCCATCGCCGGGTCAAGCTGCTCGAGGAGCGCGGCGTGATCTCTCGCTACATCGCGACCGTCGACCAGAAATCGATCGGGCTGCATGTTTCTGTCTTCATCTCGATTAAGCTCGCCCGGCAGAAGGAGGAAGACCTCAACCGCTTCGCGCGCGCGATCTCCAAATGGGACGAGGTGCTCGAGTGCTATCTGATGACCGGCAACCGCGACTATCTGCTGCGCGTGGTCGCCGCCGACCTCTCCTCCTATGAGGCGTTCCTCAAGAACAAGCTGACCCGGCTCGACGGCATCGCCTCGATCGAGTCGAGTTTTGCCTTGAGCCAGGTGAAGTATTCGACCGCGCTGCCGGTATAGGTCGGCCTGCCTTCGATGACGCTCTTGCCAAAGGGTCACCGTCGTTCCGGCGCAGGCCGGGACCTACACGCCGCGGCTGGTGTTGTAAGGGGACTCGTCGTTCCGGCGACACGCAACAATCGGCATTTGTGGTTATGGGTCTCGGCCTGCGCCGGGACGACGGTGAGGATAGTTTGCGTTCGATGTCTCAACACTGTCATTGCGAGGAGCGAAGCGGCGAACCAACCGATTGCGCCGCATATGCGGAGGGATGGATTGCTTCGCTTCGCTCGCAATGACGGGTGTGGTTGGCACACTTGGGCAAAAGTCCGCGTTCTCGCGACATGAATTGGCCGAGCTTTGTATCTCGTTTCGCCGCGCGGCGAGGCACGGAGTCAATCGGCGGAAATGCAGCGCCGGTCAGCCTTGCCCCGCCAACTTGCGGGCGCATAGAGAGGCTCGGGCTGCGGAGACGTTTGCGCGCGTGACGACGGCTTCTCTCGCGCCACGGGCTGAGGCACCTCGAGCGAACCGTGAGCCGACAACGCCGAGGCCGATCGTTCCGCTGCCGTGACCTGTTTCAGGCCGAACTGCCTTGGCATGGGCTCCTCCGATCAAGCTCTCTGCGTCGTTCATCACAGCGTGCGCGGTTTGCAGCGTGAAGGGAAACGCTTTGTTCGATTTCATGACCTCTTTATGAGGTAACCCGTCCAGATATTCCCGAAACTGCTCTTGCTTGTTCGCAAGGCCTCGCGGCCGTCAGCACAGAACCGAATTTCGGAGGGCCGCGCTCGCACGGAGTTGCCGGCAGCGGGAACCGGGCGGCACCGTAGCGTGTTGATGTTGCGCCTTATTGAGTGCCTTGACCGGAGGTGAGACCCACCATGACTGGACCTGCTCGCAAATATTTGTGGTTGGCGCTGGTCGCAATTCTCGTAGCAGCGTCGGCGGCGCTGCTTGCGGATTCTGCCGATGCAGCCCGTGGCGGCGGAGGCGGCGGAGGTCATGGTGGTGGCGGGGGTGGCGGATCTCACGGCGGGGGCGGCGGCTTTCACGGTGGCGGTGGAGGTTTCCACGCTGGCGGAGGCGGCGGCTTCCGCGGCGGTGGTGGCTTCCACGCCGGCGGGCCCGGCGCCGGCGGTTTCCATGGCGGAGGCGTTCGCGGCGGCGGCTTTCACACCATTCATGCCGCGCCTCGTGCCGCTCCAGCGGCCGGCCGCGGCGGCGGCGCGCGGCAATTTCACGCCACCCGCAATCCCGCCATCACCCACAATCCTGCCGTCTCACACGGCGTAGCTGCGAGCCGCCACGCGCCATCGGCCGCCGTGATGCGGCGCAACGCCAGCGCTGTGGGCCGCACACTGTCGTCGCGTCGGATCACGGCCGCCATGCACACGCCCGGCGGCTTGCGCAACCCGATGGCGCGTGCCGCGATTACCACGGCCGCTGCGGGGGCCGCGTTTGGATATCGCGGCGGAGACTGGTGGTGGCGCCATCCACATGGCGGCTACGGCTGGGTCGGCCCGGTGTTCTGGCCCTACGCCTATTACGATCTCTATGACTACACCTGGTGGGGCTGGGGCTATGACCCGTATTTCTGGGACTACGGTTACGGCGACATCTATGCCGGCCTGTTCGGTCCCTATGATTACGATGCCTTGAACGGCTATGCCGACTACCTGCCGGGCCGCGGCGGTTCACGGCAGCCGACCACGTCCAACCGTTCCGGCACGGCTACTCTTGCCGACATGTGCGGCAGCGACAGTCGTAACATCGCAGGCTTCCCGATTGACCAGTTCCGCAGCGCGATCGATCCCAACGCCGAGCAGAGCGCTGCGCTGGACGACCTCGCTGCCGCCTCGCAGCAGGCCTCCGAGATCATCCTCAATTCGTGCCCGAAGGACGTGCCGCTGACTGCGCCGAGCCGGCTGGCTGCGATGCAACAGCGCCTCGAGGCCATGCGCAGCGCGGTGGAGACGCTGCGGCCGCCGCTCGACAAGTTCTATGGGCTGTTGAACGACGACCAGAAGGCCAAGGTGACCGCGCTGGTGGCCGACCAGCAGCGCGCCCGCCGCGGACGAGCACCGCGCGAAAGCACCGCTGATACCGCGACCTGCAACCCAGCGCAGCCCGCCGCCATCGAATGGCCTGGTGATCTCATCGAACGCAATGTGAAGCCGACCGACGCCCAGCGCGCCAGCCTCGCCGCGCTGCGCGATGCCACGACGAAGGCCGAGGATATGCTGAAATCGTCCTGCCCGCCCACCGACGCGCGCACGCCGCCGGCGCGGCTTGCGGCCGTGGACGCAAGGCTCGATACGATGCTTCAGGCGATCGGGACGGTACGTCCGGCGCTCGACAGCTTCTACAACTCGCTCAGCGACGAGCAGAAGGCCGCGTTCGACGCTGTTGGCCCCGAGCACAATGGCGGCGCAACGGCGATGGCCGCTGATACCGAGGAGCCACGGCGCAGCCATCATCGCCGCCACCGTCACGGGCCCAATATCGGCGGCATGATCTTCCGGATGATGGGCTTGTGAGGCTCGCGCTCGCTTGTCTCACACCTTCCCGCGGTATCGCAGCGCCTCGACCAGCAGCGAGAACGCGGGTGAGGCCTGCCGGCGGCTCGGATAATAGAGGTGATAGCCGGAGAACGGCGGGCACCAGTCGGCCAGCACGCGCACCAGCCGGCCGGCCGCAAGATGCGGCTTCGCCTGCCCTTCGGTCAGATAGGCAAGGCCAAGCCCGTTCAGCGCGGCGCTCAGCAGCGTGCCGGAGCCGTTGAACACGAGCTGGCCCTCGACGCGTACATTGAGCTCACGTCCGTTCTTCTCGAACTCCCACGCATAGAGCCGGCCGCCATGGGTCGGCAGGCGCAGGTTGAGGCAATTGTGCTCGGTCAGTTGCTGCGGCGTGCGCGGCTTCTTGCGCGCCGCGAAGTAGTCGGGCGAGCCGACCACCGCCATACGCAGGTCCGGACTGACCCGGACCGCGATCATGTCCTTCGCGACCAGCTCGCCGGGACGGATGCCGGCGTCATATTGCTCGGCGACGATGTTGCTCAGCCCGTAGTCGATCACGACCTCCACGTTGATGTCAGGATATTTCGGCAGGATCGCGCGCAACGCCGGCATCAGGATGGCCTCGGCCGCATACTCGGTCGAGGTTACGCGGATGGTGCCGGCCGGTTTCTCGCGCAGCGCGCTGAGCGCGGCGAGTTCGCCATCCATCTCGTCGAACTTCGGCCCGATTGTGCGCAACAGCCGCTCGCCGGCCAACGTCGGCGCGACGCTGCGGGTGGTGCGGCTCAACAGCCTGACCCCGAGCCGCTCCTCCAGCGCCCGCACGATCTGGCTCAGCGCCGACTGCGACAGGCCGAGCTTCGCCGCGGCGCGCGTAAAGCTCCGCTCCCGCGCCACAGCAAGGAAGACGAGCAGATCGCTCGCATTATCCCGGTCCATTGATTAGCAGGCCTCATGAATGCATGCAGTTTTCATCATCTAATCCGCAAGGGGCGGAAGCGCTAGCTTCAGCGCAACAGAGATTTCAGCCACACCTGCCATGTCCGTTACGACGTCAGATAGGCGAGGCGCCGCACCGGCGCCTACACCGCATGCCTGGACCTTGCGCTCGGGGTCACCGCGCCGCTGCTCGGGCTGATCGCCGGAGCCGCCGGGCTCAACGCCGTGTTCCCTGCCAGCCCGCTGATCGTGCTGAGCGGAGCTTGCCTCGCGCTCCGCCTGATACGGCCGGCGGCTCGAACGCGCGAACTTGACCGGAGATGACCGTGAACCGGATAGCCGCCGCAATTGTTGCCACTTGCCTGATCGCCTCGCCCCCAGCGTTGGGGCAACAGCCACCACAAGGATCAAGAGCCATGCCCAATATCGACGACATCAGGGCCGTCGCGCCCGTGCTGGAGACATATCGCCAGAAAATCCTGCTCGGTGATCTGTGGAAGCGTCCCGGCCTGTCACCGCGCGACCGCAGCCTGGTCACGCTCGCGGCGCTGATTGCGCGCAACCAGACGATCGAGCTCGCCTTCTACCTCGATCGCGCGCTCGACAGTGGCCTGACGCCGGCCGAGATCTCCGAGACCATCACCCATCTTGCCTTCTACACGGGATGGGCCAACGCGATGTCGGCGGTTGCCATCGCCAAGGACGTGTTTGCGGCGCGCAAGATCGGAGCCGATCAGCTTCCGCCGGCCTCGGGCCCGCGGCTTCCGCTCGACGAGGCAGCCGAGGCACAGCGTGCGACACGTGTTGCGCAGCAATCCGGCGACGTGGCGCCGGGCCTTGTGCAATACACCGCCGACGTCCTGTTCCGCGATCTCTGGCTGCGGCCTGGGCTCGCGCCGCGCGACCGCAGCCTCGTCACGGTCAGCGCGCTGGTCGCGACCGGACAGGTGGCGCAGATCACCTACCATCTCAACCGCGCCATGGATAACGGCCTGACCAAGGCCGAGGCCGGCGAGATGCTCGCCCAGCTCGCTTTCTACGCCGGGTGGCCGAATGCGTTCTCGGCGCTGCCGGTCGTCAAGGATGTCATTGCGCAGCGGCCGCGATGACCTCGCTGTCGAGACGCGGCCTGCTCGTAGGCACCGGCGGGACGCTTGCCGCGTTGATGTCGCTGCGGCCGGCCGGCGGCGCAGTGTCAATCCAGACAACGGACCACAGGAGCAACAGCATGCAGATCACCCGAATTGGATCGCAGCCGTCCCGCAAGGGACCGGATGATTATTTCAGCGGCACCGTCCGGGTCGACCCGCTGTTCCAGGCCCCGGAGCCGGCGCGCGTCGGCGGCGCCAGCGTGACGTTCGAACCCGGCGCGCGCACCGCCTGGCACACCCATCCGCTCGGCCAGACCCTGATCGTCACCGCCGGCTGCGGCTGGGCGCAGCGTGAAGGCGGGCCGATCGAGGAGATCCGGCCTGGCGACGTCGTGTGGTTTCCGCCCGGCGTGAAACACTGGCACGGCGCGACGCCGACCACCGCGATGACGCACGTCGCGATCCAGGAGACGCTCGACGGCAAGAATGTCGATTGGCTGGAAAAGGTCAGCGACGCGCAGTATCGCAAGTGATCGGAAAGCGATTGTAGGGCGAGCAAAGCGCAAGCGTGCCCACCCTCGCGAGCTGAGCACTTGAAAGGTGGGCACGCTTCGCTTTGCCCACCCTACGGATTGTGCGCTCAGATCACCTTGCGCTGCGCCAGGTTCTTCATCAGCGCGCCGACGCCGAACGTCCAGTGCTCGCATTCATCGCTGCCGCGCATGCGGTTGACGAGCTTGCCGAGCTGCGGCGCGGCGATGGTGACGATGTCCTCGCGCTTGTGGGTGAAGCCTTGGCCCGGTGCGTCGCGGTCCTTGACCGGCGCGAACATCGTGCCGAGGAACAGCGCAAAGCCGTCGGGATATTGATGCACGGCACCGATGGTCTGTGCGACGAGATCGGTTGGATCGCGGCTGATCTTGCTGATCGAGGAATGGCCCTCGAGCACGAAGCCGTCGGTCCCCGTCACGGTCAGGCCGACATCCATCCTGCGCACGTCGTCGAGCGTGAAGGTCTGGTCGAACAGCCGCAGCAACGGGCCGATCGCGCAGGACGCGTTGTTGTCCTTGGCCTTCGACAACAGCAGCGCCGAGCGGCCCTCGAAGTCGCGCAGATTGACGTCGTTGCCGAGCGCCGCGCCGGCGATCCGGCCGGTGCTGGAGACGACGAGCACGACCTCCGGCTCCGGATTGTTCCAGGTCGACTTCGGATGCAGCCCGGCATCCATGCCGGTGCCGACCGACGACAGCGTCGGCGCCTTGGTGAACACCTCGGCGTCGGGACCGATGCCGACTTCGAGATACTGGCTCCAGGCGTTCTGCTCGATCAGCACCTGCTTGAGCTTCATCGCCTCCGCCGAGCCCGGCTTCAGCTTGGAGAGATCGTCGCCGACGAGGCGCACCACCTCCTTGCGGATCGCCTCTGCCGACGACGGATTGCCGCGCGCCCGCTCCTCGATCACACGCTCCAGCATCGAGATCGCGAAGGTAACGCCGGCCGCCTTCAGCACCTGCAGGTCGACCGGCGCCAGCAGCCACGGCTTTTGCCGGTCGCGGCCGTCGGGCGGCGTGTTGGCGAGGATCGCCGCAAGGTCGCCGATCCGTTCGCCCCTGGTGGCGCGCAAGGCGGCGGCGGGATCCTGTTCCTCGCACAGCGCGCTGACCGTCGGAAAGCGCGCGGTGACGTCGAACACGCCGTCTTCGCGGACCGCCACCACGGCCGGGCCGCCGGCCTGCGGCAGCCAAACCCGCCCGACCAGCGTGCCGCGGGTGGCGTCCTCCGGCAGGACATCTGTTGGCGTGAGCGAAATCATCGGAATCTCCCTTTTGGTCTTGTTGCGGCTTCCTAGCACAGCCATGGCCGCGATGTGAGGGGCGGTCATCGCGATGTCACACGAGAGTAACACGCCCCGTCAATGCTCCCGCGCGATCCACCTGACATGGAAAGACGGACGTCATGACTGCCTCCGCCCTCACCGACGAAGCTCAGCAGCACGAAACCTTGAACGACGAAGCCTTGAATAACGAAGCCTTGCGCGCGCGCATCCACCGGGAGATGGCCGACACTCTCGACGAGGAACTCGAGCTCGAGCTCGACGATGCCAGGCTCGACGACCTCGACCACCAGGCAAGGTCCGGCGAACCGGCGTTCGACCGCAAACTCTATTTCCGCGAATTGCTGCGGCTGCAGGGCGAGCTCGTGAAGCTGCAGGACTGGGTCCAGCACGAGAAGAAGAAGGTCGTCATCCTGTTCGAGGGCCGCGATTCCGCCGGCAAGGGCGGCGTCATCAAGCGCATCACCCAGCGGCTCAATCCGCGCGTCTGCCGGATCGCGGCGCTGCCGGCGCCGAGCGAGCGCGAGCGCACGCAATGGTACTTCCAGCGCTATGTCGCGCATCTGCCGGCCGGCGGCGAGATCGTGCTGTTCGACCGGAGCTGGTACAACCGCGCCGGCGTCGAGCGCGTGATGGGGTTCTGCACCGAGGAGCAGTATCAGGAGTTCTTCAAGTCGGTGCCGGAATTCGAGCGCATGCTGATTCGCTCCGGCATCATCCTGTTGAAATACTGGTTCTCGATCACCGACGAGGAGCAGCAGTTTCGCTTCACGATGCGGATCCAGGACCCGCTCAAGCAGTGGAAGCTGAGCCCGATGGACGTCGAGGCGCGCAGCCGCTGGGAGCAGTACACCAAGGCCAAGGAGACGATGCTGGAGCACACGCATCTGCCGGATTCGCCATGGTGGATCGTCGACGCCGTCGACAAGAAGCGCGCCCGGCTCAACTGCATTGCGCATCTGTTGAGCCAGATCCCCTATCGGCAGGTCGCGCACGATCCGGTCGTGCTGCCGCCGCGGGTGCGCAACCCGGACTATCACCGCGGCCCGATCCCGCCGGAAATGTACGTTCCGGCGAGGTACTGATCTCAACGCGCAACTTGCGCCCCCTCTCCCGCTTGCGGGCGAGGTAAGAGATCAAGACATAGGCAATGACGCCGCCACTCGCCTACTAATGGCGCAGGGCGGCGCTATTGCTGCAACCATGGGCCGACGCTAGGCTCCCCCCGATTTGGTGCAGGGAGGCCCACGTGACTCAATCCGACGACATGAAGATTTCCGAAGACCGCCGCGACGCGCTGCGCTATGCGCTCGGGATCGGCAGCGGCGCGGCGCTCGCGGCCGCGATGGCAGCTCCGGCTTCGGCTGAGGCGCAAGCCGACAACACGCTCGACCGGATCAGGGCCAACAAGGTGCTGCGGATCGCCGTGCTGCCGGGCGAATTGCCCTACTTCAACAAGGATCTCGCCACCGGCACCTGGTCGGGCTTCTCGATCGAGATGGCGAACGATCTGGCCAAGCTGCTCGACGTCAAGCTCGAATATGTCGAATCGACCTACGGCAACTCGATCCTCGATCTGCAGGCCAACAAGATCGACCTCGGCTTCGCGCTCAATCCGACCCCGCAGCGCGCGCTGGTGGTCGATTTCACCCATCTGGTGTTTCCGCATCCATTCGGCGCGATGCTGAAGAAGGGCATGGAGGCCAAGACCTGGGCCGACATCAACAAGCCCGAAGTCAAGATCGCCGTCGACGTCGGCTCGGCCAACGAGGCGGTGGCGCGGCGCTTTGCCCCCAATGCCACCATCAAGTCGCTGAAGTCGCGCGACGAGGTGATGCTGGAGATGTCGTCCGGCCGCGTCGATTGCGTCGTCAACGCGCTCGTGCTCGGCCTGACCGCGATCGCCAAGAACCCGAACCTCGGCACCTACAAGATCCTGCAATTGCCCTCGGTGACCATCGCGAGCGGCACCGCGGTGCGCCGCGAGGCCGACAAGCGCTGGCGCGATTTCCTGTCGGTGTGGATCGATTACAACCGCGGCATCGGCCAGATGCGCGAATGGTTCGTCAAGGGCCTCGGCCTCGCCGGCGTCAAGCCGGAAGACGTGCCGGTGGAGTTGAATATTTGAGGGCGGCCGAATTTCGCACGCATTAAACCGCGTTCTCCGCGACACCTCTCCCCCGCTTGCGCGAGGGAGAGCAGCGCTCACACCTTGTCGTAGGTCAGCCCGCGCTCGAGATGCCGCGCGACCAGCGTCGAGGGAAACAGGATCGCGAAATAGATCAGCGCCACGATCGTGTAGACCTCGAGCGGCCGATAGGTGTCGGCGTTGATCAGGGTCGCGTTGTAGACGAGATCGGGCACCGCGATGATCGAGACCAGCGACGTGTTCTTCAGTTGCGTCACCGACTGGTTGACATAGGGCGCCATCATCGGCTTCAGCGCCTGCGGCAGGATGACGAGTCGCATCAGCGGCCAGCCGCGGAAGCCGAGCGCCTTGGCGGCATCCCACTGCCCGACTGGAACGCTTTCGATGCTGCCGCGCACGATCTCGGCGTAGAACGCGCCGCCATAGAGCGAGAGCACGCTCATTGCCGCGACATGCGCCGGGATGTTGACGCCGATCACCACCGGAAAGGCGTAGTAGAACCAGATGATCTGCACCAGCAGCGGCGTGCAGCGGAACGTTTCAATATAGGCGATCAGGAACCAGTCGATCACCGGAATCCGCCGCAGGCGCAGCATGCCGACGATCAGCCCGATCAGCGTACCCAGGATGATGGTGCCGATCGTGTAGGCCATGGTCCAGCCAAGCCCGAGCCAGAACAGATGGCTGTACTTGGCAAGGACGCCGAAATCCCAAACGTAGTTCATCCTGCCCCTCGATTGCCGGGAGTCTCGCGCCCGTCGATCATCCGATGCTCCAGCATTGCAGGCGAACCGGCGAGTGTCACGCAATATAGCGGCTCGGCGCGAAGGCCTGTGTATCGAACGGCGGCGCGCCGCCTGCGATCATCGCCGCGATCGCCGCGCCGGTGCCGGGACCCGTGGTGAAGCCGATGTGCTGGTTGCCGAAGGCGAGCCAGAGGCCGCGATGCCGCGGTGCCGGCCCGATCATCGGCAGGCTGTCCGGCAGCGTCGGCCGCGCGCCGCGCCACCGCTCGCCGACGGCGTCGCCGAACTCGATCACGCTGCGCGCCAGCGGCACCACCACGTCGAGCTGGGAGAAGTTCGATGGCGCGTCGCGCGCCGTCAGCTCGACGCCGCAGGTGACGCGAATGCCCTGCTCCATCGGCGTCATCACGAAGCCGCCGTCCGCATCATGGATCGGGCGCAGCAATTTGCGTGCCGGGTTCGGCACGAAATGCTGGTGGTAGCCGCGCTCGAACGCCAGCGGCACGCGATAGCCGAGCGGCCGTAGCAGCTCCGCCGACCACGGCCCGAGCGCGACCACGACATGGCGCGCCGCGATCTCGCCGTCGGCGAGCTGCACGCGCCAGCCGTCGCGCTGCGGCTCGATCTGCCTGATCTCGGATTGCCGGATCGCGCCGCCGCCACCGGCCAGCATGCTCGCGTAGTCCCTGACCACCGCACCGGGCGAATCGACCGATGCCGTCTGCGTGTGCAGCAGGCCGACACGGTAGGCGGGGATGATGTTGGGTTCGAGCGCGGAGATCGCCTGTCGATCCAGCACCTCGCTCTTGATGCCGTATTCGGCGAGCGCCGCCTGCTCCGCTTTGGCGTTGGCGACTCCGTCGCCACGCCACGCCTTCAGCCAGCCGGTCTCGCGAATACGATGCCCCGCGCCCGCCTGCACGATCCAGTCGCGATGCAGCTTGAGCGACGTCGAGATCAGCCCGTGCAGCGCGACCGCGCGCGGCTTGGTCTGCGACGGTGCAGCGCTGGCAAGGAAGCGCATCACCCAGCCGGCATTGGCGACGGCCCAGGGAAGATTCCAGCGCAGCGCCGGATGTTGGTTGCTCAGGTACTTCAGCAGGTTCTTCCAGAGCGCGGGCGTGTTGAGCGGGAAGATCGAGCCGGATGAGAGAATGCCGGCGTTGCCGAAGGAGGTTTCGCTGCCGGGCTCACGGCGGTCGACGACGATGACCGACAGCCCGCGCTGTCGCGCCGCGAGGCCCGCGGAGACGCCGACCATGCCGGCGCCGAGCACGACGACATCAACTTGTTGTCCTGGGGCGCCCTCCGTCATGTCATCACGTCAGGGTCAGGCCGCCATCGACCGGCAGCAACGTGCCGGTGACGTGTCCTGCCTCCGGCGACAGCAGGAAGGCGACCACGGCAGCGACCTCGTCGGGCTGGCCCAGCCGCTGCATCGGATTGGCCTTCGCCACGCGCTCCCAGGCCGTGGGATCCAGCGCGCCGACTAGGCCGGGATCTTTCTGCGTATAGCCAGGCACCACGGCGTTGGCGGTGGCGCCCGAGGCGGCGAGCTCGATCGCCAGCGATTTCACCAGCACTTCGAGCGCGGCCTTGGCCGCGGCCGATCCGGGAAAGGTGCCGCCGGGCACGAAGCGATGCGCCCCGAAGCTCGAGACCGCGACGACGCGCCCCTGTGCGCTGCGTGCCAGATCCGGCAGTGCGGCGGCCGCCATTTCGTGGAAGGCCGCAGCCATCACCGCGAAGGCCCGCTCCAGCGATTCGCGCGGCAGGCTGGCAAAATCGCGCCGGTCGGCAAAGCCGGCCGCATGCACGATCGCATCGACCGGCCCGAATTCCGCGCGCGCCGCATTGACGAGCTCGGCGCCGCTACCCGCCTTGGCGAGATCGCCGCTACGGGTAGCGACCTTTGCGCCGACCCGTCGGCACCTCTCCGCGACCGCATTCAGCCGTTCGCGCCCAGCGGCCTCGGCGCCCTGTCCGTGCAGCATCAGGCATTGATCGGGCCCGGCCAGACGCCGCGCGATCGCCGCACCAATGCCGGAGCCGCCGCCCGTGATGATTGAAACCCGCATGAACCGCAGCACTTTCGAAGACAGCGAACTATAGGTTCGGCGTCACGAAATGCAAACCGGCACGCGCATGGCCGAAAGCCTAGCGCCAGGGCTCGACCAGAATCTTGGTGTGCGCTTCCGGGTTGGCGAGATCGGCGAAGGCCTGCGCCACGCCGTCGATGCCGACGCGGCCGGTCACCAGCGATGCGGCATCGACCCGCCCTTCGGCGATCAGGCGCAGCGAATAGGCGAACTCCTCCGGCGCGTAGCCGAGCACGTACTGAACGTTGAGCTCCTTCAGGATGCCAAGCATCGGCTCGGAGCGATCGGTCTCCATGCAGACGCCGACCACCACGATGCGGGCATCGCGCGGCGCGCCCTCGAACACCTGCTGCAACACACCGGGCACGCCGACGCATTCGAAGATCAACGCCGGCTTCAGCGCCGGCAGCATCGCCTGCATGGGCGGCCGCGCGGCTTTCTCCTCCGGCGCCATCTGGGCATGCTCGGCCCAGCTCGCATAGGGCTGGGTCTTGGCGGGGTCGATGACGACATCGGCGCCCATCTTTTCCGCAAGCCGGCGCCGCGCCGGTGAGTAGTCGGCGGCGACGATCGGACCGAGACCCTTGATCTTCAGCGCCGCGATCACCGCAAGCCCGACCGGGCCGCAACCGATCACCAGCGGCACCTCGCCGCCGCGAATGTCGACCTTCGCTACCGCATGCACGCCGACCGCAAGCGGCTCGGTGAGCGCGGCGTGCTCGGCGGCGAGCCCGTTCGGCACCTCAAGCAGCAGCGCCTCGCTGAGCAGGATCTGCTCGGCATAGCCGCCGACATTCTCGTTGGAATAGCCGACGCCCCGCGGTCCCTCCGGCGTGAGCAGTGCCGGCACGGAGCACACTCTCGTCCCTGGCTTCAGCTTGCGCGTGCTGTTGGGTCCGTAATCCAGGATTTCGCAGCAGAACTCGTGGCCGAACACGACGTCGCGGGACAGGTCCATCGGCTGGCGGCCGGGAAAGAATTTCGTCAGCTCCACCATGCGGTGAGCATGCTTACGCGCGTGCAAGTCGGAACCGCAGATGCCGCAGGCGAGCGTCTTGACCAGCACCTGGCCGGTGCCGGGCTTCGGCTCGGGCAAGGTGTCGACGACGATCTCGCCGTTCCTGAAGATGGCTGCGCGCATGGTTCCTCCCAACTGGATTCGCCTCACTTATAGAGCTGATCGATTCTGATTGAATCAGAACCGAAACTCCCGATTCTTGCGTTGAGACGTCTCTTCAGTGTCGGCCAGTCGCCGTTCCGGATCAAGTCCGCGACAGGCGTTTCGCTCCAGAACGCGACCGAGGATGACTGCGCACAGCGCCGTTGCCGGGATTGGCGCCCGGCAACACCATGGCCACCAATCAGGCGTTGGGCGCCGGCTCGCCGGCCACCGCGAGCAATTGCGAACGGCGGATTCGCTCGCGATGCGCGGTGTAGAGGCCTGAAGCGACGATGAAGGCGGCCCCGAGGATGGTCCAGCGGTCCGGCACTTCGCCAAAGATCAGGAAGCCGAGGATGCTGACCCATAGCAATTGCGTATAGGAGAACGGCGCGAGCACCGAGGCGTCGCCATAGCGGAACGCCAGCACCACGATCCATTGTCCCGCGGTAGACGCAATACCGATCAGGAGGCCGAACAGGATGTCGTGCCAGGTCGGCGTGACCCAGACGAACGGTACCAATGCGGAGACGATGGCAGCGCCCGTGATTGCCGAATAGGCCATGACGGTGACCGAGCGTTCGCTGCCGCTCATCATGCGCGTCATGATCAGCGTGGCCGCCCAGGCCAGCGCGGAGGCGATCGGGAAGAATGCCGCGGGATGGAACGCGCTGGTGCCGGGCCGCAGGATGACGAACACGCCGGCGAGCCCGACCCCGGTCGCGATCCAGCGGCGCAGGCCGACCTTCTCGCCGAGGAAAGCGATCGACAGCGCGGTGACGAACAGCGGCGAGACGAAGCTGGTGGCGGAGGCCTCTGCGATCGGCAGGAAGCCGAGCCCGGTGATGAAGATCAGCGAGGAACCGAGCAGCGCCGCGCCGCGCAGCACGTGCAGTCCGGGGCGCCGGCTCTGCATCGCGAACAGCGGCGTGCCCGGCAGCATCGCGGGCGTCATGATCAGCGCAAACACCAGAAAGCGGATCCAGGCGATCTCGATCGAAGGCAGCGTCGAGGACAGATACTTGGCGGTGACGTCGGAGGTTCCCAGAAACACCGTCGACAGCAGGATCAGCGCGATGCCCTTGAACGGCCGATCCGTGCGCGCAGGCGCTTTCGGTGCGACGGACTTCTTTTCAGGCAACGGCAAAAGGGCGCTGTCCAGCCTGGCGGCTGCGGCGGGGGGCGGCGTCACGGCAATCTCGGAGGCAAAATAAAACGAATCTGCTGAGCCTTCACAAAACGCCAATTCCGCCGCAAGGACAATGGCCGAAAACGGGACTCGGATATGCGTCAGCGCGCGCGGCGGCCTGCCACAGGCGTTGCGCAGGCGCGATTGAAACAGTTTGTTAGGAATTGTGTGGGGCCGGGACCTCGCAACGCGATTGCAGCAGCGCGACTGCAGCTTCTGCTCACCTCTCCCCAGCGGGGAGAGATCGATTTGCGCAGCAAATCGGGTGAGGGGGTTAGGTCCTACGATAGTGCGCAACCCCTCACCCGCGCCTTCGGCGCGACCTCTCCCTATAGGAGAGGTTTGGCGACGCCGGACTTGCGGAGACTGCTCAACGCAATCTCGCGCTCTACAGCATCGGCAGTGAGCGCGGCTTCGACCCTCGAGGAAACGCCTTGTCGAGCGCCGCGACCTCGGCGCCGCTGAGCGTGAGGGTTCCCGCCGCGGCGTTCTCCGCCGCGTGGTCCGCGCTCGACGCCTTCGGAATCGCGAGCACCGATGGATCGCGGATGAGAAAGCTCAGCGCGACCTGACGTGGAGTTGCCTTGTGCGCCCGCGCGATCGATTGCAGCACGGCGCCGCCCTTGCTCGACGGCGAGGGGAAATCGTCGTGGCCGAACGGCGAGTAGGCCACCACGGCGACGCCATGCTGCGCGCACCACGGGATCACGGCATGCTCGATCGCGCGCTCCTGCAGATGGTAGAGCACCTGGTTGCAGGCGATCTTGCCCTCGCCGGCGACGTCGAGCAGCTCATCGAGATCGGCGGTGTCGAAATTGCTGACGCCCCAGGAGCGGATTTTGCCGGCCGCCATCAGATCGTCGAAGGCAGCAACGGTGTCGGCGAGCGGATAGGATCCGCGCCAGTGCAGCAGATAGCAGTCGAGCCGGTCAGTCTTCAGCCGCTTCAACGAGCGCTCGCAGGCGGTGATGGTGCCGTGCCGCGAGGCGTTGCTCGGCAGCACCTTGGAGACCAAAAACAGCTCGTCGCGACGACCGGCGATGGCGTCCGCGATCACCAGCTCGGCATCGCCATACATCTCCGCGGTGTCGATATGCGTCATGCCGTCGTCGATGCCGCGCTTCAGCGCGGCGACGGCCGCCTTGCGGTCACCGTGATCGAGGTACCAGGTGCCCTGCCCGATCACTGAAACCTGCGGGCCGCCCTTGCCGAATGCTTTTGTCTGCACGATCGCCTCGTTATGCGTGGTTCGTTGATGGCCCCGCGCACAAAGATAGTGCAAGCGAGCGACAATGTCTCCCCATCGTCGTCCCGGCGAAGGCCGAGCGTGTTGCGCGGCCCGTGCGCTCCAGCGCCGGTGTGTGACGATCAACCGAGCCCGCTGATGTCAGCCACCAGCACCGAGCCCGTCACCGATTCCGTGATGTAGAGCCGGTCGCGGTTGGCGCCGCCGATCGCGACATTGGTGCAGCTCTGCCCGGCGCAGGACTTGATGCGCGCGATGCACTCGCCGTTCGGCGCAAAGACAAAGACGTGGCCGAGCGAGGCGTGCGCGACGAACAGGCGTCCGGCTTTGTCCACCGTCATGCCGTCGGGCCCGCTCGGGCCGAACAGCGAGCAGAAACGCCCGACCTTGGAGACGCTGCCGTCCTTCATGAATGGTGCGCGCCACACCGCGTTGTCGCGCGTCATGGCGACGAACAGCACCGCCTCGTGCGGATCGAGCACGAGGCCGTTCGGGCTGATGCCGGTGTCGATCAGGCAGTCGAGCTGGCCGTTGCTGCGCAAGCGATAGACGCGGCCGGTCGGATCGTGCAGGCCGGTCTGGCCTTGATCGGTGAAATAGATGTCGCCGTTCGAGGCGATGTGCAGGTCGTTGCAGCCGCGGAACGATTCCGAGTTGCGCGACCGCAGCACCGGCGTGACCTTGCCCGCTTTGGCATCGAGCTCCATCAAGCCGTGCCGGTAGTCGGCGATCAGGATGCGGCCGTTGGCGTCGATCTTCAGCCCGTTCGGCCAACCATCATATTCCGCGACCTGCGACCAGGTCCTATCCGGCGCAATGCGGAAGATGCGGCCGAATGGAATGTCGACGATATAGAGATTGCCCGACGCGTCGAATGACGGCCCCTCGATGAAACAGTCGGTCATCGCGCCCGGCCGATTGGCATCGGCCCACTCGGTCGCCACCTTGCGGCGGAATTCGGCTGGCACGGCGGTGAAGATCTCGGTCGGAATCAGCTTTGGCGGCGTTTCCAGGTACATCATTGTCGGGTTCACCCGTTGGTGGAACGGGGTGGACCATAGTGGAGAAGGCGTGCGGCGTCGAATGCACCGGGGACATTCCGCCATTGACGATGGGACGTTGCCGCATACGCATCCCCTATTCGGCCGCTTGCGCGCTGCCGTAGGCCTCCGAGATCATATAGCCCGACAGCGTGCCGTAGGCCGCGATCCAGGCGGCGGCGACGTCGGGCGTCCAGGCCTCACCGAGACCCTTCTCCAGGGTCCACAACAGCGCGGCGCCGACCACCGGATAGTGTTCAGGCCTCGCGCCATAGCCGACATGGCGCTTGGCGAGCGCGCTTGCGGCGGGAAGCACCGAAGGCAGATTGCCCAGCCCGTTGACCACGACCGCGAGCGTCGCCATCAGCTTCTTGCGCTGCTCGGTCATATCAGCGGGAAACATCGCCTTCACACCGGGCGCGACCTCGAACAGCCGGTCATAGAAGATCGCCGCCGCCTGCTCCGATATCGGCGCCACCTTGGCAAAGGAGTCCTGCACGAGCTTGATCTGGTCGGGTGTCATGTGCGCCTCCATGCGCGCTGCTTCCCTCGCCGCGCCATTGCGGCGAGGTGAAGGGGTTATGCCGCCTCGACGAAGCGATGGCGCTCGTAGAGGAATTCGAGCACACGCTGCCGGCACTTCAGATAGCCGGGGTTGGCCGCGAGCTCGAGCCGCTTGCGCGGACGCGCCAACGGCACCTCAAGCACTTCGCCGATCCCTGCACTGGGACCGTTGGTCATCATGACGATACGATCCGAGAGCAGCACGGCCTCGTCGACATCGTGGGTGATCATCAGGATGGTGTTGCCGAGCTTCTGGTGCAGCGCCATCACCGAATCCTGCAGATGGGCGCGGGTCAGCGCGTCGAGCGCGCCGAATGGCTCGTCGAGCAGCAGCACCTTCGGCTCCATGGCGAGCGCACGCGCGATGCCGACGCGCTGCTTCATCCCGCCCGAGATTTCGCTCGGCCGCTTGTCCCTCGCGTGCGCCATCTGCACGAGGTTGAGATTGTGCATGACCCAGGCGTCGCGCTCGGCCCTGCTCTTTGTTCTAGCAAACACCTTGTCGACACCGAGCCTGACGTTCTCGTAGACCGTCAGCCACGGCAGCAGGCTGTGGTTCTGGAACACCACGGCGCGGTCCGGTCCCGGCGAATTGACCTCGCGGTTCTCCAACAGCACGCAGCCCTTGGTCGTGCCGGTCAAGCCGGCGACGATGTTGAGCAGGGTCGACTTGCCGCAGCCGGAATGCCCGATGATCGAGACATACTCGCCCTTCTCGATCGTCAGGTTGATGTCCTTGAGCACCTCCGTCGTCGCGTTGCCGCGGCTAAAGGACTTGTCGATGTGATCGAGCTTCAGATAGGCCTGCATGACTAGTCCCCTCAGTTCGCAGCCGTGCCGCGGGTCACGATCTTGCCGAGCCCCGCGATCAGGCGATCGAGCACGAAGCCGATGATGCCGACGTAGAACAGCGCCAGGATGATCTCGCTGATGTGCGAGGAATTCCACGCATCCCAGATGAAGAAGCCGATACCGACGCCGCCGATCAGCATCTCGGCCGCGACGATCGCAAGCCACGACAGACCGATGCCGATGCGCAGACCGGTGAACATGTAGGGCGCGGCGGCCGGGATCATGATCTTGGTGAAGAACTCAAGCGGATTGAGCTGCACCACGGCGGCGACGTTGCGGTAGTCCTGCGGGATGTTGCGAATGCCGACCGCGGTGTTGATGATGATCGGCCACACCGAGGTGATGAAGATCACGAAGATCGCGGAGGGCTGGCCGTCGCGGAACGCGGCGAGCGACAGCGGCAGCCAGGCGAGCGGCGGGATCGTGCGCAGGACCTGGAACAGCGGATCGAGTCCGCGCATCGCCCAGACCGACTGGCCGACCAGCGTGCCGAGCGCGATGCCCGCGACCGCGGCAAGCGAATAGCCGTAGGCGACGCGCTGCAGGCTGGCGGAGAGATGCCAGAACAATCCCTTGTCGATGCCGCCATTGTCGAAGAAAGGATCAAGGATCAGCTCGCGGGTATCCATGAACACCTTCGAAGGCGGCGGCAGGCTCGACCCGGCGCGCCGACAGATCAACTCCCAGATCACGAGCAGGAGCGCGATGACAATCGCCGGCGGCACCACGCGCACCGCGATCTCTTTTGCCATTCGGGCATAGGCTTCGGCACGTGGCGTTGCCTTGGGCGTCATCGTCACGACCGGCGCCGGCATAGCAGCCGACGGGATCGCTACTGCTGACACATCGGTCTTCATGGCAGGCATAGACATCAAAGAAAAATCTCCGTGGTGACAGGGCGGGCCGCGCAATCTGCAACCCGATGATCGGATCAGACGTCGAGGCGCTTGATGGAGAGCGACTTCAGGTAGGCGGCGGGGTCGGCGGGATCGAACACCTTGCCGTCGAAGAAGGTCTCCTTGCCACGCGAGGTCGAGGCTGGAATGTCGGATGCGGGCACGCCGAGGTCCTTGGCGGCCTCCTTCCAGAGGTCCTCGCGGTTGACCTTGGCGATCAGCGCCTTGGTGTCGAAGCCGGGTTCATACTTGCCCCAGCGGATGTCTTCGGTGAGGAACCAGAGGTCGTGGCTCTGATAGGGATAGGACGCGTTGTCTTTCCAGAACCGCATCTGCTGCGGCGAGTTCTCGACCACGCGACCGGTGCCGTAATCAAACTTGCCCTTCATGCGGTCGGTGATGTCCTCCACCGGACAATTGATCCACTGCCGCTTGGCACAGATCGCCGCGGTCTCGTCGCGGTTCTCCGCCTTCTCGCACCACTGCTGGGCCTCCATCACCGCCATCAGGAGTGCCTTCGCGGCCCTCGGGTTCTTGTCGACCCAGGCGGCGCGCAGGCCGAACGATTTCTCCGGATGCTTGTCCCAGAGCTCGCCGGTGGTGAGCGCGGTGTAGCCGATCTCCTGATGAATGAGCTGCAGATTCCACGGCTCGCAGACGCAGAAGCAATCCATGGTGCCGACCTTCATGTTCGCCACCATCTGCGGCGGCGGCACCACGATGGTCTCGATGTCCTTGTCGGGATCGATGCCGCCGGCGGCAAGCCAGTAGCGGATCCAGAGATCGTGCGTGCCGCCCGGGAATGTCATCGCGGCCTTCACTGCCTTGCCGGACGCCTTCTTCTTCTCGAGCGCAGCCTTGAAGGGAGCGGCGTCGATGCCGACCTTGAGGTCGGCATATTCCTTCGCAACCGAGATGCACTGGCCGTTCAAATTGAGCCGCGCCAGGATGTACATCGGCGTTGGCTGGTTGTTCTGCGTCACCTTTCCGGCCGAGATCAGATACGGCATCGGGGTCAGGATATGCGCGCCGTCGATGCCGTTGCCTTCGGAGCCGAGCACGAGATTGTCGCGCGTCGTGCCCCACGAGGCCTGCTTCTGCACCTCGACATCGGGCATGCCGTATTTGGCGAAGATGCCCTTCTCCTTGGCGACGAACAGCGGCGACGCATCGGTCAGCGCAATGAAGCCGAGCTTGGCGCCTTTCACTTCCGGACCTGCGCCTTGCGCGAAGGCCCCGGCGGGGAAGTTGAGCTTCACGGCTGCGAGCAGCGCCGCGGTGCCGCTGGTCGCCTTGAGGAGCTGGCGACGGCTCAATCCGCGGCCTGAACGACGGTCGTTGCGCTTGGTCATGGGCAGTCTGGTCCTTCTGCGTCTGTGCTGAGGATGGCCGTCCGTCTGGTGTCGCCGCTGTCAGCGCATGAGGGCGCGTTCGGGGGTGGCCCCGGTGCGGCAGCACAATTCGGATCATTGGTCTCAAGGGACGGCGTCGATGGCGTCGGCAGCTCACTATTCAAGCCGCGTGCCAAATCGTTGCAGCGCAAAAACGCGATGGAACCGAACAAGTTGCGAATTATGTCGCAGCGCGCGACCGAACTCTCTCAGCTTTTAAAATTTGCGATCCGCTCAATTCTTGTGCGACGCGCAAGAATTGAGCAGGCAATCGCGAGCCGGTCGATCAGGCATCCTCAGCGACCTTCGTCCCGAGCGGCGCAGGTGCCATTCCGCTGCCCGGCTTCACGTGGAATTCGTAAGTCATCAGATGCCACGGACCATCGGCCGTCTTGCCGTCCGGCATCGCGGGGTCGCTGCGTTTCTCGACCTTGGCGATCAGTTCGTCCTTCACGCCGAACACAACGTCGGAATCGATATACTTGTCGCCGTCGATGAAGACATGGGTAATCAGCGGCTCGTAGCCCTTCGCATTGACCAGGAAATGCACATGCGCTGGCCGCATCGGGTGCCGGTTGGTCTGCGTGATCATCTGTCCGACCGGACCGTCGGTCGGGATCGGATAGCTGCACGGCAGGATGGTGCGGAAATAGAACCGACCGTCGGCATCGGTGATGAAGCGCGCGCGCGACGACGGACCTTCGGTGGCATAGCTCGCCTTCTGTGAATCATAGAAGCCGTCGTCATCAGCGTGCCAGACGTCGACCGGCACATGGGCCAGCGGCTTGCCGTTGAGGTCGGTGACGCGGCTTTGCACGAACATGCGCTCGCCGGGCAGGCTTGCGGAAATGTCGGTGCCATGCGGCGTCACCTTGTGCTCGCCGACATAGAACGGGCCGAGCACCGTGGTCTCGGTGGCGCTATCGCGATCGCGGTGGTTGACCGCGTCGACCAGCATCGACACGCCGAGCACGTCCGAGAGCAGGATGAACTCCTGGCGGATATCGGTGCACTTCTGGCCGGTGCGAGTGAGGAAATCGATCGCGTAGTCCCACTCCTCGAAGGTGAGATCGGTCTTGCGCACATAGTCGTGCAGCGACTTCACCAGTTCCTGCAGCAGGAACTTGGCCCGCGGACTGGGCGTCTGGTCGAAGCTGCGGATGACGGCGTCGGTGAGCTCGGTGTCGTTGAACTGGGTCATCTGGCGTTTCCCTGGCGGTCCCTTCGGGGCGCGATTGCGGCTGTCAGCGTACACCAGCAATCCTGCGCGGGTAAGCGGCAGCCGATTGGTGCAGAACACACTTTTCGGCTATCAAGGCGCACTCGCCCAGCCGGAGAAGAGCCCGATGTCAGCCCCTACCCTTGCCTCCCCTGAATCCGCGGGAATGTCGACCGCAGCGCTCAACCGCCTCGAAGCGCATCTGAAGAGCCGCTACATCGAGTCCGGCCGCTTTCCCGGGACACAGCTCCTGATCCATCGCCGCGGCAAGCTCGTCCATTCCACGGTGCAGGGCTTCGCCGATCTCGAGCGCAAGGTGCCGGTGAAGGACGACACTATCTTCCGCATCTATTCGATGACCAAGCCGATCACGTCGGTCGCCTTCATGATGCTGGTCGAGGAAGGCCGCGTCGCGATCGACGAGCCGGTCGCCAAATACATCCCCGAATGGAAGAACCTCGGCGTGTTCGCCGCCGGCACCGCGCCCGCCTTCCTCACCCGCCCGCCGTCGCGGCCGATGCTGATCGTCGACCTGTTGCGCCACACCTCGGGCCTCACCTACGGTTTCCAGCAGCGCTCCAATGTGGATGCGGCCTACCGCGAAAAGAACATCGGCGAGGTCGTCAAGGCCGGCACGCTCGACAGCATGATCGAGGACCTCGCCAAGATCCCGCTGGAGTTCTCGCCCGGGGAGGCCTGGAATTACTCTGTCGCCACCGACGTGCTCGGCTATCTCGTCGGCAAGATCTCGGGGCAGCCGTTCGAGCAATTCCTGAAAGAGCGCATCTTCAAGCCGCTCGGCATGAACGACACCGACTTCTTCGTGCCGTCAGACAAGGCGCATCGCCTGGCCGCCTGCTATTCCGCCGATCCGCAGGGCGGCTTCAATCCGCTCGCCGCCGAGCGCAAGGGCACGCTGACGCTGCAGGACGACCCGGCGACGAGCTCGTTCCTGTCGCCGCCGTCGCTGATCTCGGGCGGCGGCGGATTGTGCTCGACCGCGGCCGACTACCTCACCTTCTGCCGGGCGCTGATCAACGGCGGCGAGCTTGGCGGCGTCCGCCTGCTCGGGCCGAAGACGCTGAAGCTGATGACCTCGAACCATCTGCCCGGCGGCGTCGACCTGCCGGCGATGTCGCGCTCGCTGTTCAGCGAGGCAGCCTATAACGGCATCGGCTTCGGCCTCGGCTTCGCGGTGACGATGAACCCGGCGCAGACCTTGATTGCCGGCAGCCCCGGCGAATTCAACTGGGGCGGCGCGGCCACCACGTCGTTCTTCGTCGATCCGGCCGAAGAGCTGATCACCATCTTCATGACGCAGGTGCTGCCGTCGAGCGCCTACCCGCTGCGGCGCGAGCTGCGCACGATGGTCTACGCGGCGATCACCGACAGCAACCTCTGAGACGACGCCATGCCGCGGCGCGCGCCGAGCGCCGCGGCATGGCAGTCGGCTGCCCGCGGGCGAATTTTCCCGCTTCGTTCCTGAACTGATGCCGTTCAACGACGGAATGGCTTGCGCGGCCTGCTGCGATGCGGTGGGCCGGTTTCGGGCAAGTCAAAGGCGTCGGATCATGCGACATTCTGGCATGCAAGTTGCTAGACTGAGCGAGGTTCGAGCCAACCGAAATCGAGGGGGAACGACATGTCAACCATCGCAACCACCATCGCCGAGACACGCAAGCCGCTTTACACGTCGTTGTTCGTTCAAGTGCTGGCCGCGCTCGTGCTCGGCATCATCATCGGCATGGCCGCGCCCGATTTCGCGATCGGGCTGAAGATCTTCAGCGACGCCTTCCTGAAGCTGATCTCGATGATCGTGGCGCCGATCGTGTTCTGCGTCGTGGTGCACGGCATCGCAGGCGCCGGCGACCTGAAGAAGGTCGGACGCGTCGGCGTCAAGGCGCTGGTCTATTTCGAAGCGATGACGACGGTTGCGCTCGTGGTCGGACTGCTGCTGGCCTATCTGTTCGGGCCCGGCCATGGCATGAACATCGACACCTCCACGCTGGATGCCAAGGCGCTCGGCAGCTATGCCGGCAATGCCCAGAAGCTCAAGGGCGAAGGCATCGGCAGCTTCCTGCTCAACATCATCCCGACAACGTCCTTCGACGCGCTGTCGCGCAACGACGTGCTGCAGGTGCTTTTCTTTGCCATTATCTTCGGCGTCAGCCTGGCGCTGGTCGGCGGCGAGAAGGGCGAGAAGATCTCCTCCTTCATCGACGCGGTCGCGACCGTGCTGTTCCGCGCCATGGGCCTGATCGTGCGGTTTGCGCCGATCGGCGTTCTCGGCGCCGTCGCCTACACCGTCGGCAAATATGGCGTCGGCTCGCTGAAGCAGCTCGTGTCGCTGGTTGCGTTGTTCTACGTTTCGGTCGCGATCTTCGTGCTTGGCGTGCTCGGTGCGGTGATGGCGCTTGCCGGCGTGAACATTCTCAAGTTCCTCGCCTACCTGCGCGAGGAGCTGATGATCGTGCTCGCGACCGCCTCCTCCGACGCGGTGCTGCCGCAGGCCATGCGCAAGCTGGAACGACTCGGCATCAAGGATTCGGTGGTCGGCCTCGTGATCCCCACCGGCTACTCCTTCAACCTCGACGCCTTCTCGATCTACCTCACGCTGGCCGTCGTGTTCATCGCCCAGGCGACCAACACGCCGCTGTCATTCGGCGATCTGCTCCTGGTGCTCGGCGTGTCGCTGATCACCTCGAAGGGCGCGCATGGCGTGCCGGGCTCTGCGATCGTCATCCTGGCGGCAACGCTCAACGCGGTGCCGAGCATTCCCGCGATCGGCCTCGTGCTGGTGCTTTCGGTCGACTGGTTCATCGGCATGGCGCGCGCGGTCGGCAACCTGATCGGCAACTGCGTGGCGACGGTCGTGGTGGCCGCTTGGGAGGGCGATCTGGACCGCAACAAGGCCCGGCGCGTGCTCGACGGCACCGAGACGGTGGATGTCACCGCTGGGTAAAGCGAGGCATGGCGTGCCCGCCGCGGGCACGCCCCTGCCTATTGAGCGCTACTTGACGAGCCTCAGGTAGGGAGGAAATCGCCTGGCGGCGGCGGGTTCCTGCAACTGTCCCTCCGACGCCACCATGTCACACAACGCCTTCAGCTCGGCGTCCGTAACCTTGTGCAGTTCCATCCGAAGCTCGAGGATGGCAAGCGACAACAATCGCGCGGTCTCCGCGTTTGCCCTGCCGACCAGAAATGCCTGACATTCTTCCAACGTCGCTAGTAGCGCCAGCAACCGTTCTTCCGTGCTTGCGACCGGCATATTGTCCACTCCCGGAGCCCCGAGGTCGACCCAAGGTGCTCCCTCTTTCGCTTCATTGCCTCTCCGCAAGAATTGCCGGCTTGTGGTAGGCGTGCATCCGTTACGAATGATCGAGAACTTTTGGGCAATTGTCCAGCAACATTCCGAAAGCCTGACTTGCACTTACGTCAAACTTTTTGGTGGACCGAGCCGTCTTGCGCAACTGCGCCGGTCTTCGTGATCCACCGCCGCACTAGCAGGGGTTGCATCCAATCTCTAGTGCCCGTACAATAGTTCGGCCCGTAGAAATACGGGTAAAGTGTCTGTGCCGCCCGGTAAGCATACGCAAAATCTGTGGCGATCAAACTCGCGCTAGTTGTGGTTCTGTCAATATTTTGCCAAATGTAGAGGGCGGGGTGTCGACAGACACCTTGGCGCAATCGACTTCAGGTGGTCGGGAGCGTCGGTACAAGGGTGCTTCCAACGCGCTAATGCGTTTGGATACCATCCCGCGGTCTTCTTGGATTTTCGTGGTTCTCACGATGAACTGACGATCCACACGAACTTTAACGCGGTACATCATGGACGAATCCCTGACCTATGCGGGCCAGGGTTTCCCGATTGAAGGACGGGTCACCAGAATGAACAGATCAGCAGCAAAGAAGATGAAGCAGCGCAGCGCCGGTAAACCGGACATCGAATTGGGCAAGCGGATCCGCCTGCGGCGTGTGGAGCAGAAGATTTCGCAGGCCGAACTCGGCGACAAGCTCGGCGTCAGCTTCCAGCAGGTGCAGAAGTACGAGAAGGGCGTCAATCGCGTCGGCGCTGCCCGCCTTCAGCAGATCGCATCCGCGCTCGACGTGCCGGTCACCTTCTTCTACGACGGTGACAACAAGGCCCGCGAAGTCGAGAGCCTCCTGTTCCTCGACAGCGCCTTCAGCCTCCGGTTGCTGCGCGCCTACAGCAAGATCAAGGACCAGACCGTCCAGCGCCAGCTCGTGTCGCTGATGGAATCGATCGCCGCCAACGAGGACTGAGCGGCACCCGATGTCGGATCGCGACGCCGCGGACGCGATCGACCCAGCATGAGCGGATCGGCCGGCCATCGGCCGCCGCAACGTGTGATCCGCCGGCTGGGAAACCATCGAAGCGCTGCCATCGTGGATGGCGGCGCTTTTTTCTGGAATGCGCTCGGCACGGTCAAGATCAGCATGCCCAGTCCTACTCGGTCTGCATGCGCGACACCGACCAGCGCAGCCTGTTCAACGACGACGATCGCTTCCGTTCGCATGGCTGCTCGCGCGTCGACAACGCCGAGCACCTGCTGACCGCGCATCGCGCGCGGTATTCAGAGCCGCAAGCACTCGTCCGCATCTCGCCATTCTGTCGCGCGGCCAATTGTCGCCCGCGACGCGAGGTGACCTTAGAACTCCGCATTTCCTGCGTTGAAGCAGCACTCGCAAAACCAAGTGCACTGGCTCACCTTTTTGTCGCAGCAACCAAGCGGCCCGCATGACAGTTTTCAGGCTTCAACGAAGGAGATCTCAATGAATATCAAGCTTGCTGTTTTTGGATTGGCCGCTTTGGGAAGCGTGGCCCTGACCTCCGGCTCCGCCTCCGCGATGCCGAACGGGATTCCGCAGGCCAGCCACATCGCTGGCGAAACATCCAATATCGATCAGGTGCGTCAGGTCTGCGATCGGTGGGGCCGTTGTTACTGGCGGCCGGGCGCATACGGTTATTACGGACCGCGCCATCACGGATGGCATCATCGCCCGCATTACCATCACCCCCACCATTACGCACCGCGCCATCATGGCGGACACGGCCACGGCGGACACCATGGCGGACATCACGGCGGCCACCGCCGCTAGCCGTCAGCGAGGGGGCTTCGGCCCCCTCTTTTTTGTTCCGTCGCCCCGAGGCTCGCTCAGCGAGCACCTCAGCATGACGGGTCAGTATCTCGCAGCTATAGCGCCGCCAGCACCGCGTTGGCGATATCGGCGGTGCCGTTGCGGCCGCCGAACTCGAACGGCTTGATGCCGCCGGCATAAACCTTGTCGACCGCACGTTCGATCCGCTCTCCGGCTTCCGCGGCACCTTCGAGACCATGCTTGTCGGCAAGCCAGTCCAGCATCATCGCGGTCGACAGGATCATCGCGGTCGGATTGGCCTTGCCCTGCCCCATGATGTCGGGCGCGGTGCCGTGGCACGGCTGGAAGACGGCGTAGCGATCGCCGATGTCGGCCGACGGCGCCATGCCCATGCCGCCGATCAGGCCGGCGGTGAGATCGGAGAGGATGTCGCCGAACATGTTCTCGGTGACCATGACGTCGAAATCCCACGGGCGCTTCACCAGCATCGCCGCGGTGGCATCGATATAGAGGTGATCCGCCCTGACGTCGGGATGACGCTTCGCGGTCTCGTCGAAGATCTCGCGGAAGAACGCGAACGCCTTGAACACGTTCGCCTTGTCGACGCAGGTCAGCCCGCCGCCGACCCGACCGCGCGCCTTGCGGCGTTCGGCGAGCCGGAACGAGAATTCGAACAGCCGCTCCGAAGTCCGGCGCGTGATCACCATCGTCTCGCGCGCATCGTTCTCGGTGACGACACCTTTGCCCATCGAGGCGAACAGACCTTCGGTGGATTCCCTGATCACGACGAGGTCGATCCCTTTCTGGTCGGCGTCGACGATCGAGCTCGCAACGCCCGGGATCAACCGCGCCGGGCGCACGCCGGCATACAGGTCGAAGATCATGCGCAGTTCGATCTGCGGCGCGATCTCGGTATTGTCGGGATAACGCACCGACGGCAGGCCGCAGGCGCCCAGGAGGATCGCGTCGGCCTCCTCGCACAGCCTGATCGTGCTGTCCGGCATCGACTTGCCGGTTTCCTTGTAGTGGCCCGCGCCGGCCGGCGCTTCGGTGAAGCGGAATCTCAGATCGGTCGTCGCTTCGATCTTGCGCAAAACCTCGAGCGCGGGCGCCATTACCTCCGGGCCGATGCCGTCACCGCCGAGGACGGCGATATGAAATGCGTTGTTGGCGGACATGGGAATCTCCGAAAGGCAACCGTCATTCCGGGGCGATGCGCAGCATCGGACCCGGAATCTCGAGATTCCGGGTTTGCTTCGCGCCCCGGAATGACCACACCTGAACTACGGCGTCAGCACCGCGCGGCCGACGAGCTGGCCTTTTTGCAGATTCACCAACGCCTCGTTCGCCCTGGCGAGCGGCATCGGCGTGACCGGGATCGCCGGGATCTTCTTCTCGCGCACGAGATCAAGCAGTTCCTGCGTTTCGCGCAAATTGCCGACATAGCTGCCCTGGATGGTGACGGCCTTGATCGGGATCAGCGGCAGCGCCCAGGTCGCACCGCCGCCGAACAGGCCGACGATCACGAGCTTGCCGCCCTTGGTCAGGCAATCGAAGCCGAGCTGCGTGGTCTGGGCGTTGCCGACCAAATCGATCGCGGCGCGGATCGGCTGACCGGCCTTCTTCATCAATTGCTCCAGCGCATCCGGCGCCTTGCCGTCGACGGTGGCGAGCGCGCCGGCCGCCTCGGCCGCCTCGCGCTTCCTGGCATCGATATCGACCACGATCGCGCCCTTGCCGCCCATCGCCTTCAACAGCGACAACGCCATCAGGCCGAGGCCGCCGGCACCGAAGATCACGATTGGGGTGTCGAAATCCTTCTCGACCTTCTTCAGCGCGCTGTAGGTGGTGACGCCGGAGCAGGCGTAGGGTGCCGCCGTGACCGGATCGAGCCCCTTGAGGTTCAGCAGATATTTCGGGTGCGGCACCGTCATATGGTCGGCATAGCCGCCGTCGCAATAGACGCCGAGCGCGTTCGGCTTGATCGCGCACATGTTCTCGTCGCCGCCAAGGCAGGTCGGGCATTTGCCGCAGCCGAGCCACGGATAGGCCAGCGCGACGTCGCCGATCTTGAGGCCGCCCTTGTCGGCGTCCTTGACGTCGGACCCGAACGCCACGACCTCGCCTACGGTCTCGTGGCCCATCGTGCGCGGCAGCGACACCCCGCGATCTTTCAGCGACAGCGGCTTGCGACCGTGGCCGAGATCATAGCCGCCTTCCCAGATGTGCAGGTCGCTATGGCAGACGCCGGCCGCCTTGACCTTGATCAGCACCTGCGTGCCTTCCGGCTGCGGCGTCGGACGGTCGACCTCCTTCAAGGGCGCGTTGAAATCGACAACCTGAAAGCTCTTCATCACAGTTCTCCCGAGAGGCTTGTTCGTTGCGGCCGACCTTGCCACGCCGACGCGCCAAGGACAAACGTTCAAGGCCGCAATTTCGGGCGACCGCCATGCGCGTCGCTCGAACAATCGCGGCCGCCACGATCTAAAGCAGGATGAGTTTGGGTCGAACCGACTCGCGGCGGCTTCTGTCGACCTCTCCCCATCGGGGAGGTCGGATTGCGCTCGGCGATGCGGAGCATCGTCCGGAGCAATACGGGTGAGCGACTATCTGGATTGTCAAGTTGCATTGAGGTAAGCGGCACGCGCATCGCGTGCTTTGGCGTTGAGGCGGACCAGGAGCTTGCGGGCGAGCGCAATGCGCACGACCATTTTCTCCTTGCCAGCCTTGAGCAGCCGGTCGCGGAACTCGCCGAGGCTGTTGTCGTAGCGGGCGGCGATGGCCGCGACGAGGAAGAGGATGGAGCGGACGCCGGCGCGGCCGCCGCGGGTGGGTCGCTTACCCTTGCGCTTGCCACTGTCATTGGCGATCGGGGCGAGACCGGCAAGCTTGGCAATGGCCTTGTTGGACACCGTGCCGATCTCCGGCAGCTCGGCATGGAGGCGGGCGACGGTCCGTCCGGCAACGCCCTTCATCTCGCGCCAGGTCTCGGCGAGCTTTGCCCACAGCGGGTCGTCATCGATCATCGAAGCGATCTCCCCTTCGAGCGAGAGGGATTGGCGCTTCAGCAGGACGATCACCTCGTCAATGCTCGCACGCATCTCGCCGTTGTCGAACATGCTGGCGCGGCGCTGCTTCTGGACGGTCAGATCGTCGGTGACCTGTCTGAGCCTTGTCACCAGGGCCTTCAGCCGCTGCTGGGCTTCGCTTGGCAGCGGGGTCGCTGCCAAGTTCTTGGCATGGGCGAAGCGGGCAATCACCGAGGAATCGATCCGGTCGGTCTTCTCCAGAATGCCCATCGCCTCGGCATAGCGCCGGACGCTGCGGGGATTGGTCAGCGCGCAACTGATCCCCTCCTCCCAGAGCCCGACGAACACCCCTCGCTCGTAACCGCCACTGGCCTCCATCACCGCCAACGTGACGGCGTGCTCGCGACAGAACGCGGCCAGCTTGGCAATGCCTGCGGCATCATTATCGAAGCTCGCAAACCGTTGTCCGGGTTCGATACAGGCATCGAGCCTGGCCTTCGAAACGTCCACTCCACAAATCGTCTTCTTCACGGTAACCTGCCTTGTCCATGCGATCGGAACTCAAGCGACTGTTCGGTCGTGCGTGACATGGCGAAGATCCCAGAGCTCACCCACGGTTGTAGCCGGAGGGGCAAACGGGCGACATCGCCACGCGCTTTGGCCGGTGGCCACCGGCCAAAGCGCAAGTCGCTTCCATCGCACAAATCATGGCCGTGCAGATACAAGGGGCCTTGCGCTCTTGATAGACCGTAACCCCTCACCCGATTTGCTGCGCAAATCGACCTCTCCCAAGGGAGAGGTGACCTCCTGCGCTGTTTCAGATCAACCTGGTGCCATCATGCCCTAGATCAGCGGATGATGGCACGCGGCGAGTTGGCCGGGCGCGACCACGCGCAGTTCCGGCACCTCGCTGGCGCAGCGCGCATCGGCGCGCGGGCAACGGGTGCGGAAGCGGCAGCCCGACGGCGGCGCGATCGGCGATGGCGGCTCGCCGACCGGCACGCTCTGGGTCGGGCGGACATCCGGATCGGGCACCGGGATCGCCTCGATCAACAGTGCGGTATAAGGATGCGCCGGCCTTGCAAAGAGCTGCTCGGACGGGCCGACCTCGCAAAGCCGGCCGAGATACATCACGGCGACGCGGTCGCTGACCGCCTTCACCACAGCGAGATCGTGCGCGATGAACAGCAGGGTCAGGCCGTAACGCGTCTTCATCTCCTCCAGCAGATTGAGAATCTGCGCCCGGATCGAGACGTCGAGCGCGGAGACCGGCTCGTCGCAGATGATGAATTCCGGATTGAGCACCAGCGCCCGCGCGATGCAGATGCGCTGGCATTGTCCGCCGGAGAATTCGTGCGGCAGGCGTCCGCTCACCAGCGCAGGATCGAGGCCGACCGCCGACAGCACGTCGGAGACGAGCTGCTTGCGCTTGCCGGGATCCTTGACGCCCGAGATCAGCAACGGCTCGGCGACGATATCCCCGATCCGCCGCCGCGGATTGAGCGAGGCGATCGGATCCTGGAAGATGAGCTGCACGCGCCGGCGCATCTTGCGCAAGCGCTCGCCCTGCATGGTGGAGAGATCCTGGCCGTCGAACAGCACCTTGCCGGAGACGGCCTGGCGCAGTTGCAGCACGGCGCGGCCGAGCGTGGATTTGCCGCAGCCGGATTCGCCGACCAGGCCGAGCGTCTCGCCACGGGCGATCTCGAGGCTGACGTCTGATACCGCGTGGATGGTCTTGCCGCCCACGGAATATTCGACGACGAGGTTTTCCACCTTGAGCAGCGGGTCAGGTGAGGCTCGTTGCATCATGCGGCACCCGCTGCGATCGGATGGAAGCAGGCGTAGAGATGTTCCGGCGTCTCGGCCGTGCTGAGCGAGGGTTTCTCCGTGTTGCAGCGGCCGGCCGCATAGCGGCAGCGCGGCGAGAACGCGCATCCCTTCAGCGGCCGGGTCTGATCGGGCGGCCGCCCCGAGATCGCCGGCAGCGGCGTATGCGGCGCGGCGTCAAGCTTCGGCAGCGCGGCGAGCAGCGCCTCGGTGTAGGGCATCCGCATCTGCTTGAATAACGACGGCGTCGGCGCGCGCTCGACCACGCGCCCGGCATACATCACCGCGACCTCGTCCGTGCGGCCGGCAACCACGCCGAGATCGTGGGTGATGATGATCATCGCCATGTGGCGACGCTGCTGCTCGCGTGCCAAGAGATCGAGGATCTGCGCCTGGATGGTGACGTCGAGCGCGGTGGTCGGCTCGTCGGCGATCAGGAGTTGCGGCTCGCAGGACAGCGCCACCGCGATCGCCACGCGCTGGCGCATGCCGCCGGAGAGCTGGTGCGGATATTGCGCCAGGCGCTGCTCGGGCGCGGGAATGCCGACCGCCGCCAATAGCTCGATGCTGCGTTGCCTTGCCTGGGCGAGCCCCAGCTCGAGATGCTCCTGAATGGTCTCGATCAACTGGGTGCCGATGGTCAGCACCGGATTGAGCGAGGTCATCGGGTCTTGGAATACGACCGCGAGCGATCGGCCGCGCAGCTTACGCAATTTTTCCGGTGACAGTTTCAGGAGATCCTGTCCGCCGAACATCACCCGTCCCGACAGCTTCGCCTTCTTGGGCAGGAGCTGCAGGATGGTGCGCGAGAGCATGGTCTTGCCGCAACCGGACTCGCCGACGATGCCGAGCGTCTTGCCGGCGCCGACGGCAAGATCGACGTGATCCACCGCCCGCAGATTGCCACGCGGCGTCGGCAGGTCGACCACCGCATCCTCGACCGACAGCAAGACGCCGCTCACAGCGCACCCTGCCGTGGGTCGGTCAGCGCACGTATGGTGTCGCCGATCAGGTTGAACGAGAGCACGGTGAGGAACATCGCGATCGCAGGGATGAAGGCGAGCCGTGGCGCCACGTCGAGGCTTTCACGCCCCTCCCCGATCATGCTGCCCCAGCTTGAGATCGGCGGCGGCACCCCGAGGCCGAGGAACGACAGCGATCCCTCGACCACGATGGTGACGGCGACGCCGAGCAGGAAGAAGGCGAGCAGCGGCAGCAGCACATTGGGCAGCAATTCGCGTAGCAGGATGCGGGTATGCGTGGCGCCGAGCGCCTGCGCCGCAATGACGAATTCGCGCCGCGCCAGCGACAGCGTCGCGGCCCGCGCCACCCGCATGAAGGCGGGAATGCCGAGCACGCCGAGGATGCACGTCAGATTGAAGATCGACTGGCCGAGATAGGCGGTCACCGCGAGTGCCAGGATCAGCGGCGGGAACGCCAGCAACACGTCCATGCTGCCAACCACGATGGATTCGAAACGGCCACGGAAATAGCCGGCAAGCATGCCGAGCGCGCCGCCGATGGTGACGCCGATCACGGGCGCGCAGAGCCCGACGATCAGCGAGATGCGTGCGCCGTAGATCAGCCGCGACAGCTCGTCACGGCCGAGGCCGTCGGTGCCGAGCCAATGCGCCGCGGAGATCGGCGCCCGCCGCTCCAGCATGTCCATGTCGGTCGGGCTCGGCAGCGGCAGCAGGTCGGCCAAGATCGCGACCGCGAACACCAGCACCATCCAGCCGAGCGCGACCCAGAACAGCAGGCCGAACCGGCTGCGGCGCCGAGCCGGCGTCGCATGGGCCTCGTCCTCGAGGCTGAGCTCAAGCGTGGCCATGGCGGATCCTCGGGTCGAGAACGGCGTACAGCATGTCGACGATGAAGTTCATGATCACGAAGCCCGCGGCAACCAGCAGCACGACGCCCTGCAGGATGATGAGATCGCGGGTATAGATCGCGCCGACCAGAAGGCGGCCGATTCCCGGCAAGGCGAAGATCGTTTCGACGATGACGGCGCCGCCGATCAGCCGGCCGATATTGATGCCGGTGATGGTGACGAGCGTCAGCGACGAGGGCTTTAGCGCGTGCACGAACAGGATGCGCGACGGCTTCAGACCCTTCGCCTTGGCGAGCGCGATGTAATCTTCCTGGAGCGCCGCGATCATGTCGGAGCGCAGCACGCGCATGATGCCCGGCCATTCCGCAAGGCCGAGTGTCAGCGCCGGCAGGATCATGAAGCGCAGATTGGCGACCGGATCCTCTGTCAGCGGCACATAGCCGGTCGCCGGCAACATCCGCAGCTCGACCGCGAACAGATAGATCAGGAGGATCGCGGACAGGAAGGTCGGCACCGATAGCATGCCGAAGGCCGAGCCGGTCATGAAACGATCGAACGCGCTGCCGGCCTTGGCAGCGCAGGCGATCGCGAGCGGCACGCCGATCACGAGCCCGATCAGCTCGGCCAGGATCATCAGCTCGAACGAGACCGGGACGCGTTCGCTGACCGCCTGCAGCACGGTCTGGCCGGTGCGGAAGGATCGCCCGAAATCGCCCTGCAGGATGTGCCAGAGCCAGCCGAGATAGCGCAGCCAGATCGGCTGATCGAGCCCCATGTCGTGGCGCAGGGCCGCGACATTCTCGGGCGTCGCCTGGTCGCCGAGGATCACGTAGGCGAGATCGCCCGGCAACAGCGAGGCGATCACGAAGGTCAGCACCGAGACAGCGATCAACACCGGTAACAGGTACAGGAGCCTGCGCGCGACGAAGAACAGCATGAAACGCTATTCCTTCCAGGCGTCGGAGACGTCGAGCACCCCGTTGAACATCTTCGGCACGCCCTTCACCTTCGCGCTGGAGATCGCGTAATAGGTGTTCTGGAAGGTCCAGAACCAGATCGCCTCCTTGTTGATCAGACGGCTGATCGCGCAATAGTCCTCGGTGCGCTTGGCGACGTCGGCCGTGGTTCGCGCATGCTCCAGCAACCGGTCGAGCTCCGGATTGGAATAGTTCGCCAGTGCCACCGGGCTGCCGGTGTGGAAATTGGCGTACATCTGTGGATCGGGATCGGCGAGATCGACGATGCGCCACGGCGTGAGCTGGAACTGGCGCATGAAGGCGCGCGGCGGGATGGTGGCCTGATCGACCTGCTCGATCTCCATATTGGCGCCGATCCGCTTCCAGAATTGCTGCAACACCTGACCGCCGGTGCGGCCGCGCGGCGTCGCCGTGACCAGCATCTTGAACTCGACCGGCTTGCCGTAGTCCTTGATCAACGCTTTGGCCTTTTCGACATCGTAAGGCAGCGCGCCGTCATCCTTGCACTTGACCCAGGAGCCGTCGCCATAGGGATTGGTGGCCGGTCGCGCCAAGCCGTTGGTGATCGCCTGCGACATCTTCTTGCGGTCGAGCGCCATCACCAGCGCTTGCCGCACGCGCACGTCGTCGAACGGCGGAACCTTGGTGTTGAAGGCGGCGACAGCAGCCCCCGAGCCTTGATAGGTGTGCACAGCCAGAGTCGGGTCCTTCTGCGCCTTGATGATATTGTCGGCGTCAGCCTCGTCATCCCAGATGATGTCGGCTTCGCCGGATTGCAGCGAGGCAAAGCGCGACTGCGCATCCGGCAGCGGCTTCAAGATGATGCGGTCGAGATAGGGCCTGCCCTTGTCCCAATAGTCCGGGTTCTTCTCCAGCACCATGCGGTCGCCGGCGGTCCAGGATTTCAGGATGTAGGGGCCGGTGCCGACCGGATTGCGATTGTAGTCGTCGCCCTTGGTCTTCCATGCGGCCGGCGACTGCATCACGTTGTTGGAGCTTTGAATGGTCTGCGTGGCCGGAAAGTTCACTGCAGGATCAGTGAAATTGTAGCGCACCGTCAGGTCGTCGATTGCATCCACACTCTTGATGTTGGTGATATAGAACGCGCAGCGGCACTTGTTGGCGGGATCCTTCTGGCGGTCGAAGTTCTCCTTCACCGCCTGCGCATTGAACGGCGTGCCGTCATGAAATTTGACGCCGGGCCGCAGCTTGATGGTCCAGGTCTTGAAGTCCTCCGAATGCTCCCACGACAGCGCGAGCTTCGGTTTCACCTCGCCCTTGTCGTCGAGCGTGGTCAGCGTATCGAAGATCGCGGCCGCCGCGGTGTTGGCCGAGGTGTCGTAGACGCCGACCTTGAGCGGATCGAAGCCCGGAATGTCGAGTTCCTGGCCGACCGTGAGCGTGCCGCCCTGCTTCTGCGCGCTGGCGGGCGCGATGAATGCCGCCGACGCGAATCCCGCTACGAGAAATAAACGCGCAAGCGCGTGCGCGCGGTTGACCGGCCTCATGTGCTCCCTCCCAAGGTGCAACGTCCGGTGTTCCGGATCGTCGTGTTATAGGGGGCAACATTGGCCGGAATCGCCGCGCGCGGCAAGACCGTAACGCGGATGAAAAGCCGCAGGTTAACTCTGCGCCGCTTTCGACCGTTGCGCGGTGAAACCGGCGATCTCGTCCTCGGAGAGGCCGATCTCCTTCAGGTAGGACAGCGTGTGCTCGCCGAGCGTCGACATCCGCTTTGCCACGGCAACCGTCGCCCCCGACATGCGGAACGGCAGATTGAGCACCTTGAACGTGCCGCCGCCATCCTCGACCTCGGCAAGCCCGCCGCGATGCGCGAGTTGCGGATCGGCGAGCGCTTCGCGCACGGTGCGATAGGCCGACGACGGCACACCGTATTCATTGAGCGCGGCAAGACAATCCCGCGTGCTGATGGCGCGCGACCAGGCCTCCACGCCCTCCATCAGGCTGGCCCAGTTCGCCCGGCGATCGGAATACTTCGCAAAGCGCGGATCGGAGACCCATTCGGGGTGGCCGATCACCTGCATCAGGTTCTGGAAGGTCTTTTCGCTGGCGATCGCCACCATGACGTAACCGTCGGTGGTCTCGATCGGCCCGAACATCGGCCGCTGCGGCTGCTTCACTTCGAATTGCGCCGCCTGTACTTCGTTCAAAGTCAGGCTCAGCATCGATTCCAGCATCGAGACGTCGATGTGCTGACCCTTGCCGCTTGCACTGCGCTGATAGAGCGCGGCGGAGATCGCTCCGAAGGCATAGATGCCGGTCAGCACGTCGGCGTGGTAGATGCCGCAATAGTCCGGGCGCGAACGGCCCGGCTGATAGGCGAGATGCGCCATCTCATAGCCCGAAGCAGCATGGATCACCGGCGCATAGGCCGGCAATTCCGCCGACGGACCGGTCTGGCCGTAACCTGAGATCGAGCAATAGATCAGCTTCGGATTGATGTCGCGCACCGAGGCGTAGTCGAGCTTCAGCCGCCGCATTACGCCGGGACGAAAGTTCTCGACCAAGACGTCGGCGGTCGCGATCAGCCGGCGCACCGCCTCGATGCCGGACGGCGACTTCAAATCGAGCACCAGGCTCCTCTTGCCGATGTTGAGCTGGCCGAAGGCGGTCGAGCAGTTGTTCCTGACCGGCGGGCGGGTCCGCATCGTCTCGCCTTCGGCAGGCTCGATCTTGATCACCTCCGCGCCCATGTCGGCGAGCATCCGCGTGCAATGAGGTCCGGCGATCGTGGTCGAAAAATCGAGCACGCGAAGGCCGCCAAAGCTCCGTGTCAAATTCCCCTCATCGTTGCCGGTTATTGTCATTCCCAAGGCTTCCTCTGTCGCGCGGTCATCATTGTTCAGTGCCGCGCGACCCTAAGGCATGATCCCGGAAAGCGGAAACCGGTTTTCCGAAAAGATCATGCCGAAACAAGCGAAGTGAGCCGTGCGGACAGGAACGCGTCTCGTCCAAATCAGGACCGTGGGTCGTGTTGCACTTTACTCAACGGCAAACTGGACCCAATCTTGCATAGTCCCTGTCACGGGCTGGAACGAGGGCGCTTGTTGAAGGTCTTGTTCGTCACGACGGAGATGGACGATTTCGTCCGTGTGGGCGGGCTCGCCGCCGTGTCCGCTGCACTTCCCCGGGCGCTTCGCGCGTGGAGCGACGTCAGGATCATGCTTCCCGGCTACCGGGACGTGGTCGAGCAGTTCACTCACATTGAAATCGTTGGCCAATGTGCTGCGCTCGCCGAGATGCCGGCCTGCACGCTGGGGCGCGCGTCGACCAAGGACGGGCTGCCGGTCTATCTGCTGTTGTGCCCGCAACTCTACGACCGGCCGGGCAACCCTTACGGCGACCAATCCGGCCGCGACTGGCCCGACAACGACATCCGCTTCGCTCGCTTCGCCTCCGCCGCGGCCGAACTTGCAGTGGGCATGCTGGACAAGAACTGGGCAGCCGACCTCGTGCATGCCAATGACTGGCAGGCGGCGCTCACGCCGGCCTACCTCGCCTGGCGCGAGGCGCGGATTCCGTCGATCCTGACCATCCACAATCTCGCCTATCAGGGCCTGTTTCCCAAGGACTCGCTGCGGCGGATCGGCGCACCGGAGAGCTCCTTCCACATCGACGGGCTGGAATTCTACGACAAGCTGTCTTTCCTGAAGGGTGGCCTCGTCTACGCCTCGCACCTGACCACGGTCAGCGCGACCTATGCGAAGGAGATCACGACCGCGGAGCTCGGTTGCGGGCTCGAAGGGCTGTTACGCATCCGCTCCGATGCCGATGAGCTTACCGGCATCCTGAACGGCATCGACGAGAGCTGGGACCCGCGTCATTGCGCGGAGCTTGCCCAACCCTTCGGCGCCGGCGACTGGAAAGGCAAGCAGGCCAACGCCGACTATGTCCGCCGCCAGTTCGGCCTTGCGGTCTCGCGCGGGCCGATCTTCGGCCTTGTCGCCCGCCTCGTGCATCAGAAGGGCGTCGACCTCGTGCTCTCGGCCGCCGACGAGATCGTCGCCGCGGGCGGGCAGATCGTCGTCACCGGCAGCGGCGAGCCCGCGATCGAGGAGGCGCTGGTGGCGGCGCACCGGCGCCGGCCCGACGCGATCGGCGTCGTGATCGGCTTCAGCGACGCGCAGGCGCGGCGGATTTTTGCCGGTAGCGATTTCACCCTGATGCCGTCGCGCTTCGAGCCCTGCGGCCTCAGCCAGATGTATGCGCAGCGCTTCGGCTCGCTGCCGATCGGCCACCAGACCGGCGGCCTCGCCGAGACCATCGCCGACGGCGAGACCGGGTTCCTGTTCCCGCAGCCCTCGGCGGAGTCCTTCCTCGGCGGCGTCAGCCGCGCCTTCGACGCCTTCCGCGCCAAGGATCGGCTCAACGCCATGCGCCGCAGCGCGATGGCCAAGTCCTATAGCTGGAACCTGTCGGCCGCCTGCTACAGCGCGCTCTACAAGAAACTGGTGATGCCGCGGGCGGCCGCATGACGCGCGATCCCGGCGATTTCAGCTCATTTTCTCCGCGGCACGCGTGACGAAGCGTCCGCGCGCCACAGATAACAGCCATAATACCGATGCGAATGCGGCCGACCGCTGCGCCGCAACATCGCGAACCAGGGTGCCTGCCGGCGCCAAGAGGCACACGGCCAATTGTTGCCGCCGCCCGATAGACATGTGATACCGTCGGATTGTTGGGGATCACCAGTTTTCCTTGTCCTGCGATCCAAAGGGGGGACCCGATGAACGTCCTTGTCAAAACCTCACCGATGAGCCTCGCGGATGAGCTGACCGCGCACGCTGTGGCGAGCATCGAGGCGGCCGATTATTCCGCCGCCCCCTTCCCCCACATCGTGTTTCGCAATTTTTTTCCCGCCGATTTCTATCGGGATCTGACCAAGAGCATCCCCACCGAGGGCTATGATCCGATCACCGGCACGGGAACGCGGATGGCGCTGCGCCTCTACGGCGACAATGTCGACAAGATCGATGCAGGACTGCGTCCGCTCTGGGCTGCCGCGTCGACCATGTTGGCCTCGAAGCCGGTCGAACAGGCGATCCGTGCCAAGCTGCACGACGGGCTCGAAATCCGTGCCCGCGGCGACAAGCTGCCGGGCGTCGAGGACGTCAAGCTTGTCGCAAAGCCGGTGCTCTATGTCGACAGGGACGGCTACCAGATCAAGCCGCATCCGGACACGCGCAAGAAGGTGGTGACGATGCAGCTTTATTGTCCCACGGACGCCAGCATGGAGGCGCTCGGGACGACGCTCTATCAGGCGTCCCTCAAGGGACTGCTTCACGTCAACTCCTACTGCCTTGAGCCAGTGAAGACCATTCCCTTCCTGCCCAACCTCGGATACGCGTTTGTGGTGCTGAAGGCCTATCATTCGCTGTCGAAGATGAGCTGGCACGGCCGCCCGCCGATCAAGACCGATCGGCAGCGGATCTCGATCCTCAACACGTTCTATATGAACGAGACCGTCGGGTTCTGAGCAGAGCCGTCGGCTCGGCTGCCCAGAGGTCCGTTTCCGGAATCCAGGCGCACCCGGGCGGTCACTCGGTGCGCCGCGTCTCCGGCATGACCAGCCAGATCAGGAGAAGCCCAAACATCGCGACCCCGGCGAGGCCCATGAAGGCGACGCTGCTGCCGAGCTTGTCGCTGACGTAACCGGCCAGCACCGTGCTGAGCGACGCGCCGATGCCGACGGCGGTGCCGACAATGCCCTGCGCCAGATTGAAATGGCCGGTGCCGTACGCGACATCGGCAACCACGAGCGGCACCATCACGCTGAAAACGGCGGCGGTGATGCCGTCGAGCACCTGCACCACCACCAACAGGTAGGGATCACGCACCGTTGCGAACAGCAGGCCGCGGATCGCGAGTGCGCTGAACGCGATCAGCAGGAGCGGCCGCCGGCCCCATTCCTGTGCCTTGCGTCCGACCGACGGTGAGGACAACGCCACGATCGCCTGAGGCACGATGATACATGCCGCGATCAGGACCGTCGCCCATTGGCTCGATCGCGCCGTGACCACGCCCGCCATCAGCGGCAGCATCGCCGCGTTGGCGAGCTGGAACAGCATCATGCCGCCGGCAAAGATCAGGAGCGGCCGCTGCCGCACCAGGCTCCAGACGCTGGTCGCCTTCTTGTCCGGGACTTCGCGCTTCACCTCGCCATGGGCCTGGGCGATGTCGATCTCGCGTTCGCGGATCCGTGACAACGACAGCAGCGTCGGAATCGCAAGGAAGAACGTGACAAGGAACACCGAGCGGCTCGACAGCAGATAGCCGCAGGCGCCCATCAGCGCCGCAGCCGAGCCGTTGCCGAGCGAGGCGAAACGCGCATTACGGCCGAGCCGCTCTCCGATCGCGCGCGGTCCGACCAATCCCAGGCTGATGGCGGCGATCGCAGGACCAAGCACGCAGCTTGCCAGCGCATGGAACGTCGCGGCGACCGTCACCACGGGCAAGATGGGCCAGAGCGCGTAAGCCAACGCGCTCATGCCGATGGTCGCAACCGCAAACCCGGCGACGATCCGTTCCGAACGTGCCGCATCGACGATCGCACCACCCGGCATCTGGCCCAGAAGGCCGATGATGCCGCCGATCGAGAGCACGAAGCCGATCTCGACCTGGGTCCACTTTTGCGTCGTCAGATACACCGCAATGAACGGACCGAAGCCGGTCTGCACGTCAGCCAGGAAGAAGATGAACCAGTCCAGGCCGCGCTGGCTCTCGCGCGAAGGCGTGCGCGATGGCTCCGGCCTGGGCGGATCTGGAACCAGAGGCACAAAATCGGTGCTGCCGGCTGATCGCTTGCCACGATCGTCGTCAATCGTCTCGAAGGAAGAATTCGGACGTGCGACCAGCGTCGTTCCCCTAATGCTCGTAATCCCACGGTTGGAGGCTTCCGGCCGCACCCAGCACGATCAGTGGCGTATCTTCCTTGTATTCGGGCGCCGCGCTGACTTGCTGCTTCGTCAGATCAAGCGTGATGCTGTCGCTTTTGTTGCTGACGCCGGCAAAACGCAGCGCCTTCCAGTCGACCACGATCTTGCGGCTGCCGACGCCGAGGAACCCGCCGAAGTCGATCACGGCCGCGCGCACATTGCCGTCGCGGTCGACGATGACGTCGACAATGCGGCCCATGTCTTCATTGGCCGTGCTGCGGACGTCGCGTCCGAGAATGCCGTGCGCGTCACGGGCCCCGATCACGGTCACCGAGGGCGGCGGCGACGGTTCCTTGGCCTGCTCCTTCGGATTGGTCTGGGCTGCCGGTGGCGGCGAAGGTGATGGTGACGGCGAATCGTCGGTGGCGCGGACGCTGGCGCAGGTGACCAGCGTCACCGCGACAAGCGAGATGATGATCCTCGAACGCATGAAACTCTCCCACGATCTTCCTGGCTGCACGCAAGGCGGCGGTGCGACGCTCAATGCGTCAGCACGATCGACACCTGGATCTGCCCGCGCGTGCGCAGCACTTCGAGCGATACTTCGCCATTATGGCGGCGCAATCTCAAATCGACGCTGGACGCTCCGAGCCGGAGGTCGCGCACCACCACCTCGTTGAGGAAATCCGGCAGGCGCGGATTGCGCAAGCGAATTTCGCCGCGCGCCGTATCAAATTCAAGCCCGAGTGCCGCTTCCAGCAGGGTGAACGGCGTCGCGCTCGCCCAGGCCTGCGGCGCGCAGGCAACCGGATAGAGTACCGGGCCGCGCCGGAGCTCACGGCGGAAGCCGCAGAACAGTTCCGGCAACCGCCGCAGTTCCATGTAGCTCGCGGCGTCGAACAGCCCCTTGAACAGATGCGCCACCGAATGCTTCAGGCCGTAACGCGCGAAGCCGAGCGCGATCAGCGCGTTGTCATGCGGCCAGATCGAGCCGTCGTGATAGGACATCGGATTGTAGCGCGCCTCGCCGACCGCGACGGTCCGGATGCCCCAGCCCGAGAAGAACTTCTGGCTCATCAGGTCGGCCGCGACCCGCCGCGCACGATCCTCGCGGACGATGCCGGAAAACAGGAGCTGGCCGGCATTGGAGGTGCGCACCCTGCACTGCTCCTTGGCGCCGTCGAGCGCTACGGCATAGGTGCCGAGCTCCTCGCACCAGAAGGCGTCCTCGAAGCGCTCGCGCAGCCGTTCGGCCTCGGCCTCGAGCCTGGCCGCCTTCTCGGGCATGCCAAGCCGGCGCGCCGCATTCGCGGCGAGCCGCTTGCCGGCGAACACATAGCCCTGCACTTCCGACAGCGCGATGTATCCCTCGGCGAGCTTGCCGTCGGCGTGGAAGATCGCGTCGTAGGAGTCCTTCCAGCCTTGATTCTGCAGGCCCTGCTCGGTGGCACGTTGATATTCGATGAAGCCGTCATGGTCCGGATCGCCCGGTCCGTCGATCCATCGCAGCCCGGCCTCGATCGCCGGCCACAATTCGCGCAGCGTCGCCTCGTCGCCGGTCCGCTCGAGATAGAGCCCCGCGAGCAGCACGAACAGCGGCGTCGAATCCACGCTGCCGTAATATTGCGCGAACGGCACCTCGCGCAGCGCCGCCATCTCGCCGCCGCGCATCTCGTGCAGGATCTTGCCCGGCGCGGCATCCGCCAGCGGATCAACCGCCTTTGCCTGGAATACGGCGAGCCGCTTCAGCACGCCCTGCGCAATCCGCGGATCGATCCACAACATCTGCAGCGCGGTGATCAGGCCGTCGCGCCCAAACGTCGTCGAATACCAGGGGATGCCGGCATACGGATAACGGCCCTGCGGCGTCTCCGTCATCAGCATGTTGAGGTCGGCCATCGCCTGGCACAGCACCTCGTTGAAGATATTGTTGGAGGTCTCGACGCTGGCTGCGCCGCCCGACAGATTCCGCATCTCGCGGCGGTGCGCCAGCAAGCCGCGGAAGAACGGCACCGGCTTCTGCATGACCGGCTTGTTGCAGGACACCGCGACGAACAACGACGTGACCTGGCTGGGCGCAAGGTCGAAATGATATGTCGCCGCATTCACCGACAGCCGTGTCGGCCGCGGATCGAAATGCAGCGCCGTGACCCGCGACTGCTCATCGAGACCGCGATATTCGAGCGCGACATCGGTCGGCCCCAATAGCTTGCTCGAGCCCGTGCCGCGCCGTGCCCGGCGCTCGCCGCGCACCTCGAACAGGTCGGCGAAGTCGTTGTCGAACAGCAATGTGAGATCGAAGCTGGCGGGACGGTCGCCGTGGTTCTGCAGTCCGATGCGCTGATAGGCGGTGCCGCGCCACAGAAAGATCGAGCGCACGATATGCAGCGTATCCTTCTGCAGGGTCAGGCGATCGTTGCGATAGACATCCGAATTGGTGAGGTCGACCGTCAACGCCGAATTGTCATCACGCAGATTGGAGCCGAGCAGCAGCGGCTGCACGTCTTCCAGCACCATTTCCAGCCGGGCGAGATAGCGCGTATCGGCGTTGAACAGGCCGTCCGGCCCGCCCGCTGAGGCGCCGATATCGCCATGGCTGTCAAGCACGATGAAGGTGTCGTCGTGCTTGAGCGAGCGCCGCGGCCGCGCCGCGGGCCCGGTCATCGGAATGTAAAACGGCGATTCGGCGACCCGCTCGACGATGCGGGCGGTGATCATCTGCGTAACGACGTCGGTTGCCATCTGAACCTCGGGCGACCCTTATTGCTGCGACGAACGCACCGGAACGCAACACAACGCTTGATGGCGCGGTCAGGCCGCGCTGGTGGAGAGGCGGCCCATCTCTCGTGCGACCAGGTCGCGATAGGGACCCCTTCCCTTCACGAGGATATCGGGCGGGCCGTCCTCGACGATCCGGCCACCCTGCAGCACGACCACGCGGTCGAAGCTGCGCAGCGTCGCGAGTCGGTGCGCAATCGCCACCACCGTACGCCCGCGCATCAGCCGCGACAACGCCTCGCGGATCGCCTCCTCGGAATCCGCATCGAGCGCGGCGGTCGCCTCGTCGAGCAGCAGGATCGGCGCGTCCTTCAGGAAGGCGCGCGCGATCGCGATCCGTTGGCGCTGACCTCCGGAGACCTTGATGCCGCGGTCGCCGACGATGGTGTTCATGCCTTCCGGCAAGGTTTCGATGAAGTCGCAGCGCGCGGCGATCGCAGCCCGCCGCACCTCGTCATCGGTCGCATCGGGACGACCGTAGCGGATATTCTCCATGATCGAACGATGGAACAGCGAGATGTCCTGCGGCACCACCGAGATCGCCGCGCGCAGGCTCTGCTGGGTGACGCGCGAAATGTCCTGGCCGTCGACCGTGATGCTGCCGTGGTCGACGTCGTAGAAACGCTGCAGCAGCGTGAACAGCGTGGACTTGCCGCCGCCGGACTGGCCGACCAGGCCGACCCTCTGACCGGGCTGGATGCGCAGGCTGAAGCGCTCGAACACCTGCAAGCCGCCGGGATAGCCGAACGAGACATTGTTGAACGCGATCGCCGCACCGCTCTTCACCAGCGGCTCGGCCTCCGGATGGTCCTTCAGCTCGTGCGGCTGCAACAAGGTTGCAAGGGCTTCCGTCAACCGCGCCAGATGTTGGGTGGCGTCGACCAGCGCCACGGCAAGATCGCGCGTCGCGCTGAGGATCGAGATGCCGAGCGTGCAGACCAGCACGACATCGCCGGTGGTCGCCGCGCCCTGTTGCCAGAGATTGATGGCCCAGGCGAGCATCGCGACCGTCAGCACGACGGTCACGGCCGCGTGGGTGAGGCGCAGCTTCTCCAGATAGCGGAGCGAACGGCCGCGCGCGATGAGTTCCCGGTTCACAGTTGCATCGAACCGATCGTGCTCGTAGCGCAGACCGCAGAATGCCCGCACCAGCGGCAAGTTGTTGATGACGTCGACCATCTCGCCGTCGACTGCCGCAGCCTTGTTGGCATAGTCGTCATGCAATGGCTTGCCGGCGGCCGCCATCCGGAACATCGCCACCACCATGGTTCCCGATATCACCACCAGCACGGCGGACATTGTCGCGCTGACGGTTCCAATCAGCGCGATCGCCGAAAAGGTCGCGATGCAGGGCGGCAACACATTCCAGACAAACATGTTCTCGACCGTGAACACCGCGTTCGACGTCGCCGTGATCCGGCTGGTCAGCATGCCCGGCAACCGGTCCGAGAAATAGCTCGGGGCGTGGCCGGTGAGATGGCGGAACATGTCGCGGCGAAGGTCGCCGGTGACGCTGACAAAGGTGAAGCTTGCTGTCCAACTTGCAATCCGCCACAGGAAATTGTCGGCCGCGATCAGCGACATGAGCAGAGCGAATGCCAGCCATACGCCGCCTGCGTAGGACGGACCGGCGGATAAAGCATCGACCAGACTCTTCACGCCATATTGCGTGCCCACCGAGCAGGCAACCGCTGCGACCACGGCTGACAAAATTACAACATGCGACGTCAGCCGCTGGCGCAGATAGCGCAACACAAATGGAAAGGGACGGTGCGCATATCCTGAGAGATGGTCCATGACGTCCTGCAAAAGTTGTTGAGGTGAACGAGAAATTTTTAATCGATGCTCTCGTGCACGATGACGTGAAGGGCGGCGTTCGGATTCCTTGATGCAGCCATCACTGCGCAACAATTTTGCAACTCTGGCGTCGGCAAAAACGTGTTGGAGCGAGATGGCATCAGCAAGACCACAGTGTGAAGGAAGAAAGAACCGCCAGAACTTCCACATCTAAGGAACCTCGCACGTGCGAGAACGTTCCCGTCTTCGGCATGCCGGTGCCATCAGAGGGCTGAGGGTCTTGTTCATCCACATTACACACAAGGAGACGGAGAGATGCGCATCGCGCAGGTGGCCCCGCTGACGGAGGCTGTTCCCCCCAAGCTGTACGGCGGGACCGAACGGGTCGTGCACTGGTTGACCGAAGAGCTCGTGGCCCTGGGCCATGACGTCACCCTGTTCGCCAGCGGCGACTCCAAGACGTCAGCGAAGCTCGATGCGACCTGGCCCAAGGCGCTGCGTCTCGACGGCTCCGTGCGCGATCCGAATGCACTGCACATGGTGATGCTGGAGCGCGTCCGGCAAAAGTGCGACGAGGACGAATTCGATTTCCTGCACTTTCACCTCGACTATTACCCGTGGTCGCTGTTCTCGCGGGAGCCGACGCCGTTCGTCACCACGTTGCACGGGCGGCTCGACCTTCCCGAGCACCAACCCGTCTTCAACACTTTTCCGAAAATTCCGGTCATCTCGATCTCCAACGCGCAACGGCGGCCGGTACCGCAGGCGCATTGGGTGCGGACAATTCATCACGGGCTGCCGGAGGACCTGCTGACCCCGCAACCGATCAATCCGTCTTATCTGGCGGTGCTCGGCCGCATTGCGCCGGAAAAGGGCGTCGATCGCGCCATCAAGATCGCGACCCGCTGCGGCATTCCGCTGAAGATCGCGGCAAAGGTCGATCGCGCCGACCAGGAATATTACGACGAGCTGATCAAGCCGCTGATCAAGGAGAACCCGCTGGTCGAGTTCATCGGCGAGATCAGCGACCGCGAAAAGCCGGAGTTCCTCAGCGGTGCGATCGGGCTTTTGGTTCCGATCGATTGGCCGGAGCCCTTCGGCCTCGTGATGATCGAGGCGATGGCCTGCGGCGCGCCTGTCATCGCGTATAATCGCGGCTCGGTGGCCGAGATCATCGAGGACGGCGTCACCGGCTTCATCGTCGAGGACGAGATCAGTGCCATCTCGTCGGTCGGCCGTCTCGGCACGCTCGACCGCACTGCGATCCGCAAGCAGTTCGAAACCCGCTTCACTGCGCGCCGGATGGCATTGGACTATCTCGCCGCCTATCGCGGCCTGATGGAAGCCAAGCCGCGCTTCCAACTGGTGGCGAGCGCCGAGTAAGGGTTACAGCGGCCGATCGAATGATCCGGCGGGCCGGCACATCCGTGCCGGGCCGTCGGGTCGTTCGATTGCTCCATCGCTCCACGTTCAGGTCACCATTGTCCGTTTCGGCTCGACGATCTCGAACATCCGCGGAAATTCGTCCATCAGCGCCATCAACTCGGCGAGCCGCGCCGCGTCGCCCACGACCTTGATCTTGCCGGCGGCGACCGCGTCGGGGAACGTGGTCAGCTTGGCGATGACCTCATCGAGCGTGGCCCGCGCCAGCGTAAAGCCGGCATGGGCATCGGGCGCTTGCGCGCCGTTCACGTAGGTCAGCGCCGAATTTTCCAGATTGAGGACGAAGGTCTCGGCGGTATCGGTGAAGCTCCAGTTCAGCACGATGCGCTTGCCTTCGGCCTTGGGACCGTTGAGGCGAACACCGAGCGCGTCGAACATCTGTTCGGTACGCAGCGCGGCCAGCGTCTCGCGTGGCATCGACGAGCGCGGTGGCGTCTTCGGCATGCCCTGCCGCAGCTCCTGGGCGCCAAACAGATAGGCATTGCGCCAGGTCGAGCTTTCCGTGGCATAACCGAGCTGCTCGAAAGTGTCGGCCAGCAGCGCACGCGCGGCCACATTGTCGGGCTCAGCGAACACGAGATGGCTGACAGCTTGCGCCACGAAGCGGAATTCGCCCTTGGCAAAATCCGCCGCGGCGCGTTTCAGGATCGCGTCCGCGCCGCCCATATACTCGACATATTTCTTGCCCGATGCGACCGGCGGTAGCGGATCGAGGTTGACCGGATTGGCATCGTACCAGCCGAGATACTTCTGATAGATCGCTTTCACATTATGCCTGATGTGGCCGTAATAACCGCGGCCGTGCCAGGCGCCCTCGAGGCTCTGCGGCAGGCGGATGGTCTCGGCGATCTCGGCGGCGTTGAGCCCGTGATTCATCAGCCGGATAGTCTGGTCGTGGGCGTATTTGTAGAGGTCGCGCTGCTGGCGGATCATGGTGTCGATCCGCTCGCGTCCCCACACCGGCCAGTGATGCTGGCCGCACATCGCTTCCGCCTTGCCGCCCCACATCTGCAGCGCCTCGCCGAGATATTTCGACCAGGCCAGCGCATCGCGGACATCGGCGCCGCGGAACGGCAGCAGATTATGGAAATTATGCGTGCAGTTCTCGGCGAGGTTCAACAGCTTGTAGCGCGGGATGAAGAAATGCATCTCCGCCGGCGCCTCGCTGTTCGGCGCCATCTGAAATTCGAACTCCACACCGTCGATGACGCGCTTGTCGCCTGTCGCGATGATCAGGTCGGTCGGCCGCAACAGCGCCACCGCGCCCGCAGCCATCGTCTTTCCGAGGCCGCAATCGACGTGCCCGTGCACGCCCTTGGCGAGGAACGGTCCGAACTGGTATTGCGCGCGGCGCAGCATCGCCGGCCCCGCAATGATGTTCTCGGAGACGGCGTGCTCCATGAAGAAGTTCGGCGCGATGATCGGCACGCCGGCCGCCTGCATCGCGTCACCGAGCACGCCGCGCGCGCCACCCCAATGGTCGGTATGGGTATGGGTGAAGATGACGGCCGCAACCGGCCGCTTGCCGCGATGCTTGAAGTAAAGCTCCATCGCGGCGCGTGCACCCTCGATCGAGGTCAGCGTGTCGACCACGATCACGCCGTTGTCGCCCTCGATCAGCGTCATGTTGGCGATGTCGAGCCCGCGCACCTGGTAGACGCCGGGTACCACCTCGAACAGGCCGTGATGCATGTTGAGCCGCGACTGCCGCCACAGGCTGGGGTCGACCGTCGGCGGCGCGGTCTGCTCGGAGAGGAAGCCGTAAGGCTCGAGGCTCCAGACCACCCGGCCCTGCGCGTTGGTGATCTTCGCATTCTCGATGGTGCCGAGGAAGCCGCGCGCGGCGTCGTCGAAATCGCGCGTGTCAGAGAACGGCAGCGCTCTCAGCGTCGCCTGATGCTGCGCGACGACGGATGCAGATGCAGCCTTGGGCCCTTGCTGGGGCGTTTCGCCGGCGATTGTCATGGTCGTCCACTCCCTCACACAACAGATATCAAACGCTGATCGCGCTTCGCTTTAGCGAAACTGCACACCTTCGAACCGGCCGCTGCGGCGCCATTCGTCGATATATTTGAAGTAGGCCGAGGCGCCGGCGGGATAGCCGACGTTGAGGCGGGCGGCTGGCCCCGGCTCGCGGCCCTCATTGTTGTAGTAGCCGGGCGTGCAGTCGGGCCCGCCGATCATCCGGCCGACGCCGGTCAGCAGCAGCTCGACCCAGCGATCCTCGGCCTCCTTGCTGACCTCGATCGCCTTGAAGCCGTTGTCCTGCGCGTGACGGACCATGAGCGCGATGGTCCGCGCCGTGTCCGTCAGATTATGCGGCACGTTGGAGATGAGATTGGCGCCCTGCGTCGGCAGCACGAAGAACACATTGGGGAAGCCGTGGACGTGGATGCCGTGCTTGGTGCGCATGCCCTGCCCCCAATAGTCCGACAGCTTGACGCCGCCGCGGCCGGTCAGATCGAAGCCGGCGCGACGCTTGTACTCGGTGCCGACCTCGAAACCTGAGGCGTAGATGATGCAGTCGAGTTCATACTCCTTGCCGGCGACGACAATCCCGCGCTCGGTGATCTCTTCGACACCCTTGCCGTCGGTATCGATCAGATGCGTACCCGGCGTGTTGAAGGCCTGAAGATAGGCGTCGTGGAAACAGGGCCGCTTGCAGAGCTGGCCGTACCAGGCCTTGAGGTTTTTGGCGGTCTCGCGATCGCGGACGATGGCATCGACCCGGTTGCGGATCTCCTCCATCTTTTCGAAGTCGGACTCTTCGAACGCGGCCCGCATGTTCTCCACGGTCCGTTGCTCGCGCGGCAACAGCACGATCTTGGCGCGGATCCGCTTGGACAAATCGGTCCAACCGTCCTGCACCAGATCCTCTTCCGCCGAGCCGCCGGCCTGGTTGGCGGTGAAATTCTCCAGCCAGCGCTGCTGCCAGCCCGGCGTCGCGATGCCTGCGAACCACTCGGGGTCGATCGGCGCATTGCCGCGCACGTCGACCGACGACGGCGTGCGCTGGAACACATAGAGCTCCTTGCAGGCGCGGGCGAGATGCGGCACGCACTGCACGGACGTCGCGCCGGTGCCGATGATGCCGACGCGCTTGTCGGCGAGCTTGTGCATCGCAGCGCCGCCAGGATCACCGCCGGTGTAGTCGTAATCCCAGCGGCTGGTGTGGAACGAGTGGCCCTTGAAGGTCTCGATGCCGGGAATGCCGGGCAGCTTCGGCACGTGCAGCGGGCCGGTGCCGATGCCGACATATTGCGCGGTAAAGGCGTCGCCGCGGTTGGTGCGGATGGTCCAGCGCGATTGTGCCTCGTCCCAATCGAGGCTCACGACCTCGGTATGAAACAGCGCGTTGCCGTAGAGGCCGAAATGCCGGCCGATGCGCTGGCAGTGCGCGAGGATCTCGGGCGCATGCGCGTATTTTTCCGACGGCATGTGGCCGGTCTCTTCCAGGAGCGGCATATAAACCATCGAGGCCGTATCGCACTGCGCGCCGGGATAGCGGTTCCAGTACCAGGTGCCGCCGAAATCGCCGCCCTTCTCGACGATGCGGACGTCCTTGACGCCGGCCTCGGTCAGCCGCGCCGCGGTGGCAAGCCCGGCAAAGCCGCCGCCGATGAAAGCAAAGGTGACATGATCAGTCTTCGCCGCGCGCTCAGTGAGCGGCGTGTAGGGATCATCGAGATAATGCGCGAGCTGTCCCTTGATCTGCAGGTACTGGTCGTTGCCGTCGGGACGCAGCCGCTTGTTGCGCTCCTCCCGATACTTCTGGCGCAGCCGCTCCTTGTCGATTCCGGAAGGCTTTGCATCCCGGGCTTGCTCGATCGTCGTCATCGGAAGACGCCTCGCTCCAGTGGCTGTTTATCGTTATCCCCGGACATAAGCCGATATTGGAACGATTGGCAAATTCATTTCGATATATTGACAATTATTGGCGTTCGAGATCATTATTCTGCATGATAGCGCCTTCCCGGGCCGAAAATCAGACGGATCCGTCCTTTGCGACCACCCTGGCGCACGGGCTCGACGTGCTGGCGGCCTTCCGCAATCACCCTGGCTCGCTGTCGAATGCCGAGCTCGCGTTGCACACCGGCCTGTCGCGGCCGACCGTGTCGCGGCTGACCTATACGCTGGAGCAGCTCGGCTATCTCAGACGCGACGCCAAGGGCCGCTTCGTGCCCGGGCTCGGCGTGCTCGCCGCCGCCTATCCCGTCCTGTCATCGCTGAAAGTGCGCCAGCTCGCGCGCCCGCTGATGCGCGACTTCGCAGCTTACGCCGGCGGCACCGTGTCGCTCGCGATGCCGTTCGGGCTCGACTTCATCTATGTCGAGACCCTGCGCACCACGGATGCGGCGCCGCACGTTCCCGACGTCGGCTTTGTCTCTTCGCTGGCGCCGACCGCGGTCGGACGCGCGCTGCTGTCGTTGTTCACCGGGGATGAAATCGACGCCTATGTGGCGCGCGTGAAGGCTGAGCGCCCCAACGACCTCGACTATGTCCGCAAGCGGACCTTGCCCGACACCGAATTGTGCCGGGAGCGCGGCTTCGCCGTCTCGCTCGGCGAGTGGCGGCGCGAAATCTTCGGCGTCGCCGCGCCGCTCTATCGCACGCCGACCGGCGAATGCCTGTCGGTCAATTGCGGCGTTCCCTCATTCCGCTTCAGCCCGGAGCAGATCGAGCGCGAATGCGGCCCGCGCATCCTTGGCCTCGCCCGCAGCATCCGCGCGCTGGTCACGGAGGCATAGACCGCGCATCGGCGGAACCTGCACAAACTTCCGCGCGTTAGTTTGCGGGGCGAGGAGTGACCTCGATGACCGCAACCCCACAAACCGATCAGCCCGTCGAGCGGGTGTCCGAAGCGACCCGTTGGGGCCAGCTCGTAATCGGCATCATCTGCATGGTGATGATCGCCAACCTCCAATATGGCTGGACACTCTTCACGATTCCCATCAGCCAGAAATTTGGTTGGAGCCTGGCCTCGATCCAGGTGGCGTTCACGCTGTTCGTGCTCTTTGAAACCTGGCTGGTGCCCGCCGAGGGCTACCTCGTCGATCGCTTCGGGCCGCGGATCGTCGTCTTCGCGGGCGGGTGGCTCACCGGGCTCGCCTGGGTTCTCAACTCCTTCGCAAGCTCGCTTTCGATGTTGTACATCGCCCAGATCATCGGCGGACTCGGGGCCGGAGCCGTTTACGGCACCTGCATCGGTAACGCACTCAAGTGGTTTCCCGACCGCCGCGGGCTCGCCGCCGGATTGACCGCCGCCGGCTTCGGCATCGGCTCGGCGCTTACGATCATTCCCATTCAAAGGATGATTACAACGCATGGCTACCAGACTACGTTCTTGACCTTCGGCATCGGCCAGGGCGTGATCGTGGTCGTGCTCTCGTTGTTGCTGTTTGCACCGCAGCGCGGGCAGGCACCGGACGCCTCCAGTCTCGTGCAGCAAGGTCGACGCCAATACCAACCGTTGCAGGTGCTCAGAGAGCCGACCTTCTGGGTCATGTATCTGATGTTCATGCTGATGGCGGCGGGGGGATTGATGGCAACTGCGCAACTCAAGCCCATCGCCAAGGACTTTCATCTCGACACCACGCCGGTCACGCTGATCGGCATCACCCTGCCGGCATTGACATTTGCATTGACGATCGATCGCGTCCTTAATGGACTCACGCGACCGTTCTTCGGCTGGGTCTCCGACTTTCTCGGCCGGGAGAACACGATGTTCATTGCCTTCGCGTTGGAGGGCGTCGGCATATGGGCGCTGTATGTCTATGGGCAAAACCCGCTGGCATTTGTGCTCCTGAGCGGGGTCGTATTCTTCGCCTGGGGTGAGATCTACAGCCTCTTTCCCGCCGCCTGCACCGATTGCTTTGGCGTCAAGTACGCCACGACCAATGCGGGCCTGCTGTACACCGCGAAAGGCACCGCGTCACTGCTTGTCCCGCTCGCCAACGTGCTGGTGGTGGAGACTGGCGGCTGGAAGGGCGCCTTTATCATCGCCTCGCTCTTCAACATCATTGCGGCGCTGATGGCCATCATTGTTCTCAAGCCGATGCGGCAGAAGGTCGTGACGCGCGCAGGCGACGAGCAAGCGTGGGTTTCCGGGACGCAGCCGACCTGACCGACGTCACCTCTTCACCTTGCTCGCATCCATCTTGATGCTGCCGTCGAGCATCCTGGTCGTGAATGCGGTGTTGACATCGAACGGCTTCTCCATCCCGAGATAGGTCTGGACCAGCTCGTAGTCCTTCTTCATCCGCTCGCCGTCGATCCAGCCGAGCGCCCTGGTCGTGGTGAACTCGTCGGTCATCAGATACTTGATGCGCTCCCACTGCCGCTCCTGGTTCTCCTTGTCGAGGCCGGAGGCCTGCTCGAGCAGCGCCTTCAGGCACGGCGCGACGTCGGCGACGCAGGCGGCATAGGCCTTTTGCGTGATCCGCACGAAGTCTTCGACCAGCTTCGGGTGCTTCGCCATGTAGGCGCCGTTGACGACGAGCGAATTGCCGTAGGGGTTGAGGCCGATGTCCTTCCAATTGAGGTAGCCGAGATCCTTGCCGAACTCGATCACCTTCAGGTCGTGCTCGTTGTAAAAGTCGCTGATGATATCGACGGTGTGGCTCTTCAGCGCCGCGATCTTCGCGGTCGGGCCGACATTCACGAACGTCACGGAATCGGGCGCGATGCCCGCGGCCTTGGCGAAGGCCGGCCACATCACGCGCGAAGCGTCGCCGGGCGGGTTGCCGATCTTGTGGCCGGCAAAATCCTTCGGCCCGTTCACGCCGTAGCTCTTCAGCCAGTAGAAGGTCTGGCCGGTGTTGGCGTAGATGCTCATCAGCGCAACGACATCGGCGCCCTTGCCCTTCGCGACCAGCATGGTCGCAAGGTCGGCGATGCCGAATGGCGAGCCACCAGAACCGACCTTCAGCGCCGAGACGCCGGAGCCCTTGCCGACCTCGATGGTGAGATCGATACCGGCCTTCTCGTACCAGCCCTGCGCCTTCGCATAATAGAACGGCGAATGGTCGGCGGTCGGCGTCCAGTTCAAGATCAGGTTGACGGCCTCGCCCGCAACGGATGGTGCTGCCGGCATCGCGAGCGCGATCGCCAAAGCTGCCGCTCTCAAACCTCTCATCGCATCCTCCTCGAGCTCCAAGGCTGGCCTTGTCGCCGCACGTCCCTGACGCTACCAATGCAATAGAGGACGAGACCAGTTGTCAACTGTTTGGTTGGAAATGCTCAAGAGACGATCGGACGACACCAAGCCGCAGCGCCGCGACCCCGTCGCCACGAAGAAGAAGCTCTTGACCGCCGCGCGGCGCGAGTTCGCGGAGAACGGGCTCGCCGGCGCAAGGGTCGACGAGATCGCGGCACGCGCCGGCGTCAACAAGCAGCTCGTCTATCACTATTTCGGCGACAAGGACGCGCTCTACCTCGCCGTGCTGGAATGGGTCTATGAGGAGATCCGCGAGCAGGAGCGCAAGCTCAATCTCGAAGGCCTGCCGCCGGATGCGGCGATCAAGACGCTGATCGAGGCTTCGTTCGACCATCTCGCCGCGCATCCCGACTTCATCGTGCTGTTGAACGACGAGAACCGCGGCGGCGCGCGCCATGTCCGCGGCTCCAGCAGGCTCGAGGCGATGCATTCGCCGCTGGTCAGCAGCGTCTCGAAGATTCTCGCTGAGGGCGTCCGCGCCGGCATCTTCCGCAAGGGCGTCAACCCCGTGCATCTCTACATCTCGATCGCGGGGTTGAGCTACTTCTTCTTCTCCAACACGCCGACGCTGTCGGCGATCTTCGGCAAGGACCTCTCCAGCCCGGCCGAGAGGCGCGCCCGGCGCAAGCATGTCGTCGATCTCGTGATGCAGTCGCTGCGGCCGTAGCGGGCCATGAATACGGCCCGCAGCGTACTGTGGGTGCAGCATGAGGTGAGCAAACGATGGATTGCTTCGTCGCGGAGCCTGTCATCGGGCGCGCGTTCGCGCGCGATGACGGCGCTGAGACATCGTAAGAACTATCCCAGCGTCGTCCCGGCGAAAGCCGGGACCCATTACCCCAAATGCTCATTGTTGCGGGACGCTGCGGCCACCTTGCCCGCTTCCGGTCAAATCCGGTGGTTATGGGTCCCGGCCTTCGCTGGGACGACGGCGGTGGATGGAGGGCCGTCTCGGCTCTGGCCGACCCAGCACCTCTAATCAACCAGATGGTTGAAAGCTGCCGCAGACCGCGATAGGTTGCCCGGCGCCCCGAGGATCAGGCGGAACGACAGGGAGTAAATCAGGTGCTCAACGGCGGAGGACGGTCGGCGCGGTCATTTGCGATCATCCTGATCGCGCATCTAGCCGTGATCGTGCTCTGGCAGATCGTGGTCGACGCCTTCCACATCCCGACATTCATCCTGCCCTCGCCGCTGGAAACCATCGCGACCCTTGGCGCCGCCAAATATGCCTGGCTGCAAAATCTGCTGGTGACCGCGGCCGAGATCCTCGGCGGCTTCTGCCTTGGAGCCTTGGTCGGCGTCGCGCTCGCCGTCGTGTTCACCTGGTCGCCGCTGGTCAGCCTGGTGCTGCTGCCGCTGTTCGTGACCATGAACATGATCCCGAAAGTCGCGCTGGGGCCGCTCGTCATCGTCTGGTTCAGCTACGGCATCGTGCCCAACATGCTGATTGCGTTCTCGATCTGCTTCTTCCCGATCCTGCTGACCACCGCGCGCGGACTGAGCGAGGTCGAGCCTGATCTGCTCGATCTGGTGAAATCGCTGCGCGGCTCGCGCTGGACGATCTTCCGCAAGATCCAGTTGCCGGGCTCGCTGCCTTACGTGTTCTCCGGCATGAAGGTCGGCGCCATCCTGGCGGTGGCCGGCGCGATCGTCGGCGAGTTCATCGCCTCCGAGCGCGGGCTCGGCTACCTGATGATCCAGGTGCAGTCCTCGCTCGACACGCCGGCGATGGTGATGGCCGTGGTGCTGCTCACTCTGCTCGGCGTGGCCCTTTACGGCCTGGTGCTCGGCCTCGAACGGCTGTTCGTGGTCCGCGACGTCAGGCTGCAATAACAACAGGAACGACCCATGCTGCTCACCGGCGACACCCTGCCCGACACAATCCCCGACCTCGCCGCGCTCGACGAGCTGCTGTGCCGGCCGAGCCGGGCGCTGATCGACGATCTCGGCAAAGTCGACGGCGACATCATGATCCTCGGCGTCGCCGGCAAGATGGGGCCGACGCTGGCGGGCCTCGCCAAGCAGGCCCTGCCCGATCGCCGCGTGATCGGCGTCGCGCGCTTCAGCGATCCCGAGGTGAAGCACTGGCTGCAGGCCCGCGGCATCGAGACCGTCAATTGCGACTTGCTCGATGAAGCTGCGGTCAAGGCGCTGCCGAAGAGCCCGAACATCATCTTCATGGCCGGCCGCAAGTTCGGCGCGGAGGGCGATCTCTCGCTGACCTGGGCGATGAACGCGCACGTTCCGGCGCTGGTCGCGCAGGCCTTCGCCGGCTCGCGGATCGTCGCGTTCTCGACCGGCTGCGTCTATCCCTTCGTCCCGGTCGACGGCAAGGGCGCGGGCGAGGACATGGCACCGAACCCGCCCGGCGAGTACGCGCAGTCCTGCGTCGGACGAGAGCGCATGTTCGAGTATTTCTCCCGCAAGTTCTCCACGCCCGGCCGCTTGTTCCGCCTCAACTACGCGATCGACATGCGTTACGGCGTGCTGCACGATATCGCCAGCAAGGTGTATCTGGGCCAGCCGATCGACGTCAGCCTCGGCCACGTCAATTTCATCTGGCAGGGCGATGCGGCGGCACAGGCGCTGCGCTGCCTCGCGCATTGCGACACGCCGACCTCGCCGATCAATGTCAGCGGCCACGAGATCCTCAGCGTGCGCGACCTCGCCGCCAAGTTCGGTCAGCGTTTTGGCCGCGCGCCGGTGATTGTCGGCAAGGAGGAACCGACCGCCTGGCTGACCAACACATCGCAGGCCGTGAAACTGTTCGGCCTGCCGATCGTCGATACTGACCAGCTCGTCGCATGGACCGCCGATTGGGTGGCGCGGTCGATGCCGAGCCTTGGCAAGCCTACCAAATATGAGGTGCGCGATGGCCGGTACTGACGACCTCGCAATCGTCGAGCTCGGCGTCGATGATGCGCCGGCCGGCCTCGCGCTGTCGACGGAAGCGCAGTGGAACCAGAACGAGGCCGACTGGCAATTTTTCCTGAGCCACGGCATCGTGTTCGGCGTGCGCGACAGAGACCATCTGATCGCGACCGCGGCGCTGGTGCCCTACACGGACGGCAATGCCTGGATCAGCATGGTGCTGGTCACCGCGAGCTGGCAGCGCCGCGGCATCGCAACGCGGCTGGTGGATGCCTGCCTCGAGGCGGCGCGAAAGCGGAACCTGACGGTATGGCTCGACGCCACGCCGGCGGGTGCCGCGGTCTATGGTCCCCTTGGCTTCACCCCGACGCTGGAGCTGCGCCGGCTTCGCCTGACCAATGCGACGAGAGGACGTGAAGGCACAAAGGCGTTGCTGACCGGACGGGCTGACGATCTGATGAAGCGCGACCGCAGCGCCTACGGCTTTCAACGCGATGCGCTGTTGCATGAGTTTTGCGGGCGCTCCGGCTCGCGCCTTGCTTCGAACGGCAACGCGATTGCGCTGGTCCGCGACGGCCGCGTCGCCCGCCACGTCGGGCCGCTATTTGCCGACGATGCCGCGAGCGCCATTGCGCTGGTCGCAGCCATCGCGCAATCCGAGACGCGGCCGCTGATCATCGACGCCGTGCATGCGCAGACCGATTTCCTGAACGGGCTCGTCGCCTCGGGCTGGACCGTCGAACGCCCGTTCCAGCGGATGCGCTTCGGCCCCCGGACCGCGCCGGGCGCAGAGCAGCCTTTCGCCGTCGCCGGACCGGAATTTGGATAGGACACGCCATGCATCATAGCGACATCAACCCAGAGGTCCGCAAGCTGATCGCCGACGGCACGGTGGTGCCCGCGCATCCGCTCGCGCTTCATTCCGATCGTCGGCTCGACGTCAGGCATCAGCGCGCGCTGACGCGCTACTACATCGACGCCGGCGCGGGCGGGCTCGCCGTCGGCGTCCACACCACGCAGTTCGCGATCCGGGATGTCGGCCTCTACAAGCCGGTGCTGGAGCTTGCCGCCGAGACCGCCGCGGCCTGGAGCAAGCGGCCGCTCGCGATGGTCGCTGGACTCGCCGGCTCCACAAGTCAGGCCGTTGCGGAAGCGCAGGTCGCGCGCGGCATCGGTTATCACGCCGGCCTGCTCAGCCTCGCCGCGATGAAATCCGCCCCGGAGGACGAGATCATCGCCCATTGCGAGGCGGTCGCGAAGGAGATCCCGCTGGTCGGCTTCTACCTGCAGCCGGCAGTCGGCGGCGTGATCCTCAGCGCCGATTTCTGGCGGCGCTTTGCCACGATCGACAACGTTATCGCGATCAAGATCGCGCCGTTCAATCGCTACCGCACCCTCGACGTGCTGCGTGGCGTCGCTGCCGCAGGCGCACTCGACCGGGTCGCGCTCTACACCGGCAACGACGATCATATCCTGCTCGACCTGACGCTGCCGTTCGACTTGCGCGACAACGGCGTCACCACGCGCATCTACTTTAAGGGCGGCCTGCTCGGCCACTGGTCGGTGTGGACCGCGAGCGCCATCAGGCAGTTCGAGGCCTGCAAGGCGGCCCGCCACAAGGAGGCCGTGCCGGCGGACCTGCTCGCGCTCGATGCCCGGGTCACCGATTGCAACAGCGCCTTCTTCGACGTCGCCAACAATTTCCATGGCTGCATCGCCGGCTGCCACGAGATCCTGCGGCGCCAAGGGCTGATGCAGGGCATCTGGTGCCTCGACCCGGCCGAAGGCCTGAGCCCGGGTCAGATGGCCGAGATCGACCGGGTCTGCCGCGAGCATGCCGATCTGTCCGACGATGCGTTCGTCGCCGCCAACCTGGAGAAATGGCTGGCATGACGGCGGAACCCTTCATCAGACTGCGCAACGTCCGGAAGCTCTATCGGTCGAAGGGCAGTGAATTCCTCGCGGTCTCCGACGTCACCATGGACGTGCAGCAGGGCGAGCTGGTGTCGCTGGTTGGCCCCTCTGGTTGCGGCAAGACCACGGTGCTGAAGATCCTGGCCGGCCTGCACGCCGCCGACGGCGGTACCGTCAAGATCGGCAACGCCAAGACACCGTTCGACCCGGCGCGCGACATCGGCATGGTGTTCCAGCAGGCGTTGCTGTTGAAGTGGCGCACCATCCTCGACAACGTGCTGTTGCCGGCGGAGATCGTGGGCCTGCCGATCAAGGCGGCGCGTGAGCGGGCGCGCGATCTGCTCAAGATGGTCGGGCTTGCCGGCTACGAGGACAAATATCCCCAGCAACTCTCCGGCGGCATGCAGCAGCGCACCGCGATCGCGCGCGCTTTCGTCCACGATCCAAAGCTGATCCTGATGGACGAGCCGTTCGGCGCGCTCGATGCGCTGACCCGCGAGCAGATGAATCTGGAGATGCTGCGGATCTGGCGCGAGAGCGGCAAGACCATCATCTTCGTCACCCACAGCATCCAGGAAGCCGTGTTCCTGGCCTCGCATTGCGCGGTGCTAACGGCGGGACCGGCGCGGATGTCCGAGTATTTTCCGATCGACCTCCCACTGCCGCGCGATTTGCCGATCAAAACGACGGATGCCTTCGGCGCCTATGCACGGCGGATCTATGCGAGCCTGGGGTTAGGCGCGCATAGCTAGGATGTCGCAGGACCGCCGATCGTCGGGCCACCGCTAGTCATAGGACGTCGCGCCGCTATCGCGATAGGCCCACAGGCATTCGCGCGGCAGGGACACCGGGGCCTCGGCGCCGACCTGATGCCGCGCAGCGGTGCCGAGTTCGACCGCCTCCAGCCGCTTGCCGAACAGCTCGATGCTGTAGGCAGTCTGGGTGCCCTGATAGCGGCGGTCGAGCACCTTGGCCGCGAACGTGTTGGCGCCGTTGGCGCGGCCGATCGCGATGTTCTCCGGCCGCAGCGCCACGCGCACCTTGTCGTCCGGTCCGAGCGCATGAAGCAGCGCCACCTCGCCCTGCCGGCCGTCGCCGAAATCGACCACGCCATAGTTGCCGTTGCACGTGACGAGCCGGCCCGCGAGCTCGTTGGTGGCACCGGTGAAGTTGGCGACGAACAGGTCGGCCGGGCGGTTGTAGATGGTATCGGGCTTATCCATCTGCAGCAGCCTGCCGTCACGCATCACCCCGATACGGTCGCCGAGCACGACCGCCTCGGCCTGGTCGTGAGTGACGTAGAGCGCGGTCATGCCGGTCTGCTTGAGGATCACGCGCAGGTCGTCGCGCAGCCGCAGCCGCAGCTTGGCGTCGAGGTTCGACAACGGCTCGTCGAGCAGCAGCAATTGCGGCCGGTAGACGATGCTGCGCGCCAGCGCGACCCGCTGCATCTGTCCGCCCGACAGCGCGACCACCGGGCGGTCGGCATATTCGGACAGGCCGACCAGCGTGAGCGCCTCCTCGACCATGCGGTTCGCCTCGGCGCGGCCGATGCGCCGGTGCTTCAGCGGATAGACCACGTTCTGCCGCACCGTCATGTGCGGCCACACCGCATAGGACTGGAACACCATGCCGAGGTCGCGCGATCGCGGCGGCACCAGGACGCCGCGCGCCGGTGACGACACCACGCGCCCGGAAATGCTGATCTCGCCGCCGGTCGGATGCTCGAGACCGGCGACGCAGCGCAGGGTCGTAGTCTTGCCGCAGCCGGACGGGCCGAGCAGCACCACGATCTCGCCGGCCGGCACCGTGAAGCTGACGCCGTCGATGGCCGGGCGGCCGACCGCGAACTGCTTCCTGAGTTCGGTGACCTCGAGCGTCGCCGTCATCGCTGCACCCATCGCCTATTGCCGATAGCCGAACGTCTTGTCCCAGTCCGCGACCCACGCCGCGTGCAGCTTCACGTACTGGTCGAAGTTCGGATACCAGAGCTTGACCACCTTGGGATCGAACCCTTCCGGGAACGCAGGCGGGTCCTTCAACGAGGTGAGGTTGCCGAGCTCCTTGATCATGAAGGTCTGCCCCTCCTTGGAGAGGCACCAGTTCAGGAACAGCTTCGCCGCATTCGGATGCGCCGCCGTCTTCGGGATGCCGGTGGCGTAGGGATTGACCGGCGCGCCCTCGGGCGGGAAGAAGATCTCGATCGGGGCGCCGTCTTTCTTCTTCTGGTAGATCACGTTGTAGAGCAGCGGCGCGATCGCGATCTCGCCGCGCACCAGTGCATCGGCCGTCGGCGCGCCGGAGGGATAGAGCACCGGATGCGTAGCGGCCTGCTTGGCCCAGTAATCCTCGCCGAGCACCTGGCGCTCGAACATGATGCGCGTCCAGGTCGTGCCGCCGGACTGCGCGAACACCTGCCCGATCAACTTGTCATATTGCGGCTTGGTGAGGTCCATCCAGGACTTCGGCGGATCCTTCACGAGCTCGGTGTTGTAGGCGATCGACCAGGCGATGGTCGCACGCGGCCAGAGCTTTGGCGAGATCAGCGCGTCCTTGCTGTAGTCAGCCGCATTCGGCGGCGCATAGTCCTGGAACAGGTCTTCCAGCGGTTGCATCAGCGCGCGGTCGGAGTGATCGACTACGTCGGCGATCAGCTTGCCGGCGGCGGCCTCGGTCTTCACGCGCGTGATGAGCTGGCCGCCCGGCGCGCGCACCATCTCGATCTGGATCTCGGGGAAGCGCTTGTTGAACGCCTTGATCACCTGCTGCTCGATCTCGGCGAAATTCGCGGTGTAGTAGACGAGCTTGCCCTCGGCCTTCGCGGCCTTGATCAGTTCGGGCGAGCCGACGTCCTCGGCTCGCGCCACGGGCGGCAGCGCCAGCGCCGCGACGCTGGCCAAAGCCATTGTGGTGAAGGTTCGTCTATCCATCGCCAATCCTCCCCTCGTTTGTTGTTATCCGGTCCGCGTCACGTTGCGCTGGGCGGCGCCGCGCGATAGCCAGTTGGCGCCGCCGATCAGAACGCCGAGCAGCACCGTCTGCACCAGGCTGAAGGCCGCGGTCTTCCCGATATTGCCGCCCTCGTAATAGTCGAGCAGCAACACCGACATCACCATGGTGTTGCTGGTGTAGAGGAACAGCGACGAGCCGAGCTCACGGATCGCCAGCACGAACAGCAATGTCATTGCGGCTAGCACGCCGGGCCGCGCCAGCGGCAGCACGATCGTCCCGATGGTGCCGAGCATGCCCCGGCCGCAGACCCAGGCGGCCTCCTCGAGCTCGCGATGGATCTGCATGAACGAGGTCGACAGCGCCTTCACGGTATCGGGCATGAAGCGCGCGATGAAGGCGAGCGCGAGAATCCAGATCGTGCCGTAGAGTCCGCCGGGCACGCCGATCCAGGCCCAGAGATAGGCGACACCGACCACGAGACCGGGGATCGCGACCGGCAGTGTCGAGATCAGGTCGATCGCGCGCCGTCCGGACACCTGCGTGCGATGGATGGTGTAGCCGATCGCAAACGCCAGCGCGCCGCCGGCGACCGCCGTGATGATGCCGACCTCGACGGCGTTGTAGATCGATTTCATCGTCAGCGGATTGTCGAAGATGCTCTGGAAATGCATCAGCGAATATTGGCGCATGTCGAACAGGCTCGCGACATCGCGGATGAACATGAACTTGCGGAAGGCAGCCACGATCAGCGCCAGCGACGGCAGCACCACGACGATGAGGAGATAGACGACGCCGAGCGCAAAGGTGAGCCAGCGCCAGGGCCCGAGATCGAGGCTGCGCGGCCGGAACGCCTTGCCCGCGACGGTGGTGTAGCTGCGCCCGCTCAGCACCTTTTGCTGGAGATAGACCAGGAGGCCCGTCACCACCATCAGCAGGATCGCGACCGCGGCGGCGGTATTGTAGAGCGGCGGCGACCAGTTGGTGAGCTTGAAGATGTAGGTCGTGAGCACGTTGAGGTTGCTGGGCGCGCCCAGCACCGCGGGGATGCCATAGATTCCAAGCATCACGATGAAGGACAGCAGCATGCCGGACACGATCGCCGGCATGATCAGCGGGAACGTCACCGTGAACAGGGTCGCGAACGCGCTGGCACCGGAGATTTCCGCGGCCTCCTCCAGGCTCGGATCCATGTTGCGCAGCGCGGACGAGGTGAACATGTAGACATAGGGCGCGTAGTAGATGCCGAACACGAACACCAGGCCCCACATCGAATAGAAATCGACCCGCAGGTCTGATCCCATCCACTTGAACACCGTGTTGATCAGCCCGGTCTTCGGCGAGCCGAGAATGGCCCAGGCGACACCCGCCACCAGCGGCGGCGCGAACAGCGGCAGGATGCTGGCCGCGGCGATGAAGGCCTTGAACGGTGTATTGGTGCGAACGACGATCCAGGAAAACAACAGCCCGATCGCGACGGCAATGGCCGTGCCGCCACCACAGGCGATCAGCGTATTGAGCAACGCCTCCCCGACATTCGGGTTGGCGAGCACGGTGAGGAAGTTGGTGACTGACAGGTGGCTGAGGCTGAGACGGATGCCGTCCACCACCGGATTGGTGTCGGTCAGCGCGCCGAGCAGCAGCATCAGGACGGGATAGAGGACCAGGAAAGTCAGCAGCGCCAGCAGCGCCATGACCCAGACTCCGGAGAACGCGCGGCGACGAGCGCCCTCACTGGCGCCACGCGTGACTTCGCTGCGCCGGTCCGCCTGTCCGTGCAATGCGCTTCCCCTCTGCAGCCGCATTCTGGTCGCGCGGCGAGCTTGTGTGCCAAGGGTAGTCGATCGCTCCGATGACGCAAGTTATCCGAAAGTCGCCTCCGCGCGATCCAATGACGCACCCGCGAACACAAGATGAGGCGCGGGCGCGACGCGCCGGCCCGGAACCGTCCGGGCCGGCTCGCGCCATCCTAGGCCAGATAGTTGCCTTCGAGCGCCGGGAGGATGTCGAGCACTTCGAAATAATGATCCCAGAACCGCGTCTCGCGAAGGTGGTCGCAAAACCACGCCCAGGCCGAGAGATCACGGGTTTCGCAGATCATCACGTCGGTCGCCCGGGTCGAGAAGGCCTCCGGCTCGAACCAGCGGATTCTCAGCTCAGGACGTTGCCGGAGCAGCGGGATGATCTCCTCCTCCAGGAACGCGCGGCGCTGCTCGGTTTTGAGGTCGAGCCAATGACGCGTGGTCTTGACCATGACAAAGATGTGAAACGTGTGGGGATCATCCGCGTGTTCGGGAAGCACGGGGGATGTTGTCGATTGCAGTGTCACCATTGATTGGTTCTCCTTTCGCCTTCATAATGTGAGCAAATGCTCATATTCCGCAACTCGCGTTTCCGGAGCGCAGTCTCATGCCGGTGAAACAGCACATGAAGGCCCGAAAACAGCCACTTCAGCAGCGCTCGCGGGAAACCGTTGCGGTGATCCTGGAAGCGGCGGCTCGCGTTTTGGAGGAACGCGGGCTCGAGGGTTACAATACCAATGCGGTCGCCGAGCGCGGCGGGATCAGCGTCGGTTCGGTCTACCAGTACTTCCCGAACAAGGACGCGCTGACGCTGGCCTTGATCGCCAAGTTCGAGACCTCGCTGCTGGAAAAGATGCGCGAGGCAATCGCGGCGGCCGAGGGCAAGAGCCTGGCGGCGTCATTGAACCTGCTCGTTCGCGCTCAGCTCAAGGTGCATGCCGAGCGGGCAAGCCTCAACCGCATCCTGGAAACCGAGGAGGATCGCCTGCGCCCCAGATCGGTCGATTTGTCGGCAACGAGCGAATTGAAAAAGCTGATCGGCACGTTGCTGGCCAGACATCGCCGCGAGATCAGCAGTCCCATCGACGACGATGCCGTCGAAGACCTGATCGTGATCTCCCGCGCCCTGGTGGATCATGCGCTCCAGAAGGATTTGTCGCGCCCCGCGGCGACCCGCCGGGTCCTGCGCGCCATCGAGGGATATTTGCACGGGCCTTGTCGGGGCGCGTGATGCCTCCAAGGCCGCATCGCATACGCCTCATGCAGCCGTGCGGCTGTGGAATGCGGCGCCGGCGTAGTACACGGCGACCCTCGGAGACATCAAAGGCATGCTCGAAAAGACCCCGACGGCCGGCGCACCCTCGGCGCCCAAGACCGATGGATTGCCCTGGGAGCGCCGCCGCTGGGCAGTGGCCGCGATCTTCACGGCGCTGGCAATGGCCTCGCTCGATACGGCGATTGCCAACATCGCGCTGCCGGCGATCGCCAACGATCTTCATGTCAGCCCCGCCGAGGTGGTCTGGGTGGTCAATGTCTACCAGATCGTCTTGGTCGCGACGCTGCTGCCGCTCGGCGCGCTCGGCGAAATCGTCGGCCATCAGCGTATCTATCTCGGCGGCCTCCTGCTGTTCACGGCGGCGTCACTCGGTTGCGCCCTGGCCTGGTCGCTGCCCAGCCTTCTTGTCGCACGAACCTTGCAGGGACTCGGTGCCAGCGGCCTGATGAGCGTGAATACCGCGCTGGTGCGCTTCGTGTACCCGAGCCGGATGCATGGCCGGGGCTTCGGCCACAATGCGCTCGTCGTCGCCACCGCCTTCACGCTCGGACCGACCATCGCCTCCGGCATCCTCGCGCTCGGGCCCTGGCCCTGGCTGTTCGCGGTCAACATTCCGTTCGGCCTGATCGCGGTCGTGATCGGCCTGAAGACGCTGCCGCCGACACCGCGCGCCACTCACGCCTTCGACTTCCTCGGTGCGGCGCTCGCCAGCGCCTGTCTCGGCCTCTTCATCACGGGAATCGGAAGCGCGGCGCACAAGGCGGCGCCGTCACTGGTGATCGCCGAACTCGTGGGCGCCCTGGTGTTCGGCTGGATCCTCACCCGGAGGCATGCCGATCATCCCGCGCCGATGCTGCCGATCGATTTGTTCCGCCGGCCCGTTTTTGCGCTGTCCGCCCTCACCGCGATCTGCTCATTTGCTGTGCAGGGACTCGGCTTCGTGTCCTTGCCGTTCTATTTCGAGGACGTCTTGCACCGGTCCCAGGTCGAAACCGGCTTCTTCATGACGCCCTGGCCGCTGGTCGTCGCCGTGATGGCACCGATCGGCGGACGGCTCTCCGACCGCTACCCGGCCGGCATTCTCGGCGGCATCGGCCTGCTGCTGCTCGGCGTCGGCATGGCGCTGCTGGCAAGCCTGCCGGCTGAGCCCAGCATCGCCAACATCGTCTGGCGCATGATGATCTGCGGCCTCGGTTTCGGCTTCTTCCAGACGCCCAACATGAAGGCGATCATGTCGAGCGCTCCGCCGCATCGCAGCGGCAGCGCCAGCAGCATCGTCGCGACCGCGCGGCTGATCGGGCAGACCACGGGCGCGGCCCTTGCTGCATTGTGCTTTGCGATAGCCGATCGCGAGGGCGCGACGCTCGCACTCGCGCTGGGCGCGGGCTTTGCGGCGATCGGCAGCGTCATGAGCTTCCTGCGGCTGGCTGTCGCTTCGCCGAAAAAAGCATGACTGCCATGTGGCTTCGACGGTGCGGCTGAACACCGCGCCATCAACGATCTTCCCGCGCAGCAAACGCATTTTCTTGATTTGAACGGTTCCAGTTTCAAGGCCAACATCCCGGCGAAGTTCAATCGGTGGATTGGACCAATCAGGGGAACGCGATGGCAAACCTCAAAATAAACGGCAAGACAATCAACGTAGACGTCGAGGACGACACGCCGCTGCTCTGGGCTATCAGAGAAAACGTCGGGCTGACGGGGACCAAATACGGTTGCGGCATCGCGCAATGCGGCGCCTGCACCGTGCATATCGACGGCGTCGCGATGCGCTCCTGCGGTGTCACGGTCAGCGAAGCCGCAGGCAAGGAGATCATCACCATCGAGGGCCTCGGCGCCAACGGCGCGCTGCACAAGGTGCAGCAGGCCTGGATTGCCAATGATGTGCCGCAATGCGGCTATTGCCAGAGCGGTATGATCATGGCGGTGGCGGCACTGTTGAAGGAGAACCCCAAGCCGACCGACCAGGACATCGACGACGCCATCACCAACATCTGTCGCTGTGGCACCTTCCAGCAGGTGCGCGAGGCGATCCATGCTGCCGCAAGCGCGTGAGGAGGCAGCCATGAATCAGCACGTCATGCCAAAACTCAACACGCCAAAGCTCAATCGCCGCGCCTTCGTGATCGGCTCGGCCACAGCCGGCGCCGGTCTCGCGTTTGGTCTCGACCTCCCCTTCGGCGGGCCGTCCGTGGTGCGCGCCGCCGACGGCTCGCCCGAGGTCAACGCCTGGGTGGTGATCCGGCCCGACAACACGGTGGTGATCCGCATTGCCCGCTCCGAGATGGGACAGGGCACGCTGACCGGCCTCGCCCAGCTCGTTGCTGAAGAGCTCGATTGCGACTGGTCGAAGGTTACGACCGAGTATCCGACCCCCGGGCAGAGCGTCGCCCGCAAGCGCGCCTGGGGCGATTTCTCCACCGGCGGCAGCCGCGGCATCCGCTCCTCGCAGGACTACGTGCGCAAAGGCGGCGCTACAGCACGCATGATGCTGATCCAGGCGGCGGCTAACGACTGGAAGGTCCCGGCCTCGGAGTGCAAGGCGTCCAACAGCGTCATCACGCATGCGCCCACGGGCAAGACCACGACCTACGGCAAGGTTGCGGAAGCTGCTGCCAAGCTCGAGCCGCCGACCGACGTCAAACTGAAGGATCCGAAGGACTGGACCATCGCGGGCAAGGGCCTGAAGCGGCTCGACACCGTCGACAAGACCACGGGCGCGATGGTCTACGGCGTCGATGTCAAGCTGCCGGGCATGTTGAACGCCGCGATCAAGGATTGCCCGGTGTTCGGCGGCAAGGTGAAGAGCTTCGACCAAGCCAAGATCGCCAACATGAAGGGCGTCAAGAAGGTGGTGCAAGTCGGCGACAGCGCGGTCGCCGTCGTTGCCGACACCTGGTGGCACGCCAAGACCGCGCTCGACGCACTTCCGATCGTGTGGGACGAGGGCGACAACGCCAAGGTCTCCAGCGAATCGATCGCGAAGTGGCTTGCCGAAGGGCTGGATGACGCCCAGCCCGCCTATGTCGGCAACAAGAACGGCGACGCCAAGGCAGCGATCGCAGGCGCCGCCAAGAAGATCGAGGCCGTCTACAGCTACCCCTACCAGAACCACGCCACGATGGAGCCGATGAACGCCACCGCGCTCTACACATCGGACAAGTGCGAGGTGTGGTGCGGCACCCAGAATGGCGAGGCGGCCTTCGCGGCAGTGCTGGAGGCATCGGGCCTGCCGGCCGAGAAATGCGACGTGCACAAAATGATGCTCGGCGGCGGCTTCGGCCGGCGCGGCATGACCGACTATGTCCGCCAGGCGGTCGCGATCGCCAAGCAGATGCCGGGCACGCCGGTCAAGCTGTTGTGGTCGCGCGAAGAGGACATGCAGCACGGCAAGTATCACCCGGTGACGCAATGCAAGCTGACCGGGGCGTTCGATGCCGACAACAATCTGGTCGCGCTGCATTACCGGCTGTCGGGCCAATCGATCCTGTTCTCGGTGCGGCCGGAAGCGTTGCAGAACGGCATGGATCCCGCCGCGTTCCAGGGCGTCGCGCAAGCCGGCGAAGCGGCGATCGGCTATTCGGTGCCCAACCTGCTGATTGAGCACTCGATGCGCAACCCGCATGTCCCGCCCGGCTTCTGGCGCGGCGTCAACGTCAATCACAACGCGATCTACATGGAGTGCTTCATGGACGAGCTGGCCCAGGCCGCAGGCCAGGACCCGCTCGAGTTCCGCCGCAAGTTGATGGGCAAGCACCCCAAGCATCTGGCCGTGCTCAACGCCGTGGCCGAGAAGATCGGCTGGGGCACACCGGCGCCGCAGGGCGTGTACCGCGGCATCGCGCAGGTGATGGGCTATGGCAGCTATGTCGCCGGCGCCGCCGAGATCTCGGTGACCGACGGCAGCAAGATCAAGGTGCATCGCATCGTCGCCTCCACCGATCCCGGCTACATCGTTAACCCGGCGCAGGTGGAGCGGCAGATCGCCGGCTCCTTCGTTTACGGCCTGAGCGCGCTGTTCTATGGCGGCTGCACCGTCAAGGATGGCCGCATCGAGCAGACCAATTTCGACACCTACAACTCGATGCGCATCAACGAAATGCCCAAGGTCGAAGCCGTGATGGTGCCGAGCGGCGGGTTCTGGGGTGGTGTCGGCGAGCCGACCATCGGCGTTGCGGCGCCCGCGGTGCTGAACGCCTACTTCGCGGCGACGGGAAAACGGATCCGCACATTCCCGCTCCGCGACCAGAACATCACCTTCGCCTGAACCGACAACATGCGGCGGCCCGAGCGGGCCGCCGCGTCTTCTTCCGGATTGTCACATGGCCGTCACGCGCCGTCCGACGCGCAGGGATGTCGTCCGCGGCGCCGCTGCCGCAGCAGCGGCGGCGCTGGCATGCCCGTCATTCGCGCAAGGAGCGCCGCGCGTTGCCGTGGTCGGCGGCGGCTTTGGCGGCGCGGCCTGCGCGCGGGCGCTGCGGCGGCTTGACGCTCAAATTCAGGTCACGCTGATCGAGCCAAATCGAACGTTCACCGCCTGCCCGCTCAGCAACGAGGTGATCGTCGGATTGCGCGAACTCCCCTCGCAGCAATTCACCTACGACAAGATCGCGGCCGAGGGCATCGCGGTTGCGCCGCAGGCCGCCACAAAGATCGACGCGCAGGCACGCAGCATCGGTCTCGCTGACGGCACCTCACTGTCCTACGACCGGCTTGTGCTCGCCCCCGGCATCGACATGCGCTTTGACGCCCTGCCCGGCTATGACGAGGCGGCATCGGCCAAGATGCCGCACGCCTGGAAGGCCGGCGAACAGACCTTGCTGCTGCGCAGGCAGCTCGAAGCCATGGACGATGGCGGTCTCGTCGTGATTGCCGTTCCGGCTGCGCCGCTGCGCTGCCCACCCGCGCCCTACGAGCGCGCCAGCCTGATTGCCCATTATCTGAAAGCGACGAAGCCGCGCTCGAAGATCCTGGTGCTCGACGCCAAGGACAATTATTCCCAGCAGAAGCTGTTCGAGAATGCCTGGAAGACGCTCTACCCCGACATGATCGAGCGGATCGCGCTGTCGCAGGGCGGGCGCGTGACCTCGGTCAATCCGGCAACCAACGAGATCGTCACCGACTTCGGAAACTACACCGCCGCCGTTGCCAACGTGATCCCGCCGCAGCGGGCCGGCCACATCGCCGCGATCGCCGGGGCCGCCGACCGCACCGGCTGGTGTCCGATCGATCCGATCACCTTCGCCTCGAAGCTCGTGCCCAATATCCATGTCATCGGCGACGCCTGCATCGCCGGCGGGATTCCGAAATCGGCATCGGCGGCGGCCGCACAAGGCAAGGCCTGCGCGGCCGCTATCGTCAATGCGTTGGCCGGCAAGCCTGCTGAGACGCCGCGCCTCGATGGCGCCTGCTACAATATCGTGGCACCTGGTTACGGGTTTTCGCTGAAGGGCATCTATCAGCCGAAGGACGACCAATATGCCGAGACGGAAGTGACGACGAGTCCGCTCGACGCGCCGCCCGACGTGCGCCGTCGCGAGGCCGAACAAGCGGCAGACTGGTTCAAGACGCTCACGGTGGACAGCTTTGGCTAGGGCCGTATTCATAGCGCTATGCGCGGCGGTGCTGTTCGCGGTCCCGGGCCGGTCCGAGGCGCAGGCGCTGCGTCCGTATACGATCGTCGGCGACGCCATTCCGGAGCCGTTGACGGGAACCAAAGGCGACGCCGCGCGCGGCCGCGCACTGATCGTTGACCGCTCCAACACTTGCATCCTCTGTCATAGCGGCCCATTTCCCGAGCAGGCGTTTCAAGGCGACCTCGCGCCGAACCTTGCCGGCAGCGGCAGCCGCTGGACGGAGGGACAGTTGCGGTTGCGATTGGTGGACGCTTCGCGCCTCAATGCGGCGACGATCATGCCGTCCTACTATCGCGTAGACGGTCTTGCGCGCGTCGGCATCTCATGGCGCGGCAAGCCGATCCTGTCGGCGGAGCAGATCGAGGATATCGTCGCCTATCTGGTGACGCTGCGGAACTAGCGCATGATCCGATAAGAACCATGCGCAAACAAAGGACAAGCCCGATGCCGGATTCGGACCAGACCACGCGCCGCACATTCCTGGGCCTCGCCGGCAGCGCCGCGGTGCTGGGAGCGGTTCCGGTCGTGACCGTGCGGCCGGCGGAGGCGACGCCCGCCATGCTGGCGACTGCGATCCGCAACGTCGTCGGCGAAGCCGATGTACGGACCGGCAAGGTCAAGCTCGAGATTCCGCCGCTGGTCGAGAACGGCAATACGGTGCCGATGACGGTCAGCGTTGCAAGCCCGATGACGCCGGACGACTATGTGAAAAGCATCCACGTGTTCAACGAGAAGAACCCGCAGCCGAACATCGGTAATTTCTATCTCGGGCCGCGCGCCGGGCGCGCCCAGATATCGACCCGCATCCGCCTCGCCGACAGCCAGAAGGTCACCGCAATCGCGCGCCTCTCTGACGACACCTTCTGGTCGGCGACATCAGATGTCGTGGTGACGCTCGCGGCCTGCACCGAGGAGGCGATCTGATGCCGTCCGCCCTGATCAACGTGCCGAAGAAGGCCAAGCGCGGCGACGTGATCGAGATCAAGACGCTGATGTCGCACATCATGGAAACCGGCTATCGTCACACGGCCTCCGGCGAGACGGTGCCGCGCGACATCATCACGAGCTTCACCTGCCGCTACAACGGCGCGGAGATTTTCCGCGCCGACTTCTTTCCGGCGATTGCCGCTAATCCGTTCGTCACCTTCTTCACGACCGCGATCGAGAGCGGCAAGCTCGAATTCGAGTGGATCGGCGACAAGGGATTTTCGGAGACCGCGTCGGCTTCGATCACGGTCGAATGAGGATTGTCGGCTGCATCGCAGTTCTGCTGGCGATCGCGGGCACCGCGCTCGCCACCGAGATTCCGCAGTCCGAGCGCCGGTCCGGCTATGACTTCATGGGACCGGACAGCAAGGCGATGCAGGACGAGGACACCGACAATCCCGGCATGCTCTGGGTGCTGGATGGCGAAGCGCTGTGGAAGCGCAAGGTCGGGACCGCGAACAAGGCCTGCGCCGACTGTCACAATGACGCGCGCGTCAGCATGAAGGGTGTTGCGGCTCACTATCCGGCCTTCGATAAAGCTCTTGGAAAGCCAGTCGACCTGGAACAACGGATCAATCTCTGCCGCGGCAATCACCAGCAGGCCGCGCCATTTGCCTATGAAAGCCGCGAGCTGCTCGCGCTCACGGCTTATGTCGCAGAGCAGTCACGTGGCATGCCAATCGAGGCCGGCGACGATCCGGAGCTCGCGCCCTTCATCGAACAGGGACACGCGCTATTCATGCAGCGACAAGGTCAGCTCAATCTCGGCTGCGCCAATTGCCACAACGACAATTGGGACAAGAAGCTCGCCGGTGCGCCGATCACGCAGGGGCAGCCGACCGGCTATCCGCTCTACCGGCTGGAATGGCAATCACTGGGCTCACTGCAGCGACGGCTGCGCGCCTGCATCACCGGCATCCGCGCGCAGGCGTATGACTACGGGTCGCCCGAGCTGGTCGAGCTGGAGCTGTATCTGATGACGCGGGCACGCGGGATGAAGTTGGAAACGCCGGCGGTCAGGCCTTGATCGTGACCCTCGAACCATGAGGCCCCACTCGGGCCTCGCCCCTCGAGACGCTTGCTACGCAAGCTCCTCAGGGTGAGGAGATGGGTCGTGCGCGCCGGTCCATCGCCGTCATCGCGAGCGAGACCACAATTAGCGCTCGGCGAACGCCTTCTCGACCACGAACTGCGCGGGCTCGCCGTGATTGCCCTCGACGAAGCCGCGGCCGCCCAGCAGCGTGCGGGTGTCGGCGACCAGCGCCGGCGAGCCGCAGATCATGACACGGTCGTGGGCGGGATCGAGCGCCGGCAGGCCGATGTCGGTGAACAGCTTGCCCGACGTGATGAGGTCGGTAATGCGGCCGCGATTGCGGAAGGGATCGCGCGTCACGGTCGGATAATAGATCAACTGCTCGCGCACCAGCTCGCCGATCAATTCGTCGTTCGGCAGCCGCTCGGTGATCATCTCGCCATAGGCGAGCTCCTTGACGCGGCGGCAGCCGTGCAGCAGCACGACCTTCTCGAACCGGTCGTAGGTCTCGGGATCCTTGATCACGCTGAGGAATGGAGCGAGGCCCGTGCCGGTGCCGACCAGATAGAGATTGCGGCCGTCCTCGAGGTTGTCGATGACCAGCGTGCCGGTGGCCTTGCGACTGACGATGATCTCGTCGCCCTGCTTGAGATGCTGGAGGCGCGAGGTCAGCGGACCATCCGGCACCTTGATCGAGAAGAATTCGAGTGTGTCCTCGTAATTCGCGCTGGCGACGCTGTAGGCCCGCAGCAGCGGCTTCTCGCCGACCTTGAGCCCGATCATGGTGAACTCGCCGTTGCGGAAGCGGAAAGAGGGATTGCGCGTGGTGGTGAAGGAGAACAGCGTGTCGGTCCAGTGGTGAACGCTGAGGACGCTTTCCTGGTTGAAATTGCTCATCGCACCAATCCCTGATGTGTGCTGGCGGGTAAGGACGTGAACCCCGTTGACCGGCCGGATCGTTTGTATACGATCATTCGTATACAAACGAATAATCCGGCTTGATCCGAAAGTCAAGCCGGGCTCAAATTCGCGAGCAATTTCAACAACAGAAGGAAACCACCCATGGCCCATGACGCGCCCCAGGCCACCGGCCCCGGCAAGCTGGTGATCCGCAATATCGGGCTGTTGCTGTCGGGGGCCCTGGAGAAGCCGATCCTCGATGCCGACACCATCGTCGCCGAGAACGGCAAGATCTCCGCGATCGGCCGTCTCAAGGAGGTCGATACCGAAGGCGCCACCACCATCGTCGATGCCAACGGGACGACGGTGGCGCCCGGCCTGATCGACAGCCACGTGCATCCGGTCGCCGGCGACTGGACGCCGCGGCAGAACCAGATCAACTGGATCGACAGCTATCTGCACGGCGGCGTCACCACCATGATCTCGGCCGGCGAGGTGCACATGCCCGGCCGTCCCCGCGACGTGGTCGGGCTGAAGGCGATGGCGGTGTTCGCGCAGCGCGCGTTCTGGACGCTGCGGCCCGGCGGCGTGAAGGTGCATGCGGGCGCGCCCGTGATCGAATGCGAGATGGTGGAAGACGATTTCAGAGAGATGGCCGCCGCCGGCGTCAAGCTGCTCGGCGAGGTCGGGCTCGGCGGCGTCAAGGACGGCCCGACCGCGCGGAAGATGGTCGGCTGGGCGCGCAAATACGGCATCCAGAGCACGATCCATACCGGCGGCCCCTCGATTCCCGGCTCCGGTCTGATCGACAAGGACGTCGTGCTGGAGGCCGACACCGACGTCGTCGGCCACATCAATGGCGGCCACACGGCCCTGCCCGACGACCAGATCCGCTGCATCTGCGAGGGCTGCAAGCGCGGGCTCGAGCTGGTTCACAACGGCAATGAGCGCTCGGCGCTGTTCACGCTGCGCACCGCGCGCGAGATGGGCGACTTGCATCGCGTCATCCTCGGCACCGATGCCCCGGCCGGCTCCGGCGTGCAGCCGCTCGGCATCCTGCGCATGGTCTCGCTGTTGTCCTCGCTCGGCGAGCTGCCTGCCGAACTCGCCTTCTGCCTCGCGACCGGCAACACCGCACGCATGCGCGAGCTCGATTGCGGCCTGATCGAGGTCGGCCGTTCCGCCGATTTCGTGCTGATGGACAAGGCGCAGCATTCGCCGGGCAAGACCATCCTGGAGAGCGTGCAGCTTGGCGACCTGCCCGGCATCGGCATGACCATCATCGACGGCATCGTTCGCACCCAGCGCAGCCGCAACACGCCGCCGGCGGGCAAAGTGCCGGAGATCGTGGCGAAGTAGTCAGTCCCAACATCAGTCAATCCGGGCGCGCGGCCTCGTCGCGCCCGGCATGACGCGATCCACGCAACTGACGACGTTCGCCGCGACCGAAGCCTGCTTTCTCCGGACAGTGTTGAGGTGTATCGTGACCGCCAACGAACCTAGCCGGCGGAACTCGCAAGAGGCATTTGACGATCCGGATGAGTTCTTGCTGCATGCCGCCGTGCCGTGTTGGTCCACACCAGGCAACCAAGAGGCAGCACGATGACGATGAGACCAGATCCCACGTTTCACGCATCGCCGAAGCTTGCGATGGAAGCTCCGGCCGAGAACTTCGCCTACACCCTGCTGCTCAGCCCGGACTTTTCAAAGCCCGACGCGCTCGCCGTCATCGACGTCAAGCCGGGTTCGCCGACCTACAGCAAGATCGTCCACACCGTGACGATGCCCAACAAGGGCGACGAGTTTCATCATTTCGGCTGGAATGCCTGCTCGTCGGCCCTGTCCCCGCTGGCAGGGCACGCCTTCATCGAGCGCCGCTATCTCATCATCCCCGGCCTGCGATCCTCGCGGATCTACATCGTCGACACCAAGCCGGATCCGACGCAGGCCAGAATCCACAAGATCATCGAGCCCGAGGAGGTCTTCAAGAAAACCGGCTATTCGCGGCCGCACACGATTCATTGCGGACCGGAAGGAATTTACGTCAGCACGCTCGGTGGTGGCGGCCGCGACGGCACCGATGGGCCGCCCGGCATCTTCATCATGGACTGCGAGACTTTCGAAGTGCTCGGCCGCTGGGAGATCGATCGCGGCCCGCAGACCAAGCATTATGACTTCTGGTGGAATTTGCCGCGCGACTACATGGTGAGCAGCGAGTGGGCCTTGCCGCCGCAATTCGAGAACGGAATCGTGCCCGAGGATCTGCTGTCGAACAAATACGGCCATCGGTTGCACTTCTGGGATCTGCGGGCGCGGCGCAATGTCCAGACCATCGACCTCGGCGCCAATCATCAAATGGCGCTGGAGGTGCGTCCCGCCCACGATCCGGTTCGCGAATACGGCTTCGTCGGCGTCGTGGTGGATACCACCAACCTCGAGGGTTCGATCTGGACCTGGTGGCGCGACGGCGGCAAGTTTCACATCGAGAAGACGGTGACGATCCCGCCCGAGCCCGCGCCGAAGGACCAATTGCCGCCGCTCCTGCAGGGCTTTGGCGCAGTGCCACCGCTGGTCACCGACATCGATCTATCGATGGATGACAAATTCCTCTACGTCTCCTGCTGGGCCACCGGCGAGATGCGCCAATACGACGTCAGCGATCCCCGCAAGCCGAAGCTGGCCGGATCGGTCCGCATCGGCGGCATCGCCCGCCGTGCGCCGCACCCGAACGGACAGGCCTTCGCCGGCGGTCCGCAAATGGTCGAGATCAGCCGCGACGGCAAGCGAGTGTACTGGACCAATTCGCTTTACTCGACGTGGGACGACCAGTTCTATCCGCAAGGCATTCCCGGCGCCGAGGTGATGGCGAATGTGAGCCCGGCCGGCGGGCTTGAACTCGCCAAGGACTACTGGGTCAGCTTCCCCGACGGGTATCGGGCGCACCAGATCCGGCTCGACGGCGGCGACTGTTCGACCGACTCGTTCTGCTATCCGTCGGCCTGAATGTGAGCGGAGCCGACTGGACGCCGGCCTGGCTCTGGCTGGCAGTCATCGCAAGCGGCCTGTACCACGGGATCAATCCCGGCATGGGGTGGCCGCTCGCCGTTTCGGCTGGATTGATGCAAAGGAGCTCGCGCGCGCTGGTGGCCGCGCTCGGGCCGCTCGCGATCGGTCACCTGCTCGCGATCCTGCTCGTGCTGCTGCCATTCGCGCTGCTGGTCGCCCTTGCCGAATGGCAACGCGCGATCCGGATCGGCGCCAGCCTTGTTGTCATCGCCTTCGGCATCTATCGGCTTGTCGACCGCCGCCATCCGAAGGCCTTAACGCGGATACCTCCAACACAACTGGGGCTTTGGTCCTTCACGGTGGCCATGGCCCACGGTGCGGCGCTGATGCTGGTTCCGATCTATCTCGGGCTCTGCCAGGACACCGATCCCGCCCAAGGCCACGAGGCCGCCGGCGCCCTGATCAATGCCAACCTCACGATGGCGGTAGTGGTCTCGATCGTTCACGCCGGCGCGATGATCGTGGCCGGCGGATGCCTGGCGTGGCTGGTCTATCGCTATCTGGGCCTCACATTCGTATCCCGGAGCTGGTTCAATCTGGACGCTGTTTGGGCCGCCAGCCTCATCCTGGTCGGAGCCGTCGCGCTGGCGTTCAGCATGACGGAATAGTCAATCGGGCACGCCGCACCCGTCAGCGTAACCTGCTGAGCAGCGCGATCAGCGTATCGCGCTCCTTGGCGTCCAGCGGGGCCAGCGTTTCCTTTGAGATTGCGAGCGCATTCGGCGCGACCTTTTCCGCCAATTGCTGGCCGCTGCGCGTCAGGCTGACGAGCAGACGCCGCCCATCGTCCGGATCGGGCGAGGTCTCGGTCAGGCCGCGCGCGGTGAGCCGGTCGATCACGCCCTTGATGGTTGCAACATCCATCGATGTCAGGCGCCCGAGCTGGTTTTGCGAGCATGGCCCGACTTCCGACAATTTCGACAACGCCGCCCATTGCGTCGGCGTCAGGGTGATGCCGATGTCGCGCGCGAAGATCATCGCGTGGCGCTGCGATACCTGGCGCAGGATGAAGCCGATCTGCTCGTCCAGCACGTAAGCCGGTTTCGTCGCCTTCACGCTTCGCTTCTGGGCATTGGTCCTGGCCATCTTCCACTCCGCCCCTAAAGCGACAAATGCGCGTCGCGGATGTCCGGACGCGCGTCGAGCTCGGCCATGGTGCCGCCGAAGCAGATCCGGCCGCGCTCGATGATGTAGGCCCGATCCGAGATCAGCCGCGCGAAATGTAGGTTCTGCTCGGAGACCACGATGCTGACGCCCTCTTGCTTCATCGCGAGGATGGCATCGACCATCTGCTCGACGATCTTCGGCGACAACCCTTCCGATGGCTCATCGAGCAGCACCAGCGACGGGTTACCCATCAAGGTGCGCGCGATCGTCAACATCTGTTGCTCGCCGCCGCTCATGCGCCCGCCGGGACGCCCGCGCATCTCACCGAGATTGGGGAACAGCTTGAACAGCTTGTCGCGATCCCATTGCGGCGCGCCCGCCCGCTTGGGCTGGCGGCCGACCTCGAGATTTTCTTCCACAGTCAGGTCGGTGAAGATGCGCCGCTCTTCCGGGACATAGCCGAGGCCGCCGCGCACGATCGCATGCGTCGGCTCGCGCGAGACATCCCTACCCTCGAACACGATGCTGCCCGTGCGGTTCTCGACCAGGCCGACGATGGAGCGGAAGGTCGTCGACTTGCCGGCGCCGTTGCGGCCGAGCAGTGCGACCACCTCGCCCTCGCCGACCTCGAGCGAAATGTCGAACAGGATGTGCGCCGGGCCGTAGAAGCTGTTGAGATCCTTCACCGCGAGCTTCATGCCGATGCCCCTTCGCGATGCCGCGCGTCGTAGACCAGGCCCTCGCCGAGATAGATCGCCCGGACCTCGGCGTTGCCGCGAACCTCTTGCGGCGAGCCTTCGGCGATCAAGCTGCCGCGGTTGAGCACCAGGATGCGGTCGGCATGCTCGAACACGACGTCCATGTCATGCTCGGTGAAGAGCACGCCGATCGACTGCTCGCGCGCGATCCGCGCGGTCAGCCGCATCAGCTCGATCCGCTCGCGCGGCGCCATCCCGGCGGTCGGCTCGTCCATCAAGAGCAGCTTCGGCTGGTTGGCGAGCGCGATTGCAAGCTCCAGCCGCTTGAGGTCGCCATAGGCGAGTTCGCCGCACGGCCGCTCCGCATAGGCGCCCATGCCGACCAGGTCGAGCAATCGCCCGGCCTCGTCGCGCGCATGGTTTGCAGTCGGGCCCCAGAGATTGAACAGGTGCCGGCCATACGACACCAGCGCGACCTGCACGTTCTCGCGCACCGTCATGGTCGGGAACGTCGCCGTGATCTGGAAGGTGCGCCCGACACCCATCCGCCAGATCACCCGCGGCTTCTTGCCCGTCGTCTCCTCGCCGAGCACGCGGATACGGCCGGTATCCGGAATGTTCTGGCCGTTGAGCATGTCGAAGCAGGTGCTCTTGCCGGCACCGTTCGGTCCGATCAGCGCCAGTATCTCGCCGGAGCGCAGCTCGAACGAGACGCCGCGCACGGCATGCACGCCGCCATAGGATTTGGTCAGGCCTTCGACCGACAGTAATGTGGGAACCATGCTCATTCGGCGGTCTCGATGCGCGAGGTGAGGATGGATGACGCCGATGACGAGGACTTGCGGCGGCGATGCATGAACGCCTCCAGCGTTCCGACAATGCCCTTCGGGAAGGCGACGACGATCAGCACGACGAAGGCGCCGAGCACGAGCTTGGAGAGATCGGTCTGGCTGACCAGCCAGATGTTCAAGGCCTTGTAGACGATCGCACCGATCACCGCGCCCGACACCGTCTCGACACCGCCGAGCAGCACCATGACGAGCGCATCGACCGAGAGCGAGATCCCCATGTTGTCCGGGAAGACGCTGCCCTTGAGATAGGCGAACAGCGCGCCGGCAAGCCCGGCCACCGTGCCCGCGACCACGAACGCGGTCCACTGGATACGCTTGCCGTTGATGCCGATCGCCTCGCTGCGCAGCGGCGAATCGCGCGTGGCGCGTAGCGCGAAGCCGAACGGCGAGAACACCATGATGCGGAGGACCACGACCGCGAGCGCGGCGATGCCGAGCGACAGCCAGTAGAAATGCGACGGGCTCGCCGCCCACTTCTCCGGCCAGACCCCGAGGATGCCGTTGTCGCCGCCGGTGACCGAGACCCACTGGAACGCGATCGACCAGACGATCTGTGCGAACGCCAGCGTCAGCATCGCGAAATAGACGCCCGAGAGCTGAACCGCGAAGAAGCCGAACACGGCGGCGCCAACCAGCCCCAGCAGCGGCCCGAGCAGCAGGCAGGCGATCATCGGCAACCCCGCCATCTTGGCGAGCAGCGCCACGCCGTAGGCACCAAGGCCGAAATAGGCCGCGTGACCAAACGAGGCGAGCCCCCCGACCGCCATCAGGAAGTGCAGACTGACCGCGAAGATCACGAAGATCGCGATCTCCGAGCCGACGGTGAGCGCATAATTGCCTGCGAAGAACGGCAACGCGGCGGCGATGAGCAGCGCCGCGATCGCGGCGAACCGTTCGTTCGCGGTGAGCGGCCGCCATGGATTGACCGATAGCCCGGGCGTACGCCGCGCCGGTGCTTCTGGCTTGCCGAACAACCCCCACGGACGCACGATCAGCACCACCGCCATCACCAGGAACACCAGGATGATGGAGATCTTCGGAAAGATCAGGATGCCGAATGCGTTGAGCTCCGACACCAGCACGGCGGCGACGAAGGCGCCGGTGATGCTGCCGAGGCCGCCGATCACGACCACGACGAAGACTTCGACGATGACGCGCAGATCCATCGCGTGGTTCACGGCGTCGCGCGGAATCTGCAGCGCGCCGCCGAGCGCTGCGAGGAAGACGCCGAGCGCGAACACGCTGGTGAACAGCCATTTCTGATTGACGCCGAGCGCCGCGACCATGTCGCGGTCCTGCGTCGCCGCGCGCACCAGGATGCCCCAGCGGGTGCGCTGGAACATGAGCCAGAGCGCCCCGAGCACCACCGGCCCGAGCACGATCAGGAACAGGTCATAGCTCGGAACGTTCTGGCCGAAGAAATCGATCGCCCCGCGGAAGCCCGGCGCACGGCGGCCGACCAGATCATCCGGCCCCCAGATCAGCACCACGAGATCTTCGACCATCAGCGTCAGCCCGAAGGTCGCGAGCAGTTGGAACAGCTCGGGCGAGTGATAGATCCGCCGCAGCAGCAGCATTTCCACCAGCACGCCGATCGCCGCGACAATCAGTGCCGCGGCGACGATGCCGCCCCAGAAGCCGAGCGCGCCATCGAGGCGCTCGGTCAGCGTGAAGGCGACATAGGCGCCGAGCATGTAGAACGCGCCATGCGCGAAATTCACGATCCGCGTCACGCCGAAGATGATCGACAGGCCCGAGGCGACCAGGAACAGCGACGCCGCGCTGGCAAGACCGGTCAGGAACTGGACGACGTAGAAGGCCATGGGCTAATCGCTTCAGCGTGGATTTGCGTCGGTGGCCTCATCCTTCGAGACGGCGCTTCGCGCCTCCTCAGGATGAGGTTCGAGACCCTCATGGTGAGGAGCGCGGCGACGCCGCGCGTCTCGAACCATGAGGCCCCGGTGTATCTGCGGACTCAATCCTTCGGCCGCATCTTCTCGATCTCGGCGTCGCTTGGCAGATAATCCGAGCCCTTGCGATAGGCGGTATCGACCATAACGCCCTTGCCATCCTTCAGCGCGGTCTTTCCGGTGAAGGCGCCGAGTGTCGACTGGTGATCGATCTTGCGGAAGGTGATCTCGCCGAACGGCGACGACACCGAGATTCCCTCGGCTGCCGCGATCAGCTTCTCCGGATCGGTCGAGCCCGCCTTGGCGAGGATCGCCGCCGCCGACTTGATGGTCTCGTAGCCGACGATCGAGCCAAGCCGCGGATAATCGTTGTACTTGGCCTGATAGGCCTTCAGGAACGCCTCATGCTCCGGCGTCTTGATCGAGTACCAGGGATAGCCGGTGACGATCCAGCCCTCCGGCGTCTCGTCCTTCAAGGGATCGAGATATTCCGGCTCGCCGGTCAGGAAACTCACCACTTCGCGGCCCTTGAACAGGCCGCGGGTGTTGCCTTCGCGCACCAGCTTCACGAGATCGGCGCCGAAGGTGACGTTGAGGATCGCTTCCGGATTGGCGGCGGCGACCGCCTGCACCACGGGACCGGCGTCGATCTTGCCTTGCGGCGGCCATTGCTCGTCGACCCACTGGATATCGGGCCGCTTCGCGGACATCAGCTTCTTGAACACCGAAACGGCCGACTGGCCATATTCATAGTTCGGCGCGATCGTCGCCCAGCGCTTGGCCGGCAGCTTCGCCGCCTCCTCCACCAGCATCGCGGCCTGCATGTAGTTGGAGGGACGCAGACGGAAGGTGTAGCGATTGCCTTTCGACCAGGTGATGGCGTCGGTCAAAGGCTCGGCGGCGAGGAAGAACACCTTCTTCTGGTTGGCGAAGTCGCTGACCGCAAGCCCGATATTGGAGAGGAAGGTGCCCGTCAGCATCGCAACGTTCTCGCTCGAGACCAGCTCGTTCGCCGCGGTCTGTGCGTCGGCCGGCTTGCCGTTGTCATCCTTGGAAATGACGACAAGCTTCTTGCCGTTGATGCCGCCGGCGGCGTTGATCTCCTCCACCGCGAGCTGCCAGCCCTTGCGGTAGGGCTCGGTGAACGCCGGCAGCAGCGAGTAGCTGTTGATCTCGCCGATCTTGATCTCGCTTTGCGCCATGGCCTGCGTTGTCATGGCGCTGCTCGCCATGGTCGCGACCGCGATCGCCAAACCCGCGCTTACGAAATACCCACGCATCCCATCCTCCAGTTTTTCTTCAAAGAGATTATCGCAATCCGTCTTCGCCCTTGATCTCGCCAACCGCCAGCCCGCCGACGCGCGGTAGCGGCCGTCCGCTATCGGTTACCGCAACGGCGACCATGATCTCGTTGGCGCGCGGCGCGTCGTTGATCTGCACCTCCATGCCATCGAAATGGCTGCGCACGAAGGCTGCGTCCTTGTGCCCGAGCGGAATATCCAGCGTCGTGCCCGGGCCGGAGCGCTTCTTCGACGAGGGTATCAGCGCCGCGCCCTTGGAGAGCACTTTGCGCACCGGCGCGCCCATCTTCGGATGCAAGATCGCGGCCGCATGCTCCAGCTCGCCATTTTCGCCAACGGCGGCGGCCTTGCCGTAGCTATGCGCCTTGGCGCCGTCGATGCCGAGCGCAGCCACCGCCCGCTTGGCGAGCAATTCGCCGAGTTCCTCGCCAATCGCGATCAGCGGCGACAAATCCTCGACATAGCGGCCGGCAAAGGGGTTCTCGATCACGGCAATCGCGGCGGCTCGCCGGGTCGGCGGTACGACGGTCTTACCCATCTCCAGATGGGTTTCCTCGACCACGGTGACGATCTTGCGAATGACGGCGCTCATTGTGTCAGCCTCGCTCCCGCTCATGCCAGCATGTTTGCTATCGTTGTTCGTTGAAACGCGTGCGATGCCTGCGCCTCGTCCCCAGTTGCACCGACCAGCCGTGTTTCGCCCAGTAGACGCAATGCCGCGCCCTCGATCAATCCCGACATCAGGAGGTCTTGCGCCTGCCTGACGCCTGTTTCCAGCGCCTGCGCGACCTCGGCTTCCGACAATTGCCCGACGCCGCAGGTCACGAGCCGCGCACCGAGATCACTGTCCGGCTGCAGTTCATTGGCAGGAACACGGACGATCGCGGGATGGCCAGTGAGATCGACGGCATTGGCAATGATAGTCGCAGCAGCGTCCGCCTGCGACGCAGTTCGCGTAAACACCGTGACGGCGTCGGCAATGCCGAGCGAGAAGCTGCGGCCGTGGCGCCCGCTGGTCGCGATACCGCGCACCGGCGTGTCGGCTTCGACGACCATGGTGCGCATCACGCCATGGCAGTCCGGCCGGTCCACCAAGCCGACAGCGAACTGTTCGCGACCGGTGAGATGCAGCGCGATGTCGCCGCCATTGTTGACATAGGCCCGGTCGAGCGGCGCCGCCCGCAGCATCGCACCTAGGATTTCCTCGGCGACGGAGCCGGCCACCGCGGCCATCGGCGTGATGAAGCAGTCGGCGGCAAACGGCGCGACCGCCGCATGCATGCGCCGCGCGACGATTCCCTTTAGCGCACAATGCCGGGGATCAGCGGCACTGCGCAGCGAGGCGAGCTCCGCGCAGAGTTCATCAAGCAATCCGGTAAAACGCTGCGCCGCCGCCTGATAGGCGGTGCGGACGTTGGCATCCCCACCCTTCGCCTCGAGGATCAGATCAATGGGACCGTCCTGCAAATGCAGCCGCTTGCCGTCAAGAAGAAGCGCGATTTGCGGGAGCCGGGTCATGCGCGCCGCCCGGGAAGATAGGGCATCGGCCGAACTTCGGCGCTGTCCCGCAGCGAGGACAACGGCCGGACATAATCCATGTGGCCGCCGAGCGCCGCATAGTCGGACAGCTTCATCGTGAACTCGATCGGCGCCACCAGCGCCGGCGTCGGCACATAGCCGAATGCACCGGCCGGCATCTGCGTGACATCGACCATGAAAGTGATGCCGCCACCCGGCCAGACATACACCGGCGCGCCGCCGCTGGTCACCCGCGTCAGCGCGTCCTTCACCGAGCGCGTCAGCCGCACCGGATTGTCGGTGACACCGGCGCGCAGCGATCCGCCCGCACCGCCCATGAACAGCACGGTGCACAGCGCCGGCTCGCAATTCTCCTGGATGCGCTCGACCGAAAACCGCAGATCGGCAGGCATCTCGGTCTCGATCGGCTTCAGCGCGTCATCGAGCACGTAGTAGGACGCGTGCTCACCGGTGGTCGAGACCATCAGCATGGTCAGTCCGGGCCGCGCCTCCTTCGCGTTGAAGGGTCCGAGGATCGACAGCGGATCGGAGATGTTGGTGCCGCCCCAGCCCGTGCCGGGCTCGGCGACCTGGAAATAACGGCCCGGCGTCGAACGCCGCCCTTTCATCTTGATGCCGGTGTCGGCGATGTCGAGCAGCTTGCCGGCCTGGTGCTCGCTGAGCACGCCGGTGATGTGGTCATCGACCACGACGACCTCGTCGACCTTGCCGTGCCATTGCTTGGCGAACATGCCGATCGTCGCCGAGCCGCAGCCGACCCGCATCCGCTCTTCCGCCACGCCGTTGACGATCGGCGGCTTGCCGGCCTGCACGACGACCGTAGCGCCGCCGTCGATCGTCAGCTCCACCGCCTTGCAATTGGAGAGATCCATCAGCGTGTCGCAGGTGACGCGGCCCTCCTTCTTCGAGCCGCCGGTTAGATGATGCACGCCGCCGAGCGACAGCATCTGCGAGCCGTATTCGCTGGTCGTGACATGGCCGACCGCCTCGCCGTCCGCGCGCACCGCCGCCGTTTCGGGGCCGAGATAGCGGTCGGTGTCGATCTTCACCTTGACGCCGCAATACGAGAAAATGCCCTCGGTCACGACCGTGACCATGTCGACGCCGTCGACCTCCGACGACACGATGAAGGGCGCCGGCTTGTAGTCCGGATAGGTGGTTCCCGCGCCGATCGCGGTGACAAAGATATCGGGCTGACGGACGATCTTGCCGTCCCAGTCACCGCTCACCTGGAACGGCACCAGCTTGCCGCCATGCGACACGGTGCGCTCCAGCACGACATGCGGATCGACGCGAACCAACGTTCCGTCTTGGTTGGCGTAGCGGTCGCAAGCCCCAGCCGCACCCGGCTTGATGTAGCACATCACCGGGCAGGCATCGCAGCGGATCTTGTCGCCGGCAGTGACCGTCATTGTGTCAGCCATCGTGACCAAGCCTAGACTTGCGGCGGTGGTCGATCATCCTGCGCCTCCCTCCGCCTGCCTATATCGTTCGTATACGAATGATCCTGCGCGTGAGCTCGAAAGCTGTCAAGTGGACTTTGCAGGCGAAAGCTGCCGCTGCCGAATAATAGCTCGTTTGCCTGCGCGCCCTGTTCATAAAGCGGGCACCCACTGCAGCGCGGCATGCCGCCGCTTGCACGTTTGTACACAAACGTTATCCTCATCGGCGATTTGACGCTGACATTGCAGCGCAAATGCGAGGGGAGAACCAAGGCAATGCGCCTGACCGTGAACGGCAGGAACCATGATGTCGACGCCGCTCCCGACACCGCGTTGCTTTACGTGCTGCGCAACGATCTCGAACTGAACGGACCGAAATACGGCTGCGGGCTCGGCGAGTGCGGCGCCTGTGCGGTGCTGATCGACGGCGTCGCGGCGCGCGCTTGCGTGATTCCGATCGAAGGCTGCGCGGGACGCGACATCGTCACGCTCGAGGGCCTCGGCACGCGCGAGCATCCCGATCCCGTGCAGGAAGCCTTCATCCGCGAGCAGGCTGCGCAATGCGGCTACTGCCTCAACGGCATGATCATCACCACCAAGGCACTGCTCGCGCGCAATCCGCGCCCCTCCGAGCACGAGGTGCTGGAGGCGCTGCGTTACAATCTCTGCCGATGCGGCGCGCATATCGAGATTGTCAGAGCCGCAATGCGTGCTGCCGGACATCCGCTCGAGGCACGCGATTGATGACAGCGTTGAGCGCATCAGAGCAACGCCCGCGCGGCTCGCTATCGGTCGTTCGCGCCTCGGGCGCAGGCGTCCACCGCGGACTCGAGACCTTCATCACCATCACCGCCGACGGCACGGTGAACGCCTATAATGGCCACGTCGATCTCGGCACCGGCATCCGCACCGCGCTGGGCCAGATCGTCGCCGAAGAGCTCGACGTGTCCTTTGCCCGCGTCGTCGTCGTGCTCGGCGACACCGCTGTGGTTCCCAACCAGGGCGCGACGATCGCAAGCGAAACGATCCAGATCACCGCGATTCCCCTGCGCAAGGCCGCAGCTCAGGCGCGGCATTTCCTGGTCGCGCGCGCCGCGGAGCGGCTGGAATTGCCCGTCGACGATCTCTCGATCGAAGACGGCCTGATCCGCGGCAAGGACAATCGCAGCATCAGCTATGGCGAACTGATTGCCAACGAGACCATCCGGCTTGAACTGGCTGACGACGTTCCCCTCAAGGCCGTCAGCGCTTATTCCATCGTCGGCAAGTCGGTGCCGCGCGTCGATCTGCCTGCGAAAGCCACCGGCGAGCTGGTCTACGTCCATGATGTTCGCCTGCCCGGCATGCTGCACGGGCGCGTCGTCCGCCCCCCGTACGCCGGCGTCGACGCCGGCCCCTTCGTCGGCACCAGCCTGATCGCCATCGACGAGAGTTCCGTGCTCGACATTCCCGGCGTCGTCGCGGTGGTCCGGATCGGCGATTTTGTCGGCGTGGTCGCGGAGCGCGAGGAGAACGCAGTCAAGGCAGCGGCCCAGCTCAAGGTGACCTGGAAGCCGGGTCCGGCGCTGACCGATCTCGGCGAGGCCGAGAAAGCATTGCGTGCCAATCCCTCGACGCCGCGCCAGTTGATCGACAAAGGCGACGTCGACGCCGCGATCGAGGCGGCAGCGACGCCGATGCAGCGAACCTATGTCTGGCCGTATCAGATGCACGGCTCGATCGGCCCGTCCTGCGCGGTCGCCGACTACCGCGATGGCGCCATCCGCGTCTGGTCCGGCACGCAGAACCCGCACATCCTGCGTGGCGATCTTGCCCTTCTGATCGATCGGCCCGAGAGCGAGATCGACGTGATCCGGATGGAGGCGGCCGGCTGCTACGGCCGCAACTGCGCCGACGATGTTTCTGCCGATGCGCTGTTGCTGTCGCGCGCGGTCGGCCGCCCGGTCCGGGTTCAGCTCAGCCGTGAGCAGGAGCTCGCGTGGGAGCCGAAGGGCGCCGCGCAACTGATGGACGTCAATGGCGGGCTCAACGCCGACGGCAGCGTCGCCGGTTATGATTTTGCCACGCGCTATCCCTCGAACGGAGCCCCGACGCTGGCGCTGCTGCTGACCGGGCGGGTCGCGCCCGAAGCGGCCGTATTCGAGATGGGCGATCGCACCGCAATCCCGCCCTACGACTACGACAATATGCGCGTGGTCGTGAACGACATGCCGCCGATCGTGCGCGCGTCCTGGCTCCGTGGCGTCTCGGCGCTGCCGAACACATTTGCCCATGAGTCCTATATCGACGAGCTCGCCGCCGAAGCCGAAGTCGATCCGATCGAGTACCGGCTGCGGTATCTGAAGGACGAGCGCGCGATCGATCTCGTCAATGCGGTCGCCGAGCGCGCCGGCTGGACGCCGCGCCCGGTGCGCAAGGAGCGGGAGGCCGAAGGCGACATCGTGCGCGGCCGCGGCTTTGCCTATGCACTGTATCTGCACAGCAAGTTTCCCGGCTATGGCGCGGCATGGTCTGCGTGGATTGCCGACGTGGCCGTCAACAAGGCGACCGGCGATGTCAGCGTGACGCGCGTGGTCGCCGGTCAGGACTCCGGATTGATGATCAATCCGGACGGCGTACGGCACCAGATCGAAGGCAACGTCATCCAGTCGACCAGCCGCGCGCTGATGGAGGAAGTGTCCTTCGAGCGTGGCGCGGTGACGGCGCGGGAATGGGGCGCCTACCCGATCATCAAATTCCCCGACGTGCCTGAGGTCGACGTGCTGATGCTGCCGCGGCAGGACCAGCCGCCGCTCGGCGTCGGCGAGTCCGCGTCCGTGCCGAGCGCCGCCGCGATCGCCAACGCGATCTATGACGCGACGGGTGTGCGTTTCCGAGAATTGCCGTTCACGCCGGAACGCATTCTGAAGGGATTGCGCGGTGAGCAACCGGCCGCGCCCGCGTCTCTCGCTGCACCCAAGCCCGCTCCGCGCGAGCGATGGCGAAATCCATTCATCAAGCGGAGCGGTCTCCTTGCCGGCGTTGCGGCCGCCTGCGCCGCGGTCATCGGCGTCGGCGCGGCCGTGCTGCCGTGGCGCGCGATCGCCCCGATCGCCCGGCCTGACGCATCGGTCTATTCGGCCGCGACGGTCGCGCGCGGCAAGGAGCTCGCGGCGCTCGGTGCCTGCGCAGTCTGCCACACCTCTGATGGCGGAGCTCTGAACGCCGGCGGACGGCCGCTGGAGACGCCGTTCGGCACGATCCACAGCACCAACATCACGCCCGATGTCGACACCGGTATCGGCGGCTGGTCCTATCCCGCCTTCGAGCGCGCCATGCGCGAGGGCATCCATCGCGACGGGCGACACCTCTATCCGGCCTTTCCGTACACGCATTTTGCCAGAGCTGATGATGCCGACCTGCAGGCGCTCTACGCCTATCTGATGGCGCAGCCGCCCGTCCGCACGGATACGCCGAAGAACGAGCTGGCGTTTCCGTTCAACCTGCGTCCGCTGCTTGCCGGGTGGAACGCTCTGTTCCATCAGGCAGGCCCGTTCCGGCCCGATCCAGCAAAATCCGCGGCATGGAATCGCGGCGCCTACCTGATCGAAGGTCTCGGCCATTGCAGCGCCTGCCACTCGCCGCGCAATGCGCTCGGCGCGGAGCGGCAGGGCGCCTATCTCGCCGGCGGCTTTGCCGAGGGCTGGGAGGCGCCGGCGCTGACCTCGCTGTCGAAGGCGCCGATCCCGTGGAGCGAGGACGAGCTGTACGCCTATTTGCGCACCGGCGAGTCCCGCCTCCACGGCGTCGCCGCGGGGCCGATGGCGCCGGTCGTCAAGGAGCTCGCCGCGCTACCCGATCAGGACATCCGCGCGATGGCGGTCTACCTCGCCTCGTTCAACGTCGACGCTGCCGATCGATCGGCCCGCGAGGCGCTGGCCGCGCGGCTCGAAGCCGCCACTGCGGTGACCACGGCCGCTTCGGTGGGCGGGCGAATCTATCAGGGCGCCTGCGCGGTCTGCCACGAGGTCGGCGGACCGCCGCTATTCGGCAGCCGGCCGTCGCTGGCGCTGAACAGCAATCTGCACAGCGACACGCCGGACAACTTGATCCAGGTGATCCTGCACGGCATCGCCAAGCCGGCGGTTGCCGATCTCGGCTATATGCCGGCCTTCAAGGACAGCATGACCGACCGCCAGGTCGCCGAGCTCGTTTCCTTCCTCAGGCGGCAATTCGCCCCAGACCGGCCGGAATGGACAGATATTGCCCAAACGGTCGGCCGTATCCGCCAGGACATAGCGCGCTGAGCTGCCATGTTCCGGCCGAAACCCACTGGGCGGGCGGCTTTCGGCACGGTAAAGTTCCGGTATGACGGTCACAGATATTGCAACCCGGACCTACAACCATGGCTGGCGGCTCGATCCGATCGTGCGCAGCCTGCTCGACACCGATTTCTATAAGCTGTTGATGCAGCGCATGATCCGGGAATGCTATCCGGACACCCGCACGACCTTTTCGGTGATCAACCGCTCGACCCTTATCAAGCTCGCCGAGGTCATCGACGAGGGCGAACTGCGCGCCCAGCTCGACCATGCCCGCACCATCCGTTTCTCCAAGAAGGAGCTGATCTGGCTCGCCGGTAATACATTCTACGGCAAGACCCAGATGTTCTCGCCCGATTTTATCAACTGGCTCTCGACCTTCCGCCTGCCCGAATACGAGCTGAGGAAGGTCGACGGCCAGTATGAGCTGCATTTCCACGGACCGTGGACCCACACCACGATGTGGGAGATCCCGGCGCTCGCGATCCTCAACGAGCTGCGCTCCCGCGCGGCGACCAAGGTCTATGGCCGCTTCGCGCTCGATGTGCTCTACGCCCGCGCCAAGGCCAAGCTGTGGACCAAGGTCGAGCGGCTGCGCAAGCTCGACGGGCTGCGCCTGTCGGATTTCGGCACCCGCCGCCGCCACGGCTTCCTGTGGCAGCGCTGGTGCGTCGAGGCGGTGAAGGAAGGGCTGGGTCCGTGCTTCACCGGCACCTCGAACGTCCTGCTGGCGATGGACAACGACCTCGAAGCGATCGGCACCAACGCGCATGAGCTGCCGATGGTGGCCGCCGCGCTGGCCAATTCCGACGAGGAGCTGCGCTGGGCGCCCTATCGCGTTCTCGACCAGTGGCGTCACACCTACGGCGGCAACCTCCTGGTCGCCCTGCCCGACGCGTTCGGCACCAAGCCGTTCCTGCGCGATGCGCCCGAATGGGTGGCGGACTGGACCGGCTTTCGTCCCGACAGCGCGCCGGCGATCACGGCGGGCGAAGAGATCATCAAGTGGTGGAAGCAGAAGGGCCGCGATCCCAAGGAGAAGCTTTTGGTGTTCTCCGACGCGATGGATGTCGGCTCGATCGAGGAGACGTTCCACCACTTCAAGGGACGCGTCCGCATCAGCTTCGGCTGGGGCACCAACCTCACCAATGATTTCGTCGGCTGCGCGCCCGACGGCTCCGCCGAGCTCGACCCGATCTCGATCGTCTGCAAGGTGACGTCGGTCGACGGCCGGCCTGCCGTAAAACTCTCCGACAATCCGGAGAAGGCGACCGGCATCCCCTCCGAGGTCGAGCGCTATTTGCGCGTGTTCGGCAATGCCGGCCGTGTTCGCACCGCAGTTCACGTCTAAACCGACGCGGACGCTTCTTCCATCGACTGACCCGACGACGAGTTTCGCATGCCCGCACCCAAGCCGCCTGCCTTCGAAACCCTGAGCCTGCATGCCGGCCAGCGGCCCGATCCCGCGACCGGATCGCGCGCGGTCCCGATCTATCAAACCACGTCCTACGTATTCCAGGATGCCGACCACGCGGCCGCGCTGTTCAACCTGGAGCGCGCCGGCCACATCTATACGCGCATCTCCAACCCGACCACCGCCGTCCTGGAAGAACGCATCGCTGCGCTCGAATGCGGCGTCGGCGCCATCTGTACCGCGAGCGGCATGGCCGCGATGCATCTTGCGATCGCAACGCTGCTGAATGCCGGCGACCATATCGTCGCCTCCGCCTCGCTCTATGGCGGCACCATCAACTTGCTCGCGCACACGCTGCCGCGGTTCGGCATCACCACGACCTTCGTGAAGCCGCGCGCGCTCGACGACTTCCGCGCCGCGATCAGGCCGAACACGCGGCTCGTGATCGGCGAGACCATCGGCAATCCCGGCCTCGAGGTGCTCGATATTCCGGCGGTGGCACAAATTGCGCATGATGCGAAGATCCCGCTGCTGATCGACAACACGTTCGCGACGCCCTATCTGAGCCAGCCGATCGAGCTCGGCGCCGACATCAGCATGAACTCGGCGACCAAATGGATGGGCGGCCACGGCATCGCGATCGGCGGCGTCATCGTCGATGGCGGCCGCTTTGACTGGCGGGCATCGGGCAAGTTCCCGCAGCTCACCGAGCCCTATGCCGGCTATCACGGCATCGTCTTCGACGAGCAATTCGGCAAGGCTGCCTTCATCATGCGCGCCCGCACCGAGGGCCTGCGCGACTTCGGCGCCTGCCTGTCGCCGACCAACGCCTTCCAGCTCCTGCAGGGCATCGAGACGCTCGGCGTCCGCATGGATCGCCACATGAGCAACACCCATGCCGTGCTCGACGCGCTCGCCGCCAACAAGGCGGTCGACTGGGTGCTGCATCCGGCGCTGGAAACGCATCCGGATCATGCGCTGGCCAAGAAGCTGCTGCCGCGCGGAGCCGGCTCGATCGTCAGCTTCGGCATCAAGGGCGGCCGCGCCGCCGGCAAGAAGTTCATCGAGTCGCTGAAGCTGATCAGCCATCTCGCCAATGTCGGCGACGCCAAGACGCTGGTGATCCATCCCGCCAGCACCACGCATCAGCAGATGGACGCCGAGCAGCTCAAGGCCGCCGGCATCGGCGAGGAGCTGGTGCGGCTGTCGGTCGGCATCGAAACCGCACAAGACATCATCGACGATCTCGGCCAGGCGCTGCGCGCCTCGCAAAGGACTTAGGCCATGCAGCTTTCCGTCAACGGCTCTGACACCTTCATCGCCACCGGCGGCAAGCCGTTCGATCCGCAGCTCGCCGCGGTGGTGATGATCCATGGCGCCGGCTTCGATTCCTCGACCTGGGCACTGCACAGCCGCTGGTTCGCCCATCACGGCTTCTCCGTGCTGGCGCCCGACCTGCCCGGCCATGGCCGCTCGTCAGGCAAGCCGCTGCCGACCATCGCCGAGATGGCCGACTGGACCGCGGCGCTGATCGCGGCGGCCGGCGCGCCGAAGGCGAGGCTGATCGGCCACTCCATGGGCTCGCTGATCGCGCTCGAGACGGCGGCGCGGCATCCCGACAAGGTGTCAGGCCTCGCGCTGATCGGCATTGCCGCGACCATGACGGTCGGCCCCGACCTCCTGAAGGCCGCCGAGGCCAACGATCCCGCCGCGATCGACATGGTCTCGATCTGGGGCCTCGGCTTCAAGGCCGAGCTCGGCGGCAGCCTCGCGCCGGGCTTGTGGATGCACCAGGGCGCGCAGCGCGTGCTGCAGGAGACGAGGCCCGGTGTGCTGTACAACGACCTCAACGCCTGCAACGCCTACCAGAACGCGCTCGCTGCCGCGGCAGCGGTCAAGGTGCCCGCGACCTTCATCCTCGGCGAGCGCGACATGATGACCCCAGCCAAGGCCGGCAAGACGCTCGCCGCCGCGACGCCGAATGCCCGCACCGTGGTGCTGCGAGGTGCCGGTCACATGATGATGGTCGAGCAACCGGACGAACTGCTGGCGGCGCTGCAATAGCGGAGCCGCGAACTTCCTTCCCTTCTCCCCTCATGTCCGCCGTAGCCTTGGCGAAGGCGGATGTGGGAGAAGGTGGCGCGAAGCGCCGGATGAGGGGTCTGTCTCCGCGGAGAGAAACCCCTCACCCGGTTTCGCTGCTTCCGCAGCGAAACCACCCTCTCCCGCAAGGGGAGTGGATGCATCTCGTGCCTGGACGCGTTCACCCTCACTGCTTCGACAGCGTCTGCTCGATCGGGTGCGCAGGCGGTCAAGACGGAGCACGTCCATCGATAAGGTCCAGTCGACCCGGCTGTGTTCGAGCGCATGGATACAACCCCTCAGCCAGCTCCGCTGCTTTCCCATTCGAGACGCCCTTTGCCGCCACAACTGCTGGCGACGTTGGAGAACTTGCCGCGAAGGTGAGCGTCCCCAGAATATCGAAAACAACCCCATGCAAAGTAGCAGGGCGGCCGCCGCCGGCCACTCAGAGAAGCAACTTGACGTGTCGGGCAACTCAGCGATATCTTCTATTATTCCGAAATCACGCGAATGCCCCGGCGCCTGCGCAACAGCGTACGCATCCGTCGCGATCGCGGCCGAAAATTCTCACCCATGCCATTGCAAGGGGCGACTTGGCGGGCAAGCACTCGATCCGCATCAACAACCAATGGCGAGTCGTGTTCCGGTGAAAGCGGACGTTGCCGCAAGCCCGAGAGCGGCCAATAAGCGACCTTAGCCGTGTGGCCCGGTCAGCTAATCCGTCGTACAATATCTCATCGGCTAGGTTTGCGAGCCATGGAGCAGAAGCGACCAGTCCGCGTCGAGCGCAGGCTATCGGCGATATTGGCCGCCGACGTCGCTGGCTACTCGCGGCTCATGCACAACGACGAAGAGGCTACGCATGGCAAACTGACGGCGCTGCTAAATGACGCTGTCCCCTTAGCAATTACAGAACACGGCGGCCGCATTGTGAAGAATACCGGGGACGGTTTCTTGGCGGAGTTTGCCAGCGCCGTCGAGGCGGTTCGGGCCGCCATCCAGTTTCAGGGCCGTATCAAGGAGCTTACAGTCGGCGATGCAGAGGATAAGCGCATTGCCTTCCGCGTGGGGATCAATATCGGCGATGTAATCGTCGAGGCGCATGACATATTCGGGGACGGCGTTAACATTGCGGCGCGGCTCCAATCAGCGGCAGAGCCCGGAGGGATCTGCATCTCCGGTAGCGTTCACGATCAAATCCGCAACAAGCTTTCGCTTTCCCTCGAATTCCTGGGCGAGCAGAAATATAAGAATATTCCTCAGCCGGTCCGAACCTATTCCATCATTGGGCCCGACGGTGCTTTGCCTGCTTCCAGCAAGAGATGGCGCAAAGCGGCAAATAGAAAATGGTTGGGAGCCGCCTCTGTATTCATCCTACCGCTAGCAATTGGATTTTGGGCTTATTCGGTTCGTCAACAGCAGCAGACGGCAAAGGCACAGGACGGTCAATATGCCGGACAGGTTTGCCTCGGGCCGAGTCGCGAAGAGGCAGCGCGCTGCTACATGGTGAATGTCGCTACCGTCCACAACGGTAAGATTTCGGCAAGATATCCGGCGCGAGCACCAAACAGAGACGTTATTATCGCCGGCGATGTTTCAGCGTCGGGAGACGTCAAGATGGAGCTGAACGTTGAAAACAACGACGGCGTCCGGGTGATCACCGCCCATCTTTCTGGAACGCTAAAGAACGGCCAACTCAATGCAACTGGCGGAACTGCGATTCGCAGCATCGACATTGAGTGGCGTCGCCAGTAGCTCCAAGCTCTTGCCATTCATGCAAGCGGAAACGCAGCATCGTCGGCTATGGGTCCACGTGCTGCCTTCTCGAATTCGCTAGCGCCACGAAACCGTGGCTTCCGCATCACGTTGCATGAGCGCAGACTAACCGACGACATCGCCGACTTGATCTTATTCCACGCTCACGTACTGACTGCCGCGTGGATGGCACGGCAATGTTGCGCCAGAGCGTCGTGCGAGGTCACGAATTTCTTCAGCGGCGTCTCGATGTCGTAGAAGTAGATATTGGCCACGAAGCCATAGATACTGGCGTCGATGCTCGTCGGTCTGTTGCCGTGCACATAGCCGTGCCTCGGGATCAAGTTTGCCAGTGCAGCGAGATCGGCGAGCCCGCGGGCCATCGCGGCGTCAGGTTCGAACCGGCCGATGCCTTGGTAATAATAGCGCTGAGCGTTGAACTCCTTGGCCTTCATCAAGCCGTCGTCGGTGAGGCTCGGATGCTCGCGCTTGAGCGCATCGCGGAACAGGGGCCAGTAGCGCTCGTCCTTCCAGCGCGAATAGGACATCACCCAGTAGAGATCGTCGAGCGTCCGCGTGATGAGATGATTGGTCGTGCGTTGCGCCACCGTCAGCGCCACATCCAGCGTCACGCCATATTTTTCGGTGACATGGCCGAGAATGGTCTCGCTGTCGCCGACGCTGTCTTGGCCGTCGACGATATAGGGTAATTGTTGGCGCGGCGCTTTCGACGCGTCAAAAATGTGTTCGTGCCGGAACGGTACGCCGGCGAGCTTCAGAAAAGCGAAGACCTTCAGACCATAGCCATTGTTGTCGGCCACGCCGAACAACGGCGGATAGGAATAGAGCGTGAGCATGGTGGCTCGCCAGGTCCAAGAAGGCTGCAGGCTACTTTAAAATTGGTCAGTTGCAAACGTCAGGCGCGTAAGCCTGTGGGTACGGACAAAACGGCACAGGACGGCCTTGGATCACAACCGGTAAAGCTCAGGACCAGCACAAGATCTCCGCCTCGCCTCCACGAGAGGCAAGGCTCGGACAAATTGTGTCGCAAGGATGCGGATGCACATTCTCTCAGTCGTCATGGCCCGCCACCGGGTTGCGCGAACGCGCGCCCGATGACAGGCTCCGGCGGGCCATCCAAGTACGCCGAGGCCTCTCGGTTCAAGCACCAACCTCTCTGGAATACTGGATCACCCGCATGCGCGGGTGATGACACCGCGCTGTTTGAAACGTGAACTTGGAACAGCCCCTGTCATTGTGGGTCCGGACCGGCGTGAAGTCGCCGACCTGGAACTCACCACTTTCTTCCTGGGGGTTCGCGACAAAATTGCAAAGCAAGTTTGCGCTGAAGCGACGACTTGTCCGCCGAAGCCTTGGCGAAGGTGGAAGCAATCCATGCTACCGCGTATGCCGTGCTGTGGATTGCTTCGCGGAGCCTGTCATCGGGCGCGCGTTCACGCGACCCGTTAGCTCGCAATGACAAGCATAGATCATCCGTCACCCCTGAGGAGCGCGGAACGCGCATCTCGAAGGACAAGGCCAACGTGTAAGAGCCTGCTCAGCTGTCGCCAAGTGGAATAGGCGGCACAGTAGACGCTGAACGGTCCAAGATCGAGCGTAGTCAACAAGTTCAACCGGTGCAGTTCGGGTGCAAGTTCACACCACGCTTCCCTCGTATAGCCGCGCAGATGGTGCGGCGGCTCTGGGCATTCTTCGGTGCGTGTCGGTTCGGGCGGGATGCGGCCGCGCCGCTTGCCGGTGTTGCCCTTGAGCAGGCGGAGATGCGGCGGACCGGGCATGAAAGCCTCAGGCAGCGCAATCTACCACGGTTTAGGCTGGCCGGTCTGAGGCCCGCTTGTGAAATCATAACGGCCGTTCGATCCTCGTCGCGCGGAAATGTCGCTATACGCCCGGATGCGCAGTACACCGCCCGGCCTAGAGGAAAATAGGCATGCGGGCTTGGTTCCGTGAGACCATTGAGCTACAACTCCGAATTGATAGTTATGAACAACGCCCTCTTTGCACTTGAATTTTCAAAATGGATTCCGTTTCCCCACCTCTCTTCCCTCGTCCAGAACAAACGATCTTCGATGATCTCGCCGCCTTGTGCGTGAGTCCGGGTTACATTCACGCGATTGCGCACTTCTGCTTCCGAGATCACGTTGTCGGCTTTGGCGACGTGCTTCGCGGCAAGGACTACGCAAAGCTGTTCTCCTTCGACCGACTTATCCGCACCGAAATCTCGACGCTCATCGGCTTGATGCTGAGAGGGCAACGCGACCTCGCGCTTCCGGACCAGAAAACATTTCAGCAGTATCTTGGACGCACAGAAGCACTCCTGAAGGAATTGCATGAGGCGTTAAACGAGCCCGCCAAGGCGGCGCTGACTGCCGCGATGGCCGATCCTACGGGATCGACCAATCCCTTTACTGGCGCGGCGCTGTTGCGCGAGCCAATATTCTATGGTGCGGAATCTGCCTATGCATCACAGTACCGCGACTTGTCCGTTTTGAAGTATGGCAGAGATGACACGTGGCTGACCACAAATAAGGGATTCTCTGCAGAAGAAGCGCAGAAAGCGATCACCGCAATTTCTGCATTTCTTAGTGACAATCTCCTGAAGAGCATCAAGAGCCTAAAGGGGCTGCCGCCCGAACAATGGACCATGATGGGTGGATTCGAGTTCACGGCCGCCGACGTCGTTACTGGGTCCGGGTTGGGTCTCGCGACAGTCGACGCCGTGCTTGCTGCATTTTGCTTTCCCGACGACGGCAACCCAACCTTTACCGCGCTCCATGAGTTCAATGCTGCAAACGCGTTTCCAATTCTCAAGGGGCAGGATGGCAGATACACCCTCTTCCTCTATGCAAGCCTAGCCGAAGCGCTGTACGAAACGCCGTTCTATTGGATGGCGGCCGACAAGTCTTATGAGGCGACTGCGATGGCAAATCGCGGTCTCTTCGCAGAACAATTTACCGCCGATCGACTGGAAAGGGTGTTCGGCAGCACCAATGTGCTGCAAAATGTCGACATCTGGGAAACGAAGGCACGCAAGAAGAAGGTCAGCGAGATCGATACGCTCGTTCTCTTCGGAGATCGCGCCATCGTCCTGCAGTCAAAGTCAAAAAAGCTTACCTTGGCTGCACGCAAGGGAAACGACCTTCAGCTTCGATCCGACTTCAAGGGCGCTGTGCAGGACGCTTGCGACCAAGCGATGCTGTGCAGCGAGCACCTAGTTAGCAACTCGGTGACCTTCACTGACTCCGATGGAAATGAGATCGCGATTCCGTCGCTCAAGCAGGTCTATCCAATCTGCGTTGTATCTGATCATTACCCCGCTCTAAGCTTTCAGGCCCGGCAGTTCCTCTCCTACAATACAACGAGCATCATCCAAGTTCCGCTCGTGTGCGACGTGTTCTTCATTGACGTCGTCACTGAATTTCTCGAAACACCATTGCGGTTTTTGAGCTATCTCGAATTGCGGGCGAGAGCTGGCGAAAACATATCGCACTCGCATGAGATCAACGCGCTAGGATTCCATCTCAAACGAAACCTGTGGCTTGGCGAGAACGACTTCATCGCGGTCGAAGATGATCTTAGCGTCGATCTGGACATTGCGATGGCCGCTCGCCGCGATGGCTTGCCGGGCGAGAAGGTGCCACCGGGCATCCTCACCGTACTCAAAGAAACGGCGGTTGGCCGCATTATAAATCAGATCGAGCGTCGCTCCGAGCCGGCCGCCATCGGCGTCGGTCTCGAATTGCTAAAATTTGGCGAGGAGAGTGTCAAACGGTTGAGCCGTGGGATCGATGCAATAGTCGCTGCGGCCGCAAAACAGCAGAAGCACCATGACATCACCGTCGCGAGTTCGGAAGCGGCAAGCGGCATAACCGTTCATTCCAATAACCTGCCCAATGGAATCGCTGATGAAAGACTTCGACGCCACTGCGAGTTGCGCAAGTACAGCGTGAAGGCTGAGAAGTGGGCGGGTTTGCTTCTAGAGCCCGGCTCCGGCTCTGTACGCTTTGGTGGATTGATCGAATTTCCTTGGGAACAGGATGGCGCGATGGACGCCGCTACCGCCAACATGCCACAGGCGCGACCGATTAATGCGCTGGAGTCATTGATCAAGCGGGCCGGAAAGCAGCCAAAGATAGGTCGCAACGAAAAATGCCCGTGCGGTAGCGGCAAGAAATACAAGAAGTGCCATTTGCTCAAAAATGGATGGCCTTAAACGATGGTACTGCCAAAACGGGGATTGCGGGACAATTCCCCACTAACTTGCGGCCGTTAGAATTAGAGCGCCGCCGCGCTCGGAACCCTCCGGGATTCTACTTTTCAGACCCCCCGCCACGACCAGTCCCGCGAGCACCGTGCCGGACAACACCAGCACTCCAGCGACGATGGCCCATGCAAATTGCTCTCCCGCGCTCACTTAGTTCACCGGTCGCATCGGCAGGTCGAGCATCTGCCGCGATCGGCGGCGCTCTCGATGATCTGGAGCCACAGCTTGGCGATCTCGGCGTCGAGTTGTGCGGCCTTGGTCTCCGCCTCCGTCGCGCGCTGCTCTCCCCACGGGTGAGCTCGTGGATAGAACCCCTCACCCGGCTTCATCTCGCTCCGCTCGATTTTCGCCCCCCTCTCCCACATCCGCCTTCGCCAAGGCTACGGCGGACATGAGAGGAGAGGGTGCACCTCACGCGCGGCTAGGATTGTCGTCACTGTTTCGCAGGCTTGCGCTCGATCGGGTGGATGTCAATCGCGCGGAGGCGGCCGAGGCGGAGCACGTCCATCGACAGGGTGCGGTCGATCCGGCTGTGATCGAGCGCGCGGATCAGATCGTCGACGCCGTTGATCTCGATGCCGTCGAGCCTGATCACGACATCGCCCGGCAGCAGGCTTGCCCGCGCGGCGGGACTGTCCGGCTCGATCTGCATCAGCAGCGCGCCCATCTTGTTCTCGACGCCGGCGAGCACGGCATGCCGCCGCGGCACCGGCGCGGTCTGGCCGGCGACACCGATATAGGCGCGGCGGACATAGCCGTGGCGGATGATCTCCGACAGCACGAACTGCGCGGTGTTGCTGGCGACCGCAAAGCAGATGCCCTGCGCGCCGTTGATGATCGCGGTGTTGATGCCGATCACCTCCGCCCTCGACGACACCAGCGGCCCGCCGGAATTGCCGGGATTGAGCGCGGCATCGGTCTGGATCACGTCCTCGATGGTCCGCCCGCTGACCGAGCGGATCGAGCGGCCCAGCGCCGACACCACGCCGGCGGTCACGGTCGATTCAAAGCCGAGCGGATTGCCGATCGCGACCACGAGCTGGCCGCGCCGCAAGGTCTTGGAATTGCCGAGCGAAGCGTAAGGCAGATCGCGCGCGCCATCGGCCCGCAGCAGCGCGAGATCGGTGTCGGGATCGACGCCGAGCACGTGGGCATCGGTGACGAAGCCCTCGGTGTCGCGCAGGCGGATCTCCTTGGACGATCCGACCACGTGGCTGTTGGTCAGCACAAGCCCGTCGGGCGAGATCACAATGCCCGAGCCGAGCCCGCCGCGCTCGCGGGCATTGCGCACCTTCGGTCCGGTTTCGACCCGCACGACCGCCGGGCCGACGCGTTCGGTCACGTCGATCAGGGCGTTGGAATAGGCATCCAGCAAAACCCGGTCATCCTCCCGGGCAGCATCGGCCGTTCGCGATGACGGCCTGTCATCGGCGATATCTGACGTAAAATCTAACATGACGAGATTTCCTCTGGTCCTGTCAGATGGTGGCCGGCCGGCCCGCCCGCAAGGGTGTCAGTCCCCGGGCGCGGCACCGGTCAGCTTGGCGCGCAGCGCGGCGACCGCCTCTTCCGAGACCGGCGCAGCCGCATTGCCCCAGGAATTGCGGATATAGGTGACGACGGCCGCGACCTGCTGATCGGTCAGGCGGAAGCCGAGCGACGGCATCGCCGGCGAGGTCGGGAAGCTGTCGGTCGCCGCCGCGCGGCCGCCGGCAATGATGATCCGGATCAGGCTCGCCGGGTCCTCCTGGGTCGTCACCACGTTGCCGGCCAGCTTCGGGAAGAGATGCGCGACGCCGACGCCGGTCCGCACATGGCAGGCGGCGCAAGTGTCGACATAGATCGCCTCTCCCGCTTGCATTCGCGGATCCGAAGCCGCCAGCGGCGTCGCGGCCGGCGGCCCTGCCGCGCCGCGCTCCTCGAGGTAGACGGCAATCGCCTTCAGATCGGACACCGGCATTTTCGAGGTCGAATTCTCGATCGCGTCCTTCATCGGGCCGCTGGCGAGACTGAAGGCGTTCTGTCCCGTCCTCAGATACTGCACGATGTCATCGACCGACCATTTGCCGAGTCCGACACGCTCATCATTGGTGATGTTCGGCGCGGTCCAGTTGTCGATCTGGTTGCCTTGCAGATATTTGTCGTTCTGGCTGGCGCCGAACGCATTGAACGGCGTGTGGCAGGCGCCGCAATGGCCAAGCCCTTCGACCAGATAGGCACCCCGGTTGAACTCGGCCGACCGCGCCGGATCCGGCGTGAACGATCCCGGCGTGAAGAACAGCGCGTTCCAGCCCTTCATCAACAGCCGTATGTTGAATGGAAATGGCAGCGTGTTGCGATTGACTCGATTTTCGACCGGCGGCAGCGCACGCAGATACTGATACATTGCATCGAGGTCGCTGCGCTCCACCTTCGTGTAGTAGGGATAGGGAAACGCCGGATAGAGGTGCCCGCCGCCTGGACGCCTGCCCTGTTGCATGGCGAGCGCAAAATCTTCGGCTGACCAGCTTCCGATCCCGGTTGTGTTGTCGGGCGTAATGTTCGGCGTCATGATCGCGCCGAACGGGGTCTGCAGTGCGAGTCCGCCGGCAAACGGCTGACCGCCCGCGGCAGTGTGGCAGGCCGCGCAGTCGCCCGCGATGACAAGGGCCTTGCCGCGCGCGAGATCGACGTAATCGTCAGGACGGGCCGTCACGCTGCCGGCGCTGAACAGCGGAAGCAGCAGGATCAGGTAGCGGAACCACATCGTGCGCTTGCTCATCGCGGCACCAGCGCGCCCGGCGACTTCAGATATTTGAAGATCGCCTCGAGGCTCCAATAGGTCAGCGCGCCGACCGTGCCGGTCGGGTTGTAGCCCGCATTCTGGGGGAAGGCGGAAGCACCCATCACGAACACGTTCGGGACATCCCATGACTGCAAATAGCGGTTCAACGCGCTGGTGTTCGGATCCGATCCCATCACCGCACCGCCGGTGTTGTGCGTGGTCTGATACGGCACCACCGACCACGGCACGCCGAGGCGGTTGAGTTTTGTGGTGTGGGCGCCCATCGCCTTGACGATCTCCTGGCAGCGCTCGGCCATCCAATTCGCCATCTTATGCTCGTTCGGCTGGTAGTCGAACGTCATGCGCATCAAGGGGCGGCCGAGCGGATCCTTGTAGGTCGGATCGAGATCGAGATAGTTGTTGCGATAGCTCATGACGCTGCCCTGCGCGCCGACATTGGTGACGCGCTGATAGCTGTCCTTGACGGCCCTCTTCCAGGCGCTGCCCCAGGCCGGCGTTCCCGGCGGGGTCGGGTGATAGCGGATCGGCCGGCCATTGGTGTGGGCATTGGTGATCGATGCGCCGCCGACGAAACCATGCGGGCCGTGATCGAAATTGTCGCTGTTGTAGTCGTCGAGCGCCACACCGAGCGAGCCCGCTGCGGCGAACGGATTGAACTTCACATCGCTGAAAAAGCCGGTGGCGCCGGAGCCGGTCTGGTAGGCATAGTTGCGCCCGACCACGCCCTCGCCGGTCGCAGGATCGTACGGCTTGCCGATGCCGGAAAGCAGCAACAGACGCACATTGAAGAGGCTGAAGGCGCAGACCAGCACGAGATCGCCGGGCTGCTCCCACTCCTCCCCGGTGGCATCGACATAGGTCACGCCGGTGGCCATCTTGCCGTCGGCGCTCAGATTGACCTTGGTGACCTCGCAGTCGGTGCGCGCTTCGAAGGTCGGCTCCCGGACCAGCGCAGGCAGCACGCAGGTCTGCGGCGACGATTTCGAATAGTTGGCGCAGCCGAACCATTCGCAGAAGCCGCAATAGGTGCACGGCGCCATGCTGCAGCCATACGGATTGGTGTAGGCCACCGAGATGTTGGCGGACGGCCGCGGAAACGGGTGCAGGCCCATGTCCGTGGCCGCCTTGGTGAACAGCGACTGCGAATAGCCCTGCTTCAGCGGTGGTGTCGGATACTCCCGCTCGCGTGGGCCCTCGAACGGATTACCGCCGGGCTGAATGTTGCCCTTGATGTTGCCGGCCTTGCCGGAGATTCCGGCAACCTGCTCGAACTTGTCGTAGTGCGGCTCGAGCTCGTCATAGCTCACCGGCCAGTCCTGGATCTGGTTGCCCTCTGGCAAGATCCTCTCGCCGTAGCGTTCGATCATGTGGCTGCGAATGCGGAAGTCGTCGGGCAGGAAGCGCCAGGTTTGTCCATTCCAATGCAGACCCGCCCCGCCGACACCGTTGCCCGGCAGGAAGCTTCCCCATTTGCGGATCGGCAGCGCCGTTTGCGACGGATTGTTGCGCATGGTCAGCGTCTCCTGCTTTGGGCGCAGGAAGATGTCGTGACGCACTGCGTATCGCAGCTCATCCGGTGCGGTGCCGATATTGAAATCGCTTGCGGTGTCCCGCCAGGGGCCGCGCTCCAATGCAACGACATCCAGCCCGGTGCGGGCTAATTCGTAGGCGAGGATCGAGCCGGTCCAGCCAAGGCCGACGATGACAACATCCTTGCGGGGAAGACGGCGGGCCATCAACGCTCTCCCCAGGCCGGGCGGCCCTGCAAGCTCACCGGTGGCAAGGTGTAGGCCTGATTCGGCCGGTCCATCACGTCGCGGTAGTCGTAACGCACGCCGGGAAAACCGACGAGCTTCCAGCCGACCATATCGCGATTGCCGCCATAGATCGGATCGGCGAAGAACCCCTCGATCGCATTGCTATGGATCGCGGTGAACAGCATCTTGCTGGAGAAACCAGGCAGTTGAACTTCGCCCTTCTCGAGTCCCGCAATCAGCTTGTCCTGCTCAGCAGTGTCGAGCTCGGCAAAGCCGCGATTGAAGGTGGTCTTGCAGTGGGCTTCGAGCGCCGCAATTCCGTTGCGGTATTGCTGTCGCGGGGTCAGCTCCGACTGCAGTCCCTGCGACGGCAGCGGGTCTTGCGAGAATGGCCCCGCCATATAGAGCCAGTCGTGCCCGCCATAGGGACCGGTGAGCTGGCGATCGATAAAGCTGGTGACGCCAGCCTCCTTCGCGCCCGGCCCCAATTCGTCGGCCGGGATGAGACGATCGACGAAGGCTTCGACGACGGCCGCCTCATGCGCCGTAAAGAACAGATAGCCGCCGGGCACGGCCGGCGTCACCGGGTAGGCTTCGTTCGGCTTCCACGGCAGCACTTTGGTGACGATGCGCGCATTGACGCCGGAGGTCGTGACCAGGAGAGCCGCGGTCGCCAGCAGCAGCTCGCGACGCGTGACGCCATGATAACCGGCGGCACCTTCCAGGCGGCGTGATGCCCTCCCGAATCGGCGATCAGCTTGTTCCATGGTCATCTCCTTGAACATTGCCGACAGAGTGTGGCATGCACAGCCAGCAACTTCAACGTGAGACGCCCCGCAGCGAGCCGCCGCGCGCCCTGACCGGATCGAGCAGCGACCAGTCGCCTTCAGGCAACACATGCCCCTTCGGGAACGGCGCGCGGGGCTCGAGACCGAGCGAGCGCAGCACGCGATCGTCGCGGTAGTAGCACTGCAGCACCACGCGGACGAGCGTCGCGGCCGCGGTGCCGCCGCTGGCGCGAAACTCCTTTGCCACGGCATCGCGCCTGGCAGCGTCGAGCTCGGCGAGCGGCCGGCCGGCAAGCCGCGCCAGATGGTCCAGCGCCTGCGCAACCGGCGCGGTGTCGCGGCCGAGCGTTGCGAGCATGTCGGCCTGGATCGCGGGATCATCGGCGCCCGGCACCTTGTACTCGGCGCTTTCGGGAACGATCATCGCGGCGATGGTGCGAAAGTCGGCGCGCTGGGCTACGGTCAGTTCATTGCTGTGGGACATGGCGGATCTCAGTCGAACAGATTGGCAAGACGCTGCTTCATCTGGTCGGCGATGTAGAGCGCGAGGGCCTGGATGGTGGAGGTCGGATTGACGCCACCCGAGGTGACGAAGATGCTGCCGTCGACGATGAAGAGATTCTTCACATCGTGCGAGCGGCCCCATTCGTTGACGACGGAACGCGAGGGATCGGTGCCCATCCGCGCGGTGCCGAGCAAATGCCAGCCGCCCCACGGGATCGGATCGTTGATGCAGATATCGGTGGCGCCGGCAACCTCGAGAATCTCCCGGCCGCGCGCCAGTGCGTGGTCCATCATCTTCCGGCTGTTCGCGCTGATAGTGTAGTCGATCTTCGGCGCGGGGATGCCGTGGCTGTCCTTCAATACGGGATCGAGCGTGACGCGGTTGTGCTCTTCCGGCAGGTCCTCGCAGATCGCCGAGACCGCAAGGCGGTGACCGTTGAGCTTGCGAAAGACGCGGTGGTGATCCGCGCCCCACGGCAGGATGCCCTTCTGCTCGCTGGCGACGGCCTCGAACACCGGCCCGGCGCCACGGCCGAACTGGATGCCGTAGCCACGCACAAAGCCGCGCGACAGATCCGTGTCGTAGAACTGCTTGCTCCACAGGCAGGTCGGCGGCGCGCGGTTGCTGTCGGTCGGCTCCTTCACGAAGCCGTAGATCTGCGCGTAGGGGTGGAACATCAGGTTCTTGCCGACCAGGCCGGAGGAGTTGGCGAGGCCGTTTGGAAACTTGCCGGAGACGGAGTTGAGCAGCAGCCGCGGCGTGCCGACGCCGTTGCAGGCGATGATCACCACCTCGGCCGGCTGAAACTGCTCGACGCCGTCCTTGTCGTAGTAGACGACGCCGGAGGTCATGCCGTGCTCATTGGTCAGGATCTCGCGCACCCGGCAATGCGTCTTGAGCTCGACCCCGGCGCGGATCGCATGCGGCCAGTAGGTGATGTCGGTCGACGCTTTCGCGCCTTGCGCGCAGGCCGGCGTGCAATGGCCGAGATTGATGCAGCGCGCCCTGCCCTCGTAGTCCATCGTCGCGACGGTGGTGTCCGACGGCCACCAGTGCCAGCCGAGCTTGTTCATCGCCTTGCCGATCAAAGGACCGGACAGCCCGAGCGGCTGCGGCGGCATCGGCGGATGCGACAACGGCGACAGCGGATCGCCTGACAGGCCGGACGTGCCCATCATGCGGTCGTTCTCCTCGAAGAACGGGGTGAGCGTGTCGTAATCGATCGGCCAGTCGTCGGCGACGCCGTCGAGCGTCTTCACCTTGAAATCGGAGGGATGCAGCCGCGGCCAGTGCGCGGTGTACATCACCGTCGAGCCGCCGACGCCGTTGAAATTGACGACCTTGATCGGGGAATTGTCGTCGTTGATCGGATAGTCCTCGGGCCGGCGGCGGATATTCGGGCTGGTCGACCAGTCACCGTAGAATTTCGCCTCCCAGTCGCGGCCGGTGCTCGGATAGTCCGCCGGGTTCATCCAGCCACCCTGATCGAGGCAGAGGATATGCATCTTGGTGTCGGCGAGGCTCCAGGCCACCGCAGCACCGGACGCGCCGGCGCCGATGATGAGGACGTCAACGGGATCGTTCTTCATTCTTATTCCCTAGAGTTTCTTCTTCCGTCATTGCGAGCCAACGGGTCGCGCGAATGCGCGCCCGATGACAGGCTCCGCGAAGCAATCCATTCTTCCCCACGCGGCGGGATGGATTGCTTCCTCGCTTCGCTCCTCGCAATGACGGGCCTGCAGCTCAATTGACGATTCTCACCGGCAAGCTTCGTATACCGCGGATGAAATTGGAATAGAGCCGCCGTCGTGGGCCCATGATCGCTCCGGGGACGATAGGGTGAATCGCAACGTCGAGTAAAGCCGCCGAGAATGCGCTTCCGCCGCACGGAATGCCGCGTGCGCGGGTAAACCCGGCAAATCGCGATGGCTGCCCCGCTCTGCGCGGTTTGTCGGCCGCGGCGAGACCGGCTAACCTTGCCGGCAAGCAACACCTCAGGGAGCAACGACAGGTGGCCGCACCGCGCCAGGATCACGCCCCGTCGCGGGCGGCTGCGCTGGACTACGACGTCATCATCATCGGCGCCGGGCTCTCCGGCATGTATCAGCTCTACCGGCTGCGCGAGATGGGGCTCAAGGTCCGCGTGTTCGAGACCGGCACCGGCGTCGGCGGCACCTGGTACTGGAACCGCTATCCCGGCGCGCGCTTCGATTCCGAGAGCTATTCCTACGGCTATTCGTTCTCCAAGGAGCTGCTCGAGGAATGGGAATGGTCGGAGCATTTCGCCGGCCAGCCGGAGACGCTGCGCTACTGCAATTACGTCGCCGACAAGTTCGATCTGCGCCGCGACATCCAGTTCGAGAGCCGGGTCACCGCCGCGATCTACCAGGACGAGACGCGAAGCTGGATGGTCACGCTCGAAAGCGGCGCGCGCCACACCTGCCGCTTCCTGATCACCGCGATCGGGCCCTTGTCGACGCCGACGCTGCCGCGCATCGAGGGCCGCGACAGCTTCAAGGGACAGTCCTTCCACACTGCGCGCTGGCCGAAGCAGACGGTGGATTTCGCCGGCAAGCGCGTCGCCGTCATCGGCACCGGCGCAACCGGCATCCAGACCATCCAAACCATCGCCGGCGAGGTCGGACATCTCACCGTGTTCCAGCGCACCGCCAACTGGGCTGCGCCGCTGCACAACGGCAAGATCGACGCCGAGACGCAAGGCAAGATCAAGGCCGGCTATCCCGAGATCTTCGCGCGCTGCAAGGAGACCTTCGCCTGCTTCGTCCATACCCCTGATCCGCGCGGCGCGTTCGAGGTCAGCGAGGAGGAGCGCGAGGCGTTCTACGAGAAGCTCTATGGCGAGCGCGGCTTCGGCATCTGGCAGGGCAATTTCAGGGACATCCTGATCGACCGCAAGGCCAATGCGACGATCAGCGATTTCGTGGCCCGGAAGATCCGCGAGCGCGTCAGGGATCAAGCCGTGGCGGACAAGCTGATCCCGAAGAATCACGGCTTCGGGACGCGGCGGCTGCCGCTCGAGACCTTCTATTACGAGGTCTACAACCGCGACAATGTCGAGCTCGTTGACCTCTCGGAGACGCCGATCGAGCGCATCACGCCCGAGGGCATCCGCACCAGCGCGAAGGACTACGCCTTCGACATCATCATCTATGCGACCGGCTTCGACGCCATCACCGGCAGCTTCGACAAGATCGATCTCCGCGGCGCCGGCGGTGCGCTGCTGAAGGAGAAGTGGAAGCACGGGCCGGAGACCTATCTCGGCCTGATGATCGACGGCTTCCCCAACCTGATGATGCTGATGGGCCCGCACACCGCGCTCGGCAACATTCCGCGCAGCATCGAATACAGCGTCGACTGGGTCACCGGCTTGATCCGCTTCGCGGTCGAGAACGGCCTGACCTTCCTCGACGCCACGCCCGAGGGCACCGCTGACTGGACCGATCATGTCAAGGCGCTCGGCGTCGGCCTGCTGTCCAACGAAGTCGATTCCTGGATGACCGGGATCAACCGCAACGTCGACGGCAAGCAGACCCGCATCGTCGCCCGCTACAGCGGCAGCGCGCCGGCGTACCGCGCAAGATGCGACGAGGTTGCGGCGAAGGGGTATGTGGAGTTGCGGTTGGGGTAGCGGCCTCATCCACCGCTGTCGTCCCTGCGAAAGCAGGGACCCATAACCACAGGGTTGCGTCGTTGAAGTGAGCTGTGGCTCCAGCACTGGACGGACAACCAGCATTGGTGGTTATGGGTCCCGGGTCGCGCTGCGCTTGCCCGGGACGACACCGATTTTATTGCAGCGCTAGCACGTAAGATCGGTATCGCTTGGCTCGACCATACGCGTCCGGCCGCCCTACCACGCGTCGATGCACGGGCGCTTGCGGTGCGTGCGCGGCTCCGACTTCGGCACCGAGCGGAGGCCCGCCATGACCCAGTGCCGGGTGTCTGCAGGGTCGATCACCTCGTCGATCTCGAGCACGGAGGCGATCGAGACCGCCTTGCCATTGGCGTAGAGCTCGGCGACCTTGGTCTGGAAATACTTTTCGCGCTCGGCCGGATCCTCGATCGCTTCCATTTCCTTGCGGAAGCCGAGCCGGACATAGCCCTCCAGCCCCATGCCGCCGAACTCGCCGGTCGGCCAGGCCACCGTGAAGAACGAGGCGTGGAAGCCGCCGCCGATCATCGATTGCGCGCCGAGCCCGTAGCCCTTGCGCAGCACGATGCCGAACAGCGGCACCGTGATGCTTGCGCCAGTGACGAACATCCGCGCGACGTGACGCACGATCGCGGTCTTCTCGGCTTCCGGGCCGACCATGAAGCCCGGCGTGTCGCACAGCGAGACGATCGGAATGTCGAAGGCGTCGCAGAGCTGCATGAAGCGCGCGGCCTTGTCGCCGGCCGGCGCGTCGATCGCGCCGCCGAGATGCTTGGGATTGTTGGCGATCAGGCCGAACGGCTTGCCCTCGATGCGGATGAAGGCCGTGATCATGCCGACGCCGAAATCGCGCCGGATCTCCAGCACCGAGCCCTCGTCGGCGATCAGATCGATCACGTTGCGGACGTCGTAGACCCGCAAGCGATTCTCCGGGATCGCGCGGCGCAACCGCCGCTGGTCCGGCGCTTTCCAGTCCTTCACCGCGCCCTGGAAATAGGACAGATATTTCTGTGCGGTGGCCGTTGCCTCGGCTTCGTCCTCGACCAGGATATCGATCACGCCGTTCGGCGCCTGGAACGAGACAGGACCGACCTCGGCCGGATGATAGACGCCGAGCCCGCCGCCCTCGATCATCGCGGGACCACCCATGCCGATCGAGGCGTTCTGGGTGGCGATGATGACGTCGCAGACGCCGAGCATCGCGGCGTTGCCGGCGAAGCAGTAGCCGGAGACGATGCCGACCACCGGCACAAGACCGGAGAGCCTTGCGAACTGCACAAAGGACGGACCGTCGAGGCCGGTCATGCCGAGCCGGTCGGTATCGCCGGGACGGCCGCCGCCGCCTTCCGCGTAAAACACCAGCGGAAGCCGCCACTGCTCGGTAAGCGTGAGCATGCGGTCGATTTTCTTGTGGTTCATGTGGCCCTGCGTGCCCGCCAGCACGGTGTAGTCATAAGCGATCACCATGCAGCGCGCGCCTTCGGGGCCGAAGTCTTTCGCATTGACGGTAGCGACGCCGGCGATCAGGCCGTCGGCCGGCGTGTTCTTGATGAGGTCCTCGACCTTGCGGCGGCGCCGTTGCGCTGCGATCGCGAGCGATCCGTATTCGACGAACGAGCCCTCGTCGACGAGATGCGCGACGTTCTCGCGCGCGGTGCGCTGGTTGGTCCTGCGGCGGCGCTCGACCGAGGCCGGGCGGTTCTCGTCGAGCGTGATCGCCTTGCGCGCGATCAGTTCGGCGAGGTCCGGGCGGATGTGGTCGAGATCAATCGCCGCCTCTTCCTCCGTGTGGTGCCCGTCGACCTCGGCGGGTTCGAGGAACAGGATCGGCTCGCCATGCATCAAGGTGACGCCGGGACCACCGGCGATCTTCATCACACGCCCGCCAAGCGGCGCGGTCACGAGATGCTCCATCTTCATCGATTCCAGCACCGCGATCTGCTGGCCCGGGCGGACCAGATCGCCTTCCGCGACATCGATCGCGACGATCGTGCCTTGCAGGGGCGCCGGCACCGGAAGCGAGCCTTCCGGCACAGCCTCGGTTGCCGCCGGCGTGGCGGCCACCGCCGGGGCCACTTCGACCAACGGCGCGGCAAGATCATTCGCCGCGCCGACCAGCGCCGCGACGTGGGTATCGATGAAGTTGGTGCTGATCTTGTTCCGGACAAAGCTCTGGTGCGCCAGCACGGCGCCGAGGAACGGGACGTTGGTGGCGACGCCGCCGATCCGGAATTCGCGCAACGCGCGCGCCGCCTTGTGCACGACGTCGGGCCACTTTGGGCTCGGCGAATGCACGATGACCTTTGCGAGCAACGAGTCGAAGGCCGCGCTGGTCTTGTAGCCGGAATAGCCGAAGGTATCGACGCGGACGCCGGGGCCGGACGGCAGGTCGAACACGGACAATGTGCCGCCGGTCGGTTTGGTCAATCCCCTCTCGTCCATCACCTCCATATTGACGCGAAGCTGCATGGCATAGCCGCGCGGCAACGGCACCGCGGCCTGCGCCAGCCCGAGCGAGGCCAGCGTCGCACCGGCGGCGACCGCAAGCTGCGCGCACACCAGATCGATGCCGAGCACCTCTTCCGTCACGGTGTGCTCGACCTGCAGCCGCGGATTGGCCTCGATGAAGGCGAACGCGCCCTCGCCCTCGCCGGCGTCGTCATCGACCAGGAATTCGAAGGTGCCGAGATTGTCGTAGCGCGCAGCGGAAGCGAGCTGCTTTGCCGCCTCGATGATCCGCGCCCGCAAGGCCTCGCTCAGCGATGGACTCGGCGCCACCTCGATGAGCTTCTGGTTGCGGCGCTGGATGGTGCATTCGCGCTCCCAGAGATGGCTGATTGTGCCGTGGCGATCGCCGATGATCTGCACCTCGATATGGCGGGCTTTCCGGATCAGCCGCTCGACATAGACATCGCCGTTGCCGAACGCGGCCTTGGCCTCCGACTGGCAGCGCGCATAGGCTTCATCCAGCTTGGCCGCGTCGTCGACCACGCGCATGCCGCGGCCGCCGCCGCCGGCAATCGCCTTGACCATGACGGCGGCGTCCGCGCCGAGCGAGGCAAAGAATGCTTTGGCCTCGTCGAGCGTGGTCGCGCCTGACGTGCCGACAATGATCGGCACGCCGCATTTCTTTGCCAGCGCTTTCGCCTTGGCCTTGTCGCCGAACAGCTCGAGCGCCTCCGGCGACGGGCCGACGAAAGTGATCTTCTCTTGGGCGCAGCGCCGCGCAAGCTCGGCGTTCTCGCTGAGAAAGCCATAGCCCGGGTGCAGCGCGTCGCAGCCGGCCGCCTTGGCCGCCGCGATCACCGCCTCGATGTCGAGATAGGCCCGCGCGCCGCGCCCGGGGATCTCTCGGGCTTCATCGGCGGAACGGACATGCCGCGAGGCCGCATCGTCGGCGGGATAGATCGCGACGGTGGCAAGGCCGCTCTCACTCGCAGCGCGGGCGATGCGGATCGCGATCTCGCCGCGGTTGGCAATCAGCAATTTCTTGAAGGGCATGATTGGTTCCGTTGACGTCTCAGCGACAGAACTCTCCTGACCTCGCCCCGCTTGCGGGGAGAGGTCGAAGCCGAAGCGAAGCGCAGGCTTCGGGTGAGGGGGAGTCTCCGCGAACTCGCTTGTGGAGAGTCCCCCTCACCCGAAATTCGCGCTGCGCGCAAATTTCGACCTCTCCCCGCAAGCGGGGCGAGGTGAATAGAGCGCGGCAACCCATAAGCCTTTGCACACCTAACGATCCTTCATGGTCGGATCGAGCACGACACGCAAGGATTCTCCGAGCGCGTTGAACGCCAGGGAGACGATGAGAATGGCAAGGCCCGGCGCATACATCTGCTCCGGGGCGATTTCCATATATTGATAGGCCCGCGCCAGCATGGCGCCCCAGCTCGGATCCGGCGGCTGGATGCCGAGGCCGAGGAAGGACAGGCTCGCTTCCGCCAGCAGTGCCGCGGCGAGCAAGAGCGTCACCTGCACGATCACCGGCTGCAGCGTGTTCGGCAGCAGATGGCGCCAGAGCACATGCCAGGTCGGCGCGCCAAAGCCCTTGGCGGCGTCGACATAGAGCTCCTGCCGCACGATCAGCGTGCGGGCGCGAACGATGCGCGAAAGCGCCGGGAACATGGTGATGCCGACCGCGATCATGCCGTTGGTGAGCCCGATGCCGAGTGCGCCGGTAACCGCGATCGCGAGCACGATCGCGGGGAACGACAGGAAGGTGTCGATGATGCGGCTGATGATGTCGTCGATCCAGCCACCGAAATAACCGGCGACGAGGCCGACCGGCAATCCGATCAGAACCGCGACGCCGACGGCGAGCAGGCTCGCATAGACGGTCGCCGGCGCACCATAGATCAGGCGGCTGAGCACATCGCGGCCGAGATCGTCGGTGCCCAGCCAATGCGCCGGGCCCGGCGGCGCCAGCATGTTGTTGACGTCCTGCGCGGTCGGCGCATACGGCGCGATCCAGGGTGCGCCGATCGCGACGATCACCAGCACCAGCAGCACCAGGATCGACAGCGCGGCACGGAGATCGCCGGCGAGCCAGCGCAGGACGCGGCGCAGCCGGGTCGGTTTGGTGGGCCGCTTGAGCTCGGCGAACGCGAGGTCGGTCATTGCTCGATCCTCGGATCGATCGCGGCGCAGAGCAGATCGGTGATCAGGTTCACCGCGATCACCACGACCACCATGGTGAAGACGACGCCCTGCACGATCGGGAAATCGCGCTGGATCGCGCCGCGCACGATCAGGCTGCCGAGCCCGGGAATCGCGAACACCGCTTCGATCACCACCGTCGCCGCCAGCATGCGGTTGACCAACAGGCTGATGATCGTGAGCAGATTGACGCTGACATTCTTCAAGCCGTGCTGCCAGAGAATGCGGGACATCGACAGGCCCTTGGCGTGCAACGTGCGGACATATTGCGACGACAGCACCTCCAGCAGCGCGCCGCGGAGCTGGCGCGCGACCTCGGCCATGCCGTAGGCCGCGATCGCGATCCCCGGCAAAAGCGCGTATCTGATCGCCTCGACCGGCGAGGCGGTGAAGGACTTGGCGCCGGTCGCCGGCAGCCAGTTCAGCTTCAGCGAAAATTCCGCCACCAGGATCATGGCGAGCCAGAAGCCGGGAATCGCGACGCCGAGCGAGGCGATCAGGCTGACCAATTTGTCGATCCAGCCGTTCGGCTTGATCGCCGCGATCACGCCCATCGGAATACCAGTGACGAGCGCCAGCACCATGGCGATCACGACGATCAGGAGCGTGTTCGGAAAGGCGCGCCCGATCGATGTCGCGACATTCTCGCCGGTCAGCAGCGATTGCGACAGGTCGCCCTGCGCGACCTTGCCGAGCCAGGCGCCGTATTGCACCAGGAACGGACGGTCCAGGCCGTAGATGCCCCTGATCTCGGCAATGCGCGTGTCGGTGGCATTGTCGCCCGCCAAGGTCACGGCGATGTCGCCGGGCACGAGCTTCAGCAGCGCGAACACCATGAAGGTCGCAAGCAGAATCACGGGCAGCGCCTGCAACAGGCGGCTGCCGATGACCTTGGCCGGTGACCGTCGCGCCATTGTTGTCAGCTCTCCAGCCAGACGTCGTCGTATTTCGGTTTACCCAACAGGTTGGGCTTGTAGCCCTGCACCTTCTTGTTCATGGCGACAAGCTCGAACTGGAACGCGAGCGGCGCGACGAAGGCGTTCTCCATCACCAGCCGCTGCACGGTGGCGAAGGCCTTGCGCCTGACCTCGATATCCTCAGAGGCGCGCGACTGCTTGATCGCGGCCTCGAGCTCCGGCGGCACCGGCGCGCGACCGCCATTGTAGTAGGCGTCCTTGGTGAACATCAGCGAATAGGTCAGGCTCGGATCTGGGCGCCCGGTCCACGCCGCGAGCAGGCCGGAGCCCTTCTTCTCCGGACCGAAGAACGCGGCCGAGGCTTCCGCGATCGGCGCGTTGACGAAGCGCACATTCATGCCCGCCTTGCGGAACTGCTCGATCAGGATTTCCTCGCGCTGCACCGAATCCTGATCGGAGTAGCCGCCGATCTCGATCTGGGTGCCCTCCTTGAAGCCGGCCTCGGCCAGCAGCTTGCGCGCCTTGGCGGGATCGTAGGGATAGAGCTTCGCGACCTCGGCGTCATAGGCCCAATGCGACTTCGGCAGGTTCATGTAGGCCGGCTCGGCGAGACCGGCGAGCGCAGCCTTGACGAAGGATTCACGGTCGATCGCGAAATTGAGCGCCTGGCGGACCTTGACGTTGTCGAACGGCGGCTTGGCCCAGTTCAGGAAGATCTGGAATACGTAGAGCGTCGGGCCGTGCACCACCTTGACGCTCGAGGCGCGCTCGATGATCGCCTTCTGCCGCGGCGGGAGCTGGTAGATCAGATCGTTCTGGCCCGCGGTGACCGACCGCGCGCCAGTGGTGAGCTCGGGAATGATCGAGAACTCGATGCCGTCGGGATAAGGCCGGTTCGGCTTCCAGTACTTCTCGTTGCGCTTGACCACGATCTTCTCGCCGTCGGCCCAGCTTACGAAACGATAAGCCCCGGCGCCGACCGGCTTGCGGGTGACGACACCGCCTTCGGCCGCCTTCAGCGCCGTCGGCGACACCATCATGCCGGCGCGATCCGACAGAATGCCTGGCAACGCGGTATCCGGCGCGTTCAGCTTCAGCGTCACCTGCTGCGGCCCGGTGACCTCGACCGAGGCCACCGACAAGAGGTCGGCCTTGATGTTGGATTTCGGATCGCTCTTGTTGCGGTCGAGGTTGAACTTCACGGCCTCCGCATCGAGCGACGTGCCGTCATGGAAGGTGACGCCGGATCGGATGTTGAGCACCAGCGTGGTGGGGTCAGTGAACTTCCAGCTCTCGGCCAATCCGGGCCTCGGCTTCAACGTCTCGAATTCCCATTCGACCAGCGTGTCGTACATCGTGAACAGGAAGGCGTGATCGGAGCCGGCGCCACCGGTGGCGGGATCGAGGCTCGACGGATTGGCCGGCGCGGAGATGCGCAGCGTACCACCCTCCTTCGCCGCGCCCTGTGCAAAGGCAGGACCGCCGAGGCTGGCGCTCGCGAGCGCGCCCGAGATCAGCGCAATGGCTTCGCGTCGCGTCGTTATTGTCATGGCAGGTCCTCCATTATCTCAGGGCGTCAATTTGAATCGGCTTAGCGGCAGATTGGCTGCACCTCTCCCGCTTGCGGGCAGGGCAATCGCATATGGCGTCTGCGGAGGTTGTCCGCGGGCTCCCTTCGCCTCTCCCGCTTGCGGGGGAGGCCGACGCGTGCGCAGCGCGCGGCGGGTGGGGGCTCCCCTCCACGAGGCGACTCGTGGAGAGAACCCCCACCCCGACCCTCCCCGCAAGCGGGAGAGGGAGCCGACTGCCGATGCCGTTGCGACTCGAATCTCATATGCGATTGCCCTGCGCTTGCGGGGGAGGTCGGATCGCATCATGGATGCGATCCGGGTGGGGGCTCTCTCCACGATGTGACTCGTGGAGAGAGCCCCCACCTCCAGCCCTCCCCCGCAAGCGGGAGAGGGAGTGCAGTTCCTTCGGGGCCGCTGATCGAACTGATCTCATCGCGCGCTAGCTCGGTGAAAAATTCGGGCGGTCGGCGAAGTGGCACGCCACCCAGTGATCGGGCTTCAGCTCGCGCCACTCCGGCGTCCGCTCGGCGCAGCGTGGCTGCGCATGCGGGCAGCGGGTACGGAAGCGGCAGCCGGTCGGCGGATCGATCGGGCTCGGCACCTCGCCTTGCAGCACGATCCGCGTCTCCTGCCGCATCGACGACGGCAGCGGCCGCGGCTCGGCCGAGAGCAGCGCCTGGGTATAGGGATGCAGCGGCCGCTCGGACACTTCCTCGGTCGGGCCAAGCTCGACGAACTGCCCGAGATACATCACCGCGACACGCTCGCTGATATGCGAGACCACGGCGAGGTCATGGGTGATGAAGACGTAGGTCAGGCCTAGGTCGCGCTGCAAATCGGCGAACAGGTTGAGCACGTCGCCGCGGATCGACATGTCGAGCGCCGCCACCACCTCGTCGCAGACGATCAGCTTGGGCCTGAGCGTCAACGCACGGGCGATCACCACGCGCTGCTTCTGGCCGCCGGAGAGTTGATGCGGGTAGCGCTCGCCAAACTCCTGCGGCAGCCCGACGCGCTCCAGCGCCTCCTTTGCCTGCCGCTCGCGCGCCGCGCGGGTGCCGACGCGGGCAAGTTCGAGCGGCTCCAGCACCGAGGCGAGGATGGTCATCCGCGGATTCAGCGCGGCGTTGGGATCCTGGAAGATGATCTGGTAGTCGCGGCGGTGGCTCTGGAATTGCTTGCGCGACAGCGCGAGCGGATCGATGCCGTCATGCAGGATCGCGCCGGCGCTGGGCTTTAAGAGAAACACCAACGCGCGGCCGATCGTGGTCTTGCCCGAGCCTGATTCCCCGATGATACCGAAGGTCTCGCCACGGCGGACGTCGAAATTGACACCGTCGACCGCCTTCACGGTGGCGCGGCGATCCGTGGTTTGGAAGCGCACCTGGAGGTCGCGCACCGAGACGATGGGGTCGCGACTGGGCTCGGCCGAGGCAGCGGTCATTGCGTCGCGACCCTCGCTGCGAGGGGTGTCTCGGGCGGATGCAGCGCGCCGGGCAGATTGAGCTCGGCGAAGCGCCAGCAGCGGACTCTTCTGCCGCCACCGGCGTCCTGTAGCGGCTGCTCCGCTTCGCAGCCGTTGATCGCATGCGCGCAGCGGGCGCGGAAACGGCAGCCGCTCGGCATGTCCGCGATCGACGGGACGCGGCCCGGGATCGACGGCAGCCGGCCGTGGCGCGGGCTCAAATGCGGCAGCGAGCGCAACAGGCCCGACGTATAGGGATGCAGCGGCCGCACCAGCGCCTCGTCAACGGACGCATCCTCGATCACCTCGCCGGCATACATCGTGATCATCCGCGTGCAGGTCTCGGCGACGACGCCGAGATCGTGGGTGATCAGCATCAGCGCAGTGCGCGAGGTCTGGCTGATGTCGCGCAACAGTTCGAGGATCTGCGCCTGCACGGTGACGTCGAGCGCGGTGGTCGGCTCGTCCGCGATCAGGAGCTGCGGCCCGCAGATCAGGGCGGCTGAGATCATCACGCGCTGGCGCATGCCGCCGGAGAGCTGGTGCGGATAGTCGTCGATGCGCCGCTCCGGCGAGGCGATGCCGACGCGGCGGAGCATCTCCAGCGTCTTGGCGCGTGCCTCTTCGTATCCGATATTGGTGTGGACGCGCAGCGTCTCCGCAATCTGGTGGCCGACGGTGAAGACCGGATCGAGCGCGCTCATCGGCTCCTGAAAGATCATCGCGATGCGCTTGCCTCTGATGTCGCGCATCTGCCGCGCGCTGCATTTGGCGAGATCGATGCCGTCAAACATGATCTTGCCGTCGAGGCCCGCGAAATTGCCGGGCAACAGCCGCAGGATCGACAGGCCGGTGATGGTCTTGCCGCAGCCGCTTTCGCCGACGATGCCGACCCGCTCGCCCGGTGCAATGTCGAAATCGATCCTACGGGTCGCCTGCCAAATGCCGTGCGAGGTCTTGAAGCGGATGCCGAGCCCGCGCACGGACATCAGTGGCCGCGCGCCATCGCGCGCGACCTCCGCCTTGCGCTCTGCCGGCTCGCCTGCCTGCATCAACCCGCCGCCCGCTGCTTCTCTTTCACCAGTTGCTCCTCCATCAGCATCTCGGTGCCGATGATGCCTTCCCGCGCAAGCTCTTCGAGCTCGGCATCGCTGAGGCCGAGCATGCCGCCGAGAATCTCGCGGTTATGCTCGCCGAGCGTCGGCGGCACCGAGCGGATCGCAAAGGGTTCGGCACCCTCGCGGAACGGCATCGACGGCTGCGGATGTTTTCCAATGAACGCGCGGTCGACCTCCTGAATAAAGCCGCGGGCTTGGAGCTGCGGATCCTTCAACAGATCGATCGGCAGCCGGGCGACGCCTGAGGCGACACCGGCCGCCTGCAATGCAACCATCGCCATCTCCGGATCGCGTGCCGAGGTCCAGGCGGTGATCGCAGCCTCGATCTCGCCTTCGATGGCGCGACGGCCGGTGGCCGTCTTGAACCTTGCATCGTCGGCCCAGTCCTCGCGGCCGAGCAGCCGTGCGAGCCGGGGCCACATCGCATCGTCGGATATCGCGACCACGATCCAGTTGTCCTCGCCGGCGCAGCGGAAGCAGCCATGCGGCACGAAATCGGGATGGCGATTGCCGTATTTGACCGGCGGCGTGCCGTCGATCGAATGCGCGACGATCCAGGGCGCCGCGAACGGCATCATGCATTCGATCTGCGCGAGGTCGATGAACTGCCCCCGCCCCGTCAGCCGCGCGTGGATCAGCGCGGTCAGCACCGCCGCACAACCGTTGAGGCCGCCGACGGCATCGCCGAACGCGGTGTGGCTCATCACCGGCGGGCCGCCGGCATCGCCGACCACGCTCGGCAAGCCCGAGCCCTGCTCCAGCGTCGAGCCGTAGGCGCGGCACTCACGATAAACACTGCCGGCGCCGAACGCCGACATCGACATCATCACCAGCTTCGGATTGAGCTTGCTCAGCACGTCGTAGCCGAGGCCGAGCTTCGGCAGCACCTCGACCGAATAATTGTCGACCACAAGATCGGCATCGGCGAGCAGGCGCTTGGCCAGCGCAAGTCCCTTCGGCCGGGTCAGATCGAGCGTGATGCCGCGCTTGTTGCGGTTCATGATGCAGTAGCGCACCGACTTCTCGTACATCTGCTCCAGCACGTAAGCCGGGCGCCGATCGACGCCGCGCCACCAGTCCGGATACTGGATCGCCTCGATCTTGATGACGTCGGCGCCGAGATCGGCGAGCGTGCGGGTGCAGATCGGGCCGGCCCAGCCCATCGAGAAATCGACGACGCGGATGCCTTCGAGCGGCAGGCGATCGGCCGTGGCAGGCTTGGGCGCTGCCACGCGCGGCGCCGCCTCGCGCTTTGCCTGCTGCTCGCCGATATCGGGAACCCGGCCACCGCGAAGCGGCGGCGTACCCGTCAGCCGCTGCATCGTGCCGGCGCTGAACCCGCTCTCGTCACCGATCGTGACAGGCACGATGGCGCCACGGGCGCGCTTCTCCTCATCGGCGATCAGATCCGAGATCTCTGGCACCGGCACGATCGGGATCTTGCGCTTGAGGCCCTCGGCGAACCATTCCTGCGCAGTGCGCTGCTTCAGCCTCGGCAGGATCCTGACTTCGATCTCGGCGACATGTTGCAGCCGGTCGACGCCGAGGAACAGCGACGGATCGTCGCGCAGGTCGGTGAGATCAAGCATCTCGCAGAACGAGCGCCACTGCGCCGGCGTCACCGTGGTGACGCCGAGCCAGCCCTGCCTGGTCTCGTAGATGCCGACCGGAAAGGTCGGCCAGAAGCGGTTGACGCCGATCCGCCGCATGATGTCGCCGCGAGAGAACGATTCGAACATGATGTATTCGGTGACGGCGATGCTGGCTTCGAACAGGCTGAGATGGCTGGAGCGGCCGCGCCCGTCCTGCATGCGCCCGAGCACCGACGAACTCGCTGCGATGAAGCCCCAGAGCCCACCAAGGATCCCGGTCTGGAAATCCGGTGCGTGCATCGGCGGTCCCTGCACCGGGCCGACCAGCTTCACGAGGCCGGTCAGCGCGCGAATGGTGGCGTCGGTCGCGACAAAGTCGGCATAGGGACCGCGATCGCCGAACCAGGAGAGGTCGAGATGGATCAGGCCGGGATTGTCCCGCTTGATCGCGTCGAGATCGATCGCGGGACAATCCGCCGCATTGAGGCCGCGGCCATCGAGCAGGATGTCGCAGTCGGCAATCAATTCACGCAGGCGCGATGCCGCGAGCGCATCGCTCCCGTCGAGCACGACGCTGGATTTGTTGAAGTTGAGAAACGCAAACCACGCGCTCTGCCCGCTCAGCGTCAATGGCGCGGTGCGGCGAAGCGGATCGCCCTGCGGCGGTTCGACCTTCTGCACGTCGGCGCCGAAATCGGCGAACAGCCGCGCGCAATAGCTCGTCGCAGCCGCGCTTCCAATTTCGACAATCCGCAGATGCGACAACGCGCCCATCACGCTTCCCCGCGAGCAAAATGACCAGCCGATGACCGCGGCTGATTCAGTTTCTTGTTGTCTGAACTTGAAGCCGCGCCGGCGCGATGATGCAAGTGGAATTTTCTTCCACGTTACGGAATTCGCGAAGGATCCGCGACGCTGCGCGATTGACGATGTCACTTAACTGCAAGTGAATTGCGCTTTGAAGCAGTTTGGCAGCGATGTCGAAGGCCGCGGCCATGCGTGCAGGAAATGCACGCATGCACCGGTGCTCGCGCGGTGCATCTCGCGCAGCTCACGTTCGATCGCGGCGAGATCAACAGCGACGCACCGGCCGGGGCTCGCGATGGGGCGACCGCCGACCACCACCCCGCCGATCAGCGGCGGCGGCTCGTCGTCGCCTGCTCAGTTCGCCGTATACACCAGCTCCCGTTCGGCGCGTGGCGGCAGGAATTCGCGGGAGAATACTTCCGCTAGAGTCGGCGTGCGAGCGAGCTGATAGCCTTCGACGATGATGCCGATGGCGCGCGCCATGCGGTCGTCCTTGACGTCGCCGATGCCGATCTCCTTCACCTCGGGCGAAACGATCAGCTTCTCGAACGAGTACTGCAGGCGGCGCTTCTCGACATCGACATTGATCAGATTGTCATAGTTGAGCGCGGCCTTCATGGCGGCGTTCTGGTCCTTGGCGACCGCGATCGCGCCCTTGTTGATGGCGCGGACGAGGCCGGCCACCGCCTTCGGATTGGCGGCGATCAGCTTGCGCGAGACCATCACGCCGTTGGAATAGAGATCGAGTCCGTAATCGCCGAACGAGAACCATTTGAAATCCTTGTCGGGATCCTGGCGGTTCAGTACCAGATTGAAGTAACTCGTGATGTTGAACACCAGCGCGGCATCGATGTCGCCCTTGATCAGCATCGGCTCCTGCAGGTTCGGCGCCATGTTGGAGACCTTGATCTTGTCGGCATCAAGCCCGTTCTTGTGCACGAACACCGGCAACAGCCGTGTAGTCGGCGTGCCCTGCGCGCCGCCCAGCGTGTGTCCCTCAAAATCCTTGATCGTCTCGATGCCGCTTGAATTCTTGGCGACGATTGCAAACGGCGGCCGGTTCCACATCATGTAGACCATCACGGGCGCATCCTGCGGCTTGGTCGCGGCATTCTGTATGATGGCATTGACGTCGCCGAAGCCGGCGTCATAGGCGCCCGACATGATGCGGGTGACCGTGGCGCCGGAGCCCTCGCCCTGGTCGATCACGACGTTGAGGCCTTCGTCTTTGAAATAGCCGTGGTCCTTGGCATAGAAGAAGGCGGCGTCGCTGCCTTGCGTCTTCCAGCCCAACGTGAACTTGATGGTGGTGTCTTCGGCGCGGGCCGATCCCGCGACCAGGGCCAATCCCAAAAGCGCAGCACTTACCTTCATCAACATGACGATCTCCTCAACTCCATGGAACGGCGATTGACTGATACCTTCAGGTGGCGATGACGTTGTCCTTGCGCGTCGCCCATCCCGTCACCTGGCCCTCGATCAGCGAGAACAGCACGTAGAGCGCGACGCCGAGGCCGGCGAGCACGAACAGCCCGGCAAATACCAGCGGAACGTTGAAGTTGGACGATGCGGTCATCATCACATTGCCGATGCCGCGGTTCGACGCGACGGTTTCCGACAACACCGCGCCGACGAAGGCGTAGGAGATCGCGACCTTGAGCGAGGCAAAGAAGAACGGCATCGTCCTGGGCAGGCCGACATTCCAGAGGATGTCGAACTTGCTGGCGCCGAGCGCCTTCAACACGTCTTCGAGCTCGGGCTCAGTGGTAGCCAGACCCGTGGCGATGTTGACGACGATCGGGAAGAAGCAGATCGACAGCGAGGTCAGCACCGCCGGCACGGTGCCGGAGCCGAACCACAACACGAAGATCGGCACCACCGCGACCTTCGGGATCGAGGAAAAGCCGATGAGCAGCGGATAACAGGTGTCATAGGCGGTCTTCGAGACGCCGATCACCGCGCCTAGTGCAACACCGAGCGCCACGCCGAGCACGAAGCCGACCATCGTGGTCGCCAGCGTCTGCACGATATGCGGCCAGAGGATCGGGAATTTCTCGACCAGCGTAGCGAAGATCTGCGAGGGGCGCGGCAGCACGAGATCGGACATGCCCGTCATCAGGCAGAACAGCTCCCAGGCGACGAAGAACAGCACGATCAGAGCCGCAGACCAGGCCTTCTGTCTGATGTCTGATACGGACATGGTCAGACTCCTTCCTGTGCGGAGGTGCGCGCATCGACGATGAAAGCGCGGAGCTTCTGGTTGAGCGCGACGAAATCGGGCTCGAAGGTCATCGCTACGGTGCGCGGCCGGGCAAACTCGACGCGGCTGTCGTCAAGGATGCGGCCCGGCCGCGCGCTCATCACGCAGACGCGGCTGGCCAGAAAGCCGGCCTCGCGCAAGTCATGGGTGACCAGCAGCACGGTCGGCTTATGGGTCATCCAAAGCTGCTGGAGAATCCCCCACAGCTCCTCGCGGGTGAACTGGTCGAGCGCACCAAACGGCTCGTCGAGCAGCAGCATGCGCGGCTCGTGGATCAGTGCGCGGCACAGATTGGCGCGCTGGAGCATGCCGCCGGAGAGCTGCCAGGGGTAGCTGCCGCCAAAGCCCTTTAGCCCGACCTGCTCGAGCAGCGCGTTCGCCTTGTCGCGGAAGTCGGTCTTGCGCAGCTTGCGGAACCGCGAGCGGAACGGCTCGACGATCTTCAGCGGCAACATGATGTTCTTTTCGATCGTCATCCACGGCAGCATGGTCGGGTTCTGGAATGCCATGCCGACCCGCATCGCCCGCGCCGCGACCTCGCGGCCGCCGACGATGACGACGCCGGTGGTCGGCCGCGCCAGGCCCGAGACCAGCCGCAGGATGGTGGACTTGCCGCAGCCGGATGGACCCACGAGCGCGACGAACTCGCCGTCGGCGATCCGCAGCGTAGTTTTCGACAGAGCCGGCACGGCGCGGGCGCCGCGGCCGAACGTCACGGAGGCTTCCGACAGCTCGATCGCGGTCGGCGCGGATCCGGCGTGAACGGGCTCGCCGGCAAATTCGGTGTCTGGTTGCATGCGCATCACAACCAAAGTGCATGCAAGCTGGATGCCAAGCGGCCAGGCACTTGAAAATCAAGGCAATCGCGAAATCGATGCTCGAAAGGCGGGAGTGCTCTTAGGCAGTCCGCGGCCCGAACTGCATGCAATTCGGGCGCCCGATTGTTTTGCCGCCATGATAAAAAGGCGTTCGAAGTACCTTTGCAGAGGGATTCGAGGGGATGACGGCGCGCGCAGGCACCAGCACGACGGCTGAATCGTCTGACAAGGTCAGCGTGATCTGCCGCGCCTTGCGCCGCGCCATCATCGAGCAGGCGCTGGAGCCCGGCGCGAAGCTGCCGGAGGATTCACTCGGCGAACGCTTCGGCGTCAGCCGCACCATCGCACGCCACGCGCTCGGGCAATTGGCCGCGGAAGGCCTGGTCGAGCTGCGCCGCAACCGCATCGCGGTTGTGGCGACGCCGAGCTGGCAGGAGGCGCGCGATGCCTTCGACATCCGCATCGAGCTCGAGCGTCTGGTGGTACGCCAGCTCGCAGGCAAGCTGACCAAGGCGCAGGTTGCGGAATTGAACGCCCATGTCGACGCCGAGGATCGCGCCCGCGATGGTACCGACCCGGTCTCGATCCGGCTCGCCACCGAATTCCACATCCTGCTCGCCCACATGACCAACAGCCCGATCCTGGTGCGTTATGTCAGCGAGGTCGCCTATCGCTGCTGCCTGACGCTGTCGCTCTACAGCCGGCCGCATTCATCGGAATGCGCGATCAACGAGCACCGCGCGATCATCGCAGCGCTGGTGAAGGGCGACGTCGATAAAGTGATGGGGCTGATGCACAGCCACCTCGATTCCGTGGCAGCGCGCGCGCTGGTCGCACCGAGCCCGCAGCGCGGCCGCGATTTGCTGGATATTCTGGCGCCCTATGCGGACGAGGCGAGCAGCGATCGGGTGGTAAAACTGCCGAAGGCGGTGCGGCGGTGACAGGTAGCCGCGCTCTATCCCCGTCATCCCCGCGCAAAGGCTTCGCCTTTGTCGCTGGAGGAGCGCGTAGCGCGTCTCGAAGGATCGACGGCCACCAGCCGAGCCGTGCACCCTTCGAGGCTCGCAAGGGCTCGCACCTCAGGGGTGACGGGGATAGGGTCAAGATGCACCTATGCCTCGATCCCCCGCTGCACCAAAATCCGCTCGGCGCTGTCGTTCCAGACGTCCATCTTGACGATCTGCCCGTCCTTCACCACGAAGCGATCGACATAGCGGTTGCCTTCGAACGGCGTGCCGTCGATCCACTCACCGTAGAGCGTGCCCATGCTATAGACGACGGTTTCGTCTGCACCGGGACAGATGTCGAAGCGATCCATCTTCTTTTTCACCCAGCGATAGCGCCTGGCATTGAAGCCGGTGGGCCCGCGCGGATGGTCGAACTCGCGGCCGCCGGTGAAGGTGATCATCGTGCCCGGCTTCATAAAGGCCGCCGCCGCGTCGGGATCGGGGATCATTGATGCCGTAAGATAGGCCTCCACGATCTCGGCATCGGGCAGCGGGCGGGCATCGGCTTTGGCAGTGGCGGACATGATGGGATCTCCAGAGAGCCAGGACTCTACAATCCGACCGCAAAAGTGCATGCATATCTTTTGGACAATCTGCCAGGCAAATTGCACACAATCTGGTGCTGCCCGACGTTTGCCCTTCCGTTAGGCTCTCCTCATCTCAAAGCCTGCCGCCTCGATGTCCGTGAAATCCGCCTTCGACCTCGTCTTTCGTAACGCCGTGACACGCGCCTCGCCCGCCGCTGTCGATATTGGTATTGCCGACGGGAGGATCGCGGCGATTGCGCCGCGCCTTGCCTGCGAGGCGGTCGAGATTGAGCTCGGCGGCCGGCTGGCGCTGTCCGGCTTCGTCGACACCCACATCCATCTCGACAAGGCCTGCCTGCTCGGCCGCTGCGGCCATGACAACGTCAGCTTGACTGAGGCCATCCGCGCGGTGGCGGTGATGAAGCGCGATTTCACTGTCGATGATGTCTATGCGCGCGGCGCCATGGTAATCGAGCGTGCGATCGTGTCCGGGACCACGCGGATGCGCACGCATGTCGAGATCGATCCGCGGATCGGCTTACGCGGCTTCGAGGCAGTGAAGGCGCTGAAGCGCGATTACGCCTGGGCGCTCGACCTCTCGCTGTGCGTCTTTCCGCAGGAAGGCCTGACTAACGATCCCGGCGCCGACGAGCTGCTGGTCGCGGCGCTGCACGACGGCGCCGAGGCGATTGGCGGCTGTCCCTATGTCGACACCGATCCGAATGCGCATATCACGCGGATCTTCGATCTCGCGCAGACGTTCGACATCGATGTCGATCTCCATCTCGATTTCGACCTCGATCCGTCCTGGCGGCACATGGACGAGGTCTGCCGGCAAACCGAGCAGCGCAACTATCACGGCCGCGTCACGATCGGGCATGCCACGAAGCTCTCCGCATTGCCGCCAGACCGGCTGAAGGCAGCAACAGCGCGCCTCGCTAAAGCCGGCGTCTCCGTCACCGTCCTGCCCGCGACCGACCTCTATCTGATGGGCCGCGACGCCACCCACAATGCGCCGCGCGGACTGACGCCCGCGCACCGGCTCGTCGCCGACGGCGTATTGTGTTCGGTTGCAACTAACAACGTGCAGAATCCCTTCACGCCGTTTGGCGATGCATCGCTGCTGCGGATGGCGAACCTCTACGCTAATGCAGCGCATGCCGGGATCGGCGACTTCGACACCTGCCTCGATCTGGTGACCGACCTCCCGGCGCGGCTGATGAACCTGAAGGACTATGGCATCGCGGTCGGCAATCCCGCCGACATCATTGTGCTCGACACCGATAGCGGAACCAACGCCATCGCTGAACTGCCCGACGTGCTGATGGGCTTCAAGCACGGCCGCAAGACATTCGAACGACGGCGGCCGACGCTGTTCCGGCCCGGCACCAGACCCTCTCCGTCACCCTGAGGAGCCGCGACGCGCCGTCTCGAAGGATCGACGGCCACGAGTGGGCCGTGCATCCTTCGAGACGCGCGTTCCGCGCTCCTCAGATGGATGACGGTTTGAGAATAAGAGCGTACGAAAATATCGCCAATCAGCGTAAGAGCTCTGCGCTCCGCACGATTGACGCCCTTGCCGATCCGTTGTTGTTATTTCCCAACATCAACAAAAGCCGGGCGGGAAACCATGAGCAAATCAACCACAATCAGAAGCGTCGAAACGCTCGCCTGCGATGCCGGCTGGCGGAATTATCACTTCGTCAAGGTGACGACCCAGGACGGGCTGGTCGGCTGGAGCGAATATGACGAGGGCTTTGGTGCGCCGGGCGTGACGGCCGCGATCGAGCGGCTGTCGGCGCGGGTGGTCGGCCGGATCGCGTTCCAGCATGAGCGGATTTATGCGGAGCTGTTTGCCGCGACGCGTCCAGCCGCCGGCGGCGTGGTCGCGCTGGCATTGGGCGCGATCGAGAACGCGCTGCTCGACGTCAAGGCCAAGGCGCTGGGCGTGCCCTGCTACGACCTGCTCGGCGGCAAGATCCGCGACCGCGTGCGGGTCTACTGGTCGCATTGCGCGACCTGGCGCATCAATCATCCCGACTGGTACAAGCCGGCGATCACCGATCTCGACGGCGTCAAGGTGATCGGAGCCGAGGTGCGCGAGAAGAAGTTCTCGGCAATGAAGACCAACATCTTCGTCTACACCGACGGCAAGCCGGTGGGCTGGCGGCCCGGCTTCGGCTCGCCGTTCGAGCCCGAGATCAATGTCGATCGCACTGTGCTGCGCAATCTTTGCATGCACCTCGAAGCGATCCGCGACGGCGCTGGGCCGGATGTCGATCTGCTGCTCGACCTCAACTTCAACGCCAAGACCGAAGGCTATCTCAAGATCCTGCGCGCGATCGAGAAGATGGACATGTTCTGGGTCGAGATCGACACCTTCAACCCGCAGGCGTTGGGCTATATCCGCCGCCAGAGCCCGCATCCGGTCTCGTCGTGTGAGACGCTGCTCGGCCTGCGCGAGTTCCTGCCCTATTTCACCGAGCAGGCGATGGACGTCGCGATCATCGACACGCCGTGGAATGGGGTCTGGCAATCGATGAAGATCGCCAATGCCGCCGAGCATTTCGAGGTCAACGTCGCGCCGCATAATTTCTACGGCCATCTCTGCACCATGATGAACGCGCATTTCTGCGCGGCGGTGCCGAACCTGCGGATCATGGAGACCGACATCGACCGCCTCGCCTGGGACCACGAGTTGTTCACCCACGTGCCGGAATACGTCGACGGCCATCTCGTGATCCCCGATCGCCCGGGCTGGGGCACCGAGCCGAACGAGGAAGGCCTGCGCGCCCATCCGCCGAAGAACAAGGGCGGGCTGTTGAATTACGGGCTGAAGAAGTAGCAACGGCTCTCACCGCATTGTCGTCCCGGCGAAAGCCGGGACCCATAACCACAAGATTGTGTTGTTGAAGAAAGCTGTGGCCCACAGCGTCGCGCAACAATTGCCATTCGGGGGCAATGGGTCCCGGCCTTCGCCGGGACGACGTGCGCTAGTGATCCTCCCGAACCGTCGTGAACGCACTGTCGATCACGTCGCCGATCGGCTGCCAGGCAGCGCCGTCGAATTGCACCAGCCGCATCTGCTCGATCGGGCGAAAATCCTGCGGGCTGGTGTTGATGACGATGCTCGGCAGCGCGACCGGGGCATGGTAGTTCTTCAGCGACGCCGCCTGCCGCATGACGTTGTCGCGCGACAGGTCGTCACCGCACTGGCGCAAGACCTGAAGCAGCGTATCCGCCGCGGCATAGCCGAACACGGCGTAGAGATCGTCCTTGTCGCCATCGGGGAAATACTTGTCCATGAAGGCGAACCACGCCTTGATCTGCGGGTCCTCCTTCCAGGAGGCATCTCCGGCATCCTTCAGAAAAGAGGTCGAGATCACGCCAAGTGAATTCTGCAAGCCCGCCGGCCGCAGCGCGCTGGCGATCGAGGCCGATGCATTGTCGAGGATGAACACCGGATGCCAGTCGAGATTGGCGGCGCTGCGGATCGCACGCGCGGCGATCGCCGGCGCGCCATCGAACACCAGGATGTCGGAGCCGGAAGCCTTCAAGATGCCGAGCTGGTTCTCGATCCTGGTCTCGGACGCATCGAAGGCGAGATCGGCCACGATCATGCCTGCGGTGTCGCCGAGGCCCTCCTGCAATCCCTTGAACAGATCGCGCCCGAACTGATCGTTCTGCCAGAGCACGGCGATCTTGCGATCGGGATAGGACGCCTGGATGTAGTTTGCATAGATGCGACCCTCGGCGCGGAACGTCGGCTGCCAGCCCATGGTCCACGGAAACGTTCTGGGTTGCGCCCAGGTCTCGTCACCGGAGGCGACGAAGAGCTGCGGGACTTTCTTGTCGTTGAGATAGGTCCGCGTCGCCAGATTGTCCGGCGTGCCGAACGAGCCGAACATCAACAGCACGTTCTGCTTCTCGACGAGATCGCGGGTCTGCTCCATCGCGGTCTTCGGATTGGAGCTGTCATCCACCGAAATGAACTTGATCTTGCGCCCGTTGATGCCGCCGCGGTCGTTGATCATGTCGAAATAGGCCGCTTCCGCCCGCCCGATGGTGGCGAATGCTGCAAGCGGGCCGGTGTAGGGCATGATGTTGCCGATGCGAATGTCGTTGTCGGCGGCCGCCGCGGGTGCCTGCTGAGCGCGCGACGGCGCGGCGAAGACGAGCGCTGCCGCTAGCACAAGGGACAACGACAAGGCGGTCTGTGTTCTTGTTTGTATCAACATCGCCACAAACGCCGGCAACGCGACCGGCGCTCCTCCCGAGCGGGCCAAGCTTATCGCCCCAGGCAACGCCGGAAAAATGAAATGTTGATGGCGGAGTTCCGCTCAGCGCAACGTTATGTCGAGCCAGCCGAGCGCATTGACCACCACGCGATCGTCGGTGTCGACCAAAACCGTCGTTGTCTCGGCCTCGATGATCGCGGGCCCCACGAGCGATTGGCCGGGCTTGAGATGGTCAAGCGCATAGACCGGCACCTCACGCCAGGCGCCGAACCAGGCCTGCCGCTTGCCGCGCGGCACGCATGGCGCAGTTAACGTCACCCGGCCAACATCGCCGGCTGCCGGCGCGACCTTGCCGACGGCGGCGACGCGGGCGTTGACGAACACCACCTCCTGCCCAGGCGAGGCGTAGGTGTAGAGCTCCTCGTGGCGGCGGTGGAAGCGATCCTCGATCTGTGCGACCAGATCGGCGGCATCGAGGTCGAGATCGCCGAGCGGCACGTCGATCTCGAACACCTGCTCGCCATAGCGCATCTCTGCCGAGCGCTCGATCGCGATGTCGCCCTTGAACCAGGAGCGCAATCGGCCGACGGCCTGCTGTTCCAATCCGCCATACAATGCACGCACGTCGGCGGCGGCAATCCGGCCCGTGCCATAATGTGTGCGGCTGACCTCGTAGCGCAGGTCGCTGGTCAGCATGCCCCAGGCGGAAAGCACGGAGGCGACCGTCGGCACGATGATACGCCTGATCTCGAGCTCGCGCGCCACTTCTGCGGCATGCATGCCGGCCGCGCCGCCAAAGCTTAGCAACGCGAATTTGCGGGGATCGACGCCGCGGCGTAGCGTCATCAGGCGAATGCCGTCGGCCATCTTCAGGTTGATCATCTTGTAGATGCCGGCGGCGGCCTCGAGCCGCGAGAGCTCGAGCGCTGACGCAATGCGATCGACCGCGGCTTCCGACGCCGTGCGATCGAGCGGCCGCGCGCCGCCCATGAAGGCGGCGGCATCGAGATAGCCGAGCACGACATTGGCGTCGGTGACGGTCGCGGCCGTGCCGCCATTGCCGTAGCAGGCCGGGCCCGGCACCGAGCCTGCGCTCTCCGGTCCGACCCTGAGCGTGCGGCTGCCGTCGACGCTCGCGATCGAGCCGCCGCCGGCAGCAATGCTGGCGATGTCGAGGCTGCGCAGCGCAATACGCTGGCCTGCGAGCATGCCGTCAGCCGACAGCGAGGCCTGGCCATCTGAGATCAGCGAGATGTCGGTCGAGGTGCCGCCCATGTCGAACGGCACGAGGTCGGGAATGCCCAGCATGTCGGCGCAGCGGCGGCTGCCCGAGATGCCGCCCGCCGGCCCAGACAGCACCGTGCCCGCGGCGAGCCGCGAGGCCTCCTCGACCGGCGCCATACCGCCATGCGACAGCACGACAAACAGCGAGCCGGCAAAGCCCGCTTCATGCAGGCGCTGCTCCAGATTGGTGAGATAGCGCCGCACCGTCGGCTCGACATAGGCGTTCACGATCGTGGTCGAGACGCGCTCATATTCCTTGATCTGCGGCAGCACATCGCTCGAGCGCGACACGGTGACATCAGGCAGGTCGCGCGCCAGGCGTTCGACGGCGGCGAGCTCATGCACGGGATTGAGATAGGCGTGGAGGAAGCAGACCGCGACCGAGGTCGCACCCGACCGCTTCACGTCGGCGATCGCGTCATCCAGCGCGGCATCGTTGAGCGGGATCGCCGCGCTGCCGTCGGCCTTCAGCCGCTCGCGCACGCCGAAGCGGCGCTCACGCGGCACCAGCGGCTCGGGCGGCGGCGTGCGCAGATCGTAACGATCCGGCTTCAGCCCTTCGCGCATCTCGACGACGTCGCGATGGCCCGCGGTGGTGAGCAGCGCGACCTTGGCGCCCTTGCGCTCCAACAGCGCGTTGGTCGCAACCGTCGTGCCATGCACGAGCCGGTCTGTTGCGGCCAGCATCGCCGCGCGCGTCACGCCGAGCCGCCGCGCCAGCTCTTCCAGCCCCGCCATCACGCCGATCGACTGATCGGCCGGCGTGGACGGCGACTTCGCGAAAACGGTACGCCCGGTTTCGTCAGTGGCGACCAGATCGGTGTAGGTCCCGCCGACGTCTATTCCGATCGTGAACATGCTCGCCTACACCGTTTTCGAAACCAGACCCTGGGCGACATCGCGCGCCCGCGCCTCCGCCGATCGCTGTTCCGGCGGCCCCCAGCCGCCGCCGCCGGAGGAGCGGACTTCGAGGCAATCGCCGGGACGCAATTCGATGCCGACCTCTTTTGTCTTCAGCACGCGCGGCGCGCGGCCCTCCGACAACAGGCGATAGTGATGCGGCTCGCCGTCCTTGCCGCCGAGCATGCCGCAGGGGCCATGCCGCGCGCCGTCGCCGGCGGTGTTGCCCTTGGCGGGTTTGGCCGTCTCCAGCACCATGTCGAGCGCAACGCCGAGGCCGCCGCGATGCTGGCCGTCGCCGCCGGAATCGGGGCGGAATTCGTGCTGGCGGAAATGCAGCGGGAAACGCACTTCGGCAACCTCGATGCTGCCGAACTTCAAGCCGCCGACCGTGTGCCATTCACCGATCGACGAATAGCCGTCGCCGCCGATCGAAGCCCCGCCGCCGGGCCGCGCCTGGAACATGTGCCAGATGAAGTTGCGTCCGTTGCGCGGGTCCTCGCCCTGGATCGCGATGCGGAACCTGCGGCCCCAGCCGCCCATCACGCGGTCCGGACAGGATGCCGACATCGCCTTGATGATCGCCTCGACGATCTCGTTGGAGGGATGGCTGGTGCACAAGGTCACCGGACGCCCGGGATCGGCCCAGACGATGGTGCCCTGCTTCGCCACCACCTTCAGCGGTCGCAGCGCGCCGGTGTTCTTCGGAATATCGGCGTCGATCAGATAGGCAAAGGCCATCGCAACCGCGGCCTGCATGTTGGCATGCGAGGAATTGACAAAGCTGGTCGACTGCGGATCGGAGCCGGTGAGATCGACCTCGATGTCACTGCCTTGCTTCGTGACCTTGGCCGCGATCTTGATGTCGGTGCGGCCGTGGCCGTCGTCATCCAGGAACGCTTCGCCGTAGAACACACCGTCCTTCCAGCTTGCGACGACGGCGCGGGTCTGCTGTTCGGTGGCATCGAGGATCGCCTCGATCGCGGCTTCGACGACCTCGGCGCCGAACTCGCCGAACAGTTTCGACACCCGCCGCTCGCCGAGATGGGCGGCGCCGAGCATCGCGGCGAGGTCGCCGCGGAATTCTCTGGGGTTGCGAATATTCAGCGCCAGCAGGTCAAGCAGATCCTCGCGCGGCTTGCCGGCCTCGTAGAGCTTGATCGGCGGGATGCGGATGCCTTCCTGGTAGATCTCGGTCGCACCGGGATTGTAGGCGCCATGCGTAGCGCCGCCGATATCGCTCTGATGCGCGCGCACGATGGTCCAGAGCAGCCGCTTGCCGCCGTCGAAGACAGGCACGAAAGCGGTGAGATCGGGCAGATGGCTGCCGCCCTGATAGGGATCGTTGAGCAGGATGACGTCTCCCGGTGCGACATCCTTGAAGCGCTCCTCAACCGCCAGCGTCGCCCAGGGCAAGGCTCCGACATGGACCGGGATGTGATCGGCCTGCGCGACCAGCCGGCCGCGCGTGTCGCAGATCGCCAGCGAGAAATCGCGGCTGGAATTGAGGATCTGCGAATAGGAGGTGCGAAGCATGGCTTCGCCCATTTCCCTTACGATCGAAGACAGGCGATGCTGGACGACAGAGCGGGTGATGGGATCGATCTTGGCGGGCGCGGTCACGTGACTTCCAAAGGCGATGGAACCAGCCGCTATCTTATCGCCGTCGTCGGCGAGGTATAGACCCAAAACAGTACGGTCCCGATCAGCAGCGCGACTGCCATGTACAAGAGCACCGCGGGCAATCCGTACAACGCTGCGACGCCGGCGGTGCTCGACTGCATCAACGCCGCGCCAAGGAAGAAGGCGAGGTTCACCGCCGACAATGCCTTGCCGGTGTTCTGGGCGTCGACGAGTTGCCGCGTCATGCCGTAGAGCAGCGGTTGCGCCGAGGTGACAAAGCCGATCAGGATTAACAGCACGAGGTCATATTCCGACGGCATCGCCGCGACGCCGAACAGGTTCGAGATCGGAAAACGCGGTGCGCCGGCCGCCATCAGCACGAACAGCAGCGCTGCCAGCGCATGGCTGCCGGCGACCACGGCGCGGCGATGCCCGAACTTGCGATCGAACAGGCCGATGCAGATCGGCCCGACCGTCATCGCCAGCGTAAACAGGCCGAGCACATTGCCGGCCTCGATGCGGCTCAGCCCCTTCACATCCATCAGCCACGGCCCGCCCCACAGTGCGCGCAGCGCCAGCACGACGCCGAGCGAGACCAGCGACAACGCGATCACGCCGCGCAGGCCGCGTGAGACGCCGAGCCGCAACACCTCGACCATCTGATGCAGCGGCGAGGAATCGTCGGCATGTGCGGCAGGCTGCTGCGGCACCAGCGCGAACACCGCGATCAGCACGGCCACGCCGAGGCCGGCCGAACCCCAGAACCCGGCCCGCCAGCCGAACTGGTCGACGACGAAGGCAAGCGGGCTCGACGACAGCAGCATGCCGGTGTTGCCGATCGAGAGGATCAGCCCGGACCACAATCCGAACTTCGCCGCCGACATCTGCTTGGCCGCGAGCGTCATCGGGCACATCAGCATGCCCGAGGTGGCAACGCCGAGCAGGAGCTGCCCGAGCACGAACGTGACCGGCCCGACGGCAAGCGCCGACACCAGCGCGCCGACAATCGTTCCGATCAGAAGGCTGATCGACACCGGACGCACGCCGAAGCGGTCCATCGCGGCGCCGACCGGCACCTGCGCGGCGGCAAACGAGAAATGATAGATCGAGGTGAGGCTCGCCAGCACCTGTGGCGAGCTGCCGAAATCAGACGCCATCAGGTCCAGGCTGATCCCCGGAATCGTCCGCAGCAGCGTCGACAGCATATGGCCCGAGGCCAATGCCAGAAGTGCAAGAACCAGTGCGCGGAAACCGATGCCCGCCTCTTCCGTTGTCGCCGCGCCGTCCACGATTCGTCCCTCCCCAAGCGTTCGGGGAGGGCGTAACATTATTGGGCAGCGGGTGCCAACTTTCGAGGCCCGGCGATTTCGGATCGTCGTTGTTGCCTCTCCCTTGCGAGTAGGACAATTGCATTTGGGAGAAAAGCGCCCTGCGGCCATCCTTCGAGACGCCCGCCTTTGGCGGGCCCCTCAGGATGAGGCCTTGTTTTGCGGCACAATAGTAGACCCCGATGGTGAGGAGCGCCGCTTGCGGCGCGTCTCGCACCACGAGGCCGAGGACGTGCGCAGCCGCCCAAGGCGGCATATGCGATAGCCCTCCGCTTGCGGGGTCCAGACGAGCGTAGCTCGTTCTTAGGCCAGATCGCATCATCAGATGCGATCCGGGTGCGGCTCTCTCCACGATACGACTCGCGGAGAAAGCCCCCACCCGCCCCTCCCCCGCAAGCGGGAGAGGGAGCGCACGTATCTCCGAGGCTGCTTTGAAGCCGCTTTCTTGGCCGCTACTGCTTGTGGAACACCAGCGTGCGCAGCTCGATGCTCTCGCGCGGCGGCGCGTCGGCCGGCGTGGTCGGATCGATGAACGCGGTGTGCGGTCCAAAGCGGGTGCGGCCGTCGGTCGCCGAGTCGTAGCATTTGAGCAGGATCGCTTCGTCCGGCGTCATCTCGGGGATGTAGAACCAGCGGTGGTTCGGATTGTACTTCACCGAATAGGTCTCGCCGCTGCGGTTCGGATAGATCAGGTCGGAGGCGACGAGATCCTCCGGCGCAACCGTAGTGCCATCAGCCATCGCCAGCGGTGAATCGCGCAACGGCCCACGGATCGGGCGCCACAGATTGATCACCTGTACCCGGCCCTTCAGCAGCTCCTCGGCCTCGTTCGGCAGATGCTCGAACACGCGGTTGCGGCCGGAGATGTCGGTCTGGTCGACATGGACGCGGGTCGCGGGCTGACGCGGTCCGGCACCTCTGATATCGGCGGCGCCCTCCACCCGCTTGCGCACGGTGTGATCGAAGATGAGGACGCGGTCGGCCTTCAACGTCGCCTTCAGGAAAGCTTCGACCGCGGGGTAATAGACGCTGCGGACTTCGTTGTCGTCGTAGAAGTTCTTGATGACGGTCGGATGCTTGACCAGCGCGAACCCTTCGCGATCGAGCGAGAAACTGTTGGCGATCAGGCGTCCGTCGAAGATCGGAACGTTGTGCGGTTCTGGCAGCGCGGTGGATTTGGGTTCGCCCGGCGGCGGATCGTAGGCGTAGGTCCGAGGCTTGCCCGGCGTCGGCGCGAGGTAGTTGAGTTCGGCGGTAACGAACGGCAGCGACTCGATGCGAGTTTCTTGAAGGCCCATGGTGATCTCCCGGACTCGATTGTTCGTTGCTTTGATTTTGGCGGCGCGGCGCAGACCGGCAAGTCCGCGCCGAAAATAGCAACGTTGCGGTTTTGGAATACGGGAAACGGGGAATATCCTTGCCGGGCGGCCGTCGCCGAACGAATGGATATTTTGGAGATCACGGGTTCGTTAGAGCTACGACTAGTGAAGCTAGCTCGTGTCAGCATAAATGGTCCACCTCGCCCGCTTGCGGGTAGGGCAATCGCATTTGGGAGAAGAGCGCCTGCGGCGATCCTTCGAGACGCCCGCCTTTGGCGGGCCCCTCAGGATGAGGTCTTGTTTTGCGGCACAATAGTAGACCCCGATGGTGAGGAGCGCCGCTTGCGGCGCGTCTCGCACCACGAGGCCGAGTACGTGCGCAACCGCCCAACGCGGCATATGCGATAGCCCTGCGCTTGCGGGGAAGGTCGACGCGCATAGCGCGGCAGGTGGGGGCTCTCTCAAGACGACTCGCGGAGAGAGCCCCCACCCCGGCCCTCCCCCGCAAGCGGGAGAGGGGAGTGCACTGCCTGCACGGCTCGTATGCGCGCCCTACAGCCCCGCGCCCTTCTCAACCGCCGTCGCAAACGACCGGTCGACGATGTCGGCGGCGTTGACTTTCTGCCGGATCAGGCCCCAGCGGTCGTAGAGGTCGACGGTCTTCTGCTCGTCGGCCACCACGCTGTCGTCGATCGGAACGATGCGGATCTTGGCCCGCGCCAGCCAGTTCAGCGGCACTGCGGGCGGAATGTTCATCAGCCTGCCCCAGGTTGCAGCGTAGCTCTCCACATTGTTCTGCGACCAGGCGCGCGCCGCAGCCAGCCGGCGCACGAAATCCTCGAGCTCGGCGCGCTTGTCCTTGATCGCGTTCGGTGTCGCCACCTGGAAGCCGAGGCCGGGCGTGATGCCGTCGGCCGTGATCACGCGGCGCGACTTGAACAGCACTTCTTCCTGGCTGACATAGGGCTCCCAGGTCGACCAGGCGTCGACCGATCCCTGGGAGTACGCGACCTTCGCATCCGACGGCGCCAGGAACACGACCTGCACGTCGCTCGCCTTCCACCCCCGCGACTCCAGCGCCGCCAGGATGAGCTGGTGGCCGATCGAGCCGCGGCCGGTCGCGATCTTCTTGCCGCGCAGATCGTCGAAGCTCTTGATCGCCGAGTTCTCCGGCACCAGGATCGCCAGCCCCTCGCGCGACTGGCGCACCGCGGCGATGGCCTTGACCGGGACGTTGGCGGCGGCCGCAAAGGTGAAGGGCGCATCGCCGACCAGACCGGTGTCGATCGCGCCTGCCCCCAATGCCTCCAGCAGCGGCGCCGCCGCGGCGAACTCCTTCCATTCGATCTTGTAGGAAACGTCCTTCAAGACGCCGGCCGCTTCCATCACGGCCTGCGAATTGCCTTTCTGGTCGCCGACGCGCAAGGTGCTCTGCGCGGCGGCGGCATCGAGACTGGCGAACGCGAGCGCCGTCGCAACAATCAAGCGAATCATTCCGCGGCGATCCCGCGTTGCTCGTCGCGCGCCGCGATCAGCTTGCGCGTCAAGGGGATCAGCTCGCGGCCGTATTCGATCGCGTCGACCAGCGGATTGAAGCCGCGGATTAGGAAGTGGTTGATGCCGAGGTCGTAATAGTCGCCAAACACCTCGGCGACCTGCTCGGGCGTGCCGACCAGCGCCGTGGTGTTGCTGTTGGCGCCGGTGAGCTTGGCGATCTCGGTCCACAGCCGCTTGTCGATGCGCGTGCCCTGATCGGCGAGCGCGAGCAGCCGCTTCGCGCCGGCGGTCGCGTGGTTGGGACGGCGATAGCCGGTCTGGTCCTGCAGCGCGGTGGCGCGCTCCAGGATCTCATCCGCCTTCTTCCAGGCCTTCTCCTCGGTGTCGGCGAGGATCGGCCGCACCGAGAGGCTGAAGCGCGGAGCCGGACGGCCATATTTGGCGGCGGCGGCACGCACCCGCGCGGTGACGTCGCGCACCTGCGCATAGGATTCACCCCACAGCGCAAACGTGTCCGCATGCTTGCCGGCGACCTCGACCGCGGCATCCGAACCGCCGCCGACGAAGGTGTAGATGCCGCCCTTCTGCAACGGCTTCACCTGCGCGAACCCGTTCTCGACGGTGTAATACTTGCCGCTATAGTTGAACGGCTTCTCGCTGGTCCATTCCAGCCGCACCACATCAAGGAATTCGCTGGTGCGGGCGTAACGCTCGTCCTTGTCGTCGAGCGTGTTGCCGTCCTGGCGCAGCTCGATGGCGTTGCCGCCGGTGATGACGTGGAGCGAGACCCGCCCGCCGTAGAGCTGATCCAGCGTCGCGAGCTGGCGCGCGAGCAGCGTCGGCGCGGTGAAGCCCGGCCGCTGTGCGATCATCACCTTCAGCGATTTGGTGATGGTCAACACATGCTGCGCGACCTGAAGCGCATCTGGTGTCGTCGAATGGAACGCCAGCAACGCGCGGTCGAAGCCGGCAAGCTCATGCGCCTTCGCGACCGTCTCGATATAGGGCGGGTCGAGCACCGGGCCGGAGCGGACGATGGTCTCGGAGGCATTGTTGTTGGTGATGAAGCCGATGAACTCGACCGACATATGGGAACTCCGGTTTGTTGGCTGTTGTTGTCAGACGCCCAGCGCATGGCGTCCGGCGGAGATGCGGGTGGAATCGTCCTGCGGGGTATGAACACGGCCGCACAGCACGTCGCGATAATGCCGCTCCAGCGGATTGGTTCGCGACAGACCGTGATTGCTGGTCAGCGACAACGCATCCTCCACCGCCTTGACGGCGTTGTTGGTCACCGTCAGCTTGACGATGTTAGACTCGATTGCCGAGAGCTGGAAGCCGCGATCGAAATCGGCGGCCAAGCTTTCGATCAGGCGCGCATTGACGGCCAGCCTCGCCTCGATGCCACCGACCACCTCCTGGACGCGCGGCAGCGTCGCCAGCGGCGCGCCGAGATTGGCGGGCACGCGCTCCTTCAGGAAGGTGACGAGCCAGTCGCGCGCGGCGCGGGCGATGCCGTCATAGATCGCGGCGACGAAGATGGTGTGCACGGTCGCCTGGGTCGGGTCCGGTGCCTTCCAGTCGTCCGGCTTGCGGACGTCGATCTCGTGGTCCAGCGGAAACACCACGTCGTCGAAGACCACGGTGTGACTGCCGCTGGCGCGCAGGCCGAGATGGTCCCAGCTCTCCTCGATCCCGGTGCCCGGCAAGCCTGCCGGAACCAGAAACAGCCCCACGCGCGTTTCGGCTTCGTCCGTCCTGGCCCACACCACATACCATTTCAGGATCGGCGCGCCGGTCGAATAGATCTTGCGGCCGGAGAGCTGCCAGCCGGTTTCGGTGCGTCGTGCGACCGTTGCCGGCAGGCCGCCGCGCGCCGGCGAGCCGAGCTCGGGCTCGACCCGCAACGCGTTGATCAACGCCACGCCCTCGATCGTCTCCCTGGCGAGCTTGCGCGACAGACGTGCGGGCCAGCGCGTGCTCCGCGCCATCACCAGATGCTGGATGTAGTGCATCGACAGCACCAGCGCGGTCGAGGGGTCGGCCTTGCCGATGATGCCGAGCACGCGGGCGGCATCGCGGGCCCCCGCCCCGACCCCGCCGAGCGCCGCCGGCACGGTCAATGCCAGCAGGCCTTCGCGCGAAAGATCGGCAAAGTTCTCGAACGCAAAACTGGCATCGCGGTCGTGCGCCGGAGCGCGCGCGGCAAACACTTCGGCCAACCGGAGAGCGCGCGCGATGTATCCGGGCTCACTCGCGTGCGCGACCTCTCTTGCGGCCGTCGTCACCATGTCGCCTCCAGTCCGAGCAGGCCGAGGATCTGCTTGCGCAGTTCGGCGAGATAGGGATCGCCGCGATGCCGCGGATAGGGCCGCTGCACCGCAATGTCTGCCCTGATCCGCGCCGGTCGGTCGGAGAGCACGATGACGCGGTTGGCGAGCACCAGCGCCTCCTCGACGTCGTGGGTGACCAGCAGCGTGGTGAAGCCCTTGCGCTGCCAGAGCGCGACGATCTCGGACTGCATCGCGATCCGCGTCAGCGAGTCGAGCTTGCCGAGCGGCTCGTCGAGCACCAGGATCTTCGGGTCGTTGACCAAGGCGCGCGCCAGCGCGACGCGCTGCGCCATGCCGCCGGAGAGCTGGTGCGGATAGGCGTTGCGGAACGACGACAGCCCGACCAGATCGAGCACCGCATCAACGCGGTGTCGCTGCGCCTTCAGAATGCCCTGCGCCTCCAGCCCGAGCGCGACATTGTCCCAGACTGAGCGCCATGGAAACAGCGTCGGATCCTGGAACACGACGACGCGCGACGGATGCGGCCCGGCGATGCGGATCTCATCCTCGCGCAGCGCACCCGCGCGCGGCTTCTCCAGCCCGGCCACTAGCCGTAACAGCGTCGACTTGCCGCAGCCGGATGGACCGAGCAGCGCGACGAACTCGCCCGGCGCGATCGCGAGGTTCACATTGTCGAGCACCGGCAGTGTGGCGCCATCGATATCGAAGGCGTGGCTGACGCCCTCGACATCGAGCGCCGCACCCACCGCGGGATAGGTAATCGCCTCGGCGGCGGACTGCCCTACCATTTGACGACCCCCTTCTGCCAGACCAGCAGCCGGTCGCGCGTCCGGAACAGCAGCGTGATCGCGCCGGAGCAGAGCAGCGACATCACGATCAACGCCGCATACATGTTGGCATAGGCGGCCCAGCCCTGCGCCCATTGCAGGTACCAGCCGAGCCCGGCCTTGACGCCGATCATCTCGGCGACGACCAGCACGGCGAAGGACGAGCCAAGGCCCATGAACAGACCGACGAACACATGCGGCAGCGCCGCCGGAATTGCGACCTTCAACACTAGGAACGACGGCTTGGCGCCGAGCGTGCGGGCGACGTCGTAATAGGCGTGGCTGACGCTCGCGACGCCCGACCAGGTCAGCACCGTCACCGGGAAGCCGGTGGCGAGCGCGATCAGGAAGGTCGAGGCGCTCCAGCTCGACGGAAAGGTGAAGAACGCGATCGGCAGCCAGGCGGTGGCCGGCAGCGGGCCGATGAAGCGCAGCATCGGATGTACCCAGTAGCCGACCTTCTGCGACCAGCCGATCGAGACGCCGGTCACGAAACCGACGGTGGCGCCGATGATGTAGCCGCCGAGCTGTAGCTTGATCGAAGCGAGCACGCTGTCGAGCAGCTTGGGCAGATCGTCGGTATAGACCTCCAGGATCGCCTGCGGCGGCGGAAAGAACGGCAAAGGCAGCCATGCGAACTTGGCGGTCGCGACCTCCCACAGGGTAAAGAGCGCCCCGAGCGCGACCAGCCACGGCGCGCGCTTGCGCAGCGCCTCGCCGGGTCCGCCGAGATAATCCGCACCGAAGGTGCCGAACAGCACAAAGGCGGAGATGACGATCGCGCCGATGCCGAGCGAGCTGGTCCGCGACCAGTCGCCGACATCGGGCCAGTACAGGCAGGACAACCCAAAGGCCGCCCAGGCCAGGCTGGCGGCCAGCCCGATGCCGTAGCCACCACCGCGGACATCGGCGAGCTTTGCTACCGCGCGCGGCGCGGCTGTCGCGTCAGACACTGAATACGTCGACATAGATCCGCTCCGCGAATTTCGCCGTATCGGTGCTCGGTTTGAACACCTGGACGGATTTCAGGTCGTCGGCGTAGCCCTTGAGCTCGCGCTTGAGCGCGTCGCCGGTGGGATGATGGTGATGAGTGTGGTAGCGCACCATCGCATCGAGATCGGCGAGGCTCGCCGCCTTCGGCGCATAGGGCTGGAACGACTTTGCCGCCTTGTCCGGATTCTGTGCGGTGGACATCGCGGCATCGAGCAGCGCCTGCGTCACGGCACGGGCGACGTTCGGCTCCTCGCGCACCAGGCTGCCGCGCAGACCGACGATGCAGCAGGTCCGGTCGCGATACTCACCATCGAGATTGGAGGCGACTTCCTTGTATTGCGGGTCCTTCAGCCAGAGATAGGCCAGCGGATCGGACGACAGGAAAGCCTGCACCTCACCCTTCTCGACCGCGACGTTGAGCAGATTGCCGGGATAGGCCCGCCAGTCGACATCCTTGACCGGATCGATGCCGAGCTTGGCGAGCTGGATCGAGAAGAAGTTCTTGTCCGGCCCGGCGAGATCGCCGACCGCGACGATCTTGCCCTTGAGATCGGCCAGCTTGTCGACGCCGGAATTGGCGCGGGTCAGCACCCGCATGCAGCCGCCATGGGTGCCGGCGGCGATCTTGACGTCGAAGCCCTGCTCCAACGGCTTCAGCCAGCGCAGCGCCATGCCGAGGCCGGCGTCGCTCTTGCCGGTGGCGATCGCCTCCAGCAGTTGATCGGTCGAGCCGGAATAATTGACGAGCTCGACGTCGAGGTTCTGTTTCTGGAAGAAGCCATGGTCAATCGCGACCGGCAGCGGCGCGAGGCACACCGCGCCGGCGTTCCAGGACAGTTTCAGCTTGCGCGCGCTGCCCGCGAGCGGCGGCGCGTCGGACGCGGTCCTGCAGATCGGGAATTCAGAGAAGTCGATCGCCGGCGCCACCGCACGCGGCGTGAAGGCCTGCGCGCCGAAGGTCCCGATCGGCGCAGCGAACGCCGCGGCAGCCCCCGCGCGCAGCAATGTGCGGCGATCCATCACCGTCTTCTTGTTGTCGGTCGACATCATCACTCCTGCATTTCGGCAAGGCTCCGCCCTGCGCGCAAAACGGCTCCGTCTGCACGCCCCGTCGTTCGAAGCTTGTGGTTAGAAAAAGCGGATTTCTCCGGCGCTATTGCACTCAAAGCAACATGCAAATGATGCGGCGCGATAGCGTCATCGTCAATGAAATGGAATTTCGAATGTTGCGCACGCGAAAGGCGTTATCTCCACGCTCGCCTTGCACAACGATGAAACGATTTTCGCCAAAATCGGCGGTCGCACAGCTTGGTCAGAGGTTCAACCTGCTCAGAATTCGAGCGCTGTATGATCTCGCACATCAAGCGTTCTATTCGGTGATGTAAAACGAGAGGTTCTTTATGGGGGCCGCCGCGAATTCAGTTTTCCGTTTCGTTGACGGCGAACGCGTCGCTCATAGACTTGCTCAAACGCCGAGGCGCCTTCCACGCCCCGGCGAATGAATCAGAAAGAAACGGATATGCACAAACTCACAGGTTCGGGCTTCCCTCACTCCTTGACCCGCCGCGCCGCGGCCGCGTTGTTCGCGACCGCCGTTGCGCTGTCGACGTCGGCTGCGGCTCTCGCCGCCGACACAATCGTGCTTCGCGTCGGCGACCAGAAGGGCGGCAACCGCTCGCTGCTGGAGATTTCCGGACAGGCCAAGGACCTGCCTTACAAGATCGAATGGTCGGAATTCCCGGCGGCAGCCCCGATCCTCGAAGCGCTCAACGCCGGCGCGCTCGATGTCGGCTATACCGGCGATCTCGCATTCCTCACCGTCTATGCCGCCGGCGCGCCGATCAAGGCGATCGGTGGCACGCGCGCCGACCCGAAGACGCAGGCGATCCTGGTGCGCGCGGACTCGCCGATCAAGACGGCCGCCGATCTCAAGGGCAAGCGCCTCGCCGGCACCCGCGGCGGCTGGGGTCAATTCCTGATCGACGCGACCCTCGAGAAGACCGGCAACCGGATCGAGGACGCGACCTTCGCGCCGCTCGGCCCGGTCGATGCCAAGATCGCGCTGCTCGCCGGCTCGATCGACGCCTGGGCAGTCTGGGAGCCCTACGTCTCCTATGCCAAGCTGAAGGATAACGCGCGTGTCGTCACGGATGGCGAAGGCCTTACACCGACCGTCACCTTCATCGTCGCCTCCGACAATGCGATCGCGACCAAGCGCGCGGCGGTGCAGGATCTCGTACAGCGGCTGAACAAGGCCCGGCTGTGGTCGCTCGACCATCTGGCCGAATATGCCAAGAACACCGCCGACCTGACCAGGCTGCCGGAGGACGTGCTGCTCGCCGCCTACACCGCGCAAAAGATGAGCCCAATCGTGATCGACGAAGCTGTGGTGAAGGAAGTGCAGGCCGCCTCCGACCGCGCCACGCGTTACGGCATTCTCGGCAAGACGCTGGATGTCGGCAAGGCCGTCGATCGCAGCTTCACGGCGGGTGCGAGCTTGAACTAGCGATCTTCACCTCCCCTTGCAAAGGGGAGGTCGGTTTGCGCAGCAAACCGGGTGGGGATCCTGCCTCCGCGAACACAAGCGCTCGTGGAGAGCAACCCCCACCCCGCCCTCCCCCTTTCAGGGTGAGGGGGTCAGACGGCGGTGCTTACCTGACGCCGCATTCAGAACGGAGACACGCCCCATGTCCGGCCCGCTCCATCTATCGCTCATCGTCGCAGCACACCTGCTCTGCATGACCTTGTTGGTCGCACTTTCGGTTTGATACGCTTCTCTCCGGGCCAGCCTCAGGGAGAGAACAACAATGAACCTGTCAATGAAGGACCGCGTCGCGGTCGTGACCGGCGGCAGCAAGGGCATCGGGATCGCGGTGGCGCGGCGATTTGCCGAATCCGGCGCCAGGGTCGCGATCCTCGCCCGCGGCGCGGCCGACCTCGCGGCCGCGCGCGAGACGCTGGCCAAGGATGGGCTCGTGGTGCGCGATTACGTCTGCGACGTCTCGAAGGCCGCCGACATCGCCAAGGCCCATGATCAGATCGTCGCCGATCTCGGTGGGATCGACGTACTCGTCAACAATGCCGGCACGGCGCGCACCATGGCATTCGAGAGCATCAGCGACGAGGCCTGGCAGGAAGACTTCGATCTGAAGCTGTTCGCGGCGATCCGCTTCAGCCGGCTGGTGTGGGGAGGGATGAAGCAGCGCAAATGGGGCCGCATCATCAACGTGCTCAACACCTTTGCCAAGGCGCCGGCCGGCCACTCCGCGCCGACCTCGGTGTCGCGCGCCGCCGGCATGGCGCTGACCAAGGTCATGGCCAACGAGGGTGGCGAGCACAATATTCTGGTGAATGCGCTGCTGGTCGGCCTGATCATGAGCGATCAGTGGGTCAAGCGCCACGCGGCGCAAGCGCCGAACATGGATTTCGAGGAGTTCGCGAAGGGACTCGCCAAGGGCACGCCGCTCGGCCGCATCGGCACGGCGGAGGAGTTCGCCAACCTCGCCTGCTTCCTCGCCTCCGAGCAGGGCTCCTACATCACCGGCACGGCCATCAATGTCGATGGCGGCCGATCGCCGGTGGTCTAGGGCTTCGGCTCCGATCGAGTCAGAGCCAAAGCCCCAGATTCTTGCTTTGGCGGCTGGCAACCTACGGCAGGAAGCTACGGCTCAAAAGCAAAAGGCCTCCGTCACCGGAGGCCTTCTCGTCTTAAACCGCGTCCTTGGCGGCCTTGACCGGCCGTGCGCGAACGATCTTCCGGGCCGGCTTGGCCTTGAACATCATCTCTTCGCCGGTGAAGGGGTTGGTGCCCTTGCGCGCCTTGGTCGCAGGCTTCTTGACCACGACGAACTTCGCGAAGCCGGGGACGAGGAACACCCCGTTCTTCTTCAGCTCCTTGTGGCCGACATCGACGAGCGAGTCCAACACGTTCTTGACGTCGCGCTTGGAGAGTTCGGTGGTGGTCGCGATCTTCTCGATCACTTGCGACTTCGACAATTGGGTAGCCATGGTTGCTCCATTGATTCTGGAGTGGGCACGATATGGCGGAAAATGCCGAAAAAGACAGGGTTTTCTGCACTTCCTATCGCAATATCGCTGTGGACAGCACGCGAATCAGCGATTTTTTCGGGGTTTTTCCAGATCAAGGCGCTTCAGACCCCTGAAAAAACAGGGTTTGCGCACCTCCCGGCCGCACGCAAAACGGTCTCTGGAGAGAATCACCCTCTGCGATTCGTGCCGCAACGCCTGGCGCGGCGCAGGCCGAGCGCGAGTTGCGGCGCCCTGCGCCGTGCGACCTCTGGTTTCGGAAATGATCCTCCAAAAGGCTCAGGCTTTAGAAAATGACTCCCGTCGCCTTTCCATCGTAACATTGGCGAAAGCCCGGCTTGGTTACATGGCGGGCGATCCGACGTCCGCCTGTGTAAGCCTTGGAGACCCGCGTATGGACTTGACCCGCCTCGAGATCAACCGCCGCACGGCCCTTTTGACCTCGGCCGCAATCGCGGCCAATGTCATCAATCCGATGCGGGCCTTTGCGCAGGAGGCTCCACGCAAGGGCGGCGTGTTCAACGTCCATTACGGCGCCGAGCAGCGCCAGCTCAACCCGAGCATCCAGGCTTCGACCGGCGTCTACATCATCGGCGGCAAGATCCAGGAGAACCTGGTCGATCTCGACGCCAATGGCCAGCCGGTCGGCGTCCTCGCCGAGAGCTGGGAGGCGACGCCGGACGGCAAGACCATCACCTTCAAGCTGCGCAAGGGCGTCACTTGGCACGACGGCAAGCCGTTCACCTCGGCCGATGTCCAGTTCACCGCCATGAACATGTGGAAGAAGATCCTCAATTACGGGTCGACGCTGCAGCTCTTCCTCACCGCGGTCGACACGCCCGATCCGCAGACCGCGATCTTCCGCTACGAGCGGCCGATGCCGCTGAACCTGCTGCTGCGGGCGCTGCCCGACCTCGGCTATGTCTCCGCCAAGCATCTCTATGAGAGCGGCGATATCAGACAGAACCCGGTCAATCTGGCGCCGGTCGGCACCGGTCCGTTCAAGTTTGTCAAATATGAGCGCGGTCAATATGTCATCGCCGACCGCAATCCGGACTATTGGCGGCCCAACGCCCCCTATCTCGACCGCATCGTCTGGAAGGTGATCACCGACCGCGCCGCGGCGGCCGCGCAGATGGAAGCGGGCGAGTTGCAGTACAGCCCGTTCTCGGGGCTCACGATCTCCGACATGGCGCGGCTCGGCAAGGACAAGCGCTTCATCGTCACCACCAAGGGCAATGAGGGCAACGCCCGCACCAACACGATCGAGTTCAACTTCCGCCGCAAGGAACTGTCCGACATCCGCGTCCGCCGCGCCATCGCCCATGCGATCAACGTGCCGTTCTTCATCGAGAACTTCCTCGGCGACTTCGCCAAGCTCGGCACCGGGCCGATCCCCTCGACCTCGACCGACTTCTATCCCGGTCCCGACACGCCGCAGTACCCCTACGACAAGGCCAAGGCGATCGCGCTTCTCGACGAGGCCGGTTACAAGGCGACCGGCGGCAATCGCTTCTCGCTGAAGCTGTTGCCGGCGCCGTGGGGCGAGGACATCTCGCTGTGGTCGACCTTCGTGCAGCAGTCGCTCTCCGAGGTCGGCATCCAGGTCGACATCGTGCGCAATGACGGCGGCGGCTTCCTCAAGCAGGTCTATGACGAGCACGCCTTCGATCTCGCCACCGGCTGGCACCAGTACCGCAACGACCCCGCGGTCTCGACCACGGTGTGGTACCGCTCCGGCCAGCCCAAGGGCGCGCCCTGGACCAACCAGTGGGGCTGGGAGAACAAGACCGTCGACACCACCATCGACAACGCCCTAACCGAGCTCGATCCGGTCAAGCGCAAGGCGCTCTATGCCGAGTTCGTCAAGGAGGTGAACACCGAGCTGCCGGTCTGGATGCCGATCGAGCAGATCTTCGTCACCGTCATCACGGCCAAGGCGCGCAACCACTCCAACACTCCGCGCTGGGGCTCGACGAGCTGGCACGATCTTTGGCTTTCGGCGTGAGCCTTCTCCCTCGCCCCGCTCTTGCGGGGAGAGGGCCGGGGTGAGGGGCTCTCTTCACAAGTGGCGCAATCGGACGGACCTGTACCCCTCACCCGGATCGCATCTTGCGATGCGACGTAGCCGAAGCTTTGCTCCGGCGTCTCTTTGACGGCCGCCGCAGGCGGCCTACGCCTCTCCCCGCAAGCGGGGCGAGGTGATTGAGAGGGCCAGCGCCAATGCGACGCACACCGGTGTCCACCCCGTTCGAAAACGCTATAGATAGTCGATGCGCATCCTGAGCCTTGCGGGGCGGCGGCTGGCCGCCTCGATCCCGACCCTGTTCCTGATCCTGATCGGCGTGTTCCTGCTGCTGCAGCTCGCGCCGGGCGACACCGTCGATGCGCTGATGGCGCAGATGGGCGGCGGCGACGCGGCGACGGCCGAGTCACTGCGCAAGTTCTACGGGCTCGATCTCTCGGTTCCGGCCCAGCTCGCCAATTATCTGTGGCGGCTGGTCCGGCTCGATCTCGGCTTCTCCTCGATCTACGGCAAGCCGGTGGCGGCCGTGATCCTGGAGCGGCTGCCGCCGACCATCCTGTTGATGACCGCGTCGCTGTCGTTCGCATTCTTCTTCGGCCTGGTGTTCGGCGTGATCGCCGCGCGCGGGGTCAACCGCTGGCCCGATACGCTGATCTCGACGCTCGGCCTGATCTTCTACGCCACGCCATCCTTCTGGTTCGGCCTGATGGCGATCGTGGTGTTCTCGGTCTATCTGCAATGGCTGCCGCCGGGCGGCTTCGAGGACATCGGCACCGTGCAGACCGGCGTCTGGCACCTGCTCGACATCGCCGCGCATCTCGTGCTGCCGACGCTGACGCTGGGGCTGATCTTCCTTGCGATCTACCTGCGCATCATGCGCGCCTCGATGCTGGAGGTGCTGAATCTCGATTTCGTTCGCACCGCGCGCGCCAAAGGGCTGGACGAGACCCATGTCATCACCCGCCACGTGCTGCGCAACGCGCTGCTGCCGATGGTGACGCTGATCGGATTGCAGGCCGGAACCATGCTCGGCGGCTCGGTCGTGGTCGAGAGCGTGTTCTCTCTGCCCGGCCTCGGCCGCCTCGCCTATGAGTCGGTCGTGCAGCGCGACCTCAACACCCTGCTCGGCATCGTGTTCGTCTCGGCTTTACTCGTCATCGCCGTGAACTTCGTCGTCGACCTGCTCTACGCGCGGCTCGATCCGCGCATCACGGCGGAGGGCTAGCGATGGATGCCGTGAAACGCTACTTCCGCAGCCCCGCCGCGGTCGTTGGCCTGATCCTGCTCCTGCTCGTCATCGCGATGGCGATCAGCGCCGGCTGGCTCTATCCGCGCGATCCGCTGGCGCTGGCCGGCCGGCCGCTGATCTGGCCGTTCTCCAACCCGCGCTTCCTGCTCGGCACCGACAATTCCGGACGCGACATCGCCGCGCAGATCTTCTACGGCGCGCGGATCTCGCTCCTGATCGGCGGGGTCGCCACCGTGATCGCGATCCTGATCGGCATCCTGGTCGGCGCTTTCGCCGGCTATTACGGTGGCTGGGTCGACAACGTGCTGATGCGGATCACCGAAGCGTTCCAGACCTTGCCGAACTTCGTGCTGCTGTTGGTGCTGGTCGCCGTGTTCGGCTCGACGCTCACCACGGTGACGATCGCGGTCGGCGTGGTGTCGTGGCCGGCGCCGGCGCGGCTGACCCGCGCCGAGTTCCTGTCGCTGCGCAACCGTGAATTCGTACAAGCCGGCAAGACGCTCGGCATGCGGGACATCCAGCTCATCCTCGGCGAAATCCTGCCCAACGCGCTGCCGCCGGTGATCGTCTATGCGAGCGTGGTGATGGCGGTCGCGATCCTGCTGGAAAGCGCGCTCGCCTTTCTGCGGCTGTCCGATCCGAACGTGGCCTCCTGGGGCAATCTGATCGGGCTCGGCCGCGACGTGCTGCGGGTGCAGTGGTACGTCTCGGCGATCCCCGGCATCGCGATCCTGGTCACCGTGCTCGCGGTGTCGCTGGTCGGCCAGGGCCTCAACGACGCGTTCAATCCGAGGCTGAAGAGCCGATGAGCGACACCGTCCTTTCACTCGACGGGCTGACGGTCCGTCTGCCCAAAGGCGCAGACCGACCACACGCGCTCGCCGATGTCTCGCTGTCGATCGCCTCCAACGAGATTCTCTGCGTGGTCGGCGAATCCGGCTCTGGCAAGTCGATGATGGCCAACGCCGTCATGCGGCTGCTGCCGAACGACGTCAGAATCGAGCGGGGCCGGATGATGTTTGACGGCCGCGATCTCTGTGCGGCAAGCCCTGCCGAGATGCGCGACGTGCGCGGCGCCGGGATCGCGATGATCTTCCAGGAGCCGATGACGGCGCTCAATCCGCTGCGCACCATCGGCGACCAGATCGGCGAGATGTTCTCGATCCACTCCCGCCTGTCGAAGGCCGAGATCAACGCGCGGGTGCTGACGCTGCTCGACGACGTCCGCATTCCCGATCCCAAGGCCGCCGCAAGGGCCTATCCGCACGAGCTCTCCGGCGGCCAGCGCCAGCGCGCCATGATCGCGATGGCGCTGGCGCTCGACCCGAAGCTCCTGATCGCAGACGAGCCGACCACGGCGCTCGACGTCACCACGCAGGCGCAAATCCTGAAGCTGATCCGCGATCTGCAGCAGCGCAAGAAGACGGCGGTGCTGTTCATCACCCATGATTTCGGCGTGGTCGCCGAGGTCGCCGATCGCGTGGTGGTGATGCAGCACGGTGCGATCGTCGAACAGGGCACCGCCGACAAGGTGCTGAACGATCCGCAGCACCCGTATACAAGGCAGTTGATCGCCGCGGTGCCGCCGCTCAAGGCGCCGCCGCCGCGTCCCCTCTCCGGCGCGGACGTCCTGACCATCGATCATGTCTCCAAGACCTACCGCACCGGCGGCTTCCTCGGCCGCGGCGCGCGGATCACTGCGGCGGTGAAGGACGTCTCGCTGCATTTGCCGCGCGGTGCGACGCTCGGCATCGTCGGCGAGTCAGGTTCGGGCAAATCGACGCTGGCCCGCTGCATCGTGCGGCTGATCGATCCCGACGCGGGATCGATCCTGCTCGACGGCAAGGATTGGGCGAAGCTTGCGCGCGACGCGGTCCGCCGCGAGACCCGTCACATCCAGATGGTGTTCCAGGATCCCTTCGCCTCGCTCAACCCGCGCCGCAAGGCGGCCGAGCTGGTGGCGCAGGGACCGATTGTGCACGGCGTCGAACCGGCCGTGGCAATCGCGGAAGCCAGGAAGCTGTTCGAGCTGGTCGGTCTCGATCCCTCCGCCGGCGACCGCTTTCCGCACGAATTCTCCGGCGGCCAGCGCCAGCGCATCGGACTGGCGCGGGCGCTCGCGCTGAAGCCGGATGTGCTGGTCGCCGATGAGCCGGTATCGGCGCTCGACGTCTCGGTGCAGGCGCAGGTGCTCAAGCTGCTCGCCGGGCTGCGCCAGCAGCTCGGGCTGTCCATCATCTTCATCACGCATGACCTGCGCGTCGCCGCGCAGATCTGCGATCTCGTCGCCGTGATGAAGGATGGCGTCGTGGTCGAGCAAGGGCTGACCGCCGAGGTGTTCGGCAACCCGCAAAACCCCTACACCCAGGCATTGCTCGCCGCGATCCCCGGTGGCGCGTTCGCTCGCGAGCACGACACGGCGATCGTGTAGCCAGCGCGCGCGGGCCCGCGGGGGCTCCCTACTCGGCCGCTTCCGGCGTGCGCTCCTCGCGCAGCCGCAAACGCTTCAGCAGTCCGGACGGCATCACGTGCGAGCCGCGGGCAAACGGCGCATTCGGAATAGTCGCTCATGCTCGACGGGTTTACCACCTCCCGGGTTATGAAGCGCGGTTGAGAAAGATCGGCAATCCCCGCTTGTTCGAATAGAGCGGACGGTAGCGCTCCGTGTTGTACGAACTTGCGACGTCCAGCTTGCGCGGCCCGAGCTTGGGATCGGGGATCGGCACGAGGTCGTAGCGGCCCTCGACCAGCGCCGACATGAGGCCGGTCTTGCCTTCCAGCACGGCGTCGTAGGCCATGTTGCCGAACGTCAGCGCCACAAGCTTGTCGATGAAGTCCGGATCGCCCGATCGCAGGTCGTAGGTGAGGTCAGAGACGATAGTCTCCTCGCCGGCGCGCCGCTTGATCTCATCGGCAAACGCTTCGGCGACGCTTGCCTTCCTGTGGTGACCGTAGGCGTCAGGCTCGCCGAATTCCTGTACCTTGTAGTCCTCCCACTCCGCGCCCTCGCTGAGCACGATCAGCGCGTAGTTGCTCGGATTGGCGTGCTTGTCCTCGAGGAGAAGCTGGATCAGTTTGTCGAGACTGACCTTGTACTCCGGTATGGCGCAGCGGATCGAGGTCGCGTATGCGGTGTAGAGTGCCGTAAATCCGGCATCGCGACCGAAGATGCGAAAAATGCCAATTCGCTCGTGCGAGCCGACGGTGGTGCGTTGCCGCTGGATGGCATCACTCGCGCGCGTGATCGCGGTCGAGAAGCCGATGCAGTACTCGGTGTTGCGGACGTCGTTGTCCATCGTCTTCGGGATGGCAATGATCTTGACGCCGAGTCCATTGAGCTTGTCCGCATAGCTGAGCGTATCATCTCCGCCGATGGCGATCAGATGTTCGATGCCGAGCCCCGCGAGGTTTGCCAGCACCTGGCCGGTGAGGTCCCATGTCCTGGTTGCGATACCCCCCTTGGTGCTCTCGGAAACCGGAAAGTCCTCGCCCGCGAGATGATCGGGCAACTTCTTCATCTTGGATGGATTGGTGCGGCTCGAATGTAGCACGGTGCCGCCGCGCCGGTCGATGACGCGCGTGTTTTCGCGGTTCAGTGGGATCACGTAGTGGGACTTGCTCGCAGGGTCGTCGAGGTCCAGGTGGGTAAGGGCTTCCCAACCACGGCGGAGACCGACGACCTCAATGTCATCCTCACTGCCGCGATAAGTCACGCTCTTGATCACCGCGTTGAGGCCGGGGACGTCACCGCCGCCCGTGAGAATACCAATGCGCTTCCTCGCCATACCCGCCTCCCAGGATCGGTACGTGGCAATAATGCCTGCGTCAGGTCGTGGTTTCCATGAAACTATCCGCCAGCGGCCGAATCCTCGAGAACACAGCGCTCGGCCGGCCCCTCCATTCTCTACATCTCCCGCGCGTCCCGCCGGCGATAGACCAAGAGCATCAGCGGCGCGAGCTTGCGCATCAGGCCGTGCGCCGGAATCGTCACCGGCTCGGTGAACGGCAGCGCGAGCTCCCCCTCCGGCACGCCCTGCACCGCCTTCGCGAGTTCCCGGCCGAGCGGCATGGTCAGCGCCACGGCGCGGCCGTTGCAGCCGGTCCAGCCGAACGCATTGGGGCCGAGCCGGTGAATGCGCGGCAGGAAGTCGGAGGTCATGCCGACATAGCCGTTCCAGACGTAGTCGAACGAAACGTCGCCGATCTGCGGCCACAGTCGCTGCAACCGCTCGGTCACCCGCGCCTTCAGCCGCGCGGCCTTGTCGCCGGGGCCGATCACCGCGCCGCCGGTGACGAGGCGATTGCGGGCGTCGTAGCGCGCGAAATAGAGCTCGCCATGAGTATCCGACATCGCTAGCCGGCCGGGGATGATGGTTTTGCGGACATTGTCCGACAGCGCCTGGGTCGCCATCTGCCAGGACAGCACCGGCATCACCTCATGGGCGATTTGCGGCACCAGCGATGTCGAAAACTCGCCGCTATAGGCGTTGGTCGCGACCACCAGCGCGCGGCCGGAGATTTCGCCCCTCTCCGTCTTCACCACCCATCGGTCACCGCGACGCTCGAAACTCGTCGCCGGTGAACGGGCGTAGATGCGCGCACCAAGCCCGAGCACGGTGCGTGCCAGGCCCCTCGCCAGCGCCAGCGGATTGATGTGCCCGCCGGTCCTGTTCCAGAACCCGCCGTACCATGCATCCGATCCGAGCATCTCGCGGACCTGGTCGCGCGACAGCAGCTCCACCGGTGCACCGAATTTCGACCATTGCCGCACCCGCCGCTCCGCGATCTTGATGCGGCCCGGCGAATGCACCGGCTGCACCCAGCCGGCCTGCTCGTGCTCGGCTTCGATATTGTAGCGCCTGACGATATCGAACAGCGCCGACGCGCTGTCGCGCAGCATTGCGACGAAACGCTCGCCGGCGGCACCGTGCCTGGCGACAATATCCTCGGGGTCCGGCCGCGACAGTGTCGGGATCACCTGCCCGTTGTTGCGGCCCGATGCGCCCCAGCCCGGCTCGGCGGCCTCGACGATCGCGACATCGATATTGGCCTCGCGCAAGTGCAGCGCCGTCGACAGGCCGGTGAAGCCGCCGCCGATGATCACGACATCGGCCTGTTGCGCACCGGTCAGCTCGGGACAGTCAGGACCGGACGGTGTCACCGCGGCCCACAGCGAATTGGGCCAGCGTACGGCATTGCTGCTCATCATGATCCTTTCTTGCGGGCGCCCGATCATTCTGGTTAGCTTTATAGCGTTTTCGAGCGAAGTGGATACCGGTTCGCGCGAAGAAGACGCGTCTGAACAAATTCCAGCCGGGAAGACAACACGTGGCACTCAAGAACATCATCGGAATCGATCACGCCGTGGTCATGGTGAAGGACCTCGACAAGGCCGCCGAAAACTACAAGCGGCTCGGCTTCACCGTGTCACCGCGCGGCACCCACAGCGCGCATATGGGATCGGGCAACTACACCATCATGTTCGATCCCGACTACATGGAATTGCTCGGCGTGCTGACGCCGACGGAAAACAATGCTCCGGCGCGCGCATTCCTGGAGAACCGCGGCGAAGGCATCGAGCGGATCGCGTTCACGGCGGTGGATTCGGCCGCCGGCGCCGAGGAAATCCGCGCCCGCGGCTATGCGCCAATCGGCCCGACCGATTTCGAGCGTCCGGTGACGCTGCCGAACGGCACCGTCTCAGCGGCAAAATTCCGCACCTTCCAATGGCCGGTCGCGGAAGCGCCGGGCGGCGTCCGTATCTTCGCGTGCCAGCACAAGACGCGGGAGACGGTGTGGATCCCCGAGCTGATGAGGCACGCAAATGGGGCAAAACGCCTCAGGCAGGTGCTGATCGTATCGCCGGACCCTGCAACCGATGCGGCGCATCTCTCCAAGATGATCGATGTCGCCGTGAGGAGCGAGGCTGATGGTGCCGCCGCAGTACCGTCCGGCGGAGATCGCGCCGACTTCGTCTTCCTGACCAAGGACCAGCTCGGCCAGCGCTATCCGGGCGTCTCGCTGGATGGCCTTGCCGATCGCGGCGGTGCCGGCCTTGTGATCGCGGCCGATCTCGCCGCGACGAAGACCGCGCTGAGCGGGACCGGCGTGAGCAGCGGCAGCAGCATCTGTGTGCCGCCCGCCGCCGCAAACGGCACCCTGCTCGCGTTCGTCCAAGCATAGCCGGCCTGACTTGATCGATCATCACCTGCGCGGCGCGGCAATCGTGCACGCCGTGCAGGTTGGGACTAGGCAGACGGAGTTCACACGCTAGTATCTCTCCCAATAAGAACCGTCCCTGGGAGAGAACCATGTCGCATCACCTGATCTCGCGCCGGCAGATGCTGGCGGGCACGGCCGCCGCGGGCGCGCTTGGACTGACCGGATTTCCCGCCCGCGCCGAGGTCAACTGGAAGAAATATTCCGGCACCACGCTCGAGGTGATCCTCGCCAAGGGGCCGCGCGGCGACAATCTGCAGAAATACATCAAGGAATTCACCGATCTGACCGGCATCAAGGTCGAGTCTGAGCAGATCCCGGAGCAGCAACAACGGCAGAAATGCGTGATCGAGCTGTCGTCCGGAAAACCGAGCTTCGACGTCGTTCATCTCAGCTATCACGTGCAGAAGCGCCAGTTCGAGAAGGCGGGTTGGCTCGCCGACATGTCCGGCTTCCTCAAAGACCCGAGTCTCACGCCGCCCGATCTCGTCGAGAGCGATTTCTCCGCTGCCGGCCTGCAATATGCGCGCAACGACAAGGGCCAGATGCTGTCGCTGCCGTGGTCGGTCGACTATTTCATCCTCTACTACAACAAGGAGTTGTTCCAGAAGAAGGGCGTCGAGGTCCCGAAGACGCTGGACGAGATGGCGGTCGCCGCCGAGAAGCTGACCGATCCGAAGGAAGGCATCTACGGCTTCGTCGGTCGCGGCCTGCGCAACGCCAACATGGCGATGTGGACCAACTTCTACCTGAACTATGGCGGCGAATTCCTTGACGCCAAGGGCAACATCCTGACCGACGGGCCGGAGGCGATCGAAGCGACAAAGCTCTATCAGCGCCTGCTGACCAAGTCGGCACCTCCCGGCGTCGCCGGCTTCAACTGGATGGAGTCGATGGCCTCCTTCACGCAAGGACGCTCGGCAATGTGGATCGACGCCGATGGCTGGGCACCTCCGCTGGAAGATCCAACCGCCTCGCGCGTCGTCGGCAAGGTCGGCTACACCCTGGTGCCGGCGGGCCCCAAGGGCCAGTTCTCGTCGACCTATGGCGACGGTATCGGCATCGCCGCGGCCAGCAAGAACAAGGAAGCCGCCTACCTGCTGTGCCAGTGGGTGGTCTCGAAAGGACAGGGCGCGCGCATGCTGCAGGCCGGCGGTGGCGTGCCGTTCCGCAACTCGATCGTCGACGATCCCGAGGTGAAGAAGGGTGTGAAGACCAAGGAGTGGCTGCAGTCGGTGATCGACTCCGCCAAGATCTCCAAGCTCGGTTTGCCGGTCATCATCCCCGTCGCCGAGTTCCGCGACATCGTCGGCGCGGCGCTGACCGCAACGCTGTCGGGCGCCGATCCCGCCACTGAGCTGAAGAAGGCGCACGAGCAATTCCGCCCCATCCTGGAGCGCAGCGAAAAAGCGTGAGTGTGGTAACAGAAGCCTCGCCGGCGGCGGCCGAAGGCGCCGCGCCGGAGCGAGAATGGCGTCCGCCGTCCTATTGGCCGTTCGTGATCCCGGCGCTCGTCGTCGTATTGGCGGTGATCATCTTCCCGTGGGTGTTCACGATCTGGATGAGCATGCACGAGTGGAAGGTGGGCTCGCCGACCACCTTCGTCGGGCTCGCCAATTACCTGCGGCTGCCGACCGACCCGCGCTTCGTCGAGGCGGTCGGGCACACCTTGCTCTACACCGCGCTGTCGGTGCTGCTACCGCTGGTCTTCGGCACGCTGGCGGCAATCGTGTTTCACCAGAAGTTCGCCGCGCGCGGCTTCCTGCGCGGCATCTTCATCATGCCGATGATGGCAACGCCCGTAGCGATCGCGCTGGTCTGGACCATGATGTTCCATCCGCAACTCGGCGTGCTGAACTATCTGCTCTCGCTGGTCGGCCTGCCGCCGCAGCTCTGGGTGTTCAACCCGACGACTGTGATCCCATCGCTGGTGCTGGTCGAAACCTGGCAGTGGACGCCGCTGGTAATGCTGATCGTGCTTGGCGGCCTCGCCGCGATCCCGACCGAACCCTACGAGAGCGCGCAGATCGACGGCGCCAATTTCTGGCAGGTGTTCCGCTTCATCACGTTGCCCCTGATCATGCCGTTCCTGTTCATCGCCGGCATGATCCGCATGATCGACGCGGTCAAGAGCTTCGACATCATCTTCGCAATCACGCAAGGCGGACCGGGCTCGGCGTCGGAGACCATCAACGTCTACCTCTACAGCGTCGCCTTCGTTTATTACGATCTCGGCTACGGCTCGGCGATCGCGGTGGTGTTCTTCCTGCTGATCGTCGCGTTGGCGGCTCTCCTGCTCTATTTGCGCAAGCGCATGCTGTGGACGGCTGAGCTCGGAGGCGGCGCATGAACCTGCGTCAGCTCCTGGGCCGGATCGGGCTGTGGCTTTCGGTTCTCGTGATCGTGTCGCCGGCGATCCTGTTCTTTCTCTGGATGGCCTCGCTGTCGCTGAAGTTCGAGATCGACAACGCTGCCTATCCGCCGGTGTTCATCCCGGAGCATTTCGCCTGGAAGAACTATGCCGACGTGCTCGCCTCTAACCGCTTCCTCACCTACTTCGTCAACAGCCTGATCGTCACCGGCTCGGCGACCGGGCTCGCGATGCTGGTCGGCGTGCCCGCCGGTTACGGCATCGCGCGGATGGCCGCGCATAAATCCGCGATCGTGATCCTGATCGCGCGCATCACGCCGGGCCTGTCCTATCTGATCCCGCTATTCCTGCTGTTCCAATGGCTCGGCCTGCTCGGCACGCTGGTGCCGCAGGTCATCATCCATCTCGTGGTCACGGTGCCGATCGTGATCTGGATCATGATCGGCTATTTCGAGACCACGCCGCTGGAGCTCGAGGAGGCGGCGCTGATCGACGGCGCCACGCGCTGGCAGGTGTTCCGCCACGTCGCGCTGCCGATTGCCAAGCCGGGCCTCGCGGTCGCCTTCATCCTCGCCGTGATCTTCTCCTGGAACAACTTCGTGTTCGGCATCGTGCTGGCCGGGCGCGAGACGCGCACGCTGCCGGTCGCGGTCTACAACATGATCTCGTTCGACCAGTTGAGCTGGGGCCCGCTCGCCGCCGCGGCGCTGATTGTGACGGCACCGGTGCTGCTGCTCACGGTGCTGGCGCAGCGGCAGATCGTCGCCGGGCTCACCGCGGGCGCGGTGAAGGGCGGCTAGTTTATTGGGGTTGTCGCAGGGGACGCCGCCAAAATATCGAAAACAACCCCATGCAAAGGGGCCGGCCGCGTCCGGCGCTTGACAAGGTAACTTGACACATCGGGCAACTCAGGGATATTCTTCTAATATTCCGAAATCCTGCAGCATCGCTCTGGTCCCGAGGGCCGGCGCCCTGCCCTGTTCCGTGACCTGCATCCCACCTCCTCGTCGACTCCTCGGGATACGACGTGTAGGAATGGCCGATTATGCCTGCCAGGGTTGGCGCGTCGCGGGCCGGGAGGGGGGACGCCGGTGCCACAATGCGGCGCCACAGATCGGAACACATACGCCTGCGAGCCCATGATGTCAGAGCCCCAAGAGCCCACGACGCTGCGCTTCTCGACCGCCGAATGGCCGGCGCAGAACCGGCTCGCGATATGGCGCGAAGCGATCGGACGCCGCGTCTTTCAATTCGACACGATGCCGTTGCATGACGGGCCGTTCCACGCCGAGGCAACGGCGCAGGCCCTGCCCGAGCTGTGCTTTGGATCCTGGACCCTCGGCAATCTGCGCACGGCCGTGACGCACGAACTGCTCGACGGCACCGACCACCTGGTGCTCCGCATCGCGCTGAGCGGCGCGCCCCTCCTATCGCACCGGGGCCGCGAGGTCATCGGCGCTGCCGGCGATGCCATCCTGCTATCGACCACCGAGCCGTGGGTGAGCATCTGTCCGTCACTGGCGCGCTTCTTCAGCCTGCGGCTGCGGCGCAAAGCGCTTACGCCGCTCGTACCGTGTCCCGAAGATGCGCTCATGCGCCCGGTGCCGCGCGATACCGAAGCCGTAAAATTACTTACCTTCTATCTCCAAGGGCTGATCCGCATGGATCCGATGTCGACGCCCAAACTGCGGCAAGCCGTCGTCACCCATATCTACGACCTCGCGGCGCTGGTGATCGGCGCCACCCGCGACGGGGCGGCCGTGGCGAAGGACCGGGGCTTGCGCGCCGCGCGGCTTGCCGCCGCCAAGGCCGACATCCATGCGCATGTCTCCGATCCTGACCTCACGCTGACCACAGTCGCGGCGCGTCGCAATCTCTCCCCGCGCAGTCTTCAGCGCCTGTTCGCCGACGAGGGAACGAGCTTCACCGAATTCGTCCTCGACGCCCGCCTGACGCAGAGTCATCGGCTGCTGACCGATCCGCGCTGGGGCGATCGCAACATCAGCAGCATCGCGTTCGAAGTCGGCTTCGGCGACCTGTCCTATTTCAACCGCATGTTTCGCCGCCGCTACGGCGCGACGCCCTCCGACGTCCGCGCCACGATCCGGCACTGAACGAGCCGGCCGGGACACTACCTGAAGAAGTGCACGAGCCCGATGCTCAAGGCCAGCAGCAGCAGGAGCGACAGCGTGACCGCTGCCGTCACCCGGCCGCCGACGGTCGAGAGCACGCGCACATCGACGCCGAGCCCGAGCGCCGCCATCGAGACGACGGTGAGGATCGCCGCGGTCTTCGTCACCGGGGCGATCACGATATCGGGCACGAGCTGGAGCGAGCGCAGCGCGGCGAGCACCAGGAAGCCGATGATGAACCAGGGCACCAGCTTGAACGGGCTGATCGACACCGCCTTGACGGCATCCGCCTGGCGCTTGCGGCGCCGTGCCACCAGCAGCGACAGGCCAACCACGATCGGGCCCAGCATCAAGACCCGCACCAGCTTCACCAGCGTGCCGAGCTGCGTGCTGACGATGCCGGCCGGGACAGTCGCCGCCAAGACCTGTGGCACGGCGTAGACGGTGAGTCCGGCCAGGATGCCGTATTGCGTCGCCGAGAGCTGCAAGAGCGGAATGAGCAGCGGCAGGCCCAATACCATCAGCACGCCGAGAATCGCCGTGAACGAGATCGAGGATGCGATGTCGTCGCCGTCGGCCTCGATCACGGGGGCAACGGCCGCGATCGCGGAGTTGCCGCAGATCGAGTTGCCGCAGGCGATCAGGACGGAGAGCTTTGCCTTGAGCCCGAGCATCCGGCTGAGGCTGTAGCTCACCGCCAGCATGATGACGACGGTGATCGCAATCGCGCCGATCAGGAGATAGCCCGATGCCACGATCGCAGCGAAGCTGATGGAGGCGCCGAGCAGCATCACCGCGACTTCGAGCAACTGCTTCGCGCTGAAGGCGATGCCCGAGCGCCAGCGCTCGGACGGCTGCCAGACGGTACGCACCGCCATGCCCAGGAGGATCGCGACGACCAGGGCCTCGATATAGGGATGATCGAACATGCGCTCCTCGGCGAACTGCACGCCGAGAGAGATGACCGTGATCACGCCGCAGAGCAGGATGCCGGGAATGAGGTTGAACACCCGCTTGAGCGGGCCTTGCTTCTGCTCCTGATCTTTGGATGGTTCCGGCACGAAATCTCCTTTTCGGAGAAGATTTTATGCGGCATAGCAGGCTCATTGGCTAATATCTTTTCGTATTGGCCCAATAGAGAGAAGTTATGTCCCTCAACCTGCATCTGCTTCGCCTGTTCGCGGCCGTGGCGAAGACCGGGAGTTTCTCCCGAGCCGCCGACCTCTTGCACATCAGCCAGCCGGCGATCTCCAAGGGCGTGCGCGATTTCGAGTTGCAGGTCGGCTGCCGCCTGCTCGACCGCACGCCCAAGGGGGTTCGGCCGACCCGGGAAGGCGCCGCGCTGGCCCGGCACGCGGAGACGCTGTTCGCGGCCGAGCGGGCCGCCGAGGACGAGTTGCAGGCGTTACGGAACCTCGACAGTGGCTCGCTGCGGATCGGCGCCAGCACGACGATCGCGACCTACATGATTCCGGAATATCTCGGCATCTTTCATCGCGCCTTTCCCGGCATCGACCTCCACGTGGTCAGCGCCAACACCAGCGATATCGCCGCGCTGATGCTGGGGCATGAAATCGAGATCGCCCTGGTCGAAGGGCCGGTGGAAGACGAGAACCTGACCAGCTCGGCCTGGCGCACCGACGTGATGGGCCTGATCGCAGGCCCCGACCACCGCTTCGCGGCGGCCGCCGGGCCGATCGACATCCGCCAGCTCAACGACGAGATCCTGATCGTGCGCGAGCCCGGTTCAGGCACGCGCGAGGTGGTCGCGCAGGCATTTGCCGCCCACCGCGTCCGGCCGCAACGGACACTCGAGATCGGCAGCACCGAGGCGATCAAGCAGGCCGTGGCCGCCGGCGTCGGGGTCGCCATGGTGTCGATGGCGACAATCGACGATCAGGTCAGGCTCGGAAAGCTGAAGGTCATCCCGATCAAGGGCGTCCACATCGAGCGCACGCTTTGGCAACTCAAATCGCCCGGCCGGCTGGAGGTGCCCGCGGCGGTCGCGTTCGAGGGTATCATTCGGGAGAAGCAGGCCCCGAAACCGGCACCGCGCAAGCCGGCGCTCAAAGCGCGGCAAACAGCCCCTGTGCCCAGGCCACGGCATGCTCGAAGCTGAACACGCCGGGCTCGAAATAGACGGCGCGCGCCAGCACGATGCCGATCACCAGCACCCAGAACATGCTGGTGCCTGCGGTCTTCAGCCATTTCGACGCGCGCCCGCTCGCGATCGAAGGATCGATTGCGGGGACCGGCTCGCCGAAGGGATCGAATGCGGATTGGCTCATTGTTGCGACCATCAGGAGTACAGTGAAGATGTCGCGACAACGGGTGCGGAAGCAAGGGTAGCGCAGTGCCTTTTACGCCGATACCTTGGAAGGAGCTTTCGTTCGAGCGGGAGTAAGGAGAGTTTTCTTCTCCAGCAGTTAGTGGCCTCGCGGCTAACTTGCCGAGATCGCGTGCCACACTCCGTGTCGTCCCTGCGGAAGCAGGGACCCATAACCACGAAAGCTGGTGGTAGCGTGACGCTGGAACGACGAATTCCGTTCACAACATCCGCTGCGGAGTATGGGTCCCTGCTTTCGCACTATGGCATCTACACGTTTGCGGTGCCGTATACGAGGATTTGGAAGCGAGCCATCCCGATGTGGAAGGTGATTGGTCCAGGTGGGCGATGCGAGGCGTAGCCGGTCCATCCGCCGAGCTTTGCGATGATCCACGCCGCCCAGGCGACAGTGTTGGGGCGATGGTGGTTCTTCTGGAGCTCGGTGCGGCCTTTCAGGGTTTTATTGATGGCCTTGAGCGCGTCGATCTCGTCCGGCGTGAACACAAATTCGGCCGGCAATTCTTCACCGCCATTGCGGGCTTGGACAAGCTGGATGACGAGACATGCCACTCTGGTGGCGATCGCCACCAGTTTGATCAGGCCTTCAGCGCTGTCGAGCTGACTATCCTCGATGCGCAGACCCTGGCTCTTCAGCGAGCGGAAGAGCTGCTCGATGATCCAGCGCTGCTTGTACCAGGAGACGATCCGCCAGGCATCGGCGGCGGTGGCGACCGGATGGGTGGTCAGGAGCAACCAATGAATGGGCTGGGCGCCCTTCGGGGGGTGCAACTCGACGACTTCGACGAAGCTGACTTTGACGCCCTCCGCCAAGTCTTTCACGCCGGGGCGCTGCGGCCGTTTGAGCACAACGGTTCCAAAGCACATGGAGAGGTGGGCCTGGCGAGCGCTGCGATCCATCCGCTGCGGCAGATCGATCACCGCCTTGCCGCAGAAGCCGGCCCGCCCGACTGCCTGATAAAGCGTGCCGCCATCGACCAGCGCATGGTCGTGCATGGCGCGCGACAGAAGGTGGACATTGTCAGCGGGCGTCAGCGCCCAGTGGGCGAAGAAATCTCCCTCGCGGTCGTTGACGACGGTGATCATACCAGCTGCGGCCAGAACATCGCGGCCTTGCTCAGCGGTCGTCACCCAGCGCGCCGACTCCTTGTCGGCCAAGGCTCGCTTCTCGTGAGCGATCTTCGCCGTGCGCTTGCGCGTCCACACCTTGCCGCCAGTGAGCCCGAGACAGACCCCGCTGTCGGCATCGACTGCCATCATGGCATGCAGCAGCACGCCACGCGCGTTGCCTTTGCCGACCTTGCCCAAGCCGCGCCGATGTCCCGGACGGGTGTGGAACTTGATCTCGCTGGTATCTTGGATTGCCAGCACATGTCGCCCGCTGACCGCGGCTGACGTCTGCAGGCTCCAGCCTTCAACCAGCTTGTCGGTCGTGACCCGTGGATTGTTCACAAACCGCCAGAACGCCATGTTCGCAGCCCAGTCGCCCTGCGCCATCTGGCGCAAACAGACGTTGCGCGTGCAAAGCACAGCCCGGAGAAGCGCCGCCCCCTTTTATCAAGGCGAACGTCTCCAAACTTGCCAAGGGACAAATCCGGTTCCTGCTGCATCTCTGGCGCTCCTTCGAATCAAAACGCCAGACAGAGAATCATACAAGTCGCTGCGGCGACCGCACATCATGCCGTCCCGAGTCAATCTGTCGCGCCCCAAAGATGTGTAGATGCCCTAGTGCTTTCGCAGGGACGACAATCTTTGCAATCAACTATCGGTCCCGCGTTGCGGCGCTACGCGCGGCAGCGTGATCCGCACGCTTGTCCCCCTGCCCGGGGCACTGTCGAGATGGATCTCTCCGCCGAGCCGGTTGGTGACGATGTTATGAACGATGTGCAGGCCGAGCCCAATGCGGCCGTTGTCGCGACGGGTCGTGAAGAACGGATTGAAGGCCTGCCGGCGCACATCGTGCTCCATCCCGCAGCCATCGTCGGCGAACAGGATTTCGACGTGCTCTGCGCCTGACGCACGCAGCCGGATCGTAATCGTGCCGCCCTTGCCATCCGGAAACGCGTGCGCGACCGAATTGACGAACAGATTGGTGAGCACTTGGCCGTAAGGGCCGGGATAGCTGTTCATCGCAAGATCAGGCGGGCAATCAACCCTGAGCGTCAGGTTGTTCTTCGGCAATGCCGGGCGCAGCTTGGCAAGAACATGTTCGGTCGCCTCGCCGAGATCGAACTGGCTCCGATCGAAATAGCTTCGATCGACCGCCACCTGCTTGAACGATTGCACCAGATCGGCCGCGCGCTTGAGATTGCCGACCAGCAGCGACGACGCACTTTCGACGACCTCGATGAAATCGCTCAGGCTGGACCGCTTCAATTTGCCGCGCGCAGCCTCGGCAGCAAAGTCGGCGCATTTTTGCTCCAGAACCGACGCGACCGTGAGGCTGGTGCCGACCGGACTGTTGATCTCGTGCGCGACGCCGGCCACCAGCCGGCCCAGCGCCGCGAGCTTCTCCGCTTCGATCAGCGACGCCTGGGTCTCTTGCAAGTGGTGCAAGGCGCGCTCGGCCGCATCCCGGGCGGCGCGGATATCGCGTTCGCTGCGCTTGCGCTCGGTGATCTCCTCGGCCGCAACATTGACGCCGACGATGTTCCCGTTCGGCCCGCGCTGCGGGTGCCAATGCGTGATCCAGCATCGCTCGTCATTGTGACCCGGACGCTGACCGTACACCTCCACGCCGGTCACGGGCTCTCCGGTCTCCATGATCGAACGAACGATGCCTTCGACCGCCGGAGCCAGCGCCGGCACACAATCGCGTACCGTACGTCCGAGATGGCCCTCGACCGAAATGCCGCAGATCTCGGTCAGGCGGTGATTGATCTGAAGATAGCGGCAGTCGGGAGAGAGGTAGGCAAGGCCGATCGGCGCCGTGTCGTAGATCAACTGCAGCGCCGGTTGCTTTGGGAATTGAATCTCTTGGACGACGGACGACCTCATGTCCCCCTCCCGCTCAGGCAAGTCTAACGGTTCATGGCAGCCCGCAACAGTCTCACGTTGGTTTCGGAGCCGGATCCGTTCGGATTTGGCACGAAGTGCATAGTGGGGCCGACAAAGCCTATGCGATCGTACCGCATCCTCGCACCAGAACACAACCCATGGTTGGGCGCATGCAATGCGAACGACGGCAAGCCCGGCGCCGACAGCGCGGGCGCGTCAGGCTCAGCTATTGGCTGCGTTGCCCGGCTTGAAGCTCTCGATGACGCGCAATAGCACCCGCGCACCGATTTCGGCGTCGGCGAGTTCGACATGCTCGGCCGGGTTGTGGCTGATCCCGCCGCGGCAACGCACGAAGATCATGCCGATATCGGCGATGTCGGCCATCGCCATGCCGTCATGCCCTGCCCCGCTTGGCAGCTCGAATACCGCGAAGCCTTCGGCCGCAACGGCGTCGGCAATTTGCGACGTCAGCCATCCGGCGCAGGGGACGCTGCGGTTCTCGTGGGTGACGTCGACCTGCAACGTCAGTTCGCGGCGTTTTGCGATCGCTTCGATCCGCTGCAGGATGTCAGCCACCGCGCGCGAGCGGTGCGCATCGCTTTGTGAGCGGATATCCATTGTGAAGGACACTTTTCCGGGGATCACGTTGGTGGCGCCCGGCATCGCGCTGACATAGCCGACGGTCCCGAGCAGGCCTGCCTGGTCGTCCCCGCAGAACTGCTCGATCGCGACGATGCATTCGGCCGCGCCAGTCAGCGCGTCGCGGCGCAGCGCCATCGGCACGGTTCCGGCATGACCGGCGACACCCGAGATCTCGGCCGCAAGCCGGGTCGCGCCTGCGATCGCGGTGACGACGCCAACCGGCAATCCCTTCTCTTCCAGCACCGGCCCCTGCTCGATGTGCAGCTCGACATAGCCGAGCAGCTCGCCACGGGCGCGCGCCGCCTTGCGGACATGATCGGGATCGAGCCCGAACTGAATCAGCGCGTCACGCATCGATGTGCCGGTGCGGTCGCGGGTGTTGAGCACACTCTGGTCGAAGGTGCCGGCCACAGCGCGGCTGCCGAGCAGGGTCGAGGCGAAGCGCACGCCCTCCTCGTCCGCGAAGCCGACGACCTCGATCGCGAATGGCAGCCTTTTGCTGCGCCGGTTCAGATCGGCGACACAGGCGATCGCGGTGATGACGCCGAGCGGACCATCCCATTTGCCGGCATCGCGCACTGTATCGTAGTGCGAGCCCAGCATCAGGCATGGCAGGCCCGGCCGATCGCCTTCGTAGCGGCCGCAGACATTGCCGATCGCATCGAGATGCGCGCTCATGCCGGCCTCCCGCATCCAGGCCAGGATCAGGTCGGCGGCCTTGCGGTGTTCTTCCGTCAGGAAGATCCGCGCCAGATGCTCCGGCGTTTCGGAGATCGCCGCGAGCGTATTGATCCGCGCCACGATCTCTTCGCCGAGCGATGGCTGCTTCGTTTCGTTTGCAATGCCCAGCGCACTCATGCTCTTCCTGTGTGTAAACTTATCGATCCAGTCCGCCCGAACTGACGCCACCCGGCTCAATGGCGTGCTAAACCGCGATGAGATTGGGTCGAATCATCGTCGCGCTTTAGCTCCTTGTTTGAGCATGATCTTTTCGGAAAACCGCTTCACACTTTTCCGGATCATGCTCTAGCCAATCTCGAATGCGTTGCCGGCCAGATGCTTCAGGTGGGCGTGCCAGTGCTCGGCGATCGCCAGCCGCGTCGGCACCCAGACCCGCTCGTGCTTCTGGATATAGTCGAGGAAACGCATCAGCGCCGCGGCCCGGCCGGGACGGCCGACCACCCTGCAATGCAGGCCAACCGACATCATCTTCGGACAAGTCGCGCCCTCGGCATAGAGCACGTCGAAACTGTCCCTCAGGTAGGTGTAGAATTCATCACCTCCGCCGAAGCCCTGCGCGTTGATGAAGCGCATATCGTTGGCATCGAGCGTGTAGGGGATCACGAGGTGCGGCTCGGTGCCCGTGGCCTTGATCCAGTACGGCAGGTCGTCAGCGTAGGAGTCGCAGAGATAACGCAGGCCGCCGGCCTCCATCAATAACCGCAACGTGTTGATCGAAGAGCGGCCCGTGTACCAGCCGAGCGGCCGGGCACCCGTCGCCTCGGTGTGGACGGCGATGGCGCGAGCGATTTCGTCGCGCTCCTCGGCCTCCGACATATCCTTGTGCTCGACCCAGCGCAGGCTGTGACTTGCGATATCCCAGCCCGCCTCCTGCATCGCGGCGACGACGTCCGGATTGCGCTTCAGCGCCATCGCGACGCCGAATACGGTGGGCGATATCCTGCGCTCGGTAAATATCCGCCACAATCGCCAGAAGCCCGCGCGCGAGCCGTATTCGAACATCGATTCGATGTTGGCGTGGCGCTTCCCGGCCCAGGGCCGCGCGCCAAGCACGTCCGAGAGGAACGCTTCCGAGGCGCTGTCGCCATGCAGGACGTTGTTCTCGCCGCCCTCCTCGAAATTGACCACGAACTGCACGGCAACCCGCGCCCCATCCGGCCACTTCGGATCGGGCGGATTGCGGCTATAGCCGCGGAGATCGCGCGGATAGCGGGGCTCGGTCACATCAGACTTCCTCGAAGCGGATGTTCTGCGCGCCCTTCCAGAGCACGGTCTTGCCGAAGGTGGTGAGGTTCTCCAGGCCTGAGGTCAAGGTGATGAAATGGTTACCGGCAAGCTGGCCCATCTTGCTGGCGAAATGCACACCGCCATAGGCGAGCAGGATTTCGGTCTCGCTGATGCCGCCGGGATAGAGGATGATCTGGCCCGGCGCCGGGTAGCTGGTGTGGTTCTCGTAGGAGACACCGAAATCGAGATCGCCGAGCGGCATCCAGACCCCCTCGCCGCTCCAGCGCACATGGATCGCCTGGCTCTCGAACGGCATCGCCTTGCGGAAGGCAGCGACCGTTTTCGGCGCGAGCTGCTCTTCGAAACGGGCGTCAAAGGTGAACTCGCCGGCGCGGACAATCAGTTTGCTCATCGGTCTCTCGTAGGTGGCGTCTGCAGGAATGATGCCTCCAGCATTGCCGCCGGGCGACGCCCGACGCAAGGCCGATTCCGGCCGCCGGCCCGGTTTTTCGCCGCCGACCGGTCTGCAACGCAGATGTGAGCAAGGTTGCATTGCGCCGCGCGGCGCGGTTTGCGAACCTGAGACGACACGCGAAAGAGGTGCCGCCATGACGACAAACAGCCTGCACGGACATGTGGCGCTTGTGACCGGTGGATCGCGCGGCATCGGCGCGGCAATCGTCAAGACGCTGGCGGGCGCCGGCGCGGCGGTCGCGATCAACTATCACTCGCGAGCGACCGAGGCGGAGACGCTGGCGAAGAGCATCAGCGCGGCCGGCGGCCGGGCTGTCGCGATCGGCGCCGACGTGTCAGAAACCCCAGCCGTCGCCGACATGGTCGCGCGCGCACGGTCCGAGCTCGGCCCGATCGACATCCTCGTCAACAATGCCGGGATCGCGATCGTCAAGGGCGTCGATGATCTCACGGAAGAGGATTTCGACCGCACCATCACGGTCAATCTCAAATCGGTTTTCCTGTGCACGCAGGCCGTGCTGCCGATGATGCGAACCAAGCAATGGGGCCGCATCATCAACATCTCCTCAGGGGCCGCGCGCGGCGGCGGCGCGATCGGGCCGCACTACAATGCGTCCAAGGCCGGCATCGAAGGCCTGACCCGCGGCTATGCCGCGCGGCTCGTCAAGGAAGGCATCACCGTGAATGCCGTCGCGCCGTCCCTGATCGAGACCGACATGATGAAAGGACAGACCGGGCTGGTCAGCCGGATCCCCATGGGACGTTTCGGCACGTCCGAGGAGGTCGCGCAGGCCGTGATGCTGCTGGTCAACAATTCATACATGACCGGACAGACGATCGCGATGAGCGGCGGCATGGCGTTCAACTAGGCGCTCGCGCCCTGTCTCGTTGCGGCTTGACCGCATCTCCGGTTTGCCCTACGCGTTACCGCATGAACGGTTCGATCCTGATCGCCAATTTCTGGTGGCGCGCCTTCTGACAGGCGGGCCGAACGCGTTCATGCTTTTTCGGGGCCGCCGCATCGGGCGGCCTTTTTCACGACATCCAGCTCGCAATGCGGCATCCCCATTCCAACCGAATGGAGATACCGATGACCAAGCCAGTCATTCTCACCGGCGACCGCACCACCGGGCCGCTTCACCTCGGCCACTATGTCGGCTCGCTGAAGAGCCGTCTCGCGTTTCAGGAGACGCACGAGCAGTATTTGCTGCTCGCCGACATGCAGGCGCTCACGGACAATGCCCATGACGTCGGCAAGGTCCGCAACAACGTCATCGAGGTCGCACTGGACTATCTTGCGGTCGGCATCGATCCGGCGCGAACGTCGATTTGTCTGCAGTCGCGGCTTCCCGCGCTCGCGGAACTGTCGATGCTCTATCTCAACCTCGTCACAGTCGCGCGGCTCGAGCGCAACCCGACCATCAAGGATGAAATCCGCGCACGCGGTTTCGGGCGCGACATCCCGGCCGGCTTCCTGTGCTACCCGGCGGCACAGGCGGCCGACATCACCGCCTTCCGCGCAACCGTCGTTCCGGTCGGCGAGGACCAGGCTCCCCTGATCGAGCAGACCAACGAGATCGTTCGCCGCGTCAACGCGCTGGCCGGCCGCGGGCTCTTGCCGGAGGCACAGGCGATCATCCCGCGCGCGGGGCGGTTGCCGGGTATCGACGGACGATCGAAGATGAGCAAGTCCGCCGGCAATGCCATCCCTCTTTCGGCCTCGCCGGGCGACATCTCGGCCGCCGTGCGCGCAATGTTCACCGATCCCGACCATTTGCGCGTCACCGATCCTGGCAGGGTCGAAGGCAATGTCGTCTTCACCTACCTCGATGCGTTCGACGATGACCATCAGGCTGTCGAGGAATTGAAGGCGCGCTATCGGCGCGGCGGTCTCGGAGATTCGACGGTCAAGCGGCGCCTGGAGAGCATTCTCCAGGAGCTGATCGCACCGATCCGGACACGGCGCGCCGAACTGGCGGCAGATCCCGATCACGTCATCGATGTCATCAGGCAGGGAACCCTGACGGCCAGGGAGATCACGGAACGCACCAAGCGCGACGTGATGGAGGGGCTCGGCTTGTTCCAGCTCTGATGCTTCAAGATGTCATCAAACCGTGTGGGAACCGTGCTTGTCTGCTGTCGTTGACTGGCAGGCGAAGAACGGATTTGGAGCTTGTCGTGATCGATCCGAAAGCGCTTCTCGAACGCGCCTCGCAGCTAACTGACCAGGCCAAGGATGAGAAGGACCAGAGCATCCGGGAACGGCTGCTGCGCATGGCGGAGCATTACCGGGATCTGGCAGCGCATGAGGCTTGGGCGCGCGAGAACCCGCCCTCGGTCAGCGGGATCACGAGCGTGCTCGGAGGCCGCGCATCCTGATCAGCCGGGTGCCGCCGATCAGCCGCGGTCCGGCGCTCAGCTCACACGAATGCGATAGCTCAGCGACTGCCGCGCGCCGGGCGCGATGTGCATCAGGCCGGGCTTATCGACGAATTCGCCGTCGAATTCCGTCGGGCTTGCGAAACCGTGCCATGGCTCGATGCAGAGAAACGGCGCACCGCCTACCTTCGACCAGATCCCGAGCTCTCGAAAGCCGTTCCAGGAGAGGTCGATCGCCGGACCTTGCGCGGCCGCGAAGCGAACCGAGCTGCTCGCGACCTGGTCGAGGATCATCGCGTCGTCGTCGAACAGCCGTTCCGACAATGCGAGCGTCCGTCCCCTGATCGCGCTGGGTTCGGATTGCGGCCGCATCAGCCCATCCTTCAGACGGCGGACCGGTGCAGGCTCATCTTTCGCGAAGTTCAGCGAGTAAGCCTCCTTCGGCAGCCCCGGCAGCAGCGGCCAGTTGAAGGCCGGATGACCGCCGAGCGAGGCCGGAAGGGTGACATCGCCGGTATTGATGACATCGAAAGCGACGTCGAGGTCTGCGCCGTCGATCCGGTAAGTGACTTCGAGCCTGAAGGCGAAGGGATAGCGTGCGCGGGTTTCTGCGTCGTCGGTGAGCGCGAGCTTGCAAGATCGCGGCCCCCGCTCCAGCCACGCAAAGCGCCGGTCCCTCGCAAAACCATGCTGCGTCATCGGATAGGTTTCACCGTCGTGATGCAGCGTGTCGTTCTTCAGCCGGCCGACGATCGGGAACAGCACCGGCGCGTGGCGTGGCCATTGCGGCCCGGCCTGCCACAGCAGTTCGGCGCCATCGGCCCGCTTAAGAGACGACAATTCGGCGCCCTGTGCCAGGACGGTCGCAGCGATCTTGTCGCCGCGCAGTGTGTGACTGTCGCTCATGCTTCGCCTCGCCGGACTGCGGTGTGACACGAAACGAGATGTTCGATCATGGCCGCGGCGTCAACCCCGTTGACGCACGCGGCCCAATTTCGATCTGCAGTGCCGACCGACTTTCGACACCTATCCGGTGATCTTCGAGAAATCCGGCTGACGACGTTCGGCAAAGGCGGCAAAGGCCTCACGCGCCTCTGCGCTCATCAGCCGCTCCTGGAAAATCTCGCCTTCGCGCGCCATTTGCGCTGATATCCGGGCAGTGTCGCGCATCAGCGCCTTGGTGTGCAGCAGCGACCCGAACGGCCGCTTGGCGAGCGCCTCGGCCGCTGCCCTTGCCTTGGCGCGGAGATCGTCGAGCGGCACGATCGCGTTGGCAAGGCCGATGGCGACCGCAGCCTCGGCCTCGACCGGATCGCCGAGCGCGAACATCGCATAGGCGCGCGCATAGCCGATGCGCTGCGGCAGCAGATAGGTCGAAGCGGCTTCCGGCACCAGCGCAAGATTGACGAAGGGCGTGATCAGCCGCGCATTCGGCGCGAGATACACGAGATCGCAATGCAACAGCATCGTGGTGCCGATGCCGACTGCATTGCCCTGCACGGCGGCAACCAGCGGCCGCGTCGCAGCCGCAAGCTTGGCGAGAAAGCGCGTCACGTAGCGCTCGCCCCGCGCACCCTGCGAGACCGCGGCGAAGTCGGCGAGATCGTTGCCGGCGGTGAAGCTGTCGCCGTCACCCTGGAACAGCACGGCGCGGATCGCGGCATCACCCTCCGCGCGTTCCAGTGCATCGGCCATCGCACCGTACATCGCGTTGGTGATTGCATTCTTCTTGTCCGGACGTGCCATCGTCACGGTAAGGACGCCCGCGTCCAGCGCCACCTTGACCAATTCATTCATGTCTCACTCCTGTTGCTTGCTAGAGCTTCTTTGCTTGACGCGTTTTCTTCACGCGAACCGGTATCCACTTCGCTCGAAAACGCTCTAGGCGTCTTTGTCTTTCGGAAATTTCTCTTGCAGGCTGGTCAGCCAGCGCGACACCACGTCGATCTCGGCTTCCGAGAACCCGTCCATCAGGCGGTTGTTGATCATTCGGGTCCGCATTGCCGCGCGCTTGCCGAGCTCCTGTCCTGCCACGGTCAGATAGAGCCGCTGGCTGCGCCCATCGTCACCGTCGCGCCGGCGCTTGACGAGGCCCGCACGTTCCATCCGGTCGGCAAGCCCGGTCATCGCCGACGGCACGATGTCGAGCGCCTGCGAGACGTCGCCGATCAGGGCCCCGTCGTTGCGCCCGAGAAAGAACAGCACCCCCGCCTGAGCCGACGTCAGCTCGTGCGCGGCCGTCTCCTGCTCGATGGCGCGCTGCAACCGCCGATAGGCCACGGTCAAAAGAAAGATCAGCCGATGCTCTGCCTTCATGCGCACCGGTATATATTTCGCATGCGAAATAGCAAGGTATTTCGCGCACGAAATATCTAAAACCCACTCTCACGAAATCGTGGACCAGACCGGCGGGCTGTCCTCGGACCACGGACTTGCGCCCGTGCAGCAGGCGGATTCGCCAGCGCTCTCGCGCGTCAGTTGCACGTACGCAATTTTTCGTCGCTATGCAGCATTATTGGGGCGGCTCCTTTTCAGAAAACCCTTGATCGAAATCAAGCAACCCGGAAAGCTTCGGCCCCAAGGTGCCGCCTTGTCGGTTCGCGGCTCCGACCGGGTCGCGAGAGAGTTCATGACGCTATCGGCAAATCCGGCCAAGGGGCGCGCTGTCCGCTCGAAGCGGCCGCGCCTTCTCAGTCCAGCCATGCGTTGTGAGACCGCGTTTCGTCTGATCCTGTCCGAATGCCTCGAGCAAGTCGCAACCAATCACGAAGCCGTCCGTGCCGGCGATCCGGCAGCACTGCATCACACGCGCGTCGCGCTGACGCGGCTGAAGGCCGCGATCGCGTTTTACGGACGTATGGTCGCGGACCCCGAATGGTCACGCCTGAAATCCGAGCTCAAATGGTTGAGCGGATATCTCGGAGCGACGCGCGACCTCGATGTCGCGATCGAAAATAGCAAAGGCCAGCCCGAAGAGCGCGTGTTCGAGGCTGCGCGGGTCGAGGCCTTCGAGCGGCTCAAGGATGCGCTCGGCAGCGAGCGTTACACACAATGGTTCGAAGCGATGTGGGACTGGGTCGGCAGTGGCCCATGGACCGCAAGGCAGGATCGCGCGGCGCAACGGCGCGCCATCCTCGTATCGGAATTTCATGCCCGGCGTCTTGCGCGATGGCACAAGCAACTTGTGCAAAAGAGCCGCGGCTTGCAGGGCATGGGCAAGAACAAGCGGCATCGTGTCCGGCTGGCGGGCAAGCGGCTGCGCTACGCTATCGAATTCTCCGAAGGAGGATTGCCCGAGGATGAGTACGCAGCGTGGAAGGTCGTGCTGAAGCATCTGCGCAAAGGGCAGCAGGTGCTCGGCGAACTGAACGATGCGGAAGTTCGCCGCGCGCTCATTGAAAGCGTCGACGACCCTGAATGGCGGAGCGGGAAAGCCGCGCACAAGAAGCTCGACGAGCGAAAAAGGAAGAGCCGCCTCTTGCGCCGTGCTGCGGCGATCTATCGAAAAATCTCCGGCTGAGCGCATATCGACGTGTCTGCATCAGCACGCTGGGCCGCCGGGCCGTCAGCTTGTGAAAAAGCTGATGTTTTAAACATCATTTATTCTGCTTGCAGCATGATTACTTGGTGTGCATAAATGACAACCAACCAGACCCGAGTCTCAATCGACGGCCCGCCTGATGATCACTGCCGCGCAACTGCGAGCTGCAAGGGCTCTGCTTGGCATCGACCAGCGGCAGCTCGCCGAACTATCCGGACTTTCGGTGCCGACCATCCAGCGCATGGAGGCAAGCGAGGGCACCATCCGAGGCAATGTCGACTCGCTGGTGAAGCTCATCGATGCGCTCGGCGCCGCCGGCGTCGAGGTCATCAACGAGGGAGCCGTCAGTAGCGGCGGCGGCCGCGGCGTCCGACTGAAGGCCGGATCGAGTACGCCGAAGGTACAGATGTGACGCCGGCGGTCGACCAGCAGATTTGGTGTGTAGCCGCACTGCTGGGGACGACCCTTCTCGCGCTCGCAACCAATAGATCGCGCAAATCGACAGCTATCGTCTACGGCGCAACGCTTGCGGTTTCGTTGATCGCCCTCGCCGGCGCGCTGCTCTCTCTCGTTACCCACGCCGACGCGACAGAAATGGTGCTGCCGATCGGCCTGCCCTGGCTCGGATCGCATTTCCGCCTCGACGCGCTCGCTGCATTCTTTCTTGCCGTGGTCAATCTCGGCGGTGCGGCAGCAAGCCTCTATGGCCTCGGCTATGGCAGCCACGAATCTGCGCCGCACCGCATCCTTCCGTTCTTTCCGGCGTTCCTGGCCGGGATGAACCTCGTGGTGCTTGCGGACGACGCGTTCACTTATCTGCTGTGCTGGGAGTTCATGTCGCTCGCATCGTGGGCGCTCGTCATGGCGCACCATCGCGAAGCGGACAATGCACGAGCGGGCTACGTCTATCTGGTGATGGCAAGCTTCGGGACGCTGGCGCTGTTGCTCGCCTTTGGCCTGTTGTCGGGAGGCGGCGTCGGCTACGGATTTGCCGCCATGCGCAGCGCCCATCACACGCCATCCCAAGCGGCCCTGGTGCTTGCGCTGATGTTGCTCGGTGCCGGATCGAAGGCCGGCCTGGTCCCATTGCACGTGTGGCTGCCGCTCGCCCACCCAGCCGCACCGAGCCATGTCTCGGCGCTGATGAGCGGCGTGATGACGAAGGTCGCGATCTACGGATTCGTTCGGGTGGTGTTCGACCTGCTCGGTCCACCAAGCTGGTCGGCAGGGGTCGTCGTGCTGGTCCTCGGCGGCGCGACGGCGGTGATGGGAATTCTCTATGCGCTGATGGAGAACGACCTCAAGCGCCTCCTCGCCTACAGCACGATCGAGAACGTCGGCGTCATCTTCGCCAGCCTCGGCCTCGCGCTCGCCTTCCAAGCCAACGGCCTTGGCGTGGCCGCAGCCCTCGCCTTCACGGCCGCGCTCTTCCATGTCCTCAACCACTCGTTCTTCAAGAGCCTGCTGTTTTTCGGGGCCGGCGCCGTGCTGACCTCGACCGGCGAACGCGACATGGAGAAACTGGGTGGCCTGATCCATCGTATGCCGCTCACGAGCTTCGCCTTTCTGGTCGGTTGTGTCGCGATCTCGGCGCTTCCGCCATTCAACGGGTTCGTGTCGGAGTGGCTGATCTTCCAGGCCGTTCTGCAAAGCCCCAATCTGCCGCAATGGAGCCTGAAGATCATGGTGCCCGCGGTCGGCGCATTGCTGGCACTGGCGGCGGCACTCGCGGCCGCCTGTTTCGTCAAGGCGTTCGGCGTCACATTCCTTGGCCGCGCGCGGAGCCCCGTCGCGGCTGCGGCCGGCGAGGTCGACCGCTATTCGCTGGCGGCGATGTACAGCCTCGCAGCGCTCTGCTTCCTGGCCGGTATTCTGCCGGGCCTCGTCATCGACGCCCTCTCGCCCGTCGCGCAGGCCATCATCGGCCACCGGATGCCGGTCCAGGCAAACGACCCCTGGCTCTCGATCGTGCCGATCGCGGAGAGCCGCAGCTCCTACAACGGATTGCTGGTCTTTGTCTTCATCACGGTCGCGGCGTCACTTGCGATCTATTTCATCCATCGCTTTGCGTCGCGCGCGATCAGACGGGGTCCCGCCTGGGGTTGCGGCTTCGATGATCCGACACCGGCGGCGCAGTATTCCGGGGCCAGCTTCGCGCAGCCGATCCGCCGCGTCTTCGGCACGCTGGCCTTCCGGGCCCGCGAGCATGTCGACATGCCGCCGCCGGGCGACCTGCGGCCTGCTCGCCTCACGGTGGACATGCACGATCTGGTCTGGGAGCAACTGTACACACCGGTGAACAAGGCGGTGTGGTTCGCCGCCGACCGGCTGAACCAGCTCCAGTTCCTGACCATCCGCCGCTATCTCAGCCTCGTCTTTGCAACGCTCGTCACACTGCTGCTGGTGCTGGCGATATGGTCGTGATCTCCGACATGCTCGTGCAGCTCGGGCAGATGACGCTGGTGCTGCTGCTGGCGCCGCTGCTGACCGGCTTCGTACGCAAGATCAAGGCCTGCCTGTTGCGCCGGAAGGGAGCGTCGGTATTCCAACCCTATCGCGACCTGCTTCGGCTGCTGCGCAAGGAGGTCGTGCTCGCCGAGAACGCGTCCTGGCTGTTCCGCGTCACACCCTATGTGACGTTCGCAGCCATCTGGGTCGCGGCGGCGCTGGTCCCGACATTCGCGACCGGACTTCAGTTCAGTTGGAGCGCCGACCTGATCGCGATCGTCGCCCTGCTCGGAAGCGCGCGTTTCTTCCTTGCGCTTGCGGGCATGGATGTCGGCACCAGCTTCGGCGGCATCGGCTCGAGCCGCGAGGTGATGATCGCCGCCCTCGCCGAGCCCGCGATGATGCTGATGGTGTTCTGCGTGGCGCTGATTGCCGGTTCGACCCAGTTGTCGACCGTCGCAACCTTCATGGCGTCGTCGGAGGTGGGACTGCGTGTCTCGCTCGGAATGGCGATGATCGCGCTCATCATGGTGGCGCTCGCCGAGAACGCCCGCATCCCGGTCGACAACCCGGCGACGCATCTCGAGCTCACCATGGTGCACGAGGCGATGATCCTGGAGTATTCCGGGCGTCATCTCGCCATGATCGAGTTCGGCGCCTTTCTCAAGCTCCTGCTCTACGTCTCCTTGATCATCTGCGTGTTCTTCCCGTGGCAGATCACGATCATCGGCGCGGGCCCGCTGTCCTACCTGGTGAGTGTCGGCGCCTATTTCCTCAAGCTCGCCTTCGCGGGCTTTCTCCTCGCCGTATTCGAGACCGCGACGGCGAAGATGCGCGTCTTCCGCGTGCCCGAGTTTCTCGGCGCGGCGCTGATGCTTGGTCTGCTCGGTACGCTTCTTCGATTCGTGTCAGAGAGCTTCTGATGCCAAATCTCGCTTTTGACATCGCCCATCTGCTTGCCGGCGGCCTCGTCCTGATCAGCTTCATGATGCTGTACCAGGACCGCTTGTACGCGCTACTGAACATCTTCGCGCTTCACGCATTGGTGCTCGCATTTTCGGTCGGCTGGCAGGCGTTCATCCAGAATGCACCGCATCTCTACGTGACCGCGGTCATCGCGCTGGTGTTCAAGGCGATCATCATCCCGGTGGCGCTGCACCGGATCATCAAGCAGCTCGGCATTCACCGCGACATCGAGACCGCAGTGGGCATCGGCCCCACCATGCTGGCGGGCATGGGGCTGGTCGCGCTCTCCATGGTGCTGATGCTGCGCGTGACGGGTGCGGCCGATCCGCTGGCCCGGGAAGACCTCGCCTTCGCGCTGTCGGTCGTGCTGCTGGGATTGCTGGTGATGGTGACACGGCGCAACGCCGTCAGTCAGGTGGTCGGCTTCATGTCGCTGGAAAACGGACTGGTGCTGGCGGCGACGGGCGCCAAGGGCATGCCGCTCGTCGTGGAGATCAGCGTCGCGTTTTCGATTCTCATCGCCTTCATCGTGATCGGCGTGTTCCTGTTCCGTATCCGAGAACGGTTCGACACCGTCGATATCGGCGCTCTCGACGAATTCAGGGGAGAACGGCGATGATCGCGGCGTCGGATGCAGTTGCCTGGGTGCTGTTGATCCCGATCTGCGCCGCCGCGGTGCTTGCGGCGCTGCCCGGTTACCGGCTGACTGCCGCGCTCAACGTTGTTGCAAGCCTTGGCACCTTTCTGGCTGCCCTGTCGCTGTTCGTCATCGCGCGCCCGCAGCCCGGCCAGTACCTGCTGGTGGACGACCTCAACATCGTCTTCATCGTGCTCAATACCTTCGTGGGATTCACCACCAGCGTGTTCAGCGCGAGCTACATCGCCCACGAAATCGAAACAGGACGACTGACGCCGGGCTATTTGCGGTTCTACCACGCCATGTATCAGGTCATGATGTTCGGCATGAATCTCGCGTTCGTATCGAACAATATCGGCCTGATGTGGGTCGCGGTCGAGATCGCGACGCTCACCACCGTCATGATGGTCGGCATCTATCGGACGCACGCCGCGCTCGAGGCCGCCTGGAAGTATTTCATCCTCGGCAGTGTCGGCATCGCGCTCGCACTGTTCGGCACGATCCTGGTCTACATGGCGGCGCGACCAGTTGTCGGCGAGGGGCAGGATGCCATGGTCTGGACGGTCCTGATCGATCGCGCCGCGACGTTCGACCCGGCGCTGCTCAACGTCGCCTTCATCTTCCTGCTGTTCGGCTATGGCACCAAGGTCGGCCTGGCGCCACTGCACGCCTGGCTTCCGGATGCGCATGCCGAAGGCCCCACCCCGATCTCCGCCGTACTCTCCGGCCTGCTGCTCAACGTGGCGCTTTATGCGGTGCTCCGCTTCAAGATCCTGCTGGCCGCCAATCCGGACGCGATCTCGCCGGGGCCGCTGATGGTGACGATGGGACTGACTTCGCTGCTGTTCGCTGCCTTCATGCTGTACCGCCGCCGCGACATCAAACGGCTGTTCGCCTATTCCTCGATCGAGCACATGGGCATCATCGTGTTTGCGTTCGGGATGGGCGGTCCGCTCGCCAACTTCGCCGGCCTGCTGCACATGGTGATGCACAGCCTCACCAAGTCGGGGATCTTCTATGCCGTTGGCCACATTGCGCAGGTGAAGGGCACGCAGCAGATCGCCAATATCCGCGGCCTGACCGAAACGCACCCGGCGCTCGGCTGGGGCCTTGCGGTCGGCGTGGTCGCGATCGCCGGTCTGCCGCCGCTCGGCATCTTCATGAGCGAGTTTCTCATCGTCAGCTCGACCTTTGCGCGTCAGCCGCTGCTCGCTGTCCCGCTGGTGCTCGGCCTGCTGCTCGCGTTCGGCGCGCTCGTGCTGCGCCTGACGGGCGTCGCCTTCGGCGAGCCGCGCGGCAGCACCGCCCCGGCGAATGCATCCTACCTGCCGATGTTCGCGCATTTCGCGCTTGTCCTGACTGCGGGCATCTACCTTCCAGGACCGCTCGTCGTCTGGTTCCAGCACGTCGCCAACCTTCTGGGTTAGCGCGAGGGAGAACGGGATATGCCGGCGTTGATCGATCTGATCCAGGCAGGCCGCAAGGTTGAACGGCACCATCCATGGCCGCGCGCGGCCGTCGACGACGAGGCCTGGCTCTCCGCCGCCGGCGCTCTTGCAGAGGGCACTCTGAGTCTGCTCGGCCTATGGGGCGAACCGTCACGCGTGAATATGGCCGTTCTCGACGACAGCGCGTCCGACATCGGCGTGATCAGCCTGGATTGTCCAGATCGCCGTTATCCCTCGGTCGCCATCTATCACCGTCCGGCGCTTCGATTGGAACGCACCATCCACGACCTGTTCGGACTGGAGGCCGTGGGAACGCCAGATACCCGCCCCTGGCTCGATCACGGCCGCTGGCACAAGCGCGCCCCGCTGGGCGAACGCCTCGATGCATCGCCGGAGGGTTCGCCCTATCCGTTCCTTCCGGCCGAGGGTGATGGCCTGCATCAGGTTGCGGTCGGCCCGGTACATGCCGGTGTCATCGAGCCCGGGCATTTCCGCTTCACCGCAAGCGGAGAGACGGTGGTCCGCCTGGAGCAGCGGCTCGGCTACACGCACAAGGGCGTCGAAGGACTGATGGCGGCGAGCACCGTCGAGCAGGCCGCGCGCCTCGCCGGCCGGGTATCCGGCGACAGCACGGTCGCCTACGCACTGGCATTCTCCCAAGCCGTCGAAGCGGCGTTGCAGATCGTCGTGCCCCGCCGTGCGCTATGGCTGCGCGCGCTGATGGCCGAGCTCGAGCGCCTCGCCAATCATCTCGGCGACATCGGCGCGATTTGCAATGATGCGTCGTTTGCGCTGATGCACGCGCATTGTGGCGTGCTGCGTGAGCGCGTGCTGCGCGCCGCCGACGCTGCGTTCGGCCACCGCCTGATGCGGGATATTGTCGTCCCGGGCGGCCTGGCGCGCGACATCGCGGGCGACGGACCGGCGGCGATCCGCACAGCGCTCGGCGAGATCCGCCGGCACTTCCCGGCGCTGGTCGATCTCTACGACAACACCGCCTCGCTCCAGGACCGCACCGTCGGCGCCGGTAGCCTCAATCCTGCGCTCGCCCGGCAATTCGCGGCCGGTGGTTATGTCGGGCGCGCCAGCGGCCGCAATTTTGATGCCCGCCGCACGCCCGGCTATCACCCCTACGAGATGCTGCGCTTCGAGGTCCCTGTCCTCGACGACGGCGACGTCAACGCCCGCGTCTGGATTCGAATCCGCGAGGTCGAGCAAAGCCTGTCGCTTCTGGATCAAATCATGGCTGGGCTTGAAGCCGGTCCGGTCAGGGTGCCGCTGCAAGCCGCATCCGAGCCTTCCGAAGGCATGGCGATGGTCGAGGGTTTTCGGGGCGACATCCTGGCATGGCTGCGCTTGAGCGGTGAGCGGATCGAGCGATGCCATCTGCGCGATCCGTCATGGTTTCAATGGCCGCTGCTGGAGGCCGCCATCGAAGGCAACATCGTGGCGGACTTTCCCCTCTGCAACAAATCGTTCAACTGTTCCTATGCCGGGCAGGATCTCTAAGGACGACGCAGCATGCGCAAACTTCTGTTTCAGAGCCTGCTTCGCCAGCCATTGACCGAACAGGCACCGCGTCCTGACGACGCCGCGCTCGCAGAGCTCGCAGGCCTGGTCGGCCAAACCGCAAGACGCCGGCTCGGCCGCAGCCTCTCGATCCGAGAGGTTGACGCAGGCTCATGCAACGGATGCGAGCTGGAAATTCACGCCCTGAACAATGCATATTACGACGTCGAACGGTTCGGAATCCGCTTCGTCGCCTCGCCGCGTCATGCCGACGTCCTGCTCGTCACCGGTCCCGTCACAAAGAACATGCGCGAAGCGCTTGAGCGCACCTACAATGCAACCCCCAACCCCAAATGGGTTGTCGCGGCAGGCGATTGCGCCAGAGACGGCGGATGCTTTGCCGGCAGCTATGCGGTGGTTGGAGGGGTCTCCGCGGTCGTGCCGGTCGATCTCCACATTCCGGGCTGTCCTCCACCCCCGCTGGCCATTCTGCGCGGCCTTCTTGCCTTGCTGGTCGAAGTGGACTCTGACATCGCGGCACGGTGAGAAGAGAAGCGGCGGCCTGCACTCACGCAGCACCCCGACTAGGTTGACCTGAAACAGCATTGGAGGTCACCTCTCCCTTGGGAGAGGTCGATTTGCGCAGCAAATCGGGTGAGGGGTTATGGTCTATCGAGAGCGCAAGGGCCCTCACCCGGATTGCATCTGACGATGCAATCCGACCTCTCCCCGACGGGGAGAGGTCGACCGAAGCCGCGGCGAGTCGATTCCACCCAAACTCATCCCGCTCTAGCCGCTGTCGCGCAGCACCAGCTCGAAGCCGAGGTCGACGCGGCGCTCGCCGCCGCGCTCCAGCGTCAGCGTTGCTGCGGTGCGGCCGATCGCATCGCCATGCACGCTGATCGTGCTCAGCGCCGGCGAGATCAGCCGGCCCATTTCGAGATCGCCGAGACCGATGACGGCAACCGGCTGCTCCGACGCTGAGCCGTCGCGCGACAGGCCAGCCTTGCGCAAGCCCGCCATGAAGCCGATCGCGTGCGCATCGTTGGCGGCGAACACCGCATCGACATCAGGCAGGCGGGCATGCGCTGCGACGCTGCCGGAGGCGTTGCGATCGAGGATCAGCCGTCGCGGCTCGGCTAAGCCGCTCGCCAGGATCTCGTCCTTGAAGCCGAGCCAGCGCCGCGTCGCGCGCGGATCGTCGCCGCCGATAAATGCGAGCTGCTTGCGTCCTTGCCCAACCAGATGTTTCGCGACGGCCACGCCGGCCTTGTAATTGTCGAAGCCCGCGACTGCATCGATCGGTGTTGCCGGCAAATCCCAGGTCTCGACAATCGGAATGCGCGCGTTGCGCAGCAGGCGGCTGCCTTCCTCCGTCGCCGGCGAACCGACCATGATGATCGCTTCCGGCCGTCGCGACAGCAGCGCTGCGAGCATGCGGTCCTCGCGCGCCGCGTCATAGCGCGACTGCGCCAGGATGACCGAAAAGCCGAGCGGCTCGAGCTTGTCGGATAATCCCTGCACCGTGTCGGCGAAGATCGAGTTGGCGATCGTCGGCACCAGCACGCCGATCGAATTGGTTCGCGCGCTCGCCAGCGCGCCCGCGACCAGGTTCGGGACATAGCCGAGTTCGCGCATCGCCTGCTCGACCCGCGCGCGGGTCTCGGGAGCGACCAGATCGGGCATCCGCACCACGCGGCTCACCGTGATCGAGGAGACGCCGGCGCGCTTGGCCACGGCCGAAAGCGTGGGCGCGGCATCGGCCGGAGCGACCTCGGGATCCGTCTGTTCGGGGCTCATGGCTCGACCCTGCCCGATTCCGGGTTGCCAAGCCATCATGTTAGCGCTAACATGACCATATGTTAGCGCTAACATAGCGCAAAGAAAGGGAGAACGGCATGATTTCGGATGAACTGGTTCAGGCCTACAAGCGCGACGGGGTGATCGTGGTCCCCGAGGTGCTCGACCAGGAGACCCTCGGGCGGGTGCGCGCGGTGCTCGCAGACCTGGTCGCCGGCGCCGCTGACGTCACCGAGCACACCGACGTCTACGACCTCGAGCCGGGTCATACTCGAGAAACTCCCCGCGTCCGCCGCATCAAGGCGCCGCACAAGGTGCATCCGATCTTCGACGAGATCGTCCGCAGCCCGGCCGTGATCTCGATCCTCACCAAGCTAATCGGCCCCGGGCTCCGCCTGCACGGCTCCAAGCTCAACATGAAGTCGGCGCAATACGGCTCGCCGGTCGAGTGGCACCAGGACTGGGCGTTCTATCCGCACACCAATGACGACATCCTCGCGATCGGCGTGCTGCTCGACGATTGCGATCTCGAGAACGGCCCGATGCTGGTGACGCCGGGATCGCACACCGGCAGCACCGTGTGGGACCATCATGGCGATGACGGTTGCTTCGCCGGCCTGATCGATCCCGATCTGATCCAGGACGACATCAAGCGCGCGGTGCCCTGCATGGGCAAGGCCGGCAGCATGTCGTTCCATCATGTGCGCGCGCTGCACGGCTCGGCGACCAACACCTCGAGCAAGCCGCGCAACTTGTTGCTCTACGAAGTGGCCGCCAGCGACGCCTGGCCGCTGATGGGGGTGAAGGACTTCGACGAGTTCAACAGCCGGCTGCTCGCCGGCCCTGCGGTGGTCTCACCGCGGCTCACCGATGTACCGGTGCGCATGCCGCTGCCGCCCGCGAAGCGGCAGGGATCGATCTACGAGACTCAATCGGCGTCGAAGAAATCCTACTTCACCCGCGCCGCCTAAGACCGATGACGATGCCCGCGGCAACGCCGCGGGCATCGCTGCTTTCTCGAGCATGATCCGGAAAAGTGGATACCGGTTTTCCGAAGAGATCATGCTCAAACAAAACGATCATAAGAACACACAGAACGGGGAAACCAATGACCAAGATGGCAGATGGCGCCAGCAAATCGCGCCTGCGTGTGATTCTGGCCGCAAGCGTCGGCTCCGCGCTCGAATGGTACGACTTCTTTCTCTACGGCACCGCCGCTGCGCTGGTGTTCGGCGAGCTGTTCTTTCCGAAGAGTGATCCCATCGTCGGCACGTTGCTGTCGTTCCTCACCTTCGGCGTCGGTTTCGTGGTGCGGCCGCTCGGCGGCCTTCTGTTCGGCATCCTCGGCGATCGCTACGGCCGCAAGCCGGTGCTGGTCGCAACGCTGCTGATGATCGGCATCGGCACCACCGCGATCGGCTTTCTGCCGACCTACGCGCAGGTCGGGATCTGGGCGCCGCTCTTGCTGGTGGCGATGCGCGTCATCCAGGGCCTCGGCGCCGGCGCCGAATATGGCGGGGCGGTGATCTATCTGGTCGAGAACGCTCCGCCGAGACACCGCGGCTTCTGGGGCGGCTTTGCGCCGCTCGGCGTCTCCGTCGGCAACCTGCTCGCCGCCGGCGCGTTCGCGCTGGTGACGATGCTGCCGCGCGAAGACCTGATGAGCTGGGGCTGGCGCCTGCCCTTCCTGGCAAGCTTCCTGCTGATCGTCGTCGGCATCTTCGTCCGCATGCGCGTGACCGAGACGCCGGTCTATACCGAAGCCGTGGTCGAACGCGGCAAGGTCGAGAGCAATCCGGCGATGGAGGCGCTGCGGCGTCATCCGCGCAACTTCCTCGTCGTGCTCGGCGCGCGAATGGCCGAGAACGGGCTCGGCTATTTCTTTCCGGTGTTCGGCCTAAGCTACGTGATCACCACCCTGGGCGTGCCGAAATCGGAAGCGCTCAGCGCGCTGATGCTCGCCTTCACGGTCGAGCTGTTCGCAATCCTCGGCTTCGCCGCATTATCCGACCGGATTGGTCGGCGGCCGGTCTACATGTTCGGCGCAGTGGCCGGCGTGGCGCTGGCCTTCCCGTTCTTCTGGATGGTCGGCACCAAGAGCTGGATCATGATTGCGCTTGCTTTCATCCTGGCACGCGCCGTCGTGACCGCCGCAATGTTCGGACCGCAGGCCGCCTATTTCGCCGAGCTGTTCCCGCCGCAGCGCCGCTTCGCCGGCTTCGCCTTCGCACGTGAACTGGGCTCGCTGCTGTCGGGCGGTCCGGCGCCGTTCGTCGCCACTGCATTGGTGGCGGCCTACGGCACCTGGTGGCCGGTCGCCTGCTACGCCATGTTCCTGTCCGCCTGCACGGTGGTCGCGATCTGGATCGGGCCCGAGACCTATCAGGAAAGCATCTCGGCCGACGAGACCGCGCGCGAGGAATTGCCCGCGGCTATCCCGGCCCGGGCCTGAGCCGTGGCGCAGCAGCTTCGTGTCCTGCAGTCGCTCTGGGCGATGGAGCGGCGGCTGGCCGATGAGCCGGAGTGGCCGCTCGAGACCCAGCTCGCGATGATCCGCGATGCCGGCTTCGACGGCGTAGGCGTGCGCTTCATTGATCCAGCCTTCGCTCGTGAAGTCACCGGCTTCCTTCGCGCGCATGGCATGATCTGGCAGGCGCAGTGCTATCCGAAGGCAGTCGACGACCTGAAGCCGGTGCTCGAGCTGGTGGCGCAGCTCGGCGCCGACCACATCAACCTGCAAGCGGACGTTCGCCCGCGACGGCTTTCCGATTGCATTCCGCTGCTCGAAGGCTGGCGGCGGCTTGCCGAGCAAGCGGCCGTTGCGGTGCATGTCGAAACCCACCGCGACCGTATGACGACCGATCTGCTCTTCACGCTCGATCTGCTCGACTGCTTTCCCGACCTGCGGCTGACCGCTGATCTCTCGCACTATCTGGTCGGCCGTGAATTCGCCTGGCCGGTCGACGACGTCAACCACGCGCTGATCCGTCGCATCCTCGACAACGCCTGGGGCATCCACGGCCGCATCGCAAGCCGCGAGCAGGTGCAGATCTCGCTCGGCTTTCCGCAACATCAGGGCTGGGTCTCCCTGTTCACGGGCTGGTGGGACTACGCCATCCGCTCCTGGCGGAAACGCGCCGGCCCCGATGCGACACTGACCTTTCTCTGCGAGCTCGGTCCTCCACCCTACGCCATCACGGGACCGGACGGCCGGGAACTGTCCGACCGCTGGCAGGACGCGCTGGTTATGAAGGACATGATCCGCGCACTCTGGGATCGCATCGCAGACGAGCCGCAAGACCAATCCGCGCGTTGATTCCGTCTCACCTCGGCGGCATCCTGACACGAACCGAAGTTCAGGACGCCGCGAGGACCCTTGCGCGTGCACGGCCGAACCCAATCGCTTCGACGCTTCGCGTGCACGATCGCTGCCATCGCGGCGATCTTCCCCTGCACGCGGGCGCGCGCGGCGGAGCCGACACTGAATGTCGCGACCATGCGGCAGGTAGCGACCATCGACCCGCGCTTCCAGTCCTACAACATCGAGATGGTCGAGGTAACCGGCGGACGGTTCTGGAAGCCCTATGCATCCAACGCCCAAGCCGCCGCCGCGAGGGATGACAGGTTCGCGGCGCGCGCTCCGATCGATCTTCACGATGGCAGGCTGCGCAGGCTCGCTGCGGCGCTGGCTCCCGCCTATCTCCGTGTCAGCGGGACCTGGGCCAACAGCACGTTCTTTGCAGATACGGACAGCCCACCATCCGCGCCGCCCGCAGGCTTCAAGGGCGTTCTTACACGCCAGCAGTGGCGCGACGTCATTGACTTCTCCGACGCCGTCGACGCGCCGATCGTCACATCATTTGCGATCAGCGCCGGCACGCGCGACGCCGGCGGGCATTGGACCTCGGAGCAGGCCCGGCACCTGCTCGCTTTCACGCAATCCGTCGGTGGACATCTCGCCGCGAGTGAATTCATGAATGAGCCCGATCTCCCGGCGATCGGCGGCGCGCCCCGCGGCTACGATATTGCGGCCTACCGCCGGGACTTTGCCACGTTCCGCGCCTTCATGAAGCGCACCGCGCCTGATGTGGCGATCCTTGGTCCGGGCACGTCCGGCACCGGTGCGGACGCCGCGTCGCTTTTCAAGGCGGTGGCACCACACGTCGATGCGATTTCGTATCATTATTATGGTGCGATCTCAGCGCGATGCGGCGGCGATCGCACGCCCGAGGCGGCATTGTCAGAGGAATGGCTGGCAAGAACGGACAAGACGCTCGCCCGCTACAAGGCGCTGCGCGATCGCTTCGCAGCGGGCAAGCCGATCTGGTTGACCGAGACCGGAGAGACGGCATGCGGCGGCAACCGCTGGGCCGCCACCTTCGCCGATACGTTCCGCTATCTCGATCAACTCGGGCGGCTCGCGAAGGCCGGCGTTCGGGTCGTGATCCACAACACGCTCGCCGCAAGCGATTATGGGCTGCTCGACGAGCAGACCCGTTTGCCGCGGCCGAACTATTGGGCCGCGCTGCTGTGGCGACGCTTGATGGGCACAACCGCGCTCGATCCCGGCAACGCGACGCGCGCGGGCTTCCATGTCTACGCCCATTGCGCGCGCGACACGCCGGGCGGCGTTGCCCTGCTCGTCATCAACAGCGACCGCAACAAGCCGAGCGAGCTGGTGCTGCGGGCCGCCGCACAGCGCTACACGCTGGCAAGCGACAATCTTGCTGCCGGCTCGGTTCGGCTCAATCGAACGGCGCTGACGCTGGATGCCGCGGACCAGCTCCCGCCGCTCGCCGGCGAAGCGACCACGGCAGGAACGATCAAGTTTGCGCCGGCCACGATCACATTCCTGATCGTGGCCAAGGCTGGCAATGCGAACTGTCCGTAGTGACCGGATGCCTCACGCAGCGCTGCGGTCGGCGTCGGAGGTCTCCGGCGGACGCGCAATGAGATGGCCGAGCATGATCGCCGTCATCAGCCGCTCCATCTCGAGCCGCGCGGTGACATGCGACATCGTCGGACGCGCGCCGGGCGCGAGCTGGCTGATGTCGTCGAGCGCGGTCAGCCCGCGCGGATAGAATTCGCGAAAGATCACCCGCTCGGCCAAGCCATCGACGAGACGGAAGGTCAACGTCTTCGATAGCTCGCCCAAGGCGTCGCCGACCAGGCGCTTGTTGCGCGAGCCGAGCATGGACAGGCGATTGCGCAGCACCACCCATTCGAATGCCGGCTGATCATGCGCACCGCGCTCGCGCCGCGCCTCCTCCACCATCTTCGAATAATGGCTGATGCCGGTCACCTTGAAGTCGTTGGGGTCGATCGTGCCGAGCACATCGAAATCGAGGAAGCTGTCGTTCAGCGGCGTAATCAGCGTGTTCGCCAGGGAATGCATGAACGAGGTCAGGTAGGTATCGTACCCGGGACAATCGACGACGACGAAATCATGCGACCGGCTGAGCCGCTCGACGATTTCGCCAAGCGCGCTGCGCCCGAGCGTCTCGACCTCGCTGGTCCTTCCGTTCACCGTCTCGAAGCACATATGCGTGGGAACGCCGAGCTCAAGCGAGGTTTCTCGCGCCCAGTCGCGCCTGTTATCGATGTAGTGCGTCAGCGATTTCTGCTTGTTGTCGAGATCGATGGTTGCGACACGCTGACCCGCCTTGATCAGCGCGATGGCGACATGCATGGCAATTGTCGATTTGCCCGAGCCACCCTTGTTGTTTCCTACGACAATTACACGTGCGTTTGTCATGCGATTCCAGACCGGACGCTTGAGCCAAAGCAGGATGCAGTAGAATTCAAGTATTGGAGTCGAATCTCCCTGATTCGACGAATCCCGACAAGAGTCGTCGCTGCGCCGTCATGATCGAAACGCAGTGGTTGCGACATGATTGCCACAACCAGACTTTGCAGGCACGTATCGTGAACGCGGCTAAAGCGTGATGAATTCAGTTCGGATCGGTTTTAGCCACGCGTTCGGTTCACCTCTCCCCAACGGGGAGAGGTCGATTTGCGGAAGCAAATCGGGTGAGGGGCCGCGGCGCTAACGGGAGACCGTAATCCCTCACCCGGCGCTGCGCGCCGACCTCTCCCAAGGGAGAGGTGAACCGTCGCCGCTCCAGCTCAACCTAATGTCATCTCGCTTCAGCGACCCTGGAAGGTTGCGGCGCGGCGCTCGACGAACGACCTGATGCCCTCGGCCGCATCGGCGGTGTTGAGCACGCGCTCGCGGATCTGCGGAATGATCGCGATCGCGGCCTGCTCGCCGGCCTCGATGAATTTGCGGCCCGCTTCCTTCGTCACCTGGATCCCGAGCGGTGCGTTCCGCGCGATGATCTCTGCGAGCACCATCGCGCGCTCGACCTGCTGCCCCGCCGGTACGACTTCCTGCACCAGGCCGATCCGATGTGCTTCGGCAGCCGAGAACTCGTCGCACAGCAGCAGGTGATACATCGCATCACCCCACCCTGCACGGCTAATGTATCGGAAATGCGCGCCCGCGAGCGGCGCGATCCCGCGCTTTGCCTCCATCTGGCAGAAGCGGCTGTCATCGGCGGCGACAACGATGTCGCCCGCCAGCATCATCTCGATGCCGACCGTGAACACGATACCCTGCACCGCGGTGACGATCGGCTTCCGGCATCGCTTCGAGAGCCCGAACGGATCGACATTGCCTTCCGGCAACGGCTTGCGTGTTGCGGTTGGACCGAAGAATTTCGGCATGTCGAGGCCGGCCGTGAAATTGTCTCCGGCTGCGCAGAGCACGCCGACCCAGAGACTGTCGTCGTGATCGAGCAGCGTGAGCGCATCCGACAGCTCCGCCATCATCTCCGGGCTGAACGCATTCTTCTTCGCGGGATTATCGATGACGACCTTCAGGATGCGGTCGTGCCGTTCGTAACGGACCCGCCCTTCGCTTGCGCTGCCGGACATCGGCTCCTCCCATCCTTGTGACCCGTCCAATTCTGCATGATGCTTGTCATCTAGATATATGATGGTCATAATCCCAATGCAGAGTCAAATTGCCGAGGATGACGATGGGGCATTCCCAGGCCGACAAGGCCAGGAGCCGCGAGCGGATACTGCACGAGGCCGCGACGCAGATCCGTGACAAGGGACTGGACGCCGTGAGCATCGGCAGCCTGATGCAGAAAGTGAATCTCACGCATGGCGGCTTTTACGGACACTTCGCGTCCCGCTCCGAGTTGATCGCCGCCGCCCTGGAACAGGCATTGGCCGCCGGTGAGGCCGCGGCCCGCGCCTCGCGCGATCCCGACAAGCAGGTCAGCTTGAGTTCGATGGCCCGTAGCTATCTCAGCCGCACACATCGCGACGCCCGCAAGTCCGGCTGCGCGATCGCCGCATTGATTTCGGACGTCGGCCGCGCGGACGAAGCGTGCCGCGCGGTGATGGAGCCGCATATCGAGGCGTTCATCGCCGGGGTCGCCGAGGCATTCGGCGACGACGACGATACCCGCGCGATGATGGCCGTCAGTGCGATGGTCGGTGCGCTCGCGATCTCGCGGGTTGTCACGGATCAGAAGCGCTCCGATGCCGTACTGCGCACGGTGCGCGACGCAATCATCGCCATGGCATCGGACGAATGAATTGGCCCGCGACGCGGGCGGTGTCGATGGAGTGAGCAATGAACGATCGATCCATCCCTGGGTCCACGGCGGTGCAGGGCAGCGTTCTCATCGCAGGCGTCGGTGCGTCAAACGGGCTCGGCGCTGCGATTGCGCGACGCTTTGCCGCCGGCGGTTATCCAGTTGCGATCGCGGGCCGCAATGCCGACAAGTTGGCGGCGACCGCAGCCGAGCTCGCCGCGACCGGCGCAGAGGTCGCCCATGTCGTCGGCGATGCGTCCAGCGCGGCGGACGTTGCGCGCTTCGTCGAGGTGGCCGAGCAGCTCGCCCCGCTCGCCATGGCCGTTCACAACGCAGGGTCCAACCGGCCGGCGCCGTTCCTGAAGGTCAGCGAGCAGCGCTTCGAAGAACACTGGCGCGAGCATGCGCTCGGCGGCTTTCAGTTGGCGCAGGCCGTAGTCCCGGCTTTGTTGAAGCGCGGCGGCGGCACGCTGGTGTTTACCGGTGCCAGCGGCTCGCTGCGCGGCAAGGCCAACTACGCGCCCTTCGCCGCAGCCAAGGCCGCACTCCGCGCGCTGGCACAGAGCGTGGCGCGCGAGTTCGGGCCGCAGGGCATCCATGTCGGTCACGTCGTGATCGATGGCGGCATCGAGGGTGATCGCCTGCTGAGCGTGCGGCCGCAGTTGAAAGATGATCGCGGACCAGACGGGCTACTCAACATCGCGGCCATCGCGGATGCCTATTGGGTGCTGCATCACCAGCATCGCAGCGCCTGGACGCTGGAGCTCGATCTGCGACCATGGGCGGAGTCGTTCTGACAGCGCCCTGCCCTCCGACGGAAACCCAGCGTTTCTCGGCACAGCCTTGTCCGGCTGCAAACAGCCATTAATTGCTCGCCATCCCAACCGAAGCCGCCATGGCGCGGACTTGCGGACAGCTTGCCGCAGGCCGGCCTCCCGACTCGTGCGGATGGGCGGTGCGTGGCGAACGTCCGCTGCCCCGACAACTGGATTGACAGATGACCACCTCCCTCGAATTTGGGCTCGATACGTTCGGCGACGTCACCAAGGACGCTGCCGGAGAGCCGCTGCCGCACGCCCAGGTGATCCGCAACGTCGTCGACGAAGCTATCCTCGCTGATGAACTCGGGATCGACTTCATCGGGCTCGGCGAGCATCACCGGGCCGACTTCGCAATCTCCTCGCCCGAAACCGTGTTGGCGGCGATTGCCGCGCGCACCAGGAATATCCGGCTCGGCTCAGCGGTGACCGTGTTGAGTTCGGACGACCCGATCCGGGTGTTCCAGCGCTTTGCCACGGTCGACGCCGTCTCGAACGGCCGCGCCGAGGTGATTCTCGGCCGCGGCTCCTTCACCGAGTCGTTTCCGCTGTTCGGCTTCGACCTCCGGCAATACAACGAGTTGTTCGAGGAGAAGCTCGATCTGTTCACCGAACTCCTGAAGCAAGAGCCGGTGACCTGGCAGGGCAAGCTGCGCCCGCCGCTCAACAATCAATCGGTTTATCCGCCGGTCGAGCACGGCCGGCTGAAAACCTGGATCGGTGTCGGCGGCAGCCCCGAATCGGTGGTGCGCGCGGCGCACTACGACCTGCCGCTGATGCTTGCCATCATCGGCGGCGATCCAAAGCGCTTCGCGCCCTATGTCGAGTTGCACCAACGCGCCTACAGGCAATTCGGACGCGAGCCGAAGCCGATCGGCGTGCACTCGCCGGGTTACGTCGCCGAGACCGACGCCCAAGCCAGGGAAGAGCTGTGGCCCGACTACAAGATCATGCGCGACCGGATCGGCAAGGAGCGCGGCTGGCCACCGATGGGGCGCGACGAGTTCGTGGCGGAGGCCGATCATGGATCGCTCTATGTCGGCTCACCGGAAACAGTTGCCCGCAAGATCGCGGCAACGGTGAAGGCCCTCGGGCTGGCGCGCTTCCAGTTGAAATATTCGGCAGGCCCGCTGCCGCACGAGAAGCTGATGAAGAGCATCGAGCTCTATGGACGCAAGGTGGTGCCGATGGTCCGCGACATGCTGGCGTCGTGACTCACTATCGTCAGCACTCAAAAGCAAAACCCCCGGCGTTTCCACCGGGGGCTCTGTTAGATCCTGATCAGATCAACCGGTATTACCAGTTACGCTGAGCGCGGAGCAGAAGCATGTAGGTGTTCTGGTCCTTCAGCTCGTACACGGCAGCCGGCTTGCCGATCGACGCAGTGCCGGGGAAAGCGATGGTACCGGCATAGTTCTGATCCAGATGGGTGTAGGTGAAGTCGGCCGAGAAGGTCAGGTTCTTCACCGGGGTCCACTGGGTCTGCGTACCGAGCTGCGCAATGTTGTAGTCGGGGTTGCAGGAGGTCAGACCTGCGGTGCCGAACAGAACGCCGAACGTGCCACCCACACCGTTGCCGGCCGGGCCGCAGATGTAGCCCTTGGCCGTGCTGTTGTAGTTAACCTGAGCCCAGGCACCGTAGATGCTGGTGTTCCAGTTCGGGCTCCAGTTGTGGACATACGCGCCGCGGACGCCCCAGGTCTTGATCGTCTGCTGCTGCCCACCGGTGACGAACACGGTGTCCGGCGCAACGCCGAAGCCGATGCTCTGGTAGGCACCAGGGATACCCGTGCCGCCGAAGATGGTGTTGGCACCAGCCGAACCGGCCAGATCCTGGATGTTGTAGCGGGTCGCACCATCCGTGTAGACGCCCTGCAAGTTGATGGTGTCGCCAGGTCCGGTCGGGATGTTCTTGATCGACAAGGCCAACTGACCAGCCCAGCCCCACTTGTCGTCCGGATGACCGGTCAACTCGGTGCCGCCGTAGTAGGCCGCATGGTTGTCATGCGCCGCAAACGACGCCTGGAACAGACCCCAAGCCTGATCGACGCGCAGCATCGCGACGAGATCAGGAGCAACCGTGCCGGCATAGTCCGACGCACCGTAGGGCGACGTCAGAACGGCCAGATTCTGCACACCAGCCTGATAGTACTGGGTCTGATCCTGAGCCGACAGAGACAGCGACACGCCGTTGCCGAACTGCGCAGTGTAAGTGAACTGGTTCACACCAGTGACCGTGCCGCCGCCGCCGACGAGACCGTCGTAGCTGTTGCCCGGATAGTTGGTCCACGGCGCCGAGAACTGCGAGACCGCCTTACCGATGGTGAAGCCGGCGAACTGGATGAAGGCGTAGTAGACGCCGAGCGCACCGCCGGCGACGCCGCCACCAGTGGCGTTACCCGTTCCAGGCGACGTGCCGATCGGAGCGTAAACGGTCGCGCCGTTGCCGAGACCAGCATAGTTGTCGGTCGTCCAGGAGAAGGTCGCATCGAAGAAGGTGCGGACAACGCCGTACTCGGTCGCGGTGCGCGTATCGATGTTCAGGTCTTCACGAGAGCGCCAGGTATAGCCGTTGGTGAAACGGTTGTTCGCACCACCAGCGCCCGAGGTGTTGCCGGTGTGGTCCGAGTTCGTGTTGATCACGACGTCGCCGCGCAGGTAGCCGCCCAGCTTGATACAGGTATCGGTGCCCGGAATGTAGTAGAACCCGGGACCATACAGGGAGCAGACCTTCACGTATTCAATGGCCTTGGCCTTGACGGGAAGGTCAGCCGCCTGAGCTCCGCCGACCGCGACCAGAGCCGCCGCCGAGCCGAGGATAAGGCTCTTAACCATCTTCATGTTAAACCTCCAAGTTGCTCTATCTCAGGGAAGGTTCCGGATCCGCCGGGTAGAACACCCTCAGGTTGGTTCCCTTGTCCCTTAATCCCCGCTCAGTCGCTTCGCGCCTTCGGACACACCCGCATGAACGCGAGGGACTTAAGCGAACCACCTAAAACGGGACGACCTCGGGATGCCCCCCTCCGTCGTAGTTCCATATGAGACAGAAGCCCCCCGATCACGCAACAAAAGACCGCTCGGTTTCGGATCAGTTGCGGCTGTTTTCGGGCAGATGTTGCACAAATATCACGGACTTTTGAACTGCGGCAATTACGCAAGTCTTTGATATTTAAAGATAATATCTGAGACGGGATGGATCGTCGCAAGTCTTGGGCAGCACCCTGGGGAACGGCGCGCAGGACACATAATACAAGGGAGCGCACGCAAACTTGCGTCCGATCGAGCCGCGCTGATTCCGATCTTCGGGCTCGGCTTTCCAGAGAAAGTGCCGATATCTGAGCGACATAGCGGCCATACAATACCGCCGACTCATGCACGGAACCGTGCACAGCAGCGGCCGATAGGCCGGATCGCAGCCGCTGAAGTCGGCGCTGCCCAACAGATAAGACGCACCATCCGGAGCCACTCCGCCCGGATGTGCTGGGAACCCTCATCTTGCGGAGAGCATGCGAAGCGATCACCTTCGACGCGAAAGAAACCATCCACTGAGACCAGCCATTCCGTCGCAGAGAGATGGAGCGCACGATCACGCGTCTCAGCAAAGCGCAACTCAAGGGGCTCGAAGCGGCCGCACGTGGATGCGTGATGCGGACCAGCACAGGCTCAGTTTGGACAATCACCGGTCCTGCCGGCAGCAAGGCATTGTGGCGCTTATTCCGCGAGGACTTGATCGAAGTCGAGCCCGCGAACGAGCATCAAACTCAAGTCCCCATGGTCTTGACCGCAAAAGGCCAGGCGCTTCTAGCCGCCATTCGATCTCAACCTCATACCTGAGGCATCGCGCAAAAGTTCGTTGCGAACCGTACCAGGCGGCGTGCGCTTTATTCGCGAGATCAAGCGGCGACGGTGAGCGCCCCCTGCGACGGCCCCGACGGGATTGCGATTGACGCCGGGGCCGCTTGCACCACCTGTCGGTCGATTTGGGAGGAGTAAAATCGGCCAAGGTAGCCGTAACACCAAAGCACAACCAGTGTTTGAGGCAAGGGCAGATCGTGCCAAGTTCCCGGTTGCATCGATTTGACGCGCCGACGTGCGTGCAGGAAAGGCGCGCCAAGAGATAGCTGTCCTCCTACAGGCTTTGCCGCTGCTTTCAGTCGGCAAGAACATTGTCGCGCATCACATAGCTTCGACGACGACGTTGATGCTGTCGATCACGCCGACGCTTTGCCTCCATTGCATCACAATTGATGCACAACCAAAACCATGAACGCCCATTGCCGGTGCACACGATCCGGTTCAAGGCTAGCTTTCCTCGGCATGGCGGTTTGGCGCATCCCTCACGGCCCCCAGCCCCATGCGGCGGCCACCATTGCCGGGGAACCGTGACGCCGGCTGTTCCGTTCGCGATCATCGAGCAAGCGCGGGTCGCGTCGTCGCAACGGGCCGCAAAGCTCGCGAGCAAGACGTCGGCTTGCCGGCGTCTCTTCACATCCATTCAAGACTGATCGCCGTTTCCAATTCGCCTCGCCCGCCATCGCTTCCTTGCTCTTACGTGTCGCGCACAGCGACACCTGGCTCAGCGTGCGCGCGCTCACCAAGCTTGCCCCGCTCACGGTGGCATGATTGACTATTTAAACCTAAGCGTGTTGTCGCGTTGAGTGTGGCTTTTGGCTTTGGCGAGCGTCCGGTGCAGCCGGCGGTGCGCAGTGATGGTGGTGACGATGCCGAGAATGGCAGTGAATATCGAAGAGAAAGAATTGATACTAATGCTGCGCGAGTGGAGACGTGAGGTTGGCGGGTTTGGATGGTCGGCGGTGCACATCATCCGCCAAGATGGTCGCGGTTGGGAGGTCAAGTTCAAGTTCGCGGTTGGCGGAGCGCGTTGCGGCACCGGCCAGAGCTTTAGTTCAGCCTGGAATGCGCTGAGACCTGAGTGATTTGATTTGTTGTCGCGCGACGGGGCATGGCTCGATGCCGCATCTGCGTCGGATCGTTTGCTTGAGTTCGTTGCGGTCGGCGACAAGCATTGGACGGAGAGCCCAGCCAGTTATGGCTCGTTCAGATGGGCCAAGGCCTCCTGTTTCAATTCCGCGACAACCTGTTCGCGATCCGCGGCGTTTCGACTTCCTTCGGGATCTCCCTCGCTGGCCGCTGGTTGCCAGTGGCGGAGTGCTCGCATCGTCTCCTCATAGTCCGCGCAAATCCCTCTAAACTGCTCGTCACGAATGAAGCGACGCCGAATATCAAGTTCGCGACGCGGGAAGCGGGCCACGATCGAGCGGAGGTTCTCCATGGCTTGAACCCGCTTCTCACATTGCCCAGCATTGGTCCAACGGCGAGCGCGTCAAGGTACGAACATGTTCACACCTCGCGTCACATGTCCGGACAAGACACCGCCCAGCGAGTGGGAGAGCTCCCTCGGGTCCTTGCGAAGAGAGGTCAACGCGGTGCGGGAGGCGGCGCGTCGCACCAGGAGGAACCCACGCAAGAGTCGTAGACGCGGCAATTCGACGGTCCGGCAGAGACATATTGGCTGAATTTAGAACAGATCGTCTCGAGGCATCTCGAGGTGAACGAGTTCGCGATATTTTCTCCGCCTCTGCAAAGGCGGCAAATGAATAGACCGCCTGAACGGCGGGCTACCATATGCCGTGAAGCGACGGACAGGAAGAGTCCAGGTATCGCGTTTGATGCAACGCCGCGAACCGCCTCCAGGCAAATTCGTTGAAGCGTCACGGCCAAGTCACCTCGGGCCGAAGTGTGATTTCCGCCGCGCATTCAGGTGCCAACATCGGCGCAAGTGAACATGCCCAAAAGCAACGGCCCCAGCGTCTGTCGGACGCTGGGGCCACTGGAGATCATCGGGCCGGGTACATCCGCCGCGCCCTTCGATCCCTTGACGCGCCAATTAGTGCACCCGATCATGGACCCGATGTGACAGGAACGCGGCATCCGGGTGATGATATTTCGCCAGCACCTATTATCGACCATCGCGCATCGACGGAACACCTGGCCAACCAGTTTGGCCGCCAACGTCACTGGACTCTGAAGCCATCTCGATCCTTCTTCGCAACAGCAGATTTCCGACATTAAAGACGTTGAGGCCGTTTTGACCGAAGACGATCGCAAAGCCCGAAGTCTGGCACGATTTGCATAGTCAACCTCAAGGAGTCGTCGCAAGACTTATGGGATCTGAGAACGGATCGTGACCCGCCACTTGCCTGCTGAATCGCAACGCAAGGGGGTCACCATCGTTTGCGAGTTCGTCATTGGTCCGGTGCCACCGCAGCGCCGACTTTCGCGCTCTCATCGCTTCGCAACCCGTAAACGGCTGCCGGTGGTACGATCACTTGCATGGGCTTGGGAGGTGAGAACGTGTCGAGCTACCTGCATTTGCAGATCCGCGAGATGAAGCCGAAAGAAATCAGCCGTATCATGACGGCTTACCGGCAAACGCTACAAACGCTCTGCGTCAAGGATGGCGACGATCCGCTTACGGATATGATCGCAAAAGCAATCATCAAGGTTGCGCAAGCCGGCATCGACGATCCCGCAGAGATTTCGGCTCAGGCGATCAAGGAGCTGGAAGTTCGGTGACCGATGCTGGTCTCTGAGAAGCGCTTGTTCGTCGTTCCAAGGAGCAGAATCAAAAACCTCCGGCAGGGCATTGCCGGAGGTTTGGGAGGCTTAGCACGAAGCTAAGAGCCATCATTCATATGTTGGCCGCTGCTTATATATTTTAGTAAGTCAGCTAAGTAAATGAATTCGATCGCAGATGAATCGCATGGCTAATCTTCGTTTAGCGCGTAGACCGCAAGGTCGGTCTCTCATCTTTGGCAAAAACCCCGGCAGTTTCCTGCCGGGGTTCTTATTTGCATCGTGATCAGATCAACCGGCCTTACCAGTTGCGCTGAGCGCGAAGGAGCAGCATCACAGTATCCTGATCCTTCAGCTCGTAGGTCGCGAGCGGCTTGGCGATCGCGGTCGAGGACGTGGTGACCACGCCCGCGAACTTCTGATCGAGGTGGGAGTAGGTCACGTCGGCCGAGAAGGTCAGGTTCTTGACCGGGGTCCACCGGGTGATCACACCGATCTGCGCCAGGTTGTAGTCCGGGTTGCAGGTGGTCACGCCAGCGCCGAACGCGGTGCGGAACGAGCCGCCCACGCCACCAACGCCGCAGATATAGGACTTAGCCGTGTCGTTGTACATGACCGCGGCATAAGCACCGTAGAGGCTGGTGTTCCAGTAAGGATCCCAGTTGTGGGTGTACGCACCGCGCATACCCCAGGTCTTGATGGTCTGCTGCTGACCGCCGGCAATGAACACCGTGTCAGGAGCGGTGCCGAAGCCGACGCTGCCGTAGACGCCGGGCAGGTTCGAACCGCCGTAGATGGCGATCGCGCCCGCCTGGCTGGCGAGATCCTGGATGTTGTAACGGGTCGCACCATCCGTATACACGCCCTGGATGTTGATCACGTCGCCAGGTCCGGTCGGGATGTTCTTGATCGACAGAGCCAGCGCACCAGCCCAGCCCCACTTGTCATCCGGATGACCGCTCACCTCGGTGCCGCTGTAGTAGGCCGCGTGGTTGTCATGCGCCGCGAACGACGCCTGGAACAGACCCCAAGCCTGGTCGACCTTGAGCGACGCGATCAGGTCCGGCGCAATCGTGCCGGCCAAGTCGTTGGCACCGAACGCACCGCCAGCGCTGATGTTGTTCACGCCAGCCTGCGAGTACTGCACCTGATCCTGAGCCGACAGAGACAGCGATACGCCATTGCCGAACTGCGCGGTGTAGGTGAACTGATTCACACCGGTGGTGGTGTTGGCACCGCCGACGAGACCGTCGAAGTTGTTGCCCGGATAACCGGTCCAAGGAGCAGCGAACTGCGAGACCGCCTTACCGATGGTGAAGCCGGCGAACTGGATGAAGGCGTAGTAGACGCCGAGCGAACCAGCAGCGACGAGGCCCGAGCTCGAGTTGCCCGCGCCGGGGGACGTGCCGATCGGGGCGTAAACGGTTGCGCCGTTGCCGAGCCCGGCATAGGTGTCCGAGGTCCAGGTGAACACCGCGTCGAAATAGGTGCGGACCACGCCGTACTCGGTCGCGGTACGCGTATCGATGTTCAGGTCTTCACGCGAACGCCAGGTGTAGCCGTTCGTGAAGCGGTTGTTGGCACCGTTGGCGCCGTTGTAGTTCGGGCCGGCGACGGAGTTCGTGTTCGCCAGAACGTCGGCGCGCAGATAGCCGCCCAGCTTGATGCAGGTGTCGGTGCCCGGGATGTAGTAGAAGCCGGGGCCGTACAGGGAGCAGACCTTCACGTACTCGACCGCCTTGGCCTTGACGGGAAGATCAGCCGCCTGAGCGCCGCCGACTGCGACGAGGGCAGCCGCCGAGCCCAGGATAAGGCTCTTCACCAATTTCATATTAACCTCCAAGTTGCTCATATGCGGAGAGTCCGGGCCGCGAGCGCCCCGAGATCCCCCGCATGTCGCAAAACCATTCAGCGCGTTCACGCCTCCAGATGAATTCCCCAGGAGAGGGTGAACATGAGTGATCGAACGAAACGGGACGATCGAGATTCCCCTACCGCCGAGGATCAATATGCCCGCGCCGAACTGCCAATCAAAATGGTTTATAAAATCAGCTATACGAATGAGGTCACACTGTGGCTCAACGGCAACGCCCTCCACACCCCGTTGCCTTCAAATGACAATTTGTCGCACCGAAAGAATCTTGAGTGTCGCAGAAGTATCACAAATCATTCAAGGTCACTTGCGCCGCGCCCGCCTAGCATGAACAATCCTGGCTGCCCACAAGGGCCACAAGAATCAAAGCAGCGAAAAGCTGTGCCGGGCACGAGGAAGGGGAAGCTGTGTCAGCGACAAGGACGGATGCGACGCGTCAACGCGCCATAGAAAATCTCGACATCATCAAACGCTTCACCCTCGAGATCTCCTCCATCAACTCCCACCTCGAAGAGGTCCGCCAGCTCTGGGGGAAGACGCTTGGCATCACCGGCCCACAATGGATGATCCTGATGGCGGTCTCGGACCTCGACAAGAATGAGGGTGTGCCGGTTAACGTGGTGTCGAAACTGCTCCGCGTCGATCCTTCCTTCGTGACCCCCCAGTCGAAGATGCTGGAGCAGAAAGGGCTGCTGCGCCGCGCGCCCTCGCCATCGGATGCCCGGGTGGTCCGGCTGTCGCTGACCGACAAGACCAAGAAACACCTGGCAAGCCTCACCGAGCAATACGACACGTTCAGGGAATTGGTCTTCGACGAATTCAGCGAAAAGGAGCTCGCGGAGTTCTCAGCCAAGCTCGCCACGCTCAACAGCCGCCTCGAAAAGGCGTGCATGAGGGTCGCGCTGACCTACGATTTTTAAGGCTGTGTCCTGGCATCCTGCCAACCTCAAGCGAAATTGTGCCAATCTCCCACGACGGCGACGCAAGCCTTAATGGAAAATGTTTCGGATCAATCAACTAGAGACTCCGCGCGTCGTTTTCTCTGAAAAACAAGGTCAAATCCTGCACTCGCAATTCCCGGTCATGATTCTGTCATTCGAATTGGCGCAGTCACGACAAGTTGTCGCAGGGGCGAGCCTGCTGCTGATTTCGACTGCTTTGAGCGGATAGAATAATCGCGTTGCGGTTGCAGGCGGGTGAGATGGGCGAACATCTGTCGGTCAGCACGGGCGAGCTGGACGGCTTCGAGGGGCTTCATCAGGCGGTCAAAGGCTCGCATGTCGATGTCATGCAGCTCGAGCGCGGCAAGCTGCGGGGCACCTTGTCCCATGTCGGGATCGGCGATTTCTCGCTGAGCATCGGCACCTTCAACGTCGGTATCCGCACGCAGCGCATCGCAACCGACGACAAGCTGATCATTGGAATGCTGCTCGGCGCCAAGAGCCGCGTCACGCATTGGGCGTTCGACATGCGGCCGGCAGACGTGCTCGTGATCCCGCCGGCCTGCGAGCACGACGGGGTTTTCCAGAGCGCCTCGTCCTATGCCGCGATCCGCTTCGACCTGGGCGAACTGCCCGCGGTGTTCGGCGGGGAGCCGCGGCTCAGCGATGCCGAAACCTGGCGGGAGAAGAACCACTATCGCGCGAACAATGCGATCGGCATGGTCGCAGCGGACAGGCTGCCGCAAATCGTCTCGCATCTCGCGCGGCATCCCGGCGCGCTGACCAGTTCGTCGGCGGAATTCTGGAAGCGCGTGATCGTCGACTGCTTGACCGCAACGATCGTGACCTCGCTCCCGCCGGATGATTTCGGCCACCTGCCGTCGGCGATGAAACTGGTTCGGGATGTCGAAGACTATCTGCAACAGGCCGGAATTCGTCCGGTCCACGTCTCGGAGATCTGTTCGGTGCTTCGCCTGTCGCGGCGCAGCCTGCATCGCGCTTTCCACGAGGTGTTCGGCATTGGGCCGGTGACGTTCCTGCGTCACAAACGGCTCTGCGCGATTCACTCCATCCTGCGCGATAGCGGTCCGAGAGACACCACGGTCACGGATGTCGCACTTCGGCAAGGCTTCTCCGAACTCGGCCGCTTCTCGCAATATTACCGCGCGATGTTCGGTGAGTATCCCTCGCAGACCCTCGGTTACGCCGCTTAGAGATGCCGCGCGGAAGGCATGAAGACCTCGTCATTCTCCGACCGGCGGTTTCCTCGCCGCCCGGCGACTTTCTCTGTGACACCGTCCGGGCCTCCGGCGCGTAGGTCCGGGTGCCCGCTTGTCGACGGCCCGGGGAATCGGCACCCGCGCGGCAGCGAGCCACCTCAGAGCCGCTGGGTGTGTCGCTGTGCTCGGCATCGGCTCCCAGTCAAGCCGATTTCTTGAGCATTCTCAGTATGATAGATCTTGGCTGGGGCGGGAGGGATCGAACCTCCGAATGGCGGAATCAAAATCCGCTGCCTTACCGCTTGGCTACGCCCCAACAACGCGCCGATCGAGGGCAACGCCGGTCTATAGAGTGAGCGCGGCCATTTCAACAGGGCGCCGACCGAAATCACGCGAAAGCCGTGGGACGATGGCGCTCTCATCATATTAATGGGGCGATATTAGTGGGGCGTCGCGACGGCCCGAAACCGGCCGGCTTCAGAGAGTTGAGAGGCGGCGGGTTTCATGGGAAGACAAACCCCAGACGCCTCGCCTGGAGCAACGCCATGACCTACCGTGCCCCAATCAACGACATTCTGCTGTCCCTCAATCACGGTGCGGGGCTCGCGGCCGCCGTGAAGGCCGGCCACTATGGTGATTTCGACGGCGACATCACCGCCGCCGTGCTGGAGGAGGCTGGTAAGTTCGCCTCCGACGTGTTGGCCCCGCTCAACCGCGTCGGCGACGAGCACGGCATCAAGCTCGACAACGGCAAGGTGACGACCGCGCCCGGCTGGCCCGACGCGTATCAGCGCTGGACAGCCGCGGGCTGGAACGCGGTGTCGGGACCGGAAGCCTTCGGCGGCCAGGGCCTGCCGCTCGCGATCAACGCCGCCTGCACCGAGATCTGGAGCGCGTCGAACATCGCCTTCGGCCTTTGCCCGCTGCTGACGCTGTCCGCGATCGAGGCCCTCGATGCCCATGGCAGCGAGGAGCTGAAAAGTATCTATCTGGCGAAAATGATCAGCGGTGAATGGACCGGCACGATGCAGCTCACCGAGCCCAACGCCGGCTCCGATGTCGGCGCGCTGCGCACCCGCGCCGAGCGGGCAGCAGACGGCACCTACCGCATCAAGGGCACCAAGATCTTCATCACCTATGGCGAGCACGACATGACCGACAACATCGTGCATTTCGTGCTCGCGCGCTTGCCCGACGCACCCGCGGGCACCAAGGGAATCTCGCTGTTCCTGGTGCCCAAATTCCCGGTCAACGCCGACGGCTCGCTGGGCGAGCGTAACGACATCTACGCCTCCGGCGTCGAGCACAAGCTCGGCATCCACGCTTCGCCAACCTGCACCATGACCATGGGCGACAAGGGCGGCGCGATCGGCTACCTGATCGGCGAGGAGCACCAGGGCATGCGCTGCATGTTCACGATGATGAACCAGGCACGGCTCGGCGTCGGCCTCGAGGGCGTCGGCATCGCCGATCGCGCCTACCAGCAGGCGCTGGCCTACGCGCAGGAGCGCCGTCAGGGCAAAGCCGTCGGCCGCAAGGGCGACGGGATGGATCCGATCATCGTGCATCCCGACATCAAGCGCATGCTGATGCAGATGCGCAGCATGACGGCCGCCGCCCGCTCGATCTGCTACGCCACTGCGGTCGCGCTCGACATTGCCGTGCGCGCCAAGGACGCCAAGGTGCGCGCTGACGCCGCCGCGCGCGGCGCGCTGCTGACGCCGATTGCGAAGGCGTTCTCCACCGACATCGGCAACGAGGTCGCCTATCTCGGCGTCCAGATTCATGGCGGCATGGGCTTCATCGAGGAGACCGGCGCCGCGCAGCACTATCGCGACGCCCGCATCACCTCGATCTACGAGGGCACCAACGGCATCCAGTCGATCGACCTCGTCACCCGCAAGCTCGGCGCCAATGGTGGCGCCTCGGTATGGGCGCTGCTCGATGAGCTTGCCGCTGTGATCAAGCAGGTCGAGGCCTCCAACGATCCGGCGTTCGGCACGACGGGAGCCAAGCTGCGCAACGCGCATGCCGCACTCGGGCGCACCAGCAAATGGCTGCTCGAACGGCTCGCGACCGCGCCGAACGACGCGCTCGCCGGCGCCACACCCTATCTCCGGCTGTTCGGCGCCACCCTTGGCGGCTGCATGCTGGCCGGCGAAGCTCTGGCGGCGAAGTCCAACGCCGAAGCCGAGCCGCAGCGCTACATCGCGCTGGCACGCTTCTTCGCCGAGAACATCGCCGTGCAGGCGCCGTCGCTGGAGCGGACGGTGACCGACGGTGCGGACGCCGTGAACGCTGCTGACGCGGTGCTGGCGGGATAGGCGATCGTCTCCGTTCGTCGTCCCGGCCGAGTGCGCCGTTGGGCACGGGGGCCGGATCCATTACCACCGGACCCGCTGATGGACGGGATCGGGGCGCCGAGCGTCGTGCAACAAATGAACATTCGGGGTAATGGGTCCCGGCCCCCGTGCGCAACTGCGCACTCGGCCGGGACGACGGTGGGGATAGTTCTCGCGCGACGTCCCCGGCCGTCATTGCGAGGAGCCAACGGGTCGAGCGAGCGCGCGCCCGATGACGAGCTCAGCGAAGCAACCCATCGCTCCGCCGTCATCCCCCGCGCATACGGGGATCCAGTACGCTGCGGCCTCTCGGATCAATCACTGCGGCCTCTGGAATACTGGCCCGCCCGCCTTCGCGGGCGACGACAGTTGTGATGAGGACACCGCATCGCGTTCTCGCGACAGGATTTGTCAGAGCTTTGCACTTCGTTTCGCCTCTCTTGAACAAGGGCGCAGGGATGGCGGGGGCTGCGACGGCAACGCGCGCGTTTTTCGCTGCCATGCATGCTAAAAACCGTTGGCGTGACCCCGATCCGGTGAGGACCGACATGCCGGCCGATCTTGTTCAGACCTATCGCGCCTTCGCTTACAACAACGCGTGGGCCAACCACCGCCTTCTCACTGCGTGCGCTTCGCTCAGTCAGGCCGAGTTTGCCGCCGAGCGGACGGGCTTCTTCCCGAGCCTGCAGCGGACGCTGAACCACATCTACGTCATCGATCTCTTCTACGTCGACGCGCTGGAGGGCGGCTGGCTCGGGCCAAAGGCCTGGGCGAGCGAAGTCCCCTACGCGTCGGTCGCGGAGCTCAAGCCGGCGCAGCGCGCGATCGATCAGCGCCTGATTGCCGTCTGCGATGCGTTGACGCCGGGCCGGCTAAGCGATGTCGTCCGGATCAATCGCGACACCACGATCCAGATCGAGCGGCGCGACCGTCTGCTGATGCATCTCTTTCAGCACGCGATCCATCATCGCGGCCAGGCCCACGCCATGCTCTCCGCAACGAGCGTCGTGCCGCCGCAACTCGACGAGTTCTTTGCCGCCGGCGAAGCGCCGCTCAGGGCAAGAGAGTTCGCCGAACTGGGGTGGACCGAAGCTGTCGTGTGGGGCGGGTGACCGCAGCCGAGGCGAGCTGCCTACCAACTCAGGTAGGTGAAGACGGCGGTGGCAATCACCAGGGGCGAAAGGCCGAACGTCATGACAATCCAGAACTCGCGCTCCAACAATGCTTCCATATTGCGCCTCCCACTACCCGACGCCTACGCCTACTGGAAAGACAGCATGGTGCTGGCGTCGTCGGGTTCCGGCTACAACCCAAGTGAATCGCCGGAACGATTTTGGCGAATTCGGTCTGATTGGTTTGTCGCTGCGTGCGGAACCGACCTGGCGAGCTTCCGCGAATGGCGGCTGCGGATCGGGAACCAGGGTGATTGGAACCGAGGCCCTGTTTGGCAGCTTGATTGCCTCGCGGTGGCCGCGCCACCGCTTACGCAGCCTCCGGCAGTCCTCCGAGCAGCTTGTCGAGCGTGATCGGATAGTCGCGCACGCGCACGCCGGTCGCGTTGTAGACCGCGTTGGCCACCGCAGCCGCCACGCCGCAGATGCCGAGCTCGGCGACGCCCTTGGCTTTCATCGGCGACGATATCGGGTCGGTCTCATCGAGGAAGATCATGTCGAGATGCGGGATGTCGGCATGGACGGGCACCTCATAGGCGGCGAGGTCGTGATTGACGAACAGGCCGTGACGCTTGTCGACCACCAGGTCCTCCATCAGCGCCGCACCGACGCCCATGGTCATCGCGCCGATCACCTGGCTGCGCGCAGCCGTCGGATTTAGGATGCGGCCTGCGCCGCATACCGCGAGCATCCGCCGCACACGCACCTCCGCCGTATCGGCATCGACACCGACCTCGACGAAGTGCGCGCCGAAGGTCGACTGCTGATAGGTCTTGGCGAGGTCGCCGTACTCGATGGCATCCTCCGCCGAGATGCCGCCGTTGCCGGCAGCCTGCGCCAGCGGCACGCTGCGATTGCCGGCGCGAACCACACCGTCCGCGAAGACCGCCTCGGCGGAGTTGAAGCCGAGTTTCTGCGCGATGCTGTCGCGCAGCTTGACGCAGGCGGCATAGACGCCGGCGGTGGAGTTGTTGCCGCCCCACTGCCCGCCCGAGCCGCATGACACCGGAAAATCGGAGTCGCCGAGCCGAACCACCACTTGGTCTAGGGGCACGCCCATCATCTCGGCCGCGGTCTGCCCGATGATGGTGTAGGAGCCTGTGCCGATATCGGTCATGTCGGTCTCAACCGTCACCTTGCCGTCCTGGTCGACGCGCACGCGCGCCGCAGACTTGGTGAGGAGATTGTTGCGGAAGGCTGCGGCAACGCCGATGCCGACCAGCCAGCGTCCGTCGCGAACCTTCGCGGGTTGCGGGTCGCGCCGGCTCCAGCCGAACCGCGCAGCCCCCTCGCGCAGGCATTTGACGAGCTGGCGTTGCGAGAACGGCCGCTCCGGATGCTCAGGATCGACCTGGGTATCGTTCTTGATGCGCAGCTCGATCGGATCCATGCCGAGCTTCTCGGCGAGCTCGTCAATCGCGATCTCGAGCGCCATCATGCCCGAGGCCTCTCCGGGAGCCCGCATCGCGTTGCCCTCGGGCAGGTCGAGCTCGGCGAGCCGCATCGCGCTCATCCGGTTGGCGCCGGCATAGAGCAGCCGCGTCTGATTGACCGCCACCTCCGGCTCGCCGTCCTTCACGTTGCCGGACCAGCTCTCATGTCCGACCGCGGTGATTGTGCCGTCGCGTTCGGCCCCGAAGCGGATGCGCTGGATCGTCGCCGGCCGGTGCGTGGTATTGTTGAACATCAGCGGACGTTGCAGCGTCACCTTGACGGGACGGCCCGCGGCGCGGGCCCCGAGCGCGGCGAGCAGCACGTCGGCGCGCAGGAACAATTTGCCGCCGAAGCCGCCGCCGATATAGGGCGAGATCAGCCGGACATTTTCCTTGGGAATGCCGAGCGTCTTCGCCATGTCGGTCGCACCCCAGGCGATCATCTGGTTGGAGGTCCAGACCGTCAGCTTGTCGCCCTCCCACTTGGCGATCGAGGCGTGCGGCTCCATCATCGCATGCCCCTGATCGGGGGTGGTGTAGGTCGCGTCGAGCTGGACTGGGGCGGCGGCGAACGCCGCCGCAAAATCGCCGACCGCAGTGTCGGCCGGGCCGCCGATCTTGGGATCGGGAATGAAGGCCCTGTCCCGCGACGCTGCAAGGTCGAAGCGGCCGTCGCCCGGCGCGTAATCAACCCGGACCAGTTGCGCTGCGGACCGCGCCTGCTCGAAGGTCTCGGCGACGACCACGGCGACAGCTTGATGGTAGTGCGCGATCTCAGGGCCGCCGAGCAGCGGCGCTGCGTTGCGCTCGCCCTTGTCGAGCTTTCCAGCGTTCTCCGCGGTAACGATGGCAAGCACGCCTGGCGCCGACTCGGCGGCGGCGACATCGATCGCCTTGATCCGTCCCTTGCCGATCGCCGATCCAACCACATAGCCATAGGCCGGATTGGTCACGACGTCGTGCCGTTCATAGGCGTAGGGTGCGGTGCCCGTCGTCTTCAACGGTCCCTCGATCCGGCTGGTCGGATGGCCGACGACCTTGAGCTGATCGATCGGATTGAAGGTGGCTGGATGTTCGAAACGCATGCTCTAACCCTTTATCTAGGCCTCGATACCAGGTCTTGTTCTAGGCCTTGGCCTCGCGCAGCACCGCCGACAGCGTTCGCTCGGCGAGCGGCAGCTTGAATGCGTTGTCCTGTGTCGGCTTCGCGTCGGCGAGCAGCCGGGCGGTGACGGCCTTGGCGCCATGCGGCAGTTCCGCCTCCGCCGCTTCGACGCGCCATGGCTTGTGCGCGACGCCGCCGAGCGCAACGCGGCCCGAGCCGTCGGGCTGCACGATCACCGCGACCGAGACCAGCGCGAAGGCATAGGAGGCGCGGTCGCGAACCTTGCGATAGGCCTGCGCGCCGCCGACCGGCTTTGGCAGCACCACGGCGGTGATCAACTCGCCCGGCTCAAGCGTGGTCTCGATCTCGGGATGGTCGCCCGGGAGCCGGTGCAATTCGGCGATCGGGATCATCCGTGCGGTGCCGTCCGGCCGCACCGTCTCCACCATCGCGTCGAGCGCACGCATCGCCACCGCCATGTCGCTCGGATGGGTCGCGATGCACGCATCGCTGCTGCCGACCACTGCGTGCTGTCGGCTGAAGCCGCCGATTGCGGCGCAGCCGCTGCCGGGCTTGCGTTTGTTGCACGGCAGATTGGTGTCGTAGAAGTACGGACAGCGCGTCCGCTGCAGGAGATTGCCGGCGGTGGTCGCCCTGTTGCGCAACTGGCCGGAGGCGCCAGCCAGCAGCGCGCGCGCCAGCACGGCATAGTCGCGGCGCACCCGCGCGTCTGCCGCGAGGTCGGTGTTGCGGACCAGCGCGCCGATGCGCAGGCCGCCGTCCGGCGTCGGTTCGATCCGATCCAGCGCCAGACCGTTGACGTCGATCAGGTGCGCCGGCGTCTCGATCTCGAGCTTCATCAGGTCGAGCAGATTGGTGCCGCCGGCAATGAATTTCGCATTCGCAGTCTGCGCAGCGGCCGCGGCGGCCGCGCCCGGCGACGCTGCGCGCTCATAGCTGAAGGTTCTCATGCGCTCCTCCCGGCGACCTCAGTGATCGCCTCGGCGATGTTGGAATAGGCGCCGCAGCGGCAGATGTTGCCGCTCATGCGCTCGCGAAGCTCGGCATTGTTCAGTCGCATCGGCGCATTGAGATCACCGGTCACATGGCTCGGGATACCGGCCCGGATCTCGTCGAGCACGGCGACCGCCGAGCAGATTTGCCCGGGCGTGCAATAGCCGCACTGGTAGCCGTCATGCTTGACGAACGCCGCCTGCATCGGATGCAGATGCTCCGGTGAGCCCAGCCCCTCGATCGTAGTGATCTCATCGCCCTGATGCATCACGGCGAGCGTCAGGCAGGAATTGATGCGTCGGCCGTCGACGATGACGGTACAGGCGCCGCACTGGCCGTGATCACAGCCCTTCTTGGTGCCCGTCAAATGCAGGTGCTCGCGCAAGGCATCGAGCAGCGTGGTCCTGGTGTCGAGCTCGAGCTGATGGGTTTCGCCGTTCACGTCAAGGGACACTCTCGTCATCACGGGCGCTCCGGTCGGGGTTGTTGGGTTGGTCGCCGCCGTGGACGCGCGCGTTGCGACGGACGACGCGGCAAGCGAAGCGGCTCCGACAATCAACAGATGGCGTCGGGATAGTTCCAAATAGCCGGAAATCTGCATTCGGCTCTCCTGAGGCATTTGGCACACCTGGCACACCCTTTGAGAATGGCTCCTGCTCGTGCCGCTCGTTCTTCCGGTGCCCAGCCGCGATCGAGGCCGGAACCGGCAACAGGACTGACATCCGAACATGTCTGCGGGCCGCATGGTGTGAATGCGATCGGCTGCGGAATGTTTCTCGCAAGCCGCCGAAACAAAACCGCAGGCGATGTGACCATTGCAGGGCAGACCAGGCGCGGAGCTCCGTGACAAAGCATCGCGCGGGCCGGTGCATCATTCGCATGCGCGTCGAAAGGGAAAAGCAGCACGAAACCCTTTGGGCCTGCAGAAGATCATGTAGGATGACGACGGGCACGAACTGGCCGCCCGCCGACCGCAGGACCGTCTGATATGACCGCGCATGTGATCGTGACCGATGAAGCCGCCACACGTGTGATCCGGCTGCGCCGGCCTGAGAAGAAGAACGCGATCACGCATGAGATGTTTCGTGCGATGCGCGAAGCGATCGACACGGCGCAGAACGATCCGAAGATCCGCTGCCTGATCGTCACCGGCGGCTCCGGCGTATTCACCGCCGGCAACGACATCGAAGACTTGCTCGAGCAGAGCACATCCGGCCAGCCATCGCCTGCCTCCGATTTGGTCAAGTTCCTTTACTCGCTGGCCCACAACGTCAAGCCGATCATCGCGGCGGTCGACGGGGCTGCGATGGGCATCGGCACCACGATGCTGTTCCACTGCGACTACGTGCTCGCCAGCACGACTGCGCTGTTCTCGACCCCGTTCTCCAGTTTCGGCCTGGTGCCGGAGGGTGCCTCGAGCCTGCTGATGCCGCGCAGCATGGGTCACCAGCGCGCGTTCGCGATGCTTGTAATGGGACGCACCATGACGGCCGATGACGGCCGCGATGCCGGGTTCGTCAACACGGTGGTGGCGCCGGGCCATGCCGAGGTCGAGGCGCGCAAGGTGGCGCGGGAGATCTGTGCGCTGCCGCCCGATGCAGTCGCAATCTCCCGCCGGCTGCTCCGGCTGCCGCCCGAGGACGTCACTCGCCGGATCGACCAGGAGAATCATGTGTTCGCCGAGCGCATGCGCTCCCAGGAAGCGATCACCGCTTTCAAGACGTTCATGGCGCGCACGAAGGGTTGAACATTCGCGTCGCAAAAATGTCGTGGCGCGGCGTCATGATGCCGTGTTCCATGGACAGGTCATGAAACGCCCCCGCCGTTCGCTCCTCGCCGCCGCCATCTGCTCACTCGCCGCCTTCGCGGCCGGTCCCGCACCGGCGCAGACCGCGGCGCCGGTGGATTTGCGCATTCTCGCGATCAACGATTTCCACGGCTATTTGCGGCCGCCGCCGGGCGGCATCCGCATCACCGATCCCGCCGACAAGACAAAGAAGATCATGGTGCCCGCCGGCGGCGCCGAGCGGATGGCAACCGCCGTCAAGCAGCTCCGCGAGGGGCACAAGAACAACATCTTCGTCGCAGCCGGTGACCTGATCGGCGCCAGCCCGTTCCTGTCGGCGATGTTTCACGATGAGCCGACCATCGAATCGCTGTCGATGATGGGGCTCGCGATCTCCTCGGTCGGCAATCACGAGTTCGACGAGGGCAAGGACGAGCTGCTGCGGATGCAAAACGGCGGCTGCCATCCGGTCGACCAATGCCAGGGGCCGCATCGCTTCCTAGGGGCCAAATTCCACTATCTGGCCGCCAGCACGCTCGACAAGACCACCGGCAAGACGGTGTTTCCGCCTTACGAGATCCGGGAGTTCGACGGCGTCCCGGTTGCCTTCATCGGGTTGACGCTGAAGAACACGCCGAACCTGGTGTCGCCAGCCGGCGTTGCGACCCTCGAATTCCGCGACGAGGCCGAAACCGTCAACGCGCTGGTCCCCGAGTTGAAGGCGAAGGGCGTCGAGGCGATCGTGGTCTTGATCCACGAAGGCGGCTTCCCGACCGGCGACTACAATGAATGCCCGGGCATCTCCGGTCCGATCGTCGATATCGTCAAGAAGTTCGATCGCGCCGTGGATGTCGTGATCTCAGGTCATACCCATCAGGCCTATGTCTGCGCGATCGACGGACGTCTCGTCACCTCCGGTGACAAATACGGCACGCTGGTCACCGCGATCGACCTTCAGCTCGATCCGAAGTCCCATGACGTGATCAGCGCCAAAGCCGACAACACCATCGTCCGCCTCAACGGGTTCGAGCGCGATCCCGAGCAGAGCGCGCTGCTCGAAGCCTACGACCGGCTGGCCGCGCCGATCGCCAACCGCGCCGCAGGCGGGGTGACGGAGACGCTGTCGCGCACGCCGAACGAGGCCGGCGAAAGCCCGCTCGGCGATATCGTTGCCGACGCGCAGCTCCTGGCGACCAGCGCGGAGCCGAATGGCGGCGCGGTGATCGCCTTCACCAATCCCGGCGGCGTGCGCACCGACATCACCAGGCGCGAGGACGGCGCGGTGTCCTATGCCGACATCTTCGCCAGCCAGCCGTTCCGCAACCAGCTCGTGACGATGACGCTGACCGGCAGCCAGCTCAAGGACGCGCTGGAGCAGCAATGGGCCGACCCGAAACGGCCGCGTCCGCTGCAGGTCTCCAAGGGCTTTTCCTATGCATGGGATGCCACCAAGCCCGACGGCGAGCGCATTGTCGCCGCGCGGATGTCACTCGATGGCAAGCCGATCGACCCGGCCACCAGCTATCGCGTGACCGTGAACAATTATCTCGCCGAGGGCGGCGACGGTTTCACTGTGTTCAAAAGCGGAACAGCGCGGCAGTTCGGGGTCTACGACGTCGACGCGCTCTATGCCTATTTCAAGGCCAACAGCCCGGTGGGACCGGCGGCGGGCCATCGTATCGAGAAGATCAACTGAGCGAGGCGCACGGAACACCGTGCATGCCGTCATTGCGCCCGATAACAGGCTCCGCGAAGCAATCCATGCTTTCGCGCGCGGTGACAATGGGATTGCTTGGCTTGCGCTCGCAACGACGCGGAAAGAGCTGAACTCTGTCCGCGCAACCGCTCCTGGGGAGAATGAGGGCGGATCGACGGAGCCGGGGCTTTCCGGAGCGACGGTAAGGGCCTACATTGGCTTTTCCTCGCACGCGCATCGGTAGCGCCGGGAATTTGCATGACACTGCTTCTGACGCATTCCGCTTGCCTCAACCATCTGACCCCACCTGGACATCCCGAACGTCCCGACCGGCTGCGCGCGGTCGACGAGGTGCTGGCCGAGGACCGCTTCAAGGCGCTGGTGCGCGATCAGGCGCCGGAAGGCGACCTGGATTCCGTGCTGCTCTGTCATGGCGAGCACTATGTCGGCGAGTTGCGCCACGTCGCGCCGACCTCGGGCATGATCTATCTCGACGGCGACACATCGATGTCACCGGGCACCTGGGAAGCGGTGATGCGCGGTGTCGGCGGCGCGCTCGCCGCAACCGATGCGGTAATGAAGGGCCAGCATCGCAATGCCTTCGTCGCGGTGCGGCCGCCCGGCCATCACGCCGAGAAATCGACGCCGATGGGCTTCTGCTTCTTCGACAATGCCGCGATCGCCGCGCGCCACGCGCAACGCAAGCACGGCATCGTACGCGCCGCGGTGGTCGATTTCGACGTTCATCATGGCAACGGCACGCAGGACATCTTCTGGGCCGATCCGACGGTGATGTATTGCTCGACGCACCAGATGCCGCTGTTTCCTGGCACAGGCGCGATGGGCGAGCGCGGCGAGCACGACACCATCGTCAATGCGCCGCTGGCGCCGGAAGACGGCAGCGCCAGGTTCCGCGCCGCGTTCGAGAACCTGATCCTGCCGCGGCTGCAGCAGTTCTCTCCGGAACTCATCATCATCTCGGCCGGCTTCGACGCGCATCATCGCGATCCGCTGGCGTCGATCAATCTGAAGGTCGACGATTTCGGCTGGGTGACGCGCAAGCTAATGGACATCGCCGACAAGAGCGCCGGTGGCCGTGTGGTGTCGGTGCTGGAAGGCGGCTACGATCTGCAGGGATTGAAAGAGTCGGTGGCTTCCCACGTCAGCGCATTGATGGACGCTTGAATCCTCGCCACAATAAGCTCGCAAAAATTCGATTGATTCTGCGGCGGGACGAGCATGGTCCCGAACGGCGGGAACCGGTTTTCGCTCGCGACAGGCGTATAGCGTTTGCGCGGAGATCATGCTCAAACACGTCTGTGCAACCGGGAACACGAGATGGCCGAAAACACTCAAGCCGACGTCAAGAAGCTGTCGTTCGAACGCGCGATCGAGGAACTGGAATCGATCGTCAAGCGGCTCGAGGACGGCAAGGTCCCGCTCGAGGAATCGGTCGCGATCTATGAACGCGGCGAGGCGCTGAAGCGCCGTTGCGAGGAATTGCTGCGCCAGGCCGAAGCCCGCGTCGACAAGATCACCACCGACGCCTCGGGTCAGCCGACCGGTACCGAGCCACTCGACGTGCAGTAGCGCCGCGCGCGGCGGTCGCGACAAGCCGGCCGCTTAGCGCGATCGCGCCAACTGGCAATTGTTGCTGCGCATGTCTGCGTCCGGGGGATGGCGATCGCCACCGCCGGCGCTTTCGCGTGCACATTCTCCGCCCGCCTGATCGGCTGATCCCGAGCGGCCGGCTTGCCGCCAAATGATCACAATGGAACGCAGCGGCTCTGCCAACCATTGATCGACCATTGAAAAATCTAGCTTTTTTGGCGTGAGGCATGGGAACCCAGCGTGCCGAGCGGCTTGGCTTTGGCCACAACTTTGGTGTAATGCTTCCAGTTCTATGGGCATTTGAGGGTCGCGGGCAGCCAGATTCTTCCGGCGGCAAGCACCTCAAATGGTTCGATAAAACTGAACCGGGACGGGTGAAGAGCGACCAAAGTGATGCTTATCACGTGGTTCAATCCGGAGTGCATCTAGGCTTTCAAACCAGGCACCGGCGCCGCCGGGGCGGCACCCAGTGTCTGTCATTCACTGCGCGGAATGCGCGCAACCCTTCTCGCGCGGGGCCGTTGTCCCGGCATGCAAAATTGGAATATGGCTGTGACCACATTTAGTAAGACGCCGCTTCTTGACACCATTCGCACGCCCGAAGACCTGCGCAAGCTGAAGATCGAGCAGGTGCGGCAGGTCGCCGACGAGCTGCGCCAGGAAACCATCGACGCCGTGTCGGTGACCGGCGGGCATTTCGGCGCCGGCCTCGGCGTGGTCGAGCTGACCACCGCCATCCACTACATCTTCGACACGCCGCGCGATCGCCTGATCTGGGACGTCGGCCACCAGGCCTATCCGCACAAGATCCTGACCGGACGGCGCGACCGCATCCGCACGCTGCGCACCGGCGGCGGCCTGTCCGGCTTCACCAAGCGGACCGAGAGCGATTACGACCCGTTCGGCGCCGCGCACTCCTCGACCTCGATCTCGGCCGGTCTCGGCATGGCGGTGGCGCGCGACCTCTCCGGCGGCAACAACAACGTCATCGCCGTGATCGGCGACGGTGCGATGTCGGCCGGCATGGCCTATGAAGCCATGAACAACGCCGGCGCGATGAACTCCCGCCTGATCGTGATCCTCAACGACAACGACATGTCGATCGCGCCGCCGGTCGGTGCGATGAGCGCCTATCTGTCGCGGCTCTATTCCGGCAAGACCTACCGCACGCTGCGCGAGGCGGCCAAGCAGATCAACAAGCGTCTGCCGAAGATCCTCGCCAACCGCGCCAACCGCGTCGAGGAATATTCCCGCGGCTTCATGATGGACGGCGGCACGCTGTTCGAGGAACTCGGCTTCTACTATGTCGGCCCGATCGACGGTCACAACCTCGATCACCTGTTGCCCGTGCTGAAGAACGTCCGCGACATGGAAACCGGGCCGATCCTGGTTCACGTCGTGACCCAGAAGGGCAAGGGCTATGGCCCGGCCGAGGCATCCGCCGACAAATATCACGCCGTGGTCAAGTTCGACGTCGCTACCGGCACCCAGGCCAAGGCCAAGCCGAATGCGCCGGCCTACCAGAACGTGTTCGGCCAGAGCCTGGTCAAGGAAGCCGAGAAGGACGACAAGATCGTCGCGATCACCGCGGCGATGCCCTCCGGCACCGGCGTCGATATCTTCAACAAGGCGTTCCCCGACCGTACCTTCGACGTCGGCATCGCCGAGCAGCACGCCGTGACCTTCGCCGCCGGTCTCGCCACTGAAGGCTACAAGCCATTCTGCGCGATCTATTCGACCTTCCTGCAGCGCGGCTATGACCAGGTGGTCCACGACGTCGCGATCCAGAGCCTGCCGGTCCGGTTCGCGATCGACCGCGCCGGTCTGGTCGGCGCCGACGGCGCGACCCACGCCGGCTCGTTCGACAATGCCTATCTCGGCTGTCTTCCGAACTTCGTCATCATGGCCGCGTCCGACGAGGCGGAACTGGTTCACATGGTGGCGACGCAGGTCGCGATCGACGATCGCCCGAGCGCGCTGCGCTATCCGCGCGGCGAAGGCCGCGGCGTCGAGATGCCGGAAGTCGGCGTCCCGCTGCCGATCGGCAAGGGCCGCATCATCCGCGAGGGCAAGAAGGTCGCCCTGCTCTCGTTCGGCACCCGTCTCGCCGAATGCGAGAAGGCCGCCGACGAGCTCGCCGCCCACGGCCTTTCGGCGACCATCGCCGATGCGCGCTTCATGAAGCCGCTCGACGAGGACATGATCCTGAAGCTCGCGCGCGAGCATGAGATCCTAATCACCATCGAGGAAGGCTCGATCGGCGGTTTCGGCTCGCATGTGGTGCAATTGCTGACCGACCACGGCATGCTCGACAGCGGCATGTTGAAGTTCCGCTCGATGGTCTTGCCCGACGTGTTCCTCGACCACGACACGCCGGCGGCGATGTATGCCCGCGCCGGGCTCGACGCCAAGAGCATCGTTGCCAAGGTGTTCGACACTCTTGGCAAGGATTTCAAGTCCGAGACGGTGAAGCTCGCATAGTCCCGGGCGGCGCTTTGGCGCCGGCAAATCCATGATCATCTATCTGGCAGGTCCTGACGTGTTCCTGCCGGATGCCGTGGAGATCGGCCGCCGCAAGGCGGAGATTTGCGCGCTGCATGGACACACCGGGCTCTATCCGCTCGACAATGCGGCGAGCCATGCGGCCACCAGCGCGTCGCTTACCATTTTCAAAAGCAACGAAGCGATGATGGAGTCCGCCGACGCCATCATCGCCAACTTGACGCCGTTTCGCGGCCCAAGTGCCGACGCAGGCACTGTCTACGAACTCGGCTACATGGCGGGACGCGGCAAGCTGTGCCTCGCCTACTCGAACGATCCCGCCTCCTACGCCAATCGCGTGGCGCGGCTGCAGCAGGTCGCGGAGGCGACCGACGGACGCCTGATCGATGCGGAGGGGCTCACGGTGGAAGAATTTGGATTGCCCGACAATCTGATGATGATACACGCGCTCGATCTGCACGGCAGTCCGTTGGTGACACCAAGCGAAGCGCCGCAGGATATCTGGCACGATCTCGCTTCGTTCGAGGCCTGCGTGCGGCTCGCCGGCCCGCGCGCGCAACGCTTTCCGGGCTTCACCAATTGACCGGGAGCGGCGACAGCCATGGGCCGGCCGGCAAGCGCGTCGATGTGCTGCTGGTCGAGCGCGGCCTGTTCGAAAGCCGGGCGCGGGCGCGCGCGGCGATCGACGCCGGCCTGGTCACGGCCGGCGGCAAGCACGTCGCCAAGGCCTCCGAGATCGTGGCGCCCGACGCCGAATTGTCCGCCGAGCCCGCGCACCCTTACGTCTCGCGCGGCGGCGTCAAGCTCGCCGGCGCGCTGGAGCACTATCCGATCGACGTCGAGGGCCATGTCTGCCTCGACGTCGGCGCCTCGACCGGCGGTTTCACCGAGGTGCTGCTCGCCAACGGCGCGAGCCTCGTGTTTGCCGTCGACGTCGGCCGCGGCCAGCTACACCCCTCGCTGCAGGGACATCCGAAGATCGTCTCGATGGAAGAGACCGATATCAGAAGCTTCGAAGGCAAGCGCCTGCCGGCACGGCCGGACATCGTCGTGATCGATGTCAGCTTCATCTCGCTCAAAGCGGTGCTGCCGGTGGCGCTGGCGCTCGCCGCTGCGCCGATGCATCTGCTGGCGCTGATCAAGCCGCAGTTCGAGGCTGCGCGCAAACACTCCAAGCGCGGCATCATTCGCAATGCGATGGTGCACCAGGAAATCTGCGACGACATCGCCGCTTTCGCCGCCTCGCTCGGCTGCACCGACATCCAGGTGTTCCCGTCCTCGATCAAGGGCGGCGACGGCAATATCGAGTTCTTTCTCGGCGCGCGGCGTGGCTGAGCTGCTCACCATCGACCATGTCGGCCACCGCGGCGACGGCGTCGCGATCGAGGGCGCACAGTCGATTTATGTGCCCTACGCACTGGCCGGCGAGATCGTCGAGGTCGCCGAGGTCCCCGGTCGCCATCCCGACCGGCGGCAACTGGTGCGGGTCGCGCGCGCCAGCCCGGAGCGCATCGCGCCGTTCTGTCCGCATTTCGGCGTCTGCGGCGGCTGCGCGATCCAGCACTGGGATGATGAAGGCTACCACGCGTGGAAGCGCAACATCGTCGTCGAGACATTGGCGCAGGCGAAGATTGCGGCCGAGGTCGCGCCGCTGGTTGACGCCCACGGCGTCGGACGCCGCCGTGCGACGCTCCATGCCCGCATGGTCGCCCACGAGATCCTCAAGGTGGGCTTCGCCGCGATGGGCTCGCACGAGATCATCCCGATCGATCGCTGTCCGATTCTCGATCCGGCGCTCGACGGCGCGCTCGAGGCGGCCTGGGCCATCGCCGAACCGCTGACGGAAATCGGCAAGCCGCTCGACATCCAGGTGACCGCGACGCTCAACGGCCTCGACATCGACGTGCGCGGCTCCGGCGCGCTGCCGACCAACATGATCACCGCCTTGTCGCGCGTCGCGGAGAAACACCGGCTGGCGCGGCTGACGCGGCACGGCGAACTGGTGCTGATGCGCGGCTCACCGGAGGTCGCGATCGGAAAGGCGAAGGTCGTGCTGCCGCCGGGCGCGTTCCTGCAGGCGACCGGCAAGGGTGAGGAGACGCTCGCCGCGCTGGTCATCGAGCGTTGCGGACGCGCAAAACACATTGCTGATCTGTTTTGCGGCGTCGGCCCGTTCGCGCTCCGCCTGGCGGAGCGGGCGCGCGTCGCGGCGCTCGACAGCGATGCCGGCGGCATCGCAGCGCTGCAAAAGGCCGCGAAGTCGACGCCGGGGCTCAAGCCGCTCAAGGCCGAGGCGCGCGATCTGTTTCGCCGCCCGCTGGTGTCGCAAGAGCTGCGCGACTTCGATGCTGTCGTGTTCGATCCGCCGCGGCAGGGCGCACAGGCGCAGGCTACGCAGCTTGCGGCGAGCAAGGTGCCTGTGGTCGTCGCGGTGTCCTGCAACGCCGCCACCTTCGCGCGCGATGCAAAGATCCTGATCGAGGGCGGCTACAGAATCGAAGGCGTCACGCCCGTCGACCAGTTCCGCCACAGCTCGCATGTCGAGCTGGTGGCGCGGTTGGTGCGCTGAAGCCGTGTGACTGATGTCGCCGGGCGCAGTAGAGTGCGCCTTCCATGCCGCATGATCCGCTGCTCGCCCGCCTCACACCTGTTCTCGCTGATGTCCCTGGCGTCGCCGCCATCATGCTCGGCGGCTCGCGGGCGCGCGGAACGGCGCACGATGCGTCCGACTACGACGTCGGCCTTTATTACACGGAGGCCGCCCCTCTGGACGTCGATCGGCTCCGCGAAGCAATCGCGCACCTCGCCGATGAGCCCGGCGCCGCGCAGGTGACTCCCGTCGGCGAATGGGGCCCGTGGATCGTCGGCGGTGCGTGGCTATCGATCGGCGGCCGCAAGGTCGATCTGCTCTATCGCAGCGTTGACAGGGTGAGCGCGACGATCGACGCCTGCCGGAACGGCGATATCGCCATGCACTACCAACCGGGCCATCCGCACGGCTTCTGCTCGGCGATCTGGATGGGTGAGGTCGCACTGTGCCAACCCCTGCATGACCCGAGCGGCGTCGTCGCGGGGCTGAAAGCGAGGACCGCGCCCTACCCGCCCGCCTTGCGCAACGCGCTGATCCGGCGCTTTCAATGGGAAATCCTGTTCAGCATCGAGAATGCCGAGCTCGCTCTGCCGCGTGGCGACAGCACGCATGTCGCCGGCTGCGCCTATCGCGCGCTCGCCTGCATGGGGCAGGTGCTGTTCGCTCTCAACGCACAGTACCTCATCAATGAAAAGGGCGCGCTGAGCGCGGCCGCAGGCTTTCCCGTGACGATCCGCGGTCTGACGGAGCGCGTCGCAGAGGTCTGGCAATCGATCGGATCAGGCCAGCACGAGAACGCATTGCGGATGCTACGCTTGTTGGAGAACGAGCTGCGTGGCCGTCATTGCGACGAGCGATAGCGACGAAGCAATCCATGCTTCCGCGTACGCCGTGCGATGGATTGCTTCGCTCGCAATGACGGGACGGAAGTGCGCACCTTCTCCGTCACCCCACGAGGGTTACGACCTGCAAATCCTACCGCCCCCACCTGTCCTGCCAGATCTTCTCGCCGATCATGCAGTTGACGCGCGGCTCCTTGTCGGCGGCCCGCACCACAGGCCGCTCCGGCGTGCGGCCGGCGACCTCGAGCAGGAGCTTGGTGCGGATCGCCTCCTTGAACTTCTCGCGGTCCTTGATCGACACCACGAAGGAGCCGGGACCACCGATCACACAGTCCTCGTAGTACCAGTCGAGATTTTCGATATCCATCGTCGAGTAGGACGGCTCCTTCACCATGATCGGCAGGCCGTTGATGACGATGCCCTTCTCCAGCGCCATGTCGCGCGCGGGCTGGATCGGCGCGCCGTTGTTGTTGGGTCCGTCGCCGGAAATATCGATCACGCGCCGCAAGCCGCGATGCGGGTTCTCGTCGAACAACGGAACCGCGAAGTAGATCGCGCCCGAGATCGAGGTGCGCGAGGCCCGCCGAACCGGCGTCTTCATGATCTCGGCCGCGACGGCATCCGCGGATTCGGGACCGTCGATCACGCGCCAGGGGATGATGATCTTCTGATCGTTGGAGGCAGCCCACTCGATATAGGTGATCGAGATCTTGCCGTTCGGCCCGGCCTTCAGCGCCTGCAGGAATTCCTTTGAGACGATCGCCTGTGCGTAACCCTCGCGCTGGACCGCGAGTTCGTCCATGTCCATCGAATAGGAGACGTCGACCGCAAGGATCAGTTCGACATCGACGCTCGGGGTGGACTCCTTCTCGACCAGCCGTTCGTTGGGCTGCGTTCCCGGCCCGGGCGCGGCAACACCGGCCGCATCGCCGCTTGCCAGCATGCCGGCGACAAGCACCGCTCCGATCGAGACATACCAGCGCATCGCTGCCCTCCCGTCGTGTGACTGTCATGGTGACACGCAAATCAGGCGGCGCAAAGCGCGAACAGCGTCCGCGCTTCACATTCAGGTTAAGCCCGTCCGCCTTGATTTGGGCGACGACGGCGCGCCGTGCCGTTGCCGCAATGAGCCCGTGCAAATCGACCGGTTCCAGTGAAGCCCGGAAGGCATTATTATCCGGAGTGCAACCGTGAGGGAGGTGCCGGGCAATGCCCGATACCATCGTCAAGCCGAAAACCAAGGCGAAGACCAAGGTCGAGCGGCCGCGTCTGCACAAGGTCATCTTGATCAACGACGATTACACGCCGCGTGAATTCGTCGTGACCGTGCTGAAGGCGGAATTCCGCATGACCGACGATCAAGCTTACAAGGTGATGCTGACGGCACATCAGCGCGGTGTCTGCGTGGTCGCGGTGTTCACCAGGGACGTCGCCGAGACCAAGGCGACACGCGCCACCGACGCCGGCCGCGCCAAGGGCTATCCACTGCTGTTCACCACCGAGCCGGAAGAGTAGCATCCCTCATCGCTCCGCCGGCTGCACGAGCTGCGCCCGTCCACCCGCCGCGATGTCGGCGACGACGGCGCCCATCACCAGCGCACCGCCGACGAGCGCTCGGACGGACGGCATCTCGGCAAAGGCTAGCCACACCCAGAGCGGCATCAGCGGTGTTTCGAGCGTCGCAATCAGCGAGGCCTGCCCGGACGGTATCAGCCGGGAGCCCAGCGTGAACAGCGTGAGGCCGAGCCCGACCTGGCAGAACCCGAACATCGCGAGCACGCCGAGGTCGGATGCCGTGGCCGAGCCGATACCCTGCGCAAAGGGAATGCTGATCAGGCTGCCGAGAAAGTTCGATAATGCGGCAGTCGCGACCATCGGTGTCTCCCGATGCCTGCGGATGGCGACCGTCATCAGCGACAGCGCCAGCATCATCACGCAGGCGAGCCCGATGCCTCTGTAATCCGCGACGCCGCCTGCACCGCTGACGGCGACGGCCACGCCGACCAATGCCACCGCGCTGGCCAGCAGTGTCCGCGGCAGGGCTGCTTCACGCAACCATATCCAGGCGATCGCGGCGGCGGCAAAGGGTTGGACGGCGACGATGACCGCGACATTGGCCACGCTCGTCATTTGCAAGGCCGGGATGAACGCCACCATGCCAACGGTCGAAAGGCAGGCCACCAGCCAACCGCCGGCGCCCATCGCGACGAGGTCGCGCGCGCCACGCCCGCCTTGGGTGGCGACGAGGAACAGGGTGATCGCGCCGCCGCCGAACAACCCGCGCCAGAACAGGATGGTCCAGGAATCGAAGTGCAGCAGCCGGGTGAAGAACGCCGCGGTGCTCCATGCCACCGCGGCCGCGACGATCAGGGCAATGCCGGTCCGATGCTGGGCATCAACGTCGGACACTTGGCGTCGCTCCTAAAGCGCGATGAGATTGGGTTGAATCGTCATCGCGCTTTAGCTTCCTGTTTGAGCATCATCTTTTCGGAGAACTGCATCACACTTTTCCGGATCATGCTCTAGGCGTGAACGGCGCGCGGCGCTTCGTCGTGCAGGCCATAGACCCGCTCAGCCTTCGAGAATCCGGCGATCGGAAACTCGCCAAGCTCGCTCCAGCCGCCGTCGCAAATGCCGGCGAAACGCTCGGAGGCAACCACAGTGCGGCCGAGCCGGCCAGCGATCCTCTCCAGCCGCGCGGCGAGATTGACCGCGGGCCCGATGCAGGTGAAGTCCAGCCGGTTGCCGCCCCCGATATTGCCGTAGAGCACTCGCCCAAGATGCAGGGCGACGCCGAAGCGGAAACGCTCGACGTCTTCGCCATTGGGAAATTGCAGCGCCGCGACGCCGGCGCGAGATTCGCGCGCCGCCTCCAGCACCCGTGAACAAACCTGCTCCTCGTTGCCGACATATTCATCGACCGGAAACACCGCGAGCAGGCCGTCACCCATGAATTTTAGCACCTCGCCGCCGTGGGCACGGATCGCGGACACCTGGCAATCGAAATAGAGGTTGAGGATCTCCACCACGGTCTCGGCCGGCAAGCGATCCGACAACGCGGTGAAACCGCGCAGGTCGGACAGCCAGATCGCGGCATCCATCGTATCGGCATGGCCGCGCCTGATCTGGCCGCCCATGATGCGCTCGCCGGCGCGGTTGCCGACATAGGTATCGAGCAGAAGCGCGGCGGTGCGCCGCAGGGTCACGATCTCGATATAGCGTGCCAATGGAACGGTGAGCGACCGGATCACGTTCAGTTGCTCCTCGGTGAAGCCGCCCGGCTGCTTGGTGGTCCAACTCGAAGCATTGGGAAAGCCGTCGGTGTTGATCAGCGGCATGGCGATATAGTCGGTGACGCCTTCCGGGCGCAGGTCCTCGACAATCGGAAAACGCGCGCTTGCCGGATCGTCGAGCCGCGCCCTCACCTCGACGCATTGCTTGAAAACGATCGAAAGCGGACTTGCGGCATATTCCGGGGAATCCAGAATGTCGTGACTGACGGTGCCGGTCTCCACTTCGGCCCCAGGCTTCCAGATGAAACTGCGTCCGTAGATCTCGGGATGCAGCGTGCGAACGAACACGCCGACGCGCCATAGCGGCAGGCCGGCGCGAACCACGCGTTCGCAGCATTCCGCCATCATCTGCGACGGGGTGGGCGCCGAGCGCGCTCCGCCGATCATCCACTCGATGATGTCCCGCAACTCCGACGCGTTCATGGCAGTACCCCCGACGAGCACCCGACCTGGAGCAGCTTCGGTTCTGGCTGAATCAGAACCGAAGCTCCAGATTCTTGTTTTGGCGCGTTCTCTTGGCGAGAAACCGGTGCCTGTCCCGGATCAAGTCCGGGACAGGCCTCGCTCGAAAACGCAGTAGCGACCGCTACTATACAGGAATCAGCGGCCGGTCTGTCCGCGATGGCGCAGAAAATGATCGGCCAGCACGCAGGCCATCATGGCCTCGCCGACCGGCACAGCACGGATGCCGACGCAGGGATCGTGGCGGCCCTTGGTCAGGATGTCGGTGTCGGCGCCCTTTCGGTCCACGGTGCGGCGCGGGGTCAGGATCGAGGATGTCGGCTTGACCGCGAAGCGCACCACGACCGGCTGGCCGGTCGAGATGCCGCCCAAAATGCCGCCGGCATTGTTGGACAGGAACCTGGTGCCGTCATTGCCGGTCCGCATCTCGTCGGCGTTCTCTTCGCCGGAGAGCTCCGCGGCACCGAAGCCTGCGCCAATCTCGACACCCTTGACCGCATTGATGGTCATCATCGCCGCTGCCAGCTCGCTGTCGAGCTTGGCATAGATCGGCGCGCCGAGCCCGGCCGGCACGCCCTCGGCGACGACTTCGATGACGGCGCCGATCGAGGAGCCGCTCTTCCTGATGCCGTCGAGATAGCTTTCGAAGAACGCCGCCTTGTCCTTGTCCGGGCAGAAGAACGGATTCTTGGCGATCTCGTCCCAGTCCCACTTGTCGCGATCGATCTTGTGCGGGCCCATCTGCACCAGCGCGCCGCGCACCTTCACGCCTGGCAGGACCTTGCGCGCGATTGCGCCCGCCGCGACGCGGGTCGCGGTCTCGCGCGCCGAGGAGCGCCCGCCGCCGCGATAGTCGCGCAGACCGTATTTCGCCTCATAGGTGAAGTCGGCATGACCGGGGCGGAACTTGTCCTTGATCTCGGAATAATCCTTGGAGCGCTGGTCGGTATTCTCGATCAAAAGCGCGATCGGCGTGCCCGTCGTCACCTGCAGGCCGGTTTCTGGATGCGCCATCACGCCGGACAGGATCTTCACTGCATCCGGCTCCTGGCGCTGGGTGGTGAAGCGCGACTGGCCGGGACGGCGGCGATCAAGGTCGTGCTGGATCTCCTCCACCTTGAGCGGGATCAGCGGCGGGCAGCCGTCGACCACGCAGCCGATCGCCACCCCATGGCTTTCGCCGAAGGTCGTGACACGGAACATATGGCCGAAGGTGTTGAAGGACATCTTTTGCGCTTGTGTAAGTCAGTTCTGGCTTGTGGTAACGCGCGCAGGCACCGGGGTCAAACTACTGATCCGTCATTCCGGGGCGATGCGCAGTATCGAACCCGGTATCTCGAGATTCCGGGTTCGCCCTCCGGGCGCCCCCGGAATGACCGCGTAGCTTAACTATATTTCCGCAACCCGGCCTCATCGAATACGTAGACCGCGCCCTGCTCGATGGTGAGATCGGCAGCGCTGGCCGGGGTCTCGAAGCCGAGCGCCACCATCAGCGCCCGCGCGGTGCCGCCATGGGCGACGGCGACCGTGTCCGAGCCCACCGAGTGGTACCAGTCGGTCATCCGCGCCTGCACCTCGACATAGCTTTCGCCGCCGGGCGCCGCCACCGTCCACTTCTCGACCAGGCGCCGGGCATAGAGGGCGGGATCGGCGGCCTGCGCCTGCTTAAGCGTCGAGCCTTCCCACGTCCCGTAGCCGATCTCGCGCAGCCTGTCGTCGAGCGCATAGCCGCCCGGTGGCAGGCCGAGCTCGGTACGCACCAGCTCCATGGTCGCGCGCGCCCGGATCAACGGGCTCGCGACGAAGGCAAGCTGCGTCTTGTCGCGACCGTCGCGGGCAAACAGGCCGGCGAGGATGCGCCCCGCATGCGCCGCCTGGCGGCGGCCGAGCTCATTCAGCGCGATGTCCTGCACGCCCTGCAGCCTGCCTTCCGCATTCCATGAGGTCTCGCCGTGACGGATATAGTAGATCGTCGGCACCGGCATTGCGTGGTGATTAATCCCTGCTGAGCGAGTTGCGTTGCCTCGTAGAGATCACGTAGCCGGAATCGACACGCCGGGTACAGCCCAAATCTGCACTCGGCCACCGCACCGCGCGGACAAATCGGCGCAACAGGAATAGTCACGTCATTTGGGTGTTATGTTGGGAAAGGCGGCTGCCGCCGCAACCATCGAAGACAGGGATGCATGACCGCCTTTCGTCAAAGCGTCGAGGCTATGATACCGGCGCTCCGGCGTTACGCGCGCGCTCTCGCGCGTGACGCCGACATCGCCGACGATCTGGTGCAGGACACGCTGGTGCGGGCGCTCCGCTCGGAGCGGCTGTTTCTCGGCGGCGACCTCAGGAGTTGGCTCTACACGATCCTGACCAACCTGAACAAGAACCGCCGGCGCTCACTGGCGCGCCGGCCGCCACTGATGCCGCTGCTCGACAACAATGCCGACGCCAGCGGCACCGAGGCCGAGGGACGCGATATCGAGCGCGCGTTGTCGACACTGGTGGAGGAGCAGCGCTCGGTGCTGCTGCTGGTGATGCTGGAGGGCCTGAGCTACCGCGAGGTCGCCGACATCCAGGGCGTGCCGATCGGCACCGTCATGTCCCGCTTGGCCCGCGCCCGCGCTCATGTGAGAGCCTCGCTGGACGGCGAGCGCCCGGCGCTCAGGCGGGTGAAATGACACGATGCGTGATGGCAGCGTTACGCGTGAACAATTTTCGAACGAGATTTGACAGAGACGACTGATATGACCGACCCGAACATTCCCGTCACCGAAGATGAGCTGCATGCTTACGTCGACAACGAGCTGCCGGCCGAGCGCCGCGGCGATGTCGAGGCCTGGCTCGCGGCGCATCCGGACGAAGCGGCGCGGGTGCAGTCATGGCGTGCGATGGCGGATGCGCTGCACGCGCGCTACGATTCCGTACTCGACGAGGCGGTGCCGAAGCGGCTCGAACTCGAGCGGCTGGAGCGTCAGCCGCGGCGCTGGATCTATGGCGCCGTGGCAGCAACGCTCGCCGCCTTCGTCGCCGGTGGCGGCATCGGCTGGGTCGCGCGCGGCATGGCGGTTGCGCCGTCAACCTTCCAGAGCTTCACGCTCGATGCCCTCGATGCACACCGGTTGTACGTGGTCGAGGTCCGCCATCCCGTCGAGGTACCCGGCAACGAGCGTGCGCATCTCCAGGCCTGGCTGACCAAGCGCTGCGGCTGGGACGTGCGCGCGCCGGAGCTGACCGGGCTGAAGCTGATCGGCGGCCGGCTGCTGCCCGGACCGGGCGGGCCGGCGTCATTCCTGATGTATGAGAGTGCGTCCGGCGAGCGCTATACGATCTACACCGCGAAGGCGAAGACCGAGGCGACGCAGATGCGATACGCCGTGCACGGCAATGACGGCGCGCTGTTCTGGGCCGACCGCGGTGTCGCCTATGTGGTCAGCGGCGGCACCGACCGCTCGCGCCTGACGCAGGTCGCGCAGGCGGTCTACGATCAGATGGAGAAGAGCGGCGGATAGCCCGCAATTCCACGACGATCGGCATGCAAGGCGGTGCACGAGCGTCGAGTGAATCCAGCCTCACTCAACGTCTCAATTCGGACATTGAAAATTTCGAATCGTGTCATTGGCGCGTCTCAATATCGCACCGGATGATCACGCGAAGATGATCTGCGCTCGATCCGCCGATCGACGCACGCGGCCTCGATTGGGGTTTTGTACCGCGCTGGTCCCCCTCTCGAGGCCGCACTCCCGGCTTGCCATCCTTTGGCGCTAGCCCGACCCTGGCGCTCGCGCGAACGCTACTGTCTGCGCCGAAACGGTCCGGGGCAGTTCAGTTTCGCATCTCGAGCGTGTCGGCTGTCAGCCGAGATCACTGCGCGGATTGTAGGGGTGTCGATCCCGCCACGTCTGCATCAATGCCTCAAGATCGGCATCGTTCCCGTCGGGGAGGATGATGCGGGTGGTGACGTAGAGGTCGCCGGTCGCCCCCGCCTTCGGCAAACCCTTGCCCTTGAGGCGGAAGGTCCGGCCGCTGGAGGTGTTCTTCGGGATCGACAGTTCGACCGCGCTGCCGAGTGTTGGCACGCGGACCTTGCCGCCGAGCACCGCCTCATAGAGCGTGATCGGCAGGTCGATCCTAAGATCATTGCCATCGACCTTGAAGAACGGATGCGGCGCGACCGAGATCGTGATCAGGAGGTCGCCGGGCGGATGACCGGGCGCGGTCTCGCCTTGCCCTTTCAGCCGGATCTGCTGGCCGCTCGCGACGCCCGCGGGAATCTTGACGTTGAGCTCACGGCCGGTCGGCAGCCGAACGCGCTTCTCGCCGCCCTTGACCGATTCCTCCAGTGACACCGTCATGGACACCGAAAGGTCGAGGTCGACCCCGACCCCGCCGCCGGCGTCGAATTCGAACGGGCTCGAACGCCCGGCGCGGCCACCGCGGGCCGCGTTGCCGAACATGCTGTTGAGGATATCCTCGAAGCTGCCGCCGCCCATGCCACCACCCGGGCCGGTGCGGAAGCTGTACTCGAAGCCGCCCGGACCGGCGCGGCCGCCGGCACCGGCGCCGCCGCCGGGGAATCCCTGGAAGCGCGGCTTGCCTTCGGCATCGATCTCACCGCGGTCGAACTGCCGGCGCTTGTCCTCGTCGCCGATGATCTCGTTGGCGGCATTGATCTCGGCAAAGCGGGCGGCCGCCTTGGGATCACCCTTGTTGTTGTCGGGATGATGCTTCTTGGCGAGCTTGCGATAGGCGCTCTTGATCGTCGCAGCGCTGGCGCTCCGCTGCACCCCCAACACGTCATAGGGGTCGCGCATCCGTCACGTCTCCTTCACGGGAAAATCAGTCCAGGATCGGGAACCCGTCCGGGCCCACCTTAGGTTCATCTGGGGGTTCAGTGGCATTTTTGCAACTAGCCCGGCGCCATCGCCAGCTCAATATGCCGGCGGCACTCAGGACTTTCTCCACGGCGTCATGCTACGGATTTCCCACCGCCCCCGTCCAGTCTTGCAGGCGGCGCCCTGCAACCAGGTCTCGGTGGTTCCGTTGACGTAGCTTGCGAGGAAGTCGCGGCAGACCCGGCCATCCTCGCCGGAATAGGCCTCCGCCAATGGCGTCACCGATCCGCGCGCCCCGGTCTGCGGATTCTCCCAGGGCTGGCTGGAATCCTTGTCGCCCTTGGTCAGCACGTCGGAGGCCGCGTTGCGGCCGAACGCAAGGTCGCTGTCGGTCGGCACCACCGCGTTGACCGGTGTCGGGCGGATCGAGCCCGTCACATCCGCGTCGTCCACCCGCGCGAAGGCATCGACCTGCGACAGGCTGCAACCGCTTGCGCCGACACCGATGAGAATCAGTGTAACCGCCGTGCCCGCGGGACGGATCGCCGATAGGCCAATGCGGTCCCATGCCCTATATAGGGCGAGCAACGCGTTTTGTGACGCGGGCGGAAGCAAATCGGGACCCCTGACATGACCGACACGACCTCCATCAAACACCCGACACCGTTAACATCGGGTGATTTTACGGCGGCGGAGGAGCCGTTCGCGCTGTTCGGTGAATGGTTTGCCGAGGCCGCCAAGTCCGAGCCGAATGATCCGAACGCGATGGCGCTCGCCACCGTCGATGCCGACGGGCTGCCCGACGTACGAATGGTGCTGATGAAGGGTTTTGATGCCGATGGCTTCGTCTTCTACAGCCACATCGCCTCCGCCAAGGGCCGCGAACTGACCGCCAACCCGAAGGCGGCTTTGCTGTTTCACTGGAAATCGCTGCGCCGGCAGGTGCGCATCCGCGGGCTGGTTGCGCCGGTGACCGATGCCGAGGCCGATGCTTACTTCGCCACGCGGCCGAAGCAGGCGCAGATCGGCGCGTGGGCGAGCAAGCAATCGCAGCCGCTGGAAAGCCGTTTCGCCTTTGAGCAGGCGATCGCCAAGGTCGGCGCGAGATACGTCATCGGCGAAGTGCCGCGGCCGCCGGGCTGGAGCGGATGGCGGATCACGCCGCTGCGCATGGAGTTCTGGCATGACCGTCCGTTCCGTCTACACGACCGCATCGAATTCCGCCGCGACGGCGCCGGCAGCGCGTGGTCGAAAGTGCGGCTCTATCCCTGATGTCCCTTTGTTTGAGCATGATCTCTTCGGAAAACCGGTTTCCATGTTTCCGGCCCATGCTCCGGACGCCGACGCCGTTCAACGCTGAAAGGTCCCCATGTCTCCCACATCGAACGCGCCGCGGCGCACGCTGCTCCTGACCGGCGCCAGCCGCGGCATCGGCCATGCCACGGCGATCCGGTTCTCATCCGCCGGCTGGCGCGTCATCACCTGCTCGCGGCACGCCTTTCCCGAAGTTTGTCCGTGGGGCGCGGGGCCGGAAGACCATATCGAGGTCGATCTCGGCAGCCACGACGACACCGTGCGCGCGATCTCCGAAATCAGGAGCCGGCTGGAGAACGACGAACTCCACGCGCTGGTCAACAATGCCGCGATCTCGCCGAAGGCTCCGGGCGGCGGGCGGCTCGGCACCATGGATACCGATATCGAAACCTGGAACCAGGTCTTTCACGTCAACTTCTTCGCGCCGATCATGATCGCGCGCGGGCTGATCGAGGAGCTGAAGCACGCGCGCGGCGCGGTGGTGAACGTCACCTCGATCGCGGGCTCCCGCGTGCATCCCTTTGCCGGCGCGGCCTATGCGACGTCGAAGGCGGCGCTCGCGGCGCTGACGCGCGAGATGGCATCGGACTTCGGCCGCGTCGGCGTCCGCGTCAACGCGATCGCCCCGGGCGAGATCGACACCGCGATTCTGTCGCCGGGCACCGAGAAAATCGTCGAGCAGCAGATCCCGATGCATCGCCTCGGCACGCCGGACGAGGTCGCCAAGATCATCTACGTGCTGTGCACGGAGACCAGCTCTTACGTGAACGGCGCGGAGATCCACATCAACGGTGGCCAGCACGTTTAACGGTAAGGGTAAGTTGCAACGTCATTGCCGGGAGAGAGAGCGACGAAGCGATCCCGGCCGCCGCCGCGGCCGTATTCCAGGGATGGCTTCGATTGCGAATGCAACGACGCAAGAAGGCTTCTGCCTCCGAGGCTTCTGCCTCTAGTCCGCGTAGAACCTGCGCGACTTCTTCTCAAGCGGCCGCAGCGCGATGTCGTTCAACGCGCTGGAGCAGTCGTCGTCGTCCTCACCATCGAGCAACGCAGCGCCACAGTATCGGCAAAGCCTCGGCGAGATCGCCTGCACCTTGCCTGCTGCGCGGTCTTGTTGATAGCGCGCAAAGTCGATGACGTTACGCCGTGGGGTTATGATCTTCTCAACCATTGCTGTCCTCCGGCTTCGAGGCAGGCGTTATCGCAGACAAGTTTCGCCCAAACGTTCAGCGCAACACTCAAATTTTAGGAGAGGAAATAAGGCAGCCTGCCCTAATCCCAAAATGCGACGCGCGCGCTGAAAGCAGCCGTCACAGCCACTTCTTCCACTTGAAGATCCAGTACGGCACGATCGCCGCGGCGAGCATGGCGACCAGCGCCAGCGGGTAGCCATGCGTCCATTCGAGTTCCGGCATCACCTTGAAGTTCATGCCGTAGATCGAGGCGATCAGCGTCGGCGGCATCAACACCACCGCCATCACCGAGAACAGCTTGATGATGTTGTTCTGTTCCAGATTGACCACGCCGAGCATGGCGTCGAGCACGAAGGTGATCTTGTTGGAGAGATAGGAGGCGTGGTCCGTCAGCGACGCCACGTCGCGCTGCATGGTCTTGAGCTGTTCGCGCATGTCCTTCGACCATTTCACCCCTTCCACGACCGCGGACAGGAAGGTGACGAGCCGTCCGATCGAGACCAGGCTTTCACGGACCTTCGAGGTCAGGTCGCCCTTGCGGCCGATGGCGATCAGGATCTGCGAATATTGCTTGGCGTGGCCGTGACGCTCGCTCTCGGGCTCGAAAATGTCATGCGAGACCTGATCGATATCGGCGCCGCAGCGCTCCAGGATGTCGGCGCAGCGGTCGATCACCGCGTCAAGGAGTTCCATCAGCACCTGCTCGCCGGTGATGCCGGGCGGGCAGGCGCGTGCCAGCTTGTTCTCGACCAGCGCGAACGGCTTGGGCAGATCATAGCGCACCGTGACCAGGCGGTGGCCGGTCAGGATGAAGGTGACGGCTGTGGTCCGCGGCATGTCCGTGTCGGACTGGCACATCAGCGTCGCGGTCATGTAGCGCGCGCCACTCTCGATGTAGAGACGGCTGGAGATCTCGATCTCCTGCATGTCTTCCCGCGTGGGAACCGCGATCTTGGCCAGCCTCTCGACCGCCCGATCCTCCTCCACGGTCGGGTTCACCAGATCGACCCACACTGCATTGTCGGGCAGTCCGGCCAGGTCGGTGATGGCAACCTTTTTGAGGGACACATCGGAGGGGATGAACACCGACAGCATAAGGAACTCCAGGAGGCGGCTGGCAGACCGGTGGACTTAGCCCGATTCTGGCTGGCGGTTCATGACTGGGACATGAATCCGGCGTCCTTTTGTAGCGGCCAAGCGGCGACGGCTGACATCTCCCGTCCGACCGTTGCCTGTTTGCACAGAACGGCGGCCCAGCGGTCGAAAAATTGCGGCAAAAAAGCCACAGACGGCGTCCCGCAACGCGGGAGGAGCATCTAAACGCTGGGATTGACGGGAGGTTTCGGCAATAATGGTTTCAATGGAATCGTGGCGTTTGCGGCGCATTATGGGCGCTTTGGGCGCGGATTTTCGATTGGACTGTAATCATGTCGCTCAAAGTTACCCTGGGAATTCTGGCCACGGGCCTGATGCTGTCTGGTTGCATGCAGGCCACAACCTACGAGGCAACCAACACCGCGAACTTCAAGCCACGTGACAAGGAACTCATGGCGAAGAGCACCTTCGTCAAGACGCCGGTCGCCGAGCCGTTCCGCCGCGCCATCGTCGAGTACCACCGCAAGGAAGCCCCCGGCTCGATCGTGGTCGATTCCGACAACCATTACCTCTACTACGTGATGGACGGCGGCAAGGCGATCCGTTACGGCATCACTGTGGGCGAAGAGGCGATGGCCTGGTCCGGCATCGCCAAGGTGGGCGCCATGACCGAATGGCCGGCTTGGCACCCGACCCCCGGCGAAATTTCCCGCCTCGGAGTTCCCAGCTACGTCGCCCCCGGTCCCGACAATCCGATGGGCTCGCGGGCGATGTATCTCTATTCGGGCGGCAAGGACACGCTGTTCCGCATCCACGGCACCAACCAGCCGGAGTATATCGGCGCGTCGATCTCGTCGGGCTGCATCCGCATGACCAACGAGGACGTCATCGACCTCTACAACCGCGTCAAGCTCGGCACCATCGTGGTGGTGTTGGAGCCCAAGCATGGCGACTCGCCGTTCAATTCGCAGATGGCGCTGCAGGGCGGCGGCGGCAACGTCACTTACTGATCCGCCCGACCATCGCAGACGACATCAGGGGCGCCGGCTATGCCGGCGCTTTTTTGTTGGTCGTGGCCTGGTCGCGGCGGCGTCGGGAACGGCCGCGTTTTCCGCTTTCGTCGCGTCCGGCTTGCCGTGCTCTCCCTTGGACACATCGGCTTCGGACGTGCCGGCTTTCGGCGCACCTGGCTCGGACGCATCGGGCTTGGACGTATCAGGCTTGGACGCGTTGGATTTGGCCGCTACCTCGCGCGGCGGAGCGTCCTCCGGGCGGGCCGCCGGCAGCAGCGGGGCGACCTGCGGCAGCGGGTCATACACATTCCACTGGCAGATCCGGTAATTGTTGCGACGCTCCATCAGATCGAGATGGATGTGGTCCTCGTGGTACCAATCCGAGCCCGGGCCAAGCACGGTGGAGAAGCGGGCGCAGACCGAATGCAGCACGGTCTCGCGCAAACTGCGCGGCACGTTGCGGTCGGTCAGCGAAATCGAACTGCCGTTGGCGAGCTTGAAGGCGCGCACGTCGAGCGCGTTGGCACGGCCATGCTCTGAGAGCTGCGCACCGGCGACGCGATTGCGGCCACGGCACTCGAACGAGTCGAAATTGTCGAGATCGCTGATCGGGCTGCCAAGTCCTACGGTAAGCGGAGCGATGTCGGTGCGCACCCAGTCCGCGACCGCGGTCGCCATCTTGCAGCGGAGGATCGCAGCCGGTTTCACCGCAACCTTCCGCTTGTCCGGCAGCACGATCGCTTCCAGCCGCACCAGATCCTCGCCGCCGCAATCGCCGGGGCCGTGGATGTCAGGGACGCTCGGCGCAATCGCGATCTCCTCGGTCAGCGCCAGCCGGCAGGCCGAGGGCTGCGGCGGAGCGGGCTCAGCCGGCTTTGCGGCCTCGGCAGGCTTGGTCTGCTCTGCGGGCTCGGTCACCGCGGGCTGCTTCGCTGCGGCCGGCGCCTCGGCGGGGCGCGGCCTCGGCAATGGCACGGCCGTGCGGCGCTTCACCGCGCGCGGCTTGGCCGGGCGGGCGCCGAACAGGTCATCCCATGGAAAGCCGGCCGAGCGCCGGGCGGCCTCCGCCGGATTGGCCTGCATGCCAAGCCAAAGCAGCGCCGCGGCAGCGGTAACCATTGCCGCGCGCCCGCGACGAAACGCGCCATCAGCCCATTTTCGGCTTGCTTTCTCCGCGCTAAAGTTCATGTCAATTCCATGATTTTACTGCCGGCCGCCCAAGATGCCGGTGGATCATGTGTGAGGATTGAGGAGGGATTTGCGTATGCTTGGCTTGATGCAAGATTGGCCCTTGCTGTGTCACAAGATTATCGAGCACGCCGCGAAATATCACGGCACGCAGGAGGTCGTGACGCGGTCGGTCGAAGGCCCCATCCATCGCACCAATTACGCTGAAATCCACGCCCGCGCGCTGAAGGTCTCGCAGAGCCTGGAACGCGACGGCATCAAGCTCGGCGACCGTGTCGCCACCATCGCCTGGAACACCTGGCGCCATCTCGAGGTCTGGTATGGCATCATGGGGATCGGCGCGATCTGCCACACGGTGAATCCGCGCCTGTTTCCGGAGCAGATTGCCTGGATCGTCAACCACGCCCAGGATCGCATCGTCGTCACCGACCTCACCTTCGTTCCGGTGCTGGAGAAGATCGCGGACCAGTTGCCGAGCGTGGAGCGCTATGTAGTGCTGACCGACAAAGCACACATGCCTCAGACCACGCTGAAGAACGCGGTCGCCTATGAAGACTGGATCGCGGCGTCCGACGGCAAGTTCCAGTGGAAGACCTTCGACGAAAACACCGCGGCGGCGATGTGCTACACGTCCGGTACCACGGGCGATCCCAAGGGTGTGCTCTACTCGCACCGGTCCAACGTGTTGCATGCGCTGATGGCCAACTCGAAGGACGCGCTCGGCACCTCCGCCGCAGACACAATGCTTCCGGTGGTCCCGTTGTTCCATGCCAACAGTTGGGGCATCGCCTTCTCCGCTCCTTCCATGGGCACCAAGCTCGTGATGCCTGGCCCGAAGCTCGACGGCGCCTCGGTCTATGAATTGATGCAGACCGAGAAGGTCACGCATACGGCCGGCGTGCCGACAGTGTGGCTGATGCTGCTGCAATATATGGCCGCCAACAATCTCAAGCTGCCGGATCTGCAGATGGTGGTGTGCGGCGGTTCGGCGATGCCGCGCTCGATGATCAAGGCCTTCCTCGACATGGGCACGCAGGTGCGCCACGCCTGGGGCATGACCGAGATGAGCCCGCTCGGCACGCTGGCCACGTTGAAGCCGCCGTTCTCCGAGCGCGCCGGCGAGGAACGGCTCGACGTCCTGCAGACCCAGGGCTATCCGCCGTTCGGCGTGCAGATGAAGATCACCGACGATGCCGGCAAGGAGCTGCCGTGGGACGGCAAAACCTTCGGCCGGCTGAAGGTCTCCGGCCCTGCGATCGCAAAGGCCTATTTCAGGGTCGACAGCAGCATCCTCGACGAGGAAGGCTATTTCGACACTGGTGATGTCTCCACGATCGACCCGCACGGCTACATGCGGATCACGGACCGCTCCAAGGACGTCATCAAGTCCGGCGGCGAATGGATTTCCTCGATCGATCTCGAGAACCTTGCGGTCGGCCATCCGGCGGTCGCGGAAGCCGCCGTGATCGGCGTCCATCATCCCAAATGGGATGAGCGTCCGCTCCTGATCGTGCAGCTCAAGCAGGGCCAGAACGCCACGCGCGAGGACATCCTGAAATACATGGACGGCAAGATCGCGAAATGGTGGATGCCCGACGACGTCGCCTTCGTCGAAGGCATTCCGCACACCGCAACCGGCAAGATCCTGAAAACGGCCCTGCGCGACCAGTTCAAGGATTACACGTTGCCGACCGCAGCGGCCTAACCTCGTTGTCACCCTCTCCCTTGCGGAAGAGGGTGCGCTCGCATAGCGAGCGCGGGTGAAGGGTTTGTCTCTGCGGAGGCAGCCCCCTCATCCGTCGCGGACTTCGCATAGCCGATGCGGCGAATCGCGGCCTCCTTGGAGGACGGCGGCCGATAGGCCGGCTGCGGCCCACCTTCTCCCGCAAGGGGGAGGAGGGTCCCCAAATTCCCTTGAATTTGCCGCAGGTCCGTGATCTCACACGGATCAGTCACGGCGGCATTGCTCGCCCCGGCGCATCTCAACCGGGAGATTCTTCGACGATGGCGCGCAGGTTTTCCGCTCCCTACCAGCAGGAGCCCGTGTCCGGTCTCGCCACCTGGTCACGCAACCTCGCCATCTTCTCCGTCGTCGCAGTGCTGGTTTCGGTCCTCATCGTCCGCTTCGGATTCCTGGAGGTGAAGCCGGCGCTGGCGACCTTCTTCGGCGCGCTGGGCTGCGCCGGCCTCTCGATCCTGGTCGGTCTCGGCGCCTTCGCCGCGATCTGGCAGAACGGGACCCGCGGCATGGGCCGGATTCTGCTCGCCCTGTTGATCGACGCCCTCGTGCTCGCCTACCCCGCTTACCTCCTGTATCAGTACCGCAAGCTGCCGCGGATCTACGACATCACGACCGATCCGATCGATCCGCCCAGATTCGAGGCGCTGGCACGCCTGCGCACCGGCGAAGGCACCAATCCTGCGGCCTATGCCGGCCTCTATTCAGCCGAGCAGCAGCGCAAGGCCTACCCCGATATCGAGACCGTCGAGCTCGAGGCGTCGGCCACCCGGGCATTCGATGTGACGCTGCGACTGGTGAACCGTCGCAAATGGCTTGTCATCGACGAGCGCGCGCCGCAACCGCCGCGCAACATCGGCCGGATCGAGGCGGTGGCACGCACGCCGATCATGGGGTTCCGCGAGGACGTCTCGATCCGGGTCACGCCCGATGGCGAGGACTCGCGCGTCGATATCCGCTCCGCCTCGCGCTACTTCGACACCGATCTGGGCAGCAACGCGGCGCGGATCACGAAGCTGATCGAGGACATCAACACCGCTGTCGACAACGACAACTCCAAGCCGGCTAAGAAGCCGCCGCAGCCTCCGCCGAAGGCGCCGGCGAAGACGGTGAAGAAATAGCGTCTGCCCGTGTCGCCGGTGTGCTCCCTCGCCCCGCTCTTGCGGGGAGAGGGTTGGGGTGAGGGGCTTCGATCCGCGAGCGCAATGGCGAGACCGAGCTTGTGGCATGCCCCTCACCCGAAATTCGCGCTACGCCCGAATTTGGACTTCTCCCCGTGAAGAACGGGGCGAGGTTAAGAGGCCAGCCGATACGTCCCGCCGATCACGGGATCTCCATCGGTCGTGACAATGCCGCGTCCGACCAGATCCTCTAAATGGGCCAGCACGGAATAGCCGGCGGCAGTGGCGAGACGCGGATCGAGCCCGATATAGATCGCGCGCACCATCGTCGGAATGTCGGCCTCGCCCTTGCCGAGACGATGCAGGATCGATGCCTCGCGCGCCCGGCGATGACGGGTCAGGAAGCGGACATAGCGCGGACCTTCCGGAATCTCAGGTCCATGGCCTGAGAAATAGAGCTGCTCGGGCCGCTGCTCCAGGCGCTCCAGCGATGCCATGTAGTCGATCATCGAGCCGTCAGGCGGCGCCACGATCGAGGTCGACCAGCCCATCACGTGGTCGCCGACGAAGTTGATGCTGCGTTCAGGCCACGCGAAGGCGAGATGATTGGCGGTGTGCCCCGGGGTTGCGACCGCCTCCAGCCTAAAGCCCGTGCCTTCGATGACGTCGCCGTGTTTCACCTGCACGTCGGGACGGAAATCGCGGTCGGCGCCGGATTCCGGATTGTGCTTCTCGCTCTCGAAGCGCGGACGCGAAGCCCGGTGCGGTCCCTCGGCATAAACCGGCGCGCCGGTCGCGGCCTTGATCCGGGGGGTGTTCGGGGAATGGTCGCGATGGGTATGGGTAACCAGGATGTGCGTGACGGTTTCGCCCCGGACCGCGTCGAGCAGCGCTTTGGCATGCGCCTCGTCATCCGGACCGGGATCGATGATCGCGACCTTGCCCTTCCCCACGATGTAGCTGACCGTGCCGGTGAAGGTGAATGGGCTCGGATTGTTGCAGAGGATGCGGCGCACGCCGGGCCGGACCTCTTCGACCACGCCTGGCTTGAGCGGGAAGTTGCGGTTGAACGGGATGTCGTCGTTGTCGGCCATGGGATTGCCTACTCGCTGTCATCCCCCGCGAAGGCGGGGGCATCCAGTAAACACCGGCACTCGAGATTGAGCATCGGCCTCCAGAATACTGGATCGTCCGCCTTCGCGGACGATGACAGCATTGCCTCGTGGTACGCCAGCGCCCCTTACGAGAACGCCTGAATGCCCGTGATCGCGCGTCCAAGGATCAGCGCGTGGACGTCGTGGGTCCCCTCATAGGTATTCACGGTTTCCAGGTTCGCGGTGTGTCGCATCACGTGATACTCGATCTGGATGCCATTGCCGCCGTGCATGTCGCGCGCCATGCGGGCGATGTCGAGCGCCTTGCCGCAATTGTTACGCTTGACGATCGAGATCATCTCCGGCGCCATCTTGCCTTCGTCCATCAGACGACCGACGCGAAGCGAAGCTTGAAGGCCGAGCGCAATCTCGGTCTCCATGTCGGCGAGCTTCTTCTGCACGAGCTGGGTGGCGGCGAGCGGCCGGTTGAACTGCTTGCGGTCGAGCGTGTACTGGCGGGCGCGGTGCATGCAGTCCTCGGCGGCGCCCATCGCGCCCCAGGAGATGCCATAGCGGGCGCGGTTGAGACAGCCGAACGGGCCCTTCAGGCCGGACACGTTGGGCAATAGCGCGCTTTCCGGCACCACGACGTTATCGAGCACGATCTCACCGGTGATCGAGGCGCGCAAGCTGAGCTTGCCGCCGACCTTCGGCGCCGACAGGCCCTTCATGCCCTTTTCCAGGATGAAGCCACGAATCTGGTTGTCATGCGCCGATGATTTGGCCCAGACCACGAAGACGTCGGCGATCGGCGCGTTCGAAATCCACATCTTGGCGCCGTTGAGCCTGTAGCCGTCGGCCACCTTTTCGGCGCGGGTCTTCATGCCGCCGGGATCGGAACCGGCGTCAGGCTCGGTCAGGCCGAAGCAGCCGACCCACTCGCCCGTCGCAAGCTTGGGCAGATATTTCTTGCGCTGGTTTTCGTCGCCATAGGCGTAGATCGGATACATCACCAGCGACGACTGCACCGAGTTCATCGAGCGATACCCAGAGTCGACGCGCTCGATCTCGCGCGCCACGAGGCCATAGGCCACGTAGCTCGCATTGGCGCAGCCATATTCCTCCGGCAGCGTCACGCCGATCAGGCCGAGCTCGCCCATCTCGTTGAAGATCTCGCGATCGGTCTTCTCTTCGAGATAGGCTTTGGTGACGCGCGGCAGCAGCTTGTCCTGTGCGTAAGCTCGGGCGGTGTCGCGGATCAGGCGCTCGTCCTCGGTGAGTTGGTCGTCGAGCAGGAACGGATCATCCCACTGGAAGCTGGCAGCAGCCGGCTTGTCCTTGGCCTGGGGGCGCACGCTCATGAAACATCCTTTCGCATAGATCTTTGGGAGTTTGCCGGATAAATTAAAGCGCTATGCTGCAAAGCGCAATTGTATTGGGTTTTCGTCATTCCGCGGCATACGACAGCGTGAACCTCAAGGGCGCCGTGGAATCTCGAGATTCCGGGCTCGATGCACGCGCATCGGCCGGAACGACAAATGCTAATGCTCGAGCTTCTCGTTGGACACGATCTCGATGCCGAAACCGGAAAGGCCTTTGTAGTCGTGCACCGACGACGTCAGGTTGCGGATCGAGGTGACGCCGAGATCGCGCAGGATCTGTGCGCCGACGCCGACCTCGCGCCACTGTTTGTTGCGATCGGCCTCCGCGCTCTTCGTCTCGCCGACGGGCTCGACCGGAACACCCGCGGCCCCATCGCGCAAATACACCAGCACGCCGCGGCCGGCATGCTTGAACTGTCGTAGCACGGCTTCCATCCGCGCCTGACCGGTGAACAGGTCCTTGACGATGTTGGGCTTGTGCAGCCGCGTCAGCACGTTCCGGCCGTCGCCGATGCCGTTATAGACGAAGGCTGCATGCATGATCTCGTCGAATGGCGAGCGATAGGCAAAGCCCTGGAGCGGGCCGATCGGGCTTTCGGTGGTGAAGGTTGCAACTCGCTCGATCAGCTTCTCGCGCGCCTGACGGTAGGCGATCAGGTCCGCGATCGTGACGTGCTTGAGCTTGTGGGCGGCGGCGAATTTCGCAACCTGCTCGCCCTTCATCACGGTTCCGTCGTCATTCATCAGCTCGCTGATGACGCCAACCGGGGGCAGGCCGGTGAGCTTGCAGAGGTCGACCGCGGCTTCGGTATGGCCGGAGCGCATCAGCACGCCGCCATCGCGGGCGATCAGCGGGAAGATGTGACCGGGCCGCGCGAAGTCGTTGGCACCGGCATTGGGATTGGCGAGCGCGCGGCAGCAGGAGGCGCGTTCTTCGGCCGAGATGCCGGTGCCGCCGTCGGGCTTGTAGTCGATCGAGACCGTGAACGCGGTGGTGTGGTTGGACTCGTTGTGCGCCACCATCGGGTCGAGCCGCAGCCGGCGCGCGTCATCGGTGGTGATGGGCGCGCAGACGATGCCGGAGGTGTGGCGAATGATGAAGGCCATCTTTTCCGCCGTGCAGAACGACGCCGCGACGATCAGATCGCCCTCGCCCTCCCGGTCGTCATCATCGGTGACGACGACGAGTTCTCCCCCTGCAAACGCCTGCAGCACTTCCTGGATCGTATCGGCCATTGTCCTGACATCTCGCTCTATGCAGGCAGTGGATTAGCCGGGTTCCTAGGCCCGCGCCAGTATCATTATGCAACCCGCCATGCATTGGGCAGGCATGCCAGGGCGGTGACGGACACCCGTAGAAGCCCCCGGATGGAGCGAAGCGCAATCCGGGACATTCTCGCACGCAAGGTCCCCCGGATTTCGCTTCGCTGCATCCGGGGCTGCACGGCGAGCTCCTACGGCAGCACCTCGCGCCGCTCGGCCAGCCGAGCATCCATCTCGGCGCGCTTGTCGTCGAGCAGGCCGGCATCGGTGGCCTCGATCACGGCATAGAGTTCGCCGGCGTCGCTGATCCGGGTCACCGTGACATAGTCCGCGCCGGCCTTGTAGAGCTCCTCGACGTCGGCCAAGAGATCGGCGGTCGCGACGATCTTCGCGGTCGGGTTCAGGGTCCGGACATGGCGCACCAGCTTCTCGTTGTCGGCGCCGACGAGCAGGAAATCCGGTACGCTCAGGATGATGATCTCGGCCTTGCCGATACCGGCATGGACCAGCGTATCGACATTGCTGATGTCGCCGTAGATCACGTGCAGGCCGCGCTCGGACAGCGTGCGGAACACCAGCGGATTGAAGTCGATGACGCTGATCTGCTCGAGCAGCGACTGGTTCTGCCGCTCGATCTGGTTGAGCAGCGCGCTCGCCGCGCGGAAAAAGCCGAGAATGACGATGCGCCTGATCTCGCCGTGGCCGCCCTCGCCCGCCCCCTCGCTGTCCTGATCGTGGTCGAGATCCCGCAGCCCGATCCGCTTCAGGGAGCCGATCAGGCCGCGCACGAGCTGGTCGCTGCGGCCCATCGCAAAGGTCGAGAGCACCGCCAGCACCACGAAGGCGAACGAGGCGGCGCTCGCGGTCTCAGTCGAGATGTGGTTGGCGGCGGTCCCGGTCTGGATCACCACCAGCGAAAACTCGGAGATTTGCGCCAGATTGATCGCGGGCAAGAGGCTGGCGCGCAGGCCCTGCTTCATCAGATAGAGCGGCGTGAACGTCGTCACAAGGCGGCTCGCCACGGTGAACGCGGCGATGACAAGCGCGAGCCCGATCACCGACAAACCCGGAATCGGGATCGTCATGCCGAGCGCGACGAAAAACAGGGTGATGAAGAAGTCCCTGAGCGTCGTGACCTTCGCGGTGACGTCGAGCGCATAGGGAAAGGTCGAGATCGAGACGCCGGCGACCAGCGAGCCCATTTCGCGGGACAGATGCAGGCGCTCCGCGATCTCGCCGATGAGGAAGCACCAGGCGAGCGCTCCGAGCAGCACCAGCTCCGGCCGGCGCGCGATCTGGTGGAACAGCCGCGGCAGCACGTAGCGGCTCAGCACCAGCGCGGTCGCGACCAGGACGGCGACGCGGGCGATCGACAGCAGCACCACGCCGACCTGCAGATTGTCGAGGCTCGGCTGCACGGCCAGGAACAGGATCGCGAAGATGTCCTGCAGGACCAGCACACCGAGCGTGATCCGGCCCGGCAGGGTGTCGAGCTCGCGCTTCTCGTAGAGCACCTTGACGATGATCACGGTCGAGGACAATGCGCAGGCGACGCAGAGATAGAGCGCATCGAACTTGCCGCCGCTGATTGCAAGGCCCATTCCCGCAAAGAACAGGATGCCGAGCAGGCAGCCGCCGATAAGCTGGCCGGCACCGGCGAACAGGATCACCTTGCCGGCACGGACGATCTTCTTCAGGTCGATCTCCAGCCCGATCATGAACAGCATGAAGATCAGGCCGAGCTCGGAGATGACGCTGATCGACTCCTGCGACTTGACCCAGCCCATGCCGAATGGACCAATGAAAAAGCCGGCGATAAGGTAGGCGAGGATCAGCGGCTGCCGGGAGAAATGGGCCAGCAGCCCAAGGCCCCAGGCAAACAGGATACAGAGAGTGATATCGCGAATTAGCTCGTGCATGCGTCAAGGCTTCCTGTGCCGCAACCTAGAGGGCTGGGCGTGAGGATCAATCAAGCAATGTGTCACATCCGCGCAGGCGGCGTTTTTCTCGCGATTCTCGCCTGCCTGTTGACCCTGCGCATGACACAGGCGCTAGCACAATCCTCGGGAAGTATTGAGCAAAATTTTGCGAATTCGCTCACCTCAATGCCGGCGGGGGATCTCTCCGTCACCGGCGCATTCTATGTGCCGGTCTATTCCAGCGTGTCGATGAGCCAGGGCAAGCTCAGGGCCGATTTCTCGGTGACGCTGAGCGTCCACAACGCCTCCGAGACAAAGCCGCTGGTGCTGAAGCGGATCGCCTATTTCGACACATCAGGCAAGATGGTGGAGAGCTACCTCAAATCGCCGGTCGCGCTAAAACCGTTCGCAACCGTCGAGGTCGTCATCGCCACCACCGATACCCGCGGCGGCACCGGCGCCAATTTCGCGGTCGATTGGGCGGCCACCGGCGAGATCGCGGAGCCGGTTGTGGAGGCGTTGATGGTCGGCAGCGTCGGCGCCGGGCATTATGCCTTCATCACCCAGGGCCGTCCGGTCAGGCTGCTCGGCAAGAACTAACCTCGTGGAAGGCCGCGCCACGGCCTTCTCAACGACAACAAGACGGAGCGAAACATCCATGTCCACCTCAGCCCAGTTCGATTTTGCACCCCTGCTCCCGGCCGGCCTGCCCGCGCCGGCCGCGCGGTGGACCGGGCTTGCGAAGTACAGCTTCGTCGGCGGCAACAACGATCCCGAGCAGGTCCCGGTCGAGGGGCTGCTGGAGGCGGTCAACGCCGTGCTCAAGCGCGAGGGCAAGAATCTCGCGACCTACAACCTCGCTCACGGCCCGCAGGGTTACCTGCCGTTGCGCGAATTCCTGGCGCAGAAGCTGAAACGCGACGCCGGCATCGCCTGCACGCCGGACGAGATCATGATCGTGTCCGGCTCGCTGCAGGCGCTCGACCTCGTCAATCACACCTTGCTCGCCAAGGGCGACACGGTGCTGATCGAGCAGGAGACCTACCAGGGCTCGCTGAACCGGCTGACGCGGCTCGGTGTCAACGCGGTCGGGATTCCGCTCGACGGCGAAGGCATGCGAATGGACGCGCTGGCCTCGGCACTCGCCGATCACAAGCGCCGCGGCATCACGCCGAAATACATCTACACCATCCCGACGGTGCAGAACCCGACCGGCTCGATCCTCCCCGAAAGCCGCCGCGCCGAGATGCTGAAGCTCTCGCAGGAATACGGCGTGCCGGTCTTCGAGGACGATTGCTATGCCGATCTGGTCTGGAGCGGCGCGCGGCCGCCCGCGATCTACGCCATGAGCCAGCATGGCGGCGTGATCCATATCGGCTCGTTCTCGAAATCGATCGCGCCGGCGTTGCGCGTCGGCTTCATCGTGGCGCCCTGGGAGATGATGTCGCGGATGCTGGCGCTGAAGACCGATGCCGGCTCCGGTGCGCTGGAGCAGATGGTGCTGGCCGAATATTGCGCGCCGCACTTTGCGACCCATGTGCCGCGGCTGACGCGCGGCTTGCGGGCGAAGCTCGACACGCTGATGGAGGCGCTGAACGAGCAGTTCGGCACCGCCGCCGAGTTCGAGGCGCCCAAGGGCGGCATCTTCCTGTGGGTCAAGCTGCCCGACAATGTCGACACGATGAAGCTCTATCAGGCAGCGCTCGGGGCCGGTGTCTCGATCAATCCCGGACCGGAATGGTCGACCAGCAAGGCTCACTCCGGCAGCCGGCTCAGGCTCTGCTTCGCGAGCCCCTCGCATCAGCAGATCCGCGAAGGCATCGCCGTGCTGGCCGAGGTATGCCGGAAGGAATTCGGCGTGCCGACGCGAAGCAGCAATGTGGAGAAGCGCGGTTAGCTCGTGGCACGATAGACCAATCCGTTGTGCTCGGAGTGACGCGGCAATGCGCATTTGCTGAACAAGCGTTCAGGAAACTCTCCAATTGCGTAGGAACGTTTCAATCGCTGCGCTGTTTCATTCTCGCTTAATTGAGGAGGATGAGATGAAGAAGTTTGGATATGTTGTTGCTGCAATCGGCGCGCTCGCATTGGTGGTGCCGTCGGTCGCGAGCGCCGACACAGTCGTGGTGAAGCGCGGCTATCATCATTGGGACCATGGTTGGCGCGCCCACGCCGAAATGCGCGACCACGGCTGGCATCGCGGCTGGCATCATCATGACCGCGTTGTGGTGGTCAAACGACATCGCTACTGAGATCGACACAATCAACACCAAGGCCGACACAATGGAAATGGAAAATGGCTCCTCGCGGAGCCATTTTCTTTATGATGCTGCGTCACCGCCAGTTGCAGATACCGCCAGAGCGGCACGGCCAGGTCTGGATCCGCGTATCGCGCGCCTGGGCGTCGAGCGGGTTGCTGTGGCGGCGCGCCAGCTTGGCCCGTGCGGGAACGCGCCTCTCCGCTCGCTTCTTCTCGACCGGCTTCCGCTCGACCAGCTTCTTCTCGACCGGCTTCGCTGTCACCTTGGCCGTGCGCACAGCCTTTTGCGGCGCAACTTTGGTGTCCTCAACCTTTGGCTCGGCATTGGCCTGCGGCGCTGCCGCGCTGCGGTCGGAATTGGCCTCGACGGGGACCGGCTCGAACTGCGCAGGCGGGCCGAGCCGCTTCGGCGACAGCACGGCCCTGGAGAGATCGAGACTGAAGAATTCGTCCGGGCGGTACTCGTCAGCGAATACCACACCACCCAACAGCAAGGACGCGGTACAGACGGCGACACCAAATATGCTTTTCAGGACCATCAAACGGCCTCCTGAAATCACTCGAACAGAACAGTAATTCATGTAGGAGCCCGGCCGCGCCAATCCAGCCGAAGCCGCGAGCAGGGCCATCGTTCAACGACGGCGGCCGCGGAAGGTTCCCACCGCGGCCGCAGTCAGGGCCCCCTATTCGGCCGCCTGCGCCATCGGCCGGCCGATTGCGCCTTCCAGCCGCGCACATTCGCCGCGGTAGCGGGCGACGTTGGCTTCCTTGATGTGGCCATAGCCGCGCACCAGATCGGCCGACTTCGCCAGTGCCACCAGCCGCGGCAGATCGAGCGGGTTCTTACCGTCGAGATGACGCATGATCATCGCGGAATATTCGCCCGGCAGCGCGCGCTCCATCCTGCGCTCGGCCGTGTAGCCGAAGATGTCGAATGCAGTGCCGCGCAAGCCCTTCAGCCGCGCCAGGATGCTGAAGGCCTGGAACACCCACGGGCCAAACTCGCGCTTCTGCAGACGTCCAGTGACGGGATCGCGCGGCGCGAGCAGCGGCGGCGCCAGCAGCACCTTCAGCTTCGGATTGCCATCGAACTGCTCCCGCAAGGACTTGGCGAACTCGCCGTCGGAATAGAGCCGGGCGACCTCGTACTCGTCTTTGTAGGCCATCAGCTTGAACAGGCCCTTGGCGAATGCCTCGGTCAAATCCTGCGATCCGGGCGCCGCCGCAGCCTCGGCCGCACGCACCCGCGCGACGTCGGCGAGATAGCGCCTGGCATAGGCCTCGTCCTGATAGTCGGTGAGGAACTTGGCGCGGTACGCAATTGCCTCGTCCAGGGTGCGCTTGACCGGCGCGGCGCCCGCGCTCTTGAAGCGCGCGGCGCTGACGACGCGCGGCAGGTCATGCGCGGCGAGCCGTCCCCACGAGAACGCCGTCTTGTTCATCTCGATCGCCGCACCGTTGAGCTCGATCGCCTTCAGGATGGCATCCAGCGACAGCGGGATCGCGCCGCGCTGGAACGCGAAGCCGAGCATGAAGGCGTTGGTCGCGATGCTGTCGCCCATCAGCGCGGTGGCAAGGCCAGTGGCATCGAGAATGTCGAGGTCACCAGGCGTCACCGCGCCGTTCAGCGCATCGCGCATCGTGCCGGCCTCGAAATCGATGTCCGGATCGATCACGAAGCTCGCGGTCGGCAACAGATCGGCGTTGACCACGGCGCGGGTGACGCCGCGCTCGGCCCGGCTCAGCGCCGGCACGCTGGTCGCAACGACGAGGTCGCAGCCGAGGATCAGATTGGCACCGCCGGGCGCGATGCGCACGGTGGTCAGCATGTCGGCCGCCGGCGCGAGCCGGACGTGGCTCATGACAGCGCCGTTCTTCTGCGACAGGCCGGTGAAGTCGAGCGTCGAGCAGGCCAGCCCCTGCACATGCGCGGCCATGCCGAGCAGCGCGCCGATGGTGATGACGCCGGTGCCGCCGATCCCGGTAACCAGGATGTTGTAGGGCGCATCCAGCGCGGCCGCCGGCGGCGTCGGCAGGTCGGCAAACAGCGCCTTCGGATCGGCCGCGGTGCGGTCGGCCTTGCGCAGCTTGGGATCGAGCACGGTGACGAAGCTCGGGCAGAATCCCTCGATGCAGGAGAAATCCTTGTTGCAGTTCGACTGGTCGATGCGGCGCTTGCGGCCGAACTCGGTCTCCAGCGGTTGCACCGAGACGCAGTTCGAGGCCTGCGAACAGTCGCCGCAGCCCTCGCAGACGCGCTCGTTGATAAAGATGCGCTTCGCCGGATCGGGATAGAGCCCGCGCTTGCGGCGGCGGCGCTTCTCTGCCGCGCAGGTCTGGTCGTAGATCAGAACCGTCAGACCCTTGATCTCGCGCAAGTTCCGCTGCACGGCATCGAGCTCGCGGCGATGATGCACGGTGGCGCCGGCAGGGAAGTAATTGGCGGGGTACTTGCCGGGATCGTCGGAGACGATCGCGAGCCGCTTGGTGCCTTCGGCCGCCACCTGGTGGGCGATCTGCGACACCGTGAAGCCGCCCTCGGCGGGCTGGCCGCCGGTCATGGCGACCGCGTCGTTGTAGAGGATCTTGTAGGTGATATTGACGCCTGCGGCGGCCGCCGCGCGGAGCGCCAGCAGGCCGGAATGGGTGTAGGTGCCGTCGCCGAGATTCTGGAACACGTGCTGTTCACTGGTGAACGGCGCCTGCCCGATCCAGCTCACGCCTTCCGCGCCCATGTGTGAGATGGTCTGGGTGTTGCGGTTCGGCACCGACAGCGCCATGCCGTGGCAACCGATACCGGCCATGGCGCGGCTGCCCTCGGGGATCTTGGTGGAGGTATTGTGCGGGCAGCCCGAACAGAAATACGGCGTGCGCGCCAGCTTGACGCTACCCGTGCCTTCGGCCGGCCGATCGAACGCCTCAAGCTTGGCGAGCCGCTGCTCCAGCATCGGGCTGCGATGCCCGAGCTTGCGCAGCCGCGCCACCACGGCGGCCGCCACCATGGTCGGCGTCAGCTCGCCTTCGCTCGGCAGCAGCATCGCGCCGCTCTCGTCGCGCTTGCCGACTACCGAGGGCCGCTTCGAGGCGTCCATGTTGTAGAGGATGCGGACGAGCTGGTCCTCGATGAAGCCGCGCTTTTCCTCGACCACGAGCACATCCTGCAGCCCCTCGGCGAAGGCGCGCGCGCCGCGTTGCTCTAGCGGCCAGGTCAGCGCCACCTTGTAGATGCGCAGGCCGAGCGTCTGGGCCTCGGCGTCCGTGATGCCGAGATCGGCGAGCGCCTGGCGCAGATCGAGATAGGCCTTGCCGGTCGCCATGATGCCGAGCCGCGCCGGCTTCGAATCCAGCACGATGCGGTCGAAGCGGTTGACGCGGGTGAATGCGGCGACCGCCTCCATCTTCGGCCCATGGAGCCGCCGCTCCGCCTCCAGCGGCGGATCCGGCCAGCGGATCGACAGCCCGCCCGGCGGCATCTCGAAATCGTCGGGCATGATGATCTTGATGCGGTCAGGATCGCTGACGATCGAGGCCGAGCTTTCCACCGTCTCCGAGATCGCCTTGAAGCCGACCCAGCAGCCCGAATAACGCGACAACGCAAAGCCGAGGATGCCGAGATCGAGATAGTCCTGCAGCGTCGCCGGATTGACCACCGGCATCAGCGCCGAGGCGAACACCTGCTCGCTCTGATGCGCCAGCGTCGAGGACTGGCAGCCATGGTCGTCACCGGCGAGCGCGATCACGCCGCCCTTGGGCGAGGTGCCGGCAGAATTGGCGTGCTTGAGCGCATCAAGCGAGCGGTCGACGCCGGGGCCCTTGCCGTACCAGATGCCGAACACGCCATCGACCTTGGCGCCCGGAAACATGCCGACCTGCTGGCTGCCCCATACCGCGGTCGCCGCCAGGTCCTCGTTGAGACCCGGCACGAAGGCTATGTCATGCTCTTTCAGGAAAGACTTCGCGCGCCACAGCGCGTGGTCGTACATGCCGAGTGGCGAGCCGCGATAGCCGGAGATGAAACCCGCGGTGTTCAGCCCATGCGCGCGATCGCGTTCGCGCTGCAACATCGGCAATCGGACAAGCGCCTGGGTACCGGAAAGGAAAATTCGCTTCGCATCCAACCGGTACTTGTCGTCCAGTCCAACTTCCATCAACGCCATTCGTCAGGCTCCCCGTCCCGTCTCTGCCACGCCGGTGTGACCCGGTCTCGTTTCATTCGGACAGGATCATGCATCAGCATGCACTGATTTTGTTATGCATGAACAGCCCTGTTCCCTTGCGGCAAGACATATCTCCTCTCTCTCTCTGCTGCCTTATGCGTGGTCTTGCCGAACGCCGGCTTCTTTGAAACGGTGGCGCGCAAAGGGAGGCCAAGGATGATCACAGTCGAAACCGCATTCACGACGGAAATCGTGGAGAATGGCGATCTGCTGGTAGGCCCCTGGCGCAGCCCGAAGCAGATGCTTCAGGCCCAGGTCTACGACTCTCACGCGTCGATCCACGACGACGCAACCGCGCAGAAGCTCGGCTTTCGCGGCGGCACGATCGAAGGGCCAACCCACTTCAGCCAGTTCGCCCCGCTCTGCGAGCGGATCTGGGGCCGCGCCTGGTTCATGACCGGATGCCTATCCGCGCATTACCGCAATCCGGCCTTCGAAGGTGAAGAGGTCCAGGCCCAGATCGAGAAGCCGAAACCGGGCCAGACCGTTTGCGCGATCGGGATGATCAAGCGCGATGGCACCGAGATCCTGCGCGGCACCGTGTCGATCGACGGCGACGGCACCGAGACGGCCCTGAGCAAGCGGCTCGGCGAGTTGAAGCCATTGACCGACCCCGTCATCCTCGCCGACATCAAGGTCGGCATGAAGACGGCCCGCCAGGCGATCAAGATGGATTTCGACCAGAACATGGGCGATCTCTACCCATTCTCGCTGACCGACAAGCTGAAGGTGATCACCGAACCGTCGGACTACTATTCGCTCGAGCACAATCCCTGGGGCCGCGCCATCATCCCGATGGAAATGCTGAGCGTGCTGTTCCAGTACCGCGCGCGCGAGGACCGGCTGCCGGTTCGCGGCCCCGCCGTCGGATTATTCGCCGACCAGGAGATTCGCCTGCTGCGCGGGCCGCTATTCCCTGGCGAGACCTATTGGGCTGAACGTGAGGTCGTCGCGCTCTCAGGCAGCAAGCGCACAGAGAGCATGTGGGTGCGCACCACCGTGTTCGACGCCGACAACATTCCGGTTGCGACCATGCTGCTCAACGGTGCCAGCATGAAGGACTCCTACGCCAATTATCAAACCGAGCACAAGGCGCTCTACGGCTGAATCCCGCCCATCCCGCAAGCCGCCGAACCAAGGACAACAACAATGGCCCGCCTGCCCTATCTCGAAGCCGATCAGGTTGCGCCCGAATATCGGGACATGCTCAAGCGCAACACCAATTTGCACAAGCTGCTGGTCAACTCGCCGGACATGGCGCGCGCCTTCAACGGGATCGGCGGCTACATCCGCTTCAAGAGCAAGCTCGATCCGCGCTTGCGCGAATTGGCCATCCTCCAGGTCGGATGGATGGAGAAGTCGGAATATGAGTTCACCCATCATGTGAAGATCGGCAAGGAGTTCGGCGTCAGCGACGCCGACATCGAGGGCCTGATCGCCGAGACCGAGGGCAGGCCGTCGAAACTCGAGCCGCTCGCCAGGTCGATCCTTCGAGGCGCCCGCGAAATGGTGCGGGAGCTCGCGATGTCGGATGCGACCTTTGCCGAGATCAAGGCGCAGCTCTCCGACGAGCACATGACCGACCTCGTGCTGACCATTGCATTCTACTGCGCGGTGGTCCGCGTACTCGCCACCATGAAGATCGACAACGAACCAACCTACAAAGAGGTACTGCAGCAGTACCGTTACAGGGAGTGAAATGACATGCGCCTGCAAGATCGTGTCGCTATCGTCGTCGGGGCCGGACAGAGCCCCGGTGAGGGCATCGGCAACGGCCGCGCCACCGCGCTAACGTTTGCCCGCGAGGGCGCGAAGGTGCTGTGCGTCGATCACAATCTGGCTTCAGCGCAGGAGACCGTCGACCTGATCGCGGCCAAGGGCGGCACCGCAGTGGCCTTCAAGGCCGACGTTACGAAGAACGCCGACATCAAGGCCATGGTGACCGACGCGCATACACGCTGGGGCAGCATCGACATCCTGCACAACAATGTCGGCGTCAGCCTGTCCGGCGGCGACGCGGAGCTGCTCGATATCACCGAAGAGGCGTTCGATCGCTGCGTAGCGATCAACCTGAAGAGCTGTGTTCTCGCCGCCAAGCACGTGATCCCGATCATGCGACAGCAGCAGCGCGGCGCGATCATCAACATCTCCTCGATGGCCGCGATCACGACCTATCCCTATGTTGCCTACAAGGCGACGAAGTCCGCGATGATCGCATTCACCGAGCAGCTCGCCTACCAGAACGCGCAATATGGCATTCGCGCCAATGTGATCCTCCCCGGGTTGATGAACACGCCGATGGCGGTCGACACCCGCGCCCGCGAATTCAAGAAGAGCCGCGCCGAGGTCGAGGCCGAACGCGACAGCAAGGTGCCGCTCCGCCACAAGATGGGCACCGGCTGGGACGTCGCCAACGCCGCGCTGTTTCTCGCTTCTGACGAAGCCAACTTCATCACCGGTGTCACGCTGCCAGTCGACGGCGGCGCGAGCGTGCGGCGCGGTTAACCAAGGCGGTTAATCTCTGTGACGAGATCACGCGTCGCGATGCATCACGATTCGAAAAACTTGAAATAATCCAATGACACGATGATGTGACGGTGGGTCCACATAAATCGAAATCCTGACTCGTTGTGGTCGCACGAAATTCATCTGCGCTCTGTATCTCGCACCCCGTGAATTGCTGGAGTGCAAAGATCCATGAGCGAAGAACTCGAACTCAGACCCGATCAGTGGGATGCGTTGAAAGCGCTGCGGGCCCCCGCGGCAAACCCTTCAAAACTGAGCCGGTTTGCGGTCGAAAGCCTCATCACGCTCGGCTATGTTGCGGTGCGAGGTGATTCGTTTGCGTTGACGCCTGCGGGCCGTAAGGCGCTGGTCCGCGGTTCCTCGCAACTGCTGCTGGACATTGCCGCCTGACCTTTCGAAAAATTCATGAAAACGCACGCGGCATCATGCCGCGTGCGCCTTGTTCGGGATCGTCGCCTCGCCGTGCTGGGTCAACGGCTTCATCCCTGTGAGGCTGCGCAGCAGCACATAGAATACCGGCGTCAGGAACAGGCCGAAGATCGTGACGCCGATCATGCCGGAGAACACGGCGACGCCCATCGCGCGCCGCATCTCCGAGCCCGCGCCGGTCGACAGCACCAGCGGCAACACGCCCATGATGAACGCCATCGACGTCATCAGGATCGGCCGCAGCCGCAGCCGGCTTGCCTCGATCGCGGCACGGATTGGCGAACGTCCGGCGAATTCAAGCTCGCGCGCAAATTCGACGATCAGAATCGCGTTCTTGGCCGATAGTCCCACCAGCACGATCAGGCCGATCTGGGTGAAGACGTTGTTGTCACCCTTCGAGAGCCAGACGCCGAACATCGCGGCCAACAGGCCCATCGGCACGATCATGATGATCGAGAGCGGCAGCGTCAGGCTCTCATAGAGCGCGGCGAGCACCAGGAACACCAGGAGGATCGCCAGCGGAAACACCCAGAGTCCCGAATTGCCGGCGATGAATTCCTGATAAGTCAGGTCGGTCCATTCGAAGGCAAAGCCGGGCGGCAGCACCTCCGCGGCGATCCGCGTCGCCGCCTCCTGCGCCTGGCCGGAGGAATAGCCCGGCGCCGCGGCGGCGTTGATGTCCGAAGACAGGAAGCCGTTGTAGCGGATCGCACGCTCCGGACCCGCGCTCTGGCGGACCTTCAGCAGCGCGGACAGCGGCACCATGTCGCCCGAGGACGAGCGCACCTTCAACTGCCTGATATCGTCGGCCCGCGCGCGGAACGGAGCGTCGGCCTGGACATAGACAGAATAGGTGCGCCCGAACTTGTTGAAGTCGTTCACGTAGTACGACCCCAGATAGATCTGCAGCGTATTGAACACCTCGGTCACGGGCACGCCGAGCTGCAGCGCCTTGGTACGATCGATGTCGGCAAAGAGCTGCGGCACGTTGACCTGGAAGCTGGAGAACGCGCCGGCGATCTCCGGCGCCTTCTGGATCGCGGCCATGAACGCCTTGGTCGCATCGTTCAGCGCCTCGTAGCCGAGGCCGGCGCGGTCCTCGATCTGCAGCTTGAAGCCGCCGATGGTGCCGAGCCCGTTGACCGGCGGCGGCGGGAACATGGCGATGAAGGCCTCCTGGATGCCGGCATATTTCTTGTTCAACGCGGCTGCGATCGCCTGACCACTCAGCGAAGGATCCTTGCGTTCGTCGAACGGCTTCAGCGTCGAGAACACGATGCCGGCATTGGAGGAATTGGTGAAGCCGGAGATCGACAGGCCCGGGAACGCCACCGAGCTCTCGACCCCTGGCTGCGTCAGCGCGATGTCGCTCATCTTGCGGATGACTTCCTCGGTGCGGTCGAGCGTGGCGCCATCAGGCAGCCGTGCAAAGCCGACCAGATATTGCTTGTCCTGGCCCGGCACGAAGCCGCTCGGCACCTGCTTGAACAATACGCCAGTGACGCCGATCAACAGCACATAGATGCCCATCACCGCGGCCTTGCCGAAGATCACCTTGGAAACGGTGCGGCCATAGTTCTCCGAGGAGCGGGTGAAGACACGGTTGAAGCCGCGGAAGAACCAGCCGAGCCCCTTCTCCAAGATCAGCGTCAGCCGGTCCTTCGGCTCATGGTGGCCCTTCAGCAGTAGCGCCGACAGCGCCGGCGACAGCGTGAGCGAGTTGATCGCCGAGATCACGGTCGAGATGGCGATCGTCAGCGCGAACTGCTTGTAGAACTGCCCCGTGAGGCCGGAGATGAAGGCGAGCGGCACGAACACCGCGATCAGCACCAGCGCGATCGCGATGATCGGCCCCGATACTTCCCGCATCGCCTGGTTGGTGGCATCGCGGGGCGACAGCCCGGACTCGATGTTGCGCTCGACATTCTCGACCACGACGATGGCGTCGTCGACCACGATACCGATCGCCAGCACCAGGCCGAACAGGCTGAGCGCATTGATCGAGAATCCGAATATGTGCATCACCGCGAAGGTGCCGACGATCGACACCGGGACCGCGAGCAGCGGGATGATCGAGGCGCGCCAGGTCTGCAGAAACAGGATCACGACCAGCACGACGAGCGCGATCGCCTCCAGCAGCGTGTGGATGACGGCCTCGATCGAGGAGCGCACAAACTGCGTCGGATCGTAGACGATCTGGTAGGACACGCCTTCCGGCATGTTCTTCTTGATCTCCGCCATGGTGGCGCGAACATTGTCCGAAATCTGCAGCGCGTTGGAGCCGGGGGCCTGGAAGATCGGCAGGGCGACCGCCTGCTTGTTATCGAGCAGCGAGCGCAGACCGTATTCGGAAGCGCCGAGCTCGATCCGCGCGACGTCGCGCAGCCGCACCACCTCGCCCCGCGAGCCTGTCTTCACGACGATGTCGCCGAACTGCTCCTCGGTCGACAACCGTCCTTCGGCGTTGACGGAGAGCTGCAAGTCGATGCCTTTGACGCTGGGCGACGAGCCGACCACGCCGGCGGCCGCCTCGACGTTCTGCGCCTGGATCGCACGCACCACGTCGCTCGCGGTCAGGCTGTGCTCGGCGGCTTTCTGCGGGTCGACCCAGACCCGCATCGAATAGTCGCCGGCGCCGTAGATCTGCACGTCGCCGACGCCGTCGATCCGCGCCAGCCGGTCCTTGACATTGAGCACCGCATAGTTGCGCAGGTACGTCATGTCGTAGCGATTGTTCGGGGACAGCAGATGCACGACCATGGTGAGGTCGGGCGAGCTCTTCTTGGTGATGATGCCGAGCTGGCGCACCACCGCCGGCAAGCGCGGTTCGGCCTGCTGCACGCGGTTCTGCACCAGTTGCGTCGCCTTGTCGGGATCGGTGCCGAGGCGGAAGGTCACGGTCAGCGTCATCGCGCCGTCGGTGGTCGCCTGGCTGCTCATGTAGAGCATGCCCTCGACGCCGTTGATCTGCTCCTCGATCGGGGTTGCGACCGTCTCGGCGATCACCTTCGGATTGGCGCCGGGATAGGTCGCGCGCACCACGACCGACGGCGGCACGACGTCCGGGTATTCCGAGATCGGCATCGCCAGGAGCGAGATCAGGCCGGCCAGGAAGATCAGGATCGACAACACGCCTGCAAAGATCGGCCGGTCGATGAAGAATTTTGAAAGATTCATGGTGATGCCCCGGGCGCAGCAGCTTGTTAGCGCTGCGCCGTGTGCTGGTTGGTCTCGGCCGATGCCTGCTGCATGCCTCGCGCGCCCATCTCGGCGACTTCAGTCTTCAGCAGTGCACCGGGACGCACGCGTTGCAGCCCGTTGACGACGATGCGGTCGCCCGATTTCAGTCCGGCCGTCACGACGCGCAGACCGTCGACTGAGCCGCCGAGCGTGATCGAGCGATAGACCGCACGATTGTCGTCGCCGACCACCATGACGAACTTCTTGTCCTGGTCGGTGCCTACGGCACGCTCGTCGATCAGAACCAGCGTCTGCTGTTGCGGCTGGCCCATGCGCACGCGCGCGAACTGACCGGGGATCAGTCGGCCGTCATCGTTGCGGAACACGGCGCGGACGCGGATGGTGCCGCTCTGGCCGTTGACCTGGTTGTCGATGAGTTGGATGTGCCCCTTGGCGCCGAGGCCGCCTGATGTCGTCATGTCGACCGGGATCCGACCGAGGTCGCCGCGCTTGCCGGAGGCATCGGCGATCGAGTTCAATGCCCGCAGCACCACCTCCTCGTCCGCATCGAAGCTCGCGTAGATCGGATTGACCGAGACGAGCGTGGTCAGCACCGGCGAGGCGGTGCCGGCGGCGACGAGGTTGCCGACGGTGACCTCGATCCTCCCGACCCGGCCATCGACCGGCGCGCGGACCTCGGTGTAGTCGAGGTTGAGCTTCGCCGTCTGCAGCGTGGCTTCGGCCGCCTTCACATTGGCGATCGCCTCACGGTTGGCGTTGTCGCGCTGGTCGAAATCGCGCTTGGTCACGATGTTGTTGCCGACGAGTTGCGCGCCGCGCTCGACCTCGGTGGCGGTGAAGACGGCGCGGGCCTTCGCAGCCTCGAGCTGCGCCTGGGCCTTATCGACCTCGGCGGCATAAGGCGCGGGATCGATCTTGAACAGGACATCGCCCGCCTTCACCAGCGCGCCCTCGGTGAAATTGGTGGCGAGGATCGCGCCGGCAACCCGCGGCCGAACCTGGACGCGGTCGACAGCCTCGAGCCGGCCCGAGAAGTCATCGAACAGGGTGGTCCGGCGCGGCTCGACGACGGCAACGGTCACGGCCACCGCCTGTTCGGGAGGAGCGGCCGCGATAGTCGCCTGCGCAGCATAAAAATAGCGGCCGGTTGCGATCGAACCGGCCACCACGACGGCGCCGAGGATCACGATACCGCCGACGCTGCGTCGGAAACGGCCGGAACGGGAGGTTTGGGTCAGCGAGGGCATTTGCGCGCTCCAGATAACTGTAGTGTTCGCTACAGATGTGGAGCTGGACGCGGGTCCGCAAGATACTTATGTATCGGACGCTAGGAAATTCTTAGCAGACTGTTGGGGAAACTGGAAGTCAAGGGAAAGATCAAATTCGACAACAGGATAGAGTGGGGAGAATCCGTCACAGAAACGGCACCCGGCTCAGGGAGTGAGACACATGGCTATGGGACGTCCCCGCGCTTTCGACGCCGACGCGGCGTTGGACCGGGCTATGGAGGTGTTCTGGCGGCACGGTTACGAGGGCGCAACGATCGCGCAGCTCACCGAAGTCATGTGCATCAATCCGCCGAGCCTCTACGCCGCCTTCGGCAGCAAGGAGGGGCTCTTGAAGGCCGCCCTCGACCGATACACCGAGAAGCGCAACGCCTGGATGGAGAAAGTGCTGAGCGCCCCCACAGCCTGCGACGTGGCGGAGCGAATGCTGATGGAGACCGCCGACGCCCAGACCGACCCCGCCAACCCGCCGGGCTGCCTGCTGGTCCAGGGCGGCCTCGCCTGCGGCACCGGCTCGGCCAACGTCCCGTTCGAACTGGCCGCGCGGCGCGCGCAGACCGAGGAGCAGTTGCGCGAGCGCTTTGTGCGCGCAAAGGCCGAGCATGATCTCGGCGAGGCCGCCGATCCCGCCGCGCTCGCGCGCTATCTCTCCGCCATCACCGCCGGCATGGGCGTGATGGCCTCCTCCGGTGCCGACCGGGAGGCATTGCGCCAGGTTGCAGCGGTGTCGTTGAAGGCGTTTGAAGAGCAATCGAAGGGCAAGCAAGCCGCCTAGCCATCACCACATCGTCTGCCGCGCACGCTCGGGCCATTCCCGATCGTATTTTTCGCCGCCGACGGTGTTTGCGCTCATCTCGGCGAGGATCTGGCCTGGTGTCGGCAATGTCCTGGGGTCAACCCGCTTGTCTGGATTCCAGAGGTCGGAACGCACGATCGCGCGGGCGCATTGGAAGTACATCTCCTCGACCGTCATCACGATGACCGTGCGCGGCGCCTTGCCCTCCATCTTGAACGAGGCAAGCAACTCGGGCTCTGTCGTGAGATAGGCGCGGCCATTGACGCGCAGCGTGCTGCCCGAGCCCGGGATCAGGAACAACAGCCCGACGCGGGGATCGCGGACGATGTTGCGCAGCGAATCGCAGCGGTTGTTGCCGCGGCGATCCGGCATCATCAGCGTCTTCTCGTCATGGATGCGGACGAAGCCCGGCAGATCGCCGCGCGGTGAGCAGTCGAGCCCTTCGGGCCCCGCTGTCGCCAGCGACACGAAGGGCGATTTCTCGATCAGCGCGCGGTAGAGCGGCGTCACGCGGTCCGCGACCTTCACGGTCGAGGCATCGTTCGGGAAACCATAGATCGCCTCGAGTTGCTCGATCGTCTCAATCACCGACATCAGTGCCCTTTCTCGTTTGGAAGTCGCCGCCTAGCCGTCCCAGCGCTCGCCCTTGATGACGCGGACAAGCTGCCGCGCGTGATAGTCGGCGGTGCCGGAATTGACGATGGTGAAGTCCGGCGTCGCGGTGGTTTCGTCGACGGTGCGCGCCAGCCGCTGCGCGAGCTGGCCGTCGCTGGCGCGGGCGCGCATCGCGATTCGTGCGGCGAGCACATCCGGCGGCGCGGTGATCGAGACGACCACGACATTGGCGTAGTTGCGGCGCGCGGCCGAGATCACTGTGCGCGAGACATTGGCGATCACGGTGCGGCCGGCTCCGATGTCGTCGTCGATTATCCGCGGCAGCGCATAGCGATGCCCATGGGCTTCCCAGTGCATGGCATAGTCACCACCAGCCACCGCGCGCTGGAACACCTCCGCACTGACCTCCTCGTTGTCTTCCGAGGCAGAGGCCTCGCGGGTGATCAGGCGGCGCGGAAACACGATGTTGCGGTCATCGCTACAGGCCGCCTTCGCCAATCCCAGCAGCGTGTCCTTGCCGGCGCCGCTTGGGCCGACCACCAGCACCAGCCGTCCCGGGCCGATCGCGCCGGCACGCGGCGCGGCGATGATCGGAGCTTCGCTCATGCGACCCTCCTCCCTTCGCGCCAGACGCTGCGCACCACCGGCAGGCCACGCGCGATGTGCACCCGAATCAGATCGGCGCGTTTGCCGACCGCGATCTCACCGCGATCGGCAAGCCCGACCGCCTCGGCCGGCGTCTTCGTCACGGTGCGGACCGCCGACGCAAGATCGATCGTCGGCACCCGCTGCGGCAATTGCAGCGCCGCCATCAACAGGCTCGACGGGATATAGTCCGACGATAGGATGTCGAGCATGCCCTCGCGCGCCAGGTCGACGGCTGCGATGTTGCCGGAATGCGAGCCGCCGCGCACGACGTTCGGTGCGCCCATCAGAATGTCGATGCCGGCGGCGTGCAGTCCGCGCGCGGCTTCCATCGTGGTCGGGAACTCCGCGACCGACACCTTGTCATTGACGGCATCTGCCACGTTCTCGTCCGTGGTGTCGTCGTGGCTCGCCAGCGGGATCTTGTACTCATGCGCCAACGCGACGATCGCGCGCATGTTGGTCGCGGCATATTCCTTCTGATAGGCGAAGCGCTTTGCGAACAGCACGTCGAGCTGGGCATCGGTCATGCCGCCGCCCTTGCCGCGGTAGTAGTCGCGCAGCTTCACCTCGTCGCGGAACTGGCGCTGGCCCGGCGTGTGGTCCATCAGCGACATCAGCCGCACATCCGGGCGATCGATCAGCTCCTTGGCCTCCGCGACCACGTCGGGCATCGGGATTTCGCAACGCAGATGCAGGAAGTGATCGGCGCGCAGCAGCTTCTCCTCGCGCGCCGCCGCGATCGCCTCGGCCAGCAGGCCGGCGCGGCCGTCGACGCCCTCGGCGCCGTCCTCGCGCCACACGCGGAGCGAATCCAGCACCGTGGTGATGCCTGACGTCGCGACCTGTCCGTCATAGGAGATCACGGCCGCAACCGGATTCCAGTACACCTTGGGCCGCGGCACGTAGTGCATTTCGAGATGATCGGTGTGCAACTCGATCATGCCGGGCATGATCAGATCGCCGCCGGCGTCCTCAGCCGCTTCGGGCGCCCTGCCCTCGCCAAAGTCGGCGACCTTGCCGTCTGACATCGCGACCCAGCCCTGCTCGATCACGCGATCGGCGAGAGCGACTCGGGCGTTGCCGATGACGGTGTCTTGCTTGGCGGTCATTTCAAACGGTCCTTCAGGCAGCAGCGGCAAACGAGGTCACATCGACGATACGATCCGCGATCAGATGCCGGATCTCATCGTCATGGACGATCGCGACCATCGCGACGCCCTTTGTCTTCTTTTCTGCAATCAGTTCAACCACCACGGCACGGTTGGCGGCGTCAAGCGACGCGGTCGGCTCGTCCAGCAGCAGTATCGGCAGATCCGAGATAAAGCCACGGGCAATGTTGACGCGCTGCTGCTCGCCGCCGGAGAAGGTTGCGGGCGGCAGCGGCCACAGCCGCTCCGGAATATTGAGCCGGCGCAGCAGGCGGCCGGCGCGTGTGCGAGCCTCCTCGCGGGCGACGCCGTTGGCGATCAGGGGCTCGGCGACGACGTCGATCGTCGCTACCCGCGGCACGGCGCGGAGGAATTGGCTGACATAGCCGATGGTCGAGCGGCGGATGCTCAACACCTGGCGCGGCTCGGCGGTGGCGAGATTGATCACCGCCCCATGGTGGCGGATGCCGATCCGGCCGCGATCGCAACGATAATTGCCGAAGATCATCTTCAGAATGGAGGATTTGCCGGCGCCCGACGGGCCCGACAACACCACGCATTCGCCCGGGTCGACGTGGAACGAGACGCCGCGCACGACCGGCAGCTCGACGCCGCCCTGCAGGTGCATGGTGAAGGTCTTCTCGGCGTTGGCAAGTTCGATCATCGCGGTCATTGGCGGGCTCATGGCGGCAGAATCGAGGAAACGAGCAGTTGCGTATAGGGCTCGCGCGGATCGTCGAGCACCTGGTCGGTCAATCCGGTCTCGATGACGCGGCCGCCCTTCATCACCATCACGCGGTGCGACAGCAAGCGCGCGACGGCGAGATCGTGGGTCACGACAATGGCGGCAAGGCCGAGCTCGCTGACGAGGTTGCGCATCAAATCGAGCAGGCGCGCCTGCACCGAGACGTCGAGGCCGCCGGTCGGCTCATCCATGAACACCAGCCGCGGCTCGGTGACAAGGTTGCGTGCGATCTGCAGCCGCTGCCGCATGCCGCCGGAATAGGTCTTGGGCGCATCGTCGATGCGGCCGACATCGATTTCGACCCGCTCGAGCCAGGTCGATGCGGTGTCACGGATCCGGCCGTAGTGATTCCAGCCGACCGCCATCAGCCGTTCGCCGACATTGGCACCGGCCGAGACCGCCATGCGCAGCCCCTGCGCCGGATCCTGGTGCACGTAGCCCCAATCGGTGCGGAACAGGAAGCGCCGCTCGGCTTCGCCAAGGCCGGCGAGATCGCGCAGCACGCCATCGCGCATCCGGTAGGACACCCGCCCCGCGCTCGGCGCGAGCTGCGCCGACAGAAGCTGCAGCAGGGTCGACTTGCCCGATCCAGACTCGCCGACGATCGCCAGCACCTCACCGGGATAGAGCGAGAAGGAAACGTCGCGACAGGCCGCGAGCGGACCGTAATTCTTGGCAAGCCCTTCGGCGACCAGCAGCGGCTGGTCGTTGTCGGGGTGCGACTGCTCAGACATGCGCCTTCTCCTTGTGCGGCGCTGCGCCGAGCGCGCCGTGATGACCGGCTGCCTGGCGCTGCTCGCAGAAATCGGTGTCCGAGCAGACGAACATCCGCCCACCCTTGTCGTCGGTGACGATCTCGTCGAGATAGGAATCGTCGGCGCCGCACAGCGCGCATGGCGCATCGAAGCGGTAACGCGTGAACGGATGGTCCTCGAAATCGAGCGAGACCACGGTGGTGTGCGGCGGGATCGCGTAGATGCGCTTCTCGCGGCCGGCGCCGAACAGTTGCAGCGCCGGGCAATTGTCCATCTTCGGATTGTCGAATTTCGGCGTCGGCGACGGATCCATCACATAGCGCGCGTTCACCTTCACCGGATAGGCGTAGGCGGTCGCGATGTGGCCGAACCGCGCGATGTCCTCGTAGAGCTTCACATGCATCAGCCCGTATTCGGCGAGCGCGTGCATGCGCCGCGTCTCGGTCTCGCGCGGCTCGAGGAAGCGCAGCGGCTCCGGGATCGGCACCTGATAGACCAGCACCTGCCCCGCATGCAGCGGCGCCTCGGGAGTGCGGTGGCGGGTCTGGATCACGGTCGCCTCCGTTGTCGAGGTCGTGGTCGCCACACCCGCGGTCTTGCCGAAGAACTTGCGGATCGAGATCGCGTTGGTGGTGTCGTCCGAGCCCTGGTCGATCACCTTCAGCACGTCGTCAGGCCCTAGGATCGCTGCGGTCACCTGCACGCCGCCGGTGCCCCAGCCATAGGGCATCGGCATCTCGCGGCTCGCGAACGGCACCTGATAGCCGGGAATCGCGATCGCCTTGAGGATCGCGCGGCGGATCATCCGCTTGGTCTGTTCGTCGAGATAGGCAAAGTTGTAAGTCGGCGCGTTCATTCCGCGGCCTCCCGCATTTCCGGCGAATGGTTCGCCTCGGCGAATTCCTGCCGCAGCTTGCGCAACAGGCCGAGCTCGGACTGGAAGTCGACATAATGCGGCAGCTTCAGATGCTCGACGAAGCCGGTCGCCTGCACGTTGTCGGAATGCGACATCACGAACTCCTCGTCCTGCGCCGGCGAGCTCACCTCTTCGTCAAGCTCGCGCGCGCGAAGCGCGCGATCGACCAGCGCCATCGACATCGTCTTGCGTTCGCTCTGCCCGAACGCCAAGCCGTAGCCGCGGGTGAAGCACGGCGCCTCGGTCGCCGAACCCTTGAACTGATTGACCATCTGACATTCGGTCAGCTCGATCGAGCCGAGCGGCACGGCGAAGCCTGCGTCCTCGGCGAAGAACTCGACCTCGACGTCGCCGAAGCGGATCTCACCCGCGAACGGATGGTTGCGGCCATAGCCGCGCTGCGTCGAATAGCCGAGCGCGAGCAGGAAGCCCTCATCGCCGCGCGCGAGATTCTGCAGCCGCAGGTCGCGATCGGCCGGAAAGCTCAGCGGCTCGCGGGTGAGATCGCCGACCGGCGCGTCGGCATCCGCCTGCGGCGAGCCTTCGATCAGGCCGTCGCGCCCGAGGATGTCGGTCACACGCGGCGTCGCCGCTTGCGACGCTTCCGCCGTCACCGGCTGCTCCGGTACGAAACCTTCGGCCAGTTGCGGATCGAGCAGGCGATGGGTGTAGTCGAAGGTCGGCCCCAGGATCTGGCCGCCCGGAATGTCCTTGAAGGTCGAGGAGATCCGGCGACGCACCTGCATCTCGCCGGTATTCACCGGCTCGGTCGCGCCGAAGCGCGGCAGCGTGGCGCGGAAGGCGCGGACCAGGAAGATCGCCTCGATCATGTCGCCACGCGCCTGCTTGATCGCGAGCGCCGCGAGCTCGCGATCATAGAGCGAGCCTTCGGTCATGACGCGATCGACGCCGAGCGAAAGCTGCTCGGCGATCTGCGCCAGCGACACTTCCGGCACATCGCGGTCGCCACGCCGCTCATGCGCGAGCAGGCGGTGGGCGTTCTCGATGGCGCGTTCGCCTCCCTTGACGGCTACGTACATGGCTTACACTCCACTTGCGACCAACCGCGTGGTGCGCGGGATCGCGGCAATCGCATCGTCATCAACCAACACGACGTCGATGCCGCGCGGGAACAGGGCTTCGTTGATCGCAAGCCGGGCGAACAGGTCGCGCGGCTGGATCATCGCTTGCAGCAGCGCGGTGCCGTCGATGCCCGGGCCCTTCAGTTCGAAGGCCGGTCCTCGCGTCAAGCTGTCCACCTGCAGGATCAGTGTGGTCGAGCGATCCGGATATTCGCTGCTGCCGAAAGCGAAGCGGTCGAGCGCCGGCAGGTTCGCGGCGTCGCCGATCAGCGCGAAACTGGCGACCGAGGGATCCGCGATCACCGGCGCGCTGGTGTGAAACTTGAGCCATCGCGCGACGTCTGGTGTCGCCGACATCGCGCCATCGAGCCAGATCGGCGTGTCGTGATCGAACAGCGTCAAGGCGACCGCAGCCGTGCCGCGCATCACCCCGGCGGGCGTCCCCGCACTCGCCGAGACGCGCTGGACGCTGCCCGGACGCGCCATCGCGTCCATCACCGAGCGGAACGTCGACTGCGCCGACAGCACCTTGTCGGCAAAACCTGCGGGCAATTCGGCAACCGTCGTCATCGTATCATCCCTCACCGCGCACCATCGTGTAGAAATCGACCCGCGTCGCCGCGGTCTCGGCGGCCTTGCGGCCGCGTTCAGCGTCGATCGCCGCACGCAGCGGCGCAATCACCTTCGCCTCCACCTCACCGGACAACGCCGCCGATTGCACCATGGCGTCGCACAGCGCGATCATCTGCGCCTTTTGTGCATCGCGGCCGAGCGTGTAGCCGAAACCGACCTCGCCGGTCGCAAGTCGCACCGCGGCGCGCGACACCGTCGCCTCGCCCAGATTGAACGGCGCGCCGTCGCCGCCGACCCGGCCGCGCAGCATCACGAGGCCGTTCTCTGGCTCGCGAAGATTTTCATGCGCAGGCAGCGCGATCTCACGCATTCGCTCGGCGATCGCGGCCGCGCCGGAATGCGCCAGCACCGCCATCGCGGCCTTGCGCTGCGCTTGTTTGCTGTTCGGTCCGGTCGAAGCCATAAGCAACCTTGCCTGATTCAAGTTGTCTATGTTAATAGACAACTTGATAGCGGAGCGCCATGACTGTTTCGTGACAAACTGAAGATTTCTGCTATCACGGCGCCATGAGCATGCAGGAAAGTTCCGGCGTCGCCTTGTGGCGGCAGGTCGCCGACGGCATCGAGCGCGGCATCGCTGACGGCCGCTTCGTCGCGGGCGAAAAGCTGCCCGGCGAGATGGAGATTGCCGAGACCTACCGCGTCAACCGCCACACCGTGCGGCGGGCGCTGGCGGCGCTGGCGGAACGCGGCCTGGTGCGCGCCGAGCGCGGCAGCGGCACCTATGTCGAGGCGCAGCGCCTCGCCTATCCGCTGCGCTCACGCACCCGATTTTCCGAGATCGTCGGCGCCGGCGGACACGAACCGCGCGGCCAGTTAATCGACGCCCGTGACGACGTCGCCACCCGAGAGATCGCTCGCGAGTTGGGCTTGAAGATCGGCGCTCCCCTGGTCCGGATCGAGTCGGTCCGGCTCGCCGACCGCACCCCGATCTGCGTCTCCACCACTTGGCTGTCGGCCGAACGGTTTCCCGACGCCGGCAGCGTGTTCGCCAACGTCCGCTCCATGACGAAGCTGCTGGCGCATTACGGCGTGAAGGACTACCGGCGTTCCTCGACCCGGATCACCGGAGCGATCGTCGACGCCACTGACGCGGCACGGCTCAATCTCGCACTGGGCCATGCGGTGCTCGTCGTCGATGCCACTGACGTCGACACCGCGGACAAGCCGCTCGTCACCAAGCGCTCGCGCTTCGCCGCCGAGCGCGTGGAATTTCTGGTGGAGAACGGTTGAGGACCGTAGGGTGGGCAAAGCGAAGCGTGCCCACCTTCTCCTGCGCCGAGCCAGAATGGTGGGCACGGCGCTGCGCGCTTTTGCCCACCCTACGAATTACTGAGCTTGGTCTCTACGCGACCGCTCTCCGCCCGATGATGGCGAAGCGGAGCTTGCTGGAGATGAAGTCGATCGCGGCGACGGCGATCAGGATCATCAGGATCAGGAACGACACCTTTTGCCACTCCAGCACGCGGATCTGCTCGGCGAGCTGCAGACCGATGCCGCCGGCACCGACGATGCCGATGATGGTGGCCGAGCGCGTATTCGACTCGATGAAATAGAGCACCTGGCCTGCGATGACCGGCAGCACCTGCGGCAGCAGGCCGAAGCGGATTTCATGCAGCGCATTGCCGCCGGAGGCCCTGACGCCCTCGACCTGCTTGCGATCGGCCCCCTCGATCGCCTCGGAGAACAACTTGCCGAATGCACCGAAATCCGACACCGCGATCGCCAGCACGCCGGCAAACGGGCCGAGACCGACGACGTTGATCCAGACCAGCGCCCAGATCAGCGTATCGACGCCGCGGATCGAATCCAGGAACCGGCGCACCGGAAAGCGGATCAGGTTCGACGGGATGATATTGCGCGCCGCCAGCAGGCTGACCGGCAGCGCCATCACTGCCGCAAGCGTGGTGCCCAGCAGCGCGATCGACAGCGTCTCGCCGAGCGCCTGCATGTAGAGCGGAAAGGACGAGCCGGGATTGGGCGGGATCATCATCATGGTGATCCAGCCGAGCTGACTGATGCCGGTAATCAGCTTCGTCGGCGAGAAATCGAGATCGACGAGGCCAAATACGAAGATCACGAGCGCGGCCACGATCATCGCCGGCGTCGCCAGCCGCGCCGAGGCGGGCCGCTCGAACACCTCGGGATATTTCGCCCGCAGCTCACCGGTATTCGGCGTCGGCAATTGGCTCATCGGCGCGTCTCCTTGCCGAACAGCCGGGCGCGCAGCCAACCGGTGGAGATGTCGATGAGGAACACCGTGACGATGATCATCACGAGAATGGCGCTGACATCGGAATAGTAGAACTTGCGGATCGCGACCACGAGCTCCTGGCCGATGCCGCCGGCGCCGACGAAGCCCATGACCGAGGCCTCGCGCACGTTGATCTCGAACCGCAGCAGCGCATAGCTGGCGTATCCGGCCACGACCTGGGGCAGCACGGCAAAACGCATGCAGGACGGCCAGCTCGCGCCGGTGGATCGGATGCCCTCGACCGGCTTCATGTCGGCATTCTCGACGATCTCGGCGAACAATTTGCCGAGTGCGCCGGTGGAGTGAATCGCGATCGCCAGCACGCCGGCCATCGGCCCTAAGCCGAAGGCGATCACGAAGATCAGCGCGAACACGATGCCGGGCACCGTGCGGGCGAATTCCAGCAGGCGGCGCACTCCGAAGCGTAGCCACGGCGACGGCGACGTGTTCTCGGCGGCGAAGAAGTTCAGAGCGAAGGCGAGCACGGCGCCGGTCAGCGTACCGACATAGCTGATCAAGAGCGTCTCGCCGAGCAGCTTCAGCCATTTCTTCCAACCCCAGAGCCACTCGGCCGGATTGGTCCAGACCCGCCCGCCTGAATCGAGGGTGAGGATGCGATCGAAATAGCTGACGAAGTTGCCGAAATAGGTGAACAGCGTGCGCAGATTCACTTCCGCGCCGAGCGCCGCGATCAGAAGCGCCGCGCAGAACACCGCGACCGCCAGCGTCGCCTTCAGCCGCTTGCGAGCGATTGCCTTGCGATAGGCATCGTTCAGCGCCGCCAGTTGCTGGGCTGGGAGAACGGATACGGCGGTCGCCATCGCAGGCCAATCTGCTCGAGAAAGTAACGGAAAAAGGGCCGGGTCATAGAACCCGGCCCAGTTCAATGCACGTGCGATCAGGACGCCTTCTTGCGCAGATTATCCACGAACTTGATCAGCTCGATGGTCTTGTCATAGTCGGCATTGGTGATCGATTGCCACGGACGGTTCTTGCCGTCGGACAGCTTTTTGAAGGCCTCCGGATCCTTCTTGTCGGCATCGAGGAACGCCTGCTTGATCGCGGCCTTCATGTCGTCGGGCAGGTCGCGGAGATAGGCATAGGGCGAGTTGATGATGAGGTCGGACTTCGAGATGATGCGGAAGTCTTCCTTCTTCATCGGCGTGCCGTCGCTCGACTTCACCATGTTCTTGTTGAGCATGCGCGTGAGGTTGGAGTCGTCGTCGGCGTTCCACCAGTTGGCGGCGACGTCCACGGTGCCCTGCGCCAGCGCCAGCACGGCGTTCTCGTGGCTGCCGGTGAAGATCACCTTGGAGAAGAAGCTGTCCGGATCGATGCCCATCTGGTTCAGCTTGAAGCGCGGCATGTTGTTGCCGGAGGTCGAATTGGGATCGACCAAGCCGAGATTCTTGCCCTTGAGATCCTCGACCTTCTGATACGGGCTCTTGGCGAGCACGTAGAACACCGAGTAATAGCCCTTGGAGCCGTCGGCATTGACGTCGATTACGAACGCATCGGTCTTGACGCCAGTGAGAAGGGCACGCGAGAACGACGCCGGACCGTAATAGCCGATCTGGATGTTGCCGGCGCGCTGCCCCTCGATCACCGCTGCGTAGTCGTTGGCGACGCGCAAGTTCACCTTGATGCCGAGTTCCTTCGACAGGTAGCTGATGAACGGCCCGAAGCGCTCGGTGACACCGGAGCCGTTCTCGGCCGGAATCACGGCAAAGGTGATCTCCGGATACTTCGACTTCCAGTCCGAGGCCGAAGCCGAGCCGGCGAACGCCAGCGAGGCAGCGCCGGCCAATACGGTGCGACGAGTGATCATGATAAACCCCTTGTTGTGGTTACGCGTGTTTGGCCGGGCGAAATGCCCGTCCATCCTGATCGGGAATTGTGCGCCGCTCAGGCCGCCGCTGCGGTGCCGAGCGCCGGAACATTTGCGCCCTCGGGCGCGGGCAACGGCGCCCCGCCGATGACGTCGTTGGCCTCGAGGTCGTAGAGCTCGCGGGCGATGTGGTCGGTCAGCGTCGATGGTTGACCGTCGAACACCACGCGCCCCGCCGCCATGCCGATCAGGCGGTCACAATAGGTCCGCGCCAGGTCGAGCGAATGCAGGTTGCAGAGCACGGTGATGCCGAAATGCTTGTTGATGCGCAGCAGTGCGTCCATCACGATCTTGGTGTTGCGTGGATCGAGCGACGCGATCGGCTCGTCGGCGAGGATAACGTCGGGCTCCTGCACCAGCGCACGTGCAATCGCGACGCGCTGCTGCTGGCCGCCGGAGAGCTGGTCGGCGCGCTGTGCGGCGAGCTGCGCAATGTCGAACTGTTCGAGCGCGGACATCGCAAGCGCCCGGTCCTGCTCCGGCCACATCTGCGCCAGCGAGCGCCACGACGGGATTTCGGCAAGCCGTCCCATCAGCACGTTGGTCAGAACGTCAAGCCGGCCGACCAGATTGAATTGCTGAAAGATCATCGCCGAACGCGCGCGCCACTGCCGCAGCGCCTTGCCGCGCAGCGCGGTGACGTCGGTGCCTTCGAACAGGATGCGGCCGGAAGTCGGCTCGGCGAGGCGGTTGATCATCCGCAGCAGCGTCGACTTGCCGGCACCGGAGCGGCCGATCACGCCGACGAAACTGCCGGGCGCGATCGAGAATGACGCGTTATCGACTGCGGCTTTTGTGCCGAACCGGCACGTCAGACCTTCCACCACCAGCATGCAATGCTCCACCCGCGTCTCGATGGGCCATCGCTATCCCCGCTGTTTTACAGTTATGTGACGACACGGCTGCGGTGCGGCGATCGTCCACACCACCTCACTTGCCGTCATCGCAACGTCATGATCTTGTCATCAAGCACCTTGAAGACGAGCGTATCTCCCCGGAAGCCATGATTTGCGGAGGCCCTGATGGCCGGAAAGAAACTCTCCATCGTGCCGACGATCGATCCCACCGCGTCGGTACGCGAGAGCAAGCTCGGCACCTATACGGAAGTCGGCGCGCGCACGATCCTGCTCGAAGTCAGCATGGACGATTACTCCTACGTCGTGAATGACAGCCAGATCACCTACACGACGATCGGAAAGTTCTGCTCGATCGCAGCGATGACCCGGATCAATCCCGGGAATCATCCGATGCACCGTGCCACGCAGGCGCATTTCACTTACCGCGCCAGCGCCTACTTTCCCGGAGAGAGCGACGACACCGACTTCTTCAACTGGCGACGTGCGCATCACGTGCATATCGGCCATGACGTATGGATCGGTCACGGTGCGATCATATTACCTGGCCGGAGCATCGCCACCGGCGCCGTCGTCGCCGCCGGGGCCATCGTCACCAAAGACGTGCCTGCCTATACGATCGTTGCCGGCAATCCGGCGCGTCAAATCAAGCCGCGCTTTGCCGCGCCCATCGCAGATCGCCTCGCCGCGCTGGCGTGGTGGGACTGGGATCATGACATGCTGCGCCGTGCCCTGCCCGATTTCCGCAAGCTTTCGGTGGAAGAGTTCCTCGACAAGTATGAAGCTGAGGGTGCTTCCGAATCACAAGACAAGCAGCGGAGTGCCGCATCGTGACCGACATTTTCATCGAAGGCGGCCGCGCGCTGATCGACGGATCGCTCGTCGAGACATCGCTCCGGACAACGGGACGCGACATCGCTGCCCTCGACGCCGAGCAGGGCCGCGCGGCGCTCCACCTTGATGCCAACGGCTTGTTGGTGCTGCCTGGCATCGTCGACCTGCACGGCGATGCCTTTGAGCGGCAGATGATGCCGCGTCCCGGCGTCGACTTCCCGACCGACATTGCGCTCATCGACAGCGACCGGCAGGCGATCGCCAACGGCATCACCACCGTGTTCCACAGCACGACCTGGTCATGGGAGCCCGGCCTGCGCAGCGCCGACAATGCGCGGAAACTGCTCGATACAATCGAGGCATTGCGGCCGCAGCTTGCCGCCGATACGCGCTTTCACCTGCGCCACGAGACCCACAATCTCGACGCCGAGGCCGAGATCACGCAATGGCTCGCCGAAGGCCGCATCGATCTGTTCGCCTTCAACGATCACAGCAACGTCAAGCCGAAGAAGCGCAACCAGCTCGCTGAGCGTGCCGGGCTGTCGGTCGAGGCGATCAACGAGATGCTCGACCAAGTCGTCGCCCGCCGCCCCGACGTGCCAGCCTCGATCGCGCGTCTGGCCGCCGCGGCGCGTGCCGCCGGCATCCGCATGCTCTCGCATGACGACAACAGCCCCGTCATGCGCCAGGAGTATCGCGCACTCGGCGCTGCGATCGCCGAATTCCCGATCAACGAGGAGACCGCGCGCGACGCGGCCGCCGCCGGCGACTTCATCGTGTTCGGCGCCCCCAACGTGGTGCGTGGCGGCAGCCACACCGGCTGGACCAAGGCATCCGAGATGATCGCGAAGGGCCTCTGCTCGGTGCTGGCGTCGGACTATTACTATCCGGCGCAACTGCTCGCAGCATTCCGTCTGGCGGCCGACGGCATCCTGCCGCTCACCAGCGCCTGGGACCTGATCTCCTCGGCGCCGGCGCGCGCCGCGGGGCTCGATGATCGCGGCGTGCTGGCCGCCGGCCGCCGCGCCGACATCATCATCATAGACGACAAGGTGCCGTTGCGGCCCCGCGTCGTGGCTGCGATATCAGCCGGACGATTGGTGCATCTGGCGGATGCAAGCTGTCTCGTTCATTCGCGCGCGCCGCGCAAGACGGTTGCAGCGGCGTAACCTCACTCTATTCTGCTGCCATGGCCAATCATCCGCGCTACGCAATCTATCATGCGCCGTCACCAGACAGTGCGCTGCACCGCTTCGGCTCGACGCTGCTCGGCTACGATGCTGCGTCGGGTGACGACATCCCGTTCCCGAATGGGGTCACCCCCGACTGGCGCGAGGTCACGGAGGATCCGCGCAAATATGGGTTTCACGCCACGCTGAAGGCGCCGATCACGCTCGCCGAGGGCAAGCGCGAAGGCGACCTCATCGAAGCCTGCGCTGCCTTCGCCGGCCGCGCGCGGCGCATTCCGGTGATCGAGCCGGTGGTCGATGCGATCAGCGGCTTCATCGCGGTGATTCCGGCGCGGCGTTCCGACGACCTGCAGCAGCTTGCCGCCGACTGCGTCACCGAGTTCGATGCCTTCCGCGCGCCGCTGACGCCAGACGATCGCGTCCGCCGCAAACCCGAGCGGCTCTCGGCGCGGCAATGCGAGTATCTCGACCGTTGGGGCTATCCTTACGTCATGGAGGAATTCCGCTTCCACATGACGCTGACGGGACGGCTTGGCGACGACAGGCGCGGCCCGATCGTGGCTTGGCTGCGAGAACGGTTCGCGACGCTCGGTCTCACGACGCTGGCGATCGACCGCCTGGCGCTGTTCAGGCAGGACGACGCAACGTCCCGCTTCCGCATCATCGCAAGCTGGCCGCTGCGCGGCGGCTAATCCTGCTTCGCGAGCTCGGCCAACAGCCACCTCTTGAAGGTTTGCAGCGCACGATTGCGTTGCGCGCCCGGCGGGTGAACCAGCCAGTAGCTGCCGGTCATGTGGCCGACCGGAAGGAGCCGCCGGATCGTACCGCGCCGCTCGCTTTCCGCGATGAACGGCTCGAGCGCCAGCGCGACGCCCGCCCCGCGCTCGGCGGCCTGCAGGGCAGCCACAAAGCTGTCGACCGAAATGGTGCGCGTCGACGGCGGCTCGGCCTCGCCCGCATGTCTGAACCACAGGGGCCATGCCGCGGGAAATGTCGTGACGTGGATCAGGACGGCGCGGTCGAGGTCGGCGGTCGTCCGCAGCTTCAGCCGCCGCGCGAGCGACGGCGCCGTCACAGGAACGGTCCTGACGTCCATCAGGCGATGTGCGACGACGCCTTCGGCCTTGCCGGCCCCAAAGCTGATGCCGGCGTCGAACGTCTCGGTGTCGAAATCGACATTTCGGTTCGAGGTTTCGATCGCAAGATCGATCTGCGAATGCTGGGTGAGGAACGACGATAGCCGCGGGATCAGCCAGGCCGAGGCGAACTGCGGCAGCACCTTCAGCCGCAGCCGGCGTTTGCCGGCCGCTTCGATGGCCGACTCCGCTCGCGCCAACAGCGCGAAGGCGCGACCCGTCGCGGCGGCGAGCTTTTCGCCCGCAACGGTCGGCCGGACAGCGCGGTGGGTCCGCTGAAACAGCGCAACGCCGAGATGGGCTTCCAGGTTGCGGATGCGATGACTGACCGCCGACGCGCTGACGTTCAGCACGCGCGCAGCTTCCTTGAAACTGCCGAGCCTGACCGCGACGTCGAACGCCTGCAGCGCCAGAAGATGCGCCGGCCGCAAGCTCGCCGCGGCGAGGTTATCCTGCCCCTGCGACTGCGAAGACCTTGAGTTATTCCTGCTCATGCGGCCGATCCTAGCGGTCGTCACCCATCGATGTCGCCGGGAAACTGAGCATAGATGAATCTCATTCATCCGAAGCATCCCGCTTTCGCTTGTCGCGCGGGAGGCGATGCTGAATTCTGCCACCGACAAACAGCAGGGCGGCAAGCCCGGCCGGATCAAGCGGGGAGGATAGCGATGACAGCACGGCTGGCGGACGAACCTTCCGTCGTCAACCGAATCCTGAAGCATATCGACGCGAAATCGACCGATCTCAGCGACGGCGTCTGGCACGAACCCGTCGCGCACTATCTGTCGCAGGACCGCTTCGCAGTCGAGATCGAACACGTGTTCCGCCGCACGCCGACGCCGTTCTGCCCGTCCGCCGCGCTAACCGAAATCGGCGCCTATGTCGCGCGCGACGCGGCGCTGACGCCGATCATCGCGATCCGTGGCGCAGACGGCATCGCGCGCGCCTTCCGCAATGCATGCCGGCACCGCGGCGTGCAGCTCGTTGACGGCACCGGTTGCAAGAAGGCGCTGACCTGCCGCTATCACGGCTGGACCTACGGCCTCGACGGCCGCCTGCGTGGCGTCCCCGACGACTATGGCTTTCCCGGTCTCGACAAGAGCCGGCACGGCCTCGTTCAGATCACCTGCGTGGAGCGCGGCGGCCTGGTATTCGTCTCGCAGGATGATCCCACCGCGATATCCGACGCAAGCGACATGCCAACCCTGTTCGGCGACGACTGGACGCTCTATTCGACCGCCGAGCAAGAAGTTGCGGCCAACTGGAAGATCGTCGCTGAAGGATTCCTCGAGGGCTATCACATCCGCTCGACGCATCAGGATACGTTCTATCCGCTGCAGTATGACAATCTCAACGTAATCGAGTCGTTCGGTCGCAACAGCCGGATCAGTTTCCCCTACCGGCGGATCGAGAAGCTCCGCAATGTGCCGCCGGGCGAGCGCCGGACGGCAGGCATGCTGACGCATGTCTATCACTTGTTCCCGAACGTGATGTTGTCGACCTTCCCAACCAACCGGTTGATGACGGTGCTCGAGCCGCTGGCCGTCGACCGGACCCGGCTCATCACCTACACGCTGTCCAACCAGATCGCCGCGGAGGACGGTCGTGCAGCAGTTGCCCAGGGACGCGACTTCGTCACTGCCGGCGCCGCTGAGGACCGCGAGATGGCCTGCGCCGCGCAGCGCGGGCTCGCCAGCCGGGCGAATGACCATTTCACCTTCGGCCTGTTCGAAGGCGCGATCCGGCATTTCCATCAGAATCTCGCCGCGATCATCGATGGCGGCGCAAGCGCATGCTGACCCACCGCGCAACCGAAGGACGAAGCATCGAGGACCGAGCATGCTGGAACACCCGACCGTCAGATTCGAAACCGACCAGGCCGTCGCGATCGTAACCATTGACCGCTATGACGAGGCACGCAACGCGGTCAATCCGGAGACCGCGAAGGGACTGGCAGCGGCCTTTCGCGCATTCGATCGCGATCCATCGCTGTCGGTCGCGATCCTGACCGGTGCCGGCGGCGCGTTCTGTGCCGGCTTCGACCTCAAACGGACCGCAGCCGGCCATCGCGGTCACCGCGTCGAGAATGGCGACGGTCCGATGGGCCCGACGCGGATGAAGCTGTCGAAACCCGTGATCGCCGCGGTCGAAGGACCGGCCGTCGCCGGCGGCCTCGAACTTGCGATCTGGTGCGATTTGCGGGTCGCCGCACGTGACGCGGTGTTCGGCGTCTACTGTCGGCGGTTTGGCGTGCCGCTGATGGATCTCGGCACCGTGCGCCTGCCGCGGCTGATCGGCCACAGCCGCGCGATGGACATGATCCTCACCGGGCGCGGCGTCTCGGGCGAGGAAGCCGGGCAGATCGGTCTCGCCAACCGCGTGGTCGCACCGGGCACCGCGCTTGCCGAAGCGCGCCGCCTCGCCCACGATCTCTGCCGCCTGCCGCAGGCGGCGTTGCGTAGCGACCGCCTCTCCGCCATCGAGCAGTGGGAGCTCGGCTGGGACCAGGCCACGCTGAACGAATTCCGCCTCGGTCTCGCGACGGTCGCGACCGGCGAGACCGAGGCCGGCGCGCGCCGCTTCGCTGCAGGCAAGGGCCGACACGGCGGTTTCACAGACATCACGTGAGGATCGTAAGATCGCTAATGCTCGTCGGGCCGGGTGCGCGCGATGATCTCGGCGGCGCCCTTCTCCAGGAGCTCCATCCCGACGGCGCGGCCGAGTTCGCGCGGACGGTTCGCAGGGCCGCGTCGCGTCGCTTCGATGAAGCGGCCGGCATCGTCGAGCACCGACGCGCGCAGCGTCATCTCGTGGCCCGCGACCATTGCATGCCCGGCGATGGGCGAATTGCAGTGGCCGTTGAGCACCCACAGCACTTCGCGCTCGGCCTCGGCGCTGAGCCGCGACGGAACGTTGTCGATAGCCGCGAGGCGCGCGCGCGTCGCCCAGTCGGTCTCGACGCATTCGACGGTGACGATGCCCTGCCCGACCGCCGGCAGCATCTCATCGATGGAAAAATCATGCGCGATGCGCGCGGCCATGCCGATCCGCTCGAGGCCAGAGCGGGCCATCACCAGCGCGTCCGCCGGCCCCACCGCGCCGCCATCCGGCAAGCGCTGCCTGTCGCCGCGATCGAGCTTGGCGATCCGGGTGTCGGCAGCGCCGCGGAAATGGATCACGGTGGCTTCGGGGAACAGCCGGCGCAGATAGGCGGCGCGCCGCACCGCATTGGTGCCGATCATGAACCCCTTGCCCCGTGCGGCGCGGAGGGTCTCGAGCGACAGGCCAGGCCGCAGCACGAGTGAATCGTTGGCGGCATCCCGCGCCAGCATCGCGCCGAGAACCAGGCCCGGCGTCTCCTCATTGCCCGGCACGTCCTTCAGCGAATGCATCGCGGCCTGCAACGTGCCGGCGCGCATTGCCTCGCGGATCTCCGCGACGAAGGCACCACCCTTGCCGCCGTGTTGCAACAGCTTGCTGGTCTGGTCCCGGTCGCCGCGGGTCTCGAACTTGACGACTTCGACGGCAAGGTCCGGCGCGGCGGCGCGCAGCAGGCGCGCGACATCGTTCGTCTGCGCCAGCGCCATCGCGCTCTTGCGCGTCCCGATCCGTAAAGCCTGTCCCGACACGCTATCTCCGTTGCGAATGACCGTCAGGGGCTGGGATTAGAGCAAAAGACCAGTCAGAACAACGGTTTTTGCCCCCGGGGATCACGCTCAGGCGATGTCGTCGACCAGCACGACGCCGGCGGCAAGCATGGCCGTCGTGGCGGTCGCGAGCGAGCCCGCGAGATCGATGGCGCGGCAGCCCGACAGCACGACGGTTACCCCGAAACCGAGCCGTCGCGCATCCAGCGCCGAATAATGCACGCAATAGTCGGTCGCGAGCCCCGCCATGGCGATCCGCGTCAGGCCGCGCTCGCGCAGATAGCCGGCAAGCCCGGTCGGCGTCGTCCGGTCGTTCTCGAAGAAGGCGGAATAGGAATCGATCGCCGCGCGGAACCCCTTGCGGATCACGAGCTCGGCCCTGTCGGCCGCGAGCTGCGGATGGAAGGCGGCGCCCGGCGCGCCTTGCACGCAATGATCCGGCCATAGCGTTTGCGGTCCGTAGGGCATGGTGACGGTCGAGAACGGCGCCGCGCCAGGATGCGATGACGCAAAGGAGCCGTGGCCCTCCGGGTGCCAGTCCTGAGTCAGCACCACATGATTAAATCGCTCGGCGAGCCGATTGATAACCGGCACCACGGCATCGCCGTCCGCGACCGCCAGCGCGCCACCGGGGCAGAAATCGTTCTGCACATCGATGACGAGCAGGAGATCGCCGGGCCGGATCGCCATCGCCGCCTCAGGTCCCGACTCGCAGCGGCGCGCGCAGCTTGCGCAGGCAGGCGATCACCGACAGCGCGGTGATGCGGCCAGTCTTCGGGTTCTCCGAGGGGATGTTCTCGATCGTCATCGAGAACCGCGCGGAATCCGAATCGACCTCGATGCGGTGGGTGTTGCGCGTCACCGTCGGGTCCGCCCAGATCTCGACCCGGGTACGATCCGGGCCGATGCCGGCGAGCGACAGCGCCACCGCGACGTTGAGGTTGGCCGGAAAACCTTTCGCGGCTTCGCGCGCGCTGCCCTCGAACACCTGCAGCGGTTCGGTGATGCCTTCAATCCGGATGTCGTTCTCGACCAGATGCGGCGCGCCGAGCAAGCCCGCCACCGGCTTGCGCGTCACGATCCTCGCCGAATGGATGGTCCCGAGAGCGGCGGCCGTCACCGCGTCGAGCCCGATCAGTGCGCCGGTCGGCACGATGATCTGGCCGCCATGGTCCCTCGCAAGGCCGATCAGGTCTTCGTTCTGCAGCAGCGCGCCGACACTCAGCACCACTGCGGTCTTGCCGCGCTCGACGGCCGGCGCCACGATCGAGCGCACCAACTTGCTCGGCGCGCATTCGACGACAATATCAGCGACATCGGCAAGATCGACGATCGGCAGCACCTTCGGCGGCGCCTTGAGCTCGGCAAGCCAGGCGCGATGCTTCGCGGGATCCTGCGACGACACCGCCACAAGCGCCAGCCCATCGATGCCTTGATCGAGCGCCTTGACGACATCGGCCCCGATCGCGCCGAGGCCCGCCACCGCCACGCGGGTCCTGGTTCTGGAATCTGCCATTGCTTATGTCTTGCCTCCGGCGAGCATCTTGACCAGGCGATAGAGATAGTCCTCGCCCTGATAGAACGACTTTACGAGCACACGCTCGTCCTTGCCATGATTCCTGTTGTCATTGATGTCGGCGGCAAGCCCGGAGTGGCCGTAGGTCGGAATCCCGGCATTGCGCAGATAGCTGCCGTCGGTCGCGCCGGTGCTCATGACCGGGATGATCGCAGCATCCGGCCAGAACTCCTTCGACAGCTTCTCGATCGATCCCATCACCTCCTCGTTCAACGGCGACGGCGGGCTCAGCACCGCCTTGCCGGTCGGCGCCACCGCGATCTGCTTGTCATCGAGCACCCGCTCGATCGTCGCCTGCACGCCCTCGACCGGTTCACCGGGCATGATTCGGCAATTCACCTTGGCGGTCGCGAGCTGCGGCAGCGCGTTGAGGGCATGGCCGCCTTGCAGCATGGTGGCGACGCAGGTGGTGCGGAGCTGCGCGTTGTAGCCGGCATTGTCGGACAGCCGCGCCAATGCCGCGGGATCGGGCTGCGGCGCCAGTACCGCACGGATGTCATCCGCGGTCTGCTTGGTCTCAAGCTCCGCCATCCGCGTGAAATAAAGCCGTGTCGTCTCGTTGATATTCAGCGGGAAGCTGAAATTGGAGAGCCTGATCAGCCCTGCCGCGAGACGATAGATCGCGTTGTCCTTGCGCGGCAACGAGCTGTGGCCGCCGCGATCCTTGACCGTGAGCTGATAGCCGACCGAGACCTTCTCGCTGGTCTGCACGGTGTTGCGGATCGCCTTGCCGTCCTTCAGCCCGACGCCGCCGCCTTCGTTCAGGGCGAATTCGGCATCGATCAAGTCGCGGTGGTTCTTGATCAGCCACTGCATGCCGAGGCCGTTGGCATCGAGGATCTCCTCGTCGGTCTCCAGCGCAACGATGATGTCGCGGTCGGGCTTATAGCCCTCCCTCTTGTAGCGGATCAGGTTGGTGATGAAGGCGGAGGCCATGTATTTGTCGTCACTGCTGCCGCGCCCGTAGAAATAGCCGTCCTGCTCGGTGAGCTTGAACGGGTCGACCGACCAGTCCTCTCGATTGGCGGGGACGACGTCCAGATGGGCGACCAGCAGGATCGGCTTGCGCGCACCGGAACCGCGCAGCCGCGCCACCAGATTGCCCTTGTGCGGTGCTGGCGAGAACACGTGCACGTCGCTCTCGGGGAAACCCGCCGCGCGCAGCCGGGCACCCATCGCCTCCGCGGCCTTCTGCGTATCACCGGTCGCGGTGGTGGTGTTGATCTCGACCAGCTCCTGATAGATGCCGCGGGCGAACTGCTGCTGCTCGGTCAACCCCTGCGCCGCCGCGGCGGTTGCCAGCAGCACCGGACCGATGACAGCGGACAACAGCAGCGATCGACTTACTGTCCTGGCCTTGTACGACATCGTGCTCTCCCCGGAATTCCACCGCCTCACCGGCCAAATTCAGACAGGCGGCCCATGCTTTGGCAAGACGGCGAGCCATTCAATTTATGCGGGCATATCCCCGCAGATTCGCGCGCATCACTTCGCGACCGTGTCCTTGGCCGCGATCACCTCGATCTCGACCAGGAAACCGGGATTGGCGAGTGCGGCAACGCCAACCACGGAGCGTGCGGGCAGGTTCGGCTGGCTGCCGCCGAAGAACTGCGTATAGCCTTCCATGAACGCCTTGAAGTCCATCGGCGCGGACGGGGTGTGCACCAGGAACACCTGCATCTTGACGACGTCGCCCATGCCGAGCCCCTGGCCTTCGAGGATGCCCTTGATGCGGTTGAGCACGCCGACGGTCTGGATCCTGGTGTCGCCATAGGCCTGCGGGGTTGCCGGATCGGCGTCCTTGTTGGCAACCGGCGGCACCTGGCCGCTGACATAGACCGTCGTCGCATTGCCGGTCACGGTGACGGACTGCGCAATCGGGAACGTCGAGTTGGGAATTGGATGCCTGATCACATCGGCGCGGGCTGCGGTCGCTGCGACCGACAACGCGGCGCCCAGTGCGATAGCGGCGAATTTCATGTGTCTCTCCCCCCGAGCCTGTGACGCGGTTAGCGGCGGGCGTCCTGAACGTCCTTAGCCGTCACCACATCCTGAAAGTTGTTGCCGAAATGCGTCCGCAGATAGTTCACGACGGCGGCAACCTGACCATCGGTCATCATGTCGCCGAACGCCGGCATGCCGCGGCGGCCATTGACGACGAGGAACACTGGGTAGCTGCCGGCCTCCAGATTCTTGTTGCCGGCCAGGGACGGATAGCTTCCTGCGCCGATCGCACCGGTGGCATCCGGCATGTGGCAGCCCTGACACACATTGGCGAACAATTCCTCGCCGGTCATCTCCACGAAGCGGTAGCCGGACGAGAAAGTGCGTGGGCTCGCGGCGCTATCCTGCCCGATGGCCGCAGTGGCCGACAGTAAGGTCAGCGCGGCAACCGCCGATGTCTTTGCCAACATCATCACGTCTTCACCACGCGTTCGTGCAGCCGCGTGACGGCATCGAGCGAGGACAGGATCGCGCCTTCCTGCCATGCCGGGAGGTCGGAGGCATGCTCGCCCGCCAACAACACGCGGCCATCGATCTGGCAGAGGTTGCGATAGTGCTGGGCGCGTCCGGCCTCGCTCCATTCGCCGCTGCAGCCGAGTGTGAAGGGCACGCGATGCCAGGCCACCGCGACGCCGGTCTCGAATTCGGCCTTGTACTGGGGATGGATCATGGCGCCGAACTCGACCGCGCTCTTGACCCGCTCGGCGGGCGTCATCGCAGTGAACTCGTAGGAATTGGCGCCCTCGAACAGGTAGCCGCCGAGCAGGATACCGCGGCCGTTGCGGTTGAAGCCATAGTTCGGATAGGCGATCTGCCGGATCGGCAGGTCGGTGAAGCTGATGCCGCCGTAGATCGCCTCGTCCTCCTCCCAGAAGCGGCGCTTGAACTGCAGCCCGATCTTCACCGAGGCGGCATAGGGCAAGGCGTCGATCGCGTTCTTCATCGGCGCGCCGACATCGATTGGCAACTGGCTCAGGATCGACAGCGGGATGGTGCAGATGCACCAGTCGGCGGTCGCCTGCTGCACGGCGGAGGGGTCGGCGGTGTCGACATAGCTCACAGTGACGCCGGTGCCGTTCTGCTGGACCTGCGTCACCTTGGCGCCAAAGCGGATGAGATCGCCGACCTCGCGGACGAAGGCCTTGCCGATCATGTCCATGCCGCCGACCGGCTGGAACATCGTGGTCTGGAAGTTGTAGCGGGCAAACGCCTGCAGGTAACGCCACAGCCGCGAGCGCAGGATCTCCGACAGCGAGATCGGATCGCTCGGCAGCGGATCGGCCGAAAGTCCGCCGCCGGGATCGCGCGCATAGCCGCGGAACTCCGCGGAATCGAGGCTGGCACTGTACTTGTAGTTGCGATCCAGCGCGCCCCAGGCCCGCAGCGACTGCAGCAGGATCTCCTGGTCCTCCTTGGTGGCAGTCTCGTCGAGCTTGCCCTGTTGCGTGACTTTGGCGAGCAGCTCAGACACCTGGCCCTGGAAATCCGCCTTGATGCTGCGGATGCGCTGCGGCTTGCCGCCGAATGCACGCGTCGCGTGCAGATAGGCATTGTGATTGAGTTGGATGAAGGGCTCGAGCGCCACGTTGAGCCGCCGGCAGTAATCGAGCAGCGCGCGGTGGTGATAGGGAATCCGCCACGGACCCGGATTGATGTACAGGCCCTGCTCGAACTCGCATGTCTGCTTGAAGCCGCCGAGCTCGACGAAGCTGTCGCCGCCGCGGATCGTCCAGTTGCGGCCGCCGGCCCGGCTGTTGAATTCGAGGATCTGGACCTTGTAGCCGGCCTTGCGCAGCTCCAGCGCCGCCGTCATGCCCGCAAGCCCCGCGCCGAGAATCAGCACGGACGCCCCTTTCGGGCTGCCCTCGAGCCTGAGCGGACCCTTGTAGGCGGACTCCGACGCAAAGCCGAGGCTCGTCATTGCGTGGTACATCGCCGAACTGCCGGCGATCGTGCCGATCAGCGCGAGCAGGTCACGCCGCTTGATCACGGATCCGTTCTGCACCGCCGCTCACCCCAGCCGCATTCATCGTTCGAGAAAGGAAACGGGTGATGCGACCTCTGTCAAGAAACCGCACAGCCTGCACGTTCGCCCACACGCGCTTTTGATACGTCAGGCCACACGTTCGAGATGCACGCGACGGCAATCCATTTCATAGTCGAGGCCAACCACCGGCGGCCGGTTCAAATGCCAGGTCAGGCCGTTGCGGAGCGCGCCTCTGAAATGGACGCGGTCGTCGCGATGACGTCCTGTGATGAAGGATACTCCCGATCAGCGCGATGTCATCACGGCTGTCGCTCGTGCGAATTCCGCAGCCGCATCCGATGCTGTCGTCCCGGCGCAGGCCAGAGGCAATATCGTGCCCCATCCACCACCGTCGTCCTGGCGAAGGCCAAGACCCATGACCACCGCATTTGATTGTGGACCGGAACGTGGCCCCAGCGTCGCGCAACAACGTAATGGGTCCTGGCTTCGCCAGGACGACGCTGAGTTTGTTGCACCGCTTGTGAGTCATACGTTCGCATTCTCGCGACATGAATTATCCGAGCTTTGCCGTTCGTTTCGCCCTCTCGTTGAAGGGAGGGCGCAGGGAAAGCCGGGTGCCGATCGCACCCATGGGCCCCGAGCAATGGTAGAAAGCTCGGGGGTAGGACCACAGGTGTAACCGGAAAACACTCCGGCTTTCCCTGCGCGATGGGTTACGGCTTATACGTGCTCGCCCCGGCGAGACTGGGCTTGGTTGTCACCGTCATCAGCGAGAGACCTTGCCTCACTGATAAGACACCTGCCACTAGGGCGTCAGGCCTGCACGACTTCACCGTCCGCCTTTGCATGTGCTCGTCAGTCACACACTCGGCGTCCACCGCATCTCGACCCACACTCGTGACGATCGCGAAGCGCTCCTCAGGCGGGTGAGACGGGCTATTCATACACTGAGTTGTCATTCCGATAAACGGAAATATTTTTGCGCGAGGGTCTTGCGCCGTCGGGCAACTCAGTGATTGGCGCGTCAGGGACGCGCCGGCGGACGGGTTCCCTCTCCCTCATGTCCGCCGAAGCCTTGGCGAAGGCGGATGCGCGGGAGGGAGCCTGGGCCGCGCGCTCACCTCACTGGCAGTCCGCGGCATGCGAAGCAAGATCCCGACGACGGAGAGAGCATCATTCACCCGTGCCCGCGCTGGGCCTCGAGGCTGCGGCTGTAGCGCGACATTGCGAAGCAGAACAAGAAGTAGATCACGCCGACGAAGATGTAGACCTCGACGCTGAAGGACTGCCAGGCCGGATCGATGATCGCGGTCTTCGCGGTGGTCAACAGGTCGAAGATGCCGATGATGAGGACAAGGCTGGTGTCCTTGAAGAAGGCGATGAAGGTGTTGACCAGCGGCGGGATCACGTGGCGGATCGCCTGCGGCAGCACGATCAGCGCGTTCTTCTTCCAATAGGACAGCCCGAGCGCGTCCGCTGCCTCATACTGGCCGCGTGGCACCGCCTGCAGTCCGCCGCGCACGACCTCCGCAAGATAGGCGCCGGCATAGAGGATGAAAGCGATCTGCGCGCGCAGCAGTTTGTCGATGTTGACGCCTTCGGGCATGAACAGCGGGAACATCACGCTCGCCATGAACAGCAGGCTGATCAGCGGCACGCCGCGGATCAATTCGACGTAGAGCACGCAGAGTGAGCGGATCGCGGGCAATTTCGAACGGCGGCCGAGCGCGACCAGGATTCCGAGCGGGAAGCCGAAGGCCAGCCCGAAGGTGGCAAGGATCAGCGTCACCGGCAGCCCGCCCCAGCGCTCCTGCGAGACATAGGACATGCCGAGGAAGCCGCCCCACATCAGAGACCCGATCACGACCAGCGCGGCGGCCCAGAGCAGGAACAGCTCCTTGCGCCAGAAGCTGCGACGGCTGGAGACGGCAAACAGCGCGATGAAGATCAGCACCGCGAGCGCCGGCCGCCACTGCTCGTCGAACGGATAGGTCCCGAACAGGATGAAGCGATACTTCTCGGGAATCACGGCCCAGCAGGCACCCAGGCCCTGCGCCGCGCGACAAGTGCTGGTGTCGTTGCCTGGCACGTGCCAGATCGCGTGGGCGACGCCCCATTGCCAGAAGCCGACGGCGGCCTTGCCGATCACGAAGGCCAGCAGCAGCGTCACAATGGTCGAGGGGATCGACGGAAACAGATTGGCGCGCAGCCAAGCGACGATCCGACCGCCGAGCGTCCGCCGCGCGCGCGGCCGGCCGACCGGAAGCGGGTCCTGCGGAACATGTGCGACCGAGCTCATGTCAGCGCTCCACCAGCGCGATCCGCGCATTGTACCAGTTCATGAACAGACTGATGCCGAGGCTGACGGTGAGGAACACCATCATGATCAGCGCGATCGATTCGATCGCCTGCCCGGTCTGGTTCAACGTGGTGTTGGCGATCGAAACGATGTCCTGATAGCCGACCGCCACCGCAAGCGAGGAGTTCTTGGTCAGGTTGAGGTACTGGCTCGTCATCGGCGGAATGATGACGCGCAGTGCCTGCGGCAGCACGATATGCTGCAGCGAGAAACTCGGCTTCAGCCCCAGCGCCTTGGCCGCATCCCATTGCCCACGCGGCACCGCCTGGATACCGCTGCGCACGATCTCGGCGATAAAGGCCGAGGTGTAGGTGACGAGCGCGATCAGCAGCGCGAAATATTCCGGCGCCAATGTCAGCCCGCCGACGAAATTGAAGCCGCGCAGCTCGGGCAGCGTGACGGTCCAGCTCGCGCCCGCCAGGAACGACACCAGCACGGGCAACGCGACCACGAGGCCAAGCGCGTAAGGCCAGGCCGGCCGCGCCTTGCCATCCAGCATCTGCTGGGCGATCAGCCGACGCCTGATGAAGTGCAGCACGATCAGCCCGGCGACCAAAGCCAGGATCGTCCACCAATTGGCTTCGTGCAGCGGAATCGACGGCAGCACCAGCCCGCGGTTGGACAGGAACACCCCCTCGATCGGCTTCCAGGCCTGACGCGCCGCCGGCAGCCCCTGCATCAGCACGTACCAGAACAACAACTGCAGCAGGAGCGGCAGGTCGCGCAGCACCTCGACATAGACGGCAGCGAGCCGTGACAACAGCCAGTTGGTCGACAGCCGCGCGATGCCGATCAAGGTGCCAAGCACGGTCGCCAGCACGATACCGATGACAGCGACCCGCAGCGTGTTGACGATGCCGACGATGAAGGCGCGCAGATAGGTGTTTTTCGGCGTATAGTCGATCCAACTGTCGGCGATCGGCATCCCGGCTTCGCGGCCGAGGAAGGCAAAGCCGGTCGAGATGCGGCGGACCGAGAGGTTGTGAACGGCGTTCGACCACAGCCAGGCAACAACGGCGATGGCGATTCCGACCACCAGGATCTGCCAGAACAGGCCGGCGACGCGCGGGTCGCTCAGCGAAAGCCGCAAGGGTCGGGCGGGAGGGCGTTTTGGCGTCGTGGTCGTCACAGCACAAGAATCCTTATGAGAAACGATCTTCTGCCATGCGCGGTATGCGCACTTCATATGTTGCACCAAATTGATATTCGTGCAACATATGTTTCATGGCGCAGGCTCAGGCGAAACCGTCGCCCCTCAACGAATTGTGCAGCGCACTGCCGTCGCTGCCGATGCGGCTGCAGGAAGTTGGCCGGTTCGTCGCGGCGAACGACTACGACGCGACCACACGCTCGATGCGCGAGCTTGCCTCCGTCGCCGGCGCCGATCCAGCCTCCTTCACTCGTCTTGCCAAGGCGCTCGGCTATTCCGGCTGGGACGAGCTGCGCGCCGCCCTGACCGAAGCACGCCGGCCCGCGCAAGCTACGCCGTTTTCCGGCCGCGCGAAGGGCCGCCGTCCGGGACCTAATGCGGATGTCACGCTGGTCAAGGAGAAGCTCGCCGCTGAAGCCGCGGGACTTGCGCGAATTTCGGCGAGCGCGATCGCGGAAGCCGCGCGTGCACTGCACGGCGCTGACCGAATCTGGATATCCGGCTATCGTAGCTGCCGCAGCGTCGCCGAACTCTTGACCTACCAGCTCCGCCTGTTCCGCCCCGACGCCGTGCAACTGGTCGGCGGCTCGGGCCCGTTCGACCTGGATCATGGCGCCTTCCGTGCGGACGACGCCGTGGTCGCGATCGGCTTCGCGCCCTACACCACCGTCAGCGTCGAGACCGCGCGTGCGGCACACAACGCCCGTGCCAAGCTGGTCGCCATCGCCGACGCGATCACCGCGCCGATGGCCGAAGGCGCCGATCATCTGCTGCTGTTCGAGGCCGCCTCCTCGCCCGGCTTCTTCCCGAGCCTCACCGGCGCGATCGCCGTCGCGCAGTCTTTGGCTGCCGTCACCTTCACGCTGGGCGGCGCGAGCGCCAAGCGCAAGCTGGAACAGACCGAGGGCCGGCTTGCCGAGATGTCGCAGTATTTTGTCGAGAAAGGATGAGTGTCATGGCCGCCACCAGGACCCGCGTGATGCATCGAAGCCTGCGCGAGACGCCGCCGAAAGCGATCGGCGGCGACGGTGTCTGGCTGATCGCGGAGGACGGCCGCCGCATTCTCGATTCTTCCGGCGGTGCCGCCGTCTCCTGCCTCGGCCATCAGCATCCGCGCGTGCTCGCCGCCATCGCGAGGCAAGCATCCCAGCTCGCCTATGCCCACACCGGCTTCTTCTCGTCGGAGCCCGCCGAGGAGCTCGCCGAGCGGCTGGTCGGCCATGAGCCCGGCGGCCTCGCCTACGCCTATTTCGTCAGCGGCGGATCGGAAGCGATCGAGGCCTCGATCAAGCTAGCGCGGCATTATTTCATCGAGCGCGGCGAGCCGAAGCGCGCGCGCTTCATCGCGCGCCGCCAGAGCTATCACGGCAATACGCTGGGCGCGCTGTCCGCCGGCGGCAACGCCTGGCGCCGCGAGCCCTATGCGCCGCTGCTGTCGCCCTCGTTCAGCCATGTCACGCCGGCCTTCGCCTATCACGAGAAGCGCGACGATGAGTCGGAGGCAGCGTTCGTCGGCCGCCTCGCCGCCGAGCTCGAGGCCGAATTCCAGCGGCTCGGCCCGGACACCGTCGCCGCCTTCATCGCCGAGCCTGTGGTCGGCGCCACCGCCGGCTGCGTGCCCCCGCCGGAAGGCTACTTCAAGGCGGCGCGCGAGATATGCAATCGCCACGGCGCGCTCTTGATCCTCGACGAGGTGATGTGCGGCATGGGCCGCACCGGCACGCTGCATGCGTGGGAGCAGGAAGGCATCTCGCCGGACATCCAGGCGATCGCCAAGGGCCTCGGCGGCGGCTATCAGCCGATCGGCGCAATGCTGGCGAGCGGCGCCATCGTCGACACCGTGCGCAACGGCTCCGGCGCATTCCAGCACGGCCATACTTATCTGGCGCATCCTTTGGCCTGCGCCGCCGCGCTCGAGGTGCAGCGGACGATCAGCGAGGAAAAGCTGCTCGATCAGGTCAAGGAGCGCGGCAAGCAGCTCGAGCAGCGGCTGATCGAACGGTTCGGCAATCACCGCCATGTCGGCGACATCAGGGGCCGCGGCCTGTTCTGGGGCATCGAGCTGGTCGCCGATCGGGCGAAACGCCAGCCGTTTGATCCCAAGCTGAAATTGCACCAGCGGATCAAGTCCGCTGCCTTTGCGGGCGGGCTTGCCTGCTATCCATCGGGCGGCACGGCCGACGGCCAGCGCGGCGACCATGTGTTGCTGGCCCCGCCCTATATCGCAACTTCCGGCGACATTGACATGATCGTCGAAAGACTCGGCGCTGCGGTAGACAGCGCGCTGAAGGACGTTGGTCACTAGAGGAGGATGGAATGTACAGGGGTATCATCACGGCAACCTTGCTCGCGGCGGGCATCACCAGCGCTGGCGCAGCAACGCTCGACACGGTCAAGCAGCGCGGCACGCTGGTGTGCGGCGTCTCGACCGGCTTTGCCGGTTTCTCGGCGCCGGACTCGCAGGGCAATTTCAAGGGGCTCGACGTCGACTATTGCCGCGCGCTGGCGGCCGGCGTGCTCGGCGATCCCACCAAGGTGCGCTATGTCGCGCTCACCGCGCAGAACCGCTTCACCGCGCTGCAATCCGGCGAGATCGACGTGCTCTACCGCAATTCGACCGAGACCTACCTGCGCGGCGTCACGCTCGGCCTGCGCCAGGGGCCGATCAATTTCTACGACGGCCAGGGCTTTGTGGTGAAGAAGGACCTCGGCGTGAAGGAGCTGAAGGATCTCAAGGGAGCGACCGTCTGCGTCGCCCAGGGCACCACACATGAGGTGACGCTCGGCGACTACGGCCGCGCCAACGGCATCGACTGGAAGCCGCTGGTGTTCGACCGCGTCGACACCATGTACCAGACCTTCTTCGGCGGCCGCTGCGATGCCATGACCCAGGATGCCTCGGCACTCGCCGGCGCGGTCGCGACCGCGGCGCCGAAGCCGGACGACTACGTCGTGCTGCCGCAGACCATCAGCAAGGAGCCGCTTGGCCCGTTCACCCGCAACGGCGACGAGGTCTGGAGCGACATCATCACCTGGCTGCATTACGGCCTCGTCGAGGCCGAGGAGCTCGGCGTCACGCAAGCCAATGTCGAGGAGATGGCGAAGTCGCAGACGCCCGCGATCCAGCGTCTGCTCGGCGCCTCCGGTGATCTCGGCTCGCGGCTCGGCCTCGCCAACAACTGGTTGGTCGGTGCGATCAAGGCCGGCGGCAACTACGGCGAGATCTTCGAGCGCAATGTCGGCAAGGCAAGCCCACTGAAGCTCGAGCGCGGCCTCAACGCCACCTGGAACAAGGGCGGCCTGATGTACGCGATTCCGTTCAAGTAATGCCTCTTGCCTCGCCCCGCTTGCGGGGAGAGGTCGGATTGCGAAGCAAAGCCGGGGTGGGCAAAGCGAAAGCGTGCCCACCCTGACGCGCACGGAGCAACAATGGTGGGCACGTCGCTCGCGCTCCTTTGCCCACCCTACGCGGCGACAACGTCTTGCGCATCACCCTCATCCACGCCCTGAAACATTCGATCGTTCCGATCGAGGCATCGTTCGCGCGGCTGTGGCCGCAGGCGCGGCTGATGAACCTGCTCGACGACAGCCTTTCGGCCGATCTCGCGCAGGACGGCAAGCTCACCCCGCGCATGACCGAGCGCTTCCTGACCATGGGCCGCTATGCTGTAGGCACCGGCGCCAATGGCATCCTGTTCACCTGTTCGGCGTTCGGCCCCTGCATCGAGGCGGTCGCACGCGCGCATGCGCCGATGCCGGTGTTGAAGCCGAATGAGGCGATGATTGAAGAGGCGGTTGCGAAGGGACAGCGGATCGGACTGCTCTCGACCTTTGCGCCGACGCTGGTCTCGATGCCGCCGGAGTTTCCGTCCTCCGTCCAGCTCGTGCCGAAGCTCGCCGAAGGCGCGCTCGCCGCGCTCGACCGCGGCGACCGCGCCGAGCACGACCGCATCGTGGTCGAGGCGTCGAAGGATTTGCGCGACTGCGACCTGATCGCGCTCGCGCAATACAGCATGGCGCCCGCGGCCGAGCGCGTCGCCGAGGTCACCGGCAGGCCGGTGCTGACCACGCCCGACAGCGCCGTCAAGAAGCTGAAGGCGATGCTCGGGGTTACGAGCTAGTCGGCGACACCGGCCGGGCCGGTGCCGTGTGCATCGCTCACCCGCCCGCGTCATTCACGTTCAAATCGACGCCTTGCGGATCCCGGATCGTCGATACCGTGATCAGCGAGATCAGCGACAGCACCGCGATATAGACGCCGACGCGCCAGGACTGGCCGTAGGTGCCGATGATCCATTGCGCGATCATCGGGGCAAAGGCGCCGCCGAAGATGGCGCCGAGTGCGTAGCCGATCGAGACGCCGGAATAGCGCACCTTGGCCGGGAACAGCTCGGCATAGAGCGCCGCCTGCGGTCCGTAGGACAGGCCGAGCGCGATCGTGAGGCCGACGGCACTGGCAAAGAACAGCAGGAGGTTCTTGCTGTCGATCAGCCACCACATCGGCACCGCCCACAGCACCATCAGCCCGTAGCCGATCTGAAAGGTGCGGACGCGCCCGATCTTGTCGCCGAGGATGCCGCCGAGCAGCGTGAAGACGAACCAGCTCACTGCGGCGAGCGTGCCGATCAGCAGCAGTTGATCAGGCGGCAGCTTCAGCGTGTTGGCGCCGTAGCTGATGATGAAGGCGATCAGGATGTAGCCGGCCGCGTTGTTGGCCATGAAGATCAGCGCCGTGCGAAGGATCTCCCTGCTGTGATTGCGCATCAGGTCCTTCAGCGGCGCCGAGGATTCCTTGCGGCGGCGGTGCATCGCCTGGAACACCGGCGATTCCTCCACAGTGCGGCGGATCAGGATGCCGACGACGATGAGCGCAATCGACAGCAGGAACGGAATCCGCCAGCCCCATTCGAGCATCGCCTGCTTGCCGAGCGTCGTGGTGAGCAGCCACAGCACGCCGGTCGCCAGGATCATACCGAGCGGCGTGCCGATCTGCGGGAACGAGCCGAAGAAGCTGCGCCTGTTGACGGGCGCCGATTCCACCGACATCAGCGCAGCGCCGCCCCACTCGCCGCCGGCCGAGAAGCCTTGCAGGATGCGCAGCAGAATCAGCAGTGCCGGCGCCCAGGCGCCGATCTGCGCGTAGGTCGGCAGCACGCCGACCAGCGCGGTCGCCGCGCCCATCAAGAGTAGCGTGACGACCAGCATGTTCTTGCGTCCGAAGCGGTCGCCGAGATGGCCGCAGACGATGGCGCCGAGCGGGCGGAACAGGAATGACAGGCCGAGCGTGGCAAACGCGACGATCTGCGCCAGCAGCGGATTGTTCTGGTTCATCGGCGCGAAGAACAGCGCCCCGAACACCAGGCCCGCCGCCTGCGCGTAGACGAAGAAGTCGTACCACTCGATCGTGGTGCCGACGAGCGTCGCGGTGAGGACCTTGCGTTCCTCGTCCGACAGTTCAGCGCCGCGCGAGCGCGCGGACAGTTCGATGGACATGTGGCCTCCCCACTACCCGTTTCTGTTGGTGCGGGCTGCTCGACTGCGCGATGCGCCTGCCCCGCACGATGCTGGCCGCTGGAATAGCAGAGCTTGCCGCCCGGCACGAGCAAAATAGTTGCAGTAGCAACGATATGGCGACCCGCTACGCCCGCCGTAGCCCGCGCCCCTGACCGGGCTACCTCACCCGCCGCCGACGGGCACCCATCCCAAAACGCCGATTGTGCAACGCAGCAAAGCCGCTATGATCGCGACTCTCCAAGAGGTCGCTAAGTGTCTGACATCAATGCCGATGCCTGGGTTTCCTCAGGCCACCGCCCGATGGGCTTTCCCGAATTCGTCGTCGCTATCGCGTCCATCATGGCGCTGAATCCGCTGGCGATGGACATGATGCTGCCGGCGCTGCCCAACATCCGTTCCGCGTTCCACCTCGCCGACGCCAACCGTCCGCAGATGGTGCTGTCGATCTTCCTGGTCGGTTTCGGCGTCGGCCAGTTCGTGATGGGGCCGCTGTCGGACCGCTTCGGCCGCCGCCCGGTGCTGCTCGGCGGTATGACCGTCTACACCATCGCCGGCCTGCTCGCGATCATGGCGCCCTCGTTCGAGACGCTGTTGCTGGCGCGGGCGCTGCAAGGGCTCGGCACCGCCGCCACCCGCGTGATCGCGACCTCGATCGTGCGCGACTGCTACGCCGGCCGGCGCATGGCGAGCGTGATGTCGCTTGCGATGATGGTGTTCATCGCAGTCCCCGTGATCGCGCCGTCATTCGGCCAGGCCGTGATGCTGCTGACGCAGTGGCGCGGCATTTTCGTGCTGCTGATGATCTACGGCGTGATCGCGCTCGCCTGGAGCGCGCTCCGCATGCCGGAGACGCTGCCGCCCGAACTGCGCAAGTCGCTCGCGATCCCCGAGGTGCTGTCGGCGTTCCGCCAGACCGTGACCAACCGCCAGACGCTCGGCTATGCGCTCGCTGCCGGCGGCGTGCAGGGCTCGCTGTTCGCCTTCGTGTTCTGCTCGCAGCAGGTGTTCACCGAGATCTTCAAGCTCGGCCACTACTTCCCGGTCGCCTTCGCAGCCTGTGCGGTCGGCGTCGCGATCGCGGGCTTCCTCAACTCCCGCATCGTCGGCCGCATCGGCATGCGCGTGATCTCGCACGCCGCGCTGACCGGCTTTGCCGTCGTCGCCGCGGCGCTGCTCCTCGCCGTGAGGACTGACATGCTGTCGCTGCCGCTGTTCATGGTGTTATCGGCCCTGATGATGTTCGCGTTCGGCCTGATGATGGCGAACTTCACTGCGCTCGCGATGGAGCCGCAGGGCAAGATCGCCGGCACCGCCTCGTCGCTCTACGGCACCATCACCACTTTGCTCGGGATCGGCATCGGCACCACGATCGGTCAGGACTATGACGGCACGCTGTTGCCGTTCGCGACCGGCTTCTTCCTGTGCACGCTGGCCGCGCTCGCCGTCGTGCTGGTCACGGAGAGGGGCCGGATGTTTCGGCCGCATCATCACCCGGTTTGATGATCAGTAGCCCGGATCGAGCGAAGCGAAATCCGGGATTTGGCCCGCGGCGACATAGCCCCGGATTGCGCTTCGCTCCATCCGCGCCACGATTTTATATCGCGTCAAGTTTCCCGGGTCCGCCCACGCTGCTCCGCGCCCGCACCGGCGCAACGGCTCGCCGTGACGTCTCGAACCCGTGCATGCCGATCTGCCATTGCAGGCCGACGATCGCGCCCTTCATCGGCTGCAGCAATGCAAGGGAGCTAAACAACGTCACCGGCAGCCAGATCGCGAGTTGCAGCCAGGCCGGCGGCGCGTAGTTCATCTCGAGCCACAAGAGCGCCGGCACCACGACGTGGCCGACCACCACGATCACGAGATAGGCCGGAAAATCGTCGGCGCGCTGCGGGGTGAAATCCTCGCCGCAGACCTCGCAATGATCGGCGACCTTCAGGAAGCGGCCGAACAGATGGCCACGCCCGCAGTTCGGGCACTTCATCGCAAAGCCACGCAGCATCGCCTTTTGCAGGGAGATCGTCTCTGTCATCGCCGTGATCCTTGACCTGACCCGTTGATCCATACAATATGCATCGTGAGGCATACAATCAAAGACAAAGCGCCGAATTGCATGGATTGGATCCCTACAGTTTCGGAATGGCAGGGCCCGATGTTCCTGCGCATCGTCGACGCGCTGGCGGCCGATATCGCCAGCGGCCGGCTGGTGCGTGGCGAACGGCTGCCGACCCACCGCGCGTTGGCCTCCGCGCTCGGCATCGATCTCACCACCGTGACACGCGCCTATGGCGAGGCGCGCCGGCGCGGATTGCTGGACGCTCGGGTCGGCCAGGGCACGTTCGTGTCGGAAACCACCGCGCGCGCCGCCTCCGACCTGCCCGCACCGGTCAATATCGATCTGTCGATGAACCTGCCGCCACAACCGGTGGAAGCCAATCTCGATCTTCGGATTGCGCAAGGACTGGCCACCATCCGCGCCGAGGCCGGCTTTTCCGCCTATCTCGGCTATGCGCGTCCCGGCGGCACCGCAGATGAGCGCGAGGTCGCCGCCTCGTGGCTGCAACAGCGCCTGCCGCAGGCGTCCGCCGACCGCATCGTGATTTATCCGGGATCACAGGCGATCATCTTCAACGCCTTGCTGGCGCTGACCTCACCCGGCGACACCGTGCTCACGGAGGCGCTGACATTCCCCGGCGCGAAGGCGGCGGCGGCGCGGCTCGACATTCGTCTGGTCGGCGTGGCGATGGACCCCGAGGGCATCAGCCCCGACGCGCTCGACGCGGCCTGCCGCAAGCACAAGCCGAAGGCGATCTATCTGGCGCCGACGCAGCACAATCCGACCACTGCGACGATGAGCGCGCCCAGGCGCAAGGCGATCGCCGACATCATTCGGAAGCGCGGCTGCCTGCTGATCGAGGACGACGTCTACGGCCCGCTGGAGCCGCAGATCGCACCGATCGCGACGCTGATTCCCGAGCGCACCTATTTTGCCGCCAGCATCTCAAAGTGCATCGCGCCGGCGCTGCGCGTCTCCTATCTGCTGGCGCCCGATGCCGCCGCGGAGCAGCGGATGCGCGCGAGCCTGCAGGCCACGATGCAGATGCCGCCGTCGCTGATGGTCGCGCTGGTCACGCAGTGGCTGCGGTCCGGCGTCGCAGCCGAGATCATCCGCGCCATCCGCAACGAAGCCGCCGCCCGCCAGCAGCTCGCGGCGCGCTTTCTCAAAGGCGTGACCTACGCGGCGCGGCCGGCCAGCCATCATATCTGGATGCCGCTGTCGAAGCATTTCGGTGGCACCGACCTGCCGTCGCATCTGATGCGCAACGGCCTGGCCGTGGTCGGCGAAGACGCCTTTGCGGTCGGTGATGCCGCGCCACGCGGCTTGCGGATCTCGCTCGGCGCTGCGCGCAATCGCGCCGAGCTAAGCCAGGCGCTGCAGGTGTTGTCGCACGCCGTCCGCACGCCGGTCGGCGCGACACAAATTGTTTAGATTTTCCGCGATCGTCGCAAAGCCGAACCTCAGGAAAAATACTAGGTCGCGCGCAGTGCTCGCGTTAAGGTCCTCGCGCCGAGGATTGCTTTGGGTATCGGGGCTCACTCTCCAATGTCACGCAGATTTCATCCTGCATACAATATCCTTTCGATGCCGAAGCGGTTCCTCGGCGCGGTGGCGCTCTCGGCTGTGCTTTTTGCGAGCGCCGCCGCTCCTGCGGGTGCCTCCGAGATCTCTGCACCATCGTCCGAGGGCCTCGAGCGCATCACCGCGTTCTTCAACAATGAAGTCGCAACCGGCCGTCTGCCGGGCGCTGTCGTCCTGATCCAGCAGCACGGCAAGCCGGTCTATCTGAAATGCTTCGGTGTCCAGGACGTCAGGACCAAGGTGCCGATGACGCCGGACACCATTTTCGCGCTGCATTCGATGACCAAGCCGGTGACCAGCGTCGCTGCGATGATGCTGATCGATGACGGCAAGCTGGCGCTGAACGACCCGCTGTCGAAATACATCCCGGCCTTTGCCGACGTGAAGGTCGGCGTCGAGCCGCCCGGCAAGAACGACCTGGCGACGCTGGAGCTGGTGCCGCCGAACCGTCCGATCACCATCGCAGATTTGATGCGGCAGACCTCGGGCATCACCTACGAATATATCGGGGCCGACTGGGTGCAGCGGATCTACGCGCAGGCGCATCTGTTCGACGGCAAGTTCGACAACAAGGAATTTGCCGAACGCATCGCAAAGCTGCCGCTGTCGCGTCAGCCGGGCACGCTCTGGCGCTACGGCCACTCGACCGACGTGCTCGGGCGCGTGATCGAGATCGTCTCCGGCAAGTCGCTCTACGCCTTCGAGAAGGAGCGGATCTTCGACCCGCTCGGCATGACCAGCACGAAGTACGTGCTCACCACCGATGCGGAGCGCGCGCGGATGGCGCGGCCGCTGCCGACGGACCAGATCCTGCTCGACGCCGAGCGTGGCCGGCTCGCGCATCCGGAATGGGAGTCCGGCGGCGGCGGACTGTTGTCCACCGTGCTCGACTATGGCCGCTTCGCTCAGATGCTGCTCAACGGCGGCGAGCTCGACGGCAAGCGCTATCTCAGTCCCGCCGCCTTCAAGGACATGACGACCGACCATGTCGGCCCCGGTTCCGGCGTCGGCCGCGACTACTGGTACTTTCCCGGCGACGGTTTTGGCTATGGCTACGGGATCGGCGTGCGCACCGATCCCGGCATCGCCAAACCGCCACCGCCCGGCTCGATCGGTGAATTGAAATGGGACAGCGGCAGCGGCACCTATTTCGGCGTCGATCCGAAGCTCGACATGATCTACATCCTGCTCCAGCAGACCCAAACCGAGCGCGGCCGCATCACCCCCGCCTTCAAGAAGCTGGTCTACGACGCCTTCGGCGCCGACTGAACGCCACGATCGCGCGTCGATCCGTGCCTCAGGAAGGATGGTGGTAGGCGCGCTGCTCCATCCACGTCATTGAGCGCAGCGAAGCAATCCACCCTACCGCAAGCGGAGAAATGGATTGCTTCGTCGCTTCAGCGCAAAATTGCTTTGCAATTTTGTCGCGAGCTCCTCGCAATGGCGGAGACGCAAAATCTTCGTATTCACTCAGATCACATAAAACCCGTGCGTGCCGTCGCGACGGAGCTGGTCGACGAGGCCATATTCCCACTCCAGATAGGCCTGCATCGCGTGCTCGGCGACGTCGGTCCCCTCATACGGGCGCCGGTAGCGATGCGCGGGATCGCCCTTCGGCAGGACCTGCGGCGGCCCTACCTCCAGCGCGTCGTCATAGCCGCCGTCGAGCACGTAAACCTCCCACCCCATCTGGGCGAGCCAGGAGGCCGTCATGTCGGCGCGGATGCTCCGGTCGTCGGTCAGCACGATGCGCGCGCCGCGCACCGGAGCGGCCATATCGATCTCCTGGACGAGCTGGCCGCCTGCATAATGGCGGAAGCCGGCCAGATGGCCTGCGGCATATTCGTCGGCCTCGCGCACGTCGAAGCGATAGAGCGTGCGATCTGTTTCGTGCCGAAGCGCAGCGAGCTCGCTCGCGCCGATCCGGCGGACACCGGAGCGGTAAGCGACGTCCCGCGCATTATCCACGGCGCCGTCGAATGGTCCGATGCCCCCGCGCCTGTCGGCACCGTGTTCGAGGCTGTGCCGGGCCAGCGTCCAGCCGATCGTGCCGTTGCGCAGCGCCCGCACCTTGTTGGGCAGCCCGGCATTGATCAGCGACTGCGCGCCGATGATCGAGCGGGTGCGGCCGGCGCAGTTGACGATGATCGTGGTATCGGGATCGGCCGCCGCACGCCCTGCGCGCAGCACGAGCTCGGCCCCGGGCACGCTCACCGAGCCCGGAATATTCATCGTGGCATATTCGTCGAACCTGCGGACATCGAGGACCGCGATATTGGCCTTTGCTGCGATCAGCGATGCGACCTCGTCGGCAGTCAGCGACGGCGTGTGACGCCGCGCCTCGACCAATTCGCCAAACGCCTTGGCGTAGGAATTGACATCCTGGAACAGCTCGTAGCCGGCCGACCGCCAGCCCTCTAGACCGCCGGCCAGCGCGCGAACATTGTTATAACCCAGCGCCCGGAATTGCTCGCTTGCGGCGCCGACCAATCCCTCGCCGTTATCATAGAGAACGATCGGCACGTCCTTGCGCGGCAATCGTAGCTCGACCTCGAGCGTAATCCGGCCGGCCGCCATGTTGGCGGCAAACAGCGGATGGCCGGTGGCGAATTCCGCCTCATGCCTGAGATCGAGCAGTGCGATCTCCTGACGCAGCAGCAATGCCGAGCGGATGTCCTGGGATGTAACGGTGAGCAGAGTCATGGATCGCAAGCCTGGACGGAAACGAGGGGCTGGCCTGCTCTATACCGAAACCGCGCTCCGTCAATGGCTCCCCTGCATTGCATTTAAGTCTTCGTCATATACCAACACGGAACGAAACGCCGCCGTGCTGCTTTGCTCATTCCGGTGCGCTTGCTACGTTTGCGGCCGGCCCGATTGGCGCCCGATCAGACCTTCCGGACAAGCGAAGGCGACGGGGCCATGCCCTGAAGCCCGGGAGGATGACCATGAGAACCGTTGGAAATGAGCCTCTGTCACGCTACGCCCTCGCCTTCGTGCTGGCCGGCGGACGCGGCAGCAGACTTCAGGAGCTCACCGACAAGCGCGCCAAGCCGGCAGTTTATTTCGGTGGTAAATCGCGCATCATCGATTTCGCGCTATCCAACGCGGTGAATTCCGGCATCCGCCGCATTGCGGTGGCGACCCAGTACAAGGCGCACAGCCTGATCCGGCATCTGCAGGGCGGCTGGAACTTCTTCCGTCCGGAACGAAACGAGAGTTTCGACATCCTGCCCGCCAGCCAGCGCGTCTCGGAAACGATGTGGTATGTCGGCACGGCGGACGCGGTCTATCAAAACATCGACATCCTCGAGGCGCACGGCACCAAGTACATCCTGGTGCTCGCCGGCGACCACGTCTACAAGATGGATTACGAGATCATGCTGAAGCAGCATGTCGAAAGCGGTGCCGACGTCACGGTGGGCTGCCTCGAGATGCCACGCGCGGAATCCAGCGCCTTCGGCATCATGCATATCGACGAGACCGGCCTCATCCACTCCTTCCTGGAGAAACCGGCCGATCCGCCGCCGATGCCCGGCAAGCCGGACAAGTCGCTGGCCAGCATGGGCATCTATGTCTTCAATTCGGACTTCCTGTTCGACGAATTGCGCCGCGATGCCGCCGACCCGAACTCGGCCCACGATTTCGGCAAGGACATCATTCCCTATATCGTCAAGCACGGCCGGGCGATCGCGCATCAGTTCAACGATTCCTGCGTCCGCTCGGGCGATGATCCGCGCGCCTACTGGCGGGACGCCGGCACTGTCGATGCCTATTGGGGCGCCAATATCGATCTCACCGACGTGGTGCCCGAGCTCGATCTCTACGACCGGTCATGGCCGATCTGGACCTATGCCGAGATCACCCCGCCCGCCAAGTTCGTGCACGACGAGGAAGGACGACGCGGGCAGGCCGTGACGTCGCTGGTGTCGGGCGGATGCATCATCTCCGGCGCTGCGCTGCGCCGCTCGCTGCTGTTCACCGGCGTGCACGTCAATTCCTACGCCTATGTCGAGAACGCCGTCATCATGCCTTATGTCAATGTGGGACGCGGCGCGCGTCTACGGAACGTCGTGATCGATCGCGGGGTGCGGATTCCGGAAGGCCTGGTGGTCGGCGAGGATCCCAACCTCGACGGCCAGCGCTTCCGCAGGACCTCGCAAGGCATCTCGCTGATCACGCAGCCGATGATCGACAGGCTCGGGACATGACGCCGATCCGCGTCCTCGCGGTCGCCTCGGAGATTTACCCGATCGTCAAGACCGGCGGGCTTGCCGACGTGGTCGGGGCGCTTCCGGTGGCGTTGAAGCAGCACGGCGTCGCAACGCGAACGCTGGTGCCGGGTTATCCCGCCGTGCTCGGGACGCTGTCATCCGCCGAGACGCTACTTCAATGGTCGGAATTCTATGGCGGGCCGATCCGCGTGCTCGCCGGCACGCATGACGGCCTCGATCTCTACGCGCTCGACGCGCCGCATCTGTTTGCACGCCCCGGCAATCCCTATGTCGGCCCCGACGGCACCGACTGGCCCGACAACGGCATCCGCTTTGCGGCGCTGTCGCGGATGGCCGCCGAGATCGGCCAGGGCGCCATTGCGTCCTTCGTTCCCGACATCGTGCACGCGCATGATTGGCAGGCCGGCCTCGTGCCGGCCTATTTGCACTATGGCGGGCGGCCGCGGCCGGCCACCGTGATGACGGTGCACAATCTCGCCTACCAGGGACAGTTCCCGCCCGAGATGCTCGCGACCTTCGGCCTGCGGGGCGAATCCTACACAATCCACGGCGTCGAATATTACGGCACGATCAGCCTGCTGAAGGCTGGCCTGCAATTCGCCGACCGCATCACCACGGTGTCGCCGACCTATGCGCGGGAGATCCAGGGCGACGAAGGCGGCATGGGGCTCGGCGGCCTGCTGCGCGAACGATCCAATGTGCTGAGCGGCATCCTCAACGGCATCGATATCTCGGTCTGGAATCCGGCCACCGACCCGAACATCGCCGCCCGCTATGGTGTGGAGCAGTTGGCTGAGCGCGCCGCGAACAAGCTGGCGCTGCAGCAGCGCTTCGGCCTTCGCCCCGATCCGGACGCGCTGCTGCTCGGCGTCATCAGCCGGCTGTCGTGGCAGAAGGGCCTCGACCTGCTGCTTGAGACCGCGCCAACGCTGCTCGGCGAAGGCATCCAGCTCGCTTTGCTCGGCAGCGGCGACCGCGATCTGCAAGATCGCTATTCGGCGCTGGCGCGTGCCCACCCCGGACAGATCTCGGTCGTGATCGGCTATGACGAGGCGCTGGCGCATCTGATCCAGGCCGGCGCGGACGCGCTCGCCGTGCCGTCGCGCTTCGAGCCCTGTGGCCTCACCCAATTGTGCGCGTTGCGCTATGGCGCGGTCCCGATCGTCGCCAATGTCGGCGGCCTTGCGGATACCGTGCTCGACGTGGACGACATCGCGGTGCGCGGCGGCGCGGCGACCGGCGTCAAATTCGGGCCCGTGACTCCCGACGCGCTCGCCCACGCCCTCCGCAAGGCAAACCTGCTGTTCAACGACCAGGTGACCTGGCGCCGGCTACAGCAGGCCGGCATGGCAACGGACGTCTCCTGGCACAATCGCGCCGGAAGCTACGCGGCGCTCTATCGCGATCTGGTCGCGGCACGCCGCGGCTAAAGCAGATTGGACCGGGTCGACCTGAAACAGCGCCGAAGGTCACCTCTCCCTTTGGGAGAGGTCGATTTGCGCAGCAAATCGGGTGAGGGTCGTGGTCTATCGAGAGCGCGAGGCCCTCGCCCGACGCGATCAGTGCAGCAGGTCGCAGGCCGCAACGCGGTTGATGTCGGCCAGCCGCCGGTCGGCATTTGCCTTGAGATCAAGGCTTCCGACGAGGTCGAGCAGACGGCCATAGGCGCGGTCGGCAACCGCGACGGGCAACGGCTCTTCGTCGAAGGCCTCGATATAGCCGCCGACGAGACCGCTCAGGAGCCGGCACACGGCCCGCTGCTCGGGGTCGTGGCTGCTTAAGGTCTCGAGCTTTTGCTGGAAGGTTTTGAAGGTCCGCAAGCCGTGGTGCTGTTGCGAAAGCCACGTGTGCAAATCGAACACATTCTGAACGGTCATGTCAGCCTCTTCAGATAGGAGAAGAAGCTACCGGCTTATACAGCCGATCAGGCAGCCGCACGATCGCAATTTTCGCAAGGCTGCTACTCCCCGGTCGCGCCTCATGTTGTCACAGCATGATCAGAGCCGCGCGAGCGCCGGAAGAATCCGGTAGCGGGCGATCTCATGCGGATATTCGCCGCGATTGGCGAGCAGTGCAATGCCGAGCTTCCGCGCCGGCACCAGGCCGATATAGGCTGAGGCGTTGTTGAGGCCGCCGGGCTTGTCGACGACGGTGACGTCGGCAACGCGCACATTCTCCCACGCCATCGCCTGACCGAATTTCTCATCGATACGAAAGCTCTCGCGTTCGGTCATCTGCAATGCGGCGCGCAGCTCGGGATCGATCACCGCACCGTCGAGGCAAGCACGAAGCAGAATGCCGAGATCGCGGGCCGAGGAGAACATCTGACCAGTGCCCGGGACATCGTAGTAGCCTTGCTGGTCACCCGGCGGACCGATCGGCAGGCCCTGATCGGAGTAGCCCTGAACCATGCGCTGCATGATCTCGGGCGGCGCCAGCGCGCGATTGCCCTCGCCGCGATCAGGAATGAACGTCGACGTCATGCCGAGTGGCTTCAGGATGCGGCTTCCGATCAGTGCGCCGATCGGCGCGCCGTAATGCCGCTCCATCACGAGCTGCAGCAGCACGTAGCCGGCATGCGTATAGATGCGCTGCTTGCCGGGCTGCTCTCCCGCCTGCGGGGTCCACGCATTGAGCATCGCGATGAACTGATCCCGGCTGAAGGTCGCGTTTGGCCAGGGCGGATGATCGGTCGGCAGCAGCAGACCCGACGTATGGGTGACGAGCTCGCCGATGGTGACGCGGCTGATATAGTCGCCGTGCAGCTCGGGCAGATATTTGCTGACGGGATCATCCAGCCGCAATTCGCCGCTGATGGTGCCGAGCGCGACCAGCGTAGCTTCGAAGATTTTGCGCAGCGATGCGAGACTGAACAGCGTATCAGACGTGACCCGCCGTTTGGCATCGGCATCGGCAAATCCGTAGTTGAAGAATGCGAGCTTACCCCCGTCATAGACGACTGCGGCAAGACCGCCCGGATCAGCGGCGGTCGCGGTCGGCGCGAGCTCGCGGGTCACGATGACCCGGACCTCTGCGGAGACGTCATCGTCAGCCACGGCCCGAGGCGCCGCGATCAAGGACATCGCAAGCAGCAGCATCGCGATCCGGGCCAAGGGCCACAGTCTCATGGAATCGATCGTCCAGATGCAGGGAGGCCCGTGAAGGGCTCGACGAAACAGTCCGGGCATGGCGGCTGATTGATCTTATCTGACGACCTGCACAGCCGAAGTCACGATTGCGCGCGCCACCATTGCTGCCCGCCGCAAGCCGTCAGGCTCAAAAGGGCAAGCAATCGGGACCCGGCATGCTTCGGCGTCCGCGTGTGGAGCCGGAACCGATGACGGAATCGGGAAGACGATCGCCCGGCCCGCGCTATTCAAGGCTCAAGTAGTAGCGCCACTCCGTCCCCATGTTGTCGTCGGTGACGACGGTCTTGTCCAGCGTTCGCGATAGGAGGACGGGACACTGCTCGATCATATCGCCATCGACGCGATAATCATGCATCAGCGCGCCGAGGACATCGCGGTCGGCCTTGTCGGTCAGGTTGAACTCGGGCTTCCCGTCGATCGTGTAAGTCTCGAGGACCTTCCGCCACCGCGCGTAATTCCAGTCCAGCGGCGCATTCGACGCAACCATGTGGTTCGTGAACCTGGCGCCATAGGGAAACACGGAACAAGCGGTCTTTTGCACCCGTCTCGAAGAGGTTGTGTTGTAGAACACGATGCCGCCCGGATTGAGGTGCCGGCCGACGACTTGGAGAAATTCCGTCGACAGCAGGTTGGTCGCGTTGGCGCGGAAGTTCCAGGTCGTATTGGAAACGACCGCATCGAACTGCCGGTCGGGATGCCGGTTCAACCAGCGGCGCCCGTCATCTTCGACGATCGTGACCTTCGGATTGCGTAGCACGGATTGCACCTCGGGCTGCTCCGCGATCAACTGGGTGTAGCCCGGATTGATTTCGATGACGGTGAGCGATTCAACGGCCGGGTTGTTCGCAATGACCTGCGCCCATGAGCCGGATGACAGCCCGATCATCAATACGTCACGCGGCGCCGGATGGAACAGGCTGAGCGCGTAGGGACGGATGATGCCGTTGCGATCGGATTTCAGGTTGGTGTTAAAGCGCCCGTCGTACATGCCGTTGCCGTAGACGGTGCCGTCGGTATCGACTGTGATCACGCCGCTGCGGTTCTCGACGACACGGGCAAACCTATGATCGTGGATTGCGTTGGGCTGAAGATTCTCGAACACCTGTCCGGAGAGGAGCGGTGCAATGACCGTTCCGGCGGCCAGAACCGCAACGGCGATCGCAACCGCCCTCCTCCGCGCACCAGCCACGGCGCTGGACTTGTGGATCAGGATCAACGAGCACAACGTTCCGATCGCAAGCAGCAGAATGCTGATCTGCTGCAGACCGAGATAGTTCGTCAGGACAAAGCCGGTGATGACGGCACCGGCGGCGCATCCTGCGATGTTCGCGCTGTAGAGCAGCGCGGTCCGCATGCCGGCCCGTTCATCGGCGACGAGGCCGAAATGCGACAGGAAGGGTAGCAGCGCGCCCCATTGCCGCGCGATCAGGTAAACCCCGGCCATTGCAGCGCCGATCAGCCCGATACCGGTCCCGGCCAACCAGGTCACCAGCGGGAGAAAGGCCGCGCCAGCGATATTGGCCAGGATCAGGCCCTTGGCAGCCTCGTGTATCGCCGCCGCGGGAGAAAGCTTCGCGCAAACCTGGGCCGCGTTGTACGCGCCGCTGGCAATACCCGCCAGAAAGCAGCACAGCACGAATGCGAATGCCAGCGAGCTCGATCCGGAGGCGAAGGACGCGACGCGGAACAGGAATATCTCGTACGACAACGAGACAAAACCGCCGACGGCAGCAAGCAGCATCACGAACGGCATCGAAAGGATCGGGGGTGCGGTCCGAGCGTGTCCTACAACGATGCCTGTGCTGTCCAGCTCCTGTCCGCGATGATGGACCGCGAACGCTCCGACCGCGACCGCAATATTGATCCCCGCGGCGACGTAGACCGCCACATGCATCCCGAAATAGGGAAAGATCACGAACGCACAAAGTAGGCAGGCGGCCGAGGCTCCCAACGTGTTGACGTAATAGAGAAGGCCGACCGAATGGGCGATCTGGCCCGAGGTCCGCACCAAATATGAGACGAGGATCGGCAGCGTCGCTCCCATCAGGAGCGTCGGAACCAGGACGAGCAACAGGTTGACGGCAGCAATTGCCGGCAGCGACCATTCCAGCACGAGGTCGCCGACCTGTTCGAAGATCCAGAGCGAGGCAAGACCGAATATCGCGGTCAACAATTCAATGCCGCCAAGCAGCAGCAGCGGCCGCACGATGTATCGCCGAGTGATCCATCCGCCCGCCAGGCTGCCGAGGCCGAGGCCGAGCATGAAGGCCGTCACGACGATGGTCACGGATTCCGTGTTGACGCCGAAGATGCGAAACAGGCTCCGCTGCCAGGTGAGCTGGTAGGTGAGCGCTGGAACTCCGGAGAAAAAGAAGAGAACAAGAAGGATACGATAGCGCAGCGCCGATGACGCCGAGCCGGCCGTGGACAATTCAAGGGTCGTCACTTTCGTCTCCCGACTAGGGAAGACTTCCAGATAGCAACAATCCGTCAATCAAAGGTTGCAAGGAGCCCACGGATTCGAGCAACAGAACGCCCTGCATCGGAAGTCCGAACAATCCAGTTCCCGGTGGAAGAACCCAGCGCTCTTGCGATTCAGACTGGATTAACCGGGCTCCACCCCTCGAGCGGTATCGGAGGGAGGATGCCCGACAGCTCGCCAGCAGCCGGTCCTGACGAAGACAGTTACCATCCGCCTAAGGTGCGATGCGAGCGATGATATGCAGGTTGTGCCAGCCATCTCTCCAGTTAACGCGCGATCGAAGCAACCGCGCGGCGACTGACAGGTGCGCGCCGGCTGTTCGCAAGCGCGCATTTGGATTTGATCCAATCAAGCCATTCGCCGCGAAGCACGCTCGTGTCGGCCGTTCTCGCGCACCAACGCTCGATGATGAAGGGACGCGGTGGCGCGGACGTAGCGCGTTCTATGATCATCGCGAACCGTTCGCACTGATCACGACGCGATCGCGTGCCAATCCTGGCCCGCGTGTCCTCAGCAAAGTTCCACATCGTGTTGAATCCTGGCAACACCACCGAACAAAATGCGCGATCTCGCAGATTGTGGGGCGTTGAATCACGACTGTGCCGCATCACGGTTCAATCCTGCTCGCGGGTGGGACGCAAGACACGGCAATTGGGGAAGAGCCTTCATGCAGCATGGACCGTCGGGCGCACGGAGCGCGGAGTCATCTGGATTTGTTTTCCATTTCCAGCTCGCCAGCAATGGCGCGAGACGCGCGTGTAGCCTCACGATCCAGGCCGAGAGCGCCAACGAGGCGACGCGGATCTTCCGTGAAAACTGGACCACCATCGAATCGATGGCGCGCGACGGCGTGAGCGCGGGCACGGTCAGTTCGACGCCGGTCTGTCTGGCGATGTCCTGACATCTCGGATCGCGCAGCGTGCGAGGATTGACGGGCGCGCACCACGCGCGGTTCGCCAGAAACACCTTGCAATCGAGCGGGACGCAGATCCCAAGCCCGCGACGGTTTGACGCGGGTACGCGCAACGGCACTCGTCACTCCGTCGCGACACGCCGAATGCGGTTGGCACAGACGCACTTACGCAAGCTGACATCGGCGGCATCGGCCGCCATGCACGACGTCTCACCTTAGAGAGATTCAAGTCCAGTCCAGTTCTTTTCACGCGCGGCGGCTGCTAGAGGCGCGGGCGCGAACGTGTTCTTGCTGACTGGAAGTATCGGAAGTGACTGTCAACGCTGATGGCCGGCTTGTCGGAGACCATCGAAATTCCGCCGACAAAGGCCGCGCCCATCTGCTCATCGGGGCAGCGATCCTGCTCGCCGATATCTCGTCCCCGGTAGCGCCAGCAAGTGCGCAATCGAGCCTTGCGCTGCCACCCGTCACGGTGGAATCGCCGACGCAGAAGCGCAAGCCCGCGACAGCGGCGGCGAGATCGGCGCCGCAGCCGCAAGCTGCGGCTCGTCAGCGCACCCGCAATGCCCAGCCGGCGCAACCGACCCCGTCCGAGCGCGCCGCCGCCGCGGCGGCCGTGCTGAACGAAGCCAAGCTCGGCTATCGCGCGATGCCGAGCGCGACGACGCTGCGCAGCGGCGCCTCGCCGCTCGACACCTCGCAGGCGGTCAATATCGTCCCCGAGCAGGTGCTGAAGGACCAGCTTCCGCGCAATCTCGACGACGCGCTGATCAATGTCAGCGGCGTCACCCAGACCAACACGCTGGCCGGCACCCAGGACGCCGTGATCCGCCGCGGCTTCGGTGACAACCGCGACGGCTCGATCATGCGCAACGGCATGCCGCTGGTGCAGGGCCGCAGCTTCAACTCCGCGGTCGAGAGCGTCGAGGTGCTGAAGGGTCCGGCGTCGCTGCTCTACGGCATCATCGATCCCGGCGGCATCGTCAACACGATCAGCAAGCGCCCCGAGCTCTACCAACACGGTTCGGTCACCCTGCTCGGCTCGACCTATGCCAACTCCAGGAGCGGCGCCGACGGAACCATCGACATCACCGGCCCGATCGGCGACGGCGGCCTCGCCTATCGTTTCATCGGCTACGGCGTGAGCGAAGACTACTGGCGTAACTTCGGACGTCACCGCGAGATGCTGGTCGCGCCGTCGCTCGCCTGGTACGGCGAGAACACGACGGTGCAGCTCAACTACGAGCACCGCGAGTTCATCACGCCGTTCGATCGCGGCACCGCCTTTGATCCGGTGACCAAGGCGCCGCTCGCGATTCCCGCGACGCGCCGGCTAGATGAACCCTTCAACAACATGTGGGGGACCTCCGACTTGATGCAGGCCTCGGTCGAGCACCGCCTGAACCAGGACTGGAAGCTTTTTGCCGCCTACAGCTACAACACCGAGAGCTTCAGCGCCAACCAGCTCCGCATCACCAGCGTCAATGCCAGGACCGGTATCGAGACGCGCAGCAATGACGGCACGCAGGGCTCGCTCAGCAATGCGAGCTACGGGACGTCCTATCTGCAGGGCGGCTTCTGGATCGGCAGCATGCGCAACGAGGTACTGTTCGGCGGCGACGGCCAGTATCGCACGATCTATCGCGACAATCTGATCCGGCAGGCGACCCCGCGCTTCAATTTCTATAATCCGGTCTACGGACTGGTCACGCCGGGCGCGACGGTATCGGCCACCGACAGCGCCCAGACCGACAAGCTCGGCCAGTGGTCGCTGTTCTTCCAGGACACGCTGCATGTGACCGAGCGGTTCGCGCTGGTCGGCGGCGTCCGCTACATGGATTACGATCAGTTGGCCGGGCGCGGCCGGCCCTTCATCACCAACACCAACGTGTCCGCGGACAAGGTGCTGCCGCTCGGCGGCGTCATCCTCAAGCTCACCGACCAGGTTTCGCTCTATGCGAGCTACACGCAGTCGCTGAAGCCGAACTCGACGATCGCGCCGTTGAGCAACGGCGGCGGCGTTGTGCTCGGCTCGAACATCGCGCCCGAGGAAGGCGTGCAATACGAGACCGGCGTCAAGTTCGACCTCAACAAGCGACTCTCCGGCACGGTCGCGTTCTACGACATCGACAAGAGCAACGTGCTGGTCAGCCAGCTCGACACCACCACCGGCCTCAACGTGTACACGACCGCAGGCAAGGCGCGCTCGCGCGGCGTCGAGGTCGATGTCACAGGACGCCTCACCGACAACTGGAGCATGATCGGCAGCTACGGCTACACCGACGCACGGGTGACCGAAGATCCGACCTATGCGGGCAACCGGCTGCAGAACGTCGCGATGAACACCGCCTCGCTCTATCTCGTCTACGACTTCGGCACCGCCCTGCCCGGCCGGCTTCGGCTCGGCGGCGGTGCACGCTATGTCGGCGACCGGGCCGGCGATGCCGCGAACAGCTTCGTGCTGCCGTCGTACACGGTCGCGGACGTCTTTGCGACCTACGAGACGAGCTACCAGACCTTGCCGGTCATCTACCAGTTCAACGTCAAGAACCTGTTCGACACCGTCTACTATCCCTCCGCCGTCAGCAATCTGGCGGTGGCGATGGGCGATGCGCGGCGCTTCTCGCTGTCGGCGACGGTGAAGTTCTGACATGTGGGCGGTGCGGACACCGATGGGCTTGGTGGCTGCGCTGGCGGCGGCCGTCGTCGGCTGCACGGCGGTGCGCGCCGACGAGATCACGCTTTACGCGACCCGCGAGGCCCATCTGCTCGAACCGGTGACTGCGGCCTTCACCAAGGCAAGCGGCATCGGCGTCAGGACCGTCTTCATCGCGGATAGCCTGCTCAAGCGCCTGACGGCCGAAGGCGAGGCGTCGCCCGCCGATGTGCTGCTGACCATCGGGCTCGACAAGACCACCCAGCTCGCCGATCGCGGGCTGACCCAGGCCGTTGCATCCTCGGAGGTCGAGCAGGCGGTGCCGCCGCACTTGCGGGGCGGCAGCTTGCAGTGGATCGCGCTCGCCCTTCGTCCGCGCGTCGTGATGGCGCGCAAGGATAATCTGCTTGCCGCGCTCGACTACGAGGATCTCGCCGACCCCAGATGGCGCGGCAAACTCTGCATGCGCCCGGCGCTGCATCAGAACAACGTGGCGCTGGTCGCGGCCTATCTCGCGCATCACGGCGCGGAGGCGACCGAAGCCTGGCTCAACGCCTTGAAGGCCAATCTCGCCCACAGGCCTGCCGGCAAGGACAACGACGTGATCCGCGAGATCGCGCAAGAAACCTGCGAGATCGGCATTGGCAACACGGTCGCGCTCGCGCAGCTTCGCGACGGCCGTGAGGGCGGTGACTGGCGCGGCTGGGCCGAAGCGGTGAAGGCGGTGCCGACCGCGTTCAAGAGCGGCGGCACGCATGTCAACCTCACGGGCGTGGCGATCGCAAAGCGTGCGCCTCACCCGGCGGCCGCCAAGCAATTCATCGAGTTTCTCCTGACACCGGCGGCCCAGCCGACCTTTGCCGCCGCCGAGCTGGAATATCCGCTGCTGGCAGCGGCACAGCGAGCACCGATCCTCGACGAGATCGGATCGTTCACGGCCGATCCGATGCCGATCGACCAGATCGCCGCGCATCAACGGGCCGCGATCGCGCTGATCAGAAAGGTCGGCTTCGATGAGTGACCGGCGACATCGGATCAAGGCTGCATTGTTGCAGGTCCATTCCGTCGTCGGCCTCGCGCTTGCGCTGCTGTGGGCCCTGATCGGGCTGACCGGCGCCACGATGAGCTTCGAGGATGAGATCGAGGCAAGCCTGAACAAAGACATCATGCATGTCGACGCCAGCGCGACAAAGAGACTGACGCCGGACGAGCTGATCGAGCGGCTGCGGACCGCCGGCGAGACCGGCAAGGTCTCGGCGGTGATGATGACGAGCGATCCATCCGCCGCCGTACGCATCCGCTTTGCCCGCGGCGACGGCGGCGGACGGCCGTCGTCGGTCTATGTCGATCCCTATGATGGCCACCTGCTCGGCTCGCCACGCGGCGAGGCGTTCTTTGCCACCGTCCGCAAGCTGCATCGCTGGCTGCTGCTGCCCGGCGACGGCAACGGCTATGGCCGCAAGATCACCGGCACCGCCGCGATCTGCCTGATCGTGATGCTGATCTCCGGGCTCGTGCTGCGCTGGCCGCGTCGCGCCGGCAGCGTGAAGCTGTGGCTGAAGCCCAATCTGGCGCTGCGCGGCCGCGGGCTGCACCGCTCGCTGCATGCCGTGATCGGCACCTGGGTGCTGCCGATCTACCTGGTGATGACGCTCACCGGCCTCTGGTATTCCTTTGAATGGTACAAGACCGGCGCCAACTGGCTGCTCGCGCGTCCTTCGACGTCGGCTGCCGCCCAGCCCAAATCACCACGCGGCATGGCTATGGCGGACGCGAAAGCCGCGGCGAAAGGGGATGCCAAGGCCGAGGCCGAGCCGCTGACCTTCGATCGCGTCTGGTCCACCTTCCTGCACGAACAAGGCAGCCGCTATGCAAGAGCCCTGCTGACGCTGCCCGCCGGCGCCGGCACGGTGGTACGCGTCAGGTCTTGGGCTCGGGACTCGACGCTCGAAAGTGTGCGGGATGAGCTGCGCATCGATGCCGTCAACGGCCACCTGGTGTCTGCGGACCTCTACGCGAATAAGACGCTCGGCGAGCGCATCCTCGCCGGCGTGCTCGACATCCACCGCGGCGCCATCCTGGGCTGGCCCGGCAAGCTCGCCTTCATGCTGGCCGCAGCGCTGATGCCGCTGTTCACGGTGACGGGCCTTCTGCTCTATGTGTCGCGCCGCAGGCATCGCCGCCTCGCGCGCCCGCCGATCGGAAGCCTCGTCCCGGGCGAATGAGGTTCATTCGCCCCGCGGCGGCTCACGGCCCATCGCCTGCCGCGCGCAACGCGGTCAGGCCCTCCCGAAACGTCGGATAGCGCAGCACGACGCCCAGCTCGTCACGCAACAACGTGTTGCGGACCCGCTTGCACTCGCTGAAGAAAGTTCGCGACATCGGTGTCAACTCCGCGCGCGCGTACGGGATATCCGGGGGCGGCGGCAGGCCGCAGAGCTCTGCGGCGAACGCCGCCACATCCTGCGGCGGAGCCGGCTCGTTGTCGGCGCCATTATAGATGGCGCCCGCCCGCGGCCGGCCGAGCGACGCCTCGATCATCTGCGCGATGTCCTCGACATGGATCCGATTGAACACATGCCCCGGCTTGACGATCCGTCGCGCCTTGCCTTCGGCGAGTTGAACGAGCTGGTTGCGGCCGGGGCCATAAATCCCCGCCAGGCGGAAGATGTGGACGGGAACGCGGTGCGAGGCTCCGAAGTCCAGCCACTGCCGCTCGACATCGAGCCGCCGGCGCGACGCGTCGCTCATTGGCGTCGGCACCGTCGCTTCGTCGACCCATCCGCCGCCGTGATCGCCGTAGACGCCAACCGTCGACAGATAACCGATCCAGCGCAAGCGCGAGGCCGCGGCCAGGTCGTCACGATAAACCTGCAGCACAGGATCCTGCTGCGCGGCCGGAGGCACCGAGACCAGCACGGCGTCGCTGTCCGCAAGCTCGCGCGCAATCGCCTCGTCGCGCTCGGCAGTTGCAAACAGCCGGATCGCATAGCCGGAGGCTGACAGCGGATCGGCCTTCGCCTGCGAGCGCACCGTTCCTGCAATCGCCGCGCCACTCGCCGCAAGCCTGTGCGCAACGTACGTTGCCGAATATCCCAGCCCGAAAATGAACAGCTTCATCCGCGATCCGCTTCACCATCCACGGGCCCCATCTGTCGATGAGGCACACCAATGCTCCGGGCTCACACGCACGAATGGTGAGCGGCGGGCGCCTCTCTATGCCACGGTTCAGCCCGTCTTCCCAAGCCGTGAACCGCAGCAAAACCGTTCGCCGGCATCGCTGTCCGATCGATCCTGCGGTGTCCCGTCTGCTTTCAGAGCGCGCAGCCACTTGGTTGCACACGCACCAATGATGGGGCCGCGACGAACGCGTCGTCCGATCGCGGCTCATCAATGGCATACGCTCGGCCGTTTGGCGGCGCCAACAAGGCCATACAGCAACATCGCTCACTTTGCGCCCGCGAAACTGCCACCGTAAGGCTGATGTAAGCCTCGCCGAGTAGCCTGATCGCACGTTTTGGCGGCTCGCAGGGGACGCAAATGGAATATTCGAAAGTATATTCAGCCTTCCGGAGCTGCGCGTTTTGAACCGAAGGCAATGGCTGGCCGGCGCGGCTGCTCTCCTGGCGAGCGAGCGAGGGTGGGCCTTCGGCATTGGTTCGTCCGAAGCTGGTGGCGACCGCCTCGATTCCGCCGGGCGAGCGGACAGCGGCAGCAATCCCGTCGTCCTGCCGAACTTCGCGTTCGAGCCCGAGACCGAGGCGCTAGCCGTCGCATGGGCTGCGACCGGCGCGACGATGACGCGCCGTCGCAAATGCACCTTCAACCGGGGCATCAGGCGGCTGAAGAACTTTCCCGCCGGCGATCCGGTCTGGCCGTGTCTCGTCCACCTCGGCAAGGCCGGGCCGACGCTTGCCGCGACAAGAATCAACATCAAGACCCCCGGCACGCATGACCTGACGCAGGTCGGCAACGTCACGCTGGTCGCCAACACGACCGTTGCGGCCTCTGAAGGCGGCTACTTCCGCATCACCGGCCTGAAGTCCTCCAGCTTGCCGCAGGCAAGCCACGCGGTTGGCGTCTTCTCCTCCTCGCCCGACGCTGTAGCCGACACGTCGTCTGAAATCGGCGCCAACGATTCGACGAGCGGCATCAGCATTGGGATCTGGAGCAGCGCCGCGGGCACGATGGCTGCGCGCTGCGGCGGCGCACATGTCACCGCCATCGGAAAATCAGCGGATTGGGACGGTCAGTATTTCAACGCGGTCTCAAGAGGCGGCGCTGCGAGCTTTCAGGCCTATCGCAACGGCCGCCTGATCGCCGATGTCGCGTCTGTCTCGCGGGCTTTGCCTGCACGGGAGATGTACCTGTTGGCGGCCAACGACAACGGGACGCCGTCCGGCAGCACCAGAGCCCTGTCCGGTTGGTTCGTCGCCAACCGCAATCTCACCACGGCGCAGATGCAAGAACTCAGCTCGGTTCTTGCGATGTGGCATCAGCTCATGTCCACCGCTGAACTGGACACCTATGAAGCGGGTTATCAGCCACAGAACGTCACCGCCTACGATGCGATCGTCTATGGTGCGACAGCGGCCGGCGTTCTCGCCGCGCGGTCGCTGGCTCGAGAGGGACATTCCGTCTGCATCGTAGGCGGCTGGCGCGACTACAACGTGGGCGGAGTCCCCGGTGTCGGCGGACTGGGTTGGACCGACAGCACGGCTCCGAGCGCGATCACGGGGCTGCCGCGATACCTCATCAATCGCACCCAAGCCCTTGCCGGCGATTTGGGCTGGACCGACGGCACTGCTCCAACGGAGTTCTCTGGCGTGGCGCGATACCTCACCAAACGCGTCAAGACGCTCTTCAAAGGTAGGTCCGACATCCATTTCGAGCCTCGCCATTTCGAGCAGGCCAACCGGGAGTTGCTTGACCCGTCGTTCACGGGCGGTGCCGATATCCCGGTCTATTGGTCAACCGGCGCGGTCAGCGCGACCGTCGTGGATGGGCAAATCACCGCCTTCACGACACGGGATGGCCGGACGTTCAGCGGAAAAGTCTTCATCGATTGCTCCTACGAGATGGACCTCGCTTATGTCGGCGGGTGCACCATGACGGTCGGCCGCGAGGCAGCCGGCACGGGCGCCGAGGCGGCGAATGGCTTCCGGGGAGTTCGGACCAGCTTTGGCACACGGCCGAACCAGGCGACCAATCATTCCGGCGCGACAGTCGACATCGATCCCTGGAACACGCCGGGCGACACGAAGTCCGGATTGATTGCCGGCGTGCAGGGCATCCTCACCGACGGCACCCCCGCGAACGGCTCGGCCGATGGCAAGGTTCAATCGATGGCTTATCGGCTGACATTGACCACGACGCCCGCTTACATGATCCCGTTCCCGTCAACTCCGCCCGCCGGCTATGCGACGTCGAAATATGAAATCCTGCTGCGCTTGTTCGCCGCCGATCCTAAGCTGGTTCTGACCGACATCTTCAATATCCAGCCGCTGGCGGCTGGCGTGTTCGATTTCAATGCCAAGAACATCATGTCGAGCGACTTCGTGGACCCGGTCTCGACCGAATACGCGACGGCAAGCTACGCTCGTCGCGAGGAGATCATCCAGCTCCACAAGGACTACATCCACGGGCTGTGGTACCTCCTTCAACACGATGCGGACAGCCGCATTCCCGCTGCGGTCCGCGCTTCGGCCCTGACCTACGGTCTCTCGGCGAAGCACTATGTCTCCCCGAATTGGGGCGATCAGCCAAACTTCAACAGCCAGATTTATGTCCGCTCGGGCCGGCGGATCGTCGGCGACTATGTGCTTACGGCTGAAGACCTCAACGCGGCGGATGGCACCACGCCGCGCTCGACCAAGACGATTGCGGTTGCAGCCTACGACATGGACAGTCACGCCATCGAATATCGGGCCTATTTCGACGGCACGAACTGGAAGGTGATCATCGAGGGCAATATCTACATCACCCCGACCAGCGGCGCCGACAAGAAGGCTCCGATTCCTTACGAATACATGTTGCCCAGGACGGGGGACCCATCGAACCTGCTGTGCCTGTTCGGCGGCTCGGCCACCAATGTCGCGATCAGCGAAATCCGCATGGAGCCGCCGTTCTGGCAGATGGGCCAGTCAGCCGGTGTTGCAGCCGCGCTCGCGATCGAGAACGGCGACAACAACGTGAAGAACCTTGCGGCCAACTACGCCAAGCTGCGCACGCGGCTCCTCGGAGTGAAGCTGCTTGCCGGAGAAGCCACGCTTTCCCTGCCCATGGTGAACTAATCTTAGCGCCACAAACAACCGCGTGGGGCTGCAATCTCCTGGAGCAATTTGGTGGCGGTCCACATCGCTCCCGCCCGATCATTGCGAGCGAAGCGACTTGTTCGCCGAAGCCCTGGCGAGGGCGGAAGCAATCCAACGGCGCGCGCAGAAGCGTGGGGTAGACATTGACCCGCCATGGATCGACAATACACTTCCGCTAGTTCAGTCCGGACGCAAAGTCATGGCGAGCTTCGTCCAGTTCTTGCAGCATTCTGACGTGTACGCCGCGCAAAGGTTCATGATCGTTCCTCGGGGAGGCTTCAACCTGGTCTGCCTCCGCGACAGCAAGGACGTTCGCCTATCGTATGATCGCGATCGATTACAGATTGACGATGTGCGCCTCGAGCACGTCGAACGCGTCGCTCAGGAATACATCGACACTCGCTTTAGGACGCAAAGAAGCCAGGAGCGCGAAGATCAGTCGCTGCGTCTGCGTACAGCGCTGTATGCCACCGCACGGCCAGAGGGCTCTGCCCGCGCCCTCAAGATCTCGGCCAAAGGTGCCGGTATTCCAGAACTTAGAGCCTTACGCGGCGGTACAGGCATCAAGCTGGAGGTCGCCATTCTGCCGCGCAAAGACTTCACGATCGCATTCAGATTCCTCAAGCACCTCGATCAATCGGGCAAAGTGATCAATGCCACGAAATGGACGCCGGATGACGTGCCCTGGTTCCTCACCAAGCTGAACTGGACGTTCGGGGCTCAGGCGAACATCTTTTTCACCGCAGTCGATGCCACATGGATTGCGGTGCAGAAAGCCCTGGGGGCAAAAATCTCGCGCGACGTGTTTCGAAGGGATATCGTACCGTTCAAGAGGCGCGACGCCGATCTCACATGCTTTCTCGTCGGCGACTATGACGCAATGGATAATGAGGCGGCCGGAGAGTATCTGCCTGATGAGCAGGTATGCGTGGTTGTCGACCAAGGCAATCCGCCCGTGTTCGACTATGGCGAAGCGTTCATTGGCGTCATGGCACACGAGGTCGGTCACTTTCTGCACCACAAGCGGAACATGCCCGGAAGTGGGCACCATGACCGGAGCGGTATTTTGCTTTCCAGCGGTATGGAAAGCTTATCCCTGGACAAGCAGTTCGTGAGCAACATCAACGCGTGGTGAGAGCGGCGTGGTGAGAGCGCTCGTTCTCGGCAATCTCTTCGGCACGTTGAGGCCACGGTTAGCGCCGGCAGTTCGTTTGAATGCCGAGCCTTGCAATGACGGCGTGAGACATTGAGCGAGAGCTATCCTCACCGTCATCCCGGCGCAGTGCGCAATTGCGCACTAGGCCGGGACGACGAAGGGAGAGGCCCGCCGACACGACCGGCCGCGGCATAGGGGTTCCGGCTTTCGTCGACGGATGGCCGGGCCGGAGAACCGCAGCCCACAGGGGGCACCGACCATGACAGGGAAACCCGCAAGCCGTGAATCGTGTAACGACCGCGGCCTCGGAAGCTGATATGACATTGGGGTGAAGCAGGCGTTGCCGGTTGACTTGGGAACCGCCAGCAATCAGAAAACGCCTGAAAATTGAATGGTCGGAGTGGCAGGATTCGAACCTGCGACCCCTGCGTCCCGAACGCAGTGAGTATCTTCTAAGGTATTGATATTTCTTGACGTGACAGTCGTTTCCGTCCCGTTTTGTTCACGGTCGTTTCACCCAATTCGTTGCGATTTCGTTGCGGCGTTCTTGAAGAAGAACGGAGCTCGGTGACGGTGGGCATCGTTGACTGAGCGGCGGGATCTACAGCCGAGGTTAACTGACCAGAAGGACCACCCTCGCGTGACTAATTGGTACGCTGGGGGCCGCGCGCCGTTTTCGCTGCTGTATCGGTGTTTGAGTCAGTGGTCCGCTGCACGCGCCACTATCGCCGGAGGCCTTCTTCGAAGCGGGCCTAACTTGCTCGGCACCCTTCATGGGCTTGCGAGGCCGCGGAGTAGGCAGCACCCGATTCATGCGACTAGTTGATTTGATAATTTTCAGGTAGCTGGGAAAAGCGTCGATTTCTTCTGCAGAGATCCTGGCTTTCGCAGCGCCAGTGCCGCATTGACCGAATGCGTTTGCATCAGTCGAAAAAACATCGGTGCGCGTGACGTCAACGCTCGTTCTCCCGAGTTCGGTTCGAGATCGCATGATGCGTCAATCTGCACGAAGCCGTGTCGCTGTTCCACCAGGGTCAATCGCGCCAGTAGTCGAAATATATCGCCCGGACGCACAACGCGAAGTGCGGTCGCCTGCGTCGGAGATTCGGGGTCTGGCGGCATTTGAATCATCGCGGCCCGTCCTTCTCCTCAGATCGTCGCAAGTAGGGCGCTGCCGAGCCCGCCCGCGGCCGCGATCGCCGCCAGCCCAATCGCACCGGATGATTCCGATTGCATTTCATAGGCGCACGGCCAGGATCGCGCCCGATGCACCGATCGGTTGTCCGTGCGAGTCCGCCGCCGCCACGGTTGAGCGCCGATTCCTGCACCCCGATGCCTTCGACGCAGGCAATCGCTTGAGCGGCAAATGCCTCCATAACCTCGACCACCGCAATCTGCGTCGCCGCGATCCCTTGCGCTGCAAGGAGGCTCTTTGCCGCCGCAATCGGCGCCGCGCCGGGCATGGCCGAGTCGCCGCCGCAGCGGGTCACCGATATGATCCGCAATGGCCGACTCGCGTTGAGCCGTCGGGCCATCATCTCGGAGGCCACCAGCAGGGCCGCTGCCGCGTCGCTTCGACCGCCATCGTCGCGCGCGTCACGCCGAACGCATTGTCGCCCGCAAGCGGTGCAAGACGTGTGCAGGTCGCCCCGTCAGGGCGCGAGGAAAAGTATCCTGCGACAGGTCGGCGAGCGGCGTGATCTCCTTCCAGGCCTCCTCGCGCGCGCCACCGCGTCATCAGGACGGGCACGAAACGCAGAATACGCATCGTTTACCTACGTCTTTCGCAGCGTCCGCGCTGCTGCTTCTCATTGCTACTCGACGCTGCCCCGCAAAAAGCTGAACCCACCGGAGGCCTCCAGCGGGTTCGTTTGGCTCGATGATACTCCGGTCAGTGCACTAGAGCGTGCGCAATGATGGCCGCTGCTAATGCGAGATTACCAACGTCCACCCGGATATTGAGGGTGGTAGTCATTGAGTTCTATCCTTTCGATTTGTAGGGCCGCTGCAGTAGCCCGAAGTAATCGAAGGTGACATCACCTGGTTCAACGCGGAGCCGTTTTTCCCGATCTGCCGCTAGCGCATGCATTCGCCTGTGCGGCTCTGGCGCCCATTGTGCTCAGGGGCGGTCCGCCGCTTTATCACAAGCGAATTGGCCGCTCCACTCGAAAATGCGTCTGTAGACCTACCGTCACAGGGCCGACCATCGGCGACCTTCCCCCCAAGCCTGCCGGCCCTAATCCATGCGCTCCGCGATAAGGTCATTGGTTTTATTGACCCCAGTCGGCAGGCCAGTATACCGAGCCAGCGTCTCGGCGTCGCCTAGGTGGTCCCGCTCCCTTCCTTGTCCCCTGTCAAAAGAACAGCTTGTCGCAGCCTCGGCGATAGCCCCAAGCGGGAATAAACGCCGGCAATAGGCCGGTTCTCCCTTATCAAGGACATGTGCGCGTCGCGTCCGCAAAAGCCACAGTAAGGGACAACGATTTGTCCCTTAAAGCGCGACACCGCTTGAAGGCCGATCACCAGCGCGTCAATGTCCCCAGCACAGCAGGGTCGAGCTTCGCCAGGACGACATCCGGTCGAAACGAAAAGTTCGGCGGACTGCAGAGAAGCGGCCGAGCAGGTCATCCACGATCCCGCTTACTTCTTAGTCGCCTTTGATCTGATCGACTCTCTTGGCTTTGAGAAGCGCCTTAACCAGCGCTCGCTTGCCGTTGCGGACCCTCAGCGTGTTCTCGCCTTGCGGCGTGACGGTGTAGAGAACATCGGCGATCGTTCTCGACTTTTTGTAGTCCATGCCGCGGAGTGGGGATCTTGGGCGGATTGTCGTCTATGAAAAGGCCCGACTTCAGCGGTTCGATTTCCTTTGTGAATCCGACATAGAGCTGTTCGTCATGGGCGCGTGCCACGGCGAATAGAGGTGCGACCGTTGGCACAGGTTGCTCGCTGGTCTCCCGCCGAGAAAGAGCGGCGCTAGCGCCCCGCTTCATTCAAGCAGGCCGGGGATGGGAGAACGGTACCGCAAGGGTGCCGCGTCCGGCTTGAACATTTCCGGATGCAACTTTAGACATTGCTTTTGACCGACATTTCGATTGGCTTGTAATGGCAAAACGGCCCGCATTTCTCAAGGACAGCTCGCAGTTCGACATTACGCGCACTCAATTCCGTAAGATGCGCAAGGCCGACAAGCGGCAGGCTATGATCGACTGGTTTCGCCAGAACTACGAGGACCCGGCCGAGCGCACGTCCTACGTATCTGCCGAGGGCGGCTACCTGTGGAATCGTGGCGGTCCATACGACGCGACCGAAGAACTCTATGAAAAGTTTGACGGCATTGCACCGCAGGCTCTTATCGAAGAAGTGATCTTCGAGGTGCAGAGGGACGGCATTCTCGAATGGGCTCCGAACCACGATGATCACCAAGACGACTACGATGGACCGGAGGAGGCGCGACCTTCATTCGAAGACTTCAGCGACGACCCGAACGATCGGTACGGCTCGCAGCAAGACCTCGAAGCACGAGAGCGGGCTCGCTACGTTCTCAAAGAACTACTCGACATGTTGGACCTGCCGAGGCCGGTCGGCATGGGCCACAACAACCCGCCTGAAACGCTCGATGATACGGAGATCGTCGAAAGTTTGCGCGAGCCCGTGGCAGCGCTGCACGCCGAATTAGGCGAGCCGAACCCGTCTATCTCATTGATCAAGAAGGCCGGCGAAGCGCTAGCGAAGACCGCGCTCGCATCAATCAAGTGGGGTGGCAAGAAGATCGATCTCGCAATTGACATCTCAATTAAGACCGGCATTCCGGCCGTTGGCGCTGTTGTCGCCGCGACCTACAACGATCAAATTCACAAAGCGATCGATGTTGTGATCTCTTGGTTAAAGATCGTCGCGCAGATGCACTGATGCTTATCCGCATGCGCATATCGAGCGATCGTGTTATAGTTCCAGGCATGTCTCAAACGGCCAACGCTCGGGCAGCAGCTTGCCGCTTTCTCATTGAAGAAGTGCCGTAAGACTCTCCGCTCTAAGAAGCACAGTGGAGCGAACACATGAAGCTGGTTCGCGCGGCCGCGCTTGACAAGCGCTCGTAGTCAGCGCCGAACTTATCCACGCATTGACGAGCGTTCGTCGCATGAGAGAATGACCGCAGGTGAAGTGAAGCGGTCTGACACGTCCCGACTCGGGCTATCAGCTAACGAAAATCACGCGCCTCTTCATTACTAGCTCTTCAAATCATTGACTTACGAATAGCTGATGGGTGTTAACGGGGGAGTGTCGTGGCAGAGCCATTTAATGCAAGTTGGAGTAGGAAGCGGTACCCATAGCTTCGCAGAACGTATACTCTGCGCAGTCTTCACGCAGCAACAGGGACGGTGACGAGCTCGGCGAGCTTGGCTGCGACATCGGACATCGGCATTTCCGCAGTGTCGAGGCCGTTTCGCGAGGCGAGCATAGGACTTACGTCGCGGAGAGCTTCGTACGTCGTGTTATGCACGATGGGAACGAGCTGGTCACGCGCCAGGAGTACCGAAAGCTCCTTGTCTGCCACGCCCGCTGCTGGAAGGCGCTTCAACAGTGCAGGCGTCACCAACACAATCCCCATGCGCGACTTGGCCAAGCCCTTGTCGATGGCGCGCATGAATGGCTCGCCGAGACCGATGTCCGTCTCGCTGAACCAGACCGAGATATTACGTGCCAACAGTAGATCGTACAGCTCCTTAGCGGCTCTTTGCCGATCGTCCCAAGCATGGCACAGAAAGATCTGCCGGAGGTCTAGCATTGTCGCGCGCTTCTCGACCGTTTCGCGGATTGGCGTGAGCGCACGAACCTCCTCAGGCGTGTAAAGCTGAGACGAACCGGCTCCCGACCAGTGAGGCTTTGTGTTGCGACTGGACCGGCCGCTACTGCTTCGCTCACCGCCACTGCTCCAGGACGAGGAGTAGGACGGAGAGGAATAGGATGAGGGTGAGTACGAGCTGTAGCCGCTATAGCGACCACCATACCGGCTACCACATGCGGGGCATTCTGCTGCCGCGCTCGCTGTGCGATGGCCTCTTACTGGTGCTGTGCATCTAGCCATGTCGGTCTCCACTTTTCTCCGCCAATCAGTCCATGGGTTCAAGAGCGGTTCTAGCCGCGCACCTGATTTGAAAATCCCTCGATCGCGTTGGGATCAAAATCTCTGCTGGTCATTCCAGCGATCTCACCGCCCAGAACCGACTCGTCTACCTCGGTGGCAGTGTGCTCGATCGGATACCCGCCAGCCCAATCAATCGCTTCTCGTGTAGCCCAACGGCGGGACTTCTGACTCGCATCGTCGAATGTCATATTTGGCCCACCGGTAGACGGTAACCTTCGCCATCACAGTCTCCTATTGTCCTTCTTGGACTTCTTCGGCTTCGCCGCTGCCGCCGACGCCGAATTCGCCTTGTTGATCATTGCCTCGCAGGAAAGGATCAATTGCCGGGCGTATGTTCGAGAAGCGTCAATCACGCTCTTTTTGCTCACACCAAGCCCCATGTAGAGCGAATGCACGACTGCTAGTGCCACGACGACGATGAGGCGCATGGTCGTATCGTCGTCGGTATCAATCGGCATCCGTCTGTCGAGCAGAACTCCACAGAGCAGGACGAGCGCAAGGTTCAGGGTGAGCGCAGGCCATTTCAACCCGAATAGATTGCGCCGAAAGCCATACGTTACGTTCTCGGCAAACAGCACAGCGAATTTCTTGGCATCGCGGGTATTCTCGCGCAGCCATGCTCCGCCTCGGTCATAGAATGCGTCGCCAGCTTTCACTTTGGCCTGTTCAGCTTCCTCGGTTGGAATGGGCAGATTGATCTTGGACGCATAAAACGCGCGGTACTGTTCTTTCGAGGCGGCATCGAACGTATCATCAGAGTAGCGGAGCATCGTGATCGACGGCTTCCCGCCAGTTTCCTCGTAAATGCGCTCTTCGATGCGCTTACCAATCCGCCGTGCAATGTCGGCAGACGCGAACACGAGGACAGGAATGGCGGTAGAGGCTACCACCGTCGTGAGGCCGAACCGGGACCAGGAAATCAGGATCGCCAGTGCAGCGAGGCCGGGAATGGTCGCGAGCAGCGCGGGATAGTAGCGAGCCCGTATGCTGTAGGCGTCAAGGTTCTTGAGCACTAATCGTCCTCTACGTCATGGGAGAACGGTTCGACGGAGAGCGGAACGCCTCGTGCGTCGAAGCCCCAGTGCAGGCGCATCCAGCCCGTGCGCCCCACTGAAACCGGGTACCCTCGCCGAATAAACGCGTTTGTGACCTTCTTGCGCGGGTGGTCTGGCTTCTTGGCCCCAACCATCACATAGGCACGCCCACGCGCTTGGGCGCCCCCGTTCGGCTCGCCTAGCAATGCATTCAAGACCGCAGGAGTGACATTACGGCGACTTCCTTGGTGTGGGATTTGGACGAGGTCGGGTGGGCTAAGCATCCCGAGAAGAGCCGCATAGTTCGCAGCTTCCGTAAGCGCCTCGGGGCCGGCGTCGGCAGTCAGAAGAACATTGTGGCTTTCATGGGAGACAAGCTGGACCACGCTCGTTTCGTTCGACGCCGAGGTTGCAGGAGGATTTTGGTCGAGAGTTTCGATGTAAAGCGTTTCTTTCAGCCGGTCGAGAACGCCCGTTGCGAGTTCAAACAGTCCCCGCGAGGCCGTGGCAGTGTCGCTCTTATAGGGCGGCGGCGTTTTGTCGAGATCGGGGATGAGCTTGATGTACCTTTCACGCGACGGCGCAAGCACCAGGCTAGGGCCGATCTGCGTGCCTCGGAAGACCTCTAGCGGCTCCATCCCACGGGCGCGGGCGAGGTTTTCCAGTTCAACGAGGTATTCGTGCTCGCCCCGAACGTAATCGATCCAGTTCTCCACTTTCCAATTTGGATGGAAGTCCCCGATGACCTCGTGAGCGTAGAGCCAGGGCCGGTTCATCCAAAGTTTGCCGACCTTGAAGCGCTCGAAGACCGGGATCAGGCCAGCCGCATGGTCATTATCCGCGTGGGAAACGATCATGTTGTGTATCGTGACATCTCGCCCGTAGTGGGCCTCGATATGGGCAATCACCTTGTCGCCAACGGAAGCATACCCGCCATCCGTGAGGTTCAGCCAGTACTCGTGGTTCTCGCCCCACTGGACAATAATCGCGTCCCCGTCGCTGTCGCCGACCGGCAGCAACTCAATTGCCAAAGACATACGTTCGCTCCCAAACTGAAGCTGAAAGTGGATTCGCCGTTCATGAATCCTAGGAGTATAGCCGCAACTGTTACGCGAGTCGCAACTTGAGGGAACCTATCCCCCGTTCGATTCCGACGCCCGGAATCTCATTCGCCACGTGTGCCGGTTCGACAGATGCGTAGCATTCTGTTTAGCGCCTTCTACCCAGGCACAGAAAGCAACGATATTTCAAGTGCTTGCCAGTTAGACAAGGCGACCGTCAGGGCACCGGCAGGTGGTCTTGCTCAACAAAGCCCCATGCCGATAAGCGGCGGTGTCAAGCATTCGATGCGGCCGCTCGTACCGCCGCGTCTCCCAACGCGGTCGTGTGGGCGGCATCGAGCAGGTTCACATTAGCCAGCAGCCCGCCATATCGGATTTGAGCTCGCCAAGGTATTTCCCTTCCGACACGAAGGACATGAAGACGCGTCTGACGGTCTCGACCTCTCGGTCCGGGCCGTGAATGATCTTAATGCGGTCAGTCTGGAGGTATTTCTTCTGGCCGTATTCAAGCTGGTTCTTACGATCCCGGTCTCATCAAGCAACTGGCGTCTTAGACCGTAACCGGGCATGCCGCCGTGCCAGAAGCCCATGCGGGTGACGCGCGATTGGCCGAGGAAGACTTTCTTGGAAAGCTGTCGGCTGAAATCGGCAGCATTGAACCGCTTGTTGTTCTTGAGCAAGGCTGCCATCATTCTCAAAGCCTTGAGACCGTCGCGGCAGTGAATGGCAAGGCCGCTAAGGCCTTCATCGGCATAGATGCGAACGATGGTGATGTTGCGTTCTCTGGCGAAGGCCGAGATCACGTCCGCTTGGTTTGCCGTCGAGTAGCGCTGGCTGTCCCGGGACATGCGTACATATTGTGCCGCCCGGGTGGGTAGTATGGAACGACCGGACGCAATCGGTATCTCGTAGGACACGACCGCACCTCGCCGCGGATCGAGCAGAGCCGCCCCAGCCGAGGATAAGCGCTAATACCGATCAAGCCGTTTACGCGACCGCCGCGAGTTGAAGCTTAGATGACTCAGGGTAAGGAGGACATGACAACCTGCGCTGTGCGCAAGTGGCCCAGCTCACATTTCGACACGCACAATCTATGATATAGGTTGGCCTTTTGGCGCACTTGGGGGATGGTGTGCAATGCCGAAGAATATCGTGATCTTTTCCGATGGTACAGGCCAGGCCGGCGGCATCAATTTCGACGAAGCCCGCACGAATGTTTACAAGCTCTACCGCGCCTGCCGGGTCGGCCCAGACACGAAGGTCGAACCGTCCCAACAGGTGGCCTTCTACGACGCCGGTCTTGGTTCGGCGTCCGACGGTGGCCACTTCAAGATCGGTTGGATGCGGTGGCTCTACAACCTTGCCAGTATGGCGACGGGCCTTGGGATCACCCGGAACATTGTTGACTGCTATGCCGCGATCATCGCCCTATATGAGGAAGGCGATCGGATATTTCTGATCGGCTTCAGCCGGGGCGCCTACACGGTCCGATCGGTTGCCGGCGTCATGACCTATTGCGGGGTCCCGCGTCATATGCCGGAGGGCTCGCCCCTGCGCCGTGACCCAGAGAGCATCCACAAGCTGGCCGAGCACGCCGTCAAGGATGTCTATCAATTTTGCCCATCGTACTCGCGCAACGTTGTTGGGTACCGTCAATTCCTGCTGGAGACGCGCGACGCCATCGCCTCCCAATTCAGACAGCGGTACGGCAGCACAATCACCGTCAACGGCGCCGAGCACGCGAACGTCTTTCCCTACTTCATCGGGGTGTTCGATACCGTCGCCGCCCTCGGCCACAAATATTTGGGCGCGGCGCTCGTGACCTCCGGCATTGCATTACTACTCGGGGTTCATCGGCTCGGTGACTCCCTTCAGCTGATCTTTCCATGGGCTGGATGGGGGGCCCGGCTTCTGAGTTACCTCGGCGTCGCGACAGCGCTGATCGTCTTTCTCATGAACTACCTTAAGATCGCTCCGGATCTGCCCGGCTATGGGTTCATGAAGCGCCTCCGGACGGTGCATTTCGCCCCGCCGAAGCACAAATTTTACGACACAACCCTCAATCCCAATGTCGGCTACGCCAAGCATGCGATCTCGATTGACGAGAACCGCGCCGACTTCAAGCGCGTCGGCTGGTCCCCGACAGCCGAGACGCAGGACCAACGCGACGCGCACGGCAATCTTTACTTCGAACAGGTCTGGTTTCCGGGCGTGCACGCCGATGTCGGCGGCGGCTATATCGAGAATGAGGCTCGGCTCTCGGACGTCGCGCTGAACTGGCTGCTCGCCGGAGCTTCGCTCATTCCGGACGGGCTGAAACACGACGGCAGTGTGCTACGGCTGTCGCCCGATCCCGCGGGCCCCCAACACAATGAGCAGGCGGGAGGCTTCCTCAAGGCCGGAGTTCGTGACCTGCCGATCGATCCCGAGACGGAAGAATCGAGATCACCGATGCACAAATCAGTCTATCGGCGTTTCGAGGCCGCGTCCGTTCTCCTTTACGATCGCATGGCGGCCTACCGCCCAGACAACATGAGGGTTCACGTTGACTTCAAGCGCTATTTCGACGGAAGCACCGCGCAACCGAACCAATGCGTCGCCGATGACATTGAACAGAAGTGGGAAAATGTAGGTTATGTGGGACGGCTTTAAGCGAGTCGCCCGAGTCTCCGCCGCGCTGACGTAGATCACAATGCTGAGATTGGACTGGCCGACCGGCCGCTAAAAACACCGTTTGAAAAACCGTTTTAGTTCGGCTCTCTCAAACGGTTTCTCTTGCTAAGGTCTTGATTTATATGGTGGGCGCACCAGGGCTCGAACCTGGGACCCGCTGATTAAGAGTCAGCTACGGGTTGAGAACAATCAAAGACTTATTGGTCGCATCACTGGGCTTATCCAGCAGAAGATGGGTATTCGTCGCACGGTTTTGAGGTGCCATTGTCGGAGCACAAGCTGCAGACAGCTTCCGATCAAACTTCGATCGCGCCAGCAATGGCGATCGCATTCTCGACTGGCGTGAAGATGTCCACATTCGACCCCGGCGCTCTGATCGTCACGATGAGCGCATACCGCGCGGTGCCATCGAACCGCTCCAGGTAGGGCTTTTCCTTCCACCAGCCACCGACCGGAAAGACCCCGATGGCATCGCGCTCGGCGAGGTCCGCCGCGCTTCCAGACCAAAAATCGGAGTGCACCGATCCATTGTCGCGAAACGTGCCGAGAAGCCAATCCTCGCCACCGCTGGGAGGCACCCCCTCCTCCTCGTCCCGTGCTGCCTGGTTGATACGAGCTCTGAACTCGTCGACAGTCTCGGTCGCAGACTTCACACGGAAGCGAAGACCGTGCGAAGCGTACCGATGCCGCCTCGTCCACCCACGCTCTCCAGGATTGGGTTCGATGAAGTAAGACAGGGTCGCGCGTAGCTCTACTTGCGCTTCACCAAGCGCGGCCAGTTGCTCCTTCGGCCAGCATTGGCTGCGTGCGCTCCAGAGCCTGACATTGACTCTTCTCATCCACGGAGATCACCAAAGCCTTGTCGGGCGGCTCAGGTACAGCCTGACGACGTCGCGCAGCTTTTCGATGAAGAACGGATCGTTGGACAGCTTGAAGCCTTCAGAGCGATCGGTTGCAAGCCGAACGTCCGGAAATAGCGCTGTACGCTGGTCTTGGAGATGCCAGTTTCGGCGGCCGCCGAGCCAACGCTCCAATGTGTGGAACCATCAGACGGCCCGGTGTGCAGCGTCGTTCTAATGCGCCGCGCCAAGCGTTCGTCATCGATCGTTCGCGGCGCGTCTGGGCGAACATCGTCGTACAGGCCAGCCAGGCGCCGTCTGATGAAGCGCGATCGCCACTTCCCGACGGTAGCATTGGTCAGTTGCATCCGCGGCGCGATCGCATCGTTGGGCTCACCATCTGCGCTACTCAATATGATGCGCGCTCGACTGCTGAGCGCAGCGGGCAGCGAGCGGTTACGCGCAAACGCTTGAAGCTGCGAACGCTCCTGATCCGACAACACAAGATCTGCCTTCGGTCCGCCAATCGTCATCGCCATCTCCATCGAAGAGACCGCGAAAACCATGCAGAATTACTGCCATTTATTTGCGGGACAGGACACTAGGCGCCGATCTGGAAGGGCGTTAGGAAGTCATCGTCAGCGAGGCGCGATGAGCGGCGTAGGTTATCAAGTTTATTCGAAAAGCGGCAACGAAGCCATCCGGGTCGTTGTTTCCTCCGCGAAGCAAGCTCTCGCCAAGGCCAATGAACTGGCCGAATCTGGAAACGAGATTCTGATCAAGGACCTTGCTGGCAAGGTTCTCGACACGGCGACGATGGCTGAGCTCGGCGCGCGCGAATAGATTGCTTGTCTCGGGGTCGGTTGGTTGAGCAGTCATGGGACAAGACTGCTCGTCTCGTCTGTTCGCAACAGCGCCTTGTGGGTCGGGCGGATCAAAACCCTCTTCGCCAGCGCTTCGATCTCGGGCCGGTGACTCAGACCGTCCTGTCAAGACACGACTTCCTCATGCAACGGCAGAGTGAATTGAAAGGTCGCACCCGGCTCCGGCTTACGGACAACTGACAGGCGCCCTCCGTGAGCCTCTACGATTGAACGGCAGATCGAAAGGCCCATTCCGAGGCCGCTCGATTTGGTGGTGAAGAAGGGGTCCAAGACGCGATCGGTATCATCCTCAGCAATTCCGACGCCGCAATCAGCCACGGCGAGCTGCACATATCCCGCACCGTCGCTGAATGATTGAATTACCAGTTCGCGCGCCCGTTCCTCGACCGCCTGCATGGCCTCAATCCCGTTTATCACCAGATTGATGATTACCTGTTGCAGCTGAACCCGGTCACCGAGGATCGGTGGTAGATCGGGCGTTAGCTCGCTTCGCAATCTCACGTGATGATTAATCAGCTCACGCGTCATCAGCGCAATCGCCTCCTTGATGACATCATTGATATCGAGAGCCGACATCTCGATCTCGCCTTTCTTCGCAAGCGCGCGGATGCGGCGGATTACCTCGCTTGCCCGGATAGCATCTTCGACGATCCATTCAACCGAGCTTCGCGCGGCTGGAAGATCAGGAGTGTCGCGGCCCATCCAACCGAGGCATGCATCGGCGTTGCTGATGATGGCGGCGAGCGGTTGGCTTATTTCGTGGGCGATGGACGCCGTCAGTTGTCCCAATATCGTCACGCGCGTAACATGCGCAAGCTCGGCCTGGGCCTTTCGCAGTTCTTGTTCCGCCTGATCCGCGCGAATAGTTGCCGTGATGTCGCTGCTGGCACCACGGTAGCCTAGAAAATTGCCGCCCGCATCGAAGAACGGTTTACCGCCGGTGCGGACGTAGATCGGAGACCCCATCCGGTTGAGGATGGGATAGATCAGATCGCGAAATGGGAGATGTGCAGCTAGGGTTGCTCGATGCTGCCGCCATTTCTCGGGTTCTGCATCAACGTCGCACGCGACGTCCCAACGAGCAAGGCCAATGAGCCCACCGGCCAAGAGGCCTGCAGCGCCTGCGCGTTCGGATAGATGGGTGCACAGGTGATCCGGCCCGGTCTCCCAGAGCCAGTCCGAAGCCGTTTCGGCATAGTCGCGAAACCTTTGCTCGCTTTCTTGCAGCGCTGCGAGAGTGTTTTCCAACCGTTCTCTGGCCGCGTGTTGTTCGGTGACATCCACATCCGTTCCAATGATCTCGCTGACTTCACCATCGCTACCAAACACAGCATGCGCAACGGAATGTATGCGCCTCACTGCGCCATCGGGGCGAAGGATATGAAAATCAAATTCGAAAGGTGTCCTGTTGTGTCGGATGGCCTGACGCACCGCCTCGCCGATTCGCTGCAAATCGTCTGCAGGGATACGTGAGTGTATCGCCCGCGCCGATATAGCCTCTCCCGAATCGAAGCCGTACAAACGATAGATCTCCGCGGAGAGATACATATAATCGCGACGGCGCACGTCCCAGGACCAACTGCCCGTGTGACTGAGATGCTGGGCTTCGGCCAAATAGGCCTCGCTACGACGCAACTGCTGCTCCGTCTGCTTGGCAGTCGTAATATCCGTCGCGGCCCCGATAAACTCGATATCATCGGACGCAGTTGTGGTGGCTCGCGCCCGCGCGTGGATATGCTTTACCGAGCCGTCCGCCATCAGCAGTCGGTATTCGTGTTCGAAGTCCTCGTGGTCTTGGATCGCTCGATCGATAGTTGCCTGTATGGAAGCCTTATCGTCTGGATGCGTCCAATCGACGACGAGGGCCGCGCTTGGTTTTGTGCTCGGATCCAATTGGAAAATACGAAAAACCTCCCTTGACCAAAAGCCCTCACCGGTGGTGACGTTCCAGCTGAAGCTGCCGGTTTGGCTCAACTCCTGCGCTTGGGTTAAGTGAGCCTCGCTCCGCTGCAGGATAAGTTCGGTGCGCTTTTTCTCGGTGATATCTTCGCAAGCAATGAGGACAATCGGCCTGTCGTCGGCCCACAGCATGGCTTTGGCGTTTTCACGCACCCACAGCACCGAGCCGTCCTTCCTGAACGTCTGAACGTCCCAAGTGTGCGATTGGCCGACCGTTTCAAGGCACAACGCGATGCATTTGCGAACGAACGCATGATCTTCTTCGAGAAAGACCGTCAGCACGGATTGACCGATCAGTTCTGCTGGCGCATAGCCGAATTGTGTCGCACCGAAGGTGTTGACGTTGAAGATCGTTCCGGCGGCATCAACCATGAAGTACATAACGGGGTTATGCTCAAAGATCTCGCGCCATTGCTTCTCGCGGTCGCGTAAATCGGCCGCCCTGCGCCGGAGCCTGGTTGCGTCCTCAAGCGCAGTCTTTCGTTCCTGGCGGACTTTTTCGATCAAGTACGTTGCAACTATCGAAACAGTAAGGAATGCAATAACCACCACAAGATCTTGCGGATCGTCGGTTCCCAGACTGAAAGTTAGTGGCGTAAAGAAGTACGCTAAAGCTGCGGCGGAAACGATCGATAGCGCGGCTGATCCAATTGCGCTGATCGTCTGTGAAACCAGCATTATCACCGCCAGATAGGCGAACGCCGTCACAGCGAAATGAGGATGAAGGGACAGCGCAGCAAGCGTGATCAGCGCCAGCGCGACGCCACTGAAAACAAACTGCGCCACTGAACGTCCGAACGCGGTGACCTCGTTACGCATGATCGTCGACCATCAGTCCTTCGAGACAACTTGGAGAAATTTGCATAAAATCGGCGATTCCTTCGGAAGTCGCGGAACTCAGCACGAGCTCGAGGAGGGCGCATTACAAACGTTCGTATAGTTTTTCGAACCCTTTCGATATCGTATGCGCACTGAGCGTTCATCACCGGACCGACTGGTTGACGGATCGATCGATGTCGCGGCCAGTATTCAGGTTCATGAAATGTCGATGGAGGATAGTCTGGAGAGAAGACGCCCCACTCGAGAACGGGCCATCGTGCCCGCGAACTGGGTAAGAGATACTGGGCAGTTGTTAGCTGGGCTTGCTAGAGTCTTGCCGCCGTTCGCCCCCCGAACTATGTCGACAGTTCAGGCTCGGCGATGGACGGTCCGCGCCGCCAGCGGGTACCCAAGAACAGCTTTTGCGGAAGAACGGCTAGGAAAAGGTCACTCCATTTCGAGGGTCCGGTCCTGCGGTTGTGACGGAGATGTCGCTCCGTTGTGATGCGTGGTCGCCAACCATGCGCTGCATCACTCGACCGTTCCAAGTTCGGGCTGCGGCAACAAAGACGAATGCTGACTACCGGAAGGAATCATAGTTGCGCACTTGGGGATCTACTCGCGATTCGACGAGTTCCCAGAAATGATCGAAACCTCTCGGTTTGGGGATTGGCCATGATCTCGTGCGGAGCGCCCTGCTCAACGATCACGCCTCCGTCCATAAAGATGACGCGATCGGCAACTTCACGAGCAAAGCCCATCTCATGCGTGACCACGATCATCGTCATGCCATCGTTGGCCAATTCCCGCATCACGCGGAGCACTTCGCCGACGAGCTCGGGATCGAGGGCCGATGTCGCCTCGTCAAAGAGCATAACTGCCGGGCGCATCGCGAGAGCGCGCGCGATTGCCACGCGCTGCTGCTGACCTCCGGAGAGGCGGGCGGGATATTGGTCGGCCTTGTCGGCCAGACCAACCTTCTGGAGTAACTCCAGTGCCTGCTTCCGTGCGTCGGCCTTGTCCCGGTGCTGGACCGACACGGGTCCCATCATGACGTTCTGCAGCACGGTTCGATGCGGGAACAGATTGAAGCTCTGAAAGACCATGCCGACATGCTCACGGTTTTTCGCGACCACCTTCTCGTTTAGCATGCGACGACGGCCTTCGCCGTCGGTCTCATAGCCGACCGGTGCGCCATCGACCGTGATTGCGCCGTCTTCGAACGTCTCAAGGAAGTTGACGCAGCGGAGCATGGTGGACTTGCCCGATCCGCTCGGGCCCAGAACGACAACGACTTCACCGCGCCGGACATCGAAAGAAACGCCGTTCAGAACGCGATGCGTCCCAAAGGACTTCACGAGGCCGTTCACTGATACGATGACGGGCGGTCCTGCGGAGAGGGTCATGAGTAGCCTCAGTGATCGAAGGAGAGTTTCCACTCGCAGTAATTCGCGAGCAGCGAGATGGGATAGCAGATCAAGAAGTAGATCAGCATGACGCCCAGGAAGATTTGGAAGGCAGCGAGCGTTCTCTCGACGATTTCCCGGGCCGCAAAGGAAAGCTCCCAGGCTCCGACGATCGAGGCGTAGGAAGTCTGCTTGACCGCCATAAGCGAGATGTTGAGGATCGGCGCGATCGCCAGACGGGCCGCCTGAGGGAGGACGACTTCACGCAGCATCGTCAGTTGCCGCATGCCAAGGCTCTTGGCTGCCGCGACCTGGCCTGCCGGCACGGCCGCGATGGCACCGCGCACCGCCTCGGTGACGAAGGCGGCGACATAGACGATCATCGATATCGTGACTGCAGCATAGGCGCTGAGGCGAATTCCAAATGCCGGGAAGGTGTAGAAGCCGAGAAACATGACGACCAATACCGGAATGCCACGAAACACGAAGACATAGGCTGTGACAATCGTCCGGAGGACCGGTCCGCCGCCGCTCGCGATCGTTCCAACGACCGCGCCAAGTACCGTGCCGGCGACCACGACGATGACGGCGAGCCATAGCGTGACCAGCGCACCCTGTAACAGGTAAGGAAGATTGGCGAGAAGGATGGAGATGTTCATCCGAGCCTCCCGCCGAAACGCGACTCGCCGATCCGGAAGCCCATGCCGATGATAGAAGTCAGGATCAGATACAGCGCTGCAACAAGAATGAAGACTTCAAAGGATGCGCCTGAGCGTTCGATGATGACCTTGCCGGAGAGCGTTAGATCGAGCACGCCAATCGCTGAGACTAGAGACGTGTCTTTCACAAGAACGATCAGTTGGTTTGAGACTGGTGCGATGACCTTGATTGCGGCCTGCGGAAGAATGATCTTGCGGAAAATCGCCCACCGTCGCATACCGATCGCCTGTCCTGCTTCCCACTGCTTGGCGCCTACGGCCGCGATGCCGCTGCGAAAGAGCTCGGACAAGAACGCTGCGTGCTGAAGTGCGACGGCGAGGACGCCGCAGGTGATCTCGTCCCAGAAGATTCCAACGATCGGCAGGCCGAAGAACAGAAGGTACATCTGGACAAGAAGCGGTGTGTTCCTCATCACCTCCACATAGGCTCGCACGAGACCGTTGAGCAGCCGCCAACCGGCGAGGCGCGGCAATGTGAGGAATACGCCGATTGCGACAGCCGTCGGTGCCGCGAGCGCCGCGACGGCAATGGTCACGAGCATTCCGCTCCATAGCTGCGGAAGGTAGCGGGCGGCGAAGTTGCCAAACTGTGACCAATCCATCACCCGCTCTCCTCTGCGCGGTCGATTAGTTGTTGTTAAGATACCACTTCGCGTTCTTCGGCTTCTCGCCAAACCATTTTTCGTAGATGGCGCTATAGTCGCCGAAAAGGTAACCGCCGGTCATCTCTGATACGACGAGATCGAGATACTGCCAGAGTCTAAAGTCGCCGGGCTTCATGAAAAGGCCCGTGTTGACGACATCCGTCAGGCGAGTTTCCATCACCCGCATGTCCGGATTGTTCTTGACGTACCAGGCGGCGACGGGAGCATCGAGCTGGGCGGCCTGGGCTCGGCCGAGCTTTACCGAGTTGAATTGCGAGGCGATGCCGTCAAAGGTCTGGAGCTTGGCCTGCGGGAAAAAACGCTTGGCGCGCTCCTCCTGAGTCGGCGCGGTCAGATTCGCGATCGTGACGTTCGGCTTGTTCAGATCGTCGAACGTCTTGAAGGGCGCATCCTTGCGAACGATGAGGACGATGCCACCGTCGACATAGTTGCGGGTGAATGCGACCCGCTGCGCGCGGTCAGCATAGATGGTGGTCGTCTGCGCGCCGAAGTCGATCGTGCCATTCTGAGCGTTGGGCCAGCGCTGGGCTGCGCTCTGGCGAATGAACTCGACCTTATTGGGATCACCGAAGGTTGCCTTCGCGATCAGCCGGGCAATGTCGATGTCGAACCCAACCAGCTCCCCCTTCTCGTCAACGAAACCGAAGGGAGGAGACTCGCTCGACACACCGACGATCAACTTGCCCCGCGCCAGGATTTCATCGAGCCGTGACTTTTCCTGAGCTTGGCTCGCGCCGGTAACGAGCGCGAGCCCGCTGAATGCCGCGACCAGACCAATGACGAAACGCCGTCCATAGCTTCGCATTTCTATGCTCCGTTCGCAATGTGAAAGATAGATGACGTGGCATTCGCTCAACGACTAGCGCTCGATCTGCCGGGGCGAAAGAACACGGCTTCTGACGGAGCACGTTAGAAATAGTTACGCCGTGAACATCTTAGAGGCGGCAATTGAGCGCCGCCCGCTCCAAGGCTGCCAGGGCAGCGGCAACGACTGGGCGCCGGGACATACCCTTCGGAACGGCGCTAAAGATGTGTCTGTGCAAGGCAGGCGCAATGGGAAGAACGAGAAAATCGGGGTCCTTGTGTAGAGGCTGCACCGCCAGACCCGGCAGCACCGTTACAAACTGCCCCGTGCGGACCATTTCGAGCGTCGCAGAAATATTGCGCGCACTGCAACCGATCTTCATTTCAAACCCCGCGGCCAGGCAGGCGTTCGTCAAGTGCTGCTGATAGGCGACCGCAGTTTGGTTGATCGCCCACTTCTCATTAGAGAGATCCTTGAGCTCGATGCTCGTCGCGTCGGTCTTTGCGAAGCGGTGGTCCGACGAAAGGATCGCGTTCAGCCCATCGACATACAGCGGGTGGAATTCGAGGGCCTGCCGATAGGCATTCGCATCGGCATAATCGTCGACGATTGCAATATCGACCTGCTTGGCCACAGTTGCCTTGAGTCCTTCGGTCGGCTCGAGTTCGACGAAGCTCGCATCGATCAATGGGTGGGTTTTGTGGAGATAGCCCAAGGCTCTCGGAACGATGCTGGTCGCGACGCTCCCGAATGCGGCAAGTCGCAGTTCGCCAGCAGGCGGTCCGTCCTTCTCGTCGAGCTCGGCCTCGATGCGGTCTGCCAGTTGCAACAGCGGCGTGACGCGATCCAGGAGTTGCTGCCCCTTGGTTGTCAGGCGCAATCCGCCGGCTGAACGCTCGAAGAGCACGGCTCCCGTCTCTCGTTCGAGCAGCGCCAACTGTTGAGATACGGCCGGCCGCGTCTGACCGAGCGCTCGTGCGACCGCCGAAATGGTGCCGAGCTCGGAAAGTTCGTGAAACAGACGCAGCCGCGAAAGATTAAGTGCCAAGCTCGCATATCCCCTAAAACCCCAAGAGTAAGAATTTCTTTCGCCTCGCGTCAATTGGACTGGTCTTCCGGGCCCCGTCGAACTGGACCTAAAACCACCGGCATCACGCCCGTGATCGCGAGCATCGTCAAGATGAGACCGTGATCGACGAGTTCTGACCGGCCATTGGCCAATATAACGAGGATTTATCGATGCCGACGATCGCCTTCTTGGGAGTTGGCCGCATGGGTTCACATATGGCGCGTCGGCTTGCCGAAGCCGGGCATAAGGTGCGGGCCTTCGATCCCAACAAATCGGCCGTGGCGAACCTCGCAGCCGCAGTTGTCGAAGCCGCCGCCAGCCCGAAGGCTGCGGCCGACGGCGCCGATTTCATCCTCGCGAGCCTCCCGTCTCCGGCGGCGCTGCGGGCGGCGGTGACAGGCCAGGACGGGATCCTCGCCATCGCGAAAAGAGGCGCGACCGTCGTCGATTTCAGCACGGTCGACCCCGCCACCACCAAGGCGGTCGCTGCGACCTGCAACGAGGCCGGGGTCAATTATCTGGATGCTCCAGTCAGCGGCGGCGTTGCAGGTGCAGAGAACGGCAAGCTCCTGATCATGATCGGGGGCGACCAGACCGTGCTCGATGCGACGCGCCCCGTACTTGAGACGCTGGCCGGCAAGATCATTCATTGCGGTCCGGTCGGTTTCGGACAACTCATGAAGCTCAGCCACAACCTGCTGACCGCCATCAACACGGTAGCTCTCGGCGAGGTGTTGGCAGCCAGCGTGAAGTCCGGCGCGAAGCTCGACGTGCTGCTCGAGGTTCTGGGCGGGGGTCTGGCCGGGAGCAAGATGCTCGATTGGCTCGGCAAAACGCTCTTCACTCAGGAGCGGCCCGCCTTCTTCGCACTCGACCTAATGCACAAGGACATCTCGCTCGCGCTCGACGAGTTCACGGCTTCGCCAATGTATCTCGGGCAGCTCGTTCGGCAGATCTACAACACGGCCCGCGCAGAGGGGCTCGGCGGAAAGGATTCCACGAGTGTCTCGGAGGTCTACGAGCGACTTCTCAAGGTCGATCTCCGTCAGCCCGCAGCTTGATTTCGAAGACCAGGAACAAACACATGAGAGCGCAACTCGCCACCTCCAGCTACGATTCCGAATTGACGCTGCCCCGCGCCGGGCTGTCGGGCAACTTCATCGGCGGCAAGTGGATCAAGCCGGTCTCCGGCCATACGATGGCCGTCGAGAATCCCTGCCGGCGCGATACCATCGCGATGGTCGGGGCGGCAAATAAGCAGGACGTCGATGCCGCAGTGGTGGCCGCCAAGGCGGCCTTCCCGGCGTGGCGCCGCATGGCCGCGCGAGCCCGCGGCGCGCTTCTGACCGAGCTCGGCAACCGCGTCTCGGCGCATGCCGAGGAGATCGCCAAAGTTCTAGCGGCCGAGACGGGCAACGCGCTGCGCACGCAGAGCCGACCAGAAGTCGCCAGCACGGCCGAGGTCCTGCGCTATTACGGTGGTGTCGTTTCCGAGCAGAAGGGCGAGACGCTGCCGCTCGGACCGGGGATCTTCAGCTATACAACGCGTGAGCCGCTCGGCGTTGTCGGCGCGATCATCCCCTGGAACTCGCCGCTCGTCCTTGCGGCGGTGAAGATCGGCATGGCACTCGGCACCGGCAACACGCTGGTCCTGAAGCCCGCTGAACACGCTCCGCTCGCGGTCATCAAGGTGGCGGAGCTTGCGGCCGACCTCTTCCCGGCCGGCGTCTTCAATGTCGTCACCGGGACGGGCATCGAGGCGGGCGCGCCGCTGTCGAACCATCCCGACGTCTCCAAGATCTCGTTCACGGGCTCGGTCGAGGTCGGCAAGCTCGTGGCGCATGCTGCCGCCGACCGTATCGCGAAGGTTACCCTCGAGCTGGGCGGCAAGAGCCCTTGCATCGTATACCCCGATGCGGCGACTCCCGAGCTACTCGACGCCTGCGCAACGAACGTCATCAATGCGATGCGCTTCGCGCGCCAAGGACAGTCCTGCACGGCCGGTTCGCGGCTATTCGTCCACCGCGACGTGTTCGGACCCGTGATCGCCAAGGTCGTTGAAAAACTGAAGGCCATGAAGGTCGGCGACGCGCTCGACGAGACCTCCGACATCGGCGCGATCATCAATGCCGAGCGCTACGGAGAGGTCTGCGCCTTCATCCGCGAGGCCGTCGATCGCGGTGCGAAGGTTGAAATCGGCCAGGTTCCGGCTCCCGCCAACGACACCGACGGCTTCATGCCGGGACCCGTCGTGCTGACGGGCGTCGACAACAGTTGGCGTGTTGTCCGTGAGGAGGTCTTCGGGCCCGTCCTGGTTGCGATCCCGTGGACGAATGAGGACGAGATGATCGGCTGGGCGAACGACACCCACTACGGTCTTGCCGCCTACATCTTCACGAACGACATCACCACCGCGCTACGTGCGGCGGATCGCATCGACGCCGGCTGGCTTCAGATCAACCGTGCCGGCGGTCAGATCCCGGGCATGTCGTATGGCGGCGCCAAACAGAGCGGAATTGGCGCCGAATACTCCATCGAGGGAGCCCTCGAGAGCTACACCTACCGCAAGAGCGTGACCGTCACGGTGTGAGCCGAGAACTACGTCAAGAGGTCTCCATGGCAGTCACCCTGACCGAAGACTCCTCGGGGCCAGACCCGCTTCTGAGCATGGTGGGCGAGCGGTTTGATCGTCTAATGACGATTGAATCCCGCCCGCTCTCGGGCGGGCTCCCGCCGGATTTCGTCGTTCCGATGTACGAGATCTGTCGACGCCATCATGGCGAGCCGCTGTCCACGTTGGCAGCCAGGAGCCTCATGTCGCGCGTTGCTTACGGAGACCACGTCATCGTGGCGACGGGCGCCGGCGTTCCGCCGAAACTTCCGCAGGGCGAGACCGACGGACCGCCAGGCGCTGCTGTTCTTGCCCGGGCTGTGGCCCTTGGTCTCGGCGCTCAGGTCACGATTGTCTCGGAGGAGGCTCATTCCAAGCCGGTGGAGGCATGCGCCGCGCTCGTTGGCTCCTCCGCGGCGAGGCCGATCAACGTCGAGACAATTCCTCCTCATTCCAAGTACGGACCCAAGGCCGTCGAAGCGCTGCTCGCGCGATGCCAGCCATCCGCGATCGTCTTCATCGAGCTCGACGGCCCGAACGCGGATGGCCATTTCCATGGCGTCCGCGGCGACCGCCGTCCCGCCGGCACCATGGCACATCTTCATCTGCTCGCAGCAGCCGGACGCATGGCGAAGCGTTTGACCATAGGGATTGGCGACGGTGGTAACGAAGTCGGCTTCGGCGCGGTGCGGGCGACGCTTGCCGCATTCCATCCCAACGGCTTCGTTGTCACGACAGCCGAGACAGACGTGATCGTCAGCGCCGCAATTTCCAATTGGGGCGCATATGCCGTTTGCGCCGGACTTGCCGTGGGGCTCGGCAGCCCTGACCTACTGCACGGCGATGCTCTCGAAGGGGAACTGATCAGAACCTGCATTGGTGCCGGTGCTCGTGACGGAGCGACAGCCAGCACCGAACCACGGGTCGACGGTGTCCTTGAGAGCGGTCATCGGGGCTTCGTCAGCCTGCTCGAAAGCATCGTCGCAAGCTCATTGATCGAACCTGGCCGCGCCTCATCGCCGCGTCCGCTGTCTCGGGATGTGATGCCGTGACGCCAAGCTACGACCCGGCTGTTGGCCCCGACTTCATCGGTCTCGTACCGGGCTTGAAGCATCGAGAATGCCTCGCCTGGCGCATTCGCGCGGCAAGACGCTTTCACCAAATGCTCCTGAAAAGAACGCCCATTTCATCGCGCGTCGCCAGTCACCTTGGCTCCCTGATTGTCCGCGTCGCCAAGTCACGCTGGCTCTAGGAGAAGATGATGACAGCCGCCGCCACGGAATCGAAAGCGCAATCCCCGAAGCCCACAGATCGCTTCGGCAATCCCATAGACCCCATTGTCGGTTTTGCGCGTGGTACCATCATCCAATCCAGTGTCGACGAAGCGCGCCGCCTTCGTCAGGGGCAGGTCGTCGCGGCCGATCGCGTCCGCAAACTCGGACCACATTCCATCGGCGTCTTTACCGGTAATCAGCGAGACTTTCCGCTGAAGCCCGAGGATCTCGCGACACTGTGCGAGGAATGGGTCGGACCCGGCCTCTTCGCCAATGATCTCCGCGAAGTTGCGATTGCCCACCTCGGAGGTAAGAGCGAGGATGGTGTCGCCGTGTTCAACCGCACCAGCGCAGGCATCATTGCCAGCATCGCTGCTCTCGCTGGCGGCAGCTCGGTCGTTTCAGTCGTCCCACCGGGCGGACGGTCGCACGCGTCGGTGATCCGAGGCTGCGCCATCGCGAGAGTTGAGCTCGTCGAAATCGGAGGCGACCGTGACTGGCGGGCGGCACTGGCCAACGCAAAGCCTCAGCTCGTTGTCATCACCACCGTGACAAGCGCTCTCGAACTGCTCGATGATGCCATAACCTCAGCCGTCGTCGAGGCCAGCCACGCGGCCGGCGGCATCGTGCTCGTGGACGATGCCTATGGCGCCCGGCTGCGTCCCGTGCTCCACGGCGGCAAGCCTGGCCTCGCCCTCGGAGCCGACCTTGCAATCACCAACTGCGACAAGGCGGGTCTCGCCGGACCGCGGGCCGGCGTGCTTGCCGGCCGCGCCAATCTCGTCACGGCTGCATCGGCGAAAGGTGCTGAATTCGGAATGGAAGCCCGCGCGCCGATCGCCGCAGGCGCCATGCGGTCCCTCCAGAGCTTTCGACCTGAGGATTTGCGGGAGGAAGCACGATCCGGGCAGGCACTCGCGGTCGCGCTCGCCGAGAAGCTCGGCCGCGACTTCGTGTCCGTCAGCGATCTCGGACCTATGGTCGACGAGCAGGACGTGCTCGCCCTTGTCCTACGGCGCGCTGGCCGTTCCGCAGAAAACTTTGGGCTCGTCCCCTGCGAGGTCTCCTCTGCTCTCGGAATGGTCCTCCTGCGCGACGCTGGCATCCTCACCGTCAACACCCATGGCCAACCCGGGGCACGCGTGTCGCTGCGCCTGAAACCGACCCTCGATGCGATGGGGCGAGTCGGAGGTCAGGACGCGGTCGTCGCCGCCATCGACGCTGCACTCGACTACCTGGCCGCGCGGATCGACGAAGTTACCACGATCTCGCGGCTCATTCTGGGAGATCAGGCATGAGCGCCGCCAACGCGAACTTCGCCGGCATGGATGACCGGCTCGACCGGCTGGTTAATCTCGATCTCGGTGGCCGAGGTGTCGAGCATCTCTACGAGGCTGCGCGCGCGCGCCAAGGCGGTGCCTTGTGCGGCGCCGCCGCGGAGGCGCTCGCTGCGATCCCTGCGGGTGCGACCGTGCTGGTGACCACGGGCTCTGTTTCGCGTGCCTGGATCTCGCCGACCATCGGCGAGAACGATGGTCCGGCCGGGGCCGCCGCGATCGTGAGGGCGCTTGCCTTGTCCAAGCGTGTGACTTGCGTCGTCCTCGCGGAGGAGACCTTGCTCGATGGCACCGCCAAGATCCTAACCAGCGCCGGCCTTTCGGTGTTGCCCAACGATCAAGCGCGGATCGCGAGCCGCGATGGAAGCCTTGCCGTCGCCAGCACGCGCTCCTTTCCGGTGACGGACTCCGAGGCAAAGGCCGCCTCCGCCGTTTTGCTCGACGAGCTGAAGCCGGCCCTGGTTTTCTCGACAGAGCGGGTCGGCCGCAACGCCGACGGCATCTACTGCTCGATGCGCGGCATCGACTACGGCATGGGGCGGGCCCGGATCGACCACCTGTTCGACGAGGCACTCGCGCGCGGGATCCCGAGCGTCTGCGTGGGCGACGGAGGCAACGAGATCGGAATGGGTGTGGTCGCTGAGGCAGTGCGGCGCCACGTGAAGTTCGGCGACGCGCGGCCCGAAGGAGGCGCCGGTATCGGAGCCGTGACCGGCACTAATGTGCTCGTCACCGCCGCCTGCTCGAACTGGGGTTGCTACGCCATCCTGGGGGCACTCGCAGCACGCCTGAAGCGGCCCGACCTCCTCCATGCACCCCAAATGGAAGAGCAGTTGCTGCGCCGTGGCGTCGATATCGGCTTGATCAACTCGGTCGACAACCTTGTCGACGCCGACGTCGATGGGATTCCCCTCCAGACGCACGTCGCGATGGTCGATCTGATCTCGGCGATCGTTCGGCCAGCGTTTCGATGACAACCGAGAAAGGCACGCCATGTCGACCGGAGCAGCCGTCCCCTTCCTCGATTTGCGCGGCATTCGCGTTTCGTATGGGGCAAATGAAGTCCTGAAGGGTGTCAACCTGTCCGTCCGGCAAGGCGAAGTCGTCGTCATCATCGGTCCGAGCGGCAGCGGCAAGAGTTCGTTGCTGCGGACGGTCAATATGCTTCAGCCGGTTGCCGGCGGAGAGATCGTACTGGAGGGCGAGAACCTGCTCTCTGGCAAGCAGGACGTGAACAAGGTCCGCCAGCGCGTGGGGATGGTGTTCCAGCACTACAACCTGTTTCCGCACCGCACCGTCCTCAAAAACCTGACCTTGGTCCCGCGGCGCGTCTTGAAGGAGCCGATTGCGGAATCGGAAGCTCGAGCCCGGGACCTGCTCGCGAAGGTCGGCCTGGCGGACAAGGCTGGCAGCTATCCGGACCAGCTCTCGGGAGGCCAGCAGCAGCGGGTCGCCATCGCTCGGGCCCTGATGATGCGTCCCCACGTCATGCTGTTCGACGAGGTCACATCAGCGCTCGACCCTCAGCTCGTGCGCGAGGTCTTGCACGTCATGAAGGACCTCGCCCGCTCTGGCATGACCATGCTCGTAGTGACGCATGAAATGAAGTTTGCGCGCGAGGTCGGCGACACGCTCGTCTTCATGGCCGATGGCGTGGTCGTTGAAAAGGGCTCACCGGTCGACGTTCTCGATCGACCGAGCCACGAACGGACCCGCCGATTCCTATCGCTCACCGACGCCTGAGCCTTATTCGCGCTACGAAGGATCAACAGGAGAGAATTTATGACTATGCCGAAATGTTTAGCTGCGATCGCGGGTCTGTCGTTTGCCATGATGGGATTGCCGGCCGCCGCGCAAACCAAAGTAGACCTGTCGCTGCCCGCGGAACTCGCAACACCAAACGTCCTGACTATCGGCATCAACTGCCAGTATCCGCCCGCGGGCTATGTCGGCCTCGATGGAAAGCCTGCCGGCTATGAGTATGGGCTTGTCAAGCGCATCGCTGCATTTGCCTTCGGTACCGAAGCCGGTCTCCAGACGCAATGCGTGAACGACAGCAACCGCATTCCATTTCTGCAGTCGGGCAAGGTCGACCTCGTGCTTGCCTCCCTCGCGCGGACTGCCGCGCGAGCCGAGCAGGTCGACTTTTCGGACCCAATCTGGTTGAGCAATCTTCAGCTCGTCGTGAAGAAGGATTCGCCGATCAATAATTACTCCGACCTCACGGGTCACACAGTCGTGACCGTGACGGGAAGCACCTACCAGACTTGGCTCCGGAAATGTCATCCGAAGGCGACTCTTATCACCGCGCAAAGCCCGGCCGACGCTTCGACGATGCTGGTTCAGGGGCGAAGCGAGGCGTTCGCCTACATCGACGTTTACGACTACAATTTCGTGCAGAACAACAAGAACTTCAAAGTCGTCGGCGAACTCGCTTCGCCCGCGATCCAGGGCATCGGCGTGAAGAAGGGAAATGCGCCGATGCTCGCCTGGATCAATGCAGTGATCGCCAAGATGCGCGAAGAGGACGCTTTCTACAAGGCCTTCGCTGACGAAGTGAAGGATCCGACGATGGTCGCGAAGTATCGCAACGTCGTCCCGGGACCGAAAGTGAAGCTCGAGTATACCGGCGTCGATCCTCTTGAATGTAAGTCCTGACCGGTGACGTGTGGGGCGCTCGGGCGCCCCATGCGATTGGGCCGAGATGCGTATCATGCAGAGCGATCTCACGAAAGAGGTGACCGCGCTACTGGTGGGACTGGGTAACAGCCTCCTCATCAGTGCGATCGGCATTGTACTCGGAATCGGCATTGGAATTGTGCTGGGGGCCATCCGCTACGCACGGCTCCCCATAGTTAGCATGATGATCATCTGGTTCATCAACGCATTCCGGTGCACGCCGCTCCTCGTGCAGATCTTTCTCTTATTCTATGCGCTACCGGACATCGGAGTCAGTCTGACCCCATTCCAGACGTCGTGGCTCGCGCTGGCATTGTGGGGCGCCGCTTATCAAACGGAAGTCTTCAGAGCGGCTTTCGACGCCGTGCCGAAAGGCGACGTAACAGCGGCCCGCGCCCTTGGCCTGCCAGCGTTCCAGACCTTTCTTGCCGTTACGCTGCCGCTCGCGCTGCGCATCGCAATTGCCGGAGCAACGACCACGGCGATTACGCAGTTCAGATCGTCATCCTTTATGATCGTCGTCGGCTATCAGGAATTGACCTACGTCGCCAACCGACTCGTGTCCGATACCTTCAAAGTGTTCGAGACCTTCGGCATCGCATGTCTAATGTATCTGCTCGTGAGCAGCATTCTCAGTGCGGTATCTCGCGCCCTCGAGCGCAAACTGGCGGTTCCTGGATTTGGAGTTGTTAAATGAGCAATTGGGTTTGGCCGGTCGCTGCTTACCTTGGTCAGGGCCTTCTCATCACGTTGTGGATCTCGCTGCTCACGGTCGTGTTGGCAACGATTGTTGGCCTCGTGATCGCAGCATTTTCCCAAAGCACGCTCACTCTCGCGCGCTTGATCGGACGATTTTACGTCGATGTATTCCGCGGTGCGCCGTCGCTGATGATACTCCTCTTCGTATTCTTCGCGCTTCCACAAATTGGCCTTCGCACGGGCCCACTCACGGCCACTGTCATCGGATTGGGGCTTTGGGGCGGATCGAACATCGGTGAGGTGTTTCGCGGTGCCTTGAGTTCCATTTCACATCGCCAAGAACAGGGTGCTCGGGCACTCGGCTTGAGCGCAACCGATGCTCTCGTGTTCGTCATTCTGCCGCAGGCATTTCGGCGTGCGTTGCCGCCCTACGTCGGGCAGCTCACCGTTCTCGTCCAAGCGAGCGCACTGACTTCCGTTGTCGGCGTTTCGGATCTCCTGGGATCAGCGCGTCAAATGATTGAACGACTAGCCTATGTCGGGAGCGGCCAGTCACACGCCATCGAAATCTATTTGGGCGTGCTGAGCATTTTCTTTGTGATCTGCTACTCGCTGACCGCGCTGGCGAGTGCTATCGAACGCCGTCTTCGCGTTTGAATGCTTTCGCTGTTTACGTCCTGCGCTAGTCGAATTGCCCCTAATCGGCATGCCGAATGACCAACGACCATCAATGCTGACTTAGAAGGATCGTGCAAATGAGCATCTACAGCGGACCGGTGTTCGCAATGGCACAGGAGCAATTTAATCTTGTCGCAGACTACATCGGAATCGAAGAGGAACAGCGCGATCGCTTACTGTATCCCAAGCGGTCAATAAGCGTGTCGATACCGCTTCACACGGACGACGGGCAAACAAAGGTCTTTCAGGGATATCGTGTTCAGCATCATCTGACGTTGGGACCGACGAAAGGTGGCACTCGGTTCTCCCCACATTTGGACGTCGGCGAGGTCGCTGCCCTAGCAATTTGGATGAGTTGGAAATGCGCGTTGGCGGGGCTCCCTTATGGTGGCGCAAAGGGCGGGGTCGCTTGCGATCCGAACAAGCTGTCTTTCCGCGAGCTCGAGGCGGTAAGCCGCCGCTATATGCAGGAAATGATTCCGTTCGTAGGGCCGAACACGGACGTCATGGCGCCCGACATGGGGACGAACGAGCAAGTCATGGCCTGGTTTATGGACACCTACTCCATGTACAAGGGGCACGCGATCAATGAGATAGTCACCGGAAAACCTGTTGCGATCGGCGGCACCGCCGGCCGACGGGAGGCGACTGGACGAGGTGTCGCGCATCTCGTCGAACGCGCTGCTGAGTCAATTCGGCTTAGTACGTCGAACTCGACGGCGATCGTCCAAGGGTTTGGGAATGTAGGAAGCATATCGGCCTACGTTCTTGCCCGAGAGATGGGGGTGAAAATTGTAGGTCTAAGCGACCACACGGCAGCCTACTATGATCCCGCAGGAATACCGATGGATGCGATTGAGCATCACGTCGCGCAGAAAGGAAATCTGGCGGGCTGGTCAAATGCGTCTGCCATTGACCCCGCTGAACTCTTGATCAGCAAATGCGACATTTTGATCCCTGCTGCTACTGAACAGGTTATCACAGCTTCAAATGCGTCTAAGCTTTCTTGTCGAATTCTGGCCGAGGGGGCCAATGGACCGACAACGCCAGACGCTGACATACTCATCGAAGAGCGAGGAGACATCTTCGTGTTGCCAGACATTCTGTGCAATTCGGGCGGCGTTATAGTTTCATATTTTGAGTGGGTTCAGGATCTTCAGCGGCTCTTCTGGACTGCGAAGGAGGTCAACGATCGATTGAAAGACATCCTTGATGTGACTTTTGACAGGGTCATTCGCCGCGCTCGCAAGGATGGCATTTCCCATCGCATGGCTGCAATGGCGATTGGGATTGAAAAAGTGCGTCAAGGGAAAAAGTTGCGTGGATTGTTTCCTTAGTTGGGCTTCGGCGTGGATAACTACTAGAACCCAGTGGCGCAGTCAAAACATTGTCAGCACCATCCTAGATGGCAATTGCCTCCACGATGATCGGTCGGATCGATCTTGATAGAGCAAAGCTGCAGCAGCCAATGATTGAACGAAATTTAACCGGATCGACTGCGCCTGGTGCGTCAGAGGCGAACGATCGCGACCTAGCTTTGGATTTCGCCAAGGGAGTGCTGATCATTTTGGTGATCGTCGGTCACCTCATCCAGTATATCCTCTACCGAGATGAAGGCTTCTGGGATTCGCCAGGCTTCAAATGGATCTACATGTTCCACATGCCTCTCTTTATGGCGATAAGCGGATACCTTGCTTGCCGTGCGCTGTTGCGAAAGTCGTTGGCGCAAGCCGTCGGCGATCGGGCGATGCAGCTCTTGCTGCCCATGCTGTTTTGGTACGCTCTCCTGGAGATAGCAAAGTTGGCTGTGCTTCCTCGCGCGCCTGACGCATCGGGTGACTTTTTGCCATTTCTATACGATGTCGCCGGCACGTACTGGTTCATCTGGGCAGCGTTCGTTTGTTTTCTTCTCGTTAAAATTCTTTCGATCTTCGATCATTATTCGCCCTGGGCCTTGTTCATATCAGTCGTAGTGGTCGCGCTTGCGCCCCTGACATTCTCCATATTTCCTCTTATAAAGTATACTTACCTGTTTTTCTGCCTGGGCTTCTCATTTGCCCGGTCGAGAGACCGCTGGACGAGCATAACACGCCGTTACAAGCTGCTCTTGATCGCGTCTCTCTGCATAGCGGCACTGGTGTGTTTTCTAGCCTGGCAGAAGGACACGTACGTCTACAACAATCTCGCCCTGGTTCAAGATATGCTGTCGGCGAAGAACGTGCTTCTGATGCTTTTTGGCTCTGCGGCAGCCTCAGCGATCATGATTGAGCTCTTCTTGCAATGCTGGAGATTTGGTCGCTCAAATCGAGTGGTCCGCTTTATCGCCATAGAAATAGGACAGAGTACACTGGTGCTGTACTTGATTCAGGGCACGGTATTTCGCCTCATGGATTCGATACAGTACGCAGAGCCCTCGGATCTCATAACCAAGTGGGCCGTGGCGGGAATTCTAGGGGGAGCGATTGTTCTCGTTACGCTGATGGTGCGCCGAAGCGTGCGCGACATTCCCTATCTGTCTCAGCTCATTCTAGGAGTTTCACCCCGCACCCTTCGTCCAATGGGTCAGCCCGCGCACAAGTAGAGCTGTAGCCCAAATCCGGTCAGAAGGCCCTAGCTACTTTCCGGCGCAAAAATCGCGGTTCTGAAGGGCGCGGTCAACCACACAGACAACGAGAAGCCCCGCCGGAGGGCGGGGCGATGAGATGCCAAGGTTGCTTTGGAAGTGGACTATGTTTTTAGTGACTGTTCTTCCATCACGCGCCACGCGAAAGCTGAAGGGATCAGACCTGCATCGGCACGCAGAAGGGGAAGCCTTCCCCTGCATCCGAGCCCGTCGGTCTCGGACGTCCCCTTCTGCGGGGCCGGCTGCCCCGCAACGCCCCGCTTGTGACATCTACCTGACTCTCAGAAGGTTCGCGGCCCTTTCGCAACCGAGACAATCCGTGCGAGCGGGCTCGCTACCGGCTGGCGCATCGCGATCGAGGCCAAGGATATTCTGGTCTTCGTTGTCCCTCGCCTAAAAATCCGAGAGATGCGTAGTACCGCACTGGCTGAGCAGACGATGCCGGTCATCCTCATCAATGGCAAGGACCGTGGCAACGGTCGCTTGTTCACGCTGCTGCATGAGTTCTGCCACCTGGCACTGCGGCAGAGCGGCGTCAGCAACATGGGCGGCGACCGCAACGACGCCCCTCACCCCGAAGTCGAGAAATTCTGCAACGCCGTCGCCGCGGCGGCACTAATGCCGCGCGACTGGCTGCTCCAAGAAACGCTGGTGGTGCAGAAGGGCAGCCTGAAGAGCTGGCGGGACGACGAACTGGAGGCGCTTGCGCTGCGCTTTGGCGTCAGCCAGAAAGCCGTGCTGCGTCGGCTGCTCACACTCGGCCGCACGACACTGGCCTTCTACGACAGCAAGCGGGCCGAGTTTCAGAAGATTTACGCCCAGCTCGACGAACAGAAAGAAGCCTCTGAGGGCGGCCCGAAGTACCACTATGTGGTGCAGAGCCCGCTCGGCCGCACCTTCACGCAGCTTATTTTCCAGGGCTATCACGATCGATATTTCACCCTGCGCGATGTCGCAGTTTTTTGAACTTGAAGGTTACGACAGTTCCTGTGATGGAAAAGGCGGCCTTTGGCATGGCGGGCTAAGCCCGCATGGCCAAGAAAACCTACTCGTCGATACGAGCGCGGTGATCGCAGCGTGGTACGAGCGGTAACGCGCAGCAGTTCGGATTCCGCGCGCTCAGCGGCGTCGAGCAGCGCGGACCGACAGGGTCAACGAGGAGCCCGTCGGGGCTCGGCCCTCCCCCAAACTTCAGGAAAGAGCCATTGCATTGACCACCGGTTGAATTATGTTTGTGGTAGTATTGATTTTTTCTGCACGCGACGATTTAGGATCAGTTCATATGAAAATGCGTGTTCTCTTCATATTCGCCTGCGTTGCCCTGCTGCAAATTTGTATTGTCGGCACCAGCGATGCGACGGACGGTCCTCAAAGGCCGCTTGTGTTCATTCCGGGGATCTTGGGATCCAAACTGGGGGATGGAGCGGGAAATACGGTTTGGGGCGACCGAAATTCGCTCTCAAATTATGCGAAGCTGGATATCCCGCCCGGAGCGGGGGGAAACGGAATCAAGGTCATCGGTCTAATCTCGAACATCAACGTCTTGGGTCCATTCTGGACCATCCATCAGTACGACGATCTGATCGGCTTGCTGCACGATCTCGGCTTCGAAGACGGCAAGACGCTGTTCATTTTCCCGTACGATTGGCGCCTCAGCAATTTTGAGACAGCTAAGCGGCTGGAGAGCTTCGTGCACGACACCCCGGTCTTGCGCGACGGGAATTTCGATATCGTCGCGCACAGCATGGGCGGCGTGGTGACCAGGATCTGGATGAACCAGCACGGTGGCTCCGCCAAGGCGCACAAGGTGATCTATCTCGGAACCCCCTTCCTAGGCAGCATGAATTCGCTCGACACAATCTCGAATGGATGGGGCACATTCGCCAATCTCGTCGCCGGTGGGCTAGGCACTATCCGACATGTTACGCTCTCTTTTCCCTCCATCTACGAATTGTTTCCAACGTACGTAGACTGCTGCAGGGAGGGCACTAAGGCCAAATTCTCGTCGTACGACATCCTTGATCCCGACAATTGGAAGGGCGCCTGGCTTCCAGCGGAATACCGAGCCGGAGGCGCTCGTCGAGAAGTGCTGGTTTCCGGATTAGAGAACGCCGGCAAGCTCCGTGCAATAATGGCCGCGCCGCCAACCGTGCAAGAGATCAAGGTTACCGGCGACATCATCGACACCAAATTGTGGCTCTACACACCTGACCGCACGGCTGGTCCAGATAGTTGGTCATTCACCAGCAGCAGAGGCGACGGAACGGTTCCGATCTGGAGCGCTGCGGCGAACTTCAAAAATCTGGAGGGCACCGACCCGTCCTTCGTAGAACATTCGACGATCTTTGCAGACAAGTATGTCCGTAGCCGAATTGCACGCGAGCTCGTGCCCGGCACGGCACCGCCAGTGGCGGCGCGCACACTGGGAGAGATCGAGACGGCCGATGGGACTCACCATCTGTCGAACGTATCGGCCAGGATAGATCCTCCGGTTGTCGTTCCCGGCAGCAAGGCTAACCTCGTTATCGACATGACGTTCGCTGAAAGCATCAGCTCCGGCACCGTTAATCCATCCGCTGAACTAATGGGCGACGCGTCGACGCTGCGCATCGAAGTCTCGGAGGCGACGACCGGGAGCGACAACCACTTGGAGTTCCGTGGGCCTCTCGTTGCTCCTCTTCGCGAAGACACTTTCGAAGTCAGAGTGTCGATTCCGGATCAAGGCACGACGTCGCTTTATCTTACGGTTTCCGCGAAAGCCGCAACCAAGTGAGGACATTGTCTAGGCGAATCTAAACGATTGGGGTGGGGGATGAAAGGAAACTTGGGACGAGCGCTCTTTGTGTTGGGCGCAGCGGCATCTTGTTCTGCGTGCACGACGATCCCCGATCTCGAGCAGGACGGGATCTCTATCTCGCAGATTGTCCAGCGCGTGAAGTGCGAGCTCGCCTATTCCTTGCCGGAGCCTCAGCCGCCCTACCCGACCGGGGCTTACCAGTGGATGCGAGACTGGACTGCGAAGGTAGATCTCACCCTGATCACCAACAACCAGGCTTCGCTGAGCCCAAGCGTCGGCATAGTCCATCAGATGCCGCCCGCCTTGCTTCCCGGCATAGGAACGTTCGGCCAATCGTTCAGCGTTTCCGCCGCAGGCGGTGTCGCGACCACGGCGGTCCGGAACGAAACGATGAGCTTCACCGTGTCCATCAAGGAGCTTCGGGATCAAAGGACCAGATTGGCTTGCGACCTTCCTGGAGCCCCGGACCTTTACGGAAGATTGGGCCTTCAGGAGTGGGTCGCGTCCGCGCTCTCGCCAGTAGAGAATCATCAGCTCCGGATCGGCCATCATCCACCACCCAACGGAAAGTCGCCGCCCCCACCTCCCGTCGTCGTATCCGAACTGGAAACTCCCAAGCAGGCGCTGCAACGCGAGAAGGGTCTCGTCGAATATTGGTCCGAGTTCGTGAAAGAACATGCAAAGCTCGTTCAGGATCACGCCAAATCCGTAAATTCAGGTGCCGACACGAAGGATATCCAGGTCGCCTATGACGAGGCCTTCTTGGTAAATCGCGCCACTGCAAATGCCGCTAAAGAACTCGCAAAAGCCCAAGTCGCCTACAACAAGGCGAAGGCTCTGGATCCGAAGGATACGGAACTGGACACACTATTGACCGGCGCGAAGCAAGCGAATGACGATGCAACCAAGGCGAAGCAGGATGTCGCCAGCGCCATCGAAGGCTTGCCTCACGATCCCCCGATTGACTCGATAGGTCATCAAGTCCAGTTCGTCGTCGTCGCCAACGCGAACATCACTCCCAGCTGGAGTCTCGTGAGCTACAAGGGACCCGCAAATGCAGGCCCCCTTGCGGCAGCAACGAGAACGAATACGCACACCCTCATAATCGCCTTGGGAGCTCCGGCCGTGCCCGGCTCGGTCAAACCGGGTGAAGAGCAGATCCGTCAGCTCAACAATCTACACCTGGACGCGCTCCGCACGCCGCTCGGTCAATGAAGTCTACGGAGTAGGGATATAATCTAGCAGCGAGGCTCCGGCGACTGACGTCGTATCGCCGGACTCGACGTCTTGGAACTGGATACTGATTTTGTCCGCCATGGACTTGTCGCAGAATTTCCGTACTAGGCTCCACGGCCGAGCGTCATCATCGTTGATAAATACCAGGAGATCGTCAGAGCCGCTTCTGGCGATCTTGCGTATCGTGTCGAATGCGACCTTGTCTCCAGGGCGGCACTCCAATTCGCCGATTGCGGACTTATTCAGCACATGGCCGTAACGAACGTTCTTGGAGGTAGCTCCCGCGTCCGGGGGAAGCTCGATGACATCGTTATCGACGCTCAACGCCTTCGCGATGTCCAGTAAACCCGACGAGTAGACCTGTTCGCGCAGCGCCGAGTTGTAGTCCGATGACGTCTGAATGCGGGCCTTGACGAGGCCCGGCCTCCCCGAAAGCTTCGGGCTATTCATCAAAAGAGCCGAGACAAAAGAAACCAGTGGCGCGGAGAACGAGGTCCCAGTTTCGTTATGGGGAGTAATATCGATCGCGGTCCCGTCTCCGTCCACACGAAGCTGGTACGACGGAACCATACAACCCGGAGCAAGAACATCCACCGATAAGCCCCAGTTCGAAAAGGTCGCGATCTTGCCCTCAGCGTCATGGGCTCCAACCGATATTACTGCCGCGCTGTCACTTTCGAACGGAATAGTGCTCCCTCCGAACGCAGCCGGCCAGACGGCATCCTTCCCACTCAACTTATTTCCATCGTTGCCGGCCGCAACGACAAATACTCGCTTCTTGCCTCTATTTTTTACGATATCGTCCCAACCAGGGATGTTGTCCTTCGAGGACAGGCTCAGATTGATGACGTTGAAATCGTTGCCCTCGGCTGCCGCGAACTTCAGCGTACGCTCAATATGACCCGTATTGAATTGAGGATTGATCGTATCGAGCGCTACAAGGCTCGCGAAGCCAAGATGTAGCGGCAAGTGCGCTATCCGCCGAAGGGCCTCCACAGGCTTACCTCCCAACGCCAGCGCTGCTACCGCCAAACCATGAGACCGGTGGTTGAAGGCTATCGAGGTCGCGCTAGACGTTTTGCCGGTCGCCGAACTTAGATTTACGCCTACCCACCCGCCGTTTCCGTTCACACCGTCGCTGTTAGCGTCCCTCTTTGCATCTGGATCAGACATCTTGTTGAGACGATGGAAGTAGAACGTGTCGAAGACCAAATTCGCCAGCGCATCCGCTCTGGGCGTATCACTGAAATCGAAGCCGGTATCCACGATCAGAATGCGGCGCCCGTCCGCATCCTGATTAAGTGAGCTATTCAAACTAACGACACGTAGGAAGTCTCGTAAGCTGTATGGCCAATTCTCTCCCTTCAACTCAAGGGCCTTCGAGCAATTCTGGCCGAACTTCTCGACGTCTTCAATTTCGGTAACGAACTTGAACGTCCCCTCCAGTTCCTGAACTTGTGGCAGTGTTGCCCGGACCGCGCTCGCCTCAACGTCAGTTCGCAGGGCAATGCGCACATCCTTGGGACCCGCATCAGGCAAGGCAGGAAGCCCGGTGGCCTGCGCCGACACTGGAACAATCACATCCTTGACCAGGTTTGGCTTGGTAATTTGAGGGTTGGCCGCCGCAATCTGTATCGCATTCCGGCAAGACGTCATATCGCCCGGCCAGGAAGCGTTGGGCGTCGAGGAGCAAATCGGCTTCAGCGCGGTATCAAGGTCGACCGTACTGCCGCTCAAAGCTACACCATAGAGCTGCTGAACTTGCCTCCTGAGTGCGGGATCCTTGATGACGCGTTCGAAGACCCCCGTATCAAACGGGTAGTTGAGCTGCTTCGCGAGCTTCTCGACGCCGTTGGGAGCTGGCAGCGTTACATCTTCGACGAACTTGCCGCATGCCGGTATCTCCACGGCCTTTTCCTCGGGAAGCGCGTTGAGGTCTTCATGGCGAAGGGGCGGATTTCGCTCGAGCAGGATCTTTTCGTACGCTGGGTGTATATTGAAGTTGCCAAAGGGCTTTCCGCATTTGTCTGCCACATACTTGGCTACGTTCGCGCCCTTTGGAAATAGAACGATCTGCGGCGCTCCGACTTCGGCGACGCCCTTTATTAAATCGACATCGGTCGGCGAAGGCCGGGGAACGACCGCTACCATCTCGCTCGGCCTGTTCGCTATCTTCAGGCCGGCGGCCAAAGCATCCGAACCAATGATCCACAGGCCGCCCGCAGCGAAAGCCGCCGCCGCAAGCTTCGATTTAACGTTATCGACAATTTTCAGCATCTGAATCGATCCCACAGATCTTGATAGAGCCGGGCGGAAGTCCGAAGTCGTTAAACTGTTTCGCCTGCAGTAGGAATTTTTGGATCTGAGAGGTTCTGAGATCTACCAGATACGAATCCGTGCTCAAATTTCCTCTGGACGCGATAGCGAGCATCTCGGGCTTCGATTTGTCGGGTGAGTAGCTTGCTCCGCCGCTGTCGCCGCTACACACCGCAGCGCCCGAGGTTTTGATGAACTCGTTCATCGTGTCGCTCGGATTCTGCGAAGCACCTGGTTGCGCCGGCCGTTCGACGGCGGCCGAGCCTATCTGAAGGACTTGAGAGATATTCCCGTTCGCTTGCGTGCAGCCGTAGCCGAGGAGGTTAATCTGGTCCTTCGCTAAAATCACTGGCGGCAAGGTCTTTACGCGTTCGAACTTCCCAGGGCCGGTCGATATCGGCTTGGCCGCGATGCAAATGGCAACGTCCGCCGTACAACCAACCAATTTCTGCGGTACGAACTCGTTTTCACACGCACGACCCCGGTAGTCGGGATGGACATGGCACAGAAGATCTGTACGCCGATTGTCCCAAAGAAGCTTGGCGGGCGAGTTGTTATCTACACAATGGCCGGCAGTCAGCACCACGTAGGTACCGACGATCGTGCTGGTGCACCGACCTACGTTCCCGTCGAACAGCAGGGTCGACGGCCAATCCTCGCGGGTAGCAGGCTTCCCGCCGATGATCTGGACGTTGGCTTCGTTTCCTGACGGTATTGGCGCCATGATCCTGTCCGCACAATGGCCTGCGGCAGAGGACGCCAAAAGGGACAGCAGAACGATCGTATACTTTGGCAACATTGGCAAATCCACAATTGAAATGCAAAAAGCTACCACAAGTTGATGATCTTCAACAAGTAATGTTGTCTCCTTTTGCTCTGCAGCACATGAGTGACGCTGTCGAAGGCGCGCTAATCCCGATGCACAATCACACCAAGCACGCCGATCCTGACGGCATGAATCCGGGCGGCTCGTGAACGACCAGCGAGGCGCCCTTGCGTCAACGGCAGCGAGCCACTCGATCGGGAGGCCCGTCCCCGTCGGCCGACCATCGATTTGCATCGACGGCCGAGGGATAGATATTCCACCCCAACTCGGTGCGCACCAATCGTTGCGGTTCAGAGTGTTAGCCGCGGCCGCGCGGCCGACGGTTCGATCTTCGTTGATCTAAGCAAATCTACATGTCTTCGGGGGACCGGCTGCCTAAAATTCTACCTTCGAGGAGGCTAGTCGCGTTTCAGCCACCGGACACAACTCATAGAGAAGCTTCGTCTCGGCGCGACCGTCGGACTGACCTCTTCCCAAGCAACGTCACGGCCGATCGCGAGGCGAGGACTAACTTGACCGCCCGAGCTGGCGGGCCAGCGTGTCTGAACTCGTGAAGTGCCACCGTGCGAGTGCGAGCTGCAGACAGATGCCGATCAAACTTCGATTGCGCTAGCAATGGCGATCGCATTCTCGACTGGCGTGAAGATGTCGACGTTCGATCCCGGCGCTCTGATCGTCACGATCAGCGCATAGCGCGCAGTGCCATCGAACCGCTCCAGGTAGGGCTTTTCCTTCCACCAGCCACCGACCGGAAAGACGCCAATGGCATCACGTTCGGCGAGGTCAGCTGCGCTTCCTGACCAAAAATCGGAATGCACCGATCCATTGTCGCGAAACATGCCGAGGAGCCAATCCTCGCCACCGCCGGAAGGCGCCCCCTCCTCCTCGTCCCGTGCCGCCTGATTGATGCGGGCTCTGAACTCGTCGACAGTCTCGGTCGCGGACTTCACACGGAAGCGAAGACCGTGCGAAGCGTACCGATGTCGCCTCGTCCACCCACGCTCTCCAGGATTGGGTTCGATGAAGTAGGACAGAGTCGCTCGTAGCTCAACCTGCGCGGCTCCAAGCGCGGCCAGTTGCTCCTTCGGCCAAGGTAGGCGATGCAGTTTCATGTCGCGCGTCTTGGCGGCGGCGCTTCCTTCCCGCTGAAACGGTTGGAGTTGATCTTCGACGATGAGCGTCAGATCGTTCACCGTCGAGAGGAGCGCCCGCCCAAGATTTGGGACTCCATAGCCATAGCGGCGTACGAGTGCCTGTATTTGCCCCTTCGCGCCGTTGCATGCGTCGATGCGGGCGCGCATCTGCGGGGTCCACTCGGCGGAGTGCACGATCAAGGCGCGGACCGTTTCCGGCCATAGGCCCGGGCGCGCCACCAGGATTCGCCCCGCCATCCGCGCCGCGTGGGCGGTGGCCGCGCTCGTGTCGCCGAGAGTTGTGAAGTGACGCAGTTCCGGGCGGAAATACGTCGTGAGGATCTGCAGGTCATCGATCGGTTCGCCGGGAAGCGCTCCGTCATGCGCGAGGTTGCCACCTTCGAACACAACATCGGGTTTCACAGGCCACTGTCGGTCCCAGATGACAGAAGTCCTGCTGCGCGGCGATAGCTCGCCGGCCGGAGCGATCGGCGCGTAGCCGGCGAACTCAGGGTCGATGATGTCCACTTTCTCGGTGTAGCCGCCAACCGTCAGCGCGTTCCACGCCTGTGCCGGATCGTCGACCGCCTCAAGGTCATTGCGCGTGAGGTGATCAGCAGGCGTCAGATCCTCGGCGATGTTTCCGGCGGACAGGATGATCAGACGCCGCTGCTCCTCCTCAAAGCAGAGTTGGTCGACCGCCGCTGACCACGATGTCGGTCGGCCGCGCGCCGGATTTGCGCTGGTAACCGCCATGGCGATGGCCCGGCGCCGCGTCGGCGCCTGAATCTCGGCGCGAGCAATCGCCTCTCCGGTGATCGCTCCATAGAGCTCGGGATCGTTCGCCTCGTCCTCGGGCGGCAGAATACGAACGCTCTCGAGTCGGTAAGGCAAGGTAATCGGATCGCTTCCGACGAGCACAGGGACAAGGTCGCCATAGAGCCCGACACCGGCCATCCGCGTCCCGTGACCTTGCCACGCCGGGGTGTCGTCGCTACCCCAGGCAGGCTTGATTGTGTGGCAGTCTTCCGCAGCAAGTGCGGGTTCGATCAAGGGATGAGTTCGACGCACACCGCTGTCAAGAACACAAACCGCAACATCGTTGTCCGGTGGCGTCACGCGTTCGAGCAGTTCATCACTCCAATGGCGCTGCTCGGCGCCCCCAAGACCCATGAAGAAGGATGGCGTATCCTTCGCGCGCCGCAACTCGGCCACGACATCGCTGTGAGCAACAAGCCGATCCAGCGTTGCCGCGCTAGCGAGCGCAAGCATGACCTCTCGTTCCGGAAACTTGACGGCATGCGTGCGCAGGGTGAGATCCAGCGCTTGGGCGATGCGCTCGAAATTCTCCCGGCGCCCTTTGCGCAGCCAAATCTCCCACCAGACCTGTTCGTTTGATTGCTGCGGGAAAAGCGCATCCTCGTCGGTGTACAGTGATCGTGCCGTTGCCAGACGCACGGTCTCAATCCGCGACACAAGCGGCTCGTTTCGCGGCCTTCCCTTCTTGGTGTCAGAGTCGCGATAGGCCTCGACCTTCCGCAGATAGTAGTTCTCCGCTTGTTGCGGAACGAAAACGGAAGCGCGCAGCGGCTCCCCTTCTCCTATCGGTTCATGAACTGCGACAACTTCCATCTTTTGCCGTCGATCGGCCAACTGATCCAGAGCGATGCGCTCGCGCACCGGCAATTCGATATCGAGATAAAACCCTGGCAGCCCTACGGCCAAGTTGAGATCGCGAGCGTCGATCTGTACGCGAGCCGCCTGAATGGCCTGTCCGACGGACTGGATCAATGCCGCTGCATGGCCCGCACGATCGCGTTGAGGCACTGCAGGCGGTTCGATTTTCTGCTTGGGCCGCCGATACGGCTCTCGAACACCATTGTCGCGAAGATGGATATGGGGTCGGTCCCGAGAAAAATCGTCTGCCATTGCAACCTGTGCTGTCGCTAATCAGACAGCGAGGCCCGCCGGCGTTCCATCAGCGCTTGAACAAGCGCCTCCGATGTTATCCGCTTCCCGCCCCGCAAGAGTATCGTTTTGGCCGCGTCGTCCGCAGCTCTTACAATGTCTGCCTGAGATAAATTGTGCGCCTGCTCGACGGCCTGGCTCCAGTCGACACCGCGCGTGTCAAAACGGTCGAGGCGCGCCTGCAGCAAGGCTTGAGCTAGGACCGGATCAGGCAACGCGTATTCAATGACGTCGTCGAAACGACGGAAGAGCGCCTTGTCCAACAGCTCAGGATGGTTGGTCGCTGCGACGACGAGCCCGTGGCTTTCATCCTGCTCAAGGAATTGCAGGAAGGAGTTCAAGACACGGCGAATTTCACCAACGTCCTGACGCTCGCCGCGCCGGGCGCCGATCGCGTCGAACTCGTCGAAGAAGTAGACCCCGCGTGTTGCCTGCATGGCGTCGAAGACCAGCCGTAGCTTTCCAGCCGTCTCGCCCATGAACTTGGTGATCAGGCCATCGAGGACGATGGTGAACAATGGGAGATGGAGTTCGCCGGCCAAGGCGGCCGCCGTCATCGTTTTGCCCGAGCCAGGCGGCCCCACCAGCAGTAATTTGCGGCGCGGCTTCAGACCGTGCTCACGTAGGTTCTGCTGCTGCCTCTGCTCAATCAGCACACGTTCGAGCCGAAGCCGCAATTCGTCCGGGAGAACCATGTCGGTCAGACGCAGGTCCGGATAACCGGCGTGCAGCAGCCCGGCTAATTCGCCTTTCGGCTGGACCAAGGGAACTGGCCGCGCCGTTTTGGTCATTGCAGCGCCGGCTATCTTGGCCTGGTCAATCAGCTCTTTCAGTTCCTGCGCCAGCTTGCCATGACCCTGCCGGGCCTCATGCGCGGCAAGCTGCATTGCGGTGGCGAGGAAACGCTCCCCGTCACCGGCAATGTGGCTCTTCAGCAAACTGACAATGTGACGAGCGGTCGACATGGGTCTTCAGTCTAATTGATCAATGCCGGCCTGGTTGCATTTGCCAGCGTTGTCCACGTTAACGCTTTGGCAATCGATTGTATCGGGAATTCGTGTCTATTCCCTTGCGTTTCCTCACAAATCCCGCCCCGCAGCCAGAAAGCTTTAGCATTTCTGGCGGCCTGCCGCCAGCTGCGGCCGCCTCAGCGCACTGTCAACGCTCACTCAGAACACAGTCGGTCGCGCCCAATTGAAGCTTTGTGCGCGAATCAGACGTCGGTCTCTTCGCCCAAAAGCGGCGGCCTTGCCGCACTTAGGTCGCCTCGTGGAACGAAGCTGCTAATCAGATATACTCGCGCTTCGGTCCCGGACCGGCAGCGGGCCGTCATCGACGTCGACGGCAAGCATCATTTCTCAGAAGACGGGAAACCCTCGCTGAAGGTCTACGCCGGCATGATGTCGGCCGACCGGGAATTGCGGCTCGCCGGATATGAGGTATACCGCTTCGGCGCGAACGAGGTTGTCGGCGACGGCTCCGAGACGAGAATTGCGGATTTCTTCGACAAGCTCTTCCGACTCCATCGAGTCGGCAGTGAGAACTGATAGTCCGAGGTTGAATTGAAGCGCCACACGTCCTCGCACGGGCGGTTCGTTCGGAACTCTGCGGGATCTGCGATCATGAGCGAAGGCCGGGAATTTCAGGAGATCGCTCATTGCGGTAGGCAGGTGATCTTCACCGTCGACAGAGGCGACGACGGTCGGAGGCGATATCGTGTCACTTGGCAAAGCAGTCGGCCCGTGCCGGCGGCCGTATACTCGATCTACGCCTTGAGAGAGGGCATCCCGATCGCCGATCTACCAATGGGAGGAATAGGTGCGCCTTGGCCCGCTCCACCCGTGCCCGGCTGCGTTCCGGTATTCGTAGCCTCAGACAGCGAGGGAAAATTCGGCTTTCAGTGCCCGAGATGCGACCAGTATTGGCGGACGCGTGGCGGCGTATCGCTCTGTCCCTACTGCGGCGCCCACGCCGAGCGTCACGAATTTCTGTCCGCGGCGCAACGGGTCTACGTCCGGCTTTATTGCGAGAAGCTCGACGAGGCGCTTTCCGCGGATGAAGACGGAACTCACGTCATCGATATGGATGCCGTCGCGGACGCGGCGGGACAGGACTTCGCGAAGCCACCGTTCTATTACGCCGAGGAGAGCCAGCAGAAGCAGTTCGACTGCACCGCCTGCGGCGAGTTTAACGATGTCCTGGGGCGGTTCGCCTATTGCTCGGTGTGCGGCACGCGCAACGATCTCAGCGAACTCGAAGGAAGCATCATCCCGGCGATCCGCGACGATCTGAATCGGGGCGTCGTTCCGTCAGGCTGTCTGAGGGACATCGGCTCGGCGTTCGACACCTTCGTCGGGCAATATACGGGCCAGCTGATCCGGAACAGGCCGATGCGTTCCGCGCGGCGCGAGCGTATCGGAAAGATGCGGTTCCACGATCTCTTTGCGACCAGAAGGGAGCTGTTGGGCGGTTTCGACATCGACATCTGTGAAGGACTGACGGAGGTGGAGATCGCGACCGCGACGCGCTCGTTTCAGCGCCGTCACGTCTACGAACACAACGGCGGCGAGGTCGACGAAAAGTATCTGCGCGACAGCGGTGATACGTCGGTCCGACTGAAACAGAGCATCCGGGAGACACAAGCTGGCGTCCACGAATTCGCGAATCTCGTGCTGCGTATGGCTCGAAATCTCCACCGTGGCTTCCACGACATCTACGAACCTGCCAAAGGAGCCATAGACCGATACGAAGCGGAGAAGAAGCGCCTGGCCGCTCTTCAGCGGCAGAACGAGGGCCGATCCCGCGTACCGCCGGTCAACACCGCCAAACCTCGGCTGAGAAGTGAGTAGGCGTCGCTGACGATGCTTGCGGTATGACAAACGCGCTTCAACCGATCTTGTAGCCAAACGCGGCCACCAACCAGGAAAAGACGTGGAATGGTGTGAAGAATTGAAGCCCGACGAGAAGCAACACGACAACTAACGTATACACCACCGAAGCGCGCAAGACGCGTTGCCCGAGCGGCAGGTATGGCGGCTTATTGTGTGGAGGCCAAGCGAATTGCTCTTCCCAAGCCTGCTGAGAAATATGCGCGGGCCTGATTCTCTCGAGGGGTAACCAAGCGCGGTAGGCTGCGATGCCTCGTGATCTGGCTATCGGATTTCTCGACCAAAGTTCCTTCGGCCCGCAAAATCGATCAGGGACCGCAGAACCATGCCGCAAATCGAGAGCATCAACCAAAACGTAAGATACACATACGCGATCATGAAGCCGAATGTCAGCCAGGACTTCGTAAATGATTTGACGGTGAAGACCGCCGAAATCGAACGCACTGTTTCGTCCACCAGCTTGTCCAGCCCCTCGAAGATCTGACAAGAATGAGTTGTCATCGGCGGCATGGAGCAAAAAGATTACGAAAATCACCGCAGCAAGTTGAACGAGGGGAAACCCCATGACCGCTCGAAAAAGGAGCGATAATTGTCCTGATCATCTCGTGGTCCCTCTGAACGCTTGGCGAACGTTCAACTGGTCTGAGCTTGCCGATCGAACTTCAAACTCCTCGGATCGAGCAGCCAGGTTATGCCCCGAGCTTCGCCCTGATCGAAGCCGTATTCTTCAAGATCGTCGACCATCGGGCGGACGTCGAGAGCCTCGAAATGCGCTGATCGGTATCCCCAGACTGGATCATCCGTTCGCTTAAGAGTTATTTTCGCACTGTAGGTCAAGCTCGTGCCGCCTAACGAGCATGTGCGAAAAAGGAGCCCTTCAAGCGAGCGTGCTCCTTCATCTCCATCAAAACGTTGGAATTCCAGCCGCATTACGGGCTCTGGACTGAGAAGGATTTCAACCGCAGCCTGCGCTTCATCCGCAGTCCAGATTTCGTCAAAATTGAAGCCGTCCCCAGAGCCAACGCCGGCTTTCGCCAAGAGCATTTGCCAGCCATCTAGGAATTTGGAGATCGCGGGCAGTTGGTCGACGTATGGGCCGCTAAGCAGATCGCCGAGCGGCAGTGAAATGGACGGTATTCGCGAGTTTCCCGATATCGTGAATTCAGCCTGGCCGCTTGCCAATAGTGAAAGCGCTCGCACCAGCTCCGCGTGTTGTTCGAGCGAGCGCTGAGCATTCTGATTCCAAAGTGGAAATCACACGTTCGAAACGTGTAGGCCATCGATTGGTCGATAGCCGGCAAGCCTGGTTCTTCTTTCGAACGACCCCTGGGACGCGGGCGAATGCCTCCACCGCGCTCACTCCAGGATAAGCGAGCGGGGTGCTGACGACGATTGCTTACGTTCGCGAGCCGCACTCCGGCGCCTGTGGTCTGCCCGGAGGTAAGTTCAAATCGCGGAGGTGCAACACCCGATTCTTGCGATTGGTCGAGAGGGCCATTCCCCGCCTGGCCGCGTAGACCGACCATTGCTCTCCGAAGCCAAAGGTCACACGTTCGAATCGTGTCGGGTGCACCAATTTGCCGTTATTTTGCAGCGTGATATGCGCGGCCAAACCGAACCCTCAAGTTTTTGTCGTTCGCGCTAGTAAGCAATTCGAATTGTATATTTCGAGCGTGCCTGTGGGCCTCCGTTCGTCGCTGCCGAAAAACGCGCGCGTGTCTGCTTTACCGCCGCACGCAGATGAGCACATGAGGTCTCCCCTCGCACGCGGATCAAGGCAATAAACCCCAACGGGCTATTCTGCCTATGGGAGTTGGGGCCTGCCGTGGGAATCATGAGGCGCATTCTTTGCTGCGAACGCAGAAACAATTCCGATCGCTTTAAGGCCGGTGCCGTTTCGCCCAGAAGCGACAATGGGTCCAGCGGATTTCCTATCTATAGAAAGCCGCGCGATGATCGACATAAGTGTCCCGAATGCGACCGACCTCGGCGGCGTATTCCGAGAGCGCCACATCTTCTCCGTCGAACCAGCGATCTGCCGCCTCGGCAGCGGCAAGGCCGAGATACAGCGCATTGAACAGGCCTTGCGCCGCGATTGGATCGAACGCAAGCGCGGCGTCGCCGGCGGCCAGCTAGTTTTCGCCGGCGGCGGTTTCGAGCCAGGCTCCCTGCGCCGCGCAATAGCCGCATTCGCCTTGATCCCAGCCAGCATCGTGCCAATAGGCCTCCGAGCATCGGCAATCGTCGCGCCCTTGCAAGCAGGCGCGGGAGCGTTCGACCGTCACGGGCAGCCGGCGAATCGGCGTCGGTATGGAATGCCAGAATGCGCGCCTGCTCCGGTAGCGGCGCAGCGTACCACCAGCCGTCAGCTTCGGCTTCGACCTGCACGCAGCCGGCCGGCAGCGCGACGTTTCGAGCACGATCCATGCACGGGCAAGCTTGTCGTCGACATGACGATCACCGGTGACACCAGTGAACTGGCGCGACCCGCGCCCGGCAACATCGATCAGGGGACGGCACTCGGCGCGATATGTCTTGTCCTGTCGTTCGAACGTCACCCGCCAGCCTTCTGTCCCGCGCTGGACACGCGTCGCGTTATCCCGCGGCTATGTCGTCCGGGGTCGCAAACCGGTTGGGGATACCGAAAATTTCGAACTCCGCCCGGCGTGCATGCTCATATCGGGGGGCGCCCCAATTTAGCCGCTCGACAAGAAGACCGTCATGAGTCGTCACTTGCCTGCTCCGACCAATAGCATTTCGTCCGGACGATCAGCGCCGGACCACAACTCTGCGCCGAGCTTGCCCGCGCAGGCTTCGATCGCGGCCAACACCGGGATGACCCGCTCTTTCGCGCATTCCGGATGCAGCAGGGTCAGCTTCAGAGCTGCGAGACCCCGGTAAACTGTCTTCCCGATGACGGCGATTCGATCATTCCAGAGGCGGCCGGGGAGCTGCCGATTGACTTCGTTGATGAGTGCGTCCGGTAGGCTCTGCCCAGCGGGTCGCCATCGGAACAATACGATATTGGTTTCGGGCCGGACCAGCAATTGGAGCTCCGTCGATTTCTCAATCTCCTCCGCGGCAAATTGCGCTTGCGCTAGCATCAGGTCGAGCAGTTCGCCCACACGTTCCCTGCCGAGCGCCCGCAGCGACATGAACACCTTCAAGGCATCGAACCGGCGCGTCGTTTGCAACGACTTCCCGACCAGATTCGGTCCGAGACTATCGGCCTTATCGCTCGGGCTGAGGTAAGCAATCGACCGGTCGAGGATCGACAGCGTCGCACGCCTGCGAACCATGAAGACTCCGCAGCTGATGGACTGGAACAGCAGTTTGTGGAAGTCGATTGAGACGGAATCGGTGAGTTCGACACCGCGCAAAAGCGGCGCGTGATCGCTCAGCAGCAGCGCGCCGGCGGCGGCAGCATCCAGGTGGACCCACACGTTCGCGCCGTGGGCCACACGCGTGCATTCCTCGATTCGATCGATTGAGCCGCATTCGGTGGTGCCGGCCGTCAGCACCAGCGCGATCGGAGGATGACCTCCGTTGGCCTCGGACCGTATCGCCCCGTCGAGCCGGTCCGCGCTCAACTTGCCATCGCGCTCGGCCTCGATCGGCACGACTGCGGATTCGCCGAGACCCAGGATGTGGGCACTTCTGGCGACTGAGAAGTGCGCCAGCTCCGAGCACAGAATGCGCCACCCCCGTGCCTCGGCCGGCAAGCCGGATATCCTCACAGTATTCTGTTCGCTCGCCTGGGCGTGATCGCGAGCCAGCATCAGCCCCATGAGATTAGCCTGCGTTCCTCCACTCGTGAACACGCCATCACCGGCCGCGCCGAACCCCACGAGATCGCTCAGCCAGCGCACTACATGGCATTCCAAAGCCGTTGCAGATGGGCCTTGGTCGAACGAATCCAGCGACTGGTTGCTCGCGCTGATCAGAAACTCCGCAACCAACGACGGCAATATCGGCGCGGAATGCATATGCGCAACATAGTGAGGATGCGAGACTGAGACGAAGTGCGGCATGATCTGCTCGCGCACCTCCAGCATGACGGCATCGAGACCGCGGCCGACGGCCGGGCAAACGTCGAGCGACGCCAGCAGATGCTTGAGCTGGTCAAACTTGATGCCGCTGGTCGGAGCAGATTGCTCGTCCCAACTTTCCATCACGTGATCGATGACGCGCTCCATGGCGTAGACGAAAGCGGCGCGGGTGCTTTCATTGGTCGCCGGGAACAGACCCAAGTGATGCGCTTCACCAGTGGTGCCGGGCACCTGTCAGCTCCTTACTGAACGCCGGCCCATCGCAACAGGCGAGGAGGCATCGGTTATGTCGGCGGCTGTCGCGCCTTGACGCGGCCCCTGGAAAAGGTCGCACAGCGCAAGACCAAGGGAGGAACGAACGGTCGTACGGAAACGGCTATTCCTGCGGTTGATCACCCGCTCCGTTTCGACGGTCTTGTGGTTGTCGCTGCTCATTCAACACTTCCTCTTCAGACGGCGTTTGCGGTGGTTGAGAAGGGACGGGCGACCGCACCACGCAGTGAAAGCCGAGGTGACTGGTTGACGTATCGATCGGCTCAGGTTGCCGAGCCGCGGGGCGATAGCGCGGGCAGTAGTTCGGCGCACAGAGATGCGAGCCCCCTTCGGGACCTTGCGCGGAATCCTGATGGCGGGCTGGCAGGGATAGTAGCTCGCCGCCTCGCGGCCGCCGCGCGGGTTCTGCGGGATGCAGCAGGGCTTCGCGGCGTCGGCCTCATGGCGGGCCGACCACCAGTCGGCGGTCCACTCCCAGACATTGCCGATCATGTCGCATACGCCGTATCCGTTCGCTGGGAATGCGGTCACTGGCGAGGTGCGATCGAAGCCGCCTTCGCAAAGCTTCTGGATCGGAAAGCTGCCCTGCCAAATGTTAGCCATGTGCTTGCTGCCGGGCGTCAGGGCATTGCCCCAGGCGTACTCCTCGGCTTCGAGCCCACCGCGTGCAACGAATTCCCATTCGGCTTCAGTGGGGAGTTCCTTGCCTCCCCATTTGGCATAGGCGAGCGCGTTCGAATATGCGACGTGGACGACGGGATGATCGCCGAGTACATCGATGTTGCTGCGCGGACCGTAGGGACGGCGCCAGTTCGCGCCCCGCATAAAGGTCCACCATTGGCCCAAGTCCCGCAGGTTGTGCACCCGGTGCGGCGGCTCAAACACCAGCGAGCCGGCGTAAAGCATATGCGGCAGCGCACCGGGATAGTGTGCCGGATCCGGTGCTGTCTCGGCCACCGTGATGTGGCCGGTCTCCTTCACGAACGAGCGAAACAGCGCGTTGGTGACCGGGGTACGGTCAATCCAGAAGCCGTCGACCCTGACCCGGTGCGACGAGGCTTCCTCCCGATAATGATGATCGGAGCCCATGCGGAACGTGCCACCCGGAATCCAGACCATCCCGTCGGTCCGAATATCCCGCGGAGACTCAGCGCGCCCGAGGTCGATCTGGAAGATGGCGGTCCACCCGCATATGCTTATCGAGGACAGTAATCCCAGAAGTCCTGCGTCTTGGACGGATCGGTGTAGTACCAGCACATGCCCGGCGCTAACCTCACTGGCCAGCCACGGCCTCAACTTGCGGCTGCGGCGACATGGGCGGGTGCGCCGCCGGCGAATACTCGACAGTTAGCACCACTTTGTGCTCGCTCTGTCCGCATTCCGACATTTCACGACTGCAGCGCCTTCTCGCAGATCCTGATATCGCCGAGAATGATCCGGATCGGCACAAGTCCACCAAGGCCGCGCGGCATTACATGGCCGTCTCTATGCACGCGGAAGCCGTCCTACACGGCCTGATCGAAGGTTAAGTCCAGCCGCTCCGCAAGAGCTGCCGATAACCGTGTCTGCTCATCCACTTGGCGCGGGAGAGATGGCTCTCATAGGCGCGGCGGGCGCGCTCCGGCTCGCGTTTGGAATCGATCTGCAGCACGACCTCCGCGACTTCCCGCCAGTCGGCACCGTCCGCATCCGCATCCAATAGACGCATGTAGGTAACGACGTACTCGCGGTCATACGGGGTCAGGGTCGGATCGCTCGGTGCAGCGTCGAATGGCATAGCAGTCTCCCGGCTCAAGCCGGCAAGGATCGCTGGAGATTGTGGGCTTTTTATAGTGTTCCTACAGGTTCCCCATAGAGATTCTAACCTCTTTTAAAAGCACTTGCTCGATCGCGTTGCGAGCGTTGCGATATGTCGACCATGCGGTGTGCTGATGGATCGTGTGTCGACTCAAATAGTTGGATTATAGCCAGTGGTATAAATATCCGGGCGCAGACATGATCGGCTCATGAAAGCTCGTGCGCTTGTGGCCTTGAATGTGCGTCGGCTCCGCTTGAATCGCGGTCTTTCGCAAGAGAAGCTGGCTTATGAGGCTGGGATTGACCGCTCCTACTTGGCGAGCCTCGAGCGGCAATCGAAAAGCCCGACAATTGATATCCTCGATCGCATCGCCGACGCGCTGGGTGTTCATCCATTCGAATTGGTTGTTCAGCATTCCAAACGCGCCAAAGCCCCAAATACGTTGCATGAAGGTCGTAAGCGCGCGCCTCTTAAACCGCCCAGGAGAGGATAGTTGATCGACACTTGGTCGCGCTCAGTTTCCGGCGAATGCCGCCTTGCGCGGTGTGATGGAGACTGCCGAAGGCCTCTGGCTGGAAGTTGTCTCCAAGGTTCCGCAGGCGTGCCTCGCTGACATGCTCGGCCGTATCGCCGCTCCTGCGGCTCATCGGCTATGCCATGAGATCCAGCTGCAAAATCGGAATGGCATCTGCGGCAGAAATCGTGGCCATTGCATTTCACGTTGGCGCCGGGAGCAACCAAAGCAGACATCAAGGCAGAACAGACACAGTTCAAGGCGAAATTGATCGAAGCCATGCGGTCCTACCTCACTATAGGAGCCGCAGCCGCACCGGCTCATGTGGAAATACCCACGACGTTCAACCGCGCGGTGTTCTTCGACTGGCGCGACGTCATGCGCGGAACGATGCGCCGCCGGCGGATGCTATCGACTACCGGTTCACCGTCGCCTGACGAATTAAGCCACGCAGCTTCGCCGGCGTCAGCGGCAAGAAATCCGCTTTCACTCCGAATGGCTTCAACGCGTCCTCTATTGCGCTGGCAATGGCGGCCGGGGCGCCCATCCTGCCACCCTCGCCACCGCCTTTGATCCCATACTCGGTAAAGGGCGATGGCGTTACCACGTGGCCAACCCGGATGTTCGAAGGCACTTCGTGGATACTGGGCAGGATATAGTCGGCGAAGTTTGCGTTCAGGAACTGGCCATCGTCGGCGTACTTATACTCTTCATAGATGGCTGTACCGATCCCCTGCGCCGTACCGCCCCGAACATGACCTGCGAGTGTCATCGGGTTCACGATCGTTCCGCAGTCATGCACCGCGACATAGTCGAGGAATTTTACCTTGCCGGTCTCAACATCAACTTCCACGACCGGCATGTGACACATATGACCCATGATGGGATAGAAGATGCCCAGATCCTTGCGGTCCTCCGACGGCATGGTGGTCAGCGGATGGTCATAGGTGCAGGAAGCATCCAGTCCAGTGTCGAATTCCGGCGTCTCTGGAAACGAGAGGCGAAAGAAATGCGCCATCATTGCAAGATCGGCGATGGACTTTTGAACGCCTTGCCGCCCCTTGACCCTGATCTTTCCGTCGAGCAATTCCAAGTCGGAAGGGTCGGCGTCCAGCAGGTGAGCGGCGAGGAGGAACAACTTCTTCCTGATCACTTGAGAGGCAGAGACGATTGCCCCGGCCACCATCACTGTAAAGCGACTTCCCCCTGGCCCGGTGCCGGCGATGCCGCTATCGGTATCAGCGTAGGTGACCGAGATATTTGCAGGATCCATGGTCAGATGCTCGGCCAAGAGCATGGTCGCCATGGTTTCCGGACTGTTGCCCCAGAAGGGGGCCTGAAGGGTAATCACCGCATTGCCGGTCGGATCGATCTTGACCTTCACACCTTCGGGCGATGAAGTCAGCGCAAAACCGGCTTCGTGGTTCAGCATCCAGAATTCGGTTGCCGAAAAAACCGAGCGCTCCTGGCAGGTAGCGAGTCCGATTCCAATGTAGCGCCCCTCCTTGCGAGCCTCCTCCTGCTTCTTCCGCCAGCCACCGTAGTCGAGCATCTGCAGCGCCCTATCGAGCACGGCGGGATAATTGCCACTGTCGTAGAGATTGCCGGTGGGGATAAAATAGGGAAACTGCTCGGGTTTGATGAAATTCCTGCGCCGGAACTCCACTGGATCGAGGTCAAATTCGGCACACGCCGCGTCGACCATTCTCTCCATGACGTAGTTCGACACTTCCGAGCCGAAGCCGCGATACGCGCCCTGCTGGCATTTGTTCGTCATGACGGCGGTGATGTCCGCCTCGATACTGCCGATCTGATAAGGACCGGTGATCTGCGACAATGCGTTACCGTGGTGCCCGATACCGAACTGGAAGTAGGCGCCGTAGTCGTCAATGACCTTGCAGCGCATCGATATCATGTTGTCGTTTTCATCGAGAGCGAGCTCGCAATCGTAGAAGCGGTCCGAGCCGTGATGGTCGCAAGCCAGGATGTTGTCGGCGCGGTCCTCAATGTATTTCACTGGTCGCCCGGTTTCGCGAGCCAGAACCGCCGAGATCACCGGCACCTTGTGAAGGAAAAGCTTTGAGCCGAAGCTGCCGCCGGCGATTGTAGGCACAATGTTGAGCTTGTGGACCGGTACACCCAGCGTGATCGCCAGAAGCCATCCCACATAATTGTACATAGAACTGTTCACGTGAATAGTGAACTTGCCCGTCGCGCTGTCGTGCTCGCTGACCGCGCCGCAGGTCTCCAACGGCTGGGCACCCGACCGGGGCCAGCGGAGCGAGCGTTTGACAACCTGCTTTGCGCGGGCGAAGTCGCCCGCAACATCTCCGAAAGAGAAGTTGCGATGCATTGCGACGTTGGTGTCGCCACGCGCGGGATGCAGCACGCCCTCCCCTGTCACCTGCATCGCCTTGCGCGGATCGTTCATCGGTGGCAGCGGCTCGTACTCGACTTCAATCAGACGTGCCGCATCCTCGGCGATATAACGGCTGTCAGCCGCGATGATCGCCACCGGTTCCCCGACATGACGGACACGGTCGATTGCAACACAGCGTTGTTCCACAGGCGGGTTTGAAAAACAGGGCAATGGCCCCGTCGATCTCGCCACGTCCTCGCCTGTCATCACCGCGACGACACCCGGCAAGGCACGCGCCGCGGAAGCATCAATCGATATGATCCGGGCATGGGCGTGGGGGCTGGACAGAGTGGCCGCATGCAGCATGCCGGGCAGGCTTACGTCGTCAGCATAGCGGCCCTGTCCGGCCAGGAGGCGCGGATCTTCGACGCGCTTCATGTCGGTGCCGATCCACTTTGTCTTCTGGCCCGGCTTTTCGCGCTGGCGGCTAACGGGGATACGTGTGGCCTGGCCGTTCATCTCACGCCTCCACCTTTTGTGATTTCAGAAGTGTGGCCGCATGCTCAATCGCGTCGACGATTGTCTGGTAGCCGGTGCAACGGCAAAGATTGCCACTAATCGCTTCGATGATGTCTTCCCGTCCAGGATTCGGATTACTGGCCAGAAACTCTTCGGCGCGCATCAGCATGCCGGGAGTGCAATAGCCGCACTGCAAGCCGTGTTTTTCCCAGAATGCCTGCTGGATCGGGTGGAGCCCGCCTTGTTTGCCGAGGGCCTCCACCGTGCGAATATCATGCCCCTCGGCTTGGATTGCGAAGGTCAGACAGGACCGGGCTGTCATGCCATCAATTTGAACCGTGCAGACGCCACATACACCATGTTCGCATCCTACATGGGTGCCGGTAAGCCGAGCGACTTGCCGGATGAAATCCGACAGAAGCATGCGGGGCTCAACCTGACCGGAATAGGTCGCACCATTGATCGTCAGCTCGATTTTCTGCGTCCGCATCGTGCCCCCCTACTTAACCGCCATCCTGGCCGCGTCGGTCAGAACGCGACGCGACAAGGCCCGGACAAGGTCAAGCTTGTATTCCGCATCGGCATGAATGTCGTCGCTTGGATCAGCATTCATGACCGCAAGCTCCGCCGCATCGGCCAGAAGTCGATCGTCTGGAACGGCACCTTCCAGCCTCGCCTCCACCACCGACATTCGCCGCTTTCGGCCTCCGGCGCCGATAAGACCGAAACATACGTTCGTCATCCGCCCCTCGCGCATCGATAGCCTGCAGCCGACGGAGACAATGGCGAAATCGCCCTTGCGCTGTGACATCTCTTCGAAAGCATAGCCTTCGCCTGCGGGTTGGGCCGGAATGCGGATCTCGGTCAGCATCTCAGCAGGTCCCACTTGTGTTTCGAAGGCGTCGATGAAAAAATTGTCAGCCGTTACGACGCGTCCGCCACGCGCACCTCGGATGACCATCGAGGCGTCAAGAAGCGTGAGGACCAGCGGCATTTCGGACGCGGGATCTGCGTGGCAAATGTTGCCACCAAGTGTCCCACGATTGCGGATCGTGTGGTGCGCCACGCTCTGATAGGCGACGATGAGCAGCGGGCAAGCCAGTGCCGAGGGGCCCGCCCCCATGATGGCGTTGTGGGTCGCCAGCGCGCCGATCCGAAGAATCCCATCTTCGACCCGGACATACCTCAGATCGGAGAGATTCCCGACGTCAACGAGCAGATCCGGCGTCGCCAGCCCCAAGTTCATCATCGGAATCAGACTTTGTCCGCCGGCCAGCAGCCGCGCCCCCTCTCCATGCGTGGCAAGCGCCGCGATCGCATCTTCGATCGAACTGGCACGATGGTATTCGAAGGGTGACGGCTTCATTCGGATCCTCCCGGCGATCTATTTCTTAACCATTTGCTCATCCTCAAGAGTCCGGACCAACCGCCGAGGGCTTCGCCCGCTTCCTGTCGCGCATCAAGCAAAGCACCGACGCCGTGATCAACATTACGACGGGCGACAGCCCTTTCATGAAGGTCGACGAGCGCAGTGGCATTGTCGGCATTTATCAGAACTATAAGTATCAAGCTGAAATGCGAGAAGCCGTTGATAAATACGAGGGGTTTATAAAGCGGCTGCTCGCTTCCAAGCCAACCCAAAACGTTGCGGCGGCTCCTCCACTTGAGGACACTTGCATTGAAACTATTGTTCGAGAGCGAAGTGAACGCGCTGATACTCTGGTCGCATGCTTATAGAAGCGCTCGACGAGGTTGGAAATTTGCCAACGATCGGCGGCGGTGAGTGCAATCGTGTCGGCACTAACGCTTTCGGGGGCCGGAAGGGAGTCGCGAGCCGTTTGGGGCTCGCGCCGGCTGGCATCCTTTGCAAGCAAGCTTGAGCTCGGTTCGATTCCGAGGTGCTTCACCGTCATTACCCACGGCGTCGGCGCCCGATTTTGGCGCCGACGTCGATGCCCGCAGGCTTCGGATGGCTCGAGAGGAAGTCTGGAGCTTGGCTTTGGTGGGCCTTTCAATCGAACTTATAGGAGACCTGAAAAAACGTACCCCAGCGGTCCGTGCTGTACTTTGCAAATGCCGGCGGCGGGTCGACGCACCGGCTATCGCTACCTCTACACAGAGACTCGCCGCGTTTTGTGGTCCACATGGCCCAATAGCGGCCACCGACGCCGACGCTGATGTTGTTGGTGATGAAGTAGGACAAGACGCCTTCAATCTGGACGCCGCCACCGCCATTGCCGCGTTGTTCAGCAAAAGTGGTCAAGTCGCGCAAGAGGTGATAGTCGCGCCCCTTGAAATCGGTCCAGGGCAGGTACGCGACATCAGCGCTCATCCGCCAACGCTCGGTCAACATGGTTTCGGCACTCAGGCCGATCCGGGGCGCATTCCATTGAGTATTCTCACCGCCGATGACCCTGTTGTCACCCGAGCTAAGACATGAAGCAAGAGGGTTTGCCATCTGCACGCATCCCCTCGAGTCCGAGCTCTGGCCGTAATAGGTCCAGCCTACAAATCCGCCGACCTTGTAGTCGGTACCGCGCAAGAAATCGTAACCGACGTCGGCCGTGTAATACGTGAACCTTCCATTTGCTTGCCCTGATACCGTGTTGACATACGCGCCGCCCCAATCTTCATCGTTCATGTTTCCTTTGTTGAATTGCCCGAGGCCAATACTGCTCTTCAGGAACACTCCCCAGGGGCTATCAAGGCGGCCGAACAACTCTCCCGAAAGTCCGTCCAGTCCGTGATAAGTGAGTCTCGATAAGAGCATGCTGGGATCTTGAGACCAGCCATGAGGCGCTGCGCTGTGGTCCCATTGGAATCGTCCCCGACTGAGCCAGAGCCGGGAGCCGCCTTCGAATGACCAGCCGGTCACATAGGGAATGGGTGGTACCCTGCTGGCTGACTTCGCGTACAGCGGCGCATTGGACCATTCTGTCGCCTTTGGGTCCGCGTCAAAATGGTAGTTCAGACCAATCTTTCCGATGTGATAGTTGTTGGACAGGTTGGTTGTGTTCGGCGGCAGAATTGCAGACGGATACTGTACTGTCGCAGCGGTCGCGACACCCGGCCCGCCAAAATGCAGATAGTCATACTCAACGTTCACCGACCATGCAGGCGTAAGGGCTTGCTCGACGCCCAGCCCGATGACACCCCCAATCCGACCATAGTCGAAATGGGTTTTCTCCTGTGGCATGTCGCTGCCTTCAGCGTTGTTGACGACGTCGCCCCGATTGTTTTGCCACGCTACGCCTGCCTTGAGATAGGCCAGCGTGTGCCCGAGCGCGCCAAAGGCGTAACCAACGCGACCGGTCCCGCTGGCAAAGAGGTTGGGACCTACCTTGCAGTTCGCGCTCACAACGAAGCCGGAAGGGGCTAGGCAGGTATTTGTGCCGTCGGAGACAGCACCGCTGGCATCCAGCTCGATGCCATATACCCAGCGGTTCTTCTGCCAATTGTAGCCGATCTGGCCACCTGCGAGGAACGCCGGAGTATCGACGATGCCGCCATAGATTGATGGACCATAGGGGTTGCTGAAAGAGGTTCGGCCGTACCCACCGCCGACGTGTCCACCAATATAGCCGCCCGACCAGTTCCACACCGCCGCTGGCCGTTTAAGTTGTGGCTCAAGGTCCGCCGCCTTGGCTGCGCTGCTTGCGACGAGCGCAATTGTTGTGGCACCACAAAAAAGAGTTCTCGATCGCATCAAAGGTTGCCCTGCACTTCCCGGTCCATAATTCGGCTCCTTAAGTTCTCGCCGCACGGCAAATCGTTGGGGCAGACCAGACACTAGCCACTGCCCGCGCCAAGTCGGCCCTGAAGATCACCGTACTGCGACTGGGATGATGCCCTGAACGAAAGCAAGCCCCGTGCCGAGCCAAATTCGTATGTTGTGTCGGCGTTTCGTGAGAGTGTGTCGCGTCAACTTGCTGACAATGGTCTGGAGTCTGACAATCGAAGCGCCCGACAATCTCTCCATTGCGCGGTGAATGTGCGAGGGAGGCCCAATGCGCGACATTCATATTTCGTGGAGCGGTCACGACAAAGCGTGGCATCGACCAACTGGTTTCGGAGTAACGTGATAAGAAAGCTATCTTATGAGCATGCGAAGCGCCGCTTCACTGTTGGGCTCTTATCGTCACCGCACTGAATGGCCGGCTCGGCATGCCATCGCATCATGAGCTTGAGATATATGTGGTCGACGGACACGAAGTTATCGACCTCCCCAGCGGGGGTCCGGATCATCCGCGGTATCGCCAACTCCATGTCGATGCTCGCTGCCGTACAGTCAGCTTTGAGGTGGATCGCTTCCGACGCACTGACGATGCTGTTCTCCCCGGCGACCACCAGAGCTGGGCATCTCAACCGTAGCCCTCATGCGCCCGGATTTCATCGTCTACGCCGGGCAATCTCGTCAGCGACTGCGGTTGTGGCACGTACCAGCCGTGCGTGCAGGGTCTCGAACATGTCGATAATCTCTTCATTTGGTTCATCCCTGCCCTCTTCGATAGTTTCGATAACCAGTTCGTCGAGAAGCCTCTCCTTCAATTGACCCTTCTCGAGAAGGTGTTCAAATGGTCCGTCGCTAACGGGCTGCGGTTGGATGCGACCGTCGGAGTTGCACCAAACCCCGAATGTCTGACGTCCCCCTTTCTACTTTCGCACTTCGCTGGCTGAGATTGCCCAATGTCCAGCAATCACTCAGCATGTCGTGGCGTCCGCCTTGAACCGGTTGGATCTTACCAAGCACAATCGAAACGCCGGCCTCGTGCTCCTTCAAAATCCCGATGATCTGCTCTTCCGAAAAGCGGCTGCGCTTCATGCTCTGGTCCTTGTCGTGGGCCAGTACGAACTTCAAACCGGATTAAGCCCGTGGGGCAAGGTCAGCTCAGATCAACTAAAGCCGCGCAGGACGGCCCAGTCGGCAACCGGATCGCGCCTGGTTCTGAGTGTGTTGATAGGATCCTCATCTGCAAAACCCAAGGCCATCCCGCAGAAGACAAATTCCTCAGCGGACAATCCGAGCAATTCCGTCAGAGTCTTCGGGTAGCGCGACCAGTATTCCTGCGCACAAGTCGAAAGTCCTTCTTCGACGGCAAGGAGCATCACCGTCTGGATGAAGATACCGAGGTCCGCCCACTGCGGAGAGCCCAGCCTTCGGTCGAGACAAAAGAACAGGCCGACAGGTGCACCGAACAGCTGCCCGTTTCGAGCCAGTTGCTGCATCCGGCCGGCCCGATCTTCCCTCGGAATGCCCATCACCGCATAGAGATCCTCTCCGTATTCCCAGCGCCGGCGCCGATAAGGATCCCACAGCGAGTTTGGGTAAATCTGGTATTCTGGAGGCTCCCCGAGGGGATTTGCGCTAGCGCGCCTCTTGAGTTCGTCGAGCGGACCGCCCGTGAGTGCGTAGACGCGCCATGGCTGAAGATTCCCTCCCGAAGGTGAGCGGCGGGCTCGCTCCAACAGCGCGAGTACCCGTTTTTCGCAAACCGGATCGGGCTTAAAGGAACGGACCGAAATGCGCCGCTCGATGGCTTCGGAGACATCCATACGACCAACTAATATTTGGGGCGGATTGAAACTGACCAGAAGCGCGAGTGACAATTATCATGAAAATTGTGCCAAGCCTCCCACAACGATGCTCCTCATCGAGGCAGGGCAAGAGGTCCGATTTGCGGGCCAATTCACAACCATGCGTACGAACAAAGCCATGCGCGAATGCCGGGCGACGATGCAAACCACCGGGAGATCGATCTACGCGCAATAGGATCGTTCAGAACTATTCTATTGCGCCTTTGGATTTCCTCAGGAAGACCACAAGCATTGATACAGCCAACAACACAGCCAATTGGAGAGCGCCGACTACGGCTGTCTTTGGGCTGATTTCCAGATGAATATCCTGCCACATCAACATTGCGAGTGGAGTTTTGGACGGCGAGCTCAAGAACATACTCAAGACGAGATCGTCGAACCCGGCGAGGAAGGCGAACAGGAAAGCGCTGGACAGGGCGGGAATGAGAAGCGGCAGCGTGGCGGTCAAGAATGCTGCCATCGGAGTGGCCCCCAAACCGACTGCAGCTCGCTCGACATCCCTGTCGCTGTTTTGCAGGGCAGCGGTCATGATAATGACCACGTAGGGAAATCCTAGCACGGTAAAGCCGAGCCAGAAACCCGTGATGGTGCCGTTGAGGTTTAGCGCAACGGCGAGGAAGAACAGCCCGATACCAAGCACGATTTGCGGAAGGATCATCGGGACAATCGCGGCCAGCCACATGATCCTGCGTTCACGCAAGGCGCCTCTGGTTAAGGAGATGCTATAAGCTGTCCCCACCAGCGATGCCGTGGTAGCGGAAAGTGCGGCCATACTGAAGCTGAACACTGCGGCCTCGCGCCAGCGCTGGTCGCCGAACAGGGAGTTAAACCAACGTGTAGAAAAGCCCGGAGGCGGGAACATGAGATAGGGCGCATTGCTGAACGCAATCATGATGACGACGATCATCGGTGCCAGCAGGAACAGCAGTACCAGGGCGAAGAGGATGAGAAGAAAAGGACTGGCGAGAAAAGCCATCGCGTCGCACAAACGGGCGAGCGCCACCGCCACCTGATCGATAGCCGTTCGCCAATACCGGCCAGCACCGCGCAAGCCGTCCCCGCCCCCTCTGGACTGCCATCGATCGTTCGCGGCTGGTCCCAGTGGAACGACGTTTCGGCGAAACAGGACCAGAAACCCGCTGCCCCCGAAAAACAGTATGCAAGCCAGCGCGGCTGCGAAATCGAAATCCGCCAACGTCGAGACGCGGACTTCAATCGCCTGGGCCACCAGGTAGTCGCCAGGGGCCCCGAGCATGGCTGGCGTGATGTAGAAGCCAAGGGCGCACAAAAAGACCAGCGCGCAGCCCGCTGCCAGTCCCGGACGTGAGAGCGGAAAAACGATCGTCCAGAAGACGGTCGCTGGGCCACCTCCAAGGCTCTGCGCAGCTTTGATCAACGCCGAATCAAGTCTCCGCAGGGCACCGTAGAGCGGCAAGATCATCATCGGCAGTAGGATGTGAACCATGCCGACATAGCTGCCAAAGCTGCTGAAGACGAGTGGCAGCGGCTCGCTCGCCAGCCCGATGGAAATGAGAAGCCGGTTTACAATGCCGGAGCTGCCGAGGATTGCGATCCAGCTATAGGAGCGGATCAGGATGCTGGTCAGATAAGGAATCGCCACCAGCATCATGATCGGAGCGGCATACCGACGGATCCGGGTCGCTACGAAATAGGCATAGGGATATCCGAACAACGCACAGAGGCCGGTGACAGAAAACGCCATCCAGAGGGTCTTGAGGAAAATTCCAAAAAAGACCGGGGCATGAACGATCTGTGCGTATGCTTGAGTGCTCCAATGCCCTTGATGCCGCAGGCTCATCCAGACGACGATAGCCATTGGCAAGGCGTAGCCAGCCCCCAGAAGCACAACGCCCGGCAGAGGGAGAGCTAGCCGTTTCACTTGTCCGCATCGCTTGCCAGAGAAATTGGCGATGTTAGCCTCCGGCGACCCACCGTTCCCACTCCACGATGGCGCGTCGCAGGCCAGTTTCTCCGGTGGCATCCACCGCATTCCAGAAGGCATAGTCTTGCACAATCTGCCGCTCTTTGAGCCCGGGCGCGGTAGGCATCAACTCTGCCCGCTGTTTCGAGAGGTGTTCGAAAGCGCGAGCGTTGGTGGGTCCATAGGTGATCAGTTCGGAGAATCTCGCCTGAGGCTCCGGTCGGCTCATATAGGCGATGTATTTCTGTGCGTTATCGCTGTTCTCGGCTCCCTTTGGAACAGCCCAGGCGGCCCATTGCAGAATGCCCTGGTTCCAGCTCTTGCCAATCCTTGCCCCCTGATCGTTCGCGCCATCGATGCGCCCATTCCAGGCGCTGCCAACCGTTGCCTGTCGATCGACCTGGAGCTGCACCGATTCAGCACCACTGACCCACCATTTGACGACGTTGCTTCGCAAATTGTCGAGGCTGCGGAAGGCGCGCTTCCAGTCCAGCGGATAAAGCTTTTCGGGTGGAACGCCGTCGGCCAGCAGCGCGATCTCATAAGTTGCGCCATCTGCGGCATTGGTCCCGGTGGCAAGTGTCCGCCGTCCGGGAAAATCCCGCGAATTCCATAGATCGGCCCAAGTCGAGGGAGGCCTGCTCCCCAATTTCTCGGCTTCATACGCAATCAGCATCGAGTAGATCATCGCCGGCGCGTAGTTTGTCTTGGCCGCAACGACGTCGTAACCCTCTCTGTCCTTGCCCGCCCAGAGATCGTAGTCGATGGGAAGCAGCAGCTCGTCCTTCTCGAAGTTGGCAATCGCGCCTCCGGAGAGCAGAGCGACGTCGTGCTTGGCGGCCCCCGCCAGGACTGCCGCCAACTGCACGCCGGAGGCAACGCCTGGCTGATGAATGACCTTAATTCCGGTTTCTGCTTCGAAGGGTTCAGAGTAGGCCTTCAGCTGAGCGATCCCCATCGACCCGCCGCCGTCATGGACGACCACGGTGCCGCTGCCTTTCAAGATTGACCCCGCGATGACTGGTGCCGGAAAGGTGAACCGCCCGCCGCCGGCCAGCGCCGCGCCGCCTAGAAATGTCCGTCGGGTGAGCTTAAGCGGCATGGGACGTCTCCTGATTTGCGACCGGCGATTGGTCGAATAGACGAACGCTGCCCGTACGGAAGCGTAGCGCGGCCACCTCGCCCGGCCGCCAGGCACGCTCGCGCGCAGGCCGTTCGGCGATCAGCCGATGTCCGCCCGCCTCCACCAGCACAGTCTGGGTCGATCCGCTGAAGGCTGTCTCGATGATGCGGCACGCTTCGCCACCCTCGCGCTCGAGGCCGAGCAGGACGTCCTCCGGACGAACTCCGGCCCTTGTGCCTGTTCTCGGACTATCTGTGGCAAGCGCATAGGCCAGTTCCGTCGCAAATCCTTCGACGCGCAGACTACTGCCGGCAAGTGGCAGGAAATTCGTGCGGCCGATGAAGTCGGCAACAAATGCATCGGCCGGCTGGTGATAAAGAGCTGCCGGCGTACCCACCTGACGAAGGCGGCCGTGGTCGAGCAGCGCGATCCGATCTGCCATCGACATCGCCTCTTCCTGATCATGGGTGACGAGAATGACAGTGGTCCCGAGCTCTCTCTGAAGCAGCTTGAGTTCCAGCTGCATATGCTGCCGCAGCTTCCTGTCCAACGCACTCATCGGCTCATCCATCAGAAGCACCGTCGGATTGGAGATCGTCGCCCGCGCGATTGCGACGCGCTGCTGCTGGCCACCGGACAGTTCGCCAATCGATCGCGCACCAAGACCGGTCAGCTTGACGAGATCGAGTGCCGCCGCGACGCGCTGGCGGATTTCCAGGTCGGAACAGCCCCGTCGCCGCAACGAATAGGCAAGATTCTCCGCGACGGTGAGATGGGGAAACAGCGCATAGCGTTGAAACACCATGCCGACGCCGCGCCTGTGGGCCGGCACACGGTCGAAGGCTTGTCCACCGATCAGGATCTGGCCGCGGTCTGCAGATTCAAACCCGGCGATCGTCATCAGAGCGGTCGATTTCCCCGATCCGCTCGGACCAAGAATTGCGAGAAACTCTCCTGCTTGCACGGTAAGGGACAGATCATCGAGCGCGACCGTGGAGCCGTAGGTCTTGCTCAGCGAGCGAACCTCGACGCTTTGCCCATTGACTATGCTCATATCAGGCTTTCACGCGATGAGTGGAAGTGAATGGTCAAGCGCCGAAAGGCGCTCGGGTGCTTGATCGGTCACGATGAACGTCTCGCCCAGGCTCATCGCAAGGCCCGCTTCGCTGTCGAGAAGGATCATATGCAGGAAGATCACCATACCCGGCGTAATGGATACTGGATTGCCTGCATAAGCCATTGGCCACTCCATCCAGGTTGGTGGATAGGCATTTCCGAGGCTATAGCCACATGCGTTGAGTCTCGCGTGCTGGAACCCGTGGCGATCGAGTACATCGGCGTGAGCATCGAACAAATCACCGAAAGTAGATCCCCGCTTCAGGCGCTGCTGGCAGGCGCAAAGCGCCTCAACCGCTGCGGCATGCATGCGACGTTGCGTGGCGCTCGCCTGCCCGACCAACGCTGTTCGCATGAGGACCACATGGTAGTGACGATATGCCGCCGCGAACTCCACCGTCACCTGATCGATCGCTCCGATCGTTCCTTTGCCGGTGAAATAGCGGCACTGCAGGGCGTTATCGCCGGCCCCGCAGACGAAACGTCCCGCCGCCGGATCGCCTCCCGCCTTGAGGACCGTGCCGTACAGTTCGGCCAGGATGTCGGACTCGGAATTTCCGGGTGCGCACTTGGCCAGTCCGTTTCGCCATGCCAAATCAGCAATGCGGCCGGCCTCGCGAACATAGACAAGTTCGGCGGGAGATTTGATAAGACGCAGACCCGAGATCAGCTCGGACGCATCCTCCAACTTGGCGTCCTTGGCAAAGGCGGCGTCCACCAACTTGCCGCGCTGCGTATTGAGCGTCGTGGCGCCATACTCAACACCTATTCGGCTGGCGAATGCGAAGCGATCACGGATCTCGCCAAATAGCGTCTCTGCCGGATTTGCGCTATGCCGGTCGACCCAGAGGCGCACATCGTCGATTGTCGACGTTAGCCGAGCCTGTCGGATGTCGGCAGAACGCGTCAGCAACACCATATCGCCTGCAGCACCGAACCATAGACACTGAAACTGCGAGTATCCGGATGTGTCATAGCCGGTGAGCCAATACATGCTCTCCTGTCGGAATATTAAAAGGCCCGACAGGCCAAGTCGGCTCAGCTCATTTTGCAGTCGCTGCTGTCGCGCCTCGAACTCGGAGCGCGTGAAGTGAAGCGCCATTTGATCCCCGCAATATGCCCGCCATTGTGAACTCCTCGCAATTCGTCTCGCCTGTCCGATTTTAGGCAACCGAGTCCGACAACTTCGCCGCAAAGCTCATCATATCGATGGTATTTGGCCCGGATCGAAATCGACTAGAAGCACGAATGACAATTTTCGTGAACATCATGCCAAGCATGAGCGTCTCGTTTTCGCTTTGGTTGCTTGTATCCCGCAAGTCCTCCTATCGTCAGATCTTCGACGCCTTCCGAGTTCGTCCGGCGGCGATAAGGCCCGCAGCTCGTGGTTCCTCGCAGAGTTGACGAAGGCTGGCTCACGGGCTTCGCCTTGCTGATCACCTCGCGGCGCCCATTTTCAAGCCCAGTTGTGAAGGGGGGGGATTTCGTTCGTTCAGCACATAATTTCCGATCAAATGGTACTTCCACCGCACCGGGTCATGCAGGGTATGCGTGCGCGCGTTGCGCCAATGCCGATCGAGGTTGAGGCTTGTGCGAGCACTGCTTGCGCCGCCAAATTCGAATAGCTTGGATGAGGCAAACAGCGCCGTATCGTTTGCCAGCACCTTTGCCTCGGCGACCGCTACGGAAGCACGCGCAACATCCGCCACGTCATGATGCTCCCGAACAGTATCCATGAGGCGGGCTGCCCGTTCCACCATCGCGCTGGCCGAGTGCACCCGGATTTGGAAATCACCGAGCGCGGCAATCGTATGAGGGTCATCCTGCGGACGCTCCACTCCACTGTCGATCCACGGGCGCGACGCCGCGCGCGCAAGCCGTACCGCTTCCGCAAAGGAGGCCCGCGCAATTCCGAGGTCGATCGCGGCATGCAAGAGTTGGGCGAACGGACCGCTCAAGCTCGGACTTGAAAACGATTTGTGACGCTCCACGACATACGCTGGATTGACTGCAACGTCCTCGGCAATCACCGTGCCGCTTGCTGACGTTCGTTGCCCGAACCCGTTCCAGTCGTCGACGACGGATAGTCCGACAGCATCACGCTCGACATAGGCATAAACGACATTGCCATCATCGTCGACGCTGGAGATGGGTATCCAATCCGCGAACAACGCGTTGGTGCAATAGACCTTGTGGGCATTCAGTCTGAGGCCCGTGGCCGTCCGGCTGATGCGGCCGCGGATATCCTGCACGTTCCTTCCGCCGGCCTCGGCGAACGCATTGCCGATCACCTTACCTCGTAGCACTTCAGCAAAAAAGAAACGCTTCTGCTCCTCAGTGCCGATGCGATGCAAGTTCTCGAGCAACAGATAGTTGTTCTGCGGAAGCTGGCCAATCGACGGATCGGCCTCCGAAATGATCGCCACGACCTCGATGATGGTTTCGAACGAAACCCCGGCGCCCCCGAATTCGGGTCGGATGCCGATCCCCCACAATCCGCTACGGACAAATTGCCTAACCTCCTCGTGCGGCAGGCGGCGTTCCCTGTCGCGTTCTGACGCGCCGTCGGCCAACGCTGGGGCAAGCTCTCGCGCAACTGCAAGCGCCTCCTCGGACGTACGGATCACTCGAGTTGTGGCGCGCGTGGACGCGCGGTTCAAATGCGTGACAGGAGACGCTACATTCATGGCGGTTGCAACCTTTCGGACGCCTGGTGTGCGGTGGCCAGGCCGACGAGAAATTCGAAGATGATGCGGGCGCAAAGAAAGGCGGCGAGACCCGCGGCATCATGGGGTGGGCTAACGCAGTTGATGTCAATCGCAACGATGTTCATCCGGCGGAGCGATCGCGCCACCTGCAAGCCTTCACGGGCCGTAACGCCCTCCCAGCTCGGGGTGATGACGCCCGGCGCCACGGACGGATCGAAGAAGTCCATATCCCAGCAAACATAGACGGGACGACCGGCCAGCTGCAGCCTCACTTCGTCGAATACCGCAGCGATGCCGCGGTCCAGCAGTTGCGCGATCGTTACGAGCTGATAGCCAAGCTGGCGGGCATGCGCATAGAGGCCCCTCGAGGAGACCGGACCGCGCAACCCGATATGGAACGATGCTTTCGGGTCGATCAGCCGTGCCTCGGCGGCCCGATGGAAAGCCGCCGGTCCGACATTTCCGACCAGCGGATAGGCATCCGTATGCGCGTCCAGATGCACGACCGCAAGCTCCGGGTAGCGGCGCGACACCGCGCGGAGGAGCGGCAGCGTGACACTGCCGTCCCCTCCGATCATCATCGGAACCGCGTTCGTGTTGACGAGAGTGCCGGCGAACTCGGCGATAGCCCGCTGGGAGGCGTCGAGGTCACCGTGCTGCACGCGCGCGTCCCCTACGTCGACCAGTCCGAGCGCGGCCACGACGTCGCAATCGGTGTCGGGATCTACCGTGCGCAACTGGATCGACTGCTCGCGAACACTCCTGGGGCCAAGCCGCGAGCCCAGGCGCGAGGCGTGCTGGCCGGCATCGAACGGAAGTCCGCCGATGACGGCTCGCGATCGCGGCGGGACGCGAGCCGCGAAGGGCGCACCCATGAAGGTGAGCGGCGCTGCCGCGTCAATTAGAGCCTCGCCCGCCATGCTCATGACGCAAGGGCGTCGAGGTAGCGATTCTGGACCTCGAAATAGTTTCTAGCGTACCACTCGGCATCGGTCGCCACCTGACGTGCGAGGTTTTCGGGCGACCCGGGATTTTGCTCCTGCAGTTCGGCTGGAACGAGCTTGTTCGCGGCCGGATTAATCGGTCCCCAGCCCAGGCGCGCGAGCAGCGCCACCTGAAGCGCCGGATCTTGCGATAGTGCCACCCATCGCCAGGCATCCTTGGCGTTCTTCGTTCCTTTCAGAACGTTCCACGCGGCAATCAGGAGAATGGCCTCATTGAAGTGATAGTTGACCCGTCCCTTGGTGTCCTCTTTCACGCCTTGCGCCCGCGTGTTCCAGAGGCTGCCGACCGAGACCTCTCCCGATCGCAGCAACTGCTGGGCCTCGGACGTGTTGCTGTAGAAGATCGTGTCCTTCTTGATGGCCCGGACCTTCTCCAAGCCGCGATCGACATCGAGCGGGTACAGTTTGTCCCGTTCAACACCGTCCGCCAGCAGGGCCGATTCCAGAACACCTTCGACATTGTTGCGCAGGGCACGCTTTCCCTGGAACGTCCGCGTGTCCCAGAAATCCCTCCAGGTCCGCGGCGGTGCCGTACCGAACCGCGCGCTGTCGTAAGTGATGACAAAAGAGAAGAAGTACGAGCCGACGCCCCATTCGGTACGAAACTGGCTTGGCACCGCGTTGAGGTCGACGATGGATTCATCGACTTTTTCCAAAAGGCCTTGCCGGCCGAGCTCCAGCGCGGACAAGAGGTTTCGGTCGGCCACATCCCATGCGACACTGCCCGATTCAACCATGGCCTTGATCTTACCGGGCGTGGGGCCCGTGGTGTCGAATGCGACTCGGCTGCCCGGATAGCGCTTGACGTATTCCGCCGCGAGGACGTCGCGATGCGCGGGAAGCGCGTCGCCACCCCAATTGGCAACGACGAGCTCGCTTTGCTGGGCATTTGCGGAAGGTGAGAAGGCCAGCGAACCTGCGCCAACTCCCAGTGCTGACAAGAGCTGAAGGAATTGACGGCGATGGACGGTCTTGCCTTGCGTTGTCGCGCGGAGCGAGCACTCGAGGTGCTGCATATAATCGGCATCTTGGGAAAACTCAGACACGACATCTCCTTTCAATTTGAACCGGCAGCGGCAAGAGCGCGGGCGCCCCGTAACCACAGGAACGAAAGCACCAGCAATGTCGCGGCCAAGGCGAGAGTGCCTAACGCCGCCACGATGGGATCGAGATTTAGGAGGAGGCTCTGCCAGATTTGCTTCGGTAACGTGTTCACGTTGCGACTCGTGATAAACAGCGTCACAACGATCTCGTCCCAGGAGGTAACAAAGGCCAGCACAAAGCCCGCCGCAATACCGCTTTGTATCTGCGGCAACAGCGTCTTCAGGAGCGCTTGTATCGGCGAGGCTCCGAAGCTGCGGGCAAGTTGCAACGTCGCCGGTTGCACCGAGGACAAAGCGGCGGAAATCGAGAGTATGGCAAACGGCAGCCCCTTGACCGCGTGCACGAGTATCGTCCCCGCGAAGCTGTCGAACAGTCCCAGCATCGACAAGGCGCGGTGATAGGCGACGGCGTGAACGATTCCGGGCACGATCAACGGCCCGAGCATCAGCACCCGCAAGAGCCCAACCGCGCGGCCTTGTCTCTGCCATGCACCGAGGCAGAATGCGAGGCCGAGCAGCACAGCAAGAATGGCCGCCACAAACGCGATGCTGACGCTCTGCAGCAGGCTATCGCGCCAAATCTGCTCGCCGAACAGGCGCTGATAGTGCAGTGTGGACAGCCCGCCGTTCGGCATCGACAGGAACCGGGTGTCGCTGAACGACATCGGCACGATCGCAATCAATGGCAGCACGAGGAATGCCACCACAAGAAGGGACATGTAGCGCGCGGGCCCGAACGGGACCACGATCACTGGTGATCGCATGCTCATGTCTTCGGCTTGGCCACCGCCAGGTCGAGAAGATGACTGAACCGCCAGACCAGGCCGCCTGTCACGAGCAGGAGCAAGGTGCTTAGAGTCGTCGCGATGTCCCAGCGCAGTGTTTCCGTCACCTGGACGGATATGAATTCCGCCATCATGACGGTCTTGCCGCCGCCCAGAATGGCGGGCGTCAGATAGAAGCCGAGCGACATGATCGAGGTGATGAACGTCGCTGCCGCCACGCCGGGACGCGACAGAGGCAGGAAGACGCGAATGAACGCTTGGCGGCGATTTGCGCCCAGTGACCGCGCTACCCGGGGTAGCGCTCCCTCGATCCGGGCCATCTGGGCGTAGATCGGCAGGATCGCGTAAGGCAGCATGTAATGCACCATGCCTAACACAACGCCGAACGTATTGCGCACGAGCGACAAAGGATGCTCCAGCCAGCCCCAGTGCAGCAGGATGCCATTGGCTATTCCGCCGGGCGCAAGTAGGGCTATCCATGCGTAGTTGCGGACAAGCACCGAAATCCATAACGGCAGCAGCACACCGGCCAGCATCAGCTTTCGTGCGGCCGGATCGGCCTGCACCAATCCGTAAGCGGTCACGTATGCCAACAGCACCGTGATGCTCACGGTCAGGCAACTGATCCAAAGGGTGGTTGCGACGACCGAGCGAACTGTTGGGTTCAGAAGGACCGCCACGTAATTTCCGGCTCCCGGCTTCGGCACCAGAAAGCTCAGGCCAACCACACCCGCTAGCGGGACGAGGTAGCACGCCACGAGCACGAAGGCGGAGCCAGCCAGCATCCGGTCCTGCACGGACCATTCGTGAACCAATACGATTGGACGGCATGCGCGTGGCGGCCCTCTTTTTACCGTGAGCTCAGGGCTCATGCCGCCAGCTCCGATGAAACCGAGGAGAGCTCGCACGGCGGCGCACCGCCCGGCAGACACCACAGGCGTTCGCTGTCCAAGGTGAGCCAAACGTCCTCGCCGGGCACGATCGGGGGCGCAGCAGCAGGCAACGTGACCATCAAGATGTCGTCGCCTATAGCCACGATGATGTCGGTTGAGGCGCCGAGAAAAGTCCGGCTGACGACCTTGCCGCGAACCCGCTCGTCCGAATGCGATGCTCCACCTCGAACCGGGTCAAGCAAGATGGCTTCGGGACGAACTACAAGGACACAGGGGCCGGGAGTCAGCCGACCAGCTCCGGGCCTTGCCGCAATCCTGTGGCCGTGCCAGTGAAACTGGAGCCTGCCATCGGCTCCGACCCGCGCAATCGTGTCCAGCAAATTGTTCTTGCCGAGAAAGCTCGCAACGAAGCGGCTGGCAGGGCGATCGTAGATCGCGCGAGGCGAACCAATTTGCTCGGCCCGGCCTTGATTCAGCACGACGATGCGGTCGGACAGAGCAAGCGCTTCCTGCTGGTCGTGGGTGACATGGATGAAAGTTGTCCCAACCTGCCGATGAAGCCGAACAAGTTCAGCCTGCAAGTCGCGCCGCAAGGACGCGTCGAGCGCACTCATCGGCTCGTCCAGCAACAACAGATCCGGCTCAAAGGAGAGTGCGCGCGCCAAGGCGACGCGCTGCTGCTGTCCACCGGAAAGATGCATTGGAAGGCGGTCGCCCAGGCCTTCAATTTGCAGGAGTTCCATCACCTCCTGAACACGGTTGTCAATGCGCGTTCTGAGAGTGCGGCGCACGCGCAATGGGAAGGCGATGTTTTCGTAGGCCGTCAAATGAGGAAAAAGGCCGTAACCTTGTGGCACAACACCAAAGCGACGCGCCTCCGGCGGAAGGCGCGTGATGTCGTCCCCGTTCAGGGAGACGCAGCCGCGGTCCGGCTCCGTGAAGCCAGCGAGGACCGCAAGCAGAGTCGACTTGCCGGACCCGGATGGCCCCAGCAACGTCAAGAATTCGCCGCGAGCAACGTCGAGAGAAATAGACTCCAACGCATTCAGCACGCCGTAGCGCTTGCTGATGCCATCAAGTGTGAGGAAATTCGATGACATCATGGGTCGCTCGCCTTCGTGCGCGGGTCCGACCGGAAGCATGACCAAGGCGACATTCTGATGATCTCGAAATGAATAGGGCTGGCTCAAGAAGCGCCAATGATGTTGTCGCCGATGCGTAATGTCGAGGGCAGCAACGAAAAAGCGATGAACCCACCACGCTCAGGCTGCGGACACGTTTTCTGTTTCGTGTTTAATCCATTCTTGGAAATGCCGTTGCGTATCGTGTCGCGACAAATGCCGAGTTGAGTGGGCCTGACGTGGCAATCGCGTCAACGGAAGGCTGCTCTCGCCGCTGCGTGCACGACTACGTTCACGAGCTCGGTCGTTGCATGCCGCCCGTTGTGATGACGCCTCGTCGCGATCAGCCAAACAGAATGGCATGATGTTCACGACAAATGTCATCCCTGCCACTGGCCAGCGCGTATGCGCGCGAACGATCATTCATTACTGCAGGCCCACCATTGTCTTTCGATGCTGGCGTCGCCTGAGCCGCAACCTCGAAATCAAGCTCACGAGGAATACGTCGATGAAACTGAGGCTTTTGCGCAATGCAACGCTAAAACTTGAGGTGGCCGGCCGCACGATCTTGGTCGATCCTTTTTTTGCGCCGAAACACAGTCGGCCAGCCAATGCGGGGCGATCGCGCAATCCGCTACTGGATCTTCCGAGCAGCACCGACGAGATTCTGACCGGTGTTGAGCTTGTCATCGTCTCTCATCTACACTCGGATCATTTCGATCCCCTCGCTCAATCGCTGGTGCCAAAGCAACTGCCTCTGATCTGCCAGCCTGTCGATGAGCACAAGATTCGCTCCTTCGGCTTCGAGAACGTGACGCCACTAACCGAGGCCATCGATTGGCAGGGCATCAAATTGACGCGGCGGGACGGACGGCATGGCTTTGGGGCCGTTGTCGAGAAGATGGGCCCCGTCATCGGCTTCAGCATCGAAGCCCCGAACGAACCAACGCTCTACTGGTCGGGCGATACGGTGTTCTATCCGCCCGTCGAGGCGACGATACGTGATACTCGCCCCGACGTCATTGTTATCCATCCCTGCGGCGCGCTGTGGGAGGGCGAGCAGATCGCCATGGACGCCGAACAGGCGGTGGCGGTCTGTAATGCCGCACCTCAAGCTGTCGTCGTCGCGACCCACCTCGATTCGCTGGATCACGCAACGGTCGGGCGCACCGATTTGCGGAAACATGCGCTCGCGCGCGGAATATCTGTCGCGCAGCTCCGTATCCCAGACGACGGGGAGACTCTTGAGTTCGGCCCCGCCATCGCAGCTCACCGGACTGCAGCGGAGTAACAGGAACCCGCAGTCGGCGGGCCTCGGCTCTTGCGGTCCGCCCGCCGTATTTCAAACCGCCTCAGGAAGCTCTCATGCCTTGAGCGAGGGCTCAAATGCTTCCCATGCCTTGATGGCCGCGTCACGTTTGCCCGTCACATAGGCCAGCGCGGTGGCTCCTTCGACGAGAAGCATGATACGCGTTGCTAACTGTTTGGATGACTCAATCCCCTGGTCGACCAGGACAGATGCGATATATCGTTCCATGTCGCGCTTGTAGCGAACCACCACGCGGCGGACAGCGGAATTTTCGTCATGAATTTCGCCCGCAACGTTGTTGAACACGCAACCTTCGAAATTGGCACGACGAAACCACCGATCATGCCAAAGGAATATCGCCTTCACCTTGCCGCGAGAGGAGCGGCTCTGGTCGACAAACGCCTTCAGGGATTCCATGGACCGCCGTGCGCACTCCTCGAGCGCCTCCACGATCAGTGCCTCCTTGGATCCAAACTGATTGTACATCGTCATCTTGGTGACGCCGGATTCCGCTATGATTCGCTCGATACCGATGGCTTGAATGCCTTCGAGCTCAAACAAGCGGATCGCCGTCTCCAGGATTTTTTGTCTCTTCGATTGCATTAGACAAGAACGGATTGATTTCGCCAACTCAAGACTAGAGCACGAGCGGGCCCGACGCCATAGCAGGCTTGGCACGTCTCCCCATCGCTTGCCGAGACGTAAGCGCGCAGGTGACGGGCACCGTCCCGCGAGGCAGCCGCAGCGCTATGCCATCTTGCGGTCAGTAGCTGCGGCGTTTTTCCGGAAAGGTCTTTTGAAAACAGGCCCGGTAACGCGTCGGGCTCGTCGCCAGATGTGCGCGAAAATGGTGGCGCAAGGTATCGACAGAGCCGAACCCCGACATCTCGGCAACTTGTTCGATAGTGGCCCGAGTATCCTCGAGCAGCATCTTCGCGTGGTTCATCCGTTCGAGCGTGATCCACTCGCCCGGCATGGCACCCGTGGCATCCACGAAACGTCGGATGAAAGTCCGGCGCGACATGCGAGCTCGCTCTGCAAGCCTCTCGATAGCCAGGTCTTCTTCGAGGTTCTGCTTGATCCAGGCCAGGAGATCACCCATGGAATTCCGCACGGGCCGTGTGCGACGAGGAATGTACTGGGCCTGGCCTCCTTCCCGATGAGCTGGAACGACCAATCGGCGCGCAACATCGTTGGCAGCTCGGGTCCCGAAATCGCGCTCGACGATGTGAATACAAAGATCCAATCCGGCAGCGCGTCCTGCGGAACTCAGGATGTCTCCATCGTCGACGTATAGAACGCGGGAATCGACTTCAATATCCGGGTACTTTCGCTTAAGTGCTTCGGCTTGAGCCCAATGCACGGCGGCCCGCCGCCCCGACAATAGGCCAGTCGCCGCCAGCACGAACACACCTGCACAGATCGTCGCAATCCTGGTGCCGCGGGCGTGGGCCGCCCTCAGGCGCTGAAGAATGTTACGTGGCGGGAGCGCATCGATATCCTGCCAGCCCGGCACAATCACGGTCTCTGCGTCGTTCAGCGCATCCAACCCCCTGCCGGCTTTGATCTGAACGCTGCACGAACTCGACGTCGCTCCGCGCTTTCGATCGCCGCAGACTGCCACGTCGTACCAATCGGGGCCCATGTTGGGCAGACCAAACACCTCCATGGCGATGCCGAGCTCAAAGGTGTTGACCCCGTCATAGGTCAGAATAGCGATCTTCGGAGCGCTCATGAGACGTCACCCGCGCAGTTGACACGATATTCATCATAATCGGCATTCGTGCCAGTGGTCAATCGAGCCACGCCGCGCCAGGATCATCCGCTGACATGTTGCTCGATGCCGAACGCATGTCGTGCGCATAACACCGCGGTTCGCGCACAGGCACCGCTTCGGCGCTGCCGACAATGCGAGCTCGGCGGACAGCGAGACTTTGTGCATCGAGCGTCGAAGCACAGCCAGGGAGCTTCCTATGAAACTCGCGTCGTCGGCCGACCAGAATGTAGCCCAGGGACACCTTGTCGGCATTGGACTCGTCCAAGCTCCGGGCAAGCCTGAACGTGACCGCTGGTACTCGCTGGCGGTGCTGGTGTCGGGGATATTCATGACGACCCTCGACCTATTTATCGTCAACGTCGCACTGGAGCGGATTCGGCAGAGCCTGCATGCGACTCCCGCCGATCTGCAACTGGTGATGGTCGCCTATAGCGCGGCCTATGGCGTATTTCTGATGAACTGCGCTCGCCTCGGCGATCTGTATGGCCGAAAGCGGCTCTTCCTGATTGGAACGGGCGTCTTCACCGTTGCATCGGCCATGTGCGGAGTGGCGTCATCGGCAGCCTTCCTCATCGCTGCGAGAGTCCTGCAAGGCATCGGCGCAGCGCTCCTGATGCCCCAGATACTGGCAACTATCCGCGTATTGTTCGAAGGCGAAACCCGCCCAAAGGCGTTTAGCATCATGGGCATCGTCCAGGGCTTGGCTTCACCGATCGCGCAGATCGGCGGAGGGTTGCTCGTCACCTTCGACCTGTTCGGCCTCGGCTGGCGCCTCGTCTTCCTGATCAACGTCCCGGTCGGCCTGTTGATGCTCGTGCTCGGCTCGATGTGGATCATCGAAACCAGGGCCCCGGTTCCCGCCCGATTGGACGTCAGGGGGGCGATCATCCTCGCCTCGGCTCTGCTGATCCTGTTCGTTCCGTTCCTCGAAGGCCAGGATCACGGCTGGCCATGGTGGTCGATCATTCTCCCCATCAGTTCGATCGCGGCTTTCTATCTGTTTGCGCGCTTCGAAGCTGCGCTTGTGCGCCGGGGCGAGGTTCCCATCTTCGACATCACCATGCTGTCCAACCGCCGCCTGCTCGCCGGCGTGACCGGCGTATTCCTGTTCTTCGCCTCGATCAGCTCGTTCTTCCTATCGCTTACATTGCTCCTGCAAGCCGGCCTCGGCTACAGCCCGTTTGTTGCCGGCCTGATCTTCACTCCTACCGCGCTTGCGTTCATCACAGCTGCGCGTCTCAGCCCCGTTATCGTACGGCAGTTGGGGGGCCGATCCCTGCTGCTGGGCGTCGCCGCCTTTTTCATCGGACTCACGCTGTCCGTCCTTGTCGCCTTCATCGTTCCGACCAGCGCGCCGCTGCTGATTGCCTCACTGATCTTCAATGGCTTCGGCCAGGGCCTGACCATTCCGCTCGCCCTCAACGCCAACCTTTCCACGGTTCCCGAAGCGCAGGCCGGCATGGCCTCCGGAATGGTCGGTACGATGCAGACATTGGGAGCGGCATTTGGCGTCGCGATCGTCGGCGTGATCTTCTTCGCCGATCTGTCGGATCCGCTCGCGTTCACGTTGGAAACCAGGAGCTATCACTACGGACACGCTCTCGGCACGGCGACCTGTTTCAATTTGTTAGCAACGGCGCTGAGCGCGCTTTGCTTCCTCTATCTCACCACTCGCACAAAGCCCGCTTGAGCACGAGCCGCAGCAAGCGCATCGGATGGGCAGCACCGAGCACGACGTGAAGCCCGGAATTCCTGTCACAATTAGCAGATGAGTTTGTCAGGCGTGCTCATCGCGCGTCCTATGCACGACGAAGCGGCAACGTACTCCGCCCAACCCAGATCTCCGCATTGGTCACGCGCGCCAGCAGCAAGAACGTTCATGCTGCGGCGACACGTCTCACAGCATTGGATGCACAGCGAGGCACGGCCTGATCGAAAGCTTCGTTACATTCTCACATAGATTGCAAATCGTGCCTTGACTCGAGGCATCGTCGCCATAAAACTAGACTGACCGGTCGATCTAGTTCACGACAAACCGCAGAAACCGGACCGCAACCAGATCTCTTAATCAACGAATCGGAGCGCGCCCGTTCTCGACAAAAGAACGGGTTAGCGGCGCCATGCCTTTGGTCGCCGCCCGATTTGTCGTGCAACGATGTAGGTGGCCGATGCAAATCTGTTAGCTTCGAACTAGACGGGCGATACGCGTTGCGCACGATGCGCAACGCCGGGCGGCTGGTTCGTGCCTCAATCGCTACAGATGATCGGCGAGGCCTTACGCCACGCGGCGCAACAGCACCGGACATCTGACCAAAGCTATGTTCGACACTCCTGGAAACAGCAAAAAGGCGCTATCCATGAATCGTCTCAATGATGCCTTCCCTGCAGTCGACAACGTCGCGACCGCGCCTCCGATTCTCGAGGCGGACCGGCTGGATGCGATTGAGAGGCTTCGGGACTATCTGCGTTCCGAACGAGCCGCGGTCCTCGACATCCTTACCGAAGCGGCGACGTTCCAGGCGGCTGAAGCCGAGATCCAGGCGTCTGAACGTGCGTTGGCGGGCGCAGCGGATGAAGTGATCAACAATCGGCCAAAGGCGCTGAACCACCTCGCCGCCTTCATGCCGTCCAACGTTCTCCTCTATTCCTACATCCTGTATGCCGTCGTTCCTTCACTCTACATTCGCAAGATTTCGCTGCGGCCGTCGAGCTATGTGAAAGAGCCGATGGAGCGGCTGCACCGGCTGCTCGCCCCGACTCACCGATTGCCGATCGATGTTGTGACGTATGAGCAGAAGGTTTTCGTCGAGCGGGTCGCGCGGGACGCGGATGTCGTCGTGTTCACCGGAACGTTCGGCAACTCGGAGAAGCTGCGAAAATCGCTGCCGCGCGAACAGCTCTTTGTCTTCTTTGGACAAGGGGTGAACCCGTTTATCGTTGGCCCACTGGCGGATTTCGACAAGGCGATCCACGATCTCATTCAAGTGCGCCTGTTCAATTCGGGGCAGGACTGCATGGGCCCCGACGCGATTTTCGTGCCGAAAAGCCACAGCGCCGTGTTCCTCGAACGGCTTCAACTGGCCCTGGAGAAGCTGAAGTTCGGGTCCCGCAAACATGCCGATGCCGATTACGGGCCGCTGTTCTACGGCTCGGCGCTGGACGAAATCTCCAAATATCTTTTGGAAAATGAGCAGCGGATCGTCCATGGCGGCGCAGTCCGATACTCCACGCGGCATGTCGAGCCCACGGTCATCTTTAGTTCGCTGCACAATCGTGCCGACATCGTCGAGTTCTTTGGCCCGATCTTCAATGTCATCGCTTACGACAGCACCGAGGACCTCGTCCGCGAACTCTCGCTGGATATCTATACCGAGCGCGCGCTGGGTGCGAGCGTCTACGCGGTCCCGGAGATAGAGGAGTTCCTGCGCAAGCGACACATGGTCTCCGTCAACTGCACGCTCTTCGACATTGAGGACGGCAACACCCCGTTCGGTGGCTATGGCCGAATGGCCAACTACGCATGGCGCAACGGCGATCTTCGTATCGAGCCGATTCTGCTGTCCCAGACCATCGCCCGCATGGTGGGGCAACGGCCATGAGTCAAGCGCTGCCCGCATGGACGGAGGTCGCCCGGTTCATCGAAGCATCCGGCACCAACCCGGTGTTCGGAATTCCGGGCGACGACCTCAGCATCCTGAAAGCGCTCGAGGGGCGCAATATCACCTTCGTTGTCGCCAAGGACCAGCGCAACGCGATGTTCATGGCGACCGGTTATGCGCTGGCCTCGCGCAAGCTCGGCATCTGCATCGTGGGCAAGGGACCGGCGGTCACCAACACGCTGACGGGCGTGCTGGAAAGCCGCGCCTCGTGCGCGCCTGTGGTGCTGGTCGCCGTCGGCACGGCGCGCCATCGCCTCGGCGCGCGCGCGTTCCAGGAATTCGACCAGACCGCAGTGATCCGGCCGCTGGTGAAGTGGGCCTACCGAGTCGAGCACGCGAGCCAGCTGCAGTGGGCGATCCAGCGGGCGGCCTTCATTGCCACGAACGATAGCCCCGGGCCGACCTATGTCGAAATTCCAGAAGACCTCGCCGACGTCCCGGCAACGGACGTCGCCTACGATCCGCCGATCCGGCATCATCCTTATCTGTCTGCCTCGGCTGCCGCGGAGGTCCAGAGATTCATCCGACGCCTGGCACGGCCGCTCTTCCTGCTCGGTGGCGGCGCACTCGATGGAAACAGGACGGTCGGCTACCACGAATTGGCAGCCAGAGTCGGCGCTGCGGTGTTCACCACCGCATCGGGCCGCGGCGCGGTCAACGAGCAGCATCCGCTATTCTGCGGCCTGGCCGGCCTCTATACGGCAAAGCCGCTGCGCGAACTGTGGGAGCACTGTGACGGCTTGGTGAGCTTCGGTAGCCGTCTGGAGGAGACAGCAACGCTGCTGCTGGATTCCAAGCGCCTCCACGGACGCGTGCTCCAGATCAATATCACGAGCGAGGAGATGTCGACGGCATATTCCGGCCCGAAGATCGTCGCCTCGTGCGATGGCATCACCGATCGGTTGTTGCAGGATGATGATTTCGGCAGTCGGCCAGCTTGGCTGGAGCAGATTCGGCGCAGCAAGGCCATCAGCTTCGAGACACGAACGGCCTCCCTCAAGCAAGCCGGGCAGACTGACGCCGTTTCGCTGCCGGCGGTGATGGAACAACTCGAAGCCGCACTGCCGCGCGACAGCATTCTGGTGCAGGAAAATGGTCTGCTCGACATGTGGTCGTACTTCTATCCCTCGTTCGCGCTCGGCAGCGACCAGCGATCCATCGTCCCGAGCGAGCAGACCAGCCTTGGCTTCGGTGTCGCCGCAGCGATCGGCGCGAAGGCTGCCAGGCCTGAGCGGCCGGTTGTCGCGCTGGTGGGCGATGGGGCCTTCAACATCGCTCGCGCCGACCTGTTCACGTCGATCCACTACGGCCTGCCGGTCACCTACGTCGTTCTTAACAACCAAGGATTCGGCTGGCTGGAATACCAGTGGCGCAAGCGCGGCTTCGAGAACGCGCGGTTCGGGCTTGAGAGCAGCTTTGCCACGATCGCGCGAGGCGTCGGGCACCTTCCCGTGGAGAACATCGGAAGTTTCCGCGGCCAACTCGTCGCGGCACTCGAGCGCAACAGCCAGGGGCAGACCGCGATCGTAGACGTGCGCGTGACCAGCCTCCAGCCCGCGCCGGGCGTCGAGGACTTCGAAAGTACCTAGGACCGATCCTGAGGAGCAGGGATATGGCAAGGACAGCCAACACCGATTACCCGTTCTCTAATGTCCACAGCTGCCGAATTCATCCGGGCATCGGGATCGCGCGCGTGGGCAACAGCCCGGACAGCTTCTACATCGCCGCGGATACTCCCGAGGGGACCAGAGATGCCCCCGCCGGCGGCTACAAGGATGCGAACGGCCGCGTCAGGCGGCAGGCTGCTCTTTTCCGGCTCTATGGCTACGACAAAGATGGCAATAATCTCGGCGAGCTACCGTTAAGGGCCAACGGCGGCGAACCCGCGGTCGAAGTGGAATGGAGCGCTCATCTCGTCAACAAGAAGGGCGCTTCCCATCGGTTTCAGGATGGCCTTGCCAGCAACGCGCCGCCGCGGCTGCGTAACAGCAACGGCGCCTCCCACCAATATCCCGACACGCGCGCCCCCGACGAGCGCACCGAGCTGATCATCGACCCCGGCAAGCGGACCATCACGGCCTCAGGTGCCTCCGACAATCGACAGTTTGACACCGGCGCATTTCTTGGTGTGCCCGTCTATCTTGGCGAGCTCCAGGTCGATGATGGTGGACGGCTGCTCGTGCTGGGCGGCCTCGGGCGGGCGGAATCGACGATTCCAGACAATCCGATTGGCGCGGATACGCGAAGCACCGACTACTGGGCTAACAATGATTACTGGTATGACGACATCTCGGATGGCCCGGTGTCGGCGGTCGTCACACTGCCTGACGGACGCCGGATAGACATATCAGATCCCAAGGATGCGGCGTGGGTGGTGGTGGGACCACCGAACTACGCGCCTTCTGTTGATGCACTGGTCACGCTCCACGATGTGGCGGAGGAGATCGCCATCAACGCCGGATGGCTGAGCGAGAGGGCGAAAGCTGAAAATGAGCGCACGCAGTCGTTGCTCTCTCGCATGGACAACATTGGGTGGGTCAACAATGACGCCCGCAGAGGCCATCGATTCTCGTTCGCACATTGTCAACCAGGCGCCGAGCGCGCCCGCATTTTCGCAGTGCTGCGCGATCCGACGGCAGAAGGCAGTGCGGCCATCAAACAAGCCACCGCTCGTTATATGCCGCCGCTGTATGGCGATCGGGGACACGGCCAGGCCGGTGTCCCCGCGAGTTGGTTCTCGCTGCTGCCGCGCCAGTATCGCCTGCTTCAGAAATGGAAGCAGGTGACGGCCGGCGAAGCTGCGGATCAGCCACCCCAGCCGCCAAAAGACCAGACGCCGGACGAGCGGGTGAGCGAATTGCAGCGCATCGTGCTGGACCAGGCGGTGGGCGGACCTTTCGCTCCTGGGGTCGAAGTCGGCCAGCTGGCAAAGGACCCCGCCACCTATGCCGGCGCCTTTCGGATCAAGCGCGGCCCGATCAAGGCCGGTGATCTGACGTCCAGCCTGAGCTTACCCTGGCAAGCCGGACTCTATCTGCGCCGCGAACACTGGTGGCCTTCCGCGCGGCCTGACGACGTCATTCCGCAGGACGTATTCGACGAGGTCAATTCATTGTGGCTGCCGGGAGGCAAACGCGTCCGCGAAGGCCTGGAGGGGCGCGTGAAGTGGGACCGGGGCCTGGGTGTTAGCACGTTGTTGCGTCGACCTTGGCAGAACCCTGCTGCGACGCGCGATGATCCGCGAGACGCGGCGCGCCGCGCCGCCGATGACATGGTGCGCTATTGGCACGAGCTCGGTTTCGTCCGGCGGATCCGCGCCGCCAGCGGCGAGGATGTCTATGTCGAGACAGAGCGCCTGCCTTACGCGGGCATGGACATTCGTTATCTGTTCCATGCACTGCTCAATCTGGAGAACCACCGCGGCTGCCTCGGCAAGGCGCAGGAGTATGTGGAGAGCGTCCTGCAAGCGGCGCGCAACGTGCAGAAGTTGCCAAGCGCGTTCAACTTCATGAATAACGTGCGGCCCTTCCGGTATTCGGAAGACGTGTTCGAAGCGCGCATGAAGGACATCTATGACGACTGCATGGAGTTCGGCCTGACCCAGAATGGAAGGCCCTACAACGCTGCGAACGAAGAGCACAACCCCTACTTTGCGACTCGTGAAAACGTCATCGAGCGGATCAAGCAGCTTACGCCCTTCAATTTCCTTGACGGCGCTTGGCTGCGCAACGTGCACCGCATGGGACCGATGGATGAGGTGAATTCGACGCTGTTCTCGATCTTCAACGAGGAGCTCGGCGACGGCGACGTCTCGCAGAATCACGCAAATGTCTACCGCGACCTCTGCCATTCCTTCGGCTTCTATCCGGCACCCGTTGCAAGTACCGCGTTCGCCTTCGATCCCCAGTTTCTAGACGCCGCCTTCGAGAGCGCCACATTTCAACTTGGAATCTCTGAGTTTCCAAGTCTGTACTATCCCGAGATCATTGGCATGACGCTCTGGCTCGAGTGGACGGCTCTCGAATTACACCGTGCCGCATCAATCCTCGAGAATGTTGGCCTGAGCTCCAAGTTCCATCGTCTCCATATCGCCATCGACAACGCTGAGGATGGACACGCTGGCCAAATCCTCCGAGCAGTGAAGATCTATCTCCACAATGTCATGTTGCATGGCGGAGAGGAAGCGGTGCAAGAGCAATGGTCTCGGATCTGGGATGGTTACGTTGCTTACGCCCTCACCTTTGCCATTCTCATGCAGCAGATCATCCATGTGCTCAGAGAGCCGCGCTCGGTCGAGGATCAGCTCCTTCAGCTGATTGGCGCGAAGAAGCTCTACGGACAATATAACCACGGCACAAAGAAACTGGGTAGCGTACCGATCAACCAGTTCTTCAACGATCCGAAAGCATTTCTCGATGGCCTGATCGAACATGGCTACATCGTACCCGGCAATCCCGATGCAAGCCGCTTCTTCAAACTGCTCGAGTTCGGCGGGGCCATGTTCCGCGTATTCAACGACGCCGAAATCAAGCTGTGGCGCGACTGGGTGCAGGATGAAGCGCCATCGTTCAAGCAGCGAGACCGACAGCGGCCAAAATCCTTGGACGAACGCCGCCTTGATGAGGCATGCCGAACCAAATTTAACTTCGTGAAGCAGATTGCCGACGACCGGTTTGGAGGCCTACGACAGACCGCTTCGCCGCGGCGCGTTTTTCTCTGGTTAGACGCCATCGACAAGGCGCATCGCACAGGAAACGGAAGTGCGACCTCGCCTCACAACGAGGCGGACCGAGCCCGCGCAGTAATCAAGAAATACGACAATTGGCTTGCCTGGGCGATGGTGCGCGCCGTTTATCACATGGTGACTCAACTACGCGTCACTGATCGGCAGCCCGGGCAGGACGCTCTCGTAAGGGACTTATTGGACATTCGGGACGCATCCGACTTTTCTGTGGCCGCGGCGCACTTCCTTCAGTCTCTCAAGACGAAAATCGCTGGTTCGGCGAATGGCAAAGTTCTATCCGAGCTGGAGGCCAGTCCATTCGGTCAACTATTCGACGCGATTCCACCAGGCGGCGACGGCAATACCATTCGCACGTTGTTGTCGGCCTGGATCGGACAAGGCATGCCACTGCCGAACGTCGCGGACAAGAACCCAAAAGCGCTACGGCTCGAGGCGACCGTTGAGGAGGAGGAGTTTCATCCAACCGGTATTGCTCTCGGATATGGCGCTGTTCATTAGCGCCAAAAAGGCACATTGTGATTCAGCCGATCGAGACACACTCGGTTACCTAGCTGGAAACGATCGAAGCTACGTTGTGGGTATACGAGTCCGTCCTCGCTCCTGATCAGCTCGGTGATCTTTCGCAGTCGTCGTCAACAAAACAGCGTAGGCCTTTGCCTCAGATGTTTCGTCTGCAGTCGAGGCAATCGATGCGTTCCAAACACGGCGGTGAATTCCGTCTTAGTGCTTCGGCTCCGAACTTCATATTCCCGCTGCGACAAACGAAACAGCATTGCGTCTTGAAGGCGACATAATCGCCGCATCGCCGCGGCGGCATGCTCGACCCCGCTGCGGCAAAGCAGGGCCGAAAGGGCGGCTTATTGGCGGGATTTCGTGCGCGTGCATTCCATGCTCAAGATGACGCCGGCTATGGCCCTAGCGAAATATGGCAACGTCACCCATCAAAACTACTGCGAAGATCAGGTGGGTCGAGAGTCCGTTCCCCGGAGCTGCGCCAGGAAAGGGTCACGGCAAGGGCGATCAAGAAAGCATGACGCTCGTAGGCATGGGCCAAGCCATATCGCGGATCAGGCCAATGGCCGCCGCAACAAGGACATAGAGCCAGAGCACCACGAGCAAGGCCTTGCTGGCAGTCTCACGCAACCTTGCGAGCTCGTCGGCGCTGCTGCTCATTTCCAACCCTCCCATAAATTGAAACCTAGTTCGAGAGGCAACCGGTAATCACCTGCGGATCAACTACGGTTCAGACGCCGGCCTGACGCAATCGTGTTATTCCGTCGTACTCGGCTGGCCGCACCACAAGAAGTGACGGGAGCATCATTGTTCTGACGACAGTGGCGTTGGCGGAAGCGGCAGCCGCGAAGGTCTCTTGGGCGGTCCACCATGGCGGAAATGACGCGGCGAGCACCTCAGAGTCCGGACGGACCCGCGTCGACAATGCCGCAATCGCGAGCCAAGTTGCGACCAAAAGCACAACTGCGCTCAGCCAGGAATGCCACCGCACGTTTGGATGACCGTATCTTGCCCGATACAGGCTTCCATCCTGAAGCGCTATTCACGAATGCTTCCGGCTTCCCGCACTCGGCTGGCCGCTGCATATCGCCGCATTTTGCAATAGCGGATTTATATCTGGTAAAATTTGCGCCCGAGACCTTGGGGGCCTCGCAATAAAAGCGGTTGGAGCGATGACGATTCTCAAAGGGTCAATGATCGGCGTCGCAGTCGATTTGGTCTCGCACGTATCGCATCCCCCCAATAAGCGGTCATTCGATCTGGCGGCCTTATTGCTGCGCAATCACAGGCATTTTCAGCCTATAAAAGCTGCTTCGAAAGCCGGGAAATCATAGTGCCTCCCTCAGCCACGCTTTCTCAATCAAACCTAACCATCGACATCCAAGCTGCGAGTCACGAACGTCCCCACGCAACGGCTCTCCCGCTCGGTTGCTTCGTATGCGCTCTTGTTCTCTTCCGATCCTAACCACCGCGCCGTCCTGCCCACCACTCCGCAAGCTCATCTCGGAAGACGAGGTCTATCGGACGCATGCGGCTCGTCACGACCAGAAAGCTTTGACCTTGTTCGCTGAGGCGCCAAAGAGCACTTCTCAACGAGTCGTGAACCGAGCAATAGACTACGTCTCGATCGGTGGCAGTGTCACCAACTGCCTGCTCGAACACCGCCTCAGGATGTCTGGCGATCGCCGCGATGAGGCTCGCCTCGCAGACCACGCCGCAGAAAGTGCCGTCCGCTCGGAACACCATTGCCGCCTTGCGGTCTAAGTCCATAAGACGAAATAGGGCGGAGCGCACGGAAAGAAGCGCAGACATAGTTGCCGGCGGCTCTCTACGAATAAGAAGAAGCTCTCCGACGCGCACCATCATTCTCTTCGGAAGACGTACAGTGGCTAGTCTGAGCGCTGGGCTCCTGTCATATTAGGTCGCGCCGGTTAGTCGCTTCAGCCAACCCTTTCCACCACCGTTGGCCTGCTCAGGAGGCTCTGCGGGTCCCGCAACGACCACCGCGAACGATTCAAAGAACTCGCCGGCGAGTTTCCTGGCAGTCGAATCGATCAGGCGCGCCCCCAGCTGTGCGAGCTTGCCACCGATCTGCGCATCGACATCGTAGTGCAGGACGGTAACGTCGCTGCTCTCTGGCTCCAGCCGCACCACCGCGCCGCCCTTTGCAAAGCCGGTAACGCCGCCGGAGCCTTCGCCGGAGATGCGGTAGCTGTTGGGTGGATCGAGGTCGGACAGCGTCACCTTGCCGCCAAAGGTCGCCTTCACCGGCCCGACCTTGAGCACAACAGTGGCGGTCATCTCGGTGGGAGACGACATCTCGAGCGACTGACAGCCGGGAATGCACTGCCTGAGAACATCAGGGTTGTTGAGCGCAGCCCACACCTTCTCCTTGGGGGCCGGGATACGCTGGATGTCATTCATCTGCATCTTGGATCTCAGCTCCTTGCAATGGAATTGGCGGCACGCTGGCCGCGGCGGCGTTCGATGGTGATCTCGGCGAGGATCGACATGGCGATTTCTTCCGGCGTGATGGCGCCGAGATCGAGCCCGGCGGGCGCCTTGACACGATCGATCGCGGCAATGTCGAGACCTGCGGCAGTCAGTTTGTCGCGCAATGCGGACATCTTGCGCTTGCTGCCGACGAACGCGTGATAGGCCGCGTCAATCGCGACCGCCTGCTTCAAAGCAGCCTCGTCGCCCTTGCCCTGGGTCGACACCACAACGAAGCGTCTGGCGTCGTTGAGACGGCCCGGATCGAAGCCATCGATGACGACGTTCGCGTCGGGCGTCGCGACGAGATCGGACGCAGGCGCGGCTAGCGTGACGTGATAACCGAGCTGGCGCGCCTGCGCAGCCAGCGACAGCGCGACAGGACTTGCGCCGAGGATCACCAGCGAGGGGTGTGGCAACATCGGCTCGACGAAGATATCCATGGTGCCCTTGCTCGGGCACATGTTCGAGGCAAAGCGTACGCCGTCCCTGCTCTCGCCGGGCCTGACGCCGAGCTCCGCCAGCAAATTCTCCGGCTGCACCGAGACCATGCGGGGCTCGCCATCGGACAGCGCCTCCCGTGCGGCCTTCAGCACCGCGCCCCTGGCGCAACCGCCACCGATCCAGCCCGCGACGATGGTGCCGTCGGGACGGATGATCGCTTTCGCGCCGGCTTTTGCCGCCGTCACCGATACCGTCCGCACCACGGTCGCCAGCACGAACGCCTGCTCGGCAGCCTTCATCTGCGCGACCAGATCCATCACCTCGACATGCACGCCCATCTCAAAGCCTCGCAAGATAGGGTTCGAGCACGGTCAGGCTCGCCAGCGTATGGGCAGGCGCATAGAGATCGACATGCGGCAGTGCTGCCTTGATGCCGCGGGCCTCCGGCGCATAACCTTGCCATCCCATCATCGGATTGAGCCAGACGATGCGGCGGCAGCGGCGGCTGAGCGCGGCCATCTCGCGGCCGAGCAGCGCGGCATCGCCGGTCTCGTAGCCATCGGACACGATCATCACGCAGGTGCGCGAATGGATCACGCGTGTGGCATGCCAGCGATTGAAAGTCTGCAGGCACTCGCCGATCCTGGTGCCGCCACCGGCTCCCTGCGCCATGATCGAAAGCCGGTCCAGCGCGCGGCCGGCATCACGCTCTTTCATCGCGTCGGAAACGTGCGCCAACCTTGTATGAAACAGGAACGCCTCGGCCTCACGGAATTCGTCGAGCACGCCGTGGATGAAGCGGAGAAAAACGCCGGTGTACATGCTCATCGAGCCGGAGGCATCGAGCAGGATCACCAGGCGTAATGGCTTCGGCTTGCGCCGCCGTTTGACCAGACTGATCGGCACGCCGCCGTGGCTGATGTTGCGATGAATGGTGCGACGCAGATCAAAACGATAGCCTCGGCGCCGCGCCAGGTCGCGCCGCGTCAACCGCGTGCGCATCGCGCGCGCCAGTTGCGCGGCAGCCTGATGGGCCAGCTCAATCTGCTGCGGGTCGGCCAGGTTGCGAAAATCCACCTCGGCGAGATTGTCGGCGCGCGACGCGCCTTCCATGCGCCCCTCGCCCGAGCGCTCATTCTCGGCCCCGTCAACCGACGGAATCTGGTCCACCGCCGTCTCGGCGCCGGTTCGCGGCTCGGCGGACTGGTTCGGCAAGCTCTTCAGCGAGGGATTGTTCGCAGGCTTGGCTGCGCCCGTCGCGATTGAACGCGACCGCACCCGCTTGCCGAGCCAGAACGCATCAAAAATTCCGTCGAACTTGTCCCAATCGGCCTTGCGGGTCGAAAACAGATGTTTGAGCGCCGAGCGCAGCAGGCCCGGCCGCGCCGCGTAACCCGCCCCCATCAGGGCGGCGGCATCTTGCCCCTCGGCAAGCCCGACGGCGAAGCCATTGTCACGCAAGGTCCGCAGAAAGGCCGCGAGCTTGCGCGAGACGAGGCGGGATACCTCGCGAACGTCGTTGATGTCGGGCGATGCGCCGCAGCAGCTCATGCGACCCTCCCCAACAAACGTTGCGCGACCTCGCGCGAGACCCGCGCCTTGTCCTCCTGCGTCTTGAGCAGGCACATCAGGGTTTCGTGCACTGTCTCGGGCGCGTCGTGCAGGTCCTTCACATCGAGCCCGACCAGTGCAGCGGCCCAATCCAGCGTCTCGGCGACGCCGGGCACCTTGCGCAACTCCTCCTTCCGGACGCTTTCGACCATGCGTGCAATCTGTAGCGCCAGCGAGGCGCTGACGCCTCCGACCCGCGCGGTGATGATGCGCGCCTCGCGGTCGACATCGGGATAGTCGACGTAGTGATAGAGACAGCGGCGGCGCAGCGCATCGGACAGTTCGCGCGTGCCGTTCGAGGTCAGCACGACGTGAGGGATCGCGGTCGCCTTGATCGTGCCGAGCTCGGGAATCGTGACCTGGAAGTCGGACAACAGCTCGAGCAGAAATGCCTCGAACTCGTCGTCCGCGCGATCGACCTCGTCGATCAGCAACACCGGCGATCGTTCGCGGCGGATCGCTGCAAGCAACGGCCGCTCCAGAAGATACTTCTCCGAGAAGATCTGATCCTCGACCGCATCCGCATCGGCGCCGCGGTGCGCCTGGATCGACAGCAGCTGCCGTTGGTAGTTCCACTCATAGAGCGCCGCCGACTGGTCGAGCCCTTCGTAACATTGCAGGCGGATCAGCTCGGTGCCGTGAACGGTGGCCAGCGCCTTGGCCACCTCGGTCTTGCCGACGCCCGCCTCGCCTTCCAGCAGCAGCGGGCGCCGCAATTGCTGCATGAGCGCGATCGCAACCGCGAGCTCGCCGTCGGCGACATAGCCGGCGTCGCCGAGGGCGCGCGCGATCTCGTCGCGGGTCTTCATGCCGAAGCGAACACGCCGAGGCTCTTCGCCGCCGCCCAGTTCCGCCAGAAATCATGCGGCATCTGGATGTGGGTCGAGCCCAGGAACGAGAACGCATCATTGACCGCGTTGGAAAACGCCGGCACGCCGCCGACATTCGGGCTTTCGCCGACCCCCTTGGCGCCAATCGGATGATGCGGCGACGGGGTGACCGTGAAATCCGTTTCCCAATGTGGGGTCTCGACCGCGGTCGGCATGAAGAAATCCATGAACGAGCCGGTGACAACGTTGCCTTCGGCGTCGTAGCGGATCTCCTGGCCCATCGCGATGGCGAACGCCTCGGTGAGGCCACCATGCACCTGGCCCTCGATGATCATCGGGTTGATCCGGGTGCCGCAGTCATCGAGCGCGTAGAAGCGCCTGACCTTGTAGACACCTGTATCGACGTCGATGGTCATCACGCAGATATAGGCGCCGAACGGATAGGTCATGTTGGGCGGATCGTAGTAGCTGACCGCTTCCAGCCCCGGCTCCATGCCGGGCGGCACCGAATTATACGCGGCCCAACAGATATCCTTCATCGACATGAACTTCTCGGGCAGGCCCTTGACGCGGAAGCCGTCGATGTCCCATTCGAGATCGTCCTCGTGGACCTCGAGCTTGTAGGCCGCGATCATCTGCGCCTTGGCCCTGATCTTTCGCGCGGCCATTGCAATCGCGGCGCCTGCGACCGGCGTCGAGCGCGAGCCGTAGGTGCCAAGGCCATACGGCGCGGTGTCGGTGTTGCCCTCTTCGACCATGATGTTGTCGGCCGGGATGCCGATCTCGGTGGCGATGATCTGTGCCCAGGTCGTCTCGTGGCCCTGGCCCTGGCTCTTGGTGCCCATCCGCGCGATGCCCGCACCGGTCGGGTGCATGCGGATTTCGCAGGAGTCGAACATCGCAATGCCCAGGATGTCGCAATTCTTCGACGGGCCGGCGCCGACGATCTCGGTGAAGAACGACACGCCAATGCCCATGATCTCGCGGGTCTCGCCCCGCTTGAAGGCGGCACGCATCTGCGCCTGTTCCTGGCGGAGCTCGGCGTATTTCACCGTCTCCATCGCCTTCCGCATGGCGGTGCCGTAGTCGCCGGAGTCGTATTCCCAACCGAGCGCGGAGTGGTACGGGAACTGCTCCGGCTTGATGAAGTTCTTCAAGCGCAATTCGGCCGGATCCATGCCGAGTTTCTGCGCCAGGATGTCCATCGCACGCTCGATGCAGTAAGCCGCCTCCGTGACGCGGAACGAGCAGCGATAGGCAACGCCGCCCGGCGCCTTGTTGGTGTAGACGCCGTCGACCGCAAGATGCGCAGTCGGGAAGTCGTAGGATCCGGTGACGATATTGAAGAAGCCGGCCGGCCATTTCGACGGATCGGCGCAGGCATCGAAGGCGCCGTGATCGGCCAGCACGTGGACGCGCAGGCCGGTGACCTTGCCCTCCTTGGTCGCGGCGATCTCGGTCGTCATGTGATAGTCGCGCGCAAACGAGGTCGCGGTCAGGTTCTCGATGCGGTCCTCGACCCATTTCACCGGCTTGCCGGTGACGATCGAGGCGACGGCGGCACAAATGTAACCGGGATAAGCGCCGACCTTGTTGCCGAAACCACCGCCGATGTCGGGCGCGATCACATGGATCTTCTGCTCCGGCAGCTTTGCGATCAGCGCCACGACGGTGCGGATCACATGCGGTGCCTGGAAGGTGCCCCAGATCGTCAGCTCGCCCTTGATCTTGTCGAAGGAGCAGACGCACTGGCAGGTCTCGAGCGGCGACGGATGGGTGCGGTGATAGGAGATCATCTCCTTGATCGTCACCTCGGCCTTGTTGAAGGCGGCATCGGTCAATTCCTTGTCGCCGACGGTCCACTCGAAGATATGATTGTGGTGCTTGCGCGGGCCATGGGCACCGCTGGTCTTGCCGGCGAGGTCTTCGCGCAGCACCGGCGCATCCGGGTCCATCGACTTGAACGGATCGACCAGCGGCGGCAGCGGTTCGTACTCGACCTTGACCTTGTTGATGCCGTCATCGGCGGCATAGCGGTCCGTCGCGACGACAAAGGCTACCTCCTGGTTCTGGAACAGCACCTTGCCGTCGGCCAGCACCATCTGCACGTCGCCCGCCAATGTCGGCATCCAGGCGAGATTCACCGTCTTCAGCGTCTCGGCGGTGATGACCGCGAGCACGCCCGGCACCTTCAAGGCCTCGGAATCATCGATCGACTTGACCCGCGCATGCGGATGCGGCGAGCGCACGAAGTCACCATGCAGCATGCCGGGCAGCTTCACGTCGTCGACGTAATTGCCCTTGCCCTGCGTGAAGCGGATGTCTTCGACCCGCTTGCGCTTGCAGCCCATGCCTTCGAGGGCGGCGGTGCGTTGTTCCCGCGTGGGAGTCATATCGTTCATTCTGCGGCCTCCCGGAATTCCACGCCGTTGATCTTGGCGGCGGCGTATTGAATGGCTCTGACGATGTTCTGGTAGCCGGTGCAGCGGCAGATGTTGCCGGAGATGCCCATCCGGATCTCCTGCTCGGTCGGCGACGGATTTTCCTTCAGGAGCCGCTGCGCGCGCATGATCATGCCCGGGGTGCAGAAGCCGCATTGCAGACCGTGCATCATGCGAAAACCTTCCTGCAGCGCCGAGAGCGAACCGTCGGTATTTGCCATGCCCTCGATCGTGGTGATGTCGGAGCCGTTGGCCTGGACCGCGAACATGGTGCAGGACTTCACCGACATGCCGTCGATATCGACCGTGCAGGCGCCGCAATGCGTAGTCTCACAGCCGATATGGGTGCCGATCATCTGCAGGTTCTCGCGGATGAAGTGCACCAGCAGGGTGCGTGGCTCGACGAGGCCTTCGACCTCGGCACCATTCACCCGCATCGTGATATGCGTCTTTGCCATTTGATCCTCCTTAGACCGCCCTGGCCGCGGCGCGCTGCAACGCACGCGTCACCATGATGCCGCCGACGTGCTTGCGGTATTCGACCGGGCCGCGCGCGTCCGCGGCCGGCGCCATGATCGCTTCCGCGGCCGCCGCTGCCGTCTTGAGCGCGGCTGCATCAAGACTGGTGCCGATCACCGCCTTGGCGGCCGCGTCGGCCAACAGCGGCGTTTCCGAGAGATTGGTGAGCCCGATCGTGCAGCTCGCGACCTTGCCGCCCGAAATCGTGAGCACCACAGCAGCGGCGGCGGTCGCGTAATCCCCGACCTTCCGCTTCAGCTTCTCGTAGGCGTAACCGTGACCAGCCGGGGGAATCGGGATCGATATCGAGGCCAAGAGCTCACCTGGCTCGATCGCCGTGAAATAGGCACCCTGATAGAAGTCAGCGGCAGCGACCTCACGACCGCCCTGCGGCCCTTCGATGTGATAGGTCGCGCCCAGCGTCATCATCAGCGCCGGCATGTCGTTGCCGGGATCGCCGTTGGCGATGTTGCCGCCGATCGTGCCACGGTAACGCACCTGGGGATCGGCAATCAGCAGCGCGGTTTCGTGCAGGATCGGGATGAATTTGGCGACCTCGTCGGAGGCGAGCAGCTCGTGCTGGGTGGTCATGGCCCCGATGACGACCTTGCCGCCGTCGCGCCGAATGCCCTTCAGTCCGGCCACGCCATGCAGATCGACCAGATGCTCCGGTGTGGCCAGGCGGAGCTTCATCATCGGAACCAGGCTGTGGCCGCCGGCCAGCGGACGAGCCTCATCGCCGAGCGTCGAGAGCAGTTTCACCGCATCGGCCACGGTGGCCGGCCGGTGGTAACTGAATGGACCAGGGATCATCGTCTCCTCCATCTCGTCCTGCGGAGCCCTGACGGGGCGATCGGACGTTGGAGGGAGGCTGTGCCGGGACAGATTCTCCCGCAATAACAGCGGCACAGAAGCTGGAAATTCGCACGAGCTGCGGCTTTGAGCGCACGAAATGCGTCAGTGATCGCGCCCTAACGGGTCTGGACCGCTCAGGCCGTACGGCGCGCGAGCCCGAGTCGGGCCTTCACCTCGGCGATCTTGGCGCGGCTGACCGGGACCCGGTGCGGCGATGGGCCGTCCAGCTCGATAACCGCCCCGTCACCCTCCTTGCGAACCACGCTGACATGCGGGATCGCCACGATGTGGCTGCGGTGCACCCGGACGAACAGGCCGGGGTCGAGCAGCGCCTCTGCCTCCGAGATCGACCACGGGCACATGCGCTCCCGCACCCCGTCGTGGATCCTGGTATAGTGGGCGTCGGCGCGGACGCTGCGGACATCGGCGGCTTCGATGAAATGGGTGCCATCGGCACCTTCGACAGGAAGCTTGGCGGCCGGCGCCGCCCGCAGCGGCTGGCCCAAGCCCCCGAGCGGGGTCGGCCGCAACTTCGGGCTGGCCGGGGCCATGGCGGCCTCGGCGAGGGGGATATCGACAATCTCCCCGTCCGGGACGGCTGTCTTGGCAGTCGCCGGCTCCTTCTTGCGGAGATCAGGCACCAGCGAGAGCAGGAAACCGGCGGCGAGCACGAAGCAGAGCAGCGCAACCACCAGCGACAGGATCTGCGGCGATGCGGCCAGCCCCTCCATATGGTGATGGGCCTCCGCCCCGGGCGGAACGATCTGCACCCCCGCCATTGCGGTGTAATGCATGCCCGAGACGGCGATGCCGAACGCCACAGCGCTCAACATCAACTGCACGCCGCCATGCCGCGCCAGGAACGCCCGCAGCCCGCCATAGGCGGCGGCGATCGCGATCACCAATGAGAGCACCACCATCCCCGGGGCATGGGTCATCGCGAATTCGCCGGACAGTCCGTGCATGCCGACATAGTGCATGGTGAAGATGCCGAGCCCGAGCAGCACGGCCGAGGACACCACGCGCAGGATCGACGGCTCGCCGATGCTGACGAAGAACAAGGAGACACCGACCACCAGCGCGCAGATCAGGAAGGAGACGATCGTCGGCAAGGCCAGATAAACCGTGCCCGTCGGCAGCGGCGCCGCCAGCATGCCGACGAAATGCATGGTCCAGATGCCGACGGCGAGAAAGCATGCTGCACCTGCGAGCAGCAAGCGATGCCCAGCCTCCGGCGTGCCGCGGATGCGAGCGGCGAGACCGAAGCCGGTGTAACCTCCCAGGATCGCGGTCGCTACCGACAGCGCGACAAGGTAGGGATCGTGTCCTTCGAGCATGATCATCTCAGCCCCCGTCTCCACGGAAAGCCGCCTCCCTGCTCGAACTTATACGGTGTACCGCCACGATGACAATGTGGCCGCGGTGGCATGCTGTCAGCTTCTGAGACCCCGCAAGACCGCGTCATAACCGCTACTGAAAAAGCGGTTTCATTCGACGTCAAGACGTTCGGACACAACGCGCTTTGCTGATCTCCACTCAGATTTCGTCTTCGGGAAGAGACACATTACTGCGTTGTCGCCGCGTTTCGCTCGAACGGTCTATTGTCAGCGATGAACCTCGCGGCAAGCACTAATTCACCCATCGAAAATTCCTTTCCGTGCACTGCAATCATGCGCTCGGAAAGCTCCGCCAGCTCCTTGAAGAACTGATCCTTGCTTTCGGCTTCATTTGGCACTTGGGCGGCTGTCTGTAAAATCAGCGCCTCGTTTGACTCCCGATCGGCGCCCAACCTTGACCCCATTCCGCAGCACCTAACTGGCTGAGGTCGTGTCTGAAAAGATCGTGTAGCTGGGGTCAAGGTTGGACGCCGAAAGGGGGCAATATTCGGAGCCGAAGCACAGCGCGGGCTGCCCCTTGCCGGAGCGAGCACGGTGGTACGCTGTTTCGCAAGTCGGATCGAGGCGTCATGCTTGAGCAGATCGGCCGTCATCCCAGATCGGGCGAGATCATCGTGCGCCACCTCGCAGAGGATCCGGCGTTCGAGGGCGTCGGCTACGCGACCGCAGCGAAGCTCTGGAAGGCTTTCGGCGACGAGCTCTACGCGCTGCTCGGCAACGGCGACATCGCACGCCTGACCGAGGTCCTGGGCGCGGACCGCGCCGAGAGGCTGGCGCTGGCGTGGCGGGAAAAACTCGCCGAGGGCGACGTCGTGGTCTGGCTCGACGAGCACGGCTTCGAGCAGCGCCTGGCGAAGAAGATCATCCGCCTGTGGGGCGCGGAGGCCGCCGCGAAGCTCAGGGAGTCGCTCTACGTGATGTTGGCGCTGGCGGACTGGCCGGTGGTCGACGCCGCCGGCCGGCGGATCGGCATCGCGGCGGACGATCCCAGACGCCTCGTCGCCGCCATCGAGGTGGTGCTCTACCCGATCGTTAATGCGCTGGCCACATGGCCTGTCCCGGTCTGGGAGAGCTATGCGTTAAGCACGTCTGGCGGGTGGCACGCCATATGCGCTACCTCAAATATATTCCATATTGTGTTACGCGTGGGAACTTCTCGCCATGGCACAGCGCTCTCACCCGGCGCCATGCGATCATGCTTAATGGATCGTTAACGAGAACGTATAGGGCCGGCCCTCCCGGTACGGTATATAGCTACCGGGTAGTCCCTAGAAATGAACACGAGTTCAAAACCGCTATGCCCCCTTGCTTCCACACTCTTTGTGCTTGGGCGACCTAAAACGAAATTGAGTAGAAAAATTTTGAGCGCTGGAAATCCGGGCCTGAATTCAGGGTTGTGAAGCTCGCCTTAACACCCATCATTAGCTGCGGGGCTGACCATTGAATTGGGAGAACCGCAGAATGCGTCCTCAGATTACAGGCGTCTTTCCTGTGTCTTTGAACCTGTGGCAGGTGGACTATGATTTCGCCGATGTGTCGCTTGCCATGACCGTTGTGGCCTCGGATGCCGCCAGCGCGCGAGCCGAAGCCGTCGAGAAGCTCGCACGCTTGAACGTCAGATAGGCTTTCATCAGAGGCCGTCGCGCCTGTAGACCGGTGCGGCGGCTTTGAGTTCGCCTTGGGGAGAGTTGCACAATGCAAAAGCCGTCACTCGATACGGCCCCGACCGTTGATGGCTTGACGCCTTATGACCGAGAGCACGCCGTCACCTACCTGCGCCTGCTAGACGCGAATGCCGAGGGTGCGGACTGGCGCGAGGTCGTCGAGATCGTCATGGGTATCGACCCTAGACACGAGCCGCAGCGCGCTCGCCGCATCTATGAGACGCATCTCGCCCGCGCCATGTGGATGGCTAACAAAGGCTACCGGCATCTGTTGCGGGATGGCTGGCCGAGCGTGAACTAGCACCGCGAGCGCAGCAAGGAAGGCCATGCGGGAAAAGAAGACAGCCGACGAACTCCGCTCGCTGCTCATGGATGAGGTCGCCAAACATCCGGGCTGGAGCCACATCAAGACCGTGGCTATCACCCGATCGTTTGCAACTGGGCCCGGCTCCTCAAACTGGAACGCGGGCTTTGTCTGCGATGGGCCCGATATGGCTCCGGGAGACGCCTTCATATTCGCGCGGGAGCTTGCCAGACGATACGATCTCGACGGAGACCCATCGTAGGCGCGATGAAGCGCACGCCTACGCGCGCGGCGAGGCCGGATCACACGACGTGAAGGGATGACCCAAAGTGACAATGGATGATCTCGAACGTGGGCTTCAAAACCTGGCCTCGGACTGCCTCAAAAACGAGGAACCACTTAAAGCCTTCCAGACGTTTCAGAAGCGCGCCATCGGTCGCTTCGGAGAGGCAGCGAAACCGCTGCTAGAAAGAACCTTCGCCCAAGCACAGCGAGATGCACTTAGGGGCTCTGCAAGGCACCCGAACGGGTAGGTTGGTCGCTCTCGGTCTCGGATAGCATGCGAAACATAGGACGCGCCTTTGGATCGTAGAGAAAGACACGCCGAACGGTCGGAGTGTCCCGCGCAGTCACCTCCAGAGTAAAGCGCTGCATCGTGTTGAAAATATAATCTGGATTGCTCGACGCGCTGTCGTAGCCGAGCCCGAAGACCTGCACGATCTCACGTGCGCCCGGATGCAACGCGGGCCAGCGACTGACCTCGACTGGGCTGTTGCTCCGCTGTCGCCGCCCCATCGCCGTGGCAATGGCTTCCTGAGTGAACCAGCTATCGAGCGCCCTGATAGTGACATCATCCAACGTCTGCCCTCCGGCGTTGCGGACGCCTATCCAGAAGAATTCCCCTCTCGCTGAATAGAGGCTAGGAATTGGCCGAACGTATTCGGCGTCATTGTGATCGAAGATCAATTCAAGGGCCGGTCGGAGGCGGAGACGGAGCGCACGTAGCTCTGCGCGGTCGGCGATCAGAAGCACCATTGGTGCCAATAGCAGCCGCGCCAGAAAGATCACGATCCAGAGCAGCACCGTCGTGACCGCGAAAAACTCGATTTGGCCCGGCAACGTCGTGGGCAACACGACATCACTGCGGCCGGTTAGTAAGAGCACAAGCCAGAGGATCACAACCCCAAAGAATGCGGACAACCCGGCCGCCAAATTCCATGAGCCCTGCCATGCGTAGCTGAAAAGCTCGCGCCGGATCGACCAAGCGTATCGGATGGATTTGAGAAACACCGGCCTAGCGCTCGATCAGACCGCGCTCTATGGCCATGCGGCGCGTGCTGACTTCGAGATAGAGCCGGCCTGCACGGATGGCTTGCTCGCGAGCCCGAGGGCTTTGCCCTAGCAGCCGTTGCAGCCGCGCCCTACGCCACTCTTCGACGCGACGAAGTCGTGCAAGGATCGCCGGCTCCTCTACAACGCTGACCCGTTTCTTCCTCGTCACTTCGGCCGCTCCCTTTGAGGTTGTGAGCCTAGCCCAACGTATGGTGCGGAGGGAAGAGGCTCCCGGAGTGCTACGGAGTGGCGGCCGGCCGACCTGTCGCGCTCAGCCGTGCGCCGGCTTACGATTTCTGGACAGGGTCTGCGGAGCCTTCGCGCCCTTGGCCGGTAGAACAAACAACTCAGACGGAGGAACGCCGAGCGCATCGGCGATGCGACCGACAAGATCAATTGTCGGGTTCTCCGATTGCCGCTCAAGGCTGCCCATAAGCAGGGCATCGAAGACGGTTCTCTCCCGGTGCACGACATCAACGGCAAGCGTCGGGTGTGGTGTGGCGACGTAGAAATTTGGTTCAAGGCACATCCCCTCTCACGCCTCCAGAAGCAGGCCGCCGCGCAGACGGCAACGGCAGCGCTAGCGGCTCACAAGGCCGAGCCCGAAGGCGCACGCAAGGTGTGGCCGATGGAAACGGCTCTCGCCGGCAAGCGGGCCGCCGAAAAGGCATCACGTCTCCCGCGCGGTGGACCGGCAGTCACTGGCGTTCGCGGCAGTGTCGTTCGCCGCTAGGCGCTGGAGTGTCCCCAATGTCCCCGATGATGATGCGCGAGCATTATGGTCGAACGCGCTTTCCCGTCTGGCATCTCGGAACGGGTGACCGCATCATGGTGGTCGACCGCAAAGATTGTGTAGCTGGGGTCAAGGTTAGACGCCGAAAGGAGGGGTCAATATTCGGAGCCGAAGCACACATATGTTCGTCACTCTGTACGAAGCGGACACCTTTCGACGCATCAAGCTGTTGTGCTCTTTCCTGGAAGCGCGCACAGGATCCGTGTCGAGGAGTTGCGCCGGGTGATCAACGAGCGCCCAAAGATCCGCGAACATCTTTTTCTGTACGTTCAAGCGCTGCAGTTGCATTGCGCTATGACAGGATTGTGTGGAGTTCGGCGCGATCGCGAACAGCGGCTCGCCAGCTGGCTGTGTCTGGCGAGTGATGCCGCTGACGCTCGCGTGCTGCCCGTTACCCATGATTACCTTTCCTCGGTCCTGGGATTGCGCCGCGCCGGAGTAACCGAGACGCTCGCCCGATTCGAAGAACAAGGGCTCATTCGCAAGACGCGTGGTGTCTTGCAGATCGATGAGCGCAAGGGCCTCAAGCAAAAGGCATGTTGTTGTTACAGGCTTGTCTCAAGCGCCTATGCTTCGGCTCAGTCCGCAGTCTCAGCTAAGGAGCCGGTGAGCTAAGCAAACTCGCCAAGGCTCATTTTTTGAGACGCGTTGGTTGTCTGATTCAATCCATCAGTTGGCCTCCGAGAAAGGCCCGTAGGTCGGAAATGATCGGGGAGCGACGTGGCCGGTCTCCTCCGTGGCAGTTACGCGCTCAATGTGAGCTGAACCAGCTTGGAGCGTGCTGGTGAGAATGGATAGAGCACTGCTTGGCCTCGCATGAGGGACGATCTTAAAGCGGCCGCGTTGGCACGTGCTCCCCCGACCAGTTCGTCATGGCTCAACGAGGTCGAGCGCTTCTTCGCGCTCCTCACCGACTAGAAGATCAGGCGCGGCATCTATCGCAGCGTGGCCGCCCTCAGGGCGGACATCGCCTCGTTCATCGAACGGCACAACGCCAATCCCAAACCATTCCGATGGACCAAATCCGCCGATGACGTCCTGGCTTCCATCGAGCGCTTCTGCCGATACAATGCCCAGCCAGAACACGACGCGATGTTGCGAACTTCTGGTTCATGGACGAGGAAAATATGGCGGATCGAAGTGCTATAAGCTCCCCGTCATTCGAACGTTTCCTTTCGAGGGAGCGGGTTCTTTCAGTCCGGTTGCATCGCCTTTGCCCGCCCGGTCATGCGGTCGGTCACCGACCGCATCGGTCGATGGAAAGATGCTGTCATATATCGCGCGAGCTTCGCGAATGAGGCGAAGCCGCTCGAGCTCGGATTTCGGAACGAATCCTGCGATCTCGGTCATTTTCGCTCCCCTTTAGGCGCAGCACGCCTCAAAGCCTTGCCTTAGCAGTTCCTTTGGCAGGTCGCGCCCGATGAAAACGAGCCGTGTCTGGCGCGCCTCCTGGTCCTTCCAGGGACGCCGACTTCCGCCTTCAATGAGCATGTGCACGCTCTGAACGACAAATTGCCGATCGTCATCCTCGATCGATGCGATGCCCTTCATGCGAAGGATGTCCGGACCAAAGCGCTGTGTGACATCCTGAATCCAGGACACGAACCTGCCGGGCTTCATCGGTCGATCGGCGACCAGGGACAGGCTGCCGATCCCGTCGTCGTGTTCGTGCTCGTGTTCTTCGGTGAGGAATCCGGGCTCGACTTCGAGGATGCGCTCGAGATTGAAGGCGTCTTGCCCCAGTATCTGGGCGAGATCGATAGCACAGCGCTCCGTTCTGTGAATCTTTGCATATGGGTTGATGTTTCGGATACGACGTTCGATTATTGCGAGCCCGTCCGCATCGAGAAGATCAACCTTGTTGACGAGAACGACGTCGGCGAACGCGAGTTGCTCCTGCGCTTCCGGTGCGCGGTCGATCTGTTCAAGGAGATGCCTGGCGTCCGCGACAGTGATGATGGCGTCGAGCTTCGTCTTGCGGCGGACGTCCTCGTCGACAAAGAACGTTTGCGCCACCGGCACCGGATCTGCGAGCCCTGTCGTCTCGACGACAATGCCGTCGAAGGCTCGGCTGCGCCGCATCAGCCCTGCGATGATCCGGATGAGGTCGCCGCGGACCGTGCAGCAAATACAACCGTTGTTCATTTCGAAAATCTCTTCGTCGGCGTCGACGATGAGATCGTTGTCGATACCGACCTCTCCGAACTCGTTTACGATCACGGCATACCGCCTGCCGTGCGCCTCGGAGAGGATGCGGTTGAGCAGCGTCGTCTTCCCGGAGCCGAGATAACCGGTCAGAACGGTGACGGGAAGCCGGGGTGCAGCATCGGGCATGGGGCCATTTTCCTTTCGCGCTTCGCGGGCAGAACGCACAGCAACATGATGCGAAACGCCGCCGCGAAACGCATTGCAATGTTATAACATTACATGTATTGGAAAGAGACGCAAAGGGAAAGACCTTGGCTTGGCAGTAACCGTTCTGGAGGCTGAGAGCAGACACGCGGATCGAACAGAACTTCGCCAAGATCAAGCGATGGATGCGCTCCGCGCTAGAAGCGCACGGTCGACGACATTTGCCGCCATATCGGCGGCCTCATCACAACCATCCAGTCCAACGAATGCAGTAACGACTTCGAAAACGCGGGACATGCTTCTATCAAAACGTGAAACGCTCCAGGCGGCCGTGGAGACGATCATCAGGGCCCCGTCGAATAACCCGGGTATTCGCCGGACGGCTGGTCGATCTCGAACGCGAGGCCAATTTTCGTCCCTTTGATGTTAGGACAAGCTTGGATAAGATTAGCTCGAGCGAGCGAAGGGCAATTGCTTTTTCAGATGCGCTGGTTTCGGAAACACATCAGGCGTAGTTCATGGCTTGCGCTGACAGCGCTTGTCATCAACCTTGCGCTGGCTTTTGGACACGTTCACGGTCTCAGCGCGAAGGCACCCGACCAGACCAGTGTTCTGGTTGCCGCGATAGCTGGCGCCGATGGTGATCAGAATCATCACCAACCGTCAGACAGCCATCCCGACTATCTCTGTCCGATCTGCATGGCCACAGCTGTCATGGGCAACGGCGTAGCGCCAACTCCGCCAGCGCTGCACGTGGAATTTGCCGAGGCAATGATCGATCATCCGGTGGATCATTTCCGCTTCGTGCTGCAGCCGCCGCGAGCTGCGTTTGAATCACGCGGACCTCCGATTTCCTGACATCGCTTCGATCCGCCGCTGTGCCGCGCCATGGGCGCGCCGCAAGTCAGGGCCGAAGCTCCTTCCGTACCACGACGCTTTTGCGTCGCGGGCAGGCGTTCAGTCAGGAAACATTTTTCATGGGCTCTCCGTTTCTCCTTCGTACCTTCCGCGGCATTTTGCTGTCGGCATCGTCGCTCACGCTCGTGGTGGCATCGGGTGCAGCCGCGCTCGCCCAAGCCCCCACAGGCCCGGCCCCGCAGGGAACGACCTCGACGCCGGAGCCGAGTGCCTCCCCGTCCGCCCAGCCTTCGCCGCAGCCGTCACCGGCCAATTCGCCGACCCCGCAATCCACGCCGGCCGTGCAGGCCGCGCCTCCGGGCGCCAACGTCCTGCCCGAGACCCGGGTCGCGGCGCCGGCCGAGCGGCGGCGGCCGCAAACGCCCCCGCCACGGCAGGTTGTGCGCAATCCGCCGTCGACAGCGGCGCCCGTGCCAAGCGCGGAGCAGGCCCAGGCTGCGGCGAATCGCCAGGTCGTCCAGCAGACCCAGAATTTCGACCAGCGGCGCGACAACGTCATCATGCCCAAGGTTGGCACGACAAACTATCAACTTAGCCAGAGGGATATCGAGAGCCTGCCGCAGGGCAATGCCGCCCAGCTCAGCGATATCGTGCTGCAATTTCCGGGCGTCTATCAAGATTCGACGAGCTCTGGCGATTTTCACGTTCGCAACGAGCACGCCAACGTTCAGTACCGGATCAACGGGATTCTGTTGCCCGATGGCGTGTCCGGCTTCTCGCAGCTTCTGGAGACGTCTTTCATCGGCAGCATAGGGCTGCTCACTGGCGCGCTGCCGGCGCAATATGGCCTGCGCACGGCCGGCGTCCTCGACATCACGACCAAGAGCGGAGCGGCGCTGTCCGGCGGCAGCGTCAGCATTTACGGCGGCAGCCGGCAGACCATCACGCCCAGCTTCGAATATGGCGGGGTCGAGGGCAAAACCGACTATTACGTCACCGGCCGCTATTTGAGCACCGGGCTCGGCCTTGAGAATCCCATCGCTACCCTCAACGCCATTCACGATCATTCCGAACAGGGTCGGTTCTTCGCCTATACATCCACGGTGCTCGACGATCCGACGACGCGGGTGGTCACGATTTCAGGGTTCGGCGAGACCCGCTACCAGATTCCGAACAATCCCGGGCAGGCGGGCAACGCGGGCGGCTTCTGCGGTGGACCGTTCGACCCGGCAAACCCCTGCCTCAACCCGGATGGGACCCCCAACCCAAATGCGCCCGCCTATACGGCGTTCGGCAAGAGCGCGTTCGATTCGGCCACCATCAATCAAAATCAATATGAGAAGAACGCCTACAACGTCATTGCCTGGCAGAAATCCGAAGGCAATTTCGATGCGCAGCTCGCCTATTATTCGCGTTACAGCGATCTTCATTTTGTTCCCGACCCGGTGGGCGATCTCTTCATTAACAACGTCGCATCCGATGTGTACCGCAGCTCGTTTCTCAACGGCATCTCAGGCGATTTCTCGTACCGCGTGAACGATGCGCACACGGTTCGGGCCGGCTTCTACACCAACGGCGAGCAGTCCAGCATCGCAACCGTAAGCACCGTTGAGCCGCTCGACCCGGCCGATCCGAGCGGCCTGACCGCGATCGACAGACCCTTCAACATTCTCGACAGCAGCAAATTATTTGGCTGGCAGCTTGGGGCTTATGCCCAGGACGAGTGGCGGCTGACCCAACAACTCACGCTCAATTACGGTCTGCGGTTCGATCAGATCTATCAATACGTCGACGCCAACCAATTCAGTCCGCGCGCAAGCCTCACTTACAAGCCATGGTGGTCGACCGTCCTGCACGTCGGCTACATGCGAACGTTCGAACCGCCCCAACAGGTGCTTGGCCGAACGATTCCAACGCAGATCTTCAACGGCACCACCGCCGGGACTCCGACAATCACCCCCGATCAGGCGGCCGTGCTGCCCGGCCAAGTGGCAGGCCAGCCTCTCCAGAATGTCGGCGCGATCCAACCCGAGCGTGCGAACGTGTACGACGCCGGTTTCACGCAGCAACTGCTGCCGCAATGTCCGACGACCTCAAGCTCAATACCCGGCAAAGCACCTGCCCCAGCAGCAAATTGTCCGAGCCTCGAGATTGGCGGCAGCATCTACTACAAGACCGCCAGGGATCTGCTTGATGATGGGCAGTTCGGCCAAGCCTATGTGCTGACCGCGTTCAACTACGACAGAGCCGAGAATTACGGCGCCGAATTGAAACTTAGGTTCAGGTACGGCGGCTTCTCCGCTGACACCAGTTGGGCCTGGGGCGTCCAGCACGCACACACCGTTGTTTCAAACCAGACCCTGTTTTCTCCGGACGACCTGGTCTACATCCAGAACCACTGGATCCACACCGACCATGATCAAACCTATACGGGTTCGGGAAGGGTCGCATACCGTTGGACCGACACCAGCACCTGGTTGGACGGCACCACCGCGAGTGCAAGTTTTATCTATGGCAGCGGCTTGCGTACCAGCCCAGATGGGGTGGTGTGCCCGAACTGCGACCACCTGCCATCCTATTGGCAGGTCAATACCGGCGTATCGCATGAGTTCGCCAATGGCTGGAACGGACTGCCGGTAACGGTGCGGTTCGACGTGGTCAACGTGACCGACTACATCTACCAGATCCGCAACGGCAGCGGCATCGGAGTGTTCGCGTCTCAATACGGACCGCGGCGCGGATACTATTTTGGCATATCGCAAAAGCTCGGGGCTCCGGAGAAAACTGCGGGTGTCTTGCCAGCCTTCTACAGCAAGGCTCCAGCCACGATAGCTTACCATTGGGCCGGACCCTATATCGGCGCAAATTTCGGCGGCGCGTTCAGCGCGGGCGAGCACGTACTCACGCCGATCGGCACCGACAGGACCAATCCGGCGGGAGCGCTCGGTGGCTTGCAGGCCGGCTACAATCTTCTCGTTGCGCCGAACTGGCTGCTCGGGATCGAAGGCGAACTCGCCTGGACGTCAGCTCAGGGTAAAGCCAATTTCGTCGATCCCACCGGCACGGCATCGCTCTCGGTCACCAGCGACCACAACTGGTATGACACCCTCACCGGCAGGTTCGGTTATGTCACCGGGCCGCTGATGCTTTATGCGAAGGGCGGCGCCGCGTGGATGAATGCCGATTATCGCATGGAGGTGAACAGCGGGCTCGACGGTGTCTCCTTGACCAACACCACCCGGCCCGGATGGATCGCTGGCGGCGGCCTAGAATACATGCTGGGATCACACTGGTCGGCGAAGCTCGAGTACGACCATCTCGCCTTCGGCAGCAAAGACCTGGATTTCGTCAATCCGTTCGGCACCAGCGTGACCGTCAAGACCGAGGTCAACCAAGTCAAAGCCGGCGTGAATTATCACCTTGAGGGATTGCTTTAGCGACTGGTTAGCGCGCGAGCAGGCCCACAGGTATGGGGCACAAGTGGGGGCCGATTGAGACGAGAAAGAACGAGATGAAAGCTAGCGAAAAAAAGCCTCAGCGCAGAATTTGGCTCCGGCTGCTGCCGAGTGGCCTCATTCTTGCGGCCCTCGCGATCCACTTGCAGCCTGCGTTCGCCCAAGTTCCGGATTCCCTGTTGCCGCGCAATTTGTCGCCGTGGGGAATGTTCCTCAACGCCGATATCGTCGTGAAGGCCGTCATGATCGGGCTCGCCTTCGCCTCGCTCGTGACCTGGACGGTCTGGCTTGCCAAGACCATCGAGCTGCGCGTCGGCAGGGGTCATGCGCTGCGGCGGGTGAGGATGCTGGAGCAAGGTGGCAGCCTCACGGAGGCGGCCCATGAATGCAATGGCGACCGCGATGCTGTCGCGCAGCTGATCCTCTCGACGGCGCGCGAGGCGGAACTGTCCGACGGTATCGTTGACGACGGCTTCAAGGAGCGTGTCGCGCTTCGGCTGGAACGTGTGGAAGCAGCGATGACGCGAGAGATTTCGCGCGGCATTGGCATTCTTGCCACCATCGGCGCGACCGCCCCCTTTGTCGGCCTGTTCGGCACGGTTTGGGGCATCATGAACTCTTTCATCGGCATTTCGGAATCCCATACCACGAACCTGGCGGTGGTTGCGCCCGGCATTGCCGAGGCGCTGCTCGCCACCGCGCTCGGGCTTGTGGCCGCCATCCCGGCGGTCGTGATCTACAACCACCTGGCTCGCGTGATCGCCGGCTATCGCGCGCTCCTGAGTGACGCCTCAGCGCAGCTCCTACTTATGATCAGCCGCGGCCAGCGCAGCCGCGATGTGGTCCTGCCACGCGCTGCGGAGTGACCGCCATGGCTGTCCGTCTCGGTTCACGTTCGAACGGCGATGAACTCGAAATCCAGCATGAGATCAACGTCACGCCCTTCATTGACGTGATCCTGGTGCTGCTCATCATCTTCATGGTCGCCGCGCCGCTTGCGACCGTCGACATCGGCGTGAACCTTCCCGCGAGCACGGCACCCGAGCAGCCTCGCCCGGACAAGCCGGTTTTCGTCACGATCAAACCGGACCAGACCATTGCCGTCGGCGAAACCGTTGTGGCGCGCGAAACCCTCGCGAGTGCGCTGGATAGCGCCACCAACAACCACAAGGACGAAACCATCTTCGTCCGCGCCGACAAGTCGCTGAGCTATGGCGAGCTGATGGAGGTGATGAATACCTTGCGCGACGGCGGCTATCTCAAGCTCGCCCTGGTCGGGCTGGAAGCGCCGGCGGCGAAGCCATGAACGCCCGCGCGCTGCATCTGCCTGACAATCGCGGCGTATCACGTTGGACGCTGGCGGCGCTGGCAATCCTGCTGGCGCATGCCGCGATCATGGCCGCCATTGCACTGTGGTATTCCCGCAGACCCGTCGAGCCCAACATCATTCCTGCGATCAGCGTCACGCTCGCCCCAGTCGAAGCCAGTTCGCCTGAAATTCAGAACCAGGACATCGCGGTCGGCCCGACCATGCAACAGGCCGACGAGACGCCGAAGGAGCAGCCCAAGCAGGAGCAGCCCGTCGAGAAGGTCGAACAGCCACCACCGCCACAAGCACAGGCCGAGGTCACCCTGCCGCAAGAGACGCCCAAGCAAATCGAGGAGCCAAAGCCGCAGGTACAGCCGCCCGCGCCCGAGACACGCGCGCCGCCGAAGACCGAGCATGTCGGCCAGTTCTCACAGGCGAGCGCGAAGGCCTATAACGCGCTGGTGTTCGGTCATCTGCAGCGCTTCAAACGTTACCCGGCGGCAGCGCATGGTGCCGCGGGAACAACGGTGCTGCGGTTCGACCTGAATCGTGCGGGCGAAGTGATCGCAAGCGAAATATCCAAGTCGTCAGGCAATACAGTGCTCGACCGGGAGGCGCTCGAACTGCTTCATCGCGCCAGTCCCTTCCCGCCCTTCCCGGTCGAGAAGCCCGGGGCGCGCGATAGCTATCTCGCGCCGGTCGCTTTCGCGCGCTGACGCCTTCGGCGGGGCTCGTCGTTTCGTCGGGATGAGGATTGTCGATGCCGAGGCCGGGAGATCTCAGGGAGCAATAGACTGCTATCAGAGTAGTAGACCAGCCCATTTGCCTCGGTCGGATTGTTAACGCCACCCACAGAGGAGTGCCGAATGACAATGCGAACCTCGTTGTTGGCGCCTTTACTTCGTCGACCGTTAAGAAGCCGGATTGAGCTGAGCTGGACAGTTGAGCGTGCGCCAGAGCGAGACCAACAATAGGCGCTGAAGCTGATGGCCTTCGGTTGCACTGTGGAATTCCTCCTACGCAAATCGCACAATGGGTTCGTTGGTCCCAACTGCGGAGGATGGGCTCCCTTTTAGCTCCGCGCGGTGCTGCTCAACAATTTCGCGAGCATCTGCCTGATGGGTAATTTCGCAAGCCGCCTTACCAGCCCCCCCGAAGACGTCACGCGCAAAGATACCAACTGCGAAGATGCCGAACGCACCCCAAGCCATTCTCATCGTTGGCCTTTCTGTTTGTATTGAGCCGGCTCGGTATGACTTACGCTATCTGAGTATCGGCACAAACGGACCGCGAGGCTCCTACCAGAATTGGTAGGCGTCTCAGATGATCCTGCTCGCTCAGCGTGCTGATGGCCCCACAACGTCTTGCACTTAGGTCAACTACCGAGCCAGGTCGTTGAATGGGTGGATGGACGCTGGCAGTCATGCCCGATGAACTGTCGGGGAGTCGACTGGCATGAAGAACGTCCTGCTAGCCACAGTAGCTCTCATCGCGCTGACCGCTCCGGCCTTAGCCGCAGACCTCGCCCCGCGCCCGTATTACACCAAAGCCGCCAAAGAGCCCCCGATCATCGTTCCGTTCTTTGATTGGACCGGCTTCTACGTCGGCATCAATGGCGGCGGCTGTAAATCAGCGCCTCGTTTGACCCCCGATCGGCGCCCAACCTTGACCCCATTCCGCAGCACCTAACTGGCTGAGGTCGTGTCTGAAAAGGTCGTGTAGCTGGGGTCAAGGTTGGACGCCGAAAGGGGTCAATATTCGGAGCCGAAGCACAGCTCCAGGCCTGCGCGAGCTGATTCAACCTCTCACGCTGCCGCCTTAACCTCGATCTTCTTGGCCGGCTTCTGCGCTTCCGCGGTCTTCGGCAGCGTCACTTTCAGCACGCCGTTCTTGAACGTTGCTTCGATCTTGTCGGTGTCGACGCCGTCGGGCAGATAGAGACAACGCTCGAACGAGCCGTAGCGACGTTCGGAGAGGTAGTAGTCCTTCGACTTCTCTTCCTTCTCCTCCTTCTTCTCGCCCTTGATGGTGATCCCGCTGTTGGCGAGGCTCACCTCGATATTCTTCTCGTCCATTCCAGGCATCTCGGCCGTGATCTCGTAAGCCATGTCGCTTTCGGCGACGTCGACGGCCGGAGTGGCGGCGACTTTCCTCGGCCATGCTCGGTCGAATGCTGCGAGCGAACGAATCGGCCGCCGCCAAGAATCCTCGCTGAAGTCTTCGAACAAGCGATCGACTTCCTGTCTGAGCGTTTCGAACGGACACCATACCTCGCCAGCAAACGCGGCTTCGCTGGTCTTCTTCGTAACGGGTAGTTTGGTTTCGTTTGGCATGATCAACTCTCCATTTTGACGCTGGGAGTTGCTCTTTTAGCCCTCGCGCGGAGTGCCGCTTTGATCTTACTCAACATGAAGCCGGCCCAGGCTAACGGCCGGCGGTGACGCGTCCGCAGAGCATTATTGTGCGGACGCGGCCCTTTGTCGCCCCATTTGTTGTGGCAACGAGACTATAGTATTGTCCGTATCGTACAGATACGACACGCAACTTCTGTCAGGTGTCCTCACGACTAACCGGAATGCCGTTCTCGGCAATGCCGGCACCATCATTTCTTTTCGGGTCGGCGCCGACGTTCCTGCGCATCTTGCCCGCGAATCTCAGCCGCGATTCGCTGCTGCTGATCTTCTCCAGCTTGAGAACCCTCACGTGTATCTCAAGCTTATGATCGGCGGCATGTCGACCGTGCCATTCAGCGCGGTGACGATGTCGCGGGTGAGGTCCGCCATTTTTTCCATCAATGAGAATTAATCTCTGCTCACAGCCGAGCGCCCCCAGCTCGTACGCTTCGCACTAAAGTGACGCGCTACTGATACAATAGATGTTAAACGGCCCGCTTGATGTATCGCGCAGAGAACAAACTCTTGTACCTGAAATTGCGACAGAGGCATTTTACGAAGCCCTACGGGGCTCCTACCCGAACTCGGCCGCCGGCTTCAAAAGGCGCGGCGGCCCCTTGTTTGGCTGGCCTAAACAGCGACTACGATCTCTTGCTCTCTTGAGCTGACCTGTCAGCGGACCATCACGAAACTGCGCCATGTCTGCCGCGCGCCGATCCAGCCTGACGCGACCGATCCTGGGAAGATCAAGAGGCTGAAGGCCGACGACTTCGCCTTGTTCTTCGTCCGGGAGTTGCTCGGCTTCGGCACGAAGACCCGAATCGGTGTCTGGCCCGATCTCATTGCCGCCGATGAGGCAGAGGTCGCAATCCATCTCAAGCTCGAAGAAATCGCCAAGCGGCTACCCGCGCCGCCGGGATAACTGAGACTTCGAATATGAATTGTAGCTCGCCCTGGTCGATTTCCGCCCGAAGGACTCAAAGAGACGAAATGCCGCCACGGCTCTTCATTGCGACGATCATTGACTGATCGCCCGTAAGCGGCTGAATGCGGATATCGACGAAGCCCGCTTCCTTCATCCAACCGATAGCTCCCCCCGCCAACGCACAAACTGCCGCGGCGGCATCTAGGATAGTCCCGCAGCAGGTTGCTAAGAACTCCTCATACGACAGACGATTTCAAATCCGGGTTTGATACCGCTTCTCAGAGAGTCCGTTTTTTTGCCCTGATAAGCGACTTCGCCGCTTTTGCCGAGCGTCCGCGCGAAATCCACGAACTCTGCCGGGCCTCGGCATGTTTTTCTTATTCTAATTCCAAAGTGGAGAACTTCTAACCGCTGTCTAGCTCTTAGACTGCCAGACACGTATCGAAAAACTTCTCTGTGGTGTTAGGTGCGCCCGATTGTCGCGGGTCTCTGTTCCGCGGCTCGAAAGGGAGCGGGCATGCTGTCGCGGCATTACACGGACTTGGACGCAACGAAATTCAGACCGGGCCTTAGCTCGAGGCGCGCGGCGCTGCTCGCGGCGACCGCGCTGTCGATCTTCAGCAGCAATGGTGCTTTTGCGGCTGAAGATCGCACGAATGAGGCATTGCTGAAAAAGCTCGACAAGATGGAGCAGCGTATCCAGGCGCTCGAAGCCGAGTTGAAGGAGAGCCGCTCGCAAGCCGACGCCAAGTCCCCATCGCGTCCGGCTTCGGTTCGGAGCGCCAATGCGACAGCGGCATCCACTGATGCAAAGGAGGCGACGGACGCAAGGCAGGAAACGAAGGGGGGCAAGGGCAAGGGCGAAGCCCAATCCGCAACGACGCCGGCCAAGCCGATGCTGAATCTGCCGCCGCTGCCAGCGACAGGGGACAAGCCCATTCTCGGGCTGGCGGACTCGCCTGTCCCTGGTCTGAGCATAGGCGCCTATGGCGAAGTCAAGTTTGGTGCCGTGCAAAACCCTGCCGCCAACGGCCAATGGCAGAACGGCTTCGATGCGGCACGCTTCATCCTGCTGCCGACCTACGCGATCACGCCGAACATCATCTTCAATGCGGAGATCGAGTTCGAGCACGCGGGTTCGGGCTTTGACAATGACGACAAGCTGCACGGCACCGCCGAGATCGAGCAGCTCTGGGTCGATTTCAAGATTCTCGATCAGTTCAACTGGCGCGCGCCCGGTATCGATCTCGTGCCGATCGGCTACATCAACCAGCACCACGAGCCGACGCAGTTCTACAGCGTGAACCGGCCCGAACTATACAATGGTCTCATTCCATCGACCTGGAAGGTACCCGCAAGCAGCGTCTATGGGACCATCAGCGAAGACCTGAAGTATCAGGTGATGGTCAGCACCAGCAACGAGGACTTCGGCGACTCCTTCGATAACCGTACCGAGGCCAAGACCGTCCCGCTTCCCGGAACGCCCTACGCCGCAGGCATCGATGGCCTGAACGCGCTCGCGTTCTCCAGGCCTCCGCTTGGCGACTTCCAACAACTCAACAATGCGGTGGCCGTCTCCGGACGGCTCGACGTCACGCCGACGTTCCTGCCCGGCTTCGCCGGGAGCGTAAGCGCCTACTTCTCGCCGAATACAACGCCGCGCGGCGCGCATGATGATTTCGGCAATTTCCTCGGCCGCTCGAGCCTGGCGATGTTCGACGCCGAGTTCCGCTATCGCGTCCCCGACACCGGCCTCGAGCTGCGCGGCGAATATGTCCGCGCGCAATTCGATCATCCCGAGAACCTGCGCGCCAACAACGATTCAGATCCCACCAACAACGTCGGCAAGACGATGTACGGCTACTCCGGCGAGGTCGCCTATCACGTGCCACTCGGTACCATCCTGAACAGCGAGTGGGAGGCGGTGCCGTTCTATCGCTATACCTACCAGAACCTGCAGACCAGTGGCTTTGCCGGCACGGATGCAAATCTGCCGACCGGTGCCGGTCAGCGACAGTTCCATACCGCCGGCTTCGCACTGTTCCCGTCGCCGAAGGTCGTGCTGAAGGCGACCTATCAGCACGTCATCGACAAGAGTATCACCGGCGCGATGTCGGATTCGTTCCTCGGCGGCGTCGGCTTCTTCTTCTGAGATCAGCGCGGCGCGTCGCAACGACGCGCCGCCCCGGCAAGACGTCAAACAACAGGAGTCGCGTGAAAGATGACGTGGGTTCGATATACGTTGCCGGCGGTGGCGCTCGTGTCGGTTGCTTCGCCCGCCTATGCCGTTCAGTACCTGTCGATCGCGGAGGCGCAGAAGCAGGCGTTTCCGTCAGCGACGCAGTTCACCGAAGTTCAGGCGGGACGCGTCTGGAAGGCTGAAGCCGGTGGCAAGGTCGCGGGCTTCTTCATCTTCGACCGGGTCATCGGCAAGCACCTGTTCATCGACTATGCGGTGGCGCTGACACCAGGCGGGGCAGTGCATAAAGTCGAAATCCTGGAATACCGGGAATCCTATGGCGGTGAGATCAGAAGTCCGAGCTGGCTGGCGCAATTCGTCGGCAAGAGCAGCGGCAGCGCATTGAAGATCAACGGCGACATCCGGAATATCTCCGGCGCGACGCTGTCGTCGACACATGTCACCGAGGGCGTGAAGAGGATCCTGGCCGCCTATGCCAATCGCCTCCGATAGCCTTCGCCGCGCGCGGCCGCTGCTCGGCACCTTTGTCGAGATCGAGGTCGCAGCTGCCGCCGGGCCCGAAACGGATGCCGCGATTGACGCCGCATTCGATGCCGTTGCCGAGGTTCATCGGTTGATGAGCTTCCATGAGTACGACAGTGACGTCAGCCGGCTCAATCGAGACGCCGGCGTGCGCGCGACGCGGGTTCACGCCTGGACGTTCCAGGTCCTGGAGGCGGCGGTCGAGATGCATCGGCGCTCCGGGGGCGTTTTCGACGTCACCGTCGCGCCGGAGTTGCAGGCCGTGGGTCTGCTGCCTGGACTGGATGGCGATCCGGTCATCATGCCGGAACGGCGCGTCACCGATGCGATCGAGCTTTCGCCTGAACAAACGGTGCGCTTCCGGTCACCGGCGATCACGATCGATCTCGGTGGGATCGCCAAGGGCTTTGCAGTCGATCGTGCCGTCGAGGTGTTGCGTGGCTTCGATATTTCGGGCGGGCTGGTCAATGCCGGCGGCGATCTTCGGGCGTTCGGACAGGGGCCGCGCACGATCCACCTGCGCGATCCCCGCGACCCGCTCCGCTTGCTGGCCCGCATCGAGCTGACCGATGAGGCGCTGGCATCGACGGCGCGTCGATTTGACCTGATCGACGATGCAGCTCCGGGTGTATCGGCAATCATCGATCCCTCTACCGGCAAGCCGACGGGTGCCGTTGCCGGCGCTACGGTCCGAGCGCCGTCATGCATGATCGCCGATGCGCTCACGAAGGTCGTCATGATCTCCGGGACCGGCGCCGGCGATCTGCTCGCGCATTGCGGAGCGAGTGCCTTGTTGATCTCGGTCGATGGGGAGGTGCAGGTCACGTCCGACTGGCCTCAGGCGGTGCACCTTGCCGCTTAAGCGCTCATTCCGCTATTCCGTTTACGCGGCGTTCGCGGTGCTGCTGCTGACGGGTGCTGGCTGGCTCGTAGCGGATTGGCAAAAGAACATCGCCGGCGACGAGATCTGGCAGCAGGCCGCGGCCACGATGCTGATGGTGCATGGCGGAGCCGCCATGCTGGCGTTGTTGCTGTTGGGCGCGCTGATTCCAGTGCACCTGCTGCGCGCCTGGCGGAGCCGGAAGAATCGCATTTCCGGATCGATCATGGCGGCATTCAATGCCGTCCTGATCGTGACCGCCTTTGGGCTGTACTATCTTGGATCGGAGGAGGTGCGGCCCTGGATCAGCTGGATCCATCTCACGGCGGGATTTGCTCTCTCCCTGATGCTTCCGCTCCACATCTGGCTCGGTCGACGGGAGTTTTGGTGAACCGTGGTGTTATTCGGTTTGCTATATGGCTCTGACGCCATTTTTGTGCAGCTCCGATTAATCTGCTCCGATTAGTCTCGGATGGTATACGCGCCAGACGTCGCTCGCCGATGCCGAATTGATTGAGTCCTGGAAACCGTTCAAGAAGACCGATGTCTTCTGGCGAAGGATGACGACTGACCTGCGGTTGGGTTGGGTTGACCGACCACAATCCCGACACTGGTCTGGGTGCCAGCCTTGCCCAAATTGAGAGATGAAGAGAAAGGCGAGATCGATGCCGAGTTATCTCGGCATCCTCCGGTAGGCACTCTCAAGACCATGCTATTGGAGCCATTCCGAAATCGCTGCTGCACGACAAGCCCGTGCTGCTGGCGAACTGTCGCCACCAGATAATGCCAGCGCCGCAAGCGCGCGACGTCGCCATCGAGCAAGAACACTGTTCATGGCGTTGGGTGGTAGCTGGCCGACCAATTGTCCAACCAGCGACTGGCGCGCCTGCGTGTTTGACGAAGCGAAACCAGCCAGGACGTCACCAACTCCTGAGCGATCTCTGAGGGACGTATTGTGGAATTCTATATGACGAAGCGAATATCACTGATCGGTGCATCAGGACTCCTGGCCGCCACTCTTGTCATGAGCCCTTAGTTCGGCACCGAACAGTCCGGAGAGCTCTACTGCAATTACCGCAAGCCGAGGCCGACGGCCGATGCTCCTTATTATGATTGGACCGACTTCTACGTCGGCCTTAACGGCGGCGGCGGCTGAGGCCGATGCGCTCGGATGACTTCATGGGCAGTCTTCACAACGTGAAGGCAAGAACCAGCAGGCCCGAGCAAAGCAGCACGAGGCCGGCCGCGGTCGGTGCCAAGAAGCTGCCGGAGACAACGTCACGAATGCGCATGAAACCACCATCGATCGCGTCGCAGAAGACAGAGCAACCAGGACGATCAGTCGCGTGATCCCTCAATTCCTCATGCACCGTCGCATTCTTACTCGGTCACCTCATCGCTCCGAGGAACCAGCGAGGGTCTTCTCGAAAATATGTCGCCCATCAGTGCGGTTCACGCGCGAGATTCAACTCATCAAGCTGATCGGTCGACACGTTGGATGACGGTAATGAACTGTAAGCCACGTTCCGGCCGGCACCAAGACCATTCAGCGCCAAGACAAGAGGAACGGCAATCGCGGCAGCGACCAGGCCGCACTCAATGAAGGTCGCCCCCCTCTTGTCCCGCCACAAACGCAGAAGAGGAGATGACTTCATTGCCATGCCCTTTTTCCCACACGACGTGCAGGCACTTGTGCAGGACGACTCCTCGTCAACGCTTCGCGGGATGTGGATCACTCGGTCTGAGCTGGGCCGCGCAGCCTGCCCTTTGCCAAGATGCCGAGCAAGTGACCGCCACTTACGATGCGCGCGTTCGTCTCTCGTAGAGTACGATCGATCCCATACCGCCGCGCTGTTTCCATCTGGTCAACGCACAAGGTGCTGATATGACCATCAGCTGAATTGAGACTCTAGGAAAGCAATAGGTCGGTACGTAATGTACCGAACGCGCCTTGAATCGCTGCCCGTAACGCTCTCACTTTCATCCGTATCCATCCGGACCGAGACGCGGACTGATTGATTTGCTGGCGCCGTCTCCTTTCATCAAATTTGGACAGTCGACTTCGGGTATATTCTACTCTTTGCAGGTTTATAGACCCTCGCTGCCCCGTGCTGCTCTCGGGACAGCCTTTGCCTGCGGCGGCCCTGTCGTGTTCTCGGCGCGGCGGGGCCGTTTGCCTGGATGCTCGCGGCGCCTTCATTGCTGAGAGCAAGCTGCTTTTGGCACATTCGACGGCGGCCCGCTCATCTCGGCCAACAAAGCGACAAGACCCGCAAAGACGCAGTCCCAGTTGCGTCTCGTTCTTGACTCTCATGCAACCAGTATGGCTCCAATAGCAGAACTGGCGGGGGTGATCATGTACATTAAGAATGCGCCTCAAAGTGACAGGAACGAGAAGATCGCAGAGCGGCGTACACGCAACGGGAACGACCGCCCCTGGACCGCGGTTGAAAGGCACAAACTGCGAGGATTGATTGACCGACGACTACCGGCAAGCGCGATCGCGCGCACTCTCCGGCGACCGTTGGCTTCGATCACAGATATGGCGACCAATCTAGGTTTGCTCTTGAACGACGAGTAGGCGGCCGTCTCTAGACGATAACAAGGCAATCGCAAGACAAACGAGCCACCGAACACCTGTTGCCTTCAATTGCGCAGCTCGAACTCCCTCTCCGGCTTCATCGCGCAGCACGTGCCCCATCTTCCCGACGGCACGCGTCGCTTCTTCGCTGACCCCGTCCCTCACACTGAAACGGTCGATTAGCATGCACGGGCGGCTTGGTTCGTCCGTCAGTCTTTTGCTGCGGTTATGGACTCGGGCGACGCATACGCGCTTCAGACACGCTTCTAACAGCAGCGTGTCTTTTGCTTCAGGGACTACTACTCGGCCGATCCGATTTGGCGCACACGGTATGTTGACAGATTGCTTTCGCTTTCGGCGGACAAGCTCTGTACGAAGCGGACCAAGATGTGCGCATTCTGCAACGTTTGATCTAATCGTTCCGTCGCAGCACTCAAGACTGTCGATGTTTTTCCGCAATCTACATCGACGTTTAAGGTATCCGGCGCAGACCATCGCTTGTTCAATCCATCCAGTTTTAATGCGGGTGTAGCGATGAGCCGTTGGGACAGCTGCCGCAGTCGGGCGCTGAAATCGTTCGCATATTGCAACCTATTCTTTCTCGCGCTGCTGACACGGCGGCACAAGCGCCGATTCCAACACCCCGCGCGCAATCCGTCAGGCCACTACGTGATCGCGGTTGCGTTGCTGATGCCAGTACTTGTCGGAAACGGGCCGGCGCGGCAGCTGTGTGATTACCCCCGGTGTGGATGCTTGGAATGATTCGTTCAGTTCGCATACTTATGCGCCGCTTCCAGCGAGATGAGCGCGGCACAGTCGCCATCATTATGGGGGTACTGCTCGTCCCGTTGATTGGGGCGATTGGTATCGGATTTGAAGTTTCCAACTGGTACCGCGTGACGCGAGCTATGCAGAACGCAGCCGATGCTGCGGTTGTCGCAGCGGCGACCAACGGCGGGGCCACCTACAGCGCGGAAGCTGCGGCCGTCGCCGCGCAATATGGATTTGTCAACGGGGTAAGCAACGTAACGATTACAAGTTCGAATTCTGCCCCGTGTCCGGGCGGCGGCAACAATTGCTACAGCGTGTCAATTTCGGGGTATGTCCCGCTTCTTCTATCTGAAATTGTCGGCTTTGCCGGCGACGCCAAGATCAATGGTCTTGCCGCAAAGCGGTTGGCAGCGTCGTCGGTTGCCACCGCCGGTGGCATGCAGTCGTCGTTCTGCCTCCTCGCGCTCGGGCCGCCCGGCATCCGAACGAATGGTGCGCCCAAGGCGAACATGCAGTGCAATGTCATGTCCAATACCGGGGCGACCTGCAATGGCCACAACCTGGGTGCTCCCATCGGAGCCGCGCACACCACAAACAACGGCTGTGGCGTCAATCAATACTCCAACGTTCCAGCCGCAGTTGACCCCTATGCCGCTTTGGCGAGCAACATTCCTCCCAATCCCTGCGGTTCCTATCCTCAGGAGCCCAGCAAGAAGGGCGCTCCGCTACCGAACAACAATTTGTGGTCCGGCACTCAGTCGCTGAGCGGCAACGTCTTCGTTTGCGGCGACCTCCAGCTGACTGGCGATGTCTCGGTCAACGCTCCGGCCGGAGCAGTTCTCGTCATCGAAAACGGTCAGTTGGATACCAATGGCTACACCTTCAAGACGACCAACGGGTCGGGACTTACGATCATTTTCTCCGGCACCAACTCCGGATCCTATACCCACGCCCCCACGGGGGGAGGAACGATCGATGTCGCTGCGCCAACTTCAGGAACGTGGTCGGGCATCGCGATCTATCAAGACCCAAACCTGACGAGCGGTGTGAATATTTCCGCGGCCGGCAATAGCCCAACATGGGATATCACGGGCCTAGTCTATCTGCCGAACGCAAGCGTGACGTTCAGCGGCGCAGTCAACAAGGCCGGGTATGGGCAATCCTGCTTTGTATTGGTCGTCAACGACATCACGATAAACGGCACGGGTATGATCTTGCCGAACGGCCAATGCATTCCGGCGGGGTTGTTGAACATGCCGACAACGACCCTTCCGGGACGAGGGATCCTGGTCGCGTGAAGTACAGTGCGACAACCTGGATCGCAGTACCCTGCAGGCTCCTTGGAGTGGCTCGAACGTTCGGGTCCGATCTGCAAGGTGTCGCGGCGATCGAATTTGCCGTCTTTGCGCTCTTTCTGCTTCTGGCCATCGTCAACGTCACGGACGTTTCGATGTACATTTATCAGCGAATGGAAGCGGAAAATGCAACGCAGGGCGCAGCCCTAGCAGCGTGGAAGACCTGCGGTCCGAACCAGCTGCCGGCCACGACAAATTGTCCGGGGCTCTCGAACGCAATACAGAATGCCCTCGGGGGCACCTCGCTGGGGACGCGCGTTTCGCTGGTCTCCGGCTCGCCATCCGAGGGATACTACTGCGTCAACTCATCGAGCGCGCTGCAATACATGAGTGGCGTCTCGTCCAAGCCATCCGATTGCTCTGCAGCCGGATCGCCAGGCGTGCAGCCGGGTGATTACCTCCAGATCACGACGAGATTCGGTTACGTGCCATTGTTCCCCGGTCTCAGTATCGCGAGCACATTCGCGACGCCCATCAACACGACAACAATGATGCGATTGAGTTGACCATGCGGAACTTAGTCAAATCACTGCGCGCCAGCGAAGCGGGCACGACGGTGGTGGAATTTGCGATTGTCGCGCCCGTCTTTGTTGCCTTGCTTGTCGGCGCGTTGACGCTCTGCCTTGGTCTGTTTCTGATTGGCAGTCTGCATTACGCCGTGGAAGAGGCCGCCCGCTGCGCATCGGTCAAGACGACAGTCTGTGCTGACCCGGCAACGACCATTGCATATGCGCGAAACCACTACTACGGACCAGATCTTTCGCCCAGTTTCGCCTATGCCATCGCAGAATGCGGCAAATCCGTAAGCGCGGCGGTGAGCTATTCGATGAACATCGGCTTCAAGACGTTCGTGATACCGATGTCCGCGACCGCCTGCTTCCCGTGACGGTCCTCGCGCGGGAAGCAGCAGCTTGAGGTCGGACCAGTCGTTGCTATTTGCCATCATCACTCGTAGTCCTCACTCACATTGATGCCAGCGACGCAGAGGATGTTGTCCAAGGACCGCAAACAGTGGATCGCGGGATGGGGCGCGAACCGTACCGTTATGTTGCTGCCAGCACACGCCCGCGAACTGCTGAGGCGCATTGGTTCGATTTGTACGAACTTTGCGCGCCGGTAGGAGCGCTCCCGCTTTATCCATGACGAACCGATACGTTGCTCACTCCCCGACTTTAACCCCGCTTCGGCGGGGCGTTTTTTGTACCAATACGCCGCCCCTTGCGTGGATCGGCTTGCGCCCTCACCAAGTCCGCGGTTTGCGATTGGGGTCGGCCATCGCGATGGCCCCGACCCTCCGTTCCGATTTGAAGCCGGCCAGTTCAACCCGGACGGCATACGGACGTGAATGCAAACATCCGCAGACGCGTATTCGGCACTTTCCCAGAGGCTCAGCAACTCAGGCATTGGCAGTCATCTTGATCGGTGGGCACTGTCAATGTGCTGAATGCGTCGAGTTAGCGGTCTATACGAGGCTTCAATAATGGGCGAGCGGGAGGCCCCTTGTTCGATTTCACATTTTCAGAACTTGCCAAACGCTCCGACCAAAATCCGGCGCGCTGGCGGCGGCCCCTAATAGCGTGGCTGAATGGTGTGGAGTCGGATTGGGCCGTACCACTGATGCTGCTCTGCTTCGTCACGATCTGGACGACCTACCTGATCGTTGCCTACATCGGTTCGGATCTCCATCCGGACGTACTTGAAACCTGGACACTTGGCCGTCACTTCGAGTGGGGTAACCCAAAGCATCCGCCGCTGATGGGTTGGATCGCAAGAGCGTGGACGACTATCTTCCCCGTAAGCGATTGGTCGATGCAACTGATGGCCATGGTCAACGCGGCCGTGGGGTTGTGGGCCGTTGATCTGATCTCCAGGCAGTTCGCGACCGGCCACAAAAGAGTGCTGGTCCTGCTTTTGCTGATGCTGACCCCGACCTATCAGTTTCATGCCCAACGGTTCAACGCGAATTCCGTATTGCTCTCGCTATGGCCGTTGGCCACGTATTGCTTTCTGCGTTCTATCCAAACAAGAGCTGTGATCTGGGCTGCCTCCGCGGGCGTCACCGCGGCGCTGGCCATGCTCGGAAAATATTACTCGATCTTTCTGGTGGCGGCCTTTTGCAGTGCGGCGATCGCGCACCCTTCGCGGCGCGCTTACTTCTGCTCGGTGGCGCCCTACGTTTCTATTGCCGCAGCTTCCCTTGCGTTGGCGCCCCACGTCTACTGGCTTGCCAACCATGGCGCGCCGACATTCGAACACGCCATGGCTCACGCGGGATTCGACCTGGGCACGGTCTTGCACGACGTGCTTAACTTTCTGGCCGGGCTCGCAGCCGCGCTGAGCGTCGCAGCCGTAACCTGGCTCATGATTGCAGGTCGGCGTCTGGATCGTATGGCTGCGGACTTCAAAGGGGCCGATCCCGGACTGAAGCTTTTGCTCGTCGTCCTGGTTACCACAATTGTTCTTCCCATCCTGACCTCGCTCACCCTTCGGACGGATCTGCCGTCGCTTTGGGCACTACAGGGCATATTTCCTCTAGCGGTCCTGGTGGTCTGTACGACGAGTTATCCAATCGAAACGTTCTACACCGTCAACGCGACTGTGCTGACTGCCGGGATAGCGGTGGTGGCGGCCACGGTTGCAGCCCCCATCCACGCAGTTTATCGCAACCACTATGGCTACGAGGAAGGTCGAAACTTATATCGTCAGGCCGCTCTTGAACTAACTCATCAGTGGCATGAATTAAGCGACGTGCCGCTCCCTCGTATTAGCGGAGATGATTCCCTCGCCTTTGCCGCAGCGTTTTACAGTCCAGACCATCCTTTCTATTCACGACCGTTCGTGTACTGGAAGGTGCCACGAAAAACGACCATGGAACGCGGCTGGGCGGCGCTCTGCTTCGCGGATCAAATTGACTGCGTGAATTGGATGGCCACGGCGGGAGCACGGTCCGAATATTCTGTTCGGCACGAATTCACGGTCCAGGCGAATTTGCTGGGTGTCCCGGGTATCAGACGAAGCGTCGTTTCCTTGATGGTGCCCGCGCGAGAGCCGCCACGGGTTGACGCCCCGGAATGTGACGATGCGCCGAACGCTAGCATCGCAATACAGGGCAACAGCCTGCGGTAGGTGGAGCAGCCTCGTGGGCATGTGGATGACTTCCGACATTGCCTCTGCTGTGCGCCTTCAGGGCCGAATGTGAGGTCCGGCGGACGCGGCGAAGTCGGCTCGTCGGATTAGGTCAGATACAACCGCTCGACCTTTCGAACGGCGCCTTTTGACCTGACAAGACTGACGGCCGCAGCGTTCACCACCGCTCTTGCACCCCACACCAACCCAAGGACCGACTCGTTTGCCGCGGACCCGAATGGACGCCACGGAAACCGCGATAACACAGACCGAACGCAAGCCGAGTTGCCTGTTCGCGAGGTGCAGTGCGCGCGTTCCGCAAGGTAAGACGCGGTTATGGAAATATTCACGCGGTCGACATAGCCGATGAAGAACGTGATGTCGATGGCTGTCGAGAACCGCGTAAATCTGGCGACATCGGACGCGGGCAGAGCATCCGGCCGGTCTAGGTCGTCGAACCGATGGTGGCCAACGACTGCTGGGCTGGCCGCCGCTGTCAAGGCCGCCAGCCGCCGAAGGCGGTGGCCGCAGGCCAGCCTTTACAGCGGTGACCGGCCCAGCCATCCTCCGACCGAGGGTCGATGGCCTCCATGCGAGAGGTTCTTGAGCAGGCCGCGGTGCGGATGTTGCAAAACGTAGCGCCAGTACGAGCACGCAAAGCGTGCCACTCGGAATGCTCCGATGGCATCTGCAGGTTATTTTTGTGCTCCCGTTGCCGGGGTCAGGTTCTTGTCTGCCGACAATGCGATCGCGGTCAGATTTACTGCTTCGGGGCCTGCGCGCAGGAAGCACGGCGTGAGCGGCGTAGGGAGGCCCGGCGGCGCTATCAGGCAACTGACCGTGGCCGGGCTATGCACGCCGTCCGGAACCGCCGGTATCGCGCTCCACGGCGATGCGTGACGGACCATGGTCCTTTGGTGATCAAGTCAGAGCGCCGTTTGTCCACAGTCAACACTGCTTCGAGCGATCCACCTCGCGGTAGCGCACCTCACCTCGGACTCTGTCATCGTTGTTCGCGATCGGCGCCGGCGCTTGTGCGCCTCTCGGCCCTGCCGCGTCGCCATGTTGGTCGCCGCCGGCGCCGTTTTGGCCACCCACCTTGACGGCAACCCACTCGGCTCGCCCGGGCCGGCCCGGCAACTGGCCCCTACGCGCCTCACCGAGACTGTCTGTCGCCGTTTATGCGCGGTTCCTCGCAGCCGTTAACACGTGAGACAAGTGAGGATGAATGCGCGTCCCTTGGCGCCTCGAAAGATTGTAGACATTCGATCCGCTATCACCGCGTCGGTACTCGCGGAGAGCAACTTGATAACGCGTAAGCCTGCCTGCAAAAGGCGGCCTCCCAGCATCTTTGGCTGAGCGGGTGCGGGGCCAACGTCATCCGCCCAGCGTCGATAAATGCTCCAGATCCTGCCGACGCTGCTGCGCGCGGCGTTCGTAGCTGGCCTGGTTCTTGGTCGCGACCAGCGTGTGGGGACTGCCGCGCCTTTCGGTTGCGAGGTCAAGATCACACGCTGCGTTCCGAACGCTTTGCTCAACATGGGTTCTCCGGTCCTGGACCGCCTTCAGGCGCCATTGCTGGCGATCCGCCGCAGTCAGGAACGCGCCCAGCCCACGGCAGTCGCCGCACGTGCATTTGAGCGGATTGGTCCTGGTCCAGTCGCGTGGCGCCTCCAGCGGAAGGGCAATGCGCCGGCGCAGGTGGTCGAGAGACGCCTCCCGGAGCCGCATCACCGCCGGCCAAGCCCTGCTCTCCTCCGGCTTGGCAATCGCGAGAGCAGCAGGGACCAGCACGTCGTCCGGCTTGTATGTCTTCGGCCAGGCCAGCATGTGCTCGAGCGCGCGCGCCGCAAGCCCCGCATCGATGCGGCTCGTCGCCGTCAGGAGATCGACAACGAAGCCCGGCTTCACCGGCATTGGCCGACTCCAGGCGCTGACCTGCTCCCGCTTGGTCGGGTCGCCCGGCAACGCGTCAATCAAGGCTCGGCCGATCTGCTCCAGGTCGCCCGTCGCCCCCGCCGGCGCCGCGACGCAGCGCAACAGCAGGTCGCCACAGGCGCTGAGATGAGCCTGAGCGTTACGCCTGACAATCCGGACCAGCAGTTCGGTTGCACGCGAGCGAGGAAGAAGGGCGGCGGCCCGCGCGATCGCCCCGTTGTCAAGCTCGGCGTAATGGCCTTCGGCGGGCAGCTCGGCGAGAAATGCGTCGATGCGCTCTACGTTCCGCAGCCTGACCTGCAAATCGAGCATCCGGCCGGCTTCGGCGTTGTCCTCTGACCGCCAGGACGAGCGGGGCCATGAGCGCAGCATGTGCCCCGACAGCTCATCGGCCTGACGCCATAACGGCGACTGGATCGATGTGTTGCTCGCCTCCCAGCGCGCCGTCAGATCTTCGAGATACGGCAGCGTCGTGCGGAGGCCAGCCTGATTCAGCACCGCAAGCCTCCGCGCGGTCGGCCACAACACAAAACCGGCGCGGCGATAGGTGCGCTCGAAGGATGCGCCTTCGTTGCCCGTCGCCTCGTGAAAATGCTGCTCATCCGGTAGCAGATCCTCGAAAGCGTCGGGCGGGCACAGCTCGTCCTCGGCGAATGGAAAATCCTCGAACGCGGCCTTGCCGCCATCCGGACGCCGCCACTCGGACAGGATCAGCGCCCGGTCGAAGATCTCGGCGACCTCGAACTCTTCGTCTTCGTCGCGACTCCAGCGGCGACGGCCGTAATAGGGGGTATGTTCGGCGCTGCCGCTCTCCTCGATCGATACGAGAACCAGGTGGAGATCACAACCCGCCTCTGCGGCGGCCCTGACCAGCACGGACGCCATGCCCGCATCGGCCCCCTTGAGCGCATTGAAGGACAGCTCTGCCGGCGTATAGACGTGCTCCAAGGGCAGGATCAGCTTATCAGGCTCCTCCTCAGCGCGCGCCCAATTCCGCAGTAGCCCCACCACGCGCCCGTGCTCAGATCGATAATCGGGCGCCTTCAGTGCGCGCTCCTTGCCGACGAAACGCAAATTGTAGACGAGGGCCAGGCGACATCCCGTCTTGACCGGACGCACCTCATGCACGCAGTCGGCATAGAAGGCCGCAAAGCCGATCTCCGACGGCTCCTCTGGACGCGCGTCGAGCACGATCTCCCGGCCAAGATGCTTGACGACCAACTCGCCGCCGCTATGGGCCGAGGGCAGGACGAGCACCAACGTCGCGAACATGCCGGGGACCTTCTCGGTATCGCGGTGGTCGACGAAAAAGCTGCCGGTGTCGTAGACAAGAAACTTATAGAAGTCGGCCGCAACCGGCTCGCCCACACCGAGCGCGCGGGCCATCTCGGCGACGAGGCTGGCCAGCGTCTTGTCCCAGTGACGCCCTCCGATCCGAACCTTGGCGGAATCGACCTGCCAGGTTCTCCGGACTTCGCGATCGACCAGGGTCTCCTCGCCCCGCCCGAACGGAGCTGCCTCGGCGATGGCGACGAGCCGTTCGGCTTGGATGGGCAGAACCGGAAAGGCGAGCCTGCCCACGCCGTCGACGTCGATGGTCGGCATGAAGATCTCGCGAGTTCCACCAACGCAAAAGTCGCCCGGACGCTCAACGGATCGCAGGCTGTTGAGCAACTTGGTACCGATCGACGACATGGTAATTCCCCGGCAAGCTGGACAGCGTATTATGAACGAACGTCACGTCGACGTGCCCCACGGAGAGTGCGGCGGTCGCCTTGGAAAGGACCTATCTGACCTCGATTTCGGCATCGAAAACTCCGAACAGATGCTATGGCGCGGTGCGATTTCACCTAGACCGGCGCAGCCACGCTCCTCTCCTTCGGACCCGGCCCGCGCAAGAAGCCGGCGGAGACCACGCGCGTTGAAACGGTAAGGGCCAAGAACATCGACGCCGAACGCCACGCGCTCTACAGCGGCCACGGTAACGATTGGACGCAGGCGAGACTCGACACTCGGACGCGACGAAGACGATGAACATCTGCGCCTATCGGCTATTTGTCACATATTTTCGTCCCACTCGCCCACCGTTCAGATGTTTGACTGCATCGAGACAGACTCTCAACCTGGAGCCGACTGTGCACTACGACCGAATAGATGCCCGCATCCTCAAGATCGTGCAAAAGAATAACCGCCTGACTTCCGAGGTGATCGGCGAAATGGCGGGGCTTTCTGCTACCGCCTGTCAACGGCGACTAAAGAGGCTCCGTTCGGAAGGCATCATCGAGGCCGACGTTTCAATCGTTTCGCCGAAGGCCGTGGGAAGACCTATTCAAGTGCTTGTGTTGGTAACCTTGGAGCGGGAGCGTTCAGACATCATCGATAGGTTCAAGAAGGCCATCAAGTCGTCAGATGATGTCGTCAACGGATTCTATGTCACGGGCGATGCCGACTTTGTTCTATACACGACCGCCCGTACCATGGAGGAGTATGAGCAATTCACCCGGCAATTCTTCTATAAGAACCCAGACATTAAGGGCTTCAAGACGATGGTCATACTCGACCGTGTAAAGGCAGGCTTTGCCGTTCCAATCGAAGGTGCGCCTGAGGACTGACCAACTCTCGATTAGGTCTTGGTTCCGGCATGGTGACTGGATCGCTGTCTGGTCCCATTCCGACAGCGCCAGCCGCCGGAACGTTTATAGACCCATAACTCCATGCGGTGAACAGATGGGGAGCAGGACGTCCAACAAAGCCCGGATGTTGTCTTGCGATCCCACCATCGGCGCGGTTCAACGTCGCATACTCATCTTCAATGCAGGATCGCACTTTATCTTATTTGTCCGATTTCTGGAGAGGCGCCATCATCACAGTATGGGCAGACATCTCCGAGTCGGGACTTTCCGCATTCTTCGCAAAAAACGGTTCCGCAGTTTTGACATTTGTGAACAACATCGTCAGAACCTTTATTCCTGCAGCGGGGGCACTTTGAAAAGAACTGCATTTTCGTCTCTCATCGCGTGTACGCGGCGACCTCGACCCGAGTAGCCCCGCACGATGGGGCGACACAATGGCGACATTGGGAGCTCTGATCTGACCAAAGACAGTACGCGATGAACGAACATTCTTGGTTCTCGCGCGTATGTGCTGTCTCGGCTCCAGATTGGAGCGTTCCGTACCAAGGGTGGATCGCGCTTCCTTCCCTCTACCTCTCACCATCATCCGAGCCGAACTCGGTTAGGCTGATCGGATCGGGACACCCCTCCGGCAGCGACCCCACCCGGCATACCGAGCTTCCACGTCGAGGTTGCAAGAGCCCTGGAACCAGAACCGATCGGCGACGCGACTGCAGACTGGAGGCTGGGTGTTGCCGGCTCTTGACCTTGACCAGTCACAGATCCTCGGTCGGTACCTTGTGCTTTGGAATCTGCGTTATCACTTCCTGGGTCGCCCTCCCGCAGTCCGTTCCGACGCCGCCGCGTCAGATTGACGCCTGGGCTCTGGTTAAGATGAGCCAATCGGTAAATGAGCCGATCAGTTGGTCTCTGCTGAGAGGGACGTAGAGCTGCCCAAGAGCGCTTCGATGTCGGCCGACGCGACGGGCTTCGAAAAATAGTAGCCCTGCGCGAAGTGGCATCCCATTTCCGTGAGTTTCCGGATCTGTCCTTCCTGCTCTGTCCCTTCGGCGACCACATCTATTTTCAGATTTTCCGCGAGATCGAGAATCGTACGGATGATTTGCGTTCCTTCGACCGTGAGGCCGAGGCGGGCTACGAACGAGCGGTCGATCTTAAGCGCATCAACCGGGAGCCGATGCAGATAGTTGAGCGATGAATATCCTGTCCCGAAATCATCGAGGCTGATCCGCACGCCGAATTCGCGCAGCGCCGCGAGAACGAGGATCGTCCGTTCGGGATCGCTGATTGCCACGGTTTCCGTAATCTCCAGCCGTACACTGCACGGTTCCACCCCCGAAGTGAGCACGGCGCGCCGGACTTGTTCGATGAAATCGGGCTGCATGAACTGCCGGGGTGAGATGTTGATGCTCATGGTGAGCGGCTCGGGTCGAGGGTATCTGGCTTGCAAACTAGCCAACATCCGACACGCCTCTCCCAACACCCAGCCGCCGATCAGGACGATCAGCCCGGTGTCTTCGGCGGTCCCAATGAAATCACCCGGAAGAACGATATCTTGCGGGCCGCGCTGCCACCGCAGCAGGGATTCGAAGCCGACGATGTCGTGGGTTTCGAGCGAAACGATTGGCTGGTAATGCAGGATGAATTCATTGTTGGTGAGCGCCCGTCGGAGATCGCCTTCAAGCCTCAATCGCTCGACCGCAATATGGTGGAGGCCTGTATCGTAAAGTTCAACACGCCCTCGGCCAAGCGATTTTGCACTGTACATGGCGAGATCGGCATTGCGCAGCACCGTTGCCGGCGATTGCTCCGTGCCGGTGATATTGGCCACCCCGATGCTGGCGCCGGCATAGATTTCCTGGCCATCGATCAGGATCGGCGTCCGGAGAGCATCGATCAGCAGTTCCCCGATTTGCATCGCTTTGTCTGGACTGTCGAGTTCCTCGAGCAGCACCGTGAATTCATCGCCTCCGAGCCGCGCGAGCGTGTGCGCCGTGGAATGCCGCTGCAGAACACCATTAAGGCGTTGCGCGATTTCCACCAGCAGGTCGTCGCCCGCAGCGTGACCCAGGCTGTCGTTAACCAGTTTGAAGCGGTCGAGATCGATAAAAAGAACGGCACAATACTCGTCGAAAGTGCGTTTTGCACGAGCGACTGCACGGTCGACGCGATCACCAAACAGCAACCGGTTCGGCAGGCCTGTCAGGCCATCATGCGAGGCATCATGGATCAATCGATCTTCCGCCTGCTTGCGTTCGATCACCCGGCCAAGTTGGATCCCGATATGGCCTAATAACGTTAGCAGCTCTGTGTCAGCCTCCTGCTCCGTGTAGGAGAAAAACTCCACCACCGCGGCCACCTCGCGTCCCACGAGAATCGGAAAGGCCATACCGCTATGGATGCCGCAGGCCGCGGCCGCGTCAGCGCGTGGAAAGTTTCGGTCAGTCGCCAGGCACTTCAGCCAGATCGGTGTCGCCGAGGCAAACACCCGGCCGGGAAGCCCCTCGCTGCGAGCAAATGATGCCGCCGTTGTTGCCTTGATCATCGGCCGCAGCGCATCCTCATCGGTTGCATAACGCACGTGCGATGGCTCTAGACGAGGGTCCTGACCACCGCGATCGACGATATAGGCTTGACCAAGCGGCCAGTCCATAAACCTGCAGACCTCCTTGATGGCGAGGTCAAATGCGTCCTCGATGGAAGTGCTCAGATTGGAGGCCGTCGCGATGGTCTCCAGCAGCTCTAACTGCCGCTGCTTTTCGTAAAGTTCGCGAAGGCCCCTCTCGGCGATCGCCTCAGCCTCAAGTCGCGCGGCGCGCTCGCGCTGCAATCGACGCTCGAATCGGAGTTTCTGAAAATCAAGGCTGTCTGCAATCTCTGGCAGCATCTGATGCACTCAAGCCGCCCACTTGATTTCCAGCAAGCATTTCTCGTCGCCCTTGTGCATGCATTCACGATGATGGACGTCGACATCGTCGTGATAGTGGCGGGCAGCGCCTTCAATAAAGCCCTGCGCCAACATGCACAACTTGCGCGGCGACTCGTACGCCATCATCATCGAACCGGCTTTGCTTGGCTTGAAGTGGAAGAACGGGCACGACGCTCCAGCGTAGAGCTTGCGGACTTCGGGATGGATAATCTTGTTGACGCTGAGAATGAAATCGCGTGACGACCGATGCGACTCGAACAATGACGGGTAACGCGCGGCCAGCAGCGGCATCGCCGATTGTCCGAACCAGCGCAGGATTTCACCGGGCGTTTTGCCGAGCACTTCAGCGGCGCTTGCGACCAAGCAGACGAGATCCTCGTCTGCATAGTTGCCGAGCGAAGTGTAGGCGCCATCGACCGCCGCCTTATCGACGAGACTTTCCCAGACATCCTGGCTGAACTGCTGGGTAACGACTTCTTCCAGGACATTGAATATCACGCCCTTCATGGTTCGCTTCCCCTGTCGCATGAATGCGCACGCTGGATTCTCGCCATATAGCAGTATTGTTCTACCATTCTCTTAACCCGACCAGCCCGTATGACAGCGCGCGCGACTCAACGCACGAAGTGCACCTTGTGAGTCGGCGTACCGTTTTGACGCGGTTGGCACTTGCTTTAAAGCGAGCAGACTTGGTCCGTTTCGTACAGAGTTTGCAGCCCATCACGATTGAAAGCGCCTGACTGGAACGGAGGCGCGTGCACTCCGAACATGGGGGTGTTATGCCGACCTGGCGCCTTTCCGACGAAAATTGGATCGGTGATCGCCGGGTCATCGAGGACATCGCGCCGTGGCCGGTTGATACGGACCCTTCAGCCTACACTCACGGTTGACGCTGGGATTCACCTCGAAGCGGCCGCTGGTCGCTCGACCTGGGCGCGACGGCCGATCGTCTCCAAATAGTCGGTGATCGGGCGCGGCCGGCCAATAAGGTAGCCTTGAACCTGATCGCACGCCTCGCGTGACAGAAAGTCAAGCTGCTCGCTTGTTTCAACACCTTCGGCGACGACAGGCAAATTGAGCCCCCTGCCCAGCCCGATCACAGCACGAACGATCGCTGCCGATTGGCCATTACGCTCGACATTCGAAATGAAGGATTGGTCGATCTTGATCTTGTCGAACGGAAATGATTGCAGATACGATAGAGATGAATAACCGGTTCCGAAATCGTCCATCGCGATATGGACGCCAAGAGCTTTGAGGCGCCGCAGGATAGCAATCGCGCGATCGAAGTCACCGATCAGGACGCCTTCGGTAATTTCGAGCTCCAACCGGTCCGCGGCGAGGCCGGTCTCCAACAGCGTGGTGTGCACCAGGGCCGGAAGGTCTTCCTGCACGAATTGTGCAGGCGAAAGATTGACGGCGATGCGCAATGGTTGTGTCCAGGATGCCGCTTCACAGCAGGCCTGCCGCAGCACCCATGCCCCAATCGCAAGAATCGCGCCACTCTCTTCGGCAAGCGGCACGAAAACGCCCGGCGAGACAAATCCTCGGATCGGATGTTGCCAACGTAGCAGGGCTTCGAACCCAATGATCGCCCCTCCAATCTTCGCTTGCGGTTGGTAATGCAGGACGAGTTGCCCCTCGGAGACAGCCGCATTCAGGTCCTGGTGCAACGCGCGTTTCTCGCGCAACCGAACGTCCAAGTCGGCGTCGAAGAAGCGAACCATTCCGCGGCCGTCGGCCTTGGCGCGGCACAACGCGGCATCTGCATTGGCGACGAGCGTTTCGGGATTTGTGCCATCGGCTGGATAGATGGCGACACCGATGTTGAGCCCTATGTACGTGCGGTGTCCGTCAATTTCGAATTCCTCGCTGCTCGCCGCAAGAAGCCGATCGGCGAGCATCATCGCACCTGAAGGCTGCGGGTAGTCCGCAAGAATGACGACGAAATCGTCGCTGCCCAAGCGCGCCAGGAATGCACCCGCGGCAACCGCAGAGAATCGTTCCGCTGCTCGACACAGGAGCGCATCGCCTAGGCTACGGCCAAAGATGTCGTTGACCTCCTTGAAGCGATCGAGATCCAGGCAGAGGACGGCAAGTTCCTTGCCCGATGATTTTGCCGCTTCGAATGCCGACGCCAGATACTCGTTGAAGGCGGTCTGATTGGGCAAATCTGTCAACTGGTCGTGGAGCGCCATGTGCTGAATGCGCGCCTGCGCCTCCTTGCGTTCGGTTACGTCTTCAATAACCGTCAATAGATATTGTGGTTCACCGGCGGCATTGAACACTGGAAAGGTCGACGGTTTGACGTGCCGCCTGCCATTCCCCGGAGTGTCGAGCCAATGCTCATCGAAGCACAGTTGGCGCCGCGACTTCACAATCGCCCGGTCATACCCAAAGATCGTTTCGGCCTCCTCCTTGGGGTAGACCTCAAATGCCGTTTTACCAATGTAGCGAGTGCGCGGGACGCCCAGCAGCCGCTCGGCGGCGCGGTTGAGCAGGACATATTTGAAATTCTGCGCATCCTTCACAATGATGGGAGTCGGCGCGTTCTCAATGACCATGTCGAGAAATTCGCGCGTGTCTGAGAGCTCTTGTTCGGCGCGCTTGCGCTCGGTGATGTCGATGGCGGCAATCAGCGCGGCCTCGCGCCCCGCATAGCGTAGCTTGCGGGAGTAGATGGACACGTCGATCAGCGTTCCGTCTGCCTTGAGATGCCGCCAGCACCGGTCATCTCTTACGCTCCCGGACTCGTTCGTTGCGACAGCCGCAACCACATCGTCCCGGTCCTCTCGCGGCCTGATATCGAGGATCGACATTGAAACGAATTTCTCGCGGCTGTAGCCATAATGATCGACAGCCGCATTGTTGACGGCCACGATTTTCAAGCTCTCGCGATCGTAGACCCACATCGGGATCGGGTTTCCCTCGAACAGCAGCCTGAAAGACTCCTCGCGGAGCTTCAAATCGGTGATGTCGATTCGGACGCCCACGCTACCGCCATCTGCGGTGCGCCGCTCCTCAATGCGCAGCCAGCGATCTCCCGGAAGGCGCTGCTCGTGCTCACAGTGGGGCTTGGCATGCCGGGCAAGACGATCCGCCAGCCATTCTGCTTCGCGACCGATCGCATCGGGAAACTGGCCGCGAGCGAGCCCCGCCCGCAGGGTCTCTTCAAACTTCATGCCTTTCGCTATTTTGTCGCAGCTTGCGGCGTAGAGTTGGGCGTAGCGCTTGTTCCACAGAACGTACCTGTCGTCGGCATCGAACACAGCGAGCCCCTCGGGGATCACTTCCAACGCGTCCAGCAAGCGCGCATGGGCTTGCCTGGCCTCCCGTTCCGCCTGCTTTGCCTGTTGCTGGGTTGCGCGAAGCGTCAGATGGGTCCTCACGCGTGCGAGCAATTCTTCGGACTGGAATGGCTTGGTTACATAGTCGACGCCGCCCGCCGCGAAAGCCCTGACCGTGTTGTCGCTATCCGACAGACCGGTCATGAAAATTACCGGAACATCCACAAGTCCATCGATTGACTGAAGACGGCGGCAGGTTTCGAAGCCGTCGATCCGCGGCATCATCACGTCGAGCAGAACAAGGTCCGGCCGTACCAATTCGGCTCGCGCCAACGCCTCCTCTCCATCGCCGGCAACCGTGACGTTGAAGCCGTCGCGTTCCAGATGCTCCGCAGCAACGCGCAACATGGCGGGTGAATCGTCGACGACAAGAATCGTCTGCCCTTGGACGTCTGAGGCCAAAGCACCACTCATGCGGCTGCTCCTTTCTTTTCATCAACATAACTTCTGACGAAGGCAACCAAGGCCTTGGAGTCATAGGCCTCCGCGAACTCTCGCAACCGAGCGGCGAACTGGCCACATTGCGCGTTACCGGCCGCAAGATCATCCGCGAGCTGCCTCATCTTGCGCATGTTTCCGGTCCTGGCCGTCTCATACAGGTGAAGGAGTTCGGCGGCGCTCGGCGTGACGGTCACCTCGCTGGTCTCAGCGTCGGGGCCCGGGGCCTGCTGATAGATCCAGCTCAACTCAAGCCCCCTGCCGACTTCCCGAAACAGGTGCTCCTGGTTGACCGGCTTGCTCAGGAATGCGTTCGCGCCTGCCGCGAAACTCTTCGCCTGGTCATCTGCACCGACGCTGGCCGACACCGCGATGATTGGGATTGCCCTCAGCTTGTCCAATTGGCGCATCGCCCGCATGACCTCGAGACCATCCATATCGGGCATCATGACGTCCGTGAGGACAAGATCGGGAGGCGTCAAGTTCGCTTGTTCCAGCACATCCAGCCCGTTCGTGGCCTCACGCACCGAGAAGCCTACGCCAGCCAGCATATTCGCCAGGATCGCGCGATTTTCCGCGACGTCATCCACAATGAGAACACTCCGCCGCGGTCCGCCGTAGGCTACCGCCACTTCCAGTGGCATGGGCTTGAGACAGATCAACGTCCAGTGCGGGCAGCGACACTTCGAACCAGAACCGGCTTCCCACGCCCAGCGTGCTTTCACACTCAATCTCGCTGCCCATCAGGCGCAGCAGTTCCCGGCTGATGCTCAAACCCAGGCCCGTTCCACCGGACCGATGCGGCAGATCGCAGACCTGTTCGAATGGCTTGAATATCGCGCCCTGCTTCTCACCGGAAATTCCGATTCCGGTGTCCCACACTTCAAAGCGTATTCGCACGTCATTGCGAGAGGTCGCGACATACGTTGCGCGAAACGCCACCTGACCTTGGTCGGTGAACTTGATCGCGTTGCCGAGCAGGTTGAGAAGCACTTGCCGCAGTCTCTTCCCATCGGCCTGCACCCAGTGCGGCGGCATGTCCGATGGCGCCTCGAAAGCGAACCTGATCCCCTTTTCATCCGCGCGCACGCGGATAATGTCAGCTACATCGTCCAGGAAGACCGACAGTTCGACCGGCTCGGGTACAATGTCCAGCTTTCCGGCCTCGATTTTCGACACGTCGAGGATATCGCTGATCAGCGTCAGCAGATGCTCGCCGCTTCGTTGGACGGTATCGATTGCGCTCGCTTGCCATTTGCTGATGCTTCCATCCCGCTTCAACAGCTGGGCGTAACCCAGCACGGCATTCAATGGTGTGCGCAGCTCATGGCTCATATTTGCAAGAAACAGCGACTTCGCACGATTTGCCGCTTCGGCCGCGTCCTTTGCCTGGCTTAGCTGCTCGTTGGCATCGGCGAGTTCGCGCGCCCTGGCGCGGTTGACCAACAGTGACCAGACCACGACAGAAAACAGCAGGCTGACGAGCAGACCGCCTGACAAAATGAGCCGAGGCTTCTGCACGTCGATTGCAGCAGCGTCGTATGTCGGCAATGAACTGAAACGTATCGTCCAGGTGCGTCCGTCGATCTCCAACCGATCGATCACGGTGAAAGCAGACGAGATCTGTGGCTGGGAGGGATCGGCACTATCGTAGAGTTCGTCCTCCGCTTGGAGCGACACTCCGTCGTAGATCTCCAGCCTGAGGCTGGAGAGCTGGCCGGTCCCCAGAATGCCTTGCATCAGGTCACGCATGCGAAACGGCGCATAGACATATCCGACGAGCCCAGCTTTCCGCTCCTCGACGGTCGCCGGCGGCACGGCCGTCTGATAGACCGGCAGATACATCAGAACGCCATTCTGAACACCCTGGTCCGTCTCCTGCACCAGGGTGACCTTGCCGGAGATCGACGGTGCACCTGTGTCGCGCGCCCTGATCATGGCCTGGCGCCGGACCGGCTCGGTGAACATGTCGAAGCCAAAGGCGCGCCGATTACGCCAATCAAACGGTTCGAGATAAACGATCGAGGTATATTCGTCGCGATCGCCACCCGGTTTGATCTGGTAGTCGGGGAATCCTTCGGAGCGAACCGCCAGAACGTGTGCATGGCGCTGCTGCGCGGCAATTTGCTTCGCAAATCCGACGCCTTGAATCCCCGGATAATCCCTATCGATGGCAAGCGTGTTGACGTAGGTCCGCCACTCTTCCCGCGTTACCCGATTGCCGGTAGCTGCAAAGAGCCCCACACCTCCGCGCAAGACCTGCTGGTAGGCAAGGAGCCGCTGACGTATCGCGAACTGCGCCTCGCTGATGCTAAACTTGAATCGTTCGTTGGCAATTCGAGCCGAATCGCTCGAACTATTCGCTGCCATCCAGGTCGACGCCGTCGCGATGCCGGCGAACGCAGCAGCAGCGATCAGCTTGCCTGGACACCTTCTCATATCAGCGCAGCCAGCAAACTGCCGAGCTGTCCGCGTCCGCCTTCAGTGATGGATCGTGTCCTCCGATGTCGCCAGGAAACAAGCCCATGCATGTCGTCCCCCTCTGCAGGAGGACCTGCGCCTGCGATTTCACCGGCAGGTCCAACTTGTCCGCGCTGGATCCACCGTCGCATAGTCGGTCCTCTGTGCGCACACCGGCGATCTCAGGTATGATGACCGCCAGCATCGGCTGCCCTGCTTGTCTGCACGAGCAGACGCGTGCTCAAATAGAGCGCAACGTGGCGAATGATCGCGCAGATTGTATTATCGTTTCGTAAATGTAGTCGACGTGTTAGAGTTGCAGGTCGACGTGAGACAACTTTCGCGGAAATGATCTCGCTGAGATCTTGCTTAGACGTCATTCAACAGCGCCGCTCATCAGAGGACCCATACGACAAGCCAAGGCCACCGTGGGCGCTCACATCACAGGACGTTCACGCCGTAAGCGCCCTCGGGACATTCATGCTCGACAATTTGCATTGGATCCGCCTGGGTCCACGCTGATATGCCGCTAGTGTTATGGACAGATCGCCCTCGCTGAGAGATCGACGATGTTGGAGGCCCCGATGAATTCATTGGTCCACCATTCTTATGGGGGTCTTATCGCAGAAATGTTGCCCATCATTGCCGGGTTCATGGGCTCGATTCAGCTTGTCATTCTGTGTGGTCGAAGCGCTGAGCAAAGATAAAGAACCGTGTGCATCGCTGAGGACCGCTGCAGTACGATTCAGTGCAAGGACAAGAGTGGCGGCAAATACGATCACCGTCAGGGCGCGCTCAATCAAGATCGCTCCACTTTTGTCGTGCCCAAGACGCTGAAGAGGAGATGGTTTCATTAGCTTCTTACAGTGACGGATGTGGGGATCATCAGGACGGCAGAGACCCAGCCCAGCTAGGAAAGCGAACGGCAAACGACGGAGCCGCTTGAACTGAGAACATTGCAGCGAGCCGTGGAAGGCTACATCCCCGATTGTCGATTGCCGGCCCTCGAACGCTCGCGAGGATCGACCAGAAAATGGCAGCCCTGATCGAAGCCAGGCACGGGGCCCCTTCCCCCTTGCCCTCCGTACCCTTCTCACACGGATCTTGGATGTCCGGCGCGGTCGCGCAAAGTGACTCGTAGCGCGCCGTGGCGAGACCCGCGGGCACGGCCTAAAGCGGCACGACTTGCAGGACCTAGCCAATTCGGGAGCGATCGCTCTCCGTTCAATACAACCTATGGTCGTGATGGGGGGGGGGGGGGGGGGGTAAATTATTACCTCGTGCGGCGCCGCACTACGGACCGCAGCGGGCAATTGTCCAACCGTTGTTCGTCGCCGACATGCAATTTGGCTGGTCGCTGAGAGGTTCACGTGCATTCCGGCTTTCGGCTCTCGGCGTTTTCCTCGAAGTTCCGCAAGACAATCTCAGAGAGCTATAGCCAGCTGCTTGAGATGCGCAATGTCTTGCTTGTAAGCCTCCAGCTTGTGCTGTGCTTCGGGGGAAATTACTAGGCGCATGGTTCATGCTGAACGTTCGTCCGATCTGGCTGAGCGCGAACGACGAATTCGGCGCGCCTTCGCCCAAGCACTAAATGGCAAATTCGGGACTTTGCGCTCGCAGACACCGTACGCCACGAACGAACGATCTCGTTTCTCCCCTATCGTGTCGCCCCAGTTACGGATCTGTACGATATGAACATAAGATTCCCATTTGCCGCCCGTGCCAAGCCGGTTACACCCAGTTGGTTCACAGATCGCCGCCGATCTCGAAGCTATGTCGACGGGGCGGAGCGGGGATCTCGGCCGCTCCAAGACGGAAGTCGGCGCGTTCTTGAAGCTCAAGCCCGGCGTGCGCGTGCTCGAGCTGGCTCGTTGGTGGCTGGGCAAGTGGCGATGGAAGTTTCAATGCTGTCCAGCGACTTGCTCCTCTGACAGAGCCCGGATTGGGTTGACCTGCGCATCGTACCGATCGCCGATCGCGACCAGGCTTCGGCACGAAATCGCCGTTCATGCGATGGAGGCTCTCGAACACGATCCAGACGCGACTATTGTGCAACAATCTGCCCGGGAAACCTGGCGGCAGCAGGTCATGATTGACGTTGGGAGCGTCCACGTCTGCAGATCAAAGCACCACTCGATGCAAGGTCCGCCCGCAATGCTAGACGCCTAGGCCACCCGCCTGCACAAAATCACCTCCGTCATTATTCTAAGCTGGCTGGCTCGCGACGCTCGCCAGCACTTAATGCGGAGCCTAACCGTTCGGACGGATCGCGGCCAAACTTCAGCATCAACTCAACCAAGTCAACGAATTCGTCCGCCTGCCGCCGAAGTTCATCGGCGATGATCGGCGAATGGCCAGCGAGGGTCGATATTACGGTGACGCGGGCGCCGCGACGTTGCACCGCTTCGACCAGGCGACGGAAGTCGCCGTCGCCGGAGAACAGGATGATCTGGTCGACGCGCTCAGCGAGTTCCATGGCATCGACCGCGAGTTCGACGTCAATATTTCCCTTTACCTTTCGGTGGCCGCAGGCGTCCACGTATTCCTTGGCCGGCTTGGTGACAACGGTGTAGCCGTTATAGTCGAGCCAATCGAGGAGCGGCCGGACCGTCGAATATTCCTGATCCTCGATAATCGGCGTGTAATAGAACGCCCGCAACATTTTGCCGCGGCGTTGACACTCTCCGAGCAGGCGCTTGTAGTCGATCTCGAAGCCGAGCGTCCGGACTGCTGCGTGGAGGTTGGGGCCATCGATAAAGAGCGCGATCTTGTCGAAGGGGGCCATGCTCAGTTCACGCTTTTCATCTGTGGTCTCCGAATGCTTCAGGCCGACTGCTGTGATCGGCGCGCGTCAAGCAGACTCTGTGTGCGCTCGCCACTCATTTGCCATGCGCAGCTTATGCTCTAGCCATCCGAAAATCCGATCGTCGAACGACACGAAATTTTCGATCTCGCCAGCGGGAGTGCGGACCATTTGTGGAATGGCTACCTCCATGTCGATGCACGCTGCCGTGCATTCAGCTTGAAGCTTGATAGCCTCCGATACGCTGACGATGCTGTTTCCTCCGGCGACCACCAGAGCTGGGCATCTCAACCGTCCCACTAATCGCGAGCGCAGCTCCGACACTACGTCGTCGTCGGCTGTCGTCCTCGTCAACCAGCTGACGGACGCCAACATTCGCGCGAAACTCCAAAAACCACCGTCGCAAACCGCCGCGGCGACGCGACTATCAGATACAGCGAAATCAGTCGCCAGCGCAGCCGAAAATCCGTCCCCGTAGACGCCGATTCGACGAGCATCAACGTCAGGCCTAGATGACAGGTAATCCAAACAGCAAGACAACAACACTTCCGATTGGACACCAGAGCCATATGAAATATCGTCGTGAGAGACAATCAGAACCGACATGCCTCGGCCAATCACCGCAGGCAACAGTCTCCCGAGCAGCGTCGCTCCTGTTTCCTGTTCGCTGCTGATGCAAATGACTGCCGGCGCGCACAATTCGGGATCAACGGCGGACACATGGTAAGCTATAAATTCAGATTGATCGCCGCACGCAATTTGTACCCGCTCAACCTTCTGACGCAGAGACATTCCGAACCTCTGTATATTGGCCTCGACTTTCGCCGAAATGGCTCTACTTTTCGGATCGTCTTCATCAACTATGCGTCTGGCAACCTCAAAGGCAGTTAGCGCGCAAAGCCAGGCCTCGCCCGCCTCATCGAAGGCCTTCCTTCTGATATTCAAGTCGGCACGACGGCACTGAGCATCACCAATCTCTGTCCATCTTGCGACCCAGTTCTGCCGGCCTATCGCGCCGCAGATGACATCAGGAGCGAAATTGTCCAAGAACATCGCGGCGCCTCGCCGCGTGAACGCAAGATCGCTCCTCACATGAGGCCCAGTAGCGCTCTCCATTTTCACGAGCACCCTCCAAAACTGTTTCAGTCGAACTGAACGCTTGAACGGAGACCGACCGCCTCGTCCGACCATTTCCGGATCTTTGGAGCTTCTCGGCGGTCGGCTGATGGCCGGGGCGAATTTGCTAAACTCGGCCGACCTTTTCACGAGAGCATGGGCTCGGAGAGGCATAAGCGCTTGAGACAAGCTTGTAACAACCGCAAGCCTTTTGCTCGAGGAGCCTGCGTTCATCGATCTGCAAGACGCCGCGCATCTTGCTAATGATTCCTTGTTCTTCGAATCGGATGAGCGTCTCGGTTACGCCGGCGCGACGCAATCCCAGGACGGACGAAAGATAGTCATGGGTAACCGGCAGCACACGGGAATCAGCAGCATCACTTGCAAAGCATAGCCAGCTCGCGAGCCGCTGTTCACGATCGTGCCGAACACCACACAACCCCGCCTGAACGCATTGAAAAGTCAACGCTTGGACGTACTCATAGAGAGGCTCTCGGATATCAGGCCGCTCCTTCATCAACCGGCGCAAATCCTCGACCCGGATCCTGTGTGCGCTTCCGGGAAAGAGCACGACAGATTGATGTGTTGAAATATTCCCTCCCCACAAAAACGAGGCGCCGACCACGCCTCGATATCCTATCACTGCCGTTTCGAGCATGCTTCCGGCCGCGACAATCCTTAGCGAGGCGAGACCCGATTCAATGAAATAGACGTGCTCGACTTGCCTCTTCGGTTCTTGCAGAACCATATGTTCTTTGAGGATGATCGGCTCAAGGCATCTTCCTATTGCTGCGAGGTCTTCCAGAGAAAGTTTCGCAAGGATTGCATTTCTGACAATGGGCCGCTTCTTAGGAAGCACCGCAAAAGGCTGCTGAAACATTTGCTGTGTGCCGGACACGCGCTTGAGAGCTACATCTCTGGAGTAGTCGGGCACCTCGAGGACTGCAGTCACGTGGTCAGTCATTGTCCCTCTCCTGGCATGTGGTTTTGGCGCCCCCGCCCGCTCACCGTAACGAAGAATTGATTGCGACTGTAACGATGTCGTCATCTCAATTGATGCAACGAATCCCGGTTCGGCGCGCAAATCCTGCGTTCGAGCGTTCTACGTAGACGTATTTCAACTGGACAGAGCATGAATCTGCTGGCACTCGCCTTGAGCGGCAGCGTCGCATCGCAGCCTTGCCGGCGGCGATCCAATTTGCGCATCAAGTTGTTTTGCGAGCATGCACTGCCAGCTCAACGTCAAGGATTCCGACCGGAAGTTTGGCTGCCCCGCCCACGTCCCCTATGGAGACGCGGACGGAGCCCAACCCCCTGCCGCTGGAAGCGTGCCTTAGACTCGCGGGAGTTCAGCCCCTCTGCGCGCGTGACAACGTCGCGTATGGCAATGTCAGATAGCTGCACAACCAGTTCTTTGAGGCGCGCATTCTCTTGCTTACAACGTTCCAGTTCGCTGTGCTCGTCTGTCATTGCCGATGCTTCATAGAGAACTTGCTATCACAATCCCGTTACAGGTAATTTAGAACCTGTTTTCTCAAGAATGCTCCGACAAAAACTGTACGTGAGGTACGGACAATCTGGCCTCTCACCAGAGTGCGCCATTTCGGCTTCAGATTTGATCGTTTCGTACAAACGTTCCCCGCGCGCGTCACCGTCACGGCGAGCTGAAGCTGCGGTGCTCCAGCAAAAGAGATAGCAGCATGCAGTCGCTGGTGGGTTTGCTGTTGCCGTCCCTAATTTGGGCTCGGGACCTATTTCGATTTCAGTACCACAATTCCCTTTGGGGGCGCATAAACCAAAACGCTTCCAAGCTTCTCAGCACTTCTACTGGAGCGACTTGCCTGGGGTTCTCGCCATGGAAAGTAAAGCGCTCCCTCCCTCATGCCCTTTCGGGATGGCCGGTCCCTGACACATTCTTAGGAGGCCTGAGGAGCCCCCTTCTGCTCAACTCACGTGGTCGAACGCCTTTTGGTGCGCGCACCGAGCGATCGCAACCGGGCGTTCCGATTGATCATGACCACCCATTCCGGGTGATCGCGACCAGCCTGTTTACGGGTATGACGGGCCCCGTTGGGTGATCTGCGAATCGGCATGGCCTTCGCTCCTTTCCCCGAGGAGCGGGGCAAATGCCAGGACCGAGACCGAGATTACCCACGCGCAAAATCCGCGACGTGCTGCGGCTGTCCACCGCCGGCATGTCCAAGATCGCCGCCAGCCTGTCAGCACTTGAAGTGGTCGCGCTCCGCAATGCGACGCCAAAACTTACTGCATGCCATTTGGCACACGTCAAGCTGGTGGCAGGCTGCGGCCATTGCGGTGAGCTTTCTCCCAAGGTCGGTATGCGCCCTCTTCGCAGTGGGTTCGCCGTGAACGTGGCCCTGCCGACGACTCCGCTACGTTGAAAGGTCGTGCTCGACGTTGCCCCTCTGTACGGAACGAACAAATCTGCGCGCTCTACCGGCCTGTTCTAATCGTCGGGTAGCGGCATGCCTCATAGTGTCGCCGGCTATGAAAGTACGTTTCGTGCGTTGAATAGCACGTCCTTATCATCGGTTCTGCTTCAATTGCCTCCCCGCTCCTGCGCACGTCCATTGTTGATATTGAATGAAGCCGACCTGCGCGTTTGGCAGTCGTATCATAACGGCGCTCCACATAGAGGCCCACGTGATAGTCCGCTTCGACCTGCCACACCAACAACCGTCTAGCCGCGCGTCGCGGCCGGCGGCTCGAGAGTTGCGCCGCGCTCGATCTCGCAGCGGTTATGCGCCTGTGGGACACGGCAAGACCGTATTCCGCGTCGTTGACCTGAGCTACGGCGGCTCGTTCTGAACGGTCTGTTTCGACGAGACAGCTTCCTTAGTTCTTCGCACATTCAAAGCCGAGCTTAGTCGGTATGGAGACGTCAGGCCTTCATCAGGGAAATAGATAGGACGTCAGTCTCTGGTCAGTGCGATATGCGAAACTAATTCCCATCATATGAGGTGTAGGTCGACAGGGGACATGGTTCGATACCCAGCATCTAGAGGATATTTACGGCTTCGCTATTCCATTTTCGATGCAATGTGGGCACTCCTCTCGCCCATTTTCGCTCTTGCGATGAGAGCCGCTTACATTGCCTCGACCGAGGGATTTCTCTACTGTTTGATCTCTTTCACATTCTCTCTGATCGCGTTTTCCGGTTTTCGGGTCCATGATGGCATAGCGAGGTTTTTTACCGTCAACGACGCGTGGAATGTCGTCAAGGCCGTCGCGTGCGGCGAGCTAATGACCTGTATTCTGCTCTTTACCTTCACGCGCCTCGACAATATTCCACGATCACTTCCTCTCATTCATGCACTGATCCTTTGCGCCGGCCTGATTGCAGTTCGCGCCGCAGCTCGCTTGCGAGAGACCGACAACAACGCATCCAATTATCGTCGCTGCTCCGGGACCGAGCACATCGTTATGATCGGTTCGACGGACCTCACCGTCCTATTCGTGAAACTGCTCGCAGCATTCTGTCCAGCAAGGATGCGTGTGGTAGCGGTGCTCGACGGCAGACCACATATGATTGGTCGTACCATCGCGGGAATTCGGATTGTTGGGGCCCCCAATGATCTTCAGCCGATCGTCGATGAATTCGCGGTACACGGCGTCAATATCGATCGCGTCGTGATTGGCGGCGATGAGACGCTGCTGACTGAAGATGCTCTTGACGAGGTCCGTCGGTTCTGTGGGCTGCGGAGTATCCCGCTGACGTTTGTGCGCAGCATGGTGGGATTGAGCGGACTTAACGCACGAGATGATGCGGATTCGGAGCCGCAGGTCGAGCTGTGTCCCGCGATTCGATTGCCCCCTTACTTTCGATGGAAATACGCAATCGATCTCGTCGTCGCCGCCATTGCGCTGCTCGCCGCTGCGCCGCTGTTGATTGTTACCGCCGGCCTTGCGCTGCTGGATGTTGGCTTCCCGCTCGTGTTTTGGCAACAACGATCGGGACTCCGCGGTCGCCCCATCGTGGTTTACAAGATTAGAACACTGCAGCCGCCGTTCGATCGGTTGGGGCGAACAATTCCGGACGACCAGCGATTATCGCGGATCGGGACTTTCCTTCGCAGGATGCGTCTCGACGAACTTCCTCAACTTTTCAATGTCCTCGTCGGCGACATGTCTTTGGTGGGGCCTCGTCCGCTCCTGACGCAAGATCAGCCGCCTAATCCGACCGCTCGCCTCATGGTCCGGCCCGGGATCACCGGCTGGGCGCAAGTCAACGGTGGCACGCTCTTGACGCCGAGCGAGAAGGACGAGCTCGACGAGTGGTATGTTCGAAACGCCTCTCTATGGCTCGATTTACGTATCTTGGCGATGACGGTGCAATTCCTGATCGGGGGACAACGCAGAACCAATGTCGCAAAGAAGACCGATCATACCCACAGCGTCAACACGGGCACCGGATCGCTTGGATTGGCTCGGCAGGCGGTTGAGTCCCGCCACTCGCAGATCGGATAGGAGACACTTCGACGATGTCGCTCACCATTAATGACCAGAGCCGAACTGAACCTCTCGATCGCTCGCAAGTGGGCAGCCGCTGGTACGTCATAAACAGTCTGCCACGCCGCGAGTTCCGCGCTGAACGGCAATTGAGGAACCAGAGGTTTGACGTCTTCTTGCCGAGGCGCCTAAAGACGGTTCGCCACGCGAGGAAGCTAACCAACGTGGTTGCTCCGTTTTTTCCTCGATATCTCTTTGTTGAGCTCGATTTAACGCGACATCCCTGGCGAAGCATCAATGGTACCTTTGGTGTTGCGGGGCTGTTGATGCAGGGTGAGGTGCCGCAGCCGGTACCCCGCGGCGTCGTGGAGGCAATGGCCGGGTCAGTTGACGCTCGAGGACTCATGAGCATGGAGAAAGCCCTACGAGTTGGCTCCGAGGTCCGTATCGCAGCTGGACCCTTTGCAGAACAACTGGGGGTTTTGGATCGGCTCGATGATGCCGGCCGCGTTCGCGTGCTTCTCAAAATTATGGGCGGAACCGTACCGGTCCGGCTTGCACACGAACTTCTTCTGCCAGCAGGCTAGCCCATGGAAAATCGCCGCCAAGTGGGTGCAGCGCAATTCGCAATCCGATCCTCAGCCACGATAACAACGTCCGCTCTTCGGCATTTTCCGATGCTGTCGGCCTTTACGTGATCTGGATATCCACGTCCTCCCGATTTGCTCGATCAGCTTACTAAGGCTCATCGAGCGAGACCTCGACGAATACTCACCGCCAACGTGTTGACGGCGACATTAGGGCATTAAGTTGACTGAGGACCCGAATCGAATGGGAAGGCAGATTGATGAGCGCATCTAACGCTCTTCGCGCCGCAGTCTTGCACACCTTGTCTTCCTAGTTAAAGCGACCGGTCTCGGATTGGAGGTGAATTTCTGTGCCATGCTGGCGCGCGACAAGGCATCCCGCTTAAGAGCAGCGAGCGACGGACCCGCTTTGGGGTCGGGTGAACTCCTTGGTAGCAAAATGAAGTCTGGCAAGATCGTCGTTCGCGGGGACACCACCGTCGAGGCGCCCGCGATACGTCCCAATCGAACTGGCGTGGATATAGATGCATTCGCGCCACGTCGCTCGACCTGCCTTCTGTTAGAGCGCGACGGTCAGCGGCTCATTCTGGCGAACTGAAGGCGCTTATACTCCTGTACGTTGAACCATCGGTCCACCCGCTTTTAGATGACCACCACGATCATTGTCGTGTGGTTGGATCAATGTGTGCCTGCTTTCTTCTTGAAGCCGATATCCAACGCCGCGTCTTCCATACACGGCAACCCCCGCGCCCATATTCATCAACTTCTTTCGCAACCGTGACACGGTGGCCTCCAGCGCATTGTACGATCGTTCGTCGGTGGACGAATAGAGCCGCTCTTCCAGAATTTCCTTCGCAGTAAAGCGATTGCCGGCCCGCATCAGCTCCTCCAGCAGCGAGGCCTCACGTCGAGTTAGCTCGATCGCAGAACCGTCAACGGAGGCTTCTCGCCGCATCGGATCGAAGACCAGCCGACCGCGCTTATGGACGGGCCCGTATCCTACGCGAGGTCTCCGCAGCATTGCTCGCAATCGTGCCTCCAACTCGATGAGATCGAACGGCTTCACGAGATAATCGTCGGCCCCGGCGTCTAAAGCCCGAACCCGGTCCTCCAGACTATCCCGCGCACTGACGACGATGATTGCTGCCCTTTCGGCGCGTCCCCGGCCGATCCGTCCAAGCAATTCCAAGCCATCTACATCAGGAAGGCCTAGATCGAGTACAATCGCGTCGTACGCGTTCACCGCTGTTGAGGCCATTGCGTCACCGGCCGTGCTTACATCATCAACCGCAAAGCCACGCTCCGAAAGGTAACTGCCGATCAGACCACGTACAGCTGGATGATCTTCGACGACTAATACTTTCATTCCCTCTTCCACAATAACGACCACTCGCTATGGCGGCAGCAGTCGCGGATCACGGCACCAAATGCCCCGATCTGCCTTTACGCCTGTTAATGGCGTTTCCGTCCCCGCCTCACCTTCGACATAATAGCGCCACAGACTGACGCGGCACTGACGTGAGCCGACAAGTCACAATCTTTCCGTCGAGTCGCCGCCTGCAGCGTCTCGTCACGCGCAGGATGAAGGTTCGCGCCAGCAGCAAGGCGCACCAGGTGGTACGTTTCGAACAGAGATCGTCGCCAATGACAGAGCTGATGCCAATCACCTGGCCCGTCGTTTAGTGCTCATGGCCTGTTGACGAAAGCGGTTGGGCAAGTCTTGGTCGGGACGGATCAAGAAGTGGTCCATTATTCGCTGATCGCGGAGCTAAGGCATTTTGGGCGACACTTGAGACGTCTCGGCGCACGCAAATCTCGTTGGAGAGCATATCGTAAAGGGCCTAGGTCGCCCACTTGTCCGGCTGGCCAAGTCCAAGCGTTGATTACATGAAGCGCTCGTTGGCAGCGCATGGAATGATTACGCGCACACAACACCTCTCTGAAGAGACAAATAACACTTTGCCAGCGTGGGCAGCGACAATATCGCGTACGATCGCAAGGCCAAGTCCGGCGCCCATAGAGTTCTGCGTGCCTCTGCGGAACCTTTCGAAAACAACTTCCCTATCCGCCTCCCGAACGCCTGGCCCGTCGTCGGAGATCTCTAAGATGGCCTGGGCGCGCTTCGGGCTGGTTTCCATTTTCACGACGGCTCTTATCTGCCCAACGCCATGAACAAGCGCATTCTCAAGCAGGTTGCGCACCATGCTTCGGAGCGCATCCCTGTTACCGAGTATGACCGGCTGATCTATCTCCTGAATCGACAGCGCTCGACCAACTCTCTCGATTTCCGGCATGACCAGCTCTGCGGCCTCCCTCAGAGGCTGCGAAAGGCAAACGGTCTCTTGCTGAGGGTACGCGGGGTCATTTCTTGCTAACCGAAGTACCTGATCAAGTAGATGACGAAACTGTCTCATTTCGCGCCGGACGACCGGCCAGTCGATCACCCCACTCGTTTCATAACGTTGTAAACGGAGATCCAGTACCGCCAGCGGCGTTCGCAGCTCGTGCGCCGCCACGGAGGCGAAGTCTCGTTCCCTTTGATGGCACTTTGCGAGGCGATCGAGTACAGTGTTGAATGCCTCGACCATGGGAACAACTTCCGTTCCGATTCGATCTGTACTTATTCGAACGGGACTGTCGAAGTCAGTGATTGAGTCCGCAGCCTGCGAGACGAGCTGCACAGACCGAAGATGCCAGCCAATCATCATCCAGATAATTGATACCAAAAGCAATGCCGAAGCGAGCCAAAGAAGCACTTGGACCTTCTGTTCTTGGAAGAATATGGAGAGCACTTCCTGTGCACTGTAAGAGAGCCGCCAGACCACCAGCACGTAACCACCAACGACTGCCATCGTGCACTCGACGAAACCGTCATGTCGTCGCTCGGTAAGAAGCGTGTTGAAATCCATCGGCACGGGAGGCGATTTATCAATATTCGACGAGAGAGCGACGGGACGCCAGTCGGCGTCATAGACGGCATATGCGAACACTCCTGGGGAGCGATAGAACTCTTTCCACTCCCCCGGGATATCTAGGATTACCTTTCCGGTTTCGTTGACGCGCAGAGAGGAAAGCAAAATGCGGGTCTGGCCTCTCAGTGTGCGGGGTCCCAACTCGTCCAAGATACGTCTTTCAGCGAAGTGGAAGAATGCCATCGACCCAGCGATAGCTAGTGCCGCGATGCAAGCGATCGCAATGGTCAGCTGGGAACGAAGGCTCTTCATTACGATGGCGTCTGTTTCGCTTAGAGCGTAGCGTACAGCTACAGTCCGGCCATTAACCAATTACGGGAGAATGGTGCGGCCACCTTCAGGACGCAACCGCCTTCGCAGTGTCTTCTCGCAGTTTCGGCGAACCGGAACCTCATGGAGGACGCGCTCCTGATTGAAGGAGTTTCCCTTAGGAATGATGCAGGGCAGCATTGCCGTCAATGAGAGCTCGGCTTCCGGCCCTGCCGGCGAGCGACCGCACTCAGCTACACCACGCCACAGGGCACGATCCCGAGATGTTTGGATGTTTTGTTTGACGGCGGTTCGATTTTGCTCTGCCTCTAACGATGTAGTGCTTGCCGTGCGAATGACTCATCGGACAGCTTCCGCTGAACGCGACCTTCCCAAGCGGGGCACGGCGTCGAGCCGCGTGCGTCTGGGCTCTAGAGGAAAGATAGTGGGCATTAGCGCCTCGAAAGCACGACGCTCTTCAGATATGCGTCTTTCGACATATGGACTTACAAGCTCACTCAGACTGGTTTTCAAGAAGACGACGATAGCGATGGATATGGTTGCGACGGGAGCGCGTGGCGTCCACCGTTTCGCTGATCATCGGTTGAGTCGCATTCGTAACCAAGTCGAAAACCAGCTTCCGAGTGCCATTGTCAGCCGCTTCCTTAATTTATAGCTAATCTAGCAATCTGCTTTAAGGGTATGTTCTCCGCGCGACACATCAATCGATCGTGTCTGGCACGCGATCTTCGTACGTAACGTACTAACGTGACTTGCCCGTTGGCGCATGCAGATAGCGGCCGCGACCGGTCCGCTGATAGCGCCGACCGGCTTTCCAGTTTGAACATGACGTATCCCGGGCAGAAGCCCGAAATCCGGGGAAAATAAACCGAAATCTAGAATGTCAAACGGGGCATAGTCGAGCCGTCGTCTTCTGGACGAACCTATGACGGCAGTCAAAAAGTCAACGTCAAGATTTGCGTCGAGGACCTAGCCACATACGCGAGCAAGGTCCTTCGTAATCGACAGCGGGAAGATCAGCCGGGCGCTCGGGCGGCACCGCACCATGATCGAGCACGCCCCGACGAAGTGCTAAACACCGGACACGAGCGAGATCAGAATCGATCTCCGGCCACCCAGCGCAAATGGCTTGTCGAGCGCCTACTCCTTCGGCTGACTCCCTCGTGAAGAGGGCAGGAGTTCGCAGTCCCGGCAGGGACGGCAGATTCGGTAGATGCTAGCGACCGTCAACGATTGCGCGCTCTATCAAGACATCGATCACGGCTTGCGCTAATTGCTCGGGCGTCTGGTCGATGGTCCTGAGGTGAATTTCGGGTCTTATCGGTGTTTCGTAGGGCGCATCGATGCCTGTGAAGTTGTTGATCTCACCGGACCTCGCCTTTGCATAGAGACCCTTGGGATCGCGTCGCGCGCATTCCTCGATCGGCGTGTCGACAAAGACTTCGATGAACTCGTCCTCACTCACGAGGCGGCGCACCATATCTCGTTCGGCCCTGTAGGGCGAGATGAACGAACAAATCACGATCAAGCCGCTGTCCGCCATCAACCTGGCGACTTCGCCGACACGCCGAATGTTTTCCACACGATCGGCCTCGCTGAAGCCGAGATCCTGATTTAAGCCGTGCCGGACGTTGTCGCCATCCAGCAGCATCGTGTGGCGCGACATTGCGAACAGCCTTTGATCGACGATGTTGGCAATTGTCGACTTGCCCGCGCCCGACAGGCCGGCGAACCAGACGATGCAAGGCTTCTGATTCTTGAGTGCGGCGCGCTCCATCCGGCCCACAAAAAACGCTTGCCAAGCAACATTGGTGGCCCGCCGCAGCGGAGACGCAATCATGCCGGCTCCAACCGTACGATTGGTGCAACGATCGATGACGATAAATGATCCGGTCTTCCGATTGACATCGTAAGGATCGAACGCGGCGGGCAGTGCGGTCGCAACATTGCAGAATGCGATCTCGTTGAGAGTCTGACTCAAAATTCATGACTTGAGGTTGGTCGATCTGGCGATGCGGCGCACCAGTTGTCGGGTTGACGCAATAAGGAGCCATGCTTCGGCCGAGGTGACGGAAGCCTCCCAATCCTTGGCGAGACGACGGCAGCGGTTGAGCCATGCCAACGTGCGTTCGACGACCCAGCGTCGGGCAATAATAACGAAGCCTTTTGCGTCATCCGGGCGTTTGATAATTTCAATCGTCGGCCCGTCGATTTTCCGAAGTGCGTTTTCAAGCTTTTCGCCGGCGTAGCCGCCGTCAGCAAACAAGTGCGCAATGGTTGGGTAGCTCGCGCACGCCAAAGTGACGACGGTCGGCGCACCGTCGCGATCCTGAACACTGGCCGGGTGCACGATGGCGCTCAGCAAATTTTCCTTGTGTATCGGTGACGATGTGGCGCTTGCGACCGTTGATCTTCTTGCCCGCGTCGAAGCCGCGTGGCCCTCCGCTCTCCGTCGTCTTGACCGATTGACTGTCGATGATCGCCGCCGTTGGTTGCGGCTCCCGTCCAGCAAGCCTGCGCGCGATTTCAACCAAGGCTTCATTGATCAAATCCAACACGCCGCTGTCGCGCAGACGATAAAAATAGTACTGCACCGTCGTGAAAGGAGGAAAATCCTTTGGCAAAAGCGCCCATTGGCATCCCGTCGTCGCTATGTACTGGATCGCATCCCATACCGATCGCATGCAGGTCTTGCGCGGTCGCCCGACCTTGCTCGGTCTTGGCATCAACAACTCGATCAGGGCCCATTCCGCATCCCTACAATCGCTTGCATAGCGGAGCTCTCGTCTGTCATGCTGACAGCGGGTGATTTCGGTCCAGGTCATCTGCTTCTCCGATGGCTTCGAACACCTCGAAAAATCACAACCTGCTGAAATCACCCAACTTTAATTTCCGGTCGGCCTCTGAGGGAAAGCGTCCGGGCCGCCAGATGCTCACATGTGTTGACGTCGATCCGATGCTTGATTGCGGTAATGCTGCCGGCGACGGTCTGTGATCCGATCCGCAGGATGTAATTGCGTCCGGGAGCGAGCGGCTCCTTGTCCATCCAGATCAAATATGCGGCGAACTGGTCGGCGACCTTCGGCCGCTCGCTTGGCCTTGCCAGAAGATCGCCACGGCCGATATCGATCTCATCTTCCAGCGTAATGGTGATCGCATCGCCGGCTTCGGCGGCAGGAAGGTCGCCATCCGGGGTCACGATCCGCTTGATGCGCGTGGTCCGTCCAGACGCTGCGACGACGATCTCGTCTCCTGCCGAGATCCTCCCGGACGCCACTGAGCCGGCATAGCCGCGAAAATCAGGGTTAGGCCGGTTCACCCATTGGACCGGAAAGCGGAAAGCCTGGCTTGCGATTTCGGACTGGATATCGATGCTCTCCAAATGCTCGAGCAGACATGGACCATGATACCACCTGGCATGAGCGGAACGGTCGACGACGTTATCGCCATGGCGGGCTGAGATGGGAATCGGAACGATCGAGGTGAAGCCAAGACCGGCGGCAAAGGTCAGATAGTCGCCAACGATCCGATCGAAACACTCCTTCTTGTATGCGACGAGATCGATTTTGTTCACCGCGAGCACGATATGGCGAATGCCGAGCAGCGAACAGATGAAGGAGTGGCGTCGGGTCTGAACCAACACGCCTTTGCGGGCATCGATCAGGATGATGGCGAGTTGCGCATTCGAGGCACCGGTTGCCATATTGCGGGTATACTGCTCGTGACCGGGAGCGTCGGCCACCATGAAGGAGCGCCGCGACGTCGTAAAGAAGCGGTAGGCGACGTCGATCGTGATGCCCTGCTCCCGTTCGGCTTCGAGCCCGTCCACGAGCAGCGCGAAATCGATGTCGTTCCCGGCAGTGCCGTGCCTGGCGCTGTCGCGTTCCAGCGCCGCGAGCTGATCGTTGTAAATCATTTTGCTGTCGTGCAGCAGTCGACCGATCAGCGTCGATTTTCCGTCGTCTACCGAACCGCAGGTGATGAAGCGCAGCTGGTCCTTTGCTCCAGTCCCGACAGGTTCGGATGTCACTTTGGAAACCATCATCAAAAGTAGCCTTCCCGCTTCTTTTTTTCCATCGAAGCGGCTTCATCGGTATCGATCAGGCGCCCCTGACGCTCTGACACTGTCGCAGTCCGCATTTCCGCAACGATCTCCTCGATCGTGGTCGCCTCGGATTCGATGGCGCCGCTCAAGGGATAGCATCCCAGTGTACGAAACCGAACCATCCGCATCTCAGGAGTTTCGCTGCGCTCAAGCGGCAACCGTCTGTCGTCCACCATGATCGTCACGCCACCTCGCCGCACGACGGGTCTTTGTTTTGCGAAGTAGAGCGGCACGACCGGGATCTTCTCGAACAAGATGTATTCCCAGATGTCGAGCTCGGTCCAGTTCGACATAGCGAACACACGCATGGTTTCGCCTTGGCGGAGTCGTGTATTGAAGAGATTCCAGAGCTCCGGCCGCTGGTTACGGGGGTCCCACACGTGTCCGGCTGAACGGTGGGAGAATATCCGCTCTTTCGCGCGGCTCTTTTCCTCGTCGCGTCGCGCGCCAGCGAAGGCAACGTCGAACTGGTAGAGGTCAAGTGCCTGCTTGAGGGCATCGGTCTTCATCACCTGAGTATGAAGAGCTGAGCCCGATACGATCGGATTGATCCCGCGTTCGATGCCTTCCTTGTTCACATGGACGATCAGATCGATACCAAGCCGCTCGGCCGTCTGATCCCGGAAAGTAATCATTTCGCGGAACTTCCAGGTCGTGTCGACGTGAAGAAGGGGAAACGGCAACTTCGCGGGATGACAGGCCTTGATTGCAATGTGCAGCATGACGCTGGAGTCTTTTCCGATCGAATAGAGCATGACCGGTCTTTTGAACTCGGCGACCACGTCGCGCATGATTTCGATCGATTCAGCTTCGAGACGGCGCAGATGTTTCGGCAGCATATGTCTTCTTCGATGCAGGATTTCTGTTCGCTCAGTGCCGTTTTGATTCAACGGTTCTGGCTCCGATAGCCGTTGCGGCGATCCGGCTCGCCATAGCGCATGACTTTCCATCGGGTCAAACACCTACCGCCAGCACGAATACATGCCCGGCAGCCGCCGTATCCATTCCATCATGGTGTGTCGCAGCCGGCGTCACGCGATCGACCGCGGCTTGAATCGAAGTCTCTGGTGCTTCTCATTTCTGTTCGATAGTGGAGTAAGGACCGTAATGAGATCAGGCAGCGCGATTGGATCAGGGCGTCCCGCGGTGTCACCGACCGGCCCGCCCTCGACGTTGTTCCACAGGTTAATCGGCACGCTTTCCGGCGGCTTTCGAAGGTTGGCGAGCAGGACAAGCATGAGCGAGGCGGACTTCGACGCGCTCACCCATGGTCAATGATGCCGTCGCTGCACGCCTTGATGCTAACATCGCGAAGCCCCCAATCAATCTCGACCAAGGAGCCGTCCTCCAACGGCCACTGGTAAATCGAACCAGTGGATTTTGCGGTGCAGACCATCCCGCCCCTCGGTCGATTGGGTTGGCAGAGCCGCTCCGTTTTGCGCGCGCCACAACAATTGCACGCAACGGACCGGTGCATGCACTTGCTCAGCAAGCGCGCTCAAATTACATCACATCGGTACTATTCGTACGCAAACGCCCCAACGTGGCATGCGGCCGCCGCACCTACGTATCGGTTGCCGCAGCCGCTCTTAGTTGCGCGACTGGCATTCAATGAGCTAGAGCTTGGTTCTCTTCCGATGCATTCACCAAAGTCACACAGCGGCCCTTCGCGCAATTGGAGATGGGTTGGTGTAGATCGCCGCTGAGCACCTCAAATAAGCTGCCGCACATACATGTGCCGGCTTTTGGGAGTGGCGAACGAGCCCAGCACAAGGGTCGTTTGTTGAGTTTCTTGCAAATCCGAGTTATGAAGGCAGATATCTGTAGGGGAAGTGGATGCCCATGGGCAAAGTCATCGCTGGCACTACTATAGCAATAGTAATGTTGTCTTCTGCGGTCGCGCAGGCGGGGCCGGCTGCATGTTTGGCAGGCTTGCGAAATGGGTGCGCTTGCTCGGTTGCTCTTCCGAGCCCGGGTCCAGTTGGTCACCTGAGCGAAATCGTTGGGAATGTGCTTGTCGCGACAGATGTCGGATATTCGCCGATCCGAGCAGCCACTGATGTAAGGCTTAACGATCAAATTAGCGTCGGAAAAGGCGGCAGAGTCCTTCTGAATGTTGCAGGCCAATGTGAACTGAGGCTGGTTGGTCCGAAGAAAGTCGTTGTTAGGTCCGAAGGCGCCTGCGCCTGCGCCTCCTTCGTGACGAGCCCGGCAACAAGTACCGATCTCGCCGGATCCGTGGCTAACGCCATGGCTCAGGCCGGCGGCAGCGACGGAGCTGCGGACGCCACCGATGGGGGAGCTGCAGACGCGACCAACGGCGGCGCCGCAGATGGAGCTGCGAATGCCACCGGCGGCGGCGCCGTTAGCGGTTCTTCCATTGGCAGCGGGGTGAACACAGTGCTCCTGGCTGGCGCTGGGGTTGTTGCCGCAGGCGTGGCTGCAGCGGTTGTTACCCAGAGCCGCGCCCCCGCGAGCCCTTAGGAAGACCTTGCCGCTAGCGAGCAGTGACGAGGCGATCGGAAGGCGTGCCAGGTTTGGCACGAGGTCAGATCGGCTTTTTCCAGTCACACTTCGTTGCGGACCGCCTCGTCTATTGTGGACGGGAGCAGCATTCACTCTGTTCTTCTCTTTTCTCTTTGGTGGAGGAACGATCCAGGGCTTGCGGTCGGACGCCCTAATCCAGATCATCAGCCTCGGACTGTTGAGCATCCTCGCATGGCAAATTGATCGGCCCTTTCGAGCAGTGGACGGTTGGCCGTTGGCGATAGTTGCCACGCTTGTTCTATTGTTCTGCGGACAATTCATTTGGCTCCCGCCGGCGATCTGGTCGAAATTGCCGGGTCGTGATCTTATCGCGTCTGTCTATTCGGCTACCAATATCGATCTTCCATGGCTGCCCCTTAGCCTCGATCCAGCGGCGAGTTGGCGATCGGCCTTGTCGTTGATTCCTCCCATCGCTGTTTTCCTCGCGGTGGTTCAGCTGCCTTGGCGTGGTCGCCGCTCGCTTAGCCTGATGTTGGTTTGTTTCGGCGTGGTCAGCGTCATTGTTGGTTTGGCCCAGCTGACGCTGGGAGAGAGAAGCGGCCTTTATCTTTATCCGATCAGTAATTTCGGCAGCAGCGTCGGCTTCTTCGCGAACCGCAACCACTATGCCGCCTTCCTGTACTCCATGATCCCTCTGGCCGCCGCCTGGGTGATCGGAGTTCTTGGCGCATTTGAGCTGCGCCTAGTCTGGCTCATTGGACTCCTGCTCGCTGGAGTAACTTTTCTGCTCGGGCTTGGAATGTCGCAGTCACGCGCGGGGATCGTTCTCGGAATCTTTGCCGCCATGGCCAGCATGTTACTTGCAATCGGTTCGGTAACCAGGATCCGTAAGGTCGCCCTGACCTCGCTCTTCGTCATGTCTGTCACAGCCGTGGCCCTGGTCGTTCAATACGGGCTAGCCGGCATCCTAAGTCGCTTGGACACCGGGATTGCTGCTGATTATCGGCTCGTCTTTGCGCGCGTTACCGCCGACGCAGCCCGGAGCTTCCAGCCGATCGGCTCGGGTTTCGGAACCTTCCCTGCGATCTACCCAATGTTCGAGCAGACCAACGATCTTGTCCCGGCCTTCGTCAACCATGCCCACAACGACTGGTTTGAAGTTTGGCTGGAGGGCGGCTGGCCTGCGATTGGACTGGCGGTTGCTTTCCTCTTCTGGCTTGGAAGAGCCAGCCTCAGATTGTGGCGCGGTCCCATTGCCGGACAGCGCGATATCGATTGCGCGCACGCCCGAGCCGCAGGCATCAGCCTCCTGCTGCTGATGCTTCACTCGATGGTCGACTACCCGCTCCGCACGTCGACCAATATGTGCCTCTTCGCCTTCCTCTGCGCCTTGATAATCGAGCCCCCGCGCGAGCGAGCCTGACGCACGCTGTCGGCGGCGGAATTCCACGGCAATTTGGATTTGCGCCTATCGGTCAGTTCGTCGTAGTCGGTCCGACCGCTTGACTGAAATGTCGCCGAACCAAATGACGCCGCGAATCTGCTGCTCAAGCGCGACCCGAGCGGCAATTTCGAGCCGCAGCCATTGCGCCTCACAAGCTTGGGGAACCTCGAATCGCGCATCGAGGATCCGCCATGGTGTGGTTCCACTTACGCGGTCCGTTGATGCGAGCACGCCTCCCTCGCCACTGGCGCAAGAAAGCGTCCAGCGCAGCCCGCGTTCATTAATTAAGCTCTGCGCCATAACCCTGCTTGACAGCAAGAAGGTTCCGGGCGGAAGCATCAATAGTTTGGTGGCGATCGGCTGTGCGATCCGTCCCTCCACGAACTCAATCCGCAGTACCTTGCCGCTCGCTGGTGGAGGGCCATCCGCCACGGTTGCATCAACCAGCGCTTCGCGCGTAAGGATCCAGTCGAACGGGCTCCGACGAACCGGGTGCTCGAAGCGGCCATTATAGACGTACGGAATCTGATCCACGTCCCCCGGTGCCATAAAATCGAGCCAAGTCTGGTAGGCGCGCTCGAACTGATTTCGACTGATCAGCGCATCGAGATAGGGGTACAGCTCTTCCGGCGTCGGAGGATGCGATCGAGCTGCCATCCTCTTTAGGAGAGCCTCCGATAAGTCGAGATGTGTCGGATCGGCAAGGAAGGTAGCGAGAAACCTGCTCCGCCACGGCGGCGCCGCACTGAGCACTTCGGCAAGCGCCGGGATCACCCTTGCATCAGCCGCGATTCGGATCAGAGTGGCCCTGACGCGGTCGCGCAAGCGCGGTGGTGAACTTCTCAGCACAGCGTCGGCGCGCTCGAGCGCGCCGGAAAAGTCGCCGCGCGCAAATAGGCGATCGAATAGCCAGCCCTCAATCAAGGGATTGCGCCGCGCGCGCTTCTCGGCAAGCCTCATCCACTGTTCGGCCCGTGCCGCGTTGCCTCGACGCTCGGAAGCCAGAGCAAGGAGTCTGATCGGCTCGGTTGCAGTTGGGGCCAAGACGAGCGCTTCCGAGCTCAGTCGCTCCACCTGCGACACATCCGCGTCTGTGATCGCCGCATTTAACCGGTCCGCGGCGAGCTCGACCAGTGCATCTTCGTTGCGCGTATCGACAGCGACAGCGGTTCCTGAGTGGGCGGTGGCATTCCATCCAATCGTCACAGTGACTGATTGCCATCCCGCCCACATAAGTAATGGCAAGACAGCTGCAAATTGAAGCCATCGGCCGCGCGCCATGCGTACGCGGCGCAAAGGTTCAAGCCATCTCGGCAATTGCCTGTACCGGCGCCGTTCGCGGGCACGCCTTCTCACAGTTGAAGCCACGTCCTGATCCCTGAGGCCGACGTGGCAGCAACAGTCGACCAGTCTAAACCATGCTCGGATACGCAGATAGAGTCTCGGCCTGCTCTCGACCTAGTCATGGCCGATGCGGAAAAAGCGGACCATTGGCGGCACAATGATCTTGTCGGACAGGAGTACGATGGTTATTCCGGCCGTGAATACCAGGAGCGCTATCAGAACCTGGCTCCGCCGAATCCGATCGCCGCTTTTGCCGGATATGGCCACTCGCCGTAAGCGGGACTTTAACCATCGACGTTGTTGCCGCCGTCTGCAAGCGAACGGCGCAACGGACTTCGCAGACAGCGAACGATCATAACGGGCGCGGCGCTCCGGGTCCTTGAGCTCATGCCAGGCGTCGAGGACCCGTTGGGAAAAAGCGGAATCCCACGCGGCCCTATCGCGATCCGGATGGAGCCATTTCATCAACCAACGCACATGCTCCGCGAGGGTCTCCCTTGACGCGGTTGCCGAAACGCCAAGCGTTCGATAGTGATCGCCGTTGGCCAGCAGCAGGTTCTGCTGCAGGAACAGTTCCGCGGCCGCCTTGACCGCCTCAGCATCCTCACCAGTCAGGCGAGTTGCGTCAGAGAGGGGTTTGTGGGAGCCTGCCGCGATACGAATGAGGGGCAGTACACCGCCCGGCAAGGGCCGATCGCGGATAACTCTCGCCAGCCTTGGCGAGCGCGCCAGATGGAGGGCCAGATGGAGCGCCTGCTGGTCCGTAGAAGTCATTCCTTCTACTCGACGTGCGTCAACTGCTCCGTCTTGCCGATCCCATTCACGTAGGGGTCCATTGCTCCGTAGCCATAACCGTAGAAATACGCAGCCTTGTCCGAATTCAGCTTGTTGAGAACTGCGCCGACCATTTGAGCCTGCGCGAACTTCAGGCGCTTCACGGCTGCCTTGGCGGCCTTACGGCGTGTGCGGCCAGCCTCGATGAGGAGCAGCGTTCCAGCCGCAACACTGCCAAGGATGGGAGCGTCCGCCAGCCCCGCCACCGGCGGGCCATCGACGATAACCAAATCGAATTTCTCACTAGCGATCGTCAAAAGGGATAGCATCTTCGGCCCCGCGAGCAATTCTGCCGGATTCGGCGGTAGCGGGCCGCTGGGCAGAAGGGTCAAATTTTGAAAGTTGGTCGCCCGGAACACCTCCGGCGGCTTGGTGCTCCCCGCCAGACAATTAGAAAGGCCTGCGGACGCTTCGCAGCCGATGAGGGTATTCAGCGAAGGTTTGCGCAGATCGCAGTCAATCAGCAAAACCCGCATGCCAAGCGCAGCGAAGTTTCTGGCCAAGAGATAGGCGGTTGTCGATTTCCCTTCCGACGCGCTCGCGCTGGTGACCAACAACGTCTTCGGGATTCCGCTGGCCGTCGAGAATTGCAGAGCTGTTCGCAGCGAGCGATATGCTTCCGCAATAGCCGATCTCGGTGCATCCATGAGGTTCTTGGGATCGCCCAAGTCATCGGAACGCGGGACAATGCCCAGCAATGGCAGCCCCAGGTTCTCTTCGACATCCTCTACCGACCGGAAGCTATCATCGAGCTGTTCGCGTCCGAACGCCGCAAAGCCGCCGCATAAGAGTCCAAGCAGCAAAGCCCTGAGAAGATTCGCCCTCAGGTTTGGCGAATAGGGAGCTCCTGGGACCTCGGCAACATCCACGACCGATATATTGTTGGTGCCAACCCCACCTGCTACGCCAATTTCTTTGTAACGCTGCAGCAATCCATCATAAAGCGTGCGATTGGTATCGACTTCCCGCTTGAGAATATTGTACTGAATATCTCGATTGCGAAGGTCAACAAAGTCGCTCTTGAGGTCCGCGACCTTGCGCATCGAGACTTTCTCTTGCTTAACAGCGGCCTCATACTGACTTTTGAGGGAGTCCTTGGTTAAGTTGACCTCAGTCTTAACCTGCCGATCGAGTTCGTTGATACGGGCCTTTAATTGCACCATCGCGGGGAAGGCCGGCTTGAATGATTTTAGTTTCTGCTGGTACTCGGCTTGCAGTTCGGCACGCTTGCTCCGAATCTCCTGGATCGACTTGTTGTCCAGGATCTGCGGCAAGGCCAGCCCGTCACTCGTCTCAGCCTGGCGCCAAAGGAGCTCGCTGCGCACACGGTCCCCAGTAGCTTTGGTCAACGCATCGTTGGCCGCGGCAAGATTGCCAGCCACAAGGCCTTGTGTACCAGCGCTCTTGGCACTGGTGCTTAAGTCGACGATATCCTGCTTGTCCGCGTAGGCCACCAGCTCTTTCTCTGAATCCTCCAGTTTGACCTTCAACTCCTGAATTCTCTCTTCCAGGAAAGTCTTGGCGTAGGACGTCGCCTGAAGTCGCCGCTCGAGGTTCTCCGCAATGAAGCTGTCCTGCACAGCGTTGACGACCCTTGCCGCGACAGCAGCGCTTGGACTGTCGAAACTGATCTGAACGACGCTGGAGCTGCGCACGGGCTGAATGATCAGATTAGCTTGCACGGTCGCGGCTGCGGCAGCTTGGCGCTCCGACATGGTTGAGTTTTCCTCGGCCGGCTCGCCCCCGAAAATCAGCGCACGAAGCTTCACCCAAGGCGACGGCGCATGGGCTGAGAGGAACGCCTTATCATCGCTGAGGTCGATGCTCCGCGCCACCCGTTCGGCAAGTGATCGACTCTTCAGCAATTCATACTGAGTCTGATAAAACTCGACGTCATTCGCCGCGTTTCCTTGTTGGACGTCCTGCGCATTCACGACCCTGGGGACATCTCGATCAATCTTCAGACTTGCCGACGCTCGATAGATGGGCGTGGTCAGCAACGTCCAGACCAGTCCAGCAGTCAGGAAAATACCCGCCACACTGAGGATGAGCCAGCGATGTTTAAAGAGCAGCCAAAGATACTCGTGAATATCAAAGCTGCCTTCCTGGCCCGGGCGTTCGGCATAGGCCGTATCGGGCGAAAAATAGGCGGGCAGCGTCTCGCCCGATGGTGCGGGGTAGTGGCCACGAGCGTGTCGCACAACCGGCAGGCGCGCCGCTTCATGATGGGGCGGAGGCTCGCTGCCATTCTGATCGCCGATTGGCGCCCCGGCTGTTCGGTCCGGATTGGCTCGACCTGCTATATCGGAGCTTAGCCGGTCAAGCTCCCATTCATCCTGGCCCGCTTCCCCATCCAGGTTGGCGGACTCGTCCTCCTCCCGGCTCTCCGACGAATCGTTCCGCTGGACTTTGGGTCGAGCGGATGCGGTGCCGGCGGCGAGAGACCCGTGCGAGCGCGTCGGCGGATGTGCGTCAGTCATTGTCTAGATTTGCTCTGATTTCGCTTTAAGGTCGAGGGACGTTCATTCAGGAGATCGGCTACTGCGCGAACGCAATTTTGAACGCATCACAAAAGTGGCACGAATGTCGCGACCCCGGTAGCAACTGGCAGCGCACTTCGCAGCCCCGCCCACGCTGCTTTCAGTCCGGACTGGTCCACCACGACGATGTCTCCACCCTGTAGCACCGGGTCGGTTGCCTGCCCCTTCTGGATGGTGGTCAGATCGAACGAGGCCACGTTCTTCTTGCCATTCACTCTTCTGAACACGAGCACGCCGTGCTCCTCGGCGGTTTCGTCAAATCCTCTGGCCTGTGCAATCGTCTGCGAGAGCGTCATCTCGCCAACGAGAGGAAAAATACCTGGCTGCCGCACGGCTCCCTCTACCGTCACGCGCTGGCTCGGCGAGTGCTTGATCGCAACATCGACCTGCGGGGACTGAAGGTATTTGGCGCCAAGCCTTTTTTCCAATTCCACCTTCAGCTCCGCCGTCGTCTTTCCAGCCGCCGGGACCGATCCGATTAGAGGGAAGGCTATTTGTCCGCTCCCGTTGACCTGAACCGACTTGCTGAGATCGGGCACCTCAAACACCGAAATCTCCAGGACATCGAGCGCGCCGATTCGGTAGTCCGGCAGATCCTGTCCTGCATCGGCTACTCCCGGCGGGAGCTTATCCACCGTTATCGGGGTTGCGCCATTAGACATTGCGATTGTCTCAGGCGAGGTAGTGCCAGTCGTCGTGCAGCCGCCCACCAAGGCGGGCGCCAACAAGCTCCAAAACAGCAATGGATGCCGTTTGGTCGATCGTGGGGCGATAAACAGAAAGGGTTTCACTGGCGGTGTTCCTTTATATCGAGAAGCTTCTGCCGACTTTCGTCTTCCCGCTTGGACTGGCGCTTGCCGTCTCTCTAGTCGCATTGGCGCTATTGATCGCTTGTCGCCCTGTTGCCGCGCGGATGTTCTTGACGATTGCGGTTGTCGGTCTCTGGGTCTCATCCATGCCCGGGATCGCCGACCTCATCACCACTCCTCTCGAAGACCAGAATTCACCCCGCCCTATCGCAACTGCGCAGCCAGCGGACGCGATCATCGTCCTCGGCGGGGGAATAGCGAAGCCCCGGGCGCGACTGAGCGAGCCAGAATTCGGCCCCGCCGCCGCCCGCCTCTTCGCGGCTTACAGCCTGTGGCGGGCAGGCAAAGGAAAACTAATCCTGATCAGCGGCGGTAACCTGCCTTGGGAACAATTGCCGCGACCCGAGGCTGAGCTGGCAGCTGAAGTGTTGCAACAGCTGGGCGTCCCGCGCGCGGCCCTTCTGATCGAGGGCGAAAGCCGCAACACCCATGAGAATGCGCGCAACACCGCGGTGATCTGGCGCGAGAAGGGTATCCAGTCAGGACTGCTCGTCACGTCGGCGATGCACATGCCGCGCGCACTCGCGACATTCCGCGCAGCAGGGCTCGACGTCGAGCCTTGGCCAACAGACTTTCGTGCGCAACAGCCAACCGCGAAGAGTATTTTCGACTTCATCCCAGACGCCGGAGCTCTCGCCGCAACAACCGCCGCGGCCAAGGAGTGGCTAGGGCTGGTCGTCTACCGCTGGCGCGGATGGGCGTAGATGCCTGTGCGGAAGAAACAACCCTCCAAGACTTAAAGTCGCGCTTTACGACGGCACTGATAGATCGATATGGCGTTAGCCATAGCGGTCACGGCGATGCCGCTCGTCGAGCACAACCTCCAGATCGCTTCTAACCATCTCGGTGATCAGGTCCCTGAAGCTCGTGGTGTGCGACCATCCGAGCGTCGCACGAGCCTTGCTGGGGTCACCGAGAAGAAGGTCTACTTCAGCCGGCCGGAAATAGCGGGGGTCGATACTTACCAGCGTCTTTCCGGAGCGGACATCGACTCCAATTTCGTCGCGGCCCTTGCCCCGCCATTCGATCGTTCGGCCAACAACACCGAACGCGATCTCGATCAGTTCGCGGACGGTGTGGGTCTCCCCCGTGGCAAGAACGAAATCGTCCGGCTCAGGATGCTGCAGGATCCGCCACATGCCATCGACGTAGTCGCGCGCGTGCCCCCAGTCACGCTTTGCGTCCAGGTTACCGATATAGATGCGATCCTGGAAACCGTGGTGGATCGCGGCCACGGCTCGCGTGACCTTCCGGCTGACGAACGTCTCCCCGCGGAGCGGACTCTCGTGATTGAAGAGAATACCGTTCGCGGCGAACATTCCGTACGCCTCACGGTAATTCACGGTGATCCAGAAGGCGTAAAGCTTGGCGGCGCCATAGGGGCTACGGGGGTAGAACGGCGTCGCCTCGTTTTGTGGCACGGCTTGCGCTTTCCCATACATTTCGGAGGTCGAGGCCTGGTAGAAGCGAGTATGTTCAATCAAACCGAGAATGCGAATCGCCTCCAGGAGGCGAAGTGTACCGAGCGCGTCTGCGTTGGCGGTGTATTCTGGGTTATCGAAGCTCACCTGAACATGGCTCTGAGCGCCGAGATTGTAGATCTCGTGTGGAGCGGTTTCCTGGACTATCCGGATCAACGTGGTCGAGTCCGTCAAGTCTCCGTAGTGCAGAAAGAAGCGAGCATCCGGCTCGTGCGGATCCTGATAAAGGCGATCAATACGAGCCGTATTGAAGGACGATGCGCGGCGTTTGACGCCATGCACGATATAGCCCTTCCGCAACAAGTATTCGGCAAGATAGGCTCCGTCTTGTCCGGCGATTCCAGTAATCAGGCATCTCCTTCGCTCGGTCATCTAAGAATGTCCCAATCGAAACGTTATAGGTTGTTGCGCCACGAATAAGTCCTCTAGAAGATGTTGACGGTTTGGCTCGAGTGACTGAGCTGACTAATACGAGGAACACCGGATTGGCTCCGTCACCCGTTTGAGGAAGGCGGATGTTCTACACGGGCCGGTTCCCGCCGAGCATCGAGAGATGAGCACTGCCAAGTCGCCAAAGGCGATGCCGTTAAATCTCGAGAAACTCGGCGCCGCTTCCCGGTGAACGTCTCTATCGTTGGATATAAGTTGTTCCGAGAACGAGGACGTCCATTTTAGTCCTGAGGAAGCAATCGAGTGCTTCATCCGGGCGGCACACAATAGGTTCATTCTCGTTGAAAGACGTATTGAGTACGATGGGTATTCCACTGATGTCGCGAAACGCTTCGATAAGCGCGTAGTAGCGCGGGTTGGCCTCGCGGGAGACCGTTTGCAGTCGGCCGGAGCCGTCGACGTGAGTGACCGCGGGGATCAGCAACCGCTTTTCTTTTCGGACTTGGAACACCTGCATCATGAAGGGGACTGCATCGTCGTCTTCGAACCACTCCGAAACCGCGTCGGCCAGGATGGATGGCGCGAACGGTCGAAAGGATTCGCGACGCTTTATCTTCGCATTCAGGATCGTCTTCATATCCGCGCGCCGTGGGTCACAGATAATCGAGCGATTGCCCAGCGCCCGCGGTCCCCATTCCATACGCCCCTGAAACCAACCAATAACCTTGCCTTCAGCGACAACCTTTGCAACGCGCGAGCACAACTCTTTTTCATCATGAATGTTTTCGACGGCGCAGCCAGCTGCGTCGATCTCCCCCCGACGTTCGTCGAGCAGACGGGCGATTTCTGGCGCCGAGTATTGAGGCCCCAGATATGCATGATTCATGACGAAGTCGCGGCCGCCGCCCAGCCTGTGCCATTGCACAAACGCCGCGCCGATCGCGCCGCCGGCGTCACCGGCTGCAGCCTGGACATAGACCCGGCGAAACGGCGTGAACTGCCGAATCTTGCCGTTGGCCACGGAATTCATGGCGCACCCGCCAGCAAGCGCAAGATTGGATATCCGGTATCTGGCGTGCAGCATGTTGAGAAGATGGAAAAAGGCCTCTTCGTACATGGCTTGCACCGAACTTGCGATGTCGGAATGCCGATCGACGAGCGGTTCATCGCACCTGCGACGCGGTCCCAGCAACGTCTCGAGTTTTGGCGAAAACATTTCGCCGGGAATAGGCGGACCATCAGTCCATTGCAACGTCACCTCGTCCCGGTGATGGCGAAAGAAGCTCAAATCGAGTGTGTAGGTTCCATCCTTTTTCGTGCGAACGATCTGCCGCATGGTATCCAGATAGCGAGGTTTGCCGTAGGGTGCCAAGCCCATGACCTTGTATTCGTCGCCATAATGGGGAAACCCGAGATGTTGCGTGATTGCCTGATAGAAGACGCCGAGTGAATGGGGAAAGTATACGCGCCCATCAATTGAAAGCGTTGTATTCCGCCCGCTCCCCCATGCCGCACTCGCGAAGTCTCCGAAGCCGTCAACGGAGACTGCCACCCCCTCTTCGAAGGGGGACATGTGAAATGCGGAAGAAAGGTGCGCCTCATGGTGCTCAACATAAACCACCTCTCCGCGAAACGATCCGGCGAGGGACATTCGCCGCAGAAGCATTTCGACGCCAGCGCGGGATCGTCGATTTCGCAGTTTGGATAATACCAGACTGACAGAAGGCCGGCGTGCAAGAAGATAAACGATTTTTCGGATCAGATTGTCACGGCTATTCTGATTGACGGCAACATAATCGATCTCGGACAGCGACACCTTGGCTTCGCCGAGACAATAACGGATGGCTTCGGAAGGAAATCCGGCCCAATGCTTGATGCGCCGGAAGCGCTCTTCCTCGGCCGCAGCGACAACGTGGCCGTCACGAACTAAGCACGCTGAAGAATCGGCGTGATGCGCATTGATACCGAGGATGATGGTCGACGGCTTTGGTATGGTCTTCATCGCAGATGTCCGGCGTAATCAGGATAGAGGAATGTGGAGCGGAGGCGATCGTGGAAGTTAGAGCGGAAAAACCCACGCTCATCGGGGGTCCTTGCCTCGGGAGCGATTATTCAACGCCAGGGCGGCAACCCAGCGCGCGAAGGATCGTCTGCTCGTAAGCGATGATCATTGACTTCAAGCGCGAGCATCGTTTCCGCGAACAGACGTTGCAGCGCATAAAACCAACCGCACCAGCCATCCAGCAAACAACCTTTGAAAAGGAGCGTATAGAGGAAGACCAGGATTGGTGCAGGCCAACCGATAAGCCGGATCCGATCCAATCCGCCCAGATTGTTGCTACCGCTACGTAACAAATGCTGTGCCTCATCGCGAGCATACCGCTGTTGCGAGGCGAACCAGCGCGCCAACGGTTTCCGATCATCATGGTAGATGGCACCTCTCAGGGGCCGAACCTCCCCTTCGATGGCGAGGCGCTGGGTATGCCCGTCCATCTTGTATCGCGCCCGATCTGTTCTGAAGAGGACCGTGCGTCGGGGATAGAGCGATCCTCGAAGTGCTTTGCCGTTGATGCGGTAGATAAACGGCGCGGCAAAGCCCGCTATGACCTCGGCCGGCGCTAGTGACGTTAATTCCTCGGTCAAGGCATCGCTGATCTCGTAATCGGCATCCAGCGAAAGCGCCCACTCGCTCGTGATTTGCTCAAGACCGAAATTCCACTGAACTGCAAAATTCTCGAATGCATGGTGCAGCACCTCAACCTGAGGATATTGTTTCAGGAGCTCCAAGGTGCCGTCGGTGCTGCCGCTGTCTATGACGACGATGCGCCTTGCCCAAGCCAGCTTCGCGAGCGCGCGAGCGATGTTCGGGGCTTCGTTAAAGGTGATGATCAAGGGCGTGATCTGTTCGAGCATCACGTCAATTGCCGGACTATTGCCTGCGGGGAGCAAGCGCTTTAAGTGAGACAAGCCTCAGTCCACTCTGACGTTGGAAGGCCGTTCGCCAACAGAAGAAACCCATCGATAGACCTCGGACATATCGCGCGCCACCCGTTCCCACGAGAAGTCACGCACCATCCAGGCGCGACCTCTCATTCCCATCGTCTGTAACGCTTCGCGTGGCTTCGCCATTGCCTTGGCCAAGGCCTCCGCGAGTGCGTCAGCGCCCTGCTCTACCCACCAGCCGCAGCCTTCGACTTCCAATCCGCGCCAGGGAGCGCCCTTGCTTACGATCGCCGGAATGCCGGCCGCCAGCGCTTCAGCAACCGTGAGCCCGAAATTTTCATTAAGGCTCGGCATGACGAAGAGATCGGCTTCCGAAAAAGCGTTCTGCTTGGCCTCGTCGTACAGCGGTCCCTCGATCGAGACGCGCCTGACGTCCAGCAGCGCCGCCAGAGCTGCGAGTTCCGCGTCGTGCCCGTTTTCACTAGGTCCGACGATCCTTAGACGCCACTCGGGATGCATGGGCTCGACTTTTGCCCACGCCGCCAAGAGACGGTTGAGACCTTTTTTCGGGTGTATGCGGCCAAGCGACAGGACTACGCGCTCGGCGGTAGGGCGCATCGAGACCGGCTCGGGAACATCGATGCCGTTCGGGATTATCGCAATCGGATTGCCCAGGCCGAACGCCCGGATTTCCGCATACTCGGTCTCGCTGGTCGCATGCAGACAAGCCGCCCGGCGTACCGTCCAATCCTGCAGGACATGCCAGAAGACTCGCTTCTTGATCTGCGAAAATGCGAGCGCCGCCGGCGCCAGCATGCCACGCGGCGACAGGACGAACGGCTTGTTCGCGCGCGCCGCCAGCCGTCCCGCCTGGACGTTCGGCATCAGCCAAAGTCCATGATTATGGACAATATCAGCCGTGCCGATCGCTTGTCGCAATGCACCCGCTAGACCGCGCGACAAGCGCATTGCGCCCAGCAGAGGCACCCCCCGATGATCCTGTGGAAACCGCAGATCGCGATATCCCCGACTTCCAGGGTTGCACGGTCTCTCGCCGCTCGCACTAACCGACAGTAATGCCAGGTCGACACCACACGCCGCGAGCGCTTCACATAGCCGTGGCACGCTGTAGGCTGGGCCACCATAGTTGCGGGCAAGGCCCGCGATGACATGGACGACGGCGCGACCGCTGCTCCTTTGGTCATTCACGGCTCGCGCAAAGGAAAGCTCTGCGATGTTCATGGCGATCTGAGCCGCGGCGCACCTTTCGCTGCACCGAAAGGGGCCGCTAACCGTGCGGCTGCATGCGAGGCGGGCGTGAGGTGGAACACACGGAATTGGAGAAGCACACGGGCGGCGACAAGTGCTCCGACCACACCCACCATGATCTCCAAAAAATTACCTCCCGGCTGCAGCAAGGTAATCCCGGGCATTCCATTCAGCAGCAGGCGACGACCATCGCCCCTCGCCAATGCCCTCATAATCCGGTGGTCGAGTTGCATCAGCAGGAAGCCAAAGCCGGCGAGACCGATCAGGACGCCCGCCGTGCCGAAATTGACGTAGAACTCAAATAGCGGGCCGGTCCCAACGCTGGTTCCTTCGGCAAACTCGATGCCGGTATAGTCGGTGACCGCGGTGCCGCCGCCACCGACCTCCGGCTTGTACGGCCAGAGCGCGCGCGGAATAAGCGCCCAATATGGAATCGTGCCGCCATAGGCGAATTCGTATCGGCCCGCTTGGTGGTACTGGATCGCCGCACCAACGAGGTAGTTCTGATTGAGGCGGGCATCGATCGCGGCGACGTGCTCCGGCGAGGACAGATCAAGCAGCTGAAAATCGGTGACAAGGTGCGATGCTTGCTGAAATCGATCGAGAACACTCGACTGCCTGTACCACATGACTTCGCGCAGCGCGTCGCGCCCGCCCATGTAGGTTACGAACAGCGACAAGGCCAGAAAGATGACGATCGGCGTGGCAAGGTAAATCCATAGTCGCCGTCGGCTGACGACGTATAGAAATGCCAGAACCGACAGCACCCAGGATACGCCGAAACTCAAGAATCCGTTGCTTATCAACGTTGTTGCCGGCAACAGCGGCAGAAGCGCTAGCGTCCGCGAGGCGCGGCGATTATCGTTGGCAATAGCAGAGCTGTAGAGACGCAGCCAAAACCCGATGACCAGCAGCGAGGTAAAGGTGGAGACGACCGCGGTTGATGAAGGGAGGTACGTAGATATCGGGATCACGACCAGATACGCCACGGCGCCGATCAATATCGACCGCCATCCCAGTTGTTCGAGGCTTTCGGCGAGCCCACCCCGGGCCGAATGCAGCCAGCTCCGCATACCGGGAGCGATAAGCCGAGCCGCAATCGCGCCACAGACGAACGCTCCCGCTCCTTCCACAGTCAGTTCGAACCCGAGTTGGGTCGTCTCTCGGTCCGACAGGAGGTCTACTGATCCAAGAAATGGCAATACGCCCGGGACATGAATCAGCGACAGCCCGAGAAAGTAAGAGAGCGTCAGCGCACCGCCGCGGCCTGGTGGACCTACTGCGATCGCGACCAGGGCAACCAAAAGAAACAGCCAAACGATCAGCAATTCGGCCATTACCGGGCGCCCAAGGCCAGACGCGTCAGCTCGTTGCTATACCGCAAACCGTAAGCGCGCCAGCTCAGCGTCTTTCGGTCATCTTCGCTGGGTAGCGGTGGCATCTCGCCAAGCCGCAGTCGATCCCGCCAAGCGGCTATGGCATTGGCGAGAGCGCTCACATCGCCAGCCGGCACTACAACAATGCGAGCCGCCAGCGACTTAGCATGAGCGAGATCGGCTCCACCCGTTCGGTCCGTGCAGATTATGGGCAAACCGCTCGCCAGTGCCTGCGACAATACCATGCCGAAACCATCCTGGCGTGACGCCAGAACAAAAATGTCGGCTCCCGCGTAGAAGTGTCTTACTGCTGGCTGGTTCACGGCATCGACATGAACGAATTGATCTGAGTTGTCCGGAAAGCTCACGTCGCCGATCGTACCAACGTGCGTTAGGCGCACCCCGGGGACTTGGACGATAGCCTTCACCAGCAGGTCGCACCCTTTCTGAAGCGACCATGTGCCTACATAAAGCACCGAAACCGGATCACCGGGTGACTTCCGCGTCCGTAGCGGAAACATATCCAAGTCTACCCCATAGGGATTGAGAAACAGCTTTGAATGGGCTGCTTTATCCGCTCTGAAGCTTTCCGCAACTTGGCCGGAGGGGACTGCGATCCGATCCGCCAACCGATAGCCTGCAAGCTCTCGCTGAACGGCGTGGCGGCTCGGCTGCTCGGCGCCAGGAAGCGCGGCGAGAATCTCAGCCTGCGAAAGGATATGGCGGCTGCCGCGTTCAAGCCATATGCGTGCGCCGTAGCGCTGCTTCGCAAAGCGGGCAGCCTCCAGATAGATGCCCGACATACAGATAAAGATGTCGCATGGCTGCAGCCGCAAGATCGTCGCGTAGTTCAGCAGCTTATAAAGCGATGCCTCGCGCAGTGGCGGAAGCAGCCGGGGCATGCGCAGTTGCCACACAACTGCGGGAAGCGCGAAGGGCAGAAGAGAAACATGACACTCGTCCGGAAGTCCGAACGCGCGCGCGCGGCCGCGCGGGACGTATGAATAGAAATGGACGAGATGGCCAAGCGCATGCAATTCTCGCGCAAGATCGAGAACGTGAAATCGGCCCGCCGTCGCGATCGCGATTCTAAGCCGCTTCATTGCGGGTTCTTTCATTCAGGGCGCCGTTTCCCAGCCGCGACCTGCAGCCGCGAGCATGGTGAGCAACCGATCGCGATAGGTATGCCCGCCGTCGTGAATGAGCTTGCACACGGCTGCTGACATCCGCCGGCGCTCCGCGGCGTCATCCAGAAGGGACCACGCGCACCAGGCGGCATCGGCCGGGGTGCGGAAATAGCGAACTGCCTCACCGTCAGCGCCGAACAACTCGCGGTGTTCGGCGGTATCCTCGACAAGCATGCAGCCGCCTATTGCCGCGATCTCGAAGCTGCGCATGACGTGGCCGTCGCGGTTAGCGCGCCGTACGAGGCAGAGATTGACCCTAGCCGCCGCAGTCAGCGCACACACGACCTCCGGCGGTTGGTGGCCGAGCGCATATGCCCGCATTGCAGCACAGCGCTCCCAATAACCACCCACCAGCGCAACGCCTGGGCAGAGCGCCGCAAACTCGCTCATGAAGGCGATGCGGTCGCGGTCGGCACCGCCGACAAACAGCACGTCGACGGAGTGAGCGCTGGTTTCCGTTGCCGGCGGCCTGAATAGCTCATCGTCATAGGCAAACGGCAGGTACCGTACGTCACGACAGCCGATGCGTCGCAAGCACTCAATATTCGATGTCCGTGTCGTAAAGACGAGGTCGTATTCCGGCAACGCGCGCAGATACCAATTCGAGCGCATCGCCGAGTTCCAGGGATCGTCGGTCGAGTAGTTGATGCAGAGTGTGCCCGCGGTCCTTAAGCGGCGAACCACCGGCGCGGTCAACGGCGCCGCGCCGGTGGCGATCAGAACCGGGGGGCGTGTATCCCTACACTGCTTTATCGTCTCGGCGCCAAACCGGTTCAGCCGCGGCGGCCTGCGGTCCGCGAGCCGCCATAGAGCGGCTCGCAAGAAGCGATTGCCACGCATCGCTTCCCGCATGTCGAGGGCCACAGCCGGAATTTTAAGTTTCGCCGCTGCACGGATCAGGCTTGCGCCAATATGGGTTCCATCGAACGCTCCAACGATCGCCAGGCTTGTTCCCGCAACAGCATGAGTCGACACCGGCGATAACCGATTCAGAGTAGGCACATGATGAGCAGTCATGTGGCCCATGCAGCCGGCGCCGCGATACGCGTCAGCGCTTGTCGCAACCCAACTTCGCACTCTGCGTAACTCCATCGTGAGATCAGGCGTTTGCTCGCTCGTCCCATGAGCCGGCGCATTTCAGCGTTAGCGATCAGCGGCATCAGTGCATCGGCCAGTCCAGTAATGTCGCCGGCAGCAAAAGTACGCCCATTAACACCATTGCGGACCAGATCTCGCGCGCAGCCGATCTCAGATGAGGCGACGATTGGCATACCTGCGCACATCGCTTCGTTGACCGCCAATCCCCAAGGCTCGTTCTCGGAGGGCAGAACGAAGATGTCGCTGGCCGCGTAGTAGCGCGGCAGAGCCGCTTGGTTCACGAACCCCGCAAAATGGATGTTGTCGAGGGACAACGTCTGGGCCAAGAAGCGTAATTCCGTTTCCATCTCGCCTGAGCCGATCATCAGGAGATGAAAATCGGCCTTCTCGTCCCTTAATCGGGACGCTGCGCGAAGCAGGTCATCGGGACGCTTTCTGTGCTGAAACTTCGCGGCGAAAAGAACCACCGGACGATCGTCAGTAACGCCAAACCCTGCGCGCAGTTCTGCGCGCTCCACAGTCGACAAATGTGAGGCAGCGATGAAACGATCATTATCGACCGTATAGGGCATCGTGAAGATGCAGCGCTCGGGCACGCCCATAGCGCGATAAAAGTCATGGTTAGCCGAGCCGATCGCCAAAACCCCATCGAACCAGCGATAACAGGCCCCGATCACGGGTCTGCGCAGCATGTTTTTGACCCTGGAGCGACGCAACCCTAAATGGGTTTCACTGCGCATGAAAACCGGAATGCGTGCAGCTCTTGCGGCCGCCGCCGCTATCAGCGTGGCGACGGGGGTGTGGCCGTGGACGATCACGGCGCTGAAACCTCCGCTGCGCACCTCGCGCCACAACTCGGGCACAACCATCGACAAGAAGCCAGTCGGCGCGCCACGCCGGTCAGCGCCGGGGACAAACCTGACATTATAACCCGTAAGCAGATCGATATCCCATTTGACGGTGTGCGCGAACCCATCATCGACAGCTCCTCGGATCGAGTAGTCTGACAGATAAATGGCCGAAACCGTAAAATCCTCTGACTGATTCAGATAGGCATAGAGGGGCGCGAAATACTGGATTGGGTGAGTATTGATGAACGCGACTCTAAGTTTCTTTCTCGCTCCTGTTGGATGTTTAAATTCCAGCGCATCGAATGAGCCGTCTCGGTGGCGTCGGATTCTCGAAAAGGGTGGTTGGTCGGGCGGGCCGCTCATTTCGCAATCCACCGGATTCGATCTCGAATAGGGAATAGTAAGGCTAAGGCAGAAGAACAATGCAAGGCGGCCCTGGCCGACATCTGATTATTCTGGCTAGCTCGGAAAATCGCCACAGTCGAACCTATCGCCACAGTCGAACCTGATGCGACAAACTGCTTGCTGGTCAAAGGTTCTGGCTCGCTCGGCCGGATAAAGCTGCGAGCAGCGAGGAAAATTCGGTATCATAATTCCATGCCTGCTCGATCATCGAGCGCCCGCGCATCCCCATCGCCTGCCGCTCGACAGGATGATCAATAAACCATTGAAGTGCCGATCCGATCGATTGCGGATCTGTGGGATCGCAGCCGAGGCCATATCCGCGCGTGATGAACATCGCTCGCCAGTCCGGAAGGTCCGAGACGAGCAGTGCCAAGCCCGCCGCCATGTAATCGTAAGGCTTGTTGGAAGCGCCGGTCATGTGGCGCAGGTTAAGGTCGCTGTGGTCATGGGGCACAAGGGCAAGACCGATCTGCGCTTGCGCGGCGGCAGCGAGGATATCCGACCGAGTGGGAAGCTCGCCAGCGTAGTCAATGACCGGCTCGATGCCGCGCACGCGTCCCTGCTCGATCAGATGCCGCACATAGCCCGGCGCACCAGGAGCTTCATAGCCGACCAGGCGTAGCCGGGCGCGTCCAGCCAGCTGCCGCACGGAATCGATGACGGCCTTCGGCAGTCGATCCGGGGTAATGCTGCCGTGATAGTAGAGAAGAAGTGGCGTGTCTGGAGGCGCCGGTGTAATCGACGGCAATTCGCTCCGACGCGGCACGTTCCACACGACCCGCAGCTGATCATCGGCACAGCCGAGGTCGTTCTGGGCGATGCGCGCCCGTGCCTCGTTCGGGAAAACCACAAGCGCTGCTCGCCGTGCCGCAGCGGCGCGGAGTCGCGCCACCCAGGGAGGAAGCGTACCCGGCGCCGGGCTGTCATGTTCGTGATACACGAGCCGCGCGTTGGCGAGCCTTGCTGCGAGCAGTCCCGGTCCCGCACCAAGGACATCGGATGCGTAGACGACATCGGGTTGCAGCTGGAGCGCGAGACATGCCGCCTTGGCAGCGTAGGCGGCATACGACCGCTTGTTCATGACATGGGACGGTCGCGGCGAGATTGCATACGCGGAGATCCGCCGATGACGCGGTAATGTCAATGTGCTCCCGGCGATCGGCGCTGACAGAAAGACGACCTCCCATCCTGCCTCGGCCAAAAGGCTCGCTGCGTGGATCAACGGCGGATAAGCGGCTGGCTCGGTAGCCTGGACGAACAACGCCCGAGGCGCCGCACGACCATTCCATCGCAGCAGATCAGCCTTCTGCATGGCCCAGCAATTGACGATAGAGCCGTGACATCTCTTGCGCCACGTCGTCCATGCTGCGCGGCGGCCGGATGCCGCCGCGTAGCGATGCGACGCGTTGGGGCGCTTCGGCAAGCGCTGCTATTGTGCCGGCCCAGGCAGCGGGGTCCTCCGGCGACACCAGGATGCCGTCGCGCCCCTCGCTCACAAGCTCGGCGATGCCGCCGCGCCGGGCGCCCAGGACAGGTGTGCCGGCGTCGAAGGCCTCGAGCACGACAAGCGGGCCGGTTTCGAGCCAGCGTGAAGGCACCCCAACGAGATCACAGCGTCGCATGCTTTCGCCGACCGCATCAGGCGGCAGCGCGGGTCGGAAGGCGATGCGTGAGTCATGCGCCGCAAGTTGCTGTAAGCGGCGAAAGTAGGCCTCCGATCCAGGCTGGCGTATCCCGTAGATGTCGAGCCGCGCGGGCGCGTGCGGGATAAGCCGCAGTGCGTCGATCAGAATGTCGAGGCCCTTCGTGGAATCGACGCGACCAAAGAAACCGAGGTGAAGCGGTCGCGGGCCCTGGCTACGCCTCCGATCGGGTTCTACCGGCACCGGCAAGTGACTGGGCCGAGACAGTCCTTGCCGGCACAAGACGAGCTTTTCGTCGGGCGCACCATTGAGCCGCAGCGCCTCCTGCACCCAGACACAGACCGCCACGATCAGATCGGCCTTGCGCATCAGTTCTGTGAAACGGTGATGGAGAGCGCCGATCAGGGAAGGCATCCGCAGCACGGTAAATATGTTTCCGGCAAACCCGGCTCGGCCAAGTTGGCAGCCGATTGCAGGCGGCATATGCGCGATCATGTCCCGAACCAGCGGTCCGACGCCGTGTCTTTGCAACACGCAAGCGGTGCACCGGCGCCGTTCCAGTCTGCCGTCGCATGGTGATCGCCCCAGCCGGATCATCGTGCCACGGGCGCAGCTGACCGTCGGGCTGTGATAGGTGAACACGACCTTGGCGCCAGCCTCATGCGAGATATCCACCAGCTGCTCGGACACGCCCGCCGTGTGCGCATGCAGGTGCACGATCTTTGGCTTGAGGCGCGCGATCAGATCTCGAAATGACTCGGCGACGCGATGATCGGGGCGGCCATAAGCGTGCTCGAGCTGAGGGAGGGACTCGCCAGCAAGCCGATAAACCCGGATCCCGTCGTGGTCGTAAGCAAAGTCGCGTTCCGCTGGCGCTGCGACGGCGCTCTCCATGCCCTCATGCCGAAGCGCCGCGGCCAGACCTGCTACATAGATCTCAGTACCGCCGGCAGCATCTGGGAAATAGGTGTAGGGCACGTGGAGGACGTCGATCGGCACCGCCGCATCCAGGCCCGGTTCCGTTGGCTGTGTGAAGCTCGACACCCGAAATCCGCTAGCTCGTTCGACGCTCTTGCAGGCTCAGTCGCGATCGATCGAGCCTTCGCAAGGTGCGCCGCTGTCTCGTCCACAACTCGGCCAGCCGCACCGCCTTGGGCTGCCCCGCAACTGCTGACATCAGCTCCAATATTCGATTGCGCCGGGAGATAGGCAAATCCGCCGCACGTAAAGCGATGAGCGCGCGCCGGAACGCCGGATCGCCCGCGCGGAAAAGGCCATGCGCCACTCCATTGTAGATGTCGCAAAGCGCCATGCGCTGCTTGGACGTGAGCGGCGCGCGGGCCCGCCAGAGCACCTCGATCTGTTGGCCGTTCAACAGGCAGTCGCGCCAGAACCGCGCCGGATCGCGTCGGGACAGGCTCTCTGGCATCACGCGATAGCGTGCGCCCACATGGGGGGAATGGACAAAGCGCGCCCCCTGATGGGCGGCGTCGAAGAGGAAGCGGGCATCCTGGATCACCGGAAGATCGTTCCGGAGGCCGCCAATCTTCTCGACCAGCTCGCGGCGATACATCAGCGCTGCGGTGGTCGCCCAGAAACTCGTGGCGCAAGCGATCTCGGCATCGGCGGCGAGGGCATCCATATCCGCCGTCCTCATCTTGGTATCGGTTTCGGTTCCCTCCCGGACGACGAACTCTTGCCAGTCGCAGACGACGACGTCGGCCGCGACCGAAGCGAGCGCATCGAATCGCTTTTGCAATGTTCCCGCCGTCAAAAGATCGTCCGCGTCCAGGAAGACTATCCAGTCGCCGGCCGTCTCACGGATCCCGCGATTGCGCGCCGCTGAAACGCCGTGATTGGGACCAGTCAGCACGCGGATATCGGATTGGTATCGGCGGGCGATCGCGAGCGACGCATCTGTGGATCCATCGTCGACGGCAATGATCTCGCAATCCACCCCGGTTTGCGCAATGGCGCTCCGTATCGATTCCTCCAGGACCGGCCCCGGGTTGAAGAAAGGAATGATGATAGAGACTCGCCTCATGGCTGCCTCGGCCGCGATCAGTGATCGGAGTCCCGATAGACGTCCGCGTCGCGGAGCCATGCCAGCGTCTTTTCGCGAGCTGCTTCGAGCGGGACTCTCGGTCGCCAGCCGAGGACGGTCTCGGCGCGTTTCGCCGCAAAGCGCACGCGGCTGCAATTATAAACGTCGCTCAGCCACGACGGAGGGCACCCTTCCCCTCCTCCCGTCAAGCTCGCATTGGCGGATGGGGCCTGCGCAGTGGTGCGATTAAAGCGCACGTCCAGTCCGCTTGACTCGGCGATGCCATGGAGCGCCTTCACGAGCCTGCTGCGTTTCAACACCCGTCTGACTTCGGGGCTTTTGACCATTGCGCGAACCGCATCCACGGCCGAAAAGGCGGGGCCGTGATCCTGGATGGCGTCGAGTTCGGCCTTCGTATACGCGGGTATCTTGCGCTGAAGCGGAGCGAGGAAGGGTTCGAGGAATTCGCGCCAGGAAATGACGCCGTCATTGACGATGAAACGCTTGCCAGCGCAGGATGGATTTTCGGCGCCGAGAATAATCGCGTCGACGAGATTTTCGACAAAGATATAGTTGCACAGTCCCGTGCCTCCGTTGATCCAGCAGAACTGGCCCTGTCGGGCGAGCTCGACGGGTAACGAAGTGTAGGCGGCTCCACCCGGCCCAAACACGCAGGTCGGATTGAGCACGATGATCCTAGTTTTTCCCGACGTCTCGGCGCGCTTCAAACACCAGCGCTCCATTCTGGCTTTGCTGAGCCCGTATTCGCCGCCATAGGGCCGATACGGACAGTCTTCATCGACTGTCTCCAAGTTCGCTGGAAACCCAAAGACATACATCGTGCTCAAGACGACGACGGCCTCGACGCCGCGAGCGATCGCGGCATTCACCACATTCTCGGTTCCGCGAATGGTCACGTCAGAGGCATTGCGGCCATCGCGACCATAAGCGAGATGAAATACGACCCGCGCTCCTGCCACCGCTGCCTCGACCTCTTCCTTGCAGAGGAGATTCGGTGCAACGATCTCGACCGGGTATCGTGCGACATTCGCGCAAGAACCCGGCGAGCGGGCGGCTACGCGTATCGCGCCTTGCCGGCTAGAGTGTAGTCGTTCGAGAAGGTGTCCGCCGATGAATCCCGTTGCCCCCGTGATCAGGCAATCTGCCTCGGTCTTCACACCATTGGCACTTTGACCACGCGGCCGCAGCGTGCGCCGCTGGTATGCCCACTCGATGAGACGGGTCGTCGCTTCCGCATCTCTGATGTCGGCGATTTCCGAGGATTGACCACCAATAGCGCGGTCAAGGTCGATCAGCATTTCGCAAAAGCTGCCATGGAAATTCAACGGCCAGTCACTTTTTGAGAACGGCGCTTGCAAGGCAATCCGGCGCGGCTTTCCATGAGGATGCGGCTCGACTAGGACTTCCGCCTCGTCGCTCTTCCTGATGCGGATGGTTGCTTTTTCGCAGTCGATCGCCACTTCGGCCGTTGATCCGCCTAATCGCGACAGATCCATGCAGATCGCAACGTCGCCCGCCCGTAGTTCATACCTGCACGCCGCTTCTACTCCGCCTCGCCAATCGTCTTCATATCTCACCGGCTCCATGGTCTGAACAATGCTCAACAAGAAATCCAGGTAGTGCGATCCCATATCCGCCAGCACTCCGCCGCCGGCTGGCTCAAAGAAGCTGAATGACGTGGGCCGCCAGCGGAACGGACCTCTGTCGATAATCCGAACCTTTCGCGGGCACCCCAGCTCCCCTGTGCGGACAAGCTCTCTTGCGGTCATGAGAGAGGGCAAATAACGCCGGGACATTGCTACCTTCACCAGCCTCTCGCGCTCGACCGCAGCCGATGCGAGGCGACCGCAATCCGCCGCCGACAAGGCAACCGGCTTTTCGCAGAGAACGTGAAAACCACGTTCGAGCGCCCATAACGATGCCTCGACATGGTGTGCGTTCGGCAGGGCGACGATCGCCGCTGTGTCTCTCTGCGAAAACGAATGAAGGTCGACCAAGCTGACATACGGGCGGCATTCGCAGTGAACTTCGGGAAAACTCTGCCGCAAGAGCCGCGTGTTTTCCGCGCTCATGTCGACGACTGTCGTCGAACCGAGCGCTCCCAGACGAGCTAAGGCGGGGGCGTAGTATTCCATAACGACCGCGCCTGCACCGAGGATCACGAAGTTGGATCTCATTGGCTTCCCAGCTGGCAGCATATCATCCCGCTGTTCATTCCGAGCAGCCTGGCAATGTACCGAGGGATCAACCCGAGTCACTGGCTCCCCACTTTCTTGCAGGTCCCGGCGAGCACAGTTCCTCTGTCGACGGCAGTGCCGCCCGCATCTACAACGAGGCGCGTTGCCATTTTTGAATCCCCGCTTTCCGCTCGACGCGGATAAGTCTATCTGGTCGCACTCCAAATAATCTTGGACAAGTCAGAATGAACGCTGCAGCAGCGTGCCGAAATCGCGTCCTTAGCAGGCGTTTCACGAATCCGCGGCCGATACGATATTCATTCTGCAGAATCTGCTGTTCAGCAGCTTTGCGAGCGTCAAATTGAAAGGTCCGCTGATTCGAATACGTCTTCATCTTCGATAAGAGAGCCTCGCAAAGGACGATTTTTCGTGCTTTGCGCAGCGCCGTGCAATGGAATGCGACGTCAAAATTGTAGCTCAATCTCTGATCGAGAGGAGTGGCCCGTTCCAGGAGATAACGGCTGAAGAAAGTCGAGTCTTGAGGAAAATACGGATAGTTAGCAAGGTACCCGATCCAGTTCATTGCCCACCAGTTTTCCGCAAACTGATAGCCGTTTTCGATGTCGTCGAGCGCCCGCACGCCGGAGATCAAATCGACGTTGTCTTCCAGCAGAGCAACTTCGGCGACGACACGCAATGCGAGGGGGAGCAGGCTATCGTCCGAGTTCAACCAGTTGACATAACTCCCGGATACCAAGGCAAGACCCTTGTTGATGGCGTGCGCCTGGCCCTCATCCCTTTCGCTGGTCCAGCGTGTGAGCCATGGTTCATATTTCTTCAGGATTTCTACACTGTGGTCGGTGGAACCACCGTCGATGACAATATACTCAAGGTTCGGATATCCTTGCAGAAGGACCGACCGGATCGTCTCCTCGAGAAAATGGCCGTAGTTGTAGTTGGGTGTTACGATAGAGATCCGCGGCCACGCCGAGCCGTCGGGTCGGGTCTCCGGTAATGGCGAGGTCTCGACGGTCCACGGCCAACCCGTTCTGTTCGGGGGCGGGCAAGGAAGTTCTGCAAGCGTGGGGCACCTCATCGCTTCGACCATTCGCGAGCCACGGGAGCGCCTGGGGCTACCATCTGAAGTCAATCGGCTGGCAACGGGCATTGGCAACAGAATTGCATCCGCTTAAAGCGCTTGCTTCATCGCCTCGTCGAGGTGACGAGCCGTCTGCTGGCCTCGCAACTGGTCCAGTACAATCGACGACGCCTGGACGTGGTCGCGCAACGTAAGGCTTTCACGTTGCTGTGTTCTCGTCATCCCGCCCCAGGCGCGCCTGGCGCAGCGGACAAACCGCGTCAGCGGTAATCCGACGAAAGAGACGGATCGTGCGCGAAGGGTCGTCGCTTCGATCATTGATATCGGGTCGCCACGTGGTGCCAAAACGTGCCAGCTTCCGCCGAGCGAGGAGTAGCTCAGGGACAACCGTCCCGCCAGCACCTGCAGGCTTTTCTGCGTGAAGAAACTAACGTGCTGACCCTCCTCGAGGGCGAAGTACCACCAGTTGCTCGGCTTCGGCCTCTCCTCCGGACAAAGTTCTGTCGTGAAGATAATGCAGCGGCTCCACTCCAGCATCTCGCTGACGCTGCGCCGCGGATCGGGCAGATGCTCAAAGACCTCTATCGCAGTCAACGCGCGGTAAGCTGGAAACGCCTTTTGGTCGGCTACGCAAAACGTCGCAAACAGATTAGCGGCGACAGGCTCGTATAAATGGAAGTGATAGCCCTTGTCCCGCATCAGACGGACAAGCAGCCCGTGTGCGCCACCGAAATCGACGAACAAGTCGGAACGAGTGGTGACTTTTCCGAGCAGCCTTGCGAGGAGCTCTGCGACGTCGAGGTTGCGCGAAACAGAACCGACATCCAGCGATGTTTCGGGAGCCGCGTAAGCTTCTTCCAGCCAATAGACCGGGTCAATGAACACGAACCCGCAGCTGTTACAGCTGAACAGTTGAGACGGATGGCGACCGCGGACGATCACCTCGGCATAGGCATCTGCGCGCTCTCCGCAAATCTTGCAAGCTCCTCTAGCGTCCGCCATTGTCTTCAGTCGTTGCGTCCAAACCTCGGTCACGCCGAGTTTCCGGCAGGACTAGCCGAATCAGCGAGCACCCCAGCAACGGCGGATACGGGCAAACCTGTCCAGGCTCGCGACGATCCCCTTTGCGTAGTCGTCCCAGTGCGCCCGTGTCGCGTGCCGCCGTCCGGCGGCGACCAAGGCATTCCTGACCTCGGCGTCCCGAAGCGAGATGATGGCATCGGCGAGGGCTTGCTCGTCGGTAGGCGGATGCAAGAGCGCTGCGTTTCCCAACTGTTCGGAAGCGCCCGGAATTGCCGAAGCCACGACCGGGCACCCTAGTGCAAAGGCTTCCATCGGAGGCAGTCCTTCCGGCCCACAAAACGTCGGGTAAACTAGACAGAAAGCGTTTTTATAGAGCTGAATCAATTCCGCTTGCTCAACGAAGCCGGTGAACAACGTCTTCTCAGCGAGGCCGAGGCGGCGCGCGTAATCGTCGACGTGTTGCCGGTTCCCCTTGTCCCCGCCCGAAAAGACCACACCGAGGTCCCAGCCGGTTTGTTGCCGAATCAACCGGCAGGCCTCAAGGACGACGACATGATTCTTGTGCGGCCAAAACTGCGCCGGATAAAACAGGTACTCACCTTTGACGCCGAGTCTGCGGACGACGTCCGAATCAGGCGGGACGTCCGCCGCGGCTAGCGCAAGTTCGGGCGCGGGCGATGACAGGACTTCGATGCGGTTGGAGGGAACCTGATAGAAATACTCGATCTGTCGTCGCCCCTCCTCCGTTCCGACGTAGATCACACTGGCGCGGCGCAGCATGCTGGAAGTCCCGTCATCGCGCCTTTCCCACTCCCCGCCGGAACTGATTTCAGGGAACCATGGATTCAGTCGGTACTGCAGATCCCATAGGACAACGCCGTAGGGAATGTCTCCGATGAAGTCGGCATAGGGAGCGAGGCGCACCAGGAACTCGATTCCCTCGCGCAGATACAAGCGTTCGTCCACGCGGTGGGAACCCGACCCGCGCAGGAGCCAACCGGCCAGCTTTCTCGCCCGAGACGGAAGAAGGCTGACGATCCGCTCGTCCAGGTTCATAACGCTCGAGCGTTTAGCGTCGATGTCGATTGCGGGCGCGTCCCGGGCAAGCTCGGCGATGATGTGGTTGCTGCGCTGATGACAGATGACGAATTCGTGCAAGGTTGACCCTTGTTGCCGCAGCAACGCGGCAAGAACCTCCCGGACGAACGTATACCCGCCGCCAGCGGTCGGGGTCGCGTCTTTTGCAATGAGCCCAACCCTCATCCTTCCGCAATCACCTCAACCGCTCTGTTTCGGAGTAACAGCTGTGTCAGCCTACGCGCGATGTAGGTTATCTCGTCGTTGGTTAAAGCGGGAAAACTCGGCAAACTGATGCCACGCCGCGATATCTCTTCCGCGATCGGGAAGTGCTGCTCCCGATAATACATCGGCATTTCATGAGCGCAGGCGAAAACAGGCCGCGTCTCGATGCCAGCGCCGGCCAACGCCTCCATCGTGCAATCGCGATCCACGTCCGCCGGCAACAGGACGCTCATCAGCCATTCGCCGCTGCATGCCTCTGAATGCAGTTGCTGCATGGTCACTCGGCTATCGGCAAGGGCCTGCCGATAACGCTGGGCGACCGCTCTCTTTCGCGTCACGGTCGCCGGCAGACGCTCGATCTGGGCCAACCCCAAGGCAGCGCAGATGTTCGTCATTCGATAATTGAAACCGAGCTCAATGTGCCAATAACGCCGGGTTGGTGACTGGCCATGATTGCAGACGAGACGGAGCCTCTCGGCCAGGCTCGCCTTCCGCGTGACGACCATACCACCTTCGCCGGTCGTCAGCGTCTTGTTTCCATAGAAACTAAAGCAGGCGACATCGCCAAAATTGCCGACATGTTGACCAGCGAAAGTCGATCCTAAGGCCTCGGCGCAGTCCTCGATAACCATCAGGTTATGCTGACGGGCTATCTCGCCGATGGTGTGCATGTCACAAACGGCACCATACAGGTGCACCGCCATGACTGCCTTCGTCTTGGACGTGACCCGACGACGTATGTCAGCGGGATCCAGCTCCCAATCACCATGATTGACTTCTGCAAAGACCGGTATGGCACCGGTTTGCTTGATCGTGTTGACCGAGGCAATGTAAGTTAACGTTGGAACGATGACTTCATCCCCGGGGCCGATCCCGAGGCAGTGCAGCGCGAGGTGCAGCGCGGTGGTGCCGTTGTTTACCGAAACCGCATACGGCACGCCGACATAGTCCGCGAACGCGTTCTCGAAACGCGCCTTGAAATCGCCTCGCGATGATATCCATGCGGTATCGATGCACTCCAGCACATATTGACGCTCTTTGCCGGACAAATCAGGCTGGTATAGAGGTATTAATGGACGCATCGACGCCCAGCCAGAGAATTAGCTTTGGTATTCACGTTGCGTTACTGCAAATCATCCACTTGCCCAATGAGAGGTCATCGGACCATGTCGAGTCGCGAATCTCGACCTGCGCATAGACCGACAGAAACTTTGCCTTCCACCAAGCCAAACTATTGTTTTGGACCGTCTGAAACGTACTAATCCAACCCATATCGTGGCTGCGCCGACTGACGGGAATTTGATGAAATGTCGGCCCTGCAACAACGCGTCGGCACTCCCTCAACACCCCGACTATTTCCTCGTCAGTCAGATAGTGCAGCATGCCGATCGTGTAGCCCCACGCAAATGACTGGTCGGCAAACGGCATCGACGTCGCTTTGGCGACGGCGAGGCGATTGGTTGGCACACCTCTCTGCATCGCACGTCTGACCAGCTTGTCAGAGAGATCGAAGCCATAAACCTCCAAACGGGGAAATCGCGCCAGGCGGCTCATGGCGACTCCTACGCCACAGCCAACATCCAGAACTCGCCCGCTGCCCCCCTCCAGGAGAGTCAGAATTTCGTCCCATGCATCTTCGGCTGCCCAGACTTCGAGCAAGTCGGCAAATTCGTCATTCCAGAAGATCCCCGTGTTGCGGCACGACGCATCGATCTGCTGAGGCGCCGGTTTCCGACGCAACCGGTGTCTCAGGCGCCTGATGGGATCGAGTAGCGATGACGGCATTCTGCCGACCAAACTCATATCACGAAACCCGGACCACGCTCATAATCGGGTTTACCGTGGCATTCGTAGCCGAGGCGCTCCGTGATCGGCCGCGCCGTATCGAGAATTCTGGCACGCAAGACATCGCTTATAAGGCAACGCGGTTCGCGGTCTTCTCTCCTTCTGACAAACTCGAAACCGGAAAGGGCTGGATGGCCGGCATTGAAGCGTTGCTCATCCGCCGCCATCGCGGTGAGGTTCGACCGTTCCGTGGCCGTAGAGATGATGTCATCACTTACGTCGATTCCCCACAACTCATAGAGCTCACGGAGGCAGCGGCTCGGTTGCGTCAGGAAGTCCTCATACCGGATTAGCCGAAAGGATATTTCCGGTCTCGCTTTGTCCAACCACCCGGCAGTATGGCGAACCCAGGCATTGATGCCGAGATGCTCATCTTCGACCATATCTTCGATGCTGCCAGTAAACTGGTTAAGGGCAGTGGAATAGACGTAGTATGACGCCATGACGTGAATCGGATGGCGAACCAGCAGCAGTACCTTTGTGTAGCCTGGGTGATAGCCGCTATGACTTTTTATCACGCGAAACCCAGGTGCCGCCGTTGTGGCGTTGCTAAGGTTGCGATTTGTATGGATATCAGGGATTAGATCGCTGATATTAAAAAGCGTGGCCCGCCTTTGCTGCTCACCCGAGAGCAACAGGTTTACATTCGCCAGTAAGAAGCTGAGCCACGTCACACCCGATTTCGGAAATGCAACGAGATAGAGATCACTGCCAACCGGATTCATTGGCATGGTCGCGGCGAGTCGATCGCGATCCTTGTCGACGGCACCGTGTCTGCGCAAACGTGCCAATGCGCGGGTTACGAGATGTTTCATCTTGCTGGCGCTCCGTTGCATTCGGCCGCTTCCACTGGGCGCGCCGCACTCTCCAAGTCTTGCGACCGGACGACCCATTGCAGGCGCGGACAGACCGCACCCGGCCAGCCCTCGGCAGAGTAAGTGCCTCCCTCGTTGCCTACGCCATCGATCGCAAATCGACCGACATCCACAGGATGAAGGAGGACGCGTTGACCGGGAATGCCCGCCCACACGCGAATGAAATAACTCGTTCGGTTCAGCAATCCCCCGGGAATCCGGCAGATCGACTCGTAGGTCCCGGGCAGGTAAGCCTCAGCGCCACGGGCCGTCTGGTCGATCGAGGCGAAGGCTGTCTCGCCATTGGAAGTCTCCAGCTGGATGCCTACGCGTGCCCCGGTCAATTGCGTGTTATGAGAATAGACTAAACTGATGCTCAGCTCTTCATCCGGCGCGAAAATTGGTCCGGTCGATCGTGTCCCGCGGACCTCGACAGACAACAGGACGAACTCGTCGCCCTTCTGACCTCGACTTCCGTCGATTGACCACTTTGTTGCATTGCCGCTAGAGGCGACACGCCGCAGATAGAGAGCAACCGCAGAGGCCGGTGCCCCATCAAAGGTGATTTCGCCCCTCTCCATCAGCAGGCATCGATCGCACAACCTCGAAATCGCCGTCATATTATGACTAACAAACAGAATGGTGCGGCCCCCGCCGGCAACTTCTGACATTTTGCCAAGGCATTTCTTTTGAAATTCGGCGTCGCCCACGGCCAGCACCTCGTCCACGACGAGGATTTCGGGCTCGACGTGGGCGGCAACCGCAAAAGCGAGACGGACATACATGCCGCTCGAATAACGTTTGACGGGGGTGTCAAGGAATCGTTCGACTTCTGCGAAGGCGACGATCTCGTCGAATTTGCGCCTGATCTCCGCCCGCGTCATGCCGAGGATGGCGCCGTTCAAATAGATGTTCTCCCGGCCCGTCAGCTCCGGGTGAAAGCCGGTGCCGACCTCGAGCAGGCTTGCGACCCGCCCCTTGATGACCACGCGGCCGTCACTTGGCTCAGTGATGCGCGATAGGACTTTGAGCAGCGTCGACTTGCCGGCACCGTTTCGACCTATGATGCCCAAGACCTCGCCGCGCTTGACCTCGAAGCTCACGCCCCTGAGCGCCCAGAACTCCTCCACGGCGCCGGCGACGACGAGCTCCTGCCCGCGCAACAGGCTGGCGGTCTTCCGCCACGCCTTCTTGGCGCCGCTTGTGAGGACATCTCGCAAGGCCACATAGCGTTCACGCTCGGCTTCACCACCGATCACGTATTTCTTCCCGAGTCCTTCGGCGCTGATCGCGAACTTGGTCATGGCTTTAATCAGATTACATCCGCGAAGCGCGACTCGGCGGCTCGAAAATAGATGATGCCGACCCAGAGAAAGAAGACGATCGCGCCCGTGCCGATCAACAAACCGGAAAGATTAAGCGGGCTGTTCGCGCCCAAGAGGCACCACCGAAAGCCGTCGATCGTGCCGACCATCGGATTGAGGCTGTACCATAGGCGCCATTTGTCCGGAACGACGGCACTCGTGAAGCCGACGGGCGAGATGTACAGGCCGAATTGCACGACAAAGGGAACGATGTAGCGGAAGTCGCGATATTTCACGGTGAGCGCAGCCATGAGTAGCGACGGTCCGAGGCTCGCCAGAGACGCCGCCACCACGAGCAGAGGCAGGAACAGTATTCGCCAGGTGGGCCAGAACCCGAACCAGATCATCAGCCCGGCGAGCATCGCCAGATTGACGGCGAGATCGACCAGGGCGGCGACAAGCGTCGCCGACGGAATGATGATGCGCGGAAAATAGACCTTGCCCACCAAACTAGCGTTCGTAACAAGGCTGTTCGAAGCGTCGCTGAGCACGGTCGAGAACAAGAACCACGGCAGCATCCCACCGAAAACCATGATCGGATAGGGCGCATCCCCGGCGCTCGGCAGCTTTGCGAGCCGCCCGAAGACGATCGTGAACACGACCATGGTCAGGAACGGACGAATGACGGCCCAGGCGACACCAATGACGGTCTGCTTGTAACGGACCGATACGTCGCGCCATGCGAGGATCGCGAAGAGCTCGCGATAATACCAGAGGTCTCGCCAATAGTGCCGCTCGGCGCGGCCGGGCTCCAGGATGATACCGGAGTGGCGGTCAGTACCAGCGGCTTCAGTCATGCCGTGCCGAACTTTGTGTCGGATTCACAAAAGATCTCGGCCCGTGCGCCCAGGATGTCCGCAGATGCACAAATGGGTCAACTGCAGGATTGTGTGCGGACCGCGGTCGCCATCGCACGGCCGTTGAGGATATCGAACCCTCGACCCATCAAGAGGCGACGGAACTGCGATATTGAAAACGGCGAATGTAGTTCGGCGATTATGCAATCGACTCTGTCGAGCCAAGCCATGGGGCCTGAAAAGAGGTCAGCTTCAGCCCCCTCTATATCGATCTTGAGCAGGTCTACCCTTCTCTCGGGCGCATACCGTGCAAGTAGGTCATCCATCGAAATTGCCTTCACATACAGGCCCCCATCCCGAGAAATGCCGCGCCCCCACGTTGGACCTGTATCGTTAAATGCAATGTTGCCGCTCTCACTTGTCACCGCCGCCTCGACTACAACGGCATCCGCCAGAGGGGTGAGGTTGCGACGCAATAGATCGGCATTGACCGGCGATGGCTCAACGCAAATGAAACGAGCCTCGGGCGCTCGCGTCGCCAAGTACAACGTGGCCAGCCCAATGTTAGCGCCCAGATCCACAACGGTTCTCAACCTGGATGACGGAAAGGGCGGGGCGTAGCATCCCGAACCAAAGACCTCCGCCAAGACAAAAAAGTCACCACCTCTTGTCCGCAACCAAATATCGTGTGCTTGTCCAATCAGATTGACGGAGTACAGGCGTGGGGCTGACGGATCTACTACTCTAAATGCATTTGACAGATGAAAGCCGAGCGTGGCGCTTGTCAGACGTAGCTTGTCAGACCATCTGCGCCCCACGGAGCAGACAAAAGCTATCTCGCGCACATACTCAGTGACGTTCATCTACGGCCGAGTGAACAGGTCTCACAACACGACCACTCATGTCGGGACAAATAACTGCGCATCATGTGTACGCCACTCTATCCGACATGATACGGCTCATGAGTCCTCTTACCCGGGCATCGAACACTTCTCGGCCAAAGCGTGCCCGGGTGGCGCGCGCGAGACCGTCGGCGTCGCGCCTTGCGGCGAGTGCGGCCAAAATCGCCGCGGCGAGACCGCCCTGCTCGGCGACAACGCCGAGCTCGCCCTCTGCGAGCGCATCGACTGCGCCTCCAATGCCAAATCCCAGCGCTGGCGTGCCGCTGGCCGTTGCCTCGATGAATACGATCCCAAAGCCCTCGCCGGTTGAGGGCATCACGAGAACGTCGGCGGCCTGATAGGCCTCGGCGAGGGTTTGGACCTCGACCGCGCCAAGAAACCTGGTGCGATCAGCCACGCCCAGTTCAATCGCGCGATTCTCGAGCCAGTTGCGATCGTCGCCGTCGCCGATCACGACATAGACCGGATCCTGGCCCTGCGCGGCGAGGGCTCCCAACGAAGACATCACCTGCTCGCGGCCCTTGTAGCGCTCGGTTGCCGCAATCCGCCCAGCTGATAGTAGAATTTGCTTCCCGTGGAGGCCGTATTTCTCGCGAAATCGACCTCCGTCACCCGGCCGAAACACATCGCGGACGGTGTTCGGAACGACTAAGACACGCTCGGGCGGAAGGGCCGCCCAGTTCAAGACGCTAGCCCGTGTGTGACGGGAGACGCACAGCACAAGGTCTGCACGCTCGACCGATAGGCGCCGCATGGGCGAAGGCCGCGACCACACCTCTATGCCGTGAGTCTGAACGATGAACCTGGCTTTAGCCAAGCGCGCGACCGCGTAGCCGAGCGGCGCCAAATGGATATGCCCACAGAACACAACGTCAGGCCTTTGCCGAAGGGCAGCGCGCAGGACCGCGATTGAATAGCGCAAGCGACCTGAGTTGGCTTGCGTCTGTTGGATGGAGAGCGGCGTTTCCACCGCGGCAAGTGCCTGCCGGTGCAACGCGAAGACCGAGACGCCGTCTGCCGCAACAGCCGTAAGGAAATCTCGGTTGTACTGCGCAATCCCGCCAAGGCCGCCGAACGCATCAGTGACCAGCGCCAGTATTCTGCAGTCGCTCACGCGGCAACCGCCTCGCCGTTTAGGACTCTGGCCAAAACCAGACGGGACCACTCCCGGGAGGCCAGGCCTTTCACGTTCGCAGCACTGCGGTCCGCAGCCGCCTCGACCCACCGTCCGGTGGGAACGACAAACCCCGTCTTTGCCCGCGCGACGACGCTTTTCGGCAGGGGCGTTGTAGGCGCACTCGCCAGCGCCGTCTTACCTTCGCCCGGTCCGAGCGCGGCTAGAGCTGGGGAAAGCGTCCGCAACAGATCGAAATCGACCAGAGGAACGCGAACCTCGACGCTATGGGCCATGCCGGCCCAGTCAGCATCGCGCAAAAGCTGGTTGCGCATGTAATGGGCCGCCTCCAGCGCGCGGACGCGTCCGCAGTCGCTCAGAGGATCGGGCATCAGGGATCGGGCGAGGCTAGAGAGTGGCCTTAGCCGCCGCAAGCCCTCGCGAACCAGATCCCGATCGAGAATGGACGACAGCTCCTCGGGCAGATAGAGGCCGCGGCGAAGGAGATATGCCCCCGGCCAGGAGTTGGCGTACCGGAACATTCCCAGCGCCTTGGGTCGTCGCCGGGCGAATTGAGGGGCGATGGCCTGGATCAGCATGCCGGCCAAGACCCCAAAGCCAGGAAGCGCGGCTAGCGGTCCATAATATCTGCGCCAGCGCGGCAGATCGCGGAAGCTGGGGTAGCCGGCAAGTAGTTCGTCCCCGCCAATGCCCGACAGCGCCACTTTGAGCCCCGCTTCGCGAGCCGATTTGGCGACAAACCACATGTTGACGCCATCGATAGAGGGTTGATCCATGGCTTCCAGGAGGCACGCAAGGTCCGCTCGGAACTCCGCCTCGCTGACACGTCGTATCAGATGCTGCGCACCGTATTGCGCTGACACATCCGCGGCAATGGGCACCTCATCTTCGCTTGTTCCTGCGAACTCGTCGAAACCAAGGGTAATGGCTCGCACTCTGGTATGTCCGGCATCACGCATAAGACCAAGGAGCGCGCCGGAATCAATGCCGGCGGAAAGGAAAAGACCTACCTCCACATCGCCTGCGAGATGCGCGCGGACGCTGTCGAGCACACCGGTGCGGATGAGATCGCGCAGTTCGGCGCGCGGCGCCGGTCGCGCTGCCCCTTCGGCGAGCACCGCCGCCAAGTTCGCGAACGGCTTGGGCTCGTGTGGTCCAAGCCAATCAACCCATTGTGTGTGGCCCGCCGGCAAAGCGCGGACGTCTCGATAAAGCGTGAAAGGTTCCGGCACGCTGCCAAAGAGGTGAAAACCCACAACACCGGCTGGCTCGGGGTCCCGCGAGATTCGCCCACCTGCGAGCAGCGCCTTGACCTGTGAAGCGAAACGGAATGTCCAACCATCGTCCGCCGTGTAGAGCGGTTTGATCCCGTATGGATCGCGGGCAAGAAACAGCCTCTGTCTGACCTCGTCCCAGATCGCGAAGGCGAACATGCCGCGAAGCCGATGCACCATTGCGGCCCCGTGCCGCGCGTAAAGATGCAGGAGAATCTCAGTGTCGCCGCTCGTACGCAAGCGGACCCCGTCACGTTCGAGCTCCGCGCGCAGTTGCCGGCAATTATAGAGCTCGCCATTGAAGCTTACGACCGTCGCTCGGTCCGCACTCATCATCGGCTGTGCGGCGCCCTCGGAAAGGTCCTGGATCGCAAGGCGCCGGTTAGCGAAGCCAAAGCGGCGGTCGTTGCTCCACCAAACACCGGCTCCGTCGGGGCCACGAGCCCGCATCGAATCGCGGGTTGCAAGCAACTCTGCCTCAGCCGGCACGCTTGCAGCAGCGTGATAAGCGAATATTCCGTTGATGCCGCACACCTGCGGTCAGGTTCCTTGGCGTATGCCCATCGCGGTTGGCAACGCGGGCCGGTATGACCAGTCATTGAGGTCATCGGCGCCCCTTTCGGTCAGGACAGCCCGGAAGTACGCAATCGTCCGGGGCAGTCCTTGAGCTAGGCTCGTCTTTGGCAACCAGTCGAGCTTAGTCCGCGCAAGGGTAATATCGGGACAGCGCTGACGTGGGTCATCGGCGGGAAGCGGGGCCGAGGTCAGGCCCGCCCTGGTCCCGGTCAATTCAATCACCCTCTCGGCGAGCTCGCGGATGGCAAATTCCTCCGGATTGCCGAGATTGACCGGCCCCGTGAAGTCGCCTGGGCTCTCCATCAGCTTCACCAGCCCGTCGATCAAGTCTTCGACATAGCAGAATGACCTGGTCTGGTTGCCGGTCCCGTAGATCGTTATCGGCTCACCCTTCAGAGCCTGCATGACAAAATTCGACACCACCCGGCCGTCCGCTGGATGCATGCGAGGCCCATAGGTGTTGAAGATGCGAGCGACCTTGATCTCTAGATCATGCTGGCGGTGGTAATCGAAAAACAGGGTCTCGGCGCACCGCTTGCCCTCGTCGTAACAAGACCGCAAGCCGATTGGATTGACCCGGCCCCAATAGTTTTCGGCCTGCGGATGGACTTCTGGGTCGCCATAGACCTCGCTCGTAGACGCCTGCAAGATGCGGCAGCGCAGCCGTTTGGCAAGACCCAGCATGTTGATCGCGCCGTGGACCGAGGTCTTGGTCGTCTGGACGGGATCGTGCTGGTAATGGATCGGCGAGGCCGGACAGGCGAGGTTATAGATCTCGTCGACCTCAACGTAGAGCGGGAAGGTCACATCATGGCGGATGAACTCGAAGCGAGGGTGGCTGCAAAGGTGATCGATGTTCTGCTTGGTTCCCGTGAAGAGATTGTCGACGCACAGAACATCGTGGCCGTCGGCGATAAGCCGATCGATGAGATGTGAGCCAAGGAATCCGGCACCGCCGGTTACCAAGATGCGTTTGCGGCTATCGTAGAGTCGAGTCATGGGCTTTTTCGATTGCAGGATCGCCACGTCATCGTTTTCCGTCATTCGCTCGCATGAACCCATCGCGCGCGGTTCTTGTGCCGCCGGACCGCATTGGCATGGTGGCGATCCGATCGCGCGGCGGCACGTGGCCGACGAGAAAGAACTGCGTGATCTTGCGGAGAGGCTTGGCGATCAGTGCGTAGTCCACAATCCCCGTCCCAAGCCACTTCCGCCGAGAGGCGAGCGCCTCCAAATTGTGGCTAACGTAATTCCACATACTCGCTGTACTGCATCCGCCATGGAGCATATCGACGAGAACGCGGTTGATGGGGCGCGCGGTAAACTTCGAGAGCTCGAAAGCCCGCAGCATGTAGTCGTAATCGGACGCGATCGCGTAGCTGAGATCAAACGTGCCGACCGTCTCAGCAACTTCTCGCCGGCAATAGAATGTCGGATGCGCCGGCATCCAACCACGGCGGAAGGCTCCCTTGCGGTAGGGAGCAGTCCGCCAACGCCGGCTCACTTCTCGCCGGTCGTGATCCAACACGAAATCGAGATGTCCGAAGACCATATCGACCTCGCCGAGCCCCTCTGCAATTGCCGCCAAGGCGACTTCGTCACTGAACCGATTATCTGAGTTGAGGAACCCGATCGCGTCGCCGGCAAAGAGAGCAAGCCCCTTGTTCATGCCGTCATACAGCCCGCGGTCCGGCTCGGAGACCACACGAAGATTAGGCGCCCGAAGAGATTCGACCACCTGAAGAGTCCCGTCCGTCGAGCCGCCGTCGACGATGATCAGCTCCTTGTCGGCATGCGTTTGGCAGAGGAAGGACTCCACCGCATGACCGATGGTCACGACGGAGTTGAGACTCACCATGACGACCGAGATCTTCATCTCGCCCGGCTGAAACGCCCCCCTGCAGCCGCTGAATTCGTTATTGCGCGCCGAAGTCGTTCAAGATGGCGCGAACAGGCGAGCGGCGATCAAGAGCGGAACAGTCGCATGATATCAACCCACGAGCACCCAATTTGCATTCGTCCAATGCGCAGCCATCAAGGCGTCCGGTTACACGGCAGATCAGAAGGTCGATCATTAATGGCCATCACACGAATCGTTCAAAAGAGAGCATCGATTGAACTTAAGAACCTGATTTCACGACGATGATGCAGCACACGAGCAATGCGCTTACCGCACTTTGACCTATCACAATAAAGGACGGCGTCGATTTAAAGAGTTCGGGCCGCGGTCGCTAACTAGACTGCCAATCAGGCGGGTCTCAGATTTGGGGACGCTACCGCACTCAAGGTGAAGCATCACTCCACCTAAGCTAAACTCTCGGTCCAAGAATCTGGACAAACGCACTATCGAGATTTGCAAGTGATAGCAAGAGCAGAATCGACCAAAGGCAAAGGACTCATCAACACAGAACTGCATCCGAGTAGAAGGAGCATCTGAATAGAATGACCTGTGATAATGCGCCCGGTCGCAAATGCTGCCATTAGCGCGAACGCTGCGCTCAAAATGTCCACGACTTTGCGGGGCAATCAAACTAACGTCAGCTTCCAGTCAGCGTCATATGAGAAAATTGATTCTCATCTTATGGGGTGTAGGTAGACGGCTGACATGGTTCGGTACCCGGCATCCAGAGAGCATTTACGGCTTCGCTGTGCCGCGGTTGACGGGCTATCGCGATGTGAGTGGCGCGCTTCTTTGAACGCTGTCGTATTCGCCCTGCTCATCTGCTTTTCACATCGACGAGCGCACTCCACCATCACTCTCTCGTTCATGCACTGGACACACGATTCGAGCAGAGGCTCTGACGCGAAAATGATGGCGTCATCGCCAGTGACCGAAGCTCGGGCACTAAACATCTTGCTATGATCGGTTCGACGCGAACTCTCTGGCGGCGCATCAATGGCACTTTCGGTATCCTCAGGCGGCCCATACAGAGCGAGATGCCTCAGAGACCGAGCGATTTATGTGCCTCACTTACAGATAATGTCCGACTCTATGTGATTGGCGATATCCATGGCCGCTCCGACTTGCTTGACAAGATCGCTGATCTCATCAAACGAGATCTTGCCGAATACCCTGTCGCCGATGCGCTGACGGTTACATTGGGGGACTACGTTGACCGAGGGCCCGACTCCCGAGGTGTCATCGACCGGCTCGCGCAACACATGTTTCCGACTCCCTACATCGCGCTAAAGGGCAACCATGAAGAGATGTTCCAGGCGTTCCTGCTTGATCCGGTGATCGGCGCCGGGTGGCGACATTGGGGAGGACTTGAGACCATTAAGTCGTACGGCGTGGCGGCTGCTCCGCTGATGATCGGAAAGCGCGTCGAGAAGGCATCAGAGGCACTCCGAGCAGCGGTTCCAGAAAAGCATCTTGAGTTCCTCTCATCGTTGAAACTGTCGATCTCTGTCGGCAGATATTTTCTGTGTCACGCCGGCGTACGACCAGGTGTCCCGCTCGAGAAACAACGGTCGACGGATCTACTTTGGATTCGGGACGAGTTTCTCGGAAGCAAAATGGACTTTGGCAAGATCGTCGTTCACGGGCATACGCCCGTCGAGCAAATCGAGATACTACCCAATCGAATCAATGTGGATACAGGCGCGTTTGCGACCGGTCGCCTGAGCTGCCTTGTGCTGGATCGCGAAGCAAGTAGATGCCTTCTGGCGAACTAAGAGCAGTGGCCTTGGCCTGACCATAGAAGCGGTAGCGCCACTCGGGCAATGGGCAATGTTCTCTCTCAGGCCGAGTTTGAGAGGTGACAATGCCGAGACGGAAGCAAGGGAAGCGAACAAGTGTGAAGGACCTCGATCGATCCTGAGGCTGACATATGAGCAAGGCCTGTTCGTTGCGGCCCATCTCGGAACGCTGCAGATCAGCAAGACCTCGGTGCCACCTACCAGCTGCGGGGACGTGAAGCCGCTCAAGCTGGCCGCTGCCGCCGATTTACGGATTTACGAGAGCGAGGCGGCGTTGCAATGGGCCCTGTTCCGGCGGCTCGGCGGCCGCCCCAGGGACTTGAGCGAGCCTGAGTGGCGCAGGTAGCCGCAGGAGCTGAAACGCAAGTGCCGCGTGACGCTGACGCTGCTGTGGCAGGAGTACCGCACGGCGCATCCCGAGGGTCATGGCTATAGGTTCTGCGAGAGGTTTGCCGCCTACCAGCACCTGGCGAACCCGACCTTCCGCCACCGCCCTGCGCCCGACGCGGTCATGCAGATCGATTATGCCGGCCGCACGGTGGAGGTGATCGATCCACACGACCCGATTGCAGAGGCGCTCAGCCTTACGGACCTTGTTTGCCTCAGGCGCCCCCCGCGCGCCAAGCCGCCGATAGTTGCTGTATGATCCGCTAAAGCGATCTTCTTGTGCTTCCTGCATTGCAGGCGAAGGAGCTGCCGCTTTATATGATGGCACTCTAGGCGAACGTTTTGCGAGAGGCTGCGAGACAAAGACGAGGGACGTTCGCCAGCGTTCCCTTCACCCGCTTTCGAGTCGCCCCGATCATTTATGCCGAAGATCCCACAACCATTTCATAAACCTCCCGAAATAGGAGGACGGCGTGATCGGTACTCTCGTGGGTATCCCTCGAAAGCAGCCAATGGTGTATGGATAGTCTCGGGTGAGCACATAATGATACATGTTCACCTCCTTCCCGTCCCACTGGATCAAAGATGTTTTGCCATGACACTCGTCCAGGTCGTCAGTGGTAAGCTCCCGGCCATCTGCGTCGTAAGGACTAAATATTCCAAAACCATCCAGGGCATAGCCAACAAGAGCATTCCTCTCCCGAATGTGGGGAATGCAGTCCGATAACGAGTGATAGTGATAGGCTCCCCCTGGCCTGGGATGCCCGCTACAAACATCCTGCACCTCATGTGCAGGCGCATCGTGACCTTGCACGTCAAGTGCGCTGTAGAACGAGACCCCATTCAAAGAAAATCCCACCATCGCGATCGAAACACACGATGGCGATGGCGCCTCGGTAGGGTTTAGCGGCACCGAGAACGATGTCGACTGCGGTCTGATTGGATTTGGGTTGGTGTCGATAGCGTATGCTGGGTCACTACGCTTAATCGGGAATATCCCCGTAGGTTCATTTAAAGGCAGCTCGTTCCCGGCAAATACTCGCAAGTTACCTTCGACAGTGATCCGATACACTGCTTGTGGCCAGTAAACCTCGCCCTGAACTGAGAGCTTCTGCGTTGCATCCCAGGTAGAGCCGTGAATCCAGGGACCGAAGACATGAGCTCCCAGCGTACCCGAGTAACTCTTTTGATTGCACGGGAATACAAAACCCTTCTTTGGACTGTTGCTGTATTTCTTGTCCCCGAGCGGTAGCTGCGTCGGCTCGATACTTGACGATTGCTCTGTCCAAATGCTCGGGGCACGGCTATCAGCCCGCGAGGTGACGGGCGACAACAACGCTATCAGCCCAAACGCGCCAGCCGCAACGCGGCTGCGCACAGTTCGTGGACGGCTCAAGGCAATATTCACATTGCGAACCATAGTTGGATCGGCGCGGATAGACCAACTACATCAGAGATCACTTCCGAAGTGACAACGCGATCTGACGATTGATTTCCCTCCACCCGAAGTGAGGCGGCACGAACCGCAGCCTCGTTCACCCGATATCGAACGGGACGAAAGCGAACCCCTCAGTCACAAGGCCGCATTTGAAATGACATCGCGTCGCGATGTTCTTCCTTGAGATGTCCATGCAAAGCTTGCCGATGATACCGGTTAATACCGCCGGGCCGAGCTATTTTTGAGTGCGGTTCATATCGATCGATACCTTTGAAACCCACGCACCCGGAGCATCCATGGAGAAGGCTTGCCGATCGGCCTTTGTTTGAATACTAACGAGGGCAGCAACCGTATTGCCCTCTATCCTTGCCTCAACGTTGCCTGCGTTGTTCTTGCCTACAATCTTGCCACCCTGTCGATACTCCCGTTCGAACCAGTTTCCGGACAGCTCGTCGCCGTTCTGTTCGATGTTGGCCTGCAAGTTCAGCTTGTACGCATCGCTGGCACAAAGCAGAGCGAGATCTAACGAGCGGTGCGGCTTTTTGACGGTGTAGGTCGCCCTACAACGTATCCGTTCTCTCGGACCGTCAATCGGCTTCATTGATCCTGTCCCGGTCCACACACCAGCAAGACCATCCAGATCATTAGCGTATACTGAGGTGGGCAGCAAAAGTAGAACCGAAATAGCCAAAGGTGCGAGAAAGCCAAGCTTCATTTTCCAATGCTCCAGCAACAGCTCAACCAGCCTGACCCAAAGTCCCTGCAACCGAAAGCTGCAACCTCTTGTGATCCGATCAGGCATCGAATTCGCGATCAGTAGTTCTCCCGCCCGCGTCCAGGTCGGATAGAACGAGCGAAAAAGGTCTGCGGAAGGGCGACCTTGCTTGCTCGGCTTCGCTCCACATTTCCGGCAAGTGCTCTGCTCTCGAATCTGCAAAATAGACATTAGCGTTCTCAACTTGAGCCGCCGGTTTGACGTAATGAGCATAGCACTATGGACGGAGAGGCCCCTCCTCCCCCGCTTGCGAGAGCGCTGCGCACGGTTAGAAGCGTTTGGCTAAGTAGCACTCGTGCCAAGTATTAACAACGGGTCTCTTCTGGAGCGACCCGCCCACCGACGCACGTCCTGGCCGCGTGCAGTTTGTTGCGCAATATTGCGCCCGAGTATCCGGGAAGCCCGTCTCAGCGATCAGCCGTGAACTGAGCATCTTCCAAAATCCGAATTCACCAAGGTTCAACACGAGGTGGCTGGCCGGGTTGTTCCACGATACGAAAGCTCCGACTACTGCTTGCATTTTCACAATCAACGCGATCGAGTGCGCCTCGATAGTCATTGCCAACTTGGCGATAGGTAAGCGGCGTTAGGCAATCAAAGCCGGCAGCTTGAATTCTATTCCGAAGATCTATTTGCAACTGGACATTCTGAGATAAATCAATCATTTCTCCACGTGCCGCGCCAATCGCCGCCAACCCAAGTAGGACTGTCAGAGATTTTTTCACTCGATTAATCCCCTTTATTGCTGAAGACAGCCATCATCGTACCTGCCATTTGACGTATCTCATAACGACCGTCGTCGCCTCCACGTGCGGAGCTCACAATCGAACGGTGGCCGGCTGACCACTTCGCTCAGGGTGTGGCGCATTCATCTGCTCGCGAACGCCCCCATATGTGATTCTCCTTCTTCAAGCACCCGGTCCCGTCTTTCGAGCTCTATTCTTGTCGCGACACGACTGCTCTGCAACTGTGTCCTAGTCGTGCCACAACTGTGCGATTCGTACATCGCCGACGTCGATCAGGGTCTCGGCGTCGGGCTACGTTCGCGGCTTCCAAGGCCTTGCCGCGTCGAATTGAAATAGGTTAGCAAGGCACCCTGCGCCAATCTCGCGCCAACCTGATAGCCCAACGATGACTGAGGACCGCCCCGACCTTGCCGGCACTTTGCTATCGCCGCGCAGCCTTTTGAACGACCCGCTTTTCGAGCGTATGCATTTATGGCTCTTTGTCTGGAGCGGCCCGCAAGAGCCGCGAGCGCGCGAGCTTCGACAGGTATTCGTCGACATCCTACTCGTCGTGTTCGGTGCCGCCCTTCCCTGGTCGACGACTGTCGCAAGCGTGCTGTCAGTTGCCCTCGTTATCGCGATTCCCCCAATATTGACCGCTCGCGCCGTCGTTGCGGGACTGCGGCGACCGCCGCTACTCCTGCCTATCGTGTTCTTCGCACTCGCCGCGATAGGAACAATCTGGGCTTCTGACGTATCCTGGTGGGAGCGGTTGCACGCGCTGGATAAGACGTCGAAGCTGCTTCTTATTCCATTAGTATTCTTGCATTTCCAAACGTCGCCTCGGCCTGGTTGGACCTTTGTATCCTTTGGGCTCTCGAATTCACTTCTCCTAGCTCTTTCGTTCTCCGTTTATGCATCCCCTGCACTTGCTCGCTATATCGAGCCGCACGCCCTCGGCGTACCCGTAAAAAACTACATTGATCAAAGCCAGGGATTTGCCTTCCTCGCGGTGACCATCGGCGGTTTAGCCACGGAAGCACTTCGTCGGGCAATGTTCGGTAGAACCATTGTACTCTACTTCTCTAGCGCCGCTTTCCTCGCGAACCTTGCTTTCGTCAACGTTGCGCGAAGCGCGTTCTTATATGTTCCGATCATGCTTCTTCTGTTCGCATGGCGCTATGTACGGGGCTGGCGCCTTCTATCTGTGCTCGCGATTTTCGTCATCATCGGCCTGGTATCACTTGCAAGCGCGCCTAACCTTCAGAGGAAGATAGCAAGAATACCTGGAGATCTGACGGCCTATCGAGCGAATTCACTGACGGTCGGTGATGATCCAGCCTCGGGAGCCCAGAGACTGGTATTTTGGCGAAGCTCGTTTGTTTTCGTTCGCTCTGCGCCGTTACTTGGACACGGAACAGGATCGACAAGAAGACTGTTTGAAGCTGAGGCGAACGGCAGAACCGGCCTTGATTCGCTTGTTGTTTCCAATCCGCACAACCAAACACTATCGGTCGCGATTCAATGGGGGCTCGTTGGCTGTCTTGCGCTCTATGCGATGTGGGCAGTTCATTTGTGGCTCTTCCGACAAGGTGTACGATCGGCTAGCGCACCATTTCTTGCGTGGATTGGCTTGGTGGCAGTTGTTCAGAACATCGCGAGTTCGATTTTTAACTCCCATCTTCAAGACTTCTATCCCGGATGGTTGTATGTACTGGCAGTAGGAATAGCCGGCGGGGCATTGCATCGATCGGAAATTGCCGGCAGCGCAGATCACAGAACTAGGTAGGATATGGCTCTGGCCTTGGGCATCCAAATTGAGCCCGTTCCTAGACGTGACTCTTGTCGACCCGAAGCAATGCGCGCCAGAAGGAATTCTGTTCATTTTGGCATTGCGGGTGGTCCGCTAGACTATGAGGGGATTGTTAGAAAGCACAACCCCGCTGAGATCGCCTACCAGGCGCGCCGTGGCGACCGCCTGCAATGAGTCAAACGTTCGTCCGGATTGATGCCAGCTATGTTGAATCGACGTATCTTCCTTGGAGCGCTTGCCGCGCTCTTGTCCCCGCTGCCATTGCAAGCCCAGGAGAAGCCCGGATTGATTGTTCTGGGACCTGGAGTCTCAGGTGAGATTCTGAACTACTGGCACTCTTATGTGGGAAAGTCGCTTGAGGGCTGGTTGGTCTGCAATGGCGCAGAAGTTGATCGCGCGGTCTATCGCGAGCTTTTTACCCAACTCGGTTCACGTGCCGGACCAGGCAACGAAACGACTACGTTCAATTTGCCGACGTTGCCGTTGGAGGATAGAAACGGCAAGGTGGTGAGAGGAACGGCAATATGTCCTTCGTGGGAGTTTGGGTCACCGGCGGGATCAATCATGCCATTCAAGCTAGACCCAACAGGCAACTGACATTTGCGGGAATTTCAACTGGCGTAATTGTCGACGGCGAAATGGATGTGCCGTTGGGCCAGCACATTAGCATCGATGTGACGCAAGGCGACGCCCCCCGGGTAGAGATGGTGGGCCTTGCATTGAGCGATGATGTCTCCGTCGAGCACGTTGAGACCGGCAAAATGCATAACGCTGGTCGTCGTGGGTGACACCCTCGATGTAGCCGAACCCGAGAGAAGATTAGGCGCCAGGCCGTTACGCCGGGCCACCAACTAGACCGTCTCGCCCGGCTCGACAGTCTCCTCGATAATCCGCAGCACCGCAGCCTCGCCTCTGTCGACCAACGCGTCGCTCGGCGGAGCCATATGCCATCGCGACCGGCTTTCCGTAGAAATATCTGTTGCCTCAAATCCTCGCACACCGATCGAACCTGTCGCGGAAATGCCCCCTGCGGGCACACCAAGAGCGAACTATACGAACGCAAGTGCAGCTTTAATATCGGGCGACGATACGAAGTGTACGATTACGAACGTAATTGGAGCACGTTTGCAGAGCGCGCACACATTCCGTTTCGCACAATGCATCGGCGGCATGGACGTTTTCCGAGGCGAACGGCTGAAGGCTTTGGAAGAGGAGAACGCGAAGCTGAAGAAGCTTCTGACTGATGCAGGCAGAGGACCTGTCGGAACGGCGGGCCTGCTCGACCGTGGGCGCGCGGATCGGAAGATGATACATTATCGTCCCAGCCGCGCTCCGGACAGGCGCTGCGCGGCCGGTTGCGAGATCTCGCCAACGAGCGGCGGCTCGGTTACCGCCGGCCGTTCGTCCTGCTGCGGCGGGAGGACGAGCCATCAAGACGCGCCGGACACTCGTGGGCTATCGTTAACCGCTCGCAATCTAGCCTGTCGACAGAGGGCATGGGTCACAGCTAGCCTAGCGCCCTCCACCCCAGCGATAGTTGAGGCCAATGGTAACGAGGTTTACGGCGCCAAAATCGTGGGACCACGTGGGCGTCGCGACGTTGGGCGACGGTGCCAGCCGGACAATGTTTGCAGTATTCGCCAGATCAACAAACATATACTCGGCCTTTGCGCTCCAACGGTCATTGATTGCCCATTCAATGCCTCCCCCAGCCGTCCAACTGTTGATGTCGCGGCTTGCGCTCCCAGCGATTCCGGGCACTGGCGGTGTGACCGTGCTCACAACTTCAGTGAATCCAGCACCGCCTTTGACGTAGAAGAGGACCTGCTTCCAAGCATACCCAGCGCGACCGGTTATCATTGCGTACCAGTTACCAATCTTCGTACTGGACACGATAGCCGTATTGAATTTTTCAGGCCCGCTTCCGGTGAGGCGTAGAGATCCGCCGTTTCCTTCGAGTCCAACTACAACGGGCGATCCGACTATCTGCAGATTGCAACCTAGTGTGCCGCCGGCGACAAATCCGCTCTGGAGTGGATATGTCGCGACATCGCCCGGCTCTTCTACATCCGTTAGGCCTACGTGTCGCGCCCATGCGCCCCCAATGCTGCCCCCGGCATAGCAACCGCTCCAATCGAACGTGGTGAGCTGAGCCTTTGGCAGCGCTTTCGTCATCAGATCTGCGGCCGCAATCTCACCAGGGCACAGCAGTGCTGATATAAATGACGCAGCTATGATTTTCTTCATGTACTGTATCTCCCCCGCCTCAAACGCGAGGAAAACCGTATCATGAAACATGTTGCGAAGTACACCTCGAGGTTCAATTTGTTACGACGCGTCTCCGTCAACGATCACAGATCAACGCAGTGTTCGTGCTGCATCTGCGGTACGATTGAATAAGCGAAGCGATTCTCGAACCGAGGTTCGATTCGATTCGTCCTGTCTGGACCAGGGAGGAGCATGCGGATCGTACGGTACGAAACGTACTGAAATACTGCATCAAGGGCAGCGATTATTGCTTTGTAATCGACCTAGCACCTGACATTTTTTTAAGACCATTTTGGAGCGAGGGTGCGGCCTGGGATGCTCAACACTTGAGGTGTAGGCACATCTTGGACTATGGATGCGACTGCGGAAACGTCTTGCGGCATTTGTTCGATTGCAGGGCATTCTCGGCGTCTACTGCGAAGGTGCCATTGAAGTATGGTTGCGGGTCGCCCCCACCGCTACACCTTCCTACAAATTGCACCGCAGCGTTATCGTCAGCTTCGCTCGCGTCGTCCAGGACTGCGACACTTACTTGAGCGACAACAACCATGAGCACGACTTTCCTCAATCACCTTCTGCACCATTGTCCTCTCCTCGAGTTTGATGGTCGCGGGGCCGCCGCACGAAACCTCTTGCCCAGGAGAAACATAGCCAAACTCAGAATCCATCGCGTCCGGTTCATTGCCCATTCATCGGGGTCAGCGCAGCATTTCCAGGCTCACCCTTTTCTTGGAGTTGTTAAATGAGACGTAGCCTTGTGTTGGTCGTAGCCGGGTGTGCGCTCGTCGCATCAGCCGCCGCAGCCCAACCATTCCCTCCGCCGCCAGGTCCCGGCTTCGGCTTTGGACCGCCGCCGCCGCCACCTCCACCACCCGTATTCGTCGGACCTGGTTCCGCCTATGGAGATTGCTACTACGTGCGGCGGCGCGTGTGGACCGACTACGGTTGGCGATACCGAAGGCTTCGCGTTTGCGAGTGAGATCTAAGTGACCCTGAATGAGGGATCAACGAATACAGGCCCGTTGGGCAAACGACGGGCCTTTTTTGTCTTCTGGAGAGCGCGGATAGGCCGCGGCTTCAGCTTGCGCGGCGTTTGACGCCTGACACACCGTCCCAAATGGGACGCACGCCAAACCGCTCCTTTCCAAGCCAGCGGCGCGATCTCATGGCATCGTCGAGGATCGCGATGGCCGCGGCTTCATCCGCATCACCAGCCAGCTCACTGTGGCAACTTGGCTCGAGGTTATTGGTGAGCCACCGTCGGCGACATCGTCCTGGATCGTATCGCCCACAACGCGCATATCAGATCGAGCTCGACGGCCCGTCGATGGGCACGATCAAAGCCTACGAGGAGTGACTGGCGCCAGCCGCGGCCACAACGCCAGCCACTGGCAAGCCGCCCACGAGAGCAAAAATATGAGGCGCATCACCAGCCCGTCGACCGCCCCGCGCCCGTGGGTCATCAAGGGCCACGCGCGCTGTTGCGTGGCCGTGGGGCACTCCGCGGCGCGCGGGGTCCCTCCTGGTGACTAAGGGAGATCGAGAAATGCACCTGACGGGCACCACCGCACTGGTCGCGATGGATCGGAACGGGTGATCGCAATCCGTCATAGCGAGGGGCCGCGATTGTCGGAATACGCACGTCAGCCCCTCACTTCACATGACACTTTAGTCTGGGCCAACCGCCATAGCGGTGCTCCATCACGCCTGCAGCCGTGTATTAGGTAGGGGCCGCGGGAGCTCCAAACACTGGAGGCATTCGCTTCACCCAATTTGCCGTGCGGCAGCGGCGGAATCAAAGGATCATTCTTCTTCGTCAAATCGGTATTGGCTAATCATCCATTTCGTTGCGAGCGCTGCCAGCGCGAGGAGAATCACTGCTGCAACAGCAACCATAAGGAATTCTCGTTCTCGGTCTGAGTCTTTCCCTGACATGTCGATCGCCAAATTGAGAAGTGAGGTTTTTGGCTCACCACGAGCACGCGCAACTTACTTCCTCGCCGCGCACGCACCACGGGACCATTCCCGGTCGAAAGATGTCCAGCCAGTATATCCACGACCAGCGCGCGTGTCGCGGGCGCGACTTAGTCCGAATCGTACGGACTGACGGTAATCATCCGGGATTGAGGTTGCGCTAGATGACCGTCACCACTGTCCACCAACCCACAGCAATGGCAGAGCTGACGTGAGGCGATGACCAGATGACGAAAACGCAGATAAAATCCAGATTCCTGATCCAGGAGGAATGGAACGCAATCGAGGCGGATGTCCTTGAATGGATAAAGAAGGATGATTGGTTAGCCCGCTTTGTTTCCAGGTTGAAGGCGCTTCTCGTTGGAACGTATCGGTGAAATGCAACCCCGCTTCGACCGGACACCAGCGTTAGCCGGAGGAACCAACTAGACCGGGAACCGCGGTCGTCAAACGCAAGTGGTGAAACAATGGTCGCCATTGGAGCAACGACAAGTGCAAATCACACTTGCTCACGCCAGCAAGCCGTCCGTCTCGAAGGATATGGGCCCCTCACAGGGCGCCACAATGACACTGTAATTGAACAGCTGGCTCTCCTGGGTTCTTCTCGATCTGACAGGCCACCTCACTTGTTCGGGACTATGGCCAGCTTGGCGCTTCGCTACGGCGTCCCAGAACGCCTTCTTTGACATGCAAGCCTTCAATCAGTTCATGCCATCTGTTCAGCACAACGGAAGAACTAAACCTTTGGCGAACATCTTCAAGAGCCGCGTCGCTCATTCGACCCCGAAGGTTCGCATCCTTGATCAAAGCAGCGACAGCTTCGCCGAACGCGAAACTGTCATTTCTTATGAGATAGCCATCTATCCCATCGCGGACAATTTCCTTGGGGCCGGTCGGACAGTCAAACGACACAATGGGAAGTCCGTACGCTTTGGCTTCAATCAGCACCATTGGCAAGCCTTCCATTCGCGAGCCAAGCACGTAGACCGATGCCCTTCTATACCAATCCTCGATCCGGTTGGTCGCCGGATGGAATTCGACGCGTCCTTCCAACTGCAGAAGCTTTATTAGGGTGGCGACGTAATCCAAGTAACCCCAGTCGACGTATCCCTTCTCACCTCCGCCTACTACCACAAGCTTCCAGTCGGGATGATCGATTAACGTCTGTTTCAATGCCCAGAGCAGACGATCGACGCCTTTGCGCGCATCCAAATGTCCGACCGTCAGCAATATCTTCTGCCGATCTTGCGCATTGAGAACAGGAGTGGCGTCGATATAGTTTGGGATGACTTCGGCGTGCTTGGCTATCTTTGCAAGAAGCGGAAGGTCTTCGCGGGTCAGTCCAACGATTGCATCCAGCCTGGGGTACGAGACAGAACGAATGAAGCGCCACGACGGAGTGGCCTGCGAATATGAGATATGCTCGCAACCAACCCGCTTGACCGAGGATGGAAGCGCGAAAGCCGCCACAGTCGCCATGTCGTACCACAGCGCCAACACGGTATCGATTCTTAGTTCACGAACACGACGACGCAGCCTACGTCCCATAGCAACGAGATCAGCTATCAGCCTGCCATGTGATACGCTGTTACGTCGCAACTCCAAGCTTTGAAAATCAAGACCTTCTTCATAGAAGATGGGACTTGCAAGAGGTTCGACTGAAAGCAGCGTCGTTTGGTATCGCTCTCCCAGGTCTCGAACCAATTTGCTTGCAACCCTCTGGATCCCGCCGGCTGCATTCATGTCATTGATCAATACTGCGACGCGGCGACGCGCTGGCAAGGTCATCTGCTTCGGCCACTCATCAACGATGGATTATGACTAGTATCGATCAACGTGCGAGAACGTGACAACCGAGAACGTACTGTGCCACATGTCATAGTGAAATTTCTGCGCAGACAGAACATCAAAGACCTTCTTCATCCCACACCTTCCTATCGTTGGCTGATGGAGCTCGATCATGATTTTTCGTAAACCGGTGAGATCAACGTCATCAAAAAGATCGACTTCACCACCCTCGATATCGACAACCAACATTGTTGGCCGCAACTCATTGAGTCGTCTTTGAAAGGACGTCGTCCGCACCTTGATTGGGGTGCCCAAGAAGCTGTGCGTCCCTGACGCCCAAAAGTCGGGATGTACAAAGAAGTCTGTTTCCCCATCCTCCTTCGCCAATATTTCATTTTGCACGACTGCGCTCACACCGTTGAGGCGATGAGTTAATCTTATCAAGTCGATAAGCCCCGGGTTCGCCTCAACACAATGCACCGCATTACTGTGAGGATTCTTCGCGCAGACCGTTGAAATGAAGCCGCAGCCGGCCCCGATCTCAAGGATAATCTCCCCCTCCTGTATGAGGCCTTCGAGCAGGGCGGCTTCGTGAGCCTCGTAAGTGCCAGCACGGATCGACGCAGCGATCGTCTGCGACGTAATGCCCGGCACGATTGGAATTAGTACGTCGCTGTTTTTGTAACACTCGAGCTGCTCGACCTTGCCCCCATAGAGACACTCAACCAAATGCTTAGCTGCCTGCCGATTGTAAAACGCCTCACCAACGCGTTTGCGCGCGGACCTGATGATCTCATTTGCCTTCATCGTCTATTCCTTGGCTGGATCGACCAGCTGATATTGGAGACTATTCTCGAACCCGTTCACAAGCTCCGGCGAAACGGTTTCGGGCCAGGCAAGAAGGGACGCCAAACGCGCCTTATATTCAGACATCGCTTGGCTCAGCTTTGGATCAACGAACGCCCCCCTAGTTCTTCGATTGACATCGCGCCCGCGCCAAAACTGTTGCTGATAGTCAGACTGCATCGGGATCACCGGGCTTGAAACGTGCTTCACCTTTCGTGCAATCACGCCAATCTGCACCGGCTCTGAATTTACCAACTCGACCCGCCCACCCAGCTCTCGGGGTTCGGCTACGCGAAAGAAAAAGGGGAAGATCCGAAACGGGACAAGATAAATCTCCAGATCGGAGAAGCCGTTCGCAGGAAGATAGCTGAAGAACAGCTCGGGCGAGAATTGGTAGAAGCCATGCCCCATAAAGTTGTTTGCGACCGACATGCTGATGAAGTGGCCACCAACGTCAAGCAAATCGGTGACGTTCTTGATGGCGTTCGGAAAGTGGAAGATGTGCTCCAGCGAGCCAAAATCGACAACCACGGTGTATTTCCGATGAAGCGATTGACTGACTGGCTCATTGAAATCGTGTATAATGCTGGCTCCTTCGTAGTCGGAGGCATCGATGCTGTCGACCAGGGTTGCACCGAGTTTTCTGAAGAGTCCTTCCGAAAAAGGGCCATGCAGGACCCCTGCCTGTTCACCCTCAGTCAACGAAAGTCCAAATCGAACAAACATCGACTGGAGCGTAGCCGCGTCCAGGTAGTGATGTTGGCGTGCGATCGAAATCGTCCGCGAAAAGTTCACTCCCCTCTTTTTTCCCAGGAGGGCAATCTGCAGGCCGTGATATCCGACACCCATTTCACCTACCCTGAACCTTTCATTGACGAGGGAGACAATCCAGTCCTACGATGCTCTTTGCGGACAGCGGACGATTAGGGCAAGGCTGGGCGTGCATGTCCTCCTGAGAGGACCCGTCATCTGCAAGGACAATACTGCCTGACTCGCGCCCCACTCCATTGGCGCAACGCGTGAGGCCCGCACTGCTTTTGCCGCACGATCAACCCGCGCCATTCTTGCCATGGTAGATTGAGAGAATTTCATCGACGGGCCCCACCCCTCTGACCTCACCTTCGGACAGAAGAACAGCTTTGTTGCACAGCTGCTGAATCAAATAGTCGGCATGCGTCGCAATGACCAGAATTTTGGCTCGATCAACCATCTCAGTCATTCGCTTCTGAGCCCGCTCAATGAAGCTTGCGTCGCTCACCCAAATCCATTCGTCCATTAGGAGGATTTCAGGGCTAACGCACGTCGCAACTGAGAAAGCCAGCCTTAGCATCATTCCGCTTGAAAATGTCCGCATCGGCCGATCCAGCTGATCATGGGTCAGACCGCTGAAAGCAACAATATCTTCAGTTCTGGCCCGGATTTCGTCGGGGGTAAGACCGAGAAACAAGCCGCGAAGCATTACGTTGTCCCACCCGGTCGCTTCCCCGTTCATGCCCAGGTACACGTCAAACAGCGTGGAGGTAAAACCGATGCGTTGCACATTGCCGCGAGTCGGCGACATCGCACCCGCAAGCACTCGTAGCATTGTTGTCTTGCCTGCTCCGTTGCCTCCAATAAGGCCAACGCGGTCCCCGTCATCAAACCTGAGATTTATGTCCTTGAGCGCTCCGACACAGGTGACATCTCCTTTCGGACGACGCCCGTTCATTGCAAAGCGGAGCAACGCGTTCTTCAATGATCGATGCCCATAAATTGGATACTCGAGCCATACGCGGTTCAGTTCTATCGAGACGGCACCCATCTTACGTCATACCCAAAACGGCACTCGCGAACGTCGCAAGTGATAAAAGAGACTTGTAACGAGGATCCCACCCGTCGTGATGACGAGAACGACTATCCAGGTTGAGATGGGAGGAGCCTGCCCCAATAGCGGTCCACGCAGAATTTCAAGAAAGTAATAGAAGGGATTGAAGAGAACGACCGCCTTATGGTTGATCAGATCGGAACGCCAAATTACCGGGGTGGCAAGGAATGCAACTTGCAGCACACTGGCCACGATCTGCGGCAAATCACGGAAACGTGCCGAGAGCATACCCAGAAGTGTTGCGCACCATGCAGCATTGAGGAGAAGCAAGAAGAGACCCGGAAGAGCGGCCAGCACGCTCCATCCGACGTGGACAGGAAAGATCAACAAAATGGCAACATAAATTACGAGGTTATGGGCAAAGATAACCAGATTGCGACATACGACCCGCAGCGGAAACATCAGCAGCGGAACGTTCATTTGCCTGATGATCCATTCGCCTTCAATGAAGGTCTGGCATCCTTCCGAAATGCAAGCCTGCATCAAGCCCCATACGAGCAATCCGGCCGTCAGATACGGCATAAAGTCAATGAGGCCAATTCCGAACAGATCACCGTAAACGCCACCCAGCGCAGCTACCGTGAAGCCCATACTCAAGGTCAGCCAGAACGGACCAATGATTGAACGCCGATATCGGAGTAGAACATCCTGCCAGGCGAGGCGGCTCCACAACGGCCATCGGCTAACGGCCTCTCGAAGGTCGCCAACAGTTCCGCGCGCATCGTTGACGTCTGACCGCCAGACTCGATGACGGGCTCGCTGCTCACCACGCAAGCTAACCTCGTTAAGATACGCGCTTACCACCCGCCACCCCTCATGTTGGACATTGCAGCTGCCATCAAAAACGCCGGATATATTTAGCGTCGTAATCTACCTGATGAGACATTCTCAACCAGGACCTCCAACGCGAAATATCGCGCCCGCATCCGCCGTTCGGTTAAGGTTGCAGAAAACTGGATCTCGCTCTGGAGGAGAGCACGTGGCACCCGACAATCCCCCTTGCCCGTGGCCGGCCACTCTCTAGCAGAGCCCCTCAGCGTGCTCAACCCTGCATCGGCGCTGGCGCTCTTGCGCCTTGCATCGTCGGCTGATCCGCCATCCCATATCACGGATCACCCTCGATTGGCGCGCCCGATCGACGTTGAACTAACGTCGCTGAATATGAGACGACGCTGTGGTTTGTGAATCAGTTGGATGATGACCGAGCGGCTCTTGCGGACGCCTATATAAACCGCATCTTGGAGTCGGAGAACCATGACTCTTTGTACGCAGCGTACGATCCGCAATGACCGTGACCACGATCAGACGCGGTGGTAACTGGCGTTCGTCTCTGAGTTTTCATTTGGCCATCATGGAATCTTTTAGAGGACCAAATCATGCCTTTTGCTATCAATGCGGCCGGACCCGCTGGGGCATTTGCATTTCCACCTGCAAGCGCGCAAGACGCTTTTAATAGAATCCTAAAACTTGAGGCCCAGGGTTTCAAAAGCATCGTCATAAAGGACGAGCACGGCAGGGTCATCAGTCGCGATCAACTGGAAGCGCTCAGCCGACAGACTCCTCCAGCGTGAGGCAACGTCTGTCGACGGAGCGGCTGGCCAATTGCCCTGAACGCTTAGAGATTGCCGTCAGCGCGACGAGCGGTTGAAATTCTCCGCTTGTTTCGACTGTACGCATAAGCACAGAGCCATGCTGAAAGCACGGGCGGAAGTGCGGCCGTGCCGGCAATTAGCCAATGGGTGGATACATTGTGCAAGAAGCGCTTGTCGAAGTCCTCCCAACAGGGAGTCCATGCATCGCCTTGCGCCTGGAAGACCCGAGCATATGCTACCAAGCACGCGTCGATCTGAGCGTTCGTGAGCTGGGCTGCTCTTCTAACTGCCCACCCGTTGGCAAAACAACCGGCCAAGACCATCCACGCGGCGGATAGAGCGAACGCGACCCTCATGGCTTTTTCATCCTGTTCCAGCCCCCCGACATAACCTCGGTGATCCGAAGGAGCACCAACTACGTTCGGCGATCTCGGCCGCTGCTCTCTTCATCCTTCCGCGAGCGCCAGCTTTGAGGAAGAGGCGCCGCCGTGCAACGGGTCATCGAGGTGGCATCTCGCGAATGGCGCGCGATGCTGCCAAAATGGCATCTACTGCACGAGAAGTGCTGAACGCGTCTGCCGCGGAAGCTAGCGCTCCTGACGAGCACCGCGCGTAAAGATCTTCGTCTGAAATTAGTTTGGCGATCGATTCGGCAACGGCTTCGGGCGTCACGGCGCGTGCTAGCAATCCATTGTGGCCTGAGAGAACCTGCTCGGTAATGCCTCCAACAGGCGTCGCCACAGCAGGTAGTCCTGCGGCGAACCCGGACATGAGCACGCCCGACTGGCTTGCCTCAATGTAAGGCAGCACAAGGATATCCGCCTCCTCCAGTACGGAAGGGACATCCTCTTCCGGAACCCATCCTTGCTTGATGGTGACCGACGGATCGTCGGCCAGCCAAGCCAGGGCGGGAGACTCTCCCTGTCCGAGGATTTGCAAAGTAACGGAAAACTGCTGCTGCAGAAGCCTGTAGGCCTGAGAGAAGAGTTCGAGCCCCTTGTATTGACGAATGCGTCCAAAGAAAAGCAAACGCCAAGGGCGCGATTGCGGTGCTGTTCGAGGAACTCGCGGGCCCCGAAACTGCGGTGCCGGCAAGGGCATAAAGAATGTTCGCTCTGTGGGATAGTGATAGTGGCGGCGCATCGTCTCGGCGACGGCCTGGCTCATCACCACGATGCCGTCGGTTGCCCGAAGCTCGAGGTTGAAGTGGATGTGCCAAAACGGAAGGGGGTCACCAGGATGCGGCAGCGCGTCGTGAACCACCAATACTACCCGTCTCTTCTGCCGCCGAAGGGCCGAAAACACCAACGGACCGAACGGGTGACGCATAACCGCGAACACGACATCGACATCGTTTAGTCGAACGAACCGAAGAAACTCGCGCATCTGCCTGGACAGACGAACAAGCGCAGCAACCACTCCGAGTCGGCTTGAAAATGTGTCAACGTGATAACCACACGCAGATGCGGCTTCGCTCTCGGCGAAATTCTCCCCATCTCGAGAGAGGGACACCGTCAATCGGACATCGTCGCGTTTGGACAGGCAGCGAATGAGGTCCTGCGTCATCCGCACTGGAAATCCACGCCGCCCCCAATACCACAGCATGAGATTGATTGGATGCAACACCGCGGCTTAAGACTCCAGAGAAGCTTGTTGGTCGACTGCGAAGGCGTCAGCCAACTAGTGATACCCCATCGGGTTCTTTCTTTGCCATCTCCAGTGGTCTCTGCACATTGCATGGAGATCTCGCTCGGCCTTCCAGCCCAGTAAGACCTGAGCCTTTCGCGGATGCGAATAGCTGATTGCAACGTCCCCAGGACGACGGCTGCCGACAATAAACGGAATTTTTCGGCCCGAGATCTCCTCGAATGTCTTAATCACCTCAAGAACACTGTGACCGCGCCCAGCTCCGAGATTTACCTCAAGCAAGCCCGAACCAGTCGTATGCGCGACCGCCCGAACATGAGCCACAGCCAAGTCCACAACATGCAGGTAGTCCCTCACTCCCGTTCCATCAGGGGTCGGATAATCATCCCCCCACACGGTAACTCGTTCGTGTCGTCCGACCGCCGCCTGGGCAACAAAGGGAAGCAGATTGGCGGGAATGCCTGATGGATCATCTCCGATCATGCCGCTTTCATGAGCTCCGACCGGGTTGAAGTACCGCAGAATCGCAACGCCCCAGCGCGGATCAGCTTCGATCTGGGCGCGCAAGATATCTTCGACCAGCAATTTGGTCCGCCCATACGGATTGACGGGGATCAGAGGATGTTCTTCCGTCAGCGGCAGGAATTGTGGCTCGCCATAGACCGTGGCCGACGAACTGAATACAATCCGGCGGACGCCGCTGGCTTGCATCTCAGTGAACAGATTGACGGATCCGACCAGATTGGTCTGGTAATATGCGAGAGGATGCAGCATTGATTCCGCTACACTCTTCAGGCCTGCCAAGTGGATCACGCAGTCGATCGGATAACACTGAAAGACTTTCCCGAGAGTCGCACGATCACAGATGTCCCCTCGCACAAAGTTCAGCGAACCTCGCGCGATTTTCTCAACGCGCTGCAAGCCCTCGATGCTGCTGTTGATCAGGTTGTCGAGCACAACGACAGAGTAGCCAGCATTCAGCAACTCGAGGCACACGTGACATCCAATATAGCCGGCACCTCCAGTGACAAGAATCATCTCTTACTCATAGTTTAACGTATTGTGGAGCTGGGGCCGGAATCGCCCAACCAAAAGGATTAGATAACTTGAAGCAGCTTGCTTTTGTCTTTCTCATGGTCAACTTTATTTCAACATCCCCTATACCTCCGACATGTAAGGAAGCGAGCGAGTAGGCAAGCGATGGTACCTGAGGACGATCCACAGCTTCACGAATTTATTGACGACTGCTGCGAACTCAAGCTGCAGGCGGACGATGTCGAAAGCCTGCACCTCGACAGGCCGGATATTTTACTCGAACTACGGTCGGCGCAGGATGCATACGGTGTATTCTACGCCGCCAAGGGACGCGAATGGGACATCTGGTGCCACCCGGATGACTGGGACAATCCAGGCGGTGTCGCATTTGCGCGCAGACATCCTATCGATGCAGCTCGCCAACTCCTTAAGCGCAGCTGGCGTGCGGATTTCGGCTTTAGCGCTGACGAAGATTAAGACGAGCGCAGACTCACCGACGTCACGCGCTGCGCTCGGCGCTCAATGCCTCCCGGGATCGCCAAAGTGCGCTTGCTTGCAGAAAATACGCAGGGACAAGACGGGTTCGCCATCTGGAAAGGTCCGTGGCCGCCGCTATAAGTGCATCCATCCTCCTGCCGCTTCTAGCCAGCGAAATCTGATGCCGTACGCAGGCGAGCGCGAGTCTGTTGCGCAGGTAAGGCGAGCCGTGCGCTCCCGCCTTGGCGCAGGCCCGGTCGAGATATCGGGCGCCCGATCTGCGGTTCGTTCCGCCATTGTCTGCAAGCAAGCAGGCGGTCAAGCCCCTGACCTCGTCCACCGCGGCCGGGCCAGCTGGTCCGAATGCGGACCGCCAACTCCCGTATGATGTGATCGCCGCGAGGTGATCGACACCAGAGCGACTGAGGAGCCGGTGCCCAACGCTGGCGATCGCAGCCATCCTCGCCTGGCGCAGCTGGTTTCGGACGCTGACCTGCTCTGTGTGACTACGGTACAACAGGAACGGACCCGGCAAATTGTCAAGCTTGCTGACCCGACGCAATCGCAGCCAAAGTTCGTAGTCTTCCGCTCCATCAAACCCAACCCGGTATCCACCCAGCTTCCGAATTGCGGCCAGCCGCATCATCACCGTGGGGTGAATGATGGCACAGCTGACATCCAGAGCTCGGTATAGACGCGCACTGCCCACTGGGGTGCGCAACCTGCGCACCACCTTCCCATCCTCATCAATCAGCATCGCTTGAGTTCCTAAGGCGGCGACGTCGGGATGCCTTCGTAGGAAGGCCAATTGAGCGGCAAAACGGTTCGGCAGGGATATGTCGTCGGCATCCATCCGCGCGACGAACTCCCCGCACGCCTCGCGCAAGCCAGTATTTAGGGCTGCGACGATGCCACGCCCGCTGTTGCGCAGAATGCGGATATTGCGTGCGGTCGAGTTCAATTCACGGATGACGGTCTCAGCATGATGCGTCAATCCATCATCGACGCAGATAATCTCCAGGCGCGTTTCGCACTGCCGATACACGCTTTTGAGTGCGTCTTCGAGAAACCGGCCATCTCCCCGCACCGGCATCACTACAGACACCGTTGGCAACGCGTCACGCCTTCTCGGGGCTAATTCCACCTCACATTCTCCCTGGGCCGTGCCTACCGAGGTGACAGCGTAGCGCCTGAACCCTGGCCGCATCACGAACAAAAGCGGCCGATGACATGCCCGCCGTGTCACTTCGGGATGCGTCGACCTACACTGCCGCTTCAAGCTGCGAGCCGAAGATCTCTGCGTGGTTGAGAGGATGAAGAGGACCCGGCGCATAGTCGTCCGGCGCAAATGGCAGATGATGCGGCTCGAAGAACTGCTGCACGATCTCATCGGCAAAGAAGCAGCCCAGCGTAGTGAGTGTCAGCCCCCATTTGGTATTCGCAACGAGTCCTTCCTCCTTGAGCAGATTGAACTTGTCCGCAAATACGCCGTCCAGCTCGCGGCCGGTCACCCGTCTGAAGTCACGTTCCCGGATCGTGCGATTTTTGAGCGGAAGAATCACGGCCCAACGGATCAGATCTTCCTTGCTCCTGACCAGCCCGCGATTGACGGGCAGCTGCCCGGACTCGATCTTCGCGTAATATTCGTCGAAGTCCGCCGTGTTGAGCACGAAGCGGTCGCGCAGGCTGCTGAATGCGCTCAGTCCGAATCCTACTTCATCGACCAGGCGGCAGCACTGATTGTGCGCATAATGCGAGTAGTGCTCCGGATGACGCGTGAAAACGCGACGAAGGATCTGCTCGCGATAACCATGCCGCGCGAGAATTTCGATCGCCAGCTGCTTCATGACGATGGCGTCCTCGTTGGTCGGCACTGGCTGACGCTTCTTCTCGAGCACCTGCTTGATCGGACCTTGATAGTCGCCATAGGCCTCGACCTTTAGTCGATATAGTTGAATTTCCTCTACATCGAGCTGGCACGCCTCTTCTACCACCTCCGCCCAATTCTCGAGCGTTTGTCCCGGATAGCCGAAGATAAATTCAATATTCACCTGGAAGCCGGCCTTCTTCGTCGCCTCGATGGCTAACAACGCCTCCTCACGCCCGTGATGGCGATTCATGAGGCGAAGGACTTCGGGATTGAGCGACTGAATGCCAATCGTCAGCCGATGCACACCGTAGTCCCGCATCATGCTGAGGCGTTCGGCTCCGTCGGGACCGATGAGCGTATTGGGATCCACGTCGTAGCTGAACTGCGTGCTCGACGAGAGATCAACGCGCTTGTTGAATGAATCGAGGAATCGTCTGAGCTGCGCGGGAGTGAGGAAAGTCGGCGTACCTCCGCCGACCAGGATCGAGCGAGGCTTGATCCGATCCACGCCCAGCCTACGGAGATAGAGATCCATCTCCTTCTCGAGCGCGGTGAGATAGCGGTCTTTCTCCTCGATCATCTTCGGACCGAGCTTCAGCGGATAGTGACAGAATGTACAGCGTGTCTTGCAGAAGGGGATGTGCGCATACACGTCCAGCCGCCCGTCATCGGGCATGACATAGTCGGCGAACATCTCATCTTCAGTGATCGGCGCATATTTCGTTATCGGTGGGTAGTGCACGCCGCTCGGTGAAAAATCCGCGCCCTTTGCCACGATTCCCAGATCTCGCAAGCGATTAAGATCGTCTAAACGGTTGCGCGAACGCGCAATGAGCTCATTCAATCCTGCAATCATGACTTTCCTCACCTCTATAATCGCGACGCAGCGGGAGACTGACCGTATCAGCTCGCGCGACCACTCATGTCACCTTGCATGCGCCTTGATGCAGCGCCGTTCGCACTTCGTGCAATTCCAGACTCCGCGAACATCGTCCGAGGCTTTAAATCAAGGGGCAAGCCGGTCTGTTGAGACACCAACCGTGCTTTTTCGTATCGGACAAGATATCCATCCTGCCGCTTTTCCGCGCCGCGCGCGTATAGCCCATACTGATCTTCAATCTCGGACGGCGTAAACTGAACTGTAATTCCGTTGGCGCCGGCATCGATTCCCAGTGCCTGTCCTGACTTTCGCAACCCCTCGGGTCGCAACAATTGCGGACTGTCCAGATTGCTGGTTGATGGGATTCGCGCAAACGGGAAACAATGGCGCAAAAGCGCAAGGAAGCGCAGGGTCCGTTCAAATAACCCCGTTTCCGTGACCTGCAGCTCTGGCGGCAAATCGTGAGAGGAGGTGAAGGGAGCCGAGCTGGCCATTCGAGAGCTATCGATTCGTCCAAGGAACAGAAGATCGCGAGCCGCGTCTTCGATCGTCTGCCCCGGCAGGCCCATAATATTTCCCGACCCGATGTACATGCCGGATTGACGCGCGAGCAGCATGTGATGGACGCGCTTCGCAAGTGGCTCCTCACGCAGCTTCAAGTGCAATTCGGGGTTCGCCGTCTCATGCTTGATCAGATAGCCGCTTGCGCCAGCGGCGCGAAGCCGCTCGTAAACATCCAAGCGGTGGCTTCCGAGGTTCAGAATGATGTGCCAGTCTGAATGTCGAGCAAGAATCCGATGGAGAGCATCCAGCACCGGCTCGATGATGGTCGTATCCTCACCTGATTGCAGGAACAGCTGCCGGAATCCAAGCGCGTAGGCAGCCTCGCTGGCTTCAACGATCTTGTCCGCACTTGCCTTGGTCGTCGGAAGCTCATGCGAGTTGTCGCGGCGCATCGGACAGAACCCGCAATTGACACGGCACCTGTTGCTCAGGTCGACGACCGCTCGAAGATCAATTTTCGCGCCGACATGACGGTCGCGAATTTGTCTAGCGGAGAAGAATAGCTCCTCATCGAAGCGACCATCAGATGTCAAAATAGCTGAAATAATCCGTACCGCATCGCTCTCGATCGACACGGTCTCCGGAGTCGGCACCATCAGTGGGTTCTGATCACATCCCTCGGCTTGCCACCGAATGATTAGCGTCGACCAACTGCTTCGAAATTCGTCGAGAAGATGCATTAGCACCTGTCCATCAATACAGATGACGCCCTATCAAATGAGTCTTTTCAGCACAAGATTGGTGTGGCGATCGGTACGTTACGTACTAATTTTATGGTTCAATTGTTCTGGCCGGCCGTGGTTAACACGAGGCTGGTGTGGCGAAGGTGCATTATGGTTCAGTTCTTTTGGTTGGCCGTGGTGTTTGCATTGTCTGGTCTTGCAGGAACAGCCGCGGCTCAACAAACGCTGGATCAGGTTCACAAGCGCGGCCGGCTAGAATGCGGGGTTTCGCCTATCGCACCCGGCTTTTCATACCTTGACAGCCAGGGCCGCCGGCGCGGGTTTGATGTCGACCTCTGCCGAGCTGTCGCGGCGGCGATTTTTGCCGACGACACCAAGGTGGATTTCGTGCCGCTCGACACGAACATCCGATACGAGGCGCTGCGATCGACGCGGGTTGACGTGCTGGTCGCGCAAGCAACCTGGACCTTTACCCGAGATACGCGGCTCGGCTTGGATTTCGGACCCGTCGTGTTTCATGATGGTCAGGGCATCATGGCACGATCAGATTTGGCCGCTGCAGATGATATCAATGCCCTCGCTGGCGCGGCAGTTTGCCTCCTCCCTGGGACGACGAGCGAGCAAAATCTCGAAGATTACTTACGGACCCGATCCCTCAAATACGAGCCGGTCGTCTTCCAAAACGCCGACGAGTGGAGAAATGCTTTCCTGTCGGGCCGCTGCGATGCAGTGTCGGCCGACAGGTCCATTCTGGTATCGGTGCGTGCAATGGCGAATGAACCTGAGAAGTTCGCAATTCTGAGCAAAACGATTTCGAAGGAGCCCTTGGCCCCCGTCGTTCGAGCGAACGATTCAAGCTGGCGCGACATTATCAGCTGGGTCGTGTTTGCCCTACTCGCAGCCGAGGAGAAAGGCATCACCACCGAGAACCTGCAGGATCATGCTCACAGCTCTGATCCAGAAACCCGTCGACTGCTCGGCGAGACCGGCACTTTTGGATCGATGTTGTCCCTGTCCGACCGATGGGCCTTCAATGTTCTCAGACTGGTCGGCAACTACGGTCAGATTTTTGATCGTCATTTTGGGCCGGGCTCCACAATGCCTCTGCCACGGGGTCCCAACAAGCTGACGCGAGATGGCGGCTACCTCTATGCACCGCCGTTCCGGTAAGGCAGATCGTGGCTAATACCTCGCCGGCGGCAGCACCACGCAATTGCACCCGGCGACAAGCCTTCGTCAGACGTGCACTGCTGGTACCGGCGGGCCTTTTATGTGTCTGGCTGATCTGGACGAGGATCCCGACGCGGGCTCCATTTGATGACTTGTCCTTCCTGGGTACGCAAGCGGGTTTTCTGATCGGACAATCGCTTATCGAATACCGGCCCACCGATACCATCGCGTGGGCGCTGACCGTGGGCCTCACAAATACATTGCTGGTATCTGCGCTAAGCCTCATGGCGGCGACTGTCCTGGGGTTCTTGGCAGGCGTGGCTCAAATGTCAGACAATCCCGCAATTCGGTTGCTGGCCACTTCTTACGTCGGATTGCTCCGCAGCGTACCTCTCCTGTTGTGGTTGTTTTTCTGGTACTCACTCTTGCTAGTGCAGCTCCCTCCTGCACGGAGCGCCGTAGAACTGCTGCCTCACCTTTTCCTCAGCAACGAGGGAATTTCGTTTCCCTCGATCAACTCTGGCTGGGGCCTCGCAATGCTTGCCGCGGGGATGAGCAGCATCGTGCTGGCCTTGGCGATTCGACGCGTCGCAGCGGCTCCTGCTTCGGCGAAACGACTGCTCGTCGCAATCGGCATTGCCGCAGTTCTCACGGCGTGTTTCCAGCCGGATTTCACAGTCGTTTTTCCAACCAAAACCAAGTTTCGGATCGAGGGTGGCCTGCGAGTGACAACGGAATTCGCCGCGCTGCTGCTCGGCCTATCGCTATCTGCTTCTTCTGCCATCGCAGAAATTGTTCGGGCAGGATTTCGAGCCGTTCCGCCGGGGCAGGTGGACGCCTCACGAGCGCTCGGCCTCAGCTGGGTCCAGAGCATGCGGCTCGTGATTCTACCGCAGGCGATTAAGGCGATCACGCCGCCCCTAACGAACACTTATGCAAGCTTAGCGAAGGCCTCGTCGCTAGCCGTTGCTATCGGCTTTCCCGATCTCGTCATGGTCGCAAACACGATCATCAACCAGACCGGGCGGGCGCTCGAATGCACGGCCATCTATACGTTGAGCTATCTTCTGATCTCCCTTGGCATTTCATCACTAACGCAAAATCTAGTTGGGCAACGTGACTGGACCAGCCGGGTCTAATACCATGGATAGGTTGCGACCACTGCGGCCCTTTGCTCACCGGCCTGGCGCCATGACGAACTATTGGAAGACCCTGCTCGGATCGCCGTTCCGAGCGTCGTGCACAATTTTCGTTTGCTGGATCATTTGGACGCTCGCCGGCCTGGCGTTCGACTGGCTCGTACTTGACGCCACAACCTCGGGAGGACCTGAGACCTGCAAGGCGTCCAGAGGCGCATGCTGGCCCTTCATTGTTGAGAAAATTCGTTTCATGGTGTTTGGCGTCTATCCATTTGACCAGCAGTGGCGCGCGCTTACTGCCATGTCGATCTTCCTTGCCGGTTGCTGCATTTCCATGATGCCATGCTTCTGGGGGAGAAGGCTGCTTCTACTGATTCCGGCCGTGTTTGCAGCGGTCTTCATTCTCCTCCGCGGCGGGCTCTTGGGGCTCCCCTATGTTCCGGCCGAGCGGTGGAGCGGCCTGCCGCTCACGCTTCTGTTGTCGGTCGCAACCTTCAGCACCGCCCTACCGCTAGGCATCCTCCTCGCACTCGCGCGATGCTCAAGTATCCGCGTGGTGCAAACCGTGAGCACCGCATTGGTCGAATGCATCCGAGGCATTCCACTCATTTCACTTCTGTTTATGACTTCAGTCATGTCGCCGATGCTGATGCCTGGCTGGACTGCGAACAACGCCTTCTTGATGGCCCAGATTCCAATCACGATCTTCATTGCTGGATATATCGCGGAGACGGTCAGAGGCGGCCTGATTGCAATCCCGCTGACGCAAGTCGAGGCGGCCGCCTCACTCGGGCTAAACTACTGGCAAACGACGTTTCTCGTCGTCCTGCCGCAGGCCATCACGTCAGTCATCGGCCCGCTTGTGGCGTTGTTCATCGCGTTCTTTCAGGACACAACCCTGGTCGGAATGGTCGGACTGCTGGACTTCCTGTCGACGATCAGGTCCGCACTCCAGGACCCGAGATGGCAAGGCATCGCAACTGTTGAAGGATACCTCTTTGCCGGTTTCATCTACCTCACATTTTCAGTCGGACTGGGCATCTATGGCCGCTTCCTGGAACGGATTGTCGGTCGTGGCGGGAGCAAGGTCCGAGAGACCGAACCTACTATGAACGCAATTTCACCGGTACCCCCGCGGTGATGCGATCGCTTGGATGAAGAATCACCGTCTCGCCCTCTTTGACGCCGTCTAACACCTCCGCCTCAGCCTCGTTGAGATGACCGACCTCAACGTGGACCAGATTGGCCAGACCGCTTTTTACAACATAGCATGCCCATCTGTTCCCATCGCGGAAAAGCCCTCCAAGCGGGACCTTCAACACGCTTTCAGCGGTCCACACGACAATTTTGGCGCTGATGCGATACCCGGTACCGAGATGTTGCAACTGCTCCGGCGGATCAAGGAAGTCGAGGAGGACTCTAACCCTCTGCTCTTCAATTCCCAATGCGGAAATTTTGGTGAAGCCTGCCGGCTCCACCCGCCGCACCCTCGCGCTCAGCCTCTTACCGCCCCAGCCTTCCAGCGTGGCCGAGGCCCCCTCTTCAACCTTCACTGCATCTTCTGAGAGCATCTCGAGCATCACCTCAAGATTCGCAGTATCGCCGAGCTGGACGATCGGCATCCCCGGGCTGACGATCACCTCGCTCTCTTTCAGCACGTTGAGGACACGACCATTGATCGGCGACCGAACTTCAAGATTGGGGACCATGGTCGGCCCCTCGACTGCACCAGGTCCGGAGAGGGAGGCGCGAGCAAGTTCAACCTCCGACATGCGCTGCTTCACAACGTTTTCGGCCACTTGGACCGCCGCCTCCCGCATCTTCGCGTCGCGTTCAGTCTGCTGCAGACTCTTGTCCGCTACTGCGCCGATGCGTGAAAGCTCCCGGTTTCTCTCATTCTCGCGCTGAGCGAATTCATTGTCGGCCTTGGCGCGCGCAAGATCGGCCGTAGCGAGGTCTTGGGCAGCCTCTGCCGCATGCACCTTCGCCTCGAGCTCGGCATTGGAGCGAGAGTCATGGAGCTGAGGTTGAGGTGGTTCGATCGTGAAGATCACCGTCTGGTTGGCAACGACACGATCGCCCGCCTTCAAGGCAATGCGCAGCAGCTTTCCCGCAATGGGCGCCACCAGCTCGTACGGCTCCTTGACGCGCGTCTTTCCTTCCGCCGAAACGGTGACGATCATCTTTCCGCGCGATACTGGGGCGCCGTCGACCGAAATTGGATCCGGCGCGAACAGGATGGCTAGCAGCACAATACATACCGTCGCTGCAGCAACAGACACCAAGCCCCGGAGACGACGCGAACGCATTTTCTCTAGTCTCTCGTTTTTAGTATGCTGATAAGATCGAGTCCAAATACCCGCCGAACGACGACCAGACTGGAGAGAATGACCGTGGCCAGGACAGTCACAATTGTGTAGCCGAAGCTATTCCACTCGACCCATAAAGGCAGCCGGAACATCTCGTTCGACGCGCCGGCGGTGAGCTTCCAGCCCAGCCAATATCCTATGGCGGCTCCAAGGGGAACGGCAGCGAAAGTCAGTAGGGCGAGTTCTCCAAACAAGATGTAGGACACCTGCAGCCGGGAGAAGCCAAGCATCCGCATTGTGGCCAGCTCACGGCTTCGCTCGGCAAGCGAGATCCGGGCGTTATTGTAGACAATGCCGAAGGCAATGATAGCTGCGAACACGACGTTCAGAAGTGTCATCCGGGTTGTTTGCTGCATCATGCGGCGCATTGCCTGAAGCTGCGCCGTATGCGAGACCACGCCAGTCACAGAGGGAACATTCTTCAAGGCGTCGAACAGATTGTAAGCTTGGGTCGGATCGAGCCGCAGGTTGACGCCTGTGAGAACGTCACCGTCTGCCATGATCCGATTCAACTGATGGATGTTCATGTGTAGAACGAAGAAGGTAAGGCCGACATAACTTTCAGCCACCGCCACGATCGGAAGATGAACCAGCGGACGACGTCCTTCCAGAAACTGCACGTCCAGAAAATCGCCGACGCCAGCGCCTAGCCAGCTCGCCATCGAACTCGATACAACGATCCCGCTGCTGGGGATCGCCAGGGCTTCTAGATCTTTCAGGACCGGACGGCTCAGCTGGTTTACCGCCTCCTTGCCAATCACGGTGATCCTGCGTCTCCTCTTCCCGAAGCTGATGTTTGCAAGCGTTGCGCGGAACGGCTCGACGCGCAAAACCCCCGGTTCGTGCTCGATTGCAACGATAGACGCATAGCGCGGACGGACCTGTGCGAAGGCGACGGTCAGGTCTTGTCGTTCCGCCATGAAGAAATGCACCTGGACCATGTGCTTGGCGGAATCGAAGACCGCCATCGGCGCAATCAGGATTGCGGTTGCCAGCGCAATGCCAAGTGATGTCATCAGCGACCGAGCCGGCCAGCGAATGACGTGTCGCAATATCATGCGCGTTGGCTGATCGTTGATCAGGCGCAGGCCAAGCATTTCAAGAATTGTCCGCCTGTATACCGGCGGCGGCGGAGCACGCATCGCCACCGCCGGAGGCAGTCGTACCGCGCTATGGAGGCTTCCGAACGCTCCAATCACCGCAGCCGCCAGTTGGATTACGATTGCGGCGGCAAAAACCGTCGGCGTCAGCGAATACTCAAGGAAAGGAAAGTGATAGTTGGCGGCAAACAGCCGGGTAACGGCGCGGCCGAGCTGCGCGCCGCCGGCGAGCCCGGCGCAAATCCCGACTCCGACGATGACAAGGACTAGCTTCATGTAGTGCCACGCAATCGTACGGTTTCGGTAACCAAACGCCTTGAGCACGCCAATATGCTCGCGCTCAGTCTCGACATGACGCATCATCAGCATATGGAGCAGAAAGGCGACGACGCCGAGGAATAGCGGTGCGGCTATCTCGGTTGTCGTGCGCAACTGCTCAATGTCGCCGTTCAGCGTCGCATGTGAAACATGGTCCTTTCTGGCGTAGGCTCCGACCCCGCCGAAGCGCTGCAGCAGCCAATCCACCTTGTTGATGACATCGTCGATGGAGACAGTGGGCAGGACGGAAAGACTTACGTCGTTCGCCGCCTCACGCAGATCGAAAGCTGCCGCGAGCGCATCCCGATCCATCCACATGACACCGAATCGTCTGTCGTCCGGCACCATCGCGCCCGGCACGCCAAAGAAGATATATTCGGGAGAGAGAGCGGTCCCAACGAGTTTCAGCTCTTTTCTGTGACCCTTGATCGTCGCAGAGAAGTGAGAGCCCAGATGGAGACCATTTGCTTCCGCGAAGGGTTCGATCATCACAACTTCGTCGGCCGATCCGGGACGGACCAGTCGGCCTTTGCGGATATAGATGTTATTGAGCGTCGCCTCACCCTCCCGGGGCGCCGAGATCAGCAAGCTGTTGATCGGCTCGCGCATCCCCCCTACGTCCACGACGACGTTGAAGACGATGCGGGTGGTGACCTGCTTCACCCCGGGAATGCGGACCAGCTCGTTCGCTACGGATTCCGGCGCGCGCCGCACATTGGCAAAGATGTCGGCAAACTTGAAGCGCTCATAGTAAGCCGACTGCGTCTTCTCCAGCGACAGCAGCGTTCCGAGCAGAGTGATGAAGGCTGTCGTTCCCGCAGCGGTCACCAGCGCGATGGCCAGCGCCTGCCCGCGCATGCGCCAAAGATCGCGTATGAGCTTACGGTTGAGGCCTCTCATGACCCTATCACCACGACAGGTCCGAGGGCTGCTTTCTCCTGGCGTTCGTCCTGATATTCACGATGCAGCCGTCGGCAAAGTGCACCACCCGGTCCGCCATATCGCCGATGGCCGCGTTATGAGTAATCAGCACGGTCGTTGTCCCGACCGCCCGACTCGCGCGTTCGAGTGCTTCGAGAACCACTACACCGGTCTTGCTGTCCAGCGCGCCGGTTGGTTCGTCGCACAACAACACGTCGGGCCTCTTGGCGATCGCCCGTGCCACTGCGACGCGCTGCTGCTCACCGCCAGAAAGTTCAGCCGGAAAATGGTCCATCCGATGCGTTAGCCCCACCAGGCCGAGCGCTTCCGCCGCCGGGAGCGGCCTGCGTGCGATGTCGGTGGCCAGCATAACGTTCTCGCTCGCGGTGAGGCTTGGGATCAGGTTATAGAACTGGAAGACGAAACCAATTCGTTCCCTCCGGTACTCAGTGCGCTTCGACTCGGTAAATTGGGTCAGATCATCCCCGCGAAAGAAGATGTCCCCGCTGGTCGGGATGTCGAGGCCGCCAAGGATGTTCAAGAAGGTTGACTTGCCGCTTCCCGACGGCCCAAGCAGCACGATGAACTCCCCTTCGGTCAGTTCGAGATCGACCCCGCGCAACGCATGCACCTCGCCGGCCTCGGTCTGGTACGTCTTAACCAGCTTCCTGGCGACAAACGTCGATCCACGATCGTTTGGCGAGACCGCGTGCTCGACCACCTGCTTTCTCCCCTTACCCGGCCCAGGGCCGAAGCATGATAACGATACCAGACACTGCCAGGCAGCTCCCTGCCACAGCGATCGGCTTGATCGTCTCCCTCAAGAAGATCGCCGCGAGCGGGATCACAAATAGAGGTTCGGTTGATCCGAGCGTGTTGGCGATGGTGACATCCAGAGTCTTCATCGCAAATAGCGAAAGCCAGAACCCTCCGAAGGTGATGACCATGACCGAAAGCAGAAAAAACGCTGCGAACCTAGGATGGCAGAGTGGCTTAAGGGATAGAAAAGCCCCTTTCTGCGCAAGAACAAAAAACAATATTCCAACGGTCCCCGCGAACATCCTGACAAACGCGGCCTGCACGCTTTCCATTGTCGAAAGGGCCTCCTTGGCGATAATCGTCGCCAACGACATGCATATGACCGCACCCACGCCACAGGCTATGCCGATCATTCGCGAATTTGAGCCCTCTGAGATCTGAGCGCAAAGGACGAGAGCCACGCCAGCCACGATTGCAGCTATTCCCACCCAATCCAGTGAACTTGGCATCTCGTGAAGCCAGACCACCGCAAGCATTAGGGTGACGACCTGGCCGAGCGTAAGAAGCACCACAACGGCGTGCGCACCAAGGTTGTCGAGAGCCTTGAAGAATAAGGTGTCACCGACAGCGATGCCAAGAACACCACTGAGGATAAGCATCGACAGGCTCGATACATCCACGGGAGCAGACTGGAGATACAGGACTGACAGTCCGAGAATGACAGTGCCTACAGCACCTTTCGCCAAAGTCAGCGCGGCAGGCGGAAGCTGATCACCCAACTTCTTGAAGAGGATTGACCCCAATGCCCAGCTCGCAGCTGAGATAAGCGCCGCCGCTGCACCTATCAATCGTTGGTCCACGCTCGTCTCGTTTTGGTCCTAGGTGCGATGATGTCGCGCGTGAGCAGACTTCCGCTTCTTGGGCGGCGAGATCTTCTCTGTAGGCTTGGGCGTGGCGCTTTCCGCACCCGGGTTTTTTGGGTCTTGCGCCACCTGCGCCTTCTTGACCTTGAACACCAGCAGATAGCGCTGTGGAATGTACTGATCCTCTTTCACCAGCTCGAAGCCATAGTTCAGCATCTGACCTATGATCAGCTCCCTTGCAACATACGGCCCGTGATAGGGAAGCACGCCAGGAGGGACCAGGCCATTGTCGACCAGAAACAGTCGGCCGTTGTCCGTTAGAGACTCCTTGATGCTTGCGATGAAGCTGTCCCGTTCCGGCTTGGTCGACATCGCATACATGTTGTGATAGAGCGAGCAAAGAAAGATGGCATCGACCTTGGTCTGGATTCCGGCAAGTCCAACTGATTTGCCGTCTGTTTCCACCGTGAACACGTTGTTGACGGCCATCGCCTTTTTCGCCTGCTCGATATAGCGCAGGTGATCGGCATTCATTTCTATCGCGTAGACACGCCCTGCAGATCCTGCCAATTTGGCGAACCGGAACGAGAAGTACCCGGGCCCACTCCCTACGTCAGCAATCTTTTCGCCGGGCTTTACGTCGAGACGCTTCAGCAGCTCGCTGCTCCGCTCCCAGCTTTCGCGGCGCGGATTCTCGAACAGGATTGTGTCCTCGAGCCAGACCTTGCGGTCTTGGCCAGCCTTAGTCTCCTCGTCGCCGATTTCCCGCAGGCGATATTTTCGGAAAAGATATTCCTTCAGGACCGCAAAGTTGTCACCGCCATAAACGTGAAAAAAGAATGCAACCTGGGGATCGCGAAGAAAGCTCGGCCTCTTGGCGGGATCGGCCGCGATATAGTCGGCGAACCATTGGAGAGCCGAGTATTCGCCGCCATAGTTTTCCCGCGGGATGATCTGATCATAGATGCTGCTCGCCTTAACCGCGTCTTCATGAGCCTTGACCTCGTCAGGCTCCTCCAACGCATTCAGTAGCAGCGTGGCGGCCTGACGGCCTTCAGCCGTTATTGCAAAGGAGTCGTTACTTCCCACGTGCACGAGTGACACGTCGGAATTGATCGGCACGTTGATGGTGACGGTTTGTGTGGTCGAACCGACTTGTGGTGGCGGCGAAGGCGGCAGCGGACCTGGATCACCAACCTTCGGGCCAGCCTGAGCATGTGCCGGCCACGGCGAGGCGTACAACAGCACCAGAATGCTCAGGCCCACGAACACCGCTCGTCGATTCATTCAAGCTACTCCGAAAGAACAAGCTACGACTGACCGGCACCGGATAGCCGGGTCTATGGTGGGCCATAGCTTCTGTTGACACATTAATTGCACTCGGGGGGCATCGGAGCAGTCAGCTTAAGCTTTTTGCCAATCAACCGGGTGAACATATCCTTCTGGGTCGATTCCAGCAGCGCCAGGATCTGCTGATCGGCCTGGACCCGAATCGCTTCTACCCGTCGACGATTGTCGACCATCGTGGTGCAATAACTGGCACCCGGCGGCGCCGCGACAAATGCACGCTTCATTTGCGCTGAACGCGTCTCGCATGCCCGGCCGATTGCTTCCTGCTGGAAGCGGTTCAACTTGAGCTGCTCCGCAACGGCTTGATCGATCACGGCGAGGCAGGGCCCTTCCAGCTGCAGCATGATCTGCTGCAGGCGGCCTAGTTGGGCAGGAGTCAGTTCGCGAGCTATCATTCCGCGTGTGTCGCGCACGTGACGCTCGACCGCGGCACGCTGAGCTTCGGGGCTCACACCAGGCTTGGCGACCGAGAGCTCCTGAAGCGTTGTGCGAAAATTCCGAGAAGCACGATTGAGCCTAGCGATTTGATCTCTCGTCAGCCCCAGGTCAGCCTGGACTTCCTCGCTGTTCTCAAGGAGCTGGAACGGATCGGCACCCGGCATTTGGGATCCCGGAACGGGCATCGAGGAATCCGGCAGCCCGAATTCGGGCCTCGGCAAAATCTGTCGCGCGGGCGGACTCTGACCAAGCCGCTCCTGCGCAACGCACTCTACGCCGAACAGGAGGACACCACCAAGCAGCACTATTGTACGAAACGAACGAAGTTTCATTTGCGATAGAAATCCAAACTTGCGTCGCTGTGAGCGCACGCAAGCCAGCGCTATACAACATAGAGCAGCTTATCACTAGACCAGGCAGCACAACTGTACGAAACGAGCGAAGTTTTATTTGCGACGGAAATCAACACTTGCGTCGCCGTGTGCGCACGCAGCGCTAAACGACATTGAAGCCGCTTGTCTCTAGACCAGCTGAATGAAAGTGAGGTATTGGAGCGGAGGTGAAGACGTACAGTTTTGTGCAAGAGCCGCCGTCGGCTTTGATGGCTCTGTGTTGAGCGATTGATATGAATTCTCTGCCAGTGCCCATCGAAGGATTGATACCGTCGCGCGGTCGAGGTCGCTGACCGGTTCAAGCTAGGTTCGGAAAACTCTGATGAAATGCGGACTTCAAATCCTGCTGCTTTCCTTTTCGATCTCTTGCGTACACTTGCCGGCGGCCGCGGAGGAGCAGCTTGTCTTGCGCGGAGCTATCGAAAAGCAAAATGGGCCAGTCTTCGTCCTGAAGACACACTACGGTGCGCAAGCGAAGTTTACGCTCGGCGTTTCCTCCCAACTCGTCGCGGTCGAGCCAGGGTCATTTGAAATCATCAAGCCCGGAACGATGCTACGGGTCGTTGAAAGTGCGAGTGGATCACGAGGTCTCTCAGAACTGCAGGTGCTTTCGCAAGCCGTGCAAAAGGCAGTCCAAAGTCGTTCCGGCGGTCTTCTTTGGTCTGACAGCAGCAACATTGGGATCGTGAGCGATGTAAGCTCATCGGCAGACGGCTACAGGATCTCCATCAAAGACGGCTCACATGAAAGGAGCATTCTGGCACCCACCCGTACGCCGGTGGTGATGTTCGATCACGGAAAGACTGCTGACGTGAACGTCGGAACCGCGGTGGTCGCAGCGGACGGGAAAAAAAAGCCTGAGGGTCTCGTTGAGATCGACCTCCTAATCTACGGCCGCGATGGTGCAGTCCCCAATTTGTGACCAACTGTCCGCGGCCCCCTCCCCGCTCGAGTGATCGATTGAGAAAGCTGCTCTTCCTTGCGAGCGAGGATTGGTTCTTCGCCCGTCATTTTCTGCCAATGGCTCGCAAGGTCCGTACTGTTGGCTTCGAAGTCGCAGTAGCGGCCCGCATAACGGATCACGGGACCGAAATTGCAAATGAAGGACTACGCGTAGTCCCTATCGATTTCAACCGAGGACACTTCCAATCTCTGGTGCCACTACATGCTGTCAAGCAGTTGATCCAGACTATTCGACAAGAGAGACCCGATGTCATTCATTGTATCGGGCTCCCTCTTGTCGTCCTTGGGGGCATAGCAGCAAGGCTTGCCGGCGTTAAAGCGCTGGTGTTGGCTCCGACCGGATTAGGGCATCTCTGGACCGCTGATAGTAAGCGCGCAACACTTCTTCGACCATTCGTTAGAGTCTTGGTAGGACGCACCCTAAATGGCAAGACCACGCACTACGTCTTTGAAAACCATGAGGACCACAAAGAGTTCGGCCTTACGGCCAGGAATTCGAGCCTTACGTTTGTTAGTGGAGCTGGCACAGACCCGACGGTGTTTTGTTGGACTGACGAGCCTTCGTCTCCTCCGGTCAAGGTGGCCGTCGTTAGCCGAATGCTTCGCAGCAAAGGCATTGTCGAGACCGTCCAGGCAGTCAGATTGGCGATTTCGCGGGGAGTCAATCTGGAGCTTCATCTCTTTGGCGCACCGGACCCTTCGAATCCAACAAGCTTATCGACCGAAGAGCTTCAGCAACTCTCAAGCGTCGATGGCGTCTGGTGGCACGGCTACTCCACTGACATTCCTGGGGTCTGGCGCGATCACCATATCGCGATGTTGCTCTCACATCGGGAAGGGCTTCCCAACAGCCTCGTTGAAGCGGCCGCTTGCGGGAGACCGATCGTTACCTGCGACGTTGTGGGCTGCCGCGAAGTCGTTCGCAACGGTGTCGACGGATTCTTGGTTTCGAAGAACGAAATCACGGAAGCGGCGGATAGACTCGCTGAACTTGCAAGAAGCAGTGAACTCCGGAGGCGAATGGGGGCTGAGGCCCGCGGCCGCTTTCTGAATGAGTTTACGGTCGAAAAAGTAAGCGAAACGATTGCATCGCTGTACCGGAAGCTGTAGCAGCCCGTTTCAGCTGAGGCTGAGGCAGACCTATGCTTGGCCCGATCAAGGCCGACCCACGAGGGCACAACCTCGCTTCTTCAAGGCCTTCCGCTTCGGTTCCAGGACTCGCCAGCATCCGTTATGCCGATTGCGCCGTTAGCTGCCACTGAAACGAAGCCCTGGGTTACCAACTCGTCAACAGATTGATTTTTTTCACTCCCATCTTCAAAGAGGTAGAACAAGCGGCTCGCGGCGAGATACTCGCCCGCGCGATAGCTTTCGGTTCGGAGATGATCCATTATCTTTCGAGCACCTTCACTCAATTCTACCATCGAGGCCCCATCTGCAAACTACGTTCTAAATTTGAAAGACTAACTTCGATGCTTACACCAAACGACGTCCACCTTCCACGTTTTCCCGCATCAGACTCGCTTCCAGGGTTTAAATTGCGTTTGTTGGGCGTCGCCGGCTTGTATGCTAGGTCTTTGCTTCATTCGCCGGGCGTCCCAGTCTAATTTGCCAGGCAGCTAGATGAAATCCGGGCTGAAAGTTAGCATTCTTCTCGTCCTGATGTTGTCGGGCCATCCATCTGCGTCAGCCGAGACCTTGGAAGGCGCTCTCGGAAGAGCTTACGAGAACAATCCTCAACTCAACGCGGAACGAGCGGCGGTGAGGCAAGCGGATGAAAATGTCGCACAGGCGCTTTCTGGTTACCGGCCTACCATTTCCGGAACGGCTACCTTAGGAACTCAGTACACCGACACCACGGTTGTTGTGCCGCAGCCCGATGCAACACCATCTGGACCATCAAGGAATTCCGCCGGCGCGAACCAAACCGCCACCTTTCGCGGTCGAACCACCCCCAGAGGCGGGAGCCTGAACGTTTCGCAAAATCTTTTCGATGGCTATCAAACCGGAAACCGGACGCGGGCTGCCGACGTGCAAGTCCTCGCGGCGCGAGAAAGCATGCGAGCTGTCGAGCAATCGGTGCTTCTGTCAGCTGTCATCGCCTACATGGACTACTTGAAGGACGCGGCGTTAATCAAAGTGCAGGAGAGCAATGTTCGGGTCCTTGCTCGAACGCTGACAGACGGACGTGGCCGATTCAAGAACGGTGACATCACAAGGACCCAGCTCTGGCAAATCGAGGCCCAGCTGGCCTCGGGCGAAGCCAGCTTGCACGAAGCGCGGGCATCGCTCATGGCCGCGGAAGCAAACTATCGACGCGTGATCGGTGTCGAGCCTTCGGACCTGTCTGCGGGCAAGCCTGCAGACCATTTCCTTCCCGACAGTCTTCAGGTAGCGTTAGAACAAAGCCTGACCAGAAATCCAATGGTGGGTGCCGCAAGCTACGGCGTGGATGTTGCAGTCCTTCAAATCCGGATCGCTGAAGGCGGGCTGTTTCCGACGTTAGTACTCCAGGGGAGCGTCCAGGCATTTGAGGATCAGAACATTCTGACCCCAAGACTGTTCGCCGGTACGGTCGCACTAGGTCTCACCCTGCCGCTGTACCAGGGCGGGAAAGAGTATTCGGCCATCAGACAGAAAAAGGAAGCTGCCGTTCAACAACGCTTCTCCCTTGACGAGGTACGCGATCAAGTGCGCGCCAACGTTACGCAATTTTGGGGGCAGCTCGACGCGAGCCGATCGAGAACAGAAGCCGCCGAGCGACAGGTCAGAGCAGCAGAAAGCGCGTTGGACGGCGTAAATGGAGAGGCACGAGCAGGCCAGGCAACAACGTTGGATGTATTGAATGCCCAGCAAGCTCTCGTGACCGCGAGAATCAGCCTTGTTTCCGCGCAGCGCGATCGGGTCGTTACCTCCTACAATCTATTGGCGGCTGTCGGAGGACTGTCGGCAGCTGCACTTAAGCTGCCCGTGCAAGTGTACGATCCATCGGTCCATTACCACCAAGTGCGAGATAGCTGGTTCGGATTGCGGACAACTTCGGGCCAGTAGACCTGCGCCAGCCTCGACGATCCACTTCCTAAGACTTGCAGCTTCGCTCACGATATACGCGTCGCAGTTGTAACGAAGGTGAGGCCAGTCGACAAAGTAACTATCCGTCGGTGGCGCGGATCTTTTCGTTGCACGGCGCGACGTCGACGGGCTGCTGTTACGGCACCACGTCTCTCATGGGTGGCCTATTGGCCTATCTCAAGTTGGTCTCTCGCGTATGGCCCGACCAATCAGGATGACGAAGTCTCACCTTGTCGCCGCAGCCCAAATGCGCATTCAAGGGCACACTTGCACCATTGTCAGGATGCTAGCTTGCTCAAATGATGGCGGATCCACTTCTTCGTGCTCACTTCTTGCCCTCGCCTTCCAGCTGAGGTTAGATCAGACAGCCCAGCGGAGGCACACGTATGGACGCCGAGGTCAAGACTCGAACCGTTACGCTGGATGTCAGAGGAGATGCTACGTTCAACGACAGCCAGCTGCCTAAAGGCCTATACACCGGGACAGAGGTGCAACTCGGCATCCCGATGGCAGGTGAAGAGGTTCGCTGGACTAATCCTGAATATAAGCTTGGTCTTACGGCCGATCAAATGCGAGATGCCGGCATTCCGGTTGAGGAAAATTTGGTTTCGATGACTGAAGATGTGAGTAAATTCGTTACCTCAGGGGCGATCATCGTTCGACCGTGATTATGGGAGCGCCCCCAGTCGGTGCATGAATTCGCACGCCCGATCCATCTAGTTACCATTCCCTTAATCCGACGAACCCAGGATCGGGGGCTCTCCGGCGAGCAGATGCGCCGCGCATCACTCGGAATAAGAACACGCACTTCGTACGTAACGAGCGAGACGTCCCGCAGGGTGCGCTGTCGGAGTCACAACAGTTGCAAATGAGCTGCACCCGGACGAGAAGATGTCACACTTCAATCCGCTCCTCCGCTCGACTCAATCTGTCCGCCGGAACCTAACGAGCTTCAGGTAGGGCGGGACTCTTCTGCCCGATAGTGCCTCCGGCTCCTGCGGCAACTCGTCCGACGCCACCATGTCGCGCAGCGCTTCGAGTTCGGATTCGGTGACCTTGTGAAGCTCCATCCGACGCTCAAAGACAGCGAACGCCAGCAGCGTTGCAGTCTGGTCGCTGCGTCCATCAAACATAGCTGACACTCTTCCTGCGTCGTTTCATGTGCCCTCTCCACCATAGTTCGCCAGCTGCGGCCAGAGGCGAGCACGTTCCCAATGAACCAGACCTCTTGGCCAATTGTCCAGCAGCAACGCGAACGCTTGACCCCACACTAGCCTCACACTTTCGCTGAATACAATCGACCAAGCGGGCACCAAACGACCCGTCTAACCTCCCATTACACCAGCTAAGTCACGACGGACGTAATACATTGATGTCCCGTCGGAATACGAGAACGCGACTGTGCAGCTGGTAAGCATGCGCGCAAAATCCCCTGAGGAGGCCAACCCGTGGCAGTTGTGGTTATGTCAATATTTTGCCAAATGTAGAGGGTGGGGTCTCGCCCGGAGAAACGGCTTGGCGCGATCGACTTTTGGTAGTCGGCAGCGACGGTATCATGGCTGTTTTCAACGCGCAAATGCATCTGGATGCCATCCCGCGATCTTCCATCGATTACTGTGGTTCTCGACCAACTGACGATCCACGCGAACGTTAACGTAGCACATCACGGAAGAACCTCTGAGCGAGCGGCTTGGGGGATTCCCGATTTGAAGGACGGATCACCAGAATGAATAGATCAGTAGCAAAGAAGATGAAACAGCGCAGTGCCGGCAAATCCGACATCGAGTTGGGGAAGCGAATTCGCCTGCGGCGTGTGGAACAGAAGATTTCCCAGACCGCACTCGGCGACAAGCTCGGCGTCAGCTTCCAGCAGGTCCAGAAGTACGAGAGGGGTGTCAACCGCGTGGGCGCAGCCCGCCTTCAGCAGATCGCGACCGCGCTCGATGTGCCGATCGCTTTCTTCTACGACGGCAACAACAGGGAGCGCGAGGTCGATAGCCTTCTGTTCCTCGACAGCGCCTTCAGCCTGCGGTTGCTGCGCGCCTACAGCAAGATCAAGGATCAGACCGTGCAACGTCAGCTGGTGTCCTTAATGGAGTCGATTACCGCCAACGAGGATTGAGCAGCGGCACCAGCCAGGTCGCGGCCGCGCTCGACCAGCCCGAGCGGATCGACCAGTACCCGGGCGCCGCACCACACGATCTGCCGATTGGGATCGGGACAGTATTAAAGCGCTGCCATGGCGGATCGCGGCGCTTTTTCTTCCCGACATCCGACGAGAAAATTAAACTCCTTTACCACATAGAACCATCTTGACGCGCGAGTTGCGTGAAAGGATGCCAGATCGGTAACGTCGTCTTTGGCCATCGCGCCCCGCACTCATCGCGGCGGAATAAAGACTCTGCACCGCGGCCTGCAGTGTGTCCGGCGTGAGAGGAACCACCCCACGAGAACGACGCATCGCCCCCGAGGTCCTGTGACCGCCGTTTCAAGCATGCTTCCCGCTGCGACGCTTTTCAGCGAGACGAGACCCGTCTCCCCCCCACAAGCCGTTCTGGGCTGCGCGGATAGTAGAGCTGACCCTGGAAGGAGGTTGCTGAAGCCGTTCTGCTGAGCGTCGATGACTCGTTTCGGCCGCCGATAGAGCCGAGAGCAGGCAAAGAGGCCCCTGCCGACCCCAACAGCGTGGGCAAGTACTCGGGAGCTTTCGTGTCGCTGTGGCTCTCGTGGACAACGCAACGATTGCTATCTTCGTATCGGCCAAGACGCAGCGACTAACACTATGACGATGGAGATAACAATCACTGTCCAGTTGTAGAGACCCCAAAGGGGGAATTCCTCGAATAGCCAGTTGCTCATCTGAGAGCGCCTTTTTCTAAAATAGACGAAAAGGTCATTTCGGCACAATCAGACATCACGCTTAGGCCGACCTAACGGCTTTCAAAACACTTAGAAGGCCAAAAAGTGAGAGAGGTCCAAGTCACAGGAATGGTTGGAGTTGACGGTGGCGTCGTTTCCGAGGTGATTAGCCTCAAATCATCCGGCGTTGGAGCGCCGGATCCAGAAGTCGCCGATCTGACTTATGCTCGATTGTCCGTATTGGCGCGTCCAACCGCTGCGCAACGGTTCTGACAACTAGACACTCCGCCGCAAAGATTAGGGAAGCCGCCAGTGGGCTGCCTGCTCTGCCAACATTTGCAGCGCCGCCTGCCCCGACCGGGGAGTCGGGACGAGCCTGATATAATATCCGCCCACCCGGCGGGGCAATCCAATCGGCAGCGCCGGCGGATCGAAAATCAGTTCTGCTTCTTCGCGGGCGCGGCGGGGTTGGCGTTCGGCTTCGCATGCTTCTTGTGGTGAGTCTTGTGGTGGACCTTGGTCATTGAGGCGTCGGTGGCATTCGCGGCCAGCGCGAGCGCCGCAAGAATCGAAATTGCGAGCAAGGCGACGGGAATCGTCTTTAGCATGATCGTCTCCTTGAAAAATTGATCTGGAGGTCGCCGGCCGGATGCCCGGGCTCTCGATCGTGCCGGGCACGCTAGAGTGCGCGCCTGAACCGGAAATGAACGGAACCCGTAACTCGGGTTCGGGATAATGCATCTCACGCGGCACCGCACGAATCGTACTAAGTTTTTATCGTCTGTCGCATGTAGCTTGACGCGCGCCTTTTGCGAGGGAGAATTGCTATCGGCTGCGTGGCGCCGGACGTGAGATCTTTGTCGGACACCTAACCTCGCCAAGGAGTTGGTTTGCCGCGGCGCTGTTTGGCTCCAGAACCAGGCTGCGTGCGCGCGGCAAGCCCTCCCTAAACGACCTCGGGTGAGGTGGTTATCGTCTCCCATTTCGGGTCCTACGATTCAGCCGCTCGTGCATTTCCTTGCTGGCCTTGAAGAACGGAAGACGCTTTTGGTCGATTTGCACGCTCTCGCCCGTTCCTGGGTTGCGGCTCGTACGAGCCTGCCGATGCTTGACCGAAAATCCTCCGAAGCCACGCAACTCAACCCGGTCGCCGCACGCAAGTGCGTCGACGATCTCGTCGAGGATTGCGCTCACGATTTTTTCCACGTCGCGCAGATGAGAATGCTGGTTGCGGTCGGCGATACGCTGAACGAGCTCGGACCTGATCATCGACACCGGTGTCCACGAAAGTTTTTGCGCGCCCGCTATGTTGACAGATTGCGTTCGTTATCGGTGCGCAAAATTTTGTACGGAACGGACTGATGCGTGCACCTTCTGCAACTCGCACTCAAATCGTGCCGCAACAGTACTCGATACTGCCGATTTTCTATAGTCGCCTACACCGAAGTTTAAGGCGTCCGGCGCAGACCCGTCGCGCGTGGAATCCATGTAGATTGAGGCAGGTGTCGCGATGAGTCGCTGGGAGGACCGCCGCAGTCGGATGCTGACGGCGTTCGCATATTGCAACGCGTTCTTTCTTGCGCCAAAGGCGCTACGGCACAAGTGCCTGCTTCAACGCTTTGCGCGCGATCCGTCGGGCAACTACGTGATCGCGGTTGCGTTGGTGATGCCTGTGCTCGTCGGAATGGCCGGCCTCGGCACGGAGGTCGGGTGGTGGCTCTACAAGCACAAGAACATGCAGAGCGCGGCGGATTCCGGGGCCGTGAGCGCAGCAACCGCGGGATCCAACCTCATTGCGCAGGCCAACTCGGTAACGGCGTCCTATGGCTACGCCAATGGGACCAGTGGCGTCACGGTCACGGTGAACCAGCCGCCTTCCAGCGGCAAATTCACCTCGACCCCACAGGCGGTGGAGGTCATCGTCAGCCAATCGCAACCGCGGCTGCTTTCCGCGCTGTTTCAGAGTGGTCCAGTTCTCATTACGGCGCGGGCGGTGGCGATACCGAATTCCGGCACCGGCTGCGTGCTTGCGCTCGACCCCACGGCCAGCTCAGCCGTGTCGGTAGGCGGCAGCAGCAACCTGAACCTAATCGGCTGCAATCTTTATAGCGACTCCAACGCCACTCCCTCGCTGAACGTCAATGGCGTCGCGACGATCTCCGCCAATCAGGTCGGAGTGGTCGGCACGGTCTCCGGCACGAGCAACATCACGGCGACCAATGGCATCCGGACCGGCATGTGGCCGGTCTCCGATCCCTATGCGAATGTCTCGCTCACCATGCCGACTTACTGCGACTACAACAACAAGATCCAGGTGAAGGGGACCACCACACTCAACCCCGGCGTCTATTGCGGCGATATCAGCGCTAACGCCGGAGCCACCCTGACACTGAATCCCGGCGTCTACTACTTCAACGGGGCGAACCTATCGGTCGCGGGCAACGCAACCATCACCGGCAGCGGCGTGACGCTCGTCTTCACCGGCTCTGGCAACAACTGGGGCTCTGCCACGATCGGCAGCAACGCGAACGTTACCTTGACGGCTCCGACCTCAGGCGCGACCCAGGGCATCGTGATGTACGGCGATCGCAAGATGCCGGTGGGCACGGCGTTTTCGCTGGAGGGCGGCGGCACCCAGAATTTCGGCGGCGCAATCGATTTGCCGAAGGCGGCCCTGAAGTTCGCCGGCGGCAACGGCACGACGACCTCGTGCACGCAGATCATCGCGGACACGATTACCGTCACCGGCAGCTCGAATATTCAAGTCAATTGCGCGGCCCTGGGCTCCAGCGCGATCGGCGTCCAAACCGCACAGCTGGCCGAATAGATGGCGGGTGTTGAAATGACAGCAAGCCCCCCTCCCCCTCATCACTATTCTCGGCGGCTGATATCCGGCCTGGTCTGCCGCTCCCTCCGTCACGCAGCGCGCGATACGCGTGGTGCCGCTGCAATCGAATTCGGCGTGCTTGTACCAATCCTGGCACTCATGGTGATTGCGATCGCCGACATCGGTTTCGGCGTCTACCGCAAGATGCAGGTCGAAGACGCCGCCCAGGCCGGCGCGGAGTGGGCTATCAGGAACGGCTTTGATACCAATGGGATCTCGAACGCGGTGACCAGCGCGACGAGCGCGTCAATTGTTGTGTCACCGTCTCCCGTGCAATTTTGTGGCTGTGCGACGGGCTCGAGCGTCAGTACCGTATCGTGCGGCACGCTATGTTCCGGAGGGACGAAGGCCGGCACGTACGCGATGGTCTCGGCACAGCTAACGTACAGCACGACCCTGAACTACGGGGCCGTACCCAGCACATATACCTTTGTTGCACAATCCACGGTGAGGCTGCAGTGAGGCTCTCCGACATATGGCGCGATCAGCGCGGGACGTCGGCGGTCGAATTCGCGCTGATTGCCCCTGTGTTCTTCCTGTTCGTCTTTGGGATTATCGCGTGTGGACTGTTGTTCTGGACGCAGATTGGTTTGCAGCATGGTGTCGAGATGGCAGCGCGATGCGCCAGCATCAACACCACGGTCTGTCCTAATAGCAATCCGAGCGCCATCACCAACTATGCCATGCAACAGGCTCTGGGCTTGAGCCTGCCGGCCTCAACATTCACTTACAGCACGCCTGCCTGTGGAAATCAGGTCAGCGCCACCTATACCTTCACATTTCCGAGCATCTTGAACCTCAACCCGCTCACGCTGACGGCGCAAGCTTGTTTTCCCGCTTGACAGTCCCCAAAGTGTGAATGCCGGATATAAAGTCTCCGAACGTGCCGTTTGGACATTCTTCACGATATGACCGATGCCGTAGCCAACAAGGGACCCGGCGGACGAGGCGAGCACGCAGGTTGTGGTTAGCGAGAAGCTTCGGGCCGTCACGAGCACGGTGATAATGCGAAATGTGGATCCCACTTCGTCCGGCTTCGGAAATCTGTTGGCGAAAAGTTCAGTCGAGCGCCGATCCTCCTTCGCAACGAGGGGATAGAAAGTACGTCAAAGGATGTCCGGATCGTACCCGAGCCTGAGAGAGGCAAGGGACAGGCCATCACATTCGTTTTTATCGAGCTTCAGACAGGGCGAAAACGGCCTAGCCGACGGCGCTTCCGGCTCCGACCCTCGTTCGACACTATCATGTCATACAGCCTCAGTCCCGTAGGAATACGAGAATGAGGCTCTGCCGCCAGTAAGCATGCGCGCAAAATCCGTGGAGACTCCAACCGTGGTAGTTGTGGTGGTGTCAATATTTTGTCAAATGCGGAGCGCGAGGTGTTGAGAGGCGCTTTGGCCCGATCGATTTTAGGTAGTCAACAGCATCGTTATCATGGGTGCCTCCAGCGCGCAAATGCGTCTGGATACCATTCCCCGCGATCTTTTGGATTACCATGGTTCTTACGACGAACTGACGATCCAGACGAACTGTAACGCGGTACATCATGGACACCCCCTGACCTAGCCGGTCTCGGGGATTCCCGATTTGAAGGACAGGTCACCAGAATGAGCAGATCAGCAGCAAAGAAGATGAAACAGCGCAGTGCCGGCAAATCCGACATCGAGTTGGGCAAGCGCATTCGTCTCCGGCGTGTGGAACAGAAGCTTTCCCAGGCCGACCTCGGCGACAAGCTCGGCGTCAGCTTCCAGCAGGTCCAGAAGTACGAGAAGGGCGTCAACCGCGTCGGCGCTGCCCGTCTTCAGCAGATCGCCACCGCGCTCGATGTCCCCGTCACATTTTTCTACGATGGCGACAACAAGGCGCGCGAGGTCGACAGCCTGCTGTTCCTCGACAGCGCCTTCAGCCTGCGGTTGCTGCGCGCCTACAGCAGTATCAAGGACCAGGCCGTTCAACGTCAGCTTGTGTCCTTGATGGAAACGATTGCCGCCAACGAAGATTGAGCGGCGTATCCAAGCCGCTGTCATCGCAGATGGCGGCGCTTCTTCTCGTCAGATCGGGAATTTTTAGCCGCAACCTCCGCTGGAGCTCGTCGATCGAAGATGCGCTGTCAAACGTCTTTTTTGGCTCCACGGCTAAACACCCGAAAGAAACTGTTGCACTCTCCGAACGCTTCCGGCAGGTCGCGAGGCGCTCCAGTGCGGACAATCCAGAGCACCCCCTCCACAACCATGCGATTGGCCGGTCGAACCGCGCTTGTCCGAACCGCCGATGATCAGACCCGCGATGCGGTCCCATTGCTTATCCCTCATAACGAGCCAATCGCGTACACCCAAGGCTGCCTCCCCAAAGAGCGGCCTTGACATCCATTCGCGGTTGCTGCCGGCGCGCAGCGCTCCGGCATGCGCTCGATCGTCGGCGACTTCTTGTTCGGCAGCTCGATCGGCGCGGCCTCTCAGCAGTGGCGAATCTCTTGGGCTTTCGGGACAGATCGACGATCTGGCCGCGCTCATTCACGCCGGCGGCCGCACCAAGGAAGGCATGTTCAGCGGGTCTGCGATGTGCGAGCGCGCGCCGACACTCTTGAAGATGGTCCGCACCAACGCGTCCTACATGAACCTTTGGTTCAGTCATTGGCTCACCGACACGTTAGTCTGGCACCACCTGCAGGACTGGATCAATCCCGGCTACCTGGAGCGCAGTGAGCAACGGCAGAAAGATCTGGAGGGCACACACTTCATGCTAGTGCCCGGCAAGGTCGATCGGTGGATAACCGGGCGCAGGGCTAGTCCGCTCTGATCATTTTACGCAGCTGAAGCGAAAGACGTACCGCTCGCCGCCGGTGATAACTCGTCGCTCGACGAGCTCTTTGTCGGCGAGCTGAGCGTTCGCCCGAAAGCGCTGCCAGTGGGCCTGTACAGCATCCGCGGTGCCCTGGCAGGCCTTCTCAAAGGCGCACCAGGCGCTGTCCATTCGTCTCCCGACTGCTCGGACGATTCCACGCGCGGATGGTTTCTCCACATGGCAATCACCGATCGCCGCAGCGTCTCGATCGACCCGACTTCCACCTTCGTCAAAGCGCCCGTGCGGGTCGTTGCGACCGGCAGCATCGCGCTCTCCGGGCTGCAGACGATCGACGGCGTTGCGCTCAACGCCGTCGATCGGGTGCAGGTTGTAGGGCAATCGGATCACCACCAATGGCTTCTACACATTGATCCCGAGGTTTAGCGATCGCGTCGGCCAATGAAACCATCTCGCCCGCACCAAATGGATGGCCGAAGATGGTTACGGACGTCCCGATGGAGAATTGCCAAGCCTGAATTGATCAATCAACCACAGGCATGGAACAATCGTACTTCTCGCCCGAATGAGTTCCCTTGGCTGATCGGAAGATTTCATACCCGAGAAATAACACGCGGTTTTCCCCGCAACCGCCTCGGAGCAGCTTTTCCCGCGTCAGTTGATTTGCCATCAGACAATCTTCGCGCACTGGGCGACGCGCATAGCCACGCAAAGAGTCACGCAGCGTTCGACGGCCTAACCCCAAAACGAAGCAACAGCTGCTCCACTTCGGCGGCCGGCTTGGCGGCGCCGAACAGGAATCCCTGCACCTCGTTGCAACCCTCGGCGCGGAGCCGGTCGAGCTGATCAGCGGTCTCCACTCCTTCCGCGATCGTCGTGATGTTGAGTCTGCGGGCGAGGCCCGCGATGGCGCCCACGATAGCCACGCAGTCGGAACGTTCAGCGAGATCCTTCACAAAAGACCGGTCGATCTTGATCTTGTCGAACGGAAAGCTGCGCAAATAGCTCAAGCTCGAGTAGCCAGTGCCGAAATCGTCTAGGGAGATGGCAACCCCGAGCTCGCGCAGTTGGTGCAGGATCGCGAGATTGGCCTCGGTCTCCGCCAGAAACACCGATTCGGTGATTTCGAGCTCGAGCCGCTTAGGCGACAGGCCCGAATTACCAAGGGCCGAGATTACCACCTGCACCAGGTTACGGCTGCGGAACTGCACGGGCGAGAGGTTGACCGCGACCTTGATCGCATCCGGCCATTTCACCGCCTCATTGCAGGCTTCGCGTAACACCCACTCACCGAGTGGTGTGATCAACCCGATGTCTTCGGCAACGGGAATGAACTCCGCCGGCGAGATGATACCTTTCTCCGGATGCCGCCAGCGCACGAGCGCCTCGAAGCCGGAGATCTGATCGGTCAAGATATCGACCAGGGGCTGGTAGTGCAATTCGAACTCACCATGGACAAAGGCGCGGCGTAGGTCCAGCTCCATCTCCCGGCGCTTCTGCGCCTGGAGATCCATCTCGCGCTCGAAGAACCGATGCTCGCCGCGGCCTTCCTGCTTCGCCCGGTAGAGAGCCATGTCTGCGTTACGCATCAATTCTTCGCTGGTCGCCCCGTCTGCTGGCGAGAGCGCGATGCCGATTGAGGCGCCGATCACCACCTCGTTGCCGTCGATTTCGTAGGGCGTGCTCAAAGTATGAATCAGCCCGACAGCAAACTCGCTCGCCTCGTTGGGCGAGGTGTCGGCGCCAAGGATCACCGCAAATTCGTCGCCGCCGAGCCGCGCGGCAAGGTTATTGCCGGCCACCCTCGAGCGTAGGCGTTCGGCTACCTGCCGCAGCACGCGATCGCCCGCGGGATGGCCAAATGAGTCGTTCACGTTCTTGAACAGGTCGAGATCGATGCAGAGCACGGCGACACGCTTGCCCGCAACGTCGCCGGCGTCCAGTGCCTCTTTTAGACGCTCCTGGCAGAACGCGCGGTTGGCCAGATCGGTCAACCCATCATGGTGCGCCATATAGGCGATGCGGGCCTCGGCCTTGCACCGTTCAGTGATGTCGACCACCGCAACGAGATAGGCGTCACCAACTTGAAATGAGAGGCGTCGCCCGAACGTGAGAACCTGTATCTCGCTGCCATCGGCTTTCACATGGCGCCAGTGCCGCTCTGACTGGTAGGTATCGCCGATATCCTGCAGCGCCTGACTATGACTGCCCCACTCGTCCTGTGGCCAGATGTCGTAGACTTTCATTTGCAGGAAGGTCTCGCGAGTGTAGCCGTAGTGCTGCACCGCCGCATCGTTGACATGCAGAAACGCCATCGTCGCCGGATCGAACACCCACATTGGCATCGGATTGCTATCAAACAGCAGCCGGAATGAGGCCTCTCGTCGCTTCAAGGGTGTGACGTCGGAAATTACCAGCGAAAGGATGTTGCCGAAGGAAGTCATGCCAAACCGCAGGGTGCGATCATCGCTATCGATCTCGAACTGGTCCGGCTGGTTGTCCGCGATCGCGGCGCACAGTCGCGTCACTACTGATTCCGAACAGAGCAGATGATCTCCATTGCTGAGCCGCTGCCACTGCAGGCTTTGTTCTGCCACCTTCAGCAATCTCGCCGCGGCCTGGTTATGATGCACGATCTGAAAATCGGACGGCCGGCCCGTCGCATCGCGAATGGGCGACAGTGAGATCACGCCGTCATCGGTCGCGGAAAAGATTGCATCGAGGAGATTGTATTGCGCGCCGCGCTCGTTGACAAACGCGCCAACCAGCGTGCCGCCCCAGCGCGACAATGTCGGCAGCGCCAGCACGTCATAGGTTCGCACCATGCCGTCGCGCACGCAATGGACGGTCGCGAGCGCGGGACGTTTGCTGGCAGTCGCGTTGGAGGCTGCTTCGTTCAGGACGGTGGCGCAATCCGGCGGCAGCGCCTGCATCGGAATGTCCCAACGCTCATCGCCCAGCCACTTCTGCGCATAGCGGCCCGTGCGCGCGATGGTGACCCCATCGTTCTCGCACTTGAGCAGCACGATGTGATCGGCGAGCCGCCCGAGGCTGCCCAGCAACACGTCTTCATAGAGGGGAAGGTGTCCGCCGGGCTTGAGCGCGGCTTGCCACCTGCGTCGCAGGACGGGCACGTCCTCGAACATTTCTGGATTTATATTCTCGGCTTGCTGCTTGGCAGCACCCATGACATGCCCCCGAAACCCACGCTTTCTGTGAGACCCAAGCTTTCGGCCCGGCGCTATGACGCAGATCGGCTTAATTCGATGTAAAGATTAGACGTGCGCTGCAGCGAATCGGGAATTCCGGCAAGTTTAAGTAAGCTGATGGTTAGCGCAGGACTCAACGTACGAAACGTACATTCTCAGCCGGCGAACCGTTACGTCGTGATTAGGAACATGCCTGCAGGCCGCGCTTATTCGTCCGTCCCGCACAAAATTTGCACGTCGATAACAAGCGCAATCTGTCATATAACGATGCGAGTGGCGGATCTGCCTGCATCGCCGTCCGTCACCGAACGGCGCTCTCAATCCGAAGTGTGCGCAACTCCGAGCGATGGCTGTCGTCACTCTCAAACTGAGACCAAGTGCAGGGAGTAGGCATAGAACTTGTCGCTGGCCGATTTGCATCAGTTACGTGTCAACCTTCGCGTGAGCGGTAGGACGAGCACTTTCAACCAGGAACGCGTCCTGAGCGTCCATCACTGGACTGACAATCTCTTCAGCTTCACCACCACGCGGGATCCGACGTTCCGCTTCCGCAGCGGCGAATTTACCATGATCGGGCTCGAGGTCGACGGGAAGCCGCTGCTGCGTGCCTACAACCTCGCCAGCGCCCATTACGAGGATCGACTTGAATTTCTCTCGATCAAGGTACCTGACGGTCCCTTAAGCTCGCGCCTGCAGTGCCTGACCAGCGGTCACCTTTCCGAGCGGGGCTTTACCGTTGATGAAGTAAGCGGGGGCGACGACGCAACGGCTGCAACAGCCGTGAGCTCGTACGATGCGATTATACTCGATCTTGGGCTTCCTGATGCAAATGGCCTGGAATTGCTTGCACGGCTCAGCAGGGCCGCGTCGAAATGGACACCCGTCATCGTCGTCAGTGCGCGCGATGGTGTGGAAGATCGGGTTCGGACGTTAGACGCTGGGGCCGATGATTATCTCGTCAAGCCGTTCGATCTCATCGAGCTAGACGCACGACTGCGAGCACTACTGCGGAGGCTCGACACTGATCGTAAGAGGGCCGAAAGATGCCACTGACGAGCGGAAAGCCAATCGGTTATGACCCAAGATCGATGGTGTACAGATTCACCATGTTCGATGGCAACAGGTGCGTTGATTGCGATATCAGCAATGCCGCGTTGTCCGCTTTGGGAGAGATGTGGGCAGATCCTAGAGCATTTTCCACATGATGTGGATCACTTGGTGTACCCAGCATGTCTAAAATAATTGGCACACATCTGCGGCGCAAACGACTTGACGAGCTTGCCGATGAGTTTGAGCAGGGCTTGGACCGTGCGGATGGCGCCTTTGCGCAGCGCTGCCTTCAACCGGGAGAAGGCCTGCTCAATTGGATTGAGGTCGGGCGAGTAGGCCGGCAGATAGCGCACGCGGGCGCCGACAGCCTCGATCGCCTCGCGGACGCCGGCGATCTTGTGAGTGCGCAAGTTGTCCATGAAGACGATGTCGCCCTTGCGCAAGGTCGGCGCGAGGACCTGCTCGACATAAGCCAGGAACGATGGCCCATCCATCGCACCGTCGATGACATAGGGCGCTGTGAGGCCGTCGATACGCAGCGCGGCAACAAGCGTCAGCGTCTTCCAGTGACCGTGGGGCACGCCAGAGACGAGGCGCTCACCGCGAGGAGACCGTCCATAGTGCCGGACCATCTTCGTCGTGACTGCGGTCTCGTCGATAAAGACGAGGCGCGGCGCCCGCAGCTTGGGCTGCTCGGCTTTCAGCGCGGCGCGCTCGGCAGCAATGTCAGGCCGATCCTGCTCGGCTGCGTGCAGTGTTTTTTTTGAAGGTGATGTCGTGACGGTCGAAGAAGCGCCAGATCGAACCGATGCCGGCCTTTTGCTTTCTCTCAGAGCGCAGACGCACGCGGATTTCCTCGAGCGTCAGGTCCGGCTCCGTGGCGATCAACTCGATCAGCCATTGCTTGTGTTGCTCCAACGGCGAGCGGCTGTGCCCGGTTCCGGGCTTGGCGGCGACGTTTCCGGTCTTCCTCCAGCGATCCATCCATCGGATCGTGGTCGAAGCGCCGAGATTGAGAATGCGCGCCGCCTCGCGTGCGCTTTCGCCGGACTCGACAAGCTCAATCGCACGCACCCTGAGGTCCTTCGAGTATCCCTTCGCCATCGCGTGCCCCCGCGTGTTGCCTCAGGAGACACCGAATCTGATTTGCGGGTCCAAGGGAATCCCCCGTGACCGCTCCGATTCATATCAACTGGAAACCGCTCTAGGCTCACTCACGAGGCAGTCTTTCGGAGCCATCGCAAACTGATCGAGGGAGTCGCGTCAGACCAATACAGGGGCGATTTGGGACCGGTTAGGATTTTCGCCAAGCATCTTCCTTCGATGAGGGTGCGGGACGGCAGATCAACCAAGCGACCACGTAGCCGTCGTCTTTCGGGTTCCTGATATTTTCGAGCAAATACCGATTACCGATTTAACTTGACTCTTTCGTTAGGCGGCGGCCGTGCGCCTTCGTCGAGCGCGCCGCCGGGCTGGCGGCCGACGCCTTCGGCGTGTCTACAGTAGGCATCGCCCGGGCATTCGATCCCCGAGCTGATGATCCTAGCCCGGATGCTCACTCTGATAGAGAGGTAGAGCGGTTCCGACGCCGCGGCCGAGTGGCGACGTCAATCCATGTCGATGAGTGCGCCGATCAGCGAGCTTTGCGGACCGTTTGGCCGATCCCGGTATCCGGGTCAGTGACCAGACCCGCGGCCCTCACCGCGCGTCGCCCCCGTCTCTTCGACCAACGCATCAAGCATGTGGGATACATCCGCTTCCGTGACGTTGAGCGTCAGGGAAATTCGCAACCGCGCCGTTCCCTTGGGCACGGTGGGTGGCCGGATTCCGCGGATGTCAAAGCCACGCGCTTGCAGTGCGGAAGCGAGCCGCATCGCACGCGCATTGTCGCCGACAATGTAAGGAATGATCTGTGAGTTCGAAGGGCTCGGACGGCCGCATGCAACAAGTTCCCGATGCGTGAAGGCTACCAAATTTTCCAGATGGCGCTGTCGCTCAGGCTCCTCCTGCAGGATTATGAGAGCCTCCCGCACGGCGACGGCTGTCAAGGGTGACGGCGCGGTCGCGAAGATGAAGGGCCGACAGCGATTGACCATGAAATCGCGCAGCACACCGGAAGCAGTGACGAGTGCGCCGGCCGCGCCCAGCGCTTTACCGCAGGTGTGAACAACCAAGAGGTTCTCGTGCCCATCGTAGGGCGCGGTGAGTCCCCGTCCCTGTTTGCCGTAAACGCCTGTGGCATGGGCCTCATCCACGACCAGGAACGCTTCGTACCGGTCCGCCATAGCGACCAACTCTCCGAGTGGTGCGAAATCGCCATCCATGCTGTAGAGACTTTCGACCACGATCCAGATGCGCCCCGTTCCGCCTTTCGCGCGCCAATCGCGAATTGTGCTTTCGACCGACTCGGGGTCGTTGTGGGCGCTTATGCGAAAATCGGCCCGGCCCGCTCGCGCGCCTTCGTGAATGCTCGCGTGCACGAGCGAATCGAGAACAAGCAGATCGCCCCGCTGCGGCAGCGTCGTCAAGACGGCAAAATTTGCAACATAACCGCCGCCGAAGAAGAGCGCCGTCTCCGCCCCGAAGAACCTTGCAGCCTCTGCTTCGAGACTTTCGTGCTCCTCACAATTGCCGCGCAGAAGCCGCGACCCGCCGGCTCCGATCGGTGTGCCCGCCTCGAGCGCGGCCACGACAGCCCTTTTCATGCGCGGGGCGCTCGCCAGTCCCAGATAATCGTTTGATGAAAAATCGATGCCAGCGCGCGGTTTGAGGCTGCGCAGCCGGTCGTCATCTTCTAAGGCGCGCAGGGCGGCAACATAATCGGTCATTTTGGCCGCGTGGGTCGAGTTCATCGTTCACTCCTTGGTCGCCATCTACCGGGCGCAATTCCATTGGCCGCCAAATAAAAACAAACAGGGTCCAACATCAGCGTTTTCGGTCTCAGCCTGGCAAGATGCGATTTTCTCGATCAACCAGCACAACGTGTGGCCTGAACGTTCTTGCTTCCGTCTCGTCAAACGCGGCATATGCAACGATGATCACTTTGTCTCCACGAAGTTCGCAGAAGTGCCACGCTGCTCACTCATCCGAAGTGAAGAGAATCCCCCGTCAGAAATCGACCAATGCCGTACAATACAGACAATGCCATCATCACAGCGTAGAGATAGCCCGCAAGTTGAAACCAGAAAGCACCGTCACGGTCGAGCATGCGCGCTGAACCCAAGTATCACGAGAAGGGAACGTGCTGGAGAATGAGCAGCACCAAACGGCGCGTTGCCTGCACGAAATAGCTGCCATTCATCATTCTGCGATGGATTCTGTGCTGGCTGACTTACGCCGCTTGCCGGCACTCAGTTTGGGACCTAACCGTTCGGACGAAGCGCGCCCGAGCTTCAACTCCGCCAGGTCAATAAATTCGTCCGCCTGCCGCCGAAGTTCGTCGGCTACCATCGGCATCGGTGTAGCGATGGTCGAAATTACGGTGACACGAACGCCGCGGCGCTGTACCGCCTCGACCACGGAACGGAAGTCGCCGTCGCCGGAGAACAGGATGATCTGGTCGACGTGCTCAGCGAGTTCCATGGCATCAACCGCGAGCTCGATGTCCATATTGCCTTTCACCTTGCGGCGCCCGCTGCTGTCCGCGAATTCCTTGGCCGGCTTGGTGACAACCGCGTAACCGTTATAGTCGAGCCAATCGAGGAGCGGCCCGACCACCAAATATTCCTGATCCTCGATAATCGGCGTGTAATAGAACGCTCGCAGCACTGTTCCGCGGCGCTGAAACTCCCCGAGCAGGCGCTTGTAGTCGATCTCGAAGCCGAGCGTCTTGGCAGTTGCGTGGAGATTGGGCCCATCGATGAAGAGCGCGATCTTGGCATAGGGTGACATGCTTCAATTCGCGCTCTTCATCTGTCGTCTCCGATGCTTCAGGGAGACTGCTACGGCAGTCTGCTATGATCGGCGTGTCTATACCTCAGCCCCGCTGGGCTGCGTTCCGACGAACACAGTACGTAACGAACGGACAATCTCCTTTCTCGCCTGAGTGTGTCTTCTCGGCGTCACCCGATTAATCAACCCAGATGTCGGGGTTAGTCAAAATTACTGGGTCGCTAGCGGATTCTGTTTGACTGGCTCGCACTCATTCACCATGTGCAGCTTACGCGCTAGTTATCGGAGAGTCCGATCGTTGGCCTTTTTGCTCGGTTCTGGGGGAGACTGAGCCGCCTGTACCCAGCAATCACGGGACCGGCGGCAATGCGCCCGGCCGGCGGATTCCCTGTCGTTCGTGCGCAGCGGTGCGATCCGAGCCTATGCGGTCACAGCAAAGACGCGCCTTGCCGCCGCGCCGGAGCTTCCGACGACGGATGAGGCTGGTCTACCGGACTTCCATGTTTCGGTCTGGCACGGCCTTTGGCTTCCCAAGGGGACGCCGGCGCCCATCGTGACCAAGCTCAATGCCGCTGTGACGACCACGCTCGCCGACCAGACGGTGCGCGAGCGCTTGGCCGAGCTCGGCCAAGACATCGCGTCGCAGGACCAGCAAACGCCGGAAGCGCTCAGGGCCAAGCAAAAAGCCGAGATCGAAAATGGCGGCCGATCGTCGAGGCTGAGCACATCAAGGCGGAATGACAGTCTCTGACTGTCTCCGCAAAACCACTACGAGGTCCAAACCTTTCGCTTAGTGTCACGTGTGTAGCCCCAGCCTGTGGCAGATCCGTGCGTTATTTGATGAACGTCGGCCTCAGGACGTTCGTGATGCCGATTCCCGCGACCGCCTGCTTCCCGTGAAGCCTAGCCCGCGGGACGGGACGCTCTGCGGGGGCGAGTATCCCATGCTCGTTGGTCCGTTCTGTGCAAATCGAAATGCGGCGTCCGGCACTCCGATTATGTCGAAGCGCATCGTCTCAAGGGAAATAGCAGCGCCAGCGGCAGCGCAGCCGGGGCCGAGCCCGACTGGTTATGGCGCCGATTGCCCATGCGTACGGCTTTTCACGAGGTCGGCGTTGACCGCTAGCGCCAGGAATTGCCTGGAAGACCGTTGAGTGCGCGGCAGATCGTAGCTCCTGCGGCGAGCACTTCGTCCAGCTCTGACTCGTGTTCGATCGCTGCTCGTCGACCCGCCGGAGCCGGCGCGTGTGCGGGAGAGTAACTTCAGGCCCGCTGCTGAACCAGTTTTGCGCGTTTCGAGCCACTGTGCCCTTTGGAGGCAACGTGTCGGCTCTACGACACCTGGTTCATCGCTCTTTTCCAGCGAGCAAGCTTATGTCGAACATGATTATCGAACCAGTAGGTGTCGAAGGGAACGTGCTTGAGCATGGCTACGGGAACAGCCCACGCGTCTCCTTTGCACCGCGTACCCGCTCCACGCCGATGGCCATAGCGGCGGTGCGGTTGAAGACCTCGTCCCGCTTGCTTCGCGATAATACGCGCTCAAACGCTCGATCCAGAACCTGATATTCCCGCCGCATGACCTCTTCCTCCTCCCAGAACAGTCGCTGAAGGTCCTGCACCCATTCGAAGTAGCTAACTACGACACCTCCTGAGTTGCACACAATGTCCGGGATCACGAAGATCTCGTTCTGACGCTTTTCGAGGACTCGATCGGCCTCTGGCGTGGTCGGACCATTGGCGCCCTCGGCAAGTATCCGGCAGCGCAGTTCACCAGCGATCTTGCCATTTATGACTCGTTCCACCGCGGCCGGAACAAGTACGTCGCAAGGCAACGTGAGCATCTCCATGGAATCCAAAGCAAGCTCGCTGGAATAGCCGTTCAAGCTGCCTCGCGAGGCTGCATACCTGACCAACTCGGGGATATCGAGGCCCGCAGGCCGATAGAGCGCACCGGTGTGATCGCTGACCGCGATCACTTTGACTCCCATATTGTGCAGCTCGAGTGCGGCAATCGAACCGACATTTCCGAATCCTTGTACAACCGCGGTTGCGCCATCGAGACGGATCTCACGCTCATCTGCAGCACGATGGACCAAATGAGCAACACCGCGCCCCGTGGCTTCACGACGTCCTAATGTCCCGCCGGCGCTGACGGGCTTTCCTGTCACGATTTCCGTGACCGTTTGTCCCTGATACATGGAGTAGGTATCCATGAACCAAGCCATGACCTGCTCATTGGTCCCCATGTCGGGCGCCATCACGTCCGTGTGGGGCCCGACGAACGGGATCATCTCCTGCATATATCGACGCGAAAGCACCTCGAGTTCGCGCTTGGACAAGCTTGACGGATCGACGTTGATTCCTCCCTTTGCGCCGCCATACGGCAGTCCGACCAGTGCGCACTTCCAGCTCATCCAGATGGCCAGTGCCGCGACTTCGCCGAGATCAACGCTCGCGGCGAACCGCGTACCACCTTTCGTGGGGCCAAGCGTCAGATGATGCTGCACACGATAGCCCTCGAAGACCGCCGTCGTGCCGTCATCGCGGTGGATCGGACAAGAGACTGTGACCGCGCGCTTCGGCATCAGGAGCCGGGCTCTCGCGTCCTGCGGTATGCCTAGATAATCTGCGATGACTTCGAATTGCTTCACGGCCATGTCAAAGACTGGCCCACGGTATGCCGTCACGTTCACGTCCCTAGGGTGAAGATTATATGCGGGGTCAAGTGGCGGCGTCGGTATTGCAGTTGTCGAATACGTTCATTCCACCCTGCGATAGACCCGCTCTCTGATGGAGTTCATTCTCGCCCATCCGTCGCCCGAGATTGCGATGAACCCCAGTGTGCCACACTGTCACGAAATCACTCGGCACGCGACAATAATCTCCGCGAATCGCTGCACACTTGTGTGAGATATCGATAAGTCCCGACGGCAGTGTCGAGTCCTTCGCAGCGAGAGCGCAATTCACCGTGCATTTCGCGGTACAGAGCATTCCGGCGCGCTCGTAGAGGCGCACAATTGTCCGCTCCGGACAAAACATGCATCTGACAGCGAGCACAGTCTATCAACAGAACCAAGCAAGCGGCACGCATGACCGAACAGGTGTGAGGCAGGTTTAAGGTTTAAGTCATTCGATTGTTAGCGCGTCTATGGCGAGGAGCAGTAGACCATCGCTTGATCAAACGATCGAAGCATCGCGAAGTTCGCGACCACGCTAGGCGTTCAACGCGATATCACGTCGGGAACATCCGTGTGATCCGCACCAGAATCAAATCATGGTAGATCATCACGAGCCGATATGACCGATTCAGCCAAAGTCCAGATGCGTAGCGCCGACGGCATCACGGCGCCGCTGCGGCACGCGACCTTCCGGCGCATCTGGCTTGCGAGCCTCCTCTCCAATCTCGGTATCTTGATTCAAGGTGTCGGTGCAGCCTGGGCGATGACACAGGTGACGTCCTCGGCTGACAAGGTCGCGCTGGTGCAGACCGCGCTGTTGCTGCCTGTGATGCTGATTTCGATGCCGGCTGGCGCGATCGCTGATATGTATGACCGCCGCATCGTGGCGCTGGTCTCGCTTGGCATCGCGTTTGCGGGCGCAGCCGGTCTGACGGTGGTCGCCTGGCGCGGCCTGGCGACACCGAATCTCTTGCTCATGCTCTGTTTCGTTGTCGGCAGCGGCATGGCGCTGATGGGACCGGCTTGGCAATCGTCGGTTAGCGAACAGGTGCCATCGGAAGCGCAGCTGCCTGCGGCCGTCGCGCTGAACGGCATCAGCTACAATATCGCGCGGAGCGTAGGTCCGGCGATCGGCGGGGTCGTGGTGGCGACTGCCGGCGCGGTGGCCGCATTCGCACTGAACACATTGCTCTATCTACCGCTGATGGTTGCACTGTTCTCTTGGAAACGCATCAGCGCGCCCTCACGCCTGCCGCCCGAAAGATTAAGCCGCGCGATAGTCTCAGGCGTGCGCTACATCAGCAATTCGCCATCGATCAAGATCGTGTTGGTCCGCACTCTGGTGACCGGCGTCGGCGGCGGCGCGATCACCGCCCTGATGCCGCTGGTGGCACGCGATCTCCTGCATGGCGAAGCCCAGACCTACGGCATTATGCTCGGCGCCTTTGGCCTTGGAGCGGTGGTCGGCGCACTGAACATCACCGAACTGCGCAAGCGGATGAGCGGCGAGGCCGCGATTCGCGCCTGCACCCTGTCCATGGGCGCGGCGGTCGCCGCGGTCGCGCTCAGCCGCCAACCTGTATTGACCGCGGCAGCACTCGTCTTGGCGGGGGCGGTGTGGATGATGGCGTGGGCCGTGTTCAATATTGGAGTGCAGCTGTCGGCACCGCGCTGGGTGGCCGGACGCTCACTTGCAGCCTATCAGGCGGCGAGTTCAGGCGGTATCGCCGTCGGCAGCTGGGGCTGGGGTCATCTCACCGACGCGGCCGGGGTCGAAACTGCGCTCTTGGTGTCGGCCGCCCTGATGGTCGCCTCACCACTCGTCGGCCGTTGGCTGCCCATGCCTCGCGTCGGCGCGCGGGGTGAAGAGGCTGAGGTGCTCGCCGATCCCGAGGTACGGCTCGCCTTGACCGGACGCAGCGGGCCGCTCGTTGTCGAGATCGAATACCGGGTTGCACAGGAGAATGCCCGTGCGTTTCACAATGTCATGCAGGACGTGCAATTGTCTCGCCAGCGCAACGGCGCCTATGGCTGGTCGATCGCGCGCGACATCGCCGACCCCGAGTTGTGGACCGAGCGTTATCACTGCCCGACGTGGTTCGACTATTTGCGCTGGCGCAACCGCTCGACCCAGTCGGAACGTGCACTAGACCAGCGGGCACTTCACTTCCACATCGGCCCTGCGCCGGTACGCGTTCGCCGCATGCTGGAGAGGCCGTTCGGATCGGTACGCTGGAAGGACGACACGCCCGACCACCCGACTGTCGAAATGCTGCCCGAGGTCGCAAGCGGAGCAAAGACGCTACGCAGCCGGCCGACCAGGTGACCCAACTTGCTGAAAGGGGTCGTCCGAAAAGCCGCAACCATCCAAATAACAGAAGTCTGATTTCCAGCAGGTTGCGCGCCGATTGGCGAATCGTGCGACAGATCCAACGCCGATCGTGACCGCTACTGCATTCATGCCAAACGACCGGGCAACTAATAGATGACCTAGCTCATGAACGACGAGGGCCGTCGCTGCGCATCAGTGCTCAACCTGCGCCCCCAATCGAGTTAAGAAAGTCCGCCTAGCACCGCGAATCTGTAATTTACCCTATCATTACGACAATCAATGGGGGCGTGGGCTGCGGAATATCGCCCGTTCGCGTAAATCAGCCCCAGTCGTAAGGCCGAAAACAATGAGGTCGCCCTCAAGGATCGTGGGTCGCGAATTGCGAGGTTGCACGGCGAGTTCCAGGGTGGTCAGCCGGCTACGAGCGCAAGGCTCATTATTTCTGTTGAAATTCGCAAAACTCAATTCATTCTTCGTCGCGCCGTATATCTACGAGGTGCGCCCCAATAACGCGGAGAAAATGCGATATACCATGGAAGGAGCGGGAATAGTGCAATCAGAATCGGCTAATGGTCTGATTGCAAAGCGCAAGGCAGCGAACTCCCGCTCTCTCTTCCTGGATGTCATCGAGGGTGTTTCATGCGCAATCATGACCTTGTCTCCGGCAGTCTCCTCGCGCTAACCGCGACCAGCCTCGCACTACTCTGTTCGAGCCTGCTCGTCTTTGCCTTCATCTAAAACGAACGCACTGGTTGCGTTTCGCGTGTTATGGAGGTGGCTATGCCGTCGAGCACCACTGAGACGCTCTACGAGCTCTAAACGCGACAAGGATTTAACGCTATCGTTATCCGCCTGAAGCCGAGAACGTTGTGCTGCACGTCTCGCCCGGGGTCGGAATTGCAAACACAGCTCCCATAGCTGTGCATGTCTTTCGATTCGTCGACGTGGATGAGGGCATGCGGATCGTCCTCGAAAGGGTCGCGGGTAGGCTGCTGAGCGATCGCTTCCGGGTCGGCTGACCGCGTGACCTCTGGGATGGCAGCGCAAGCCTGAAGCGCCCCAGTGGTGGTCATGAAGGCCGCTCGTAAGGCCACTTGAGCTCTTCACTGAACACGACGTCATATTCTCGCTGGCCGCGCGGCAATCAGGATGGAAGCATCCCAGCCAGATTGTCCCACGACATCTCGCAATCTTGAGCAGGACACGGCCTGGGCGCTGTTCGTCCGCAGAGACGCCATCACACTCTGGTACACCTAGGGCCGCATGCAAACCGAATTTCGAGGGCCCCATGGATCTCTATGCCATAACCAGCCATGAACGACCTGTGACGTCTATGTCGACGGCTATCATCAGGAGAGCGTCAGATGCGCAGCCAAGTCTTTGAAGACCATCTTTATGGCTCGCGCGTTGGTCAAAAGGAATATGCCATTTATCACAATGGTCCCAGGGGCGCCGGCAAAGCGCAGGCGATGTAAAACACCGAGCAAGCAGTTCGACGCCGTCCCGATGCTCCGCATCAGGCAGCCTGACGCCGGAAATTACAGCGCTTCTGGTTGGACTGACCGTGACATATTTCTGCGATCGTTCGCGCCGGCATACCATGCTTTGCCGTCCTGACGCGAGCTAGCCAGCCATCCCGAGGGGGCTTAGACGTGGCAGCGAAGCAGCGTTATCCGGGCGCCGTAGGAGCGCGAGCACGTGTCGCTTCAGACGCACGAACTCGCTCTCTGTGACAAGCTCGGCGTGCCGCGGCCGCCCAAATGGCAGGCGAATCTCATCGATCACCCGTCCCGGTCTCGCGCTCATGACGATGAGCCGATCGGCCAGGAACAGCGCTTCCTCGATATCGTGAGTGACAAACATGGTCGTCGTCGGAATCCTGGTCCAGATGTCAAGCAGCACCTCCTGCATCAGGCAGCGTGTTTGGGCATCGAGCGCGCCGAACGGCTCGTCCATCAACAGAACCCGCGGCTGATTGATGAGAACCCGCGCGATCTCGACCCGCTGCTGCATGCCGCCGGAGAGCTGCGCGGGATAAAAGTGCTCGAAACCCTCCAGACCGACGAGTCTGAGGATGTCATCCGCGGCACGGCGTCGCTCAGCCTTGCCGACACCGCGCATCTTCGGACCGAAGGCAACATTGTCCCAGACCCGTTTCCAGGGAAACAGCGTGTGCTGCTGAAAAACGATCCCCCGATCCGGGCTCGGACCGAGGATCGGTTGCCCGTCCACCGTCACCTTGCCTCGTGTCACCTGCAAATGCCCAGCCAGTGCGCCGAGCAAGGTCGATTTGCCGCAGCCGGACGGACCGAGAATGCAGACGAGCTCAGCCGGGGCGACCGTAAAGTCGAGATCGCATACCGCCTCAAGAGCATCCTTGCCCTCTCCAAGAGAGATTGAGAGCTGGCTGACGTCGATCCATCCCACCGTATGCGCTGCAGTATCCGACACCCGAAGGTTCATCGCGCAAGCTCCGCGTGCCGCCAGGGCATCAAATATCGTCCCACCGCCGTCAACAGCCAGCTGCTGCCCATGCCGAGCAGACCGATGACCAGCATGCCGACGATGATATCGGCATAGTTCTGCAGCGTATAAGCCTCCCATGTGTAGTAACCGATGCCGAATTGGCCAGAGATCATCTCCGCCGTGACGAGGCAGAACCAGGACGTCCCCATACCGATGGCAAGGCCTGTGACGATGCTTGGCGCTGCGCCCGGCAGAATGATTTCCCATAGGATCGCGGCCGGCCGCCCTCCAAGGCTGCGTGCGGAGGCAACTAGCCTGCGGTCGATATTGGCGACGCCGTGCACCGTGTTCAGGATGATCGGAAACAGCGCGCCAACAAAGGTGATGAAAATCATCGACAATTCGGACGATGGGAAGATCAGAATTGACAACGGTATCCACGCGACCGCCGGAATCGGCCTTAGCAGTTCAAGCGGCGGCAGCAAGAGATCGCCGGCGGCGCGCGAGCGGCCGATCGCAACGCCAAGGACTATTCCGAATGCCACCGCGGCCCCATACCCCGCGAACACCCGCCACAGGCTGCTCGTGATATGCGCGAGGAGTTTTGGCGACTTCGCGAGCGCGATCGCCGACTGCACAACCTCCGTCGGCGGCGGCACGTTGCGGAAGGTGGCGATGCCGAGATTGACGTGCAGCACGGAGGCGAGCTGCCAGAGCGCAATGCAGGCTGCGATCGAAAGACCGCGTACCAGCCAGCGCAGCACGAACCGATCCTTGCCGAGTTTTGAGACCATTACCTGCTCGCTATGACTGCATCGCGCGCGCCGGCGTAGTCAAGGACTTGTCCGCCATGCTTCGTCGACCACTTCTCGGCACGATCCTTGAGCAGGAACGCACTGAGCCCTCCGTCTCGTGAGCGCACAAACCAGGCCTGGCTTGCGAAAAGTTTGATGCCGCTCTCGCGATCCTGGGCATAGACCACGCGGATCGTCTTGCCCTCCTTCTCCAACGCCGCCACCGCCCTCAAGGCACTTTCCGGCGAGCTGTACTGACGAACCTGAGGCTCATCCCTGACCCAGATCTGCGCCACCCGGCTGACATCTGTGATAGCGGCCCCCGTTGTCGCATCTTTCGCCTTGAGCGCAAGCTGGCCATAGTCCTTGAGCTGTGTCTCATAGTCGCGGCCGGATTGCGCAAACGCGGCACGGATGAATTTGTCGGTCACGAACTGGTCGACGTCGAGATCACTATCGGTGCGCTTGAGGTGCTTCAACGTCTCGATCGACGTCGCAACCGCTTGCCGGTATTCCGGCTTCCAAGTGAGGTCACGAGTCTGCAACCCGAGCGGCCCATGGAAGAGGTAAACGACCTCGGCCTCGATACCTGTCACTTTCTCGATCAACTCGCTGTATTTCTCGGGATCTTCTGCGATCAAGCGGTCCGCCTCGAGCGCGGCCCGCAAATAGGCGGTGACGATCTCCGGATACTTTTGCGCATAGTCGTCATCCACCAAAGCGCCGTGAAACGTCGGCGCCCCCGCTTGCGAGCCGTCAAAGATCTTGCGAGCAAAGCCACGCCACGGAAACAGCTCCGCAAATGGTACAAAGTCCGCATGCGCCTCGGTCTTGTTCGCCTGCAAGGCGGGCCCGGCGACCTCGGGGGCCTGGGTAATGATATTGACGTCGGTTTCCGGATCCCATCCTTGCGCTTCGATAGCGCGGAGCAGCATTCCATGGGACGTCGAGGCGAACGGAACGGAGATCGTCTTGCCCTTCAGATCCGCGATCGACTCTGCCGGTGAATTTAACGGCACCACGATGCCATTTCCGCTGCCTTTGGTGCTGCCCGACAACACGCCGATGAAGAGGCTGCGCCGGCCGGCTTTCCGGAAGGCCACCCCGTTCAGCGAGCCCGGGAAGTCCGCCATCGCTCCAAAATCAAGCTTTCCGGCCACCATTTCGTTGGTCAGCGGCGCACCGCTCGTAAAGTTCTTCCACTGGATGTCGTAGGTGACGTCCTTGTATTTCCCGTCATGTGGCAGGAATTGCTCCAAGAGCTTCAACTGGCGGATCAGAAGGCCGCCGGTTGCGCAATTGATCGTCGTATCCTGCGTCCCGACAGCAACGCGAATGGTTTCGGCATGCGAAATGCCCATGCCGCCAATCGCCACCAGGGCGACCGCGGCGGTCAGTGTGACAAGTTTTAACGAGATCATTGGCCCCCTCTTCCGCTTGCTGATGGCGGGCAGATGACCGCCAGCAAATCCGGCACCAACTATTGAGCCGACTTCGTGCACGCCGAAGCAATTACTTGCGTTGCGACTTGCTCCGTTCGCGCCATCTCAATTCTGTCGCAATGCGCGAATGGGAACCGCCAAATATTTTCTCACTGCGCAGCTATGAGAAAATGAATCGTTCGCTCACCAACACACATTGGACATCACTTTGCTAAGTGCATTCCACGTCAATCAAAGAGATGGACTTTGTGTTTGCCTGCCTCTTAGCTTGGTGCGAATCGCAAGGCGAACCGCTGGCAATGACCATACTGAAGGACGCATCCGAAGTTGACACCCAGGAGCTGATCGCGCGCGCTGGCGCCGCAGTCCAGCTTGGCTGGCCCAGACATCGGGCTGTCGCCACGTCCGATCGTCGGCTCGCCGCCACCGACACTGCACTCTTCCTGAGTGAGAGCATTGAGGGGCTTAACGTCGGCGCCCATTTCCTTGATCGCTTGTCGGCCGTCGAAACGACACAGGTGCTCGCTGCCGGCCGAACCGTGTCCGTCCCACAAGGAGAGATGGTGTTCAGCCAAGGCGAACATCATGACGGAATTTTCATCATCAGACGCGGCCAGGTCCGGGTCTACTACACTGCCCCCTCCGGCCGGGAGATCACTTTGGCCTATTGGACCCCCGGACATTTCATCGGAGGGCCGGAGATCTCGGGCTTCGCTGTGCACATGTGGTCCGGCGTGGCCATTGAGGACTGCGAGATCGCCGCATTGTCCCGCCTTACCTTGCAAAAGCTCCTTGTGCAGATGCCAACTTTCGCACTGGCCATGATCGATGGGTTGATCGCCAAGGGCAAGTGCTACTCCTCGATGGCGCAGATGTTGGGCACGCGCTCCGTGATCGAGCGGTTGGCGCAATATCTTTTGAATCTTGCGGAACTCTACGGAATTGCGGATGGCAACACTGTCCTGATCAACCGCAAGGTCACCCACGACCAGATCGCCGCAATGGTCGGCTCGACGCGCCAATGGGTCACGATGATGTTGAAGCGTTTTCAGACCAAGCACATCATCAGCATCGAGGGCAACGTCATCCGTATCAAGCGGCTTGATCAGCTCAAGAGGATCCTGTTTAAGGATTAGCGCGCGCCTCGATCTGTTGGAGCGCCCAGCTTACGGTCTTCCTGACGTCTGGATCATTGTCGCGCGCGCTTGCGACCAGCGCGTCGCGCGCTGAGGGATCGGCGATCTCGCCAAGCGCGGCGGCAGCGTCCTTGCGGAGCGACGGGAGTTCGTCATCGAGGAAATGAACGATGGCGCCCACCGCTCCCCGAACCCGGAGTTTGCCCAAACTTTGCAGAGCTTTCTGACGAACCTGCCAATAGCTGTCGTTCAACGCAACAGTGAGTCCCGCCGCTACGGAGGCCTGACCGATCCGTCCGATCGTCTCGGCGGCGACTGCCCTTACCTGCCATTCAGGGTCCGACAGCGCGTCGGCAGCCGCCTGGGCCGCAGCCTCGTTCCGAGCAAATGACAGGGCATCAACCGCAGCAAGCCTGACATCGGGATGCCTGTCATTGGTCGCATGGACGAGAGAAGGCAGCGCATCTGTGAGCTTGAGATAGCCGATCACGCCGACCGCCTGCGCGCGCACGGCAGGGTCGTCGTCATCGAGTGCGGCCACGGCCGGCCCGAGCGATGCGCTGACTTGAAGTGCTTTCAAAGCGCGAAGAATCGCGGCCCGCGCGAAGCTGGACGAATGATCCAACAGGGGCAGCAGGATGGCGCTTGCCGCGGGGTCGCGGAGCTCAGCCAAACTGTCCGCAGCCGCCTGCGCGACGCCAGTTTCGGGATCGACAAGAATGCCAGTCAGCACCTTGGCCACGTCGAGGCCATCAAAATCTCCCAACGCACGAGCGGCCTGCAGCCTGACCCCGGCATCGGCGTCACCCGCCGCTCGCGCCAGCAGAGGCACGGCTTCATCCGTCGACGTCTCCACGAGTTCGATGACCGCAAGACGGCGGACCGATGGGTCGGGGCTTTGCAGCCGTTCCGAGATTTCATCGAGATCACCGAAGGCCTCGAATGGCTCGAATGCGGTCATGTCAACGCAACAGATAGGGAATGTTGACGGTCACGGCGCCGGTTGGACAATCGGCCTCGCAGGGCATGCAGTACCAGCATTCGTCATACTTCATGTAGGCCTTGCCGGTGAGATCGCTGATCCTGAGCACATCGAGCGGACAGACCTCGACGCAAACCGTGCAGCCTTTGTCAGCGATGCATTTGGCCTCATCGACGACGACCGGCACGGTTGTAGGCGTATGAGCAATCGGCATATGGAGTCCATATTTTATGCGTGCTGGCGAATGCGCTGGCGGCCGTAAGCCGAACGCTCGGATTCGTCGATCGGGACGATATAGGGTGCGATCGCCCGCTTCTCCGCGGTCATGCACCCGTTCTGCTTGCGCAGGATGGTGTGGCAAAGCCATTCGCCGTCATTCTTCTCGGGATAGTCGACGCGGTGGTGGTAGAGGCCCCAGCGGCTCTCGGTGCGGAACAGGGAGGCGAACGCCGCCATCTCGGCGCAATCGAGAATCGAGGCGACCTCCAGCGAGCGCATCAATTCGTGCGCATCGCGTGCCACCATGGCATTTTCCATATCGTCGCGGATTTCGGCAAATCGAGCCTGCCCGAGCCTCATCTTCGCCGTGACCTTCGGCGGCTGAAGATAGTCGTTCACGAAGCGTCGCGTCTTGTATTCGAGCTGGTTCGGCGGAATCCCGTCCTCCCGCTTCGTCGGCGCCAGCACACGATCACGTTCCTGTGCGACGTCGCCAGGGTCATAGTTGGGAAGATCGATATCGGCCGCAAACTCGGCGGCGTGCTCACCGGCAACCGCGCCGTTGGTAAAGGCGCCGAGCATGTAGTTATGCGGTACACTCGCCATATCGCCGGCCGCATAGAGTCCTGGCACCGTGGTTCGCGCGAACTCGTCGACATAGACGCCGGATGCGCTATGGCCTGAGCAGAAGCCGATCTCGGAAATATGCATCTCGATCATGCGCTGGCGGTAATTGGTGCCGCGGTTTTCGTGGAAACGACCGCGTGAGGGCCGCTCGACATGATGCAAGATCCCCTCGATCTTGCCGATGGTGTCGCTATGCAAATGATTGAGCTTCAAAAACACGGGACCCTTGCCCGATTGCAGCTCGTCATAGAACTCCTGCATCATCTGGCCGGACCAGTAGTCGCATTCGATGAAGCGGTTGCCGCCGCTATTGGTCGTGTAGGCTCCGAACGGACCGGCCACGTAAGCACAAGCGGGGCCATTGTAATCCTTGATCAGCGGATTGATCTGGTAGCATTCGAGATTCGCGAGCCCGGCTGCGGCGTGATAGGCCATCGCATAGCCATCGCCGGAATTGGTGGCATTTTCGTATGTGCCCCAGAGGTAGCCGGACTGCGGAAGGCCAAGCCGTCCCGCCGCGCCGGCGCAGAGAATTACGGTCTTCGCACGCAGCACGAGGAATTCTGCGCTACGCGTTGAGACCGCAATGGCGCCCGCAATCTCGCCGTCGCGCCCTGTCAGCAGGCGCGTTGCCATGTACCGATTGGAGATCAGCACCTTCTCGCGGCGCAACTGCCGGTACAGTGCCTTTTTGACGGTATCGCCATTCGGCATCGGCAACACGTAAGAGCCGAGGTGATGCACCTTCTTGACGTCGAACTCGCCGTTTTCGTTCTTCTGGAACTTGATGCCGAAGCGATCGAGTTCCTGGATGATATCGAAGCAGCGTGAGGCGTATTTGTAAACTGGCGCCTGGTCGCAGATGCCGTCGTTGGCGATTGTGATTTCCCTGGTGTATTGCTCGGGCGTCGCGTAGCCCGGAACCACCGCGTTGTTGAGGCCGTCCATACCCATTGCGATTGCACCCGAGCGCTTGACGTTGGCCTTTTCCAGCAAGACGACGCGCGCCGCGGGATTCCTCCGCTTGGCCTTGTACGCCGCCATCGGTCCCGCCGTCCCGCCGCCGATCACCAGAACGTCGCAGGCCACTTCAGCCAGGCCGTCATTAATCTCGTCCATCTCGCGACCTCAGGCTGGCTGCCGTTCTGCGAGCTCACGCAGATAGGACCAAGGATAGATGCCTCGTTTGTGCCCATCAGAGAATGACAGCCGCAGTGCGTAATTCCCGATCGGCTCGATGGCCGCGACATGGAGTTGCGGGGGAATCATGAGCTCGATGCCGTCAACCTGGCGGCGGATTTCGCTGGCCGCACGGCTGGCGCGGCGCAGCGTTTCCGCACTGAGCAGGCGCGTGCCGCAATCCGGCCAGGTCAACGCCAGCGCCGTGGAATCATGACGTAGTTCGACTTCGACTGGTTGCACATTTGCCTCGCACGATCCTCGCGACGGCTTTTACGCCGATCCAGGCGGCCCGCGCCCGCAATAAATTGCTTTCGTGTTGCGTAAGCGCGGAAGCGATCGGCTCGCCGAAACGCTGGGTGTTCATTTGTCTGAGTTCTTTGTTCAGCCAACCAGGGGGCGCGACGACACCCAAGACCTTGCCTAAAGGCCGCAAACCAGCGAATCGACGATCCAAGAAAGAATAACACTGCTCGCGCAAAACGACTTTATGCCCACGGGACCGACAGGGGCACAGCGCGCAAATCACAGAATTCGACCGCATCGATGCAGCGGCAGCGTGCGGCTTTCGGCCCTGAAAATGATGCCCGCCCGAAAACGCGCGCCGGGCACACCGCCGAGGTACGAGCTTGCATAACCGACTTAGGTCGCGCTCAACGTCCTTTCGCGGCCCGCGGAACCGGCGGCCGTCCTCAGTTCGATTCTCATGGCGGCATCCGCTGCCATGGCCTTGCCTAAGGCCTGCGAGGCACTTGTACTGCAGTCCGTATCTTCGTTCTGCTGTCTCAGCCTCCCTGCCCGGACGACGCCGACCAGTGGTGTCCATAAGGCCCGGTTTTTGGATGCAAGCATCTTCGGCGGCCATCCGCCAGTCAATCCCACCCCAAGGAAGTTTCCCCATAGGCTTCCCCTATGACCGACCCAAAAGTCCCTATTTGTCAGTACGGGCACCGCGCGTTACTCGTTAGCGGTTTTGCGGAGACCAGAGCCGATGCTCGACGAAGAGCTTCAGCACGAGATGGTGGCGCGGCGTCGGAGGATGCCTGGGCGACCACTGGCACGCCACAGGCCGCCAAGAGCTCGATCAACACGCTCCAGAACTTTCAATAGAGATCCTTCCAGTTGTGCCTCTTGGCAAGTCCTTTTCACCGATCGCTTCAGGAAGAGCCTCGAGGGTTTCCTCAATACGCCGATGCCGGTGTTCTGGAACGTCGAGAAATGATTGCGACGAAGGCCGACCGATCGTTCGTGCGGTAAGACCATGGCACAAACCGGTCCCGTTTACGATTATCTGATCATTGGCGGCGGCTCCGCCGGTGCCGTCGTCGCGTCGCGGCTGAGCGAGGTCCACGGCCTTCGCACTCTCCTCATCGAGGCTGGATCCAGCTTCGATGAGGAGACACTTCCTCCACACGTTAGGTCACCCTACCCGGCCCGCGCGTACTTCGACAAACATCTCACCTGGGAAGGTTTGACGGTTAGGCTTACGGAAAAGGCTCGGCGCTCGAACCGGCCAAAAACTCCCTATGAACAGGCTCGAGGCTTGGGTGGCGGTTCGCTGATCAACGGCATCGGATCGAACCGCGGATCACCGGACGACTACAATCAATGGCGGGACGCCGGCGCCAGCGGATGGGGCTGGGACGACGTCCTGCCCTATTTTCGTAAACTCGAAACGGAGGCGATATATTCAAGCGATGGTGCCCTGCATGGGACCGACGGACCCTGGCCCATCACTCATATCGATCCGGCAAGCTTCACTGGCTTTACCCGCGCGATCCACGATGCTCTGTCATCGTTTGGATATCAGAGGAGACAAGATCAGAACGGCATCTGGCAGGACGGCATCTACCCGACCGCCGTCAACCTTGATAGCTCCGGCTATCGCGCAACGACCGCAACGACCTATCTGCGCGACGAAGTGAGACGAAGGCCGCAGCTTGAGATCCGCTGTAATACGGTTGCGACGCGACTCATCGCTTCGGATGGCGCGGTGACGGGAGCGGAATTTATGGATGAAGGCGGAAACCTTCAGATCGTGCGCGCTCACGAGACGATCCTCTGTGCCGGTGCGCTCCAAACGCCGACACTCCTCTTGCGTTCAGGGATTGGTCCAGGGGCAGATCTGGTCAATCTTGGCTTTACAGTCACGGTCGATCGGCCCGGCGTCGGTCGAAACCTGATGGAACATCCCTCAGTCGGTGTTACGGCGCTCCTCTCTCCGGAAGCGCGTCTGCCGGCCGGCGAGAATTACCACATTCAAAGCCTGCTTCGATGGACGTCCGCTCTCGACGGCACTCCCGCCGGCGACATGCACACCGGCATCGTCGCCCGCGCAGGCTGGCATGCTGTCGGCGGTCAGCTTGCCAACCTGTTCTCATGGGTCAACAAGTCGTATTCCACGGGCCACGTGCGGCTGCGGTCCGCCGACCGCCGAACGCCGGCTCAGATTGAGTTTAAGATGCTTTCGGACGTCCGAGATCTACGCCGTCTGGCCGACGCATTTCGGCTGTCCGCCAGAGCTGTGACGCACCCAAGGCTTGCGAACGTCGTCTGGGCTGCCGTGCCCTCAACTTTCTCGGCACGAATAAAGAAGCTGTTAGCTCCCAGTCTGCGAAATCGCATGATCACCGATTTTGCAGCGCCTTTGATCGATCGAAGCGATCTTGTTCGTCGACAGCTGGCGCGCATCATCCAAGGGGATACGCCATCACTGGCTCAGCTCTTGAATGATGATCACGCGCTGGACGAATTCCTCACGCATAACGTTGGCGGTGTCTGGCATCCCTGCGGAACCGCTCGAATGGGATCACCTGACGACCGAATGGCGGTGACCGCTTCCGATGGCCGCGTATACGGCGTCAATGGACTAATCGTTTGTGACGCGTCGCTGATGCCGACGATCCCCTGCGCCAATATCAACGTACCGGTCCTGATGATGGCAGAGAAGATCGCCGACAGTCTCAAGGCTTCATACAAGAGGAGACTGATCTGATCGTTCAAATCGTGCGTCGACTGGTTTCAGCTGCTCCCGTTCCCGCTCTCGTTGGATTCATCGTCTTTTCGATCTTCTATGTGGTGCCAGGTGATCCTGCGGTTGTCATTGCCGGCGATCGCGCCAGCTCCGAGGATAAACGCCCCGCCAACCGCCTCGATCTTGGTGTGTACCTACCACTCGACAATGCTCCTATGGCATTTCGCGGGAAGACACCTGGGCAAGTTCTGTGAATTTCGAGGCCAGCAAGGACAATGTCGGAGTAAGATTTCTTCCTTTCTTGACGAGGAGCTGTAGGGGGATGAGAGGCGCGCCACGCAGCCCAACAGAAACGATCTCCGGAAAAAACACTTGAAGATCACAGAATGGATCGACGATCGCAACTCCCTCACCCGATCTCACCAGATGCCAAGCCTGCGCAATTTGCTCGACTTCGATTGCCGGGTTGAATAGAAAGCCATGCTCCCCAAAAAAGGTATCGATTCGCTTGCGGAGTTGAAGATACGGAAAGTAGCCGACAAAGCGCTCCTTTCGCAAATCTCTCACAGATACGGACTTTCTTTGGGCGAGTGGATGTGACTTCGTGCAAATGAAGCGCGCTGCTGCCGTTGTTAGGGTGATGATCTCCACGTTTGAATAGCTTTCTGCAAGAAAGCTAATGGCAGCATCAATCGATCCAGAACTCACTTTATTCGCGCTCTCCACCCTGCGCTCCACCACAATTTGCAACTTCAGCTTGGGCTCGAGCGAATGGAGAAACGAGATTATTTTCGGCGCGAGCGATAGCGATAATGAATAGGTACATCCCAAAATAAGAGTCACATCGCGATCTGATCGAAGCGATTCGATGACCCGATTGACTTTCGTAACCTGATGAAACACCGCATCGATATCGTCTATGAGACGCGATGCATTTGGCGTCGGTCTCAATCGGCCTTTATCGCGCACGAAAAATTGCAGACCACAACGAGCCTCGGCATTGCGAATGATTTCGCTGATTGACGGCTGCGAGATATTCAGCGCCTTCGCCGCTCCCGTAATCGAGCCTTCTCTCATGACAGCACGGAAAATCTCCATCTGCCGGAGATTCATGACCATCGACTTGCAATCCTGGAATTGACCGGTGCCCGCTTCTCCCTATGTTGTCTCAAGCGAGGGATGAAAACAAGATTTCAGGTGAGTTCAAGGAAGCCAGGGTCCGGTTCCTCACGGACCAGCGAGACTGCGACCAAAACAGAATCTGCAGTCGCGCTCCGTCTATCGACGGCCCAAGAATGGCAAGATTTCCTCCTTCATGACGATTTTTGTCGAAGCAACAGATTGAAACCCGGCCCGACCTCAAAAATGTATTCCCTTTGCTGGATGGCCTTCATCGCGACCTCTTCGAGAGATCGTCGAGATGAGTTGTCATACGCGTCATCGCTGCTCTAAAAAAGCTCCGCAGCTGATGTTGAGTCACTAGCTCGCTACTGTGGGAGCAATACGTAAATCTTGAGGGGCTAAACGGTTCGCGGTTTGAGGGCGTGCTTCGCAGATCAATCCCCCCGGAAGTTTCCCCATAGGTTTCTCCTATGACCGACTCAAAAGTCCCTATTTGTCAGTCGGAGCACCGCTCGTTACTCGTTCTTAACAGTCTTATAGAGACCAGGTGCATGGCGGAAGGCGCTTATAACCTGCATGATATCGGCGTGGCGCGTCTTCTCGCCGATCGCCTAATGGTAATGCAGCGCGGGTGGATGATGGAGGAGGAGGCTCACTGACCATGTGCTCGACGATCCCCATTACTCCTATACGCAACTACTCGTCTCATCCGTGATGCAGGTCTAAGAAAAGGCCATTGATGATGACTATCCTCGTCAGCGTTCGCAGCCTCTCAGAGAGGCTCACGCTCCATACCCAAGACGGCGCAGAAATCGACGTGTTCGACGACGTCTCACTTAACGTGCGATCAGGCGAGCGCGTCTGTCTGCAGGCCCCTCTGGGATCGGCAAGTCGACGTTGCTGCGTTCGCTGTATGCCACTTACAAACCGCGAGCAGGCAGGATCCTGGTCGATCATGACGGCAGCATGGTCGATCTGCTCGACGTCGGGCCATGGGAAGCGACAGCCAATTCTTGCACGTCAGTCTACGAGTGTCGACGCTGGATGCGGAACTCGCGATTGTGAACAGAATCCCCAGAGAGCCGGCGCGCGCTTCCGCCTGCGCATCTCGCGGCAGGCGGCAGGAGTCCTCAACATTCGCTAAGCCAATCTCACCCGGCCTCTCCGGGTCGCCGAACAGCAACTCAGCGCGGAGGTGTCATTGGGCACCAAAGGATGGCACGCATTCGAGCGATAGCGCCTTTCAGCATCCAATCGCAGCCTCAAGGATCGTGCCTCGAGCCTCGCGGCTGAATTGAAGAACGTACTGGAGCAACGCACGCAAACGGAGTGCCCCATTCAAGAGGAAATTTTGTCACCGGCAACTCGCCACAGTGCTTCGACCGTGCCTGTGGAATTTCGTGACCTACGCTGGGCGATCGCCGCGTCCCAGCACCGAAGCCTACGCCAAGCGGCTGGGACGCTCCGAATCAAGCAGCCGACTCTTAGTCGCCGGCTGCGGGATCTCGAATACAAATTGGGCGTCACTCTGTTCGAGCGGACAAACGGCGGCACGCGACCGACCATCGAGGGACAGGAATTCCTCGATGCTGCCCGGCGCATCGTGGATGAAACGGAAGCGATCGCTGCTCGCCTCAAAACCCACTCGCGCGGCGAGAGCGGCCGATTGACCATCGGCGTCCACGCCTCATTCTCGGCCGGCAATCTCCGGGCGACTCTCCTCGACCACCGGCGCCGCTTCCCCGATGTCGACAGGCAACTGGTCGACGGATCGAGAGACTATCTAATGTCCGACCTCGCCAGTTCCGCGATAGACGTCGCCTTCGTGGCCGAACCCACTCCAAGATGGAGCGACAGGTCGCTGTTGCTCTGGAGCGAACGTGTTGTCGTTGCTCTCCCCCAGACCCATCCGCTGACGGCGCGTGATGTGATTCACTGGAGCGAACTTAGGGAGGAAGCGCTTCTGTCGTCACAGCACGGCCCGGCACCGGAACTGCTAAAGCTTCTCATCAGCAAGATGGGAGGTTCCGAACCGTGTCGGCTGCTCTACCATGATGTGGCGCTCGACCGGCTTCTCACCTTGGTCGGCGCGGATTGGGGTGTCCTGCTGACATTGGAAGGCGCGACCGGCGCTGCGTATCAGGGAGTGACCTTCCGCGAGGTGCATGATGCCGAGGGTCCAACGCGGCTGAGCTTCCGCGCTTATTGGCGGCAGGACAACTGCAACCCATCGCTGCGTCCGTTCCTCGACATGCTTCGCGAACGCTATCCGGATCTTTCCGCTACCCCAGGGACAGGCTGAGGAGCATTCCGCCGTGCCTTCGCAAAGGCCCGATCCGTCGCCATGAAACGCTCGATCATCGGCGCGAGCAATTTGGCGGGCTCGATCGGACTCGTCGCGCCTCCGGTACGCTTCAGAATCTCGGCGTAGGCTTTGAGATCCTTGAGGACCGCCGCCGGTGTTCTGCAATCCGCGTCCCGTCGACGGCGGCGATCACCGAGCGCATATCGCGCCAGTATTTGGTCATTGATGCTAACCGTCGAAAACTGAAATTCAGGAAACGCCTTTGTAACTGCCGCCGCCAGCGCCGCTATGCCAATTCCGGCCGGAAGACGTGCGACAACCGCCTCGATCGATGCAGGATCGGGCAGTTGCACTGGGATATTCTCTGGGGCTTCGGCCATGCCTTGATCCTACCATTATGGTCTGTCGAGTGTTGCCGGCTTTCCTGGAACGGCCCCTCTATTCGTTGGTCGGAACTCAAGCACGGGAGTGTTGGCACCGGCTTTTGTCAATGTCGATCGAGCGGCAGCCGAACGGCCTGAAGCTGATCAATACTGACGCGCTGTGATCGCCGAACTTCCCTATGCCCCGCCATTTCTCCGGCTTTCCTCGAGGAGCGCAGATTGTTTGTTGGATTTAATCGCGAAGGGGCATCTCTTTGCATAAATCAGGATTGAGTTATCCCTATACCGACAATGTCGGCGAGACACTCCGAGTTTGGGAGGAACGTCGCCAAGGACGTACACATTCGAGGCAAACTCGTGCTCCAGATGGAGGGCCGAGCAGATCTCGAGCCCATTTATGGGCGGGTGTGGCTCTGTAGCCAGTAGCGTTACATCCAGATATATCGACCGGAGGCGAGGAATGCGCAACAGCTCGCATAGTTCTCACCGTCATCCAGTAAGGTGCTGCGCGATTTGCGGCGGAAAGTTCGGGCTAATCCGTCATTACTACTGGCGAACGGCTCTTTGCTCAAAGAAATGCGTAGACCGCTTCAAGGCGCGTCAAGAGGCCTACCACAAATGGCTTCGCTGGTTGCATGCCGCTTAGAGTCGACACCTTGTAGAGTCGTATGAGCCGACCGGCTCGAGGCAGTATATTAGGGTAGTTTTAGTTATTGAGGGTTGGGTCGATTACCCTTGTCTCGGCCCGTGATTGCTCCACGAGATGGAGCGAACGTCTGGTCGTCGCTCTTCCCGAGAACCACCCCGCTGACAGGACGTGATGTGGTTCACTGGGGCCAACTGAAGGGCTTTTGTTGTCAGAGCACGGCCCGGGACCGGAATTCCACAAGCTACTCATCAGCAAAATGGGAAGTTCCGACTCGTGCCCGCTGCTTCGCCATGATGTGGCGCTAGACCGGCTTCTCACCTTGGTTGAAGCGGGTTGGGGCGTCCTGCTGGCATTGGAAGGCGCGACGGGCGCTGCCTATCCGGGTGTCACCTTCCACGAGGTGCATGATGCTGAGGGGCCCGCGCGGCTGAGCTTCCGCGCCTATTGGCGCCACAGCAACTGCAATCCATCGCTGCGTCCATTCCTCGACCTGCTTCGCGAGCGCTATCCGGATCTTTCCACTGACCCAGGTGCGGGCTGAGCAGCATTTCGGCGTGCCTTCGCGAAGGCCCGGTCGGTCGCCATGAAACGTTCAATCATCGGCGCGATCAATTTGGCAGGCTCGGCCGGCGTCGTCGCGCCTCCGCTGCGCGTGAGAATCTCGGCGTAGCTTTTGAGATCCCTGAAGACGGTCGCCGGCAGCTCGATCGTGAGCTTGACCGGTTTGTCGTCTTCGAGTGGTCCAAGCTTGAGCTTTGTCACGGTCTTCCTCCCTTCGCGTAGGGTGCCAGCACCAAGTCGCGCGTGACGATCACCCGGACTGGGAAACCTGGCCGGATGGTCAGCGTCGGCTGGATATTGAGCTGGCGCTGCACGATCTGCTGGCCGGTCTGGCTGATACTGTTGGACGCACCGCTGCGGATCGCTTGAACAAGGTTGTTCTCATTCTGGCTCGTACCCGCCTCGGCTCCGACGCTGAGCATGGTCGAGAGAACGGCGGCCTTGAACAGCATGCCCCAATGGTTGTCGACCTCGTCCTCGAGCCCAGCATAACCACCGCTGTCGGCGCCGGGCTGGCGCTCCAAGACGATCGAGTTGCCATCCGGCATGATGATCCGGGTCCAGACCAGGAGGATTCTGCTCTGGCCGAACGCGACGGAGCTGTCATACTGGCCGATTAGCTTCGCACCCTGGGGGATCAGAAGATATTTGCCGGACGGGCTGTCGTAGACCGCCTCCGTGATCTGGGCGGTGACTTGGCCGGGCAGATCGGAGCGAATGCCGGTGATGAGCGCAGCGGGGATCACCGTACCCGCCTGCACAACATAAGGCGAGACCTTGGCCTCGAGCCGGTCCGGACTTACCGTGCGCTTGTCCGTCGACGCATTGAGGAAGGCCGATTTGCGGTCCTGCATGTTCTGGGCCGATCCAGCGTCGACGGGTGGTGTCGCGGCCGGCAGCGTCGCTGCTCCGGTCGCCGAATTCGGGATGATTTGGCTGACGCTCTGCGGTTGCTGAACGGTCTGGGCAAAGAGCCGGCTGACGCGCGCCGCTTCGATCTCCTGCGCTCTGTGCTGGGTCTCCGGATCAGGCGTCGTTGTGGAGACGATGGTGCTCGGTGCAGCGCCAGCATTAAGGATCGGCTTGCCGAGATCGCCGGGCAGCGGTGGTCCGAGCGGCGGCGCCTGCCGCGGCAGACCAGTATAATCCTTCGGCAAGGCGGCGAGGCCCTCGGCCGAAGGGCTATTCTGGGTGCTGAGCAACTCTTGGCCGGCTTGCTGCTTGTTGCGGGTTTGCAGGGCGTAGCCTAGCGCTCCGGCGACCGCGAGGGCAGACACCGCGCCGAGGCCGATCAGGATCTTGCGCGAAAGGCGTGTGACAGGTGGCCGCTCGCCTCGGAGCCGAAAATCCGGCGGCGCGACGGGTGGGATGTCGCTTTGACGTTCGTCTTCGCCGCCTACCGCCATGAGCGCGGCCTCCCGTCGGTGCGGACAATGCGCACGCGCCGCTCGCTGTCCTTGTCGCCAAGACGCAATTCGGCGGCGGCGAACAGGCGGTCGACAATGTAGTAGTTGCGGTTCACGCGGTAGTTCACCAGCTCGGAGCCGCCGGCTGGTCCAATGACGAACAGCGGCGGCATTTCGCCCTGGACGATCCCGCTGGGGAATTCGATGTAGACCTTATTCCCGTCGTCGAACGCGCGCAGCGGACGCCAGGCCGGATCATCGCCCTCGATCGCGTAGCGGAAGTTGATCGAGGCAAGATCGACGCCGGCCGCGATTGGCGCTGCGGCCTCAGCCGTTGCGTTCTGCTGTCGAAGCGCGATGAGTTGGTCCTCCGGATACTGCCAAGAGACCGAGGCCATATAGGTCTTCTCCGTCGAGCGCAGCTCGAGGAGATAAGTCCGCCGGTCGGTGTTGATGACGAGATTGGTAACGAGTTCCGGCCGCGTCGGTTTGACCAGGATGTGGATCTTCTTGGTCGCGCCCGCGCCGCTCTCGGTATCGCCAATGATCCAGCGTACGGTGTCGCCGGCGGCGACCGGTCCGGAGCCTGTGAGTTGCTCGCCCTCCTGGAGGGCGACATCGGTGATCTGGCCGGGTGCCGTATAGACCTGGTAGAGGGCTCCACCCGAGAACGGATAGACCTGGACCGCGTTGATGAAGCCGTTACGGACCGGCTGCACCCGTGCCGCGGCATTGGCCTGTTTGACGCGCATCTTCGGATCAGTGGCTTCCGGGACGCGTTTGCCGGCGGCGAGCGGTTTCAGCTGCCCGGGCAGCGGCAGCGGCTTGGGCAATTCCACGATCTTGACGGGCGGCGGCGGATCGGCAGTGAGCGTTGCCGGCTCAGCGCTGTCGTAGTTGATGTCGGGCGGGATGAAATTGTGTGCGCAGCCGCCGAGTGTCGAGACAGACATCAGCAACGCCGCAAGTGCGGATTTACGGAAGCACGTATCGCTGTCTTTGCGGTTTTGGCGAGCGATGGAGAGATGCGAAGCCGGACCGCCGGCGATTGAGGAAAACGGCGGGGTCATTGTCCCAGCTCCTTCGACCAGTTGATGGCGTTGACGTAGATGCCGAGCGGATTCTTGCGGAGCCGATCGGCGTCGGTGGGCGGCTGAATGGCGATGGTGAGGATGGCGGTCCAACGGGTGGTGCCGGCGAGCGCTCCGTCCTGATAGCGGTGCTCGACCCAGGCCACGCGAAAACTGTCAAGCGAGGCGCGGATGACGCTGGAGACGTCGATTGCGACCTGCTGCTTTCCGAGACTGGCGAAGGGGTCATTGGCACGGGCGTAATCATTCAGCGCCATAGCCCCCGCCGTGGTCGTGAAATCGTAGGCGTTGAGCCAATTCTGCCGCACGATGATCGGATCGGCCGGAAGCGAGCGCACCATCGCGACGAAGTGGGCGAGATACCAGGCAATCTGCGGGTCGCTTGGCCTGTAGTCGGCAACAGCCGGCGCCACTGCTTGTGCCTCGCCGAGCTTGTCGACCTGCACCACCCATGGAACGACGGTGCCGTGCGTGGATTGCCAGACGAGCCCGCCGGCGAGGCCGCAGCTAAGGATCAGCGAACCGAACGCCATCAGCCGCCAGTTCTTCGCCTGCACGCGGGCGGAGCCGATGCGATCGTCCCAAACCTGGGCCGCACGCTGATAGGGGGTTTCGGGTTCGGGCGTGCGGCCGTAGCGGACCGACGATCGCCGAAAGACTGACATTCTCTATGCTCCTTCCGAGAGGTCGACGGAGTGGCCGCCGCCATGGCTGTCGCCGGATTTGACGGCCTGCGCGGCAGTCTGCGCGCCGTGAACGACCGCCTGATTGCGCTTGACGCGCTGGGCCCAGGCGGGCGGACCGCTGTCGCTCTCCGCTTGTGAGGCAGATCCATCGTTTGCACCCTCACCGCGCTCAATGGTCCCCATGGTCGAGGAGCCACCGGTATTTGCGACTCTGGACCGGGCGCCTGATGCGAAGCTCTCGGTCATTGACCCCGCTGCTTGCGCAGCGGCACGTCTGACGGGAGCGGCCGCTGCGCTAGCAGCCGCGCGACCGGCGCCGCCGAGACCGGAGGCGACGCCGCCAGCGCCGGACTGGCTCGCTGACGCGAGGCTGTAAGCGGTGGACATGCCGCCCGCCATCGCCGCACCACCACGCGCAGCCGCAGCAGTGCCGGAGGCAGCTGCCATTGCTCCCCGCCCCGCAACCCCAAACGCCGCGCCTCCCGCCATCGCTGTGCCGGCGACAGCGAGACCCGTGCCGACGGCAGCGCCTGCACCAAGCTGCGGCGCTCCTGAGACGAGACCAGTCGCGATACCGGGTCCGAAGATACCGAGGCCGAGCATGGCCAGTGCTGCGAGCACAACCGAGAGCGCCTGCTCGATCGTCGGCTGGCCTCCGCCGTAGGCTGTGGTGAACTGGGAAAAGAGACCGGTGCCGATGCCGACGATGACGGCGAGCACCATCACCTTGACGCCTGAGGCAACGACATTGCCGAGCACCTTCTCTGCGAGGAAGGCGGTCTTGTTAAACAGCGCAAAGGGAATGAGGATGAAGCCGGCAAGCGTCGTCAGTTTGAACTCGATCAGCGTGACGAACAGCTGCACCGCCAGAATGAAGAAGGCGATCAGCACCACAAGCCAGGACACCATCAGCACGGCGATCTGGACGAAGTTCGCAAAGAAGCTGGTGAAGCCCATCATCTGGCTAGCGGCATCGAGCAGCGGCTGCCCGGCATCGAGGCCAACCTGTGCAAGCCGGCCGGGCCGCAGGAAATCCGCCGTCGAAATCGACGAGCCGCCGGCCTTCAGGCCAAGGCCGGCGAAGCTGTTGAAGATGACGCCGGAGAGATTGTTGAAGTTGGTGATGATGAAGGCGAAGAACCCGATATAGAGCGTCTTCTTCACCAGCCGCTGGAGAATGTCTTCGTCTGCGCCCCAGGCCCAGAACAAGCCGGCCAAGGTGATATCGACGACAATCAGCGTCGAGGCGAGATAAGTGACCTCGCCTTTGATTAGGCCAAAGCCTGAATCGATGTAGGTGGTGAAGGTATTGAGGAAGGTGTCGATGACGCCCACGTTGTTCATCGCTTATCTCCTTCCGCACCGTTCGTCGTCGACGGTGTGGCCGGCGCGGCCTGCGGCAGAAGTGGCCGCGCCGGCCTGCCGAAGAAGCGCGCGCGGTTTTCCTCCCAGACCGCCTGGCAGTGCGGATCTTCGGCATCCTGGGGTCCGAGCGCGCGGCAGCGGCGCAGCTCGGGCGACAGATCGTCGGGCGTGGAGACAGAGGAAGCGTCGGATACGGGCCGCTCCGCTGGACGCCGATGGATGGCATGCAGCGCGGCGAGGAAAATCACAAACACGATGATCATCGCGCCTGCGCGAAGGATATCCGAGCGCTCCATGATGCGTGCCTCAGTTGCCGCTGAACATGGTGACGTTGCCGGGCTGATAACCGCTGCGCGTCGCGAAGATCTTGTATTGCTGCTGGCCCTGCGACTCGGTCGCGGTCACACGCGCCTGTTCCAGCGCGTCCGCCCGTCCCTTCGCGGCGAGAACCGCGACAAGGTCGGACAACTGCTGGGATTGCAGCGCGAGGAGCTGGTTGCCGGCTTGAGCCGCTTGGAGCGCGCCGCTCGCGGACTGGCTAGCGGTGACAAGTGACGTCATCGCGCTTGAATTGGTCGAGATATTGCCGACGACGCCGGCCTGGACCTTCAGCGAGTCTTCGAAGGCGCCAACCGAGTTCTGCCAACGATTTTGAGCCGCGGCGAACATCGTCGCATTGGAGCCCGTGCCCGCCGCGGTGCCATATGTGCTGGAATAGGCGGTCTGGATACCCTGAACATTGAAGGCGATATTTTGCGCCTGGCTCAGCAGCGATTGGGTCCGAGCGATGGTCGACTGGAGCTGAGCTAGCGTCGACATCGGCAGGCTCGCGAGGTTCTTTCCCTGGTTCACCAGGCTCTGGGCCTGATTGGTCAGCATCTGGATCTGATTGTTGATCTGCTGCAGCTCGCGCGCCGCAGTCAGCACGTTCTGGCTGAAGTTGCTGGGGTCATAGACGAACACCTGCGCAGAGGGCCGCGTCGTCAAAAGCGGCGAGATCGACAAAGCGAGCGACACGGCGCTCGCGGCCATTAAGCCACAGCGCGTCTTGCGGTCGGTCATGATTGCACCTCCAGGTTTGTCAAGTCAGGGATGAGATCGGCGGCCCAAAGCAGCCCCTGATCGGCGAGCCAGGCCGGCGTAAAGCCTTCACGGCCGTGCTCGGCGAGCAGCCGTTCGATCGCGGCATGATCGGCTTTTGAGGATGCCGCGCAGAAGGCGAGCGCGATCGGGCCGAGCCCCAGCTCGAACAGCCGGTTGCCGCGTCGCGATTGGCAGTAGTAATCCCGCTTCGGCGTCGCGCGCGCGATGATCTCGATCTGGCGATTGTTCAGACCGAAGCGCCGATAGATCGCCGTGAGCTGCGGCTCGATCGCGCGCTCGTTCGGCAGGAAGATGCGCGTCGGGCAGCTTTCGACGATCGCGGGCGCGATGTTGCTGCCATCGATGTCTGAGAGCGATTGCGTGGCGAAGACGACGGAGGCGTTCTTCTTCCGCAACGTCTTCAGCCATTCGCGAAGCTGCTGGGCGAAGGCTGGATCGTCGAGGACGAGCCAGCCCTCGTCGATGATGAGGAGCGTCGGCCGGCCGTCGAGTCGGCCCTCGATGCGATGGAAGAGGTAGGTGAGGACGGCGGGTGCCGCGCCGGCTCCGACCAGCCCCTCGGTTTCGAAAGCCTGAACTGACGCGAAGCCGAGCTGCTCAACCTCAGCGTCGAGCAGCCGGCCAGACGGGCCACCGACGCAATAGGGTTGCAGCGCCTGCTTGAGCGCGGTCGATTGCAGCAGGACGGTCAGGCCGGTGATCGTCCGCTCCTCGACCGGCGAGGACGCCAGCGACGTCAATGCCGACCAGACATGCTCCTTCGCGGTCGGATCGATGGTGACGCCTTCCTTGGCGAGGATCGCGGTCACCCATTCGGCAGCCCAGGCGCGCTCCGCGGCATCGCCGATCCGCGCAAGCGGTTGAAGCGAGACGGAGTCCTCGGCACCGTTCGACAGACTTCCGCCGAGGTCGTGCCAGTCGCCGCCCATGGCCAGCGCCGCGGTGCGGATCGAGCCGCCGAAATCGAAGGCAAATATCTGGCTTTTGCGGTAGCGGCGGAACTGGATCGCCATCAGCGCCAGCAGCACGGACTTCCCTGCGCCGGTCGGGCCGACGATCAGGGTGTGGCCGACGTCACCGACATGCAGCGAGAAACGAAACGGTGTCGAGCCTTCAGTCTTGCCAAAGAACAGCGGCGCGCCACGGAAATGCTCGTCGCGCGCCGGCCCCGCCCAGACCGCCGAAAGCGGAATCATGTGGGCCAGGTTCAATGTGGAGAGCGGCGGCTGGCGAACGTTGGCGTAGGCGTGGCCCGGCAGCGAGCCGAGCCAGGCTTCGAGCGCATTCACTCCTTCCGGCATGCAAGTGAAGTCGCGCCCCTGGATCACCTTTTCCACGAGACGAAGCTTCTCAGTGGCGCGGCCGGGGTCCTCATCCCAGACAGTGACGGTCGCGGTGACGTAGGCCTGACCGACATCATCGGTCCCGAGTTCCTGCAAGGCGAGATCGGCGTCAGTGGCCTTGTTGGCTGCGTCGCTATCGACCAGGGTCGAGGCCTCGTTGGTCATCACCTCCTTGACAATGGCGGCGATCGACTTTCGTTTGGCGAACCACTGGCGGCGGATCCTGGTCAGCAGCTTCACCGCCTCGGTCTTGTCGAGGAGGATCGCGCGTGTCGACCACCGGTAGGGAAAGGCAAGCCGGTTGAGCTCGTCGAGGATTCCGGGATGGGTCGCGGTCGGAAAGCCGACCACAGTGAGCGTACGGAGGTGGTGGCTACCGAGACGTGGCTCGAGGCCGCCGGCGAGCGGTTCGTCCGCGAGCAACGCATCGAGATGCATCGGCGTCTCCGGGACGCGGACGCGCTGCTGCCGGGTCGAGATCGTCGAATGCAGGTAGGTCAGCGTGTCGCCGTCATCCAGCCACGCCACCTCGGGCATGAACCCTTCGACCAGCTGCAGGACGCGGTTGGTCCGATCGACGAAGCCGCGCAGCAATTCGTAGGGATCGATGCCGTTCTGCGCACGCCCCTCATAGAGCCAGCCCTCGATGCGCGAGGCGTCCTCGGCCGGTGGGAGCCAGACGAAGGTCAGGAAATAGCGGCTCTCGAAATGTGCCCCAGCCTCCTCGAAAGCATCCCGCCGCTCCAGATCAACCAGCGCCGATGCGGCATCCGGAAAGGCGCTATAGGGATAAGTCTGGGCGGCGCTGCGCTGGGCTTCGACGAAGATCGCCCAGCCTGAGCCGAGGCGGCGCAACGCGTTGTTAAGGCGGGCCGTCACACCGACCAACTCCGCAGGCGTCGCGCTGTCGAGATCCGGACCACGGAAGCGCGCCGTCCGCTGGAACGATCCGTCCTTGTTGAGGACCACACCGCGTTCGACCAAAGCGGCCCACGGCAGAAAGTCGGGAAGACCGGCGGCCCGGTTGCGATACTCGGTGAGGTTCAGCATGGCAGCCTCATGTGGCGAGGTATGGCGGATAGCGGAGGTGACGGCGAACGACGTCCACGAATTGCGGATCGCGCTTGGCCGCCCAGACGGCCGCGACGTGGCCCACGGCCCAGATCAATGCGCCGGGAATCCAGAGCCGGAGCCCGAGTGCGATGGCAGCCGCCAACGTGCCGTTGGCGATCGCGACGCTGCGCGGAGCGCCGCCCATCAGGATGGGCTCGGTGAGCGCGCGATGAACCGGCGCGAAGAAGCCCGGCACCTCTGGATCGGCAACCGCAGCCATCAGACCAGCGCCCCACCCGAGAAGCTGAAGAACGTCAGGAAGAAGCTCGAGGCGGCGAAGGCGATCGACAGACCGAAGACGATCTGGATCAGCCGGCGGAAGCCGCCGGCCGTGTCGCCGAACGCAAGCGTCAGGCCGGTCACGGTGATGATGATGACCGAGATGATCTTGGCGACCGGACCCTGCACCGACTCCAGGATCTGGTTGAGCGGCGTCTCCCAGGGCATCGAGGACCCAGAGGCGTAGGCCGCGGGCGCGAACGCGATGGAGATCAGAGCAATCGCCGCGGCATCGGTGAAGCGGCGTCGAACGCGACGGACCGCGGAAGGCAGTTGGATCATGACGGGTCTCCGGGAAGCGAGGTTTCGCCGCCCGCCCCGGCGGACTGGACACGGTAATCGCCGGTGGCGGGATCGAGGCCGGCGACGAGAGCAAGTTCAGCGAGGCGGCGTTCGCTGCCACGGCCGCGCAGCACCGCGACGACATCAATCGTCTCGGCGATCAGCGCCTTGGGAACGGTGAGGACGGCCTCCTGGATCAGCTGTTCGAGGCGACGGAGCGCGCCCAGTGCCGTGCCCGCGTGAATCGTTCCGATCCCCCCGGGGTGGCCGGTCCCCCAGGCTTTGAGGAGTTCCAAGGCCTCGCTGCCCCGCACCTCGCCGACCGGAATGCGGTCGGGGCGCAAACGCAGCGAGGATCGGACCAGATCGGACAGGGATGCGACGCCGTCCTTGGTGCGCAGCGCGACCAGATTCGGAGCGCGGCACTGCAGCTCGCGGGTGTCCTCGATCAGCACCACGCGATCGGTGGTGCCGGCGATTTCGGCGAGCAGTGCGTTGGTGAGCGTGGTCTTGCCGGTCGAGGTGCCGCCAGCGACCAGGATGTTCTTGCGCGAAGCGACGGCCGTTCGGAGCGCTGTCGCTTGACCGGCGGTCATCGTGCCGGCGGCGACGTAGTTATCGAGCGTGAACACCGCGACGGCGGGCTTGCGGATCGCAAAGGCCGGCGCCGCAACGACGGGCGGGAGAAGTCCTTCGAACCTCTCTCCCGTCTCGGGAAGCTCGGCCGAGACCCGCGGCCTCTCGGCATGCACCTCAGCGCCGACATGGTGCGCGACTAGGCGCACGATCCGCTCGCCATCGGCGGCGGACATCGTGCGTCCGCTATCTTCCAGGCCACCTGACAGCCGGTCGATCCAGAGCCGGCCATCGGGGTTGAGCATCACCTCGACGATTGAGGGGTCCTCGAGGAACGTCGCAATCGCCGGGCCAAGGGCTGTGCGCAGCATGCGCGCGCCACGCGAAAAGGCTTCCGAATGGATTGAAGTGACCGCCACGTTCGCCCCCGTCGAGCGCCAATCGCAGAAATGCGATCGGCGACGGGGATGAATAGAAGAGGCAGGGAATGGGTTAGTTCAACAAGTATTCAGACGTCGTAGGGAGCCAGCGTAGAGCAGAGAGAAAATACTTGCTGTATGGAATGTGATATCCTAACCGGCATGCGGGCTAGGTTGCTACTTGATCGCTTTTTTAGAATGGGGATGGACGAATCTAGTCCTGCATTTACAGGCTGGTTTTCGGCCCGTTCGGAGCTGAAGCACCTGTACGATTGGACTGCGAACGGATTAGTTGCAGGAAGCATATCAACCGCGGGCAAGAAGCTGATGAAGCGCTCACCTCTGAGTCGCTGAAAAGATCAGACCATCTAATGCACGCGCGCACTCGGGGGGAGTCGCACTGCCCAGCTCGACGCGAGGCCGACGGCCCATCCGGATTCGTCGGGTATCAGCGTGGCATTGATCGATCGAACGGGCCTCATCTAAAGCCCTTTCTGAAAAGAAAATCATGTGTTTCGCGCCGACCCGGCGACGTCGATCTTCGTGTAGAAGTTCGGACATCCGCGCCTTAAGCCAGACACAGCTGAAGACCCATCGCTCGCTTCGACCACAGGTCCCAACCAGCTGCGGCTATAGATCCAGGCACAGTTGAATTTGAGCTGAGCATGAGGTTATCGTTTGCCCTGTTGGGCGGCTGATCCGTCGTTCGCTTTTCCGGCATCTCCCGTCAGTGCTCCCGCGGTTCTCGCGCTTGCGAATGACGGTCTCATATCCCTCGGGGTTAACCTCCTTCAGGCGGTCTTCCTTCCCCGCCGTACGATCGGGTCGGCATTCACATCGTAACTTTCGAGGCGTGCTCAGGCATCGCGGTAGGGACGGCCATTGCTGGCCGCCCCCCGCACAGATCCGGACTCGCCCAACTAAGGCATCCGGCTCCTACCTTGGGTGTTTGACGTCAAAGCGTATGTCTGGCCAAGGATGAAGGATGCGCGGCGGGGGAAGCCAGTCACTGACCAACTTCGCCATGCGCTCCCATGTGAATCCGTCTCGCTGGCTGCGCCGCCGAAGCGTTCGTCGCCAGAGGTCGGTCACGCAACGTCGGAACGCCGAGAGCGCCCGGCTATTGGTTGGGACCGCATAATAGGCGAAGTGGCCAGTCACTACCTGGCTCAACCACTTTCCCTGTTCGGGTATCGGCTGGTGCATTCGACGCTGCAACTCTACCTTGATGTCCTTCAACTTACGCCGCATGCGGTCGCGTCGGGTCTTCCGTTGAAGCACGAAAGTGCCGCGGCGCGATCGTCCACAGATGAAAGTGAAGCCCAAGAAGGTGAACGTTTCTGGCTTTCCAAGCCCACGCCTCTTTCGATCGGTCGTTGCAAAGCGGCCGAACTCAATCAGGCGCGTTTTGGCCGGGTGAAGCGACAGCGCAAATTCCCCAAGCCTGTCACGCATTGCATCGAGGAAACGCTGTGCGTCGTCCTTATGCTCGAAACCGATCACTAGTCGAGTCGCCCGGGGGAGTTTCACCCCCAGGCGCTCACAGATCCGGACGTGAACGTCTCCGCTCATCCGGCTCTTACCGTCCAGCCGCCGTCTTGTGCAGCATCGGCCAATGGGCCAACAGCGTGGGGGTGCGGCACGCAATGTCCCGTACCCAGTGCTCTGCCCGTCTTCGATGTCGCCGCAGACGTTTGTATTTCGACATCGCCCATCGCGCGAGACATCGGTCGAGATGGCGTAGTGTCGGATAAAGCGCCGACTTGTAGTACCGACCATAGTAGTTCATCCAGCCTCGAATGATCGGGTTGAACATCCTCGCCAGGTCGTCGATCCTCTTATCCACCCGGCAGCGTAGTTGCCAGGCACGGATTTCCTGTCGGATTGCCTTCGTCGCGGCATTGCTGACACCGGGGCTGAAGTTGACGAAGTGCTTTCCCCAACGATTCTTCGACCGACGGGCACGGAACGTGTAGCCCAAAAAGTCGAATTTCTGTTCAGGATAATCACCTCGCCGGTCGTCATCCTTACAATAGACTATCTTCGTCTTGTTCGGATGAAGCTCCAGTCCGCATTCGGCAAAGCGCTTCGCAAGCGCCTCCTTCAGTTCTTGTGCCTGCCGCTCACTGTCGCAATGGCAGAGAATATCATCGGCATAACGCTCGAACGGGATGCTCGGATGATTTCTTCGCATCCACATGTCGAACGTATAGTGGAGAAAGAGATTCGCCATCAGCGGTGATACCACCGAGCCCTGCGGCGTGCCCTTCTCTCGGGGTTCAAGGGTGCCGTCTTCCAGTTGAACGGGAGCTTTAAGCCACCGTTCAATGTACAACAACACCCAGGCGCAGTCCGTGTGCTTCCGAATCGCCTTGAGCAAAAGTTCATGCGATATCGAGTCAAAATAGGCCCGAATGTCGAGATCGAGCACGAAGGGATGCCGCCAGCATCGCTGGCGAGCAACCCCAACGGCATCGAGCGCCGATTTTCCGGGTCGATATCCGAACGAGTCTGGATGAAAGTGCTTCTCCAAATCCGGCTCCAGATATCCTTTGACGACCGCCTGAGCAACGCGATCCGACACCGTAGGCACGGTTACGTCGAACTGCACTTCAACCCCGTCAGGATTTGGGTTCGGCTGAGATAACCCATCCCTTCCATGTACTTCGTGGTCAGCGATTTGCTGTCCTCAAGGTCAGAAAGGTCTCTGGCGTAGAGACTTTGAGCCTGCGCCACGCCGAGATCGGATCGCTTGCTGTCCCACGCGACTGGACGGACTGGGCGCTTCCCGGTGATCGGAGCGAGCCTATCAATGGCCAGCAGCCGTTGCTCATCGACGCCCTTGGTCTGCTTGCGCTCGCCGAATTCGCCTCTTCGTTGAAGCTCAAGAAATGAGGCTTGACCAATGACTCAGCTTCTGAATCACTCGGACATCAATTCGATTCGGTCCGCAAATGAAGAAGCCTTCTTCCGCGGCCCTGCGAAAGCGCCGCCACCAGCTCTTGCGTGCCCTGCCGCCGATCGAGCAGATTGTGCGCGGGTCGCTCATCGAGACCTACAAGCGCTGCGGCCGACCCAGCTGCCACTGCGTCGACGGACCGGGACACGGCCCCAAGCGTTACCTGTCCACAATCGCTCGAACCGGCGAACGCCCGCGGCTCGGCTATGTGCCGAATGGCGCGTATCCTCAGGTGGCCGAGTTTCTCGCCAACTACCGCAAACTCCAGGAGATGCTCAACGAGATTTGCGCGATCAATGCCGAGCTTCTGCGTCGCCGCGAAAGTCTCGATTAGATGGATCCGGCGGTCGCAGCCCTCGACTTTGCCGAGGCGGGCGCCATCATCGCCAACATGATCGACTCCTATCTCGCTGCAGGCGCTCCGCCGCCCGATGTGGAAGGACCCGATCATGATCAATCCCAAGATTGCCGATCATCATCTCGCGCGGCAGGCCTGCATCTACATCCGTCAGTCGACGATGGGGCAAGTCCGCTTCAATCAAGAGAGCACAGAGCGCCAGTACAACTTAGCGGACCAAGCGAGGTCGCTCGGGTGGACTCCGGAGCAGATCCGGATCCTCGACCGGGATCTCGGTCACTCCGGCGAGCAGGCGACCAATCGCGACGACTTCAAGACGCTGGTCAGCGATGTGGCAATGGGCCAAGTCGGCGCGATCTTCTCTCTGGAAGCCTCGCGCCTGGCCCGCTCGAACAAGGATTGGCATCGCTTGCTGGAGCTGTGCGCGGTGACACGCACATTGGTGTTCGACGGCGATGGCTGCTACAATCCGGCGGACTTCAACGACAGCCTTGTGCTTGGCATGAAGGGTACGTTTGCTCAGGCAGAGCTGCACATCATTCGCGCGCGCCTCCACGGAGGCAAACTCAACAAGGCGCAGAAAGGTGAATTGCACTTCCCTCTGCCGGTCGGTTTGGTATTCGACGGCGATAGGATCACCCTCGACCCCGATCAGGAAGTGCAAGGCGCGGTTCGAACAGTCTTCGAACTATTTGAACAAGAGAGCAGCGCCTACGGCGTAGTTAAACGGTTCAATGAACTCGGCCTTGTCTTTCCACGCCGAGCCTATGGCGGCGTCTGGGACGGCAAGCTGATCTGGGGACGACTTACGCATTCACGCGTGCTCGGTGTTCTTGCCAATCCTTCTTACGCCGGCACTTACGTGTTTGGCCGATATCAATCTTGTAAGCAGGTTGGTCCTACCGGTGAGATCCAAACTCAGTTGCGCCGCATGCCACAAGATGAGTGGCGTGTTGTCATTCCCGATCACCATGCTGGTTATATTACCTGGGATCGATTCCTTACCAACCGCGAACACTTGGCGGCGAACAGGACCAATAGCGAAGTTATCGCCGGCCCCGCTCGAGAGGGACTTTGTTTGCTGCAAGGTTTATTGCTTTGTGGCGCTTGCGGACGGCGTCTAAATGTGCGCTACGCCGGCAATGGCGGTCTTTACCCGATCTATGAATGCAATTGGAGGCGTCGGGAGGCACTGGCGCCGCAGCACTGCATGTCTCTGCCATCAAAACCGCTTGATCACGCCATTGCAGAGCGCCTGTTGACCGCCGTCACGCCACTGACGGTTAAACTGGCGTTGCAAGCGCTGACAAGCTTGGAGGAGCGCGATAGGTCAATTGCTGCGCAATGGCAACGAAGGATAGACCGGGCCCGTTATGATTGTGACTTGGCAGAACGACGCTATGAAGAAGCAGACCCCAGCAATCGGTTGGTTGCCAGTACGCTCGAGAAGCGCTGGAACGATGCAATGGAGCGGCTTCTCGAGCTCGAGACTGAATTGGCCAATTTTGAGCGCCAGAACCTGCGTAGCATCACAACCGAACAGAGGCAGCAAATACTGCAGCTTGGCAGGGACTTCCCCCGACTGTGGAAGGCTTCAAGCACTTCAGCTCGTGACCGCAAGCGCATGCTCCGCCTGTTGATACGCGACATCACCGTCGCTAAGGGTCCAGAGCCCAAACTGCTGCGATTGCAAATTCGCTGGCAAGGTGGGGCTACTGAGACAATTGAGGTCCGGCAGCGGCCGAACCGCCCCGAAGCAGTTCGTTATCCCGAAGAGTTCGTTGCCAAAATCCGCGCGCTGGCGGAACTACATGATGATCATGAGATCGTCGCGCAACTCAAAAGCAATGGTCAGACAAGCTCGACCGGCAGGCCGTTCACCGTCAGCATGATTCGATGGATCCGCTACAAGCATCGTATCACTGGCCGATCTCTTCCCGCCGGAACGTTGAACGTCAGCCAGGTTTGTGAGAGATTTGGCGTCAGCCTGTGGGTCGTCCATTACTGGATCGAACGTGGTATAGTCTCGGCGCTGCAACGCAAGCCGAATGCGCCATATGCAATCACCATCGACGATTGCGTCGACCGGCGTCTCCGAAAATGGGTTGCGACTTCAAGCCATCTTCACCCACCATCCCCAACGCAAACTGTATGAGGTGTATTATGCCCGGCGCGTCGGAATTCCTAGCGGCCTCTTCCCGCCGTCGCGCTTGTCGATCTGCACACGCTTGACCGGCGGTGGAAAGTAGCTGCCCGAAGACATTCGATTCCAGAGCTTGTACAGATTGCTCTGCAAGTCTGCCTCGAACACCTCGATCGACTGCTCGTCCACACCGGCTGCGCCCCGATTTGCTTTAACCCGTTTGTACGCCTCCCAAACCCAGCGCTTGGGGATGTCATACGGCTTTGCTTGACCCAAAAGAGTCCTCCCGTTTCCGGTTGTTCTTCCAATCAAGCGGGACAGTGCCGTGCCTTCGCTCCGCCACCATTACAGTGCCTTCGTCACTACTACACACGGCTCCGTCCCTGCATCGCGCATTGGTACTCAGACTCTTGTGGGGCTTCCACTTGAACCATTCCCTTGGCATCGCGATACAGGTTCCCACGTTCCGCACAGAAGCCTGAACCGAGGTCACGCCACCTCGCCTGCCGGACGCCGCCTGAGCCGTAAACAGGTATCGCTCAGACTGATCCCAAGATAACGACTACCCCTTGGTTTTGACGTCTTCCCTACGCTTTCGACAGTTCATCGGTGGTTCGCTTGCGCTCGTCTCCTCGATCCTTACCTGACAGAGTCTCGCTCTGCCTTTTCCGGTCTCGCTCACCACCTCGACCATTGGGCCGAAGCAGCAGCCGGTGGTTTGAACCCTGATCCTGCAACCCGAGTTCGAGGGGCCAACCCCCATCTTCTGTGCAGCAAGGCTGCTCAAAGGTGCTCTACATCACACCTCCTTCGCGCCGTCGTGGCGCACGATCGTCGGCATAACGCACGACGATCATGTTGCCCCGGGCTTCTTGCCGTCTCCAGCGTTCGGCCCAGAGATCGAAGCAGTAATGCATGTAGACATTGGCCAGGAGCGGTGAAATTACCGAACCTTGGCCCGTCCCCCTGTCATCGACTGTTACGACTCCGTCTTCAAGTATACCCGCCTTGAGCCACTTCTGGATGAGGCGGACGATGCGCTTGTCGCCGATCCTATGTTCTAGGAAGCGGGTGAGCCATTCCTGACTAACAGCTCCAAAGAAGTTTTGGATGTCGGCGTCAAGTATCCAGTTCACCTTCTTTATTTTGATCGCTGTCGAAAGTGCATCCAACGCATCGTGCGGTCCCCGTCTGGGTCGGAACCCATAGGAGAAACCGACGAAGTCGACTTCGTAGATCGCGTTGAGCACCAAGACGGTTGCGCCCTGGACGATTTTGTCTTCCAAGGCGGCGATCGCCAGTGGCCGCTGCTTTCCATCCGCCTTCGGGATATACGTCCGGCGAGACGGTTGCGGCCGGTAGGCTCCTCGATGGACCCGTCCGTGCAGATCCTCGAGCCTGAGCTCAAGATCCGACTCGTAATCCTGCCACGTGACGCCATCCACCCCGGGGGCGGCTTTGCGCTTCAGCGCGTAGAATGCCGTCTTCAGGGTATCGACATTGATGTGGTGGAGAAGCGCGGTGAACCGCTCCTTCTTTCTTTGCCTTGCTGCTTGTCGTACGCGGTCCAGCGCCTGGGTCACGCGAATCCGACTCTGCGCCCGGTGCGTGCTTTGCTGGCCCACGTTCCCCTTGGTCCCCGGCCTTGGCTCCACCGGCTCCGCAGCCGGTTGCCCGGCCTTGTTCGTCGGCTTCGTCGCTACTATGCCGGAGTCAGACTTCTCTGGATCGTGCATCAGCGGCTACGGCTCCTCGCCTTCCCGCCACGGACCATCGGCCCGGAAGGCCTATGGCCGATCCAAAGATCTCCCGGTTCCCGCACAAGGAGCGTCCGTACATGCCAGGGTCTCAGACCACGCCGAGCTCGGCGGGCACTCGCAATATCGCGCCTGCCGATTTTGCCTTCCGTCAAGTGAACAACGTCGGCACTCGGATTTATAACGGTTTCGCGGGCGAGTAGGCCGGCGGAATCTCACCGCCGGCCTCTCTCAGATCCCAGCGTGAGGGTCTCCCCTCACTGGGCTCCCATCAGGCCAACGAGCCGCGTAGTCCGAGTTTCCAGTGTGCGAAAAGGTCACTCCATTCTCGAGATAATCGAGCGATGATCTTTCCTGCTCGGGTCTTCTGTCCCTTAAAGCGCTTGAACTTCCGCATCAGCCACGCCCGGAGCGTCTGATCGACGAATGCCAGAAATGGGCCCAGAGCCGAGCGCGTGTATCGTCCGTAATAGGCAATCCACCCTCGAAGGAGCGGATTGATCTCACGGGCGATGTCTGCCAGCGACACCTGGGTTCTTTGGCGGATGTCCAAGTCCCGAATCGCCGAACGCATAGACTTCAACGCTGACGGGCTGACCGCTGGGAGAAAATTACAGAACACTTGCTTGCTCCGTGTATTTTCTGCCCGGCGGGGGTGAAAGCGATACCCGAGAAAGTCGAAGCTGACGTTCGGATATTCGCTTCGTCGGTTGCTGTCTTTGCAGTAGACGATCTTGCTCTTGGTGGGATGCATCTCCAGCCCGCACTCCATGAGCCGAACCTGAAGATCGGCCCTTAGGGCCATCGCTTCCTGCTCAGTCCGGCAGTGGACTAGGCCGTCATCTGCATAGCGGCACCATGGGAGGTCAGGGTGTTTCCGTGTCATCCAGAGGTCGAAACAATAGTGCAGGAAAAGATTGGAGAGAACCGGACTAACAACGCCCCCTTGAGGGGTACCGCGAGTTCGCTCGATCAACACTCCGTCCTTTTCCATGGGTACCTTGAGCCATCTTTCGATGTAGAGCAGAACCCATTTGCACGTTACATGCTTTCGAACCGCTTTGAGCAAAAGATCGTGCGGGATGTTGTCGAATAGTCCTTTGATATCGAATTCAAGAACCCAATCATACTTCCAGCACCGCTCGCGCGTAACACCCACGGCTTCCAGGGCCGATTTCTTCGGTCTGTAACCATAGGAGTCTGGAAGAAAAATTGGATCAAGAATCGGTTCAAGGTACTGCGCAACAACCATCTGCGCGATGCGATCGCTGACGGTCGGAATACCCAGAATCCTTTCGCCATCTCCCCCCTTTTTCGGAATAGAGACTGCACGCACTGACGGAGGAAAGTAGCTGCCCGAGCTCATCCGATTCCAGATCTTATAAAGGTTGCCCTTCAGATCTTTATCAAACTCCCCGAGCGTCTGCCCGTCCACGCCAGCCGCACCACGTTTGGATTTAACCGCTTTATAAGCCCGAACCACACTTCTCTTATCGATGCTAAACGGCTTGTCTGTCGTGATCGTCGTATTCATCCTGTCTCCAGTTGGTCCATGATCACAACCGTCCTGATCCGACCCCTTTGCTCCGGCCCCATTACAGAGCCTTCGAAGCTCTTACGAGTCGGTCCGCCCCAGACCTTGGCATCGGTACTCTCGCCTCGCGATTTTGGTCGCTTCAGCTTCTTCCTTGGCATCCAAAGTCTGGTTCCTGCAGTTCCACGCGAAAGCCTGCATCCGCTTCACGCCCCCTCTACGCCGGTTGCTGCCTACCCAGTAGTCAGGTTGCCGATAGGCTTATCCCAGAAGATTGAGCCGCTTCTGGTTTTAGCAACGTCCACCAGCTTTCGACGCGTCATCGAGGGTTCATTTTCATTCGTCTCGCGAACGCTCACCTGCCCGAATTTCTCTTCGGACTTTTGATCCAACGCTCACGACCACACCTTTTGAGCGCAGCCGCTTGGACTGGTTTGGGGCCCGCGCCTGAACGCCGATCCCGGAGGGCCCACCCCCATCTTTTCGCGCAGCTTACGCACATGGCTAGGCGTTCATCTCGAACTCTCCTTTTCTATGCTGCTGCAGCACACGCTCAATGGCTGGCCTATACGCTCCCCCACCGACGCTTCGCCGACGTCCTCACGGACGCCTGCGCACGGATCAGGGGCGACGTGGATTGCTACTCCTTCATCGCAGTGGACTTTCACCACATACTCCTTGCCGGTTTCTCCCGGCGCACTCACTCACGTTACGGCCCGCTGGATTGCTCGGCCGCCCAAGACGACCTTCGTCGTGAGGCTTCCGTCTATCCGATTGCTCGTCCAAACCGCTCGTCAGCTACCAGATCAATCGACAATTCTCTGGGTGGATCTTTCTCAGCTGGCAATACGCGCCGTCGGGGCGCACCAAACGGCTTTACATAGGCGGGCGTAATTAGTCGAACTTCGTGGCCAAGCTGGGCGCGCTGACGGCCCCAGTGATGCGCTCCACCACATGCCTCCAGCGCTATCGTGCAACTCGGCTGGGCCGCGAAGAAATCCAGCAGCTTTCCTCGGCTAATCCGCATGCTGAACGCGCTCATCCGCTCCGTGGGCGTAAAAACGTGCTTGGCGATATCCAGACCGATTATGATAACCTCTGACACGGACGCCTCCCCTTAAGTGGAGCTCAACACCTCCGCTTTGGCACATCGATGCCGTCTGCGGCGCCCACTCCATCATAATTTCGAGCGGCGTCGATCATGCCGCTTGGTGTCCGCTGTACCCCAGAGAGCAGCAGCAGAGCGGACTTCCGCGAACGTCCGAGATGCACACGAGCTGACGCACCAACCGCTGCTCGGGTTGCCTATATACGGCCGAAAACCGCCCACACCCCATCTTCGCCGTCCCAGCTGCCGCGGCTCGCCGCCTTGGAGTACTCCGTGGCACGCTGCTCGAAGAAATTGGCGTGCTCGACGCCATTGAGAATCTCGACGAGCCACGGCAGCGGATGCGCCTTGAGCTGGGTGAATCCGCCCTCCTTGGCCTCAAAGAAGCCGAAGACCGGGGCAATCCGGAGCTGGCTAAGTCGCCAGTCAGCCACATAGCGGACGTAGGCGTGGATCTGCTCAGGCAGCATGCCCTCGATCTTGCCGAGGCCGAAGGCGAGATCGACGAAGTTCTCCTCCAGCTTCACCATGGTCTTTGCGACGTCGACGATGTCATCGCGGACGGAGCGCGTCACCGCGCCGGTTTCACTGTGCCATTCGTGAAATAGCTTGATGATGCCCTCGCAGTGGAGACTCTCGTCGCGCACTGACCAGCTTACGATTTGTCCCATGCCATTCATCTTGTTATGACGCGGGAAGTTGAGCAGCATGGCGAAGCTCGCGAACAACGCCATGCCTTCGGTGAAGGCGCCGAACATCGCCAGGGTGCGGGCGACATCAGCCACGGTGTCGACGCCGAACTCGTGCATGTATTCCGCCTTGGCGCGCATCTCCGCATAGCCGCGGAACGCCTCGAACTCGGTCTTTGGCATGCCGAGCGTCTTGAGCAGAAGCGCATAGGCGTCGATGTGGACCGTCTCCATGTTGGTGAAGGCGGCCATCATCATCTGGACGGTGAGTGGCTGGAAGATCGGGATGTAGCGCTTGAGATAGTTGTCGCCGACCTCGATGTCCGACTGAGTGAAGAAACGGAAGATCTGGGTGAGCAGCGCGCGCTCGTTGGCCGTGACGCGGTCCGACGCCCAGTCCTTGAGGTCGGCGCCGAGCGGCACCTCCTCGCCCATCCAGTGGGTCTGCTGCTGGCGCTTCCAGAACTCGTAAGCCCAGGCGTAGCGATCGACGTCATAGCTGCCGGTCGAGTCAAGCAGGCCGACCCGCCCCTTGCCGATCAGCGTGCGCGGATCGACGGACGAGAGATCGATCACTGACATGCGAGGCACTCCTCATAGTCGGTGCGCTGCGGCGGTGCAACCTTGTCGCCGTCGGCGATCTTGCCGGCGAACGCCGCGCGCGAGATCGATTTTGAGCGGCAGTAATAGAGGCTCTTCACCCCGCGCTCCCATGCCGTCCAGTGCAGCATGTGGAGGTCCCACTTATCGACGTCGGCCGGCAGATAGAGGTTGATCGACTGGCTCTGGCAGATGAACGCGGCACGGTCGGCGGCAAGCTCGACGATCCAGCGCTGATCGATCTCGAAGGCGGTGCGAAAGATCGCTTTCTCGTGCTCCGACAGGATGTCGAGATGGGCGACCGAACCCTCGTGCGCGATGATCGACTGCCAGGTCGCCGAGGTATCGGCGCCCTTGGCGGTCAGCACCTTGGCGAGATGCGGATTACGCACCGAGATGGCGCCCGACAACGTCTTGTGGGTGTAGATGTTGGCCGGGATCGGCTCGATGCAGGCGCTGGTGCCGCCGCAGATGATGCTGATCGAGGCGGTCGGCGCGATCGCGATCTTGTGGCTGAAGCGCGCCATCACGCCGCGTTCCATGGCATCCGGGCACGGGCCACGCTCACGAGCGAGCGCCACGGACGCCGCGTCGGCATCGCGACGGATTTTTCGGAACATGTTCAGATTGAACGACTTGGCCAAGACACTCTCCATCGGAATGCCCTTGGCCTGGAGAAACGAGTGGAAGCCCATGACGCCGAGGCCGACTGAGCGCTCGCGCAGGGCGGCGTAGCGGGCACGCTTCATGCCGCCCGGTGCCACCGTGATGAAGCGGGTGAGCACGTTATCGAGGAAGCGCATGACGTCCTCGATGAAGCCGGGCTCCTCATTCCACTGGTCCCAGGTCTCGAGGTTGAGCGACGACAGGCAGCACACCGCGGTGCGCTCCTCGTCGCGATGATCGATACCGGTCGGCAGCGTAATCTCGCTGCATAGGTTGGAGGTCGAGACCTTGAGGCCGAGCTCGCGCTGGTGCTTGGGGAGCGCGCGGTTCACGGTGTCGATGAACAAGAGATAAGGCTCGCCGGTCTGCAGCCGGTTCTCAAGGATGCGTTGCCACAGCTGGCGGGCGTCGATCTCGCGGATGACCTCGTTAGTCTTCGGGCTCCGCAGAGCGAACGCGGTGCCGGCGCCTACGGCACGCATGAACTCGTCGGTGACGTTGATGCCGTGATGGAGGTTAAGGCTCTTGCGGTTGAAGTCGCCGGACGCCTTGCGGATCTCGAGGAACTCCTCGATCTCGGGATGGTGGATATCGAGATAGACCGCCGCCGAGCCGCGCCGCAACGAGCCCTGGCTGATCGCCAGCGTCAGGCCGTCCATGACGTGGATGAAGGGGATGATGCCTGAGGTGACGCCGCCCTTCACCTTCTCGCCGATCGAGCGAACATTGCCCCAGTAGGTGCCGATGCCGCCACCGTTGGAGGCAAGCCAGACATTCTCGTTCCAGGTGCCGACGATGCCTTCGAGCGAGTCCGACACCGAATTAAGGAAGCACGAAATAGGCAGGCCACGCGTGCTGCCGCCATTCGAGAGCACTGGCGTCGCCGGCATGAACCACAGCCGGGACATTGCATCATAAAGACGCTGAGCATGGGCAACATCGTCCGCAAACGCGCACGATACCCGCGCAAACATGTCTTGGATGCCTTCGCCGGGGAGCAGATAACGGTCGGTCAGGGTCAGCTTGCCGAACGATGTCAGGAGATTGTCGCGCGACCGATCAAGGGCGAGGTCAGACGGCTTTGGAGACGCCGCAAGGGGCCGAGGCAGCGGAGCCAGCGATGGAGGCGGAACAGACAGCTGAAGCGCGGCAGGCTTTGCCTGCGCTCGCGGCGGCCGCACACTGGACAGTGCAAGGAGATGACCCTGCTGATCGAAATCGTAAGACGGCGACATCGGCAACCCCGCGATGTTTGGCGCTGGGGGCCGCGGACGACTTGCAAGGAGACCGGGCAAATGTCCCCGGCTGCAAGCGACCTACCGGGGCACCCCGCCCGAGGACGTTCGTTCTGTCGCGGCAGGTCTCCTGGCTCGCGGGTCGCTGCGGCTGTCGGCCTTCCCGGCGCTGTCGCCAGTGACCATGATGACAACCGCTCGTCGCTTACAGTTGCGGGGGCAGCCTCGGAATAGCCATTGCCGGCGCACCGGGTTCCCTCTTAGCTTCCATCCTACGAGATATAGGAATGAAAGACCGTGACAGGTCTACATATAGGCGCGACTCGCCGAGGTTCGTCAAGCCTTGTGCTGAGGGAGATCAAGATTCAGAAGGCAAAAGGGCACCGTCAAGTTAACGAATTGGAGCGGCCGAGGCGGTAAACAACCGGCATGCCAACCGTCCGGGACCCCTCTTTATCGCCGCCATTGCTTCCCATCGGAAGCGATCAGGCTATGCCGTTTGGTCGTATTAGCTTGCGCATGGTCGAGGAAATGCTGGCGGCGTGTGGCATTGGCGTGACCTATGAAACCGTGGGCCAGTGGGGAAGGAAATTCGGCAAAGCGTTCTCCGATCGGATTCGCCAGCGCGCTCCCGCTCGCGGCGGCAAATGGCATCTGGACGAAATCGTTATCTCGCTCGCGGGCGAACAACATTGGCTCTGGCGCGCTGTCGACCAGAATGGCTTCGTCTCGACGCCTTTCCAGCGCTGAAGAGACTCGCGCGCCGCGCAGCAGTTCATGAAGAAGCTCTTGAAATCCGCCGGCACGCCGCCGCGCGTGATGATCACGGACAAGCTCCGTTCGTACGGCGCTGCGAGGGGGAAGCTGGGCTTTCACGTCGAACATCGTCAGCACAAAGCTCCCAACAATCGGGCCGAGAATTCTCATCAGGCCGACGTGGCGACGCGAGCGGATCATGAAGCGTTTCAAATCGTCCCGCCAAGCTCAACGGTTTCTGTCAGTTCACGATCAGGTCGCGAAGCTTTTCAACATCCCCTATCCCGGAGCCGTCGCTGCCGACTTCCGTCGTGCTTCGCGCGAGCGAGCCTTTGCGACTTGGCGCGAGATCTCCACGACAAGCGCTATCGCCGAATCTCGAACCTCTGAGAATCCCCTTCTTCGGCTCCGCGTCGATTAAGTTGACGATGCCCAGCCTCGATCTCGACATATGGCACGGAAACAGATGGATTCGAAATCGGCAAAGCTGTCATGAGCACGGCTTCTCTCTAGCCTGCCGACCGGACCGAACGTAACCATGCAGGGAGCGAGGGCGTGATCCACTTAGGTGCACAGATCCCTGGATCACACCCACGGCTATCTTCGGAAAGCGAACCTGTCACGGCTCCAGCGCGACCTGCAAGCCCTTGCTGCCCTCAACATGAACATAACGGGGCCCGATCGGCCGACCCCTGCCGCTGGCGACGGTGACAATGTCTTCCAGAGGCATGGCGCGCGCATCCGCCTCAGGGCGGGACAAGATCAGATCGGCGTGAAACAGCCCTTCTGATTCAAGACCGGTAGCATCGACGCCAAGAGCCGCCAAGCTGGCCAAACAACTTTCAAACTCGTCAGCATCGCGAAAGCGACGCTGGATAAACGTCGCGCCCGCAAGACGTTCTGTCACAAGGCCACGCCTCGCGAACGTCGTGGCCAAGGAATCAAATGGGAACATTCGTAGGACGAAGGAGATGATCCAAAGACGCTGATCTGTCGCATCGAGAATTTTGCTGAACGTTTTCTCGGTAACGTAGCCGATGCAACCCGTCGACATGATAACATCCGTGGAGCGGATAATGCGCGCGCTGTCCGTCGATAGCGCCTCCTTTTCAAGGTCAGCGACAATGCCCTGCTCCAGGAGACCAACATCCGTTGCATAGCTGATCGCCGGTGCCGACATATCGAGGCCGATAAACCGCGCCAAACCGACATCAGGCCAAGCTGCATAAAAATTTCGATCGAGATGCACCAGTGTCTCAGAACTGATCGCCCTCATCTCGCGCCGGGCGTAGCGGTGACGCAAGCCCCCGAAGGTCAGTGGAAACCGATGCACCGCTGCGTTGATGCCGTATGAACAGCCAACATCAAGCACGACCGGCTTAAGGCCGGTTGCCGAAGCTTTCGCTGCCAGAATTTGGCGCACAACCGGCTCAGCCACGTCCGGGATCATATAATCCAAGTCTCCCAGGACAGAGAAATATGCCCTTGGATCATCCAAAGCATAAATATCATCGAAGATAGCTTTAGACCGATTGATACGCGAAAAATCTGTTCGCAACCCAATGTCTCCCATTTCGTTTTGCAAGCCACTCGACGGCTGTTGCCTTCAAGTACTCGATGCCTTATCGCAGAGATTGGCCGAGGCATAAACCCCATCGCGCGCTTTTTCAGGCTCGCTTCGTGAAACAGAGGGCAACCTCTTTATTGCAGAGCACGAGAAGATGAAGTGGCTCCAAAAGCAGACACGAGATTCTTCGGCATTTAAGTGGTGGCGTTGAGGGCTTCTTGAATGTCGAATGGCAGCCATTGTAATGACCACAAATTGAGCGCGAACGGCTAGCTCCCGTCCTCGGACGCGACACGCTTGCGAAGCCATCCAAGATGCGCGTGCGGGGTCGAAGGGACCCGGCGCGCGCCAGGCGCGGACTGCCGGCATGACGCCGCAAGAGTTGAGCGATAGCCTCCGGATTGGGTGGACACGCAACCTTCGAATGTGGCAGCGCCGCTCCGGTTCAAAACGCAAATGCCGGTGTCTTCCATAGAGATTCCAAACCAACGTACTGGTTCATGGAGTTGCTCCCTTTCGTCAATCTGCTGGGCTCGATCCTACCGAACTTCGTGTCTTCGAGGAGCCGTCAGCGGCGATTACGACATGTGAACAAGCCTCTAGGCGATTGAGCGGGAGTCTATCGAAAAGGATGCATCCGCATGCGTTGAGGAGATCGGCTGCGCACTATCGGTTCTCGCGCTGGAAATGCTTGCGATGCACGGTCTTGAATCGCCACCGCGGTTGGATTTTCGCCTACCCGGCTAGCGATCATCGGCCTATTAGGCGAGCTGCCCCTCACGTCGGCTCGCGCTCCTGATTATCCTCCAGTATCTCCTGCCGCAGCTTTGGACCTTGACTGAGCCGTCGCCCGAGCGCCGCGACGAAATTGTCGTAGCGCGCGGCCGCCTGCGCCCTCGCCGCCTTTGCAGCCGGCTCGGGGAGTGGTGGTGTCGTCGTCAGCCAGAAGCGAACGAACAACGCCAGGGTCTCGACCGAGATCCCCATGTCGCGTTCGAGCCGCGCGATGCGGCGATCGACCTGATCAAGTCGCTTGGCAACGGCAGCCTCCCGCCGTTCGTCTGCGTCCGGCGACAGGAAGGACGCGATCGCGGCTTCGGCGATGAGCGACATCGACTGCTCGCGCCGGGCGGCATAGGCCGACAGCGTCTTCATGACGTCTGGATCGAGATAGACCGATATCTGGGCTTTCTTCTTCGGCGAGGTCATGCTTGCCTCATAATCCGAGATCGTCGCCGGGATCGAGTGATGCTTGGCGCGCGACGCCCTGCATCATGTCGTTCATGCGCCTGATTCGCGGAGCGTCTTCATCGAGCTCGTCGGCAAAATCGGGCGCGAACTCGTTGTCGATCGGTTCCTTCCTCTCCACGGTGTCCCGATCCAGTTCCGGCTGCTGCCGGCGGTCAGCCGTCTTCGGATCCTCTACGTCGGCCTGGTCGTCCGTCGACGCCGGCGGTGCCTTGGGTCGAGGCGGCAGTGGCCGTGAACTCCAATCGTCCGGCCGGTTGTTGTTGAGCTTGGTCGGCGTCGGCGGTGCCAGGATGCGCTCCTGGAAACGGCTGTCCTCGTAATAGCGCGCCTTCTTGGCGCGGATCGGATGCAGACCCGACATCATGACGATCTCGTCTGATGGGGGGAGCTGCATCATCTCGCCAGGCGTCAGCAGCGGCCGGGCGGTCTCTGACCGCGACACCATGAGGTGGCCGAGCCAAGGGGCCAGCCGGCTGCCGGCATAGTTCTTCATCGCCTTCATCTCGGTCGCCATGCCCAATGCGTCGGACACCCGCTTCGCCGTCCTTTCGTCGTTGGTCGCGAAGCTGACCCGAACGTGACAGTTGTCGAGGATGGAGTTGTTTGGCCCATAGGCCTTCTCGATCTGGTTCAGCGACTGGGCGATCAGAAAGCTCTTGATGCCGTAACCAGCCATGAAGGCGAGCGCCGACTCAAAGAAATCGAGCCGGCCGAGGGCCGGGAACTCGTCGAGCATCAGGAGGAGCCGGCGGCGCCCGGCCTTGGCCTGGAGATCCTCGGTCAGGCGGCGGCCGATCTGGTTGAGGATCAGCCGGATCAACGGCTTGGTGCGGTTAATGTCCGATGGCGGTACGACGAGGTAGAGCGTGGTCGCTCGATCTCCGCCGACGATGTCACCAATCCGCCAGTCGCAGCGGCGCGTCACCTCGGCCACCACGGGATCTCGGTAGAGGCCGAGGAACGACATCGCGGTGCTCAGGACACCGGAGCGCTCGTTGCCAGACTTGTTCAGCAGTTCGCGCGCGGCGGAGGCAACGACCGGATGGACGCCGGCCTCGCCGAGATGCGCGGTCCGCATCATCGCGGCAAGCGTCGATTCGATCGGCCGCTTGGGATCGGATAGGAAGGCCGCGACGCCGGCAAGCGTCTTGTCCTCCTCGGCATAGAGGACATGGAGAATCGCGCCAACCAGGAGCGCGTGACTGGTCTTCTCCCAGTGGTTTCGCTTCTCGAGGCTGCCTTCGGGATCGACGAGGATGTCGGCAATGTTCTGGACATCGCGCACCTCCCGCTCGCCGTGCCTAACCTCCAGCAACGGGTTGTAGGCTGACGACTTCGCATTGGTCGGATCGAATAAAAGGACGCGGCCATGCCGCGCTCGGAAGCCCGCGGTGAGCTGCCAGTTCTCGCCCTTGATGTCGTGCACGATTGCGGATCCCGGCCAGGTCAGCAGCGAGGGGATGACGAGGCCGACGCCCTTGCCGCTCCGGGTCGGCGCAAAGCACAGAACATGCTCCGGTCCGTCATGACGGAGATAGGTGCGCTCGAACCGGCCGAGGACCACGCCATCAGGCCCAAGCAGACCAGCCTGCCCGATTTCCTTCGCCTCAGCCCACCGTGCCGAGCCATAGGTCTCGGCATTATTCGCTTCGCGGGCGCGCCAGACCGACATGCCGATCGCGACGGCCGCGGCGATGATGCCGCCGGAGGCTGCGATATAGGCGCCCTCGATGAAGATATGCGGCGCATAAGCATCGTAGGCGAACCACCACCAGAAGAAGGCGGGTGGAAGATAAAACGGAAAATTGAGCAGTTCGAACCAGGGTCGCCCGAGTTGAGCTTGGAAGCCGAGCCGCCAGGCCGTCCATTCCGTCGCGGTCCAGATCGTCAGAAGGACGATCGCTAGGACAGTGATGACTTGACCCCAGAGTATCTTGGTCGCGGACATGGCGGCCGGCCTTTCCTCAAATTCGGTGATGGAGGAATTGTTCACAGACCGATTCCCCGGCTGCGCCCAAAACCCCAATCGACGCCGCCATCGTCGCGGGCGATGCCGGAGACATGTCGACCGAGCTGCCTTTCGAGTGAGGGCGTCCAAGGCACGAGCTGGAAGCCGAGACCGTCGTCGATCATCGCGAAGCGGCCAGAGGCGAGCGCGAAGCGCTGTCGATAGGTTCCAGTGACATGTTCGCCGGCGCCCGACGGGTTGAACGGCTGGCCCGTCTCGGCGGCGAGCTTCTGGCCGAGCGCCTCTAACTCCCGGCGGCGCAGTGTGCCGACGAGGTTCTTCGCGAACACCACTCCACGCGCTTGGCGCTCGCCGAGACCTTGCTCGACAAGCTGTTCGGCCCGCCGTTCCATGGCTTCACGGACCTCGCCGCCGAAACCGGCCTGGCCAAGCGCCACCGGATCACGGGCGACCGCCTGACGGTCGAGCCATGTCGCGCCACTTGCGGTCACCTGCGCTTCGATCGAGAGATCGGAGCGGACGGCCAGCGCCACGCGACGCTTCCCTCGCGCGTCATCGAATTTGCGGAGCTCGACAATCGAGCCTGGGGTGCTGTCGCCGGCGGCGTCGAGGTCGGGGAGGCTGATGTGGTGGGTACGGCCATCGACGCCGTCGACCACGGCGTAGGCGGTCGCCTTGAGTTCGTCATCGAGACCACGGTCGACGAGGCGTCCGATGACGGGGACGTCGAGGCTTTCGCCTGATAGCACGTAGCTCGCGGTCGCGCGCTCGATGCCGCGTTCGGTCAGGCTTCGGTGAATACGCTTGATGATGTCGCCGCGCTCGCCGAGTTCGCGCAACGTTGTCTCGGCGCCCTCGTCCATGACCCATTGGCCTGGCCCGAGTTGATGAGCAAGGCCAAGGCTCTCCAGGCGACGCAGCCGGCCGACTTTCAGCGCGTGGAACTGATCGGGCCGCTCCGCCGGATCGGGCGCAAGGTCGATCACGCCGTGGCAACCTGCGTCGCGAACAAGCTGGCGATCGAGCTGTGTCCAGCGCTCGGCTTCGACCTGGCTCTCGAGCGAACGGCGAATGTCGAGATCAGAGCGCGGTCCAAGTTCTTGTGTGACCAGGTCCTGCGCGCGGGCGCGCATTCCTTCCTTGATGTAGTCGCGGGAGATGACGAGGTCCTGACCATTCTCTGCGATGCCGCGCACGAGGATGTGGATGTGCGGGTACTGCGTATTCCAGTGATCGACGGCAACCCAGTCGAGCCTAGTGCCGAGGTCCACTTCCATCCGGCTGACGAGCTCGCGCGCGAAGCCCTTGAGGTCCGTCATATCGACCGCGTCCTCCGGTGAGACGATGAACCGGAAATGGTGCCGGTCATTCCGGCAGCGCTCACCGAACGCCTTGGGATTGGTATCATCGCTCTCAGGACCGAACAGCCGGGCCTTTTCTCCGTCCCGGGTGACGCCCTCGCGCCGGAGATAGCCGAGGTGCGCGGCGAGCGGCGCTGAGTGCGCCGTATGACGGACGACGCGGGTCTTGACCGTCACCAGACGCGAGCGGCCCGTGAGCAGACGGTTCGCCCGTTCACTGGCGAGCCGGCCGCGGCCGAAACGCGAATGACGATGGCTGGTGAGATGGCCGGCCCGCGAAACGACGCCGCCAGCGCGCTGAGCGGCGGCAAGCGCCTGGGCGATGAAAGGCTTGGCCCGCTGGCTCCTTGAGGAGCGGATGCGGCCAGGTCGAGGCTGAAATTCCTTCTCCTCAGCCATCGCCCGCGTCCACAGTGTGCAAAAGATAGAGTCCTTGCAATGAGTTGATCGTAAGGCGCACATTGCGCGCCGAAGCCGCACATTGCCGGATCGGCAGAAAACAAGAGCAACAACAACCGACCGACCGAGCCGCACATTGCGGCCTTTTATCTGGCCCTCGTTCGGTCGTTGTCTGCTCGTCTCTCTCGCCTGCTCTTTCGTCTTCGCAGGGACGCGCTAAGGCACGCCTGAGCACGAATTCGCAACCGATCGCGGTGGCAAGCCGCCATCGCACAGCGGATATCCAGATGTCCGCAACACGGGTGCCTGCAGGCATGCGTCGATCTCGACGCTGATGTTGATGATGCCGTGCAGTCATTGCGATCGTCCCGTTGTCGAGAGCGCGACGAACAGGCCTTCTGATTGCGGCGCAATCGCAGAGAGATCATGCACGGGAACTGCAGCCGACTTGTCGTGCGCCGGTCGATCGACTGTCGCTCGCGCGACAGACGACGGCCCGTTAACGTGGTCGAAAAAGAGCGGCGCCCGCGTCCAGGATGAACGAGAAGAGGCCGCGAGGAGAAGATGTCCTGGTGCCTTCTCCGCGTCGACAAAAGGGACGATGGCCGCGACGTAGGCGACGGTCTCGGCCGGCAGCGGACGATGTCTATCGCGAAACTCCTCGTAGCGGCCCGGCCCTGCATTGTAGGCTGCAAGGAATCCCGGCGAGCCGTAGCGGTCGTGCAGCTCGCGAAGGAAGGCGGCACCAGCGAGGATGTTGTCACGGGGATCGAAGGGATCGCGCCCGAGACCGTAACGAGCGCGCATGTCCGCCCAGGTCTTGGGCATCAGTTGCATCAAGCCGAGCGCGTCTTTCGGTGACACCGCGCGCCGCTCGCCATGGCTCTCGATGCGCATGACGGCGTGTAGCCATGCTGGCGGAATGCCAAAGCGCTGCGCAGCTTCCGCCACCAAAGTAACATAGCGATCGTTCGTCGGTTGACCGCGCGCCGACGCTTTCTCTGCTGACACTGCCGGCATTGATCCGCCAATCACCAGTAGGCCGGTAAGGAGGAGAACGGCAAAGCCCGCCGTGGCTGCGCCATCACGGCGAGGCGTCGTGCTGCCTACCGGCGGTGCGCGCGGACCGCCGGTTTGACCACCGCTATGCGCGGCGGCCGGCCGACGGTTGCGCGAAACGGAGAGATGAGACGGCTTTGCCGCGAACAAAGGGATGGAGCTTCGATGCGCCTTGTCGGCGGCACGCGTGACGGGACCCTGCATGCAATCAATCCCGCTCGGCGCGCTGGGGTTGACGATTCCAGTTCAGCGTCCAAGCCGATTTGTCGTCGGCCGACTGGAAGAGATTGGCGCGGATCGACCGCGGCAGCGTTGGGTCGTCGATGATGAGCGAAACGTACTCGCCGGCCTTTTCTCCGGTCCGTTTCCAGCCCGCGCCGATCTCCGGGCCATCGGCATCGCCGAGGCGGATGCGGTAGTCCGGCGCGTTCTCGGCATCCGAGGATCCGGCTGGAGTGAGGATGAGAATCCGCTCGAAGGAAAGCGTTTGAATGCGCCCGGTGAAGCCGGACTTGTCGCGGGTGAACTGACCGATTTGCGCCATGGGAAACCTCCTTGGTTGGCGGGTTGAGAAGCGGGTTAGTGGGTGGCGGCACGCCAGACGAAACGACCGTCGGCGGCCTCATCGGTCCAAAGCGGGACCGCGCGCGCGACGATCGCGGTGACGGGGAGCGAGCCGAAATAGCGGCCGTCCAGGCTGTCCGGGACGGTCGGGTTCATGAGGAAGACCTCACCCGCCTGGAGAGTGGTGCAACCGCCCCAATGTGGCAGCGGTCGGCCAAGATGGTCGCGATCGTGTGCGGCACCGACATCGACCGCATCGACGGTGATGGCATCGCCGGACCGGCACACAGTCTGCCCGGGCAGTGCCATCACATGCTTGAGCAACGGCATACCTTTCGGAAGAAACCCGCCATCGGCGAGATATTTTGCGATCGGCTCCGGGAGCCGCACCAGGACCAGTTCGAGAGCGTGCAGCCTTCCAACCGGTTGTAGTGCATAGAGCCCCGTCGGGGTGCTTGCGGTGGCGTTCCAAACCAGGCGCGGCGTAGGCTGAAAGAACGCCAGGCCAGCGGTGGCAAGCGCAGCAATGTACGTCAGCAGGACGTAACCAGCGCGGGTCATGGCGTGACGCTCCGGCGCTTGAGCCAGGCCACATGCTGCTCGCGCGTGTAGGCGCGCGGCACGTGGTCGGCGGCGAGACGGTTGTGCAGATGCCGCCAGTAATCGGGCGCAGCATCGGCCGGATTGATGGCGAGCGCCTCAATGGCATCAACCGCCTGCAATACGCGCTCGACCTTCGGCCAGCTATCGACGCGCAGCAGGATTTCGCCGCCGGGCCGGACGAATGGCAGCGTCTGGTAGCGCTGGCCCGCCTCCACGGCGCGCACGATGTCCATGCGCGATACCACGGTGCCATAGTCGTTCGATGCCCAGCGAACGAAGCCGAAAATGCTTCCGGGCGCAAAACTTGAAACACTGCGGCGGCGATCGAGAATCTTCTCCTCGGCCCGATGACCGAAGCGCAGCCAATGCTCTATCCTCTTCTCGATCCAGGTCAGCTCGACATGGGTGAGCGCAACGCTCCGCCGATGCGAGGGCGGCACGGCACGCGGCGGCAAGGCCTCATTGTCGTTCATGACGGCTCTCCGGTCTCAGTGGGAATTCTCGCGCCAGCAATTCGCGCAGCATGTCGGCGACGGTGACGCCGCGTTGGAATGCGGCGACCTTGATGCGGCCGCGCAGCGCCGGCGAGACGTCGATTGTCAGGCGCGCGGTCAATGCTGCTGTGTTATCTGTGCGACGCCGCGACGCATCGCTGGCCTTGATCCAGCCTTCGGCATCGCCAGGTCGCGACGCGAAGCCGCGCTTGGAGGAGCGCCCGCTCATGGCGCGAGCCTCGCGACTTCGGCGCCGAGCGCGGTTATCTCGCCGGATGCTGTGCTCTGCTCCGCAAGCTCGAAGACGAGCCGACCCGACTGCGCGGCGTCGGCGAAGACGACACGCTGTCCGATCGTGGTGGCGAGCACTGGCGGATCGTGATCGGCGAGCGTCTCCGCTGTCGCGCGGGCGATGCCTGTGCGCGTATCGCAGCGATTGAGCACGAAGCGAGCGGCGAGCTTCGGATGGTAGATGCGAGCCTCGCGCAGCAAAGCCAGCATCTCCGCCGACGCCCAGCCGTCGAATGGCGACGGCTGCACAGGAATCAGCACCAGGTCAGCGGCCAGCAGCGCCGATCGTATCAATCGGGCGACGCGCGGCGGCCCGTCAATGACGACATGATCGGCAGTGCGCGCGATCTCAGGCGCCTCGCGATGGAGTGTATCCCGCGCGAGGCCAATGACGCCGAATAGCGGCGAGACGTTCTCCCGCGCCCGCTGCTGCGACCAGTCCAATGCCGAGCCTTGGGGGTCGGCATCGAGCAGCGTTACACGCTTTCCGCGGAGCGCCCATTCGCCGGCGAGGTGCAGCGCGAGCGTCGTCTTGCCAACGCCGCCTTTCTGGTTGAGCAGTGCGACAATCATCGCTTGCCTCCCGCCTTGTGACCGAGAAGCGGCAACGATTGTTGGCTTGGGGGCGCGGTTGACGACGGCTCAGCGCTCGCGTCGGCGTTATCCGCATGACGCACGGGCCCACTACAACAGTTAGATTCCAGGTTAGAATCTAAGTTAGATTCTAATGCATGCGTGCGAAGTCCCGATGGGGCTGCGTGCGGAGTCCCGACAAGGATTGCGTGCGAAGTCCCGAGCTCGTCCACAGCGCCATCCACAGGGGCGGTGGACAACTTCGCCGGCAGAATGCGCAGCAGCTCACGGCGGCCCTCGCGTTCGACGTACAAGCTGTAGCCGGGGAGTGGTTGGCGTGCTGCGATAAGCCGGATCTGCCGCGCGAAATCGGAGGCCCGCACCAGGCTGCCGGACTTCTTGTGGAGGTGCACGATCTCAAACAGCCATCCTCGTGGCTGTCGTCCGGCATGCTTGCGCGCGACGCGGTAGAGCCAGCGCTCGATCCCGCCGGTCAGGCGGAAGTAGGCCGGATCGATTGCAAGGACGAGGGAGCGATCGATGACGCCGTGGTAGAACCAGTCGGGAAGGACAAATTCCATGCCTTCCACGCGACCGTCGCGCCTTGCGCATTCCTCCCATTCATTGATCCAGGAGAATTGGTGGCGTCGCCAATGCTCGCCCTGCCGGATGGTGGTGCGGATGACGGTCGCCTGCAGACGGGCCAGTGCCCCCTTCAAGAGCTTGTAATCCCGCGCCCCGGTCTGTCGGCCGACCGCGATCAGAAGCTGGTAGGGCGTGAAGCGCAGGAAGCGCGAGGTCTTCAGACCAAGGTTCTCGGCCTCGACAATCTGGCTCGCCGCCCAAATCAGCACGTCGGCGTCCCAAATGGTCGCCATACCGTGCTCAGGGACTGCATGGACTTCGACGCGTACATCGCCGGCCTGGTAGAGGATCGGCCGGGTGCGCCTCGCCTTGGCAAGCGAGAAGAATGGCCGCTCCATCAGGTCGCGCTGATCGCGCGGGCTGGCGTCACCAGTGGCGACAACGAACGGATCGAGCTTGCTTCGCTCGCTGGGCGTGATGAGGCGTCGCGTCAGCATGGCGAGCGTTGCCTTAGCGATGCGCGTGGCCGGCTGCGCGGGCCTCGACGTAGCGAGGATCCGAGGTCGAGCTGCAAGCAGCCTGATCTGCCCAGGCTTCTAGATCGCCAACGGCGTAGACAACGCGGCCTCCGAGCTTGCGGAACGTCGGGCCGTTGCCATGGCAGCGGTATTTCTCAAGGGTGCGCGGCGAGAGGCCAAGGAGGCGCGCCGCCTCAGGGGTGCGCACGTAGCGCGTGGTGAGCTGCGCGGTCCGGTCGAGCATGGGAGATCTCCGTCTTGCCTCGAAGCGCCGCGGCCAAGTCGCGGCTTGTCGGGGCCAGAGTGGCGGAGAGTTCAGGCGTTGGGGGTGGACGAAAATTTTTGCAGATGCGTGTCCCCCCACGGTCGCAGCCAGGCGAACCGGGGCGTGACCAGCGGAGCGCGGGGAAGCGTCATCACGGCGCATTGCGTGGAGCGATCGAAGGGCCGGTCAGAGGCCGCGCAGGAGTTTCAGATAACCGCGCTCGACCAGGGCGATCGAATCATGGATGAGGCGGTTCGCAGCACGGCGCGCATGCGAATCCTTCCACTCGACCGAACGACGCTGGGCGTGGTCGGAGGCGAGCACCTTCGCTGCGACGTCTCGGGGGCTGCCCCCAGATTCATGCACGTCGAAGGCGTGAAGGAGCTGAATCAATCGCCGCTTCTTAAAGGGCGTCAGCCGCAGAGCCGCTGGAAGAAGGCCCAGATGCTGGCCGCCAAGATGGCGCACGAAGTATAGCGCGACGTCGAGCCGCAGCTCGGCCATGCCGTCAAGCGGCAGAAGCACAGCAGGACGTCGTGCGGCCTGCTCGTCTTGCAAGCGGACATGAAGTTCACCCGATCCGTCCGCAATCACCAGTTCGCGACCGTCAACATCCGTCCGCTCGACGAGCGGCAGTCCGAAGGCATTGTGATCGATCGAATGGATGGTTTTGAAGCCCGACGGCGCAGGTTCCAGGATCACGGTTCCAGGTGATGCCTCGGGCAGCCATATGGTTGGTTCGGGCCCAACCGGAGAGGCTGGGTCATGGGCGAAATCGCAACCCCCAACGACGTGCGAGACTGGAACGGACGGTCTCGGGATCAACGCCGTCGCGCGCGATCTGCCGCTGTGTGCGGGCGAAATCGCGGCGATATTCAGCATTGCGGCGCAGGAACTCAAGCGCGAAGCCCGGACGCTCGAGCCGCTTCAGGCGCTCAATCGTCTCCGGCGAGCGCCAATACTGTGTGGGCATGGGTGTCCTCCTGCTTCTTCTTGTTCTGTCCTCCTGAAGGAGGGACACACCACGATCAGGAAAGACGGCCTGGCAAACTAGACCCATAGGTTGCATCACCTACGACCACAATTTGTCTGACGGCTAGCCCCGGTTACTGCATTCGCGGGTCCAACAGATGCCGGTATCCGGCTTTCGTCATCCATCGGGCGCGCGCGAGGTGGCTCTCATGGACGATTTTGGCGCGCTCGGGTTCTCGGGCGGGATCGAGACGGAAGATCACCTGCACCACCTCACGCCAGTCGGCCCCCTCTTCTTCAGCCATCAATAATTGAACATAGATCGCGAGGTGTTGCTCATCATAGGCGTTCACACGGTCGGTCTGTGGCGGCCGGTCCTGAAACGGCAATTCGTTCATTGCAATCGTCCCCTCAAAATCGAACTAACGTCAGACATCCACTTGCCGTGGAACTTGGCAAGCCGCGAAATGCCGCGTCGCGATGCGCAGACCGCATCACGGTGCTCCCCAGAGACGGCTAACTGGCCCCAGACAGAGCCCATGAATAATATTGCGTCATACGAATCGGAACGATCGTTCCTGGAACGATTGTTCCGATGTGAGTTCCCTTGTCGCCATGGATCTCAAGGAGGTCATGGCGGTCAATCTGCGTCGGATCCGTCATGTGAAGAAGATGTCGCAGGAAGAATTGGCCGATAGCGCCGGACTAAGCGTCCGCTACGTCGGCTCAATCGAACGCGCCGACGTGTCGGCCAGCGTGACGGTGCTGGGTCGGATCGCGAAGGCGCTGGGCGTCGAAGCAAGCGACCTGATTAAGCGGACGACGGTTCATTCTACTCGCGGTCGATGATTGGTACGTTTGTGCCAGGCTGCGGCACCAGCGCGTTGGAAATCACCTAAACGTGGTAGATGATCGGCTTTGGGCGTAAATCTGCTCTGGCCCGACGGTTGTTGCTCTATTCGAAGGACCGAAGGGGTGATGGTTGGCAGAGCGGAGCCTGTGCTATGACGACGCTATACGAGCACTTGCCAGACGACATCCGCGAAGTGGTGGATGCCTACGTTGCGGAACTCAGGCCCCAACCTTGGCCAATTCGCTTCCGCGCACTAGTTGATCTGCTCCAAGAAAAGTTGGACACCAACGCCGAGACGGAGCGCTGGCGTCTGATTCAAGAATGGACGGGCATCGTGACGGCGACGTTGGAGCATTTGCCGCCCCACAGTTCGGTCGTCGAATGCCTGGGGCTGATGAGCATAAGTTTCAACGACCAATGGCGCGCTCAGGCGCTCGGCCAGATCGACCGAGACCCAACGGTGTTAGACCGTCTCATAACAATCTGTCCCGACTGGGATGACATCGTCGATAGCGTGGCGGAGGCCCATCAAAGACGGCCGATGAAACCGGCTCGCGGGCGCTGACCGGCATCTCTTACGCCCTCTGCTTGCGGCGGCACAGCCGACGAGGTGCCTTCGCAATTCTCGAGCGCGGTGATGCCCCGCCCGGACCAGCCGGGCGGGGCATCGTGGCTCGGGTCAGTCGCCGTTGCGACGGCTGGGACGGGACCAGATCAAGCTGAAGCCCTCCCCTTCCTCGTCGGCGAAGAGGTTGGCGAAGATCGGAGCGGTGAAGCTCGGATCGTCGAGCTTGAGGCTCAGATAATCGCGGCCCTCGTTGGAGCGCTTGGACCAGCCGGCCCCGATCTCAACTCGGCCGACATAGACCCGGTGGCTCGGTGCGTTCTCGCCGGAGCGGTTGGTTTCGGGGACGATCCGGACGTTCCTGGCCTGGAGCGAGAGGGTGACGATCTCGCCGGTGAGCTCGTTGTTGCCGGCCTTCTTGAAGGTGCCAATGGTCGCCATAGTAGTTCTCCTTGATCTCTGTTTTCCGAGCCCGCACCTTGCGGCCTCGATGGTGATCGACAGGCCGGAGGCGACCGACGGCGCACCCCGAAGGGGCCTGACAGCAAAGGAGCAACTTTCTTGGCTCGCGCGAGGAATGACGGCGCAGCCGGCAGGGGAAGAAAGTTGTGACGCCGCTGTTGCGCCTTAGGCGGTCGAGGCGTCAGCCGTCCTTCGGGCAGATCAATCAATCGAAGAGGCCGTTTCGTGCGCTCGATCCAAACAGAGCATCAAGGACAACGCGGCGACGCCGAGTCCCGCCGAGAAGCCGGCCCAACGATTCTGTGGTGATTGGCTCTTTGTGCTGCCAGGCGCAGATTTCCGATTCCGCGATCACTGCCTCGGCCCTGCGCCCCGCTCACAATAGTCGCCGGCCGCATCTGTGATCCGCCGCGATTTGGTCGATCGCTCACAACAATCGCCACGCATCTACCTCCCTGCGACAATCGGTCAAGCCGCGACGCTTGGTCGGAGCGACCGCTACGAGCCATGGCCACGTCAGGTTCTCGAAAGCTTGTCCACAGTAGGATACCTGCTCAGGTAGTTTTGAACGAGAGGCGAGCGTGGACCCGCAAGACTTTAATGTACCAGCTTCGTCGCAGGTGCAGCAGGCCGTCTCGGAAGAGCCCCAGGCCGGGCAAGACGCCTTTGAGCAGCACTTGGCCGAGGCAAGCCAAGCCGCTCCCGTCGCCAGCAGGGACCCCGCCTATCCCAATCTGCCCACAGAAGACCAGAGCCTTATCAAGAGCGTGATTACTCAATATGCGGCTCAGAAAAAGCCAACACCTGGAACGGTTAGACACTATACGCAGGTACTTCATCGACTGGTGAATGATCTCCGCGCGCGCGGCCAAACGACCGATCTAGCGGACCACGAGTCCCTGCTCAAATACGCAAATACTTATTTTCCGAACGACTCAAATATTAAGGCGGGACTGAGCGTCCTTGGTGCGTATTATGACATTGACTCCAACTACCCCTATCTGTCTCCGGAAGACCGGAGCCTTATCGGTAGAATGATTACTCAATATGCGGCTCAGAAAAACGTACAACCTGCAACGGCTACATATTATTCTACGGCACTTCGTCGACTGGCGAATGATGTCCGCGCGCGCGGCCATACAATCGATCTAGCGGACTACAAGTCCCTGCTCGATCACGCAAATACTTACTTCCCGAAAGACGAACATATGAAGAGAGGCCTAAGCGTCCTTTGTGCGTATCATGGCCTTGACCCCGCCTATCCAAATCTGTCCACAGAGGACCGAAACCTTATCGATAGCGTGATTACTCAATATGCAGCTCAGAAAAGCCCAAAACCTGAAACGGTAAAACGTTATACTCGGGCGCTTCGTCAACTGGCGAATGATCTCCGCGGTCGCGGCCAAACGACCGATTTAGCGGACCACAAGTCCCTGCTCGAATACGCAAATACTTATTTTCCGAAAGACGGGCATATGAGGTCAGCGGTAGGAGTCCTTCGTGACTGTTATGCCCCCGATTCTGACGCCGCTCCTTCGAGAGCAGCGAAGAGACTGAGGACGCCGAACGATCTGGAAGAGGTTGTGGCATACCGACAACCAAGTGCAAACGTCGCCTCAGAAGGAAGTAGCGCAGCACCGCAGGTTGCCTCAACAGGCGTCATAATCCGAGGGCAGTCGGACAAGCGGCCTTTTTATTTCGAGGATGCTGCCGCCGTCTTGGGGCTTGAGCAGGCCCTTATCCGGGGCGGCATGACCTCCAAATCGGCAAGGCAGCTTGGAAACGGCCTTGTTGGCTTTAGCCGTTGGCTGTTCGAAAACAACAGGCCGAGCATTGTAGCTCGGCTGGACCGCAAGTCGCTGAGCGACGATGAGGCCCTGTTCAAGTACCCCGGAGGGACTGATGCCAATCTCCTCAAAGCTTTGGAATATTTCCACACCTTTCGGACGACGGGAATGGTCGTGCCCACGCAACCTGGCCGCGCGAGCGCTAAGCTTAAGGCTTCCCACCAGAACGTGGCCCTCAATCCCGAAAGCGCGGCCCCGATGGAACCGCTGCGCATCGACGACGCCGCTGCGCAGCACAGCGCGTCGGACGAAGCGAGTACTCGACTAGAGGAACTTCAGGAAGAACAGGACGGTCAAGCCGCGCCGACGGCTTTCATTCGGGCGCAAGCCGCATTCCATCCAGAGCAGCTCCCTCAGGGGGAGCTTCGGCGAGTGCTGGATCATCTAGATGATGAAGCCATGCCGTCGGCAGTCTCGGTCGCTTCGGAAGAGCTTCAGCGTCTGGAACAGCAGATGCATGCCGAGTTTCTCGGACCAGGATATCCTGCTCTGTCGTTTTCCATCGATCCGGAAGAGTTTACTTTGGATCGCGAGCTGTTCTCTCCGGAGGAGCTTCGGCGACTGCTTGATGACGAACCTGCAGAGGAGCTTCAGCTTCTGGAAAAACAGTTGCATGACGAGCTTCATGGACTAGGAGACAATCATCTTGCTCTGCCGCTTTCCATCGATCCGGAAGAGTTTACTTCGGATCGCGAGCTGTTCTCTCTAGAGGAGCTTCTGCGACCGCTTGATGACGAGCCCGCAGAGGAGCTTCAGGAATGGCGAGATGATCACTTCGCCCCGTCGGCTTTCGCGCAAGCCGCATTGCATTCAGAGCAGTTCTCTCAAGGGGAGCTTCGGCGAGTGCTGGATCATCTGGATGATGAAGGCGTGCCGTCGGCGGCCTCCGTCGCTTTAGAGGAGCTTCAGCATCTGGAAAAACAGTTGCATGACGACCTTCACGGACTAGGAGACAATCATCGTGCTACGTCGGTTTAGCCTGTAACCGGCGACGGTGGCGGGTGCGACGTAAAAGATGATGACCAAGAGCCGGAGCCAAGTCCATGTCACGAGGGCGAGCGCGAGCTGGTCGATGCCGAAGTTTGCGGCGGCAGCGACGAGGGCTACAGCGATGCCGCCCAGAGCGCCGGCTCCCGTGTGGAAGGCCCAAAGACCAATCGTTACGCCGGCGAAGACGGGCAACGCGAAGACTGCAAGCGTGAAGAGCAGCCACGCGAAAAAGCCTATGACGAGGGTGCGAAGGTGATCATGGCGGTGGGCTCCGTGAGTTCATAGGTCTGACGGTTGCGCCTTTCACCACCACCAAGGCGCGAGCGAGAGTTTAGCCGCAAATATAGGTCCCCCGGCTCAGTCGTCATCCGCGGCTCTTGCCCCAAACCGGACCATCCGAAAGCGCCGCCACCCTAGACAGGGGGCCTCGTCGGAAGGATCATGTAACGCTGAGCGAAACGGGGCGCATCAACGAGCATTTCAGGAAAGGGAGGTCAGGATGTGGCAACTTCGAGTGCGTGATCACATATTGGCGACAATGGGCGTGCTCTTCGTGCTGCTCTTCAGTCTTGCAGCCGCGAACGCAAGGGGCCCCGGTCTGCCTAACGTCATGGTTCTGGCAACCGGTGGCACGATCGCCGGCTCCGGAGCGAGCAGCACCACCGTGGTCGGTTACACCGCAGCCACGGTGGGCATAGAGACCCTCCTGAACGCCGTCCCCGAACTGAAAACGGTGGCCAACATCAAGGGCGAGCAGGTTTTCCAGATCGCCAGCGAGAACATGAACAATGACTACTGGCTCAAGCTTTCAAAGCGCGTCAACGCGCTCCTCGCGCAGGACGACGTGGATGGAATTGTGATCACGCACGGTACTGATACGATCGAGGAAACCAGCTATTTTTTGAACCTTGTCGTCAAGAGCAAAAAGCCGGTCGTCATCGTCGGCGCGATGCGGCCATCGACAGCGATCAGCGCGGATGGGCCGATCAACCTCTTTAATGCCGTGATCCTCGCAGGCAGTGAAGAGGCGGTCGGCAAGGGCGTGCTCGTTGCTCTCAACGATCAGATCAACGCGGCTCGCGACGTCACCAAGAACAACACCTCGACGGCAGACACCTTCCGCACACCGGAGCTCGGCTTTCTCGGCTACATGCAGGGAAACAAGCCGTACTTCTATCGTCAATCGACGCGCCGGCACACGGCGGACTCCGAGTTTGACGTGTCTAACCTCGATGCCCTGCCGCAAGTCGATATTGTCTACGGCTACGCCAACATGAACCGGGTCGCGATAGATGCTTTTGTCGCCGCCGGAGCCAAGGGGATCGTGCATGCCGGCGTGGGTGACGGCAGTCTTGCCCGGCCCGCGGTCGAGCCGGCTCTCGACGAGGCCCACAAGAAGGGGGTCGTGATCGTTCGGAGCAGCCGCGTCGGGAACGGCATCGTCGCGCGCAATGGGGAAGCCAAGGACGACGAACACGACTTCGTCGTCTCGGATACGCTCAATCCTCAAAAGGCGCGTATCTTGCTGATGCTGGCGCTGACCAAGACGACCGACACCAAGGAGATCCAACGGATGTTCTACACTTATTAGGTGTTTAGTCCCAAGCTTTGATGGTGCATTCTTGTCGCACGATTCGAAAGATGCGCTATGGGACAGGTTTTACACGGCTGCGCCACCGCGACACCGTCCAACGCTACCATTACGATCGACACGATCAGCTCGAAGTCCACCTTGCCGACTTCATCACCGCCTACAACTACGCTCGGCGGCTGAAGACCTGAAGGGCCTCACACCCTACGAATACATCTGCAAATGCTGGACTTCCCAGCCAGAACGATTCAAACTCAACCCGCTCCAGCAAATGCCGGGACTAAACACTCGCCGAATCTGGGAACGAGGTCCTGATCAAGGACCTTGCCGGCAGGGTCCTCGACACGGCGAGAGCGGCACAGGCGTTGCCGCCTCAGGCTTCCGCGCACCACGAAAATCCTCGTCTGCGACCTCGGGTTGACGTCGCACGATCTCGGCGCGCTGGTGCAACGGCTCCTGGAAATCGAGACCTACCGTCCATTGGCGCTGCTTGGCCTGTCGGCGGCCCTTGAGCTTGCACCATCTGTTGATCGGATCGACCGCCGTCTTGTTGAGGCACTCGAGAAAATGCAAAGCGGTGAAGGGCTGCAGTTCAACAACCATCTGCTTGCCGAGCTGACGGCGCTAGCCGCATCTTTCGAAAGAGGCGCGACCGGCAGCCTGTTTCGCTTCGGCGCCAGCAGGGCCTATAACGAGCTGGTCCAATCGCGACTGTCCATCATTGAAGGCAACGATGTCTCGGGCTATCCGACCTGGTCGTCGTTTCTGGCGCGCCGCATGGCGCCGGCGATGCGAACCTGCGCGACTGTGGAGGATCGTCAGGCGACTCTGTCGGTCAAGCTCGTACGTGCCGCCGATCTGTTGCGAACTCGGGTCGACGTCGAAATCGAACGACAGAATCGTGACCTGTTGCAGGCCATCAACGAGCGCGCGAGACAGCAACTTCGGCTGCAGTGCACGGTCGAAGGATTGTCGGTCGGGGCAATAGGATATTATGTGGTCAGCCTGTTTAGCTATCTTGCCAAGGGCGCGCATGATGTCGGACTGCGCGTAGAGCCCTCGTTCCTGACCGCAGCCTTCGTGCCGATCGCGGTCGGCGTGATCTGGCTGGTGAGTTACAATGTCCGAAAGCGACACCTCAAGCACGACGACGCGCCCTCGGTTACTCGCGACTAAAGCTCCTTCAGGAATCGGTGCGGCCGTCTTGCGAAGCTCGCATGGTCGTGGTGCGACGCTGCCGCAAGATCGCGGCCGGCTCTTGGGTAATGCCCCGCCCGGACCAGCCGGGCGGGGCATCGTGGCTCGGGTCAGTCGCCGTTGCGACGGCTGGGACGGGACCAGATCAAGCTGAAGCCCTCCCCTTCCTCGTCGGCGAAGAGGTTGGCGAAGATCGGAGCGGTGAAGCTCGGATCGTCGAGCTTGAGGCTCAGATAATCGCGGCCCTCGTTGGAGCGCTTGGACCAGCCGGCCCCGATCTCAACTCGGCCGACATAGACCCGGTGGCTCGGTGCGTTCTCGCCGGAGCGGTTGGTTTCGGGGACGATCCGGACGTTCCTGGCCTGGAGCGAGAGGGTGACGATCTCGCCGGTGAGCTCGTTGTTGCCGGCCTTCTTGAAGGTGCCAATGGTCGCCATAGTAGTTCTCCTTGATCTCTGTTTTCCGAGCCCGCACCTTGCGGCCTCGATGGTGATCGACAGGCCGGAGGCGACCGACGGCGCACCCCGAAGGGGCCTGACAGCAAAGGAGCAACTTTCTTGGCTCGCGCGAGGAATGACGGCGCAGCCGGCAGGGGAAGAAAGTTGTGACGCCGCTGTTGCGCCTTAGGCGGTCGAGGCGTCAGCCGTCCTTCGGGCAGATCAATCAATCGAAGAGGCCGTTGGTGCGCTCGGGCCTAAAAAACTGACGTCAAGGAGAATGTGGCGATTTCGAACCGCACCGAGAGGCCGGCACCTGAGTTCGATGGTGACACGCGCCCTCTCCCTTCAGCAGCGGACGGATTTGGCGTCGTGATTACGCGTCGGCCGCGCGGCCCGTTCACATTTATTGTCGGCCGTATCCTTGAGATGCGACCGCTTGGCCCATGCCTCCATGATCACCGTGACGAATCCGGGACGCAAGCTCGACGATCGGACCTTCAACGGCCGGCCCGCTCTCGTTCGAATTTCGACGATGAGGACCGCCAGAATTGCGGATATCTGGTCCAGTCCCGCCCGTCGACGCGACGCCTTCAGTGAACGCTACCATTGCCCGGCAGGTCCGGTGCGGCCATTCCAGTGAAGCGGATGAACGCCGTGATGCTGACGGCAATGGCGCCCACGACAGCAAATATCGTCTGCCAGATTGGTGAAGGCACCGCCATCAGGGCGATTCCATATGTGACGCTATAGCCCGCGACGGTAGCGGGCGCGACGTAGAGAAGGATGATCAGGAGCTGAACCCAAGCCCATGGCGCGAGAGCGAGCGCAAGCCGGGCGACGCCGAAGGTTAGTCCGCCTGCCACGAGGCCAATTGCGACGCCTCCGAGCAAGCCGGCACCGGTATGGAAACCCAACATGGCGATCGTCATGCCAACGAAAACCGGGAGCGCAGAGGCAGCAAGCATGAACACCAGCCAACAGAACAAGCCGATGACGAGGATAATGAGTGGTGGTCCGAGGATGATCATGGCGGTGGGCTCCGTGAGATAGAAGTCTGACGGCTGCGCCTTCCACCACCACCACGGCGCGCGCGACACTATAGCAGGAAACGCAGCGACCGGATCGTCACAAATCCAGTTGCGCGATTTCTTGTTATTAGCGCCGGCTTGCGCTCAAAGGGCTCGCGCAATCGTCATTTGACCCTTTGTGATCTTCAACTGGGCGCCCGCCGTTTGAAATCACCTAGCGCAATCAGTTTCAGGAAAGTCCTGTGTTCTTCTCCATTTCAGCTGCCACTCCATCGTCTGTGTTGCTCTTGAGCATCCGGGGTCACAATAGCTACCACTCCCAAGCCCTGGTTGTTTTCCGTTTGGCGGCGCTTTAGCGCGCAACTATTCCCACGCAATTATAAACGTTGCGTATTGGATCTGCCCTCGCACATGTCAGGCTATGGAGAGACTGTCGGAAGCTCAGATTGTCAAATTTGAGACATCGTCGGCAAGTTGACGCAACAAACTCTTCCGAAGACCCCGCAAAGCATACGAATTCAGTTCGGCACGCGGTTTGCTTCATTCTGGAAATCATCACCAATCGTAGTGCGGTGATCTTCGGGACGGACCTGGCGCGCGTTACCGCGTGTCTGGTCTGCTCCGACGATTTGTCGTGCGGCGCATACTTGAGGAGCCGGGTCGTGAACTGGGAAGTGCAGGGCAAACTTTGATGCGATGTAGAATTATTTTTTGTGGTGCGACAACAATTGCGCTCGTCGCAAGCAGCGCAGCGAAGCCGGCCGACCTTGAGCCACAACTTAAACTGCCACAGGCGGTGTGGAACTGGTCTGGAGGCTATATTGGCGGGCACACCGGCGGTGGGTACGGCCGCACCTCCTTCAGCAATCCATACGGTCCATCAATCTATGGCGGCATCGTCGATACCCCGGCGTTCCTTGCAGGTGGCCAGATCGGTTACAACTGGCAGAACAACCGCTGGGTGTTTGGCATCGAGCTGGATGCCAGCGGTGCTGTCTCCGACGGCACAAACACATGCCTCGCCCCTTCGGGCTTAGTCGTGAGCGCAAATTGCAAGGCAGGTCCGAGCCTCTTTGCCACCGGGACCGGTCGCGTCGGTTACGCCTTTGGCGCGCTCGGACACACGCTAGCCTATCTCAAGGCAGGCCTAGCCTGGCAAAACAATCGGGGCGATGTCGTCAACAACTTTGAAGGCGACTGGCCACAGGAGAAAACCCATTTCGACTATGACCGGGTCGGTGGCATCATCGGGCTGGGCGTCGAGCAAGCCCTAACGCCTGCATGGTCGGTGAACGTCGAATATGACTATCTGCATTTTGGCGGGCCGAGTGTCGCGACGGCTTCGACAACGCAGTTTCCTCCGTTTGCGATTCTGCCGGCGAGCACAACCAGCCTGACCAGCAATTATCACATCGGAAAGATTGGGCTGAACTACCACTTTGGTGCGGACCCAGGGGCCGCACAATGGTCCAATGCGCCGCTGTACGCGAAGTCAGCAAGCAGCGTACGACCCATTTCCTACGCGCCCGGCTGGTCCTTCGAAGGCGGCTCCCGGCTCTGGCTCAGCCGGGGACGATTCCAACGGGACCACAGCGGCGTCCCCTATGGCGGGCCGCAGGAGCCCAGCATGCTCGTATCGAGGCTCACTTATCACGGACTGGACGGACTTTCGGGAGAGTTATTCGGCCGTGTTGACAGTCCCTGGGGAGGGTTCCTGAAGAGCAATATTGGCCTCGCGCAGTTCAACAAAGGAAACATGAACGATGAAGATTGGCCCGGCTCGTATCTCAACACGGTATCAGGGCAAGCAAACGGAAGGTTCACATATTACACGGCCGACGTCGGTTACGATCTCCTGCGCGGCACCGACTACAAGGTCGGCGGATTTATGGGTTGGACCTACTACGGCCAGACCTCGGACACGACTGGATGCTCGGAGATGGTCAATCCCCTACATTCATGTCTTACGCCGGGCGACAACAGGGTGGTCGGCGCCGAGGATACTCAATGGAACGCGCCTCGAATCGGCCTGAGCGCCGAAACCATGCTGACGGAGCGCTGGCGCCTGAACGCTGATGTCGCTTACCTGCCCTGGACCGATTTCATCGGGCGGGACAATCACCTCCTGCGCCGCGCGACCACCTTTGCGGAACAACACGGCAATGGTGGCGGCGGAGTCCAGCTCGAAGGCATACTGTCCTACTTCATCACGGATAACATCAGCGTCGGCGTTGGTGGCCGCTATTGGGCCATGTGGACCAATAAGGACGCCGAGTCTATTTCTTGCGGCAATGGCTGCTTCGAACACTCGCCCTCATTTGCGAAGTACAGCATGGAGCGCTGGGGTACGTTCTTTCAGGCCTCTTACAAGTTCGACTCAAAGAGTTGATCTTGGCCGGCTCGAGACTACTTCTCGAGCCATCCAGGCCTGCTCGTAAGCGTCGGCGCCAAACAGGACGCCGACGTCATAGGTAATGATGGTGAAGCACCTCGGAATCGAGCAGAGCTCAGCTTGCTTGCAAAGAATAAGTGCCAGCCGGTGCGAGCCCCACACGCCTGTCGAGTCCCTTCCGGCCCCCGAAAGCCTCAGCGCCGACACGCTTGCGCCCACCCACCCGGCCTTCCTTGAGGATTTTCCAACCTCCTTCGATCGTCTCATGAGAATAGAAGCAACGTCAGCGCTTTCACTTCGCTCTTGAACAATAGTTTCAATGCAAGCGTCCTCAAGTTGAGGAAACGCGGCGACGTTTCAGGTTGGCTCGGAAATGAGAAGCTGCGCGCGATCGCGTGTTCGTGCACTCAACAAACCACCGACGTATGGTAATTATTCCGAAGCGCCTGCCTCGCGTGCAGCCAGCAACAGTTCATTGCGGTACGAGAAGGCACCATAGAATTTAACATACCTCGCCAGACCAACGAGATCAGCGCGACATTCAAGAATGGACGCCGCAGAGGTCACATTGTTCAAAAACCTCATGCGAACTAGCAGTCGATCGTCGCGGCCGGATGTACGCCGTCGCATCACGAGCCCTGGCTTTCATGCCAGGGTCTTTCGTCCGATCCGAGCGAACCCGGTGCAGGCTGCGGCGAACGCGCCCGGGCCGCGGTGGTCGCACGATCAGCGGCATCGAGTGAGCGGAGTGCTCCTGGTCATTAGAATTTGCGGCAGCGCTCACGCGCCGCCGAATTTCCAGACCGGGATGCCTAACTTCTTGGCCTTGTCGGCGAGGTTGTCCTGGATGCCGGTGCCGGGGAAGTGCAGCACTCCGATGGGAAGCGTCTCCAGCATCGCGTCGTTGCGTTTGAACGGAGCAGCCTTGGCGTGCATCGTCCAGTCGGGCTTGAAGGCGATCTGCGGGACCTTGCGGTTGTCGGCCCATTTGGCGGCGATCAGCTCGGCCCCCTTGGGCGAACCGCCGTGCAGCAGCACCATGTCCGGATGCTTGGCGTGCACCTGGTCAAGTTTGGTCCAGATCAACCGGTGATCATTGAAGTCGAGCCCACCGGTCAGCACCACCTTCGGTCCTGCAGGCAGAAGCACCTGATCGTCAGCGCGCTTCTTCGCGGCCAGGAAATCGCGGCTGTCGATCATCGCGGAGGTCAGATTGCGATGGTTGACCTTGGATCCGTTGCGCGGCCGCCAAGTCGAGTGGGTGTGGCGTTCGAACTCATCGGCGGCCTGGTCGCGCATCAGCTCGAAGGCGCCTCGTCGCTCGATCAGCGTCTGCCCTTCTGCCGTCAGTCGCTCCAGCTCGACGGATTTGACCTCGCTGCCGTCCTGCTCCCGCTGCGAGCGCTGCTGCGCCAGCTCGTTGTCGTCGAGTTCGCGTTCGATCCTGTCGGTGGCGCGGTGGAAGACGTTCACGGTCGACCAGAGCAGGTCTTCGAGGTCGGGCTCAAGACGGGTATCGGACAGTGCCACCACCAGGGCATCGAAGATGTCGGCGATGCTGCCGGCGAGGACTCGCGCTTCGGGGAGCCGCCGCGGATCGGGCTCATCGTGGAAGGGACGGTAGCCATAGAGCTGAACTTCCTGGAGGACCTGGTCGGTCGGGGATGAGCTGTGGTGCGGCTCGAAATCGTTGTCGTGGTCGGTGGTCATTGCGGTTTTCCCTCGTCGGATCGACCGCGCCCGTCGCGGCCTTCATGGCGACGAAGGCGGCAGGCGGAACGGACTTGCATCCGCAGCGCGAGCTGCGGGCCGAAGCCTTGGCGGAGGACCGAAGGAGGCCGACTATTTTGCCTCGCGATGTAAAGGCGGCTCTGCCGCCGACGGAAAATAGTCGGTCCACGAGGTTGCCGGTCCGGGCCGTTTGCCGCCCGATCGCCCTCTTAAGAAGGCCGTGGGGCGGTCCTCTCCGCCGCGGAGGGAAGCATGACCAGCGGCCTCCCGGTAACGAAGCGGCCGCGCCCCCTCCCCGTTCCGGCTATGTCACCAGCTCCATAAAGCGCGCGACGTCCTGCGCCGCGATCTGCACGCGGCTCGCGGCCCGAAGGGCGTCAAATCCGAGCAGGCGAAGATCCTCGTTGAAGTCGCCAAGCCGTGGCGAGATCACGATCGCCTCGATTCCGGCCTCCTGCGCCCGATTGATCAAGGTCGCCATGGCGCCGTCGCCGGCAGGATCGTCGTCGCGAGCGATGTAGAGCCGGCGGAGCGTGTCCGGGAAGAGGATGGCGGACAGATGCGCCGCCGACAGGGCTGCGACCATCGGCATGGTCGGCAGGACGCTGCGGACAGACAGCATCGTCTCGATGCCCTCGCCAGCCGCCATGACGTCGCCAGCTACGCCAAATCGGACGGCGTGACCGAGCAGGTCGCCCATCGCCCGTTTCGGCGTGTCGATCCGCGCCTTGCCGAGCGTCGTCTCGCTGAAGCCATCGGGGTCAAGCCAGGTGCGATGCGCGCCGGTCAGGTGGCCGGAGAGATCCGTGACGGCGGCGATCATCGCCGGCCAGGTCTCGGTCGCGCTGTGGTCATCGGGCCGGTAGTAGCAACGCGGGTGAAAGCGCAGACTTCCGGTTTCGTGCAAAGCCGTAATGCCGCGATTGCGGAGATACGCTTCGACGAGTGTGCCCATGATCGACTGGGACATGCCGAAGAGTCGCCGCGCCGCCTCGGGCGATCCGAGGGGCACGGGCGATTTTCTCGACCGGTGATTCGGCTCAGGCTCTAGTTCTGGACGCGGCAAACTTAGAAAGCGTCGTGCTTCAGTGACGACATCGCGGAAGCCTACGAGACCGCAGCTCTCGCGGATCACGTCGAGGAGATCGCCATGTTCGGCCGAGGCGGCATCGGTCCATTTGCCCGCGGGTCCCTTCACCGATTCCTTGAGTCGCACGAACATTGAGCGACCAGGCGTATTGCGGACGTCGCCTACCATCCAATAGCGGCCCTGCCGCCGCCCGTTGGACAGATAGTGGCGGCACACCGCCTCGGCGTCACGCGCGAGACGGCGGGCCAGGTCGGAGGCGCTATCGGTAGCCATCAGGCGGCCTCCCGCTCGCCGATGCGCACGACCGGATAATGGTCGATCACCTTCGCCAATACCCCGGCGCCGGTCGCGTCTGTCGGCACGAACATGCGCAGCTTCCACGAGATGATCTCGCTGAAGAGGCCGTAGGCGCGCAGCCGGTCACGCATCGTGTCGGTGAAGCCGGACAGCTCGATGCGATGGGCGCCCATCACGCGGACACGACGGAGGTGCAGGTCCTCGGCCAGGTCGATGACGGTGCGCCCCTCCAACAACGCCGAGAACGTTTCCTGTGGCGTCAGGCTGCATGTTTCGGTCGCGCAAGCATTCGCCGCCCAGGCCGGCGAGACCCTACGACCGATAATGCGCTCGCCTTCGTCGGTCTGAAGCCGATAGACCCGGGTCGACTCGTTCGGCAGCTGCTTCCAAATCGGCAGCAGCAAGCCGGCAACGATGTGGAGGATGCTCTTGGCGAACTCGGGCACGTCGACGACTTCGCCGTTCCATGCCACTGCGAATGTCTGGCGATCCGTAGGCTGCCAGTGGCTCTCGTCCATCATTTTCATTGAAGCATGATGGTGCTCCATGGGGCGGATCAGCCGCACGCGACGTTCGATCTCGCCGTCATCGAGCATGAAGCTCGGCGCCGGAGTCTGCACCGCGGCGCGCCCCGAGCGCTCGTTGACCAGCAGTACCGCCTGACCATCGGTGAGATAATCGAGCGCTTGATCCAGCGGCATAGGGCGATTGCGCCGGCGCTCGGTGATGGTGAGCAGCCGGGTTTCTGCGCCGGTCGCGGGGTGGGTGTAGATCGGGCGCCGATCGGTGACGATGAAGCTCTCGGCCTGCAGCGTCTCCAGGCCGATGTCGTAGACGCCGCTGGCGATGGCGCCCTCGACCTTGGCGTTCAGCAATTGCTCGAAAGCGGTGAACAACAGGCCCTGCAGGTCGATGGTGAGCGCGAGCAGCCGGTTCAGAAACGTGGTGATCGGCGGCAGCTCGTCCTTGATGCCGTTCGCATCCGTGAGCTTCATGCCCGTGGCGCCCTCGAACATTTCGAGCGAGCAGCCTTCGACCTTGCCGCGCACGAGCAGCAAATAGAGCTGGCGCAGCGCATCGCGGGCATAGTGGCTCTCAAGATTGTCCTCTGGCCGAAACAGACCCTGCCCACCGGTCTGGCGCTGGCCGCGCGTGATGGCCCCCAGCGTGTCGAGGCGTCGCGCAATAGTCGAGAGGAACCGCTTCTCCGCCTTCACGTCGGTCGCGATGGGGCGAAACAGAGGTGGCTGCGCCTGGTTGGTACGGTTGGTTCGACCGAGCCCCTGGATTGCGGCATCGGCCTTCCAACCCGGCTCGAGCAAATAATGAACGCGAAGCCGGTGATTTCGCGCCGATAGCTCGGCGTGGTAGCTGCGGCCCGTTCCGCCGGCCTCCGAGAAGACAAGGATGCGCTTCACGTCATCCATGAAGGCGGCGGTCTCGACGAGATTAGCGGGGGCTGAACGATTCTCGACGGCAAGGCGGTCACCGCTGCGCACCACCCGCCGCGAACGTCCGGTCACTTCGGCCACAATATCCGTGCCGAACCGCTGCACGATCTGGTCGAGTGCGCCGGGAACAGGCGGAAGCGACGCGAGCCGTTCGACCAGCTCATTGCGGCGGGCAACGGCCTCCCGGCTCTCGACGGGCTGACCGTCGCGGAAGACGGGCCGGGACGAGAGATTGCCCTCGCTGTCGGTGAAGGGCTCATAGAGCTGCACCGGGAAGGAATGGGCGAGGTAATCGAGCACGTACTCGCGCGGCGTGATGTCGACGCGCACGTCGTTCCATTCTTCGGTCGAGATCTCGGCAAGCCGCCGTTCCATCAGCGCCTCGCCGGTCGACACGATCTGGATGACGGCGGCATGGCCCTCGGCCAGGTCCCGCTCGATCGAGCGGACCAGGGTCGGCGTCTTCATGCTGGTGAGCAGATGGCCGAAGAAGCGCTGCTTGGCGGATTCGAAGGCCGAGCGCGCGGCTGACTTGGCCTGGCGATTGAGCGTGCCGGTTTCGCCAGTGATGTTGGCGGCCCGCATCGCCGCGTCGAGGTGATTGTGGATGACGCTGAAGGCGCCGGCGTAGGCGTCGTAGATGCGCCGCTGCTCATCGGTGAGCTGGTGCTCGACGGGCTCGTATTCGACCCCGTCGTAGGAAAGCGAGCGAGCGGTGTAGAGGCCGAGCGAGCGAAGATCGCGGGAGAGCACCTCCATCGCGGCGACGCCGCCCTCCTCGATTGCCTCGACAAGCTCGGCGCGGGTGGCGAACGGGAAATCCTCGCCGCCCCAGAGCCCGAGGCGCTGAGCATAGGCGAGATTGTGGACCGTGGTGGCGCCCGTCGCCGAGACATAGACGACGCGGGCATTGGGCAGCGCATGCTGCAGGCGCAAGCCAGCACGTCCTTGCTGCGAGGGTGCGACATCGCCGCGCTCGCCCTTGCCGCCACCGGCATTTTGCATGGCAGGGCTCTCGTCGAAAATGATGACGCCCTCGAAGTCGGAGCCCAACCATTGAACAATCTGCCGGACGCGCGAAAGCTTCTCGCCGCGGTCGTCGAACCGCAGCGTAGCGTAGGTTAAAAATAGGATACCTTCCGCCAACCGGATCTCCCGTCCTTGAGGGAAGCGCGAGAGCGGCGTAACCAGCAGACGCTCCATGCCGAGCGCCGACCAGTCGCGCTGCGCGTCCTCGAGCAGTTTGTCGGACTTCGAGATCCAGACTGCCTTGCGCCGGCCCTGCAGCCAGTTGTCGAGAATGATGCCGGCAGACTGGCGGCCCTTGCCGGCGCCGGTGCCATCGCCGAGCATGAAGCCTCGACGGAAGCGGACAGCGTTCGGCGCATCGTCGCGGGCGGCCGTGACGAGGTCGAAGGTCTCGTCAACCGTCCAGGCGCCGGCGAGATAATTACCATGCGCCTCGCCGGCATAGATCACCGTCTCGAGTTGGGCGTCGGACAGGATGCCGTCGCCGATGAAGTTCGCTGGCAGGCGCGGCCGATAGCTTGGCTTCGGCGGCGCGACCGAGGCCATCGCGGCCGACTGCACCAGCTTGGTCGGGTGCGTCTGCGCGCCGGGGATCCAGATCGATTGGAGCCGGTATTCCTCGTAGATCGCATCGCTAAGGCGCGCGCCCTCGGGCGGCGTCCAATCGAATGTCTCATAGGCGAGGTCGACGGCTTCGGGATCGGCGACGGAGACCTTGGCCGAATGTGCGGTGGCTCGTGCGAGATAGCCCCGCACGGTACGAGGCGCGGACGAGGTTGACACCGGAAGCGTGCCAGTCGAGGCGACTGGCAAGCGAGCCGGAACATGTTCGCCGATCCAACGGAGCAGCGTCGCGACATCGGGCGCCAATCCCGGCGACTCGGGGAACGCGCGCGGGTCATCGGCCGGCGCCTTGTCGATGATCGTGAGGCGCGTCTCGATCGTGGTGCCGTGCTTGGCATAGACCGCGCCGGCGATCTCGGCGAGGATGGCAAGCAGTCCGGTGCCTGCGGACGGCTCCAGCACGCGATCCGCCGCCGTAATGGCGGCCGCGGTCAGCGCAGCCAGCCCGAGCGGAATCGGCGTCGAGAATTGCTGGAAAGCCTCGCTCTCGGCGGAGCGGCGTGTGTGGGTCGGCAGAAGCCCTGCGATCTTGCCCAAAGCGGAAAGTCGTGAAGCCGTAGAATCGGCTTTGCGGAAAAGCGCCTTTCCGTATTTGCGCAGAAACAGAACGATGGCGACCTCGCAAGCGTCATAGGCCATCTTCCAATCCCACGCGCCCGTCGCATCGGACGCGCCGAAGGCCACTTCCATCGCGGCGCGCAAGATTGCGGTGTCGGTGCGTCGGCCACGCTCGAGATGCGGAAGGAGCTGCTCCGCCGCAGCGATGATGACGCTGGCGCCCTCGAGCGCGCGAACAGGCGAGGTCGGCGCGGCCTGATCGGCCGCGATCGGAGAAAGGTCATTCATGAAAGGAGCCTTAAGGAGAGCGGGAACGGGCGAGCCGGCCGGCGCTCTCTCTCGGACCGTACCGGCTCAACCTCGTTCCGGCCGACCTCTCCCTCTCAGCATCAAGGCCGTGCCCGACATGAGAAACGGCGCCCCACCGGTAGCGGCGCGCCGCGCACAGAGCGTTCGTCAGTATCCGAACTGCCAAGATGGCCAGGCTTGGCCGTCGTCAGCGTCGGCCACCACTTCCGCGAGGTAGCTCGCATCGCCTTCGACGACGGTGACGATGTATTTCGTCATGACGCAGCCCCCTCGATCGGATCGTTTTCGCCCGCGAGAATGGCCTCGGCCTTTGCGATGGCAGCGTCCGCCCGTCGGCGCCAAAGCTCGACATCCGCTGAGCCGTCATCACGGACGTGGGCGAGAATCTTGAGCAGACCGAGCAACAATTCGAAATGGCCCGCCTTGCGCTGGACCTGCTCGTCAAAACGTGACGAGATCGGCAGGGCTCGGCCGATATAGGCCGCGTCGCGGCCTTCCCAGACGCCCGTGACAAAGGTGTCGCCGGACGTTTCGACGTCCGACCTGTTGTCATCCCAGCCCTCGTCGGCAATCGCGAGATCGCAGGCTTGGTCGAGGGTTTCGGCGTCGTAAGTTCGCTGCCGATAGATCGGCAGGCGATAGGTCGTCTCGATGGTGAAGAGGGGCACGAGAGCCTCCATAATTAGAAAAGCCCGGCAGGAGCCGGGCTTTTGGGGTGGATTGGCAGTGAAAGAGACGCGGGACGGCGGATACCGGCCCGCGTGCTCGAGCTATTCGGCCGCGATCATGTGCGGCTCGTCCGCATCATCGGCCGGTGACTCCTCGTCGTCGCCGGCGAGGAATTCCGGCAGCGCCTCTCTATCGCCCTCGGGCTCCGTGGCGTCGACGGTCGCCGTCTGGTCGACGCCGGCCATGCGCAGAGGCTCGGGCAGCCAGCCGGTCTCGGCCAGGAGCCGTTCGGCCTCCTTGGCCATGTCGCCTTTCTTCAGATGATCGATGAGCTGGGCGGCTCGCTTGCCGGCACCCTCGCGCACCGCCTCAAGGATGCGGCGCTTCGGCACCCGGCCGAGATAACTCTCGACGGTGGGACGCCAGCCGGCTTCCACCATGTCGAGATCAACGGCGCTTGCAATGCGATCGGCGTCGGCAATGCGCTGCTCGACCGTGTGCGGCGTGGCGCCGCCGCCGTAGCGGTCGCCCTTCTCGTAGAGAGCGTTTACGCCGAACGAGGCGCAGTGCGCAAAGAGCGCCGCCTGCTCGTCGCCCGTCAGAGCGGTAAGCCAGTCCCAGAGATCGGTTCTGTCCTTGGGCAAGCGCTCCTCCCATGTCTTGTGGCGCGCGTCGATCGCCTTGGCTGCCGGCGTGTCCTTCAGCCCCTGCGCCTGCACCGGGAAGCTGGCGCTACGCACGGAGATCTCCATCGCCGTTCCATAGGAGGAATACCGGGAGAAGACGTCGAGGCAGAATTTGTGCAGCACCGCCTGGAAGGCGACCGAAGGCGTGATCGCCAGCTTGTCGCGTAGCGCCAGCGTCCGCTCCGCCGTGAGCTCGGTCAGCAGGCGGTCCGGCAGCGGCTTCACCGCATCGTCATCCTCGTCCTCGGGCTCGGCGACTTGGCCGCCAATAGTAATGACCGCGCGCTGGACAACCGCCGCTGACGGTTGGGCGCCGTCCACGGCCACGGTAGCGGGTTCGCCATCGCTGTTCTGCTCCGGCTCAGCCACGGGCACTTCGTCCTCGGGCCGGATGTAGCCGCGATCGACCAAGAGCGTACCTTCGGCATCGATGCCGACGAACACGCCCGCGCGGGCGATGTCGGCCGGCTGATAGATGACGGGGCGATCGTCGAAAGCGGCGAGAGCCGTCTCGATTTCGCCAAGTCGCCGGTCGACCTCGTCGGGCAGCTCATCCGCGCCGTCGTAATCGGCCTCGAGCCTGGCATATTCGGCCTTGAGAGCCTCGATGGTCCCCTGCTCCTCGGCCGAAAGATCGGCAGCCATGCCGTCCAGTTCGCACAAGCCGCGAGTATGGCCGTAGGGGAAGTCAATGGCGACCTCGATCCACTTCCAACCTTCGGCGGCAATCGTTTCCGCCTCTGTCTTCAGGTTCTCAGCGACCAGACGGTCGAGCAGAGCGACGTCCTCAAGCCAACCGCCGTCGTCGGACTGGAACAGGTCGCGCAGCACACCGCCACCGGCCGCCTCGTAGGCGTCGAGGCCAACAAACACGGCGCGCCGGTCGGATGCGCGCACCGTCTTCTCCGTCAGCATACGGCGGATCTGATAGGGTTCTTTCTGCCAAGAGTCGGAGATGGCCTGCCAGAGCTGCTCCTGGCGACCTTGATCTGCAGTGACGGTGAAGGCCATCAACTGCTCAAGCGACATGCCATCGTCGGCATAGACGTCGAGCAGTGCGGGCGAGACGGAGGCGAGGCGCAGGCGCTGCTTCACGACGTTGACCGAGGTGAAGAAGGCAGCGGCGATGTCCTCCTCGCTCTTACCCTTCTCGCGCAGAGCCTCGAAGGCGCGGAATTGGTCGAGCGGGTGCAGCGATGCGCGCTGGACGTTCTCGGCGAGCGAATCGTCCTCGGCGAGAATGTCAGTCGCCGGATCGCGTACGACGCAAGGCACCGGCGCAGTCTTGGCCAGGCGCTTCTGCTTCACCAGCAGCTGCAACGCCCGATAACGGCGCCCGCCGGCCGGGATCTCGAACATGCCGGTCTCGGCGCCGTCCGCGTCGAGGACCGGCCGGACATTGAGGCTTTGGAGCAAGGTACGCCGGGCGATGTCCTCGGCCAGTTCCTCGATGGAGAGGCCGGCCTTCACACGCCGGACGTTCGACTGGCTGAGCACCAGCTTGTTGAAGGGAATGTCGCGCGAGGACGACAGGGTGATTTTCTGAACCGCAGTAGCCATCGAGATGGTCTCCGCGGCGGGCGACCGAGAGCCTCTCTCTCGACCTCCAACCCGCCGCGAAAGCCGGCGCAGCCCTCTCCCTCTCTTTTCCGGCGCCCTCACAAAGTCACGGCGAAGACGCGCGCCGGTTGTTCTCACGTTTGGCTCGCGCCGCGGTGTAGAGCACGCGCTCTGCCGCCCGAATACTGCCGGTCCGCCGCGCGGCTTCGACCCAGACCGAGATCGGAACCATGCCCTCGAAGAGAAGATCGCGCTCGATTCCCATGCCGAGCGGCAGACGGACGGCCGTCATCTCCGCCAGGCTGAACGACCCCAGTTCGGGTTCGCCGAGATCAGCCAGGCCGAACAGGGTGTCGCCGTCGGCATCGAGCTCGGTCGCAAGCCAGACTCCCGCACCGAGCGGATTGAAGAATTTGACGACGGGCACGTGGTCGGTGTCAGGCTCACGGCCGTTGGCGAGTAGGCGTTCGCGCAGTTCGGGGGTCAGGAGGATCATGCCGCCCTCCTGTCCATGCCGGGCAAGGCCTGGTCGTCAGCTGGCAGGAAGCCGAGAATCCAATCGGCCGCCTTACTCGCTTGGGAGGCGGCGCGGACAACGGCGCGATTGTCCTCGCGCAGCACCTCGAGCCAGGAGCCGATGTAGTCGGCATGCCGGACGGTCGGCACGATGCCAAGCGAGGCGCAGCAGAAAGCGGCATTCATTTCTGCAATTAGCTCTTCGAATGCATACTTCTTGGTGCCGAAGCTGCCGCTAAGATCCCGACCGAGCCGCGAAGCATGGCCGGTGGCGTGTCCAAGTTCGTGCAGGGCTGTGCGATGCCAGTTGATCGGCTCGAAGTAGGCGTGCGGCGGCGGCACCATGACGAAGTCCGAGCCCGGTGCGTAGAAGGCGCGATTGCCGCCGATCCGAAAATCGATACCAGTGGCCCGGATCAGCGCCTCGACCCGGGGCTCGATCAGGCCAGGCGGAGGCGGTGGCGCGATGGTCGCCACGTCCTCGGGCAGGCCCTCGCACTGCGCCGCATTGAACACGGTGAAGCGTTTCAGGAACGGGATCGTGGCGGCTTCTTCGCCACTCTCGCGTGCGCGCCTCTTCTCATCGTCTGGCACGAAACGGTCGGCGTATACGACGGTCGTGCCGTGTTCACCCTTGCGAACATTGCCGCCGAGCGAGAGCGCCTGGCGAAACGTAAGCCAGCTCTGGCCGGGATAGCCATGAGCGATGACGGCGCCCCAGAGAATCAGGATGTTGATGCCGGAATATTGTCGGCCGGTGGCGGCGTTCTTCGGCACAGCGAGCGGCGCTTTCGCTGCAGCCGTTGCCCAAGGCTGGACCCAAGGCACGCGGCCGGCCTCCAGCTCGCCGATGATCTTGTCGGTGATCTCATCAAAGAGGCTCGCCCGGTTGGAGCCGGCGCGAGCGGATCTGGTCGTTCTGGACATCGCGGATCTCCGCGACGGGCGCCGGAGGCCTCTCCTCCAGCCTGCAACCCGTCACGACAAATCGCGTCCGCACTCTGACTCTAAGGGGCGTTGCGGGGACCTCCCCGCAGAAGGGGTCGGCCAAGACCAAAGGCTCGGGCGCAGGGGAAGGCTTTCCCCTCAAATCCGCAGAGCCGCAAATGCGCAAGACTAAGCGGCTCGCCATGGGCGATGACAAGGGTAGGATTCTCGTCGCCTTGAGTTGCGTAGCGGTAGGCAACCGATCGGGCGTTCTTTTGAGCTGAAGGCTCTCAACTTAAGCCGGTTCGGTAGGCGTCACCCGTCAACCGCAGCGCAGAAATGAAAGGACGAAACTGCAACACCAACTCCAGATCGGCCTCTTACCTCTTTGGCTCAGCGTAGAATCGCAACGCTGGATTTGTACTCCATGGAACTCAGCTTCATTTTGAAGCAAGCCAAAGCGCTTGCGATGATAGTTAACTCTTCCTCCACGGCGTGAAACAAATTGCAGCTCCTAAAGGGTGATCACGAAAATGTTCTTCGTACGCTCGACTTTGCGTTTTCCCGATCGGCTACGCTTGGCATCTCGGATGCCGCGCACAACAGCGATGCAACACGTTGATATCGCTCGACACTCTCTCTTGCATTGCGGCCGCAACTTGTCATCTTTGTCACGATGCAGAGCGATCCGCGGACAGGGCGATCTTCAAATTATGTGACTGAAGGTCGAGACTCAACCGCACTAGTCGCACCAGAAACAGCGCGAACAAGCCATCACGAGCGAGATGGAACCCAAACGAAAACGCCGTAGATCAACGAAAGCGATGGATATGCTGCCGCGCATAATGGTCTGGTTGCAGGTTCGCATAGAGGCGGCGTGCGAATGCACAACGTGGTCGCGGCCTTATCCGTTTGTACGTACCGAACGGTCCACATAAGATGATGGCGCCCTATTCTTCGACCGAGGTTGCAATTGCGATAGGCGTCTCACTGGACACCTTCTATCGCACGCGTCAAATCCGGCACGAGCGCGACGGCTTGCCAGCGCCGATCAGCGAACGTGGGCCGCTTAAATGGGAACGTACTGGCTTTGAGGCCTGGCTGACTCGGCATCATCCTATGCGACCGAAGACGATCGCTGGTGACGCATTCGCCGCACCGCCGGCAGCGAGCGATGAAGAACATCGCGAGCGGCTGAGAATGGCCTATGGGGATCATGGCGCTTGACATTCAAGGTCGCGCTAGATTCCAATGGTGCCCTCTCACTTCGGCACCGAGACTTTCAATGGCCGATCCGAAATTTCCATACGTGAAGTGGCGTGACGGCCGTCCGCGCTCGTCGCATGGCGCTTACGCCAGGGCGCTCGGCTTTGTCGATACCGACCTGCGTCATCCGCCCCACGACGAAAAGGGCCGCCCGGTCGGCGCGTGGTTCAATCTCCAGGAGGCGTCCGATTTTTCCGACAGACGACGATCGGAAATCGATGCGGCGCGCCGCGCTGGTAAGCTGCCGAAAAAGATTACGGTCCGCAAGCGCACCACGATCGAGGATCTTCTAGACGATTGGAGCAAATCGGCCGAGTTCAAGGTGCTTTCGGCCGCGTCGCAATCCTCATATCGCAAGTGCATCTCCGCCATCCTATACCGGCCGCAGACGCGCGAAGCCGCTGCGAAGATGCGTGCCGAGATCCGCGCCGCCAAACTGCTAGGCGTAGCCGAACCCGCGCGCGAACTGGAGGCGATTGCGACCGCCACACCATCCTCAATCGGCAAACCGGAGCTTCGAGCGTTCTACAATTATGCGAAATCGGTCCGTGGCCATCATATGGCGCTGTCGATGATCGCGACGCTATCAGCTGCACTCACCTGGGGCCAGGAAAGCGTCCTATGGCGCCTTGGGCCCAACCCGCGAGAGGGAATGGAATTCGATCATCCGGACGGCCGCATCGTGCTGGTCGCAATGCCGGAATTTTCCGCCTGGGTTGCCGCAGCGGATGCAATTGAACGCTCGTCGATCGGCGACAGTTTCTATCTCGCGCTGTTCACTGGACAACGCCAGACAGACCGCTTGATCATGCGCAATGAAAGCGACGTCGAGGGACGGCACACGTTTCGGCAGAGCAAGACTGGCGAACTCGTCGACATCAAGGAAGCACCACAACTCACCATACGGCTGAATGCGGCGCGCGCGCGGGTGAAGGCACTCAAGCTGCGGCTTCAGCTTGAGATGGTACCGGTCGAGTTGGTCGTCAACGAGGACAATGGCGAGCCTTATGATGAGAGCACCTACCGGCATTGGGTGTCGACCGCGCGTGCCGTCGCCGTGTTCGGCTTCCTCGCACGTGATACCCCACGACAGGCAATCGTCCGCGCGGAGCGACTGACCGCCGAGTTGACCAGGATCGTCGACAGGCTCTTTGCGACTTTCCCGCTCGACGAAGAGAACAAGGCACGGCGAGCCCGCGCGGTCGATCAGCGCGCGCATGCGCTGGCGCAATGGCTGGATGCGCAGACGGCGCGCGACAGCAATGGCGATCAAGCAGCATGGCGGCTAAAGCCGTGCCAATCGCTCATGTTCGTCAATGGCGCTGGCGAACTTGACCAGAAACACGATCAAGATCTGCGCGACACTTGCGTTATGCTGCTCGATCGTGCCGGCTGCGATTTGCTGACCATTTGCGACATCACCGGCCATTCGTACCGAAGTGCACAAACTATCGTAAAGCATTACCGCGCCCGCAATGTAGATCGCGCCGACGCCGGCATCGACCGGCTCGAATTGCAGGTACGCAAGGAAGGGATGAAGGGCTAATCGCCAAAGGCCCGACGGCTTGCAAGGTTGAAGCTGTCGTGATGATGACGAACGTCATCCAGTTGATGGCCTTTCGAGCCCCCGCCAACGCCTGGCCACACGGCCGGCTATTGGCTCCAGCACACCGCCAGCACATTCGACTCGCGCGGTGTTCCGCTTCGTCTTAGCGGCGAAGTACGGACAATTCCCCTGTCTATTTTGGCGGTTACGTGCAGACCGGGTTCCATCGAAAAACATTCAGAGAACTCGATTCGTCGCACGGCGTGCGACGAACGACCACAAAAAGCGTCGCACGAGACCCGTTTTGTTCTCGACCGATATCCCGCGAAGGTCTTGGAAAATAAGGATTTTCCTGTGGTGGGCGCACCAGGGCTCGAACCTGGGACCCGCTGATTAAGAGTCAGCTGCTCTACCAACTGAGCTATGCGCCCGGAACTTGTCCGGAAGTGACCCTCGCAAGAGAGCCGCCGTTTAGCAAAGCGAACCCGGGATGTCCAGCAAGCCAGAGCGAGTTTTCCCGACTTTTGGTAATTTGCTCCGACCGGCCAAAGCCGCCGGAATCCGGCGGCTTTTCCGTGGCTTGGCGTGGACGCCGCGACCGCGATCAGAGCCGGCCCGACTGTTCCTGGTCCGGACCGTCGTCGTGGTCATATCGGTCGTGATCATCGCCACGGCCGCCATGTTCCCAGCGATCCATGCCGCGCTCGAAGCGGTGGCGGCGCCAGCCCTCGGCCCCGAAGCCATGCCCTTCCATATGGGTGAGCATGGTCAGCCGCCGCTTCTGGTTGTCGTCGAGCGTCTTGTAGAGCGGATCGGCGGCGTCGGCGATCTTCTTTAGCGACGTCGCGGTCGCCGCCATGTTGTCGGCCCGCGCACGCAGGCGCGCCACCGGGTTATCCGGCGCCTGCGCGGAATCGGCATCGTTCTTGTCCGAGGTCATCCGCGCATTGGCGCGATCGATCCGCATCTTGGCGAAATCGCGCACCGCGGCTTCGACCGGCGGCCACAGCTTCTCCTGATCGGCGTTGAGCTTCAGCCCGGCGTGGACGGCGGCGATGCGCGCGTCGAGGAAGGCCGCGCGGTCCTCGGGGCTCATCCGCATCTGACCATGAAACCATGGACGATGCTGGGCATAGACCACGGTCGAACCGGCGATCGTGAGCGCCGCGACGCCGGCGAGCAGAACTTTCTTCATGCGAACCTCCTTTGAAGGTTGCCTGAGGATGGTGCGCCCCGCCTGCGCCTTCAACTTACGGATTGGTCAGAGAGACCTCTGTTACCAAGATGTAATCCGCTTTGTTGCCCGCCAGAAATAGAGAGCCGCGCTGATCCACCGTTTGGTTTCGGTCTGCGTACGAAGTTGTCGGAAGGCCGCGATGCGCCTCGCGCTCACACGGCCTTCCGGCTCGCGGATCAGGGGCCAATCATTCCCAGCAATCGTGGCAGCCACAGCGAGATCTCCGGCACATAGGTGATGAGACCGAGGAACACCAGCATCGCGCACAACCACGGCAGCACCGAGACAGTGATCTCGCTGATGCCCATCTTGGCGATGCTGCTCGCGATGTAGAGATTGAGCCCGACCGGCGGGTGGCACAATCCGACCTCGGTGTTGACGATCATCAGGATGCCCAAATGCACCGGATTGACGCCGAGCTTGGTCGCCAGCGGATACAGAATCGGCGCCATGATCAGGAGGATCGACGACGGATCCATCACGTTGCCGGCGAGCAGCAGGATGACGTTGACCACCAGCAGGAACATCCAAACCGAGAAGTTCTTGTCGATGATCCAGGCCGCCATCTCCTGCGGGATCTGCTCGTGCGTCATCAGGAACGAGAACAGCACCGCGTTGGTGATGATGTAGAGCAGCATCGAGCTCATGCTCGCGGACTGCAGCAGCACCTTCGGCACCTCGGAGAGCTTGAGCTCCTTGTAGACGAACACCGTGATGAAGAAGGCGTAGGTCGCAGCCACCGCGGCCGCCTCGGTCGGCGTGAAGATGCCGCCATAGATACCGCCGAGCACGATCACGATCAGCAGCAGCCCCCAGATGCTCTCGCGGAACGCCTTGAACTGCTGGGCGAACGTCGCCCGCGGCATCCTCGGATAGCCGTTGCGCTGTGCGACGAAGAACGTCACGCCGGCCAGCATCAGCGCGAGCAGGATGCCCGGCACGATGCCGGCCATGAACAGCGCGCCGATCGAGGTGTTGGTGGAGACGCCGTACAGCACCAGGATGATCGAGGGCGGCACCAGGATGCCGAGCGCGCCCGAGGTCGAGATCACGCCGACGCCGAAACGGCGCGGATAGCCGTGATCGACCATCGCCGGCATCATGATCGAACCGATCGCAACCACCGTGGCGACGCTCGAGCCCGAGATCGCTGCGAACATCGCGCAGGCCGCGACGCCGGCAAGCCCCAATCCGCCCGGCAAATGGCCGACCAGCGAAGTCGTGAACGCGATCATGCGCCGCGCGACGCCGCCGCGGGTCAGGAAGGTGCCGGCGAGGATGAAGAACGGGATCGCCATGATGCCGAAATTGTCGAGGCCCGAAAACAGCTTCAGGCCGACGCTCTCGATCGGCACCTCCGTCATCGTGAACAGGAAGGTGAGCACGGTCAGGCCGAGCGAAATCGAGATCGGCATGCCCGTCAGCATCAGGGCAAACAGCAGTCCGAAGATCAGTGCGGCGCTCATCACGCTTCTCCAAGCGCGATCGGCGCGTTCTTGCTGGTCTCCACGCCTTCGACATGCGAGGCGTCATGGTGCGGCAGGTCGCCGGTCCACCAGTAGGTCCAGCACACCTGCAGGAACCGGAAGCACATCAGGTAGGAGCCGAGCGGAATGCAGGCGTAGACGATCCAGCTCGGGATTTCCATGTCCGGCGAGACCTGGTCGGTGTGCATCAGCTCGATGACGAACTTGGCGCCCATCGTGCCGACGATCGCGGTGAACAGCGCGCCGCCGAGCAACCCGAAGGTGATGGTGCGCTTGCGCCAGTAATCGTTGAGGCGGTTGATCAGCACGTCGACGCCGACATGGATGCCGGTGCGCACGCCATAGGCGGCGCCGAACTTGGCCATCCAGATGAACATGTAGATGCAGAGTTCCTGCGACCAGGCGAGATTGATACCGAACAGGTATGGATAGAGGAACGGCACGTCCACCAGGAAGCGGTGCAGGACGGTGACGAAGGTGAGGATCGTCGCGGCGCCCATCAGGCTCGCGATGATGATTTCCTCAAGCCTGTCGAGAATTTTCAGCAGCATTGATCTCCCCAGTCATGGCCGGACACGGCAACCGGCCACGCCCTCATGCCGCGGCCTGATCCGGCCGCGGCGCTCATTAGATTTGCGGGAGGGTTCTCGACTGAGAGGCCCATCCGCGAACTCGTTGCACCTCTCCCGCTTGCGGGGGAGGTCGTATCGCATCGCAGATGCGATACGGGTGGGGGCTCTCTCCAACGGAATGACGCGCGGAGATAGCCCCCACCCCAACCCTCCCCCGCAAGCGGGAGAGGGAGCGCACCGCCTTCCTGGCGGCTATTAGGCGATTCGCCTTAGTTCATCGGGCCGCGGCCCGTTTCCTTCAGGAACTCATCGATCAAGGGCTGGCCGACGCGCGAGGCGACTTCCTTGTAGACCGGCAGCATCGCCTTGCGCATCGCCTCGTTCTGCTCCGGCGTCAGGCTGATGATCTCGGTCTTGCCGGCCTTCTTGATCGCTTCCAGCGCGTCGTCGTTTTCCTTGGCGGACTGGCTGTTACCGAACTCGGTCGCCTCCTTCATCGCCTTGGACAGCTCGTCGCGAATGTCGGCCGGCAGGCCGTCCCAGAACTTCTTGTTCACGATCACGACGTAGCCGATATAGCCGTGGTTGGTTTCGGTGGCGTACTTCTGCACCTCATGCATCTTCTGGGTGTAGATGTTCGACCAAGTGTTCTCCTGGCCGTCGACCACGCCGGTCTGCAGCGCCTGGTAGACGTCCGAGAACGCCATCACCTGCGGGATCGCGCCGAGCGAGCGGAACTGGGCTTCCAGCACCTTCGACGATTGAATGCGGAACTTGAGGCCCTTGTAGTCGGCGGGCGCGACGAGCTTCTTGTTGGCGCTCATCTGCTTGAAGCCGTTGTCCCAGTAAGCGAGGCCGGTCATGCCCTTGGAATCCAGCTTCTTGAGCAACTGTGCGCCGAGCGGGCCGTCGGTCACCTTCCGCAGCGCCTTCAGGTCGGGCAGGATGTAGGGCAGATCGAAAACCTCGAATTCCTTGATGCCGATCGGGCCGAACTTCGAGTTCGACGGCGCCAGCATCTGCACGGCGCCGAGTTGCAGCGCCTCGAGCTCTTCCTTGTCCTTGTAAAGCGTCGAGTTTGGGTAGACCTCAACCTTGACCTTGCCGTTGGTGTACTTCTCGGCGAGTTCCTTGAACTTATCCGCCGCCTTGCCCTTCGGCGTGTCCGAGGCGACCACGTGGCTGAATTTGATGATGATCGGCGATTGGGCCGACGCCGGCCCCACAAAAGTCAGTGCCGCGATCGAAACCGCAGCCAAAATCAGTTTACGCATGTATCCTCCCGCGTAATTGCGGGGCACGAACCGCCGGCCCCGAGACATCCGGCCGCACCATTACAGAGAAGCCGCGGCGAATGCCATTGCCCCTTTAGCAGGGTCTGATTTGCGCGATTGCTGCATTGCAAAATCGCGCAGTGGTATCCACGTCTGCGCCCTGCCGCCAGCGAATGATGACGTGACGTGCAGTCCGCTGTGCCCGGCGGAAGCGCTGCGGTCAATGAGGGGTTCGGAAATGGCGGGTTCGCGCGGCACGAACACTGATGTCGATGCCGGCGATCGTTCTCAGGAATCATTCTGGCGCCAAGACGCTCCGCTTTCAGCCCTGTCGTCCTGAGGCGCTCGCGCAGCGAGCCTCGAAGGATGCATGGCCACAATCGGGCCGTCGTGCTTCGAGACGGCCGCGGAGTTTATCATCGGGCCCCGCTTCGCGCGGACCCGTTGGCGGCCTCCTCAGCATGACGTAGAGGAATTTCTGCGACGACGTTTCCACCGTCATTGCGAGGAGCCAACGGGTCGCGCGAACGCGCGCCCGGCGACAAGCTCCGCAGAGGTTTCGACGGCGAGTTTCTGATTCAACTGTCAAACAGCTTGCTCAGTGTCATCACCCGCGCATGCGGGTGATCCCGTATTCCAGAGACGTCAGCGACCGAAATGAGAGGCCGCGGCTCGCTCCATCGCGTCGTCCCTGCGAAAGCGCGGACCCATACTCCGCAGCTTTTGTTGTTGACGGGACTCGCCGTTCCTGCGGTGCGCAACAGTCAGCATTCGTGGTTATGGGTCCCTGCTTTCGCAGGGACGACAGCGAAGTTTGGAGCGCTCTCACTCATACATCCGCGATCTCGCGACATGTATCGTCCGAGCTTTGCATCTCGTTCCGCCCTCTCTTCAAACAGAGGGCGCAGGGAAAGCCGGGTGCCGATCGCACCCATGGGCCCCGAGCAATGGTAGAAAGCTCGGGGGTAGGACCACTGGTGTAACCGGAGCAAGCCCGGCTTTCCCTGCGCGATGGGTTACGGCTTATACGTGCTCGCCCCGGCGAGACTGGGCTTGGTTGTCACCGTCATCAGCGAGAGAACTTGCCTCTCACTGATAAGACACCTGCCACTAGGGCGTCAGGCCTGCACGACTTCACCGTCCGCCTCATGCGCACTCGTCAGTTGCGCAAGCGGCGTCCACCGCATCTCGACCCGACACTCGTGACGATCGCGAAGCGCCCCTCAAGCGGGTGAGACGGGCTATTCATACACCGAGTTGTATTTCCTGAAAACAGAAATATTTCTCTCGCAAGGGCTTGACGGATTTTTACTGAGTTGCCCGTCGTGTCCAACCGGCAACACGGCTCCAGACGAATGCTGTCCGGCTTGTGAGAAGGCGGCTCTGTCAAGCCCGCAGCGACAGCGACCCTGGAATGATACACAGTCCCCGACGGCAAGTGTCACCGCTGGATTCTCACAACAACCACGTGCAGCTCGGCATACTCAATCGGAGTGTGGTGACCTTGCTTGAGGCAGTGCCCGCCGACGGTAGTCGGCGGGCACTGGAAGCATCACATGGTGTGATGGCGCCTGTGGCTTTTGCGAGAGCTCATTCTTGAGCCGCCCTTCAACTTCGTGTCGTTGGCGGTTGCACCGGGGTTGGCGTATCTGGGGCTGCTGCTCGCGCCCTGGCCGCTCGCGGCTGCTGGAGAGTTTCCACCGCCACCGCCTCCGCTACCAGAGCCTCCGCCTTGAGCGGCGGCAGCAGCAATCGATCCGAAGATAAACGCAGTGGCCAAAGCGACTTTCGCGAATCTCATCGGTGCGTTCCTCCTGTTGAGACCACTGCCAACGGTCGGCGCTGGCAGTCGTTCCTGTGGGAGGGGCGACGTGCGGCCATGGTGTGCCGTGGTGCGGCGGACGCATTTGAGATGGTTACGTCGACCTCAGGTCGCGGTCTCTCTCACCTGGATGCACAAGCAGCGTACAGAGACCGGCGGCTTTGCCGGCCTTCGCAACAACCCACGTGAGTTAAAGCACCTGACGAACCCACCACAGGTGAAGATATGGCTCAACTCCGCAGGTCCGCCGCACTGCGCGGGCAGCCCTACGCCGCAGCGTCGACGCTTGCGATCACGGTCCGCATATCGGTCGCCAGCTCGCGATAGCGTGCGCCCAGCCGCAAATATAGCTCTCGTTTGCCCCCGTCCATCGCCCGGTTAGCGATCAGCTCGCATTCGGCAGCAAGGGTCTCAAATCGTTCCAATTTTGCTTGGAGAGCGGGCATGGCGGGGTCCCTGAACTGTTACTGAGGGGACAACCATCGTACTCACTTCATTACGTCTTCGGCAACATTGTTATGGACTAGAACTAATTAGTTGATCGCGCCACTCGCCGATGACTTTCGCCCGCGAACGTCTGGGATTGATGGATCTGGGTGAAGTGGAACTCCCCTGCCCGGTCCGCAACAAACTCGGCAAAGGAAGGGCCCCGCCTCGGCGGGGCCCTTGTTGCCGGACTGGCCGGAGCAGAGGACGGATTAGTCCTCGTCCTCCCAATGATGACGCCGGATCACGAACCCGCGGTCGTAGTCACGGTCATGATGGTACCAGCCATGATGCCAGCCGCGATCATATTCGTAGAACCGCGCATGGGGGCGATCAAAGCGATCAGCGTAATAGCCACGGTCGCCACCGATATAGACGCCAACGCCGCCCGCATTAGCGATGGTCGGAGCACCGATTACGAGTATCGCTAGCGCCGCGAAAGCGTAAGTGAGGCTCTTCATCTGTCCCTCCTTTCACCGTCTGTCAGCGAGGCAACGGTCGTCATCCGCAGACGTTGCAGGAACTTGATAGAAACTTTCCTGAATAGCTGTTCAGGTTCGGCTTTGAAGCCGCTGCGCGAAGTTGCGACAAGGTTGGCAGCACGCGCCAGAGAGCGATTCTGAAAAATGGAAACCGTATTTCCTTCGCGAGACCCCAGGGCGCATTTGCGGAGTCGACGCCGTCACCAACCTCGTCAGGGGTAACGGGCTGCAGAGCCTAGCAGACAACATCGCATCTGCGCTTCGCTCCCGCAGCCATGCGCCGCTTCACGAGGTCTCCGCTGCGCGCAAATGATCGAGCATCAGGCGGCTGGTCGCAGACAGACGTGCGGCGTCGCGGACGACGATCTTCAGCTCGCGCCGGCCCCACGCATCGCGCAGCGGAATCGCCCGAAGACCCATGCCGGCGCCGACAACATGGAAGGCGCGATCGGGGATCAGCCCAAGCCCCATATTTGCTTGCACCATGCGGCAGACCGCATCGAAGCCCGGCACGTTGATGCGCAGCCGCATCGCCTTGCCGGCCTGGGTCGCTGCATATTGCGAGCGCAGATAGATCGAGCTTGCGGTATGCAGGCCGATGTGATCGTAATCCAGCGTATCGGTGAAGGAGAGGTTTCCGCAGCCGGCGAGCGGATGGTCCGATCGCATCACCACGACCAGATTGTCGTAACGGTAATGAAAAGCTTCGAGGCCGCGGCTGTCCACCTCCGCCGAGCAGATGCCGATCTCGGCTGCGCCCTCCTCGATGCCGCGCACCACTTGCCCGCTCGGCCGCTCCTCTAGGTCGACGCGCAACAGCCCGTGCGCGCCGAAGAAGGCGGAGAGATCCTCTGGCAGGTACTGCACGATCGCCGACAGGTTGGCGAGCATGCGGACATGGCCGCGCACCCCTTGCGCATATTCAGAAAGCTCGACCGCGATCTTCTCGACATTGAGCAACGTGACACGGGCATGATGCAACAGCGCCTCGCCGGCCGGCGTCAGTGCCATGCCCTTGGCGAGACGCGTGAACAGCGTGACGCCGAAGGCGAGCTCGAAATCGTTCATGCGCTTCGACACCGCCGATGCCGCGATGCCCTCGCGCTGCGCGGCGCGGGTCAGGTTCTGCTCGTCGCAGATCGCGATGAAGAGGCGCAGCGTGGTGAGGTCGACCCGGCGCGTGAGCGCGGTCTCCGCCGGGGTCGGGCTGCGCGGAAGGTCTGACACGACGGGGGAGATCGGCATGGGCGGCGTCCTGGGAAAGACGCAGGGTAGCGCTGGAGATGGCGCGGAAGATTCCAAAGCGGCGCGGGTTACGACGGATTGTTGGAATAGGATTCCAGAAATAATCTAATGGCGCTGTTCCCATCCCAATCGCACAGGCCATGGCCGTCGTGTGAGAAGCGACGCGGCGAAGCAATCCATGCATCAGCAAGCGGTGAGATGGATTACTTCCGCCTTCGCCAAGGCTCCGGCGGACAATTCGCTTCGCTCGCAATGACAAAACGTAGTGCGTGCGGGCGCGACGGGTTGCGGCACGGCTGCGCCCAACCCGCCCTGCGTACGAGCTCGAACAAAAACGCGGCGCCGAAGCGCCGCGTTTCGAATGTTGTGTCGATCAGATGTGCCGTCAGCTCGCAGCGGCCGCCGCGGGGACGTCGCGCTGGCGCTTCATCACGATCTTGTTCAGCGCGCCGAGATAGGCCTTGGCCGAGGCAACCAGCGTATCCGGATCGGCGGCGCGCGCGGTCATCGAGCGGCCCTCATGCGCCAGACGCACCGAGACTTCCGCCTGGGCGTCGGTGCCTTCGGTCACCGCGTGCACCTGGTACAGCTCGAGCTTGGCGTCGTGCGGCACCAGGCGCTTGATGCAGTTGAACACGGCGTCGACGGGGCCGTTGCCCTCGGCCTCCTCGATCCTGGTCTGGCCGTCGACGTCGAGCTTCATGGTGGCGCGCTGCGGGCCATGGGTGCCGGCGATCACGGTCAACGAGGTCAGCTTGATGCGGTCGTGCGCGGCGGCGATCTCCTCATCCAGCAGCGCTTCGATGTCCTCGTCGTAGATGTCCTTCTTGCGGTCGGCGAGCGCCTTCATCCGCGTGAAGGCATCCTCGAGCTGGTTGGGGCCGAGCTTGTAGCCCATCTCCTCCAGCTTGTGCACGAAGGCATGGCGGCCGGAATGCTTGCCGAGCACCAGCGAGGACTGCTTCAGGCCGACCATCTCCGGCCGCATGATCTCGTAGGTCGAGGCGTCCTTCAGCACGCCGTCCTGATGGATGCCGCTCTCATGGGCGAAGGCGTTACGGCCGACGATCGCCTTGTTGTATTGGACGGGGAACGAGGTCGCGGCCGAGACCAGCTTGGACGCACGGGTGAGCTGCGTGGTGTCGATCTTGTTCCAGTACGGAAACTTGTCGTTCCGCACATTGATCGCCATCACGATCTCTTCCAGCGCAGCGTTGCCGGCACGCTCGCCGATGCCGTTGACGGTGCACTCGACCTGGCGAGCGCCGCCGACGATGCCGGCCAGCGAATTCGCGACCGCCATGCCGAGATCGTTGTGACAGTGAACCGAGAACACCGCCTTGTCCGAGTTCGGCACGCGCTCGATCAGCGTCTTCATGAAGTGGGTGTATTCCTCCGGCACCGTGTAGCCGACGGTATCGGGGATGTTCACCGTGGTGGCGCCGGCCTTGATCACGGCTTCCACGATGCGGCAGAGGAAATCCATCTCGCTGCGGGTGCCGTCCTCAGCCGACCATTCGACGTCATCGATCTGGTTGCGGGCGCGCGCCACCATGGCGACCGAGGTCTCGATCACCTGCTCCGGGGTCTTGTTCAGCTTGACGCGCATGTGCAGCGGCGAGGTCGCGATCACGGTGTGGACACGGCCGCGCCTGGCGAACTTGACCGCTTCGGCGCAACGGTCGATGTCGGCCGGATGCGCACGCGACAAGCCGGCGATCACGGCATTCTTGGAGCGGCGGGCGATCTCGCTGACCGCCTGGAAATCGCCTTCCGAGGTGATCGGGAAGCCGGCTTCGATGACGTCGACCCCCATGTCATCCAGGAGCTCGGCCACCTCGAGCTTCTCCTCGAAGGTCATGGTGGCGCCGGGGCACTGCTCGCCGTCGCGCAAGGTGGTGTCAAAAATGATGACGCGGTCCTTCTCGGACTTGTTCACGGTGGCCATGTCAGAAATTCCTTTAAGCTTGTGCGCCCGTCATGTTGCGGGGGCGCGTCAGGGTCCGGTGATCTCGTACAAACCCCTGAGTGCCCAGGCGCAGACGCCCAGCCGGCCCTCAGGGGCAGGTAAGAAGAAGGCCGCCAATAAGCAGGGTGGGCAGCGCAGCCGGGATCGCGGCGGTACGGGCGGCAAACGCCACCTCCCCCGAAATCCCATCAATTTGGCCGCGAATCAGCATTGCCAGACCCTTTAGAAGCGCCAGATCCTCGGTCAAAACCGTTGACAGTCGGTTGCCGGGCAGCGCCGTGCGGGTGTTTCTAGACGATTATGGCAAGCGGCCGCAATGGGGAAAGATGGTCAGGCGGGCTGACCTAATGGGCGCGCGGGGTAAGCACGCCGCCGCACGTCAGGGACGCACCGGCGGTAGGGTTCCCTCCCCCCTTGCGGGGGAGGGCTAGGGAGAGGGGCGGCCGCACGACCTGTCCAGTCCACACCCGACGCGCGCTGCATTGCGATAGCAACATTCCCATCGATCATCTCGCCCGCGGCTCACCCCTCTCCCCGCCCCTCCCCCGCAAGGGGGGAGGGAGCCTGACTGACGTGCTCACCTCACGCAAGCAGCGGCCGACGCTCTGACCTCCGTTCGAGCAAACAGCGACTACTTCTTCGCAACCGGCTTCGCCTTCGCCGGGCCGCCCTTGCCTTCCGCCTCCAGCGCGTCGCGGATGCGCCTGAACTCGCTCAGGTCGGCCTTGTCGACTTCGGGGAATTTCAGATCGAGCCGATCGAGTGCGGCGACGATGGTCGAGCCGATCACGACGCGGGCGAACCATTTGTGGTCGGCGGGCACGATGTGCCACGGCGCATCCTTGCTCGCGGTGTGGTGGATCATGTCCTGGTAGGCCGCCTGATATCTCGCCCACAGCGCGCGCTGCGAGACGTCGGCCATCGAGAACTTCCAGTTCTTGGCCGGCTCCTCGAGCCGGGCAAGGAAGCGCTGGCGCTGCTCTTCCCTGGAGACGTTCAGGAAGAACTTCAGGATCACCGTGCCGTTGCGCGACAGATAGCGCTCGATCGCGGAAATATCCTCGAAGCGCTCGCGCCAGATGCGCTTGGTCACCAGGCGCTTCGGGATCTTCTGCTTGCCGAGCACCTCCGGGTGCACGCGCACCACCAGGCATTCCTCGTAGTAGGAGCGATTGAAGATGCCGATGCGGCCGCGCTCCGGCAGCGCGACCATTGCGCGCCACATGAAGTCGTGATCGAGCTCCTTGGTCGAGGGCTGCTTGAAGGACGACACCTCACAGCCCTGTGGATTGACGCCCTCGAACACACTCTTGATCGCGGAGTCCTTGCCGGCGGCGTCCATGCCCTGGAAGATCAGGAGCAGCGACCAGCGGTCCTGCGCATAGAGCTTCTCCTGAAAGTCGCTGAGCCGCTTGCGGTTGGCCTCGATGATCTTGCCGCCGGCGTCCTTGTCGATGCCACCCCTGTCGGCGGTCGGATACGACTTCAGGTGGAATTGGCCCGCACCGTCGAACCGGAACGGTGCGACATAGGGCTTCAGTTCATCGGCGAGCGACGCGGACGGTTTCTTGCTCATGAGCTCTCGGTGGCTTGCGGGGCGACTTGATCCAGTCGATCACGCTACCAAGAATGCCCTTGGGCAGGAAGATGATGAACAGCACCAACAGCACGCCGTAGACGAGGTTGTCCCAGCCCACCGCGCTCGCTCCGAAACTGATGCGCAACACTTCCGCGAGCAGAATGGTGATGATAGCGCCGACCGTCGGCCCGAGCGCGACATAGACGCCGCCGACGATCGCGGCGAACACCATCTGCAGCGAGACGGCGATGCCGCTGACCGTGTCGGGCGAGATGAACATCTGATACTGGCAATACAGCGCGCCCGCGAGCGCGGTCATCAGTGCGCTGATCAGCGTGATCTTAAGCTTCTCGGCCGTGACGTTGACGCCGGCCGCGGCGGCCGCGTCCTCGTCCTCCGAGATCGCCTCCATGGCGTGACGGCCCATGCTGCGGTCGATCCGGTGCCAGATCACGATGCCGGCGAGCCAGACCGCGAGCGCGATCAGGTACCAGGTCGTCTTGTCGTCGAATTGCAGCGCAAGCAATCCCTTGCCACTCGGGGCGCGCTGCGGCGTGTAGCCGAGCGAGCCGCCGGTATAGTCGCGGGTTGCTGTGATGACCTGCAGCACGATGCCGGCCAGCGCCAGGGTCACCAGCACGAAATAATGGCCGGTGATGCGGAAGCGGAAGCAGGGATAGGCGACGACCAGCGCGAGCACGCCCGCCGCCAGCATGCTGAGTGGAATGCCGATCCAGGGCGACAGCCCAAACTCGTTCCACAGCAGCGCCGTGACATAGGCGCCGGTCCCCATGAAGCCGCCGTGGCCGAGCGACACCAGGCCGAAGCGGCCCATGATCGACCACGACGTGTAGGCGAACGACCAGATCAGGATCAGCACCAGGATGTGCAAGTGATAGGGGTCGCTGTGCACAAAAGGCACCGCCACCAGCACGGTAAGCCCGACGATCCACGCCATGATCCGCCGGTTCACGAGCGCCTCGCGAGCAGGCCCGCAGGCCGGATGAACATCATCACGATGAAGAAGGCGAACGCCAGCACGTAACCCCATTCGAGATCGGAGAACAGGCCGCCGAGCGAGATGATCTCGGCGAATAGGAACGAAGCAATGAAGCCGCCGATGAAATTGCCGAGCCCTCCGAGCACACAGATCAGGAAGGTGATCGGCCCGAACGACAGCCCGACGAAGGGATGCACGTCGTATTGCAGCACGAGCAGGCACGCGGCGAGGCCGGCCAGCCCGCCGCCGATTGCCGAGGTGACCAGATAGATGCGCTTCGCATCGACGCCCATCAGCGGCATGATCTGGCGGTCCTGCGCGATGGCGCGGATCGCGGTGCCGGTGAAGGTGCGGGTCAGGAACAGATAGACGCCGATCATGCCGAGCAGCGCTGCGGCAAAGGACAGCAGCCGCGCGTAGCTGAAATTCATGTCGCCGAGCGACAGCACCGGCAGGCGGATGCCGAGGTTCTTGAAGTCGATGCCGAAGGCGACGGTGGCAAAGCTCTGCAGGATGAACAGAACGCCGCCGGTCGCCAGGAGCTGGTTGATCGGCGGCGAGGTCAGCAAGGGCGCGATGACGAGGTAGTGCAGCGCCGCACCGAGCAGCGCGACCAGCATGATGACCAGCGGCGCGGCAACCCAGTATGACAGGCCGAAATACTGCACCAGGTAATACATACCGTACATGCCGATCATCACGAGCTCGGCATAGCAGATCCAGGTGACATCAATGACGCCGAAGATCAGGTTCAGGCCGAGCGCGAGCAGCGCCAGCACGCCGCCGAGCAGGATGCCGTTGATGACGGCCTCGAGAAAGTAGATGTCGAAGATGTCGAGGAAGGATTGCATGGCTGCCGCCTTAGACCGTGACGTCGTCATCGAGCTGAATTAGCGACCGTCATCCTGAGGTGCGCGCTCTTGCCCGCCTCGAAGGATGCACGGCCCGTCTGTGGCCGTTTCATCCTTCGAGGCTCGCTACGCTCGCACCTCAGGATGACGGGGAAGTGTGTGAGCGCGGCTGCGCGATCTGCTTTCATCACCGTCACACTCCCAGATACGCCTGCTTGATGGTGTCGCTCGCCGCGAGTTCCGCCGACGTGCCAGCGACACGGATCGTGCCGGCCTCCAGCAGGTAGGCGCGGTCGACCACGCGCAGCACCTGCTGCACGTTCTGTTCGACGATCAGCACCGTGAGCCCGCTGGCGCGGATCCGTCTCACCAGCTCGAACACCTGTTGCACCACGACCGGCGCGAGGCCTGCGGAGGGCTCGTCGAGCAGCAGCAGCTTCGGGTTCGACATCAGAGCGCGGCCGATCGCGCACATCTGCTGCTCGCCGCCGGACATGGTTCCGGCCATCTGGTGGCGGCGCTCCTTCATGCGCGGGAACAGCTCGAACACGAAGTCGAGCCGCTCGGCGTAATGGGCGCGTGCGCCGGGCATATAGGCGCCCATCTTCAGATTGTCGGCGACGCTGAGCCGCGGGAACAGCCGGCGGTTCTCCGGCACATGGGCTATGCCGAGGCTGACGATGCGATGCGGAGGCGTCGCCACGACGTCGGTGCCCTGCATCGTGATGCGGCCCCTGACGGGGCGAATCAAACCTGAGATCACGCGCATCAGCGTCGTCTTGCCGGCGCCGTTCGGGCCGATCACGCCGACCGCTTCGCCCGCCTTGACGTCGAGACTGACGTCGAACAGCGCCTGGAAGCTGCCATAGCCCGCGTCGATCGATCTGAGCTCGAGCATGCCGGTCACGCCTCGATCCGGCGGCGCGCCTGCGCGGCCGCAGCCGCCGCAAGGCTCGCATCGGCATCGGTGCCGAGATAGACCTCGATCACCCTGGCATTGCCTGCGACATCGGCCGGCAGGCCTTCGGCGATCTTCTCGCCGTGATCGAGCACCATCACGCGATCGACGACGCGCATCAGGACGCCCATGATGTGCTCGACCCAGATGATGGTGATGCCGAGCTCGTCGCGGATCCGGCGCAGCATGTCGGCGGCCTGGTCCATCTCGGCTTCGTCGAGGCCGCCGAGGCTTTCGTCGGCGAGCAGCAGCTTCGGCCCGGTAGCGAGCGCTTTCGCCAGTTCAAGCTTCTTCAACCCGGCGGCGCCCAGGCCCTCGACGCGGGCATGGCGGTCGGTCGGCAGGCCGACCATCGCGAGCGCGCGTTCGGCCGCCTCCTCCGCCCGGGCGCGGCTGTGGCGGCCCTGGCCGTAGAAGCCCGCGAGCGCCACGTTCTCGAAAATGCTGAGCCGGTGAAATGGTCGCGGGATCTGGAAGGTGCGGCCGACGCCGCTGACGATGATCCGATGCGGAGCGAGCCCTGCGATCTCGCGGCCGTCGAACAGGATCGAGCCTGCGGTCGGCGGCAGGGTGCCCGACAGCATGTTGAAGATCGTGCTCTTGCCCGAGCCGTTCGGGCCGATCAGGCCGAGGATCTCGCCCCGCTCGACGCGGAACGACACGTTGTTGACGGCGCGAAAGCCGCCAAACCGCTTGACGAGACCTTCGACGGCGAGCACGGCGGTCCCTTTCGAACTGCGGTCTAGGTCTGATGAGAGGTCATGCCGGCCGGCCGCAGCGCGGTCGCGCGCCGCATCCGCAACGTGGCACCGGCGTACGACGCCGCCGGCGGCCTGCGTGGCGCCTTCATGACCCGCATGAATCCCTCCTGGAGATTGTGCACCGCGTTTTTGTTTCACCTATCACACGGGGACCACGCGATGATGTCAAGCGCCATGGCCGCGTCAGCGCGGCGCAGTTCCTCTAGCACTTGGTTGCAGGCGCGCGGCGCTAGGCCGCAAGCTGTGCTTCGATGAAAGCCGTGACGAAGCGCGGCATCGCGGCGCCGAGATCGGCGCGGCTGCGCACCAGGTGGATCGCGACGAGCTCCGGATCGTGCTGCCGCGCCAGATTGGCCTCAAGCCGATGGCGCAACGCCTCGCCGGACATGTCGACGCGCAGGATGCGGACCATCGCAAGCGCTGGCCCGGTGTAGACGCAGTACCAGTCCGCATCCGCACGGCAGTCTGCGGCGGAAAGGCCGGTCTCCTCCTCGAGCTCCCGCATCACGCTGCCGGCGATGTCGACGCTGTCCTGCTTGATGTCGTTGAGGTCCGGCGTACCGGACGGAAAGTAGATCCGCCCGGGATTGGCGGTGTGCTGGCCCATCTCGCCGAGCACGAAGGCGCCGTCGCTCGCCAGCAGCGCGCCCATGCCGAAGCCGTTGAAGATCTCCCCGTCGGGGAAACCCCAGTCGCGCCAGGCGAGGAAGCTCGCGAAATCTGTCTCGAAGTAATTGGCGCTGAGACGCCCGCCCGCAAACACGGGGTCGCGGCCGAGCAGCACGCGGCCGTTCCACAGGCTCGGCTTCGCGCGCTGCTGGGCGGCGAAATGCGCGTCGATCTCGGCGCGCCGCGCGTCGGCGAACGGCCAGGGTCGATTCCGCAACGTCAGGTCGAGCGTGGTGACGCGATGAATGACCGGAGACTGCATGTCGTTCACCGCACCCTGATTCCCTTGGCAGCATGGTCCCGCCGGAAAGCCGCTACACGCCTTGTGCGACAGCAGCTCCCCGGTTCCTGACCAAGCTCCCTACTTCGCGTTCATTCCTGTCGTTTTCTTGACCTGCTCGACAAATTTGTTGGTGTAGGTCTTGGTCACGTCGACGCCGGCCTTTGCCACGTCGGGCGAACCCACGCTGAATACCGCAAGCACCGCCTCCGCGCCCTTCGGATCCATCTTGCCGGTTTCCGAATACATCGGGATCGTGTTCTTCAGCGCGGCGAGATAGAGATCCTTGTTCTTGCCGACGATCTCGTCCGGCATCTTGGCCATGATCTCCTCGGCCGAATGCGAATGGATCCAGGACAGCGTCGCCATGATGGCGTTGGTCAGCGCCTGCGCCTCCTTCTCGTGGCCGTTCACCCAGACCGCGGTCGAATAGAGCGCACCGCCCGGATATTCGCCGCCGAACACCGCGAGCGTGTCGTGCTGCGTGCGGGTGTCGCTCAGGATCTTGAGGTCGGGATGGCTGCCCTGCAGCACGGTGACGGAAGGATCGAGCATCACGGCGGCATCGATCTGGCCCTGCTCCATCGCGGCCACCGCGGTGGCGCCGAGGCCGACACCGATCACCGACGTGCCCATCGGGTCGAGGCCATTCTTCTTCAGCATGTACTTCAGGAAGAAATCGGTCGAGGAGCCCGGCGCGCTAACGCCGACCTTCTTGCCGGCGAGATCCTTGATCGAATTGATTTCGCCGGTGTGCTTCGGCGAGACCACCAGCACGAGGCCGGGATAGCGGTCATAGACCACGAAGGCCTGCAGCTCCTGCTTCTTGGCCGCGAGGTTGACGCAATGGTCGAAATAGCCGGAGACGACATCGGCGCTGCCGCCGAGCACCGCTTTCAGCGCATCCGAGCCGCCCTTGAGATCGACCAGTTCGACCGAAAGCCCCGCCTTGTCATATTCGCCGAGTTGCTTGGCGAGCACCGTCGGCAGATAGCACAGGCAGGCGCCGCCGCCGACCGCGATGGTGATCTTGCTTTGCGCAGCGGCAAGGCCCGTGCTCATCACGAGCGCCAGCAACACACCCGCGACCTTGCCAAACATCGTCCTCATGACGTCCTCCACTCGAAATTTGGCGGCAAGATAGTGCAGCGCGGCTGGCTTGAGAAGGCGACTTTCCGCTAAAGCGCGATGAGATTGGTCCCGATCTCATCGCGCTTTGGCGTTTTGTTTGAGCATGATCTCTGCGCAAGCGCGTTCCGCGCTTGTCGCGAAGAAAAACCGCCACACACTTTTCCGGATCATGCTTTAACTGGTCAAGCCTGCGCAGGCAGGCATAGCATTTGCTTCACAACAAGAACCTTTGGGAGGCTTTTGATGAATCGCATTGCCACGACAGTCTCGCTTGTCGCCGGCTTCGCCGCCGGTTGCGGCGTCTCGCATCTGCTGTGGCCGGCGCTCGCCGCCAATGTGATCACCGCGCAGATCATCCACACCGGCGAGATGGAAGGTGATCAGCTCGGCGCCGCCAACAAGGTCGGCTTCCGCTCCAAGATGTTCGTCTCCGCTGACGGCGCCACCGTCTCGATCCAGGACGGCAACGTGCCGAAGCACATGCATCCCAACACCAACGAGATCCAATATGTCCTCGAAGGCACCGGCACGATCTGGCTCGGCGACAAGGAAGTCACGGTGAAGCCGGGCGACCTCGTCGTGATCCCGAACGGCACCCCACAGGGCGGCAACAAGCCGCAGGGCCGCCCGATCAAGGCGATCGCGATCAAGACGCCGCCGCAGGCGCCCGACGACGTCAAGCTGTTGGATTGAGGACCTCTTGGTCGTCGTTCCGGGATGGTCCGAAGGACCAGACCCGGAATCTCGAGATTCCGGGTTCGCGCTCCGCGCGCCCCGGAATGACAAACAGCTCGTTGCGGCTCGTAGGGTGGGCAAAGGCGCGAAGCGCCGTGCCCACCATCCAAGCCCTACTCGCGATGGTGGGCACGCTTGCGCTTTGCCCACCCTACTCGCCGTCGTTGACGGCGGAGTACATCACACCAGCAGGCCACCGCCATCCACCGCAAGCGTCTGCCCGGTGACGTAGCCGTTCAGCATCAAATAGAGATAGGCGGTGGCGGCCTCGTTCGGCGATGCGGCGCGCGGCAATGGCAAGCCCTGCACATAGCCGCGCACCATCTCCTCCGGCATCCGTTTGACGGGCTCGGTGAGAATGAGCCCCGGGCACACCGCATTGACGCGCACCGGCGCGAGATCGACAGCGAGGCCGCGGGCGAGGCCCTCCATCGCCGCGGCGGACGCGGTCACGAATGGCATCCGCTGTCTCGGGCGATGCGCCAGCATGCCGCTGGTCAGCGTGATCGAGCCGTCGGGAGCGATCACGCTGCTGCCGTGCTTGACCGCAGCGAGTGAGCCCCAGAAGCGGACCGCCATGCCATCGCGCGCGGCGACCAGATCGAGATCGCGGGTCGCGGCAATCCTCGTGGTGCTCCAGTCGCCGGCCGTGATCGCGAGGTGATCGAAGCGGCCGACCTGATCGAAGAAGCGCGACACCATGGCTTCGTCGCGGACATCGAGGGTGAAGCCCGACGATCCCGGCAGCCGCGCGACCGCCGCATCGACATTGGCCGCGTTGCTGGAGGCGATCACCACCTCCGCGCCCCGCTCCTGCGCCAGCGCGGCGACGGCGAAGCCGATCCCCGACGATCCTCCGATTACGATCACCCGTTTGCCGGCGAGCGACATCATGGCGTCTGTCATGGCCCGCTCTCCGTTACTGCGCGAAATAAGCGGGATGGTCGATATCAGCGATCAGCCCGGGCTCTCGCGGCTGCCAGTCGAGCCGCGACCTGGTCCGCGCGCTCGAGGTCGGCACGTCGAAGCTCGCGAACCGGCCGAACCAGCCGAAATGCTCAGGTGGTTTCGACACCAGCGGCACGTCGAGCCGCCGCGCGATCACCGCGGCGATCTCCTTGAACGGCACGCCCTCGTCGGCCACGGCATGGAACGGACCACCTTCAGTGCCGCGCTCGAGCACGAGCCGGTAGACCCGCGCCGCATCGAGCCGGTGCACGCCCGGCCAGCGGTTGAGCCCCTCGCCGATATAGGCGGAAACGCCGGTCTCGCGCGCAATGGCGATCAGGCGCGGCACGAAGCCGTGATCGCCATGGCCATGCACCGAGGGCGGCAGCCGGACCGCAGTGGCGGGCACGCCGCGCGCAGCGACCGCCGCCGTGGTCGCTTCGGAGGCGCGCGGATAGGATTCGGAGACCGGAGTCGGCGGATCGTCCTCGGTCGCGACACGGCCCTGCGCCACCCGTGCGACGCCGGACGTCGTGATCAGCGGACGCTTCGAGCCTTCGAGCACGGCGCCGAGCGTCTCGATGGCGCGGCGGTCGTCCGCGCAATTCTGGGCGAACCGCGAAAAGTCGTGGTTGAAGGCGCAATGGATCACCGCATCCGACTGCGCCGCGCCGCGCTGGAGGCTCTCCAGATCCTCCAGCGTCCCGCGATGCGGTTCGGCGCCGGCTGCAACCAGGGCGTCCGCGCCAGCCTCCGAGCGGGTCATGCCGAGCACCTGATGGCCGGCGGCGATCAGCTCTTTGGTGACGGCCGAGCCGACCCAGCCGGTGGCTCCAGTGACAAACACGCGCATGAGCAAAGTCTCCAGGTTTCACTGGAGACAAATCTCCCCATGCGAGCTATTCTGGTAAAGTAGTGATCGTATCATGGTATAATAGCTAACAGGATGAGCGAGCCCCTCACGCAAGAGAACCTGCTCGGGACCTATCTGAAGGACCGCCGCAGCAAGCTCGACCCGGCGACGTTCGGATTTCCTCCGGAGCGGCGCCGCACGCCGGGCCTGCGCCGTGAGGAGGTGGCGCAGCGCGCCAATATCAGCGCCACCTGGTACACCTGGCTGGAGCAAGGCCGCGGCGGCGCGCCCTCGGCCGACGTGCTCGACCGCATCGCGCGTGCGCTGATGCTGACCGAGGTCGAACGCGAGCATCTGTTCCTGCTCGGCCTCGGCCGCGCGCCCGAGGTGCGGTACCAGAAAAGCGAAGGCGTGACGCCGCGGCTGCAACGCGTGCTCGACGCGCTGGAGCCGCTTCCCGCCGTCGTCAGGACCGCGACATGGGACATCGTCGGCTGGAACAGGGCCGCGACCGTGATGCTGACGGACTACGGATCGCTGCCGCCGCGCGAGCGCAACATACTGCGCTTCATGTTCCTCGACCCGCGCGTCCGCGCCGCGCAGCACGACTGGGAGAGCGTGGCGCGCTTCGTGGTCGGAGCGTTCAGGGTGGATGCGGCACGCGCGGGCGCTGCAGCGGCGGTGCAGCCGTTCGTCGACGAGCTGTGCCGGCTGAGCCCGGAGTTCGCCGCGCTGTGGCGCGACAACGAGGTCCGCCACCGTGGCGAAGGCGTCAAGCAGCTCCAGCATCCGATCCTCGGCGAGATCAGGTTCGAATATTCGGCGTTCGCGGTCGACGGCCGATCCGATCTCAGCATGGTGGTCTACAACCCGATCGAGCCCGAGGTTGCGGACAAGATCCGGAAGCTGATGGACGCGGCGCCGACGCACGAACCCGCGTGATCCGGTATTGCCGGCGATAGATTGCATCGCTCCGCCCGCAACGCCGATTAACCTACTGCCTGGCGCTCCCGACGGTCGGCCGCCAGACCAGCAGCCGCTTCTCGACGACGGTCACGCCCATGTCGATCAGGATGACGAACGCCGACAGCACGAACATGCCGGCGAACACGCCCGCGACGTCGAACACGCCTTCGGCCTGCTGGATCAGATAGCCGAGGCCGGCCGCGGCACCGAGATATTCGCCGACGACGGCGCCGACCACGGCAAAGCCGACCGAGGTGTGCAGGGAGGAGAACATCCAGGACAGCGCCGAGGGCCAATAGACATGCCGCATCAACTGCCGCTCGTTCATGCCGAGCATGCGGGCATTGTCGAGCACGGTGGTCGAGACTTCCTTGACGCCCTGATAGACGTTGAAGAACACGATGAAGAACACCAGCGTCACGCCGAGCGCGACCTTGGACCAGACGCCGAGCCCGAACCACAACGCGAAGATCGGCGCCAGCACTACGCGCGGCAGCGCGTTGACCATCTTCACATAGGGATCGAACACCGCGGCGGTGCGCGGCTGCCGCGCGAACCAGAAGCCGACCACGATGCCACCGGCCGAGCCGATCACGAAGGCGAGGATCGATTCCCACAAGGTGATTGCGAGATGCTTCCAGATCACACCGGTCGAGAACCATTTGACGATCTGGCTGAACACGTCGACCGGGTTGGAGAAGAAGAACGGCGGCAGCAGAATCTTGCCGAATACCGGCACGGTCGAGAAGAGCTGCCACAGCACCAGCACGACAACGGCGACCAGCACCTGCAGCGCCAACAACGTCAGGCGCGACATCAGGCGGCTCCCGCCTGCGAGGACTGCACGTAACCCTTCATTACCTCGTCCTTCAGCACGCTCCAGATCTCCCGGTGCAGGGCGTGAAAATCCTTCTCCATGCGGATCTCTGAAATGTCGCGCGGCCGTGGCAGCGCGATGCGCCAGTCGCCGATGATCCGGGCCGAAGGGCCGGCCGACATGATCACGACGCGGTCGGCCAGCGCGATCGCTTCCTCGAGATCGTGGGTGACGAACAGCACCGCCTTGCGATCGGCGTTCCACAGTTCCAACAGCAGATTGCCCATGATCTGCCGGGTCTGCGCGTCGAGCGGACCGAACGGTTCGTCCATCAAAAGAATCTTCGGATCGCGGATCAGGACCTGCGCGAGGCCGACCCGCTTGCGCTGGCCGCCGGACAGCATGTGCGGATAGCGTCCCGCGAAGGCGCCGAGGCCGACCGACTCAAGCCATGTCTGCGCACGCGTCAGCGCTTCGGTGCGCGGCGTGCCCCTGATCTCGAGCCCGATCGCGACGTTGTCGATTGCGGTCTTCCAGGGGAACAGCGCATCGGCCTGAAACAGGTAGCCGGCGTCGCGGTTCAGGCCGGCAAGCGGCTTGTCGAAGATTCGCGCGGTACCCGACGCCGGCCGCAACAGACCGGCCGCGACGTTCAGCAGCGTCGATTTCCCGCACCCGGTCGGCCCGACAATGGCGACGAACTCGCCATGTGCCACTGCAAGGTTTGCCTTCTCGACCGCGGTATAGACCCGTCCACCCGCCAACCGAAACGCCACCGTCGCGTTGTCAAGCGCGACCGCCGTCGGCCCTGTCTTCTCCACCACGTTGCCTCCCGAACTCCGCAGCATGGCTTAGCGATTCAGGCCGGCAAGTTCAACGCAGGAAGGTGGCTTAGACGGCCGTTGCCGCTGGGTCGGCGCGGTTCTCAGGACAAGCGGGTTGAGAATTGGCCCGATATCGTCGAGGCTATCGGTCCGCCACCGAAGCGGACCAGTAGGAGACAGATCATGCGGATTGCAGTCGTTGGCGCCGGCGGCGTCGGGGGTGGCTTTGGCGCGGCGCTCGCCCATGCCGGAGCCGACGTCACCTTCATCGCGCGCGGCGCCCATCTCGCGGCCATGCGGAGCGAAGGGCTGAAGGTCCAGGGCGGCCGCGGTGAAACTCACCTGGTGCCGACGCGGGCGACCGACGATCCCGCCAGCGTCGGGCCCGTCGATGTCGTGCTGTTCTGCGTCAAGCTGTGGGACGTTGAAAGCGCCGGCGAGCATATCAAGCCGATGGTCGGTCCCGAGACAGCGGTCATCCCGCTGCAGAATGGGATCGACGCGCCGGAGCGGCTGATCCCGATCCTCGGGCGGAAGGCGGTGATGGGCGGCGTCGCGCAGATCAGCGCGTCGATCATCAAGCCCGGCGTGATCAATCAGGTCGGCACCTTCATGCGCATGATCTTCGGCGAGCTCGACGGCAGCATCACGCCGCGCGGCAAGGCGTTTCTGGAGCTCTGCCTGAAGGCCGGCTTCGATGCGACGCTGAGCGAAGAGATCATCACCGAGCTCTGGATGAAGTTCATCCTGCTCACCAGCAACGCCGGCATGACGGCCGTCACAAGGCAACCGATCGGCAGACTGCGCGACGATCCCGATCTGCGCCAGCTGTTCGTGTCGACCTGCCGGGAAACCATCGCCGTCGGCCGCGCCCACGGCATCAAGCTGCCTCCCGACGCACTCGAGAAGGCGCTCGACTTCATCGGCCATGCGCCGCCGGCGATGAAGGCGTCGATGGCGCTCGATCTCGAGCGCGGCAACCGGCTCGAATTGCCCTGGCTGAACGGCAAGGTCGTCGAGCTCGGCCGCAAGCTCGACGTAGCGACGCCGACGCACGACTTCCTCTATGCGGTGCTGAAACCCTATGCGATGGGCACGCCGGCCTAAAGCATGATGAGACGAGAGCAATCAGTGCGGCAGGGGATTCACCTCTCCCATTGGGAGAGGTCGCGCCGACGGCGCGGGTGAGCGACTATCTGGATTGTCAAGTTGCATTGGGATAAGCGGCACGCGCATCGCGTGCTTTGGCGTTGAGGCGGACCAGGAGCTTGCGGGCGAGCGCAATGCGCACGACCATTTTCTCCTTGCCAGCCTTGAGCAGCCGGTCGCGGAACTCGCCGAGGCTGTTGTCGTAGCGGGCGGCGATGGCCGCGACGAGGAAGAGGATGGAGCGGACGCCGGCGCGGCCGCCGCGGGTGGGTCGCTTACCCTTGCGCTTGCCACTGTCATTGGCGATCGGGGCGAGACCGGCAAGCTTGGCAATGGCCTTGTTGGACACCGTGCCGATCTCCGGCAGCTCGGCATGGAGGCGGGCGACGGTCCGTCCGGCAACGCCCTTCATCTCGCGCCAGGTCTCGGCGAGCTTTGCCCACAGCGGGTCGTCATCGATCATCGAAGCGATCTCCCCTTCGAGCGAGAGGGATTGGCGCTTCAGCAGGACGATCACCTCGTCAATGCTCGCACGCATCTCGCCGTTGTCGAACATGCTGGCGCGGCGCTGCTTCTGGACGGTCAGATCGTCGGTGACCTGTCTGAGCCTTGTCACCAGGGCCTTCAGCCGCTGCTGGGCTTCGCTTGGCAGCGGGGTCGCTGCCAAGTTCTTGGCATGGGCGAAGCGGGCAATCACCGAGGAATCGATCCGGTCGGTCTTCTCCAGAATGCCCATCGCCTCGGCATAGCGCCGGACGCTGCGGGGATTGGTCAGCGCGCAACTGATCCCCTCCTCCCAGAGCCCGACGAACACCCCTCGCTCGTAACCGCCACTGGCCTCCATCACCGCCAACGTGACGGCGTGCTCGCGACAGAACGCGGCCAGCTTGGCAATGCCTGCGGCATCATTATCGAAGCTCGCAAACCGTTGTCCGGGTTCGATACAGGCATCGAGCCTGGCCTTCGAAACGTCCACTCCACAAATCGTCTTCTTCACGGTAACCTGCCTTGTCCATGCGATCGGAACTCAAGCGACTGTTCGGTCGTGCGTGACATGGCGAAGATCCCAGAGCTCACCCACGGTTGTAGCCGGAGGGGCAAACGGGCGACATCGCCACGCGCTTTGGCCGGTGGCCACCGGCCAAAGCGCAAGTCGCTTCCATCGCACAAATCATGGCCGTGCAGATACAAGGGGTTGCGCTCTCGCATGGAGCCGAGTCCCCTCACCCGATTTGCACTGGACGATGCTCCGCATCGCCACGCGCAAATCGACCTCTCCCCGCTGGGGAGAGGTAAAGAATCAGCGCTGCGGCATGGCTTCGGGCAGGACAGTGGCGACGATCGAGGCATCCAGCGCCTCGTAATCGGACAGCCCGATGGTCGCGTAGAGCTCGGCGCGGGTCTGCATCTTGTCGATCATGTTCTGCGTGCCGCCGTCGCGCGCGATCGCGGCATAGAGCTGCTCCTGCGCCTTGTTGGCGACCCGCAGCGCGGACACCGGCCAGATCACCATCGCGTAGCCCATCGCCTCGAACTCGGCAGCGGTGAAGAATGGTGTCCTGCCGAACTCGGTCATGTTGGCGAGCAGCGGCGTACCCAGCATCCGCTCCGCGAAGGCGCGGAACATCTCGGCGCTATCGAGCGCCTCGGGAAAGATCGCGTCGGCGCCGGCTTCCATGTAGAGCTTGGCGCGCGCCACCGCGCCATCGATGCCCTCGCTTGCGGCCGCATCGGTGCGGGCGACCACCACGAGATCGCGGCGCGCCTTTGCCGCGGCCGCGACCTTGGCCGCCATGTCGTGGGCATCGGCGAGCTTCTTGTCGTTCAAATGTCCGCACTTCTTCGGAAGAAGTTGGTCCTCCAGATGCACTGCGCCGGCGCCCGCCTCCTCGAACACGCGCACCATGTGCATCACGTTGAGCGCCTCGCCATAGCCGGTGTCGCCGTCGACCAGGACCGGCAGGCCCGATGCTCGCGCGACTTGGCGCACGAAGAATGCGACGTCGTCGACGGTGATGATGCCGAGGTCAGGCAAGCCCATCGACGCCGTCATCGCCGCGCCCGACAGATAGACCGCCTTGAATCCGGCAGCCTTCGCCTGCAGCGCGGCCATGCCATTATGCGTGCCCGGCAGCCGTAAGATGCCCTGCTCGCGCAGCAAGGCACGAAACCTGCGGCCTGCGCTTTCAGTGGGACGATCGCCAGCAACAAGATACGGCATGGTGGCCTCCAATTCGGCTTTCGCGGTCCCATCAACCATCGCGATTGGACCGACGATAGCAACTTCCAGACAGCGCACCCAGCCGCCGAGCACCGGGCTGCCGAGCGGGATCGGCATCAATCAGGGCGCGCGCGTTTCGTTGCGGCCGGCTGGCCGTCCTGAAATCCCAGCAAGGCGGAAATCTGCCGTCCCGCCTCGCGCACCAGCTTTGAATAGTCGAGCAGTTTCTGTTCGTCGATGCGCGCGCTCGGCCCGTAAAGACCGATCGAGCCGACGACGCTGCCGCGGTGATCGAAGCACGGCGCGGACACCGCAACGGCACCGGCGAAGATCTCGCTGTGGCTCATCGCATAGCCGTGTCGCCGCGCGAATTTCAGAGCTTCCTCGAGTTCGGTGCGCTCGACGCTCTTCCTGATGGTGGAGAGAAGCTCCGCCTGCCGTTCCGGCTCCATGAAGGCCAGCATGGCCTTGCCCGTCGACCCCTGCGTCAGACTCAGGCTATCGCCGACGCCGCGGCTGATCGAGAGCACGTGACGGCTCTCGCATTCGAGAATGCAGATGCCGCGATCCTCCTGCACCCGGAACAGCGCGGCGGTCTCGCCGGTCGCCTCGCGCAAGCCTTCGACGATCGGGCGCGCGGTTGCCACGATATCAAGTCCCTTTAGCCAGACATGCGAGAGCTTCATCACGCCATGGGCGAGGCGGAAGCGCTGCGGCTCGCCTTCGGCCTGGATGAGGTCGCGTTGCGCCAGCGTCTGCAACAGACGGTACAGCGTCGGCCGGCTCAGCCCGACGCGCTTCTGGATCTCGAGCACACTCAGCGCCGGCTGATCGGGCGTGAAGCATTGCAGGATCGCGATCGCACGGTCCACCGCCCGCACGCCTGACGCCCCCTGCTCCGCGTCCCGGGTCTCCGCCTTGGGTCTCTTTGTCATCCATCACATCCGCGATTCCGGCAGGGGCGCACTGCGCGCCGCGCGGCTTGACCGATTTGCCGTCGCCGATAGTATCACAGAATATGAGAATGATGTCCATCAGATGGACACACATTTTTGGGGAGGACCGAAATTGCTTCAGACAGTTCGTCCGCATCGACGGCCCCCGGCTTGGGCGGCATTAACGATCGCCACATGGCTGCTTTCGACGCCGCTGGCACATGCCGCGCCCGATGGCTCGGGCATCTCGGACGGCGTGGTGCGCATTGCGGTATTGGGTGACTATGGCAGCGGCCGCGATCTCGGCGGCCCGGGCTCGGTGACCGCCGCAAAGCTTGCGGCGGAGGATTTTCACAGCAAGGTTCTGGGCAAGCCGATCGAAATCATCTCGGCCGATCATCAGAACAAACCGGATGTCGCGGTCGGGATCGCGCGGCAATGGTTCGACGTCGACCATGTCGACGCCGTCACCGACCTTGCGGTGAGTTCCGTCGGTCTCGCCGTCGCCGGGCTTGCGACGCAGAGCAACCGGACGGCGCTGGTATCGGGCGCTGCGACATCGGAACTGACCGGCGACAAATGCTCGCCCGTCGTCACGCACTGGGCGGACGATACCTACGCGCTGTCGGCCGGTCTCGTCGGTGAACTCAGCCACCGCGTCGGCAAGGATTGGTTCTTTGTCGCGGTCGACTATTCGTTCGGCACTGCGATGGTGAAAGACGCCTCGCGAGCGGTCACCGATGCGGGCGGTAAGGTGCTGGGCGCGGTGCGATATCCCTTCAACACCACCGACTTCTCGTCCTTCCTGCTCGCGGCGCAGAACTCAAGCGCCAAGGTCGTGGCGCTGGCCGGTACCGGCGCGGACACCGTCAATGCAGTGAAACAGACCCACGAGTTCGGCCTGCAACAGGGCGGGCAGACCATCGTCGGTATGCTGACTTTCATTTCCGACGTCCATTCGATCGGACTAAAGGACGCACAGGGCATGTACGTCGCATCCCAATACTATTGGGATGACGACGACGGCACCCGCGCGTTTGCCAAGCGGTTCTTTGCGATCGAAAAGCGTGAGCCCACCAAATTGCAAGCGGCGACCTATGCCGCCGTACGTCATTATCTGAAGGCGATCGAGGCCGGCGGCACCGACGAGGCGAAAGCTGTCAATGCCGAAATGCGCAAGCTGCCGGTCGATTTCTTCGGTCGCCCCGCGCATGTCCGCAATGACGGCCGCGTCATCTACGACCTCTCGCTCTATCGCGTGAAGAAGCCGGACGAGAGCAAGCATCCCTGGGACTACTACCAGAAGATCTCGGTCATTCCCGGCAGCAACGCATTCCGTCCCGAGAACGCGGGCGGCTGCAAGCTCAGCAACTAGGAACCCAACCTCATCCGCCACGACGCGCCGTCGCCCAATGCAACATAAGGAGGAGCCGATGTCCTTGCGGAACGATTTCGAGAAGCTTGTTGACGTCAAGAACGGCTTCATCAGCCGCGAGATCTTCGTGGACGCCGATATCTACCGGCAGGAGCTCGACAAGGTCTTCACCCGAGCCTGGCTCCTGGTCGGTCACGAGAGCCTGGTCCCGAATCCCGGCGACTTCTACACGTCACGCATGGGCGAGGAATCCGTCATCCTCTGTCGCGATAAGAAAGGCGAGATCCACGTCTTCCTCAACTCGTGCCGGCACCGCGGCATGAAAGTGTGCCGCTACGAGCAGGGCAACACGTCGTTGTTCACCTGCCCATACCATAGCTGGACGTATACGACGGACGGCAAGCTGCAGGGTGTTCCGCTGCACCGGACACTCTATGACGGCGTGCTCGACCGCGAGGCCAACTCACTGGTCTCGGTGGCGAAGCTCTGCAACTACAAGGGCTCGATCTGGGCGACATGGGACAAGGACGCGCCCGACTTCCTCACCTATCTGGGCGACGCCAAGATCCATCTCGACCAGGCGCTCGACTGCCGCGACGGCCGCGAAGGCGGCTCGGAGGTGATCGGCGTCCACAAATGGGTGTTCCCTGCCAACTGGAAATTCGCCGCCGAAAATTTCTTAGGCGACACCTACCACAATCCGAGCCACCGCTCGGTCGACCTGATCGGCATCGGGCCGAGCGCGGCCGCCGGCAAGAAAGGCCGCCGCGACGACGAGCTGGAGAAGGCACAACACGTTTGGATCAGTTTCCCGGGCGGGCACGGCGTGCACAGCGCCATTCAGCCGGAGGCCAATGAATACGTCGAGTCCTTCCTCGACAATCCGATCCTCGAACAATATTTCCGGCACTGCTTCGAAGAGCGCAAGCGACGGCTCGGCGAACAGGCGCGCCTATTGCCTTTCGTCGGCACGATCTTCCCCAACACCTCCTACCATGGCCGGCAGCCGCGCGGACTTTGCGCCTGGCATCCGCACAGCCCGACCTCGACCGAAGGCTGGCGCTTCTTCCTGGTCGACAAGGATGCCCCGCAGGAAGCCAAGGATTATCTGCGTCACTACTACATGCGCTACTCCGGTCCGGCCGGCATGACCGAGCAGGACGACATGGAGAACTGGCTCTATGCGACCGCCGCCAGCACCGGGACGATCGCACGGCGCCATCCCTTCAACTATCAGCAATCCATGGGGGCCTACGTCACCGACCACCCGCTGGGCGGCGAGGTCAGCACTCAAGTCACCGAACAGATCGCGCGCGGCTTCTATCGTCGCTGGACCACTTACATGCAAGGCGGCGACTGGAACGAATTGCTCGGGTCGCCCGCGAGCTACAGCAGGCGGGCCGCAGAATGACCGCATCGGGAAAAATCATTCTCGTCAGCGGGGGCACTTTCGGCATTGGCCGCGCGATCACGCTCGGCCTAGCGAGGCGCGGCCATTCGGTCGTGGCATTCGGCCTCGAGGCGCCGCAGGTCTCGAGCACCGCGCAGAACGCCATTCCCGGGCTACGCGAGGAACTTGACCGCGAGGGCCTCTCCGCCGAACTCATGGAAGCTGATGTGTCTGATGCGGACGACGTCGCTCGCGTGATCGAGCGGGCGCTGGCGCGCTTCGGCCGCATCGACGGCGTCGTCAACAATGCCGCGATCGGTCCGCTCGGAACGGTGCTCGATACCGATGAGGCGCTGTTCGATCGCATCATCGCCGTCAATCTCAAGGGCCCATACCTGACGAGCCGCGCCGCGATCCCGCATATGATCGCGCAAGGCGGCGGCTCGATCGTCAACATCGGATCCGGCGCCGGCTGGGGCAAGCCGAACATGGCGGTCTACAGCGCGAGCAAGGGCGGCGTCGTGGCGCTGAGCGCGGCGATGGCCTACGATTTCTTCCATCAGCGGATCCGCGTGAACACAGTCATCCCCGGAGGCGGCGGCATCGTCAGCGGAATGAGCCTCGGCCGCGTCGGCGGCGATGCGAACCGCTTCGGCAAGGGCGCACCGGGCACGGCCGCAGGCCGCACCGCCACCGGCGATGACATCGCCAACGTCGTCGCCTTCCTGCTGTCGTCGGAAGCCGAGACGCTGTCTGGGACCGTGATCGACGTCGGCTGCTTTGCGCAGCAGGGCGGACCGGTGCCGTCCAAGCCGGCGCTCTGACGACGCGCCATGCCTGATGAGGAGATGCCAATGACAACGACTGTTCAGGACGCGCAGCCGGCCGCCCCGGCATCCAACGCGGCGATCGAACGCTCCGCGGCCTACTACCGGCTGAAAGCCGATGTTGAGGATTTCTACTACCATGAGGCCGACCTGATCGACGACCGGCGCTTTCGCGACTGGCTCGATCTCCTGGCCGAGGACATCAGCTATTTCATGCCGATCCGGCGCAACGTGAAGTTCGGCCAGCAGGCCGCACGCGAGAACACCAGGCGCGGCGAAGGCATGAGCTGGTTCGACGAGGACAAGTGGACGCTGACCAAGCGGGTCGAGCAGATCCTGACCGGCGTGCACTACGCCGAAGAGCCGCTGTCGCGGATCACGCATATGGTCAGCAATGTGCAGATCAAAGGCGCACGACCGGATCTCGACGCAGCGCGCGAGCTTGACGTCACCAGCCGCTTTCTCGTGTATCAAAACCGCGTCGAGTACGAGACCTACACCTTCGTCGGCCGCCGCAACGACACCCTTCGCCTGACCGATGCCGGTTGGAAGATCGCAAGGCGCGAGATATTACTTGAACAGAACATCCTGATGGCCAAGAATCTGACCACGTTCTTCTGAGCAAGGCCGCCGCGCAATGATGGATGTCAGGACGATCAAGGTGGGGACACACCTGAAATTGCAGGAGGGCGTCATCGCCGAGGTGATCGAGAACATGGGCGACGGCGAGTGGTTGCAGGTCCGGTGCCTGCAATCCCCTGCCCGGCCCGACGAGGTCGGCACGGTCGAGCTGTGCCACGCCCAGGACATCTTCAAGGTGCTCAACCAGTAGTTCCGACGTTTGGACCAGCGAACATGCTGCGATTTGAATACATGCCGAGCGACTTCCATCCGCTGTTCCTGTTCCTCGGCGAAGGCACCGACCTCGCCGCACTGGCAAGGCTGTTGCGTGGATTTGCCGAGGACCCGCAAGCCGTCACCGTGGCGGAGCGGATTCCCGGGGCCGTCTCGCGAGACGAACTGGTTCTGGTGCCCGCCGACGATGAATTCGGAATGCGCGCCCTCGGGGGCCGCTTCGCCTGGAAGCTGACGAGCTGGCAGGCAGAGCGGATCGCCGAGCGGATCGAATTGCTGGCGCCGCGGAACAACAAGTCCGGCTCGGAGATCCTCGAGATCGGCAGCGAGGGTGAAATCCCGGTCAAGGTATCGCGCGGCGAATTCACCGACGACTTCCTGATCACGCGCAGGTAGCGGCGGGCCTTTCGCGTGAGTGCACCGCGCAAGCCGCCGAAGGTTCTGATCGCCGGTGCCGGAATCGGCGGGCTGGTGGCGGGATTGTCGCTGCTGCAGCGTGGCATCGAGGTCGAGATCTTCGAGCAGGCGTCCGAGCTGCGCGAGCTCGGCGCCGGAGTCCAGCTCAGCGCCAACGGCACCCGCGTCCTGATCGCGCTCGGCCTCGAGCAGGAGATGCAGGCGATTGCCTGCGAGGCTTCGGGCAAGGAGATCAGGCTGTTCAGCACCGGGCGGACCTGGAAGCTATTCGACCTCGGCGCCTCCTCGCGCGCGATCTATGGTGCGCCCTACTGGATGTTGCATCGCGGCGATTTGCATCGCGTGCTGGTCGAAGCGTTCAACGCGCAGGCACCGGGCCGGCTGCATCTCGACCGTCGCTGCGCCGGCTTTGACGAGGATGGCGACGGCATCTGGCTTCGGCTTGCGAATGGCGAGCGGCGTCACGGCGATATCGTGGTCGGCGCCGACGGCGTGCATTCCGAAGTCCGCCGGCAGATCGGCGGCGATGCAAAGCCGTTCTTTTCGGGCGTGGCGGCTTGGCGCGGCCTGGTGCCGATGGCGCGGCTGCCGGCGAGCCAGCGGCGCGACGTTGGTACCAATTGGGTCGGCCCCGGCGGCCATGTCATCACCTATCCGGTGCGCCGCGGCGAAATTCTGAACTTCGTCGGTATCTTCGAAGGCGCGAGTTGGTCGGTCGAATCGTGGACCGAACGCGGCACGCGCGAGGCCTGTCGCGCGGCCTTCGCCGGATGGAACGCGGAAATCCACGCCATCATCGAAAACCTCGATGTGCCCTACAAATGGGCGCTGCTGGGACGCGATCCGCTCGATCGCTTTGTCGCGGGGCGCGCCTGCGTCATCGGCGATGCCGCACATCCGACGCTTCCCTTCCTGGCCCAGGGCGCCAACATGGCGATCGAGGATGGCATGGTGCTGGCGCGCTGCCTTGAACGCTTTCCGCCCACCGAGGCGCTGCAGCGTTATCAAGCCGCGCGGCTGACGCGGACGAACACGATCGTGGTGAAATCGGCCGAGAACGCCAAGCGCTTTCACAATCCGGCGCTCGCAGACGCCCGAGGCGCCGACGCTTATGTCTCGCGCGAATGGCAGCCCGACCGGGTCCGCGAACGCTACGATTGGCTCTTCACATATGACGCGCTGACCGCGCCGGTCTGACTGCGACCGTTCGCTGCACTTGCTCGACGGTGCTGCGCTAATGAAGGGGATGGTGTCCGCGGCGTGCCCGTCGCTTTGGCGGCGCCGGCGGCGCGTAAAACGGGTTCTCCGAGCACATCGCCGATCGCCCCGACGCCGTCGCCTGGCACTGCGGGATCGATGTGAAACTGCAATCGATGTAGTCGGCGGTCAACCGTCCGCCATAGACGTGCATGCACACCGGATAGTTCGGATCGTAAGCCTGTGCGAAGGCGGGGCCGGCAAGACAAACCCCACAGACGGCAATCGCATAGAGTTTCAGGCGCATCGAATTCCCCTTGCTGCTCGGACCGTTTCTTCACAACTGCCCGAGTTAGTCAACAGGCGAACGGCTAAAGTTCAAAGCGTGACGCCGTACACCGCGGGCAACACTGCCTCGAGGATCGCCGAAGCGTGGCCGAGCTCATTATTGCTGATCGCCGGCCGGCTTGCCGTCGTCCTCGCCGAGGCAGCGGATGATGAAGGCGGTGGTATCGCGCGGCAGGACCCCGGCTGCGCGAGCCTTGAGGCGGCACTCGAGCTGCGCGATCTGGCGCGCGCGCTGCCGCTCGCTCGGCAGCGACGACTGTCGCAACCGGCGCAGCGTCATCGGCGAGCCGTCGGATTCGAAGCTCAGCTCGTATCTCTTGCCGCCGCGGTCGGTGGCGGCGCAGGTGATGCTGGAGACCTGTCGCGTGACGAAGCTTCCGACCTGGCGGCACGAGCCGGTCGACATTTCCACCAGCGGCACCGGCAAGCCGTCGACCCGCGGCCGGTCGCTCGACTTCAGCAGCATGCGATCGACCGCGAGCTCGAACAGATTGTCCTGCGTCCGCGCCGCGCTCTCGCCGGAGAACGAGACGATATGGCTCTTGTCCGTGGGATCGTCGAGCACGACGACGAATTCGGAACGGCCGCGCAGGGTGTGGAAATAAGCCACCGCCTTGCAGGTGTAGCTGCGTCCGGCAATGTTGACGTTGCGGCAGGTGCCGGACATCAACGCGTACAGATCGACATCGTAGACCGGACCGGCCGCGGCGAGTGCAGGCCAACAGGCGATCGCGATAGCAATCAGCCGCGCGAAAAGGGATGTCATGCTGGATCGATCGAAAATGCGGCCGGCAGGCAGGTCCATGGCGCAGCGTCGCCGATTTGCACCATCAGTGCAACCGGCGAAAACGAGCACAAATGTGGACGTGGCAAGCGAACTGAGGCGAAATCGGCCCGCCAGCCGCCGATCTGGCTGCATGATCAGATTTGCGGGCCGGACAGCGTGACCTCGCGCTCGGCGCGGAAGATATTGCTGTAGAGATTGGCGATCCACTGCCGGCCGCTTGCGGTCATGTTGAGGCTGTTGATGGCGCCCTGGATGTGCGGGGCCACCATGCTCCAGTAGAACTGGGGATAGTGATCCACGATATCGGCCGGCGATTCATAGCCGAGCTGGCGATTCATCCCGACCTCCTCGAACTCATGAAAGAGCGCGTTGGCCTTCCTGATATAGTTGGGATCGCCGAGCTGACCGATGAAATCGGCGGCGCGCACGATCGCCGCCTCGTCGTCATATTCCTGGCCTTCGAGCGCCGGAAAGCGGGTCCCCTCGATGTTGCGCGCGATCCGCTCGCGATCGATTGGAATGACGGCCGCGAGGCGGTCGAGAACGTAGAGCTTCGAGCGGTCGACATGGTAGGGCATTAGCCCCGCATCCGACGACCCCCGGGGCAGTGTTACCTTCTTGCCGCTCGCATCGATCACGTAACCGTCCGGTCCATCGCCCTTCAGCAGGCCGCGGACATAGCCGATGTCGTGGGTCAGGCAGGCGATGATCGTATGCGTGTAGTCCTCGGCGGTGACGTGAGTGTGCAACGCGCGGCCGCGGATGATGTCATGACCGGCGAGCGTCACGAGCATCGTGTGCTCGACATTGTGATAGAGCGCATCGCTGTTGCCGATGCATTCCAGCGCGATGCGGGCCGCGGCGGGGAGGAGCTCGCCGAAGCGCGCCTGCGCGGCCCCGAACGTGCGGCTCACATGCGCGGCAAGAAACTTCTCCAGAGCGCGTGCTGCCAACTCAGGCAACGTCATCATCGATGTAGCCCCCGACCACGCAACGTTCCTCGCCGGCCCCGATCTCGCGTCGTAGTTGGGTGAGAAGTATAGCGTATCCGCAGGCGGGCGGCTATGCGCCGCCTGATGTCGCAACCGCTTCGCGCGTACTTTCCCGGTCTTGCTCATCGCGATGCCGCAGGCGCCGATAGTGGCATGAACCCTGCATAAACCGGCTCAGACCGGGTTATCCCACCGATAAGGGCCGCCATGCTCGTCACGCTCGTCGCCATCCTCTGCAATGCCCAACTTTGCATGGAAAAGGTCGTCACCACCAGTGACCAATCCGGCATCACCATGAGCGCCTGCGCAGTCAATGCACAGATCGGCATCGCCGATTGGCTTGCCAACGGCCCGTATCACGCGTGGCGCCTGCAAAGCTATAAGTGCATTATGGGCAAATACGTGCCCAAGAATGAAGTGTGATGTACTCACAGGTCCACTGAGCCCGACCTGATTCGCGGTGACATTGAACCGGGAAAGACCGCCCTGTTCTCGGGCGGCGCGGCTGTCCGAGGCGTGAGTCAAAGCCCTCTTTGGGTTATCACTGTCATTGACGACAATGAGACCTGAGGTCCTCGGATGCCTGCAACGCAGCTGATCGCCTACGCGCATGTCGGCAAGAGTTTTGACGGCGGCCGGGTGATGGCCGTCGACGACGTCTCCCTCGATGTGGCCGAGGGTGAATTCCTTGCGGTCGTCGGCAGCTCCGGCTCGGGCAAGAGTACGCTGCTCAGGCTTGCCAACCGGCTGATCGAGGCCGACCGCGGCCGGATCGCGGTCGATGGCGAGGACGTCAGCGACGTGGATCCGATCCTGCTGCGCCGCCGCATCGGCTATGTCTTCCAGAGCGGCGCATTGTTTCCGCACCTGACCGTCGCGGACAATATCGGCATCACGCCGAGGCTGCTGGGCTGGCCCGCGGCGGACATCGCGGCGCGAGTCGACGAACTGCTCGACCTCGTGCGGCTCGACCGCGCGCAATATCGCAACCGGTTGCCGCATGAACTTTCCGGCGGCCAGCGCCAGCGCGTCGGCGTGGCGCGCGCGCTCGCGGCGAAGCCGCGCATCGTGCTGATGGACGAGCCGTTCGGCTCGCTCGATCCCCTCACCCGCGATGCGCTGGGTGAGGATTACCGCTCCCTGCATCGCAAGCTTGGCCTGACCACGATCATGATCACCCACGACATCACAGAGGCGATCCTGCTCGCTGATCGTGTCGCGGTGATGCGGGCCGGCCGGATGCTCGCGCAGGGCACGCCCACGGAGCTTTCGGCCAGCACCGACGCCTATGTCGGCGAGCTCCTGCATACGCCGCGGCGGCAGGCCGAGCGGCTGGGCGCGCTGCTGCCGCGGGACGGCGCGGCATGAGCCTGCTTGCCGATCCGCGCTGGAGCGAGGCGCTTGCACATCTGCCGGACTATCTTGGCAACCACGTGCGGGTCAGCGTCGCCGCGCTCGCGCTCGGGCTCATTGTCAGCCTGCCGCTGGCGATTGCCGCTCGCCGCCGGCCGGTGCTGCGCGGCGCGTTGCTCGGGCTCGCCAGCGTCGTGCAGACCGTGCCGGGTCTCGCCTTGCTCGCGCTGTTCTATCCGCTGCTGCTCGCCCTCGCCTCGCTCACCGCCGGATGGCTCGGCTTCAGCTTTTCTGCCTTCGGCTTCCTGCCGGCGGTGCTGGCGCTCGCGCTGTATTCGATGCTGCCGGTGCTGCGCAATACCATCACGGGTCTGTCCGGCGTCGATCCGGAGATCCTGGAGGCGGCACAGGGTGTCGGCATGACGGAGCGACAATCGCTGCTGATGGTCGAGCTGCCGCTCGCGCTGCCGGTGATGATGGCCGGGATCCGCACCGCGGCGGTATGGGTGATCGGCACCGCGACGCTGTCGACGCCGATCGGCCAGACCAGCCTCGGCAACTACATCTTCGCAGGATTGCAGACCCAGAACTGGGTATTCGTGCTGTTCGGCTGCGTGGCCGCGGCGGTGCTTGCGCTCGCCGTCGACCAGTTGCTTGCGCTGATCGAAAACGGACTGCGCAACCGCAGCCGGGCGCGGACCGGGCTCGGCGGCCTCGGGATTGCGGCGCTGATCGCGGCGACCCTGGTGCCGGCGATCGCGAGGCCGCATGCGGGCTACGTCGTCGGCGCCAAGACCTTCACCGAGCAATATGTGCTTTCGGCGCTGATCGCCGAGCAGTTGCGGGCGACCGGGCTGCCGGCCACAACGCGCGCCGGCCTCGGCTCCAACGTGATCTTCGATGCGCTCACGGCGGGCGACATCGACGTCTATGTCGATTATTCCGGCACGCTGTGGGCCAACCAGTTCCACCATAGCGACATCAGGCCACCGGCCGAGCTGCTGGCCGCGCTCAAGGCCACGCTGGCGGCGCAGAACATCACGCTGCTCGGCGAGCTCGGTTTCGAGAATGCCTATGCGCTGGTGATGCCGCGCAAGCGCGCCGCCGCACTCGGCATCCACTCGATCTCGGACCTCGTGGCGCGGGCGCCCGCCATGTCGATCGCCGGCGACTATGAATTCTTCTCGCGGCCGGAATGGGCCGGCATCCAGAAAGCCTATGGGCTGTCGTTCCGCGCCCAGCGGCAGATGCAGCCGGACTTCATGTATGCTGCGGTTGGGTCCGGCGAGGTCGACGTGATCGCAGGCTACACCAGCGATGGCCTGATCGCGAAGTACGATCTGGTCACGCTCGAGGACGACAGGCATGCTATCCCGCCCTATGACGCAATCGTGCTGCTGTCGCCAAAGCGGCGCGACGACGAGACGCTGAAATCCGCGCTGCAACCGCTGCTCGGCCGGATCGACATTGCTGAGATGCGAGAGGCCAACCTGCGTGCGTCCGGCAACGATGCCTCATCGTCGCCCGACGCGGTGGCGCGCTGGCTGAGGGAGAAGATCAGGGCACGCTGAGCGTTTCGTCCTCGTTAGGCACGAACCTCTTGCCGCTGGAACAGGATGTAACCCGCCACGAACAGCACGATGGTGCAGGCGATCAGCCCCACGGTCTGCGGCCAGGCAATCATCACGCTCTCGCCGAAGGGCAGCGGCGCGCCCATCACGGCACCGCGCAACTGATCGAGGAACACCGGGCCGAGCGTGCGTGTCGTCGGCGACAGCACCGCGAGCATCGCCTCCCCGAACAGATCGTTCGGCGAGAACCGCTGCAGGAGCTGGGTCCAGATCGCGGTGTCCGGCGTGTCGAGGCCGAGCGCGGCGAAACGCGGATCGGGCGGCGCGATCATCTGCGCGAAGGCCGGCGCCAGCATCGGCCACAGCACGGTCAGGAACAGCCAGATGCCGAGTGCCACCAAGGCCGCGGTCGCCGGCGAGCGAAACACGATCGAGAGCAGCATGGCGAGCGACAGCCAGACGCCGGCATAGAAGATCGCGATCACCAGGAAGGCGAGCGAGCGCGCGATCTCCTCGCCGCCAGGCGGCACGCCGAGGAAGATCAGGCCGAGCCCGATCACCATCAGCCACAGCGCCGTCAGGCTGATCGCGATGGTGGCAAGACCGGCGAGATATTTGCCGAGCAGCAGCGCATCCCGATAGATCGGCTGCGCCAGGATCCGCGACAGCGTGCGCCGGTTGTGCTCGCTGTTGACCAGGTCGAAGCCGAGCCCGATCGCCATCAGCGGGATCAGGAAGCCGAGGATGGCGACGAAGGACGGCAGCGGCGCACGGCTCACCGTGAACAGGCGCAGCAGTAGGAACGGATCCTCCGCGGTGTTCTGGCGCAGCGCATCGATCGCCTCATAGAGCGCCGCCATCGCGGTGAGCACGATCAGAAGCTCGAGCATCAGCATGCGGACGCTCGAGATGTTGTCCGACAGCTCCTTGATGAAGACGGCGCCGGCGCCCTGGAATGCTGAACCTTCACGCCGCATCACGCACTCCTCCGGACTGCGATGTCTGGAAATAGTGGGCGTAGATCGCTTCGAGGCTCGGCTCGTCGACCGAGAGCCGCCGCAACGCGCCGTTGGCCGCGACCACCGCGCGCGCCGCGTCGGGCCGCACGTCGCGGTCCGCGGTCATGCGGAAACGGTCCTCGGCGATCGTCTCGACATTGCTGACGCCCGGGATCGCCGCGAGCCGCCGGGCGATGCCAGCGCCATCGGCCTCGACCTCGACTACGAAGCCCGCGCCGAGCACCTGCGCCGCGAGCTCGGCCACCGAACCCATCATCACGATCCGCCCGGTGCGGAACAGCGCGACGCGATCGCAGACACGCTGCACCTGATCGAGCATGTGCGACGACAGCAGCACGGTGACGCCTTCGGCCTTCAATTCCCTGATCAGGTCGAGGAATTCGAGCGTCGCCTGCGGATCGAGGCCCGAGGTCGGCTCGTCGAGGATCGCGATCTCGGCGCGCTTGACGATGATCTCGGCAAGCCCGAGCCGCTGCCGCATGCCGCGCGAGAAGGTCGCGACGCGCTTGTTGGCGACATCGAGCAGGCGCACGCGGGTGAGCGCGGCCACGATCCGCTGCGACCGTTCGGCGACCGACAGGCCCATCAGCTTGGCGACATAGGCAAGGTTCTCGACCGCCGTCAGGTGGTCGTAGAACCCGACCGCATCGGGCAGATAGCCGACGCGCCGCTTCACCTGCAGCGGCGAGCGCGCCGGATCGAAGCCGAGCACGCTGACGCGCCCGGCCGAAATCTCGGTGAGGCCGAGCATCATCAGGATGGTCGTGGTCTTGCCGGCGCCGTTCGGACCGAGCAGCCCGAACACCTCGCCCTTGGCGATGTCGAAGTTGATGGCGTCCACGACACTGGTCTTGCCATAGCGCCTGGTGAGATCGCGCGCCGCGATGACGACGTCGGGCGACGCCGCACCGCCTTCGGGTTTCTGCTCGCTCATCGCCGTCCGAACCTTGCAACAGCACCGAGCATCAGCAGCAGCGCGACGCCGATCACACCCGCTCCCGCCATGCCCCACACCGTCGACGTATTGACGGTGACGCGGAACTGGCTCGATGCGGTCTCGCCGCGCGAGGTGGCCCGCATCGAGAGCTGGTAGTCACCGGCGAGCGACTTGTCGCTCGGCGTCACCAGCGCCTGGACCTCGGCATCCTTGCCGGGCACGAGCCGCTCGATGGTGGCAGGCTGGAACGTCACCTTCCAGCCGCTCGGCGCGGTCGCGGCAAGCGCGATGTTCTCGGCCGGGGCGGTGCCGCTGTTGGTGACGACGATCGGGATCGTGCTCTGTTCCGCGGCGACCGCGCGCGCACTCAACAACCCGTCGCGGCCGGAGAGCTGAAGCTGCGGCTGGCCTGCGATATCGAGCGCCACCTCCGTCTGCGCGGATGCATCCTCCGCATTGACCGTCACCTTGACCGGGAAATGCCCGGCATCGACCGCGCTCGGCGGACGGACCTTGAGCTTGATGTCTTTGGATTGGCCGGCCTCGATCGGGATCGAGGACAATTCCTGGGTGCCGTAGGCCTCGGTAAACGAGGTCTCGAAGTTCGCAGGCGCCGCCGCCGCGAAACTTGCCACGATGTTGCGGCCGCTGTCGTTCTTGATTGTCAGCGTATAGTCAAAGTTCGATTTCGGGCTGCCGCGCAGCTCGGGAAGCTTCGATGACACCGACAGCTTCGCCGGCAATTCCTTGGCGAGCGCAACCGCGATCGGCAGCGTCGCCTCGCTGCCCTGCCCTTCGGCCTTGACGGTCAATGTCTGCTCGGCGAGCGAGCTGTTGGCGGGCACGTCGAGCCGAAGCTGCAGCGGCACGCTGGAGTCGGGCGCCGGCATCGCGGCGGCAACCGGCTGGCCGCCGCCGAGCAGCGTCGCGGTCCAGCCGCCCGGCACGCCTTCGACCGAGAGCTTGTAGCGCTGCGGACCGAGGCCGTAGTTCTGAAGACGCAGCGAGATGTTGGAGGTGGTGCCGGGCCTGATGGTGACGGCCGGATAATCCGTCATCATGTAGAGGCCCTTGATGTCGTGGGGCGGCTCTGCGGCGTAGGCTGAAGGAATGACAAATCCGAAGGCGACAACAAGGCGCGCAAGGTCGAGCGCTCGCATGGGCAAACACTCCTGCAAGAGAAGCAAGATTGGCGGGGTTGACGCTGCGCGTTGATGAAGACCGTGGCAGCGGCGCGACCGATCATGGAAACAATCGTGACGAAATCTCGGCGAAGCAATTACAAATGAGTAATGCTGCGTGCGCGCCGGCGCGACCTTCGTCTAACGACGTTCGTCGAGTTCATGCTGCGATCACGAGATCATGAATTCGTCGCACTCGTTGAGGATTCGGCTTCGCACCGACCCGGGCATCGAACTCAAAGTCCTTTGATCATGCCGGCATCGATCAGCAGCCGGTTGAAGCGGCGCGCCTCGGCGCCGCCCTTGCAGGAATAGAACGTGCCGCGGCAGCGGAGCATGATGGCTTTCTGCTCCTCGAACGACGGATCGAGCGGTACCCCGGCGGCCTCCTGGATCACCAACGGTAGATAAGCCGCGTCGATGGTATCCATCACCGCGGCACTCTTCACCGGCTCGAAGTTGATGGCGTCGATCGCGTAATAAGTTGCGTAGTAGCGCGGGTCGTAATCCAGGAGCTTCTTGCCGATGCCGGCTTCGTCGAGCTCTGGGTCAAGTAGTTGCGGCGAGAACTCCGGCTGATGGTCGCCGTAGCGCACGATCAGAAACGGCTGCGCGGGAAACTTCTTCTTGAGCGCCGCCACGAAGCCGGCATAGTCGTTGGCGCTCATCGTCTGCCGGCGCAGATATTCGTCGACGAGCGGCATGTTGCCGGGCCGCTTCCATGACGGCAGCAGGTCGGGACGGAATGTCGTCTCCCACGGGAAATGGTTGGCGGCGAGGTAGACGAAGGTGAACAGCGGTGTACCCAGCGTCTTCTGCTCCGCCATCAGCTTCAACGCCTTGCCGTAAAAGAAGCTGTCGGGCTCGACGTCCTTGGCGTGCAGGTCATGCGCATCGTAGAAGTTCTGGATGCCGGTGGTCGTCTGGAAGCTGCGGGCGCTCATGAAGCCGCCATACGCGGGATAGAGCGAGAGCGTATCGTAGCCGCAGCGGCGCAAGGCGAGCGGCAGACCGCGCTCGACCCGGCCCGACGCGATGCGGGTGACGAAGTAGGCGAAGCGGCCGAACGAGCGCGACGACAATCCCGCGAGCACATTGTACTCGGTGAACCAGCTTGGCCCGCCATTGCTCTCGGCCAGGAACTTCCGCTCGATCCCATCATAGGACTTGAACTGATTGCCATAGCCCGGCGGCACCTTCACGCCGGCAGCCGCGCGAATGTCGAAGCTCGACTCGTCATGGATCATGATGATGTTCGGCCGCCGCCCGGCGGGGTGGCAGGCATCGACCAGCGGTACCTTGAGCTCTTCGCTCGCGGCCGGATCCGATTCCATGAAGCCGTGGGCGATGAAATCGGACACCGACGTCACGCCGGAGCGCGCGAATTTCGACAGATAGCCGTCGTCGTAATAGCCGCGCCAGGCCTCATCGGGCCAGGTGAAGGCATAGGCCGAAAGCACCGCGGTGCAGGCAAGGCAGGCGGCCGCGGCTGGCAGCCGGCGGATGCGGAATGGGTCGAGCCACCACGACGCGTACATCAAAGGCAGCGTGACCAGCCCGGCGCCGACAATCGACCAGCGCAGGTTCGGGAAGATCGTGAGCAGAAACGTCGCGGTGTCGCGGTCGATCACCATCAGGTCGACGAAGTTCGCGGTCATCTGCACCACGTCGTGCTTGAACCGCGACAGCACCACGAGCACCATGACCAGCGCCAGGGATAGCACCGCCGACAGCGCCGGCCTGCGCAGCAGCGCGATGAACAGGAAATTCAGGATCCCCCAGGTGAGCAGGAAGCAGATCCGCGAGCCGAGATCGGTCTCGGTCTGCAGCATCACGATCAGCGCGCCGAGATGCGGCGCGGCGACCGCCATCAGCCGCCAGATGCCAATTGCGACAAGGCCGCCGGCAAGCGCGGCGACAGTGGAATTCTGCTGTGGCGCGGGCGCCATGGGTGAGACGCAATACGACCCCGGCGCAATGCACGGCCTTGGCTGGCGAAGGCCAGGAGGCACACTGCACAGCCGGTACCTGCGCCGTGTCACAAAATCGTAATAGAATTGTCATGAACACGCAATGAATTTGCCCGAGCCGGCGGGCGTCGGTCTGGCGGCGCCTTCGACTTTCGCAGCAGGTCACGCGCCTTGCCAGCAAAACAGATCAATGATCGCGGCGGCTCTCTGGTCTATTAGTTGCATCGCGACGTCCCCGGCGTGATGCAAGCCGGTCAAGCCCGCGCGAGCGCGCTGGTCACGCCAGATGGAACTTGCGGCCAAGCTGGCGATGCACCGACATGACGGCGCGATCGACGTCGCTGATCAGGCTGTCGCCCAGCACCACGCTCGGAATCTCCCAGTTGCGGCCAATCCGGACATGCGGCAACGCGGCGACAGTCGGCACGTGCGCGGTCTCGCATCCGGGATGGGCGCGCAGCGCCTCTTCCGCAAGCAGGGTCAGTTCGTCCTGGCTCTTTGCATCGGTCATGACGACGGGTGGTGACTCCGGAAAGTGGCTCACTGATGGCCAAGGTCTCCCCCAATTCCCCCGCGCGTCCCAATCCGCGGTCTTGGCCTTCCGGCCTTCGACCATCTCGAACGTGCTCCCTCGCAGGACTATCCTCCTCGCCGGCCCGCATGCAGTCGGGCGTACATTGGCGCAGCGGCAGCAAGTCCCGTTCAGGGCCTCTCGCTCCATCACGTAACCGCTGGCCTTCCCGATCGACGCAGGATATCTCAAAGGCCTGGAGGGATCATGCGGCGGCGCACCGTGACGCCTGCGGTCGTTCTGGCCTTGTTTGGCCTGCTCGTCGGCGGGTTGTTTCGCTATGCCCTAGACGACCCAAACGAGGCCTCCGTCGGGAATTATCTGCGCAGCGCCCTTGAGGGCGCCGCCATCACCCTCCTCATCTGGAGCGCACATCTCTATCTGACCTCGCGCGGTGGCCTGTTGCAACGCCTGCCGCTTGCTGTCGAACTCATTGCGCGCTCTGTCATCCTGGCGGTCGTCGTCGCGGTCGCCGCGGTGGTGCTGGAGATCGTTCTGTACGAGCATCGGCTCGGGCCGAACTGGCTTCGCGAAACCTTCCTCAAGATCATCGGCGTCTCCCTGCTGTTGTCGATCCCGATCACGACAATCTACGAGTTGGTTCGCATGATCGGCGGACGCACGCTGCTCAATGTCGCGCTCGGACGCTATCGCCAGCCGATACGCGAGCAGCGCGTATTGCTGTTTCTCGACCTGATCGGTTCGACCACGCTCGCGGAAACCATGGGCGAGCTGCGCGTGCAGGAGCTCCTGACGCGCTTCTTCTTCGACATCGACGAAGCCATCGTCATGCATGGCGGAGAGGTTCACGCCTATGTCGGCGACGAGGTGATCGTGACATGGCCGGTCGTCGCCGGGCAGCCGCCGCATCGCTGTCTCGACTGCGTGTTCGCCATCGAGGATCGCCTAGCCGAGGGCGCCGATCGCTACCGGAAGGAATTCGGCGTGGTGCCGGCGTTTCGCGCCGGGATGCACGCCGGTCCGGTGGTCATCAGCGAATGCGGCGACTCGCGCCGGCAGGTCGCCTATTTCGGCGACACCGTGAACGTCACGGCCCGATTGCAGCAGCATTGCAAGGAGGCCAGCCGCCCGCTGCTGGTGTCGGGCGACTTGCTTGCCCTGCTGCCGCGCCACGACTTCGTCATCGAGCCGCTCGGCGCCACCCGGCTGCGCGGACGCGCCGCGCCGATCGATGTGTTCGCCGTCGTGCGATCATCGTCCGCCGAGACGGCTCGACAGGCCGCATCCTAAAGAAACCATTAAAGCAGGTCCGCGGCGCCTCGAATGTCCGGGACATTGTTCGCCGCCCGTTAAGGATGCAATGCACCTGTATTTGCGCAAGGTTCCAGCTTAACGCCCGCGTAAGTCCGCCTGCTGCATGGTCCGCGCGCAAGTGTCATCCAACAACAACAGGCTGCCGATCAATGGCGCAACAGCCGGCACAATCGATCATTGCCGAACTTGAAGATGCTGTCCGGGACGGAACGACCGCGAAGCGCGTGCAGACGCTGCGGCGGGTCACCGACCTGTTCCTGAACGACGGCGACCGCCTCAACGACGAACAGGTCAAGGTGTTCGACGACGTGCTCTGCCTCCTGGTCGCGCGGGTCGAGACGCGGGCGCGGGCCGAGCTCAGCAAGCGGTTGGCGCCGCTCGATTACGCGCCGTTCGAAGTGATCCAGTACCTGGCCTGGGACGACGACATCAGCGTTGCCGGCGAGGTGTTGACACATTCCAGCCGTCTCAGCCCCGAGGCGCTGCTCGAGATCGCCGGCAGCAAGGGACAAGACCATCTGTTCGCGATCTCGGCGCGTGAGAACCTGCCCGAGCGGGTCACCGATGTGATCATCAACCGTGGCGAAGACCGGGTGATCCGGCGCCTCGCCAAGAATGCCAGCGCGCGGTTCTCCGACGACGGCTATTCCAACATCGTCGCCCGTGCGGAGGGCGATGACGAGCTGATCGAGATCCTCGGCCTGCGCCTCGATCTTCCGGCCAAGCTGCTGCGCGACCTGCTGCGCCGCGCCAAGGATACAGTGCGCGCCCGCCTGCTGGCGATTGCGCCGCCTGCAGTGCGTGACGAAATCCAGAAGGTGCTGAATGACATCGCCCAGGAGGGAGCGGCCGCTCCGCGCCGCAATTACGGCGTGGCCGAAGAGCTGGTCAAGCTGATGAAGCAGTTGAACGAGCTCGACGATGCCGCGGTCTACAACTTCGCCGAAGCCGGCAAGTTCGACGAGGTCACCGTTTCGCTCGCCGTGCTGAACGACATGCCGATCGAGATGATCGAACGGCTGATGCTGGGTCCTCGTTCCGACTTGCTGCTGATCCCCTGCCGGTCCGCACGCCTGAACTGGCCGACGGTCGAAGCCATCCTGCGCAAGCGGCCGATGGCGCATCCGATCGACGAGGTGACACTCAAGGTCGCGGAACGGGATTATCGCCGGTTGTCGATGGAAACCGCGCAGCGCACGGTGCGCTTCTGGCAGCTACACAACAGGCTCGAGAAGCAGCCGATGGCGGTCGGGTAGCCGGCGTTCGATTTTCGCGACGTCACAAACGAAAGGGTGGGCCAGGCGCCGTGCGCTTGCCCACCCTTCTTTTTGGTGCGTCGTTCGTAGGGCGGGCGAAGCGAAGCGCGCCCACCATTTCGCCCTGTGCAAGGAATGGTGGGCACGGCGCGAGGCGCCTTTGCCCACCCGACCTGCTACCGGGCTTAGTTCTTGGTCTTGTCGACCAGCGCGCCCTTCTTGATCCAGGGCATCATGTCGCGCAGCTTGGCACCGACTTCCTCGATCGGATGGGCGGCGAGCTTGGCGCGGGTCGCCTTGAACGAGGTCTGGTTGACCTTGTTCTCCAGCATCCAGTCGCGTGCAAACTTGCCGGACTGGATGTCGTTGAGCACGCGCTTCATCTCCTTCTTGGTTTCGTCGGTGACGATGCGCGGACCGGTGACGTACTCGCCGTATTCGGCGGTGTTGGAGATCGAGTAGTTCATGTTGGCGATGCCGCCTTCATAGATCAGGTCGACGATCAGCTTCACCTCGTGCAGGCACTCGAAGTAGGCCATCTCCGGCGCGTAGCCGGCCTCGACCAGCGTCTCGTAGCCGCCCTTGATCAGCTCGACCAGGCCGCCGCAGAGCACCACCTGCTCGCCGAACAGGTCGGTCTCGCACTCTTCCTTGAAGGTGGTCTCGATGATGCCGGCGCGGCCGCCGCCGATCGCCGAGGCGTAGGAGAGGCCAAGGTCATGCGCGTTGCCCGAGGAATCCTTGGCGATCGCGATCAGGCAGGGCACGCCGCCGCCGCGCTGATATTCCGAGCGCACGGTGTGGCCGGGGCCCTTCGGCGCGATCATCAGCACGTCGAGATCGGGACGCGGATCGAGCAGATTGAAATGCACGTTGAGGCCGTGCGCGAACACGAGAGCGGCGCCCTTCTTCATGTTGTCGTGCAGGTGCTCGCGATAGATGTCGCCCTGCAGCTCGTCCGGGGTCAGCATCATCACGAGGTCGGCCCACTTGGCAGCCTCGGCGACTTCCATCACCTTGAAGCCGGCGTTCTCGGCCTTCTTGGCCGAGGCCGAACCCTTGCGCAGCGCGATCGCCACTTCCTTGACGCCGGAATCCTTCAGGTTCAGCGCGTGGGCGTGACCCTGGCTGCCATAGCCGACGATGGCGACCTTCTTGCCCTTGATCAGGTTCAGGTCGGCATCGCGATCGTAGTAAACTCGCATCTTGGTTTTCCTCGTTTGCAAAAGTGGGCCGAAATCGGCCGATGGATCAGGCTATCGGAAGGACAAACCGCCGGCCGCCCGTGAATTTCCGGCGTTGTCTAGAGCATTTTTCCCGTCAGGGGAAACCCTCATCTCGCATGGCGCGGTGCGGCATCATGCGTCCATGAAGACCGGATAGAGCGAGGCCAGCAGCAGGATGGCCATCACCACGTTGAAGACGCGGATCGCCAGGGGCGAGGTCAGGATCGGCCGTAGCGCGGTGCCGAATAGCGCCCATACGGTGCAGGACACGGTCCCCAGGATCAGGCTCAGGGTGACCTGGATCGCGATGTTCCACGGGAAGGCGGCAATCGCCGCATAGGCCGTGATGGTGCCGATCACCATCACCCAGCCCTTGGCGTTGATCCACTGGAACATGGCCGCGCCCCAGAAGGTCATCGGGCCGCGGCCTGGTTTCGCGTCCTTGTCCGCCGAGGGCGGCTCGGCCATGGCGATCACCGCGGCGAGATAGACCAGGTAGATGACGCCGCCATATTTCAGGATCGTCTGCAGCACCGGATAGGCGATGAAGACAGCGCCGAGCCCGACGCCGACCGCGCCGACCATGAAGGCGAAGCCGACCGTGATGCCGGCGATATGCGGCAGTGTGCGGCGGAAGCCGTAGGTCAGCCCCGACGACAGCAGCATGATGTTGTTCGGGCCCGGGGTGAAAAACATCACCACGGCGAACACGACGAAGGCGAGCATCAACGAGTTCGACATGATCCCCTCACACGACTTCCGGCAGAGGCTTTTTGGGTAAGGTCCTGGGCCGCCGCGACAGCAGCATCACGGCGATGCCGCCGACGACAGTGATCATGCCGGCGAGCCGCAGCGGCCCGAACGTCTCGCCGAACACGATGCTTGAGGCCGCCGACCCGACGAACGGCACCAGCAGCGCGAACGGCACCACCTGCGCCGCCGGATGATCCCGCAGCAGCCGTCCCCAGAGCCAATAGGCGATGCTGGTCGAGATGGCGCCGACAAACAGCATCGAGATGATGCCGCGCGGCGACAGATGCGAGAGCGCCTGCCACGTCGGCTGCGGCCCAAGTGTCAGCAGCGACAGGAGGAACAGCGGCAGCGCCGCGCATAGGCACAGCCAGGCGAACAGGTCGAACATCGGCGCGCCCTGCGCCGGCCGCAGCAGCAGGTTGCCGACCGCAAACGAGATCGGCGAGATCATCAGAATTGCGAACGCCGTGACGCTGAAGTCGTAGCCGACGGTGCCGCAGATCATCAGCAGACCGATCGCGGCGATGGCAATCCCGATCGCCTGCATTCGAGACGGCAATTCGCCGAACAGAAGCGCGGCCAAGCCGATGGTGAACAACGCCTGGCTCTGCACAATCACGCTGGTGAGCCCGACCGGCACGCCATGCGCAATGGCGACGGACTGCGCCAGGAACTGGCCGAGAAACAGCGTGAAGCTGATGCCGATCAGGAGCAGCCACGAGACCTGCCTCGGCTTGGGCAGGAACAGGCACGGTAGCGCCGCGATACCGAAGCGCAGAGCCGTCATCAATTCGGGCGGCAGTTCATCGAGCGCAATCCGGCTTGCGACGAACGCAAGTCCCCAGATCACCGCGACCATGACGGCGATGCCAACATCGGCCGGCTTCATTGTTGTTCTTCTTTTGGTTCGGTTTCGCTCGGTTGGTCGGGATCTAGATCTGTTCGTCCGGCTTCGGCTTGCGCAAGAGATAGGTGCCGTGCAACGGCGCGTGATAATCGGCGGAGACCAGCGTGAAGCCGGTCTCGGTCAGCATCCGCTCCATCACCCAGCCAAAGGTCGAGTATTCGTCGCGCATGTGGGTCATCACGCTGTCACGCTCGAAATCGTGGTTCTTGATCGAGAAATCGGCCCAGCCCTCGACGTCGCGCTCGACGCCGTCGGGCATGCTGACGAACACCATGTCGCGCAGATAAAAGTTCGCGCCTGGCTTCAGCGCGTTGAAGATCCGCGACACCGCGACCGCTTTCCAAAAATCGGGCAAATGATGCAGCGTGAACTCGCTGACGATCAGGTCGTAGGAATTCGGCTGGTAGGCGAAGGACAGCAGTCCGGCCGGCTGGGTGCGGATCCGGGCCTTGCGGTCGCGCGCATAGATTTCGGCGAGCCCGAGCATCGCGGGCGAGATATCGATGGCGTCGACCTCTGCCCCCATCAGCGCCGCCTCGGTCGCCAGCACGCCGTTGCCGCAGCCGATGTCGGCAAGCCGCCAGCCCGGCTTGACGCCGAGCATGGTCAGCGCCTGACGGGCGCGGACATCGCTGTCGTCGCTGACGTCATAGATCGAGGCGACCGCGGTATCGAGGCCGAGCCGCCGCCGTTGCGTGTAGTACCAGTCGCGCGCCAACATGATTCACATCCCTTCCGGCCCGCGCGTGATGGCGGCCACCCCGGTTCGTGACACCTCGATCAGCCCCAGCGGGCGCATCAGGTCGATGAACTGATTGATCTTGGAGGAATTGCCCGTGATCTCGAACACGAAGCTCTCGGTCGTGGCGTCGATCACCCGGGCGCGGAACGCATCCGCCAGCCGCAGCGCCTCGACGCGGTGATCGCCGGTGCCCCTGACCTTGACCATCGCGAGCTCCCGCTCGATCGAGCGGCCCGTCAGCGTCATGTCGACGACGCGATAAACCGGGATCATGCGATCGAGCTGATGCTTGATCTGCTGGATCACCATCGGCGTGCCTGTCGTGACGATCGTGATCCGCGAAAGATGCTTCTGGTTCTCGGTCTCCGACACCGTGAGGCTGTCGATGTTGTAGCCGCGGCCGGAGAACAGGCCGATCACGCGCGCGAGCACGCCGGGCTCGTTCTGCACGAGCACGGACAGCGTGTGCGTCTCGTTGGGATCGTGGCGTTCTTCGAGGAAATAGGCGGATGCGGGCTGGTTCATTGTCGTTCCCTCAATCATTGCTCGTCATGCCCGCGAAAGCGGGTATCCAGTAATCCACCGGCGCCTGCCGCGGCGTACTGGATTGTCCGGTCAAGCCGGACGATGACAGCGGAGTTCTTGGCTGGCGCTCGCATCATCATGCGACCACCCTCCGGGCCGACGGCACATCCGCCATGACCCACTTACCGAACAGATCGAAATCGATGTTGCCGCCGCTCAGGATCAGGCCGACCCGCTTGCCGCTGAGCTTGCCCTTTTCCTGCAGCGCCGCCGCGAGCGCGGCTGCGCCAGCGCCCTCGGCAAGATTGTGGGTGTCGGTCCAGTAGGCGCGGATCGCCTGCCCGACCTCGTCATCGGTGACCTGCACGATGCGGGAGGCGCCCTTGCGGATCAGCGCGAACGCGTCCGCATCCGGAATCCGCGTCGCCATGCCGTCGGCGCGCGTGTTGCTGGTCGCGGTGGTCACGATCTCTCCGGCGGCGAACGACAGCGCGTAGGACGGCGCTTCGGTCGACTGCACGCCGACGATCTCGGTCTTCAGGCCCAGCAGGTCGCGCGCCATGATGCAGCCGCAGATGCCGGAGCCCTGCCCGATCGGCACGTAGAGAATGTCGAGATCGGGCGCAGAACGAAACAGTTCGAGCGCGTAGGTCGCAACGCCGAGCACCAGGTCCGGGTGGAACGACGGCACCATGTGGAGGCCGGCGAACTGCGCGCGGCGCTCGGCCTCTTCGCGCGCGGCCTGAAAGTCCTCGCCATGCTCGACCAGTTCGGCGCCGAACGCGCGCATCGCGCGGTTCTTCTCCACCGAATTGCCCCGTGGCACGTAAATCACCGCCGGTACGCCGTGTTGAGCGGCGGCAAAGGCCAGGCTCTGGCCGTGGTTGCCGCGGGTCGCCGAGATGATGCCGGGCACGCCGGGCCGTTCGCGCTTCAGCCGTTCGAGATAGACCAGCCCGCCACGCACCTTGAAGGCGCCGATCGGCGTGTGGTTCTCATGCTTGACCACGACGCGCGTGCCGAGACGCTCGGCGAGCAGCGGCCAAGCATGCGCCGGCGTCGGCGGCACTGCTGTGCCGACGATCCGATGCGCGCGCTCAAGCTCGTTGAGGTCAAACATCGTGGCTTCCCGTCTATCTTCCCGCTCTCATGTCATCCCCGCGAAGGCGGGGATCCAGTCTTCCAGAGACGTCCGAGATCGATCGAGACGCCGCGGCGTACTGGATCGCCCGATCAAGCCGGGCGATGACAGTGGAATTTTCGGCCAGCATCGTCACACCAGCGCCTTGCCGCCGGCGAACGCGCTCGCGGTGGCGTCGCTGGTCGCCTCCTCCGGCAGCAGCATCTCGTTGTGCGCCTTGCCCGACGGGATCATCGGGAAGCAATTCTCCAATGCCGCGACCCGGCAGTCGAACAGCACCGGGCGCTTGATCGAGATCATCTCCTTGATCGCGCCGTCGAGATCGGACGGCTTGGTCGCCCGCAGGCCGACGCCGCCATAGGCCTCGGCGAGCTTGACGAAATCAGGCAGCGCCTCGGAGTAGGAGTGCGACAGGCGGTTGCCGTGCAGGAGCTGCTGCCACTGCCGCACCATGCCCATGTACTGGTTGTTCAGAATGAAGATCTTGATCGGCAGCTCGTACTGCACCGCCGTCGACATCTCCTGGATCGTCATCTGCACCGAGGCGTCGCCGGCGATGTCGATCACCAGGCTGTCGCGATGCGCCACCTGCACGCCGACCGCGGCCGGCAGACCGTAGCCCATGGTGCCGAGACCGCCGGAGGTCATCCAGCGGTGCGGCTCCTCGAAGCCGAAGAACTGCGCGGCCCACATCTGGTGCTGACCGACCTCGGTCGTGATGTAGGTATCCTTGCCGCGGGTCAGTTCGAACAGGCGCTGGATCGCGTATTGCGGCAGGATGATATCGTTGTTCTTCTTGTAGGACAGCGAGTTGCGCGCGCGCCACAGCGCGATCTGCTGCCACCACGCCTTGATGTCGGGCTTCTTCGCCTCCGCCTTGAACGCCTGCAGGAGGTCGCCAAGCACGTTGGCGGCATCACCGATGATCGGCACGTCGACCCGGATATTCTTGTTGATCGACGACGGATCGATATCGATGTGGATCTTCTTCGATCCCGGCGAGAACGCATCGACGCGGCCGGTTATGCGGTCGTCGAAGCGCGCGCCGACGCACAGCATGACGTCGCAATCATGCATGGTCATGTTGGCTTCGTAGGTGCCGTGCATGCCGAGCATGCCGAGCCAGTTCGGCCCGGAGGCCGGATAGGCTCCCAAGCCCATCAGCGTCGAGGTGATCGGGAAGCCCGTGGTCTCGACCAGTTGTCGCAACAGCTTGGAGGCTTCCGGTCCCGAATTGATCACGCCGCCGCCGCTGTAGATCACCGGACGCTTGGCGGACGCCAGCATCGCGATCGCCTTGCGGATCTGCGTCGCGTCGCCCTTCACCTGCGGCGTATAGGAGACGTGCACATCCGCCTTGCGCGGCGGGTGATAGGTGCCGGTGGCGAACTGCACGTCCTTTGGCACATCGACCAGCACCGGGCCGGGCCGGCCGGAGGTCGCCACGTAGAAGGCTTCGTGGAGCACCTTGGCGAGATCGTTGACGTCGCGCACCAGCCAGTTGTGCTTGGTGGAGGGACGGGTGATGCCGACCGTATCGCACTCCTGGAAGGCATCGTTGCCGATCAGATGCGTCGGCACCTGGCCGGTGATGCAGACCAGCGGGATCGAATCCATCAGCGCGTCGGTCAGCGGCGTCACCATGTTGGTGGCGCCGGGACCCGACGTCACCAGCACCACGCCCGGCTTGCCGGTCGAGCGGGCATAGCCCTCGGCGGCATGGCCGGCGCCCTGCTCGTGGCGCACCAGGATGTGCTCGACCTCGCTCTGTTGGAAGATCTCGTCGTAAATCGGAAGTACCGCGCCACCGGGATAGCCGAAGACATGCTGCACGCCGTGATCGATGAGTGCGCGCACGATCATCGCGGCGCCGGTCATCTGATTGGGATCGTGGCTCTTGTCGGTCATGGTTCGCTCCGGATGCGCTTGATTCTGCGCGACTTTTGTCAGTTCTCGTGATTCTGCTTCAGGAAATAAAAAAGGGCCCGAGAGGCCCCATGCACACCGCCTGTCTTTAGGATGGCCGCTAGCCATCCCCGGCGGTGTGCCTGGGTACGACGGCGATAAGGAGTTTGCTAATAATGTTGCGCACTGGACTGCTCAGGCTTCCCAAAGGTTGCGCGAACATAACGGCCAAAGCCCGAATGTCAAGGCAAGGCAGAAATTTTCGCGATTTCTGCAGTCTAACGGGGTTCCTGTCGCTCCGCGAGTGTTTTTGCGCGGCGAAACACGCATGGCTGATTGGCTAGGAGATCGCCGCAAGCAACCAGTCCCGCGCCGCCTCCGGCCTGATCCAGGCGAATTCCGGAAGCTGGTGGCGGAACCAGGTGAACTGGCGCTTGGCGTAATGGCGCGTGTCGGCCCGGCCGATTTCGGCAGCCTCCTCCAGGCTGATTTCCCCTTTCAGGTGCCGGATCAGCACCGGCACACCATGGGCCTTCATCGCCGGCAACAGCGGATCGAGCCCGCGTGCTGCCAGCGCACCGACCTCCTCGAGCGCGCCGGAATCGAGCATCACGTCGAACCGCGCATCGATCCGGGCATAGAGGGTCTCCCGCTCCGGCGCGAGAAACAGCGCGCGGAATTCATCCGGTGGCAACAGCGGCGGCAGGCCCTCGCGGTGCCAGTCGGGTAGCGGCCGCCCGGTCGCCTCGACCACCTCGAGCGCGCGCGCGATCCGGGTGCGATCGCGCGGCTTCAGTCGCGCGGCGGACAGCGGGTCGCGCTGCGCCAGTTCGGCATGCAGCGCCTCGACGCCGTCACGCTCCAGCCGCGCGCGGACGCTTTCACGCACCGCGGCCGGGATCGGCGGCACCGCCGAGAGCCCCTGCGTCAGAGCCTTGAAATACAAGCCCGAGCCGCCGACGAAGATCGGCAGGCGGCCCTGCGCTCGCACCTCGCCGAGTGCCTTGGCCGCATCGCCGACCCAGGCGCCGGCTGAGAAATTCACGCCGGCATCGACATGGCCGTAGAGCCGGTGCGGAACCTGAGCCTCCTCCTCGGCGGTCGGCCGCGCCGTGATGATCCTGAGGTCGCGATAGACCTGCATGGAGTCGGCATTGATCACGACCCCGCCGGTTTTTTGCGCAAGTTCGAGCGCCAGCGCCGACTTGCCGCTGGCGGTCGGCCCTGCGATAAGCACGGCCCTGTCCAACAATCCCGAATGCGCCTGCATGTCCCTCGTTGCCACGCTGATCTGCAATCCCGCAAGCCCCGCGCTCGACTCCACCATCGTCGACGGCGCGCGGGCCGTGCTGCCCTCTCCGGGCCCGGCGCAGTGGCTGTTCAACGAGGTCGCCGTCGACATTCCCTTCGAGAGCCAGCACACCGGCAAGGACGACATCAAGGCGATCGAAGCCCGCTTGCGCGAGGCGCGCGTCGACCTGCCGATCGACATTGTCGTGCAGCCTCGGATCGCCCGGCGCAAGAAGCTTTTTCTGGCCGACATGGATTCCACCATGATCGGCCAGGAATGCATCGACGAGCTGGCCGATTTCGCCGGGCTGAAGGCCCATGTGGCCGCCATCACCGAGCGCGCGATGCGCGGCGAGATCGAGTTCGAGTCGGCGCTGCGCGAGCGGGTGGCGCTGCTCAAAGGCCTGCCGGTCAGCGTGGTCGACGAGGTGTTGGAGAAGCGCATCACGCTGACACCGGGCGGCCGCGCGCTGGTCGGGACCATGCGCGCGCATGGCGCCTACACCTGCCTGATCTCGGGCGGCTTCACACTGTTCAGCAACGTGGTCGCCGCCAAGGTCGGCTTCCAGGAGAACCGGGCCAATCAGCTTCGGGTCGACGACGGCAAGCTGACCGGCGAGGTCGTCGAACCGATCCTCGGCCGCGCCACCAAGCTCGCCACGCTGGTCGAGCTGATGGAATCCTTCGATCTCGACGACATCGACACGCTGGTGGTCGGCGACGGCGCCAACGATCTCGGCATGATCCAGGCCGCGGGCCTCGGGGTCGCCTATCACGCCAAGCCGGCGGTGGCTGCCGCAGCAGCGGCACGGATCGATCACGGCGATCTCACCGCGCTGCTCTATGCGCAGGGCTATCGCCGCGACGAGTTCGTGGAGGGGTAACCTCTCAATGGCTGTCGTCACCCGCGCAGGCGGGTGACCCAGTATTCCAGAGACGTCTGTCGACGATCGAGAGGCCGCGGCGTGCTGGATCCCCGCCTTCGCGGGGGATGACAGTCAGGAACTGAGGCCGCAGCGCGCCCTCCTACTGCACGCTCAGCGCGACGAAGCGCAGCTCGCCGTCGCCGTTGGAGACGAGCAACAGCACCGACTTCTTGCCGTCCTTCTTCAATTTGTCGATCCGGCTCTTGATGTCGGCGGCGCTCGAGACTGCTTCCTGCGCCACCTCGACGATGACGTCGCCGGCCGACAGACGCTTGTCGGCGGCGTCGGAGGCACCATCAACGCCGGTGATGATGACGCCCTTCACGCTGTCCTTGATCTTGTACTTGCCGCGCAGATCCTTGCTCAGCGATGCCAGGTCGAGGCCCAGCGCCTTCTGCGTCACCGGCTTCTCGGCGGTGTCGTCCTTCGGCTTGGCATTGGCCTGCTGAACCTTCTCGGTGTCCTGGAGGCGGCCGAGGGTGACCTTGTGGGTCTCCTCGTTGCCCTTGCGGATGACGACGACGTCGACCTCCTTGCCGACCGCGGTGTCGGCAACGATCCGGGAGAGATCCTTGGGGTCCTTCACGTCCTTGCCGTCGAACTTGACGACGACGTCGCCCGGCTCGATGCCGGCCGGCTTGGCCGGGCCCTTGTCGTCGATACCTGCGACGAGGGCGCCACGCGCCGGCTTGATGTTGAGGCTGTCGGCGATTTCGTCGGTGACCTGCTGGATCCGCACGCCCAGCCAGCCGCGCCGCAACTCGCCGTATTTCTCGAGCTGGTCGACGACGCCGGCCACCGTCTTCGACGGCACTGCGAAGCCGAGACCGATCGAGCCGCCGGTCGGCGAGATGATCAGCGTGTTGACGCCGATCACTTCGCCATCGAGGTTGAACAGCGGACCGCCGGAATTGCCGCGGTTGATGGCGGCATCGGTCTGGATGTAGCTGTCATACGGCCCCTGGCTGATGTCGCGGTTCTTGGCCGAGACGATGCCCGCGGTCACGGTGCCGCCGAGGCTGAACGGGTTGCCGATCGCGACCACCCAATCGCCGAGGCGGATCTTGTCGCTGTCGCCGAACTTGACCGCGGTGAGCGGCTTTGGCGGCTTGAACCTGAGCACGGCAAGGTCGGTCTTCTTGTCGACGCCGACGATCTCGGCCTTGACCTTGGTGCCGTCATTGAGAATGACGTTGATCTCGTCGGCATCGGCGATGACGTGGTTGTTGGTGACGACGATGCCCGACGTATCGACGATGAATCCGGAGCCGAGCGAGTTGGTCTTGCGCGGTTGGAACTCGCCCCCCTTGTCGCCGCCCTTGCCCGGCGGTCCGCGGCGGTTCTTGAAGAAGTCGTCGAAGAACTCCTCGAACGGCGAGCCCGGCGGCAGTTGCGGCATCGCGCCGCCCTTGGCCTCGATCGTCTGCGAGGTCGAGATGTTGACGACGGCATCGATCACCTTCTCGGCGATGTCGGCGATGCCTTCGGGACCGCGCGCGAACGCCGGCACGGAGCTCAGCATGCATGCAGCACCGATCGAGACCGCAGCCCCCATCAGGCGGAGGCGGCGGCTCAGGGCTGATTTGGCGGCGGTCATGTCGGAATTTCTCCAGGCAAACGGATCAAAATCGTTGGTCACAGACTGCGCCCGAACGGGCGCGCCGCGCAAGCATCTCAGCCTGCCATTTCGGCGAAAACCGGACGCGGCAGGCTCACGATTACGTACAGCCTTGGTTGTCGTTCCAGATGATCCGACAGGTGGGATCGGGGGCCCAGTTGCACCCTTGCGGAGCCTCGAAGTTCCCGGTCCGTTTCGCAGTCAGGAAGGACGATTGACGTTTATCGTCGTACCAGCCAGATCAGAATCAGCCCGCCGACCGCCGAGCCGAGGCCGACGACACGCAGGATGTTATCGGGCGTCTCCAGCGCGCTCTTCATGGCCCGGCGCATCCAGGCCGGACTGGCGGCAAACAGGATGCCTTCGAGCACGAACAGGATTCCCAAGCCGATGAGGAAGTCGCCGAACGCTATTGACCTCATCGGATCGCAGCCTCCCGCTTCATGTTTGTTGTTCTGTGACGGCGGCGACGCGTCGCTCGCATCGCCGCCTTGTGGCGTTATTGTTTCGGAGCGGCGGCCGCCTCAGGCGGCTTGCCATTTGCGCTGCTGAAATACTTGAAGAACTCCGAATCCGGCCGCAACAGGAAACGCGTGTCGCTGGACTTTAGGCCATTCTCATAGGCCGTCATCGAGCGATAGAACGCGAAGAAGTCCTGATCCTTGCTGTAGGCCTCGGCGAACAAGCGGTTGCGCTCGGCGTCGCCGGCGCCGCGCGTCTGCTCGGCGGTCGAATTGGCCTCGGCGATGATCACGGTTGCCTCGCGATCGGCCTTGGAGCGGATCTCCTGCCCCTTCTGCCCGCCCTGCGCGCGGAACTCGGCCGCCTCGCGCTGGCGTTCGGTCTGCATGCGCTGATAGACCGCCTGGCTGTTCTGCTCCGGCAGATCGGCGCGGCGGATGCGCACGTCGACGACCTGGATGCCATAACCGTCGGCTTCCTTGTCGAGCTGATCGCGGATCCGCGACATCAGCCTCTCACGCTCGTCGCGGACCACCGCGATGAAGTTGACCTCACCGAGCACGCGGCGCAGCGACGCGTTCAACAGCGTGGTGAGCTGCAGGTTGGCGGCCTGGATCGAACCCACGCTGGTGTAGAAGCGCAGCGCATCCTTGATGCGGTAACGGGCGAAGGCGTCGACCACCAGCCGCTTCTGGTCCGACGCGATGACTTCCTGCGACGGGTTTTCGAGATCGAGAATACGCTTGTCGATCGAGATGACGCTGTCGGTGAACGGAACCTTGAAGTTCAGACCCGGCTCGGTGACGACGGCCACCGGCCTGCCGAACCGGACCACGAGCGCCTGCTCGGTCTGCTGCACGGTGAACATCGAGCTATAGGCAACAATGATCACGACGAACAGCACGACCAGGGCCGCAATGCCCGCAACGGGGGACCTCATCGCGAACCTCCCTGCTGCTGGCCGGTCGCGGCCGGCGCCGCCGGACGCCGCGTCGTCAGTTCACCCAGGGGAAGATACGGCACGATGTTCTGACCCTTGTCGCCGTCGTAAACCAGCTTGTCGGCGCCACCGAGCACACGCTCCATGGTCTCGAGATAGATGCGTTCGCGCGTCACGTTGGGGGCCTTCTTGTACTCTTCATAGACCTTCAGGAAGCGCGCGCTCTGGCCTCTCGCCTCGGCGACCGCCTGCTCCTTGTAACCTTCGGCGGCCTGAATGATCTGCGCGGCACGGCCGCGCGCCTCGGGCACGACGCGGTTGGCGTAGGTCTGCGCCTCGTTCTGCGCGCGCTCGAGATCGGCGCGCGCCGCCTGCACGTCGCGGAATGAATCGATGACCTGCGCCGGCGGGTCGACCTTCTGCATTTGCACCTGCGCAACCTGGATACCGGCCCCGTAGCTGTCGAGCGTCTTCTGCATCAGCTCCTGCACGGTCGTTTCGGTCTGGGTTCGCGCGCCGGTAAGGATCGGCTGAATCTCGGAGCGGCCGATCACCTCGCGCATCGCGCTCTCGGCCACCGCCTTCACGGTGCCCTCGGGGTTCTGGATGTTGAACAGGAATGCGCCGGCCCCACCCGGCTTGATACGCCACAGCACGGTGAAATCGACGTCGACGATGTTCTCGTCGCCGGTCAGCATCAGGCTCTCCTCCGGCACGTCACGCATGGTGCGGCCGCGCCGGGCGGGATCATCGATCAAGGTCATGCCGATCGAGGTCGTATTCACGCGCAGCGCCTTCGGCAGCAGCACGGTCTCGATCGGATACGGCAGGTGATATCTCAGGCCCGGCTGTGCGTCGCGCACATACTTGCCGAAACGCAGCACGACACCGAGCTCTTCAGACTGGACACGGAAGATGCCGGTCGCGAACCAGATCGCCAGCGCGGCGGCCAGGATCAGCGCGACGCCCACGCCGCTGAAGTGGCCACCGGGCAACCATTGCTGCAACCGGTCCTGACCGCGGCGCAGCAGATCCTCAAGATCCGGCGGCCTCGGCCCGACCGATTGCGGACCCGAGCCCCATGGCCCTTTCGGACCCGAACCCCACGGCCCCCCGCCCTGATTTTTCCACGGCATCAAACATCTCCTCGGCAAGTCCGGACGGGGACGCCCGGGCTCGAATGTCCGGCCCGGTTATAGGGGACCGTCGGGGCCCTTACAACGCAAGCTTCCTGGCGGGACGAGCTATGCCCCGGGGCATAATTGTCAATGCAAACATTGGTTAACCCCGGCCGCGCCGACGATATGTCACATAGGAGAAGTCGGCGCTGTCGTCCGGCCCGGCCGGATGTCGCACACGCGCGACCTCCTCCCACGCCTTCGCGTCAATGATGTCAAGCCGCGTGTCACCTTCGGGCCTGGCATGGACTTCGGTGACCTCAAGGCGGTCGGCGACATCGATCCACTGTGCATAGATCTCGGCGCCGCCGATGATGGCGATCTCAGTGGCCAAACGACGCAGTGCGTCGCCATGGGCAACGGCGCGCGCGTTCTCGAACGATGTCGTCACGACCGCGCCTCGTGCCCGGTAGTTGGCATCGCGCGTCACCACGATATTGGTACGCCCCGGAAGCGGCCTGCGCAGCGATTCAAATGTCTTGCGCCCCATGACGACCGGCTTGTTCAAGGTGATCGCCTTGAAGCGCTGCTGGTCGGATTTCAGCCGCCACGGAATTGCGTTGTCGCGCCCGATCACGCCGTTCTCGGCGACCGCAACGACGAGCACGATCTCCATCAACGCGCTCCCTTCGCCAGCGCCGCGAGCGCCGTGTCCGAGACGCGGCAAATCGTCCATTCGTCCATCAACTCGGCACCGAGTGATTTGTAGAACGCGATCGACGGCGCGTTCCAGTCGAGCACGGCCCATTGCAGCCGCGACCAGCCATGGGCGAGGCATTCCTTGGCAAGGTGCGCAAGCAGCGCCTTGCCGATGCCCTTGCCGCGCAGCGCCGGGCGCACGAACAGATCCTCCAGATAGATGCCGTGGCTGCCGCCGAAGGTGGAGAAGTTGACAAACCAGACCGCAAAGCCGGCGGGCTCGCCGTTCCACGCCGCGATGTCGCAGAACAACCGCGGATTGGGGCCGAACAGCGCGTCGGCAATGTCGGCCTCGCTGGCGCGAACCTCGTGCAGCAACTTTTCGTATTCGGCGAGTTCGCGGACCAAGGAGAAGACCAGTCCGGCCTCATCGGGCCGCGCGCGGCGGATGGCGAGAGACATTCAATGCCTCAAACGGCGACTTCGGCCTTGATGTGCGGATGCGGGTCGTAGCCTTCGAGTGTGAAGTCCTCGTAGCGGAACGCGAAGATGTCCGTCACGTCGGGATTGATCCGCATCGTCGGCAGCGGCCGCGTCGGCCGGGTCAGTTGCAACCGCGCCTGCTCGATATGGTTCGAGTAGAGATGCGCGTCGCCGAGCGAATGCACGAAGTCGCCGGGCTTGAGGCCTGTCACCTGCGCGACCATCATGGTCAGCAGCGCGTAGGAGGCGATGTTGAAGGGCACGCCGAGGAAGACGTCGCCGGAGCGCTGATAGAGCTGGCACGACAATTTGCCATTGGCGACATAGAACTGGAACAGGCAGTGGCACGGCGGCAGCGCCATCTTGTCCACCTCGGCCGGATTCCAGGCGCTGACGATCAGCCGCCGCGAGTCCGGGTTGTGCTTGATCATCTCGATGACGTTGGCAATCTGGTCGATGCTGCGTCCATCCGGCGCGGGCCATGAGCGCCACTGCGAGCCATAGACCGGCCCGAGATCGCCGTTGGCGTCGGCCCATTCGTCCCAGATGGTGACGCCGTTGTCGTTGAGATATTTGATGTTGGTGTCGCCGGCGAGGAACCACAACAGCTCGTGCACAATCGCCTTCAGCGGCAGCCGCTTGGTCGTCAGCATCGGGAAGCCGGCCGACAGGTTGAACCGCATCTGGTGGCCGAAGATCGACAGCGTGCCGGTGCCGGTGCGGTCGTGCTTCTCCGCGCCATCGGCGAGGATGCGTTCGAGCAGATCGTGATACTGGTTCATGGCGTCTGTTTCGGCTTTCGAGGAAGCAGCGAACTTAACGGCCGAAGCCGCCGGCCGACACGCTGATTCGGCCGAATACCCTGATTATACCCCGAAAAGTGAGCACTCCGGGCCAAACGACAAGGGGCGGAACTCACGTCCCGCCCCTGCCCTATCCACTTGATCGCGTTGGCTTAAGTTGCCGGCTTGAGGACCGGCGTCCACTTCGCGATCTCGTTTTTGACGAGGGTCGCGAGCGCTTCCGGCGTGCGATTGGCCGGTGCCGGGATCACGCTGCCGAGTTCCAGTAGCCGCTTGCGGACCGCCTCGTCGTCGAGCGCCTTCGTGGCCGCCGCACTCAGGGTGGCGATGACGAAGGGCGGCGTTCCCTTCGGCGCGAAGATCGCGTTCCACGCTTGGGCCTGGTAGGCCGGAAGGCCGGCTTCCGCCGTGGTCGGCACATTGGGCAGCGACGGGTTGCGCTCGGGCGTTGCGATTGCATAGGCCTTGATGGTGCCGGCATTGATCTGCGGCACCGCATTGACGATCTGGTCGCACATGTAATCGACCTGGCCCGCCACCAGCGCATTCATCGCGGGGCCGGTGCCGTTAAAGGGAACTCCGACCGGCTTGACGTCGAGGATCGAGTTCAACAGCTCGCACGACGCGTGCGAGACCGAGCCGACGCCGGCATGCGCGGCGTTGACCTTCTCGGCGTTGGCTTTCACGTAAGCCACGAACTCCTTGAGGTCCTTCGGCGGAAAATCCTTGCGTGCGAGGATCAGGATCGGCGTGCCGGCGAGCAGCGCGACCGGCTCGAAATCCTTCTCCGGATGATAGGCGAGCTTCGGGTAGAGCGGCACGGAGGCGGCGTGCGTGCCCATGTGTCCGGTGATCACCGTGTAGCCGTCATTGGCGGCGCGCGCGGCGCGCGTGGTCGCGGTGGTGCCGCCGGCGCCGACCACGTTCTCGATGACGATGCTCTGTCCCAATGTCTGCGCCATGTTGGCGGTGACGATGCGCGCGATGACATCGGTCGGACCGCCGGCCGCGAACGGCACGATCATGGTGATGGTGCGCGTCGGATAGTTCTGCGCCGCGGCCGGCGCGGCAACCACGCACAGCGAGCCCAGCGCGGCAAGGCATGCGCCCGCGAACGAGCGAACGGACATCATCTCGAATCCCCCTGGGAACGTCCAAGCAACAAAAATGCCGGCCCAATCGGGCCGGCATTCTCATTTCATGAAGCTGCATCGAAAGTCTACTCGACTTCCGCCTGCGGCGCGCCGACGCAGGCGGACGTGCGATCAGCTCTCCGATTCGACGAACACCTCGTCGCGCTTGGCGCGCAGCGCCGGCAACACCGCAAGCACCAGCAGGCCGCCTGCGATCGCAAGCAGCACCGCCGACAGCGGCCGCGAGATGAACACGCTCCAGTCGCCGCGCGAGATCAGAAGTGCGCGACGCAGGTTCTCCTCCATCAGCGGTCCGAGCACCATGCCGAGCAGCAGCGGCGCCGGCTCGAAATCGTGCTTGATCAGCCAGTAGCCGACCAGGCCGAACACGCCGGCCAGGATGACGTCGACCGGCGCGTTGTTCACGGAGTAGATGCCGATCGAGCAGAAGATCACGATCGACGGGAACATCAGCCGATACGGCACCCGCAGCAGGCGGACCCAGATGCCGACCAGCGGCAGGTTGATGATGATCAGCATGAGATTGCCGATCCACATCGAGGCAATCATGCCCCAGACCAGATCGGGCTGCTTCTGCATCACCTGCGGGCCCGGCACGATGCCGTGAATGGTCATCGCGCCGACCATCAGCGCCATCACCGCATTCGGCGGAATGCCGAGCGTGAGCAGCGGGATGAACGAGGTCTGCGCCGCCGCATTGTTGGCGCTCTCCGGCGCCGCCACGCCTTCGATCGCCCCGCGGCCGAAGCGTGACGGATTCTTCGCGAGCTTCTTCTCCAGCGTATAGGCAGCGAACGAGGCGATCACGGCGCCGCCGCCCGGCAGGATGCCGAGGATCGAGCCGAGTACGGTGCCGCGCAGGATCGCAGGCGTGGAATCCGAGATGTCCTTCCGCGTCGGCATCAAGCCCGTGATCTTCTGCTGCACCAGATTGCGGTTCATCTCGGCGCCGTGGTCGAGGTTGCGGATGATCTCCGCGAAGCCGAACACGCCCATCGCCACCGTCGCAAAGCCGAGGCCGTCGGCAAGCTCGGGAATGTTGAACGCCATGCGCGAGGCGCCGGTCTCGATGTCGGATCCGACCATCGAGAGCAACAGGCCGAACACGATCATCGCGATCGCCTTCAGCACCGAGCCCTTGGCCAGCACCACCGCGAAGATCAGGCCGAGCACCATCAGCGAGAAGTATTCAGCCGGACCGAATGCCAGCGCGAGCTTGGTCAGCGGCGCACCGAGCACGGCAATCAGCACCGTGGCAACGCAGCCGGCGAAGAACGAGCCGATCGCGGCGATCGCGAGCGCCGGGCCGGCGCGGCCCTGCTTGGCCATCTGGTGGCCGTCGAGGGCCGTCACGACGGAGGTCGCTTCACCGGGAATGTTGACCAGGATCGAGGTGGTCGAGCCGCCATATTGGGCGCCGTAATAGATGCCGGCGAGCATGATCAGCGCACCGACCGGCGGCAGGCCGAACGTGATCGGCAGCAGCATCGCGACGGTCGCGATGGTTCCGATGCCCGGCAGCACGCCGACCAGCGTGCCGACCAGCGCACCGATCAGACACATCAGGAGGTTGATCGGCGAGAACGCGACCGCGAAACCGTGTGCGAGATTGGCAAAGAGGTCCATCACGTCCTCACTGGATCAGGAAGCGCGGGAACATCGGCATCGGCAGTCCCAGCACGTAAGGGAAAAGGAGCGCGCAGCCGAGCGTCAGGCACGCGCCGACGACGATGGCCTCGAGCCACCTCGTCTCGTGCGAGCCGAGCGCCGCGATCAGGAAGCTCGAGAAGGCCGAGACGACGAGCCCGAGCGGCCGGATCGCCATCGCGAAGAACAGGATCGACAGCGCGACGAAAAGCGGTCCGCGCCACGAATAGGCTGCGATGGCCGGACCGTCCTTGAGGATTCCCATCACCGCAACGCCGCCCCCGAGCAACAACAGCAGCACCGCGAAGATGCGCGGCGCGGTGCCGGCGCCGAACGAGAAGCCGTGCATGCCTTGGAGATCGCTAGAGGCCCACAGCGCAAACACGGCGAGCGCCATCAAGGCGATGCCGCCGACAAAGTCCTGCGGTCCACGCACCCATTTCGGCAAGATGGAATGGACTGGCGCCCGACTCGGCGTGTCACTCATGATTTCGCTCCCCGGCAGGGTATTCCCGCCCGATCTGATTGGATGGCTTGTGTTGCTGACCCGACGCCTTGCTAGCGATTTTCGTTAGACAACGCCAGCGAAACCAAGAATGCCGCCGGCAAGCAATATCCAGAGCGGATTGACCCGCGTCGCGAAGGCAAGCGTAGCTGCGACAATTGTGATCAGGGCAGCGACCCAACTTTGGTCTGATGTCTGCGCCACGATCAGTCCGCTTGCCGCCATCAGTCCGATCGACAGCGGAACCAGCGCGGCCTGCAGAATCGCGGGCCAGCTTGCATGACGCGAGCGTTCGAGGAAGCGGCTGACACAATAGGCAAGCAGTGCGGTCGGCCCGCACATCGCAACGGTGGCCGCCAATGCGCCTGCGACCCCTGCGACAGAATAGCCTATCAGCGTCACGATCAGCACGTTCGGTCCCGGCGACAATTGCGAGATCGCGAAGACATCGGCGAACTGCTTGTCGGTCATCCAGTGCTGCACGTCGACCGCGGCACGGTGCATTTCCGGAATCGCAGAATTGGCGCCGCCGACTGCAAACAGCGACATCAGGCCGAAGGTCCAGATCAGCGTCGCCGTCGGATTGGGATCTGCGCTCATGCGTTCACCCTGCGGCGCGTCAGGATCGTGATCGCAAGGCTGAGCGGAATCGCGACCAGCAACACGATCTGCATCGGCCATCGCACCAGCCCGATCGCGGTGAACACCGCGGCCATCACGACAAGGCCGACCACGTCGCGCCGCTTGAGCAACGGCATCATCATCTTGAGGACGACGGCGAACAGCAGTCCGACGGCCGCGCAGGACACGCCGGCCAGCGTGCGGCGCAGCGCATCGATCTCGCCGTAGCGCGCGTAGAGCGCGGCGAGCATCGTCGCGATCACGAGCGGCGGGCCGACCAGGCCGGCGAAGGCGGCGAGCCCGCCCGCGATGCCGCGAAACCGCGAGCCGAACACCACCGACAGGTTGACGATGTTCGGACCGGGAAGGAAATGGCAGAGCGCAAAGGTCTCGTTGAATTCCTCCGCCGTCATCCAGCGGTGCTGCTCGACGATGCCCCGCCGGGCCCAGACCAGCACCCCGCCGAAGCCGGCGAGCGACATTTTGGCAAAGGCAAGAAACAGCTCGAGCAGGCCGGGCTCGCTGGGCTGACATGGCAGAGGGGCATCCGGCGCCGGCACGGCGACCGGAGGGGAATTCGGAGGCATGGCCGAAATCTAGAACGGCCTCCGGGCGCCGGCCAACCCCAATCTGGCCGGTTTTCACACCTGAAAGGCCTGAATCGCCTCTGTTTTTCTCCGATCCCGCCGCCTATATTGGGGGTGCCGGTTCGCCGGCTATGGAAATAAATGACCGTCGCAATAAACCATTCGGACCCGGGGGCGGTACCCGGCGCCTCCACCAAAATCCATCATCAGGTGGCTTTTGGCGGGGGCGAAATAGGATCGACGAGGGCGTAAAGGGCGTGTTTTTTCTCGGTATGGTTCCGCCGACATCGGGCCATTGCAATAGTTGCCAACGACAACTTTGCTCCGGTTGCTCAGGCTGCGTAAGGCAGTTTGAAAGACCATCTTAAAGTCCTAGTGGGTTAAGCTCCGCTAGGCGGGGTCCGGAGGCACCTGGCAACAGAAGCCTCCACTTCATTTTCGGCCGCGTGCATCCGCGCGCATTGCCAACCGCCCTGCTGATTTCCGGCTCCCGGCGGGGTAGCATGGCCCAAAAGGGCGAGTCGGACGGCTCCGCTCCCCTGAACCGGCCGTTTTCGAAAGCAACAGGATTACCATGGCGACCGATCACATCCGATATGACGTGCTGGCGCGGGACGCGCTGCGCGGGGTGCTGCGCCAGGTCCTGGCCGACGCCGCCGAACATGGCCTGCCCGGTGAGCATCATTTCTACATCACCTTCCTGTCGACCGCCGCCGGGGTGAAGCTGTCGCCGCGGCTGCTCGCGCAATATCCGGAGGAGATGACGATCATCCTGCAGCACCAGTTCTGGGACCTGGTGGTGACCGAGGATCGGTTCGAGGTCGGGCTGTCGTTCGGCGGAATCCCGGAGCGGCTGACCGTTCCGTTCGCCGCCGTGACGCGCTTCCTCGATCCGTCCGCGCCGTTCGACCTGCAGTTCGACGCCTCGGATGCTGTGGCCGAGGCCGCTCCATCGCAAGTGCCGGCCGCTCCGCCAGTGAGCCCCGTTCCGGCGCCACCTGCCCGCGCTGCGGCCGAAGCCAAGACGGCCGAGACCGAGGAAGAGCCAGCGAAGCCCAGCGAAGGCGCCGAGGTGGTGCGGCTCGACCGCTTCCGCAAGAAATAATCCAGACACAGACCGATCTTCGACCTTGTAGGATGCCTGCGAAGACCGGGATGACGGATCGTCATCGCGGATTATCTTCCGCATGAGCATGACCTCGCGCCGCTGCTTCGCGAAAGCCGGCGCCGATGGCCGCCTCATGCGCTGACGACGCAATGGAAAGCATCAATGGCCCGATCCACCAGACCATCCAAGGCAACCACCCGCAGCGAGACCGACAGCTTCGGCCCGATCGACGTCCCCGCCGACCGCTACTGGGGCGCGCAGACCGAACGCTCGCGGCAGAATTTTCGGATCGGCCACGACCGGATGCCGATCGCGATCATCCGTGCGCTCGGCATCGTCAAGCTCGCAGCCGCGATGACCAATCGCGAGCTCGGCCTGCTCGACGCGCGCCGCGCCGGCGCCATCATCCGCGCGGCCAAGGAAGTGGTCGAAGGCAAGCTCGACGATCATTTTCCGCTGGTGGTCTGGCAGACCGGCTCGGGCACGCAGACCAACATGAACCTCAACGAGGTGATCGCCAATCGCGCCAATCAGATGCTCGGCGGCGAGCTCGGTGCCAAGAAGCCGGTCCACCCGAACGATCACGTCAACATGAGCCAGTCGTCGAACGATTCATTCCCGACCGCGATGCACATCGCGGCTGCGACGCGGATCATTGCCGACCTGATCCCCGCTTTGACCGAACTGCATCGCGAGCTGCGCAAGAAGGAGAAGGCATTCGCCAAAATCGTCAAGATCGGACGCACGCATACCCAGGACGCGACGCCGCTGACGCTCGGCCAGGAGTTCTCCGGCTATGCCGCGCAGGTCGAAAGCGGCATCGCGCGGCTGCGCGTGGCGGTGAAGGATCTGTTTCCGCTGGCGCAGGGCGGCACTGCGGTCGGCACCGGACTGAACTCGAAGCCGAAATTCGCCAGAACCTTTGCCAGGCACGTCGCTGAGATCACCGGACTGCCGTTCACCAGTGCCGCGAACAAGTTCGAGGCGCTCGCCTCGAACGACGCCTATGTGCTGGTGCACGGCGCGATCAATTCGGTGGCGACCGGCCTGTTCAAGATCGCCAACGACATCCGCTTCCTCGGTTCGGGCCCGCGCTCGGGTCTCGGCGAACTGATCCTTCCCGAGAATGAGCCGGGCTCGTCGATCATGCCGGGCAAGGTGAACCCGACCCAGTGCGAGGCGGTGACCATGGTCTGCTGCCAGGTGTTCGGCAATCAGACCGCGATCACGATCGCCGGCAGCCAGGGCCACTTCGAGCTGAACGTGTACAAGCCCGTTTTGGCATACTGTATGATAAATTCCATTCAACTGCTGTCCGACGTCATCAGCTCGTTCACCGAGCATTGCGTTGTCGGCATACGCGCAGACGAAAAGCGCATCAGCGAGTTGATGCAGCGATCGCTGATGCTGGTGACGGCGCTCGCGCCGAAGATCGGCTACGACAACGCGGCCAAGGTCGCGAAGGCGGCGCATGCGCGCGGAACGACGTTGAAGGAAGAAGCCTTGCGGCTTGGCTTTGTATCTGCAGATGAATTTGATCGCCTCGTGCAGCCGGACAAAATGACACATCCGGGATAGGTGAGCGTCGACAAGCCCGCAAAATTGCGGTGGGCGCGGGTGATATAATTATGAAACATAACGCCTAAAGACTAAGGCAGGTGATCTATCAGCTCTGCGTTGACGCATGGTACAGCAATCAGACGTCAAGTTTTCGCAGAGCGAAACCGATTCTTTGGTGCTATCACGAAGCATCAAAACGGGGATTCTGGATGGATATCGAGCCAGGCGCACACCGCGACCACTCTTGCTTTCGTCACGATGCATCACCAATTCGGATGAAGGGACGATGAGGACGAGCATGGGCGACGTGGTCAACTTGAAACGATTCAGAAAGCGCAACGAGCGCGAACAAGCAGCGAAGCAGGCCGACGCCAACCGTGCGCTATTTGGTCGCACCAAGGCCGAACGCGCACGTGACGAGTTTCTCGCCGAGCGCAGTGCCCGCGTGCTCGATCAGCATCACATCGACGGCGGAGAAGCATCATGAAGTCTCCGGTCGTCAAACGCTCGATCGTCGTTGCCGGACACAAAACCAGCGTCAGCCTCGAAGAGGCGTTCTGGAACGGCATGAAGGAAATTTCCGGCCTTCGAAACATGACGCTGTCGGAACTGGTCGGCGAGATCGACAGCAATCGCCAGCAGGGCAATCTTTCCTCGGCGATCCGGCTCTTCGTGCTGGATTATTTCCGCTCGCGCGCCACGCCGGCGGTGCCGGCCGACGTCAGGCCGCAACAGGTCGATACGCGCCAGCAAGCTTGATGCTTGCTCCGGTCTCCACGGTTGGATCGCTGCCATGCTATGCAGCAGGCGATCCTGTCGCGGCGCGGACACCAGCATGAAGGTCAAACGCATCGTCGCCAACATCGCCACCGCCGACGTGACGGCGGCGGCGCGCTTCTACCGGGATATCCTCGGGCTCGAATCGCTGATGGATTTCGGTTGGATTGCGACCTACGGCTCATCCGAAACGATGCGGGTTCAAATCAGTATCGCATCCGAAGGCGGCTCCGGCACGCCGGTGCCCGATCTCTCGATCGAAGTCGACGATCTCGACGAGGCGCTCCGTCGCGTGACGACGGCCAGCATCCCGATCGAATACGGACCCGCGGACGAGCCATGGGGCGTGCGGCGGTTCTTCGTCCGCGATCCCTTCGGCCGGCTGGTCAATATCCTCCAGCATCATTAGGCCACGGCGTTCTCGCGCCAAGCGCGGAGACCGGTTCGCGTCATGAAACGCGTACTGAGACGCCGTAAAGCGTGACGAGATAAGGTTGAGCTGGAGCGGCAACGGAGGTTCACCTCTCCCTCGGGAGAGGTCGGCGCGTAGCGCCGGGTGAGGGGCAACGGTCTCTCGTTAGAGCCGCGGCCCCTCACCCGATTTGCTTCCGCAAATCGACCTCTCCCCGTCGGGGAGAGGTGAACCGACTCCGCGGCCGAGCCGATTCGATCCTGACTCATCACGCTTTAGTTCTGCATTGCTGGCCGCTGCGGCGGATTGGCAACCTGTGGCGTCAGCGACAATGGCGGCCGCAGCTTTGGCTTGACCGTGCCGGGCGGCGGCTTGATCTCGATCGGCGGCGGCAGCGGCGCGACCTGCGGCTGGCCTGCGGTCGGCGCCGACGGCGCAACGGCAGGTGCCGTCGCGACCGGAGGAATCGCCGGCGGATGCGGCGGCGCACCGATCTTCGGCTTCGGGACCACCGCGCGGCGCGGATCGCGACCGGGCAGCGGCACATCCGCGGGCGACGATGCCGCCGGATTGGCATTCGGTGCCGCGGGTTGCGGAATCGCCGCGGGCACGGGGTCCGGTGGTGGCGGTTCGCCGCGCTCGATTGCGTCAAGCCGCCGTGTCTCGCGATCGATCGCGCGCACCGCAAGCCAGGACGACAGCGCCGCAATGTCGATGCTGCGCGTCAGTCCGTCGGGCGTGCCGACCGCAAACAACTGGATTTCCGGACGGCTGCTGGCCGTGCCGATTTGCGTCGGCGCCAGCGCGGCGCGGATGTCGGCCTGGTCGGCCGGAATGTCGTAGCCGCCCGATACGGTGGCATTGGCGCCGTTGGCCGCGAGCGTCGTGGCGCCGACGCGGATGCGGCCGTCGCGGATGTTGAACGGAATTTGCGCCGACGCGATCGACAGCGCTCCGCCCGCGAGCACCGGCTCGACGATCTGCTTCAGCCGCGCATCATCGGTCGCCTGCCCGCTGTCGCTGGCGCGGATCGCGACATCGAACGCCCGCGGATCGAGGCCTGGGAGGTTCATCCCCTCCAGCGTCACCGCGCCGCTGCCGGAGAGCGCACCCGTGAGCGCCGAGGTGCTGCGGCCCTGCGTCAGCAGTGTCATCTGCATCGAGACACGGCCCTTCGGCATCGCAAGACTGCGATAGCGCAGCGCCGAGCCGTCGATGCCGGAAAGTCGAACGTTCGCGTTCAGCGCCAGTCCGTTGACGCCCTGCCGCGCATCGATGCTGGCGGTTGCTTCGCCGCCGCCGATCTTGCCCGTGATGCCATCGAAGGTCAGCGACTGTCCATCGGCCCTGAGCGTGCCGCTGACCGGCTGCAGCACGGCGCCGCCGGGCAGCAGGCCGCGCAACGCTTCGAACGTCACCTTGCCGCGCCAGCCCTTGGTCAATCCTGCGCCAAGTGGCGCCGTCGCGTCATGGCCCGCAGCGCCGATCACGGTCGCAAAGATCGGCGCCAGCGTCATTTGATCAAGACCGAGCTCGCCTTCGACGCTCTTCTCGTCGGCGAGCGTCAACGCGAGATGGCCGCGCAGCCGCGAGCCCGCAACGATGCTGTCAAGGTCGTCGAAGGTCAGCTTGGCGCCGGCAAGTGTCACCCGCGACGATAGCCGAATATCTCCGGCTTGATCCGATGATTTCAGATCGAGCAGCGGACTGATGTCGGCGCTGCGGACGCGAAGATTGACGCTCGATTTGGCATTCGTCGCCCATGGCTCCGCAGTCCCTTCAGCATCCGCATCGAGCCCCGCGCCCCAGAGCCTGGCCTTCAGGCGCAACGGCGCGCGCCACGCGCCGCTCACTGTGCCCTCGAACTGCGCAGGCCCAGCGCCGGCCACAATCGCATGGTCAAGTCCAAGCAGCGCCAACAGCGCGCTCCCTTCGCCTGCCGAGAATTTGGCCTCGGCGGCAATGTCGCTGCGGCCGAGCGCGTCGAGATCGAGCTTTTGGATCGCAGCGAGCGGCGGCGTTGCCGACATCACCGTGCGTCCCTTGACCTGCGGCGCGTCGAGATCGAGTGTCGCCTGCGCGGTGGCCTTGTCGGCAGCCTGCCCCTTGCCGAGGTCGAGCGCAAGCTTCGCATGGACCGGACCCGCGTCCGCCCGGAGCACGCCGAGCCGCGCCGCGAGCGATGGTGCGAACGGCTGAACCATCGCGGTGATCCGGCCGAGCGACGCAGCCGTTGCGTCGATCGCCAGCTTACCGGTCGAGTTGACCCGGTCGAAGTTGCCGCTGCTATCAAGCGTGACGTTGTCCGCCTGCCCGATCTTCAGCCGCTCGAGCACGACCTCCTTGGGGCTGTAGGCGACCTTTGCCAGCAGCGGCCGGAATTCCTGGCCCGCGGAGATCGCGCGCCCGACGTCGAGCGACAATCGGGCCTCGTCGGGCCATTCGGCCTGTGGCCCGAGCAGCGAACGGACGAAAGCCGCGGCCGCATCGACATCGAGCCGCTCGGCCTTCAACTGCGCCTCGACCTTCGCGCCGCGCGCCGCGTCACGATGCGAAAACGCGACGCGGCCTTCGACGGTACTCCCCTCGATCTCCGCCCTCATGGCATCGATCGCAAAGCCTGCCGGTGACACCGAGACGTCGCCGCGCAGCCGCAATGGTTTCTGGCTGCGATAGGCGATGTCGCCGTGCCCCTGCAGCCAGACCATCAGCGCATCGGGATCGGACGATTCGATATCGAGCGCGGTCTTGAATCCGCTCGGCGTGCCGCTTTGCGCGCTGCCGCCGCTCATCGAGACTTGCGTGGACCCCGGCGCGCGAAACTCCAGCCGGCGCACCATCCACGACTTGGCGTCCGACTGCAGCTCCGCCGAAACGTCCTGCAGGGGACGGCCACCGAGCATGATCTGCTCCGACGCCAGCTCGATCTGGGCTGGAATCGGGCTCTGCGGAAGGCCCGAGACGACCGCGCGCAACGTCGGCAACACACGCGGCGGTTCGGCGTTGCTGTTGTCACCGCCATCCCTGGCGACGAACTTGTCGGCATCGAGTTGCCGCGCCGAGAGCGAGGCACGCAGCAGCGGCTCGGCGCCTAAACGGATATCGCCGCTGCCTGCAAGCTTCAGCGCACGGTCCTCGGCGCCGTAGCTCACCTCGACCTGGTCGAAGCGTGCGGCGGAATGGTCGGCCTTCACCTTGCCCGCGATCCGCCACGGCGGCTCATCGCTCCTGCCCCGCTGGCTCGGTGCGCTCGCAAGCGCCACCGTGCCCTCGAACCGCGGCGCGCGCGCCTCGAAGGTGAGGGCGCCGTCGAGATCGGCCGACAGCGGCCGCTGGCCGGGATCGATGCTGACATGCAGGCGAATGCCATTGCCGTCAGGCAACTGCCCCGACGACACCCGGAATGGATAGCGGTTTCCGCCGGACATGAAGTTGCCGTCGCCACGGATCGCGCCGGCAAGCGAGCGGACATCGCCGCTGAACGCCACATCGCTCAGCTCGAGCGTGCTGCGGCTCGCCGCGTCATGCAGGGCAATGCGCCCGGTGAGGTTGAGACGATCGATCGTGAGCGACGCCAGATTGAAGGTCCCGCTCGAGACCGGCCATTCGATTCGCCCCTTCGGATCGAGTCCGACGTCGAGCGACACGCCGTTGATGGTGAGGTCGGTTGCGCGCCATTCGCCGCGCATCAGGGAGCTCAGGCTGAACTCGACGTCGAGCTTGCCGGCGCGGACCTTGCCGAGATCATTGGCGCCGCCGACGGTGACATTGTTCAGCCGCAGCGAAGGGGCCGGCAGCAGACGCGCGTCAAGGCCGCCGGCAACACGAACCGGCGCGCCGATGATCTTCGTCGCCTCCTCCTCGAACTGCGGCCTGAACTGGTTCCAATCGACGAAATATGGACCGACCAGCGCGGCCACCAGTGCAAGGATGAATGCGATTGCCAGGCCGAGCAGCGTCGTCTGCACGGTGTCTCCCTTTGAGCTGGCTCCGCTTGCGGCCCACCGATGCCGAACCTGAGCCGGAGCAGCCCAATATATAGAGACAAGTATGGCGAAGTCACAGCGCCTTTGCTGCTGCGACGTCAGGCACGAGGCGAATTTCCGCTCAACGGCGCGGGCGGCACCTGCGATTGCCGCGGATCGCGGCCCGCCGCGAAAAGCGAGAGATCACCAGCTCGCAGGCAACCGCTTCAGCCCGCGGAGCACGAAGGTCGGCCGCCATTCCGGATTCTCCGCGTCATCGAGCCGCAGCTCGGGAATCCGGCGCAGCAGGGTCGAGATCGCGATCTCGGCCTCGATCCGCGCCAGTTGGGCGCCGAGGCAGAAATGGATGCCGCCGCCAAACGACAGCGGCTTGACGTTCGGCCGCCGGATGTCGAGCCGTTCCGGATGGTCGGGATAAACGGCCGGATCATGATTGGCCGAGCCGAGCAGGCAGAGCACGCTCTCGCCCTTTGGGATGCGCTTGCCGCCGAGATCCTCGATATCCTCGAGCGCAACCCGGCCGGTCAACTGCACCGAGGAATCGTAGCGCAGGAACTCCTCGATCGCGTTGGTGATCAGGGCTGGATTGCTCTTGAGCAGCGCGAGCTGATCCGGATTGCGATACAAGGCCAGCAGCCCATTGCCGATCAGGTTCACCGTGGTCTCATGGCCGGCACCGAACAGCAGGATGATGTTGGCGGTGAGCTCCTCGTTGGTGAGCTTATGTCCATCCTCCTCGGCCTGCACCAATTGCGTGATGAGGTCGTCGCCGGGTTGCTTGCGGCGCAGCTCGAACAGTTGGTGGAAATACATCGCCGCCATCACGTTGCCGGCGTTGCCCTGCTTGATCTCCTCCGGCGACAAGGGCACCGGATCGAGCAGGCGGCCGCCATCGCGCGAGCCCTTGTAAAAGGCCTCGCGCTGCTCTTCGGGGATTCCGAGCATGTCGCAGATAATCGTCACCGGCAGGCGGAAGGCGAAGTCCTCGATCAGATCCATCTTCCCCTGCGGAATGATGCGGTCGAGCGTCTCGTCGACGACTTGCTGGATGCGCGGGCGCATGTCCTCGACCCGGCGCGCGGTGAAGGCCTTGACGACCAAGCCGCGCAGGCGGGTGTGATCCGGCGGATCCAGCTGCAGCATCCAGTGGCTCATGCTGCGGAAGACCGGTTCCTTCATGATGTCAGGACCGTAGCGGCGGATGGTGCGATCGACAAAATCCTTGCCGAAGCGCTTGTCGCGCAGCACGAGGCTCACCTCGGCGTGACGGCTGGCGACGAAGGCGCCGTGCGCGTTGACGTGCATCGGGTCCATGGTCCGCAGCCGCTCGTAGTGCGGATAGGGATTGCGAATGAATTCGGGCGCCAGTGGATTGAAGAGCGGTTCGCTGCGCGCGGACTGAACATGCTCGTTCATGGTGACCTCGTTCGCTTGTCGCGCCGGTGTCGGCACCCTGGCGCGCCTTGGTGTCATCCTCGGGGCCGGACCATCGCGGCCGACTGCTTGTTTTCAATGCAACTCGATACACTCTTGTATCGAGTTGCATTCTGCCCTAACCTGCGCCGATGTCAAGGGTTCGAACCAGGCCGACGCGCGGCAACACCTGCGAGAAGCTGTTCGAGGCGGCGGCGCAAGTGTTCGAGGAACAAGGAATTGGCGGCGCCAGCATCGAGGCGATTGCGGCCGCGGCCGGTTTCACCCGCGGTGCGTTCTATTCGAACTTCAAGAGCAAGGACGAACTGATTATCGCGATGCTCGAGGATCATGTCGAGCAGTCGATCCGGCGCAATCTCGACCTGCTCACCCGGCACAGAACTCTTCCGGACTACCTCGAAGCGCTCAGGACGATGGATCGCAGCCGGCAGGATCCGCTCGGCCGCTCGCCTCTGTTGCATATGGAGATGATCCTGTTCGTGGCGCGCGCGGAGAAGCGCCGGCCCGAGCTTGCCAAACGCCTGCGCGCGCGGCGCAAGCTGATCGCCGATATCGTTGTCACCACGCTGAGGAACTCCGGCAGGAACGGCGTGCACAATCCGGAATGGACCGCTGCGATCGTGCTGGCGCTGGAAGACGGGTTCCGCCTGCACCGCCTGATCGACCCGGACACCACGCCAGCCGACAGCTTCCTGCGCGCGATCACCGATCTGCAGCGCGCGATCGGCATCTCGCCGGCCTGATTCCGCTCAAGCCTCGCTTGCGATCCTGTGCATCTGTCCGGCGACGGCGCGCACCTTGCCGGGCGCCGCTTGCCAGATCGCGATCGCCGACAGCAGGCTCATGACGATCCCGAGCGTGAAGCCGGCGGTGTAACTACCCGAGAGATCGTAGAGCTGCCCGGTCGCCCAGGGTCCCGCGGCGCCGCCGGCCAGCGCGGCCAGCATGATGGTGCCGAAGATGCTGCCGTAGTGCTTGCCCTGGAAGATCTCCAGCACCACCGGCCCCATCACGGAGGTGAGGCCGTAGCCGAGCGCCCCTTGCGTGAACACCATGAGATAGATCAGCGGCATTGCCGGCCAGTATCGCAGCGCCACCAGCGCGGCAAAGCAGATCACGAAGCCGAAGCAGGAGATCGCCCATACCCATTCGCGGCCGATGCGATCCGACAAATGCCCGAGCCAGATCTGGCCGGGAATACCGAGCAGGCTGACGATGCCGAGCGCCCAGACCCCGACGTTCGAGCTGAAGCCGATGTCGAGCAGAAATTTGGTCTGATGCACCTGCACCGCGTACCAGATGTACAGGCCGCAGAAATAGCCGACCGCGATCCACCAGAACCGCGCGGTGCGCAACGCGCGAGGCAACGTCCAATCGGTGCCGGCCCAGACGGGATCGACGATGTTCGAGACCGGCTTGGCCGACGTCGCCGTCGGCGCGGCATCGCCGTCCGGCTGCAGCCCGATGTCCTCGGGCCGCTTGTGCAGCAACAGGTTGATCGGCGCGAGCACGACCAGCACCAGGATTCCCATCGCCGTGCAGGCGGTGCGCCAGCCGGTCTGCTCGATCATGTGCTGCACCCATGGCAGCAGCGTCACCGAGCCGATGCCGACGCCGGCGAAGGCGAGCCCGATCGCCAGCCCGCGGCGGCGGATGAACCAGTTCGGTACGAACAGCGACTGACCGGAATAGCCGAGGCAGACGCTGCCGGCCCCGACCAGGACACCGATCGTGAGATAAAGATGCCAGGGCTGCGTCGTCAGCGGCGCCAGCAACAACCCTGCGCCCATCAAGGCGACCCCGAGCTCCATGACCGCGCGTGGCCCGCGACGGTCCATCATCCGCCCGATCAGCGGGCTTGCAATGCCCGACGCCACGAAGCCGAACGAGAACGCCCCGGCAGTGATACCGCGCTCCCAACCGAACTCGCTGATGATCGGAGGATAGAACAGCGAGAACGCGGTGCGCGCATTGACGCCGATCGCCATGGTGACGAACGTCACCGCGACGATGATCCAGCCGTAGAAGAAGGGAAGTCGCATCGTGTTACCCGCGCCAGTCGCAAAGGCCTATTTGAGCTGCAGTCATAGGCACCTTGCTGCGTGCATCATAGCCGCGGACCGGCGAACCCGTCCCCAAGCACGGAGCGCCACCGGGTGCGACAGACAGACAGCACACCCGAGGCGATCATGCCTTCCTTTGTGCCCGTGATGGAGATATTGTTTCTCCATTGCGAATTGTTCTTCGTACAGCCTTTTACGGTAGTATCAATAAATTTTGTAGAAGTATCAATAAAATGACCCCATCGGTGCCGGAAGTTCGACGACGTCTTGCGGCAATCCTTGCAGCAGACGTGGTTGGCTATACACGTTTGATGGAGGCGCATGAGGAGAACACCCACGCGCGGCTCATGAAGCTGCGTGCGGAAATCCTTGACCCTGGTGTTACCCGGCAGAACGGCAGAATCGTCAAGAACACCGGTGATGGCTTCCTCGCGACGTTCGATCGACGTGTGCAAGGTCGGACGCCGGCTCGGGGTTCGCTACGTCCACTGCGGATGCGTGCAGAGGACGATGACGGCGGGATCGCGAAGGTCGCTTATGAGTGATGACAAGGCGGACAAGAGCGATGGACGACCCGTCCGGAACGAGCAATCCGATCTTCGGGCCGCAGGCGGCGGACTCGTGCGACAAGAAGCCGTCGTGCTGCTCGTCGATCTCGTGGAGTCGGTGCGGCTCATGCGCCAACATGAGACCGATAGCATACGCCGCTGGACCGACTTCGTTCAGATCGTAACCACCCGAATTCTACCTCGCTATCACGGCGTCATGGTGAAAAGCCTTGGCGACGGATTGATGGCTCGCTTCGAGGCTGTGCACGATGCTGTGGCTGCGGCAGCGGAAATGCATCGCACGCTCGCGGCGCAAAATGCAGGTATCCCCGAGGATCGTCAGTTTCACCTGCGTGCAGGGATCAATTCCGCCATCGCTTGGAGCGATGGTATCGATATCTACGGGACGGGCGTGAACCTGGCAGCCCGACTGGCGACGCTCGCCGGTCCGGGTGAAACGATTGCCAGCGCGGCCGCGCACGAGCGATTAGCTGCCGCGTTAGCAAGCCTTGCAAATCCAGGCGAAACCATCGGCAGCGCGGCGGCGCGCGACGAGCTTACGCACGGGGTGGATGCGCTGTGCGAAGATTTGGGCGAATGCATTCTCAAGCACTTTGACAAGCCGGTGCGCGCGTATCGCGTTGGTCCAGCAAGTCCGCATCCTAGCCTCACCGCTCGGCGCGATTATGGGACGCCCATGGAACCGACGATCGCCATTATTCCCTTCAATGCGCGCAACGACGCGCCTGCACATTTCGACGTCGGCAATCTTATTGCCGACAGCGTGATCTGGCGATTGTCAAAGTCTCCGAATTTGAAAGTCATCTCACGCCTATCGACCAACGTATTTCGCGGTCGGATGAGCGACGTCGCCGAAGTTTCAGCCCATCTCGGCGCGACCTATATTCTAAGCGGGGGCTATGTCGTGGACGCGGGCCGGATTTTGGTGACATCGGAGCTTTCCGCCGCGCGCACCAACCAGGTCGTCTGGACCGATCGAATGAAAGGAGACATTGCGGACTTGCTGCAGCCAGAAAGCGAACTGGCCCAGCGCATCGCAAGCGCGGTATATCTATCGGTCTTTGAGGCCGAAGTCGAGCACGTTCTGACCCAGCCGTTGCCGACGCTGGAAAGCTATTCGCTGCTACTTGGCAGCATCCGGCTGATGCATCGCTCCAGCAAGGAAGAATTTCTTCAGACCCGCAAGATCCTCGACGAACTGATTGATCGGCACAGCCGGATTGCGGCGCCGCGCGCCTGGCTCGCCAACTGGTACATCCTGCGTGTGACGCGCGGATGGTCGGAGGACCGCAAGCGCGAGGCGGCTGAAGCCCTGAACGCCAGCCACGCTGCACTGGACCGCGACCCCTCGGACGCCCTTGCTCTGGCGACCGAGGGGTTCGTTCACTGCCATCTGCTGAACGATCTGGATACCGCCCGCAAGCGATGCGATCAGGCCGTCGATGCGAACCCGAGCCATGCGCTTGGCTGGTTGTATCGCGGCACGGTGAACGCTTTCAATGGTGAGGGCGAAGCTGCCGTCGCGGCAACGCGACGAGCATTGGAACTCTCGCCGCTTGATCCACAGCGCTACTACTTCGAGTCGCTCGGTGCCACGGCTGAACTTTCCGCACATCACCATGAGGAAGCCGAGCGGCTTGCGCGTTCATCCTTGATACACAACCGCATGCACCCCTCTACCTGGCGTGTGCTCACGATCGCGCTCGTCTCGCAAGGGCGGATAGACGAGGCGCGCGCCGCGTTGGCCAGCATGCGCAAGCTTGAGCCGGCATTGACCGTCGAAAGATACATCGCGCGCATCCCGAATGCGCAACTCGAGACAGGCAGGCGGTGGGCCCGCTGCCTGGAAATGGCAGGTTTACCAACGACGAGCTGATTTCATCCAGACAGACTTTATCCATAGGGAGGCGGTAATGGCACAGTTAGGCGGTGCGGGAGGTGCAGGCGGCGCAGGTGGTGCAGGTGGTGCTGGCGGAGCCGGTGGGGCCGGCGGCGCTGGCGGGGCTGGTGGCGCTGGAGGAGCCGGCGGAGCTGGCGGATCGTTCCTTGGAACGATGGCTGACGCCTACGCCAATTCAATCATGGTCGATGCGCTGATCTTGGGACGCGAAGGTACGATCGTCCCCGAGCACCATTGCTACGCGCCGCCGCTGCCGGGGATCGATGACAGACAGCAATTGGAGCGCTGGGAGCCGTGGGTTCGCGCTTACATCGCGATCGGCGAGATGATGCAAGGGATCACGCTTCGCAAAGCGCCGGCCGGTCACGCTTTCCAGGTCCTGTCGTCCGCATCCCTGATCGCAGAGGTCGGGCGTCCAAAGCGGACGACCTTCGAGAAGCAGATCCCGCTGGTGCTGAGCTGGGCCGAACTACGCTCCGAGCGCGCCACTGAGATCATGGCGCAGATCGACGCGCAATACGCGTTCTGGTCGTCGATCGTCTACCTGCACCCCGACCGCACCCGGCGCACCTTCGAACTCATCAACCTCGTGCTGCAATTTTGTGTCTACGTAGAAATGCGGTTCAAGCATGCGATGGGCTGTTTTCGCCCGGTCGAATACAATGCCGAAGTGCAACCGATGATCACGACCCCCGGTCACGGCAGCTTCCCGATGGGGCATGCAACGCAGGCTTACGCGGTGGTCCAGGTCCTGAAATCGTTGCTGGGGCTCAATCCGGCGAAACCACGGCACAAGATGGTGATCGACCAGCTCGAGCGCCAGGCGGCACGCATCGCGACCAACCGCGTGATCGCCGGGGTCCACTTTCCTGTCGACAGCATGGCAGGACGCATGCTGGGTATTGCGCTTGGTGAATACTTCGTTGGGCGTTGCAAGTCAGGCCACAAATTCCGGCGCCGCAAATTCCTCGCCGCCGGAATCGACAACGCGCCGCACACCGATTTCAATCCGTTCAGCATGAGCCAAAGCATCCACGGCAGCGCATTCTATGCTGAAGCCGCCGGCGCGAATATCGTGAAGTCCAACTTGATGGAGCATCTCTGGGACGCCGCGCAATACGAGTGGATGGGCAGATTCCCATAGGCGAGACGGTGTCCTGCAACCCGAAGCGGAGGATGCTCCATGCCCAAGTACGACCTGCCGAAATGCTTTGGCCCGTATCTCCGGTACGCGATCTCGACCCATTTCAGGAATTTCGAGTTCTTCGACGAGAGGAAACGACATAGGCTGTTTTTCCTCGCGGAATTCAAGCAGGCCGATCTGACAACTGCGTTTCAACGAAAGATGACGAAGGCTCGATTCCATGTCGAGTTCGGCCCGTCGGTCGCCAGCACGCGATATGTCACGCTGCGCACCGAAACGGCGGCGGTGCTCGACCCGGTCGCGCTTTCGATCTGGAACGAATACGTCTCCCGGGTGGAGCTCTCGCTGCCGGTGAAGCCTTCGACGCCGGTGTTCAGGAAGCGACAGATGATCGGTCGCACCGGGCAAGGCAAGCGATCACCACGTGCCGTCCTTGTCGGCATACTTGACGATGGTTGCCCGTTCGCTGCCGCGCAGTTCCTCGAGCATACGGCACAAGCCGGCATGACCACGCGGGTGCGTGCCATCTGGGACCAGAATCAGGGCCGGCAACCGGTGCCCGTCAGGGATAGCGCCGGCAACCAATGCCTGTTCGGGCAGTCACTGCAGGACTTCAACTACGGCCTCGAATTCCAGCGCGCGTCCGACGCGCCCGGCGTGCCTCAGCGACAAATCGGTCTCGACGAATGGATCGAACTGCACCTAGCTCCGGCAGGCAGCATCGACGAGGACCGCTGCTATGCGGATGCAGGCTTCACCAGCCTAACGGGCCGATTGTCCCACGGCGCACATGTGATGGACGTGCTTGCGGGTCGTGTTCCGACCTCGTCACGGATCGGTCCCGCAAGCGACCGCCGCGATCCGCCGAGTTGGCTCGCCGACACGGATCCTGCATCGAGCGCCGACCTGGTGTTCGTGCAATTCCCCGAAGTCTGCATCCAGGATGCGACCGGTGTTTGGCTCAAGGCCTATGTCCTTGACGGCATCCAGTACATCCTCTCGCATGCCGAGCCGAACAAGACCGAGCGCGTCATCGTCAATCTCAGCTACGGTCCGACCACCGGACCGCACGACGGCACGTCGGAATTGGAGGCGGCATTGACCGCGCTGGTGACCGAATTCAATGGCACCAACGGAAAGCCGCAACTCGACATCGTGTTGGCGGCGGGCAATGCTTACCTGAGCGAGGGCCACGTCGGCTTTGTGCGCGACAACGCGCAACGTGATCATATTGAATGGTCCTGGCGTCTTCCGCCCGACAATTCCGTGCTGTGCTTTTCGGAACTATGGATGAAGACCGCCGACGCAGGCGGTGTCGACGTGACCCTTACCTCGCCAAGCGGTGTCGTCTACGCGCCGACGGCCCCGCTCCCGCCCTCGTCCCCCGTTCCGCCCGCAGGCATCGACATCCCGCTCGTCTGGGGCGACGATACGATGTGGCGGCTGCAGGTCGAACCTACCGTCGTCGCGCCGAACATCGTTGCCGCCGAACATGGCGACTGGACCATCAAGGTCTCCGGCATCCCTGCTTCTGCCGAGCTTCACGCCTATGTGGCGCGCAGCGACCCCAACATGGGCGTGGTGTCCGGCGCCAAGCTTTCCTATTTCGTAGACCCAACCTGGGAACGAACCCGATCGGCGGAGGCCGGCTGCATCCGCCGCGAGGGAGAGTTCGACAAGAGCGGGTCACTGGTCCGTCGGGACGGCACCCTCAACGGGATCGCGACCGCCGAGGATACGAACGTACACGTAGCCGGCGGCTACATTCTGTCCAACGGGCGCAAGTCGCCCTATTCGTCTGCCGGTCCCGCGCGAGGCGGGCCGCGCCCGCTTCGCCGCGGCCCGGATTTCGTGCTACCCGGCGACGACTCCTACCCACTCTCTGGCGTGCGCGCCGGAGTCAACCGGAGCGGCTCGGTATTCAGGCTCACAGGAACCAGCGCCGCGGCGCCTCAACTCGCGCGTGAGGTCACCGACGCGATCCCGCCGCATCCAACCAGAGTCCCCAATAGTCCAACGGAAATTGCGAAACGGGGTGGAGGCAACCTGGACGCTCCATAGCGTGCATCGGCGGCCATTCTCACGTCTACCCCAGCGCATGGCTTTCGTGGCCGAAATAGGCGCGCTCGAGCCGGTGCGCCAGGTCGCTTTCGCTGGTTGGGGCCTCCAGCGCGATCGCGCCCTGCACCAGGGCGTAGACCCGATCGGCCGCCGCCAGCGCCTTTTCCAGCAGCTGCTCGACCAACAGCACCGACGTGCCCTGTTCGCGCAGGCGAGCGATGACGTTGAGCACGCGATCGACCAGCACCGGTGACAGGCCGGCAGAGGGCTCGTCCAGCATCAACAGCCGGGGACGCCGGACCAGGCCCTGCGCCACCGTCAGCATCTGCTGCTGGCCGCCCGACAGCGCGCCGCCGCGCTCGTGGCGCTTCTCGGCGATCTCCGGGAAGAACGACAGCGCCTCCTCGACTCGCACGGCGCGTTCGGCGCGCGGCAGGTCGTAGCCGGCGAGCAGCAGATTGTCGGTGACGGAAATCTGCGTGAACACGCGATGTCCCTCGATCACATGCACGAGCCCGGCGCGCGCAGCCTCGCGCGGCGTGGCGTTGGTGATGTCGCGTCCGTCGAACCGGACCTGCCCGGCGCTGACCGGCAACAGTCCCGACATCGCGCGTAGCAATGTGGTCTTGCCAGCGCCGTTGGGGCCGAGCAGCGCGACCACCTCGCCGGCCGCGATCGTCAGATCGATGCCGTGCAGCACACGGATCTTGCCGTAGCCGGACTCCAATGCCCTCACCGTGAGCAAGGGTTCAGCCGCCGAGATAGGCACTGACAACCTCCTTGTGGGTGCGGATCTCCGCCGGCGTTCCCGCGGCCAGCGTGCGGCCGAGATTGAGCACGGTGACCTGCTGACAGATGTCGAAGATCAGGTCGGCGTGATGCTCGACCAGCAGGACGCCGGTGCCGCGCCCGCAAACCGCCTTGATCAGCGTCGCCAGCCGCGCGATCTCGTCGTTGGACAGGCCCGCCGCCGGCTCGTCGAGCAGCAGGAAATCCGGATCGAGCATCAGCGCCCGCGCGATCTCGATGAAGCGCAGCTCGCTGTGCTGCAGGCGGTCGGCTCTGATATCGGCGAGCGCCTCGAGGCCGACGACGCCAAGCAGCGCCCGCGCCTTCGCCGCGAGCAGTCGTTCGTCCGCGCCGTTGCGCGGCAAGGCGAGCATCGCCTCGAGGAAGCTCGCCCTACCCTCGATCGAACCGCCGATCATGACGTTTTGCAGCACCGAGGCCTCGCCGATCACGCGCGGCGTCTGGAAGGTGCGCGCGATGCCGCACGCCGCGCGCAGCACCGGCCGGCCTGCCGGCAGCACGTCGTCGCCGAGCGTCATGGTGCCGGCCTTGGCGGCGTAATAGCCCGAGATCACGTTGAGCGTCGTGGTCTTGCCGCTGCCGTTCGGGCCGATCAGGCCATGGATCTGCCCCGGCGCGACGTCGAGATCGAGGCCGTCGATCGCCTTCACATTGCCGAAGCTCAGCGCGATGCCGCGCAGCTTCAGCGTCTTGCCGCCGGCGCGCCGGCGCACGATGTCCGCAAGCGCCGCCGGGCGCGGCACGATGGCGCGATTGCTGGCGAGCGGGCGGCGGTTCTTGAAATCGAGCAGCGCCGCAATGCCGCCCGGCATCACCAGCACGATCACGAGCAGCAGCACCGCATAGAGGAACGTCGACCACGACGCCAGTGGCGCGGCGATCTCCGGCAGCACGGTCAGGATGATGGTGCCGAGCAGCGGCCCCAGGATCGAGCCGCGGCCGCCGATCAGGATGGCGATGAAGAACAGCACCGAGAGATCGAAGGTGAAGGCATCCGGCGTGATGTAGGTCTGCAAGGTCGCGAACAGCCCGCCCGCGATTGCGGCGAGCGCGCCGGCGAACAGGAAGATCGCGATCAGCATCCTCGGCTTGGATATGCCGGTAGCCTCGGCGGCGACCTCGGCGTCGCGCACCGCGATCAGGGCGCGGCCGAACCGGCTGCGCGCGATGTTGGCGCTCATCCAGGTGGCGACCGCCGCAAACGCGATGCACAGGCCGTAGAAGCCCCACGGCGTGTTGAACGGCGCCGGGAATTCCGGGCCGGCGATGCCGATGCCGCCGCCGGTGACGCTCTGCCACGCCAGCGCGATCTGGGTCACGATGGTCGCAAAGCCGAGCGTCGACATGGCGAAGTAGAAGGTGCGCAGGCGCAACGCCGGCAGGCCGACGATGACGCCGAAGGCCGCCCCGATCAGGCCAGCAATCGGCAGCGCCGCGAATGCCGGAAGCGCCGGCATCACATTGCCCGCGGCCAGCACGCTGGTGGCGTAGGCGCCGAGCGTCAACAGCGCGACGTAACCGATCGCGAGATGGCCGGCGAAGCCGACGACCAGGTTGAGGCCTGAGACCAGCACCCAGTAGATCGCCATGCGGGTGCCGATCAGCGCCCAATAGTCGTTGCTGACGAACGGCAGCAGCGCAGCCAGCACCAGGATGCCGAGGAACGGCGCGATGTGCGGCAACGCGGCGCGCCATGTGCCGCCTTCGGTTCGAAGCGGAGATGCGGTGACTGCGGTCATCACACTCTCCGCGCGGTCGAAGCGCCGAACAGGCCCTGCGGTGCGGCGAGCAGCACGACGATGAACAGCGTGAACACCGCGACCGATGAGAAGATGCCGCCGACCAGGAAGTTCGCGGCCTGCTGGAACAGTCCGAGCGCCAGCCCGCCGATGATCGCTCCGCGATTGTTGCCGAGCCCGCCGAGCGCCACCGGCACGAAGCCGTAGAAATTCAACAACGCACCGTTGGCAAAGAACGCGAGCAGCAACTGCCCGCCGGAGTAGCCCGCGATGCCGCCGACCACGCCAGCCAGCGCATAGCTTGCGACGCGCAGATTGCGCTCCGGCAGGCCGAGCGCGCGCGCCGCGAAATTATCTTCGGCAATGGCAAGGAAAGCGCGGCCGACCAGCGTGCGGCAGTAGAGATATTCGAGACCGATGATGGTGATGGCGCAGGCCACGACCGGCAGCCAGAACTTCTCGTCGAGGATGCCCTCACCCACGCCGACGATGTGCGGAAACGGCTGCGGCTCGGTGCCCCATTTGATCGCCGCGACCTGCTGGATCATCAGCGCAACCGCCAAGGTCGAGAGCACGTAGAGATGCTGGTCGAGGCTTTTCAGCACCGGCCGCACTGCGACGAACTCGGTGACGATGCCGATGACCGCGCAGCAGGCAAGCGTCAGCAGGAAGCCGATGGCGACCGGCAGGCCGAGCTTCAGCGTGAACATCGAGCCGAACACGCCGCCCAGCATCGCGAGCTGGCCGGCGGTGAAGCTCATCACCCGCGAGGTCGAAAACATCGTGTTGTAGGTGACGCCGACCAGCGCGTAGATCGCGCCGGCCGCGAGACCGGATGCAAGGATCGAGGCGAGCATCGGCAGCGTCCTCGCCCGCGCTTCAAGTGTACCCTGGCGCCAGCGCGAAAGTGCCGTTCTTCGCGGTTGAGGCCTCCGACATCACGATCTCGTCGGTCTTATAGCCGTTGTGCTCGGTCGGCGAGAAATGGTAGTTGCCGAAATAGCCCGGATAGTCCGACAGCGTGTTCCAGTATTTGACAATGCCGGCGCCGTCGGTCGAGCCGCTCGCCTCGACCGCCTTGGCGATCAGTTCGATGCAGTCGATGCCGCCGGCAACCCACCACAACAGCGTATCGTTCAGCGCGACGTTGGCCTTGGCGAGGCGTGCCACCAGGTCCTCGCTCTTCGGCGGCAGCTTGCCGGCGCTGTCATAGCTGCAGCTCTTGTAGCCGACGGCATAGACCTTCTTCCAGTTCTCCGGCTTGGCGACGAGACCGGCGAGCTCGCCCGACGCCATCGAGGGATGCCCGACGAAGGGAACGTCCCAATTCATGGTGGCGCGGGTGTTGAACATCCGCGCTTCCATGCCGGTCGAGACGCTCCACACCACGATCGCCTCGGCTCCGGCGTTCTTGGCCCGCAGCATGTCGGGTGTCATGTCGGGCTGCGTCGAATCGACATTGGCCTGGTAGACCACCTCGGCGCCGTCCTTCTTGAAGGCTGCGACCGAGGCGCCCACGGCGGTGACGCCATAACCCGTGGTGTCGCCGATCACGGCGACCCTCTTCACCTTGAGGATCTTCAGGCAATAGTTGCGCACGGCGTCGTCCCACTGGCTGTTCGAGGGCGCGATGCGGAACGCGTTGGGGAACTTGACCGGATCGATCAGGCTCTCGACGACGCAAGGATGCAGGTCCGGCATCTTGGCGCGCGCCATGATCGGCGTGGTCGCCAGCGCCTCGCCCGAATTCAGCGGTCCCCAGATCGCGTGGACCTTGGCCGCGCTGATCAACTCCTGCGTGGCATTCACCGCCTTGGTCGGATCGCCCTGGGTGTCGCGCATCACGAGCTCGATCTTGCGGCCCTTCACCCCGCCGGCGCCGTTGATGGCGTCGACGGCGAAATTGACGCCACGATTGAAGCCGACGGTCGGCGCCGAGCTCGGGCCGGTGATCGCCGCGAGGCAGCCGATCTTGATCGGTTCCGACTGTGCAATGGCTGGAGCTGGGAAGGAGAACGATGCGGCGCCCAATGCGCCGGCGCTGCCCAACAAGACGTCACGGCGTGAAACGGCCATGTGATGCACTCCCTCTTTGCGGCGTCCGTCGTTTGGGTGCGGAACGTCCGTTCATTCGTTGTCCGCAAGCTCCAGGGCTGCGGTTTGGTGAAACCAAGTTGAGCCGGATGCGAAGCGCTTGTCCAGCCCCAGGGAACGCGGGGGGAGTTGTCCAACGCGCATGCAAAAAGGCCCGGCTCGTCGCCAGACTGATTTGCTTGGCTGATTGAGTGTCGCCGCGATGCGATTGCAAGGGTGGCGCGTAGAAGCCATACCCACGGCTTGTGCTGTGAACGGGGCTCGTCGGTCTAGCGCCGCGCAACAATGAACATTTGGGGTAATGGGTCCCGGCCTTCGCCGGGACGAAGATGAGGATAGTTCTCGCTCGATGCCTCACGCCGTCATTGCGAGGGAGCGCAAGAGACGAAGGAATCCATGCTTCCGCGTATGCCGCGCGATGGATTGCTTCGAGTAACTCAGTGATTGGCGCGTGAGGGACGCACCGGCGGACAGGTTCCCTCCCCCTCATGCCCGCCGAAGCCTTGGCGAAGGCGGATGCGAGGAAGGGAGCCTGAATAGCGTGCTCACCTCACGCGAGTGCCGGGAGCGATCCGCGCCGCGGTGCAAGCTCCGCACACGGGTCTGTGACCATAGTTGAAGAGGCATGCGACGAAACTTCTGGATTGTTGGCCGCGTACACGCCAAGACAGGACAACCGCCCTCGAAGGTTCATTGATGCACGACGTCTCGATTCCGGCAGCCCTGATCGCTGGCCTTGTCAGCTTCCTGTCGCCCTGCGTGCTGCCGCTGGTGCCACCGTATCTGATCTATCTGACCGGCGCGACCATCGAGCAGGTCAACGAGAGCGGCGACACGGCGACCTCCAAGCGCGCGGTGATGATGGCGGCACTGATGTTCGTGCTCGGCTTCTCCACCGTGTTCGTCGCGCTCGGCGCCAGCGCCTCCTTCGTCGGCAGCCTGATACGCGCCTGGTCGGCGGAGCTGTCGATCCTGGCCGGCATCGTGATCATCATCATGGGTCTGCACTTTCTCGGCGTGACCCGGATCGCCCTCTTGATGCGCGAAGGACGGCTGACCGCGCCCAAGCCGGTCGGGCTGTGGGGCGCCTATGTCATGGGCCTGGCCTTCGCGTTCGGCTGGACGCCGTGCATCGGGCCGATCCTGGCGGCGATCCTCTCGATCGCGGCCTCCACCGCCACCGTAACCAAGGGCGCCGCGCTGCTCGCGGTCTATTCCGCCGGTCTCGGCATCCCCTTCCTGCTCGCGGCCTTCATGGTGGAGCAGTTCTCGTCACTGTTCGCGCGGATGAAGGGCCATCTCGACACCGTCGAGCGCGTGATGGGGGTCCTGATGGTGGTCACCGGCATCGGCTTCCTGACCGGCGCCGTCTCCAGCGTCAGCGTCTGGCTGCTCGAGACTTTCCCGGCGCTGCAAAATATCGGCTAGGCCACCCAGCTCCTCGTGTGAGCAGCGAACGCGGCTCGGGGCACGCACAACTCCGCTGGCTTTTCGCCACGCGATGTGGACTATCTCCTCGAGCGCAGCACAGCCGGGGAGAGCGCGGACCGATGGGACGGGATCGTCAGACACCATCCAACTGGCCGATATTCCGTTCACTCGCCGCGTTCCGGCCAGCCGACCTGCCGGGTGACCTGATCGCCGGCCTGACGCTGGCCGCGATCGCGATTCCCGAGCAGATGGCGACCTCGCGGCTTGGCGGCTTCTCACCGCAAATCGGCTTCTTCGCCTTCATCGCAGGCTCGCTCGGCTTTGCGATGTTCGGCGCCAACCGCTTCTTGTCCTGCGGCGCCGATTCCACCATCACGCCGATCTTCGCCGGCGGTCTGGCCCTGATGGCAACTGCAGGCTCGCCCGACTATCAGGCCTTCGCGATGGCCCTGGCGCTGCTGGTCGGCGTGCTCATGATCGCCGGCAGCGTCTTCAAGCTCGGCTGGATCGCCAACCTGCTGTCGACGCCGGTGACGGTCGGCTTCCTCGCCGGCATCTCCGTCCACATCCTGGTCTCGCAACTGCCCGGCGTGCTCGGCCTGCACACACCAGGCGGACCGACGCTCTACAAGCTCGGCGTTCTCGCCGACGAACTCGGCCAGACCAATCCGTACACGCTGGTGATCGGCCTTGGCGTGCTGGCGCTGGTCGCGGTCTGCGAGTCGATCAGCGCGCGCATTCCGGGCGCGCTGATCGGCCTCGTCGCGGCCACCGTCGCCGTGATCGCCGGCCATCTCGAAAGCAAGGGTGTCAACGTGGTCGGCACCGTGCCCGGAAAACTGCCGACGCCGTCATTTCCCGACGTGGCTCCGGAGCGCTGGGTGAAATTGCTGTCGCTGGCGCTGCTGATCGCTGTCGTCGTGATGGTGCAGACGGCGGCGACGACCCGCTCCTTCCTCTCCGACCCGGACAAGCCGGCCGATGTCGACCGCGACTTCCTCGGCGCCGGCGTCGGCAGCCTGTTGTCCGGGCTGTTCGGCGCCTTCCCGGTCAATGCCAGCCCGCCGCGCACCGGCATCGTGTCGGAGACCGGCGGCCGCACCCAGCTCGCCGGGCTGCTCGCCGCGGCGATCGTGCTGGCGCTGCTGGCGTTCGGCGCGACGCTGCTGCAGCACGTGCCGGATGCCGCACTCGGCGGAGTGCTGCTGTTCGTCGCGCTGCGCATCATCCGCGTCAAGCAGATCGTCACCATCTTCCGGCAGTCGTTCTACGAATTCCTGCTGGTGGTGGCGACGTCAGCCGCGATCATCGTGCTGCCGATCGAGCAAGGCGTCGCCGTCGGCATCGCGCTGTCGCTGCTGCACGGCATCTGGACCACGACGCGTGGCCGGCTGGTCGAGTTCGTTCATGTGCCCGGCACCACGATCTGGTGGCCGGCGGACCGCCAGGTCGGCAGCGAACGCCGGCCCGGAATTATCGTCCTCGGCCAGCAGGCGCCGCTGTCGTTCCTCAACGCCGCGAACTTCCATAGCGACGTGATCAAGATGATCGGAGCCTCGACCCCGAAGCCGCGGCTGCTGGTGATCGAGGCCAGCGGCATCGTCGAGATCGACTTCACCGCCGCGCAGGCGTTGCACGATTTATTCCGCGAATGCCACGACGACGGCGTGACGGTGGCGATCGCGCGGCTCGAATCGACCCGCGCCCAGGACGCGTTCGAGCGCTTCAACCTCTACAACGTCCTGCCGAGGGACCACGTCTTCCACAGCGTCGACGAGGCCCTGCGCACGCTCGGCGGGCAGAGCTGAGCGCGATGAGGTCAGGGTGAACCGGCAGCCACACAGAGTCTGCACTCCCTCTCCCGCTTGCGGCGAGGGTTGGGGTGGGGGTGCCTCCGCTCGAGACTCTTTGTGAGAAGAGAGCCCCACCCGGATCGCATCTATCGATGCGATCCGACCTCCCCCCGCAGGCGGGAGAGGTGCAGCAGTCGAACTGATAGATCTGAGCTGACGTCATCCGGACCATTGTCGGCGCAGGCCCTGTGGCCGGATGGAACCGAAAGTCTTAGGCGGCAGGAACGATCTTTCCGGGGTTGAAGATGTTCTGCGGATCGAGTGCGCGCTTCAGCGCGCGCATCGCGTCGAGCGCTTCGGGGCCGAGCTCGGCCTTGAGGTATTTCTGCTTGCCCTGCCCGATGCCGTGCTCGCCGGTGCAGGTGCCGCCCATCGATTGGGCGCGCTCGACCAGGCGATGCATGAACTCCTCGCCGCGAGCCATCTCGTCCTTGTCGTTGACGTCGCAGATCAGCGAGCAGTGGAAATTGCCGTCGCCGACATGACCGACGATCGGCGACAACAGGTTGAGCCGCTTCAGATCGTCCTCGGTCTCGGTGACGCAGTCGGCGAGCCGCGAGATCGGCACGCAGACGTCGGTTGCGACCACGCCGATGCCATCGCCGGTTCGCAGCGCCTTCACCGACCAATAGGCGTCGTGCCGGGCCTGCCACAGTCGGGTGCGGTCCTCGGGCTTGGTGGTCCAGGAGAAGTCGCCGCCGCCGCATTCGGCGGCGATGTCGCGGAAATTCTTCGACTGCTCGGCGACCTCGACCTCGCTGCCGTGGAATTCCAACAGCAGCAGCGGCGTCTCGGGCAAAGACAGCTTCGAGTAGCTGTTGCAGGCCTTCACCTGCTCGGCGTTGAGCAGCTCGATCCGCGCCACCGGGATGCCGGTCTGGATCGCGAGGATGGTCGCCTGGCAGGCGCCGCGCACCGTCTCGAACGAGCAGGCGGCTGCCGCAATGGTCTCGGGAATGCCGCGCAGGCGGATGGTGAGCTCGGAGATGATGCCAAGCGTGCCTTCCGCACCGACGAACAGATGAGTCAGGTCGTAGCCGGCCGACGACTTCTTCGCCCGCGTGCCAGTGGTGATGATCTCGCCGTCTCCGCGCACCACCTTCAGCGCCAGCACGTTCTCGCGCATCGTGCCGTAGCGCACCGCGTTGGTGCCCGAGGCGCGGGTCGAGGTCATGCCGCCGAGCGAGGCGTCGGCGCCGGGATCGATCGGGAAGAACAGGCCCTGGTCGCGCAGATGCTCGTTCAGCGCCTTCCGCGTGACACCAGGCTGGATCACACAATCGAGGTCCTCGGCATGGACCTCCAGCACCTTGTTCATGTCGCGCAGATCGATGCAGATGCCGCCGGCCGGCGCGTTGACCTGGCCTTCGAGCGAGGTTCCGGTGCCGAACGCGATCACCGGCACGCGGTGCTGCGCGCAGATCCGCACCACATCCTGGATGTCGGAAGTTTCCTGCGCCATCACCACACCATCCGGCGGCTGGGTCGGCAGCCATGTGGTGGTATGCGCGTGCTGCTCGCGCACCGCCTGCGACGTCACGAGCCGGTTGCCGAACCGCGCCGCCAGCGCGTCGATCGCGCTCTTGAGAGCCTGTGGCTCGGGTCGCATCACATTGCTCGAAATCGTTGTCGCCACGTCAAAATTCCTCCCGGCTTTGGCCGACCGTGGCAAAGCTTGTATAAGGGGTCAAGAGAGCATGATCCGAAATAATTGACCGCCGATCGCGCCGAAACCATGCTCGCAAAACGATGCTCGAATGGGTCGAACAGACGAGGATGGATAATGACTTCAGTGACTGCCGCCAAGGGGATCTTGAAGGGGGCCTCGCTCCCGCCCGCCCCGTTCCTGTCCTCGGTGATGCAGATCGAGCCGCAATGGATCGATTACAACGGCCATCTCAACATGGCCTATTACAATGTGATGTTCGACCGCGCGATCGACGAAATGTGGCTGCAGATCGGGATCGGCCCGGCCTACATGAAGGAGCGGCACTGCTCGACCTTCACCGCCGAATGCCATGTGCGTTATTTGCGGGAAGTCCATCTCGGCGATCCCGTGCAGGTTTCGGTCTACCTGCTCGGCGCCGACGAGAAGCGGCTGCACACGTTCGAGGAGCTGCGCCACGCCAGCGAAGGCTGGACCTCCGCGACCTCGGAGAACCTCACGCTGCACATCGACATGCAGGCGCGCAAGGTGGCGCCGTTTCCGCCCGATATCCGCGCCCGCGCGCAAGCGATCGTGGACAGCTATGCGGGCGTGCCGCGTCCCGAGGGCATCGGCCGCAACGTGGCGATGCCATCGCAGAAGTAAGGTCGCGCTGCGCTAAACCCTCGTTCGGCCGCGCACCAAGCCGACCACAGCCGAGATCAGGAACAGGATGACGGCGATGAAGAAGATCGTCTTGGCGATCTCGACGGACGCGCCGGCGATTCCGCCAAAGCCCAGAACGCCCGCGATCAGCGCGATGACCAGGAAGGTGACGACCCAGCTCAGCATGATCAAAACCTCTGCTTTGTTTCGCTTGGCCGCGCGGGCTCGCGCCGGCGCATGACCTGGAGAAACAATCCGGCGGCAAAAGGCTGGTTCCTGCTGTCGAAACCGCGAAATTTTCGCCGATTTCTGGAACCAAACGGACGAAAAACCGTCAGCAGAGCCGTTCCGGCGCGGCCTGATAAAACCTGTCAAAACGGCCGATGAAGCCCTATATCGGCTTTAATCCCTGCTAAGAAGGCTCCCTTTCACCGTCCCGCGGTGCCATCGTGGGCCGAGACGATTCGCGTATGACCGAGCCGAGCAAACAGCCCCATCACGGCGTTCCCGAGCACCAGCCCGCGGCTGGCGGCATCGCCGCGCGTGCGCGGGCGGCTGCGGGCGGTCCGCAATATCTTTCCGGCCTCAATCCGGAGCAGCGCGAGGCGGTCGAGACGCTCGACGGCCCGGTGCTGGTGCTCGCCGGCGCGGGCACCGGCAAGACGCGGGTGCTGACCACGCGCATCGCGCATATCCTGAGCCAGGGCCGCGCGCGGCCCTACGAGATCCTGTCGGTGACCTTCACCAACAAGGCGGCGCGCGAGATGAAGGTGCGGCTCGGCCAGATGCTGGGCCAGGCGGTCGAAGGCATGCCGTGGCTCGGCACCTTCCATTCGATCGGCGGCCGCATCCTGCGCACCCATGCCGAGCTGGTGCAGCTCAAATCCAACTTCACGGTGCTCGACGTCGACGATCAGGTGCGGCTGTTGAAGCAGCTCTTGCAGGCCGAGAACATCGACGACAAGCGCTGGCCGGCGCGGATGCTGGCCGGCCTGATCGATAGCTGGAAGAATCGCGGGCTCGCGCCGTCCCAAGTGCCGGCGGGCGAAGCCGCCTCGTTCGGCAACGGCAAGGGCGGCAAGATCTACGCCACCTATCAGGAGCGGCTGAAGATCCTCAACGCCGCCGATTTCGGCGACCTGCTGCTGGAGAACATCCGGCTGTTCCGCGAGAATCCGGACGTGCTGCGGCAGTACCAGAATCGCTTCAAGTTTATCCTGGTCGACGAATATCAGGACACCAACGTCGCACAGTATCTGTGGCTGCGGTTGCTGTCGCAGGCGCCGACGCGACCGGGACGACCTCTGTCGGATGTCATTCCGGGGCGCCTCGATTCTCCCGTCATTCCGGGGCATGCCGAAGGCATGAACCCGGAATCTCGAGGTGAGGAGGACTCATCTCCAGATTCCGGGTCTGCGCTTTCAGCGCATCCCGGAATGACGGAGAATGCGCCCGCGCTGAAAAACATCTGCTGCGTCGGCGACGACGATCAGTCGATCTATGGCTGGCGCGGCGCCGAGGTCGACAACATCCTGCGCTTCGAGCACGATTTCCCCGGCGCCAAGGTGATCCGGCTGGAGCGCAACTACCGCTCCACCGGCCACATCCTCGCCGCGGCCTCGCATCTGATCGCGCACAATGAAGGCCGGCTCGGCAAGACGCTGCGCACCGAGGATGTCGACGGCGAGAAGGTCACCGTCACCGGCTCCTGGGATTCGGAAGAGGAAGCGCGCGCGATCGGCGAGGAGATCGAGGAGCTGCAGCGCACAGGCGAGAACCTCAACGACGTCGCCATCCTGGTGCGCGCCTCGTTCCAGATGCGCGAATTCGAAGACCGCTTCGTCACGCTCGGCCTGCCCTATCGCGTGATCGGTGGTCCCCGATTCTACGAGCGCGCCGAGATCCGCGACGCGCTGGCCTATTTGCGCACCATCAATTCGCCGGCCGACGATCTCGCTTTCGAGCGCATCGTCAACGTGCCGAAGCGCGGGCTCGGCGACGCCACCGTGCAGATGCTGCACGACCACGCTCGCAAGCGCCGCATTCCGCTGTTCGAGGCGGCGCGCGCCGTGGTCGAGACCGACGAATTGAAGCCGAAGGCGCGCGGATCCTTGCGCGATCTCGTCGCGCAATTCGACCGCTGGCGCGCCCAGTCCGAGGTGACCGCGCATACCGAGCTCGCCGAGATCGTGCTCGACGAGAGCGGCTATACCGAGATGTGGCAGAAGGACCGCTCGGCGGACGCCGCCGGCCGGCTGGAGAACCTGAAGGAGCTGGTCCGCTCGATGGAGGAGTTCGAGAACCTGCAAGGCTTTCTCGAGCACATCTCGCTGGTGATGGACCGCGACGGCGATGCCGGCGATGAGGCGGTGTCGCTGATGACGCTGCATTCCGCCAAGGGCCTCGAATTCGACAACGTGTTCCTGCCGGGCTGGGAGGAAGGCCTGTTCCCGAGCCAGCGCACACTCGACGAACAAGGCCGCGCCGGGCTCGAGGAAGAGCGCCGCCTCGCCCATGTCGGACTGACCCGCGCCCGCCGCCGCGCCAAGATCTATTTCGCCACCAACCGCCGCATCCACGGCACCTGGTCGACCACGATCCCCTCGCGCTTCCTCGACGAGTTGCCGGCGCACAATGTCGAGATCACCGAATCCAAGGGCGGCTCCGGCTGGGGCGGCACCGGCGGCTATGGCGCCTCGCGCTTCGACAATCTCGAATCATTCGGCTCGAGCTACACCACCCCGGGCTGGCAGCGCGCCCAGGCGAATCGCAACCGCGGCGGCGGCGGCGGATTCGAGGAGCGGCAGTCGGCATTCTCAGGCTCGCACAGCAATGCCTCGTCCGGCGGCTTCGGCCGCAACAAGCGTGGCCCGATGGTGATCGAAGGCGAGCTGGTGGCGAAATCGACCGGCACGGTGTCGGAATTCTCGCTGGACGACCGTGTGTTTCACCAGAAATTCGGCTACGGCCACGTGGTGAAGATCGACGGCAACAAGCTGACCATCGCCTTCGAGAAGGCCGGCGAGAAGAAGGTGGTCGACAGCTTTGTCGAGCGGGTGTGACCCGACGGCCTCCTTTCTTTCGTAGCTCTTGACCATCGCTGAATTCACGGGTTGAGATGGCCCCATGGTCCGGGCAGGGTTTTTCTTTTGTGTCATCGCGCTTACTGCGCCGTCGCTGGCGGTGGCGGAGACGCTGAGCTTTGGCGATGCGGCGGCGCAGCTCGCCAAGGCCTGCGGCACTGACATCACCGCCAATTGCCGCGGCGTCAACCTCGATTCCAACCGGCTCAAGGAATGCCTGTCGCGTAATCGGGACGCGATCTCGGCCGATTGCAAGGCAACCTATTTCTCGACCTTCGACGCCATCCAGAAGCGGATCGCTGCGCGCATCACCGTCGCCGGCGCCTGTCGGCACGAGATCGTCAAGGTGTGCGGCGGCTCGACCAAGGAGACCAGCAAGTCCGTGCCCTGCCTCGTCGCGGCGAAGAATCTTACCCGGAATTGCGCGCAAGCCATCAACGACGCGGGGTATCAGTGATGCGCACGTTGATGCGAGGCCTGCGCGACATCGCGATGCTCGGTGGGCTGGTGCTGCTAACGATGCCGTCCGCGCCTGCGGCGGCGCAAACGGCAGCGGCCACACGCGACGACATCGTCGCCAAGCTCGACCATGTCGATCACGCCGCCGATATCGACGTGCCCGCGCTGCGCCAGCAGGTGCTGGAGCGGTCGCGCTCGCGCTCGAAGAACGAGCCGCCGCCGCAAAAGCGGCCGCCGATCGCGCCCGAGCTGACCGGCCTGCCGGCGTTCAACGCCGACATCCAGTTCGACGTCGATACGCCGATCGTGCTGCCGGGGTCGTACCAGACCGTCGGGCGCATCGCCGACGCACTGGTGCACGCCTCGTTGCAGCCCTACAATTTTCTGATCGTCGGCCACATCGAATCGACCGGCCGGCGCGAGAGCAACGCGATCCTCAGCCAGCGCCGGGCCGACGCGATCCGCGACATCCTCGTCAACACCTTCAAGATCTCGGCCAAGCGCCTGCAATCGGTCGGGCTCGGCGAGGAGCAACTGCTCGACCCCGCGCATCCGAACGCGCCGGTCAACAATCAGATCCAGATCGTGACCCTCTCCAAGGTCGCCGAGCAAGCCGAGCCGCCGCCCGCGCATCCGGCGCCGGTTGCGGCCGCCAAGAAGCCGGCGAAGAAGCGGTAAAGCGCCTGTGCCGTGCACGCCGTCTGTGCCACGACTTATTTGCGTCCCGCAAACAACGTTTCAATCAGCGGGCATTCCGGCAGCGCGCCATCGGCACACCGTGCCACCACGTCCTTAAGCACCCGCTCCATGCGCTTGAGATCGGCGATCTTCGCCCGCACGTCATCGAGATGTGCGGCGGCGACCGCACGCGCCTCGGCGCAGGGCTGTTCGCGCTCGTCAACGAGGCGCAGCAGTTCACGAACTTCATCCAGCGAAAAACCGAGCTCGCGCGCCCGCAGCACGAAGCGAAGGCGGCGCTCGTGCCCCGTATCATAGCTTCGGTAGCCGCTCGCCGTGCGCGGCGGCTCTGGCAGCAGGCCGACTTTCTCGTAATAGCGCACGGTCTCCAGATTGCAGCCTATCCGCTCCGCGAGCTCGGCCCGTTGCAAGCCCCTCACCACGGCGTGATCACGCATCCGACAAACCCTTCTTGACCCTGTAGTCGCTACAGACCGCATGTATGGGCGCGAAGGATTTCGGCAAGTCAGGCGGCTTGGAGATGGTCGGATCGCGATCCGGAACGATGAATGTCGCAACGTTCCGGAGAACGCGCACGCAATATCCGATGGTCGAGCGAGGTTAACATCATGAACGATTGCTGCACATCCTCCGCATCCAGGTTTCCGATCCGGCAGAGCTTTGTCGTGCGTCCCGGCGTCACGTTTCCGGATTGGTCGGTGGTCGCCTCGTCGGCGGTCCGAGACGCACTCGTAGCAATGGTCGGATCCGACCATGTGTTCGATCGTTGGAGCGGCTATGACCCTGTCACGGACCGCGTACGTGTCGCGCTGCTCCAGCTCTATGCCGAGAACGGCCGCGCGCCGACCCCGACCGCGCTTGCAGAACGCGCCGGCTTGAGCGCGCCAGCCATCCGCCCTCTGCTGCAAGAGCTCTGTCGCCGCGACCTCCTTGTCCTCGACGGCGGGCGGATCACGGGGGCCTATCCATTCACCGACCACGACACGGGCCATCGGGTCATGCTCGGTCGAACCCAAGTTAACGCGATGTGCACGGTGGACGCGCTCGGCATCGGCGCCATGACCCGCCGCGACACCGCAATAACATCGCGCTGCCACCATTGCGGCGCGCCGATCCGTATCGTCACAGGGAATCGAGGGACCGCGCTGGCCAATGTGGAGCCGGCGACCGCCGTCATGTGGCAAAGCGTCCGCTACGAGGGCGCATGCGCTGCGAACTCACTGTGCGCAACGACCGCCTTCTTCTGCTCGGACGATCATCTTTCCGCTTGGCGCGATCGGCGCCCGGACGAGCCGGGCTTTCGATTGTCAGCCCAGGAAGGCCTTGAGGCCGGTCGGGCATTGTTCGGACCAAGCCTGGCTGGCCTGGATGCGGCGGACCATTCGGGCAACACGGAGATCGAGGGCGGCGGGCCAATGCCGCTGGACGCGGCACCCGATCCATCGGCCAATTCTCGTGTCCGTGCAAGCGGCCGCAATGGCAGCGCTTACGATCTCGTCGTGATCGGCGCAGGCTCCGCCGGCTTTTCGGCCGCGATCACGGCCGCCGATCAAGGCGCCCGGGTCGCGCTGATCGGCAGCGGGACCATCGGCGGCACTTGCGTCAATATCGGGTGCGTGCCGTCGAAGACCCTGATCCGTGCGGCGGAGAAACTCCACAATGTACGCGCGGCGGCGCGTTTCGCCGGCATCTCGGCCGAGACTGAATTGACTGACTGGCGCGCGACCGTGCGCCAGAAGGACGACCTCGTGTCCCAAATGCGCCTGGCCAAGTACATCAACATTCTCCCGGCCCATAACGGCATCACGTACCGTGAAGGATCAGCCCATCTCGCGGAGGCTGGCGTCGAGTTGGTGGACGGCGCGGCTATTCGCGTCGACAAGACCATCATCGCGACTGGTGCGCGGCCGGCGGTGCCTGCCATTCCCGGGATCGAGGCAATTCCGTATCTGACCAGCACCACCGCGCTCGACCTTGCCGAGCTGCCGCGATCGTTGCTTGTGATCGGTGGCGGTTACGTCGGGGCGGAGCTGGCACAGATGTTCGCCCGCGCCGGCGTCAAGGTGACACTGGTGTGCCGGTCTCGTCTGCTCCCCGAGGCCGAGCCGGAGATCGGCGCGGCCCTGACAGGGTATTTTGCAGACGAAGGGATCGCCGTCGTTTCGGGGATATCCTACCGCGCAATCCGCAGGACGGAGAATGGTGTCGCGCTCGCGATCGTGCGCGACGGCGAGACCACGACAATCGACGCGGCCCAGGTGCTGATTGCCACCGGACGCACACCCAACATCGAAGGCCTTGGGCTCGCCGAACAGGGTATCCTCCTTTCGCCCACAGGCGGCATTGCGGTGGACGATCGAATGCGGACCACAAAGGCCGGCGTCTATGCGGCCGGCGACGTCACCGGCCGCGATCAGTTCGTTTACATGGCCGCCTATGGCGCCAAGCTCGCGGCGCGCAATGCCCTCAACGGCGACAGCTTGCGCTATGACAACAGTGCGATGCCGGCCGTCGTATTCACCGATCCCCAGGTGGCGAGCGTCGGGCTGACCGAAGCCGCGGCGCGCGCGGCCGGACATGCGGTTCGCGCCGCGGCGATCAGCCTCGACCAGGTGCCCCGCGCGCTGGCTGCGCGTGACGCTCGCGGCCTCATCAAGCTCGTCGCTGATGGCGGGAGCGGCCGGCTGCTCGGCGCGCACATCCTCGCACCGGAGGGTGCCGACAGCATTCAGACCGCAGCGCTTGCAATCCGGCAGGGCCTCACCGTCGATGACCTCGCGGAGACGATTTTTCCGTATCTCACCACCGTCGAGGGCCTGAAGCTCGCGGCGCTCTCCTTTGGCAAGGACGTCGCCAAGTTGTCCTGCTGCGCCAGCTAGCCTGGCAGGGCATCACCGCCGGGGGCTACGCCGCAGAATAAATTTTCTGCCCGATCGGGTGATTGCAGAACGGATTGGGCGTTCCTATCTGCCGATAACCCTCACCCCCGCCCCGTTCCCCGGGCGCCGCTTTGCGCGCCCCTCCCTCATGCCATCGCCTGTCCATGCCGCCGATCATCTCCGTCTCCAACCTTTCGAAAACCTACGGCTCCGGCTTCAAGGCGCTGAGCAACATCAATCTCGACATCGCCAAGGGCGAGATCTTCGCGCTGCTCGGGCCGAACGGCGCCGGCAAGACCACGCTGATCAGCATCATCTGCGGCATCGCCAATCCGAGCCAGGGCAAGATTTCGGTCGGCGGCCACGACATCATCAGCGACTATCGCGCGGCACGGTCGATGATCGGGCTGGTTCCGCAGGAGCTGCACACCGACGCCTTCGAATCGGTCTGGGCCACCGTCAGCTTCAGCCGCGGCCTGTTCGGCAAGCCGAAGAACCCCGCCCATATCGAGAAGGTGCTGAAGGACCTGTCGCTGTGGGACAAGAAGGACAGCAAGATCGTCACGCTGTCCGGCGGCATGAAGCGCCGCGTGATGATCGCCAAGGCACTGTCACACGAGCCGCAGGTCCTGTTCCTGGACGAGCCGACCGCCGGTGTCGACGTCGAATTGCGCAAGGGGATGTGGGAGGTGGTGCGCGCGCTGCAGGCCTCCGGCGTCACCATCATCCTGACCACGCACTACATCGAGGAAGCCGAGGAGATGGCCGATCGCATCGGCGTCATCAACAGGGGCGAGATCATCCTGATCGAGAACAAGACGACACTGATGGAGAAGCTCGGCAAGAAGCATCTCACGCTGCAACTACAGAGCAAGCTCGATACGATCCCGCCAAATCTCGCCGCCTACAACCTCGAACTGTCCGGCGACGGGCGCGCGGTGACCTACGACTACGACACCAAGGCCGATCGCAGCGGCATCACCAGCCTGCTCAACGATCTCCGCAATGCCGGAATCCGAATCTCGGACCTCGACACCAAACAATCTTCTCTCGAAGATATCTTCGTCAGCCTCGTGAGGGCGCCATGAACTACCGCGCCATCCGGGCCATCTATCTGTTCGAAATGGCGCGCACCTGGCGCACGCTGCTGCAAAGCATCGTCTCGCCCGTGGTGTCGACCTCGCTCTATTTCGTGGTGTTCGGCGCCGCGATCGGCTCGCGCATCACCCAGGTCGAGGGCGTGAGCTACGGCACCTTCATCGTGCCGGGGCTCGTCATGCTGTCGGTCTTGACGCAGAGCATCTCGAATGCCTCGTTCGGCATCTACTTTCCGAAATTCGTCGGCACGATCTATGAGATCCTGTCGGCGCCGATCTCCTACTTCGAGATCGTGATCGGCTATGTCGGTGCCGCCGCCACCAAATCGATTATCCTCGGCCTGATCATCCTGGCCACCGCCGGCCTGTTCGTCCCGCTGCACATCGCTCATCCGGTCTGGATGCTGACTTTCCTGGTGCTGACGGCCGTCACCTTCAGCCTGTTCGGCTTCATCATCGGCATCTGGGCCGACGGCTTCGAGAAGCTGCAGATGATCCCGATGCTGGTCGTGACGCCACTGACCTTCCTCGGCGGCAGCTTCTATTCGGTGAACATGCTGCCGGCGGGTTGGCGCACCGTCACGCTGTTCAATCCCGTGGTCTACCTGATCTCGGGCTTCCGCTGGAGCTTCTCCGAGATCGCCGATGTCAGCGTGCCGCTAAGCCTCGGCATGACCGTAGGCTTTCTGGTCGCCTGCATGGCCATCGTGGCGTGGATCTTCAAGACCGGCTACCGACTCAAGACTTGACGTCGTTCACAAAGTTCACGTAGCCCGGATGGAGCGAAGCGCAATCCGGGAGCTTCGTGAGTTGAGTGGCGAGCGGCCCCGGATTTCGCTTGCGCTCCATCCGGACTGCGCTCCTCATGACGCCGCGGAAAGACGACGACTGCGTCAATAGCAATAGAAATGGCCGTGGCGGTAATAGCCGCGGCAGCGATGGCCGCGCCGCCAGCCGCGGTCGGGAATGCCGAACACGCCCTTGACCGCACCCACAGCGCCGCCGACGCCGGCGCCGACGGCTCCGCCGACCACGCCGCCCACCGGTCCGGCCACCCGATTACCTTCATAGGCGCCCTGCTGGGCTCCGCGAACGATGCCCTGGGCATGGCCGGCATGGGGGATTGCCAGCGACAGGGCGAGGGCTGCGGCCGCGAACAGGAGCCGCGCGAATGGGCCGGCTGGGACGGCGGCCGCGCTCTTAACCTTGCTGTTGTTCATCTCGATTCCTTAAAACACGACGCGAATGCGCCGCTTGGCGGGATTGTGAAATGCGCTTGCGGCCAAATGGTTGCGCATTGACGGCCAATTGGGGTCGATGTCGCGGCTTGCTCGCGAAAAAGTCAGGACGTCGTGACTGACAAACCCGCCATCGGCCTTGCTTGCGCCGCGCCCCCGATTAACGATGGCTCGCGGTCCACTGGAACCAAAAGCGGATTCCGTGCATATTGGTTGCCGGGGACGGACAGCCACGGCGCTGCGATCAGGCCTGGAGGCCAAAGGTAAGATGCGTTCCTTCCTCGTTGCATTCACCACAGTGATGCTTTTCACCGCCGGCGCCGCGCAGGCCAAGGTCGATATCACCATCGACAAGGACAATCAGCAGATGACCGTCGCGGTCGACGGCGTCACGCGCTATCACTGGCCGGTCTCCACCGGGATCCCCTCCCGCGAAACGCCGAACGGCACCTTCCGCGCCTTCCGCATGGAGGAGGATCACTTTTCCAAGGAATTCGACGACGCGCCGATGCCGCACTCGATCTTCTTCACCAAGATCGGGCATGCGATCCACGGCACTGACTCGGTCAGTCGCCTTGGCACGCCGGCGTCGCACGGCTGCGTGCGGCTGTCGCGCACCAACGCTTCCACGCTCTACGCGCTGGTCGAGAAGGAAGGCGTGCTCAACACCACCGTGACCTTGACCGGCTCGGCCCAGGTCGCACTGGCGCGCAACCCGCGTGGGCGTAACGGCACCGCGGTCGCCCGCCGCGCACCGCAGGACCAGGACTATGATCAGCAATATGGTGCCGCGGGCGAGCCGGTCGTGCTGACACCGCAGCCGCGCGAATATCCGGCGGCGCGCGCCGACGACGGCTATATCTATCCTGCCGACGGCAGTTCGACCGACCGCCGCTATCCGGCGCCGCCGTCAAACCGCCGCGTTTACAACGCGCAGGGCTACGGCCAGTACTACGGCAACCAAGGCTACGCGCCGGCACCGCAAGGTTACTACCAGCCGCGGCCATCCTATCAGCAGCAGCGCGGGTTCTTCACCTATCAGGACTGATGTGAGCGAGTGCGCGTTCGTCTGAACGCGCACCGCTGCGTTCCCCAAGTTTGCGGTCAGTGACCAAACTGCTTTTCCATTGAGCGTCTGCCGATTATGACCACCGCTCGTGCATCCCGGATTTCACCTGCTTGTGATCTGCGCAGGACGTTGCCCCGTGTCCGCGCGGTGGCCTGTCGTATGATCGTCATCTCGCTGTAAAGGTTGACCTTGATATTCCGCGGCCACAGCGCCCGCTCGGCTCCCGGCTGCAGTTCGCACGAAGTGCCCGATCATGCCCGAACCAGCGCGCGTCAGGTTCCGCAATGTCAGGGGCTGAAATGAAACGGGGCATCGTTGTCTTTTGCCTGTGCGTCGTGGTGATCGTCGCTTATTGCACGACGGACGCGTGGGCGATCCGCCACACGATGGTGACGTTCCACGACATTCTGCGCGATGACCGCACCGTCACGGTCGAGATCGCAGTCCGTCGCGACCGCGCGATGCAGTCCCTGGCCGAAATGATCGATCTGCCGGTCGCGATCCTGAGCCACGGCAACACCGTCAAGAACACCGAATACTCGTTCCTCACGAACGTTTTCGCCGCCCGCGGCTACCTCGTGGTCAGTGTCCAGCATGACCTCGATACCGACGCTCCGATGGTGACCAAGGTCGGCGAGGAATATGTCGGCCGCCGCATGCAATATAATCGCGGCATCTCCAACATCATGTATGCGATCGACGAGATCAGGAAGCTCTACCCGCACGCGGACTACCGCCACCTGACGCTGATCGGCCACTCCAATGGCGGCGACATCTCGATGTTCTTCGCCAAGCAACATCCCGACATGGTCCGGAAAGTGGTCACGCTGGACAATCTGCGCGTGCCCTTTGTCACCAATGGCAAGATCAAGATCCTGTCGTTCCGCTCGAAGGATCCGCACTTCAAGTCGGACCCGGGCGTCGTTCCTGACGACGCGACGTGCAAGAGACTCGGGATCAAGGTGGTCAGAACCGAGTTCCAGCACAACGACCTCAGCGATCGAGGCCCCGACAGCGTCAAATCCTCGATCCAGGCGTCGGTGGAGCAATTCCTCGACGAGGACGACGGCGCGCCGACAATGCCGCTGCTCGCCGCGTCGACGCCCGCCTCGGCGAACGCAACGCCGACGGAGAGGAAATAGCTGTCGAGGTGGCAGTGAAGCCGTCGCGCTCCACGTCCGGCGGCGCCTAGGCGTGCGCGCTGCGATAAGCTACGGCGACGAGCCAGATTGCGGAAAGCAGGAAGTAGAACGCGCCGAAGCCTGCATAGGGAGCAATGTCCAGAATGGTTGGCGCAACGGTGCCAATGGATCGGCTGACCATATAGCCGCCGGCGAGGGCCGACTGCGCACCGCTCAGGATCATCGCCCATTGCGCGCCATAGTGACGCCAACGCCTGACGCCGGTGGATAATTGCAGCACACCCGACAGGATCGCCCAAACTCCGAATACGGCCAGGACGGCATATGTGCTGTGGCTGATCACCGCGATCACGGCGAGCGCCGTCACCGTGCTGACCACGACATTCAATGCCTGCGATGGGTTGGCTTTCAGACCGCCGTTGACCCCGGCGTCAGCCAGATTGGCAATGGCGTCCCATGCCGGGTAGACCACGAGCAGAAGCCCGACAAGGCCGGATTGCTGGCTGAACAGAACGGCAGCGGCAACCCAGGCGATCGAGAAGATGGCGCGCGCAAGATAGTAGGATCGTAGCCAGGCCGATTGGGACGAAGATTGACTTTGCATTGGGGTGCTCCTTGCCCTTTGTCTACCTATCAGTAGGTAGGCAAGCTGTTCCGAGTCAACCGATTGTTCGGTCACGACTTCGTTTGAACCGGGAGCGCTGCAATGGCTTGACAACTTACCTACTGGAAGGTAGGCGCCGACATGAGCTCGATGACTTCCACCTCAGAAAAAATTCTCGATGTTGCCCAGTCTCTGATCGTCGCGGGAGGCTACAACGCGTTCAGCTATGCCGACATTTCGGATGCGATCGGCATCAGGAAGGCGAGCATCCACCATCACTTTCCGACCAAGGCCAAGCTGGTCTCGGCGCTGGTGGATCGCTACAGGCAGCAGGCCGAGCTGGGCCTGAAGTCTCTCCAGGAGCAGCTCTCAAGCCCCGCCGATCAACTGCAGTCCTACATCAACTTCTGGCAGACGTGCATTCGCGATTCCTCGCTGCCGTTCTGCGTCTGCGCGATGCTTGCCGGCGAGATGCCGATGCTGCCGGAAGAAGTCTCATCACGCGTCCGGGCCCATTTCCATGGTCTTGCCAGATGGCTTACCGCAGTGCTGCGGGCTGGCGCAGAGCAGCACCTGTTCCAGTTGGACAAGCGGCCGGAAGACGAAGCTCAAATGCTGATGGCATCGGTTCACGGAGCAATGCTCTCTGCGCGGGCCTTCAACGATCCCGGCCTGTTCGCTGCAGTCGTGAATTCCCAGATAGCCAAGCTGCTAGTAGCGGGTCGCTCGAGCAAGAAGTTAGGTTGAAGTAGCGACCGCGAATAAGCTGCGCCCCTCTCTTCCGCTTGCAGGCAGGGGGAAGCGAATCTGCGATCTGACAGATCAACCACAATCATCGTGCTTTGGAGAAGTCGGATGGAAGTCGTTGACAGATGATCGGTCAGGGCCGGAGCCGTGATCTGGCACATCTGTCGGTTTGCAGGTTTAGCGACGAGACCGATCGACCCGACTGCTCGCCATCGCACAGGCGATGATACGTGGCTCGACAGTAATTGGGGTTGGCCGGTCTCACCGGACACAGTTCGATCATCGCAAGCCTCGAGTCGGCGCGGAATTCACTGCGGGTCCTTTCGTGACGCCAACTCTTCGGCGCGCGAGCGTTTTGGCGAAACAAAGGCAAGCCGAACAGGCCTTGCAATCAAGGCGCGTACAATCTTCCCGGGGGCGCTTGACTTTGTTCTCTATTTGTTCTAGTATCAAGCTTTGCTCTTGTTTGGCTGGTAATACCGATGTTCGGTTCGTTTCCTCATGCGCTACGCGTTGCATATCTCGTCGCTTGCGTAACATTGCTTGTGCCGCCGGCTTCAACCGATACAGCGAATGCACAAGAGAGCCGTCAGTCGCCGCCCCCCCGCGCTCGTTCCGACATTTGAATCGCTGCCTCACACCGCACTGGCGAAGGCGCGCTTCGATGGCTGGTGCGGCCAGAATGACCGATATCTTCTCGACGAGAACGGACAGTTGAATGCCTATGAGGCCGGTACCAAGGTCGCAGCGGTGGCCGTTTCGCCCGGTAACAGGTGGCAGTGTCGCAGCGACGGCCGGCAGTTGATCAACATCATCGGACCGCATGTGTTCATGGTTGATATTGCAAGCGGCGACAGTCAGTGGATTGCGTCGACGGATGGCGCGATAGCGTTCTCGCCGGATTTTGAGAGCGTCGCGAGCTCCGGTCCGCTGGAAATAAAGCCGCAGGCGCCTCAGCTCAGGGTCATTCCGGTCAGAGACAAGCGGACAGGAGACAAGACGGAACGGCCTGAGTGGATCAAATGGAGCGAGAATGGCTCGAAGATCGCCGTCGTCTATCCGACGTCCGTCGAAATCCTGGACCGCAACGGCGTGAATATCGCCTCGATGGCGAAATCAGGCATTGGATGGGTCAAGAACGGATGGTTCGAAGAGGATCAACGAGCGCTGACACTTTTTATTGAAACAGAGCAACCTCCAGGATCCATTCTCAAATGTAGCGTCGCCGGAAAAAGGTGCCTCGCCCGCCCGCGAATTGAGTCCATCTCGATCGGTGGGCGAGGAACTGTGGCCACCGTGATCCCCTTGGGCAAGCCTCCGGTGCGGGAAGACGACTCGATCCTCATTTCGGCGAAATACGCAGCCGAGATCAGAAAAGCTAATTCCAGCCTTCTCGTACGTCAGGTGTTTTCGACCACAACCGGCCGTTGGTCATTTCGAATCGCGGTGTCCCCTTCCGGAAAGTGGTCGATCCTGACGTGGGACGACGAAAATCAACCAGGATGCGTATCCGGCGAGGGCAGCGCCAGCGTTTACAAATGCACGCAGGGAATCCTCGTGGATTTGACCAAGGTGAGTAAATGACTGATCGCTTCACACTTTTTAGGATCGTGCTCTAACGCCACTATTGCGAAACGGCAACGACGTTCGGCGTGCAAACTGTGTGCGCCATTGGTCTTTCGCCCTACTGCTCGCCGTCGCGCAGGCGGCGGTAGACCGCGCCCAGCACGTTCGAATAGTCGTCGGTCCAGATCCGCTGGTTTTCGTTGGCAGGGGTCGCGGTCCAGACGCTTGACGTGGCGAGCCTGCCGACATCGGCCTCATCGCGCGCCGAGACCACCACCGAGGTCGCGAAGATATACTCGTTGTCGCGCCCCGAATCCTCGCTGTAGACCCAACTCGTCATGTCGTTGGCGTCGGCGATGCCAACCACGACGCTGGCCAGCTCGAGATGCCGGTTGGAGACATGCATCACCACCGCGCCGTGCGGCGCGAGCTTCGCCTTGTAGATCGCCATCGCCTGCTTGGTCGCAAGGTGGATCGGGATCGCATCCGACGAATAGGCGTCGACGATGATGAGATCGTAGAGTCCGTCGGGCTCCCTCGCGAAGGTCAGCCGCGCATCGCCGATCGCCGGCTTCAGGTCCGGCTCACAGCTCTGGATATAGGTGAAATATTTGGGGTCGCGGGCGGTGTCGACCATGCTCTGGTCGATCTCGAAGAACTTCCAGTCTTCCCCGGGGGCCGATGCACAGGTCAGCGTGCCTGAGCCCAACCCGATCACCGCCACCTTCAGCGGCGCAACTTTGCGCTCGCGCATCGCCGTGATCGCCTGCCCGATCCCGCCATCCCTGTGATAGTAGCTGATCGGCTCCGGCCGCCCGGTGACCGGCGTACCGTTGTCGTTCTTGAATTTCTGGGCGCCGTGGATCGTCGTGCCATGCATCAGCACGTGATACTGCCCGTTCGGCGTCACCACGATCTTGTGCACGCCGAAGAAGCTGCGCACCGTATCGACGCGCCCGTCGTCGGACGGATAGGCGCGCAACAGCACCAGCGCGACCGCGACGGTGGCAAAGACCTTCCATCGGTCGGCATTCAGCGCAAAGACCAGCAGCGCGGAAAACACGCCGAGCCCGCCGATCATCCAGACCCGGCGGCTGTCGAGCCAATTGAACACCTCGCCGGACCAGTAGGACGGCGCAATCAGCGCGACTGCAATGACCGCGAGGAACGGCCAGTACCAGGCGCTCCAGCGCGGCAGCCGCTCGGCGCCGGAGGGTCGGCACAGCGCCGCCAGTGCCAGCAGGATCGGATATTCGGCGACCCATGAGAAGGTGAACGGCGCGATCAACCCCGCAAACAGGCCGCCGACCATGCCGCCGAACGACAGCGCCACGTAGAAGCCGGTGAGATATTTCGCCGCGGGACGCGTGCGCGCGAGCTCGCCGTGGCAGGCCATCGCAATGATGAAGAAGCAGAGCTGATGGCCGCCGAGCGTCAGCAGCAGATTCTGCTCGCCACCGAATGCCAGCAGGACGACCACGCCGGCGATTGCCAGTGGCTGGGCCAGCAGCATCCATTTGTGCGGTAGCAACGGGCGCGACTGAAACACCAGCACCCAGGTCAGAAGATATAGCGACAGCGGCAGCACCCAGAGCAAGGGCGCGGCGGCGACGTCGGTCGAGATATGCGCTGTCACCGCGATCAGAAGGCCCGACGGCACCGCGGCGAGGAAGATCCAGCGCGCGCGCAGCAGCCAGGACGGCGCCGGTGCCGCAGCATCGTCAACCTGCATGTTGCGTATCGCGGCAGTTGCCGGCGCGAACAGCAGCAGCGCGCCGCAGCCCGCGATCAAGACGATGAGGAGGCCGTAGCCGCCCGTCCAGATCAGGTTCTGGGCCCGCAAGGTGAACATCGGCTCCAGCAGCACGGGATACGACAGCAGCGCCAGGAAGCTGCCGATGTTCGAGGATGCGTAAAGGAAATACGGGTCGGGACCGTTGGGATGGCCGGTGCGTACGAACCAGGCTTGCAATAGCGGATTGTTGGCGGCGAGCGCAAAGAATGGCAGGCCGATCGAGACCGCGAACAGGCCGAGCAGCCAGAACGCATAGCCGGAGTTCGGTGGCTCTCCCCAGCCGCTGCGGATCGCAAGCGGCAGCGTCAGCAGCGCGATCACCAGCAGCGCCAGATGCACCACGACCGGAACCGCGCGGTTGCTGAGCTTCATCAGGAGATGCGCATAGGCATAGCCGCCGAGCAGCAGCGACTGGAAGAACACCATCGCCACCGACCACACCGCTGGCGAGCCGCCGAGCCGCGGCAGCACCATCTTGGTGAACAGCGGCTGCACCGAGAACAGCAGCAAGGCGCTGACGAAGATCGCGGCGGTATAGACAACCAGCACCAGCCGGTTTCGCGAGGCTGACGGCTCAGACGTCATGAAAGCTCCGGCATGAACCCGGCAGGCGCCGGAGGCGAACGGTCCGGCGAGGTCGCGCCGGGCAGGTTGACCTGAGCATATGGCAGCATCACGGGCAAGAAACGCCGATAACGCGGACTTGACGAAGCGTCGCAACGGCGCGACAGCACGCCTTCGGCTTGTGCCTGATCACTCCTTCTTGAAGCGGACATGAACGAAACGGACGTCGTCATCATCGGTGCGGGGCACAACGGCCTCACCTGCGCAGCCTATCTCGCGATGGCAGGCTTGCGGGTCAAGGTCGTCGAGCGCCGCAAGGTGGTCGGCGGTGCCGCAGTCACCGAGGAGTTCGCACCGGGCTTTCGCAATTCGGTCGCCTCCTACACGGTGAGCCTGCTCAATCCGAAAATCATTGCTGACCTGAAACTGGCGGATCACGGCTTGAAGATCGTCGAGCGCCGCGCACAGAATTTCCTGCCCGCACCCGACGGCAGCTATCTGCTGACCGGCGAAGGCCGCACCAGGGAATCGGTTGCAAGATTGAGCCAGCGTGACGCCGTCGAGATCGACGCGTTCTCGCGGGAACTCGAGGCGATCGCCGACGTGTTGCGCCACTTCGTGCTGCGCGCACCGCCGAACGTCGTCGCGGGATTTGGTGTCGGCGCGATGCGCGAGGCCTTCAATGCGCTTCGTTCCGCCAACGACCTGCGGCGGCTGTCGCTCGAGCAGCAGCGCAACCTGCTCGACCTGTTCACGCGCTCGGCCGGCGAGATGCTCGACGAACGTTTCGAGAGCGACCTGGTCAAGGCGCTGTTCGGCTTCGACGCCATCGTCGGCAACTATGCGAGCCCCTACGCGGCGGGCTCGGCCTATGTGATGCTGCATCATGCGTTCGGTGAAGTGAACGGCAAGAAGGGCGTCTGGGGTCACGCGATCGGCGGCATGGGGGCGATCACGCAAGCGATGGCGCGTGCGGCGCGCGGCCACGGCGCCGAGATCGAGACCGACGCCGGCGTGCGCGAGGTGATCGTCGAGAAGGACCGCGCCTGCGGCGTCGTTCTCGACAATGGCGCAACCATCCGCGCCAAATATGTCGCCTCGAACGTCAATCCGAAGCTGCTCTATACTCGCCTTGTGCCGGCAAGCGCGCTGACGCCTGAGTTCACTGCGCGCATCTCGCGATGGCGGAACGGCTCCGGCACATTCAGAATGAACGTCGCGCTCGATGCCCTGCCCTCGTTCACGGCGCTGCCCGGCTCCGGCGATCACCTGACCGCGGGCATCATCATCGCCCCCAGCCTCGGCTACATGGATCGCGCCTGGCGCGATGCCTGCGACTTCGGCTGGAGCCGCGCGCCCGTGGTCGAGCTCTTGATCCCCTCGACCCTCGACGACACGCTGAGCCCGCCCGGCCGGCATGTCGCGAGCCTGTTCTGCCAGCACGTCGCGCCGCAATTGCCCGAGGGCAAATCCTGGGACGACCATCGCGAAGAGGTCGCCGACCTCATGATCGCAACGGTCGACCACTACGCTCCCGGCTTCGCGGGCAGCGTAGTGGGGCGTCAGATCCTGTCGCCGCTCGACCTGGAGCGGCAGTTCGGCCTGCTCGGCGGCGACATCTTCCACGGCGCATTGACGCTGAACCAGTTGTTCTCGGCGCGGCCGATGCTCGGCCATGCCGACTACCGCGGGCCGCTCAGGGGCCTCTACCATTGCGGCTCGGGCGCCCATCCCGGCGGCGGTGTCACCGGCGCGCCCGGGCACAATGCGGCGCGGGCCATCCTGGCGGACCATCGGAGGTTGTTTTCGTGAACGCGATAGCGCTCTCGGCTACACCGCCCAGATGTGGAGACAGCGGTGGATAACCAGTGGAGAACCGGTGGATCAACCCTGTACGGCGTCGGGCGTCCTGCCGGGAGAGCTAACCAACATGGCTGTGGACAGGCTGTTGAGCGCCGGGCCGGAAAGCGCGGCGTAACCTCCCGTATACCTTGTTGATAAATTTGAGCCCGGTGTGTGGACATCGCGTGGACGTTTGGACTTCGGATCCCCCGCTGCCCTCGGTCCGGGTCGCAAAAAAAGCACCGGGCGACGGCGTCACCCGGTGCGCTGAGAACGCCGTCGCGTCGTCAATTACTTCAAGGATGTACTGATCGAGCTGAAGGTCCCGCTCAGCGCCGTGCCGACGCCGTTCACCGCGGTAATGATGGCGATCGCGATGCCGGCTGCGATCAGGCCGTATTCGATGGCCGTGGCGCCGGATTCATTCTGCAAGAACTTAACGATAATTGCGTTCATGGTAGCCCTGCCCTTTGGTCTATCCGGAACAAGGGACTTGTTCCTGCCTCCGTCCTACTACGGTAAAATCTAAAGTTGATTGAACGCGGTACGCGTAGAATCTCGCGGCAATCGAATCAAAGTTGAAATCTCAGCACGAACCGCGCTACCGGCATTCGATGACCCCCTCCACGCACCGCGCCAGTGTCACCCTCCCCGACGAAGCGACCGCAAAGCGCGTCGTGGACACGCTCTCCGAGGTATTCTTCGAGGATCAGGCTGCTTTCGCGGCATTCGAGCGGCCTGACGGCCGCTGGGATGTCACGGTCCACTTCGCCGACCCGCCCGACGATGCGCTGTTGCGCGAGCTGGTCGGGCACGCCGTGCGACGGGATGTCGCGGAGGCCATGACGTTCGACACCGTGGAGGCAAAAGACTGGGTGAGGGCGAGCCTTGAGGATCTCGTCCCGGTCCCGGCCGGCCGCTTCGTCGTCCACGGCCAGCACGACCGGACAAGGGTACCGCCAAACAAGCTCGGCATCGAGATCGAGGCCGCGCTTGCCTTCGGCACCGGTCACCACGGCACCACGCGCGGCTGCCTGCTGCTGCTCGACCATGTGCTGAAAGCCCATCAGCCGCGCCGCGTGCTCGATCTCGGCACCGGAACCGGCGTGCTGGCGATCGCCACCGCCAAGGCGTTGCACGGCCGGGTACTGGCGAGCGATATCGATGCGCCATCGGTGCGGGTGGCCGAGGAGAACGCCCGGCTCAACGGAGCGGGACACCTGGTGGACGTAATCCAGGCCACCGGCTTCGCGGCACCGCGGTTCGCCGAGGACGGGCCGTTCGACCTCGTGCTCGCCAACATCCTCGCCAATCCGTTGCGGCAATTGGCCGGGCCGATGGCGCGGCACCTCGCCTCGTCTGCGCAGGTCATTCTCTCCGGCCTGTTGACCCATCAGGCGCCGGCCGTCATCGTCGCTTACCGCGCACGCGGGCTGGTGCCGCTGCGACATCTCAAGATCGAGGGCTGGAGCAGCCTGCTGCTGCGCGCCGTGCAGTGACCATGTCCGGCAGACAGTGCGGCGACTGCACGCTCTGCTGCAAGGTGATGGCGATCGAGGAACTGGCCAAGGCCGCCAACGCGTGGTGCGCGCATTGCAAGCCAGGGCATGGATGTCTGATCTACCCGAACCGGCCGGCGGAGTGCCGATCTTTCGCCTGCGTCTGGCTGGTCAACGATCTCCTGGATGACCACTGGAAGCCGAGCCGATCCAAGCTCGTCCTGACGACATCGGACGACGGCCTCGAAGTCCGCTGTGATCCCGGCTTCCCGAATGCTTGGCGCAAGGAGCCGTACCATAGCGAGCTACGGGAATGGGCCACCTCCGGCGAAGCGCTCGACATGACCGTGGTCGTGATCGTCGGTCAGCGGATGACGCTGGTGACACCGGAGCACGAGTTCGATCTCGGCATGGTCGGCCCGGATGAACGGATCGTGCGGGAACTCGAAGGCAACAAGGTCGTCAACGCAACGATAGCGAAGGCGTCCGACCTCGAACGGTAGCTGGTGATTATTCGGAGGGCTCGCGATCGCGGCGAGCAGTCGTCACCGTCAGGTCGTGCCGCGGCGTGCGCCTGATGCGTGCCTCGACGAGGCGGTCCAGCATCTGGACGATGACACCACGTTGCCCACGTTGCTTCTGCTCGACGGGTGCAACAGGGCCATTGTGAACCGGTGGTGTAATCTTCTCAAACGTGAACGCAGGCATGGTGCATCTCCTCGCCGTCGAGTTGAGACACTCCTGGACACTCCCGGAATTTTTTGACGAACGACTTGCCCGGGAAACCGTTCCGTCTTTTCTAATGGCTATGCCACGATTCAAGCATAAGTTATGCCAAATTGTGGACATGCTGGGCCGCATTGGGGAGCGGCCCAGCCGAACTTAGAGCATGACCGGCCAAGGTGGAAAGCATTTTTCCCGACGGACCATGCTCCATCCAAAGAGAGTGCGAAGGCGATGTTCGAAGCTCATTTTCAGACGTTCGAAGAACCCGAAGGCGGCGTGGCGCTAACCGCCCGGCTGAGCGCGTTTCGCGAGGAACTGGCGCGGCGCAAGCTGACCGGCTTTGTGATTCCCCGCGCCGACCAGCAGCAGAATGAATATGTCGCCCCATCCGAGGAGCGGCTGGCCTGGTTGACGGGCTTCACCGGATCGGCCGGGCTCGCGATCGTGCTGGCCAAGCAGACCGCCTTGTTCGTCGATGGCCGCTACACCCTGCAGGCCGGCAAACAGGTCGATCGCAAGGCCTGGGACGTCGAACCATTGGTCGATCCGCCTCCGGAGCACTGGGTCACGCGGCATCTTTCCGCTGGCGATCGCCTCGGATTCGATCCATGGCTGCACACATCGGCGGCAGCCGAGCGGCTGGCCGCCGCCTGCGCCAAGGCCGGCGCGGAACTCGTTGCGGTCGATAGCAACCCTGTCGATTCGATCTGGCACGAGCGGCCGGCGCCACCGCTCGGTCCTGTCAGCATCCACGGCCCGCAATTCTCGGGCGAGATCGAGGCCGAGAAGCTGAAGCGCATCCGGCTCGAGATCACCAAGCTCGGCGTCGATGCGTTGGTGCTCTCCGACAGCCATGCGGTGGCCTGGACCTTCAACATCCGCGGTGCCGACGTCTCGCATACGCCGCTGCCGCTGTCCTACGCGCTGGTACCGAAGGAAGGCCGGCCGCTGGTGTTCATCGATCACCGCAAGCTGTCCAACGCGACGCGCGACCATCTCGAGCAATCCGCCAGCGTCGAGGATCCGGCCGCGCTGACGCCGAAGCTCACCGAGCTCGCCAAGCGCGGCGCCTCGATCGCGCTCGACAGCGCGACCGCGGCGGACGCCTTGAGCCGCTTGATCGCAAGCGCCGGCGGCAAGCCCGTACGCGGCAGCGATCCGGTCAGCATGCTGAAGGCGGTCAAGAACATGACCGAGATCGAGGGCACCCGTACCGCGCATGAGCGCGACGCGGTGGCGCTGACGCGCTTCCTCGCCTGGATCGATCGCGAGGCTCCCTCGGGCGGGCTCACCGAGATCGATGCCGTCGAGGCGCTCGAGACGTTCCGCCGCCAGACCGCGGCGTTGAAGGATGTCTCTTTCCCGACCATCGCCGGCACCGGACCGAACGGCGCCATCGTGCACTACCGCGTCACGCGCAAGAGCAACCGCCGGATCGAGCCGGGCGACTTGCTGCTGATCGATTCCGGCGCGCAATATGAGGACGGCACCACCGACGTCACCCGCACCATCGCGATCGGTCAGCCGACCGATGAGATGCGCGACCGTTTCACCCGCGTGCTGCGGGGCCATATCGCGATCGTCCGCGCGATCTTCCCCGACGGCACCACCGGTGCGCAGCTCGACACGCTGGCACGGCAATATCTGTGGCAGGCCGGCGTCGATTTCGAGCACGGCACCGGCCACGGCGTCGGCAGTTATCTCAGCGTGCACGAAGGGCCGGCGCGGATCTCCAAGCTCGGCACCACGCCGCTGAAGCGCGGCATGATCCTGTCCAACGAGCCCGGCTACTACAAGACCGATGCCTACGGCATCCGGATCGAGAACCTCGAGCTCGTGGTCGGCACCGACATCAAGGGCGCGGAGAAGCCGGTCAACGCATTCGAGACCCTGACGCTGGCGCCGATCGACCGCCGCCTGATCGAGGTCAGCATGCTGAGCGAAGGCGAACTGGCGTGGCTGAACGACTACCACGCCCGCGTCAATCGCGTGGTGCGCCCGCATCTCGACGACAACGCCACGAAACTGTGGCTGGGTGAGGCGACGGCAGCGCTGAAGTAAACAGCGCGAGCATCTCTCCCCACACTCAGTGTCATCCCCGCGAAAGCGGGGGATCCCGTACGCCGCGGCCGATCGGACTAAAACTGACGTCTCTGGAATACTGGGTCCCCGCTTTCGCGGAGGACGACACCGTGCAGAGTTGCGCGACGCGAAACATCATCGTCGCGCCTCCCGGAATCGGCATGGGCGTATGCCGAAACACACGTATTCCGCGCGCACGAGAACGCTACAGTCGATTCACAATGCTGGATCGGACCTGAATGCACGGCGTGATGGGCAAGCCGCCCGGCGCGGCCACGGACAACAACATCGCGACATCGAAGGTTATGCTGCTGATGCTCGTCGTCATGACGGGCGTGGCGCCGATCTCGCTCTACATGCTGGTTCCGGCGCTGCCGGTGCTGGCGACCACCTTTGGCCGCGACATCTCCGTCGCGCAGATGACGGTGTCGCTCTACATGGTCGGCATCGCCCTCTCGCAGCTCATCATGGGACCGCTGTCCGACAAGTTCGGCCGGCGGCCGGTGCTGCTCGCCGGCCTCGGCCTGATGGTGGCGGCAGGCATCGGCTCGGTGTACGCGGAAAGCCTGCCGCAGCTCATCGCCGCGCGCTTCTTGCAGGCGCTCGGCGGCGCCAGCGGCATGGTGATCAGCCGCGCCATCATCCGCGATCTCTATCCACGCGAACGCGTCGGCGCAATGATCAGCCTCGTGGTCGCCGCGCTGATGATCGCGCAGATGGTGAGCCCGCTGACCGGCGGCCTGCTGGAGACCGCGTTCGGCTGGCGCGCGATCCTCTATCTGATCACGGCGGCATCGCTCGCGATCACGATCTTCATTGCGCTGGCCTTGCCCGAGACCCGGCGCGATCGCGCCGAGAGCTCCAGCTTCCGCGGCGATCTCGGCAAGCTGATGCGCAGCCGCGCCTTCGTCGGCTACATGCTGTGCCAGGTGCTGGCCTCGCAGATCATCTTCGCCTTCGCGGGCGGCGGGCCCTACATCGTGGTGATGCAGATGGGGCGCACCAGCGCCGAGTATGGCGCGTGGTTTGCGACAACAGGCTTTGCCTATCTGGTCGGCAACCTCCTGTGCGTGCGCTTTGCGCCGCGACATTCGCTGGAGAGGCTGATCTGGTTCGGCCTCGCGTTGCAGGTCGGCGGCAGCCTCTTGAACCTGGTCTGGAGCTTCACCGGAGTGAACCAGGCCCCGCTCTGGCTGTTCGGCACCCAGATGATCGTGATGGTCGCCAACGCCTTCGTGATGGCCAATTCCGCCGCCGGCGCGATCAGCATCCGCCCCGAAGCCGCCGGCACCGCCTCGGGCGCGATGGGCTTCCTGCAACAGGGAATCGGCTCCCTGATCTCGCAATTCGGCGCCTATCTCGGTGGCCACACTACGACCACGCTGCCGCTGACAGCGGCGATCTCAGCGATCTCGCTTGCCTGCGCGTGCACGATGATCTTCGTCGTGCCGCGGCGGAATGTGGTGGTCAGCGAACGGCTGATCGAGCAGGCGGAAGAGGAAGAAAGCGGGATGATGTGAGTCGCTTGCTCGCGCCACGCCCTCACCTCGTCATCCCCCGCGCAGGCGGGGATCCAGTACGCCGCGGCTTTTCCGTATCTCGCTGACGTCCCTGGGATACTCGGCCACCCGCCTTCGCGGGTGACGACAATAGGGCATGCGGCGCCGGCCGCCCATCACTCCCCGATCAGCTTCAGCCACTCGTCTTCGGTCAGCACCTTGACGCCGTGCTTCTGCGCTTCCGCTAGCTTCGAGCCGGCACCGGGGCCAGCGACGAGATAGTCTGTTTTCTTCGACACCGAGCCGGCCGCCTTGGCGCCCAACCGCTCGGCTGTCGCCTTGGCCTCGTCGCGCGTCATCTTCTCGAGCGAGCCGGTGAACACCACCGTCTTGCCGGCGATCGCCGAGTTGCCCTTTGGCCTCTCGGCATCGACGATCTCATCCAATTCACCGGTCAGCCGCTCGACGATGCCGCGATTATGGCTCTCGCCGAAATAGTCGGCGATGCTCTTGATCACGGTGTCGCCGATCTGGTCGAGCGCATCCATGTCGGCAATCGCCTCCTCGTCGTCCTTGGCGATCTTGAGGCAGGCCTCATGGAAGGCGTCCCACGAGCCGTAGCCGCGGGCCAGCGCCAGCGCGGTGGTCTCGCCGACATGGCGCATGCCGAGCGCGTAGATGAAGCGCTCGAGCGAGATCCTGCGGCGGTTATCGATCGCGGCGAACAAATTGCGCACCGACGTTTCGCCGTAGCCCTCGATCTGCTCCAGCTTCAGCCTGGCATTGCGCTTGGGCAGCGTGAAGATGTCGGCGGGCTCCTTTACCCAGCCAGCGTCGAAGAAATACTGGAGCTGCTTCTCGCCGAGGCCGTCGATGTCGAAGGCGCGGCGGGACACGAACAGCTTGAGATGCTCGATCTTCTGATACGGACAGGCGAACTCGCCCGTGCAGCGGGCGCGGGAGCCCTCCTCGCCGGCCGCGGTCTCCTCGCGCACCACGTCAGTGTGCAGCGGGCACGGGCACTTCTTCGGGAAGTGGAATTCCCTGGCATTCTTCGGCCGCTTGTCGAGCACGACGTCGACGACCTGCGGGATCACGTCGCCGGCGCGCTGGACCACGACGGTGTCGCCGATCCTGATGTCGCGGCCCTCGCGCAATACCTCGCCCTTGTTGCCGATGCCCTTGATGTAGTCCTCGTTGTGCAGCGTGACGTTCTGCACGATCACGCCGCCGACGCCGACCGGCTCGAGCTTGCCGACCGGCGTGAACGAGCCGGTGCGGCCGACCTGGATTTCGATGTCGCGCAGCACCGTCATGGCGCGCTCGGCCGGGAATTTGTGCGCGATCGCCCAGCGCGGCGTGCGCGAGATGAAGCCGAGCCGCTCCTGCCAATCGATGCGATCGACCTTATAGACGACACCGTCGATATCGTAGTCGAGCTCGGCGCGCTGCTCCTCGATCGTACGATGGAACGCGATCAGTTGCTCGACCGAGTGGCACAGCTTAGTCAGCGGGTTGGTCTTGAAGCCGCAGCGCTCGAACCAGTGGATCATGCCGGTCTGCGTGGTCTCGGGCATCGCGCTCATCTGGCCCCAGGCATAGGCGAAGAAACCGAGCGGGCGCGAGGCGGTGATGCCAGGATCCTTTTGCCGCAGCGAGCCGGCCGCCGAATTGCGCGGGTTGGCGAAGATGGTGTCGCCGGCAGCCTTCTGCCGCTCGTTGAGCGCCAGGAACGCATGCTTGGTCATGTAGACTTCGCCGCGCACCTCGCAGATGTCGGGCACATTGCGGCCCTTGAGCTTCTGCGGCACGTCCTCGAGGGTGCGGATATTGGCGGTGACGTCCTCGCCTTCCGCACCGTTGCCGCGCGTCGCGGCGGTCACGAGCTCGCCGCCCTCGTAACGCAGCGACATCGAGAGCCCGTCGATCTTCGGCTCAGCCGAGAAATCGATCTTGTCGTCCGGCAGCTTCAGGAACCGCGCGATGCGTCCGACGAAGTCGAGCACATCCTGCTCGCCAAAGGCGTTGTCGAGCGACAGCATCGGCAATGAATGGCGGACTTTCTTGAAACGCCCGGATGGCGCCGCGCCGACCTTCTGTGACGGCGACTCCGCGGTGACGAATTCGGGAAAGCGCTTTTCGATCGCGTTGTAGCGCTGCCGCAGCGCGTCGTACTCGGCATCGGTGATGCTCGGCGCATCCTCCTGGTAGTAGCGCTTGTCGTGGCCCTCGAGTTCGAGCGCGAGGCGCGTCAGCTCGACCTTGGCCTGGGCCTTGGTGAGCTTGTCGATGTCGGGAAGTGTTTTCTCTTTTGCTGCTTTGGCCATGCAACGGTCGCGCTATCGTTTTCTGCCACACCGGGGCGGTCCGTCAGGACGACGCCGGAATGACAGTGTGACATTAACTCGCCGCCCTGAGCAGCCGTTCCGCAGCCGCCCTCGCCTCGGCCGTGATCTCGGCGCCGGCCAGCATACGCGCGATCTCCTCGCGGCGATGGTCGGCGGCGAGCGCGTTGACGCGGGTGGCGACGCGCTTGCCCTTGTCGAGCGCATCCTTGGAGATCAGGAGATGCTGGCTGGCGCGGGCCGCGACTTGCGGCGCGTGGGTCACCGCCATCACCTGCACCTTGCCGGCGAGACGCGACAGCCGCGAGCCGATCGCATCCGCCACCGCGCCGCCCACACCGGTATCGATTTCGTCGAACACCAGTGTCGGCGCCGAACCGCGGTCGGCGAGCACGACCTTGAGCGCGAGCAGGAAGCGCGACAGCTCGCCGCCGGAGGCGACCTTCATCATCGGGCCCGGCTTGGTGCCCGGATTGGTCTGGACCCAGAACTCGACGCGGTCGATGCCCTGCGGGCCCGGCGCCGCGGCGTTGGTCTCGACCTGCGTCATGAATTTCGCGCGCTCCAGCTTGAGCGGCGCGAGCTCAGCATTGACGGCCTTGTTGAGCTTCTCGGCTGCCTTGGTGCGCGAGGCCGACAGTTTTGCTGCAGCCGCAGCGTAGCGCTTGTCGGCCTCGCCGGCGGCCGCCTCCAGCTTCTTGAGCTGGTCTGCGCCGGCATCGATCAGCGCAACATCGTTGGCGTATTGGGTGGCCAGCGCGGCCAGCAGATCGACCGGCGTCGAGTATTTGCGCGACGCCGCGCGCAGCGCAAACAACCGCTCCTCGATGCGCTCGAGCTCAGCCGGGTCGAAATCCGTTGCGGCCAGCGCCGCGCTCAGATGCTGGTCGGCCTCTTCCAATGCGTTGATCGCAACGTCGATCGCCTTCACCGCGGGCTCGATCAGGTCGGGCGCATTGGCGGCGCGACGCTCCAGCCGCCGGACCGCGGCCGACAGGGCCGGCACCGGCGAATGCGAGCCGCCGATCGCCTCCTGCGCCTCACGCAAATCGGTCGCGATCTTCTCGCCCTGCATCATGGTGGTGCGGCGGTTGGCGAGCTCGGTCTCCTCGCCCTCCTTCGGCGCCAACGTCTTCAGCTCCTGTGAAGCATGACGCAGATAGTCGGCCTCGCGCGCAGCGCGCTCCATGCCGGCGCGATGATCCTCAAGCGCTGCAGTGGCGGTGCGCCGGGCATCCCACAGCGCTTCCAGCGCGGTGACCTCCTTCTCGAGCCCGGCGAAGGCGTCGAGCAACTGCCGATGGGTCGAGGCGTCGACCAGAGCGCGCTCGTCGTGCTGGCCATGGATCTCGACCAGGACAGCACCGACCGCCTTCAGGGTCTGCACGCTGATCGCTTGGTCATTGATGAAGGCGCGGGTGCGGCCGTCAGCGAGCTGCACACGCCGCAGGATCATCTCTCCGGTGTCGTCGAGGCCGTTCTCGGCCAGGATCCTGGCCGCCGGATGCCCCTTCGGGACATCAAACATGGCGGTGACCTGCCCCTGCTCCGCGCCGTGACGGACGAGCGTGGCATCACCGCGGCCGCCAAGCGCCAGCGCAAACGCATCGAGCAGGATGGATTTACCCGCGCCGGTTTCGCCGGTCAGCACCGCGAGGCCACGGGAGAATTCGATATCGAGCCGTTCGATCAGGACGATGTCACGGATCGACAGACGCGCCAGCATGCGAGGACAATTCCTAGCCGAGACCTATCTTCTTGAAGGTCCGGCTGATCCAGGACCCCTGATTCTCGCTCGGCTCGAGACCGCCGGACTTTACTAGATTGTACGCGTCCTTGTACCAGCGGCTGTCCGGAAAATTGTGGCCGAGCACGGCGGCGGCGGTCTGCGCCTCGCCGGCGATGCCGATCGCCATGTAGGCCTCGGTGAGCCGGTAGAGCGCCTCTTCGACATGGCGGGTGGTCTGGTACTGCGTCACCACCGTCTTGAAGCGGTTGATCGCCGCGGTGAAGTCGCGCTTCTCCATGTAGTAGCGGCCGACCGCCATTTCCTTGCCGGCGAGCTGGTCGCGCGCAGCCTGAAGCTTGGTCTTCGCCGAGGTCGCGTATTCCGAGGTCGGGTACTTGCGCACCACCTCTTCGAGCGCCGCGATCGCCTTCTCGGTGCGGCCCTGATCGCGGGAGATGTCCGGAATCTGATCATAATGCGACGCTGCGATCAGGTACTGGGCGTAGGCCGCGTCCGGGCTGCCGGGATGCAGCGTGACATAGCGGGTCGCAGACCCGATACAGCTATCGTAGTCGCCGGCCTGGTAGTAGGAGTAGGCCGACATCAAGAGCGACTTGCGCGCCCACTCCGAGTAGGGATGCTGCCGGTCGACTTCCTCGAACTTCTTCGAGGCGGCCTTCAGATCCTTCTTCTCGTTCATCATGTACAAGCCCTCGTTGTAGAGCTTGTCCGCGGGCTCATCGACGAACGTGTCGTCCTTGGCCATGAACTTGTCCCACAGCGCGCCGGTGCCGCAGCCGCTGAGCGGCAATGACAGCACGACCAGGCCCGCCGCGAAACGCAGCGCGCGGGCGGCCCGCTTCAGGCCGGAGACGTCAGAGGAGTTGGGTTCGAGCCTCATACGCATTGCCGACATGAAATATAAAACCTGACGCCTTTGATTGCGGTTAACGGCGAAGCCAACTTGATCCATGGACCGCGATCATGGACGCAATACACACCCCGTACCATTGGCGCCGTGTCGTGCTGCCGCTGGCGTGTTTAGCCAAAAACTGGCCCTCGACCAACCGAATACGCAGCCATTCCGCCCGGATTAAGGCGACCGAGCCCGCCTACGACCCGCTGTGGAGACTACGGAAATTGCGGATGAACGATGCCGGCCGCGGCAATCAGGACACGTCCGGACCGTAGGCCGGGGCGATCAAGCTGCCCACCGTGCCTGCACCGGCCTCGACGTGGCTGCGGGAGGGCCGCCGGGCAGTCTCCGCCTCGACCACCCGCCAGGCGCTGCGGTCGGCGAGAAGCGCCTTGAGCACCGCGTGGTTGAGCTTGTGGCCGCCACGCTTCGAACGATAGATGCCGAGCAGCGGCAAGCCGGCCAGCGCGAGATCGCCGATCACGTCCAGCACCTTGTGACGGACGCACTCGTCACCGTAACGCAGTCCCTCGGGGTTGAGCAGACGCGTTTCGTCGAACACCACCGTATTCTCGAAGGACGCGCCGAGCGCGAAACCTGCGCTCCAGAGCCGGGCCGTGTCGCCGACGCAGCCGAAGGTGCGGGCGCGCGAGATGTCGCGGCGGAAGCTTTCCGGAGAGAGATCGAACGAGAAGCTCTGGTGGCCGATCACCGGGTTGGTGAAATCGATCTCGACCTCGGCCCGGAACCCGCCAGCGAACGGACGCAACTCGCCAACTGATTCGCCGATCTTGACCTGCACCGGCTTCAAAACCTGGATGAAGCGGCGGACGGCGGGCTGTGTGACGACGCCGGCCTGCTCGATCGCCGCAACGAAAGCCGCAGCACTGCCATCCATGATCGGTACTTCGGGACCGTCGACCTCTACGGTGGCGTTGTCGACGCCCATGCCGCGCAGCGCGGCAAGCACATGTTCGGCGGTGGAAACCAGCGGCCCTTCGCGGTCGCCCAGCACCGTCGCAAACTCGGTCGCGATCACGGCGTCGGCGTCGGCCTGAATTTCGCGGTCGGAACCTTCAAGTCCGGTGCGGATGAAAATGAAACCCGCATCAACCGGCGCAGGCCCCAAAGTGAGATTGACAGGTTGTCCGGAATGAACGCCGACGCCAGTCACGGTGGCTTGCGACCGAAGCGTCGTTTGGCGGCTGAATTTCATTCGATAATGCCCACTACCCGACTTCACTCAATTCAAGTGGCCAACTTTCCCCAAGGCCGACTCGCTTGAGCTCCCCAAGTCACGGCAGACCATAGTCACAGCCCCAAACCGCGCCAACTCACGCTTCTTTACCGATTGTTACCCCATCTCCGCCGCATTCACGCCCAAGGTTAACCAAATTGCGGCAGCGCACAGAGCCCTTCGGGACGGCGCATCTGATCACCGAAAGGATAATTAATCATTTAATTTCAGTTGCTTGGTGATCTGGCCGTGAGCCGACGTCGGTCGAAAGACAAAGGCCCCGGCGGTTCCTGCCGGGGCCTTTCTGGTCGCCAATGTTGTAACAAACTTCAGTTTGCCTGCCGGCGCAGGAAGGCCGGGATATCAAGATGGTCGTCGCCCTGTGGCGCCGGGGCAACAGGTGCTGGCCGCCCATGAGCGTCCAATCCCTGCGGCGCGGGCCGCTTCGCATATTCCGATACCGGCGATTCGTTTGAGGCGATCTGCTGCGCGACACTGCGGGCCGGCCGGCGCTCGGGCAGCGGCGGCATCGATGGCATCGCCGGACCGGAGGAACGCGCCGCAATCGGCGGCTCGGTCTCTTCGTCGCGACGGCCGAGGCCGACATTGGCGAGGCGCTGCAGCAGCGACAGCCGGGTCTTCTGCGGATGTTCCTCCTCACCGTCGCCGCGGGCCTGGCGGATTTCCGCCTGCGCCGGCATCGGAAGGTCCTCGAACTTCGGCATCCGCGGGGCGCGGACCGGGGAACGCTCGGCCGCCTGCGGAATGAACGTCTCGGGCGGCATCTGCTCGTGCTGCTCGGCCTTGGTAACGTCGTGATCCGGGAACAGCGACGGCTTCTGCGCGATCGGGCGCACGGTGACGTCACCATAGGACGCCGGCTGCATCGGCGCCTGGGCGGCCGGCGAATTGTCCGGGGCAACCGCGGCGGCGATTGCCGCCAGCGCGGCGCGTTCGACATTACCGCCCGGGCGCTGCTGGGGCGCAGGCTGCGGCGCGGCGATCGGAGCAACCGTCACGCCGGACGGCGGATCCAGTTTCTGCGCACGCTCGGCGAGGCGCTGATTGTCGGCGCGCAGGCGCGCGGTCAGATCGGCCAGCCGGCTTTCCGGCGAACCGTTGGACTGCTGCGCGGCCGGAGCCTGGGCGCGGGCGATCGCGGCCTGCTCGATGCCGGTCGCGACCACCGAAACGCGGATGATGCCGTCGAGCGACTCGTCGAAGGTGGCGCCGACGATGATGTTGGCGTCGGGATCGACCTCCTCGCGGATGCGGGTGGCAGCCTCGTCGACTTCGAACAGGGTCAGATCCTTGCCGCCGGTGATCGAGATCAGGAGGCCGCGGGCGCCCTTCATCGAGCTGTCATCGATCAGCGGGTTGGCGATGGCGGCTTCGGCGGCGGTCAGCGCGCGCTTCTCGCCGGTGGCCTCGCCGGTGCCCATCATTGCCTTGCCCATCTCGCGCATGACGGCGCGGACGTCGGCGAAGTCGAGGTTGATCAAACCTTCCTTGACCATGAGGTCGGTGATGCAGGCAACGCCCGAATAGAGCACCTGGTCGGCCATCGCGAAGGCGTCGGCGAAGGTGGTCTTCTCGTTGGCGACCCGGAACAGGTTCTGGTTCGGGATGATCAGGAGCGTGTCGACCACCTTGTGCAGCTCGGCAATGCCGTGCTCGGCGGTGCGCATGCGGCGCTGGCCCTCGAAGTGGAACGGCTTGGTCACCACGCCGACGGTCAGGATGCCCATCTCGCGCGCGGCCTTGGCGATCACCGGTGCGGCGCCGGTGCCGGTGCCGCCGCCCATGCCGGCGGTGACGAACACCATGTTGGCGCCGGTGAGATGATCGCGCAATTCGTCGATGACCTCCTGCGCGGCGGCGGCGCCGACGTCGGGCTGCGAACCGGCGCCGAGGCCCTGGGTGACCTGGGTGCCCATCTGGATGATGCGCTGCGCCTTCGACATGGTCAGCGCCTGCGCGTCGGTGTTGGCGACGACGAAGTCGACGCCCTGCAACCCGGCGGTGATCATGTTGTTGACGGCGTTACCGCCCGCGCCACCGACGCCGAAGACAGTGATCCGCGGTTTCAGCTCGCTGATGTCAGGGGGGGTCAGATTGAGTGCCATGGTTGCCTCTCTCAATTACGCGCGCGTGGGTTCGCCCCGGCCGGCGGCCGCGGGAGTTGGTGAAAATGCCTTAAGCCGAGATGCGGTCATCAGAAGCCCTCGCGAAGCCATCGTCCGACCTTTCCGAAGTAGCCGTAGCCGTCAGTCCCTGTCTTGAGCTGCCGCGTGCGCCGCGGTTCGACATGTTCAAGATGAGCGTATTGCGGATAGACCAGCAGGCCCGAGGGCACCGAGAACGAGGCCCCCTTCGCCTCGCTGGGCAGCCGGCCGAAACCGAGCGGGCGACCGATGCGGACCTGGCGGTTCAGAATACGGGTGGCGAGCTCGACGGTGCCGGTCAGTTGGGATGCGCCGCCGCTCAGGACGACGCCCGCCCGCGGCTCGGCTGCAAAGGGAGAATCCGCGAGCCGGTCACGGACCATCTCAAAAATCTCCTCGGCGCGATGCCGGACTATGTTCGCGATCGTGGCGCGGGAGACAATTTGCGGAGTCTCCCGATCATCGCCCGCGGCCGGCACGGACATCAGCTCGCGCGAATCCGAGCCGCCCGTCAGCACCGTGCCGTATAAAGTCTTGATTCGCTCGGCATCCGCAATGCACGCTCCGATGCCGCGTGCAAGATCCATCGTGATGTGTTGCCCACCGAGCGCAAATCCGGATGCGTGCACGAAGCGTCCGCCGGAATAGGTTGCGATCGTCGTCGACCCGGCGCCCATCTCGACGACGGCGGCGCCGAGGTCGAACTCGTCGTCGGTCAAAACCGACAGGCCCGCGACATAGGGGCTCGCCGCCATGGCTTCGACATTGAGATGACACCGTTCGACCACGAGCATCAGATTCTTGGCCACCGTTGCGTCCGAGGTGACGACATTCATGTCGACGCCGAACTGTCGCGCGACCATGCCGCGCGGATCGCGGATGCCTTTGACGCCGTCGAGCGCGTAGCCGACCGGCAGCGCATGCAGCACGGTGCGGCCCGCGGCGGTGGCGTGGCGCATGCCGGCCGAGGTCACGCGGCTGATATCGTCCGAGGTGACCGAGCCGCCGCGGATATCGGCAGCCGCCTCAACCAGTTGGCCATGCAGCCGGCCGCCCGACACCGACAGCAGGACCGACTCGACCCGGACCTTGGCCATGCGTTCGGCCAGCGCCACGGCATGGCGCACCGCCTTCTCGCATTCGGCCAGATCGACCACGGCGCCGGCCTTGACGCCGCGCGACTGGATCTGGCTGTAGCCGATCAATTCAACCGCATGGCTGCGACCGCGCAGCGCCTCGCTCGGCGGCGAAGGCTTCAGCCGCGCGATCATGCAGGCGATCTTGCTGGAGCCGACGTCGAGCGAGGCCACCAGCGCGGTGCGCTTCTGCATCGGACGCGTCTTCGGGGTCAGGTTGCGATCGAGGCCGGTCATGCGGAGTCACCGGCCTTCTTCTTGGACTTCTTGTCCTTGAACAGCTCTTCGCGCGCCTTGGCGGCGTCGTCGGACAACTGCACGATCAGGCGATCCGGCAGGCGCATGTCGACGGCGACGATGTCGCGCGAGAACAGCTTCTCGTCCTTGTCGAGCTTGGAGAGCGCGGCGAGCGCATTGCCGACGTCGTTCTCGGGCAGGCGGATATCGAGGCCATCCTTGAGCCGCAGATTCCAGCGCCGCTCACCGACATAGATCGCAGCCTTGGTCACCGAGCGGACCTGCGGATAACGGTCGAGCAGCGCGAGGAAATCGTGGGCGTGGCTGTCGGCGCCCTTCCCCACCACCAACGGCAGCTTGAGGAAACGGCGCGTCACATAGGGCTCGAGCACCGCGCCATCAGAGGCAATGACGGCGAGCTTGCCGTTCTCCTGCCACAAGGCGAAGGCCGAGCGCTCGACGATGTCGATCTGCAACCGGCCGGGATAAAGCTTCAGGATCGTGGCGTCGGCGATCCAGGGATTGGCTTTCAGCCTGTCGCGGACGGTTTCGGCGTCGAGGAACAGCAGCGAGGAGTGGCCGTTGATGCCGCCGATCGCAAGAACCTCGTCCTGGGTGAGCTGCTTGCGGCCGTTGATGCCGACCGTGGTGATGCGAAAGCCCGCGGCATTGGCGAGCGCGTTGCGGGTGTCGTCCATGACAGCGACGAACTCGTCGATATGGCCGCCTTTGACGATGCCGAAGCCGGCGCTGCCGAACAGGATCGCGAGCGTGGCGACCAGGCCGACACGGCGCGGCAGGTAGCGCTCGATGGTCTGGATGAAACGGTTTGGCGGCTCGCGATCGAGCACCGGTTGCCGGACCGGACGCTTGCGCTTGCGGCGGGCGAGATAGGCACCGGCATGCTCGCGCAGCAGCATCGCCGCTCCAATAGCGGCTGCTCTCAGGTCAGCTTGAGGCCCCAGCGATCGCACCGATCGAGCGAGGCGTCCTGCACCATCCATTGCACGAGCTCGTCACATGTTGTGCCCGCAAACCTTGCGGGTCCCGGCACAGGTGACGTCTCGGCGGTACCGGCGGGATAGAGTGACCCCCTGTTCCCTGGTTGCGTTCCTGGAAGCGGTATTCCGCGACAGCTCACGCCCCGGCAGCCAAGCGCTACATGCGCCGCCAGCGTTAACCTTCGGGCTTCCTGGTAAACAAACGGTAAATACGGCCCGCCTGGGGCGTGTTTTGATGAGCGCTAAGAGTACTTTGCCGCGAACTCGTTAGCATTTTAGCAACAGGCCGGATTCCATGCCGTCTCTCCGGCCCCCGGTTCCCTCCCGCCGCCTACTTCCGCGCGCGGCGCCGGGCAAGCTCGATCTGGTCGTGCAGGAAGTCGGCAAAGCCGATGCCGTGCGCCTTCAGCGCCTTCGGGTACAGCGAGGCCGCGGTGAGGCCGGGCAGCGTGTTGGTCTCGAGATAGACCGGTCCATTGGCCGACACGATGAAATCGCTGCGCGAATAACCAGTGCAGGACAGCGCGCGATGCGCCTTGAGCGCGTGATCCATGATCGCGGCGCTGACCTCGGGAGCGAAGCGCCCGGGGCAAATCTCCTGCGTCGACTTCAGCAGATATTTCGCTGTGTAGTCGAATCCGCCTTCCGCCGGCACAATCTCGATTGGCGGCAGCGCGAACACCGCACCATCGGACTGCTCGAGCACGCCGCAGGTCGCCTCGACGCCCGACACGAACGACTCGATCAGATAGTCCTCCACCTTCGCGGCACTGCGCACCGCGACAAGATCCTGCTTCGCGTTGACGAAGATCAGCCCGTAGCTCGATCCATCCTTCGCGGGCTTCGCAATCAGCCTGCCGTAGTCGGCGAAGGCCTGATCGATCTGTTCGAGCGCGACACCCTGCGGCGCGTTCAGTCCAGCGATCGCGGCGAAGCGCTTGGCCGACGGCTTGTCGAAGGCAAGATGCGACGACGCCGAACCGGAGCCGGTGAAGGCGATGCCGCGCATCTCGCACATCGCCTGCAACTCGCCATTCTCGGCGCGGCCGCCATGCAGGCCGAGCACCAGCACGCGCGCTTCCGCCGCAGCCTTGTCGAGCGCCTCTGCGAGGCTGATGCCGCGATCCTCCGGCTTGAAGTCGACCTCGAACGGCCGCGTGTGATTGAGCAGCTTCTCGGAGGTGACGGCATGCACGGTGTCGTCGACATCCCAGAACCACAGATCGGCGTCGGGCAGCGCGCGATGCAAGGCCTGCGCGCTCGCCACCGAGACCAGGCGTTCCTTGTTGGTGCCGCCGAAGAGAATGGTCGCTTGCATCAGCTCTTCCCGATCCCGATCCGCTTGATTTCCCAATGCAGCTCGATTCCGCTGCTCGCCTTCACGCGCTCACGCACCGTCTCGCCCAGGGTCTCGATGTCGTGCCCGGTGGCGTTGCCGGTGTTGATCAGGAAATTGCAGTGCATCTCCGAGACCTGCGCGCCGCCGACCTTGAGGCCGCGGCAGCCGGCGGCATCGATCAGCTTCCAGGCGCTGTTGCCGGGTGGATTCTTGAAGGTCGAGCCGCCGGTCTTTTCCCGGATCGGCTGCGCGGTCTCGCGATGAGCCTGCACCTCGTTCATGCGTGCGCGGATCGCATCTGGATCCGCGATCGTCCCGCGGAAGCGCGCCGCGGTGAAGATCACGGACGGATCGACGCCGCTGTTGCGATAGACGAACTTCATGTCGACGTTGGTGAACGTATGCTTCGTGCCATCACGGCCGATGCCGGTCGCCTCCACCAGCACATCCTTGGTCTCGCCGCCATTGGCGCCGGCATTCATCCGCAGCGCACCACCGATGGTGCCGGGAATGCCGAAGAAGAATTCCATGCCGCCGATGCCTGCGGCAGCCGCCGTCTCAGCGACGCGCTTGTCGAGGGCCGCGGCGCCAGCGATGACGATGTCGCCCGATGCGCTGGTCTCGCCAAAGGCGCGTGGCGCGAGGCGGATCACCACGCCCGGCATGCCGCCGTCGCGCACGATCAGATTGGAGCCGACGCCGATGACATAGACCGGCAACTCCTTCGGTAGGTTCTTCAGGAAGTAAGCGAGGTCATCCTCGTCCGCCGGCGTGAACAGCACCTGCGCCGGCCCGCCGACACGAAACCAGGTCAACTCGGCGAGCGACTGATTGGCCAGCAGCCGCCCACGCAGAAGCGGCATCGCGGCTTTCAGATCCGGCGTGATGTCGGGGTGGGTCATGTCACTCAATCGATCCAGTCTGGGGATCGCATCGCGTCGCGTTTCCCGCCGGTGCCCGCGGCTTACCCCTCTCCCCAACCCTCCCCCGCAAGGGGGGAGGGAGCCTGACGAAATTGCTCACCTTACGCGGCATCACGACTGGGGTCTGAGTTTGTGAGAGAGTCAGGAAGGCAACGGCAGCGGGGTTCCCTCCCCCCTTGCGGGGGAGGGTTAGGGAGAGGGGTGAGCCGCACGGGCGGTGCTGAGCGATAAACATACTCACCCCAGCGCCTTCAACTGATCGGGTAGCGCGTAGGCCCATTGCGTGATGTTGCCGGCGCCGAGGCAGACAACGAGGTCGCCGGGCTTGGCAAGACCGTGGACGATCTTTGCAAGCTCGCCGGCGTCAGGGAGCGCCATCACGCTGCGATGGCCGTGGGCACGCAGGCCGGCGGCGAAATGGTCGCGGTCGATGCCGGGGATCGGCGCCTCGCCGGCCGGATAGACCTCGGCGACCACGACCGTATCGGCATCGTTGAAGCAGGTGCAGAACTCCTCGAACAGGGACTGCAGGCGGGTGAAGCGATGCGGCTGCACCACCGCGATGATCTTGCCCTGATAGGACTCGCGCGCAGCCTTGAGCACCGCCGCGATCTCGACCGGATGATGACCGTAATCGTCGATGACGGTGATGCCATTCCACTCGCCGGTCTTGGTGAAGCGCCGCTTGACGCCGCCGAAGCCCGCCATGGCCTTGCGGATGACGTCATCGGACACGCCGAGCTGATGCGCAACCGCGATCGCCGCCGTGGCATTCGAGGCATTGTGACGACCCGGCATCGGCAACACGATGTCGGTAATCTCGTGAGTTGCGCCGGTCTTGCGATCCTGGATCGCGACCTTGAATTTCGATCCGCCCGCGATCGGCGTCAGATCCATCAGCCGCGCATCGGCCTGCGGGTTATGGCCATAGGTGATGATGCGGCGATCCTCGATCTTGCCGACCAGGCTCTGCACCACGGGATGATCGATACACATCACGGCGAAGCCGTAGAACGGCACGTTCTCGACGAAATTGCGGAACGCATCCTGGATCGCCTCGAACGTCTTGAAGTGGTCGAGATGCTCCGGATCGATATTGGTGACGATGACGACATCGGACGGCAGCTTGAGGAAGGTGCCGTCGCTCTCATCGGCCTCGACCACCATCCAGTCACCGGCCCCGAGCCGCGCATTGGAGCCATAGGCGTTGATGATGCCGCCATTGATCACGGTCGGATCGAGCCCGCCGGCGTCGAGCAAGGTTGCCACCATCGTGGTCGTCGTCGTCTTGCCATGGGTGCCGGCGATCGCGACGCAGCTCTTCAGCCGCATCAGTTCCGCCAGCATCTCGGCGCGGCGCACCACGGGAATGCGCTGTGCGCGAGCCGCCATCAGCTCCGGATTGTCACGCTTGATCGCGGTCGAGACCACGACGACATCGGCGCCGTCGACATTGTCGGCCTTGTGGCCGACCGAGACCTTCGCGCCCTTCTTGCGTAGCCGATCGAGGTTGTAATTGTCCGAGGCATCCGAGCCCTGCACCGTGTAGCCGAGATTGAGCAACACCTCGGCGATGCCGCTCATGCCGATGCCGCCGATCCCGACGAAGTGAATGGGTCCGATCTCACGCGGCAGTCTCATGGCAGGTCTCGCGGTTGCTCCATCAAGCCCGGGCTTGCCCAGGCTTTGATTCCCTTATGAAAGACGCCGATGGCCGGGACAAGCGCCTAGGGTCCGAAAAAACATCGCGGAACGCCTAAATCCCGGCCACTTTCATCACCAGATCGGCGAGCCGTTCCGCCGCGTCGAGCCGGCCGGCGCCGCGTGCGGCTTGCGCCATCGTGGTCAATTTCGCGGGCTCAGCGGCGAAGGCCGTGATGTCGGCGGCGAGGCGCTCGGGCGTGAACTCGGGCTGTGCGATCCGGATCGCGCCGCCCGCCTGCGCCAGCACGCCGGCATTGGCGAACTGGTCCTGATCGATCGCGCCCGGCAGCGGCACCAGGATCGACGGCCGGCCGATCGCCGCGAGCTCGGCCACGGTGCCGGCGCCGGCGCGCGAGATCACCAATTGGCTCGAGGCCAGCCGCGCCGGCAGGTCGGAGAAGAACGGCGCGAGCTCGGCATTGATCTTGAGCCGGTCGTAGACCGCACGTACCCGCGCCATGTCCTCTTCGCGCACCTGCTGGGTCACGATCAGACGGCGCCATAGCGCGGGGTCGAGCGTCTCGATCGCTGACGGCACGATGTCGCTCATCACTCGCGCGCCCTGGCTGCCGCCGACGACAAGCAGACGCAGCGGCGCGTTCGGCTCGGGCGAGGCATACCTCACTGCCGCGGCAGCGAGGATCGCCGGGCGCATCGGCGTGCCGACGGTGGTCGCCTTGCCGGCGAGCGCGGGATCGCGATCGAGCACGCCGGGCAGCGAGGTCGCGATCGCGTTGACGCGACTGGACAGGAAGCGGTTGGCGCGGCCGAGCACCGCATTGGCATCATGGATGATGCCGGGCACGCCGAGCAGGCGCGCGGCCATCAGCGGCGGCAGAGTGGGATAGCCGCCGAAGCCGACGACCGCGGCGGGTTTCAGCCGTCGCACCGCATTGGTCGCGACCAGCGTGCCATAGGCGAGCGTCAGCGCGGTCCGCGCCAGCGAGATCGGATTGCGGCCGCGCACCGTCGCGCTCGGCACCAGGTCGATGCTGTCGCGGGCGAACAGGCCGCCATAGCGCAGAGCGCGGCCGTCGGTCGCCAGGCGAACGCGCAGGCCGCGCCGCATCAGTTCCACGGCGAGCGCTTCGGCCGGGAACAGATGGCCGCCGGTGCCACCGGCCGCCAGCAGAATCAGGGGCGCATTGTCCATGGCTTCCAGATAGCCGAGGCTATCCTCGCAGTCACCTAAGCGTAGGCGCGCATCGCGCTGGCGCCTTCCATCGATTCGATCTCGGTGCGCGGCCGTTGCCGCGTCAGCGCCAGCATCATGCCGACGCCGTAGGCCAGCGACACGAACGAGGAACCGCCATAGGAAATGAACGGCAGTGTCATGCCCTTGGCCGGGATCAATTGCAGATTGACCGCCATGTTGATCGCCGCCTGCACGCCGAACATGATGGCGAGGCCCGACGCCGCAAAGCGCGAGAACATGTCCTCGGTGGCATAGGCGCGCGTCAGCGTGCGGATCACCACGAAGCCGAACAGCGCAACCAGCATCAGGCAAAGGATGATGCCGAACTCCTCGGCGGCGACCGCGAACACGAAGTCGGTGTGGCTGTCCGGCAGGCTGCGTTTTGCAACGCCCTCGCCGGGCCCGAGACCGAACCAGCCGCCATTCCAGAACGCTTCCATCGCGGTATCGACCTGGAAGGTGTCGCCGGAAGCCGGGTTCATGAAGCGCTTGATGCGGCCCGCGACGTGCGGCACCAGAAGATAGGCGCCGAACAGGCCCGCGCCGGCCGCGCCGGCCAGCCCGAAGACCCAGATCATCCGCATGCCCGCGATGAAGAACAGCGCGCCCCACACCATCAGGATCAGCATGGTCTGGCCGAAGTCGGGCTCCATCACCAATAGCGCCACCAGCATCAACAGCAGCACCAGCGCCATCGAGGTCGCCGGCATCTCCGGCCGCTTGGTCGATTCAGCGAACAGCCAGGCGGCGACGATCACGAAGGCGGGCTTGGCGCATTCGGAGGCCTGGATGTTGACGCCGAGCAGCGTGATCCAGCGCCGCGAGCCCTTGACCTCGGGCCCGACCAAAAGCGTCACCACGATCAACGCGATCGAGACCGCGAACACGATCAGCGCAGTGCGCCGGATCTGCCGCGGCGTCATGAACGACACCCCGATCAGCACGATCAGCGACGGCACCAGGAACATCACGTGGCGATTGAAGAAATGGAAGGGATCGAGCCCGATCCGCGTCGCCACCGGCGGGCTCGCCGCCAGCGACAGGATCACGCCGGCCAGCATCAACGCGGCGACCGCCGCAAGCAGGAGCTTGTCGACGGTCCACCACCAGTCCGAGAACGGGGTGCGTTGGTCACGGGCGAGCATCGGTGTCCCCAGATGGCGGAGGTAACGTCCATTCGTGGCGCAGCTTGGTTTCCAAGGAGTTAACGGGATGGATCACTTTTGAGGGATGGTGGCGCGGACCGGATTGCGCCGAGTTGACGAACGGCCTGGTTGCGCGCGGCTCTCCTATTCGTCGTCACGGCCTGGTGCGCAATTGCACACAAGGCCGGGACGACGCTGGGGATAGTTCTCGCGCGATGTCTCCGGCCGTCATTGCGAGGAGCGATAGCGAGGAAGCAATCCACGCTTCCGCATATGCCGCCGCGACGGTTTCACTTCGCTCTACCCATCCGACGATGGACGCTGGCGTCATGCCGAGGATGGACCCAACGCGATCCCGAAACGTTGGATCAAGCGTCGCACCGGCGAAGATCCACATGGAGACGATCGAAGCATATCTGGAGCGGAAGCACGAGGAACTCAGGCTGATCAACAATTGCCTGCGGACCCCCCTGCCCCTGACCTGCCCGCGATCAATCGCTGAGGTGATCCGGCTGAAATTCCAGCTCACCGCTGCGCTCAAGGCGGAGCATGCGCGACATGATTGGACCGTCACCGAGACGGCATGGGCGCATCCGGGTCAACGCCGCATCGGGCCATTCGAGTTCAGCTATGATTACCAGCGAGCCGATCTCGACGTGCGTGGCCCTTCGTTTTACGAGCTGGACGAGCGGACTAGCGCCGAAACCGTCTACACCGCCTCAGGCATGTCCGCGATTTCGGCACTGTTGTTGGCGTCAACTCAGGTCGCCGGCCGAGCGGACATCGTGGTCTTGCCAGGGTCGTATGGAGAAACACAGGAACTGATCGAAAGCTACGTCAATCATTTGCGATTGGTCACGCTGAAGCCCTCGCTGCAAGCAACGATCGATCAAACGTCGTCACCGCGGATTCTTCTGCTCGATTCCTGCGCGCCGGAAACCGCGTTTCGCACCGCGCTGCGCGCCACGAGCCAGGCGCTCGATCTCTTGATTTTCGACACGACCGGCTTCTGCAGCGGCTCGGGCCGTATCCGCAGTGCGCTGGCATGGGCCCGGAGGCGGAACGTTCCCGTCGTGATGGTGCGCAGCCACACCAAGCTGGATTCGCTCGGCGCGGAGTATGGCCGGCTCGGCTCCGCGGCCTTCGTTCGTTGGGGACAGGACGCGGCTTGGGCGGCCGGATCGAAGTTCAAGGAACTCCCGCCGGCGATGCGAAACGCGGTCCGGCTGCTCGGCGGCGCGGCGCTGCCGGCGCATTTTCCGCCCTATACCGGCACGTCCGCCTACCGCAAATTGACCAACGAGCGCGTGGCGGCCATGCTCCGCAACGGTCGGCGGACCGCTCGATATTTTGCCTCGGTGCTCCCCCATCTGACGGCAGAGCTCCACTTCGCTCACGGCCTCTATGTCACGTTGAACAGCAGGCAACCGCTCAGCGAGGCGAGTGCGAGGCGCGCGGCCGCGGAGATGAGTGACGATCTGGGCCGCGCGGGTTTGCCGATCCGCCATGCGGGAAGCTTCGGCTTTGATTTCGCCGCGACGGAATGGTTCCACAACTCGGCGACGGATCGATATAGTGTCCGTGTCGCCGTCCCCGATCTGCCCCCCGCGCTCTGGGACGATGTCGCTCGAGCGATCGCCCGATGGTGGTGCACGCATGAGCGAACCGTGGCAGCATGACCGTGCGCGCTCGTCGGGCGATAATCCGCCCTACAGCGAAGGGTCACACCACCGGCTTCATGCCCGGTAGTGCCTGGACAAGGTCGCGGAACGCGGCGCCGCGGATTTCGAAATTGCGGTACTGGTCGAACGAGGCGCAGGCCGGCGACAGCAGCACGACGGCCTCCCCGAGCCCCGAGGCCTCCGCATCGCGCGCGGCGCTGGCGACCGCGACATCGAGCGTGCCGGACATCTCGTGCGGCACGCGCTCGCCCAGCGTGCCGGAAAACTCCGGCGCGGCCTCGCCGATCAAATAGGCCTTGCGGATGCGCGGGAAGTAGCCCGACAGGCTGGTGATGCCGCCAGCCTTCGGCTTGCCGCCGGCGATCCAGAAGATGTCGGCAAAGGACGACAGCGCATGCGCGGCCGCATCCGCATTGGTGCCCTTGGAATCGTTGACGAACAGCACATGGCCGCGGCGGCCGACCTGCTCCATGCGGTGCGCCAGGCCGGGAAAGCTGCGCAGCCCGTTCTGCAGCACATCGGCGGAGATGCCCATCGCGAGCGCGCAGGCCGCGGCGCACGCCGCATTCTGCGCATTGTGCAGGCCGCGCAGCGAGCCGATGCCGCCGAGCCGCGCCACCTCGCTGCGCGCCGCACCCGACGCACGCACGATGGTCTCGTGCTCGACATAGATGCCGTCGGGCAGCGGATTGCGCACGGAGATGCGGACCACGCGCTTGCCTGCGCGATCGAGCCGATCGGCGATGTCGCGGCACCAGCCGTCATCGACGCCGACGATCGACGTGCCGCCGGGCTGCACGCCGGCCACCAGCCGTTCCTTCACCGCTGCGTAGTGCGCCAGCGTGCCGTGACGGTCGATGTGATCCTCGCTGACATTGAGTAAGATTCCGACCGAGGGATCGAGCGAGGGCGTGAGATCGATCTGGTACGACGACATCTCGATCACATGGACGCGGCCCATCCGCGGCGGCTCCAGCGACAGGATCGCGGTGCCGATGTTGCCGCCCATCTGAGTGTCGTAGCCGGCAACTTTGGTCAAATGCGCGATCAGCGCCGTGGTGGTCGACTTGCCGTTGGTGCCGGTGATGGCGACGAACGGCGCATTCGGTGCATGACGCCGCCGCTCGCGGCAGAACAACTCGACGTCGCCGATCACCTCGACGCCGGCCTCGCGCGCCTTCAGCACGCTCCAATGCGGCGCCGGATGGGTGAGCGGCGCGCCGGGCGTGAGGATCAGCGCGGCGAAATTCGCCCAGGACGTGCTGCGCAAATCGGCGGTGACGAACCCGGCCTGCGCCGCCTTCGCAACATTGTCGGCATTGTCATCCGCCGCGATCACTTCGGCGCCGCCGGCCTTCAGCGCGTGGCAGCTCGCAAGCCCGGAACCGCCGAGCCCGAACACCGCGACCGTCTTGCCGGCGAAGGAGGAGACGGGGATCATGATTCACCTTGTCATTCCGGGACGATGCGCCAGCATCGAACCCCAATGCGCAATGCGCATTGTGGAATCTCGAGGTTCCGGATTGCCGCTGCGCGGCCTCCGGAACGACGGTTGTGGGGATATGCGATCATCAACGCAGCTTGAGCGTGGAGAGGCCGGCGAGCGCCAGCATCACCGAGATGATCCAGAAGCGGATCACGATCTGCGGTTCGGTCCAGCCCTTCTGCTCGAAATGATGGTGCAGCGGCGCCATCCGGAACACGCGCTTGCCGGTCAGCTTGAACGACGCGACCTGCACGATCACGGAGACCGCCTCCAGCACGAACAGGCCGCCGATCACCGCGAGCACGATCTCGTGCTTCACCGCGACCGCGGTGGCCCCGAGCATGCCGCCGAGCGCCAGTGAGCCGGTATCGCCCATGAAGATCGAGGCCGGCGGCGCGTTGAACCAGAGGAAGCCGAGGCCGGCCCCCAGCACTGCGCCGCACAGTACTGCGAGCTCGCCGGTGCCGGCGACATAATTGATCTGCAGGTAATCCGAGAACACGGCGTTGCCGGTGAGATAGGAGATCATGCCGAAGCTCGCCGCCGCGATCATGACCGGCACGATGGCGAGGCCATCGAGGCCGTCGGTGAGGTTCACCGCGTTGCCGGCGCCGACCATCACGAAGGCGCCGAAGATCACGAAGAACCAGCCGAAATTGATCACGAGATCCTTGAAGAAGGGAATCACCAGCGAGGTCGAGGACACGTCGCGCCCGAGCCGAACCAGCGCATAGCAGGCGGCAAGCCCGATCAGCGCCTCGATCAGCAGCCGCAGCCTGCCGGCAAAGCCGCTGTGTGACTGCTTTGTGACCTTCAGGTAATCATCATAGAAGCCGACGAAGCCGAAGCCGAGCGTCACCGCCAGCACGATCCAGACATAGGGGTTGAGCGGATTGGCCCACAGCACCGTCGACACCACGAGCCCGGACAGGATCATCAGCCCGCCCATGGTGGGCGTGCCCTTCTTGGAGATCAGATGCGACTGCGGGCCGTCGGTGCGGATCGGCTGCCCCTTGCCCTGCCGCAGCCTCAGATGGTCGATGATCCAGGGCCCGAACAGGAACACGAACAGTGCCCCGGTCACGATCGCGCCGCCGGTGCGGAACGTGATGTAGCGGAACACGTTCAGGGCGCTGCGAAACGGCGCGAAGCCCGGGACGGTATTGGACAGATCGATCAACCAGTAGAACATTCAGACGTCCTATAAAGCCTCTTCGTGCGCGGCTTTGTCGGGAAAGCGCTTCTCCAGCGCGCTGACGATGACTTTCATCTTCGATCCCAGCGATCCCTTCACCATGATCGCGTCACCGGCGCGGACCGCGGCAACCGCCTGCGTTTCGAGCGCCGCCGAACTCTCGGCATAACCTCCCCGCTTGCCGGTGGAAAGGGCATCCCACAAATTCCGCATCAACGGACCACAACAATATACGAGGTCGATCCGGTTGGCCGTGACCGCCTCGATCAGGCCGCGGTGCAGCTCGGCCGCCGTCGGGCCGAGTTCGAGCATGTCGCCGAGAACCGCGATGCGCCGCCCCTGCGGCCCGATTTGGGCCTGGCCGAGCACGTTGAGCGCGGCCGCCATCGAGGCCGGGTTGGCGTTGTAGCTCTCGTCGATCAGCGTCGCCTGGCCATGGCCGACCTCCAGCGCACGGCGGACGCCGCGTCCCGAAGGCGCCTCGAGCTGCGCCAGCGACAGCGCCGCGCGCGCGATGTCCGCGCCGAGCAGTGATGCGCCGGCGAGCACCGCAAGCGAGTTCATGACCATGTGCCGGCCGGGCATGCCGATCTTGTAGGTGATGTCATGATCGAGGATGTCGGCATGCACCGCCGAGCAGGTCGCATGCAGCGAGACATCGATCAGCCGGGCGTCGGATCGCTTGTCGGTCCCGAACGACACGATGCGCGAGAGGCCGGCCTTCTTGGCCAGCCGCTGCAGCCGCGCGAATTGCGAATTGTCGCGGTTGAGCACGACCACGCCGCCGGGTTCGACGCCGAGGAAGATCTCGGCCTTGGCATCGGCGATCGCCTCGATCCCGGCGAAGAATTCCAGATGCACCGGTTCCACCGTGGTGATGACGGCGACGTGCGGCCGCACCATCTTGACCAGCGGCGTGATCTCGCCGGCATGGTTCATGCCGATCTCGAACACCGCGAAGCGCACGTGCGCCGGGCAGCGCGCCAGCGACAGCGGCACGCCCCAGTGATTGTTGAACGAGGCGGTGGAGGCATGGGTCTCGCCCTGCGCCGACAACACCCGGCGCAACGCCTCCTTGGTCGAGGTTTTTCCGACCGAGCCCGTCACCGCGATGATCTCCGCGTTGAGCCGGGCACGCGAAGCATGCGCGAGCTCGACGAGACCGGCGAGGACGTCGTCGACGACGAGTAGCGGCGCGCCGGCGGGGAACTTGTCACGCTGTGCGGCCTCGACCACGGCAAGCCCGGCGCCGGCCTTCAGCGCTGCCTCGACGAAGCTGTGGCCGTCATGCACGTCGCCCTTGATCGCGAAGTAGGCTTCGCCGGGGGCTATCGTGCGGCTGTCGATCGACAGCCCGGTGACGCCCTCCGGCAACGCGCCTTGCGTCGCGGCGCGCATCGCCCCGACCATCGCATCCGACGTCCACAACAATGTGCTCATGCGTTCCTCGTTGCGAGTGCGGCGGCGACCGCCTCATGATCGCTGAACGGTAACGTTCTGTCGCCGATGATCTGCCCGATCTCGTGGCCCTTGCCTGCGATCAGCAGCGCATCCCCCGGTTCCAGATTCGCGATCCCGGCCCGGATCGCCTCGGCGCGGTCGCCGATCTCGCGCGCGCCCTTCGCGGTCGAGAGGATCGCGGCGCGGATCGCTTCCGGCCGCTCGCTGCGGGGGTTGTCGTCAGTGACGATGACATGATCGGCGTTCCGGGCCGCGATCTCGCCCATGATCGGCCGCTTGCCGGCGTCGCGGTCGCCACCGGCGCCGAAGATCACGACGAGCTTGCGTTTCGCATAGGGCCTGAGCGCCTGTAGCGCTTTCGCGAGCGCGTCGGGCTTGTGGGCGTAGTCGACGAAGATCGGCGCACCGTTGCGCTCGCCGACAAGTTCCAGCCTGCCCTTCGCGCCCTCGAGATATTCGAGGCTGCCGAACGCATCGTCCGCAACACCGCCGGTGCCGATCACAAGGCCCGCTGCAATCAGCGCGTTCTCGATCTGGAACTCGCCAACCAGCGGCAGGCGGATCGTATGTCCCCGGCCGCGATGCTCGATGACGAGCTTCTGCGCAAAGCCGTCGATCGCTGAATCGACCACACGAATGCCCTCGCCCGCATCGGCCTTGCGCCCGATCGCGATAATGCGAAGCCCGCGGGCGCGCGCCGCATCGATCACCTGCGCCGAGCAATCGTGATCCGCCGAGATCACCGCCGCACCGCCGTCGGTGACGAGGTTGCGGAACAGGCGCAGCTTGGCGTTGAGGTAATGCGCGACGTCGGGATGATAGTCCATGTGGTCGCGCGAAAGATTGGTGAAGCCGCCGGCGGCGATGCGCACACCGTCGAGGCGGTATTGATCGAGGCCGTGCGAGGAGGCCTCGAATGCCAGATGGGTCACGCCGTCGGCCGCGATCTCGCCGAGCTGGCGGTGCAGCGCGATCGGATCGGGCGTGGTCAGCGAGCCGTACACGGTGCGCTTGTCCGACACCAGCCCGATGGTGCCGATGCTCGCCGAGACATGGCCGAGCCGCTGCCAGATCTGGCGCGTGAAGGCCGCAACCGAGGTTTTGCCGCTGGTGCCGGTCACCGCCGCGATCGTCGCGGGCTGTCGCGGATAGAATTTGGCCGCGGCCAGCGCCAGCGCGCGGCGCGCATTTGGTGTGACCACGAACGGCACGGGCAGCGCGGCTTGCGGCGGATGGTCGCCCGCGACCGCGACCGCGCCGGATGCGATCGCCGCGTCAATGAAGCGTGCACCGTCGGTCTTGACGCCGGCCAGCGCGAAGAACAGATCGCCCGGCTTCACGGCCCGGCTGTCGACCGCAAGTCCGCCAACCACGACAGCATCGGCACGCGGGTCGATGGTGGCGTCAGCGCTGAAGAGGTCGCGAAGTCTCATGGTGTTCCAGTTGGCTGGCGCAACGGGCGCCGCTGTTTGAGCAAGATCCGACTGGGGAAACCGCGATGCATTCCTTCCGGATCATGCTGTCTGTACGCCTTACTGGGTTGTTCTGGATGCCGCAAGAATAAGGCGGTCGGACGGCGGCAGGTCGAACCGCGGTTCTATGCCCAAAATCGGCGCAATTCGCGCGATCACGTTGCCGCCGGTGGGCACCGCGTTCCAGCCGGAGGTGATGAACCCGTAGGTTTCCTTCAGCGGTTGCGGCTCGTCGAGCATGATCAGGAGCTGATATTTCGGATTGTCGGCGGGCATGATTGCGGTGAACGCGTTCAGCACGCGCTTCTTGGCATAGCGGCCGTTGATGACCTTTTCGGCCGTGCCGGTCTTGCCGCCGATATAGTAGCCCTTGACGTCGGCCTTCTTCGCGGTGCCGACCTCGGCGTTCAGCCGCATCAGATAGCGCATCTTGTCCGAGGTCTCGGGCTTGATGACACGCTTGGCGAGCGCCATCGCCTCCTCCTCGCTCCTCTTCAGGAAGGTCGGCGGGATCAGATAGCCGCCGTTGACCAGCGCGTCGATGCCCATCACTGCCTGCAGCGGCGCCACCGCGATGCCGTGACCGAACGAGATGGTGATGGTGTTGAGATCGCCCCAGTGCTTCGGCACGATCGGGGACGCGCTTTCCGGCAATTCGGTGCGCAGGCGCTCAAGCTGCCCCATCTTGCGCAGGAACGCCTTGTGCGCATCGACGCCCATCGCCATCGCAATGCGGCCCGCGCCGATATTGGACGAATAGTAGAACACCTCCTTCATGTTGATCATGCGCCCGAGATTATGATCGTCATGAATGGTGAACTTGCCGTAGTGCAGCGGGGCGCGCGCGTCCCACATCGAGTTGAGGTCGAACTTCCCGGAATCCAGCGCCATCGCCAGCGTGAACGCCTTGAAGGTCGAGCCCATCTCGTAGACGCCGGTGGTCAGGCGGTTGATGCGATCGGGATCGTGCGCCTCTTTCGGGTTGTTCGGATCGAAGTCGGGCAGCGACACCATCGCCACGATCTCGCCGGTGCGCACGTTCGACACCAGGCCCGAGGCCGCCTTGGCCTTGAACTTCTCCTTGGCCTTGATCAGCTCGTCGCGCAGCGCGTGCTCGACACGCAGGTCGATCGAGAGCTCCACCGGCTTCTGCAACCGGTCGGTGGCGAAGCCTGCGCGATGCAGATCGGCCAGACCGTTGTTGTCCAGCCACTTCTCCATACCGGCGATGCCCTGGTTGTCGATGTTGACCAGGCCGATCAGGTGGGCGACCTCGTTGCCGGTCGGATAGACCCGCTTGTTCTCGCGCAGGAAGCCGATGCCGGGGATGCCGACGCGATGAATGTCCTGCTGTTGCTTCGGCGTAATCTCGCGCTTAAGCCACACGAAGCCCTTGCGTGACGACAGGCGCTCGCGCACCTCGGCGGTGTCGAGGTCGGGCAACGTCGCGGTCAGGAGCTCGATCGCCTCGTCCTTGTCGATGATGCGGCGCGGCTCGCCGAACAGGCTCGGAGTCTTGACGTCGGTGGCGAGGATCGCGCCGTTGCGGTCGATGATGTCGGGCCGCGCGGTGGCGATCGCGTCCTGCGAGGCGCCGCGCCGCGCGCCGTGGCTGTCGGCCTCGATCGCGAACAGCACCAGGCGTCCGGCGAGCACGCAATAGACCGCGGCAAAGGCGAGGATCGCGAAGCCGACACGCGCGCGCGCCTTGGCGGTGCGGTCGACATTGCGCCCGTATAGCAGGTTACGGATCAGCCGCTGGCGCCAAGGCTCAGCGGGCTTCTCGGCCGGTTTGTTGGCGGATGCCGGATCGGTGATGGCTGATCCAGTCATTGCTGATCTCCTGGAGCCTGCTCGGGCTCGGCCGCCAGCGCCGCCGGGTCCGCCGCCGGCTGGTCGGCCGCGGGCTGGTCGGCGGCGGGCCCCGAGATCGACCCCGTCGTGCTGTCGGGTTCGGCCGCCGCCTCGATCGTGTCGATCATGGCGCCGATCGGGTCGCGCCCGCCCGGCCGAGTGAAGTTCGGCGGCCGCTCAGGAAGGTTCTTCAGGGAATCGTACTGGTTGGCGTTGATCGGCTTGAGCGGCAGATGCCGCTCGACAAGGCCCTGCAGCCGCAGCGGCGCATCGAGCTTGGCCCATTCGGCGCGCAGCACCGCGATCGCGTCGCGCTGCTTGCGGATCTCGGCGTTGAGCTGCAGCACCCGCTCGACGCGCGCGGTCGATTCCATCTTGATGCGGTAAACGTAGGACGCCGCGAAGATCAGCATGCCGATGACGAGGAAGTGGAGGATGCGCATGGTCAGCCTCCCCGCATCACGTCGGCGAGCCGCGGCCAGGACGGCAAGTCGTCGGCCCGGTGCGCCGGCGCCGCGGTTCGTTCGGCCGCGCGCAGCTTCGCGGACCGCGCGCGCGGATTGGCCGCGACCTCGGCGTCATCGGGCCCCACCGGCCGCTTGGTCAGGATCTTGAAGCTCGGCGATGATTGCGCGACTTCGGGCATGTGCCGCGATCCGGCGCTGACCTTGCCGCGATCGGCCAGGAAATTCTTGACGATGCGGTCTTCCAGCGAATGGAAGGAGACTACGACCAGCCGGCCGCCGGGCTTCAGCACGCGCTCGGCCGCCGCGAGCGCCTGATGCAATTCGTCGAGCTCTTCATTGACGAAGATGCGCAGCGCCTGGAACGTCCGCGTCGCCGGGTGGATCTCGTTCGGCTTGGCGCGGACGACCCTGGCGACGATGGCGGCGAGCGCCTCGGTCGTTACGATCGGCGCCTCCTTGCGCGCGGCGACGATGGCGCGCGCGACGCCACGGGAATGACGCTCCTCGCCGAAGATGTAAATGATGTCGGCGAGCTCGCGCTCGGAGGCCTTCGCGACCACGTCGGCGGCGGTCGGGCCGCTGTGGCCCATCCGCATGTCGAGCGGGCCGCTGCCGCGAAACGAGAAGCCGCGCTCGGCCTGGTCGAGCTGCATCGAGGAGACGCCGACATCCATCACGACGCCGTCGACCGCATCCAGTCCCTGCGCGGCGCAGACCTCGGCAAGATGGGAGAAGCGATCCTCGACCAACGTCAGCCGGCCGCCGGAGCGATCGACCAGATCGAAGCCGCCCAGGATCGCGGTGCGGTCGCGGTCGATGCCGATCACACGCGCGTCAGCAACATCGAGAATCGCGCGGCTGTAGCCGCCGGCGCCGAACGTGGCATCGACATAGATGCCGCCGGCGCGTGGCGCGAGATAATCGACCGCCTGGCGGCCGAGCACGGAAATGTGACGGGAGACATGGGCGCTCATGCGCGGCCCCCGGGCGAGGCTGCGGCGATGATTAGGAATATGGACGCGTGCCAACTCATTGCGCCTCGAATCCTCGCGCCTTGGCAGGCCATTTCGATCAAAGAGCCGTTGCACGATGCGCGCGCCGGTTCCCATTGTCGGCCGCAAATCCTGATGTCCGACCGGAACTCGCTGGGCTTCCATGGGATTTCGCGCAAAAGCGGACCTTGGCCGTCCCCCAAAACCGGTTCGGCTCTTCACCTCTCAGTAACGGCACTTAGCGTTAAGAAACGGTTGATGATGCGTTAGCGGACGCGCGGGCCTTTTATCCAAATTCGACTGATGTCCTCGACGTAGATCGCTGGCAAAATTCGTCCGATGGAACCGGCGAGGCGATTGCGCCGGCCGGCAGGGTAAAGGAATAGTAAACGCCTGTTGCTTTATACATATGTCAAATGTCGTTCTCCTGCCGGGTTTGAGTGATTCGATGGCTTCTGGTTCGTCCACGTCTGCAAACGCTGATTCGAAGCGTCAACGGGCCCTTCCCGTTCCGAGAGCTGTTGCCGACCTGACGACGTTCACGCCCGATTCCTCGATCGCGTCCGACGTGATTCCATCGATGAACTTCGGCGAGCGCGCCAACAACCGTCAGCCCGACATGATCGTGCTGCACTACACCGGCATGCCCGACGTCGAGGGCGCGATCACGCAGCTCTGCACACCCGGCACCGAGGTCTCGGCACATTACATCGTGCTCGAGGACGGCCGCATCGTGCAATGCGTGCCGGAGAGCAAGCGCGCCTGGCATGCCGGCGTGTCGTTCTGGGCCGGCGAGGACGACATCAATTCCTGTTCGATCGGTGTCGAGATCGTCAACCGCGGCCATGATTGGGGCTATCCGGACTTTCCGTTGCGCCAGATCGCGGCGGTGATCGCGCTGTGCCGCGGCATCATGCTGCGCCGCAAGGTGCCGTCGCATCGCGTGCTCGGCCACTCCGATGTCGCGCCGGCGCGCAAGAAGGATCCCGGCGAGAAATTCCCCTGGCATTCGCTGGCCAATTCCGGCGTCGGCCACTGGGTGCAGCCGGCGCCGGTCGTGCGCGGCGACGCGCTGATGCTGGGCGCAATCAGCGACGACGTCGCCAAGATGCAGGCGGCGTTTGCGCGCTACGGCTACAACATCCCGACCCACGGCAAATATGACGGCGCGACCATGGAAGCGGTCACCGCCTTTCAGCGCCACTTCCGTCCCGAACGCATCGACGGCATCGCCGACCGGTCGACCATGGCGACGCTGCACGCGCTGCTCGCGAGCCTGCCGCAGGACGCAACGACGGCGACAGACGCGAGATAGCCGATCCGCGTCGCCCGATTATTTTCAGGCCTGAAGAGCGTCCGCGAACGGGAACTTTTCAGCACCGCGCCGATTTTTTGTTGGGGCGGTATGAGTGGAGACTCGTTCATGATCAAAGCACTTATCGCAGGCGCTGTCGCCATCGGCCTCGTCGGCGCTCCAGCAGCCGCAGGCGCCATGACAACGCAGCACAAGACCCAGAAAACCCATCACACAAAGAAAATGACACCGGGGACCACGACCGGCATGTCGAGTGGAACATCGAGTCAAAGGTCGGGTGGAACGGCGAATCAAAAAATGAACAGCGGCGAAAAGAATAAGCAGCAGGGCTACTGAGCACACCGAACGTCGCACGGCACCCGTTGATGGTTGATGGACGGAGATGAGGTGACGTCACCTCATCTCCGCGATCCGTCGTGCATAAAGCCGACGCAGCGGTTCCAGTTGCGTCGCGGCAGTTGCCGCGAGATAGGCCGCGCGCGCGTCCTCGTTTCGGCCGAGGCGGCGCAGCAGGTCGGCACGGACCGCAGGAAGCAACTCGTAACCTTTCAGGCCGCCGCGCGCCTCAAGCGCATCGATCAGCTCAAGCGCACGCGCCGGACCGTCGACCATCGACACCGCGGCGGCGTGGTTGAGCTCGATCACGGGCGAGGGACTGATCCGCAACAGCACCTGATAGAGGCCCGCGATCTGCGGCCAGTCGGTGTCCTTGTAGTTGGGCGCCCGCGCATGCAGCGCGGCGATCGCCGCCTGCACCGCATAGGACTTCGGCCGACCCGGCAGCCGCAGCGCCTGCTCGACCAGCGTCAGACCCTCGGCGATCTGCTTGAAGTCCCACAGCGCGCGATCCTGCTCCTCGAGCAGCACGATATCGCCGCCCGCGGTCTGACGACCGGCGCGGCGCGCGTCGTGCAACAGCATGAGCGCCAGCAATCCCTTGATCTCGCTACGGGCGGGCATCAGTGCGTCGAGCAGCCGCGCCAGCCGGATCGCCTCCCGTGCGAGGTCCGGCCGCATCAGGTCCTCGCCTGCGGTGGCGGCATAGCCTTCGGTGAAGACGAGATAGATCACGGCGAGCACGCCGTTGAGCCGCGGCTCGAGCGCCTCGCGCTCCGGTACCTCGTAGGGAATGCCGGCGAGCCTGATCTTCTGCTTGGCGCGCAACAGCCGCTGCGCCATCGCGTCTTCACTGACAAGGAACGCGCGCGCGACCTGCGCCGTGGTCAACCCGCACACCGTGCGCAAGGTCAGCGCGACCTGAACCTCCTCGGCGAAGGCGGGATGGCAGCAGGTGAAGATCAGTCGCAGCATGTCGTCGTCGAGCGCGGCATCGGCCGGCTCGGCCGACGGCTCCGCGTCGGTCTGCAGTTGATGCGCCAGTTCCTGCTGCTTGCCGCGAAACGTGGCCGCGCGCCGCACGCGGTCGATCGCCTTGTTGCGGCCGACGTTGACGAGCCAGGCGCGCGGATTGGACGGCAGCTCGCCAATCGGCCAACGCTCCAGCGCCACCGCGAAGGCATCCTGCAGGGAGTCCTCGGCAAGATCGAAATCGCCGACGAGGCGGATCAGCGTGGCCAGCGCCCGCCCCGCCTCGTCGCGAAAGATTTTTTCGATCTGGCCTGGAGTCATCTCATCCAACATCGTCCTTCCGGGGCGCATCGAAGATGCGAACCCGGAATGACAGCGCGCCATCAATTGTCGTAGATCATCACCGGTCGGACCTCGATCGAGCCGGTCTTGGCGCCGGGAATCCGCGCGGCAAGGCCGAGCGCGGTGTCGAGATCCTTGGCATCGACCAGATAATAGCCGGCGAGTTGCTCGCGGGTTTCCGCGAACGGACCATCGGTGGTCAGGGTCTTGCCGTCGCGAACCCGCACCGTGGTCGCGGTGGTCGTAGGCTGCAGGCCGTCGCCGGCCTTGAAATGACCGCTCTGGATGATGGACTGGGTGTAGGCGGCGTACTCCGCCGAGACCTTCTTGCGCTCGTCCGGGTTCGCATGCGCCAGGTCCGCTTCGTTCCGATAGATCAACAGCAGGTACTGCATCTGAAATCTCCTCTTGTTCGGCTGGATCGCCGACACCCAGTCGAACGGACGACGAGTGGGACGACATCGTAGCGGAGAAATTTTGATGCGGCGGCGGAAACGTAACTGGGCGCGGCGCCCGCGGGTAAGTCAGACTGGATGGGTTTTGGCCTGCTCTGCCTGCGCCAGCCGCCGCCTGAGCTCCTTGAGTTCCTCGAAACTTTTGGTCACGTCGCGCATCACAGCCGCCGTGCCGGCGACCTGTTGCCCGGCGTCATGCAGCATCACGATGGTGAACTCGACCGAGATCCGCCGGCCATCCTTGGTCAGAGCCGGCACCGAAAGCAGGTCGCCGAGACCGTAACGGCTGGTTCCCGTCTCCATGACGTGGCGATAGCCGGTCCAGTGGCGGGCGCGCAGGCTTTCGGGAATAATAAGATCGAGCGATTGACCGACCGCTTCTGCGGCCGAGAAGCCGAAGATCCTGACCGCGCCAGGATTCCAGAAGGTGATGCGGCCTTCGCGATCGGTCGCAACGACCGCGTCGGACGCACCGCCGAGCACAGCTTCCCCCACGGCAGTCGCAATATTCATCACTCATCTCCCGATTCCGATCCTGATCTGGACCCGGAAACGGGAGCTGACAAGCGCGAACGACACGATGCAGCCGCATCCGGTCAGGTTCCCGCGTTATCGCCTGTCCGCAGCGCTGAAATCGCAGAAGCGACTGGATTAACCATCGCAACCGCTTGACGCGGCGCATCAAAACCCCCATGCCATGGAGCGTCAGTCGGCCGGACGGCCGCTCCCGCAAGTGCCGAAAGGCCGCGGGAGAGGAAAGTCCGGGCTCCATCGACATGCGGTGCCGGATAACGTCCGGCGGGGGCGACCCCAGGGAAAGTGCCACAGAGAACGAACCGCTCCTTCCTCGGAGGGAGTAAGGGTGAAAAGGTGCGGTAAGAGCGCACCGCGTTGCCGGCAACGGCGACGGCATGGCAAACCCCACCGGGAGCAAGACCGAATAGGGACAGCAACGCGGTCAGTTCGCGACATCGCGATAACACCGCAGGGCGATGTCAGGCCCGCTGTTCGGGTAGGTTGCTCGAGGCATGGTGCAAACCTTGTCCCAGAGGAATGGCCGTCACGTACCATTCGCAAGACTGGTGCCCTACAGAACCCGGCTTACAGGCCGGCTGATGCTCTGCAAATGAGGGGCTCGGCGCAATACGCCGGGCCCCTCGCCATTTTCAGCGGTTGTTAGATTTGTGCGCCTGCCCAGTGCGGGGTTGCCGCTCATCATCAGCCGCTCCAGACATCCCGCATACCTCGAGCATTTTCGGTTCCGATTGAATCAGAACCGAAGCTCTAGATTCTTGTTTTGACGCGTTTTCTTCACGCGAACCGGTATCCACTTCGCTCGAAAACGCTCTAGTGTCCCGAATCTGAAGTTCAGCGGACTCCAAATCGACTCGAAGATAGCAGACTGTCCTCATGGTTTGAGGAGGATGGTTATGGGTCGACGCTTTGCTCCGCTGGAATTGACTGAGGTTGAATGCGCTGAGTTGACGTCGCTGGCCTCGCGCCGAAGCACGGCGCAGGGCTTGGCGCAGCGAGCCCGGATCATCCTGGCCAGTGCCGACGGCGAGCAGAGCAAGATCGTGGCGGCTCGCCTGGGTATTGATCCCGATACGGTCGGCAAGTGGCGCCGGCGCTTCGCCGAGCATCGGCTTGAAGGTCTTCGGGATGGGCCGCGATCAGGGACGCCGCGCACGATCGAAGATGCCCGGATCGAGGCGGTGATCGTCCGCACCCTTGAGACGAAGCCGCCCAACGCCACCCACTGGAGCTCGCGCAGCATGGCGCGGGCCAGTGGACTGTCAGTCTCGACGGTCCAGCGGATATGGCGCGCCTTCGGCTTACAGCCGCATCGGTTGGAGACCTTCAAGCTTTCAACCGATCCCGACTTCGTCGCCAAGGTTCGCGACGTCGTCGGTCTCTACGTGGCCCCGCCCGAGCGGGCCATCGTGCTGTGTGTCGACGAGAAGTCACAGATCCAGGCACTGGATCGCAGCCAACCCACGTTCCCGATGCGACCTGGTCAGGCGGAACGCCGCAGTCACGATTACAAGCGCCATGGCACGACATCACTATTTGCCGCCCTCGACATCGCAACCGGCCGGGTCATCGGCAAGTGTTACGGGCGCCATCGCGCCACAGAGTTCCGCAAGTTTCTCGATGAGATCGAGGCCGCCGTTCCAGACGATCTGGACGTTCATCTCGTCATGGACAATTACGCAACCCACAAGACGCCGCTGATCCGCAACTGGCTGGCCAAGAGGCCGCGCTGGCACGTCCATCTGACGCCCACCAGTTCATCCTGGCTCAATCAGGTCGAACGTTTCTTTGCCCTCATCACCGAGCGCAAAATCAGGCGCGGCATCTATCGCAGTGTGGCGGCGCTACGTGCCGAGATCACCGCCTTCATCGAACATCACAACGCCGACCCAAGACCATTCCGATGGACCAGATCAGCCGACGACATTCTCAGCTCCATCGAACGCTTCTGCGCTTACAATGCGCCAGCCAAAGCCTAAAATGCCATGAACTTCCGGTTCAGGACACTAGCCGCTGATGCTTGCCGTTCGTAGGGAAACTTGGCGGCTCCGTGCTAACCTTCCGATGTCATGGGACCCCACTTCGGGAGGATCACCGATGGACCTGCGCAAGATCATCGAGGCTGCGCGCGAAATCAGCGACCAGACCGGCGTCGTCACTTCCGATCAGCTCAACAACCTGTGCCCGAAACAGCTCTCGCTTGAAGAGGTCCAGGCTCTTCTCAAGGCATTGAGAGAAGAAGGGATTCAACTCGCGGACAAGGAGGACTGACGAACAGGCTCCGGGCCTGACGAGGATCGCCTCCAGCGCGCCACGGCTTCAGAACGACCCGAATGCCGTTCCCATTGCGATCACCCCGGCAAGGGCGATCACGGAACTCACGATGCCGACCATGACAATGTCGACATAACTGTCGCGGTGCGTGAGGCCGCAGATCGCGAGCAGACTGACGACCGCACCGTTATGAGGCAGAATGTCGAGCGTCCCCGAGCCGATCACCGCGACGCGATGCAGAAGGCCGGGATCGATACCCGCCTGCGCGGCGAGCTCCATGTAGGTTCCGCCCAACGCATCGAGCGCGATGGTCAAACCGCCGGAGGCCGACCCCGTCAGCGCCGCCAGCAGGTTCGTCGCGATGGCGAGCGACACCAGCGGGCCACCTTCGATCTGCAGCACCCGGTCCCGAACCATTTCGAAGGCAGGAAGCGAGGCGATCACAGCGCCAAACCCGACCAGGCTCGCGACACTGAGGGCAGGCAGCACCGATGCGTTGGCGCCGGCATCCATGGTCTGCCGCAGCGCCAGCAGTCGCGTCCAGTTGCAGAGGATGACCGCCACGATCGCCGCCGCCAACGCGACGATGACCGACCAGACACCGGCAACGGCAGTGAGCGACGTGCCTCCCCAGCGCTGCTCCGCCAGGAACGAGACATCAAGCCGGGGCAGCACGACGAGCGACATCACCAGGTTGACGGCGACGACCACGACCAAAGGAAGCATGGCGTTGAGGGTGGGGACCTTGGCATCGCTGTGGTGTCCGTGGCGCAACTCCGCCGGGTCGAACTCGCGCGCCGTCGTCGCCCGCTCGCGCACCAGCTCGTCGGCGGCGGCATCCTCGAGTGCAGATGACGGCTCCTTCCCGTAGCCTTCCCCTGCGCGACGCGCCGAGTTCTCCGCGCGCAGCAGCCACCACAGCCCCACGCCCAGCATGATGATCGACGCGATCACGCCGAGGCCTGGCGCCGCGAACGGTGTCGTGCCGAAGAACGGCATCGGGATCGCATTCTGGATCGACGGCGTGCCCGGCAGCGCCGACATCGTGAACGTCGAGGTGCCGAGAATGACGGCCGCCGGTACGAGGCGGTGCGGAATGTCAGCCGCGCGAAACAGCGACTGGGCCATCGGGACGATGACGAAGAACGCCACGAACAGGCTGACGCCGCCATAGGTAACCAGGGCGCCCGCCAACACAACCGCGAGAATGACCCGGCGCTCGCCTACGCTGCGGGTGATGAAGCTTGCGACCGCCGCAACGGCGCCGCTGTCGTCCATCAGCTTGCCGAACAACGCGCCGAGCAGGAAAATCGGAAAGAACTGCGCGAGAAATCCCGCCGCGCTGCCCATGAAGGTCTGGGTCCAGTTGGCGAGCAGCGGCTCGCCGCCGAACGCCGCGGCCACCAACGCGCAGAGCGGAGCCAGCAGCAGGACGCTCCATCCGCGGAAGGCGAGACAGACCAGCAGCCCGAGCCCGACGAGGATGCCGAGAAGACCCATGGCCTCAGCACTCCGCCAGCAGGATATCCAGATCGGCCGTCGAGCGCTCGCCGAGATCGGCGCCGTGCAGGTCGAGGAACTCGCCGGCGGCGTGCCGCCCTTCTTGATGCAGCTTGGTCACGAAGGCCCATTCCGCATTGAGCTTGGACGACGAGCCGAACGTCGCAAGCATGTCGCTCTTGACACGGTGCGTTCGCATTTGCGCCCAGCGCGCGCCCTCCCCGGTGCCGGGATCAGCGACCTGACGCAGCAGCGCGATCATGCGCAACTCCTTGGCCAGCGGCGAGTTGAATGAAATCTCGTTCAGGCGGTTGAGAATGTCCGCCGCCGTGCGCGGCTCCTCCGATCGCTCGGTCGGGTTGATCTGCACGACCACGGTGTCGCACGCGTCGGTCTCGCGAACCAGCGGGGTGATCGTCGGGTTGCCCGCGTAACCGCCGTCCCAATAGGGCTCGCCTTCGATCTCGATCGCGCGAAACATGGTGGGTAGACAAGCCGACGCGAGCAGCACGTCCGCGGTGATCTCCGCGTTACGAAAGATCCGTCCACGGCCGGTCCGCACACGGGTGGCGGTCACGAACAGCTTGATCGGTGCGCGAGCGAGGCGTTCGAAATCGATGCTCTCGGCCAGGATCTTGCGCAGCGGATTGAAGCCGAGCGGATTGAGGTCGTAGGGCGAGAGCACCCGCGACATCAAATCGGTGAAGAGATAGGCCGGAGAGCTGTCGAGCGACCATCGCCCCAGGAAGCGATCGAGCGGCGAGCGTTGCAGAGGGCTGAATGCGGCGGCGCGCGAGACGTTTCGCCAGTATTTCTCAAGCGCCTCGCGAGCGCCGGTCGCACCGCCGGCGGTCCAGCCGTCCACCAGCACCGCGGCATTCATCGCCCCGGCCGATGTTCCGGAGATTCCCGCAATCTGAAACCACGGCTCCTCAAGCAGCCGATCGAGCACGCCCCATGTGAATGCGCCGTGCGATCCTCCGCCCTGCAGCGCCAGGTCTACGAGCACGGGGCTTCGGTTCATACGACCACATTCACCGGCTGACCACGCGAGATGCCGATTATGTCGCAGTTCGGTTGAACATGCGAGGCCAAGTTGTGGTCATTCGGTTTCGCTCGGAGAGCAGACCCGTCAGCATCGACGCTTGCCGCCAAGTCAACGTTTTCGAAAATGTGACATGCAGATGATGGTGCGAGGCTGCCAGCCTACGCCGGCCGCGCCGCGATCTCCATCAACAGCGCCATCAGTGCCTCGGGCGCGGTGACGTTCGGCGAGTGGCTGGCGTCGATCTCGAAATAGCGCCATCCGGCCTCGTTCTTCGTGCGCTTCGCAAACTGGCCGAACGTGTCGGCCGGCGTGATGCGGGTGGCGTAGATGTAGCTGCGCGGCAGTGCCGGCTCGCCGTGCTGCAGCTTGAGCCTTTGCTCGAAGCATTTGAGCGGCATGTCGATGCGGCGCGCGGTCAGCCATTCGACGTCGGCGGGCGAAGTATCCGGCGGCGTCGGCATCGGCGGGATGCGCCAGCCGTCGCCGTTGCGCGCCGCCTCCCGCATCTTCTCGATCGCGACCTCGTTGAGGTCGAACAGCGATTGTCCGTCGCGCGGCACGAAGGCATCGAGATAGATCAGTTGCGCAACGCGCTCACGCGCGCGATCGGCGACGCCCGTCGCGACCATACCGCCATAGGAGTGGCCGAGCAGCACGATGTCGCTGAGGTCCTCATATTTGATGACCGCAAGCACGTCCTGGATGTGGGCTTCGAGATCGATCGACGGATTGGCGAGATGCGCCCGCTCGCCGAGCCCGGTGTAGCTTGGCGTGACGAGCCGGTGCCCGGCGGCCTGCATCAAGGGATGCATCTTCTTCCATGCCCACCCCGCCGACCAAGCGCCGTGACAGACCAGAAAGGTTTTGGACGAACTCGTTATCATGGGCCCCCGCTTCCAGTTTCGATTATCGTTGAAGAGCTGCGATTTCGAATAGTAGCTGCTGCTTCCATCGTGTAAACGTCGCCGCAAAGCACGGCCGTCATTCCGGGGTGCATCGAAGATGCGAACCTCAGACGCGCGGTAGCGCACCGGGAGATTCCGGGTTCGATGCTTCGCGTCGCCCCGGAATGACGATAGAAAGGCAATGATGACCGCGGCGAGCTACGCGATCCTGTTCTCCGGCGCGCTGGCCGGGGGTTTCGTATCCGGCCTCGCCGGCTTCGGCACCGCGCTGATGGCGCTCGGCATCTGGCTCTACGTTCTGCCGCCGACGCTGGCGGTGCCGCTGGTGCTGATCTGCTCGGTGATCGCACAGGTCTCGACGCTGCCCTCGATCTGGAAGACGATCGATTTCCGCCTGATCTGGCCTTTCATCATCGGCGGGCTCGCCGGCGTGCCGATCGGCATCCTGCTGATCGCGCATGCCGATCCGATCGTGTTCAAGCGAACCATCGGCGTGTTCCTCGTGGTGTTTCCGATGGTGCTTTATTTTCAGAAGGCGCCGATGGCGATCCGCTTCGGCGGCAAATGGGCCGACACGGCGATCGGCTTTGCCGGCGGCATCCTCGGCGGTCTCGCCGGCCTGTCCGGCCCGCTTCCGATCCTGTGGGCGAGCCTTCGCGGGTGGGGCAAGGCGGAGCGACGCGGCGTCTTCCAGACCTTCAATTTCACGATCCTTGCGACCGCGCTGTGCGTGCAGGTCGCAAGCGGCCTCGTCAGAGGCGAGATCGTCTGGCTGGTGCTGTGCGCCTTCCCCGGCACGCTGCTCGGCGCCTGGCTCGGCGCGCGCGTCTACCACGCGATGAGCGATCGCAACTTTTCCGACATCGTGCTGGGCCTGCTCGTGCTCTCCGGCATCGGATTGCTGTGGAGCGGATTTGCGGCGCGATAGCGCGCGCGGCAGTTGGGGTGCGCGGCTGGCGAGACTTTCACCCACGAGCCGCGCGCCACTCCTCACTCCGCTGCGTCGATCCGGCCGAACTCGGTGACCTGGCGCTCGAACAGGCCGCGATAGATGCCGCCCGGTCGCGCAGTCAGCGTCTTGTGCGTCCCCTGCTCGACGATCTCGCCGCGATCGAACACCAGGATCCGGTCCATGCTGCGGACCGTCGACAGCCGGTGCGCGATCACGATCGAGGTCCGGCCCTTCATCAGCCGCTCCATCGCCTCCTGGATCAGCGCCTCCGATTCCGAATCGAGGCTCGAGGTCGCCTCGTCCAGGATCAGCACCGGCGCATCCGCCAGGAAGGCCCGCGCCAGCGCCACGCGCTGCCGCTCGCCGCCCGACAGCTTGATGCCGCGCTCGCCCACCAGCGTGCCGTAGCCTTTCGGCAGCCGCATGATGAAGTCGTGCGCATTGGCAAGCCGCGCCGCCTGCTCGATCGCCGCCATGCCGGCGCCGGGCCGGCCATAGGCGATGTTCTCCGCCAGCGTACGGTGGAACAGGATCGGCTCCTGCTGCACGATCGCGATCTGGCTGCGCAGCGACTGCTGCGTCGCTTGCGCGATGTCCTGACCGTCGATCAGGATCCGGCCGCCGGAGACATCGTACAACCGCTGCACCAGCTTGACGAACGTCGTCTTGCCGGAGCCCGAGCGTCCGACCAGGCCGACGCGTTCGCCGGCGCGGATGTCGACCGACAGCCCGTCATAGAGCGGCCGGCGATGCCCGCCATAAAGGAACGTGACGTCGTCGAACACGATGCGGCCGCCCTGGATGTCGATCGGGCGTGCGTCGGGTGCATCGACAATGCCGAGCGGCTCGCCATGGATCTGCACTAGCTCCTCCATGTCGTTCACCGACCGCTGCAGGTTGTTGATGTGCATGCCGACATCCCGCAAGTAGGCGTGGATGATGTAGTAGCTGGTCAGCACATAGGTGACGTCGCCCGGCGTGGCGTGGCCCGCCGCCCACAACAGGATTGCGCCGCCGATCACGGATGCGCGGAAGCACAACAGCACCACGAGCTGCGCCGTTGACGTATGGTTGTAGCGGAACCAGGTCCGCCGCACCCGTCTGCGCCAACGGCTGATGACGCCGGCGAGACGTAGATCCTCGCGCGTCTCGGCGCCGAACGATTTCACCACCGCGTTGCAGGTCAAGGCATCCGCCAGCGTGCCGCCGACCTTGGTGTCCCACGCGTTGGAGACGCGCGCGGCCGGCGCGACATAGCTGACCTGGAACGCCATGGTCATGGCCACATAGATCACCGAGCCGACCGCGATCACCGCGCCGAGCTGTGGCCAGTGCATGCCGAGCAGGATCATCGAGCCGACCAGCACCACCAGCGACGGCAACAGCGCCATCAGGATGGTATCGTTCAACAGATCGAGCGCCCACATGCCGCGCGTGATCTTGCGCACGGTGGAGCCGGCGAACGAGTTGGCATGCCAATCGGTCGAGAAGCGCTGCACGCGCATGAAGGCCTGTTGCCCGACGTCGGACATCGTCTTCAGCGTGAACGGCACGATTCCCTGGATACCCACGAGCCGCAGCATCACCGACAGCGCGCCGAGAGCGACGATCGCACCGAACGCGATCATCGCGGCATGGCGCGCGGCCGGATCGGAGGCGCCCGCGGTCAGCGCATCGACCAGATGGCCGGAATAGACCGGCATGAACAGGTCGGCCGCGGTCGCGCCGAGGAAACCCGCCGTGACGACGGAGGCGCGCCATGGCTGTTCCAGCCAGTGGCGGAAGACGAACGGAAGCACGATCCGGATCGCGGCCGGTCGTTTGGTCTTTTCATTGATCATGGCACATTCCGGCCACGCTTTTGCCGCGCCGGCCGGCTCCATCTGGTGCGACGCGCGCACGGAATCGAAACGCGAGCGTCGCTGATAACAATCGGTAACGTATTGGGATGTTTAGGCGATCGGGGATCAGGCCGATCAGAGCTGGGAGCTAACGCGCAAGCGCATCCAGCATCATCGAACGCGGGCGCGCGATCTGCGAAATAAACGACTTCATGCGCATCTCCCCGGTTCGAGTAAGGAAGAGCTGCTTATAAATGCATCACGCGTGATCTGCAAGATGACATCCGCGTGAGTGCGTCAATGTGTCGGCGATGCGCTCGCTTCGCCCGCAGACGCCGCGCGTCAATGCGCGTCGCCGCCGCCCGCGGCCATCGACGGCGGCTTGTTCACCAGCAGCACCAGCAGACTGAGGCCGACATAGAACAGCGACAGCATGAAGAAGGCGTCGCCATAGCCCATCACCGCGGCCTGGCGATGCACGATCTGCGAGAGCTGCTTCATCGCCATCAGCGCCGCATCGCCCGCGCCTTGCATCCGCTGGCTCAGCATGTTCAGCGTCTCGACCGCGGTGGCGTTGCCCCAGGTCACGCGGTCGTGCAGCCGCGAGATGTGCAAATCGGTGCGGTCGTTGAGCACCTCGTTGATGATGGCGAGCCCGACCGCGCCGCCGAGATTGCGCATCAGGTTGAACAGGCCGGAGGCGTTCTTGACGCGATCCGGCGGCAGCGTGGCGAGCGCGATGTTGTTGGTCGGCACCATCGCGCACATCATGCCGATGCCGCGCAGGATCTGCGGCAGCAACAGCTCGTAGAAGTCGTAGTCGCGCGTGATCCAGGTCATCTGCCAGGAGCCGAGCGCGAAGGTGACAAGGCCGAAGGCGATGATGTAGCGCAGGTCGACCTTCTGCATCAGCCGCCCGACCACCGGCGCCATCAAGAACATCGTCACGCCGGAGACGAACATGGTCTCGCCGATCATCAGCGCGCTGTAGCCGCGGATCTCGGCGAGATAGCGCGGGTAGACGTAGGTCAGGCCGTAGAGCCCGATGCCGATGCAGAACTGCAGCACGCAGCCGACCGCGAAGTTGCGGTTGGCAAAGGCGTAGAGGTCGACGATCGGCTCCTCGGCGGTCAAGACCCGCCAGAAGAAGGCGATTGCCGAGACGAAGCAGACCGCGGCACAGATCGCCACCGAGGTGTCTTGCAGCCACTCATATTGCGGACCTTCCTCCAGCACATATTCGAGCGAGCCGAGAAAGCCGCCCATGAAGATCAGGCCCCACCAGTCGAAGCGGTCGAGCAGCGCGAAGTTCGGCTGGTCGAAATCGATCAGCGCCAGCACGCCGATGGTGATGACGATGCCTGGCACGATGTTGATGAAGAACAGCCAGTGCCACGACATCAGGTCGGTGATGTAGCCGCCGACCGTCGGCCCGACCGTCGGCGCCAGCGTCGCGACAAGGCCGATGATCGGCGCCACGATGTAGAACTTGGTGCGCGGGAAGATCGTGTAGGCGGAGGCGAATACGGTCGGGATCATGCCGGCGCCGAGGAAGCCCTGCAGCGCGCGCCACAGGATCATCTGCTCGATCGAGGAGGCGAAGCCGCACAGCAGACTCGCCACGGTGAAGCCGAACGCCGAGATCGCGAACAACAGCCGCGTGCCGAGCGCGCGCGACAGGAAGCCGGATAGCGGAATCGCGATCACCTCCGCGATCAGGTAGGCGGTCTGCACCCACGACACTTCGGTCGAAGACGCCGACAGGCCGGCCTGGATCTCGGTCAGCGAGGCCGAGACGACCTGGATGTCCAGGATCGACATGAACATCCCGAACACCATGATGATGAACGCAAACAGCCGCTTCGGCTGGATGCGCTCGGCCGCCGGCGTCTCGGCGCCCGTCATCGATGGGGAAGCAGTGGTCGCGTTCGCCATGGGCTAGCGCTCGCAGCTTGTTAACACCTCTCCCCATCGGGGAGAGGTCGGCGCGCAGCGCCGGGTGAGGGGCCACGGGTCCCAGGAGAGGCCGTAACCCCTCACCCGGATTGCATCTCGCGATGCAATCCGACCTCTCCCACAAGGGGAGAGGTGGACCGTCGATGCAGCAACGCTTTGATCCGAGGTCATTGTGCCGCACACTTTCAAGACATCACTGCGGATGGATCATCATCGGCGAGTCGAGGTCGGCATCGCTGTCGGCATCAGCAGCGCCTTCATGGGTGTCGACGGTGGTGTAGACCGACATGCCGGCGCGCAGCAGGCCCTGCTGGGCGACGCTGTTCGGCACGCGGATGCGGACCGGCAGGCGCTGCACGATCTTGGTGAAATTGCCGGTGGCGTTGTCGGGCGGCAGCAACGTGAACACTGAGCCCGCCGCCGGCGAGATGCTGTCGACGATGCCGGTGAACTTGCGGAAGCCGTAGGCGTCCACCTTGATCGTGACCCGCTGGCCGGGACGGATGCGCTTGAGCTGTGTCTCTTTATAGTTGGCGTCGATGAAGACGCCGTCGAGCGGCACCACATTGCCGAGCCGCTGGCCGACCGTGATGTAGTCGCCGGTATTGACGAGGCGATTGGAGAAGGTGCCGTCGACCGGCGCGCGCACTGACGTGAAGTCGAGATCGCGCTCGGCCTTGGCGAGCTGGGTCTGCAATTCAGCGAGCTGGGCGCGCGCTTCCGCCTGCTGCGCCTTGGTCACCTCGACGTTATCCTTGGCCGCATCGTAGGCCGCCTGCGCCGATCGCACCGCAGCCGCGCCCTGGTCGCGGCCGGCTTCGGAGACTTCGAAGGTGGCGCGCGAGGCAAAGCCCTTGTTGCTCAGCGCCTGCTGCCGATCGAAATCGAGGTCGGCACGTTTCAACCCGGCTTGCGCCGACACGAGCTGCGCCTCGGCCTGCTCGACCGCGCTCACCGCGGACGCGACCTGGCGGCCGATGCGCTCGATCGTCGCCTGCTGGGTCGCAATCTTTGTCCGCGCGGCATCGACCGCGATCCGGTAGTCGCCGTCGTCGATCCGGAAGATCACATCACCGGCACGCACCCGCGCGTTGTCGCCGGGCAGGATCGCGGCGATATGGCCGGCAACGCGCGCGCCGAGCATGGAGTTGTTGGCGCGGACATAGGCGTCGTCCGTCGAGACGTAGAAGCGTCCAATCATCAAATAGTAGGCCGCGTAGCCCGCAGCCGCGAGCGCGAGCGCGCCGACCACGCCGAACATCACGAATTTGCGCTTGCCAGGCTTCGCCGGTGCGAAGGCTGCGGGCGGCGCGGCCGGCTGCTCCGGAGCAGATGCGGGCGGCGCCTCGGCCGGGCGGCGCCTGGCTTCATCTGCCACGTGCGATCGAGACTGCTCGCCGGGATTGGCGGCGACCTCGCGCGTGTCCGGCGTCTCGTTCCCCTCCGGCTCGGCGCGGACGATGCGCGCGGCCTGATCTCTCGCTGCGGCCATAATTGGCCTCCCCAAAAAAAATCCCGATGCCCGCAGCGCCCGCAAGTCAGCCCGCGCCGGTCATCGCGCGTCAAAAGGTACCATTGACCGAACGGTTCGGTCAATCTATCTTCCGAGAGGTGAAATTATAATGCTTCGAATCCTGCCCTGCGTTTTTCGGGTTGAGTTCTTTCCGAAGAAGCCAAACCAATGGTTGCATCGTCCCCAAAGTCCCTCCACCTCGTCAGCGAGGAGGACTCATCGAAGCGCCGTCAGATCCTGGACGGCGCCCGCAAGGTTTTCATGGATCTCGGGTTTGACGGCGCCAGCATGGGCGAGATCGCCCGCGCCGCCGGAGTCTCGAAGGGCACGCTCTACGTCTATTTTCCCGACAAGGCCGGGTTGTTTGCGGCGATTGTCGAGGAGGAGAAGCTCGAGCAGGGCAAGACCGTCTTCAATTTCGATCCCGCGCGCAGCGTCGACGTCACCCTCCCCGAATTCGGCCGCGCCTATGTCGGGGTGCTGTGCCGGCCCGGCGGTGGCTCGGCGATCCGCACGGTGATGGCGATCGCCGAGCGGATGCCTGAGCTCGGCAGCCGGTTCTACACCCATGTGATCGCCCACACGGTCGACCGCTTCGCCGCCTATCTCGAGGCCCGCGCCGCACTCGGCGAGCTTGAGATCGACAACTATCAACTCGCGGCCTGGCAGTTCATGCAGATGTGCCAGGCGACGCTATTCCAGGCGTTCATCTTTCAGGCCAAGCCCTCCCCCTCGCCCGAGCAGATCGCGACCGTGGTCGACAGCGCCACGCGCGTGTTCTTTGCCGCGTATCGGCGGAAGCCGGGGTAACGGATCGCTCTCCAGGAAGCCGGATCGCACAAGTCCCTCCGACAACAGTGAAGCCGTTGCGCGGGAATGCTGGAGTTGGTCGCATTGTGCCTCACTGTCGCAGTTGCACCACAAGCATCGTCGCCTAACTCCGCCGTCATCCCCCGCGCATGCGGGGATCCAGTACGCTGCGCCCTCTCGTATCAAGCACGACGGCCTCTGGAATACTGGATCGCCCGCCTTCGCGGGCGATGACAGTGCTGAAGATATGACCGCGCACTCTCGCGACGTGAAGCGAGCGTTGCATCTTCTTGCAGACGCATCCGGATCGGAATGAATGACGCGGCGAGCCTGGCGCGCTACGCTGGGTCAACCGACACCAGGTGATCATTTGCGATGAACGAGCTCATCATCAGACAGATGCGGCCCGACGAGATTGCGCTCGCGGTGGACTGGGCCGCGGCCGAGGGCTGGAATCCCGGCCTTTCCGATGCCGCGTGCTTTGCCGCCGAGGACCCGGAGGGATTTTTCATCGGCGAGCTCGACGGGCGCCCAGCCGCGGTGATCTCCTGCGTTAATTACGGGGCGCGATTTGCTTTCCTCGGCTTCTACATCGTGCGTCCGGACTTGCGCGGCAGGGGTTACGGCCTGAAGATTTGGAACACGGCGATCGCGCACGCGCGTCGGCGCGTGATCGGGCTCGATGGCGTGGTGGCGCAGCAGGCGAACTACCGGAAGTCCGGCTTTGAGCTCGCTTGCGCCAATGTGCGCTACGGCGGTGTGGTGACCGCACCGCCCGTTCCCAGCAGCAACATCATCGCGCTGACCGATGTGCCGGCCGCGCTGATCGAGGCCGATGACGCCACGGTATTCCCGGCGCCGCGCCCGGCCTTCCTGCGCGCCTGGATCAATGCGCCCACCCATGTCGGGCGCGCGCTGCTGCGCGACGGCAAACTCAGCGGCTGGGGCGTGATCCGTCCGTGCCGCACTGGTCACAAGATCGGTCCGCTTGTCGCCGATGACCGCGCGAGCGCTGAGGTTGTCCTGTCGGCATTGCTCGCGAGCGCAGGCCGCAGCGACATCTTCCTCGACGTTCCCGCCGTCAACCGCGACGCCGTCGCATTGGCGCAAGGCCTTGGGCTTTCACCCGTGTTCGAGACCGCGCGGATGTACACCGGCGCGATCCCGCCATTGCAGATGCATCGCGTATTCGGCGTCACGACGTTCGAGCTGGGCTAGTCGAACGCCGCGAAACTGCCGGCCTACTCCGCCGCCGCGTTGACCTCGGGCGGCGCAACATTGTCCTGTCCGACCTCCTCAGGCAGTCCGGCGAACCGGCGCAGCGCCTGGGCCATCTTCACGCGGCCGCTGACGCCGGTGATGATGACGTCGACCATCGTGAACGAGGAGTGGAACTGGCCGTGCGCCTTGAGCTGTTCGACCGGCACGCCGGCCTTCGCCATCGCTTCGGCATAGGCAATGCCCTCATCGCGCAGCGGATCGAACTCGCAGGTCACGACGAAGGCCGGCGGCAGGCCTTCGAGCTTGCCGCGCAGCGGCGCGACGCGCGGATCGGTGCGATCGGCCGGCGAGCAGTACAAATCCCAGAACCAGAACATCAGCCCGCGAGTCAGGAAGTAGCCGGTTGCGTTCTCGACATAGGACGGGCGGTCAAAGGTGGAGTCGGTGACCGGGCAGATCAGGAGCTGGCCGGCGATCTCCGGTCCGCCGCGGTCGCGTGCGAGCTGGCAGGTGACGGCCGCGATGTTGCCGCCGGCGCTCCAGCCGGCGACCAGCACCGGGCCGGCGCTGCCGCCGAGCTCGGCGGTGTGCGCGGCAATCCAGCGCGTCGCGGCAAAGCCGTCTTCCGCCGCCGCCGGGAAGCGATGCTCGGGCGCGTGGCGATAGCCGACGCTGACGACAATCATACCGGTGCGCCGGCACAAATCGCGGCAGAACGGATCGTCCGATTGCTCGTCGCCGAGCACCCAGCCGCCGCCGTGGAAGTAGACCACGATCGGATGCGGCCCCGGCGTCGCCGGCCGGTACAGCTTGTAAGGCAGCGGCCCCTCGGCGCCCTGCAACATGCCGGTGCCGACTTCGCCGACCGGTCGTCCGGCGGGACGGCTTTTGTTGAACTCATTGAGGAAGAAGCGCGCACCGGCCGCACCCATCGTCTCGATCGGCGGCAGATTCATCTCGCCGAGCAGATTCAGCACCAGCCGGACATCGGGCTGCAGCCGCACCACCTCACCGTCATTGCATTGCGCGGCAACGCCGGGGCCGGAGAGCTTGAAACCGAGCATGCCGCGGCTGACGACCTCGTTGCAGATGCTGCGGTAAGGACCGACGCCGCCGGTATAGGGCATCACGCCCAGCGGCTTGCCGGGCACGTTGGCGCCCGTGTACCAGGTGTTGGCAAGCCGATGCAGCGTCAGCATCGCGCAGTCGGCCATGTGGCGCTGCCAGCCTGATTGTGCCGTCTCGGTCGCCTCCATCGTGGTGAAGCCGGCATCGCGCAATTGCGCCAGGCGGTCGACCACCCAGTCGACATGCTGCTCGATCGACACCGCCATGTTCGACAGCACCGACGGGCTGCCGGGGCCGGTGATCATGAAGAGATTGGGGAAGCCCGCGACTGTCAGTCCGAGATAGGTCTGCGGCCCGTGCGCCCAGACCGTGGACAGCGACTTGCCGCCGCGCCCCGAGATCGGATGCACCGCCATGATCGCGCCGGTCATCGCGTCGAAGCCGGTGGCGAACACGATGACGTCGACATCGAAGCTGCGCTTGTCGGTGGTGATGCCGCCGGCCGTGATCGCCTTGATCGGCTCCTGTCGCAAATTCACCAGCGTCACGTTCGGGCGGTTGTAGGTCGCGTAGTAGTTGGTATCGAGGCAGGGACGCTTGGCGCCGAACGGATGGTCGTGCGGGGTCAGCGCCGCGGCCGTCTCCGGATCCTTCACGACATTGCGGATCTTCTCGCGGATCAGATCGGCCACCAGCGTGTTGCCGTCGACATCGACGCCCTGGTCGGCCCAGAGCTGGGTGAGGATGTGGACGAGGTCGCCGGCCGCCCACGCCTTCTCGAAGCGTTCGCGGCGTTCGGCATCGCTCAACTGCCAGCTCACCACCGTCTGCTGCGGATAGGGCACGCCGGCCAGCGACAGGCGCGCGTGCTCGCGATAGGCGGCGCGATCGGTCTCGAAATAGCTCTTGCGATCCTCGGGCGATGGACCGTTGCCCGCAGGCAACGCAAAGTTCGGCGTGCGCTGAAACACCGTGAGTTCCGCCGCCTGCTCTGCGATCAGCGGGATCGACTGGATGCCCGACGATCCCGTACCGATGACGGCGACGCGCTTGCCCTTGAGATCGACGCCCTGATGCGGCCAGCGGCCGGTGAAATAGATCTCGCCCTTGAAATCCTTGACGCCGTCGATCTCCGGCGGCTTCGGCGACGACAGGCAGCCGGTCGCCATGATGTAATAGCGGCACGAGACCGGCGCGCCGTTGTCGGTCGCAAGCTGCCAGCGCTCGCTCGCGTCATCCCATGTCGCCTGCGTGACCTTGGTGCCGAAGCGGATGTCGCGGCGGAGATCGTAGCGATCGGCAACGAAGCCGAGATAGCGCAGGATCTCGGGCTGCGTCGCGTATTTCTCCGACCAGGTCCACGCGGTGTCGAGATCGGGATCGAAGGTGTAGCTGTAATCGATGGTCTGGATGTCGCAGCGCGCGCCGGGATAGCGGTTCCAGTACCAGGTGCCGCCGACGTCGCCGCCCTCTTCCAGCGCAACCACCGAGAAGCCCGCCTTGCGCAGGCGATGCAACAGATAAAGACCGGCGAAGCCGGCACCGACCACCGCGACGTCGACCTGCTGCGACGTTGCGCTGCTGCTCGATTGCGAAGCACGTGCCGCGACTGCTGCATCTGGCATGCCATTCCTCCCGTGCGTTATGTTTGCCGGAAGGCTAGACCCGCGCTTTCAGTTTGTCATCACGACAAATGCAATCGCAGGTCACCACAGTTGTGGCGCGTCCGGTTTGGAACGCGCCCCGCAGCGTGTAGACGCAAGTGCTGATGCGTGGGCTGCGCAGCGAAGCGTAAGCAAGGGCCGGTGTCGAAATCCGAATACTCGAAACCAAACCCGTCATCCTGAGGAGCGCGCACTCGCGCGCGTCTCGAAGGATGCACGGCCCCAGTGTAGCCGCGCGGAGAGTGTCGGGCCGTCGATCCTTCGAGACGGCCGCGATGCGGCCTCCTCAGGATGACGGGTTTGCCAGTTGTCCCCTACACCGACCGCATCAATCCGCCGTCGACGCGGATGTTCTGACCGGTGATGTAGCCCGCGCCTTCCGACACAAGGAACGCGATCGTCGCCGCAATCTCTTCCGCCCTGCCGTAGCGCTTCATCGGCACGCTCTGGCGGCGCTCGTCGGTTGCCGGCAGGCTGTCGATCCAGCCGGGCAGTACGTTGTTCATGCGCACATTGTCTGCGGCATAGCTGTCCGTGAACAGCTTGGTGAAGGCGGCGAGCCCGGCGCGAAACACCGCCGAGGTCGGAAACATCGCACTCGGCTCGAACGCCCAGGCGGTGGAGATGTTGACGATCGCGCCCGACTTCTGCGCCTGCATGACCGGCGCGACGAGCCGCGTCGGGCGGATCACGTTCATCAGATAGACGTCGAGGCCGGTGTGCCATTGCTCGTCGGTCAATTCCAGCACCGGCGCGCGTGGGCCGTGGCCGGCACTGTTGACCAGCGCGTCGATGCGGCCCCAGCGCGCCATCACGCCGTCGACGGCGCGCTTCAGATCGTCGTTCGAGCGGTTCGAGCCGGTGAAGCCGAGGCCGCCGAGCTCGTTCGCCAGCGCCTCGCCCTTGCCCGACGACGACAGGATCGCGACGCGAAAGCCATCGGCCGCCAGCCGGCGCGCGGCCGCCGCTCCCATGCCGCTGCCGCCCGCGGTGACGAGCGCGACTTTCTCTGCAGCCATAATGGATCTCCGTGATGATGAGGCTGGCTCAGCTCTTATCACATCGGCGTGGTGCGCCCATCGGCACCGCTGCGATCAGGCCTGTGGCGCCGTCTTGAGCAGCTTGGCAAGCGCCTCGACCAGTTGATCCGGCGAAAACGGCTTTTGCAGCAGGATGCTGTCCGGCACGCCCCTGGTCGGCCACTCGTCGCCTGAGCCACCCGTGATGTAGAGCACGGGAAACGAGGGGTCGATCTCGCGCGCGCCGCGCGCCACGCGCCAGCCGTCGAGCCGGCCGAGCAACCGGATGTCGGTGACGAGCGCGCTGTATTTGGTCCGGAAGGCTTTGAGGAGCGTCAGCGCCTCCTCGCCGGAGCCCGCGATCGCCGGCTCGTAGCCCCCGTCCCTGAGCGCATCCTCGACCAGCGACTGCAAATCGCGATCGTCTTCAATGACCAGAATAATCGGCGCGTCTTGCAAAGGTGTCCCCCAGAATCAGCCGGGCGTGCCCGACTCGGCGAGGATATGCAGTAGAAAGATGGCTACCGTTTGCACGGCAACGGGCAAAAACGTGAGCGCCTGGCGCGCTACTCGTCGACGAGGTCGTCTTCTTCGTTGCTTCCGGACCTGCTCCGGAAGGCGGCGGGCTTTCTGCCCGCGATCGATCCTGTGACATAAGGATCGCGCGCTGCATAGGGGCTACGGCCGCCGGCGCGTGCAGCAACCTCTTCGCCCGACCGGGCAGCCGGCTCGCAGATGACGCGGCGGCTGGCGCGACGCATCAGGTCCACATGGATGTGGTCATAGTGATACACATTGGAGCCCGGCGCCAGCACGGTGGTGAACTGCTGGCAGGCGGCGGCCTGCACGTCGCGCAGGAAGCCCTGCTCCTCCGGCAGCCCCCTCCAGCCGTCCTTGACCGTGATGCGGCGGCCGTCGGCGAGCGTGAAGGCGGCAATATCGAGAGCGTTGCCAAAGGCATGCTCGGAAATATGGGCATGCGGATTGCCGTTCATGCCGCGGCAGGAATAGGCGGAAATCTGCTTGATCTCGACCACGCGCGCGCCGAACCAGCGCTGCGCCGCGGGCTGCACGGACTCGTTGAGCCAGCGCTCGAGCACCGAGACGATCGGGCATGCAAGCGTCGCCGCTGGCTTCACCGTGACCGGTCCAACCGCCGCGACCGGATTGCCGCGCGAGGGACCGAGCCGCGGCAACGCTCCTCCGCCGGGCTGCTGGCCATACGGCGCCGGCGAGTAAGGTGCGGCCGCGCTGTCGCGCTGGGGATTGGCCGGCAAGCCCGGATAATAAGGCTTGTCGGCCCTTGCTTCGGGTGTCCCGTCGGGCGGCAGGTTGATCTCGTCCTGTTGCGGCGCGACGCCGGGCGCAGTCAACGAGATCGGACCGTTCGGCTGGGCGCCATAATTCGGCTGGCCCACGGCCCGGTCGGAATATGGCGCTTGCGCGGGCGGCCGGCTCGGCGGCGGCTGATTGATCGGCCAGCGCGGCTGGTTACCGATCGGCGCCGGCGGCCGCAGATCGTCGTCGGCAAATCCGTAGGCGGAGCTGCCCTCCCCGAGCGCGGCGACCTTGAGCGGAAACTCCGCGCCGCAGACGCCCGGACCGGAGATCGGATCGATGCGGACGAGATCGGGACTTTCCTTGACCGCGCCGGACTTCAGACATGCGGCCTCCGCCTCGGCCCGCCACGGCTCGCGCTCGGCAGTCTGAAACAGACCGCGCCCACAACCAGCCAGCGAAACGAGGACAAGGGAGCCGACGAGATACAAACGAACTCCACGCGTCATGCGCGCAGGTTCGACGAATTTATTTAAAGACTCTTCAACGCGTTGATTTCATGTGTTCTTAACCATGCATTGGAACCGGCAGGGCATTCGCTCCGCCGCGCGGCAGACCCCTTCCATCCCGCACCATTAGCGGGATGGACAGCAGAGCTGGCTTTCATGGCAAGGGAACCGATCGCCGGCTTTGGCGTTGGTGGGGGCCGCTGTGAACCGAGGGGAGCGTTCCAATGGACTCCGCGAGTCCTCTGCTGAGCAAGCTGAGCATGATCGCCGCCTACGTCGCGTTGGCGTTTGTCTGCGCCATCGTCCTCGGCGTGTTCTGAACCCCGGCCCGAGGTTTCCCGACCCTGGATGTTTCCGCCCGGTGGCCGTCGCCGCCGGCGCTTTGCGTCGGCGATCCAGCCCGAGCCGTTTCATCCGGATCAACCGTGACGGTATAGTCGCCCGATAGTCGATTTGATCGATGTCGCGGAGGGCGGCTGCAATGGCGTTGACGGCTCTTGATCTCGGCCTTCGCGGTGCAGTGGTCGGGCTATTCCTGGTGGTCTGCGCGGTGCTGTTGCTCCGCTACACGATGGTGCATCGCGCCGCGAGCCTCGGTGCCGCCATGGGCGTGGCCGGTGCGGCCTACGCGATTTCGACCGCGCCGTTCTTTCCGACCTGGTCATTCGGCTGGAGTTCGCCCTTCGTCGCGCTCGGCATGAGCTCTCCCGTCATCCTCTGGCTGTGGGCGCGGATGATTTTCGACGAGCGTTTTGCGTTGCGCGCCTGGCATGCGGCGATCTGGGTGCTGATGGCCGGGCTCGGCATCGTGACCTATAACGGCTGGACCCTGTGGCCCATCGTTGCAGCAAATTGCGGACGCTTGCTGGCGGCAGCATCGATCGCCTTCGCGCTGCTGGCGCTCGCCCAGACCGCGAGCGGTTGGCCGAAGGCCTTCACGACGGTGCGCGGCCGGCTGCTGGTCGCGCTGCTGATCGGCATCAGCACTCAGATATTGCTCAGCGCCGGCGCGGGACTTGCCGGAATTCCGAGCCGGTCGATCAGCCTGACCGCCGCGTGCGGCCTTGCCGCCTTCGCGCTGCTGTCGATCTGGATGATGCTGTTCGACCCGCCCGAGCGCGAGCCCGCCGGAGCGGCCGCGGCGGCCGCGAGCGGCGAAGCCCGCCGGACACCCGAGCCGCTCGTGCGCGCCGGCCCGTCCGCATTGGAGCGCGCCTCGCTCAACCGCCTCGAACATCTGATGACGGTGGAGCGGAGTTACCGTCAGGAGGGCCTGACCATCGGCCTGTTGGCAGCCAGGCTCGGGATGCCGGAATACCGGCTCCGAACCCTCATCAATGACGGGCTAGGCCACCGCAACTTCAACGCCTTCCTCAATCGCTACCGCCTCAACGAAGCCAAGGCGGCGCTGGCCGATCCCGGCCAGGCGGACGTGCCGGTGCTGACGATCGCGCTCGATGCCGGCTTCCAGTCGCTCGCGCCGTTCAACCGCGCGTTCAAGGCGGACACCGGGCTGACCCCGACCGAATTCCGCCGACGCGCGATTGCCGGGCAGAACGCTGCGGGCGAAGCGGAAATCGTCCGTCCAGATTGATAATTCGCTCCTCGATTTCAGAAATCGATAGGCCTGCGGCCGCTGGGTTTGGGCAATGTTTCCCGGCCTCGCCCTCCGAGACGTCAAATGGCTATCGACCCGATCCATCAATTCAAGATCGAACCGCTTTTCACAGTCGGCCACATCGGCAATCATGTGATCGCCTTTACCAACTCGTCGCTCTACATGTTCCTGACGGTGGCGCTGATCGCGGCTCTGATGATCGGGGGCGTGGCAGGGCGACGGCTGGTCCCCGGGCGATTGCAGTCGGTCGCCGAACTCTCCTACGAGTTCGTCGCTCGCATGATCCGCGACAACGCCGGTGCGGAGGGCATGACGTTTTTCCCGTTGGTCTTTTCGCTGTTCTTGTTCATCTGCGTTTCGAACCTCGTCGGCATCGTCCCCTACACGTTCACGATTTCAAGCCACGTCATCGTCACGGCGGCGCTCGCGCTTTTGGTTTGGTCCACGGTGTTGATCTACGGCCTGTACAGGAACGGCCTGAAATTCTTCATGATATTCGTGCCGTCGGGCATTCCGGTCTATATCTTGCCGGTGGTCGTGTTCATTGAAGTCCTTTCGTTCTTCTTTGTGAAGCCGGTCTCACACAGCCTCCGCCTGTTCGCCAACATGATTGCCGGCCACATCGCGCTGAAGGTGTTCGCGGGCTTTGTCGCGATGCTCGGCGCCTCGCTCGGCGCCGTCGGCTGGATCGGCGGTGTGCTCCCGTTAGCACTCACTGTCGCGCTCACCGCCCTCGAACTGCTCGTCGCATTCCTGCAAGCCTACGTCTTCGCGATGCTCGCTTGCATCTATCTCAGAGACGCTATCCATCCGGGCCATTGATGGATTGAAATCGTTCGATAAGGATGGGTCCAAAAAACGATGAAGCATTTTCTCACCGCAGCCAAGCTGCTGCTGCTCGACCTGGCGTCGACCGTGGTCTTTCTCGTCTTCTTTCTGCTGACGCACGACACCGCGCTTTCGGTCGGCCTCGGCATTGCGTTCGGCGTCGTGCAGATCGGGATCCAGCTCGTGCGCCGCAAGCCGATCGACACCATGGAGTGGTTGAGCCTGTTCCTGGTGGTCGCCGCCGGCACCGCGACGCTGCTCAGCGGTGATCCGCGCTTCGTGCTGTTCAAGCCGAGCGTGATCTACGCGATCGTCGGCATCGTGATGCTCAAGCCTGGCTGGCTGAACCGTTATCTGCCTGAGATCGCAAAGACCGTCGTGCCCGACATCGCCGTGACGGTGGGCCTCGCCTGGGCCGGCCTGATGTTCGTTTCGGCTGCCGTGAACGCGTTCGTTGCGCTCACCTGCAGCGTGACGATATGGGCGATGGTGATGCCGATCTACGGCATCGTCAGCAAGGTGTTGGTTTTCCTTGGCGGATATGCCGCCCTGCGCATCATCGCCAGGCGTCGCATCCGCGCCCTGCCGGCCGCCGAGCGTGACGCCCTGCTCGCCCTCGACGGGACGGCCGCGACAGCATCGCCCTGACGGCGCGCGATCCGTGCGAGCGCATCGCGGATGCGGCGCCTGATCGCCGCCACGACAACAAGGCGCCGCCGTTCATTCGGCATTCAGCCGGACGCGGCTCAATTGCCGGTCCGTCCAAGTGCTTCCCGGGAATCGATGGTGATGCGGCGCAGAGTCTGTTTCGCGCTCCTGCTGGGCGCTGGCCTGATGCTGGGCTGGCATGGGCGCGCCGGCGCCGCACCGGAGCTGGTGCAACTCGCGCAAGCGCAACCCGCGCCGGCGCCCGCCCCTGCCGCCACTCCTGGTGCAGTTCCGGCAACGCCCGCACCAGCAACGCCAACGCCTGCCGCCACACCACAGGCCGCGGCGCCCGAGCCGATCGGCAACGTCGCAACCTTGACCGGCACCGCCACCGTCAAGCGCAACAACACCACGACGCCGCTGCAGATCCGCGACGACATCTTCGCCAATGACGAGGTCGCGACATCGGCGACCTCGTCGCTCGGCATCACCTTCACCGACGGCACCACCTTCAACCTGCGCGCCAACGCCAAAATCACGATCGACAACTACGTCTACGAGGACGGCGGCCAGCAGAACAACGCGCTGTTCAACGTTGCCAAGGGAACGGCGGCGTTCGTCGCGGCGGCGGTCGCCAGGACGGGCAACATGAGGATCTCGACGCCGACGGCGACGCTCGGCATTCGCGGCACAACGGGCCTCGTGGAGGTGCCGGAAGGCGCCAATGCGACGGGCAACAATGTCGGCATCAAGCTCTATCCCGACGCCGACGGGCATGTCGGACGGATCGAGGTCAGCGACCGCAGCGGCGCCTCGCTCGGCGTGCTGACGCGCGGCGCGAGCGGATTTGCCATCCGGCCCGGCACCGGCGGCGCGCGCTTCGCAGCGGTGCCGTTGACGATCTCGCCGCAGCAGATGGCGCGCGACCAGGGCTTCGTGCGCCAGGTGCACACCGCGCAGACGCTCGGCCGCCAGGTTGTCACCGAGCAGCGCGACTTCCGCCGTGCCAATCCGGACTTCCGTCGCACTAATCCGACCGCGCCCTATCCGAACCGCGGCCAGCCGGTGCAGCCGTCGCCGCAGCGACAGAACGGATTGCCGGGCCAGAACCGCAATGCGCCGCAGCAGCCGGGTCAGCCGAATCGTCAGCCCGGTCAGCCGAACCGCCCCGGCCAGCCGCAGCAACCGGGAGCGCCCGGCCGGCAGGGCTCGCAGCAGCCGGGCACGCAACAGCAGCAGGGCGCCGCGCAGCACAGCCTGCCCGGCCAACCCGGCGGCGCGGCATTGCCACGCGCGCCGGGCGTGCAGACCCCGGCCGGACAGCAACCCGCCGGACAGCAGCCGAGCCGCCAGGGCGGCGTGCGCCAGCCCGGCGGACAGCAGGCGCCCGGACGTCAGGGCGCTCCGCAACCGGGTCGCACACAGCAGCCGCCGGGCGGCGTGCGCGAGCCGGGGCAGCCGGGCATTCCACGGCAAGGCGCGGTGCAGCCTGTCCCACCGATGCAGGGCCAGCCCCGACAACCGGGCATACAGCAGGCCGCACCGGGCGCCCGGCCGCCCGGCATGCAACGGCCGATGCAGGCTCGTCCCGGCTTCCAGCAACGGCGGCCACCGGCGCCGAGGGCCGCAAGGCCGCCGAAGCCAAGACGGCAGAACTAAGCGGCGCGGTGCAGCCAGTCACGCACGCGCTGGATCAGGTTCTTGCGCAGGGCGGTTGCAGGCTCGCCAGCGGACGGCGCGATCTCGATTGCCTCGCGAGCATCCGGCGTCGCCTCTGGTGTTGCCACGGATGGCGCGTCGGGTTCGCTTCGCATCGCAGCCTGTAACGCAATCGGACCGACATTTTCCAGGAACGCGCGCTCATAGCCGCGCGACAAACGCGCGAGCGCCTGCTCGAGCGGCAGCCAGTCGACCTCCCTGACATCGCTCATCAGCGCGCGCACCGGCTTGCCGCCGGCTTCCATGCGCCAGTAATGCACGACCTTGGAGCGGCCTCCCGACTCATAGACCAGCGTGCCGAGGAATTCGTGCACCTCGACGGCATGGCCGGTTTCCTCCAGCACCTCGCGCTCGGCAGCAACGCGCGGCGTCTCGCCGTCATCGAGCTTGCCCTTCGGCAACACCCATTCATTGCGCTTGCGCAGGCGCACGACGGCGATGCGCGGCGGCGCCTCACGCCGCAACACAATGCCCCCCGCCGCCAGAACAGGCGCCCGCGCCATCTCGTGCCCAAAGTGTTTGCGATTTACGATCGTCGTACGACGATCGCATCCATCATAGAGACGCGCGATGGAAAAAGCGAGATCACGTCACAGGCTTCCGCAGCAGCGGCTCGCCGCATTTGATCCGTGTTCCTTCCGCGACGTTGTCGCAGAACTCGAAATTGCCGGGCGCAAGCACAATGATGGTCGAGCCATGCTCGAACCAGCCGAGTTCGTCGCCCTTCTTCACATGCGCGTCACAGGGAAAATCGACCGGGCCCTTCGTCTGCGCATTCAGCGTGAGGTCGAGGAAGTGCAAGCGCAAGCTTGCCACCAGAATGGCGGCGACCGGAATCAGCGTCAGCGCCTCGCCGGTCGAGAGCCGCGCGCGCAGCACCGCGCGCTCGTTCTTGCAGAACAAGCGCTCGATCCGCTTCAGCGCGATCGGATTGACGTTCCAGACGTCGCCATGGATGAACGTGACCTTGTCGACGGTGAGGTCATAGGGCGCATGGAAGCGGTGATACATGCTCGACGTCAGCCGCAGCGTGACGAAGCGGCCGTTCTTGTGCTGTTCGACCAGTGCGGGATCGCCGAGCAGATCGAGCAGCGAATAGGGCGCGCCCTTGACCTGGAACAGCTCGGTGTCCTCGATCCGCCCATGCGCGCCGATGATTGCGTCCGAGGGGCTCGCAATGATGGCGGGATCGGCTGCCACCGGACGCAGGCCGGGCTTGAGCTCGCGGGTGAAGCAGTCGTGCAGGCTCCTGAACTCGGCCTTTTTTGCTTCCGACAGGTCGAGGTCGGAGAACAGCTTCCAGCAGGCGATCGAGGCGTCGCGCACCAGCGGGTTCTCGATCTTGGAGAACCAGCCCATGAAGCGGGTCAGCGCGGCCCGCGGAATCCGGTTTGTGAGCAGGAAATTGAGGTCCTCCTGCTGGGTGAATGCCGAGATCAACCCCTTCACTGTCATGAATCTGTTAGGTGCTGAGGCTAGCGCTTCTGTCATGGAAACATCCCTTCCGATTCTCTCGCTGTCCGCCGCCGCGCTCGCCGGCGCCGCCGCAGCGTTCCCCAAAATTCAGGCCCGCATCGCGCTGTCGCGCGCCAAGCACCGCTCGCTGACCGGACATTCCAAGATGTCCAAGATGGTCGCGCGCATGGTCCCGAAATACGAATTCGACATCGACGAGTTCTTCCGCTCCGACGGCGCGCCGTCGGAGGTGGCGACGCAGCGCCAGGACGGCTTCTTCCGCCTCGCCGGCCTCTACCAGGACCGCTACCCCAAGGGCCGCGCGCTCACCGCCGAGGTGTCGGACCGCATCTCCGACCTGCAATTCACCGAAGCCTACCGCGTGCCGTTCCAGTACAGCCGCCTGGTGCGCGAGCACCTGAGCACCTCGACGTTCATGCAGCAGTCGTCCGGCGTCACCGTCACCGACCTCGACGGCAATGTGTTCTACGACCTGACCGGCTCCTACGGCGTCAACATCTTCGGCAACGACTTCTACAAGGAGTGCATCGCAGAAGGCGAGAAGCGCGCCCATGCACTGGGCCCGGTGCTCGGCCCCTACCACCCTGTTATCGCCGACAATGTGAAGCGCCTCTGCGAGATCTCCGGGCTCGACGAGGTTTCGTTCCACATGTCCGGCACCGAGGCCGTGATGCAGGCGGTGCGGCTCGCGCGCTACCACACCAGGCGGACGCACCTCGTCCGCTTCGCCGGCAGCTATCACGGCTGGTGGGGCGACGTGCAGCCCGGCGTCGGCAATCCGGTGTCGCCTCACGAGACCTTCACGCTCGCCGAGATGTCGGAGAAGACGCTGCACGTGCTGCGCACCCGCAAGGACATCGCCTGCGTGCTGGTCAATCCGCTGCAGGCGCTGCATCCGAATTCCAACGCGCCCGGCGATTCCGCGCTGGTCGACTCCTCGCGGTCCTCCAAGTACGACCGCGCCGCCTACGCCGCGTGGCTGAAGCAGCTCCGCGAGGTCTGCACCGAGCGTGGCATCGTGCTGATCTTCGACGAGGTGTTCGTCGGCTTCCGTCTCGCCGCCGGCGGCGCCCAGGAGTATTTCGACGTCAGGGCCGACATGGTGACTTACGGCAAGAGCCTTGCCGGCGGACTTCCGATCGGTGTGGTCTGCGGCCGCAAGGACCTGATGCGGCGCTTTCGCGACGACCGTCCGGCCGACATCTGCTTTGCCCGCGGCACCTTCAACTCGCATCCCTATGTGATGACGGCGATGGACGAATTCCTGAGCCGGCTCGCCAGCCCGAACTTCCGCTCGATCTATAACGGGCTCGAGGAGACCTGGAACGGCCGCGCCGAGGCGCTGAACGACCGGCTCAAAGCGCAGGAGCTTCCGGTTCGCGTCGGCAACATCTCGTCGATCTGGACGGTCTATTACACCGAGCCGTCCCGCTACAACTGGATGCTGCAATACTATCTGCGGGCCGAGGGGCTGGCGCTGAGCTGGGTCGGCACCGGCCGGCTGATCTTCACGTTGAACTATACCGATGCCGACTTCGCCGAGGTCGCCGACCGCTTCGTCGCCGCCTGCGAGAAGATGCAGCGCGACGGCTGGTGGTGGCACAAGGCCGGCCTCACCAACAAGACCATCAAGCGGCAGATCCTGAAGGAGATGGCTGCCGCGAGGTTCGGGCGCTGAGGCCTTAGCGATTCTGACAGATATCCAGCCTTCCGTCGCCTCTTCCGCTTGCGGGGGAGGCCGGATCGCATCGCCAGATGCGATCCGGGTGGAGGCTCTCTCCGCACGAAGATTTCGACTCGCGGCGACACCCCCAACCCAACCCTCCCCCGCAAGCGGGAGAGGGAGCGCAGTGCCGTCGTGGCTAACAATTCGGCTTGACCGCTTCACAAGAGCCCTGAGACGTAGATGCCCGGGACGGAACCCGGGCATGACGCAGATCGGGGAGATTGTTGGATCAACGATCAGGCGTGCTTCTCTTCGAGCTCGCCGACCAGATGCAGACCCGGATCGATCAGCTCGCCCTTCATCAGGAACAGCGGCGCCTTGTGATAGAGCTTCAGGTCGTTGAAGGGGTCGGTGATGATCTTGGTCATCCAGACAAGGCCGGTCTCGACGTCGCGGATGAAGAACAGGTGGATGGTGCGGAACAAGAGGCCGCCGATGCCGACCACCAGCCAGATCTTGGCGACCTGACGGGCGAAGTCGGTCATCGTCACCCACGGCTTGAACAGGCCGAACAGCGTCGGGTCGAAGTACAGCACCATCGGCGAAGCCGCCCAGATCGCCATCAGCACCACCTTGCGCTGCAGATTGTAGCCGACCTTGATGTCTTCCTTGTGCTCGTGGGTCGCCTGGTTGACATGGTCATACCCCTTCGGCTCGAAGAAGAAGTGACCGGCCTGGCGCGAGGTCATCGACACCAGCCAGCCGACCAGCGCCGACACGACCGGATCGAAGAACAGCATTACATAGGCGAACAGGAAGCTCAGCGCGCTGACGAAGTGCAGGCTTTGGTTGATCCGGCTGTGATGATAGTAGCGGTGATCATCCCAGCGCTGGGTACGCAGCTCTTGCAGGAAATTCTTGATCATTGGTTCCCCCAACATCTTTCGGGTCATGGCTTACTGAGATTCGATGTAGCGCGTGTGACATCATCATAATGACATATGACAATGCGGAGCGACGCCTTGACGCAACCTTGGAGCCCTCATCCTGAAGAGCTTGCGGAGCAAGCGTCTCGAAGGATGAGGTAACGGTGAGGCTCATGGTTCGACACGGCGCCAGGGCGCCTTCTCACCATGAGGACGAACGTCAGGCCGCCTTGGCCACGTCGGCCTTGCGGAAGCGGACCAGCGAGAAGTGACCGAGCGGCGGGATCAGACGGCGCTCGGCGAGCTCGATGCCGCGGGCGCCGGACAGCCACTTGGTGTAGCGCGACCAGGCGAACTCGGCGGTGCGGAAGCCGAGCGGACGCACCACCGGCTGCAGCGTCTGCTCGATGAAGCGGCGCATGCCGGCATCGGCGCTGACACGGGTCAGGATGATCAATTCGCCGCCCGGGCGCACCACGCGCGCGAACTCGTCGAGTGCGGCTTCCGGATTCGGCACCGCCGACAGCACGTATTGCGCCATCACCACGTCGAACGAGTTGTCCGGAAACTCGAGCTTCTCGGCGTCCATCACCGCCAGCCCCTCGACATTCTTCAGGCGATATTCGGCGACGCGCTTTCTGGCCTTGTCCAGCATCGCTTCCGAGATGTCGGTGCCGAAGATGCGCACATTCTGGCCATAGAGCGGCAGCGAGATGCCGGTGCCGACGCCGACCTCGAGCACGCGGCCACCGATCTTGTTGGTGGCCTGGATCGCGGCCTGCCGGCCCTTGCTGAACACGCCGCCGAACACGAGGTCGTAGATCGGCGCCCAGCGGTCATAGGCCTGCTCGACCGTCTCGCGATCGAAGTCCAGGGTGCGGTTGGCGTCCAGCTTGATGATATCAGCCATGGATAGTCTCTCGTCTCTCGTTCGATTGAGCTGTTAATTCGGAACCGCGGTCCGGCCGGCGACGCGGCGGGCGGGCCGCGGCGCGCGGCTCGGCTGCAACGTCGCCAGGTTGCCGATGAACTGACGCGCACTGTTGTCCCAGGAGCGCTCCAGCGCGAAGTTGCGGCAGGTTTCGCGCGACATGGTCAGCGCCCGCAGGCAGGCAGCGCGCAAATCGTTATCGATCGCCCCGATCGGATGATCGGCGATGACATCCTTCGGGCCGGTGACCGGGAACGCCGCCACCGGCGTGCCGCAGGCCAGCGCCTCGAGCTGCACCACGCCGAAGGTGTCGGTGAGGCTCGGAAACACGAACACATCGGCAGCGGCGAGATGCGAGGTCAGGTCCTGGCCCTTCTTCTCGCCGAGGAAAACCGCGTTCGGATATTTCTGTTCCAGCGCCCCCTTCTGCGGCCCGTCGCCCACCACGACCTTGGTGCCGGGCAGATCGAGCGCCAGGAAGGCGTCGAGGTTCTTCTCCACCGCGACGCGGCCCATGGTCATGAAGATCGGCCGCGGCAGCTCGAGCCTCGCCGGCTGGTCCGGATTGAACAGCTTGGTGTCGACGCCGCGGGTCCAGAAGCCGAGCCTGCGGAAGCCGCGCTCGGTGAGTTCCTGCCGCAACGAGTCGGTTGCAACCATCGTCATCGAGGCCGCGGCGTGGAAGTGGCGCAGCACCGCGTAACCGACGCTGTCGGGGATTCCGGTTCGCACCGACACATATTCCGGGAAGCGCGTGGTGTATGATGTCGTGAAGGCAAGCTTGTTGCGCCGGCAATAGCCGCGCACGGCCCAGCCGATCGGCCCCTCGGTCGCGATGTGGATCGCCTCGGGCGCGGCCTCCTCGATCCGGCGCGCGATCTCGCGCCGGTTCGGCAGTGCCACCCGCAGGCCCGGATAGGTCGGCACGCCGATCGATCGAAAGCCGTCGGGGGTCAGGAAGGTGATCTCGGCGCCGAGCCCCGCCGCGCTACGCGCCAGCGAGGTCAGCGTCCGGACAACGCCGTTGACTTGCGGATGCCAGGCATCGGTCGCCACGAGTATGCGCATAGCAGGAGATCCAGATCGTTAACTTGATTCTGCTCGCACGACGTTCTGACATTGATGTTTCAAACGTATGACGTCATCGAAATGTAAGGTTCTTTTTCAACCGCATAGCGCCGGTTTCGTGTAACGTGACAGTAAGATGTCAGAGCAGAGTGGAAGTCTCGGTGCGGCGCGCCGCAGGGTCAGGCGTAGAAACTCGTCGCTGCTGATCCTCGCGGCCGGCATCTTCGTGTTCGCGCTTGCAGCCGGCGCGCTGTATTACGGTTTGCGTCCGGTGACGTTGCGGATCGCGGTCGGGCCGCCCGGCAGCGACGACGTGAAACTGATCCAGGCCTTCGCGCAAACCTTCGCGCAGGACGGCAGCGCCGTGCGGCTAAAGCTGGTCGCGACCCAGGGCGGTTCCGACAGCATCGCCCAGTTCGCCGCGAACAAGGTCGACCTCGCGGTCGCGCGCGGCGACCTCAACCTGCCGACGGCCGCAGAGTCGGTTGCGATCCTGCGCAAGAACGTCGTGGTGCTGTGGGCACCGTCAGGCACGAAGGGCGGCAAGCGGTCGGCGAAGATCAAGAGCATCGATGAACTCGCCGGCCACAAGGTCGGCGTGATCGGCAGCACGCAGGCCAACGTCACGCTGCTGCGCGTGATCCTGACCGAATCCGGAGTCAATCCGGACAAGGTCGCGGTCAGCCAATATCCGATCGCCCGGATTTCCGATCTCGCACACGACGCTTCGCTCGACGCCTACATGGCCGTGGGCCCGCTCGACAGCAGGGTGACGGCCGATGCCATCGGTGCAACCGCAGCCGCGCGCGGCGAACCGATTTTCCTGCCGATCGACGTCTCGGAGGCCATCGCACAGAAGCATCCGCTCTACGAGTCCGAGGAGATCGCAGGCAGTATCTTCTCGTCGTCGCCGGCGCGGCCCGCGGACAAGGTCGAGACGGTTGCGGTCAATCACCTGATCGTCGCGCAGCATGCGTTACATGAGGCCACCGTCGGCGCGCTGGTGCGCCAGCTCTTCACGCTGCGCTTCCAGGTCGCCCGCGACGCGCCGGCCGCGGCCAAGATCGAGAAGCCCGACACCGACAAGGATGCCGCGCTGCCGGCGCATCTCGGCGCCGCCGCCTATATCGACGGCACCGAGCGCACCTTCCTCGAGAAGTATTCGGACTACATCTGGGGCACGATCCTGCTGCTGTCCGGCATCGGGTCGGCCGGCGCCTGGCTGCGCCACTACGTCCGGCGCGACGAGCGCGAGGAGTACATCACCCATCGCGACAACCTGCTCGAGCTGATCGCGAAGGTCCGCGGCGCCGAGACCGCGGAAGAGCTCGCGACGATGCAGGCCACTGCCGACGCCCTGTTGCGCGAAGCGCTCGACTGCTACGACGACGGTGCGATCGAGGAAGGCGACCTGTCGGTGATCGGGCTGACGCTCGAACAATTCCACCACGCCGTCGCCGATCGCCGCGCCGTGATCGGCGGCGACAAGCCGGGCGTGCCGCGGCTGCGAGCGTAGAAGCTTGCGACGTCCGTCAGGATGCCGCAGATCGCTTGGCCGCGATGCCGCTCGCGGCAACGCCAAGCTGCGCCATGCCCTGGAGCGGCTCGACCGCATCGTCCGGCTCGAGCCGCTTGCGCGCGACGAAGGAGAAGCGGCTGCGCAGCTTCAGGATCGGCTTCTCGATCCAGTGCCATGAGAACGCCGCGAACATCGTGATCAGCAGCAGCGCGAGGACGAACTGAACGATCAATGGCGCATGCGGCAGCCACACCTTCACCACCTGCTGCATGGGAAATCCATACAGGTAGATCCCGTAGGAATAGTCGCCCTTGGAGAATAGCGGCAGGCGCGGCAGTTTCGACACGCCAAGAAACGCTGTGATGTAGACCAGCGCCGGACAAACCAGGGCATTGAGCACGGGCTGGGTCATCCAGTCCGCCGGCCCGAGCAGCGCGACCACCGCGCAGAGTGCGCAGCAGGCGGCCAGAATGCGGCCGTCATAGGGAATCCGGTTGCGATAAAGGTAGATCGCAATGCCGAGCATAAAGGCGACCGGCAGCTTCGCGCCGCGTCCGAGAAAGGGCGCCGTGCTGAAGATCTTGTCGTGGAGCGAGCCGGCGACGCCGGCCGGCAGCTCCGAGGGTTGTGCCGTATGCCCGGTGACCTGGAGCGCAAGGCCGATGCTGACCAGCACGACAGCACCGAGGACGATGGCCGACGGCTTGCGCAACAGCCCGAACACGATGAACACCGTCATCAGTGCGTAGCAGCCATATTCGAACGGCACGGTCCAGAGCGAGCTGTTGACCTCCGGCGCGGGATTGCCGGCGAACACGCCCGGCAGGACGTAATTCACGAGGCCGACGATGTTGGTGAAGTATTTGTAGGTGCCGGCGCTGCCAAAATAGTCCGACAGCGGCAGCGCGGTGAAGATCGGTCCGAGGATCAACGCCGACAGCACGATCTCGACCGCGAGCGCGGGAACGATCCGCATTCCGCGGTTGACCAGAAACTCCTTCAGGCTGAGCCGCAGGCCGCTCGCTGCGATCAGAAATCCGCTCAGCGCGAAGAACATCACGAGAATGGCGTATTGCGGAAACCAGACGATCCACATCTGCTCGGGCGCGCTGCCGCCCGTGGCGACATAGGGCGTATGGGCCGCGACCACCGAGATCGCCAGCGCGATACGCAGAAAATCGAATCCGGGACCGAAGCCTTTTTGCTGATCCAGCATGCTGCCGATCGAGGGGCCCTGCATCATTTCGTCTCCGTCCTCAAACCACGCGTTGGGACAGCAAGGGCCGTGCCAAGGATATTTGTCCTGAGCTGGTACACCTCCCGGTAACCTTGGTTTAGCCGCGCGACGAAACACGCGCGAAACATTGCCTAACGCGACGAAACCATTTTGGCGATTTCGTGCAAACGTCCTGAAACGCCGCACCTGTACTGATTTGCACCAACGACGCGCCGCAATGGCGCGCAAGGCGCAAACAACAGGGGTCGACAATGTTCAATTCGATGAAGCTGAACTCGCGTCTCGCTGCCGCCGCGCTTGGTGCGCTTGCGATCGGCACCGTTGCCTTCTCCGCTCCCGCGGCAGCCGCTCCGCTGCCGCTCTTCCCGTTCATCCTGCTGCCGCCACCCCAGGCCGTGCCGCCGGTGCAGTCGGAACCGCAGGTGCAGGATGAAGGCCGCACCGCCGAGCTGCCGGCACGGTTGCGCCGCCAGATCGTCGACTATCCGACCCGCGAGGCGGCCGGCACCATCATCATCGATACCCCGCACACCTATCTTTATTATGTGCTCGGCGGCGGCCGCGCGATCCGCTACGGCATCGGCGTCGGCCGCGACGGCTTCACCTGGTCGGGCACCCAGACCATCACCAAGAAGGCGGAGTGGCCGGACTGGACCCCGCCGCCGGAAATGATCGCCCGCCAGCCCTACCTGCCGCGCCACATGGCCGGCGGCCCCGGCAACCCGCTCGGCGCCCGCGCGATGTATCTCGGCGGCACCGTCTACCGGATCCATGGAACCAACGCGCCGGAGACCATCGGCACCCACGTCTCCTCCGGCTGTCTGCGCCTCACCAACGCTGACGTCATCGACCTTTATTCGCGGGTCAGCGTCGGCACCAAGGTGATCGTGCTGCCGATGACCGACCGCCGCGCCGATCTCGGAACAGCCGTGCGCTGAACCGGATCGCATTGGACATCGCAACGGCCTCGGCATCGCGCCGGGGCCGTTGTCATGTTGGGGGCCGTTAACCGCTTCGCCGCCGCCAGTTAACCTGTTCGCCGCATTGATGGCACGCGACGCGTTCCGCCCCCGAGAGAGCTTGATCCGGCCACACTGGCGCCCTGCTCCGCAGGCCTGTACAACCGGCGTCACTTTCATTTCATCCGGGGGGATGATGCGTCTGCCGATGCATCCAAGGACGATATTGCTCGGGATCGCAGTGCTGGCGGCCTCGTTCGTGGTCAGCCTCAAGGCGATGGACTGGCTCGCGCCCCGATCGACGGTGCCGAAGCCGCCGCTTGCGCAATTGCCACCGCTGCCGCCGGCGTCACGCTCGTCGACGATCGCGGCCAAGGTCACCGTCGCGCTGTCGGCGATCCGCGACGCCGCCGAGCGCGGCGCCCCGAAGACGTTTGCCGGCAAGGTCAACAATCCCGCCACCCAAATCCTGGAGAACGCCGACATCGGCTGGACCGCCTCGCGCGGACCGATTGCGGTCAGCGGCGCGCAGGACGTGCTGACGCTGGCAACCCCGATCAACGGAGCGCTCAAGGTCACCGGCTCCTTGTCGGCCAAGGCAAGCGGCGCGGTCGGCAACGCGCTCGGCAGCCTGCTCGGCGCCAATGTCGCCAAGCAGATCGGCGCGGTGAACATCAAGCAGATCAACGCCAACGCCGACATCAAGGGCAGCGTCACCCTCACCTCGCGCCCGAAGCTCGGCGCATCCTGGCGGATCGAGCCGAACCTGCAGGCGCAGGTCAATCTCGACGACTCCAGCCTGTCGGCGGCGGGCGTCCGCGTCAGCGTGCCGGCCCAGGTCAAGCCGGTGATCGACAAGACGGTCGCCGATCAGATCGCCGCGGTGGAAGCGAAGCTGCATAACGATCCGACCTTCGAGAACAATGCCCGCGCCCAGTGGGCCAAGGCCTGCCGCTCGATCCCGCTGCAAGGCACCGGCGGAACCTCGTCGATGCCGCCGATGTGGCTCGAGCTGCGGCCGACCAGCGTGATCGCGGCCCAGCCGAAGGTCGATGCGTCGTCGATGAGCATCACCATGGGGGTCCGGGCCGAGACCCGCATCACGGAAACCCAGACCACCCCGAATTGTCCGTTCCCCGAAAAGCTCTCGATCGTGCCGCCGATGTCGAGCCAGGTCTCGATCGACCTGCCGGTTGATCTGTCGTTCACCACGCTGACCCAGCTTGTCGAGGAGCAGCTCAAGAACAAGACCTTTCCGGAGGACGGCTCTGGCCCGGTCGATGTCACCGTCAAGCATGCGAGCGTCGCTGCCTCCGGCGATCGCCTGCTGATTTCGCTGTTGGTGCACGCCAAGGAAAAGACGAGCTACTTCGGCCTCGGCGCCGAGGCCAACGTCTATATCTGGGGCCGGCCCCGTCTCGACGAGCAGGCACAGACATTGCGGCTGACGGATGTCGAGCTGGCGGTCGAATCCGAGGCGGCCTTCGGCCTGCTCGGCGCCGCGGCGCGCGCGGTGATTCCACACCTGCAACAGGCGCTCGCCGATCGCATGGTCGTCGATCTTAAGCCGTTCGCGAGCAACGCGCAGCGGAAGATCGCCGCCGCCGTCGCCGACCTGCAGAAGAACGAGGAAGGTATACGCGTCGACGCCGACATCACCAGCATCCGCCTCGCCGGCATCGATTTCGATTCGAAGACGCTGCGGGTGGTGGTGGAAACCGAAGGCACCATCAGCGCCGCCGTGAGCGCGCTGCCGGCGCTGTAGACTGCGGACGCGAGCCACAATCCGATACCGGCATGCTCAAAAAGTCGTCTTTGCGACAGCTCGCCGCACCGGATAGAAGGGCCTCGCGAAACCAGTCCTCACCAAGAAGTCAGGGAGAAAAACACGATGAAATCGCTCTTGGCCGCAGCGGCGGCCGGCCTCGCACTTGCTGCCTCAGCCTCCGCAGCCAACGCCCAGATCTCCGACGACGTCGTCAAGATCGGCGTGCTGACCGACATGTCGAGCCTCTACGCGGACGCCACCGGCAAGGGCTCGGTCGCCGCGGTCGAGATGGCGGTGGCCGATTACGGCGGCAAGGTGAAGGGCAAGCCGGTCGAGGTGATCGCGGCCGACCACCAGAACAAGCCGGACGTCGGCGTCAACATCGCGCGCAACTGGTACGACAACGACAAGGTCGATGCGATCCTCGACGTGCCGACGTCCTCGGTCGCATTGCCGATCTCGGCGCTGACGCGCGAGAAGAACAGGATCAACATAAATTCCGGCGGCGGCTCCTCTGACATCACCGGCCCGGCCTGCTCGCCCAACACGGTGCATTGGACCTACGACACCTACGCGCTGTCGAACGTCGCCGGCAAGGCGATGGTCAAGCGGGGTGAGGATACCTGGTTCTTCGTCACCGCCGACTATGCCTTCGGCCAGGCGCTGGAGCGTGACGCGGCCAACGTCGTCAAGGAAAGCGGCGGCAAGGTTCTCGGCGACGTGCGTCATCCCCTGAACACGTCTGACTTCTCGTCCTTCCTGCTGCAGGCGCAGGCCTCCAAGGCCAAGGTCGTGGCGCTGGCGAATGCCGGCGGCGACACCACCAACGCCCTGAAGCAGGCCTCCGAGTTCGGCCTCACCCAGGGCGGTCAGAAGATGATCGCGCTGCTGCAGGAGATCACCGACACGCATTCGCTCGGCATCAAGGCGACCCAGGGCCTGATCGTCACCGACGCTTTCTATTGGGACATGAACGACGAGACCCGCGCTTTCTCGAAGCGCTTCTACGACAAGGTCGGCCACATGCCGACCATGATCCAGGCCGGGCTGTATTCGGCGACCATGCATTACCTGAAGGCGATCGAGGCCATCAGCACCGACGAGGCGCCGAAGGTGATGGCGCAGATGCGCGCCACCCCGATCAACGATTTCTTCGCCAAGAACGGCAAGATCCGGATCGACGGCCGCATGGTGCACGACATGTACCTGTTCGAGGTCAAGAAGCCCGAGGAATCCAAGGGCGAATGGGATCTCTACAAGCTGATCGCCACAGTGCCGGGCGACGAGGCGTTCCGCCCGCTCGACAAGGGCGGCTGCCCGCTGGTGAAGTAGCAACGGGCTTCGGACGGTCGTCGCATTCGGCTTGAGCGCGGCTGAGCCTTGGGACCGAGCCTAGAGGATGTGGATCTCGATCCATGTCCTCTGCACACGAAAGACACCGCGACGAGATCAGATTGAGCTTGAGCGGCGGCGGTGCTTCACCTCCCCCTTGGGAGAGGTCGATTTGCGCAGCAAATCGGATGAGGGGTCACGGTCTATCGAGAGCGCAACGCTCTCACCCGGATTGCATCTGACGATGCAATCCGACCTCTCCCCAACGGGGAGAGGTGAAGCGAAGCCGCAGCTAGTCGATTCACCCTGAGCGCACCTCGCCTTAGCGGCCGCGATGACGTGAGCCCCGGCGCGGCAGAGGGACGATGCCGATGCCGCTCTCCCGTGCCTGAAGCGCCTGCAGAACTTCCGGCGGCTCCAGAACCAGTTTCGCCGCGGGCGTCGGGGCGCCGTCGTTAAGCACGTCGCGATACGGATATTGGGCCTGAAATGCAGCCGGTTCGGACATCGCTGGTTGGGCCGACACCGCCGTTGCCGTGACGGCCGCCAGCGTTGCGGCCAGCGCGACGGTCTTGAACGTGGTCCGGCCGACGCGGGACATCCTCGAGGTCATGGTCGCGCGCTCCCTGCGCTTCGCATCGCATGCGACCGATCCGTTCGCGCCAGATGGATGCGCAGCGAGATCGGGCTCGGGAATCCTGATTAAATCTGCGGTGAGATATTCGGGCGCGCGGGCTCAATTGTTCGTGCGGCGTGCATGGGCCGGCCGACCAGCGAACAACAAACGCGCCCGGCGGCGCCGGGCGCGTCTTGCAATTCAGATGACGCGATCGCGCGTTACTCGGTCGAGTACTTGAACTCGGGCATCGCCTTCAGCTCGTCCTTGGACGCGTTGAACACGGCGTGATCCGGATACCACGGGTTCGGCTTCGACGTGGCGGACGACGGCGCGGCGCCCGTTGTGGTGTTCGTCGACATCTTGTTGGTGCTGCCGGTGTTCGACGCACTGCCGCCGGTGTTGGCGACCGGCTCAGTGACGAATTTCACCTTGTCGAGTGGCACTGCGACCAGATGCTCGCCGACGCCAAGGAAACCGCCGACGCCGATCACCACCGCCTTGATGGCACCGCCCTTGTCCATCAACAGGTCGTTGATCGAGCCGACGCTCTCGTTGCTGTCGTTATAGACACGGAGACCAACGACCTTGGACGCGCGCCAATCGCCCTGATACGAGGTCGACGATGTGCTCGCCGCAGGAGCCATGCCTGCCTTGTCGCTCTTCTCCGTCGGTGTTTGCGCGAAAGCAACGCTCGCGAGCAACACTGTCCCGGCTACGCCGGCGACGATTGATCTGACTAGCATTGATGGGTTCTCCTCAATTCGCAGAATCGATGCGAGAAAAACCCGTCACATCAGGGACCGTTCCTAATCAACCTGCGATCAAAAGCCGCCCCAATAGGGAGGAACGCCGTAGAAGCGATGCAACTCGGCTTCCTGCGAACGGTCGCCCCAGTCGAAATCCTTGTCGGCACGGAACGACGGCGCGCGCTTCAGCTCCTCATCGTCGATATCGAGCTCGTAGGCCTCGAACTTCGGGTTGTAGTGCAGCCGGCCCCACGGCAACGGAATAAGATTGGTTCCGATGCCCAGGAAGCCGCCGAAGCTCAAGATCGCGTACGATACCTTGCCCGAGATCTTGTCGATCATCAGTCGCTCGATGTGACCGATCATGTCGCCATTGGGCCGCCGCACTGCGGTCCCCTCGACGCGATCGCTTGCAATCAGTTGATGGGGCCTTGTCTTGGCCTCGACAGTCATCTCACCCTCCCCTGTGTAAAAATAATCAACGCGCCGTCGGAAATCGAGTTCCCGGAAGATATGGCAACCTTCCATCCCTTTTGTGCGCTGCGTCGCGTGTGGGGCTATCCGCACCACAGGAGTTGACAGGCTTTCTCCCGTAACCGGGCGGGATTTGCGAACTTTGTTTTGGGCTGCCGCGACCGAAGCCGCGACTACCGCCGGAATTTCAATGCATTGCGCTTTGATGAAGGAACGATAACTTTCCAGCCCGTCGCCGACCTGTTAACTGTGATTGCCGGGCAAGATTTCAGAAACACACTGAAACAAAAATTCCTGCGCCGCCTTCCCCGAATCACGGACAAGAGAACGGTATGACTCAGGCTACGCCCAACATCCTTGTCGTCGAGGACGACCGCGAAACGCGGGCCCTCATCGCCAAATATCTCCGCACCAATTCCTGCAATGTGACGACCGCGTCCGACGGCCGCGAGATGGCCCGGGCGATGGCCGACCATCGGGTCGATCTGTTGATCCTCGACGTCATGCTGCCAGGCGAGGACGGCCTCAGCCTGTGCCGCAAGGTGCGCGCGGAATCGCAGATGCCGATCATCATGCTGACCGCGCGCGGCGAGGATGTCGATCGCATCCTTGGCCTCGAGATGGGCGCCGACGATTACCTGCCGAAGCCGTTCAATCCGCGCGAGTTGCTGGCACGGATCAACGCCGTGCTGCGCCGGCAGGCGGCGGCGCGCAATGCCAGCGCGATCGAGGGCGCGACCACGCTGTCGTTCCTTGGCTGGCGCATCGACATCCGCCTGCGCGAGCTGCGCAATCCCGACGGCGCCCGCGTCGCCATGACCAGCGCCGAATTCGACCTGCTGCGGACATTCTGCGAGCGGCCCGGCCGCGTGCTGTCGCGCGACAGCCTGCTCGACCTGACGCAAGGCCGCAGCGCCGGCTCGTTCGAGCGCTCGATCGACGTGCTGGTGAGCCGCATCCGCCGCAAGATCGAGCCCGACCCGCAGGAAGCCACCATGATCAAGACCGTACGTTCCGGCGGCTACATGTTCACCCCGAGGGTGGAGGCGGTCGCCGCCACCAGCAACTGACCATGAAACTGCTGCGTGTGCTGAGTCTGCGGGGAATCGGCGCGCAGATCGCGGCGCTGGTGGTCGTGTCGATCGTCGCGCTGCATCTCATCATCACCGCAAGCTTCCTGATCCATCGTCCCGACCAGTCCGAGCCGGCCGATCGCTGGCACACCCAGCTCGCCGCCTCTGCGCAACTGCTGGGGCATGCGCCGCCGTCGGAGCGGCCGCGGCTGAAGGAGGACATCGCGCGCGCCTTCCCGCAGCTTGGGATCAGCGACCTGCCCGCCGACACGGTCCCGTTGAGCGAGCCCGCGCCGGAGCTGCACGCGCTGCGCCGGCTCGGACCCAGTTATCGCGTCTTCACGCCGCCGCGCGAGGCCGGCGCGCCGCGTGACGGCGAGGTCCGCCGCATCGGCATCCGTCTGCCCGACGGCAGCATGATCGCTGCGAACCTGGTGCCGGATCAGCACCTGCGGCCGTTCTGGGGCGGTCCGTGGATGATGACGGTGCTGTTCGCCGTCATCAGCGTCACCCTGCTCGGCCTGTGGGCAGCGTGGGCGTTGACGGCACCGCTGTCGTCCTTCGTCAAGGCGGCCGAAACGTTCAGCCTGAGCGGCGCCGCCGAACCGCTGCCCGAACGTGGGCCCGAGGAGATCCGCTCGCTTGCCAAGGCGCTCAACCGGATGCGCGAGCGCATCACCGCCCTGATCGACGACCGCACCAAGATGCTGGCCGCGATCAGTCACGATCTCAGAACGCCGATCACGCGGATGCGGCTGCGCGCGGAGTTCATCGAAGACGAGACCCATCGCCATCGCATGCTGCGCGATCTCGACCAGATGCGCTCGATGCTGGAATCGGTGCTGTCGTTCCTGCGCAACGATCGCAAGCTGGAGGAGATGACGCTGGTCGACATCGCCAGCACGCTGCATCTCGTCACCGACCAGTTCGCCGACATGGGCCACAAGGTCACCTACGAGGGCCCGCAGCACGCAATGGCGATCGCACGGCCCGCCGACCTGCATCGCAGCATCACCAATCTGGTGGAGAACGCCGTGCGCTTCGGCGGCGAGGTCGCCGTCCGTCTTGCCGCCAATCCCGACGGGCTCACCATCGACATCGAGGACGACGGCCCCGGCATTTCGGATGCGCACAAAGCGAGCGTGCTGGAGCCGTTCGTGCGCGGTGACCATGCGCGCAACATGGACGAGGCCGAAGGCTTTGGTCTCGGCCTGTCGATCGCCAACGCCATCGTGCTCGCGCATGGTGGCACGCTGTCGCTGCACGACCGAAAGCCGCACGGGCTCGTGGTCCGCATCCAGTTGCCGGTGCGGCAGCAGCCACCGCAGCCGGAGCCACGGAAATCCGCGGCCTGATCAGGCTATCGGCTTCAGGCTGCGAGCGGTGTGATCACTTGCTCAGGCTCGTAGATTGCGATCGCCTCGAAGCGGTAATTGCAGGCGCGGCAATTCCACAGATAGGACGTGCGGCCTTCGCCGTGCTCGACCCAGTCCGGACGCGAGATCGGCTTGCCGCATTGTGCGCAGGGATTTTCGCGAGGCAAAGAGCCGGAGTCCTGACGGGCCATGGCGCATCTCCCTTGTGATCGTTCTACGTTTTTTTGCGTGGACAATCGTGCTGACCTGGATCGCGGCACGCTGTCCACAGGAATTGTAGACCCTTGTTGAATCATTTGCACGACAATCCGCCATGCAGGCGTGCGGCAAAGCAGGTCCTGACAATTCGAAGCATCCCTCTCCCTGATTCCGCGCCCGGTTCATCCCCCAGGACACGGACAGCCACGACTTTCGCGGCTGCGAAGGTTTTGCCACATTCCTGCCCGCTCGCCGTACCAATCAGGACGCAGAAGACCGACGCACATTGAGGGCCCCCGGGGCGATCCGACATGACAAAGCTGCAAATCCTCGTCTCGTTCGCCACAATGGTGCTGCTGGGGTCCTGCGTGAGTGCGAGTGCGCAATCCCGCGCGCAATATGAGGCGATGGTCGCCGCCGAGGCCCAGGCCAATCTGGTGCCGGAAGAGCTGGTGCATCGCGTCATCGTCCGCGAGAGCAAATACCATCCGCAGTTGATCGGGCGCGGCGGCACCATCGGGCTGATGCAGATCAAGCTCGGGACCGCCCGCGGCCTCGGCTACACCGGTACCGCCGCAGGCCTGCGCGATCCCGCGACCAACCTCAAATACGGCATCAAATACCTCGCCGGCGCCTATCGTGCCGCCAATGGCGATCACGATCGAGCCGTGCGTTATTTCGCGGGCGGCTATTACTATGCCGCAAAGCGCCAGCGCATCGAGCACCTGAGAGAGGCAAAGTTTGTTGGCGAGAGTGCACCGCCAAAGGCCCTCGCCCAGCAGGATCAGTTGGTCACCGAAGCCGCCGACGCGGGCGAGGAACAGGCTTCAAAATAAGAGCGATCGCGGCCGCCCCGTGTCGGGCATGAGGCGACCCCGCCGAGCCTTCAGCCTGCCGCTCTCCATACCAGCGCCGCCATCATTCGGCACCGCACGCATCGCGCGCACAGGACATCCCGCGGCACCACAGCGCGGCGCGGTTCCTGGCATAATGCGTTGACACACCCACCGATCCGCCTACATTAGAGCCGTTCCGAGGGGTGCTCCGAGGAGGAGCTGAGATACCGCAAGCTTGGACTTGGCCAGTTGGCGAACAGTCCGGGACCGCGGTGACCCTTTGAACCTGATCCGGGTCATGCCGGCGAAGGGACAGGGATGTACCAGACGTCAAGACCGCGGGGGGAGTCCCCCGTTTCCATCATCGGCGCAGGCATAGCGGGTGCCTGGCATGCGCTGTTGTTCGCGCAAGCTGGACACGCCGTCACCCTGCACGAGCGCAGTGACGCTGCGATGACGGAGTCCACAAGCCACTTCGCCGGCGGCATGCTGGCGCCGTGGTGCGAGGCCGAGGCCGCCGAGCCCGTGATCTCGCGGCTCGGCCTCCGCTCGCTCGGCCTGTGGCGCGACCATTTTCCACAAACCCCGTTCAACGGCTCGCTGGTGGTGGCGCATCCGCGCGACCGCGTCGACTTCGAGCGCTTCGCCCGGCTCACCACCGGCCATCGCCGGCTGGATGCGCAACAGGTCGGCACGCTCGAGCCGTCGCTCGAGGGCCGCTTCCGCGACGCCCTGTTCTATCCCAACGAGGGCCATGTCGAGCCGCGCCGCGTGCTGCCGCAGCTCCATGCGGCGATCGCCAAGGCCGGCGGTGCCATCAAGTTCAACAGCGATGCCGAGACCGCTGATCTCGACGGCCTCGTGATCGATTGCCGCGGTCTTGCGGCGCGCGATCGCGAGCCGACCCTGCGCGGCGTCAAGGGCGAGATGATCATCATCGAGACCGCGGAGGTCGAGCTGGCGCGCCCGGTGCGGCTGATCCATCCGCGCTGGCCGCTCTACGTGATCCCGCGTGGCGACGGCCGCTTCATGCTGGGTGCGACCTCGATCGAGGCCGAGCACGGCGGCGTCAGCGTGCGCTCGGCGCTCGAGCTGTTGGGTGCGGCCTATGCGGTTCATCCGGCCTTCGCCGAGGCGCGCATCGTCGAATTCGGCGCGGGGCTACGCCCGGCCTTTCCAGACAATCTGCCGAAAATCAGGATCGAGCAGGAACGCATCATGGTGAACGGACTCTATCGTCACGGCTTCCTGCTGGCGCCCGCGCTGGCCGAGCTGACGCTCGCTTATGTCGCGCGCGGCGAAATCGACAACGAGGTGATGCAATGCGCGTGATCGTCAACGGCGAGCAGCGGGAGATCAACGCGGCGAGCGTCGGCGCGCTGCTGACCGAGCTCGACTACGAGGGCACCCATTTTGCGATCGCGCTGAACTACGACGTGGTGCCGAAGAGCCGCTGGGCCGAGACCGCGCTGAAAGCCGGCGACGAGATCGAGATCATCACGCCGCGGCAGGGAGGGTGATGTGAGATCTTGTACGAACTCCATCCACGTGTCGTCCCGGCGAAAGCCGGGACCCATAACCACAGGCCTTCGTTGGTGCGAAGGTCGTCGCCCCGCGTGCCTCGCTGAAGGACCGCGGCGTATAGGTCCCGGCTTTCGCCGGGACGACGAGTTGAGTGTGTGGCTGAGAGCAGAGAGACACTGACACGATGGTCACCTTCTACGGCAAATCCTTCACCTCCCGCCTGTTGATCGGCACGGCGCTCTACCCCTCGCCTGCGATCATGCAGAATGCGATCCGCGCCTCCGGCGCCAATATCGTCACGGTGTCGCTGCGGCGCGAGGCGGCCGGCGGCAAGACTGGCGATGCGTTCTGGTCGCTGATCCGCGAGCTCGGCGTCACCGTGCTGCCGAATACCGCCGGCTGCCGCAGCGTGCGCGAGGCGGTGACGACCGCGAAGCTCGCGCGCGAATTGTTCGACACCGCCTGGATCAAGCTTGAAGTGATCGCCGACAACGACACGCTGCAGCCCGACGTGGTCGGCCTGGTCGAGGCCGCCGGCATCCTCATCAAGGACGGTTTTGAGGTCTTCCCCTATTGCACCGAGGATCTGTCGGTCGCCTCGCGCCTGGTCGATGCCGGCTGCAAGGTGGTGATGCCGTGGGCTGCGCCGATCGGCAGCGCCAAGGGCATCATCAACCGCGACGCCTTGAGGCTGCTGCGCGACCGCCTGCCCGACATCACGCTGGTGGTCGACGCCGGTCTCGGCGCGCCGTCGCACGCGGCCGAGGCGCTCGAGCTCGGCTTTGATGCCGTGCTGCTCAACACCGCCGTCGCCAAGGCCGCCGATCCGGTCGGCATGGCCAACGCCTTCCGCCTCGGCGTCGAGGCCGGCCGCACCGCCTACGAGGCCGGGCTGATGGAAGCCCGCGACTTCGCCTCCCCCTCCACCCCTGTCGTTGGGACTCCGTTCTGGCATGCCGTATCCTGATAAATTCTATCCCGTCGTCGACAGCATCAAGTGGGTCGAGCGGCTCACAAAGCTCGGCGTCGGCACCATCCAGCTCCGCGCCAAGGAGCTCGACGACGGCCAGGCGCTGCAGATCGTCAGCGACGCGCTGGCGGTGACCAAGGGCACGGGCACAAAGCTCGTCGTCAACGACTACTGGCGCGCGGCGATCGTCGCCGGTGCCGAGCATCTGCATCTCGGCCAGGAAGACCTTGCCGACGCCGATCTCGCCGAGATCCGCAAAGCAAAGCTCACGCTCGGCATCTCCACCCATGACGACGCCGAGCTTGCCACCGCGCTTGCCGCCAAGCCCGACTATGTCGCGCTCGGCCCGATCTTCTTCACCACGCTGAAGTCGATGCGATTCGAGCCGCAGGGCATTCCGAAGATCACCGAGTGGAAGCAGCGCATCGGCGCCATCCCCCTTGTCGCGATCGGCGGCATCAAGTTCGAGCACGCCGCGGAAATCTTCGCCGCCGGCGCCGACTCGATCGCCGTCGTCTCCGATGTCACCCAGAACGCCGACCCCGACGCACGGGTGCGGCAGTGGCTCGGCCTCAGCGCGGAGGCCGCGTGATGGCCCTGTCGAAAAATCTCGTGCCACTCACTCCGCCGTCATCGCCCGGCTCGCCGCCTTCGCTAAAGCTGCGGCGTGCCAAGGATTCATGGCCTCGTCGAAGCCTTGGCGTAGACGGGACCGGGCGATCCAGTACGCCGCGGCTTTTCCGTATCCCGCCGCAACCCCTGGAATACTGGATCCCCGCTTTCGCGGGGATGACAGCGATATTTGTCTCCCGCGCAGCGATGCCAACGAATTAAAACGGAGGATCCCTCATGAACATCCGCTCCAATCCCGACACAACGCTCCCCGCCGTCACGACCGGTTCGCTGCCCGCCTCGCGCAAGATCTTCGCGACGCCGGAGGCCGCGCCCGATCTGCGGGTGCCGCTGCGCGAGATCATCCTCTCGGAAGGTGCCGGCGAGCCGAACCTGCCGGTCTATGACACCTCCGGCCCCTACGCCGATCCCGCGGTCACGATCGACGTCAACGCCGGCCTGCCGCGCAATCGGCTCGCCTGGGTCAAGGAGCGCGGCGGCGTCGAGGAGTATCAGGGTCGCGAAATCAGGCCGGAGGACAACGGCAATGTCGGCGCTGCGCATGCCGCGAAGGCCTTCACCGCGCACCACAAGCCGCTGCGCGGGCTCGACGGCCACAAGATCACCCAGCTCGAATTCGCCCGCGCCGGCATCATCACCAAGGAGATGATCTACGTCGCCGAGCGCGAGAATCTCGGCCGCAAGCAGCAGCTCGAGCGCGCGGAAGCAGCGCTGGCCGACGGCGAAAGCTTCGGCGCCTCGGTGCCGGCCTTCATCACGCCGGAGTTCGTCCGCTCCGAGATCGCGCGCGGACGGGCCATCATCCCCTCCAACATCAACCATGCCGAGCTCGAGCCGATGATCATCGGCCGCAATTTCCTGACCAAGATCAACGCCAATATCGGCAACTCGGCGGTGACCTCGTCGGTCGAGGAAGAGGTCGACAAGATGGTGTGGGCGATCCGCTGGGGCGCCGACACCGTGATGGACCTCTCGACCGGGCGCAACATCCACACCACCCGCGAATGGATCCTGCGCAACTCGCCGGTGCCGATCGGCACCGTGCCGATCTACCAGGCGCTGGAGAAGTGCAACGGCGATCCCGTCCAGCTCACCTGGGAGCTCTACAAGGACACGCTGATCGAGCAGTGCGAGCAGGGCGTCGACTACTTCACGATCCACGCCGGCGTGCGCCTGCCCTACATCCACCTCACCGCCAACCGCGTCACCGGCATCGTGTCGCGCGGCGGCTCGATCATGGCGAAGTGGTGCCTGGCGCATCACAAGGAGAGCTTCCTCTACACCCATTTCGACGAGATCTGCGACATCATGCGCAAGTATGACGTCTCGTTCTCGCTCGGCGACGGCCTGCGTCCCGGCTCGATCGCGGACGCCAACGACCGCGCCCAATTCGCCGAGCTGGAGACCTTGGGCGAACTGACCAAGATCGCCTGGGACAAGGGCTGCCAGGTCATGATCGAGGGCCCCGGCCACGTGCCGATGCACAAGATCAAGATCAACATGGACAAGCAGCTCCAGGAGTGCGGCGAGGCACCGTTCTACACCCTCGGGCCCCTGACCACCGACATCGCGCCGGGCTATGACCACATCACCTCAGGGATTGGCGCCGCGATGATCGGCTGGTTCGGCTGCGCCATGCTCTGCTACGTCACGCCGAAGGAGCATCTCGGCCTGCCCGACCGCAACGACGTCAAGACCGGCGTCATCACCTACAAGATCGCAGCCCACGCAGCAGACTTGGCCAAGGGCCACCCCGCAGCGCAGCTCCGCGACGACGCATTGAGCCGCGCGCGGTTCGACTTCCGCTGGGAGGACCAGTTCAACCTCGGCCTCGATCCGGAAACCGCGCGCAACTTCCATGACGAGACCCTGCCGAAGGAAGCCCACAAGGTCGCGCATTTCTGCTCGATGTGCGGCCCGAAGTTCTGCTCGATGAAGATCACCCAGGACGTCCGCGACTACGCCGCGACGCTGAACGACAAGGAACAGGGCATGGCGCAGATGAGCGCCAAGTTCAAGGAGATGGGAAGCGACGTATATCTGGATGCGGACAAGGTGAAGGAGAGCAATCGGGTGTTGTGAGCTCTCTCCACTCGTCATGCCCGGGCTTGACCCGGGCATCCATCAGAGACGAAGAGGCCGGGCGAAAGCCCGGCTTCTTTTGCAAGCGAGTAGCCCGGATCAGCGAAGCGACATCCGAGCATCCGTCCCGCATATCGCTGCGCTCATGCGGGCTACCAACTATGCCGAAAGCTACCCTGACGCGCCAGCGGCCGCCGCCTGGACGCGGTCCTCGGTCCTTGCACTGAACTCAATCTCCGCATACCCCTTCTCCGCCACGCCATTGATGATTCCCAAAAACTTCGGTGTGCCCCCGTTGTAGACGAAATACCGCACCGTCCCCTCTTCGTGGCCAGGCACGTTGGAGTTGTAGCCAGTGAACCAGCCCTTGGCTTTGCGCATCAGCATGATCTCGTACATCTTGACGACATGCGCGGTCCAGCGCTCCTGTGCTTCCAACGTGGCGTCGGCGCGCGTGTACCCGCGATCCCACATGTATTGCAGCAAGTTGGTGCACCAGTTGACGCCGTTCTCGATGCCGCGCGGGAAGTTCGTTGACGCGGAGGCGCTTTGCGGGCCGGTGGGCATCAGCAGGTTCGGGAAGCCGTGCACGAGCATGCCGAGGAAGGTGGACGGCGCGTGCTTCCATTTGTCCGCGAGCTTCGCGCCGCCGATGCCGGTGATGTCGATCAGGTCATAGGCGCCGGTGATGGCGTCGAAGCCGGTGGCGTAGACGATGATGTCGAAGTCATAGTCGCGCGCCGTGGTGCGCAGGCCGGTCTCGGTGACGCGCACCAGCGGCGTCTCGCTGAGATCGACGAGATGGACATTGTCGCGGTTGTAGACCTCGAAATAGTTCGTCTCGAGCGGCAGGCGCTGCACGCCGAAGCCGTGATCTTTCGGGATCAGCTTTTCGGCGATCTTGGGATCGTTCACGCGCTGACGGATGCGACCTGCGATATATTCCGACAGTTCGGCATTGGCGGCTTCATCCATGAAGATCTCGCGGAAATTCGCCAGCCAGATGCCGAAACCGGGCTCGTCGTAGAGCTTGTCCCACAGCGCAAGGCGCTCCTCGCGGCTCACCTCGTAAAAGCCGCGCTTGTCCGGCCCGTGCAGGAAGCTGCCGGGCGTCAGCGCGCAGGCGGCGAAGATCTCGTCGTAGCGGGCGCGGATGCCGGCCATTTCCGCTTCCGAGATCGCGCTGTTGTTGAGCGGCGCGCTCCAGTTCGGCCGGCGCTGGAACACGGTGAGCTCGGCGACCTTGTCGGCGATCTCGCCGATCAACTGGATGCCGGTGGCGCCGGTGCCGATCACGGCCACTCTCTTGCCACCGAGATCGACCGGCTCGTGCGGCCAGTAATAGGTATGGAACGAGCGCCCCTTGAAGTCGTCGATGCCCTCGACGCGCGGCATGGTCGGCGCTGACAACAGCCCGATCGCGAGCACCACGAAGCGGCAGGTCAGCTCGCGGCCGTCGCTGATCCTGAGTTGCCAGAGGTCGCGCGTCTCGTCGAACCGCATCGCCTCGACCTTGCAGCCAAACTGCATGTGCCGGCGCAGGTCGAACTTGTCGGCGACGAAATTGAGATAGCGCAAGTTCTCTGATTGCCCGGAGAAGCGCTCCTTCCAGTGCCACTCGTCGAGCAGCTCGCGCGAGAACGAGAAGCCGTAGGTATAGCTCTCGGAATCGAAGCGGCAGCCGGGATAACGGTTCCAGTACCAGGTGCCGCCGAGATCGGGCGCCGCTTCGAGCACGGTGGCGTCGATGCCGAGATCGACCAGCCGCTTGATCTGATAGATGCCGGCGACGCCGGCGCCGACGACGATCACCTCGTAATGAGTCTTGTCGTGATGTGTCTTGGCCGCTCCCGTCATTTTCAGCTCCCGCAATTCTTCTTGATCTGTTTCGATCGATTACAGACCCTTTTGCCTGATCAGGCAATCGCCACGCCGGCGGGCGCAACTTGCGTTGAGACGCTACGTCAGGGATTTATATCCGCCCCGCATATCGCTACGCTCATGCGGGCTACGATCGCGTACACCCTGTTAGGAGCACCATGACCGACACTCTCACCGGCATTTGGGACGGCAGCTATGTTCAGCCGGGCGCCGGCGTGGTCACGTTTCTGGCGACGCTGATCGAGACCGGCGACGCGCTTGGCGGCAGCGTGACCGAACCCTGCATGACGCCGGCTTGCCCGATCATCACCCATAATGCTTCGATTGCGGGCCATCGCTCCGGCAGCGCGGTGTCGTTCGTCAAGCGCTATGAACCATCCGGCTACGGCTACGACACGGTGCACTACGACGGCGCGGTCAATGCCGAGGCGACGGAGATCGATGGGCGCTGGAAGATAATGGGCACATCGTTCTCGGGAACGTTCCTGATGGTGTGCGCGACCAGGCCGGCAGAGTCGGTCACATCAGACGAACGGATCAAGGAGCCAGCGCGTTAGCGCAGGATGGGATTGGGTGGAGCTGCCGAAGCAGGACCAGAAGTCACCTCTCCCTTGGGAGAGGTCGATTTGCGCAGCAAATCGGGTGAGCGACTATCTGGATTGTCAAGTTGCATTGGGGTAAGCGGCACGCGCATCGCGTGCTTTGGCGTTGAGGCGGACTAGGAGCTTGCGGGCGAGCGCAATGCGCACGACCATTTTCTCCTTGCCAGCCTTGAGCAGCCGGTCGCGGAACTCGCCGAGGCTGTTGTCGTAGCGGGCGGCGATGGCCGCGACGAGGAAGAGGATGGAGCGGACGCCGGCGGCGCGGCCGCCGCGGGTGGGTCGCTTACCCCTGCGCTTGCCACTGTCATTGGCGATCGGGGCGAGACCGGCAAGCTTGGCAATGGCCTTGTTGGACACCGTGCCGATCTCCGGCAGCTCGGCATGGAGGCGGGCGACGGTCCGTCCGGCAACGCCCTTCATCTCGCGCCAGGTCTCGGCGAGCTTTGCCCACAGCGGGTCGTCATCGATCATCGAAGCGATCTCCCCTTCGAGCGAGAGGGATTGGCGCTTCAGCAGGACGATCACCTCGTCAATGCTCGCACGCATCTCGCCGTTGTCGAACATGCTGGCGCGGCGCTGCTTCTGGACGGTCAGATCGTCGGTGACCTGTCTGAGCCTTGTCACCAGGGCCTTCAGCCGCTGCTGGGCTTTGCTTGGCAGCGGGGTCGCTGCCAAGTTCTTGGCATGGGCGAAGCGGGCAATCACCGAGGAATCGATCCGGTCGGTCTTCTCCAGAATGCCCATCGCCTCGGCATAGCGCCGGACGCTGCGGGGATTGGTCAGCGCGCAACTGATCCCCTCCTCCCAGAGCCCGACGAACACCCCTCGCTCGTAACCGCCACTGGCCTCCATCACCGCCAACGTGACGGCGTGCTCGCGACAGAACGCGGCCAGCTTGGCAATGCCTGCGGCATCATTATCGAAGCTCGCAAACCGTTGTCCGGGTTCGATACAGGCATCGAGCCTGGCCTTCGAAACGTCCACTCCACAAATCGTCTTCTTCACGGTAACCTGCCTTGTCCATGCGATCGGAACTCAAGCGACTGTTCGGTCGTGCGTGACATGGCGAAGATCCCAGAGCTCACCCACGGTTGTAGCCGGAGGGGCAAACGGGCGACATCGCCACGCGCTTTGGCCGGTGGCCACCGGCCAAAGCGCAAGTCGCTTCCATCGCACAAATCATGGCCCTGCAGATACAAGGGGTTACGGTCCATCGAGAAGGCAAGAGCCCTCACCCGGATTGCTCCGGACGATGCTGCGCATCGCCGAGCGCAATCCGACCTCTCCCCGTCGGGGAGAGGTGAACCGCGAGTCCGGGGGCGGTGATGAGCCCGCGCCCGATAGGCGTTGAAGCAACTCTTTGGAATCGACCATGGCCAAACGAAGTGCCGGCTTGCTGATGTTTCGTCGCGCGCGTGGTGGCCCGGAGGTCCTGCTCGTGCATCACGGCGGTCCGTTCTGGGCGAAGAAAGACGATGGGGCATGGTCGATCCCGAAGGGTCTCTACGAAGACGGCGAAGATCCGCTTGTTGCCGCGAAGCGGGAGTTCGAGGAGGAAACAGGACAGCGGCCGACCGGCTCGTTCATCGAGCTCGGAGTGTTCAAGCAACCAGGCCGCAAGCATGTCAGCGCGTGGGCGTTCGAAGGCGAGTTCGACCTGGCCACGTTCAAGAGCAACACCTTCGCGATGGAATGGCCGCCAAGGTCGGGACGCCTTGCGGAATTTCCGGAGGCGGACCGCGCCGGCTGGTTTCCGGTGAAGGACGCATTCCGCAAGGTGACCAAGGGCCAGCTCGCCATTCTGAGCAGCCTGCTCGACAAGCTCGGACTGTCCGCAGATGATTTAGCGTGATGTCCGACCACATCTCCCATCGCCTGCCCGACCAGCTCCGCGCCGATCTGCGCCTCGTCTTCGTCGGCACCGCGGCCAGCGCGCGCTCGGCCGCGGTCGGGCATTACTACGCCCATCCCGGCAACCGCTTCTGGCGGGCGCTGCATGAGGCCGCCATCACGCCACGGCGCTATCGGCCGGACGAGTTCGCGGCACTGCTCGCACTCGGCATCGGCTTCACCGATCTCTGCAAGACCGGCGCCGGGATGGATCACGAGATCGCCAAACAGTCGTTCGACGTCATCGGCTTCAGGATGAAGATCGAGACGTATCGTCCGAGGACGATCGCCTTTACGAGCAAGAAGGCGGCGAGCCTGTTTTACAACAGGCCGACCAGCGCGATCGCGCTCAGTCGGCAGCCCGCGATGGGCGGATTTCCCGACGTGTTCGTGCTGCCCTCGCCGTCAGGCGCAGCGTCCGGACATTGGACGTTGCAGCCGTGGCGCGAGCTGGCCGAGTGGATCAAGGCGCCACTGGCCTAGCCGGATGGGTCCTACTGCGTAGCAAACCTTGTACCCCTCATGGTGAGGAGCACAGAACGCGCGTCTCTGGACGATGCTGCGCATCGCCAGGCGAACCATGAGGCCCATCCGTGGCCTACCTCCTTCGAAACGCCCGCTTCGCGGTCTCCTCGGGATGAGGACACACATCATCTATGACACAGTGAGACTAATCTATGACGCAGTGAGACTAACCCACCCGACGTGCGAGTTGCTACTCCTTCAACGTGATCGCAAGCCCGCTGAGGTCGACATTGGCCATCAGTCCGACCTGCTTGCCGCCCAATTCCAGGACCGCGCCGTTCGGGTTGGTCAGCAGGATGCCGCGCACGCCGGCGCCGAGCGCAACGCCCATGCCCGCCGCGGCATAGACGCCGGCGATATCCTGAGCCCGGCGGATATTGCGAACCCGCCCCTGCAACGTCGTCTGCGAACCGCCGAAGACGAGGCCATAGTCCAGCCCGCCGGCCGTGAGTCCGTAGGTCTTGCCGTGGAAGGTCATGACGCCCTTGCCGACTGAGCCGCCGAAGATCCAGCCGCCCTTGAAGATGACCAGCGTCACGGCCGCCTCGTCGGCCCGGGCGGCGGACGATCCGGTGAGCAGCGCCAGCGCGAACAGCACGGCGCGGGCGGCGGATGACAATCTCATGGGGAGTTCTCCGAGCGATGTGGGGGAGGCAGATCGATTCGCGCCAATCTAACCGACTGATGGCGCCGTTGAAATGCCCGCAGGGCACGCCCGATAGCGCTTGTCCCAGCTATTGCGGGGTTTATCATTAGCCGCGCTCAGCGCGAACCCTTGGCTGACCGCCCCGGGTATCTAGGCGCCGGGGCGACAGGTGCCACCATGCACAACTTCACACCTTTGTCCGGCCTCCTCGGCGGCGCGCTGATCGGGCTCGCCGCGGCGCTGCTGATGCTGCTGACCGGGCGGATCGCTGGTGTCACCGGCATCGTCGGCGGTGCGCTGCAGGGCAGCTCCGAGGGCCGCGGCTGGCGCATCGCGTTCGTCGCGGGCCTGATCGCGGCGCCTTTGATTGCAGCACTGTTCGGCGCGCCGCTACCGCGGCCCACGATGAATGCGAGCCTGGCGGTGATCGCGATCGCGGGCCTGCTGGTCGGATTCGGCACGCGGATGGGCAATGGCTGCACCTCCGGCCATGGCGTCTGCGGTTTCGCGCGGCTGTCGGTGCGCTCGATTGCGGCGACTTGCATCTTCATGCTGACGGCGATCGTAACCGTGGCGATCGTCAGGCACGGGTTCGGAGGCTAGCGATGCAGATTGTCGCCAGTTTGGTCTGCGGGCTGATCTTCGGTGCAGGCCTCCTGATCTCGGGCATGACCGATCCGCAGAAGGTGCTCGGCTTTCTCGACATCTTCGGCGCCTGGGATGCGACGCTCGCCTTCGTGATGGCGGGCGCGGTTGCGGTGACGGCGGCCGGCTTCGCGATCGCGCGGCAGCGCGCAGCGCCCACCCTCTCGGCCCGCTTCCTCTGGCCCGACCGCAATGACATCGACGCGCCGCTGGTGACAGGTGCCGTGCTGTTCGGCATCGGCTGGGGTCTTGTCGGCATCTGCCCCGGGCCGGCGCTGGTCAACCTCGCCGGCCTCACGCTGCCGATCGTGGTGTTCGTCGCGGCGATGATTTTGGGCATGATCGGCCACGCGTTCTGCGGCCGGCACGCCACAGCGCCGCGTGCCGTGCAGAGCCCAGCCCTTCCCTCACGCGCAGACGGGTGACACCATGACAGCGATCAAACGCTTTCCTCCTCCGCCAGGCATCAAGGCGCCGCCGCTCTCGTTCGGCGCCCGCGTCGGCGATTTGCTGTTCATCTCAGGCATTCCCGGCTTCGACGCCAATGGAGATTTGCCCGATGGCTTCGAAGCGCAGTTCGCCAACGTCGTCACCAATCTCAAACGCGTGCTGGAGGAGGCGGGCGCCACGATGCGCGATCTGGTCAAGGTCAACGTGCTGCTGACGCGCACCTCCGACGTCGCGACGATGAACGCGCTCTATGCCGGCGCCTTCGGTCCCCCGCCTTACCCTGCGCGCACCACCTGCGTGGTGGTCGCATTGCCCAACCCGAAGATGCTGATCGAGATCGAGGGCGTGGCGTCGGTGACGGGGTGAGGGCACAATGACTGAGTTGCCCGACGTGGCAAGCTCCCCGCAATGACAGCGTGAGACATCGAGCGAGAACCATCCCGGGCGTCGTCCCGGCGCAGGCCGGGACCCATTACCCCAATGCCCATTGTTGCGCGACGCTGGGGCCACGATCCCATTCATCACCAAACGCAGTGGTTATGGGTCCCGGCTTTCGCCGGGACGACGGCGAGAGAGGTGCGCGTCGGTCTCCGTCACGCAGCGCGCACCTTCAATCGATCCCTAAAACAACGACCCCTGCCCGTCATCCTCGCGCGCCGGCGCCTTGCGCGGCGCTTGCTTCTTCGGTGGCGGAGCGTCCTCGGCGGCGATTTCGTCCGCGGTCATCGGCAGCGTCAGTTGCGCGTCGTCGTTGGCAAAGCCGTTCACGCGCGTCGTCACCCGGTGCCAGGCGAACTCGCCGATCTCGGGACCTTTCAGCATCGGCATCACGGCATCGACGTCGTTGGCGCGGCAATCGAGCCAGCGCTCGAACGCATCGGGCGCGATCGTGACGGGCACGCGGGGATGCAGGCTCGCGAGGTCGCGGCTGGCCGGCGCGGTGACGATCGCGACGGTGTCCTGTTCCTCGCCGTTCGGGCCCATCCAGGTCTCGGTCAGCGCAGCGAATGCGATCGGATGGCCGTCGCGGCGATGAATGAAGAACGGCCGCTTGCGGCCGCCGGCATCCTGCCATTCGTAATAGCCGTCGGCCGGGATCAGCGCGCGGCGTCGCAGCAGCGCGTTCTTGAACGCCGGCTTCTCGCGCACCGTCTCGGAGCGCGCGTTGATCAGAAGCGAGAAGGTGCGCGGGTCCTTGACCCAGGACGGGATCAGGCCCCAGCGCATCAATTGAAAATGCCGGCCGCCATTGTCCAGGATCACCACCGGGATCGGCTGGGTCGGCGCAACATTATACCGCGGCGGAAAATTCGGCTGCTCGATATAGCCGAAGATCTGCCGCAACGCCGCCGGCGGCGAGGTGATCACGAAGCGTCCGCACATATCCCGTCCAGAGTGGTATTCATTTATCGCCCTTTAACCCGGACCGCCGAAGACTGCGAGCGATGACCTCAACGGCCGCCATAGCGAGGCCCGCCCCGCGACCGACGCAGCCCGACGAGGCGCGCGCCGCGCAGTTGCGCGCCGCCAACATCAATCCCCGCACCGGCCTTGCGACCGACTACCTCAATCACTTCAACGAAGCCATCATGCTGCTGGAGATGATCCCGGACATGCCGGAATGTGCCAGCGATTTCCTGGAATGGCGGCCGCTGTCCTATGCCGAGCATTTCACCGCGTCCGGCTTCAAGGCGCGCGATCTCGCGATCGAGGCCTATCAGATGGCAGATAGCGAGATCCGCACCGAATTCGACCACCTTACCGCTAGCATGACGCGGATCCTGCTCGAGGTCGGCACCGCGATGCGGCAGTTGCAACAGGACAAGAGCCGGATCGCGCTCGCCGAGCAAGCGATCGTCTGGGTCAAGCCGCTGGTGATGCTGACCGCCGGCGTCATCAACGGCGCCGCCGAGGCCGACGTCGACAGCATCATGGCGAGCGGCTGATTTATCGGGCATGATGACATTTCTATTTGAGCATGATCTCTTCGGAAAACCGGCTGCCACTTTTCCGGATCATGCTCCAGAAACCGGTTGCCGATTGCTTTGACCTCTTCAGCCCCCCCGATCCGTCCGCAGCTCGCCGTCTCCGCCGCCATCTTCCGCGACGGCAAGGTGCTGCTGGTGCGCCGTGCCCGCTCCCCTGGCAAGGGCTTCTATTCCCTGCCCGGCGGCCGGGTCGAATTCGGGGAGTCCCTGCACGCCGCCCTGCACCGCGAGGTCGACGAGGAAACCGGCTTGCGCGTCGAGATCGTGGGGCTGGCCGGCTGGCGCGAGGTGCTGCCGACCGGCCCCGGCGCCGGGCACTACCTGATCATGACCTTCGCAGCGCGCTGGGCCGGCCAGGAACCGGTGCTCAACGACGAGCATGATGATTTCAAATGGCTGCGGCCGGAGGAGATCGGCGAGCTCAAGGTCACCGGCGGGCTCCATGAGGTGATCGCGGCGGCCAAGGGGCTGGTTTGAGGGCCGGATTTGGGGCCTTCAGCGCCTTGCCTCGGGCGCATTGCGGGGGCATACCACGGGCCATTCCGGAACTCTTGATGCGCAAAGCTTGTCTCGCCGTTTTGATCCTGCTGTCGGCATGCCTGGTGACGCCAGCCCGGGCGGAGGACGCGGCTGCGCCGTTCGACGGCGACCTGCAGCGGCTGGCCGAGATTCTCGGCACCCTGCACTATCTGCGCGGCATCTGCGGCGCCAACGACGGCGGCAAATGGCGCAACGAGATGCAGGCGCTGATCGACGCGGAGACCCCCTCGGGCGACCGCCGCGCCCGGATGATCGCGGGCTTCAACCGCGGCTATAACGGCTTCCAGCAGACCTACCGCACCTGCACGCCCGCCGCGGCGGTGGCGATCCGCCGCTATATCGAGGAGGGGTCGAAGATCTCGCGCGACCTGACGGCCCGCTATGCCAACTGACGGCGCGATCTTCTTCGATCTCGACGGCACGCTGACCGACCCCAAGCCGGGCATCACCGGCTCGATCCAATATGCGCTGCGTAAGCTGGGTCGCCCGGTTCCCTCGCAAGACGAGCTGACCTGGTGCATCGGGCCGCCTCTGCGGGCCAGCTTCGCGACGCTGCTCGGCGGCGAGGAGTACGCCGACCAGGCGGTTGCGCTGTACCGCGAGCGGTTCGGCGATGTCGGGCTGTTCGAGAACGCCGTCTATCCAGATATCGTCGAGGTGCTGGCCACGCTCCGGCAGGGACCGCGCCGGATGTTCGTGGCGACCAGCAAGCCGCATGTATTCGCGACGCGAATCATCGCGCACTTCGGGCTCTCGGGCTATTTCGACCACGTGTTCGGGTCCGAGTTCGACGGCACCCGCGTCAACAAGGTCGACCTGCTCGCCTATGCGCTGGAGCAGACCGGGGCGGATCCGGCGCAGGCTGTGATGATCGGCGACCGCAGCCACGATGTGATCGGGGCGAAAAGAAACGGCATCCGCGCGGTCGGTGTCACCTACGGCTACGGCACGGCTGAGGAGCTGATCGAAGCCGGCGCCAGCCACCTCTGCGCCTCCCCGCGCGCGGTGCTGGATCATATCCACAGCTCATTTGGCTAAGGCGCGGCCGATGGCGGGAATTCCCCTTCAAATGTCGAAACCGGCGTTAACCTTTCTTAAAGATATCGGCTAGGCGGTACCCGCATGCGTGCTACACCTCGCCTGTGTCGCCGTGGTTCGCTTCCGGACCGCGCACCAATTTTGATGAGTTTCATGCGCCATCCAGCGTCCTTCTCCCTTCACCACGATCCGCGGCCCGATCACGAGCAGAAGCAGGCCGCGCTGGGCTACCTCAACGAGGCCTGGGCGGAGGCGCGTCATGACGGCGTCGACGGTGACTGCCTGGCGCAGGCGAGCCTGTTCGCGGCGCTGGCCGAACTCGTCTCCACCTATGGCGAGGACGCGGTGGCCAAGTACGCCGAAGGGCTCGCCGCGCGGGTGCGCAACGGCGAGTTCTCGCTCACGCTCGCCCGGCAGTAGATCAATTACGGCTTCAGCGTCTCGAGGAACCGCACCGGCTCGCCGGTCGACGGCGCCGTCAGCTCGCCCTGCCACATCACGCGCTTGCCGCGCACGAAGGTGCCGACCGGCCAGCCCTGCACCCGCACGCCGTCATAGGGCGTCCAGCCCGCGCGCGAGGCGACCCATTTGTCGGTGATGGTCTCGCTGCGCTTGAGGTCGACGACCGTGAAGTCGGCGTCATAGCCCGCCACGATGCGGCCCTTGCAAGCGATGTTGAACAGCCGTGCGGGACCTGCGCTGGTGAGATCGACGAACCGCGCCAGCGACAGCCGGCCGGCGTTGACGTGGTCGAGCATGATCGGCACCAGCGTCTGCACGCCGGTCATGCCCGAAGGCGAAGTCGGATAGGTCTTCGCCTTCTCCTCCAGCGTGTGCGGCGCGTGGTCCGAGCCGAGCACGTCGATGATGCCCTGCTCGATGCCGGACCAGATGCCGGCCCGATGATCGGCCGAGCGCACCGGCGGGTTCATCTGGGCGCGGGTGCCGAGCCGCTCGTAGCAGTCCGGCGCGGCCATCGTGAGGTGGTGCGGCGTCGCCTCGCAGGACGCGACATCCTTGTGGTCGCGCAGATAGTCGATCTCCTGCTTGGTCGAGATGTGCAGCACGTGGATGCGCTTGCCGGCCTCGCGCGCGAGCTTGACGAGCCGCTCGGTCGCCATCAGCGCCGCGGTCTCATCGCGCCACACTGGATGCGAGCGCGGGTCGCCCTCGACGCGCAGCGGCTTGCGCTCGTTGAGGCGGTATTCGTCCTCGGCGTGGAACGAGGCGCGGCGCCGGATCACGTGGAAGATCCGCCGCAGGCTCTCGTCGTCCTCGACCAGCAGCGCGCCGGTGGAGGAGCCGATGAACACCTTGACGCCGGCGCAGCCCGGCGCCCGCTCGAGCTCCGGCAGATCCTGCACGTTCTCGCGGGTACCGCCGATGAAGAACGCGAAATCGCAATGCATGCGGTGGCGGCCGCGCTTGACCTTGTCGGTGAAGTTGGCCTCGGTCACCGTCAGCGGGTCGGTGTTCGGCATCTCGAACACGGCGGTGACCCCGCCCATCACGGCGCTGCGCGATCCCGTCTCCAGGTCCTCCTTGTGGGTCTGGCCGGGCTCGCGGAAATGCACCTGGGTGTCGATCACGCCGGGCAGGATGTGCAGGCCCTTGCAGTCAATGACCTCGCCGGCGGAGGCCTGGCCGAGCGAGCCGATCGCGACGATGCGACCGTCGGCGATGCCGATATCGCGGACGCCCTCGCCGTCCTGATTGACCACGGTGCCGGATTTTAGAATGGTATCAAAACGCTGATTCATCGGTCCTCGACGCCCGCTTTCCACTGTCCCGCGGGCCTTGTTCGGTGCACTTTAGCGCCTTAGCTTGGCAGGAGATATGCGCGAGCCGCGCGTTTCCCAAGGAACTTGGAAAAAGAGCCAATTTTGCGAATGAAAGCAGCGTTTCTTCCAGATCGGGGCGTGGTCAAGGTCTCCGGCGAGGACGCCCGCAACTTCCTCAACGGCCTCATCACCGCAGACATTGCCGACCTATGCCCGGGGCAGGCCCGGTTCGGCGCGCTGCTGACGCCTCAGGGCAAGATCATCGTCGATTTCCTGATCACGGAGACACCCGCCGGACAGGGCGGCGGCTTCCTGATCGACGCGCCGCGTGCGCTCGCCAAGGCCCTCGCCGACAAGCTCGGCTTCTACAAGCTGCGCGCCAAGGTCGTGGTGGAGAACCTCACCGACAACCTCGGTGTGCTGGCAGCATGGGATGGTACGCCAACGGTAACGCCCGATCTGGCCTTTGCCGATCCGCGCAACGCGCAGCTCGGCTGGCGCATCCTGATTCCTGAAGAGCTGAAGCAGAAGCTCGCAGATTTGATCGGCGCCGATCTCGTCGACAGCAGCGCCTACGAGGCGCATCGCATCGCGACCGGCGTGCCGCGCGGCGGGCTCGACTTCACGTATGGCGATGCGTTCCCGCACGAGACCAACATGGATCACCTGCACGGCGTCGATTTCGACAAGGGCTGCTATGTCGGCCAGGAAGTGGTGTCGCGCATGCAGCACCGCGGCACGGCGCGCACCCGCACTGTCAAGATCATCCTCGATGGCCCCTCGCCCGAGACGGGCGCAACGATCCTGGCCGGCGACAAGCAGGTCGGCACCATGGGCTCGGCCGCAGGCGAGAGAGGCCTCGCGCTGGTCCGCATCGACCGTGTCGCCGACGCACTCGATGCCGGCCAGCCGCTGACTGCGGGCGGCTTGTCACTTCGCCTCGCCGAGCCTGATGTTGTCCGCACCCCACCCAGGCAGACCGTCGCATGAGCCGCACCGCACAACTGCATCCGGACGGCAAGACGCGCTGCCCCTGGCCGGGCGAGGACGCCTTCTATGTCGCCTATCACGACAATGAATGGGGCGTGCCGGAGTATGACGACCGCGCGCTCTACGAGAAGCTGATCCTCGACGGCTTCCAGGCCGGGCTGTCCTGGATCACGATCCTGCGCAAGCGCGACAATTTCCGCAAAGCCTTCGACGACTTTCGGCCGGAGAAGATCGCCCGCTACAGCGACAAGAAGGTGCACGCGCTGATGAACGACGCGGGGATCGTCCGCAACCGTGCCAAGATCGAGGGCACGATTGCGAGCGCAAAGTCGTATCTGGAGATCATGGAGAAGGGGCCCGGCTTCTCGAAATTCTTGTGGGACTTCGTCGACGGCAAGCCCAAGGTCAACGAGTTCAAGACCACCGCGAGCGTGCCGGCCTCGACGCCGGTCTCGATCAAGATCTCCAAGGAGCTCGGCGCACGCGGTTTCAAGTTCGTCGGACCGACGATCGTCTACGCCTTCATGCAGGCGACCGGCATGGTCAACGATCATCTCGTCACCTGCTTCTGTCACCAGACCTGCGGCGGCAAGCACCGCGCACCGCGGCTCAAGACGAAATGACCGCACGCAAATCGACGGAAACCGCGCGCGCCTGGCAGCGGATGCTGTCCGGGCGCCGGCTGGACCTGCTCGACCCCTCGCCGCTCGACATCGAGATCGTGGATATCGCGCATGGGCTCGCGCGCGTTGCGCGCTGGAACGGACAGACCAGCGGCGCGCATATTTTCTCGGTGGCCCAGCACACGCTGTTGGTCGAGGCGGTGATGCGTCAGCAGATGCCGCGCGTCGATGCCAGCTTCCGCCTGGCGGCGCTGCTGCACGACGCGCCGGAATACGTCATCGGCGACATGATCTCGCCGTTCAAGGCCGTGCTCGGCGGCGACTACAAGGTGGTGGAGAAGCGGCTGTTGTCCGCGATCCACGTCCGCTTCGGCTTGCCTGCCGTGCTCGCGGAGGAGGTCACCCAGCAGATCAAGGCCGCCGATCGCGGCGCGGCCTATCTGGAAGCGACCCACCTTGCGGGGTTCTCGCAAAGCGAAGCCAAGCGGCTGTTCGGCCGCGATCCCGGATTGCCCGAGGCGACCGCGCGCGACTATCTGACGCCATGGACCGCGGCCAGGGCCGAAAAGCAGTTCCTGGAGCGCTTCAACGGGCTGCATTCCTGACTGGCTGCGGCGGCTTTCACCGCCTCCCACACGGGCCTATAATTGCGGGACAGAGAGTTCCAAGGACTATCATGCTTCACGTCTGTTCACTTGCCGCGCTTCCCGACACGGTCAGGACCACGGGTGCCAGCCATGTGCTCACTGTGATGGCCAATGTCGATCAGGTGCAGCGGCCGCCTTCCGTGCTTCCCGCCAATCATCTGAAAGTGTCGATGGATGACATCACTGAGGCGGTGGACGGCTTCGTCGCACCCAATGAGGCGCATATCGAAAGGGTGCTGAGCTTCGTGCGCGGCTGGGATCGTCGCGCGCCGATGGTGGTCCACTGCTATGCCGGCATCAGCCGCTCGACCGCGAGCGCGTTCGCCGCCGTCTGCGCACTCAATCCGCAGCGTGACGAAATGACGATCGCCCGGCTGATCCGCGAAGCCTCTCCGATCGCGTCTCCCAACCGGCTGATCGTCAGCCTTGCCGACAAGGCGCTAGGACGCGAGGGCCGGATGCTGCGGGCGCTCGATGCGATGGGCCCGGGCAGTATGAGCGTCGAGGGCCGCCCATTCCGCATCGATGTGGAATAATACGAACCCGCCCTGCCCGATCGCTTGAACTTCCGGCCCCTCAGGCGGCACATAATAGGTTGCGACGGGCCGCTGGCTGGCCAAGAGTCCGGCGCGCTTTGCCGGAGGCCCAATGTTCGATTCACCGTTCGACTTCCTGACGCTGGTGATCGCCATCGTCGCGGTCATCTTTGCGCGCAAGGCGCTGAACCAGATTGCCGCGTTGCGCGACCGGCTGGACGCGATCGAAGCCGCGACGGCAGCCGGCGCGCGCCCGCTCACGCCGGCGCCGCCCGAGCAAGCCGAGCAGACGCGGCCGGCTGCGCCATCAACTGCACCGATGCCGCCGCCGTTGCCGGAGGCGGCAGCCGTTGTGCCCGACACGCAGGATCAGCCGACGACAAGCGCGCCGAGCGGTGCGCCGCCGCCCCTGCCACAGAGGTCGCCCGGGCTGGAAGAGAGACTGGGTACGCGCTGGGTGGTGTGGATCGGCGGCCTGACACTCGCGCTCGGCGGCTTCTTCATGGTGCGCTACTCGATCGAGGCCGGCCTGCTCGGCCCCGGCGTGCGCACGATGCTCGGCGGACTGTTTGCGCTGGCGCTGCTTGCGGCCGGCGAATGGACGCGGCGCAAGGAGAGCATCTCGAGCATCGCGGCGCTGCCGATCGCCAACATTCCGGCGATCCTCACTGCCGCCGGCACCGCGGTGGCGTTCGCCACGGTCTACGCCGCCTATGCTCTCTATGACTTCCTCGCACCGGCAAGCGCGTTCATCCTGCTCGGCCTGGTCGCGCTCGGCACGCTCGCCGCGGCGCTGCTGCACGGACCTGCGCTTGCCGGGCTCGGCATCGTCGGCGCCTTCGTTACGCCTGTCCTGGTCTCGTCCGACAAGCCCGACTTCTGGTCGCTTTATGTCTATCTCGCGATCGTGACCGCCGCGGCATTCGGGCTCGCGCGCATCCGGTTGTGGCGCTGGCTTGCGATCACGACGATCGTGTTCGCGCTGCTGTGGACCTTCCCCTGCCTGCAATGCGGAGCTGAGATGATCGCGCCGCACGCCTTCCACGTGATCGCGGGCTTCGTGCTGGCCGCGCTGCTCGTGGTCTGCGGCTTCATGTTCGGCCCGGCCAGCGACGGCGAAGCGATCGAGCCGATCTCATCCGTTTCGCTCGCGGCCTACCTGTTCGGCGCAACGATGATCGTGCTGAACAGCTCGCATGCCGACGCCGCCATGATCAGTTTTGCGCTGCTGGTGGCCGGCAGCCTCGTCGTCGGCTGGCGCGCGCCCGCCGCAGTGGGCGCGATCGGCGCCGCGTCAGCATTCGCCTTCATCGTGTTCGGCGAATGGGCGGTCCGCAGCAACGTCGATATGCTGGTGCTGCCGGGCGGAGCGATCCCCGGCATCGGCCCGTCGGCGACCGATGGTTCGGTCTCGCTGCATCTGGTCACCGCGGCGGTCTTCGCGGCCGCATTCGGCATCGCGGGCTTCCTCGCCCAGATGCGGTTTGCCACGACGAAGATCAGGGTGACCTGGGCGGCGACGGCCGTGTTCACGCCGGTCGCGCTGTTGATCGCGCTCTATGCCCGCATCGCGCATCTGGATCGCTCGATCCCGTTCGCCATCCTCGCGGTGCTGCTGGCTGCAATCTACGCTGCCGCAACGGAGGCGCTGACGCGGCGCGGCGAACGGCCGGAGCTCGCTCCCTCGATCGCGCTGTTCGCCACCGGTGCGCTTGCGTCGTTGGCCCTCGCGCTCACTTTCGCGCTCGACCGCGGCTGGCTCACCATCGCCCTCGCATTGCTCTCGATGGGTACCGCATGGCTTTCGGTGCGGCGGCCGATCCGGTTCCTGCGCTGGCTCGCGGCGATCCTCGCCGCTATCGTGGTACTGCGCATCGGCTATGAACCACGGATCGCCGGTGATGCGGTCGGTACCACGCCGATCTTCAACTGGCTGTTATGGGGTTACGGCATTCCGGCACTGTCGTTCTGGGCGGGCGGCCACTTCCTCCGCCGCAACGGCGACGACGTTCCGCTGCGGATGGTCGAATCCGCCGCCATCCTGTTCACCGTGCTGCTCGCCTTCATGGAGATCCGTCACGCCGTCAACGGCGGCGACGTCTATCGCGATACCGCGGGACTGAGCGAGGTGGCGTTACAGGTCGGCGTGGCGCTTGCAATGGCGATCGGGCTGGAGCGTTTGCGGCTGCGCAGCGGCAGCGTGGTTCACAATGTCGGCGCCATCCTGCTGACTGCGTTCGCCGCGCTCGGCACCGTGTTCGGACTGCTGGGGCTGGAGAACCCGATGCTGTGGTCCGAGAATGTCGGCGGCAGCTTCATCAACCTGCTGCTGCTCGGTTATGCCCTGCCCGCCGTGCTGGCGCTGCTGTTGTCCTACGCCGTGGCCGGGCATCGTCCCGCGAGCTACGGCAACACCATCGCCGCCGGCGCGCTGATCCTCGCGCTGGCCTACGTGACCTTTGAAATCCGCCGGCTCTATCACGGACCGTTGCTGACCTACGGCGAGACCACCGACGCGGAGCAATACACCTATTCGATCGCCTGGCTGATGTTCGGCGTCGCGCTGCTCGGAATCGGCATTCTGGTGAACTCGCAGCGTGCGCGGCTGGCGTCCGCTGTCGTGATCGGCCTGACGGTCCTGAAGGCGTTTCTGGTCGACATGTCGACGCTGACCGGCGTCTACCGCGCGCTGTCCTTCATGTGTTTGGGCATCGTGCTGGTCGCGATCGGCTGGCTGTATCAGCGCATCCTGTTCCGCAGGCAGGCTCCGCCGCCTATTCCACTGGCAGAGGGATAGGCGGAGCGATGCAGCGCGGCGAACGTCAGTCGACGGATTCCGCGACGAGGCGGATCCTGAACACGGGCTTGCGGCCTTCGTCGAGCAACTCCATGTGCCACTCGCTGTTCTGCTTGAGATTGCGCGAGATACTGCCAAGGAAGTTGCTGCAGACTTTCGTCATCTCGGCCCAGGCCATGTCCCGGTTCTCGAACTCTGTCGCCTGATCGGAGGCGCCGGCATATTCGCCGTGGCTGATCCTGAAAAAATACTGCGCCATAACTCTACTCAAATGCGTGGGCCAACGTCCGGGCTTTCGGCGGACGTTGGACATTGAGTAGCTACCAACGCATGACGGCCGCCATCCGTATGACTACGGCTTGGCGGCCGTCCTTGGTCCCGGCGCACAGATCAACTTGTGGGATTACTCGGTCGAGCGACGCAGCTCGGGCGGGCTCTCGCTCTTCGCCGGCTCGGATTTGACCGGCTCGAGCTTGTTGCTTTGGACCCGCGGCGTTTCCACGCGTGCCGTCACCTCGGTTTGCGACGCGTCGGCCGAACGGGTCTGCTCCACCCGACGATGCGAACGCGGCCGCGCCACCGCGCGCGCCATCAGCATCTGATGGCCACCCTGATGGTGAAAGTCGCAATAGGCAAAGCCCAACCCGGAGACCGAGCCGCGGAACGAGCGATCGTCCTGCTTGTCGAGATTGAAGCAAGGCTCGAACGGCAGCCCCTTCAGCGAGGCGCAAACGCTCTGGCCACGGATCTGCAGCGTGTTGCCGGGCAGTCGCACGTGGCGGATCGGCCCCGAGCCGGAGAACTGGATCGAGCCCGCCGCACCCATGTCGTCGAGAATGCGGCCGGCGCCGCGGGTGCCATCGAAGCAGGTGAAGGCGAACACCTTGCCGGCGACGAACTTGCGGGCTTCGTCGGCGTTCATCATACCTGCGAACGCCGGCATGACCATCGCTCCGGCCGTGACGGCCCCCAACATCAAACGCGCAAGCATGCAGCTACTCCAACTTACGAGCGCGGGCTCCCGCTCCTTATATTCGCACGATCCTCGTGCAGGCGCTTTCGACATCTGCGCGAGGCCCCCAGATCATGCTGTAGGTCTCTTTACCCGCTGCTTACCATACCAACAGTGGCAACATTGGAGCAGCTTGGTTGGTAAAGTCTGAACGCGCTCAGACTATTTTTACCGCGATGCGGCCGCGGACCTGGCCGCCGAGGATTTTCGGACCGTAGGCGGCGACCTCGTCCAAGGCGATTTCGTGAGTAATATCAGCCAGTTTTGCCTTATCCAGATCGCTCGCAAGGCGACGCCAGGCGGTCCTTCGCAACTCGATCGGGCACATCACGGAATCGATGCCGAGAAGGCACACTCCCCGCAAAATGAACGGCGCGACCGATGTCGGCAGGTCCATACCGGCCGCCAGACCGCAAGCTGCAATAGCGCCGCCGTAGCGGGTCATGGAGAGCAGATTCGCCAGCGTGGTCGATCCGACGCTGTCCACGCCGCCCGCCCAGCGCTCCTTCGCCAGCGGCTTCGCCGCACCCGAGAGCTCGGCGCGATCGATCACCTCGGACGCGCCGAGGCCCTTCAGATAGCCGGCCTCTGACATCCGTCCGGTCGAGGCGATGACGTGGTAGCCGAGCTTCGAGAGCACGGCGGTCGCGACCGAACCGACGCCGCCGGCAGCCCCGGTCACCGCAACCGGCCCGCTCTTCGGCGTCAGGCCATGCCTCTCCAACGCCAACACCGACAGCATCGCAGTATAGCCCGCGGTGCCGATCGCCATCGCATCCCGCGCCGAGATGCCGTCCGGCAGACGCACCAGCCAGTCGCCCTTGACGCGGGCCTTCTCCGCATAGGCGCCGAGATGGGTCTCGCCCATGCCCCAGCCGTTGCAGACGACCTTGTCGCCCGCCTTCCAGTCGGGATGGCTGGATTGCTCGACGGTGCCGGCGAAATCAATGCCTGCGATCATCGGGAACCGGCGCACCACTGGCGCCTTGCCGGTCAGCGCGAGGCCGTCCTTGTAGTTCAACGTCGACCACTCGACCCGCACCGTGACGTCGCCGTCCATCAGCTCGGCTTCGTCGAATTGCGTGAGCGCGGCGGTGGTACCCTTATCCGCCTTGTCGATCCTGATTGCCTTGAACGTTGCCACGATGTGCACTCCCGAAATCCTTAAGGTTTCGGGGCATGTTTAACCCATCAGGCAGGCTGCGCAACCGGGCGCGCGACCGGGGCCTCGACGATCGGCAGGTTGATCAGCGCCGACAGCACGCCGAACAGGATCGAAAGCCACCAGACCGGCGCGTAGGAACCGTACTGCTCGAACACCACGCCGCCGAGCCAGACGCCGAGGAAGCCGCCGACCTGATGGCTGACAAAGGCGAAGCCGTAGAGCGTGGAGAACCAGCGCGTGCCAAACATCAGCGCCACCAGCGCCGAGGTCGGCGGCACGGTGGACAGCCAGGTGACGCCCGATACAGCGCCGAACGCGATCGCCGAGAATGTCGTGATCGGGAACGAGATGAAGGCGACGGTCGCAAGTGCGCGGGTGAAATAGATCGCCGACAGCACATAGCGCTTCGGGACGTAGGTCTGCAGCCAGCCGACGCCGAGCGACCCGATGATGTTGAACAGGCCGATCGCTGCGACCACCCAGCCGCCGGTCGATGCCGGAATGCCGCGATCGGCAAGATACGCCGGCAGATGAATGGTCACGAATGCGAGCTGGAAGCCGCAGGTGAAGAAGCCCAGCACCAGCAGCACATAGGAGCGATGGCCGAAGGCTTCGGCGAGCGCGGTCTTGAACGATTGCTGGTCGGCGGCTGGGACATTGCCGGTCTCGGCGGGCGGCGTCGCCAGCGCCAGCGACAGCGGCAGGATCAACAGCATCAGCGCGCCGAACACGACAAGCGCGGTCTGCCAGCCGAAATTGTCGATCAAGGCGACGCCGAACGGCGCGAACAGGAATTGGCCGAATGAACCGGCGGCGGTGCCGGCGCCGAGCGCGATGCCACGCCGCTCGGGCGGCAGCAGCTTGCTGAAGGCCGCTAGCACCAGGTTGAACGACGAGCCCGACAGGCCGAACCCGATCAGCACGCCGGCGCTGAAATCAAGCGACAACGGGCTCGTCGAGTAGCGCATCAACAATAGGCCGGCGGCGTAGAGCAAGGCGCCGACGATCATGACGCGCAGCAGGCCGAAGCGATCGGCGATTGCGCCGGCGACCGGCTGGCCCAACCCCCACAGCAGGTTCTGAAACGCGATGGCGAGGCCGAAGATGTCACGGCCCCAGCCGAACTCCCGGCTCATCGGCTGCACGAAGAAACCGAGGCTGGAGCGTGGGCCGAAGCTGAGCAGCGCGATCGCGCAGCCGCAGACGATGATCACCAGCGGCGTGCGCCACGTGCTGGACGCCGGACGAAGGTCTCCGGTGGTTACAGCCATCTGATCTCTCCCCCGAACTGCCCGTGCACGGCGCCGGCCGCGCGAAACGTTACAGGGAGTTAATGCACCTGCATGGAAACCCCAAGGGGCCCGGGAGAAAAATTTTCGCCCGCAGGACAGCTCTGCAGAATCGGAAAAGCATGACAGCCGTCATTCCGAAGCGCCAACGGCGCGCGCGAGCGCATCCGAGGTCTGCCCCCTTCGGGCCATCCCGGAACGACGTTGTGACGATATCCGCTACCGTTTCGCGCTGGCCTGCTCGGCCGAGCTCTGCGCGGCTTCGGCCAGCTCGGCCGAGATCTCGGCGGTTTCCGCCGCATTGCCCCACTTCGGCGCGTCGCTGCCATCGCCCCAGGCGCGCGGGCGATAGAAGGTGTGGACACCGAATCTGTAGGTCTTCTTCATCTCGCTGACCCAGGACGGCCGCACCCAATAGGCATGGTAGTGCGTCGAGCGGTTGACCTCAGGCAGCCACAGCTTGCCGTCGAGCATCGCCTTGGCGATCTTCTTCGCGCGATCCCACATGTCGGGCTCGCGGACGACGTCGGGAATGTTGTCGCAGGCGAAGGTGAACTGGCAGGCGAAGTGCCGGTTCTTGTTCTGGTAGACCACGCCGCACACGGTCTCCGGATATTTGCCGGAGAAGACCCGGTTCATCACCACCTGGGCGACCGCGATCTGGCCACGCACGGCCTCGCCGCGGGCCTCGAAATAAACCGCTTCCGCAAGGCACTTCTCAGACTTGGCGCGCGACTTCGCATCGAACAGGCCGAGCCGCTCGGCCGGCGTCTTGGCGCGCTGGTTGTCGGCGTTGACCTCGCCCTTCGGTGCAATGCTTTCGCCCATCTCGGCGGCCTTGACCGGACCGTCGGCATCGACCGGCAAGGATGCCATCACTTTCATGTCGGGATCCGGCGAGGCGGCCGGCGCCACGATGACAGGCTCCTCGCCGGGCAGCCAGCGCTCAATGCTCTCCGGCGAGCCAAGCGACGAGCCGAAGAACAGGCTCGCGGTCTGGAACGAGAACGGATCGCTCGGCGGCGTCGCGCGGACGGCGGACGGCTGCGCGGCGGGTGCGGGCTTCAGGTCGTCGAGCGGATCGGCCTCGAGCGACAACGACACATCGTATTGCGGCGGCGGCGATGTCGAATATTGCGGCAATGGCGGCGCACGCAGCGCCTCCTGCAATTCGGGATCAAGCGGCGCGTTCTCGGCGGGCGCCTGGTCCGCCGTCTTCATGCCCCTGACCGACCCATTCGACGTTGCGGGGTCCTCGTGCGACGGGGCCGCGTTGGACGGTGCGGCCGGATCGGGCTTGGTGACGACGAGGCGATCGCCCTTCAGCGTGCGATCGACCTTGGGAAAATCGGAGGCCTGGTACCGCGGCGCGGGAGCCGCGATCGGATTGCGCGTCACCGCACGGCCGATGTCGATGCCCTGATTGTCGAGCCTTGCGAGCAGCAGCGTTGGTGCTTGCGGCAGCGACGTTCCGATCGGGCGGCCGAAGCTGTAGGTGGCGACCTGGATCGCGCCGAGGGCGGATGTGAATACGCGCTTCTGCCAGCGCTCCGCAACGCCCGGCTGGCGGGCGAGCAGCGAGGCGATATCCTGATATCCGGTCTCGGTCGGCATCAGGGCGAAGATGCTGAGGCCGAGACCGAAGAGCGCAAGCCGAGCGCTCTTCGGCTGGTTACGCAACACAAACATCGTACGCTCACGCAACGCTTACAGAGTGCGATCGAAGCGGCGAATGCGCGCAATTCGATCCTTTTTGTAGCTAACCTGTTTAGGTTGCCGCGGAGTTAATCGGCGTTGCTCAAGCGCTACACTCAAGCCTTCGCGGATTTTTCGCAGGTCACATCGCGCGGCTTGGTAAATGCGCGGGGCATGAAAGTCGTAAACAACAGGTCAACGAAGATGGTGAACAAAGTGTTGAAGACGCAGCGACGGCCAACACGACCGCCATTGCGAGTTCGGACCGGCGTGAAGTCGCCGGTCCGCTTTGAGCGAAAACGGGTGGGTGCACTAGGAGCCAACGGCTCGCAATGACGACCTTTGCTGAAGCACCCGACAAATAAAATGGCCGGGACGGGTCCCGGCCATTGCACTCTCCGAACTGCGTGATCGCTTACGCCTGGCTCGCGATCGGCTTGCCGAGTGCGGCCTGCGCCGCGGCGAGGCGTGCGATCGGCACGCGATAGGGCGAGCACGAGACGTAGTCGAGGCCGACCTCGTGGCAGAACGCCACCGAGGCGGGATCGCCGCCATGCTCGCCGCAGATGCCGACCTTCAGGCTCGGCCGCGTCTTGCGGCCGCGGGTGACGCCGATCCTGACGAGCTCACCGACGCCGTCGCGATCGACCGAGATGAACGGATCGATCTCGAGAATGCCCTTGGCGACATAGGTGCCGAGGAAGCTCGCCGCGTCGTCGCGGCTGATGCCGTAGGTGGTCTGCGTCAGGTCGTTGGTGCCGAACGAGAAGAACTCCGCGGTCTCCGCTACCTGGCCGGCCATCAGGCAGGCGCGCGGCAGCTCGATCATGGTGCCGACCTGGTAGTTCAGCTTGACGCCGGTCTCCTTCATCACCGCAGTGGCGGTCGCATCGATGCGCGCCTTGACCAGATCGAACTCGGCCTTGGTCGCAATCAGCGGCACCATCACCTCGAGACCGACCGGCTTGCCGGTGCGCTTGCCGGCTTCGACCGCGGCCTCGAAGATCGCGCGCGCCTGCATCTCGGCGATCTCCGGATAGGCGATCGCAAGACGGCAGCCGCGGAAGCCGAGCATCGGGTTGAACTCCGACAGTTCGCGAGCCCGGTCGGCGAGCTTGCGCGGATCGGTGTTCATGGCGCGCGCCACTTCCTCGATCTCGGCCTGCGTGTGCGGCAAGAACTCGTGCAGCGGCGGATCGAGCAAGCGGATCGTGACGGGCAGGCCCTTCATGATCTCGAACAGCTCGACGAAATCGGCACGCTGCATCGGCAGCAGCTTGGACAGCGCTGCACGGCGCGACTGCTCGTCCTCGGAGAGGATCATCTCGCGCACGGTGCGGATGCGGGTCTCCTCGAAGAACATGTGCTCGGTGCGGCAGAGACCGATGCCTTCGGCGCCGAACTTCACCGCGGTGCGAGCGTCATCGGGGGTATCGCCGTTGACGCGAACGCCGAGCTTGCGGACCTGGTCGGCCCAGCCCATCAGCGTGCCGAACTCGCCGGACAGCTCCGGCTCGATCATCGGCATGCGGCCGGCCAGCACCTGGCCGAGCGAACCGTCGATGGTGATGACGTCGCCGGTCTTGAAGGTGCGCTGACCCACGCTCATGGTGCCGCGGCCATAGTCGATGCGGATGGTGCCGCAGCCGGAGACGCAGGGCTTGCCCATGCCGCGCGCGACCACCGCCGCGTGCGAGGTCATGCCGCCGCGCGTGGTCAGGATGCCTTCGGCGGCGTGCATGCCGTGAATGTCTTCCGGGCTGGTCTCGATCCGGACCAGAATGACCTTGCGCCCGTCGGCCTGCAGCTTGGCGGCTTCGTCGGACGAGAACACGATCTCGCCCGAGGCGGCGCCGGGCGATGCCGGCAGGCCGGTCGCGATCACGTCGCGCTTGGCGGCGGGATCGATGGTCGGGTGCAAGAGCTGGTCGAGCGAAGCCGGATCGATCCGCGTCACCGCGTCCTTCTTGGAGATCAGTCCTTCATTGGCGAGCTCGACGGCGATGCGAAGCGCTGCCTTCGCGGTGCGCTTGCCGCCGCGGGTCTGCAGCATCCACAGCTTGCCTTGCTCGACCGTGAACTCCATGTCCTGCATGTCGCGGTAGTGCTTCTCGAGCAGCGTGTAGATCCGCGTCAGCTCCTTGAACGCGTCGGGCATCGCGACTTCCATCGACGGCTTGTCCGAGCCGGATTCCTGGCGCGCTTCCTCGGTGATGTCCTGCGGCGTGCGGATGCCGGCGACGACGTCCTCGCCCTGCGCGTTGATCAGGAATTCGCCGTAGAGCTTGCTCTCGCCGGTCGAGGGGTTGCGCGTGAATGCGACGCCGGTTGCCGACGTCTCGCCCATGTTGCCGAACACCATCGCCTGCACGTTGACGGCGGTGCCCCAGGACTCCGGAATGTCATGCAGCTTGCGGTAAGTCACCGCGCGCGCATTCATCCAGGATGAAAACACCGCGCCGATCGCGCCCCACAACTGATCGTGCGGATCCTGCGGAAAGTCGCTGCCGGTTTCCTTGGCCACCGCTTCCTTGTACTTGCCGACCAGTTCGACCCAGTCGTCTCCGGAAAGATCGGTGTCGAGCGAATAGCCCTGGCTGTCCTTGAAGGTGTCGAGGATGTCCTCGAAGTGATGATGCTCGAAGCCGAGCACCACGTCCGAGTACATCGTGATGAAGCGACGATAGCTGTCATAGGCGAAGCGACGGTCGCCGGAGAGCTCGGCGAGCGCTTCGACGGTCTGGTCGTTGAGACCGAGGTTGAGCACGGTGTCCATCATGCCCGGCATCGAGGCGCGCGCACCGGAGCGGACCGAGACAAGCAGCGGGTTCTTCGGATCGCCGAACGACTTGCCGGTCAGCTTGCCGACATAGTCGAGCGCTTTTTCGACCTGCGCCTTCAACTCCTTCGGATAGGTCTTGCCGTGCTCGTAGAAATAAGTGCAGACCGAGGTCGGGATCGTGAAGCCGGGAGGCACCGGCAGACCGAGATTGGCCATTTCCGCCAGATTAGCGCCCTTGCCGCCGAGCAGATCGCGCAAGGTCGCCTGGCCCTCGGCCTTGCCGTCACCGAACGTATAGACCCACTTGCCCGCCTTGATTGCAGCGGGCGACGTCTTCGCGGAGGCCGCCTTGCTGGCCGGCTTTGCCGCCGGCTTGACGGCAGCTTTCGGCGCCGCCTTGGCGGCGCTCTTCTTCAGAACCTTGCGGGCCTGCGGCACGGCCTTGCGGGCCGGCACGGAGGGCTTTGATTTCGCTGCTATTTTCTTGGACTTCGCGACGGCTTTGGCCATGTCAGACAACAATCCGAAAAGAGGGGTCGAAGATGCGCGCTTACACCATTTTGGGGGGTCCCGCGCAAGCTGCGAAACCCCGCTTTCCCGCTACATGTGGAGCCAGCGCAGCAGGCCCATTCCAACCAATCCGATGAAGATGAGGTAGATGGCGACGATGAAGTTCAGGAGCCGCGGCATGATCAGGATCAATATGCCCGCGACCAAAGCCACGATGGCAGGCACATGCGCAGCGGTGATGACCATTGAAGTTTCTCCGACTGGTTTTTGGAAGTTCGAATCGAGGATGGCAGTTTATCGGCTGGCGATGTGCCGACATCAAGACGCCCGAGGCGCCAACGGGTTCCCGTAACCCACGAAATTTACTCCAAAATACCGCGTATATGACGGTGATTTTTCCGGAACATCGCCACACCGGGTGCATTGGCCCCAATGCGCGTCGGCAACGGCCGGCGTGATGCAGCGTGAAAAATTGGAGAGAGCCATGCGAAACAGAATCCTTACCGTTGCGGCCGTTGCTGCTGCGATCACGGTGCCGCCTGTTGCCGCACAGGCCCAGACTGTCGGCGTCGTCCGCGGTGGTCCTCCTGTCGCAGTCGAGAGTGACGGAGGAATTACGGTCGAGCAGCGTCCGGCGTTCCGCGAATACATCGTCCGCGAGCGCGTGCCGAATTACACCATTCCGGATCGCGTCGGGGTGGGCACCGTGCTGCCCGAAGCCGGCGTGACCTATTACGACGTACCGCAGCGGTTCGGCGCGACGCCCTATCGCTACACCGTTGTGAACGGCGAGACCGTCCTAGTCGAGCCGCGCTCGCGTCGCATCGTTCAGGTGATCGACTAATGGCATGATCCGGATCCGGAGGGTCGCGTCAGCAGAGAGTGGCGCACGGCCTTCCGATCCAGGTCATGTCCGAGATAGCCTGAACGATCAGTCCGGGCGCCGCGCAGGCGGATGTGCGCGAAGATCGACCGGACCCGGCCCCGCCTGGCCTCCCCTCCAGGCGGGGTCTTCTTGTTTCGTTGCGCGATGGCCCGCTTACGACTTGAGGAGCGAGAGCAGCGTCGAGGTCGACTTGTAGTTCTTGATCGCGGCGTCCTGGAAGTCCGGCGTCCAATTGGTCGCCTGCCGTTCCTCAGCGCTCATCGAGGAATACTGCTTGAGGATGCCGAGGCTGAACTGGCGCGGATCGCCGGCGGACATGCTCTGCTTCAGCGCGTCGAGCACCGCCAGACGCGTCCGCGTGTTGAGTTCCTGCTTGGCCGCGTAGATTTCCTCCACGGAAAACTTCTGGTCCTGGTTCAGTGAGATCGCCGAAAGCGAGCGGTTGTCGAGCGCGGACAGATCGGCCAGTTGCCCCGTCTTGCGCCTGGGATCGTAGACCAGCTCCTTGCCGTTGCTTGCCGCCTCGCTCCTCTGGCGGTCGAGAAACGCGCGGACGTCGCTCGCGACGCTGCTGAAGTCGCGGCTGTTGCCTTTCGCAGGAGGCGTGGCGCCCGCGAGCGCCGCCGCGATCGGGTCCCCCGTAATTCCCGATGGCGCTGTGGCCGGATCCTGCTGCGTCGCCTGATAGCCCTTGAGCACTGCCGTACGCTGGCTGGCCCAAATTGCCGTCGCCTTCTCTTCCGGACTTGCGCCATCGAGATAATCGAGCGCCGCCTTGTAAGCGACGCTGTAGTCGCCGGTCAGGCGCGTGGTTGCAAGCGATGGCGCCAGCGCCGCATCGAAGCGCTGCTTCAACTCGCCGGCCGCGACCGCCTGCTCGTCCGGTGTGAACTTGCCGCCATTGTTGGTCGAGATCGCAAACAGCGAGCGGCGGTCCAGGGATGAGAGGTCGATGCTGGTCTTGCCGTCGACGATCGGGCCTTTCACGCCGGCGACGGTGTAGAGCCGGTCGAGCGTGATGCGCGCGTCACTTGTAACCGTCGCGAAGTCAGGCAGTGGCGCCTTGGCAAGCTGCGCGCGGGCGGCATCCGACAGCGTCAGCGTGGTCGCCGAGTTGGACGTCGAGAGATCGCCGGCCGTGCCGTCGCCTGACAGTGTCGCAGCAAGCGACGGCACAGCCGCCGCCCGCGCGTAGGCCGAGCCGTATTGAGCGTAGGGATTGAGCGCGGTGCCGATCGAGGTCACGGTTGAGGTCCCTGCATTGGCGCGAGGGGCAACATCTTAAGAAATCGTTGATCCCACGAGACCTTGGCAGGGCATGGTTAACAGATCGCAAATTATTTCCGAATATTTCCGTCCGGCTCGGGGCTGACCTGCCATTTGTCGACGACCCAGGCATGGCGGCGCTGCGTGTAGACCGCTTGCGAGGGAGCCGGAAAATCAGGGTCAGCGAAGGCGCCGACCGCGACGGCGACGAGATCGGGCGCGCGGCCGGGCTCCCAATAGACCGACGAGCCGCAGGTCGGGCAGAAATGAAAGACCACCGGAAAACCACTGTCGCCCGTGCGGGCATACTCCCGCGTCTCGCCTTGCAGCTCCACATCGGCGCGACCGAAGAACGCAGCGACGCCGTAAGGGCTGCCGGTCCGCTTTTGACATTCGAGACAGTGGCACTGCGATATTCTCACGGGCTCGCGGCGACAGGTCACACGGAGCCGTCCGCAGGCGCATGTCGCGAGCCTTGTCATGATGGCCCTCCCTTACTGATCACCAGCCGGTGAATCCGCTTGCCGGAGGACACGCTGACCAGCTCCTCATCGAGCAACAACGGCGCCGGTCCGAGCTCGGCTCGCACCTCGGCCGCATCGAACGCCGCATAGAGCCGCCCGTGCGCATCGCGCAGGTCAGCACCGTCAGTCACGCGCCAACTGAGATAGAGAATGCCGCCGGGCTTCACGATCTCGAGCATGCGGCGAACCGACGGCGCGATCAGCGCGCGATCGAGATGCATGATCACGGTCTCGCAGAGCACGTTGTCGAAGCTGCCCGACGCCATGCCGCGCAGCTCGGGCAGTTCAGCGCGGGCAAAGCGCAATTGCGGATAGCGCGTGCGGGCCTCAGCGAGCAGGCCCTCGGAGGCGTCATAGCCTTCGGCCGGAAAGCCGTTGGCATTCAGCCACGCCACCTCGCGGCCGCTGCCGCAGCCGATATCGGCGGTCGAGCCGCCCTGGATGAAGAAGCGTGCGACGATCTCTTGCAGGTCGACCGGCGCCGGCTGCTCGTGCCAATCCTGCGCGAACGCCGCCGCCTCCTTGTCGTAAGCGGCAAGCGTCGCGCGGTCCATCGATCAGCCCTCGATCCTGGAGAAGTCGGCCACCGCACGCGTTGCCGCGCGGATCTCGTTGAGCAGCTTCAGGCGGTTTTCGCGAACTTTCGGGTCATCGTCATTGACCTTGACCTTGTCGAAGAACGCGTCGACCGCCGGACGCAGCTTTGCCATCGCGCTCATCGCGGCGGCGAAGTCTTCCTTGGCGACCGCGGCGGAAGCCTCGCTCTTCGCTTCGGCGATCGCCTTCGCCAGCGCCTTCTCCTCGTCGAGCTTGTAGAGCGCGGCATCAGGCGCGCCGTCGAAGGTCCGCTTGTCCCGCTTCTCCTCGATCGCGAGGATGTTGCTGGCGCGCTTGGTGCCGGCGAGCAGGTTCTTGCCGTCATCGCTGTCGAGGAATTTTCCGAGCGCCTCGACGCGGCGAACGACAAGCAGGAGATCATCCTGGCCGCCGAGCGAGAACACGGCATCGACGAGATCGTGACGCGCGCCCTGATCGCGAAGCTGCACCTTCAGGCGGTCGGCGAAGAAGGCGAGCAGGTCGTTCGGCAGCGCTTCGGCATCAGCTTTGGCCGGCAGCCCGAGCAATGCAGATTTGGCGGTGTTCAAGATCGGAAGGCGCAGCGTGTTCTCGACGATCAGCCTGATCACACCCAGCGCAGCGCGGCGGAGCGCGTAAGGGTCCTTCGATCCCGTCGGCTTCCCGTCGATGGCCCAGAAACCAACCAGCGTGTCGAGCTTGTCCGCCAGTGCCACCGCAACGCTCACCGGATCAGTCGGCGCGCGATCGGTCGGCCCCTGCGGCTTCCAGTGCTCTTCGCTCGCGGCCGCCACGGACGCATCCTCGCCCTGCGCCAGTGCGTAATACTTGCCCATCAGGCCCTGCAGCTCGGGGAATTCGCCGACGACTTCCGTCAGCAAGTCCGCCTTCGCTAGGTGCGCGGCGCGCTTGGTCTTCTCGACGTCGGCGCCGACCAGCGACGCGATCTCGGCGGCGAGCCGCTCGATCCGCTTGATCCGCTCGGCCTGGGTGCCAAGCTTCTCGTGGAACACGATCTGCTCGAATTTCGGCAACCGGCTCTCGAGCTTGGTCTTCAGGTCGGTCTCGTAGAAGAACTTGGCGTCCGACAGTCGCGCGCGGATCACGCGCTCGTTGCCGCCGATGATGGTCTTGCCGTCGTCGCTCGCCTCGATATTGGCGGTCAGGATGAATTTGTTGGCGAGCTTACCCGTCTTGGGGTCGCGCACCACGAAGCATTTCTGGTTGTTGCGGATGGTGGCACGGATCACCTCGTCGGGGATCGACAGGAACTCGTTGTCGAACGAGCCCATCAGCACGACCGGCCATTCGACGAGGCCGGAGACCTCGTCGAGCAGCACCTGGTCCTCGACCAGCTCATAGCCTTGCGCGAACGCCAATTGTTTCGCATCGGTCAGAATGGCGTCCTTGCGGCGCTCCGGATCGACCACGACCTTGGCGTCGAGCAGCTTCGCCTCGTAATCCTCAAAGCGGCGCACCGAGATCGGACCCGGCGCCATGAAGCGATGGCCATAGGTGGTCTGCCCGGCCTCGATGCCTTCGACGGCGAACTTGACGACGTCGGGCTCCTCGGTCTCGAGCCCAAAGGTCGCGGTGATCGCATGCAGCGGACGCACCCAGGTGAGCGAGCCCGATTTGGCCGAGCGCGCGCCCCAGCGCATCGATTTCGGCCAGGGGAAGGTGCGGATGATCACCGGCAGCATTTCGGCGATGACGTCGATCGCCGGGCGGCCCGGCTTCTCGATCAGCGCGATGTAGAAGTCGCCCTTCTTGTCGCTCTGGATCTTTGCCTCGCTGATCGACGTAAGGCCGGTGGCCTTCAAGAAGCCCTGGATCGCGGGCCCGGGTCCGCCGACGCGCGGGCCGCGGCGCTCTTCCTTCAGGTCGGGCTGGCGTGTCGGGATGCCATGCACGGTCAGCGCCAGCCGACGCGGAGTGGCGAACGCCTTCGCACCCTCGTAGACGAGGCCTTCGGCGACAAGCTTGTCGGTCACCATGCGGCGCAGATCGTCCGCCGCCTTGGCCTGCATGCGCGCGGGGATCTCTTCGGAAAACAGTTCGAGGAGAAGATCGGGCATCAGACCGCCCTGCCCGCTTCGGTGTGAACCCACGCCTCGCCGCAGGCCTTCGCCAGCTCGCGCACGCGCATGATGTAGCTCTGCCGCTCGGTCACCGAGATGACGCCGCGGGCGTCGAGCAGGTTGAACACATGGCTCGCCTTGATGCACTGGTCATAGGCCGGCAAGGCCATCAGATGTTCCTTTTGGTTGCTGCTCGGGTTCTTGGAGTTTTCTTGCCAGCCGGCGGCGAGATATTTCTTGCAGGCGTCCTCCGCCATCCGGAACTGCTCGAACAGCATCGCGGTGTCGGCATATTCGAAATTGTGCCGGGAATATTCCTGCTCGGCCTGCAGGAAGACGTCGCCATAGGTGACCTTCTCTGCGCCCTCACGGCCGTTGAAGTTGAGGTCGTAGACCCGATCGACGCCCTGCACATACATCGCCAGACGCTCGAGCCCGTAGGTGAGCTCGCCGGCCACCGGTGCGCATTCGACGCCGGCGACCTGCTGGAAATAGGTGAATTGCGACACCTCCATGCCGTCGCACCAGCACTCCCAGCCGAGGCCCCAGGCACCGAGCGTCGGGCTCTCCCAGTCGTCCTCGACGAAGCGGATGTCATGGACGGCGGAATCGATGCCGATCGCGGCGAGCGACTTCAGGTACAAGTCCTGAAGGTTCGGGGGCGACGGCTTCATGATCACCTGGAACTGATAATAGTGCTGCATCCGGTTGGGATTTTCGCCGTAACGGCCATCCTTGGGCCGCCGTGACGGCTGCACATAGGCCGCGTTCCAGGGCTTCGGTCCCAGCGCGCGCAGGGTGGTGGCGGGATGGAAGGTGCCGGCGCCCATTTCCATGTCATAGGGCTGCAGGATGACGCAGCCCTGCTCGGCCCAGAAGCGCTGGAGAGCAAGGATGAAGCCCTGGAACGAACGTTCCGGGCGCATGTGATCAGGCAGAGCGTCCATCGTCAGTACAGGTCTCGCGAGGGGGTAAAGCGCGCGGGACCGTATCGGCGGCGGCCAATGGAATCAAGGCGATGGGGATGCTTCGGCCATCTCTTACCTCGCCCCGCTCGCGGGGAGAGGTCGAAATTTCGCGCAAGGCGCGAATTTCGGGTGAGGGGGATTCTCCGCGCGTTCCGGTCTATCGAATTTGCGGAAACGGCCCCTCACCCCACCCCTCGAAGAGCGAGCTACGCTCGTCTCGACCCCGCAAGGGCGGGGCGAGGGAGATTCATACTTCAGCCCGGGCGATAAGCCCCGGTCACGGGGTCGCGGCGCAGGGTTTTGATCTCGCTCGCACGCGCGGCTTCGGCCACGCGGGCCAGCCGCGCCTCTTCCAGTTCCTGGTTGATCCGCACGGCCGTCCTGTAGGCCCATCGGACCACGGCCAGGCCACCCAGGACGCCTGCAAATGCGATCAGCGGCGGCATCGGTCGATCCTTGTCGTTCACGTCGGTCAGGCCCCCAATGACCGGTATTCTCCCTTAACGCGGCCTGCGCCGCAATCGCACTTTTGGGACTAATTGGCGCGCTCAATTCCGCGTGTTCAGAACCCGAATCTGGCCCAAATCGCCCTGGTCTCCAATGCCGAGATCACTTCGTCCGGCAGGCCGCCGAATCCGTCCAGAGCCGCCAGCGACCCTGCCCCCGGCGCCCGGCGACCGAGCAGGCCGGACAGCAAGCCGCTCGACGGCGCGATCACCGGGGTCAGCACCTTGTCGCCGTAGCGGGCGCGCAGCGTCGCACGCAGATCGCCGATGCCGTCGGCGAGCCCAAGACCAAGCGCGGTCTCGCCCGCCCAGTATTCGCCGCTGAACAGCACATCGTCGGCGCCCTTCAGGCGGCCGCCGCGGCTCTGCCGGACCAGCGCGATGAAGATCGCGTGAATCTCGCGCTGGATCGCCTTGAGGCGCGCCACATCGTCGGGATTCTCGGGCAGGAACGGATCGAGCATGGCCTTATGGCTGCCCGCGGTATAGAGCCGCCGCTCCACCCCGATCTTCTTGATCAGTCCCTCGAGACCGAAGCTGCCGCCGACCACGCCGATCGACCCCAGGATCGAGGACGGGTCGCAATAGATCTCGTCGCCGGCGCAGGCGATCATATAGCCGCCGGAGGCGGCGACATCCTCGACGAACACCAGCACCGGCAGCTTCTTCTCCGCAGCCAACTGGCGGATGCGCAGATAGATTTGCCGGGACTGCACCGGCGAGCCGCCCGGCGAGTTGATCACCAGCGCCACCGCCTTGGCATTCCGCATGCCGAAGGCGCGCTCCAGCAGCTTGGCGACGCCGGCAAGGGTCAGGCCCGGCCGCAGCGGCGTCACCGCGCCGATCACGCCGGATAACCGCACCACCGGCACGACGGCGACGCCGGGCCTGAACCGCACCGGAAGCATGTCCTGCATCCGCTCGACCAGTCCCGGCTTCGCTGCGCGATCACTTGTTTGTTCACTCATGCCGTTACCTCAGATTAACCACTTCTTATCACGCCACTGTCATTGGAAAGCGCGGAACGCGTTTTGCATTGTGTCCGTTGGGGCTGCAATGCGCGGCGGAGAGAGCGACATGAAGATCTATCTGCTGATTTTGCTGATCGGTACACTCCTCACCGCAATCCATTTCACGTCCAGGGCCGAGCGGCAGTCGGAGACGGCTCCGCACTAAGCCCGAGCGGAACTGGCCGCTACGGCCGCGCCATCGGCAATGCTTCCTTTCCAGTCAAGATGTCCTGCACCCATTTATTGGGCACGCCTGATTGATCATTGAGCAGCAGCGCGGCATGAAGCCGCGTCGGTGCCCGCCCGCCCTTGATGGCGCGAACCAGGATGCGGATTGCCGGTGACGCCGCGTCGGCGTGAACGGGCAGGATCTCGACGCTGCCGAAGCCGCGACCGAGTGCAGCCAAGACCTCGGCGATTCCGTCGGCCCGCCAGATCACGGCAAGCCGCCCGTTCGACTTCAGTATCCGCCGCGCGACATGAACCCAGCTCTCCAGCGTCGCCGCGGTCGCGACATGGGCGCGTTCCCGCACGCGATCCGGCGAGGCGCGATGCCGGGCGGGATCGTTGAAGGGCGGATTCATCAGCACGACATCCGCGCTGTCAGGACCAAGACCAGCCGCGGCGAACGCCGACGCTTCGGCCTCGACATCGAGCACGACCACGTCGGCCATGATCGCGTTGGCGCCGGCATTATTCCGCGCAAGCTCGGCCAGGGCCGGATCGATTTCAACGAGCGCGAGATCGATCCCGTTGACCCGGCGTGCCACGGCCAGCCCCGCCGCGCCGATCCCGGAACCGAGATCGACGACACGATCGCCCGGCCGCGCCGGCGTGGCCGCGGCGAGCAGGATCGCGTCATGGCCGGCGCGATGACCGCGGCGCGGCTGCCGCAACCGCAATTGCCCGCCGAGGAATCCGTCCTCAGTGAGGTCAGCGGCCGGATTACTCATCGGCGCGCAATTCGTGACCGAGGCCGGCCTCGGTCAAGAGCTGCCGCGCCTCGTGGTTGTCGTCCTCATGCACCAGGATCCGGCGCGGCAACACACCGAGCGAGCCCTCGATGATGCTCATGTTCTGGTCGAGCACCAGATGATGGATGTTAGCGCTGTCGAGCAGTGCACCGACGGCCGAGACCAGCACCATGTCATTGGTTCGAACCAATTCCCGCAAATCACGCTCTCCTCTGGCCGGCTGTGCTGACACGGCAACACTGTCAACAACTTCGTGGCCTTGCCGCTTCACCGCGCAGTTTCTATTGTTATAGCTGAGGATAGTGCGAATTCGGCAAAATTGGAGACCAGCGTGGCGGTTATTGTACCCTTCGAAAGCCCGTCCAATGCTTCGATCGACGGGCTGGTGGGACTTGTCGCCGCCGACATGGAGCGCGTCAACGCGACGATCATTTCGCGGACCGGCTCCGAGGTCACCATGATCCCCGAGGTCGCCAATCATCTGATCTCCTCCGGCGGGAAACGGCTGCGGCCGATGCTGACGCTGGCGATGGCCCAGCTCTCCGACTATTCCGGCGATGGCCATATCAAGCTCGCCGCAGCGGTCGAATTCATGCACACCGCGACGCTGCTGCACGACGACGTGGTCGACGAGAGCGAGCTGCGCCGCGGCAAGCTTTCGGCCCGCATGCTGTGGGGCAACGAGGCGAGCGTGCTGGTCGGCGACTTCCTGCTCGGCCAGGCCTTCCGGATGATGGTCGAGGTCGGTTCGCTGCGCGCGCTCGACATTCTCTCGGCCGCCGCGGCCACCATCGCCGAGGGCGAGGTGATGCAGCTTGCCGCCGCCAAGAACACCGCGACCACCGAGGACGAATACCTCGCCGTGATCAGAGGCAAGACCGCCGAGTTGTTCGCCGCGGCTTGCGAGGTCGGCCCGGTGATCGCCAACCGGCCGAAGGCCGAGCAGACCGCCTGCCGCTCGGTCGGCATGAATCTCGGCATCGCCTTCCAGCTCGTCGACGATGTGCTCGACTATGGCGGCAAGTCCGCCAAGCTCGGCAAGAATGTCGGCGACGATTTCCGCGAGGGCAAGATCACGCTGCCGGTGGTGCTCGCCTTCCGCCGCGGCAACGACAGCGAGCGCAAGTTCTGGATCCGCGCGCTCGAGCGCGGCGAGATCGGTGCGAACGATCTCGATCACGCGATCGGCCTGATGACCAAGCACCGCGCCCTCGAGGACACGATCAGCCGCGCCCAGCACTACGGCGCGATGTCGGTCGACGCACTGGCGCTATTCCCGTCCTCGCCGATGAAGACGGCGCTGGAAGAGGTAGTCGCGTTCTGCCTCGCGCGCTCGCACTAGGCGCGCGCAGGCACACCCGCAGCCCCTGGCGCGGTGTCGTCCCTGCGCAAGCACTAGGGCATCTACACATCTTTGGGGCGCGACAGATTGACTCGGGACGGCATGATGTGCGGTCGCCGCAGCGACTTGTATGATTCTCTGTCTGGCGTTTTGATTCGAAGGAGCGCCAGAGATGCAGCAGGAACCGGATTTGTCCCTTGGCAAGTTTGGAGACGTTCGCCTTGATAAAAGGGGGCGGCGCTTCTCCGGGCTGTGCTTTGCACGCGCAACGTCTGTTTGCGCCAGATGGCGCAGGGCGACTGGGCTGCGAACATGGCGTTCTGGCGGTTTGTGAACAATCCACGGGTCACGACCGACAAGCTGGTTGAAGGCTGGAGCCTGCAGACGTCAGCCGCGGTCAGCGGGCGACATGTGCTGGCAATCCAAGATACCAGCGAGATCAAGTTCCACACCCGTCCGGGACATCGGCGCGGCTTGGGCAAGGTCGGCAAAGGCAACGCGCGTGGCGTGCTGCTGCATGCCATGATGGCAGTCGATGCCGACAGCGGGGTCTGTCTCGGGCTCACTGGCGGCAAGGTGTGGACGCGCAAGCGCACGGCGAAGATCGCTCACGAGAAGCGAGCCTTGGCCGACAAGGAGTCGGCGCGCTGGGTGACGACCGCTGAGCAAGGCCGCGATGTTCTGGCCGCAGCTGGTATGATCACCGTCGTCAACGACCGCGAGGGAGATTTCTTCGCCCACTGGGCGCTGACGCCCGCTGACAATGTCCACCTTCTGTCGCGCGCCATGCACGACCATGCGCTGGTCGATGGCGGCACGCTTTATCAGGCAGTCGGGCGGGCCGGCTTCTGCGGCAAGGCGGTGATCGATCTGCCGCAGCGGATGGATCGCAGCGCTCGCCAGGCCCACCTCTCCATGTGCTTTGGAACCGTTGTGCTCAAACGGCCGCAGCGCCCCGGCGTGAAAGACTTGGCGGAGGGCGTCAAAGTCAGCTTCGTCGAAGTCGTCGAGTTGCACCCCCCGAAGGGCGCCCAGCCCATTCATTGGTTGCTCCTGACCACCCATCCGGTCGCCACCGCCGCCGATGCCTGGCGGATCGTCTCCTGGTACAAGCAGCGCTGGATCATCGAGCAGCTCTTCCGCTCGCTGAAGAGCCAGGGTCTGCGCATCGAGGATAGTCAGCTCGACAGCGCTGAAGGCCTGATCAAACTGGTGGCGATCGCCACCAGAGTGGCATGTCTCGTCATCCAGCTTGTCCAAGCCCGCAATGGCGGTGAAGAATTGCCGGCCGAATTTGTGTTCACGCCGGACGAGATCGACGCGCTCAAGGCCATCAATAAAACCCTGAAAGGCCGCACCGAGCTCCAGAAGAACCACCATCGCCCCAACACTGTCGCCTGGGCGGCGTGGATCATCGCAAAGCTCGGCGGATGGACCGGCTACGCCTCGCATCGCCCACCTGGACCAATCACCTTCCACATCGGGATGGCTCGCTTCCAAATCCTCGTATACGGCACCGCAAACGTGTAGATGCCATAGTGCGCAAGCAGGGACCCATACTCCGCGGCTTGGGTTGTGAGCGGAATTCGTCGTTTCAGCTTCGCAACAATAGACATTCGTGGTTATGGGTCCCTGCTCCTGTGCGCAATTGCGCACGAGGCAGGGACGACACCGAGTTTGTTGCGCCGCTTGTGGTCACGCAGCCGCGTCCTCGCGGCGAGATGCACCCAGATCGGCGGCCCCCTCGGCGGCACATTCCACGCACGGCGGCGCCCTACTCCTCCACGGGCACCCAGATCTCCAATCCGCCATTGCCGGTGCCCGGATCGAAATTTTCGTCATAGCGCTCGAAGTTCGGCGCGTCGGCGACCGTCATGCCGGACTGCGGCAGCCAGCGATTCCAGATCGTGTTGACGGTGCGGCGGATGGTCGAGATGTGATCTTTGTGGGTGAACACGACATATTTCTGCTCGGGGATGCGCACGTGCGCGAACTCGCGCGGCAGGTCGGAGAAATCGGCCACTTCAACGCCGGCGATGTAGTCGAAGTTGCCGGCATCGTCGCCGTTGCAGCAGACGCCATAGGCCACCTTGCCGACCTGGCGGGGTATGTCGCCGCACCGCAGGTGATAGTCCTGCCACTGGCTCGGGATTCCGGCCGTGCTGCCGTTGGCGTGATTATAGCGCTCGCCGATGCCGGCGACGAGGAACGCCTTGCCGGTCGCGATACGCGGTGGATCGATATGATCGAGGGCAGTCGAGATCATGGTGATCGGCTCCTGCAGCTTGAGCGTCGTCAGACACGTTGTCGCGCGCACCGTTTCGGGCGTGACGCCGAAATGGTCGCGGAACGCGCGGGTGAATGCTTCGTGGGAGCCGTAATCCGCATCCAGCGCGAGGCTTAAGATATCGGGCGCGCCTGCGGCAAGCTGGCGCGCGGCCTCGCTGAGGCGCCGGGCCCGCACATAGCGCATCACCGAGAACCCGGTCGCCTCCGCGAACGCCCGCACCAGATGGAAGCGCGACACGCCGGCGACACCGGCGATCTCGTCGAGCGTCAGCGGCGCACCGAGATGGCTTTCGATATACCAAAGCGCCTTCTGGGCTGGGTTCATGGACGACGGCTTTCCCTGGAGCATGATCCGGAAAAGTGTGTAGCGGTTTTCCGAAAAGATCATGCTCAAACCAAAGCGCGGGCATCATGCCCGGACGCCGAGCGCGGTGTTTGACAGTCCTTGCTGCTCGCCGGCCGAAATCGTGGTTCCGCTCCACGGAAATTTAGCCGAAAGGCGTCGCTGGTCACATAGTCCCAATCGTGCATACTCACGGCTGCATCGATCCGACGGCTCACCAAGCTGCCCGATAATCAAGACTGCATGAGCCGCGGCCAGCATGTCAGGGAGGACAATGATGCACTACCGACGCTTGAGCTATGCCCGATCCGCCGCGCTTGCGGGATGTCTCGTACTCGTCGCGAGCGCGGCCAACGCACAGAAAAAATACGATCCGGGCGTGACCGATACCGAGATCAAGGTCGGCAATATCATGCCTTATTCCGGCCCGGCCTCGGCCTACGCCACGATCGGCAAGACCGAGGCGGCCTATTTCAAGAAGCTCAACAGCGAAGGCGGCATCAACGGCCGCAAGATCAACTTCATCTCCTACGACGACGGCTACAGCCCGCCGAAAATGGTCGAGCAGGCCCGCAAGCTCGTGGAAAGCGACGAGGCGCTGCTGATCTTCAATCCGCTGGGCACGCCGGGCAACACGGCGATCCAGAAATACATGAACGCCAAGAAGGTGCCGCAGCTCTTCGTCTCGACCGGCGCCGCCAAGTGGAACGACCCGAAGAACTTTCCGTGGACCATGGGCTGGCAGCCGAGCTACCAGGTGGAAGCGCGCATCTACGCCAAGTACATCCTGCAGAACTATCCCGGCAAGACGATCGGCGTGCTCTACCAGAACGACGATTTCGGCAAGGACTACCTGATCGGCCTGCACGACGGTCTCGGCGATCAGGCCAAGAAGCTGATCGTGGTCGAATCCGCCTACGAGACAACGTCGCCGACGGTGGATTCCCAGGTGGTGCAGATCAAGGGCGCCAATCCCGACATCTTCGTCAACATCGCGACGCCGAAATTCGCGGCGCAGGCGATCAAGAAGGTCGCCGAGCTGGACTGGCATCCGGTGCAATTCCTGACCAATGTCTCAGGCTCGATCGGCGGCGTGATGAAGCCGGCCGGCTATGAGGCGAGCCAGGGCGTTCTGTCCACCGCATACCTGAAGGATCCCAAGGACGCCGAGTGGAAGAACGATCCGGCCATGAACGAGTGGCGCGCCTTCATGACCAAGTGGTATCCCGAGGGCGATCTCGACGATGCCGCGACCGTGTTCGGCTATGGCGTCGCCAAGGGCCTCGAGCAGGTGCTGCGGCAATGCGGCGACAACCTCACGCGCGAGAATGTGATGAAGCAGGCCGCCAGCCTGAACTTCGAGATCGGCATCTATTTGCCGGGCACGAAGATCAAGACCGGGCCTGACGACTATGCGCCGATTGAGCAGCTTCAGATGATGCGCTTCAAGGGCGAGAGCTGGGAGCGGTTCGGCCCGGTCATGAGCGGCGGCAAGGAATCGTAAGCGAACGCGCATTCCTGAACGGCGCATCCCCGTATTCCGAGATGCGCCGTTTGCGCTTATGATCCTGCCCGGCAGGTGACCGCAAAGGCAGCAACAATGAAAATCACCGACGTCCGCGCCCACCATATCCGCATCCCCTATGACGCCGGCCCCGCGAGCTTCCGCCAGGGCGCATCTGCGATCTCGGCGCTCGACATGGTGATCGTTGAAGTCTCGACCGATGCCGGCCTGACCGGCTGGGGCGATGCTTTTGCCTATGTCTGCCCGAAGACGAGCAGCATGGCGGTGAGCGAAATGATCGCGCCGCAGGCGCGCGGCCTCGAAGTTCCCGACGCCGCGGGCATTCCCGCGGTCATGGAACAGATCCAGCGCAACCTGCATCTGTTCGGCCGTTACGGCATCACGATGTTTGCGATCTCGGCGCTCGACATCGCGCTGTGGGATCTCGCCGGCAAGGTGCAGGGCGCGCCACTGCATCAACTGATCGGCGGCGCCAAGCGCCAGACGATCCCGGCCTATGCCAGCCTGATGCGGATCGGCAACGCCGCGCATATCGCTTCCGAGTGCAAGAAGGCGATCAAGTCAGGCTATTCCGCGATCAAGCTGCACGAGACCACGATCCCGGCCGTGACGGCCGCGCGGGAGGCGATCGGGCCCGCCGTGCCGCTGATGGTCGACATGAACTGCCCGCTGGATGGACCGGCGGCGATTCAGTTCGCGCGTGACTGCAAGCAGGCGGCGCCGATGTTCCTCGAGGAGCCGGTCTGGCCGCCGGAGGATTTCGCGACGCTCGCCGAGGTGCGCAAGGAGGGCCGGCTCGACATCGCAGCCGGCGAGAATGCCTGCACCGTGCATCAATTCCGCCAGATGATGACCGCGGGCGCGGTCAGTCATGCGCAACCGTCGGTGACCAAGGTCGGTGGCGTCACCGAATTCCTGAAGGTTGCGGTGCTTGCCGACGAGTTCGGCGTCAAGGTGATCCCGCATTCGCCGTATTTCGGACCTGGCTTCCTCGCGACGTTGCACCTGATGGCGATCCGCGACGAGGGGATGATCGAGGTGTTCTTCATGAAGCGCCCCGCCTGCCTGTGGGGCGACCGCATCGACGTCGACGCCAGCGGCAATGTCGCCGTGCCGCAAGACCCCGGACTCGGCTACGAGCCGGATCGCGCCGTGATGGAGAAGTATCGGGTGGCCTAAGCCTGATGAGATAAGTTTGAGCAGTCTCCGCGAAAGGACTGCGCTCCCTCCTTCGCAAGCGTAGGGCAATCGCATTTGAGAGCAAACCGCCCTGCGGCCATCCTTCGAGACGCCATTGGCGGGCTCCTCAGGATGAGGACTTGTTTTGCGGCACAATAGTAGACCCTCATGGTGAGGAGCGCCGCTTGCGGCGCGTCTCGATCCACGAGGCCGAGGATGTGCGCAGCCCAAGGCGGCATATGCGATAGCCTTGCCCGCAAGCGGAAGAGGGAAAGCGAATTCGCGGATAGTCCCTGCCTATTTCGTGTCCTTCGCAGGCGTTGCATCCTTCGCTGGCGGTGTGTCGGCTTTCTTCTTCAAATCGTCAGTCATCTTGACCTGGGCAGCCTGCAAGTCGGCGACGAGCTTCTGAAGGCTCGCGACCGAGCTCTTCAAGGTTTCGATCTGGCGATTGGCGGCATCGAGCTTCTGCTGATGGTCGATCGTGAGCTTGTTGATGGTCTTCTGCAAAAAATCGACGTTGCTCTGCAGACAGCTCGTGCGCCGTTCCATGGTTTTTTCCACGGTGCAGATTTCGATGCCGGGTACGTCCTGCGCGCGCGCTGATCCGACAGCGGCGAACGCAAGCGGCACGACAAAGGCAACAGCAAAACGAACGATCATCATCATCCCCAATCCAGCGCGCCGTTCACAGCTTTGTGCTTGTAACGTTGAAAGCGAGGCAGACATACCACACTGATACCGCATTCAAGCTGTGTGCTTCGCCCATTACGGGAACTTCTCGTGGGGACGGGGACTTCGGAACTTGTTTGGTTCGACCCTATTTGGCTCGACCTTGGGCAGTGGAGACAAATCACATGGCAACGCGCGAGAAACGGCTGGCTCAATTCGATGGCAACGGCGCACCTTCGCCAGACCAATGCGTGGAAGTGCTTTGCGAGGATCATAGCGGGACATATCAATTGCCGTTCGCCTGCCGTTTCGTCGATGGCCAGTGGCGCAATGACACAACCGGCGGCGCGTTGGAGGCCAACGTCATCGCCTGGCGCAAGCCGCGCGAGAAACAACCGGGCGCGGCCTAGGCGGTTCGCGGTTTTCCGCTCCAAAACATCGAGCATGATCTTCCCGCGGCAAAACGCCGCCGACGGGAAGAATCTCTCCGATTGGCGTACGGCCGGACGTGCGGCCGGAAGATGCGCGACGCGTGCTGTTCCAAAACGCGACGTGATCGCACGCGGCCTTAAGATTCGGAACGTGGACGGAACGAACCGCGTCCGAATCGCTGATCGAGCGCCGTACTCCGTTGTTCACGGCTAGATCTGGTCATTCAGCCGAGGCTGCGCACCACATCCAGAAGCATGACGATCAGCCGCGACCAACGGCCATCGACAAAAGGTTAAGCGCCCGGCGGATGGGCCAAGCGATGACGATGGAGCGCTGGTCACGCCCCCTTCTGAGCATTAGTCTCCGCGCCACGGCGACGTCGTGCCCAAGAATCGCCCCTAGTCGTCCCTGGGAGAAATCTCCATGCGCCGCCATGCCCTCCGCGCCCTCGCGCTCGCTTTCGTCGGCGCGCTGGCCATCACCACGGCCGCCTCCGCCGCCGAAATCCACGTCATGATCTCGGGCGGGCTGACCGCGGCCTACAAGGCGCTGGTGCCGGAGTTCGAGCGCAAGACCGGCCACAAGGTGGTGACCGCCTACGGGCCGTCGATGGGCACGACGGTGAACGCAATTCCGATGCGGCTGCAGCGCGGCGAGCCGGCGGATGTGCTGATCATGGTCGGCTATGCGCTCGGCGATCTCGTCAAGCAGGGCAAGGCGGCGGCCGACAGCCGCGTCGACCTCGTGAAGTCGCCGATCGGAATTGCAGTGAAATCGGGCGCACCGAAGCCGGACATCAGCTCGGCCGACGCGGTCAAGCAGGCGCTGCTGGCAGCGAAATCGGTCGCCTATTCCGACAGCGCCAGCGGCGTCTATGTCTCGACCGAGATGTTCCAGAAGCTCGGCATCGCCGACCAGATGAAGGGCAAGGCACGAATGATCCCGGCCACCCCGGTCGGCGAGATCGTCGCCAAGGGCGAGGCCGACATCGGGCTTCAGCAGGTCGCCGAGCTGAGACCGGTCGCCGGCATCGACATCGTCGGTCCGCTGCCGGAGCCGTTGCAGAAGATTACCGTGTTCTCCGCCGGGATTGCCACGGGGTCGAAGGAGCCCGACGCCGGCAAGGCCCTGATCAGCTTCCTCGCCTCCCCGGACGCGCGCGACGCACTGATCAAGAGCGGGCTCGACCCGATCCCGGCCGGCGCGACACATTGACGGTATCTACGGCTTGCCTGTAGCCGCATTGACCACTCTTTCCCCGTCATGCTGAGGCGCTCGCGCAAGCGAGCCTCGAAGGATGAATCGGCCACAGCCGGCCGTACATCCTTCGAGACGCGCGTGCCGCGCTCCTCAGGATGACGGGGCGCACTGCTCCACCCCGTCATTGCGAGCCAACGGATCGCACGAACGCGCGCCCGATGACAGGCTCCGCGAAGCAATCCATCGTACTTCCCCGTCATCCTGAGGCGCTCGCGCAGCGAGCCTCGAAGGATGAATCGGCTACAGCCGGGCCGTACATCCTTCGAGACGCGCGTGCCGCGCTCCTCAGGATGACGGGAATGGGTCGCTCACCGAGCATGATGCGCGCCATAGGCGAGCAGTCCGATCACGACCAGCGCCAGCAGCAGTGTCGTCGACTTCCAGAACAGCACCGGGTTGCGCTCGATCAGCGGCGTCGACGACGTCGTCAGATATTTCGCATTGGGATTGCGCAGGTCGAACAAGAATTCCGACAAGCTATCGTAGCGCTTCAGCGGATTGGGATGCACGGCGCGCTCCAGCGCGCGGTCGACCCAGATCGGGATGTCGCGGCCGCCATGCGCTGGAGCATAGACCAGCCTGCTGAAATCGGACCGGCGGCAGGCGCGCGCGATCTGCGCGCCATAGGGCAGCCGCCCTGTCAGCATCTGATAGGTGACGACGCCGAGCGAGAACAGGTCGGACCGCGTCGAACCACCCTCGCCCAGAAAGTACTCCGGCGCGGTGTATTGCTGGGTGCCGAGGATCGCCTCCGTGCCCGCGGACACGGCCTCGGCGACGCCCGAGATCCGCGTTGACCCGAAATCGATGATCTTCACCGTCCCGGTCTTGTCGATCATGATGTTGTCGGGCCTGACGTCCTGGTGCAGCATCTCCTTGCGGTGGAAGGCGCGCAGCCCCTTGGCGATCTGCTCGGCGATGTCGCGCACCGTCTCGAGCGCCGGATCGGGATGGTCGATCATCCACTGCCGCAATGTCTGGCCGTCGACATATTCGGTCGTGACGTAGAGGAAATTGCGCCTGCGCTGTGGCAGCCAGGGCTTCAGCACGTGCGGGCTGTCGATCCGCTTGGCGACCCACTCCTCCATCATGAAGCGCTTCAGATAGGCCGGATCATCGCGCAGGTCGATCGACGGGATCTTGATCGCAACCGTGGTGCCGGAGTCCTCGTCGAGGGCGAGATAGATGTGGCTGCGGTGTGAGGCATGCAGCTCGCGCACGATACGGTAGCCGTCGAAGCGCATCCGCGCCTCGAGCAGCGGCGGAAGCGGCAGCTCGGTCGGCTGGCCGAACATCTCGCTTGCGTCGCCGTCGGGCAGCTCGTCGATCCGCACGATCTGCGCGGTGAGATTGTCCGGGCTGCCGCGCTCGAACGCCTGCTCCACGATCGACCGCGCGGCGTGGTCGAGATCGGCGGCGCCGTCCTGGATGATCTTCGCGAGCTGGCGCGACGGCACATGCTCGTAGATCCCATCGGTGACCAGCAGGAAGATGTCACCCGGCTCGAGCCGCAGGTTCTGGTAGTCGATCTCGAGCTGGGGGTTGACGCCGAGCGCGCGACCGAGATAGCTCTGCTGCGAGGAGATCACGACGCGATGGTCGTTGGTCAACTGCTCGAGGCTGCCGCCGGACACGCGGTAAATTCTGCTGTCGCCGACGTGGAACAGATGCGCTGACGTCGACTTGATGACGATGGCACTGAGCGTGCAGACGTAGCCCTTGTCCTTGTCGTAGGGATTGTCGCTGCGCCGGGTCTGCGCGTGCAGCCAGGAATTGGTCGCCTCCAGCACGCGCTGCGCCGAGGTCTTCACCGACCAGGATTCCGAGGTGCAGTAATAGTCGGTCAGGAAGCCCTTGACCGCGGACTCGGCAGCGATGCGGCTGACGCTGCTGGAGGAGATGCCGTCGGCAAGCACCACCGCGATACCCTTCAGGCCGAGCAGCGGCTCCTCAGGGATCAAGACGCCGTGGAAATCCTGATTGGTGTCCTTGCGGCCCTTATCAGAGAATTGCCCGACCGATATTTTCAGCCCGCGTGGCATTGCCTTGTTCAAGCGATGGGTCCCTCCACCTCAGGAGCAGGACTCTCGCATATGCCGCGTTGGGCGGCTGCGCACATACTCGGCCTCGTGGCTCGAGACGCGCCGCAGACGGCGCTCCTCACCATGAGGGTCTACTATTGTGCCGCAAGACGAGACCTCATCCTGAGGAGCCCGCCAAAGGCGGGCGTCTCGAGGGATGGCCGCAGGCGCTCTTCTCCCAAATGCGATTGCCCTAGCCTCAGGAGAGACCCATCTGCCTGCGGAGATCAAGCCGCGAGACGCTCGCGCTTCGGCGCCGTCTTCACATGCGTCGTGTAGAGCGTCAGCCCGGTGAAGGCGATGCCGCCGGCGAGGTTGCCGAGCACGGTCGGGATCTCGTTCCAGATCAGATAATCCATGATCGAGAACTTCGCATGGAGCATCAGGCCGGACGGAAACAGGAACATGTTCACCACGGAATGCTCGAACACCATGTAGAAGAACACCAGGATCGGCATCCACATCGCGATCACCTTGCCGGGGACCGTGGTGGAGATCATGGCGCCGACCACGCCGGTGGAGACCATCCAGTTGCACAGCATGCCGCGGATGAACAACGTTGCCATGCCGGCCGCGCCGTGCGCGGCGTAGCCGAGCGTGCGGCCTTCGCCGATGTTGCCGATCACCGTGCCGACCTTGTCGGGCTCCTGCGTGAAGCCGAACGTGGTCACGAAGGCCATCATGAATGCCACTGTCAGCGCGCCGCCGAAATTGCCGATGAAGACGAGGCCCCAGTTGCGCAACACGCCGCCGAGCGTGACGCCGGGGCGCTTATCGAGCAGCGCGAGCGGCGACAGCACGAACACGCCGGTCAGGAGATCGAAGCCCAGGAGATAGAGCATGACGAAACCGACCGGGAACAACAACGCGCCGATGATCGGCTGGCCGGTGTTCACGTTGATGGTCACCGCGAACCAGGCCGCCAGCGCGAGGATTGCGCCGGCCATGTAGGCGCGGATCACGGTGTCGCGTGTCGACATGAAGACCTTGGATTCGCCGGCGTCGACCATCTTGGTGACGAATTCGGAAGGTGCGAGATAGGCCATTTCGTCAAGTCCCCTTAAACAATCTGGTCGCGCCGATGCGACGCGGGCTGGTTGAAAATGCTCGCCCGTCCGGGGACGCTGGTCGGGATCGGAACGGCGAAGCGGCTGCTGCAACGCCGGCTGAACGTCCGGTGCACGATCAAGGCAGGGATTGGCGGGCGATCGCAGAACTCAAGTCGCAACGATTGCTCGAGGCGCGCAGGCATGGCGCCTTGATCCCTTGGCCTCGGCCGGCACTGGCCTGGGCGCTCCGGAGGACGGCAGTCGTCGTTGACCGCAGCAATCAAAAGCAATGGGTATGCCAATCGCCAGCGCTGTCGCCGACACGAAAAACCGTTTGGATACAATAGCTTTGTGATCACCCCGGAAGACCGGACGGCAGCCTGCTGCCTATTTATGCAGCCTGCACAGATGTCGCCCACGGCAATGCGCGTGCCGCAGGCGGAGCTTGGCGGCCTGCTCGGCCCTCCGACAGGTGCAGATGTGCGCTACTTCGCCCCGGTGCGGATCGGCGTGTCCTTCAGGCCATTGTCGTCATAGGCCTTGCGCAGCGTGCCGTTGGTGGTCGCGTCCGTCATGAATTTGCTGACGAAGGCTGCGGCGAGCGGACGGTTGAGCGGCACCGCGACCGCAGTCACGGTCTGCTTGAAGGTCTCGTCCAGCACGCGCGTGCCGGGAATCTTCTTCGCCATCGCATTGAGCTGGTCGCGCGACAGCGCAAACGCGTCGATCCCGCCGCTCTTCAGGAGATTGAAGATCTCGTCATAGGTCTGATACCCCGTGACCTTGGCGTGCTTGAGATGCGCGATCGCGCCGCGCATGGTCGTGGTGTTGTTGACGGCGGCGACCTTGACGCCGTCCCGATCGAGCTCGGCGAACGTCGTCACCGTCGAGCCCGGCCTGACGATGTAGGTGGCGTCGGCGACCTCGTAGATCGGACCGAATGTCATTTTGGTCTCGCGCTCGGGATCCTTCGGCAGGAAGGTGACGTCCCAGCTCTTCTTCGCGGCCGCGTCGGTAATCTGCCCGGAATTCTGGTGCACGACATATTCGATGGGCATGCCGAGCTGTGCGGCCATCGCCTTGCCGAGATCGACTGGGACGCCGGCATAGCCGCCGCTCGCGGTGCGGGTGCACCAGAACGCACCGCCGGCCGGGCTGATCGCAATCGCGACCCGGAGCTTTCCGCTCGGCGCGATCTCATCCTTCAGGTTATCGGCATTGGCTGACACGGTCATCGTCATCACTCCCAGAACGAGGCCAGCCAGACTCGACAGGTGACGAGACATCGGACTTCCCTCCACGCCGGATCAGCGCCCGGCAGGGCCGGCAACAAACCGCATACGTCGGGGAAGCGCAACCGCCAGTTTGCGCAAGGCAGCCTTCGGTGCGGGAGTGGTTTAGCGGACCCTGATCGTGATCTTCTCGGAGACGACGGGAGGATTGAAGGGATAGTGCTTGGCGTCGCCGAGCACCAGTTGCAGCGTATGCTTGCCGGGCGGCAGCTCGAGCCGGGTCTCGGTCTGGCCCGCACCGAAGTGCAGATGCGCCTTGTCCGAGGGGATCGGCTCGTTGGGATTCAGCGGCTCGTCGACGTCGATAAGGAGGTGATGATGGCCGCTGTTCGGATAGTCGTCGCCAGCATGGGTGACGCCCATGTTGCGCAGGCCGAAGCGGCACCAGAACGCGCCTTTGACGGTCGCCCCGTTGTGCGGCCAGACGAAATACAGCACCGCATCCTTGGGCGCCGGCTTGCCTTGCGCGTAAGCGGGGCTTGCAAATAGCGCGACCGCTGCTGCAAACAGAAAAGTGTAGACGACCCTCATCGATTGCCCTCCAAGCCATCCCAACAAAACCTCGAAGCATGCAGGCCACGGACGCAGCCTCATGGTTCGCCTGGCGATGCGCGGCATCGTCCAGAGATGCGCGTTCCGTGCTCCTCACCATGAGGAGCAAATTAGGGTGATAGCGCGACCCGGAAACCGTGGGTCGGATAACGAACATTGGTGTCGTAATTGTCGCGATTGGCCGGCCGCATATAGCGCGCATCGTTCTTCCAGGAGCCCGAGCGGATCACATGGGTGAAGCAGTCGCGGTCATGCCACGCCGCACCGTCGGCCGGCGCGCCCTGGTAATTGCGGTGCCAGCAGTCTTCGACCCATTGATCGACCCCGCCGCCCATGTCGTAAAGGCCGAACGGATTGGGCTTGAAGCTGCCGACCTTGACCGGCTGTTCGGCCGCGGCATCGCCGCCGCAATCCTTGCAGCTCGCCACGCCCGATTGCACCTGATCGCCCCACCAGTATCTGGTCTGCGTGCCGCCACGGGCGGCGTATTCCCATTCGGCCTCGCTCGGAAGCCGGTACGGCTTCTTCGTGGTGTCCGCGAGCCACGCGACATATTGCTTCGCGTCGCTCCAGCTTACATTGGTCACCGGCGCGTCGTTGTTGCCGGTTGCCGTAAAGCCGCAGCCCTTGGCGGCCGCGCAGGCATTCCATTCGCGCACGGTGACCGGATATTTGCCCATGGCAAACGGCTTGACCGTCACCCTGTGGATCGGCCGCTCCGAAGCGTCATCATTGCTGCCCATCGCAAAGCTGCCGCCGGTCAGCGAGACCATGTCGGGCTCGGGCAGGGCCGCGGCTTGCGCCGATGGAGCGGGGCTCGCCGAGGGCGCAGGTTGCGGCTGGGCCGAGGATTGCTGCGCGGTCGGCGCCGGCACCGGGCTCGGCACTTGATTTGGCGCAGCCGGCCCGGCCGCAGGCGATGGCTCGGCCGGCTTCGGCGCGGGAGCGGGAGATGACGACGGCGCCAGCGCCACCTCGCGCGGATTGCCGCGCGGCTGCATCAGCAAGTACCAGAGCGCGCCGCCGGCGATGATCGCGATCGAAAGCCCGAGCAGGACGAGCAGGACGTTTTCGCGACGCCTGCGCGTCCGGGTATACGCCGCCGCATCCGGCAGCACGCGATAGACCCTGACCGGATCGGTGATGTTCTTGACCCTGCGGTCGCCGAGCGACTCGTAGCCGCACACCAGTTTGTGCTTGATCTGCTCGTAGATGCCGCCGGAGATGAAGACCTCGCCCGGGTCGGCGATCCCCTCCAGACGCGCGGCGACATTGACGCCGTCACCATAGATGTCGTCGGGCTCGATGATGATGTCGCCGAGATTGACCCCGATCCGGTATTCGATCCAGAACTCCTTCGGCACCGCTGCATTGCGACCGACCAGGTTCTGCTGAATGACGATGCTGGAGCGGACGGCCTCGACCGGACTGTCGAACATCGCGATGAAGCCGTCGCCGGTGGTCTTCACCAGTCGCCCGTGGTGCTCGGCGATGGTCGGCTCGATCAGATCGCGCAGGATTCGCTTGACGCGGGTATGGGTGCCCTCTTCGTCGAGCTGCATCAGCCGGCTGTAGCCGGCGATGTCGCCCGCCACGATCGCGGCAAGCCGTCGCGGCACCGGGCCGTCGGACGGCGGCTTGCCCGGCTTGCCTGATTTAAAATCGCGGATTTCACCCATGATTCCGGTTGCTCCACAAACCCCAAAAGGCAGTGTTTAAGGCGCAACCGGCGCCTCAGTCCCCGAAACCCCGCAAAGCCTACCACACCGTCGTGCCGGGACAAGCGAAGAACCGCACTCCGCTTGCGACGGATGCGCGCTCCCTGAACGAGGCGGAACCGGCGCGGCAGGGCGCTCCCGCCGTCAATTCACCTGCGCGACCGGCGTCCTGATCTCGCGCGGCAGGATGATCGCGGCGGCGACCGCGAGCAGGCACAGCGCCGCAAAGGCGCGCAGCATCGTGGTGAAGCCGCCCTGGTCATACAGCCAGGCGACAAGACCGACCGAGGCACCGGCGGCGGTGAAGCCGACGAAGTAGCGCACCGCATAGGCACGCGAGCGCCATTCCTCGGTGGTGTATTTGCCGACCATCGCGTCATTGACCGTCACCTGGCCGAACGCGCCCATCACGATGCCGATCGAGACCACGATCAGCGGCAGATTCGACAGGCTCGCCGCGAGATAGAGGAACGGCGCCAGCACGAAGGACAGCGGCAGCGCCACCGCCTTCAGCGAATGCTTATCGAGCAGCTTGCCGATGGTGTACTGCGTCATCGCGCCGAACACGTAGACGCAGGCGGCGATCAGGCCGAGCAGCGCCGGGCTCCTGGTCAGGCCGGCGAGCCGCTCGGCGAACAGCTTTGGCAGCGCCACGGTGACCGCGTTGAACGTAGTCGAGATCGCGATCACGACGATCAGCAGCGCCAGCACCACACGCCACATGTCCTCCTTGGCGACGCGGACCTGGGCCGCGGCCTGCTTCGAGCCCTTGCGGTCCTCGTGCACGACTGTCATCGCGAAGGCGATGCCGACCAAGACGGTGATGATGCCGGGCAGGATGAAGGCCCAGCGCCAGCCGAGATACTGGCCGATCACGCCGGTGACCAGCGCCGAGGAGGCGACGCCGAGATTGCCCCAGACGCCGTTGATCCCCATCTGCGCGCCGAGCTTCTCGGCATAGGACACGATCATGGCGGTGCCGACCGGGTGGTAGATCGAGGCGAAGACGCCGATCGCAAGCAGCGCGGCGCCGAGCTGCAACGGCGTCTGCACGAAGCCGACCGAGATCATCGAAAGCCCGATCCCGACGAAGAAGATCACCATCATGTGACGGCGGCTCCAGCGGTCGCCGAGCCACCCCGTGACCAGCGAGCCGGCGCCGAAGGCGATGAAGCCCGGCGTCGCATAGGGCAGCAGCTCCGAATAGGCCATGCCGAGCGCCGGACCCATGATGATGACCGCGGCGGCGAAAATCAGCATCGAATAGTGGTCGATGAAGTGGGCGGCGTTGACGAAGGTAATCACCCGGCTGGGGCTGTTCATGGGCCAGTCCTGACTCGAATCTTCAACTGATCGAAAATAGGTTATAGGAGCTTGTCCTGACGGAATGTCGCCAATGACTATCGCCGAACCGCCAATCCGAGCGCTTCATGACGACCGGCGCGCCGCCGAGGACGGCGTGCACCTGGTCGCGCGCAGCTACCGGAAAGGCGTCCGGCTCGACCCGCACATGCACCGCGAGGCGCAACTGGTCTACGCCGCGAAGGGCACCATGCAGGTGACCACGCCGAAGGGCCGCTGGCTGGTGCCGCCGGACCGCGCGGTCTGGGTGCCCGCGCTGTTCGCGCATGCGATCGATGTGCTCGCCGACATCGAGATGCGTACGCTTTATTTCGACCAGGCATGGCTGGCACGCGAGAAGCGCAGCGACAGCCTCACCAACGAATTCGTGGTGCGGGTGTCGCCGCTGCTGCACCAGGCGATCCTCGCGCTGTTCGACGGCGCCGGCAGCCGCGAGCGCTCCGAGCTGCTGGTCAGGCTGCTGATGCTGGAGCTGCACCGCGCCGAGGATCCCGCGACCTTCATCCCATTGCCGCAGGAGCCGCGTTGCCGGCGCGCTGCCGACGTCGTGCTGGTGGATCCAACGCGCGACTATGAGATCGAGACGCTGGCGCGCACGGTCGGCACCTCGGCGCGGACGCTGTCGCGGCTGTTCTCGGCGGAGACGCAACTCTCCTTCAAGAGCTGGTGCCAGCGCGCCCGCATCGCAGCCGCGATCGAACGTCTCTCGACCGATGCCAATGTTTCCATCAAGCAGATCGCATCCGATCTTGGCTATGCCAGCGTGCCGGCGTTTTCCCATGCCTTCCGCCAGGTCACCGGCACGACGCCGACCAAGTTTGCGGAGAAAACGTGAACGCAATCCATCATCAAGCGCAGGCACGACCAATTATACCATTGGTGTGCCGCGACATATTTCCGTACGATCGATGCGCTTGATTCCAGTGCTCCCGGCCTTAAATCCCGTGTAAGGTTCGGCTAAACTGGATATGACCCACCGATGGCCAACGCCTTTTTCTCCGATCTGCTCTCGACCATTTCCGAACGCGGCCGCACCCTGCTCCGCCGCGCGGTCCCGACCAACGACAAGCAGGATCCTTCCGAGCTGCTGGACTTGTGCGAGGCATTGCTATCGGGGCGCGGTGAAGCCTCCGGCACTGCAATGGCGCGCGAGGTGCTCGATCGCTACCACCACCTCGATGGTGACGGCCGGCTGTCCTTCTTCCACACGCTGGCCCGCGATTTCGGACCCGATCAGGCCAGACTGCTGCAGGCCATCGAGAGCTGGCGCGCGCAAGCCAATGGCGACGACGCCAGCGACCTGCATTTCGCCTCCGAGCCGCGCCGGCAGGAATTGATTCGCCGGCTCAACCGCGCGCCCGGTGGCACCGGCGAACTGGTGTCGATGCGATCCGATCTGCTTTCACTGATGAATGGCAACAAGGACCTCGCCGCGCTCGACCGCGACGTGGTGCATCTGCTCTCATCCTGGTTCAACAGGGGATTTCTCGTGCTGCGCAGGATAGACTGGTCGTCGCCGGCCAATATTCTGGAAAAGATCATCCGCTACGAGGCCGTGCATGAAATCCGCGACTGGGACGATTTGCGCCGACGCATCGATCCGGTCGACCGCCGCTGCTACGCCTTCTTCCACCCCGCCCTCGCCGACGAGCCGCTGATCTTCGTCGAGGTGGCGCTGACCGAATCCATCCCGGGCGCGATCGCGCCGCTGCTCGCCGAGGAGCGCGAGCCGGTGCCGGTCGAGCGCGCCCGCACCGCCGTGTTCTATTCGATCTCGAACACCCAGCGCGGCCTCGGCGGCATCTCGTTCGGCAGCTTCCTGATCAAGCAGGTGGTCGAGGAGCTGCGCCGCGAATTGCCGAAGCTCGACAATTTCGTGACGCTGTCGCCGGTGCCGGGCTTCATGCAGTGGGTGAAGCAGGCAACCGACGTGCCGCTCAACGACGACGATCGCTCGTTGCTGGAGGGCCTCGGCAAGCCCGATTGGTTCGAAAATGCCGAGCTCGCGACGCAACTGCGCGCGGTGCTGGAGCCGCTCGCCGCCTATTATTTCCTGAAGGCGCGCACGCCCAAGGGCCGGCTGATCGACTCGGTCGCACGCTTCCATCTCGGCAACGGCGCGCGGCTGGAGCGGATCAACTGGCTCGGCGATCTCTCGCCGAAGGGGATGCGTGAATCCGCCGGCATCATGGTCAACTACCTCTACCGGCTCGACGACATCGAGAAGAACCACGAGGCCTACGCCAACACCGGCGAGGTGATCGCCTCCGGCGCGGTGAAGAAGCTGCTCAAGGGCGAAGGCCGGCGTCGGCTGGACATGCGGCTGGGGTAGGAGCCGCAAAGCTCTCCACGTCATTGCGAGCGCAAGCGAAGCAATCCATCCCTCAGCACTCGCGGAGGCATGGATCGCTTCGTCGCTTCAGCGAAAAATTGCTTTTGCAATTTTCTCGCGAGCCGCCCGCAACGACGACGAGGCGTACTACTCCGCCAGCGCCTTCATCTCCTTGTAGAGATCGGACTTGCCCTCGAACCCGATGCCGGGAAGATCGGGCATCGTGATGTGGCCGTCCTCGACCCGCACGCCGTCGGGGAAGCCGCCGTAGGGCTGGAACAGGTCGGGATAGCTCTCGTTGCCACCGAGCCCGAGACCGGCCGCGATGTTGAGCGACATCTGGTGGCCGCCATGCGGGATGCAGCGGCTCGGCGACCAGCCGTGGATCTTCAGCACCGCGAGCGTGCGCTGATATTCGCACAGCCCATAGGACAGCGCGCAGTCGAATTGCAGCCAGTCGCGATCCGGCCGCATGCCGCCGTAGCGGATCAGGTTCCTGGCATCCTGGTGGCTGAACAGGTTCTCGCCGGTTGCCATCGGCCCCGGATAGAACTCGGCGAGCGCTGCCTGCAGCGCGTAATCGAGCGGATCGCCGGCCTCCTCGTACCAGAACAGCGGATAGTCCCGCAGCATCTTGGCGTAGGCGATCGCGGTCTCCAGATCGAAACGGCCGTTGGCGTCGACCGCGAGCTGCGCGTCCTTGCCGATCTCCTTCAGCACCGCCTCGATGCGCTCGCGGTCTTCGGCCAGCGGCGCGCCGCCGATCTTCATCTTCACGACGTTGTAGCCGCGATCGAGATAGCCGCGCATCTCCTTGCGCAAACCCCCGAGGTCCTTGCCCGGATAGTAATAGCCGCCGGCGGCGTAAACGAACACGCGCGGATTGGCGGTCAGGCCGTGGCGCTCCGCGAGCAGGCGGAACAGCGGCTTGCCGGCGATCTTCGCCACCGCATCCCACACCGCCATGTCGATGGTGCCGACTGCGACCGACCGCTCGCCATGGCCACCCGGCTTCTCGTTCGACATCAACGTCGACCACACCTTGTCGGGATCGAGATTGTCGCCGCTGGCATCGAGCAGCGACTTCGGATCGGCGTCCTTGAGCCGCGGCGCGAAGCGTTCGCGGATCAGGCCGCCCTGCCCGTAGCGGCCGTTGGAATTGAAGCCGTAACCGATCACCGGCTTGCCGTCGCGCACCACGTCGGTGACGACAGCGACCAGGCTCGAGGTCATCTTGGTGAAATCGATATAGGCGTTGCGGATCGGCGACGAGATCGGCTTGGTGACCTCGCGGACGTCGATGATACGGACGGACATGGGGTATGCCTTTTTTCAGTTACGCGGGGCTCTCGCTTCACCGTCGTTGCGAGCCACCCGGTCGGCGCGAAAGCGCCGCCGGATGACAGGCTCCGCGAAGCAATCCATTCATCCGCACACTTGGATGGAATGGATTGCTTCGTCGCTTCGCTCCTCGCAATGACGATTGGTCCGAGGCCTCAGGACTTTGCCTTATCCCGGAAATACGGTTCGACCGGACCGTGCACCTTGATGGTCAACGGATTGCCGTAGCGGTCCTTGGCATTGCCGGCGGTGACGCGCACCCAGCCCTCGCTGACGCAATATTCCTCGACATTGGTCTTCTCGATGCCCTTGAAGCGGATGCCGACGTCGCGCGCCAGGATCTCCGCGTTGTAATACGGGCTGTTCGGATCGACCGAGAGACGGTCGGGCAATTGGTCGTTGGTGGTGTCGTTGTTCTCGCTCATAGCAGCGCCTCGATATCCTTCCTCAATCCTTCGGGCCGGGCAGTCGGCGCATGGCGCGCCACCACCTTGCCGGCGCGATCGACCAGGAACTTGGTGAAATTCCATTTGATCGATGCGCCGAGCAGGCCCGACTTCTCACGCTTCAGATACTCATACAGCGGGTGTGCGTTGGCGCCGTTGACGTCGATCTTGGCGAACATCGGGAACGTCACGGCGTAATTGGTCTCGCAGAACTCCGCGATCTGTTTGGCGTCGCCCGGCTCCTGCGCGCCGAATTGGTTGCAGGGAAAGCCGAGCACCGCGAAACCACGCGACGACAGGTCGGCATGCAGCTCCTGCAGGCCCTTGTATTGCGGCGTGAAGCCGCAGGCGCTCGCGGTGTTGACGATCAGCAGCACCTGCCCTTGGAACCGCTGCAACTGCACGTCCTCGCCGGCCAGCGACCTGGCGGTGAAATCATAGACGCTCGGCATCCTGTCTCTCGTCGTGACCTATGTCGCCGGATCGATCGCCGCCGATGGCGTGCCGCCGGCCTCGATCGCCTCGCCCGCGGCGAGGCAGAGGTCTTCGCGGTAGCGGCCGGCCACCAGTTGCACGCCGACCGGAATCCGCCCGACCAATCCGGTGGAGACCGTTAGCCCGGGGAGCCCCATGAAGGGAATGGCAATCTGCGGCAATTGTGCATGCCACACCCGTGCAAACGACGCCTCGTCCTTGCAGTCGAGTTGGTCGGGGAACGGCAATTCGCCGGACACCGGCATCAGCAGCACCGGATATTGCTCGAAGAACGCGAACCACTCGCGCGTCAGGGTGGCGCGGCGGGTCAGCGCCTGCGACAGGTCGAACGGGTGCACCTTGGCGCGGTTGCCGCGCAGGCAGGCGAGCGCGCCCGGATCGCCCTCGCGCTCGGCAGTCGCGAGCTGGGCCTTGTAGCCGTCGCCGAGCCAGAGCCTGGTCTGGATCTCGGCGGCCTCGCGCAAGGGCGGCGTATTGGCGATTTCCTCGACGATCCAGCCCGCTTGCTGCAGCCGCTTGCCGGCATCGGCCACCGCGGCGACCACCTCGGGCACGGGGTTGAGGCCGTCTGGGTTGAGGCACATCGCGACGCGCTTCTCCCGTGGCGATCCCTCGAGCGGCACCGGCGCATACCAGGGATCGCGATAGTCGGGCGCCGACATCGCCGCCAGTGCGATGCGCAGATCGTTGACGGTGCGCGCCAGCGGACCGGATACCGCGCTGATCTGCGGACCGATCGGGCGCTCCGGCAGCGCCGGATTGAACGCCGGGATGCGGCCCATGCTCGGCCGCAGGCCATGCACGCCGCAGGCATAGGCGGGATAGCGGATCGAGCCGGCGATGTCGGTGCCATGGGCGATGTGGCCGATGCCGGCTGCGACCGCCGCACCGGCGCCGCCCGAGGAGCCACCCGGCGTGATGGCTGGATCGCGCGGGTTCTTGGTGTCGCCGTGAATGAGGTTGGTGGTGAACCAGCGATAGGAGAAGGCCGGACAGTTGGTGCGGCCGAGCAGCACCGCGCCGGCCTTGCGCAGATTGGCAACAACGGGATTGTCGGCCCTGGCGATGCTGTCGCGCTGCAGCTTCAAGCCGTTGGTGGTGGCATAGCCTTCCTGGTCGACATTGACCTTGATGGTGACCGGCACGCCGGCGAGCGGCCCCATCTCCTCGCCGCGCGCGATCGCCGCATCGATCGAGGCGGCCTGCGCCAGCACATCGTCGGGCCGGTGATCGACCACCGCGTTGATCTTCGGGTTGACCGCATCGAGCCGGGCAAGCCCCGCCTGCGCCGCCTCCTTTGCCGAAACCTTCCTGGACTTGATGAGGCTGGCCAGTTCGGTGGCCGACAGACGCCAAAGATCCTGCATGTGCTGCTCCGTGTGGTAGGAGGCGTTTTACAGCATGATCCGGAAAAAGTGTGCAGCGGTTTTTCCGAAAAGATCATGCTCAAAAAGAGCGCTAAAGCGCGGCGCTGCTTTAGCGCCGCGTGAAGGACATGGCCAGCGCTGCGCTGCCCGATATCTCAGCGAACGCGGGCGATGTAGTAGGCAAGGTCGCCGATCTGTTCCTTGGTCACCGTCTGCATCACATCGGCCATGGTGGCGTCGTAGCCGTGACGGCTGTTATCCTTGTATTCGGCGAGCGTCTTGGCGAGATAGTCCTCGCGCTGGTTGGCGATGCGCGGCACGTTTTCCTTCCCCGAATAATCCGTGTTGTGGCAGGTGTTGCAGCGGTTCTGCTGCGCCAGCGCCTGGCCACGCGCGATTCTAGCAGGATCGCCGGCATCCGCCGGCGGAGCTGGCTTCGGCAGCGTGGCGATGAAGTCGGAGAAGGCCCTGAGGTCGTCGTCGGTGAGCGGCTTGGCCATCTCGTTCATCGGCTCGAAGGTGCGCAGCTTCTCGCGAAACATGAAGAGCTGGATCAGCGCATATGGCGCCTGCTGGCCGCCGAGCGAGGGCGTGTTCTCGGTTTCCGACGTGCCGTGCTCGCCGTGGCAGGCAAAGCACGGCGCGGCGCGCTCCTGGATGGTTTCGGCGTTGGCGGCGAACGCGATGGAGGCAAGTGCCAGGATGGCAGTGATGGTTTTGTACATTGGCTGCTCCCGGCATATTCCGTCATTGCGAGGAGCTCGCGACAAAATTGCAAAGCAATTTTGCGCTGAAGCGACGAAGCAATCCATCTCTGCGCAAGGGGCGGAATGGATTGCTTCGCTGAGCTTGTCATCGGGCGCGCATTCGCGCGACCCGTTGGCTCGCAATGACGGTAGCTAAGTTGTTTGAGCTTACTGATTGGCGACCTTCGGCTTGCCGTAGGAGACGCGATAGATCGCGCCGTTCCAGTCGTCGGAGACGAGCAGCGAGCCGTCCTTCAACAGCATCACGTCGACGGGGCGGCCGACATATTTGTTGTCCTGGAGGAAGCCGGTCAGGAACGGCTCGACCGACTTCACAGTGCCGTCCTTGTTCAGCTTGACCACGACGACGTCGCCGCCCTGCTTCTGCGTCTTGTTCCAGGAGCCGTGGCGCGCGACGAAGATCGCGTTCTTGTAGGTCTTCGGGAACATGCTGCCGGTGTAGAAGCGCATGCCGAGCGAAGCGGTGTGCGGGCCCATCAGGCCGACCGGCGGCGTGTAGTCCTTGCAGGACTTACCCCAGCCGAGCTCCTGATCGATGATGTTGCCCTGGTAGCAGTACGGCGCGCCGAAATCCTCGCCGGCCTTGGTGACGCGGTTGAGCTCGTCTTCCGGCACTGTCTCCGACAGCCAGTCGCGGCCGTTATCGGTGAAGTACATCTGCTTGGTCTCGGGATTCCAGTCGAAGCCGACCGTGTTGCGCACGCCGAGCGCGTAGACCTCGGCGCCGGAGCCGTCGAGACTCATGCGGCGGATCTGGCCGTGGTCGGCGTCATGCAGCACGTTGTTGCCGGGCTGGCCGACCGGGACATAGAGCTTGTTGTCGGGACCGATGGCGATGAACTTCCAGCCGTGCGCTTCGTCCTTCGGCAGCTTGTCGTAGATCACGGTGGGCTTCGGCGGGTTGTCCAGGACGTCCTCGACGTTGTCGATCTTGGAGACCTGCGAGAGTTCGGCGATGTAGAGCGTGCCGTTCTTGAAGGCGACGCCGTTCGGGCGATAGAGGCCGGAGGCGAGCACCTTGACCGAGCGTTTGCCGTCCTTGTTGATGATCGCATAGACCTTGTCGACGAGGCGGCTGCCGACGAACACGGTGCCCTTGTCGCCGAGCGCCATCGAGCGCGCATTGGCCATGCCGGCGGCATAGACCTCGACATTGAAGCCCGCCGGAGCCTTGAGCTTGGCGAGCGGCAGCTTATCGGGTGAGGCGGGGAGCGGCGGTGGGGCGACGGGAGCGAGCTTAGCGGCCGCCTCACCGTCCGGACGGCCGATCAACGGCGAGCCCGGCGGCAGCGCCTGGGCGGGTGTGGCGCCAGACGCAGGCGGCGCGGCGGGCTGCTGCGCCGCGGCACCGAGCGTCAATGCAGCGAAGACGGCGCCAGCCAGCAGCAGGCTGCGCGGCGCGAATGAGCAACGTATCATGGTGGTCTCCCCTGGGCGGAAGCCGTCTTGCTTGACTGGCACCGGTGACATCGACCGGCGTCGGCGGCCTTCCCGAACCCCTAATCTCCCAATTGTCCCGAGCAATGCAATCGAAAAACATGCCGGACGCAGACGCGCAGGATTCGATGCTGCGCCGCGCGACCTTTCGACGCGTCAATGCCTCGTCATCGAGCGGTCCGGGCGGTCGAGGATCGCCTCCGTGAACGGAAACTCGAGCACGATCTCGCCCTCGTCGTCGGTCACCTCGATCACCGCGCTCAGCAATGCGCCGTCGGCGCCCTCGGTTTTGAGCAGTTCGCGAATCATGGCCCGGGCCATTTCCCAGGCGCGATCGGGATCGCGCAAAACCTCGCCCTCGGGATCGGAAATCAGCTCGTCGCCGATACGGGTGTTGAAGAAATAGCGTGGCATCGGCTGAACTCGGCTCAGTTGGGCACCCCTCGTCGCCGCGGGCGCGAAAATTGTCCACCAGGACCTTGGGAGGAGGCTTGCGAGCCCAACCCCCATCCCAACATCACTATTCACCCAACTCCGAACAACAGGAAAAAGGTCTGATGCCACGGGCTTTTGAGGGGACGATGCGCACAACTCCGTGAGTAATCGCGGAGAGTTGCCGCAGCGCAGCATGACTAGGCGCAACGCAACCTTGCGAAAAATTTAAGTGGCGAAGTTTTTCTGTCGCAGTACGTTAATTGCAGGGCGGAAGTCGTCCGGTTGCAATGGGAGAGCCAAATGGCCTGGAAAGCACCGAAGATCGTCGAAGTGTCAGTCGGCATGGAAATCAACATGTATATGTGCGCCACCCGCAAGTAAGCGGCAGCGTCCAGTATACGTTTAGCGATTAACGCAGGTGGACGTCCGGGCGTAACGCGCTCCCGAGTAAAGGGGTGTGTTCCAAGTCCGGGCTCCACCTCGTAATGTTTCTGGCTGAGAGTCCAATTCCTCCAGGAGACGGGTCATGCTTCGCGTCGTCGTCCTGGGTGCCGCGGCGGGTGGCGGCGTTCCGCAGTGGAACTGCGGATGTCCCGTGTGCAGGGCCGCGCGGAGTAATCATCCGGAATTGCAGAGCACGCAGGCCTCGATCGCATTCAGCGGCGACGGCGCGCACTGGTTTCTGGTCAACGCTTCGCCCGATCTCCGTCAGCAACTGATCGCGACACCGCAGTTGCATCCGAAGCAAGGCGCGCTGCGCCACAGCCCGATCGCGGGCGTGATCCTCACCAATGGTGAGATCGATGCCGTCGCCGGATTGCTATCGATGCGCGAGGGATCGCCGTTCACGATCTACGCGCATGAACGCGTGCTGGCGATCCTGCGCTCCAACAGCGTCTTCAACGTGTTGAGCGAGAAGAACGTCGGGCGCCGGGGAATTGCGGTCGACGCCGCCTTCGAGCCTGCCCTGCCGGATGGATCGCCCTCCGGCATCGAGGTGGTGCCGTTCGAGGTTCCCGGCAAGGGCGCCTGGTACCTCGAAGGCAAGACACATCCGGCCGGCCGCGACGGTGCGGGCGATACGTTGGGCCTGCGTATTGCGGACAAGCGGAGTGGCAAATATTTCTACTTCGTCGCCGCTTGCGCGCGGGTGACCGACGACCTCAGGGAACGGCTCAAGGGCGCGCCGCTGGTGTTCTTCGACGGCACGGTGTGGCGCGATGACGAGCTGATCGCGGCGGGGCTCGGCAACAAGACCGGCCAAAGCATGGGACATATCGCGATGTCGGGCGAGCATGGCGCGATCAGCAGCCTCGACGGCCTCGACATCGGACGAAAAGTGTTTTTGCATATCAACAACTCCAACCCGGCACTGCTTGCGACCTCCGCCGAACGCAAGGCGGCCGAACAGGCCGGGTGGCAGATTCCTGCCGACGGAACGGAGATCGTGCTGTGAATGTCGTGCTGACCTCAGGAATGACCGCGCTTTCGATCGGCAAGGGCATCTCGCTCGACAGCGCCGAGGCGATGGAGGCGACGCTGCGCCAGATCGGCGCGACGCGCTATCACAGCCTGCATCCGTTCCACCGGTTGCTGCATGGCGGCAAGCTCAACAAGGGTCAGGTGCAGGCCTGGGCGCTCAACCGCTACTACTACCAGAGCACGATCCCGCTGAAGGACGCGATGGTGATCTCGCGCTTCCGCGACCGTGCGACACGGATCGAGTGGCGCCACCGCATCGAGGATCACGACGGCGACCTCGGCAATGAGGGCGGCATCGAGCGCTGGCTCAAGCTGACCGAGGGCCTCGGCCTCGATACGGCTTACGTGGAATCGACCGAAGGCATTCTGCCGGCGACGCGCTTCGCGGTGGAGGCCTATGTGCATTTCTGCCGCGACCGCACCCCGCTGGAGGCGATCGCCTCCTCGCTCACCGAATTGTTCGCGCCGAACCTGCACGAGGAGCGCATATCGGGGATGCTGAAGCACTACAGCTTCGTCAACCCCGACATCATGAGCTATTTCAGCCGCCGCCTGACGCAGGCGCCGCGCGACGCGAATTTCGCGCTCGACTACGTCAAGCAGCATGCCAAGACACCGGCCGAGCGCGAGGCGGTCTGCAACGCGCTGATCTTCAAGACCAACGTGCTGTGGGTGCAGCTCGACGCGCTCTATCACGCCTATGTCGACGGCCACATTCCGCCGGGCGCCTTCGTGCCGAAGACCAGCTAGGGACAAGCCATGGCCAGCCGCAACATCAGCGTCAGCGAGACCAGCCGGCCGAAGCTGCCGCGCCATGCCAAGCTGAAATTCGACGAGACGCGGCAGGTCTGGGTGATCCTCGCGCCGGAGCGCGTGCTGGCGCCGGACGAGATCGCGGTCGAAGTGCTGCAGCTCTGCAACGGCGTGCGCAGCGTCTCCGAGATGGTCGACCAGCTCGCGGTGAAATATGCCGCGCCGCGCGAGGCGATCTCGGGCGACGTGGTCGCGATGCTGCAGGATCTCGCTGACAAGGGCTTTCTCACTGAAGCGCGCGAGAAGACGCCATGAGTGACACGCTCGCCGACAACAAGACGACAGCGGCGGCCCCGAGCGACGGGCTCGCGGTGCTGGAGAGCCGCCGCTCGGCGGCCGAGACCTACGGCATTCCGCTTGCGGTGCTCGCCGAGGTCACGCATCGCTGCCCGCTGCAATGCCCGTACTGCTCGAACCCGGTCGAGCTCGACCGTGGTAGCACCGAGCTCACCACGGACGAATGGAAGAAGGTGCTGGGCGAACTTGCCGAGCTCGGCGTACTCCAGATCCATTTCTCCGGCGGCGAGCCGACCGCGCGCAAGGATATCGCCGAGCTGGTGCAGCACGCGACCGATGTCGGACTTTACTCCAACCTGATCACCTCGGCCGTGCTGCTGACGAAAGACAAGCTCGCGGCGCTGGCCGATGCCGGCCTCTGTCATGTGCAGATCAGCTTCCAGGGCAACGAGCCCGGCGTCGCCGACCGCGTCGCCGGGCTGAAGGACGCGCACCGGAAGAAGCTCGAAGTGGCGAAATGGACGCGCGAACTCGAATTGCCGCTGACCGTGAATGCGGTGATGCACCGGCAAAACCTGCATCAGCTCCGCGACATCATCCAGATGGCGGTCGATCTCGACGCTGACCGGCTCGAGGTCGCCAACGTGCAGTATTACGGCTGGGCGCTGAAGAACCGCGCCGCGCTGATGCCGACGATCGAGCAGATCGAAGAGACCAGCCGCATCGTCGAGGAAGCGCAGGCGCGGCTGAAGGGCACGCTCGCGATCGACTACGTGGTGCCGGATTATTACGCGTTGCGGCCGAAAAAGTGCATGGGCGGCTGGGGCCGCCAGTTCTTCAACATCTCGCCGGCCGGCAAGGTGCTGCCGTGCCACGCCGCCGAAAGCATCACCGGGCTGCAATTCGAATCCGTGCGCTCGAACCATTCGATCGCGTGGATCTGGCAGAACTCGGAAGCCTTCAACCGCTATCGCGGCACCGGGTGGATGCCCGAGCCGTGCAAATCCTGCGAGTTCCGCGAGGTCGATTACGGCGGCTGCCGCTGCCAGGCCTTCGCGCTGACCGGCGATGCCGGCAACACCGATCCGGCCTGCGCGCTGTCGCCGCGGCACGAGGAGATCTTCAAGCAGGCCGAGCGTGAGGCGGCGGCGCATCAGGATCGCTTCCTCTATCGCAACTTCGCCGGCGGCACGCTGGAGACGGACGATCCCCAGGAAAAATCTCATGGCGCCTGACGCCGATGCCGGCAAAGCCGCCAGGCGATCCGATCCCTTCGCACCGCTGACGTCGGAATTGATCGATGTCGGCGACGGCCACGCGATCCATGTCGAAAGCGTCGGCCACGAGGGCGGCGTTCCCGCCGTCTATCTGCATGGCGGTCCCGGCAGCGGCTGCCAGCCGGACCATCGCCGCCTGTTTGACCCCGAGCGCTTCCACGCCGTGCTGTTCGACCAACGCGGCTGCGGCCGCAGCCGGCCGAAGGGCAGCCGCGAGCACAACACGACGCCGCATCTGCTCGCGGACATGGAAAAGATCCGCGAGCGGTTCGGCTTCAAACGCTGGCTGGTGGTCGGCGGCTCCTGGGGCGCGACGCTGGCCCTCGCCTACGCGCAGGCCCATCCCGACCGCGTCAGCGGCCTTATGCTGCGCGCGACCTTTCTCGGCACGCGCGAGGAACTGGACGGCGCCTTCCTGCACACCCTGCCGCGCTTCTATCCCGCGCTCCATGGGGATTTCCTCGCGCTGCTGCCGGAGCACGAACGCGCTTCGCCGCTCGCCGCCTATTATCGCCGCATCCTCGATCCGGACGCCGCCGTGCATGCCCCGGCCGCGCGCGCCTGGCACGACACCGAGCGGGCGCTGTCGGAGCACACGCCGAAGCAGACGCGGCTCGATCCCGCCTCCCTGAACGGATCGGGCGCCCTGCCCTCGACGCCATTCATGGAAGCGCACTATTTCGCCAACGACTGCTTCATGCGGCCGAACCAGCTCATGGACGAGGCCGGCAAGCTCGCCGGCATTCCCGGCATCATGGTGCAGGGCCGCTACGATCTGCTGTGTCCGCCGGCGACCTCGCACGCACTCGCCGCGCGCTGGCCCGGCAGCGAAGTCCGCATCATCGACGGCGCCGGCCACATCCTCTACGACCCCGGCATCCGCAATGCCGTGATGAAGGCGATCGCGGATGTGGCGTCCAGAGCAGCGCTCGGTTGACCGACGGAACCGAGCTCCCTCTCCCGTTCTTACGGGGAGAGGGTTGGGGTGAGGGGCTGCCTCCACGAAGGCGGTAACAGTCGGACTCGCGGAGACTCCCCCTCACCCGGAACGCATCTTACGATGCGTTCCGGCCTCTCCCCGCAAGCGGGGCGAGGCGAGGCGGAGCTCGCCGCCCGATAGTCGCGGTTCTGGAACAGGTTGCCCGCGACATCTCGATCTGCTCGCCGGCCATCCGGCCGTCATGGCACGATTTCTGAATAATAGAAAAATACCGCTGAGTTGCCCGACATGTCAAGTTGTCGCGTCGAACAGTGGCAACCGACGACTACTTTGCATGGGGTTGTTTTCGATATTTTGGCGGTGCCCCCTTCAAACCAAACTGAGATCCTTCGGCTTGATGAAGCCGGCCGGAATCCGACAGATCGGGTGGTGCTCATGGATGCTGACCTGCCCGGCCCTCCGCTTACATGATCAGTGTTGACACTGCCCCGGCGGACAGCGCGCCGGCGCGGGCCGCGCCGCAGCCGCGGGCCTCGGAGGCGCCGGCGCCGCCATCCGTGGTGGCGGCGGCGGGGCGGCATGCTGCACCTGCATCGCCGGCCGCGGGGGCGGCGGAGCGGCGGCGCGCGGAGGCGGCGGGGGAGCCACGCGCGCCGGTGGAGGAGCAGCAACCCGCGGAGGCGGAGCGACCGCGCGCTGCGGCGGCGGGACGGCCGCCGTGCGTGACGGCGGTGGGGCCGTACGCGCGGCTGGCGGCGGCGCCGCGCGAACCTGCGGCGGTGCGGCACGCGTCACCGGTGCAGGCGTCACCGCGGCACGCGCGGGCCCGCTACGTTGCGAAGGCGCTGGCGTGACCGGCGCGGCACGGTTCACCGGATTGGGTGCGGTTGCAACCGAAGGCCGCGCTGCATTCGCCGGCGGGGTCTGCGTGCGCGCCCCAGGTGCTGTCCCAGGCGCTGTCGTGGTGCCCGGCCTGGTCGCCGTCGGTGACTGCGCGCCGGGCTGAACCGCACCGACTTGCGGCCGCGCGCCCGGCGCAGGCTGCGAACCGGTGGAGGGAGTGAGCGCATTCGGCCGAGCGCCACGCTGTACCGGACTGGCAGGCGCCGTCGCCGTCTGCGGCAATGGCGGACCATTCCTGGCACCGGGCAGCGTGTGCCCCCCCGGCGCGGCAGGGTTGGTGGGCGCGGTTGCGGCGTTCGTGCTCGGCGCAGCACCCGGCTGTGTCGGCAGCATTCCGGGCCGCGCTGCGGGAGCCGGCTGACCGCCTTGCGGGCCGCCCGGCTGCACCAGATTGGCGCGCTGCAGGGCCGCCGGCGGCAGCGTCGGCGCTCGCGAGATCGGCCCGCCGGGGACCGTCGGCCTCACCCCGGCCGCCGCGAGCTGCGCCGGCGTGGGACTGGGATTGTTGATCACCGTGTTGATGATCGTCGTGTTGTGGATGTTGTTGAAGACGATGTTGTTTGGCGGCGGCACCACATAGGGCGGCGGCGCCACATAGGCCGGCATCGCCACGAAGAACGGCGTCGGCAGCACGAACAGGCCGATCGGCGGCGGTGGCGGCGCCAGCACCACGAAATCCGGCGGCGGCGGCGGCAGGAAGAACACCGGCGGCGGCGGTGGCGGCACAAAGTCAAATACCGGATCGCTGTAGTAGAGCACCGGACGGTCGACATAGACCACTTCATCCGGTGGCGGCGGCGGCACGTCGTAGTCGATCGCGGCGAATTGCGGCGGCGGCTCGAGCGCCGCCGAGAGGTAGGCAAGGCGCCGTCGTGCGTCGGCCGCATGCGGCCCGCGCGGATAGCGATTGAGATAGGACCAGTAGGCATCCGGCGTATCGGCGCTGTAGGTGCGCCGCCAGGTGATCGCCTCGCGCCGCGCGGCCACGATCGCGCGCACGCGCTTGGCCAGCGGATCGTTCGGATAGGCCTGCAGGTAATCCTCATAGCCCTGCATCGTGTCGCGCTCGAGCGCCGCGGCATAGGCATCCTGCGCCGAGTAATCGCGGATCGGCTTGGTGCGCGTTACGGCATCGGCCTGGGCGGGAGGCGCGTCAGGCTTACGATCGAAGAACACGAAGGACGCGTCGATCTTCTGGGCATCCCACGGGATCTGCGCGCCCTTGGTCATCTCGTTGACGCGCAGGCGGACCCGGTCGAACACGTCGGGCAGGCCGAGACCGCCGGTGCGAATCATCTCGGCAAGCGCCTGGGCATACGGCCCGTAGGGCGGTGCGCCGTCGGGGGCGACGGTGCCTGGCGCCGAGTTGAAGGCGATCAGCATCTTCGGGTCCGGATCGACCAGCGCCAGACCGCCGGCCAGCGGCTGCCCTCCCTTGGCAAAGGGATTGCTGCGCGCCGCATCGAGCACGATCACACTCGCCTTGATCTGCAGCGCCGAGAGCTGATGGGTGTAGTCGGACAGGCGGATCGCTTCGACCGGCACGTCAGTGTCGCGGGCGATCTTGGCATCGACCGGCACGAAGTAGTTCTCGCCGGTCAGTTGCAGGCCATAGCCGGCGAGGTAAACGAAGGCGACGGTGTTCGGTCCGGCCTCCTGCACCTTCTGGACGAAATCGCGGAACGACTTGCGCAGCGTCTCGCCGTCAAGGTCGCGGGCGCCGATCACGTCGAAGCCGGCCGCTTGCAGAGTCTGTGCGATCAATCCGGCGTCATTGGCGGCGGTCTGCAACGGAGCCGCCTCATAGGAGCCATTTCCGACGACGAGCGCGAGGCGCTTTTCCTGGTCCTGCGCCAGCGCGGGCAGCGACGCCAGCGACACAAGACCGACGATCAATGCCCACAGAATTCGCGCCATAGCGGTCGTCCTTTTCTTCTTTCAAGAACTTGGCGGGCCAAATGGAACTGCAACCTCCGTGAACCCGCGCTGAACAGCATTACAGCAATTGTGGCAATCCTTGGTCTGGATCGGTTTTACAGCAGGAAACCGGCTTCCGTTGTGTCGGCTGTTCGGCAATATTCGACAATCAAAACAGGCACACAGGAGCACAAGATGCCGATCGCCGGACAGGGCATGCTGCTGACATCGATGGATGTCGACAGCTTACACGAAGCTGAATTCAACCGCTGGTACGATCGCGAGCACATCGAGGAGCGAGTCGCGATCGAGGGTTTCATCGAAGCCCGCCGCTACGTCGCCCATGACGGCAGGCCGAAATATCTGAGCCTCTACTCGACCGCGACCTTCGACGTGCTCGACAGCCCCGCCTATCGCGCGGCCCTTGCCAACCAGACCGAATGGTCGAAGGCCAACATCGCGCGCTTCAAGAACATGATCCGCGGGGTCGCCCGCATCACCATCAGCCGCGGAACCGGCCGCGGCGCGGCGCTCGGCATCATCCGCCTCCGCCCGCCCGAAGACGGGGCGGACAAGCTTCGCGAGGTGTTACAGGAGCAGCTTGATCCATCGGCGCTGGACGGGATCATCTCGATGCACCTCTTGGAGAACGATCCGGCATTGTCCCGGCCGCTGACGCCTGATGCAGCGAAGGCCGATCCCGGTGCGGGCGACTGGTACGTGCTGATCGATGCTACCGATGTGGATGCAGTTCCGGCTGCCGCGGCGCGCATCATCGACAACATCGCGCTCAAGCCGCTGGTCGTGACGAGCGGCGTCTATCGGCTGTTGTGGGACCTCGCCAAGAGCGACCTTCCGCGCAAGTGAGCGCGCAATGCGGCGGCGCACCATGTTGCACCGCCGCATGACGGCATCGAGATTAACGCTGCATGCAACTCAGCCGCGCGAAAGCTGATGATCGCGCAAATTTGGCTTTGCCTTCTCTGGAACGGCTCTAATAAGATAAGTCTATGATCCAATTCAAAAACCAGAACAACGTCGCGTGAGCGCTCGTCGTCAACAATAAGGCCGCGCAAGCTCTGGCATTTTTCGCGCGGGTCAAAGGTAGGAATGAAACCGACTGATATCTCGGCGCCGGATTACTTTCACAAAGTAGTCGATTGCCAATGGGCCTGCCCCGCACACACTCCCGTTCCTGAGTACATCCGGTTGATTGCTGAGGGGCGTTACAGCGACGCCTACATGATCAATTGGAAGTCGAACGTGTTTCCCGGAATTCTGGGACGCACCTGCGACCGCCCCTGCGAGCCGGCCTGCCGCCGCGGCCGCGTCGAGGAGAATCCGGTCGCGATCTGCCGCCTGAAGCGCGTCGCGGCCGACTTCAAGGACGACATCAAGCATCGCCTGCCGAAGCCGGGACCGAAGAACGGCCGCCGCATCGCGCTGGTTGGAGGCGGTCCAGCGTCGCTCGCGGTGGCCCGCGACCTCGCCCCGCTCGGCTATCACTGCACCGTGTTCGACGGCGATCCCAAGGCCGGCGGCATGATGCGCAGCCAGATTCCGAAATTCCGACTGCCCGACAGCGTGATCGACGAGGAGACCGACTACATCCTAGGCCTCGGCGTCGAGTTCAAGGGCGGCCAGCGCGTCGACAGCCTCAAGCAATTGCTGGCCGAGAACTATGACGCGGTCTTCGTCGGAAGCGGCGCGCCGCGCGGTCGCGAGCTCGACATCCCCGGCCGCAAGGAGGCAGCCAGCAATATCCATATCGGCATCGAATGGCTCGCGTCGGTCTCGTTCGGCCATATCGAGAAGATCGGCCGCCGCGTCATCGTGCTCGGCGGCGGCAACACCGCGATGGACTGTTGCCGCACTGCGCGCCGCCTCGGCGGCGAGAGCGTCAAGGTGATCGTCCGCTCCGGCTTCGAGGAGATGAAGGCCTCGCCGTGGGAGAAGGAAGACGCCATGCATGAGGACATCCCGATCCTCAACTTCATGGTGCCGGTCGCTTTCGTTCACCACAACGGCAAGCTCACCGGCGTCACCTTCCAGAAGGTGAAGGCGGAATATGACGCCAAGGGCCGGCGCAATCTGGTGCCGTCAGGCGAGCCCGACGAGACCGTGCCTTGCGACGACGTGCTGGTTGCGGTCGGCCAGGAGAACGCATTTCCTTGGATCGAAGCCGATTGTGGCATCGAGTTCGACAAGTGGCACATGCCGAAGGTCGATCCCAAGACATTCGTCTCGACCAATCCGAAGGTGTTCTTCGGCGGCGACGCGGCGTTCGGACCAAAGAACATCATCTGGGCGGTGGCACACGGCCACGACGCCGCGCTCTCGATCCACCGGATGCTGTCCGGCGAGGACATCAACGAACGCCCGCTGCCCGAGGTGGAGGTCTCTTCACAGAAGATGGGCATCCACGAGTGGAGCTACGACAACGACATCTCCGCCGACAAGCGCTTCAAGGTGCCGCATCGCGACAAGGTGATCGCACTGAAGGACATCCGCGCCGAGGTCGAACTCGGCTATGACCTCAAGCTCGCACTCGGTGAGGCGCAGCGCTGCCTGAACTGCGACGTGCAGACAGTGTTCTCGGCGCCGCTGTGCATCGAATGCGACGCCTGCGTCGACATCTGTCCGATGGATTGCATCACCTTCACCCCGAATGGTGACGAGGATGATTTGCGGCAGCGGCTGAAGGCGCCCTCGCCGCATCACGACCAGGCGCTCTACGTCTCGGGCGACCTGAAGACCGGCCGCGTCATGGTGAAAGACGAAGACGTCTGCCTGCATTGCGGGCTGTGCGCCGAGCGCTGCCCCACCGGCGCCTGGGATATGCAGAAGTACCTCATCGATATGGTTCACGCAGGATCAACATGTCAGTCCAAAGCCCGATCAGCAGCGTAAACGACTTCGTCGTCCGCTTCGCCAACGTCAACGGTTCGGGCTCGGCTTCCGCCAACGAGCTGTTTGCGCGCTCGATCCTGCGCCACGGCGTTCCGGTCTCACCACGCAACATCTTCCCCTCCAACATCCAGGGCCTGCCGACCTGGTACGAGGTGCGGGTCACCGAAGCTGGCCATCTCGGCGCCCGCGGCGGGGTCGACTTGATGGTGGCGATGAACCCGCAAACCTGGGACAAGGACGTCGCCTCGATCGAGCCCGGCGGCTATCTGTTCTACGATTCGACCAAGCCGATGCCGTCGTCCAAATTCCGTGAGGACATCACCGTCATCGGCGTGCCGCTGACCGCGATCACCAACTCGACCTACACCGATCCGCGGCAGCGCCAGCTATTCAAGAACATCATTTATCTCGGCGCGCTCTGTGCGCTGCTCGACCTCGATCCCAAGCTGGTCGAGCAACTGATCGGCGAGCAGTACAAGGGCAAGGAGAAGCTGTTGTCCTCCAACGTCCACGCGCTGCATCTCGGCCGTGACTGGGCGCTGCAGAACCTGAAATGCCCGATCGGGCTCCGGGTGAGCAAGACCGACAAGGTCGGCGACCGCATCTTCCTCGAGGGCAACAGCGCGGCCGCGCTCGGCGCCGTCTATGGCGGCGCCACGGTCTGCGCCTGGTATCCGATCACGCCGTCATCCTCGGTCGCGGAAGCCTTCACCAGCCACTGCAAGAAGTATCGCCACGATCCCGAGACCGGAAAGGCGAAATACGCGATCGTGCAGGGCGAGGACGAGCTCGCCTCGATCGGCATCGTGATCGGCGCCTCCTGGAACGGCGCGCGGGCCTTCACCGCGACATCGGGCCCCGGCATCTCGCTGATGACCGAGTTCATCGGCCTGTCCTATTTCGCCGAGATCCCGGCCGTGATCATGAACATCCAGCGTGCTGGGCCCTCGACGGGTATGCCGACCCGCACGCAGCAATGCGACGTGATCGCCTGCGCCTATGCATCCCATGGCGATACCAAGCATGTGCTGCTGTTCCCGGAAGATCCCGCGGAGGCTTTCGAGTTCGCCGCGGCGGCGTTCGATCTCGCCGAGCGGCTACAGACCACGATCTTCCTGATGCTCGATCTCGACATCGGCATGAACCACCGGCTGTGTCGCCCGCTGAAGTGGGACGACGCCCGCCAGTACGACCGCGGCAAGGTGATGACCGCGGAGATGCTGGAGGAAGGCCGCGACTTCGGCCGTTATCTCGACGTCGACGGCGACGGCATCCCCTATCGCACCTATCCCGGCACGCATCCGACCAAGGGCTCCTACTTCACCCGCGGCACCTCGCGCGACCGCTACGCGCGCTATTCGGAGGAAGGCGCGGTTTACGCCGACAACATGCAGCGCCTCGTGCGCAAGTTCGAGACCGCGCAGGACATGGTGCCGCGGCCGCTGCAAGCCAATGCGGCAAAGCCGACCAAGTATGGCGTGATCTATTTCGGCTCGACCTCGCCCGCGATGGACGAGGCGATCGGCCTCCTGGAGGCGCGCGGTCATCAGCTCGATCGGCTGCGCATCCGCGCCTTCCCGTTCCACTCCAGCGTCGCGAGCTTCATCGCCGACCACGACTTCGTCTATGTGGTCGAGCAGAACCGCGACGCCCAGCTCCGCCAGCTCATCGTCAACGAGAACGGCATCGATCCGGTCCGGCTGGTGCCGATCCTGCACTATGACGGCACGCCGATCACCGCGCGCTTCATCGCCAACGCGATCGGCGACCACCAGGACCATCTCAAGGTGACCCCTCTCCGCAAGGCCGTGTCATGACCTACATTGCAAAGCCCAAGTTCCATCATCCCGGCCTGAAGAAGAACGAGCTCGGCTATACCCATCGCGACTACGAGGGGAAGATCTCGACGTTGTGCGCCGGCTGCGGCCATGACTCGATCACCGCCTCGATCATCGAGGCCTGCTACGAGCTCTCGATCGAGCCGCATCGGGTGGCGAAGATCTCCGGCATCGGCTGCTCGTCGAAGACGCCGGACTACTTCCTCGGCAATTCGCACGGCTTCAACTCGGTGCACGGCCGGATGCCGTCGGTGCTGACCGGCGCCAACCTCGCCAACCGCGACCTGATCTATCTCGGCGTGTCCGGCGACGGCGATTCCGCCTCGATCGGCTTCGGCCAGTTCGCGCATTCGATCCGTCGCGGCGTCAACATGACCTACATCGTCGAGAACAACGGCGTGTATGGCCTGACCAAGGGCCAATTCTCGGCCACCGCCGACCGCGGCTCGAAGTCAAAGAAAGGCATCACCAACACCGACAACGCGATCGATCTGGTCGCAATCGCGCTGCAACTCGGTGCGACCTTCGTGGCGCGCAGCTTCTCCGGCGACAAGACCCAACTGGTGCCGCTGATCGCGGCCGCGATCCGCCACAAGGGCGCGTCCTTCATCGACGTGATCAGCCCCTGCATCGCCTTCAACAACCACGCCGGCTCGACCAAGAGCTTCGACTATGTTCGCGAGCACAATGACGCGGTCAACCGGCTCGACGTGCTGGTCGGCCGCGATCCGATCAGCGTCGACTATGCGCCGGGCACCGTGCAGGTTGTCGAGCAGCATGACGGCTCCAGGCTTGCGCTGCGCAAGCTCGATGCCGACTACGATCCACATGATCGGCTGGGCGCGATGACCTTCCTGCAGAAGCACGCCGCCAAGGGCCAGATCGTCACCGGGCTGCTCTACGTCGACCCGGACGCCGAGGATCTGCACGCCCATCTCGACACCGTTGAGACGCCGCTCAACTCGCTGGATGAAAAGGCGCTGTGCCCCGGCTCGGCCGTGCTGGACAAGATCAACGCCAGCCTGCGGTAAGTGCAGCAAATTCGGTGTCGTCACTGCCTAGTGCGCAATTGCGCACGGAAGCAGGGACCCATAACCACCGATGCTGATTGTCGGGCTACGCTGGAACGACGAGTCCCGCTTACAACGAAGGCCGCGGCGTATGGGTCACTGCTTTCGCAGGGACGACGGCGGAGTTGGTCAGCTCCGTAGGGTGGGCAAAGGAGCACAGCGACGTGCCCACCTTCAGGCATCTTGCTCGTGATGGTGGGCACGCTGCCGCTTTGCCCACCCTACGAATCTTGCATTTGGGCGACTACTTGTCGCTCAATTCTGGAACGGCGAGTCCCGTTCACAACAAAAGCCGCGGCGTATGGGTCCCTGCTTTCGCACTAGGGCATCTACATGTCTTCCGGAGTCTTCTCAACGACTTAGCTTAGCAACGCAGAGAAACGCCGCACTTTTGCTAAGCTCTGCTCGCGAAATGGCGTCATCGAGTGGCAAGCAAGTCCTTGATCGAGAGTCACTTTTCGGTCCGGAAAAGATGTGTAGATGCCCTAGTGCTTTCGCAGGGACGACAGTTGGTGACGGTTACTTGTCGCTCAGGACATCGCCGAACAGCGCCCACGACTTGCCGTCGAACCGCGCCATCTGGATCTGACGGATCGGCGTCACGTTGTCAGGCTCGGTCTGGATCTTGATGCCCGGCAACAGCATCGGCATGTCCAGCGCCTTCAGGTTGGTCGCCTGCTTGATGATGTTGTCGCGGCTGTAGTCACCGTTGCAGTTCTTCAGCACGGCAGTCATGACCTGTGCGACCGTGTAGCCCTGCACGTTGAAGAGATCGCCCGGGCTCGCATTGGGCTGATACTTCTTTATCCAGGCCGAAAATTCCTTCTGCCCGGGATCGTCGGCCCAGCGCGGATCGGTCGGATCCTTCAAATAGAGCCCGGTCACCACGCCGACAACATTCTCGAGCCCTGCCGGTTCGAGCACCGCCGAGACCGAGTTGGACACCGAGGGCAGGATGGTCAGCGGTTTCCAGCCCATGCCCGCGGCCTTGCGCAGCGCCTGCGCCGCGAATTTCGGCGTCGCTTCCGCGAAGAACACGTCCGCGCCCGACTCGCGCATCGTCACCATCTGTGAATCGATGGTTGGATCTGTGGTCAGATAGGTCGTCTCCGCGACGATCTGCCCGACATGCTCGCCAAGGCCTTCCTTGAAACCCTTCAGATAGTCCTTGCCGGCATCCTCGTTCGGCGTGATCACGGCGATCTTCGCGTCCGGCTTGGTCTTCAAGATGTACTTCGCGTAGAGCTTGCCTTCGAGCTCGTAGGTCGGATTGAAGCCGACCGTCCAGGGAGAGTGCTTCGGATCGTTCCAGCGCGTCGCACCCGACGAAACGAAGAGCTGGGGCACATGCTTGATGTTCAGGTACTTCTGGACCGCGATGTTGGGCGCGGTGCCGACGGCGCTGAACAGCGCGAGCACCTCATCCTGCTCGACCAGCTTGCGTGTCTGTTCGACCGTCTTCGACGGCGAATAGGCATCGTCGAGACTTTCGAACTCGATCTTGCGGCCGTTGATGCCGCCCTGATCGTTGAGCATCTGGAAATACGCCGCCTCGGCGCGCGCGATGGTGCCATAGGCGGATGCCGGGCCGCTGTAAGGCGCGGTGTTTCCAATTTTGATTGATGTCTCGGCTGCAATGGACGGCGCGATCAGCGAGGCCGTGAGCGCGGCAATGGCGAGAGAGCCCGCCGGGCGTTTGCGAGTCGACAAGAGCGATATCCTTTTTTTTGGTTTTCTTGACGCGGCGCACATTATCAATCGCGTCCGCGCAGGCAATCGCCAAGAAACCTGCGCATGCCGCCATGCGCTCGAAGCGGCGCGCATCATGTGGTGTGAATGTTGCCGTGATGTTCGCGATGGAGGCCTTCGACGGTCACGAAGGTTCATCGAGCGAGAAATTCATTCCGTACGACGGTCCGCGCGACGGCGCTCGCGCTAGCTTACGCCGCAACCGCCGCCGCGCGCGGGCTGATCACATATTCCTTGAGCACCTTGTCGGTGCCGTCGACCTCGGTCAGCGCGACGTCGTAACTCCAGAGATCGGCGAGGTGCTGCAGCACACGCCGGGTGTCGGTCTCGTTGAGCTGCGCGCCCTTCACCGTGGTGTGGCGCAGCAGCAGCCGGCGATCGCCGGCAAGATCGACGTCGACCACCTCGATATTGGCATCGACGAAACCGACGTCGTACTGCCGCGCCAGTTCGCGACGAACCCGGCGATAGCCGCGCTCATCGTGGATCGCATCGACCCTGATCCCCGCGCTCTCGGCCGGATCATCATGCAGGTGGAACATGCGGAACCGACGGATCAGCGCCGGGCTGAGAAACTGGCCGATGAAGCTTTCGTCGCGGTAATTGCTCCAGATCTCGCGCAGCACACCCTCGACGTCGCCCTTGCCCGCGATGTCGGGGAACCATTCGCGGTCCTCCTCCTCCGGGCTGGTCACGATGCGCTCGATATCCTGCATCATCGCGAAGCCGAGCGCATAAGGATTGAAGCCGGAATAGCGGCGGTCGTCGAATTCGGGCTGGAATACCACATTGGTGTGCGACTGCAGGAACTCGAGGAAATTGCCGTCGGTGATCCGGCCCTGCCGGTGCAGGCGGTTCAAGATGCGGTAGTGGACGTAGGTGGCGGTGCCCTCGTTCATCACCTTGGTCTGGCTCTGCGGGTAGAAGTACTGCGCGATGTGGCGCACGATGCGGATGATCTCGCGTTGCCAGGGCTGCAACCGGGGCGCCGACTTCTCCAGGAAGTAGAGGATATTCTCCTGCGGCAGCCCGAGCAGCGCACGCCTGCGCTCGGCCGTGAGCGCAGCCTTGGTCTTGGTCTTGGTGTGCGGCACCGTCCGCCACAGATCGTTGAAGATGCTCTCCTCATGCTGCCGGCGCTCGCCGGCGCGCTTTTCCTCGGTGCGGAGGTCGAGTGCTTTCTTGCCGGGATAGCGGTCGACCCCGTGCGACATCAACGCATGCGCGGCATCGATCGTCCGCTCCACCGCCTCGCTGCCGTGTCGATCCTCGCAAGCCGAGATGTAGCCCTTGGCGAACTCGAGATAGTCGAGGATGCCGTCGGCATCGGTCCACTGCTTGAACAGGTAGTTGTTCTTGAAGAAATGATTGTGCCCAAAGGCCGCATGCGCAATCACCAGCGTCTGCATCGTCGCGGTGTTCTCCTCCATCAGGTAGGAGATGCAGGGCGACGAGTTGATCACGATCTCATAGGCAAGCCCCATCAGGCCCTTGCGGTAGGATGCCTCCTGGAAGGCGAACTGCTTGCCGAACGACCAGTGCTTGTAGAACAGCGGCATGCCGACGGATGAATAGGCGTCGAGCATCTGCTCGGCGGTGATGACCTCGATCTGGTTCGGGTAGACATCGAGGCCGAGCTCAGTGCGTGCGATTTCCTCGCAAGCGTCGTGGACCCGCTGCAAGGTATGAAAGTCCCAGTCGGCACCTTCGAACAGCCGCTCGCCGGAAGATGCCATCACGCAACCCTTTCCTGTTTGCCGCGGCGTTTGAACAGGTCCTGGAACACGGGGAAGATTTCCCCGCGCTCGCTCACCTTGCGCATCGACAACGGCGCGCCGTCGTTGCGCAGGCGCTCGTAGAGCGTCCAGAGCGAGGAGTCCGGCATGTCGAAGGTGTAGTTGGCGGCCTCGCCGACCTCGAGATAGGCGAAAAACTGGCAGACCGGCAGGATCCTGTCGGTCAGAAGCTGGCCGGTCAACGCGCTGTCGGACGTCATGTTGTCGCCGTCGGAGGCCTGGGCCGCGTAGATATTCCAGTCGGCGGGGCGGAACCGGGTGCGGACGATCTCGTCCATCGCGACCAGGGCGCTCGACACCAGCGTGCCGCCGGAGGCCGGCCCGTGGAAGAAGGTCTCCTCATCGACCTCCTCGGCACGGTCGGTGTGACGGATGAACACGATCTCGACGTGGCGATAGCGCCGCTTCAGGAAGACGTAGAGCAGCATGTAGAACCGCTTTGCCAGATCCTTCATGTGCTCGGACATCGAGCCGGAGACGTCCATCAGGCAGAACATCACGGCTTGCGCGACAGGCTTCGGCACTGTCTCGAATCGGCGGTAGCGGATGTCGATCGGATCGATGAACGGGATTCGCTTGGCCTTCGCCTTCAAGGCGTCGAGCAGCGCCTGCAGTTCACGCCGGCGCGCAGCGTCTTCGCATTCGGCAAGTTCGGTCTCGAGAGCCTCGATGTCCTCCTTGCGCGGCCGGCGCAGCGCCACGCGACGGGCCAGCGCCCGGCTCACGGTGCGGCTGATCGAAATGTTCGCCGGCGAGCCGGAGGTGGCATAGCCGGCGCGCTGGATGCCCTCGCTCTCGGTCTCCGCAAGCTTGCGCTTGGCGAGGTCCGGCAATTCCAAATCATCGAGGAACAGGTCGACGAACTCGTCGCGGCTGAGCACGAAGCGGAAGGCGTCCTCGCTGTCGCCCTCGCCGGCTCCCGAGCCCTTGGCTCCGCTCTGGTTCGGACGCGGCAACCAGTCGCCTTCGACGAACTTCTTGTTCCCGGGCAGCACCATGTCGCGCGTGCCGCCCTCGCGCCGGAATCGCGGCTCGTCCATGCCGTCCAGCGGGATCGTCACCTCGCCGCCTTCCAGGACATCCTTAATGTCCCGGTTCTGCGACGACTTCTTAACGGCTCCCTGAACCAGCGCCTTGGCGCGCCGCAGGAAGCGCTGGCGGTTCTCCAGGCTCTTGCTGCCCGGATTGAGCCGCCGATCGACGATATGCATGACCACGTTGCATCTTCCCTCGGATCATGACGCGATCAGGAAAGATCACATCACAATCTCATCTGATTGAGCAAGGAAAACCGATATGCACTGTCCGGATCATGCCTAACCGGCCTGCTTCACCCTCATGTACCACTCGACGAGCCGGCGGACCTGGCGCTCGGTATAACCGCGCTCCACCATCCGCGCGACGAACTCGCCGTGCTTCTTCTCGGTCTCGCCGTCCTTCTTTGAACCGAACGAAATCACCGGAAGCAGGTCCTCGACCTGCGAGAATATCCGCTTCTCGATCACGTCACGGACCTTCTCGTAGGAGGTCCAACTCGGGTTCTTGCCGCCATTGTGAGCCCGCGACCGCAGCGAGAACTTGACGACCTCGTTGCGGAAGTCCTTCGGGTTGGCGATGCCGGCAGGCTTCTCGATCTTGGTCAGCTCCTGGTTCAACAGCTCGCGGTTCATGAGCTGACCGGTGTCGGGATCCTTGAAGTCCTGATCCTCGATCCAGGCGTCGGCATAGTCGACGTAGCGGTCGAACAGATTCTGGCCGTAGTCGGCGTAGGATTCCAGATAGGCCTTCTGGATCTCGTTGCCGATGAACTCGGCGTAACGCGGCGCGAGGTCGGCCTTGATGAATTCGAGGTAGCGCTTCTCGACCTCATCGGGCAGTTGCTCGCGGCGGATCGCCTGTTCCAGCACATACATCAGATGCACCGCGTCGGCGCCAACCTCGGTGGTGTCGTGGTTGAACGTCGAGGCCAGCACCTTGAAGGCAAAGCGGGTCGAAACGCCGTCCATGCCTTCGTCGACGCCGGCGGCGTCGCGGTACTCCTGCACGCTGCGGGCCTTCGGATCGGACTCCTTCAGGCTCTCACCGTCATAGACCCGCATCTTGGCAAACAGCGTCGAGTTCTCGTGCCTGCGCAGGCGCGACATCACCGAGAAGCGGGCCATCGTTTCGAGCGTCGCCGGTGCACAGGGCGCGGCGGCGAGCTCGGAGCTCTGGATCAGCTTCTCGTAGATCTTCTGCTCCTCGTTCACCCGCAGCACATACGGCACCTTGATGACGCAGATGCGGTCGATGAAGGCCTCGTTATTCTTGTTGGTCTTGAAGCTCTGCCACTCCGCCTCGTTGGAGTGCGCGAGGATGATGCCGGTGAAGGGGATCGCGCCGATATTCTCGGTGCCGATGTAGTTGCCCTCCTGCGTCGCCGTCAGCAGCGGATGCAGCATCTTGATCGGCGCTTTGAACATTTCGACGAATTCGAGCACGCCCTGGTTGGCGCGGTTGAGACCGCCGGAATAGCTGTAGGCGTCCGGATCGTTCTGCGCGTAGGTCTCGAGCTTGCGGATGTCGACCTTGCCGACCAGCGAGGAGATGTCCTGGTTGTTCTCGTCGCCGGGCTCGGTCTTCGCCACCGCGATCTGGCGCAACCGAGAGGGCTGGATGCGCGCAACGCGGAACTGCGAGATATCGCCGCCGAAGGCTTCGAGCCGCTTGTAGGCCCACGGCGACATCAGTCCGCTCAGCCGGCGGCGCGGGATGCCGTACTTCTCCTCGATCATCGGCCCAAGCTGCTCCGGATCGAACAGGCCGAGCGGGCTCTCGAACACCGGCGAGAGCTCGTCGCCGGCCTTCAGCACGTAGATCGGATGAATCTCCATCAACGACTTGATGCGCTCGGCAAGCGACGACTTGCCGCCGCCGACCGGCCCGAGCAGGTAGAGGATCTGCTTGCGCTCTTCGAGGCCCTGCGCCGCATGGCGGAAGAAGCCGACGAGACGCTCGATCGTGTCTTCCATTCCGTAGAACCCGGCAAAGGCCGGATACGAACGGATCGTGCGGTTCAAAAAGATACGGCCAAGGCGTGGGTCCTTGGCCGTGTCGATCATCTGGGGCTCACCGATCGCCGCCAATAACCGCTCGGCCGCATTGGCATATCGCATCGGATCGCTTCGACACGACTCCAAATACTCGGCCATCGACATGTCGGTCTGGCTTCGTGCTTCAAACGACCTGGCAAAGGCGTTGAACAGAGAATCGTTGTACATGATCCCTCTCTCCACGATATGTATCGCCGCACGACTGACACGAGTCGTAACAAGAGCGTTCAAGGATCGAATCAGCGTCGGCACGCTGAGTCCATTGGACACTCGACCGACTCGGTTCGGCAATGCACGGCGTGTGCAGCCTCTGCCTTATCAACAGGCAGGAAGCCCAATAGTTCAACAATATTCCCCTGTTTTTGGCCGTTGTCACACTGTCGCAACATCCGTGATTTAACGGGCCCGGCCTCCAAAAGGCGGACATCTGAACGGGCGACTTCCTGCCCGTCGATGAACGTTGGGCTCCCTGAAAAGGTGTGCCTGTCCAGCCATGGCGTCAAGATGCACAGCGCACAGGCCGCATAAACTAAAGATTAGGCGCCGTTGAACGTGCCATCTTGTCGCCGCGACTAAGGCAGCGAGCCCACGCAGTTCCGCGCGGCACCATCGCCGCGCATCAATGGTGATGCCGCGACGGCGCAACATATTCCCGAGACCGGCCATGAAGCAGACATTCTCTGTCGTTGCTCTCGCAATTGCGGCATACGCCGGCGCGACGTTAACCGTTCAGGCACAGGACGCCGTCGCGAAGGCTGCCGCCTTCGACAACAGGATGTTCGCAGGCTCTCCCGGTGCAAAAGCGTATGCCTGCTTTGTGCGGCAATACGATGCGAACCATCTGGCGCAACATCAGCAGCAGAAGGTCAGCGCGATGAAGCTGCTGGTCGCGGCGGAAGAGAGGGCGGAGGACAAGACCCTCGACTACTCCTTCCGCCTCGGCATCAGGTACCGCCATCGCACCGGCAATTTCGATTCCAGCGGCTACTGCAATCACGCTGTCGCGACCGATGCCGCTGGCGAAGTGCGCTTCGACTGCAGCGTCGACTGTGAAGGCGGTGGTATCAATGTGGCGCTGTCGAAGGACGACAAGTCTGCGATCATCCACCTCCAGAAAATCGCGGTCTGGAATCGCGATAAGCCGGACCAGGAGGCTGGCGACGCGCTGCTCGCCGGCGCGGACGACAAGATCTTCCGGCTCGATCGCGCGGCGGCGGAGCAATGCGCCGAGCTTGTGACCGATCGAAAGGAACTCGCTGCGCTCCGCCACAAGTGATAGGCTTCGCCCGGTCGATAACATCCGCGGGAGGGACGCCATGCATCGACGCGGCATCTTGTGGGGCGCCGTCTCGGCGATCGGCACTGTCTTCGCAGTGTCGCGGGCGAGCGCCACCGCCGAAGCACCGGCGAAAAAGCTGAAGGTGGTCTATCACCTCGACGACCTTGACAAGGTCAACTTCGTGATCGGCAACATCCAGAACCACGTCGATGGTGTCGGCGGTCCCAACAATGTGACGATCGCCCTGGTGGTGCACGGGCCGGCCTTGAAGGCATTTCACTCGGCCGCGGCCAATCCCGACCTGTCGCGCCATGTCGGCCAGTTCGCGAAGGACGGCATCGAGCTCGCCGCCTGCGGCAATACCATGAAATCCCAGCACATCAGCCTGACCGACCTGCTCCCCGGCTTCGTCAGCGCCGACAAAGGCGGCGTGGTCCGGCTCGCCGAGCTGCAGTCGCAGGGCTACATGTACCTGAGACCGTGAGCCGGCGGCGCGCCCGCGACACGTCATAAAAATGTGCTGAGATCGCGCTCTCCTGGGGCCGGCATGCGGAGGGATCGAACTGATGTGAATGGCGTTATCCCTTGTGAATGCTGATATTTCGCCCGGGCCCCCACCCCATGTTGACAATCCGCCTCCGCCCCCGAAAGCTGCCCGGGAACCCAAAAACCGACCCTCGCTCGAACGAGAACAGGCCCCAATGAATCCCGTCAAAGCACTCGAAAACCACCGCCAGGCAGTCTGGCTCGACTTCCTGGCCCGCGGCTTCGTCGCCAAGGGCGACCTGAAGCGGCTGATCGAGACCGACGGCGTTAAAGGCGTGACGTCCAACCCCTCGATTTTCGAGAAGGCGATCGGCAGCTCGGACGAATATGACGGTGCGATCGGCCGGGCCCTCCAGAGGGGCGACTGCTCGGTCGCCGACCTGTTCGAGCATCTCGCAGTCGCGGATATCCAGCATGCCGCCGACGTGCTGCGCCCGGTCTACGACCACACCGGGGGCGGCGACGGCTTCGTCAGCCTGGAAGTATCGCCCTATCTGGCAATGGACACCAAGGGCACGATCGCCGAAGCCGAGCGGCTCTGGAAGGACGTCCACCGCAAGAACCTGATGGTCAAGGTGCCGGCGACGCCGGAAGGTCTGCCCGCGATCGAGCAACTGATCGGCGAAGGCATCAGCATCAACATCACGCTGCTGTTCTCGCAGAAGGTCTACCGCCAGGTGGCGGAGGCCTATCTCAAGGGGCTGGAGAAATACATCGCCAAGGGTGGCGACCCCTCCCACATCGCAAGCGTCGCGAGCTTCTTCGTCAGCCGCATCGATACCGCGGTGGACAAGCAGCTCGACGAAAAGATCGCCAGAGCGAACGACCCCTCCGAGAAGGAGCGGCTCGCCGCCTTGAAGGGCAAGGTCGCGATCGCCAATGCCAAGCTCGCCTATCAGGACTACAAGCGCCTGTTCGCGGGCGCCCGGTGGGACAAGCTCACGGCCAAGGGCGCCAAGCCGCAGCGGCTGCTGTGGGCCTCGACCGGCACCAAGAACAAGGATTACAGCGACGTCCTCTATGTCGAGGAGCTGATCGGGCCCGACACCATCAACACCATGCCGCCGGCGACGCTCGAGGCCTTCCGAGACCACGGCAAGCTGCGCGACAGCCTCGAGGAGGATATCGACGGCGCCCGGCGCGTGCTGGAGGAGCTGGAGAAATCCGGCATCTCGCTCGACGCGATCACCGCCGAACTGGTGAAGGACGGCGTCAAGCTGTTCGCCGACGCGGCCGACAAGCTCTACGGCGCGGTTGCCTTCAAGCGGGCGACGTCGCTGGGCGACGGCATCGACGATCAAAAGCTGGCGCTCGGCCCGACCATCGCGAAGGCGGTCGAGAAGAGCACCGAGGAATGGCGCGCCGGCGGCAAGGTTCGCAGGCTCTGGCAGAAGGACAAGTCAGTCTGGACCGGCGATGACGAGGACAAATGGCTGGGTTGGCTGACCAGCGCCGCCTCGGCCAACATTCCCGATTATGAAGATTTCGCCGGGCGCGTGCGGGGACAACAGTTCACGGACGCCGTCGTGCTCGGCATGGGCGGATCGAGCCTCGGTCCGGAGGTGCTGGCCGAAACCTTCCCGCACAAATCCGGCTTCCCGAAGCTGCACGTGCTCGATTCCACCGATCCGGCGCAGGTGCGCGCGATGGAAGGGCGGATCGACATCGCGAGGACGCTGTTCATCGTCTCTTCCAAGTCGGGTGGCACCACCGAGCCGAACGTGATGAAGGACTATTTCTTCGATCGCGTCGCCAAGGCGATCGGCAAGGACAAGGCCGGCCACCGCTTCATCGCCGTGACCGATCCCGGCTCGTCGCTGCAGAAGGTCGCCATCAAGCAGGGCTTTGCCCGCATCTTCTACGGCGATCCCGCGATCGGCGGCCGCTATTCCGTGCTCTCGCCATTCGGGCTGGTGCCGGCGGCCGCCGCAGGCATCGACGTGCGCAACCTGGTCCACCACGCACTGGCCATGGTGCGCTCCTGTGGCGCAGACGTGCCGCCCCATGAGAACCCCGGCGTGCAACTCGGCCTTGCGATGGGCCTTGCCGGCCTCGAGGGCCGCGACAAGGTGACGATCTTCGCCTCGCCAAAGGTCGCCGATTTCGGCGCCTGGGCCGAGCAACTGATCGCGGAATCGACAGGCAAGGACGGCAAGGGCCTGATCCCGATCGACGGAGAGACGATCGGCGATCCCGGCGTCTACGGCAACGACCGCTTCTTCATCGACCTGCGCACCGAGGGCGAGGACGACGCCGCGCATGAGGAAAAGCTCGCCGCGCTCGCCGCCGCCGGCCATCCGGTCGTGCGGATCGTGATGAAATCGATCGACCATATCGGCCAGGAGTTCTTCCGGTTCGAGATCGCGACCGCGGTGGCAGGCTCGATCCTCGGCATCAATCCGTTCAACCAGCCCGACGTCGAGGCCGCCAAGATCAAGACGCGCGAACTTACGGCGGCGTTCGAGAAGACCGGCGCGCTGCCCAAGGAGCAGCCGGTGGTGTCGTCGGCGGAAGCGGATCTCTACACCGATGCGCAGAACGCCGAGGAATTGCGCAAGGCCGGCGCCGATGGCGACCTCAATTCATGGATCAGAGCGCATCTTTCGCGCTCCTCGCGCGGCGACTATGTCGCCATGCTCGCCTATATCGAGCGCGACCACGACACCATCGACAGCATGCAAACGATGCGGCTGAAGGTGCGTGACGCCAAGCACCTTGCGACCTGCGCCGAGTTTGGCCCGCGCTTCCTGCATTCGACCGGGCAGGCCTACAAGGGCGGGCCCGACAGCGGCGTGTTCCTGCAGGTCACGGCCGACGATGCCAAGGACGTGCCGGTTCCCGGCCAGAAGGCGAGCTTCGGCGTGATCAAGGCGGCACAGGCGCGCGGCGATTTCGACGTGCTCACCGAGCGCGGGCGGCGCGCACTGCGCGTGCACCTCAAGGGCGATCTCGCCTCCGGGCTTGCGGCGCTCGATGCCGCGATCTCGGCAGCGTTGAACTGACGGAGGCCTGAGATGCAACTCGGGATGATCGGCTTGGGGCGGATGGGCGGCAATATCGTCCGCCGCCTGATGAAGCACGGCCACACGGCCGTGGTCTACGACAAGGACGCCAAGGCGGTGGCATCGCTCGCCGCCGACAATGCCGCGCCCTCCTCGTCGCTGGAGGACTTCGTGCTCAAGCTGCAGGCTCCGCGCACCGCCTGGGTGATGCTGCCGGCCGGCAAGATCACCGAGACAACCATCGACGCGCTCTCGAAGCTGATGCAGCCGGGCGATGTCATCATCGACGGCGGCAACACGTTCTGGCAGGACGACGTCCGCCGCGGCAAGGCGCTGAAGCAGCAGGGGCTACATTACGTCGACGTCGGCACCAGCGGCGGCATCTGGGGCATCGAGCGCGGCTACTGCATGATGATCGGCGGCGACAAGGCCGTGGTCGACCGGCTGGACCCGATCTTCAGGGCACTGGCGCCCGGCCTTGGCGACATCCCTCGCACGCCTGGCCGCGAAGGCCGCGATCCCCGCGTCGAGCAAGGCTATATCCATGCCGGTCCCGTGGGTGCCGGACATTTCGTCAAGATGATCCACAACGGCATCGAATACGGCCTGATGCAGGCCTATGCCGAGGGTTTCGACATCCTCAGGAACGCCAACATCGAGGCGCTGCCGCCGGATCATCGCTTCGATCTCAACATCGCCGACATCGCCGAAGTGTGGCGGCGCGGCAGTGTGATCCCCTCATGGCTGCTCGATCTCACTGCGACCGCGCTCGCGGAGAACCATACGCTCGACAACTACTCGGGGTTCGTCGAGGATTCCGGCGAAGGACGCTGGACCGTCAATGCGGCGGTCGACGAAGCCGTGCCGGCCGAGGTGCTGACTGCCGCCCTCTACGCACGCTTCCGCTCGCGTAAGGACCACACCTTCGCGGAGAAGATCCTATCGGCGATGCGTGCCGGCTTCGGCGGCCACAAGGAGCCAGCCAAGAAGGGATAGTGAATGGCTGAAGGTCACGTACAGAAGAAACCCGATCCCTGCTCCTTCATCATCTTCGGCGCCACCGGCGATCTGACGCACCGGCTGGTCATCCCCGCCCTGTACAATCTTGCCGCCGGCAACCTGCTGCCCGACAAGTTCTGCGTCGTTGGCATTGCCCGCAAGGGCATGTCGAGCGATCAGATGACCGACAGCCTGATGGAGGGGCTGCGCAAGTTCGCGACCCGTCCCGTGGACGATGCGATTGCCAAGCGGCTGTTCGAATGCGTCACCGCGATCGAAGCCGACCCGAAGGACCCAGCGTCCTTCGACGGGATGAAGGAGCAGCTCGAAAAGCTCGAAAGAGCGCGCGGCACCGGCGGCAACCGGCTGTTCTATCTCGCGACCCCGCCCAACGCGTTCCTGCCGATCAGCCAGCAGCTTGGGCGTACCGGCATGCTGGAAGAGAACGGCGCCTGGCGGCGATTGGTGGTGGAGAAGCCGTTCGGCACCGATCTCGCATCGGCCAAGGCGCTGAATGCCGCGCTGCTGAAGCTGATGGACGAGCATCAGATCTACCGGATCGATCACTATCTCGGCAAGGAAACCGTCCAGAACATCCTGGTGCTGCGCTTTGCCAACGGCATGTTCGAGCCGATCTGGAACCGCACTCACATCGACCATGTCCAGATCACGGTCGACGAGAAGATCGGCGTCGGCCATCGCGGCAGCTTCTACGACGCCACCGGCGCGCTGCGCGACATGGTGCCGAATCACCTGTTTCAGTTGCTGTCATTGGTGACCATGGAGCCGCCCGCGCGCTTCGACGCGCATGCGGTGCGGTCGGAAAAGGCCGAGGTGCTCAGCGCGATCCAGATCCAGAGCGAGCATGACGCGCTGTACAATTCGGTGCGCGGCCAGTACCGCGGCGGCAAGGTCGGCGACACCGAGATCGAGGACTATCTGAAGACACCCGACGTCAGGCCCGATAGCACGACCGAGACCTACGCCGCGCTGAAGCTGACCATCGATAACTGGCGTTGGGCCGGCGTGCCGTTCTATCTGCGCACCGGCAAGGCGCTCGGTGTCAAGCGCACCGAGATCGCGATCAAGTTCAAGCAGGCGCCGTTCTCGATGTTCCGCACCACGCCGGTCGACCGCCTGTCGCAGAACTATCTGGTGATCTCGACCGAGCCGACCGAGGGCATCGAGCTGCAGTTCAACACCAAGGTGCCCGGCCCGGTCATCGATATCGACGGCGTCGAAATGAAGTTCCGCTACAAGGACTACTTCAAGGCGGAGCCGTCGACCGGCTACGAGACGCTGATCTACGATTGCATGATCGGCGACAACATCCTGTTCCAGCGCGCGGACAGCGTCGAGGCCGGCTGGCAGGCGGTGCAGCCCTTCCTCGATGCCTGGAAGAACGCCGGCGGACGGGGACTGCAGCCCTACAAGGCCGGCTGCGAAGGGCCGGAGGCCGCTAATGCGCTGTTGACGCGCGACGGCCGCAGTTGGCGGAAGCTCGGCTGACCATGGCCGCGGGCACCGAGCGCAGGATCATTCCCGTCGCCGATCCGGCCGCGCTGGCGAAGGCCGCGGCCGAGCGCGTGATCGCAAGGATCGCCGAGAACAGCGGCCGGATCGCGATCTGCCTCACCGGCGGCTCCAGCCCCAAGGCGCTCTACCAGCTCTTGGCGACGCCGGAGTATCGCAGCAGGATCCCATGGGATCGCGTCGAGTGGTTCATTGGCGATGAGCGCCTGGTGCCGCGCAAGGACCCGCTGCACAACATGAGCATGGCGCGTCAGGCCTTCCTCGACCGCTGCGCGCCGGCGGCCAACCTCCATCCGATCGCGACCGATACCGCTGACCTCCTGGACCCGGACAAGAGCGCGGCGCTCTACGAGAACGAGCTGATGGCGTTCTACGGCGCCGAGCAGCTCGATCCGGCACGGCCGCTGTTCGATCTCGTGCTGATGGGCGTCGGCCCGGATGGCCATACCGCCTCGCTGTTTCCCGGCTACCCCGCGGTCGAGGAAACGGCGCGCTGGGTGGTCGGGGTGCCCAAGGCCAATGTCGAGCCGTTCGTGCCGCGCGTCTCGCTGACCCTGCCCGCGCTCGCCTCCTGCCGCGAGATGCTGTTCGAGATCGCGGGCCAAGGCAAGCGCGCGATCTTGACGCGACTACTCGCGGGCGAGAATCTTCCGGCGAATCGCGCGCGATCGCAGCACGAGACCATCTGGCTCGTCGATCAAGCCGCGCTGCCGGAGGACTTTCGTGGGTGACAAGGACAGCCCCTGTGCATTGGTGGTGATGGGTGTTTCCGGCTCGGGCAAGAGCACCATCGCCGATCGCCTCGCAATCAGGATCGGCTGGCGCTATGAGGATGGCGATACCTTCCACCCGCCCGCCAATGTCGCCAAGATGAGCGCTGGCCAGCCGCTGACCGACGAGGACCGCTGGCCATGGCTGCAGGCGATCGCCGACGAGATCGACCGGAGCTGCCGGGTGCGCGAACGCGCCGTGATCGCGTGCTCGGCGCTGAAGCGCACCTACCGCGACATCCTGGTGCACGGACGCGACGACGTCCGCATCATCTTCCTCAAGGGCACGCAGGACCTGATTGCGGCGCGCCTGAGCGCGCGCAAGGGCCATTTCATGCCGCCTGGTCTGCTCACCAGCCAGTTCAGGACGCTGGAGCCGCCGACCGCGGATGAGCGCCCGATCGTGGTCGCGATCGACCGCACGGTCGATGCCATCGTCGGAGACATTGTCAGCCAACTCAACCTGGATCGCCCATGACCCGTATCGACCTTGTCGTGTCCGATGTCGACGGCACGCTCCTGACCAAGGACAAGATCCTAACCGATGCCGCCAAGGCCGCCGTGCAAAGGCTGCACGACGCCGGGATCGGCTTCACCATCGTCTCCAGCCGGCCGACGATCGGCATGGATTTCCTGATCGCGTCGCTCGCCATCACGCTGCCGATCGGCGCCTTCAACGGCTCCTCGATCGTCGATGCAAAGCTCAATCCGGTCGAGCAGCACCTGATTCCGCCAGCGATCGTACAACGCAGCATCGACCTGCTGCACGCGCGCGGCGTCGACATCTGGCTGTTCACCAACGACCGCTGGCTGACCCGCAATCCCGACGGCGAATACGTCGCGCACGAGCAGCACACGATCAAACACGATCCGACCATCGTGCCGGACTTCACGCCGTATCTCAGTCAAGCCTGCAAGATCGTCGGCGCCAGCCCGGACGCCGCTTTGCTCCAGCGCTGCGAGGCCGAGATGCAGCAGGCGGTCGGCAACCAGGCGAACGCGATCCGCTCGCAGACCTACTATCTCGACATCACCCCGCCCGGCCACGACAAGGGCACCTTCGTCGAGGCCATCGCCGGGCGCGTCGGCGTACCGCTCGCGCATGTCGCGACGATCGGCGACATGCAGAACGATCTCGCGATGTTCGCAAAGAGCGGCGTCTCTTTTGCGATGGGCAATGCCAGCGACGACGTGAAGGCGCGCGCCACGCAGGTCACCGACAGCAACGAGCACGACGGCTTCGCGCGCGCGATGGACGTTGTGCTGAGGACCGGCCGCTAAAGCACGATGAGATTGGGTCGAATCGTCATCGCGCTTTAGCTCCTTGCTTGAGCATGATCTTTTCGGAAAATCGCTTCACGCTTTTCCGGATCATGCTCAAGATCGCGCCTATTGCGACCGTTGCATCGCCGGCTTCTCCGCCTCCGCCTTGGCGGAGCTCAGGTTGTGCGCAGTGTTGATCAGCGCGATATGGGTCAGCGCTTGCGGGAAGTTCCCGGTCAATCGGCCGGCGCCTGAGTCGAATTCCTCGGCGAGCAGGCCGAGATCGTTGGCAACGGCCACCACGCGATCGAACATGGCCTGGGCCTTGTCGAGATCGCCCGTCAACACATGGGCGTCGGCGAGCCACAGGCTGCAGGCAAGGAACGCCCCCTCGATCGGCTGCTTTTCGTCGGACACCTCGCGCGGATCATGGCGCAGCACGAAGCCGTCGCGCATCATGTGTCGTTCGATCGCGTCGATGGTGCCGCGGACGCGGGGATCGGTCGGCGGCAGGAAGCCGACCGCCGGCAGCAACAGGATGCTGGCATCGAGGAGCTGCGACCCATAGCTTTCGACAAAGCTGTTGAGCTTGCGGTCGAAGCCTTTCTGGCAGACGTCGCGGTGGATCGCCTCGCGCAGCACCCGCCACTTGACGAGCGGCGCCTTGAAGCTGAACCGCTCCGCGCCCTTGATGGCGCGATCGAAGGCGAGCCAGGCCATGACCTTGGAGAGAACATAGTGCTTCGGCTCGCCGCGGCGTTCCCAGATGCCGTGATCCGGCTTGTCCCATATGTCGGCGAGATGATTGACGACGGTGCATTCCAGCGACCAGGTCTCCTCGCCGAGGTTGAGCTCGGCCATGCGGGATTGGTGGAAGGCGTCGATCAATTCGCCATACACATCGAGTTGCAGTTGCGCATGGGCGGCGTTGCCGATGCGCACCGGCTGTGCCCCCTCATAGCCGGACAGCCATTGCACCTCCCATTCCAGAAGGCGGCGCTGGCCCATGATGCCATACATGATCTGCAGGTCGGCCGGCGTTCCGGCCACCGCCCGCTGCAGCCAGCTATGCCAGGCCGCCGCTTCCTCGGTATAGCCCGAGTTGATCAGCGCCAGCAGGGTGAAGGTGGCATCGCGCAGCCAGCAGAATCGATAGTCCCAGTTGCGCGCCCCGCCGAGCTTTTCCGGCAACGAGGTGGTCGGCGCCGCGACGATACCGCCGGTGGGCCGGAACGTCAGCGCCTTCAGCGTGATCAGCGAGCGCATGACGAGGTCGCGGTTGACACCGTCATAGCTGCATCGGCCACACCATTCGGTCCAGTAGTCCTCGGCATCCTTCAGCGCCGCTTCCGGATCGATCGGCTCCGGGACTGGAAAATGCGATGGGCCGTAGGTCAGCACGAACGGGATCGTCTCCCCCTCGCCAACCTCGAAATCGGCCACCGTGGTGAGGTCCTCGCCGCGGGTTTCGACCTCCGTGCGCAGCACGATCATGTCCTGCCCGCAGATCGCGAGCAGCCCCGGCCCATCCGGATTCCTCCTTACCCAGGGCACATCGATCCCGAGGCCGAAGCGGATCACCAGATCCATGCGCATCTTGACCCGGCCGCGGATCCCGCGGACGAGGCGGACCACGTCGGAGGCCTTGCCGCGCGGCGGCATGAAATCGATCAACGCGACCTCGCCGCGCTCCGTCTCGAACCGCGTCTCCAAGATCAGCGTATTGTCCCGGTAGCAGCGTGACGTCCCGGTGATCTCGTCCGCGGGCGAAATCCGCCAGCGGCCCTGCTTGGGCGTGCCGAGCAGCGCCGCAAAGCAGGCATCGGAATCGAAGTTCGGCCAGCACAGCCAGTCGATCGACCCGTCGCGGCCGACCAGCGCTGCCGTCTCGCAATCGCCGATCAGTCCGTAGTCTTCGATCCGGGAGGCCAAGGGCTGCGCTCCGCGTTAGCTTGCGTGCGACCGCTCGCGGGTCGCACGCTTGAGCGCCTCGAGGTCGATCGCCGACGATAGATGCTCGATCGGGACCGGAAGCCGCCGGCGCCAGTTCGGATGTTCGTAGACGGTGCCAGGAATATTCGGCTGCTCGATCAGGCCGAGCAAATCCTCCATCGAAACCGCCAACATCCGCGATCGGGTCCGCGCCAGGAAGCTCACCACCGAATAGAAGTCGTTGTTGTGGATGTCATGCCGGCGCAACACATCGTCGAGCTGGCCGAGCGCGTGCCAGCGCCCCTCGTCGGTTTCTCCCGGATCGATCCCGAGCGCGCGCTTGGTCTTGAGATCGCTGAAGGAACGCCAGCCGGCATAGGTCGAGAGGTCGTGGGTGTTGAAGGTAACGAGCGCATCGGCGAGGTAATAGTCCGCGTTGCGGAAGGCGCCGCGCTCGTCGGTTTCGAACATCATCACGAGGTAGGACCAGATGCCCCAGCCGTTCATCTGCTCGCGAAAGCCCTCAGGTACGGTGCCGAGATCCTCGCCGATCACGACGCAGCGATTGGCGACGCTCTCCTGCGCGGTCGCCGCCAGCAGCGCCTCGAACGGCATCAGCGCATAAGCGCCGTTGGCGGGGCCGAAGCCGCGCGGCACGAGATAGAGCCGCTTCAGCCCGAACGCATGGTCAAGCCTGACGGCGCCGGCATGCCGCATCGCGGCACGCAGCATCTGCCTGAACGGCTCGAAGGCGCGCAGTTCGAGGCCCGCGGCATTGAAGCCGGCGAGCCCCCAATCCTGGCCGGCAGTGTTGAGCGGGTCGGGCGGCGCGCCGACGCCGAGGTGGCGCGAGATCGCGGTCTGTTCATTCCATGCGTCGAAGCCGTCCGACTGCACGCCGACGGCGACGTCGAGATAGAGCCCGACGTGCATGCCGAGCTCGTGCGCGAGCGCCTGACAGGCGCCGAGCTGGCGATCGGCGATCCATTGCACGAACTCGACAAATTCGACCTCAGCAGCGGTGTCATGCGCACTGCGCAACTTCGCGCACGACGCATCGTCGGGTTGCCGCCATTCGTCCGGCCAGTCCCACCATGGCGCGTTGAATTTGTGCCTGATGACCTCGAAGCAGGCGAAGCGCGACAATAGCGTGCCTTGCTCGCGGCGATAGCTTTCGAAATCCTGCCGGCGTCCGGGGTCCGGATTGGCCTTGAAGGCGGCAAAGGCCGCGTGCAGCGCGCGCCATTTCAGCGCGGCGACCGCAACATAGTCGACCATGTCACGGGTGCGGAGCTGCGCCAGCGCTCCTTGCGTCTCCGCATCGATCTTGAACTCGGGAATGGCTTCGACATCGATGTAGAGCGCGTTGAGAAACAGCCGGCTGTTCGGCGAGTAAGGGCTGCAATCGCCGGGCCGGTCGTCGAACAAGGCGTGCAGCGGATTGAGCCCAACGCCGTCGGCGCCGACACGACGGGCGAATTCGAGCAGATGACGCACGTCGGTGAAGTCGCCGATGCCCCAGTTGCGCGCGGAGCGCACGCCATAGAGCTGCACCGCGATCACCCAGCAGCGCTCGAAGGCACTGCCAAAGGCACCCGCGGGCGCAACCAGCAGCGGCACCTCCTCGCTCGCGCCGGACGCGTCCGATAGGTACAGGCGATGTACCCCTTCGGGCAGATCGGTCGGCCAGGTCACGTTGCGCTCGTGCGCCTCACCTTGCGCGAGCACGGCGGAACCATTCGTGACCTTCCACTGCACCGGAAGCCGGGCGGCTTCCGGCAACGCGGTTTGCGGCTCGCGACCGGCGCGAATGACCACCGGGTCGGCAATCAGCGGGCGCGGCGTGTGCGGTGGCAGCGCCGCGAGGATCGCCGAGAGCGCCTCAGGTGTCGTCACACGGCGGTGACCACTGCCGTCGATATATTCAGTCTGGATTCCCAGGGTTCTGGCTTTGGCGTAAAGGTCCATTCGGTACGCTGCTCGCTCGCAACGAAATTTGGCTCGTTGCTAAATTGTCCAGAAAGAGGAAAGGGATAGACGATGCTCAACGCTCTACCCCGCCTTGCGTTCCCGCCGGGAACCAATGCCCGGCGAGCGGCTTTCTATATGGGTCTGGCGCGCCTCCTTCCCGCCGCCGGGACGTCATTTGCATGTTCGATGGCGGCATCACCGTGACCAAAACTGCCCGACCTGTCGAGAGTGCCAGCGGCACTTTTCATATCACCGATGTCTATCCGTCGGTCGATTGCGGCCGTTTTCCGGTCAAGCGGATCGTGGGCGAACCCGTCGAGGTGTGGGCCGACATCTACCGTGGCGGACATCACGTGATTGCCGCCGCGCTGGTATGGCGGCGCGAGGGCGATGAGCAATGGCGGCACGCGCCGATGAAGCTGCACAGCGATGACCGCTGGGGTGGCCGCTTCGTTCCCGACCGGCCCGGCCGTTACACCTTCGCGATCGAGGCGTGGACCGACGAATTCGCAAGCTGGCGGCAGCGCTTCGAGCAAAGGCAGAAGAGCGGAAGCGACCTCACGCTGGACGCGATCGAAGGCGCGGGCCTGCTGACCCAGGCGCAAGCGCGAGACCCGGCAGCGGCGGCCGTGATCGTCAGGCAGTGCGAGATCTATCTACAGACCGGCGAGGCTGGCGCGCTGCTCGCACCGGAATTGGAGGCGGCGATGGCCGGCAGCCAGTTTCGTCCGGACCTCGCCAGGTCGCAGCTATTCCCCCTGGTCGCCGATCGCCCGCGGGCGCGGTATGGCGCCTGGTATCAGATGTTTCCGCGCAGCCAGGGCAAGGTACCCGAGGCGCACGCGACCTTGCGCGATTGCATCGCCCGGCTGCCCGACATCGCTGCGATGGGCTTCGACGTCGTCCTGCTCACGCCGATCCATCCTATTGGACGCACACACCGCAAGGGCCGCAACAATTCGGCAACCGCGCGGCCCGGCGATCCCGGCAGCCCTTACGCGATCGGCTCTGCCGACGGCGGCCACGATGCCGTACATCCCGAACTCGGTACAATGGAGGATTTCCGCGCCTTTGTCGCAGCGTGCCGGACGCAAGGCATGGAGGTCGCACTCGACTTCGCCGTGCAATGCTCGCCCGATCATCCCTGGCTGAAGCGGCATCCGCAATGGTTCAAGCGGCGCCCGGACGGATCGATGCGGCTTGCCGACGATCGAGCGCGGCGCGACGATGCCGTCGATTTCGACTTCGCGAACGAGGATGCTGCTGCGTTGTGGCAAGCGCTACGTGACGTCGTCCTGTTCTGGGCCGACCAGGGCGTCAGGATTTTCCGAATCGACAATCCGCATGGCCAGCCTTTGGGCTTCTGGGAATGGCTGATCCGCGAGGTGCAGCGTCATGATCCCGAGGTCGTCTTCCTGGCGGGTGCCTTTATGCGGCCGAAGCTGATGAACGGCCTGGCGAAACTGGGCTTCACCCAGTCCTATACCTACTTCACCTGGCGCACGCTGCGCTGCGAGCTCGAGCAGCATGTCGGCGAATTGATCTCCTATCCCGAGCGCGACTTCTTTCGGCCGAATTTCTTCGTCAACACGCCCGACATCCTGCCCTTCCACCTGCAAAGCGGCGAATCCTGGATGTTCAAATCGCGTCTCGCGCTCGCCGCGACGCTGTCGAGCAATTACGGCATCTACAGCGGCTTCGAGCTGCTGGAGCATGCCCCGGTCCCCGGCCGGGAAGAATATCTCAATGCCGAGACCTACGAGATCCGGGTTCGCGACTGGGAACGGCCCGGGAACATCAGGTCATATGTCGCTGCCCTCAACAGGATCAGGCGCGGCAATTCAGCGCTGCAACAGACGAGCAATCTGCGCTTTATCGGCATTGAGGACGGCAATGTGATCGGCTTTGTCAAGGAGGCCCTCGATCAGACCAATGTGATCGCGGCCGTGATCGCATTGTCAGCCGATGTTCACGACATCTGGCTTCCACTCGGGGACACCAAGGTCGGCCCGGGCGATGCGCGTCGTTCCGTCGCCGCCGTGGAAGACCTCGTCACCGGCGAGCGTCATGCTCTCGAATGGGGAGGTGTCCGCCTGCGGATTGATCCCGAGCGCGATCCCGCGCGGCTGTTGCGCTGCGTGGCCTGAAGGAGCCGTCATGAACGTATTCTCCACCGTCGAGACCAAGGTGAAGATCGCGACCGATACCGCGGACGAGCTCTGGTACAAGGATGCCATTATCTATCAGCTTCACGTCAAGGCGTTTGCTGACAGCAACAATGACGGCATCGGGGACTTCGCGGGCCTGACGGAAAAGCTGCCCTATCTGCAGGAACTCGGCGTCACCGCGCTATGGCTGCTGCCGTTCTATCCCTCCCCCGGCCGCGACGACGGTTACGACATCGCGGACTACGGCGACATCAACCCCGATTTCGGGACGATGAAGGATTTCAAGCGCTTTATCCAGGAGGCGAAGAAGCGCGGCCTGCGCGTCATCACCGAGCTCGTCGTCAATCACACCTCCGACCAGCATGCCTGGTTCAAGCGGGCGCGCCGCAGCGCGCCGAACTCGAGCGCGCGGAGCTGGTATGTCTGGAGCGATACCGACCAGAAATATCCGGGCACCCGGATCATCTTCACGGATACCGAGAAGTCCAACTGGACCTGGGATCCGGAGGCCGGTCAGTTCTACTGGCACCGCTTCTTCTCGCACCAGCCGGACCTGAATTTCGACAATCCGCGCGTGGTACGCGCCATCGTGCAGGTGATGAAGCGCTGGCTCGATACCGGCGTCGACGGATTCCGGCTCGACGCCATCCCCTATCTTTGCGAGCGCGACGGCACCAACAACGAGAACCTGCCGGAGACGCACGCCATCATCAAGCAGCTACGCCAGGAGCTCGACGCCTACGCCAAGGGCAAGATCCTGCTGGCCGAGGCCAATCAATGGCCGGAGGACGTCCAGGAGTATTTCGGTCACGGCGACGAGTGCCACATGGCCTACCACTTCCCGCTGATGCCGCGCATCTACATGGCCATCGCGCAGGAAGATCGCTTTCCGATCACCGACATCCTGCGGCAGACGCCGGATATCCCCGCCGTCTGCCAATGGGCTCTGTTCCTGCGCAATCACGACGAGCTGACGCTGGAAATGGTGACCGACGTCGAGCGCGACTATCTGTGGTCGACCTACGCCAACGATCCGCGCGCGCGGATCAATGTCGGGATCCGCCGGCGGCTCGCGCCGCTGATGGACAATGACCGGCGCAAGATCGAACTGATGAACTCGCTGCTGCTCTCCTTCCCCGGGACGCCGATCATCTATTACGGCGACGAGATCGGCATGGGCGACAACATCTATCTCGGCGACCGTAACGGCGTCCGGACACCGATGCAGTGGTCGCCGGACCGCAACGGCGGTTTCTCGCGCGCCGACCCGGCGCGGCTCTACGCGCCGATGATCATGGATCCGGTCTATGGCTATGAGTCGGTCAACGTCGAGGCGCAATCGCGCAGCCTGTCGTCACTGCTCTCTGCGACCAAGCGACTGATCGCGGTGCGCAAGTCGACGCTGGCGTTCGGGCGCGGCACCATGACCTTCATCCGCCCGGAGAACCGCTCGGTGCTCGCCTATGTGCGCCAGTACCAGGGCGAGGCCATCCTGTGCGTCGCCAACCTGTCTCGCTCGGCGCAGGCCACCGAGCTCGATCTCTCCGCCTTCAAGGACCGTATTCCGCTCGAGATGCTCGGCCGGACCCGCTTCCCGGCGATCGGCGAGCTGCCTTACATGATCACCTTGGCGCCCTACGGTTTCTATTGGTTCCAATTGCAGGAACGCGACAAGTCCGAGCCGGTGACTCCGCGGGCGGTGCCGGAGTTCGAGACGCTGGTGGTGCCGCTCAATTCCACCTGGACCTCGCTGGCGCGCACCCGCGGCGTGTTCGAGCACGACGTGCTGCCCGGTCACCTCGCCCGCACACGCTGGTACCCCGAGCACTCCGCAAGGGCGATCCAGCCAACGCTGGTGTCCGCAATCCCGTTCTGCGACATCGGCGACAATCGGCCCTGGCTGATCTTCTTCGAAACCACCGAGCGCGGCACGACCAGCCGCTACGTGCTGCCAATGCAGATCGAATGGGTGCGCTTCGACCGCGAGCGCTACAACCCGCGCGCGTTTGCAGCCATACGCCAGGGCGCCCGCGAGGGTACGCTGCTCGATGTCGCCACCGACCAGATTTTCACCGGACTGTTCCTGCGCAATCTGCGGGAGAACCTGACTGTCGATGAAGGCGAGCAGGGGTTGAAGCTCGAATTCCGGCCGACCAGCCGTTTCTCCGACAGGCCGGTCCGGCAGCCGGAGCGCATTCGCGTCTTCGAGAACGATCAGCCGCACTCGACTGCGCTGGTGGACAACGAATATGTCACCAAGATCTACCGGAAGCTCGAGGTCGGCATCAATCCGGAGATCGAGATGGGCCGCTTCCTCACCGAGGTGGTCAGTTTCCCGAACACGCCCGCTTTGCTCGGCACGGCCGAATTGGTCGAGGGCGACAAGCGCAGCGCGATCGCAGTCTTGCACGCCATGGTTGTCAATCAGGGCGACCTCTGGACGGTTGCGGCCGCGCATTTAGATCGCCTGGTCGAAAAGTATCGTTTGCTCCCAGCGAGCGAACACCCGGCGGAGAACAGCGATCAGGCGACCTTTCTGCACCACATGTCGCAGAGCGGCAAGCGCCTCGCCGAGCTGCATCTTGCGCTTGCCAGCAACAGGGACCAGCCGGACTTCGCACCGGAGCCGACCAAGCCCGAGGACCTGCAACGCTGGAACGATGAGATCATGGCGCGCGCCGAGCGCGTGTTCGACACCTTGAAGCCGCGGCGCGACACCTTGAGAGATGCCGATCGGTTGCTGGCCGACCAATTGCAGGCACAGCACGACATGCTGCCTGGCAGGCTCAAGGCGCTGCTGCCGCGTGAGACCGAAGGGCTCAACATCCGCCATCATGGCGACCTGCATCTTGGCCAGTTGCTGATCGTCAAAGACGACGTGTTCGTCATCGATTTCGACGGCGGGCCGGGTCGCACGATCGCGGAGCGCCGCCGCAAGGCGCCGGCCGCACGCGACGTCGCCAGCGTGGTCCGCTCGATCGACTATGCGATGACGGCCGCGCTGGAACGCGCGCTCAAGGTCGCGCCCGACGAGAGCGGCCGATTGAGCGTTGCCCTGGGCGAATGGCGCGACCGGGCAACGAACGTGTTCCTGGAAGGCTACCGCGAGGTCATGGCTGGCCAGCGCCTGTGGCCTGCCGACGTCGCCGCGGCCGATCGCCTGCTCAACTTTTTCCTGCTTGAGAAAGCCCTCTACGAGATCGAATATGAGCTTGCCAACAGGCCGGATTGGCTGCGGATTCCGCTGGCCGGCCTGTTGCGGATCCTGGCGCAACAGCCGCATGAGGTTGCATGAGCAAACTGCCTGCTGAGGCCTACGCCATCATCGAGGGCCGCCACTCGGATCCCTTCCATTATCTCGGCCTCCACACGGAGGGAGATCGCGCCGTCGTGCGCGCCTTCCTGCCGGACGCCAGCAATGTCGAAGCGATCGGTGAACATGGCGAGACGGCGCCGCTTGCGCGGATTCATGACGCTGGGCTATTCGCCGGCCCCCTGCCCAACGGCTCCACGCGCTATCAGCTTCGTGCGCGCTTCGGCGACAACATCGTCGAGTTCGAGGATGCCTACAGGTTTCCGCCGATCCTGAGCGACTTCGACCTCTATCTGCTCGGCGAAGGCACGCATCTGCGCATCTACGATACGCTCGGCGCACATCCGATGACGCTGGACGGCATCGAGGGCGTCGGCTTCGTGGTGCTGGCGCCGAACGCGCGGCGCGTCAGCGTGGTCGGTGACTTCAATTTCTGGGATGGCCGACGGCACCCGATGCGGGTCCGCGGTGTCGGCTATTGGGAGCTATTCATCCCGCGGGCGCGCATCGGCGACCACTACAAGTTCGAGATCATCGGACAGAACGGCCAGCATCTGCCGTTGAAGTCGGATCCACTCGCGTTCGCGGCCGAGGTCCGCCCGAAGACCGCGTCGATCGTGATCGACGAACGCACTATCCCGCATCCGCGCCCGGCCCCCGATGCCGTCAACGCGCTGCGATCGCCGGTCTCGATCTACGAGGTCCATCTCGGCTCGTGGCGGCGCAAGGGTCACAACGAGTGGCTGACCTATCGCGACATGGCCGAACAGCTTCCCGGCTATGCGCGGGACATGGGTTTCACGCATGTCGAGTTCCTGCCCGTCACCGAACATCCGTTCGATGGCTCCTGGGGCTACCAGCCGACCGGCCTGTTCGCGCCGACCAGCCGCTTCGGTTCGCCGGACGACTTCGCGGCGCTGGTGGACGCCTGCCATGGCGAGGGGCTGGGCGTGCTGCTCGACTGGGTCCCCGGACATTTTCCCGACGACCCCCACGGGCTCGGCCGTTTCGACGGCACCGCGCTCTATGAGCACGCCAACCCGCTGCAGGGCCGCCATCTCGACTGGGGCACGCTGATCTACAATTACGGGCGCACCGAGATTACCAATTTCCTGGTGTCGAATGCGCTGTTCTGGCTGGACCGTTACGGCGTCGACGGGCTGCGCGTCGATGCGGTCGCCTCGATGCTCTACCTCGATTACAGCCGCCCCGCCGGCGGCTGGATTCCGAACAAGTATGGCGGTCGCGAAAATATCGAGGCCATTGATTTCCTGCGCCGCTTCAACACCGAGGTGTTCGCGCATTTCCCCCAGGCGACGACTGCGGCGGAAGAGTCGACCGCATGGCCTCAGGTATCGCGGCCGGTCGAATATGGCGGGCTCGGCTTCGGCTACAAGTGGAACATGGGCTGGATGCACGACACGCTGAAATACATCGGCAAGGATCCCATCCACCGCAAATACCATCACGGCGACATCCTGTTCGGTCTGCACTACGCCTTCTCGGAGAATTTCATCCTGCCGCTGTCGCATGACGAGGTCGTGCACGGCAAGCGTTCGATCCTGGGACGCATGCCCGGCGACGACTGGCAGCGTTTCGCCAATCTGCGCGTCTACTACAGCTTCATGTTCGGGCATCCCGGCAAGAAGCTGTTGTTCATGGGGTGCGAATTCGGCCAGGAGCGCGAGTGGGATCACGACCATTCGCTGGACTGGCACCTGCTGGGACAGCCGCGGCATGTCGGCGTCCAGAATCTGGTCCGCGACCTCAACCGCCTCTATCGGGCGGTGCCGGCGCTGCACGAGCTCGACTGCGATCAGGCCGGCTTCGAATGGGTGATCACCGACGACGCCAACAACAACGTATTTGCCTGGATTCGCAAGGGCAGCCATGATCGATCGCGCTGCCTTGTCGTCGCGAATTTCTCGCCCAACGTCTATCGCAACTACCGCGTCCGCGTGCCGTTCGCGGGCAAATGGCGCGAGGTGCTCAATTCGGACTCGGCGCATTATGGCGGCAGCAATGTCGGCAATGTCGGCGAGGTCCGTGCCCCGGAAGGCGCCACGCCCGAACTAAGCCTGACCATTCCGCCGCTCGCTGCGATCTTTCTCGTACCGGAAAGCTGATCCATGCGACTGACCGAGGGGACGTCCTCGCGGCTTGGTGCAAGCTGGGACGGCAGGGGCACCAATTTTGCTCTGTTCTCCGCCAATGCGGAGAAGGTGGAACTGTGCCTGTTCGACGGTCAGGGCCGCCGCGAGCTCGAGCGGATCGAGCTGCCGGAGCGCACCGAGGACGTCTGGCACGGCTATCTCAACGACGTCTCGCCCGGCCAGCTCTACGGCTATCGCGTCTACGGGCCCTACGCGCCGGAGCGCGGTCACCGCTTCAATGCCAACAAGCTGCTGCTCGATCCCTACGCCAAGCGGCTCGCCGGACGGCTGGTGTGGAGCGACGCCCATTTCGCCTATCGCACCGGCAGCGCGCGCGAGGACCTTTCCTTCGACCGGCGCGACAACGCCCGCGGCATGCCGAAGGCTGTGGTGGTCGACGAGACTTTCAACTGGGGTCGCCGAGAGATTCGACCGCAGATTGCCTGGACAGACACCATTATCTATGAGGCTCACGTCAAAGGCCTGACGCAGCGGCGCGAGGACGTGCCGCCGGGTCTGCGCGGCACCTACGGCGGCTTGTCGTCGCCCGCGATGATCGAGCATCTCAAGCGGCTCGGCGTCACCACGATCGAGCTGTTGCCGATCCACGGCTTGATCGACGATCGCATCCTGGTCGAGAAAAAGCTGGCGAACTATTGGGGCTACAACACCATCGCCTTCTTCGCGCCGGAGGCGCGCTACGCGCAGGACAATGCGCTCGATTCCTTCCGCACCACGGTGGCGCGGCTGCACGACGCCGGCATCGAGGTGCTGCTCGACGTCGTCTACAATCACACCGCCGAAGGCAACCATATGGGCCCGACGCTGTGCTTCCGCGGCATCGACAACGCCTCCTACTACTGGCTGAACCGCGAGGACCCGCGCTACTACGACGACTTCACCGGTTGCGGCAGCTCGGTCAACCTCACCCATCCGCGCGTGCTGCAGATGGTGATGGACTCGCTGCGCTATTGGGTCGAGGTCTGCCATGTCGACGGCTTCCGCTTCGACCTCGCCACCACGCTGGCGCGCGGGCCGAACGGTTTCGATCGCGGACACTCGTTCCTGACCGCGGTGCGCCAGGACCCTGTGCTGGCGACCGTAAAGCTCGTCGCCGAGCCCTGGGATCTCGGCCTCGGCGGCTACCAGGTCGGCGCGTTTCCGTCGCAATGGTCAGAATGGAACGATCGCTATCGCAGCGCAATGCGACGCTACTGGAGCGGCGAAGGCAGCCTGATCGGCGACATCTCGAGCCGCATGACCGCCTCGTCGGACCTGTTTCACCACGACAACCGCGCCACGCGTGCCAGCATCAACCACATCACCGTGCACGACGGCTTCACGCTGGCGGATCTGTTCAGCTACAACGAGAAGCACAACGAAGCCAATGGCGAGGACAATCGCGACGGCTCGAACGATAATCACAGCAACAATTGCGGCTTTGAGGGTCCGACCGACGATCCCGCGATCATCGCGCTGCGCCGGCAGTTGCGCAAAAATGCGATGGCCTGCCTGCTGCTCGCACAGGGCACGCCGCTGATCCTGGCCGGCGATGAGGTCGCGAACACGCAGAAAGGCAACAACAACGCCTATTGCCAGGACAACGAGATCGGCTGGGTCGGCTGGGAGAACCTCGGTACCGAGGACGACTTGATCGATTTTATCGGCCACCTCGCCGCGCTACGACGCCGCTTCGGGCAGATTCGCTGCCAGCGCTGGCTCGCCGGCCGCCGCACCGACGGTTCGTACGGCGTGCTGTGGCTGACGCCCGCATCGGAAGAGATGAAGGAATCCGACTGGAAATTCCCCGAAGGTCGCTTCCTCTCCTATGTGCTCGGGCCGATGGAACCAGGACAGGCGCCGATCTTTATCGTGCTGAACGCCGCCCCCGAGGAGATCCTCTTCAAAATGCCGGTCATGAAGGACATCAGGGCCTGGGAGCAGGTGCTGAACACCACCGAGACGGTGCAGATGCCCGAGCAGTTCGCCGGCGGCACCGACACCAAGGCGCCGCCTCGTTCTGTGCTTGCATTTGCAGGTGTCGCATGAATGCGCAGCATTTCGGTCCGGAGCTGACATCCGACGGCGTTCGCTTTCGGCTATGGGCACCGTCCGCAAAGCGCGTCGATCTCCTGCTCGACAAATCCCACGCGCTCACACGTGACGCAGGCGGCTGGTACGTCGCCGAGATCCCCGGCGCAACCGCCGGCACACGCTACAAATTCCGTATCGATGACGAGGTCGACGTCCCCGATCCGGCCTCCGCTTTCCAGCCGGATGACGTGTTCGGCCCGAGCGAAGTGATCGATCACGCGGCTTTCAAATGGCGCGCGACGGAATGGCGCGGGCGGCCCTGGCATGAAGCCGTCATCCTGGAGGCCCACGTCGGCACCTTCACGCACGAGGGCACCTATCGCGCCATGATCGACAAGCTCGATCACCTGGTCGGGACCGGCATCACTGCGCTGGAGTTGATGCCGTTGGCCGATTTCGCTGGCCGCCGCAACTGGGGCTATGACGGCGTGCTGTGGTACGCCCCCGACAGCGCCTATGGACGCCCCGACGACCTCAAGACGCTGATCGACGAGGCGCATCTGCGCGGCCTGATGGTGATGCTCGACGTGGTCTACAACCATTTCGGCCCCGAGGGGAATTACCTCGGCCGTTATGCCCCCTCCTTCTTCAGCGACGCACACACGCCGTGGGGCAGCGCAATTGATTATCGCGTTCCCGAAGTGCGCGCCTTCGCGGTCGGCAACGTGCTGAATTGGCTGCGCGACTATCGCTTCGACGGGCTGCGGCTCGATGCCGTCAACACGATCGTGGAAGCCGGCGAGGTCTCGGTTCTGCATGATCTTAGTGCGGCCGCAGGACGACTCGCCGCCGAGACGGGGCGGCATATCAACCTCGTGCTCGAGAACGGCGACAACATTGCCAGCCTGCTGGACGCCGCGGAAGAACCGCCACGCGGCAAGTATCGCGGGCAGTGGAACGACGATTATCACCATGCCTGGCATGTGATCCTGACCGGCGAAACGCAGGGCTATTACGGCGACTATCAGCACGCGCCGAAGCAGGATCTGGCGCGCGCACTGGCCTCCGGTTACGTTTATCAGGGCGAGGTCTCGGTTTTCTGGGGTGGCAAGGCTCGCGGCGAGCCGAGCGGCACGCTGCCGCCGACCTGCTTCATCAACTTTCTGCAGAACCACGACCAGATCGGCAACCGGCCGCTGGGTGATCGTCTCGTGAGTATCGCAAGACCCGAGGCGGTCGCGGCTGCACTCGCGGTCACGTTGATCGCACCGACGACGCCGATGCTGTTCATGGGCGAGGAATGGGGCGCGACGTCACCGTTCCCGTTCTTCTGCGATTTCAAGGGCGATCTCGCCAATGCGGTCCGCAATGGCCGGCGTAAAGAATTCGCCTGGGCTTACGCCAAATATGGCGACGACATTCCAGACCCGCTGGCCGATGACACCGTGCGATCGGCCACGCTGGACTGGGCGGACCTCGACCACGACGCGGGTCGCGCGCGACTGGCGCTGGTCCGCGACCTGCTCGCCGTGCGCCGCCGCGAGATCACGCCGCGGCTCGCGGCGGCCCGCTTCGGCGATGCCCGCATCATCGGCGATCTCTTGACCGCGCATTGGATGATGGGTGACGGCAGCAGGCTGCAGCTTGAGGTCAACCTGTCCGACCAAGAGACATCGAGCACGGCTCAGCCGACCGGGCGTCTGATCTGGGGTGATGCGCCGTCGGACCGCATAGCGCCGTGGGCGGTGCGCTGGCATATCGGATAGCGCAATGCCCCCGGCGATCCCGATCGCGACATATCGCCTGCAACTCACCGCCGATTTCGACTTCGATGCCGCAGCGCGCGTCGTGCCCTATCTGAAGGCGCTCGGCGTCAGCCACCTCTACGCGTCACCCTTCATGAAGGCGCGCAAAGGGTCGGCGCACGGCTATGACGTCGTCGACCACACCAAGTTCAATCCGGAGCTCGGCGGCGAAGCAGGCTTTGCCCGGCTCAGCGAAGCGTTGAAGCAGAACGATCTCGGCCTGATCCTCGACTTCGTGCCGAACCATGTCGGCGTGCATTTCGCCGACAATCCATGGTGGCTCGACGTGCTCGAATGGGGGCCGGCGTCGCCGCACGCGGTCTCGTTCGACATCGACTGGGACCAACTGCCCTATCGCGCGCGCGGCGGCGTGCTGCTGCCGATCCTCGGCTCGTCCTACGGACAGGCGCTAGAGCGCGGCGAGATCGAGCTGCGCTATGACGAGCGCGAGGGCAGCTTCTCGGCGTGGTATTTCGAGCACCGGCTGCCGATCGCGCCCGATCGTTACGGCGATGTGTTGCGGACCATTGTCAGAGAAGCTGCTGCAGAGGACAGCGCGGCCGGACGGGTCATGCTGGCTCTCGCCGCGCGCTACAGGAGACTGCGTCATCCCAACCGCGCGGAGGCTCCGGCCTTCAAGGCCGAGTTGCGCGCGATCGACGGCGGCGCCGAGATCATTGCGCGCGGCCTTGCCGCCTATCGGGCCGGTGAAGGCTCCAGCCAGACGCTGGCTCTGCATCGGCTGCTGGAACGCCAGCACTACCGGCTCGGTCACTGGCGGCTCGCCTCCAGTGACATCAACTACCGCCGCTTCTTCGACGTCAACACGCTGGCGGGCCTCAGGGTCGAAGATGCCGGCACCTTCGAAGCGATTCACGGCCTGGTGAAGCGACTGATCGCGGAGGACCGGCTGCAGGGTCTGCGGCTCGACCACATCGACGGCCTGCGCGATCCCGCGCAATATTTCCAGCGGCTGCGCCGCCTGATCCGCGCCGCGCAAGGCGCCAGGACAAGGCCCTTCTACACAGTGGTCGAGAAGATCCTCGGTGAGCGGGAGGCGCTGCCGAAATTCAGCGGCGTCCAGGGCACCACGGGTTACGAATGGATGAACGCGATCAACCAGGTCCTGGTCGATGGAGGCGGACTTGATCCGCTCAGCGAAATCTGGCGCCAGATCAGCAACCAGTCGCCGAACCTGTCGCCGGTGCTGCGCGAAGCCAAGCAGCGCGTGCTGGAGACGCTGCTGACCAGTGAATTCACGGTGCTGGCCCGGCTGCTGGCGCGCATCGCCAGCGGCCATTATTCGACTCGGGATTTCTCGGCCGACAGCCTGCGGCAGGCGCTCGAGCTTTACGTGCTGCACTTCCCGGTCTACCGCACCTACCTTACCGGAGCAGGCACCACGGCCTATGATCGCGCGCTGATCAACGCCACCATCGAGCGCGCCCGCGCCGACTGGTTTGCCGCCGATGAAGGCATCTTCGACTTCCTGCGCGATGCACTGACCATGGATCTGCTCAAGCCCGGCCGCCCGCCGCACGGCGCGCCGCGGGTGCGCCGCTTCGCGCTGAAGGTGCAGCAATTCACAGGGCCGATGATGGCGAAGTCGCTGGAGGATACGACCTTCTATCGCTATCACCGCCTGCTCGCGTTCAACGAGGTCGGCGGCGATCCGGCCGCAAGCGCGCTCTCCGCCGAACGCTTCCACCACTTGATGAAGACCCGAGCCCAAGAGCTGCCGCACGGGATGACGGCGACCGCCACCCACGACACCAAACGCGGCGAGGACGCACGCGCACGGATCATGGCGCTCGCCGAGATTCCGGGCGAATGGACCAGCGCGGTCGCGCGCTGGAAGGTGTTGAACGCGCCGCATCTCGTGCTCGACGGCGAGATGCGCGCACCGTCCGCGACGTTCGAATATATGCTGTATCAGGCCCTGATCGGCGCCTGGGATCCCGACGATGCATCCCTTCCCGCGCGCATCCAGGCCTACGCGCTGAAGGCGGCGCGCGAGGGCAAGCAGGAGACAAGCTGGCTCAATCCGCACGAGCCCTACGAGGCGGGGGTCAAGACCTTCATCGACCGGATCCTGGATCGCAAGCTTTCGCCGGAATTCCTTGAAGCCCTCGATACGCTGGCGCAGCGCACCGCGCTGATCGGCGCGCTGAACTCGCTCAGCCAGATCACGCTGAAGGCGACGATGCCGGGCGTGCCGGATTTCTATCAGGGCACAGAGGCGTGGGACCTTTCGCTGGTCGATCCTGACAACCGCCGTCCGGTCGACTTTACCGAACGCGCGAAGACGCTCGCGATGGTAGAACGGCCGGATTGGGGCGCGCTGACGCAGAGCTGGCGTGACGGCCGCCTCAAGCTGGCATGGACGCGTCACCTGCTGCGGCTGCGGAACGAGGTGCCTGACGTCTTCACGAGTGGTGACTATGAACCGCTCGCAGTGAGCGGCCCGCATCGCGATCACGTCATCGCATTCGCGCGGCGCCACGGTCGCGACGCGGTCGTCGTCGCGGTCGGCCGGTGGTTCGCCCCGTTCACGCAGGGCGGACGGGCATGGCCGAGCCCGGAGTCTTTCGATGGCGCGATCGATAGTGCCGGATTTGCGACCGAACTCGGCAAGGGCGAGCTTCAGCTCTCCGCGTTGTTCAATCACCTGCCAGTCGCGGTGCTGAAAGTGAAGGTCGCAGCGCGAGCGAAGCGGACGTCAAAGCGAGCGCGCGCCGGGAGCCATTCCTAAACGCGTGACGGCCGCGGGTCAGTTTCGCTTGGTCAGCAACATCTGCCCGCGCTTCTGGATGGCGACCTGCGCAATCTCCGCGAAGCGCTGCAATAGCCACGGCAACGTCACTTCCAGCCGTACGCGCGCATCCTCGACATCGAGGTGCCCGGCAGCAACCTGACCGAGCGCGCGCACCCGAAAAGTCATCCGGTTGTCGTCCCAGCGCTCCTCGTCAACGCTCAGTACCGGCACGCTCGACGCCGCACGCGACAGACCCGTCTTCAGGCGGCGCATGGCCTCGTCACGACCGAGATTGTGCGGAATTGAAACGATAAGTGGCGCCGACATCGTTAAAGCCCTCCTCCACCGTTTCCGTTGATGTAATTCCGTTCCTCGCAAATGGAAGGTTCGGGCATCATATCACGTCGCGGGTGGCAGGAACCTTCGCGATTCCGATTTGTTTGCTCACGGGCCGCGCCGAGGCAAACGAGCCCGCGAAGCTGAGGAGGAATCCGAATGTCACTTGGAACGATCATTCTCATTATTCTGATTATCGCCCTGCTCGGCGGCTTCAGCGGCATCGGCGGCGGACCATTCTACGGCACCGGCTACTACGGCGGCGGCGGCCTCGGACTCGTGATCGTGATTCTGCTGATCCTGCTGTTGCTCGGTCGACTGTAGCGATCGATTTCGTGCTGCATTGGCACCTACCACCGTCATCACCCGCGCAGGCGGGTGATCCAGCATTCCAGAGACGTCAGTGCAGGACCGAACCGCCGCGGCGTACTGGATGCCTCGCGAGCGCGGTCTACCGCGCCGCCAGCTTCTTCATCGCCGTCTTGATCGACGCCGCGGCATCCTCATAGCCGTCCCACGCTTTGGTCTTCGCAAGCAGTGCCGGCACTGTTCGTATCGTATACTTCTTCGGGTCGAGATCGCCGCGCACCTGCGTCCAGGTCAGCGGCATCGAGACCGTGGCGCCCTGGCGTGCGCGCGGCGACAGCACCGCGACCGCGGTCGACAGCCGATCATTGCGGAGATAATCGAGGAAAATCTTGCCCGTGCGCTTGGCCTTCGACATGTTGAGCAGATAGCGGTCGGAATCATCCTGCGCCATCCACTGGCAGATGCCTTGCGCGAAGGCCTTGGCCTCCTTCCACGTCACTTTATCCTTCGCGCCGTGAAGCAACGGCGCCACGACGTGAAGGCCCTTGCCGCCGGTGGTCTTGCAGAAGCTTTCCAGGCCCACCGCGGAGAGGCGCTTGCGCATCTCCTTGGCGGCGTCGATCACCTCGGTGAATGCAACATCGGGCGCCGGATCGAGATCGAACACCAGCCGGCCCGGCGTGTCATAGGCATCGGGCGCACAGTTCCAGGGATGCAGCTCGACGCCGCCGAGCTGCGCGACCGCAGCCAGCCCCTCGACCTGGTCGATCTGCAGATAAGGTTTGCGGTCGCCGGAGACCTTGGCGAGATTCAGCAGCTTCGGGGTGCCTGCCATCGCATGCCGTTGAAAAAACGTCTCGCTCTTGATGCCGTCAGGCGCCCGCACGATCGAGCATGGCCGCCCCTTGAGATAGCCGATCATCCATTCGCCGACAGCCTCGAAATACCTGGCGAGATCGAGCTTGCTGACCGCCTCGTCGTCGCCGGCGTCGGGCCACAGCGCCTTGTCCGGATGGGAGATGACGACGCCCATCACCTCGGCGGATGACTTCCCTGCGCCCTTGGCCATCGGCTTCACCACTTTCGTCACGGCGGGCCTCTCCGCCTCCACCTCGCGCGCCGGCTTGTCCTGGCGCAGGCCCTTGAACGCGGCCTGGCGGATATTGCCGCCCTCGGTCCAGCCGGCAAACTCGATCTCGGCGACCAGCTCCGGCTTCAGCCAATGCACGTCGCGCGTCTTCTTCGGTGCATCCTTGCCGCCGAATGGGCTCTTGTCGGCGGCCGCGGCTTCCAGCGCCGGCATGACGCGGCGAACGGTCGCCTGACCGAAGCCGGTGCCGACGATGCCGACAAAGACCAGATGATTGCCGCGATAGACACCCGCCATCAGCGAGCGGAATTTGCCGTTTGTGGTCTTCCAGCCGCCGAGCACTACCTCGTGACCGGTACGAACCTTGGCTTTGGTCCAGTCGTCGGACCGGCCGGACCGATAGGACGCCGCGAGCTTCTTGGAGACGATGCCCTCCAATCCGAGCTTTCGCGCCGAGTCGAGCACGGTTTCGCCATCCTCCTCGAAGTGCTCGACGTAACGGATCAGCTTTTCCTTGCCCTTGCGCGCCTTGAGCAGTTGCTTCAACCGCGCCTTGCGCTCGCCGAGCGGCAGCGGACGGAGGTCCCCCTTGCCGGCAAACAGCAGATCGAAGGCGTAGAAGATCAGCTTGTCCGTCTTGCCGTCCGACAGCGCGGCCTGCAGCGTCGAGAAATGCGGCGTACCGTCCCGGTCGAGCGCGACGATCTCGCCGTCGATCAGGGCGTCGGGCAGCCTGCCGGCCTCCTTCGCAATCGCGTCGAACTTATCAGTCCAGTCCAGCCCCTTGCGGGTCTTCAGGACAGCCTCGCCGTCTTCGACCCGGAGTTGCACCCGGTAGCCATCGAACTTGATCTCATGGCACCAGCCGGCGCCGCTGGGCGGCGTTTCGATCGCCGCGCAGAGTTGCGGCGCAACGAAAGCGGGCATCGCCGAGACCTGCTTCGGCTTCGCCCCAAGCCGGGCTTTCGGCGGCAGTGCCTTGGTTCGAGCTCGCGCCTCGGCGGCCTCGCCGCGGTTGGAGTGCCAGATCGCGTCGGCCTTGGCCCTGCCGTTGCCCTTGGCCAGCATGAACGGCTTTGGCGCGCGCCCCTTGCCGGCCGCGATCTGTGCCATCGACCGGCCCGAAGCGACCGAGCGATCCTCGTCGAGGATCTCTTCTCCGTTGCCATCGACGGCGTATTCGTCGCGATGCTTGATCAACAGCCAGTTGGTGCGCTTGCCGCCGAAGCGGTCGCTCTTCATCCGCACCAGCACCCAGCTCCCATGCAGCTTCTCGCCGTCGAGCGTGAACTTCAGGTCGCCCTTCTTGAAGCCTCGCTCGGGATCGTCAGACTCCCAATAGCCGCGGTCCCAGAGCTGCACCGTGCCGCCGCCATACTGGCCTTCCGGGATCGTGCCTTCGAAATCGCCATAGTCGAGTGGATGATCCTCCACCTCCACCGCCAACCGCTTGTCGTGCGGATCGATCGAGGGGCCACGCGTCACCGCCCAGGACTTGAAGACGCCGTCGAACTCGAGGCGGAAATCATAATGCAGCCGGGTCGCATCGTGCTTCTGGATGACGAAGCGCCGCCGCTTCGCCGGTGCGACCTGGACATCGCCCGACGGCTCACCGGTTTTCTCGAAGTCGCGCTTCTTGCGATAGGTGGACAGATTTCTCAGCGGCACGTGCAAGCCTCGGCGCAAACGACGGCCGCCGCCTCTCCGCGGCCGTCAGGAACCAAAACCCACGGTATCCGTTCAAGTTCCAAACTCAAGCTGTTTGGAGACGACCATGGCCGCTCCCCGCGCCTACTGGAAAGGCACGCTCAAGCTCTCGCTGGTGTCATGCCCCGTGGCGCTCTATCCGGCCTCGACCGCGGTGGAGAAGACCCGCTTCCACATGATCAACAAGGAGACCGGCAACCGGCTGAGGCAACAGATGGTCGACGCCGAGACCGGCGACGTCGTCGACAGCGACCAGAAAGGCCGCGGCTACGAGATCAGCAAGGGCAAATATGTCGAGATCGACAAGGACGAGCTCGAAGCCGTCCAGATCGAGAGCAACCACACCATCGATATCGACAGCTTCGTGCCCGAGGGAGAGATCGACAAGCGCTATCTCGATCATCCCTATTACATCCGGCCCGACGGCAAGGCCGGCGCCGATGCTTTTGCGGTGATCCGCGACGCCATGAAGGACCAGGATCGCGTCGCGCTGGCACGCATCGTCCTGACCAACCGCGAGCACGTGATCGCGATCGAGCCGCTCGACAAGGGCCTGCTCGGCACCACCCTGCGTTACCCCTACGAGGTCCGCGATGCGGACGATTATTTCGACGACATCAAGAGCCCGAAGGTGACAAAGGACATGATTGAGCTCGCCGGTCACATCCTCGACAGCAAGGCCGCGCATTTCGATCCATCGAAGTTCAAGGACGAGTATGAGACCGCGCTGAGGGCGCTGGTCCGCCGCAAGGCCTCCGGCAAGTCGATCAAGACCGCCGAGCGCGAGGAGCGGCCGAGCAACGTCGTCAACCTGATGGATGCGTTGAAGCAGAGCCTGAAGGACCGGGGCAGCGCACGGCGTTCGCGCTCGACGGCGCGTCGGCCGACCCAGCATCGCCGCGCGGCCAAGAAGGCCCATCGGTCGAGTTCGCGGTCGCGCAAGGCGGGATGAGCCTTCACCGGTCGTCATTGCGAGGAGCGAAGCGACGAAGCAATCCATCTTTCCGTATATGCAGAGAGGTGGATTGCTTCGCTCCGCTCGCAATGACGGCGGATAAATTGTGCGATTTACTTCTTCTTCGCGGTCTTCCGCTTCTTGGCTGACTTCCGCTTCTTCGATGTCTTCTTCGACCTTTTCTTCGGCACCTTCCTGCCCTTGGCCCGCGCCTCGGACAGTCCGATGGCGATCGCCTGCTTGCGGCTCTTCACCTTTTTCTTGGAGCGGCCGCTGCGCAACGTTCCGGACTTGCGCTTCTTCATCGCTCCCCGAACGTCGCTCGACGTCTTCCTCGAATACTTTCGTGCCATGGTTGTTTCTCCCGGTGAGAGAAAACAATCCTGACCTGTCGCGAAAGTTCCGTTGCGCAACGCCGAGACCTCGGACGCCTCAGCGTTCGAACAAATAAGCCGCGACCCACTGCACGCCGGCTTGAAGCGAGCATGATAGTGAGGGACTAATCCGCCGCGCGCAGCCGATAGCCGATGCCGGTCTCGGTCAGCACGAATTGCGGACGCTCGGGATCGGCCTCGATCTTCTGGCGCAACTGGCGCACATAGACGCGCAGGTACTGCGCGTCGGTGAGTTCGTCCCACAATTCCTTCAGCAGGAAGCGGTGCGTCAGCACCTTGCCGGCGTGCTGCACCAGCACGCGCAGCAGATCGTACTCCTTCGGCGACAGCTTGATCTCCTTCTCACCGACCCTGACGATGCGGCGGACCAGGTCGACCGACAGATCGCCGGAGCGAAATACTGGCCGCTCCCCTTGCACCTGCAACTGGTGTCGCAGCGCTGCTCGCATCCGCGCCAGCAACTCGTCCATGCCGAACGGCTTGGTCAGATAGTCGTCGGCCCCGAGGTCGAGCGCCTGCACCTTGCCGGCTTCGTCGCCGCGGCTCGACAGCACCACGATCGGAACGCTCTCGTTGCGGCCGCGGATCGTGCGCAGGAGGTCGTGGCCCTGGATGTCGGGCAATCCCAGGTCAAGGATGATCAGCGCCGGCCCCTCGGCCAGCCTGTCCAGCGCCGTCTTGCCGTTCGAGGCCTCCAGGACATCGTAGCCCTGCGTCCCCAGCCCCATCCGCAACAGCTTGCGGATCGGCGGCTCGTCGTCGATGACCAGGACCTTGATGGGCGTCGCGTTCATGCAGCCGTGTCCAGCGCGTTGGCGTCGGCCGTAACAGGCAGCCGGATGGTGATGACGGCGCCGGTCCGGTCGGAGCGGTTGGCCGCCGTGATCGTGCCGTGCATCGCCTCGACGAAGCCGCGCGAAATCGCTAGGCCCAGGCCGGTGCCGGGGCGAACGTGGTCGCCCTTCTCGACGCGATAGAACTTGTCGAACACGCTGTCCAGGTCCGCGGCCGGAATGCCGTTGCCCTGGTCGATAACCTCCAGCGCGATCCGGTCGCGGTCGCGGCTGCCGCGGATCGAGATCGTGGTGCCTGACGGCGAATATTTGGCCGCATTGTCGAGCAGGTTGAACAGCACCTGCTCGAACAGCACCGCGTCGAGCTCCAGCATCGGCAGGTCCGCCGCGAGATCCAACGACACCTTATGATGCACCAGGATCTTGGCGGCACGGCGCAGCGCGCTGCCGATGATCTCGCCGAGATCGTGCAGCGCGATGTTCGGCACGATCGCGCCCGATTCGAGCTTGGTCATGTCGAGCAGGTTGGCGATGAAGCGGTTCAGCCGCTCGGATTCGTCGATCACGGTCGCCAGCAGGTCATGCTTCTGCGCGTCGGTCAGGTTGCCGCCGAGATCGCGCAACGTCGAGGCCGCGCCGAGCACGGAGGCGAGCGGTGTCTTGAGATCGTGCGAGATCGAGGTGAGCAGCGCGCCGCGCAGGCGATCGGACTCGATGGTCCGCTTGACGCGGTCCATGTCCTCGACCAGCAGCACGCGCTCGATGGCGAGAGCGCCCTGGTCGACCAGCGCATCGAGCAGCCGCCGCTGGTCCGGTGTCAGCAGCGGACCGGTGCGGTCGTCGTCGATGCCGATCACGCCGATTGGGCCGCGCCCGGTCCGCATCGGCAGGAACAGTCGCTTGGCGCCGGGTAGCGTGTCCGAGCCGCGCCCAGCCGGACGATCATTGCCCCACGCCCAGTTGGCGGCGGCGAGATCGGCCTGGTCGAGCTGGTCCTCCGGCGGATAGCCGGTCTTGACCGTAAGCACGCCATCGTCCGGTAGCAGCAGCACCACCCGCACCCTCAGCATCAGCGCGATCTGGTAGGCCGTCGCCCACAGCACGTCATCGAGCGTCGCAGTGCCAGCGAGCTTGCGGCTGAATGCATAGAGGGATTCGGTGGTACGGACCCGGCCGATCGCGGTATCGGCCTGGGTGCGTACCCGCGCCGCGACGTTGGAGACCAGGAGCGCCACCAGCATGAAGAAGAAGAACGCCGCGATGTTGGTCGGATCGGTGATCGTGAGCGTATAGACCGGCGGCAGGAAGAAGAAGTTGTAGCACAGCGAGGCCACGACGCTCGCCAGCAGCGACGGCCACAGTCCGTAGCGCACGGCAGCACCGACCACGGCGGTGATGAACACCAGGTCGACGTTCTCGACGCCGAACATCGGCCGGATCAACTCGGCTACACCGAGGCCGAGCCCGATCAGAAGCAGCGCCATCAGATAGGGCCGCGGATTGAACGGCTGCTGCCGCTGCGCGGTCTGCACCGACGCCTTGCCGACCGGCTGCTCGTCACCGGCGATCACGTTGACGCTGATATTGCCGGCGCGGCGGACGAGGTCATGCACCACCGAGCCATGCGTCAACTCGAACCAGCGTGAACGCGTCGACTTGCCGATGATGATCTGCGTGACGTTGTTGGCTTGCGCGAAATTGATGATGTCATCGGCAATGCGGCGGCCGACGCCGGGAATGGTCAGTGCCTCGCCACCGAGCGCTTCCGCAAGGCGCATCGTGTCGGCGAGCCGGTCGCGCTGCTCGTCGGTCAATTGCAGGCTGCGGCGGGTCTCGATGCTGATCGCGGTCCAGGGCGCGTGCAAGCGGTCGGACACGCGCTTGGTGTAGCGGACGAGGCCGGCCGCGCGCGGATCCTCGCTCACGCATACCAGAATGCGCTCGCCAACCGCCCAGGGGCCGGCGATCGCGTTGGCCTGCATGTGGTTGAGAAGCTGTTCATCGACCCGCTCGGCCGTGCGCCGCAGCGCCAGCTCGCGCAGCGCGGTCAGGTTGCCGGGCGAGAAATAATGCTCCAGCGCGCGCTCGGCCTGCCGGGGCACATAGACCTTGCCCTCTTTCAGCCGCTGGATCAGGTCGTCGGGGGTGAGATCGATCAGCTCGATGGCATCGGCGCGATCGAACACCGAATCCGGCACGGTCTCGCGCACCCGGACATGCGTAATCTGCGCGACCACATCGTTGAGGCTCTCGATGTGCTGGATGTTGACGGCCGTGTAGACGTCGATGCCGTGCGAAAGCAGCTCCTCGACGTCGAGATAGCGCTTGGGATGCCGGCTGCCCGGTGCATTGCTGTGAGCAAGCTCGTCGACCAGCGCGAGCTGCGGGCGCCGTGCGATCACGGCGTCGAGGTCCATCTCATCGAGCACCTGGTCGCGGTACGTCAGCCGCTTGCGCGGCACCACTTCGAGGCCCTCGAGCAGCGCATCGGTCTCGATCCGCCCGTGGGTCTCGACGACGCCGACTACGACGTCGACGCCCGTCTTGAGGCGCGCCTGGGCGCTTTGCAGCATCTCGTAGGTCTTGCCGACACCGGGGGCTGCGCCGACGAAGATCTTCAGCCGGCCCGAACGATCGGTCTCGCGGCGCGCCGCCTCGAGCAGCGCATCCGGCGAGGGTCGTTTGTCATGGTCGCGGCGCTGATTGGCCATACCGCAGTATAATCATCCCTTCCGATGCGGCCTACTCCCCTATTTTGCTTCGGCCGCATCCAGCGCCAGGTTGAGGGCGAGAACGTTGACGCGCGGCTCGCCGATGACGCCGGCGAAGCGCCCTTGCGTGTTCTTCGTCACCAGTTGCCGCACCTGCTCCTCGGACATGCTCCTCGCCTTGGCGACCCGCGGCACCTGGAACAGCGCGGCATCGGGCGAAATATCGGGATCGAGCCCGCTGCCCGAGGCGGTGACGAGATCGACCGGCACCGGGGCGCTTGGGTTCTCCGCCTTCAGCTTCTCGACATCCTGCTTGATCCGGTCGTTCAGTGCCTTGCTGGTCGGACCGAGGTTGGAGCCGCCGGAATTCGCCGCGTTGTACGGCGCGGGTACGGTCTTGGAGGCATCGTTCGGATCGGGCGCCACCGTCGCCGACGGGCGGCCATGGAAGTACCTCGCCTCCCTGAACTCCTGCCCGATCAGCGCGGAGCCGATCACCTTGCCGTCTTTCTCGATCAGGCTGCCTTGTGCCTGTCTTGGAAAGATGACGGCAGCCATGCCGGTGATGGCCAGCGGATAGGCAAGGCCCGTGATCGCAACCAGCAGGATCAGCACGAGGATGGCGGGACGGATTTCTCTCAACATGGTCAATCTCCAAAATCTGCTCCGTCATTGCGAGCCACCCGGTCAGCGCGAAGCGCTGCCGGATGACAGACTCCGCGAAGCAATCCACGGTTCGGCATGATCGATGGATTGCTTCGTCGCATCGCTCCTCGCAATGACGGCTGTACGGTTACGCCAGGCCCAAGGCGGCGACCGCGAGGTCGATCACCTTGATGCCAATGAAGGGAATGATGATGCCACCCAGGCCGTAGATCATCAGGTTGCGGCCGAGCAGCGCGCCGGCGCCGACAGCGCGATACTTGACGCCCTTCAGCGCCAGCGGAATCAGCGCGATGATAATCAGCGCATTGAAGATGATCGCCGACAGGATCGCGCTCTGCGGGCTCGCGAGGTGCATAATGTTCAGCACCGAGAGCTGCGGATAGAAGGCGAGGAACATCGCCGGAATGATCGCGAAATACTTCGCGACGTCGTTGGCGATCGAGAACGTGGTCAGCGCGCCACGGGTCATCAAGAGCTGCTTGCCGATCTCGACCACCTCGATCAGCTTGGTCGGGTTGGAGTCGAGGTCGACCATGTTGCCGGCCTCGCGCGCGGCCTGGGTGCCGGTGTTCATGGCGACGCCGACGTCGGCCTGCGCCAGCGCCGGCGCATCGTTGGTGCCGTCACCGCACATCGCCACCAACTTGCCCTTAGATTGCTCGTCGCGAATCAGCTTGAGCTTGTCCTCGGGGGTTGCCTGCGCCAGGAAGTCGTCGACGCCGGCCTCGGCCGCGATTGCGGCCGCGGTCATCGGGTTGTCGCCGGTGATCATCACGGTGCGGATGCCCATGCGGCGCAGTTCAGCAAAGCGCTCGCGGATGCCGCCCTTGACGATATCCTTGAGATGCACGACGCCGAGCAGCCTGCCGTCCTTGGCCACGGCGAGCGGCGTGCCGCCGGCCTTGGCGATCTCGTCGGCAACGGCGCGGATCTCGCGCGCCTCGGTGCTCAGCGTCGCCTGGATCGAGCGGACCGTGTTACCCGAGGCGACGGTGCGGGCCTCGCCGCCCTCGACATAGCCGAGGATCGCATCCACTGCGCCCTTGCGGATCGACGACGATCCGGCATCGATGCCGCTCATGCGGGTCTGCGCGGTGAACGGCACGAAGGTCGCAGCGAGCTCGTGCATGTCGCGGCCGCGGATGCCGTATTTCTCCTTGGCCAGCACCACGATCGAACGGCCCTCCGGCGTTTCGTCGGCGAGCGAGGCGAGCTGCGCGGCATCGGCCAGCTCCTGCTCGGTCACGCCGCGGATCGGGCGGAACGTCGTCGCCTGGCGGTTGCCGAGCGTGATGGTGCCGGTCTTGTCGAGCAGCAGCGTATCGACGTCGCCGGCGGCCTCCACCGCGCGGCCGGACATCGCCAGCACGTTGAAGCGCACCAGCCGGTCCATGCCGGCGATGCCGATCGCCGACAACAGTGCGCCGATCGTGGTCGGAATCAGTGTCACGAACAGCGCGACCAGGATCACGACCGGGATCGAGCCGCCAGCATAGGAGGCGTAGCTCGGAATCGTCACAGTGGCGAACACGAAAATGATCGTCAAACCGGCGAGCAGGATGTTCAGCGCGATCTCGTTCGGCGTCTTCTGCCGCTCGGCGCCTTCCACCAGCTTGATCATCCGGTCGATGAAGGTCGAGCCCTGGGCGGCGGTGATGCGAACGCGGATCCAGTCCGACAGCACTTGCGTGCCGCCGGTGACCGCCGAACGGTCGCCGCCGGATTCACGGATCACCGGCGCGGATTCACCTGTGATGGCCGCCTCGTTCACCGAGGCGACACCCTCGATCACCTCGCCATCGGAGGGGATGGTGTCGCCGGCCTCGACCAGCACGATATCACCCACCTTCAGCGAGGTGCCAGGAACCAGGCGAAAAGTCCGGTCCGTTCCGGTGAGCAGCTTGGCCTGGCTCTCGCTGCGGGTCTTCTTCAGCGATTCCGCCTGCGCCTTGCCGCGGCCCTCGGCGACGGCCTCGGCGAAGTTGGCGAACAGCACCGTGAACCAGAGCCAGAGGATGATCTGGAAGGTGAAGCCGAGGTCAGCGTTGCCGGCAACGAGGTCACGCACAAAGATCACCGTGGTCAGCGCAGCCACCACCTCGACCACGAACATCACCGGATTCTTCATCATCAGCCGGGGATCGAGCTTGACGAACGCCGACCGGATCGCCGGCACCAGGATCTTCGGATCGAGCATGGTCGACGCCGTCACCTGCTTCTGTAGCTTCATAGTTTCCATGGATGTCGCTCCGGATCAGAACAAGGTGTTGGCGTTCATGGCGAGATGCTCGACGATCGGTCCGAGCGCCAGCGCCGGGAAGAAGGTCAGGCCGCCGATGATCAGGATGACGCCGACGACGAGGCCGACGAACAGGCCGCCGGTAGTCGGAAACGTGCCTGCGGAAGGCGGAATCGACTTCTTCTCGACCAGCGAGCCCGCGATCGCCATCGCCGGCACGATCATGAAGAAGCGGCCGACGAACATCGCCGAAGCGAGCGTCAGGTTGTAGAAGAACGTGTTGCCGGTGAGACCCGCAAAGGCCGAACCGTTGTTGCCGGTCGCCGAGGTGTAGGCGTAGAGCACCTCGGTAAAGCCGTGCGGGCCGGCATTGGCCATTGAGGCTACCGCCGACGGCAGCACCACGGCGACGGCGGTCCAGCCGAGATACATCAGCGGCAGCACCAGGATCGCAAGCATTGCCATCTTGACCTCGCGCGCCTCGATTTTCTTGCCGACATATTCCGGGGTGCGGCCGACCATCAGGCCGGCGACGAAGATCGCCAGCACGACGAACAGCAGCATGCCATAGAGGCCGGCGCCGACGCCGCCGATGATGACTTCGCCGAGCTGCATGTTGATCAGCGGGATCATGCCGCCGAGCGCGGTGAAGCTGTCATGCATGGCGTTGACGGCGCCGCAGGACGCCGCGGTGGTGACGACGGCGAACAGCGAGGACGCGACGATGCCGAAGCGGACTTCCTTGCCTTCCATGTTGCCGCCGGCAAGGCCGAGCGCCTGCAGCGCGGTGGTGCCATTGGCCTCCGCCCAATAGGTGACGCTGACGCCGGCGACGAACAGGATGCCCATCACGGCAAGGATCGCCCAGCCCTGCCGCTCGTTGCCGATCATGCGACCGAACACGTTGGTCATCGCGGCGCCGATCGCAAAGATCGAGACCATCTGCACCAGGTTCGACAGCGCTGTCGGGTTCTCGAACGGATGCGCGGCGTTGGCGTTAAAGAAGCCGCCGCCATTGGTGCCGAGCATCTTGATCGCGACCTGCGAGGCCACGGGGCCGAGCGCGATGGTCTGCTTGCCACCTTCCAGCGTGGTGACGTCGACATAAGGCTGAAGCGTCTGGGGGATGCCTTGCCAGACCAGGAACAGCGCGTAGGCGACGCAGATCGGCAGCAGCACGTAGAGCGTGCATCGGACGACATCGACCCAGAAATTGCCGACGGTGCGCATCGACGAGCGCGAAAAGCCGCGGATCAGGGCCATCGCGAGCGCGATGCCGGTCGCGGCCGACAGGAAGTTCTGGTGGGTGAGGCCCAGCATCTGGACCAAATAGGACAACGTGCTTTCGCCGCCATAGTTCTGCCAGTTGGTGTTGGTGATGAAGGAGATCGCGGTGTTGAAGGAGAGATCCTCGGCGACCGCGCTCTGCGCGGCCGGGTTGAACGGCAAGAGCGCCTGCAGCCGCATCAGCCCGTAGATGATGAAGAAGCCACCGACATGGAACAGCAGCATGGCGACGGTGTAGGTCAGCCAATGCTGCTCGCGGCGCTCGTCGACGCCGCCGATCCAGTAGATGCCGCGCTCGATCGGGCGCAGCACGGGGAAGAGCAAGGTGCGCTCGCCGTTGAACACGCGGGTGATGTACCAGCCGAGCGGTTTGACCAGCGCGACGACGATCGCGCAGAAGAGAATGATCTGAATCCAGCCAATGACGGTCATTGCGTCAAACCTTTCGAATGCACGTCGAACGCAGCAGCGGCACGAGCAGGCCCAGCAACAGCCCGCTCAGCACCGCGTCCGCGACGAGGATCGTGAATAGCGTCGGCATCGCGTTGGCCTAGAAGCGCTCGGGCCGCAGCAATGCGTAAGTGAGGTAGAACAGCAGGCCGAGCGACACCGCGCCTGCGAGCGAATAATCGAAGATCATCGCGCCCTCCCTAGAGCCGCTCGCAGGCATAGGCGTAACCGATGCCGGCTGCGAACAAGCCGAGCGCGAGCGCCGCCATGACAATGTCCATCATGAGAAACTCCTGTGCACCATCGGCGGGCATAAGCGCACGCGCGCCGGACGAACGTGACGTGCCATCCGGGGCATAGGTTTTCGAGATGGAGCGAGCAGCGACGTTATAGGAATCTTATAAAGGCCCGGCGGCGTTCCGCCAGGACAAGGCTCGGGATATGTCCGCCCGTCGCCATCCGCGTTTATGGAATCCCTATATCTCCGCCCCTGCGCTCATCTCGTATTCAAATGGCGCTCCGGTCATTTTTTAAGCTGCGGCCCGATGTGTTGGGTCCGCGTATCGGACGAGATGAGATCATGCCACTGCTTGCAGAAAATTCCTCCGCCGCACTCGGCGGCCGGCTGCACGACGCCGATGCAGTCACCGCCGAGCTCATGGCCGACATCGTCGGCCAGGCCTGCCGGCGCTTCCCCTCGCGCGCGGGCGGCAAGGCCGCCTATGTCGAACGCCTGATCGAGACGGGCGCCTGGATCGACGCGGCGTTGGCGCTGATCGATCTGGAGCTGCCGCAATGGCAGCTTCGCCGCCTGGTCTATGACGAGGGCGAATGGCATTGCGCGCTGTCGCGCATACGTGAGCTTCCCGACTGGCTCGACCGGTCGATCGAGACGCATCACGCGAACCTCGCGCTCGCGATCCTCAGCGGCTTTGTCGAGGCGCAGCGGATCGGCGCGCCTGAGTGCCGGACCAGCGTGCCCCCGGTCCGCCGCAACGCCGGCGCGCTCTACGAGCCGCTCTGCCTCGACAATTTCAGCTAACGGGCGCAGCCAAGCTGAATAGGCCATCGCAGCGCACAATGGCCTGAACGAACGGCGCCCCGAGCGCCGCCCCCATATTGAGGTTGCGGAACGGAACCCCATATCCCCGGCAAGGGAGTGCTTGCCGTGCAGATCGTAAGGGCGGCCCTCGTTGCGGCGGCGACCGTGCTCGTCGCTCTGGTTGCTTCGATCCGCCCCGGTGCGGCGGAGGAGGGTAGCCGCCTTGCCCTCACCATTTCGATCGACGGGGCCATCGGGCCGGCGTCCGCCAGCTACGTCAAGGACGCTCTCGCCAAGGCCGGCGAGCGGCATGCCGCGGTCGTCATTCTGCGCCTCAATACGCCGGGTGGTCTCAGCAGCAGCATGCGCGAGATCATCACCGACGTGCTCTCCTCGCCTGTTCCTGTCATCGGCTACGTCGCTCCCTCGGGAGCCCACGCGGCCAGCGCGGGAACCTACATCCTCTACGCGACCCATATCGCGGCGATGGCGCCCGGCACCAATATCGGCGCCGCGACGCCGGTGCAACTCGGCAGTCCGATACCGGGTCTGCCAGGCGGCACTCCGGACAAGGGCGACAAGGAGAAGAAGGACGGCGACCAGCCATCCGCGAAGGACGCCATGACGATGAAGACGACGAACGATGCCGTCGCCTTCATCCGCAGCCTCGCCGAACTGCGCGACCGCAATGCCGACTGGGCCGAGAAGGCGGTCCGCGACGCCGCCACCCTCTCCGCCAACGGCGCCTTGCAGGCCAAGGTCATCGATCTCATCGCGCGAGATGAGGCTGATCTGCTGAAACAGGTCGACGGCCGGACGGTGGAGATCGCTGGCAAGACACAGCATTTGGCGACGAAGGATGCCGTGATCGAGGCCATCGATCCCGGCTGGCTTGCGAAGTCACTGGCGGTCATTACCGATCCCAACGTCGCCTTCGTTCTCCTGATGGTCGGGATCTACGGGCTGATCTTCGAATTCATGTCGCCCGGCGCGGTGGCACCGGGCGTTGTCGGAACGATCTGCCTGCTACTCGGCCTCTATGCCCTCAACATGTTGCCGATCAACTATGCCGGCTTCGCCCTGATGCTGGTCGGCATCGCGCTGCTCGCCTTCGAGGCCTTCAACCCGACCGTCGTGATCGGCCTCGGAGGCGTGATCGCCTTTGTGCTGGGCGCGGCCATGCTGTTCAGGATCGAGGCGCCTGGATACCGGCTGTCATGGTCGGTCATCGCCATTGTCGCGGCGATGATGGTCGGCCTGATCGTGGTCGTGCTCGGCGCACTCCGCCGGGCCCGCAAGGGTCCTGTCCGGCTCGGCGCGCAAGCCATGCGCGGGCTGCCGGCCGAAGTGCTGGACTGGTCGGAGACCACAGGGCACGTCTTCACCAATGGTGAACGCTGGCAGGCGCGCGGCACCGAGACGTTCAAGTCCGGAGAGATGGTCGAAGTCGCCAACATCGTTGGCTTGACGCTGGTGGTTCGGCGTACCGGCGCCACCAGCCAAGGAGGTCCCGCATGATGCTCGATTATCTCACCTATGCGGCGCTCGCGCTGCTGATCGTCATATTTCTGTCGCAGGCGGTTCGTGTCCTGCGCGAATACGAGCGCGGCGTCGTCTTCACGCTTGGGCGCTTCACAGGCGTGAAGGGCCCGGGGCTCATCATCCTGATTCCGGTCGTGCAGCAACTGGTGAAGGTCGACCTCCGGGTGATGGTGCAGGTCGTGCCGCCGCAGGACGTGATCTCGCGCGACAACGTCTCGGTCAAGGTCAACGCCGTGCTCTACTTCCGCATCGTTGACGCCGAGCGCGCGATCATCAAGGTCGGCGACTACATGGCGGCGACCAGCCAGCTCGCGCAGACCACGCTACGCTCGGTGCTCGGCAAGCACGATCTCGACGAGATGCTCGCGGAACGCGACAAGCTGAACGCCGATATCCAGGAAATCCTCGACAAGCAGACCGACGTCTGGGGCATCAAGGTCACCTCGATCGAGATCAAGGATGTCGACATCAACGAGACCATGGTGCGGGCGATCGCCAAGCAGGCCGAGGCGGAACGGTTGCGGCGCGCCAAGGTGATCAACGCGATGGGCGAGCAACAGGCCGCCGAGAAGCTGGTCGAGGCCGGCCGGATCCTGGCCCAGGAGCCGCAGGCGATGCAGCTCCGCTATTTCGCGGCGCTGCACGACATCGCCGGCGAGCGTTCATCGACCGTGGTGTTCCCGCTGCCGATGAACCTGCTCGATCACCTGACCCGCCGAAGCGAGGCGACCTGATCCTGCTGGTGCGTGGCGCGCCAGGCGGCCGCGCCGCGCAGCAGGAACATCGTGGGGCTTTTTCCATCAATTTACCCGCCGTGGGGCCGGTTTACGGTCGGCGGCAACATCGGTAACCTCGCATCCCAATGCGACATCGAGAGGTGCCCATGCGATCCAAGGATCCCATCAACTGGATGCTGTCGGATGCGATCGAGACACTCGCCCGCGCCGAGCGCCTGCACCAGCGTTTCCTGACCATCCATCCGCTCACGGAAAGCCGCGAGCCGAGTTGGGAACCGCCGACCGACGTGATCGAGACGGACGATGAAATTCTGATCCTGGTGGCGCTGCCGGGGGTCGACCCGGACGAGGTCGAGGCCGCGCTTGACGGCGCAACGCTTGTGATCAGTGGACGCCGCACTCTGCCTCCGGAACTGCGCAACGCACGCATCCTGCGCCTCGAACTGCCGCAAGGCCGGTTCGAGCGTCGCATTCAACTGCCGACCGGCCGCTACACCATCAGCCGCTTCGCCGCGCATGGTTGCGTCGGGCTACGGCTTGGAAAATCGAGCTAAGGAGTTCGGCATGGCTGCTACCGACACATCGAACTCAACACCGGTTTCGTCGTCCGAACGTACGACGCCGATCCCGGGCGATGCCTTGATCATCGTCCCGGCGCGCAACACCGTGCTGTATCCGAACGTCATTGTCCCGATCACGATCGGGCGGGCGAAATCGATTGCGGCGGCCCAGCAGGCGGTGCGCGAACAGCGACAGATCGGCATCCTGCTGCAGCGTGATGCCGAAGTGGATGACCCCGGCCCCGACGACCTGTACCGGATCGGCACCGTCGCCAATATCGTGCGCTACATCACCGGCCCCGACGAGACGCACCATCTGGTCTGCCAGGGCGTGCAGCGCATGCGCGTGCTGGACTACCTTCCGGGAACGCCGTTCTTGGCCGCGCGCGTGCTTCAGATTCCGGAGCCCACGACGACATCCCCCGAGATCGAGGCGCGCTTTCTCAATCTGCAGCGCCAAGCGCTCGAGGCCGCACAACTGTTGCCGCAGGTGCCGCCGGAGTTGATCGCTGCGCTGCAGGGCACGAACTCGCCGGCAACGCTGGCCGATCTTGCAACCTCCTACATGGACATCAAGCCGCAGGAGAAGCAGGACATCCTCGAGACCATCGATCTCGCGACCCGCATGGACAAGGTGTCCCGTCAGCTCGGCGAGCGCATCGAGGTGCTGCGGCTCAGCCAGGAGATCGGGCAGAAGACCAAGGCCGCCTTCGACGAGCGGCAGCGCGAGGCGATCCTGCGCGAGCAGATGGCGACCATCCAGCGCCAGCTCGGCGAAGGCGACGGCAAGGCCGCCGAAGTGGCGGAGCTGACCAAGGCGATCGCCGCGGCCAAGATGCCGCCGGAGGCCGAAAGCCAGGCGCAGAAGGAGCTGCGCCGCTACGAACGGATGCCGGAGGCCGCGGCCGAATCCGGCATGGTCCGTAGCTACCTCGACTGGCTGATCGATCTGCCCTGGAGCCTTCCGGACGAGAAGCCGATCGACATTGCCGAAGCGCGGCGCATCCTCGATGCTGACCACTATGGTCTGGAGAAGATCAAGAGCCGCATCATCGAATATCTGGCCGTGCGCAAGCTGGCGCCCAGCGGCAAGGCCCCGATCCTCTGCTTCGTCGGACCTCCCGGCGTCGGCAAGACCTCGCTTGGACAGTCGATCGCACGCGCGATGGCGCGGCCGTTCGTCCGCGTCAGCCTCGGCGGCGTGCATGACGAGGCCGAGATCCGCGGCCACCGCCGCACCTATATCGGCGCGCTGCCCGGCAACATCATCCAGGCGATCAAGAAGGCCGGCGCACGCAATTGCGTGATGATGCTCGACGAGATCGACAAGATGGGTCGCGGCATCCAGGGCGATCCATCGGCCGCGATGCTCGAAGTGCTCGACCCCGAGCAGAACTCGACGTTCCGCGACAATTATCTCGGCGTGCCGTTCGACCTCTCGCGCGTGGTGTTCATCGCGACCGCCAACATGCTCGACGGCGTCCCGGGGCCGCTGCTCGACCGCATGGAGATCATTAGCCTTGCGGGATATACCGAGGATGAGAAGCTCGAGATCGCGAAACGCTATCTGGTCCGCCGCCAGCTCGAGGCCAACGGGCTGAAGGCCGAACAGGCCGAGATCGAGCCCGACGCGCTCAGGCTGGTGATCCGCAGCTACACCCGCGAGGCCGGCGTGCGCAATCTGGAGCGCGAGATCGGCAAGGTGCTGCGCAACGTCGCGGTGCAGATCGCGGAAGGCAGCGCGACCCATGTCACCATCGCGCCGAAGGACATCGTGCCGCTGCTCGGCCAGCCGCGGTTCGAGAACGAGATCGCGATGCGCACCAGCATTCCGGGCGTGGCGACCGGGCTCGCCTGGACCCCGGTCGGCGGCGACATCCTGTTCATCGAGGCGTCGCGCACGCCAGGCCGAGGCTCACTGATCCTCACCGGCCAGCTCGGCGAAGTGATGCGTGAGAGCGTGCAGGCCGCGCTCACTCTGGTGAAGAGCCGGGCCTCCCAACTCGGGATCGATGCCGGCGTCTTCGAGAAAAGCGACATCCACGTTCACGTGCCGGCGGGCGCGACCCCGAAGGACGGCCCCAGCGCGGGCGTTGCGATGTTCACCGCCCTCACCTCGCTGCTCACGGAGCGCACAGTCCGCAGCGACACCGCGATGACCGGCGAGATCTCGCTGCGCGGGCTCGTGCTTCCGGTCGGCGGCATCAAGGAGAAGGTGGTCGCCGCCGCCGCGGCCGGCCTGACCCGTGTGATGCTGCCGGCGCGCAACAAGCGCGACTTCGACGATATCCCGGCCGGGGCGCGCGCCAAGCTGGAATTCATCTGGCTCGAGCGCGTCGACGACGCGATCGCCGCCGCATTGGAGACCGCCAAAACGACGCCCGCGGCAGCGGAGTGACGGTCGCCTGGGCAGTGAAGCAACCGACGGTCGCGCGCGTGGGGATATGATCCGTCTCCGTGTTCGATTGCGAGGCCGGGAAGGCGAGATGGAGATTGACCATCTCTCCATCCGTTTCGCATTTGCGAAGAATTGCACACCTCACCCATGCATCGGCCGGCGATTTTCCACTATGCAGGTACCGCGAAGTTGATAGTCTTCGGCGATGACCGACGATGGACAGCAAGATCGCCAAAGAGCGTTGCTCGACAATATCCCGGACATGGCATGGCTGAAGGATCGCAAGTCGCGCTATCTTGCTGTCAACTCGGCCTACCTGAAGGTCATCGGCCGACCCGAACACGAGGTGATCGGAAATACCCCGTCCGCAATTTGGGCGCCTGAGATCGCCAATATCTATCTGCGCACCGATCGCGCCGTTCTGAAAAGCGGCAGACGTCGGCGCTACGAGGAATCCCGCCCCGACAACAATGGCGAACCGCGTTGGTTCGAGACCATCAAAGCACCCATTCGCAATGAAGCGGGGCGCATTGTCGGAACCGTGGGCATATCTCGCGACATCACCGAACGAAGGGCGGCAGAAGACGAGCTTCTTCGTTCCAGGTCGCAGTTACGCGAGCTCTCATCGTATCTTCAGTCAGTTCGGGAGGAGGAGCGCGCAAGAATCTCACGCGAGCTGCACGACGAGCTGGGACAAACACTGACGGCGATGAAAATCCAGTTAACCTGGATCCGGGACCACCTGTCCTCACCGCCGGACGTTCTGGGCCTCCACATCGATCGTCTCGTTTCGGTTGCGGATCATTCGGTGACGAACCTTCGACGCATCGCCGCTGACCTGAGGCCGATCATGCTGGACGAACTCGGCCTCGTCTCCGCGATCAAATGGTTGACCCAAAACTCTGCCGAGATGAGCGGACTCGACGTGTCCCTATCCTTTGATCGGGAAGACATCGCCTACAGCAAGGATGTGAGCACGGGCGTGTTCCGCATCGTTCAGGAGTCGCTTACGAACGCGCTGCGCCATGGGCACGCCAGGCAGGTTGACATCAGCGCACGGCACGCCGCAAACGAGTTCCGGCTCGAGATCGTCGATGATGGTTGCGGCATCGACAACGTGATATTGCCGCGAGACGGGCTGGGCCTCGTGGGCATGCGCGAGCGCGCCTTCTCGCTCGGAGGATCGATCGACGTATCAGGTGCTGCACACGGCGGAACGCGCGTCTCGGTTCGCATTCCGCTCGACACGCCCAAGGTTAGAACTCGACGATGACGCGTCTCATCATCACCGACGATCACACCATCTTCCGCGAGGGCTTGAAGCAGATCCTCGCGGACCAGGCAGATATGGACATTGTCGGCGAGGCGCGAAGCGGCGACGAACTGCTTGGGCTGCTGGAAACCACACCTTGCGAGATCGTGCTGCTGGACCTTTCCATGCCTGGAATCAGCGGGATTCCGCTTCTTCAGCTCCTCAAAGCAAAACATCGCGAGATTCGTATCGTCGTCCTCAGCATGCATGAGGAGCATCAGTACGTCATCGAGTCGCTGAAGGCGGGCGCCGTCGGATACGTCACCAAGAACAGCGCCAGTCTTCAACTGATCCAGGCTATCCGGACCGCGGCGCGGGACGAAATGTTTGTCAGCGCAGCGACGCGAGACGCCACGCGGCATCCGCCGGCCGCAGCATTCCCGCATATCCGATTGACGAAGCGCGAGCGCGAAGTCTTCGATATGCTGGTTCTCGGGCGCAAGATCACCGACATTGCCCGCAGGCTCGACCTCAGCATCAAGACCGTGAGCACCCACAAGGCGAACCTCATGGAAAAGATGGGGGCTGCAACGGTGGTCGACCTGGTCCACTACGCGCTCCGAAATCAACTCGTCGAGTGACCCTGCCCTGCATTCCGTCGTGCCGGCTCGCCCTGTGGGCCCATGCTTCGAGGCGCCCGCTTTTGGCGGCTCCTCAGCATGAGGTGTTGTTTTGCGGCACAATAGTAGACCCTCATGGTGACGAGTGCCGCTTGCGGCGCGTCTCGAACCACGAGGCCGATTACGCGCAGCCGCCCGAGACGGCATATACGATAGCCCTGCCCCCGGCGGGGAGAGGTGGACCGGAGCCGCCGCGAGTCGATTCGACCCACACTGATCCTGCTCTAGGATTATTCCTAGTCGCTCTTAGGAACTCACTGATTATCCGCCGACGCTTTCTGCTTTAGCTTTACAACGCGCCGCTCGGAATCCTTTTCCTAAATTCGTTCGACGCGTGTCGGAGAAACAAAAACCAAGGCTCCGACGAAGCCAAGGAGGAAACTTCAATGGAGATGGTCGTTCGCCAGGTTCGGCTTAGCGACGAACAGCCCCTCATGGATATCGGAATTCGCGGCGGACGAATTGCGGCGATTGAGGAAAATCTCGACAGGGCGGGTGAAGAGGAGATCGACGCGCAGGGCCGCGTGGCCCTCCCTGGCTTCATCGAACCGCACCTGCATCTCGAAAAGGCGTTCGTTCATCGCCGACTGCCCGCCCGCTCCGGGACCTTGGAAGAAGCCATCCGGGTCACCGGAATCCTGAAGGCGAAGCAAGAGCGCAGTGACGTGCTGGAGCGATCGCGCAAGGTCCTGGACATGGCGGTCCGCAACGGAACGGTGTTCGTTCGTGCCCATCCGGACGTCGACCCGATCCAGGGACTCATTGGCGTCGAGACCGCCCTGGAGCTGAAGGAGGAGTACAAGGATCTGCTGGATCTGCAGATCGTGGCCTTTCCGCAGGAGGGCCTGCTGAAGACGGCCGGCGTCGTCGAACTCATGGAGCAGGCAGTGGCGATGGGCGCCGACGTCGTCGGCGGCTGCCCCTACAACGAACTGAGCTGGAACGATACGTGCGCACACATCGACAAGGTGTTCGATTTGGCCTTGAAGCACGATCTCGACATCGACATGCATGCCGACTTTGCCGACGATACCGACGACAAGCGTTTCGCTGCGGCGGAATACATCGCGCGAAAGACCATCGATACGGATTACCGAGGCCGGGTCGCCTTGGGTCACATGACGAGCTTGGGTGCGCTGACGCCGGAACATGCGAAGCCGGTGATCGACCTGCTGAAGGAAGCGGACATCACCGTTGTTACGCTGCCCGCTACGGACACCTATCTCGGCGGCCGCAAGGACGATGCCCGGCCACGTCGCGGTCTGACCCCGGTGCGGGCGTTGCATGCAGCGGGCGTCAACGTCGCCTATTCATCCAACAATATCCGCAACGCCTTCACGCCGTTCGGCAAGGCCGACCCGCTTCAGATCGGCAATCTGCTGGCTCACCTGATCCAGTTTGGTACTCCCGAGAATCAGCTCGAGGTTCTCAAGATGGGCACCTCGAACGCGGCGCGTGCGGTAGGGCTGTCTGATCAGTACGGCCTGGCGGTGGGCAAGCCGGCGGACATCGTCATTCTCGATACGTTCGCTTTCGCGGACGTGCTGCTGGACATTCCGCCACGCTCGTGGGTCCTCAAGCGCGGGCGCGTGACGGTGATCACCCGGCACGAGAGCCGAATCTGCAGAGAATGCGGCCATGCCCATCCGCGATGAGCGGGCCGTAGCGAAAGCCGAAGAACAACCAAAAGCATCAAGCGAGGAAACCCCATGACAAAGCTGCCTGCGGAAGTTGTCGCATCACTTCTGGCCGTCACAACGATCTTCATCAGCATGACCTCTTTCCATTTCCCGCCGTGGGCGATCTTCATCACATGGGCGGGAACATTCGCGGCTGGCGGACCCTCCATCGGCCTATTGAAGAAGTTCTGGCCCACCATGATCATCGGGGGCATCTTCGCCTACATCATCGTCGTTTGCTTCAAGTTCTCTGCGCAGCACTTGACGGGGAATGCCCAGATCCTCGCCGAGTGCGCCATCTTGTTCGTGTTCAACGGCACGATGATGTTGCTGGGACGTATTCCTGCCCTCAGCTTCGTGCCGGGAATGTTCTTCGGGTTTGCATCGTACTTCGCAACCGTGTTCGGCGGATTTGGACCGGTGCCCGGCGATCCGCTCGCCGCGCTGGCGGCCTCGCTCTTGATGAACCTGCTGGGACCGATCTATGCTTGGCTCACGGCGCACCTCGGAGCTCACCACCCGCATGCCGAGACAGCAGATCGGCGCCTGCCTGAGATCGCCTCCTAGGGCATGATCCGAACCCGCAGCCGCTTTCGCGCACAGTTGAAGCTGGTCCTCCCTCGCGATAAACGCGAAGCCGCTGCGCGGAGATCATGCCCGATGAAATCATGATGCGATTACGCGCAATCGCGTCATGATCCCAACAGTGCCGGTCTCCTGTTTGCAGATGAACTGAAAGGACACGATGAATTTCCATGTCGATGAAAGGTCGGGCGGCATCGTCGCCGGCCGATCTGATCGTGCGGCCGAGGCGGTACTTGGGTCGCGGACACAGGCCCAGTCGACCGATGGCATGGTGACAAGCCCGCACGCGCAGGCCAGTGAAGCAGGTCTCAAGGTGCTGCGTGACGGCGGTAACGCTATCGAGGCGGCGATCGCCGTCGGAGCCGTAATCACGGTCACCTGCCCGCACTTCTGCGGGATCGGCGGCGATGCCATCTGGATCGTCGCCGACCGCAGCGGTCGCAGGGATGTCCTCATGGGGCTCGGCCAGGCCGTGGAACATCTGCCGAACTTCCAGGATGCAATTCCCTTCCGCGGTTCGGGCTCCACGATCGTCTCGGCAGGCGCCGTCGATAGCTGGGAGAAGGCCCACGCCTATTCGAGGGCACATTGGGGTGGGCAACTCAGCTTCTCGTCGCTGCTGGATGCGGCGATCGGCTACGCCGAAAACGGCTTTCCGATCACCGCCTCGCAACTGTACTGGCTGGATTACCGCAAGACCGAGGTGGACGGTTGGCCGAACTTCCGGGCCACGTTCATGCCGAATGGGCGTCGGCCCAGGGAGGGCGAAACCTTCGCTCAGCCGAATCTGGCGCGCAGCCTCAAGGCGATTGCTCGACACGGGGCACGAGAATTTTACGAAGGAGAACTTGCCACAAGGATTGCGAAAGGGCTGGAAGCGGTCGGCTCCCCGGTGACCGCGATCGATCTTCGCAACACCCGGTCCACGCTCGAGCAGCCGGTCAGCCTCGACTACCGGGGGCTCACTTTGCTCGCCCCGCCGCCGCCAACGCAGGGCATTTCGACCCTCGGGATCATGGGAATCCTGCGCGAATTCGACCTAAGCAAGATTCCTGAAGGCAGCGCGGACTACTACCACCTCTGCGTGGAAGCGGTGAAGCAAGCCTTTCTGGACCGCACGCGCATTGCGGACCCGAATTTTGTCCCACAACCTCTCGACCAGTGGCTGGCTCCGGACCATCTCGGGCGCAAGGCCCAATCGATCAAGCTGGACCGCGCGATGAACTGGCCGCATCCGTTCAAGACCGGCGACACCGTCTACTTCGCGGTCACCGACCGGTTTGGGCATAGCGTCAGCGTACTGCAAAGCACCTATTACGACTGGGGCAGCGGGATCGTTGTCGGGGATACCGGCATACTCTGGCAGAACCGGGGTGCCGCCTTCAGCCTCGATCCACGCAACCCGAACGTGGTTCGCGGCGGGAAACGCCCATTCTATACGCTCAATCCGAGCATGGTGCTGAAGGGGGACGCGCCATATGTCCTGTGCGGCACCCAAGGAGCCGACGGACAGCCGCAAACCCTGGCGGTGCTGCTCACCCGTCTCTTGGACTATCGCCTCGATCCGTGCGAGGCGCTGTCACGCCCGCGTTTCCTGCTTGGCAAGACATTCTCGGACCAACGCGACAGCCTCAAGCTCGAGGCCAGCGTGAACGACGCGACGGTCGATGATCTGGCCAAGCGTGGTCACTGCATCGCGGCCATTCCCGCACTGAGCCCGCTGGCCGGCCAGGCCGGAGCCATCGTGATCCATGACGACGGCTTGATCAAAGGCGCACACGATCTGCGTGGCGACGGTTGCGCCCTGGGCCTTTAGACTGATAGCGACGCCTGGCGGCGGCGGGTTACTCCGCCGCCGAGCGAAACTCGGCCTTTTCAGCGCGCACCGCGCAGAATTTGAATTCCGGAATCTTGCCGAACGGATCGAGCGCCGGATTGGTCAAGAGATTGGCCGCCGCCTCGGCGTAGCAGAACGGCATGAACACCATGTTCTCCGGTACGTCGCGATCGGAGCGCACCTTGACCTCGACCGCGCCGCGGCGGGTCTGCAGGCGGATGAAATCACCCGGCCAGAGCTCGAGCCGGCGCATGTCCTTCGGCGACATGAAGGCCACAGCCTCGGGCTCGATCTGGTCGAGCACGGAGGCGCGGCGCGTCATCGACCCGGTGTGCCAGTGCTCGAGCACCCGCCCCGTCGACAGCACCATCGGATACTCGTCATCGGGCAATTCATCCGGCGGGATCACGTGCGCCGGCACGATCTTGCCGCGCCCGCTCTCGGTCGGGAAGCCCGTGGTGAAGATGATCTCGTTGCCTGGCTGATGTGGATCGTCGACCGGATAGGTCACCGCGCCCTCGCGCACCAGGCGTTCCCAGGTGATGTTGTTGAGCGACGGCATCACCTCGGTCATTTCGGCGAATACGTCGGCGGGGCCGCTGTAATTCCACGGCAGGCCCATGCGCTTGGCGATCTCCTGGATGATCCAGAGATCCTGCCGCGCGTCGCCCGGCGGCCGGATCACCTCGCGCGCGAGCTGCACGCGGCGGTCGGTGTTGGTGAAGGTGCCGGACTTCTCGGCGAACGCCGACGCCGGCAGGATCACATCGGCATAGAATGCGGTCTCGGTGACAAACAGATCCTGCACCACGAGATGATCGAGTTTCGCCAATGCCTCGCGGGCATGCTGCAGATCGGGATCCGACATCGCGGGGTTTTCGCCCTCGACATACATGCCGTGGATCTCGCCGGCATGGATCGCGTTCATGATCTCGACCACGGTCAGGCCGCGCACGGGATCAAGCTGCTGCTGCCAGAGCTGCTCGAACGGCGCGCGCAGATCGGTGCGGCCGACCGGCTGGTAGTCCGGCAGGAACATCGGGATCAGGCCGGCGTCGGAAGCGCCCTGCACGTTGTTCTGGCCGCGCAGCGGATGCAGCCCGGTGCCGGGACGGCCGACCTGGCCGGTGATCAGCGCAAGCGCGATCAGGCAGCGCGCATTGTCGGTGCCGTGGACATGCTGGCTGATGCCCATGCCCCAGAAGATGATCGACGACTTTGCCTTGGCGTAGGTCCGCGCCACCTCGCGCAAGGTCTCCGCCGGGATGCCGCAGATCGGCGCCATCTTCTCCGGCGGGAAGTCCTTGATCTTCTCCTTCAGCTCATCGAAGCCTTCGGTGTAGCCGGCGATGTACTGCTCGTCGGTCAGGCCTTCGGTGATGATGGTGTGGATCATCGCGTTCAGCATCGCGACGTCGCTGCCCGGCTTGAATTGCAGATGCTCCGTGGCGTGACGCGACAGCGTCTGCCGGCGCGGATCCATCACGTACAGCTTGGCGCCCTTCTTGGCCGCGTTCTTGATGAAGGTCGCCGCCACCGGATGGTTCACGGTCGGGTTGGCGCCGATCACCCAGATCACCTCGGCATCCATCGCCGCCGAGAACGGCGCCGACACCGCGCCCGAATTGAGGCCCTCCATCAGCGCCGCCACCGACGAGGCGTGGCACAGCCGCGTGCAATGATCGACATTGTTGGAGCCGAAGCCGGTGCGCACCAGCTTCTGGAACAGATAGGCCTCCTCGTTGGAGCCCTTGGCGGAGCCGAAGCCGGCGAGCGCCTTGACGCCCTTCTCGTCGCGGATCCTCTTCAGCCCCTTGGCCGCGAGATCCAGCGCCTCCTCCCACGAAGCTTCGCGGAAGTGGGTGTAGGGATTGGCGGGATCGACCTGGTCGTTGGGATCCTTCTTGACGTTGGGCAGCCGCACCAGCGGCTTGGTCAGCCGATTCGGATGATGGATATAGTCGAAGCCGAAACGGCCCTTGACGCAGAGCCGGTTGTGATTGGCCGGGCCGTCGCGCCCCTCCGCATAGATCACCTTCTCGTCCTTGACCTGGTAGGTGACCTGGCAGCCGACGCCGCAATACGGGCACAGCGAATCCACCTTGCGGTCCGGATAGGTGACGCGCTCCTGCTTGTCGTCGAGCATCACCGACGGCATCAGCGCGCCGGTCGGACAGGCCTGCACGCATTCGCCGCAGGCGACACAGGTCGATTCGCCCATCGGGTCGTCGAAGTCGAACACGATCTTGGCGTCGTGATTGCGATACGCCATGCCGATGACGTCGTTGACCTGCACCTCGCGGCAGGCACGCACGCACAGCCCGCACTGGATGCAGGCATCGAGATTGACGCGCATCGCCGGATGACTGACGTCCGGCGTCCAGCGTTCCGCGGCCGGAAAGCGGCTCTCGGTGACGCCGGTCTTCTCGGCCCAATGCCAGAACTTCGAATCCGGATCGTGCGAGGTCTCGCGCGCCGGCTGGTCCGCGACCAGGAGCTCCATCACCATCTTCTGCGCGGCGACGGCGCGATCGCTGGCGGTCTTGACCTTCATGCCGACGGAAGGCGTGCGCTTGCAGGACGCTGCCAGCACGCGCTCGCCCTCGATCTCGACCATGCAGGCGCGGCAATTGCCGTCGGGCCGATAGTCCGGCGCCGGCGAGTAGCACAGATGCGGAATCTCGCTGCCCTGACGCTTTGCCACCTGCCAGATGGTTTCGCCGGGACTGGCTTCGACCTGCTTGCCGTCGAGCTCGAACGTGATCTTGGTCATTCGGCAGCTTCCTTGAACTCGTCGGGGAAGTATTTAATCACCGATGTCAGCGGATTGGAGGCCGCCTGCCCGAGGCCGCAGATCGATGCATCGCGCATCGCCTGGCTCAGCTCATCGAGCAGCGCCCGGTTCCATACCGGCCGTTCCATCAATTGTGCGGCCTTCTGAGTGCCGACGCGGCACGGCGTGCACTGGCCGCAGCTCTCGTCCTCGAAGAAGCGCATCAGGTTTAACGCCGCGAGCTTGACGCTGTCCTGCTGCGACAGGATCACGATCGCGGCGGAGCCGATGAAGCAGCCGTATTTCTCCAGCGTGCCGAAATCGAGCGGGATGTCGTCCATCGACGCCGGCAGGATGCCGCCGGAGGCGCCGCCCGGCAGATAGGCGTGGAAGGTGTGGCCGTCGGCCATGCCGCCGCAATATTGGTCGATCAGCTCGCGCACCGTGATGCCGGCCGGCGCAAGCTTCATGCCGGGGTTCTTCACCCGCCCCGAGACCGAGAAGCTGCGCAGGCCGAGCCGGTCGTGGCGGCCGTGGCTCTTCCACCAGCCGGCGCCCTTCTCGACGATGTCGCGCACCCACCACAGCGTCTCGACATTGTTGATCAGCGTCGGCAGGCCGAACAAGCCGACCTGGAACGGATAAGGCGGCTTGTGCCTGGGCAGGCCTCGCTTGCCCTCGATGCTCTCGAGCAGCGAAGATTCCTCGCCGCAGATATAGGCGCCGGCGCCGCGGCGCATGTGAAGCTTCGGCCCGCCGGCGGGCAGCTTGGCGATCTCGCGGGCCAGGATCTCGCGGCAGGCCGGATATTCGTCGCGGATGTAGATATAGACCTCGGACGCCTCGACGACATGCGCGCCGATCAGCATGCCCTCGAGGAAGCGGTGCGGATCACTTTCGAGATAGACGCGGTCCTTGAAGGTGCCGGGCTCGCCCTCGTCGCCGTTGACCGCCATCAGCCGAGGGCCGGGCTCCCCGAGCACCGCGCGCCACTTGCGGCCGGTCGGAAAGCCGGCGCCGCCGAGCCCGCGCAGGCTGGCATCGTCGAGCGCCTTCAGCAGGTCTTCCTTCGCAAGCTCGCCGGAGCGCAATCGGTTGAGCAGCCTGTAGCCGCCACCGGCGACATAGGCGTCATAATCGACATAGGCGGGCAGATGGGCGTGCGTGTCCTCGGCCTTCGCCGCCGCCAGCACGTTGTCGACCGTGGCGTGATCGACGAAATTGTGCCCGACCTCGGCGGCGGGCGCGGTGTCGCAGCGGCCGACGCAGGGCGCGCGCACAACGCGGATGCCCGGGCCGGCCGCGCTCTGCAGATCCTGCAACAGCTTCTCGGCACCGAGCATCGCGCAGGTCAGCGAGTCGCAGACCCGGATGGTCAGCGGCGCGATGTCGGGCTCGCCTTCCTTCACCACGTCGAAATGCGCGTAGAATGTCGCGGTCTCGAACACCTCGGCGAATGACAGCTTCATCTCGTCGGCAAGCGCGGCCAGATGCGCCGCCGAGATCTGGTGGTAGCGGTCCTGGATCAGATGCAGGAACTCGATCAGCATGTCGCGCTGCCGCGGCCGGTCACCAAGCAGTTGCTCGATCTCGTGGGCCGCGGCCGGGTCGACCTGGCGGCCCTTGGGGGTGGATTTCGCGCGCTTCCGGCCCGCGCCGGGATGCTCGAAGCTGCGGACCTGGTGCACGTCATGCGTCGTCATAGGCGTCTCGTTACCGCTGTCAGATCAATAGTCTAGCGCCTTGGCATGCCAGATGCCAACTAAATTCGAAGCGTTCCAAACAGCATTAGGGGGCATGCAGCCGCCTGTCACGCCCCCCTGATCCACACGCTTGCGAGGCGCCAGTTCTCACGTCTTCTCCATGCAATCGGCGATATAGAACCAGCGGTCATCGCCGGTCAGCCCCTTGGCCTTTACCTCCCTGCGGCAGGCCTTCAGCTTCGGCTTATTGGCCTTCCACTGCGCCCTCATGCTCTTCAGCTTCTCCATCGTCGGCTTGATCTTCGTTGGCTTGGCCGTGGTCGAGGTTGCCGCAGGCGCGGCCGGCGACGCGGTCTGCGCCGATGCCATGTGCAGCGTGCCTGAGACAAGCAGCACAGCGGCAAGACAGGTTCCGATGCGAAACATTGCGGAATTCCTTTTTGGTTTATTCGTTGATCTGAAAAAATCAGACAGGCCGCGGAACGGGCCTGCCCGTTCCGCGGATCGCGCGACGTGAAATCAGAGGATCTTGATAGCGCTCTCCAGCGTCTTCCAGACGCCCCAAGCCAGCGGAATGCCGACGAACAGCCAGAACAGCGCCGCCTTGGCGTCCAGGCCGCCCTTGCCGATGCCGAACGACCCACGCTGCACGGCCGCGTCGCTCTTGGCGCTAGCCGCCTGCAACTTGGCGACCTCCTCCCCGCTCATATGCCATTTCGGATCGACCGGCTTGATCAGGTAGTTGCAGATCAGGCCGGCGATCAGCATGGCGCACAGGATGTACATCGTCGTGTTGTAGAGATGGTCGCGCGGCACGCCGGCCCTGAGCTGGAATTCGCGGATGTAGTTTACCACCACCGGACCGATGATGCCCGCCGTCGACCACGCCGTCAGCAGCCGTCCGTGGATGGCGCCGACGAACTGGGTGCCGAACATGTCGGCGAGATAGGCCGGCACGGTGGAGAAGCCGCCGCCATACATCGACAGGATGATGCCGAAGCCGAGCACGAAGAGCAGCTTCGAACCGATCGCCGCAAAGGTCGGCGCCAGCGCGTAGAGCGCGATGCCGAGGACGAAGAACGTGTAATAGGTGTTCTTGCGGCCGATGTAGTCCGACAGCGAGGCCCAGAAAAATCGGCCGCCGATGTTGAACAACGACAGCAGACCGGCAAAGCCCGCAGCGATACCGGCAATCGCGGTCTTCTGCTCGACCGAAAGCTGACCGAACGCCAGCTCCGGATGCCCGATCAGCTTGCCCGCGAAGATCTCCTGGAGCATCGGCGAGGCCATGCCGATCACGCCGATGCCGGCCGAGACGTTCAAGCAGAGCACCCACCAGATCAGCCAGAACTGCGGCGTCTTGTGCGCATTGTCGAGATGCACATGATGCTCCGAGATCATCGACTTCTTCTCGCTCGGCGGCGTCCAGCCGTCCGGCTGCCAGCCCGGCGGGGTCACGCGATAGGCGAAGGCGCCGATCACCATGAATACGAAATAGATGACGCCCATCGCGACGAACGTCTCCCAGACGCCGACCGAGGTCGGTGTCTTGAAGTAGTTGATCAGGAGGTTCGCAAGTGGCGCGCCGATCATGGCGCCGCCGCCGAATCCCATGATGGCCATGCCGGTCGCCATGCCGCGACGATCGGGAAACCACTTGATCAGCGTCGAGACCGGCGAGATGTAGCCGAGGCCGAGACCGACGCCGCCGATCACGCCGGCACCGAGCCACATGATCCAGAGCTGATGCATGTAGATGCCGAAGGCGGCGACGATCAGTCCGCCGCCCCAGCACAATGCAGCGACCACGCCCGCCTTGCGCGGCCCAGCGCGCTCCAGCCATCCGCCCCAGATCGCAGCAGAAACGCCGAGCAGCACGAAGAACAATGTGAACATCCAGCCGAGGCTCGCGACCTTCCAGTCGCACGTGGTCGTGAACAATTCCCCGAGCAGCGAAATGTCGGGGCAGTCCTTCGGGGCGTTCAGCCCGATCGCCCGTGACAGCGGCAACCAGAACACCGAGAAGCCGTAAGCCATGCCGATGCAGAGATGAATGCAGAGCGCGGCCGGCGGCACCAGCCAGCGATTGAAGCCGGCGGTCGCAATCGTCCGCTCTCTGTCAAGGATACCTGCGCCTGCTGCGGATACAGTTCCGGCGCTACTCATCGTCGTCATTGGTGCCTCCCCTGCAGCCGCCGCCGTTGGCAGCGCGCCTGCCGTCTTCGATCCCGCTTCCGCCCTGTTCGCGGCGCAACTTTGATGTCGTTGTTCCGCACAATTCCCTTGCATGCGCCGGGACCACCACGCGCATTTTGGAATTCTAACACCCGATGCGGCCGGATATGCCCGCGGTCGTGCGGCCGATCTGGAGGGAGGTCAGCCCTAGCCCACCCTCACGCCGCTTCCCAGGCACGACTCCGTCTCCACACCCCAGTGGAGATTATCAATTCGCGCAGAAGCCGGAACAGGTGTCGATAGGCAAAAGGTAGATATCAAGCCGTGCCTAGCTGATACGCGGCGATGCAGCATTCGACTTGCCTATCGCTCCATTCGTCTTCTCGATCAGGAAGACGATGCGGACGTCGCTTCGTTCGGTGATCTCGACCCTGTCGCCGGTTTCGCGGATGAGGTTCGGAATGTCGATCACCGAAAGCGGGTCGGTGCAGTGCACTTCGAGGAAATCTCCGGGTGTCACGCTCTTGAGCGCCTTGCGCGTCTTCAATGCGGGCAGCGGACATTTCAAGCCGGTGAGATCGAGCTTTGTCGTGGTCATGGCTCGACCATGGCGAAGCGACTGTGCATCGTCAACGCTCACATCAGGTTTGCATAGGACAGGAAGCCGACCGTCTGGCCCGGCTCGACGCGCGCCACCTGCTCGCCGAGCTCGACCAGTCCGTCGGTGTCGACAAGTGATGACAACAGGCCGGCGCCTTCGCGCGGAAACTTGATCGCCTCGCGCGCACCATCCTGCGTTTCGCGGAGACTGACGCGGACATATTCGCGCCGCCCGAGCTTCTTCTTGTAGGTGAAGGCCGCGCGCACCGGCAGCGCAATCAACGGCTCCTGCCGCGCGCCCATCAGCGCCAGCGCGGTCGGACGCACCACGTGGACGAAGGTGACGAAGCTCGCCACCGGGTTTCCCGGCAGGCCGATCAACGGCGTGCCCTCGATAATGCCCATCGCGACGGGCCGCCCCGGCTTGATCGCCATCCGCCACAGCACGAGCTTACCGACCGCCTCGACACCGGCCTTGACGTGATCCTCCTCGCCGGTCGAGACGCCCCCGGTGGTGAGGATCAGGTCATGCGCGGCGGCGACGTTGCGCAGCGCCGCTGCAAGTGCTGTGCGTTCGTCGCGCAGGATTCCGAGATCGCTGACGTCACAGCCGAGTCGGCGCAGCATCGCCATCAGCATGAAGCGGTTGGAATCGAACAATTGCGGCGCCGCGCGACGCTCGCCGGGCGACACCAGTTCATCGCCGGTGGAGAACACCGCAACGCGCAGCCGCCTGACGACGGCGAGCTCGGTCAGGCCGAGCGCCGCCGCGAGCGCCACGTCCTGTGGCCGCAGCCGCTGTCCGGCCGGCAATGCCACGTGTCCGAGCGGAATGTCCTCGCCCGCCGGGCGGACATTGGCGCCGGGCTTCAGTCCGGCCGGCAAGACGACCTTGTCGTGCTCGAGGCGCACATCCTCCTGCATGAACACGGTGTCGGCGCCATCTGGCATCGGCGCTCCCGTGAAGATGCGCATCGCCTCGCCCGGCTTCAGCGCAGCCTGCGCCGACGCGCCGGCCTGCACCCGGCCGGACAATGCAAAGGCGCGTGCGTCGGTCTGCGGCAGATCACCGCTCGCCACCGCATAACCATCGACCGCGGAGTTGGTGAACGGCGGCAAAGGCAAGGGCGCGGCGATGTCACCGGCAAGCACGCGGCCATCGGCTGCCGCAAGCCTCACCGTCTCGACGTCAGCGACGGCGCTGACGCGCGCAGCGATCAGGCGCACCGCCTCGTCCACCGACATCATCGGCCCGCCAAAGGCAAAACAATCGTCCGACAGTTGCGCCATTCAGTCTCGTCAGCTCCCGGCCGAAGCCATCGCCAGCACGTCGGCAACCGGGAGCGCCGACCGCAGCATCAATTCAGCGACCTCCTCGATGTCGTCGAGATGGGCCATCGGCAACGTGGTTTCAACCACGACGTCGCTGACGATGCCGACCACGCTCGCATCGTCGGGGAACAGCAGCGGCTTGCCGTTGGCCGCGCGATGCACCTCGATCTTGTTGACCGCCTCGCGCTTGAACCCCTCCACCACCACCAGATCGACCCGCGCCATCTTGGCGAGCAGTTCCGGCAGCCGCGGCTCGCTCGCGCCGCGCAGCTCGTGCATCAAGGCCCAGCGCCGTGTCGAGGACACCAGCACCTCGGTGGCGCCGGACTGCCGGTGCACCCAGGAATCCTTGCCGGGCACGTCGACGTCGAACTCGTGATGGGCATGCTTGATCACGGAGACGCGCAAGCCGCGGCCGAGCAGATGCGGGATCACCCGCGACAGCAAGGTGGTCTTGCCGGCGCCGCTCCATCCCGCGAGGCCTATCACTTTCATCTTGCTTCGCTCTCCATCACGGAACCGGCTCTAACCCCGTCATTGCGAGGAGCCCGCGACAAGATTGCAAAGCAATTTTGCGCTGGAGCGACGAAGCAATCCATGCCTCCGCGGGCGGATCGATGGATTGCTTCGCGGAGCCTGTCATCGGGCGCGCGTTCGCGCGACCCGTTGGCTCGCAATGACGGTCCTGGTCGAGGTTTCATTCAATTCCTCACATGCTTATATCGGCTGCAAGCCCTTGTCATGCTAGCCTGACCGACATGATGAAGATCGAGAAAGCGCCCGTTCCCCTGATCGTCCCCAATCCGGACGATCCTCGCCTGACCGAGCGCGTCACCGGCACCGACCAGACCGGAGCCGCGGTCGAGATCAAGGTGCCGGTGGAGCGGCCGCTGACGCTGTACCTCAACGCGCAGGAGATCGTCACCATGATGACGATCGGCGACTATCCGGAATACCTGGCGCTCGGCTATCTTCTGAACCAGAACATGCTCAAATACGACGACGTCGTCACCGAGGTCGAATATCACGACGATCTCCAGGTCGTGGTCGTCCGCACCGAGCATCACACCAATTTCGAGCAGAAGCTGAAGAAGCGCACGCAGACCTCGGGCTGCGCGCAGGGCACCGCATTCGGCGACCTGCTGGAGGCGGTCGAAAGCGTCGTGCTGCCGAAATCCGAGCTGCGCACCTCCTGGCTCTACCAGATGACGCAGACGATCAACACCATGCCCTCGCTCTATCTCGAGGCCGGCGCGATCCATGGCTGCGTGCTGTGCAAGGAAGGCACGCCGCTCTGCTACACCGAGGACGTCGGCCGCCACAATGCCGTCGACAAGATCGCCGGCTGGATCTATCGCCACGAGGTCGATCCCGGCGACAAGATCCTCTACACCACCGGACGGCTGACCTCGGAGATGGTGATCAAGACGGTGCGGATGGGAATTCCGATCCTGGTGTCGCGCTCCGGCTTCACCGCCTGGGGCGTCGAGCTGGCGCGGCAAGTCGGGCTGACGCTGGTCGGCCGCACCCGCGGCAAACGCTTCATCGCGCTATCAGGACAGGAGCGCATCGTGTTCGACCAGAACCTCGACTATGTCGAGGAGGAATCGGCCCGGCACAAGCGCAAGGGCGAAGCGCGTGACGACTGATATTCCTGGTGTTCTGCTCGCCGGCGGTCTGGCGCGACGCATGGGCGGCGGCGATAAGCCGATGCGCACGATCGGCGGCCGCACCATCCTCGCGCGTGTGATCGCGCGGCTGACGCCGCAATGCGACGGCTTGGTCCTCAACGCCAACGGCGATCCGGCGCGCTTCACTGCGTTCGGCTTGCCCGTGATCGCGGACACGGTGGCGGATTTCCCCGGCCCGCTCGCCGGTATCCTCGCCGCGCTCGATTGGGTGGCGGCGCACCGGCCTGAGGTCTCGCTGGTGCTGAGCGCCGCCGCCGACTGCCCGTTCCTGCCGCGCGACCTGGTGGCGCGGCTTTATCGGGCCCTCACCGAACAGGACGCGCAACTCGCGGTCGCCGCGTCCGGCGGACAGTCGCATCCGGTGATCGGGCTGTGGAGCGTGGCCTTGCGCGACGAGCTGCGCCACGCGCTGGTCGTCGAGGATGTGAGGAAGATCGACCGCTGGACCGCGCGCTACACGCTGGCGACCGTCACTTGGCCCACCACCCCGCTCGACCCGTTCTTCAACGCCAACACAATGGACGATATCGCGGAGGCTGAACGGCTGGCGGCGTTGGATGAGGCGGGTGCGCGATAGAGCCGAGCCTTGAGGAGCATGGGCAATAATGACGCGCCGCGCTTCCAGTGCGCCGGCTATCTCGGAGGCCCTAATCCCGGAGGGTCAACCAATCCGTTGGCTGACGGGCCGCCCTGTCTTGGCGAGCCTTGCCGATCGGCTCTCTTTCGAGGCCTGATGGCGCGCCCGGAACCTCTTCCGAAGGCGCAGCGGGTCGCCCGCCAGGACTTCTTCCAAGGTTGTGTTCCTGAAACGAAGCCGTCTTAACATGGCACTGCTCCCTGATGCAGGAGCTCAATGGTCACACTCAGCCGCGGGCGCCTACGTGGGTCCTGCGCTGCTAAACGATAACGTGCGACGGCGCGCTTTGCTTCAACGGGATCGCCGATACCGGCCGCCCCCTCTTACCCGGCTGATTTACCTCAAAATTTCCCGCGAATTGCCTGCAGGGGCGCTCACAATGGAGTAAGGTTCCATGGATTCGTCGCAGCGGGAAGTTCACATATGCCTCGCGTGCCTTCGATCGCGCCTTCACAAGCGGACCATGATACCTACTTGGTGCTGAACGATTTCGGCAGACTTGGCCGCGCCTGGTGCGAAGCGGATGAAGAGGGCACCGATCGCAAAACCCTGATCCGGCGTCTGATGGACGACCAGTACAGCCACCCGGTCCGCATTGTGGCCTTCAACACCGCCGAAGGATGGTCTCGCGATGTCACCAAGGATATTGCCGACGAGCTCCGGCGCTGCATCGCGGAGTACGATGAAGTGCCACGCTCCGTGCAGGAATTCGTTGAGGCAGCCCTTCGGTGCTGAGCCGAGCACGGCCGATGTCGGTGACAATCGACGTCGCGCCTGAACACCGGCCAGTTCATCGCGGCAGCGAGGCACGCGCTCCGCTTCTTTACCCAGGGTGCGACAACTCGACACGACGGGCAACTCAGCACCCATGGGTGCGATCGGCACCCGGCTTTCCCTGCGCCCTCTAGAAAGAAGAGGGGGACGAAATGCAAAGCCCGGACAATTCATGTCGCGAGAACGTGAATTTTTGCTCAAATGTCAGACACCGTCATTGCGAGCGAAGCGAAGCAATCCATGGTCCCGCATGTGCGGAGCGATGGATTGCTTCGTCGCTTGCGCTCCTCGCAATGACGGCATGAGACATCGAGCGAGAACTATCCCCATCGTCGTCCCGGCCGAGTGCGCAATTGCGCACGGGGGCCGGGACCCATTACCCCAAATCTTCATGGTTGCACGAGGCTGGGTCACCATCGCGCGTATCAGCAACCTCGGTGGTTATGGGTCCCGGCCTGCGCCGGGACGACGGCTGACTTGTTGCGCAACATGCCCACCGCTCACGCGGCCAGCGGAGTCGTCCACGCATCGTACGCCGGAGATCCTGCTGTTGCGGCGGAATGTCGGGCTAGGCCGGCCTGAACCCTGCCTCGGTCAATGCGGCACGGCTTTCATCGGACGCCAGCGCGTCGAGGAACGCCCGCACCGCCGGCCGCGTTTTGCGCGCCGTCGCCAGCGCAAAATCATAATGCTCTTCGGCGAGCGGAATGAAACCGAGTCCGGACGCATGGGCGACCGGCGCGATGGTCATGCCCCAGTCGGCGCGATGCTGCGCCACGGCGGCCGCGACCGCATTGTGCGAGCGCGGCTGATTCCAATAGCCGTCGGGCCTGCTGCCACCGAGCAGCCGGTCGATCAGAATGCGGGTGCCGGCGCCCTGATTGCGGTTGACCATGATGCAGGCGGGATCGGCGAGCGCGGCGCGCACCGCATCCTGCGCGCTCAATCTGGCAAAGCGCGTGTCGTCCTTGCGGAACACGATGCCCTGCATGCGCCGCCACCCCGGCACGAGCTCGAGGCCGGCGGCGAGATACGGCGTGTTGTAGGTTTCGGTCTTGTCGTCGAACAGATGGATCGGCGCGAGATCGCACTCGCCGCGCTTGGCGGCCGCCAGCCCGCCGAGGCTGCCCACTGCGATCGACCGCACAGTCAGGCCGGCACGCGCGAGCGGCGCAGTGATGAGATCGAGCCCGATGCAATGGCTGCCCACGATCACGAGATCAGGCACCCGCACATGCGGCGTGAACAGCGTCACCTCGGCCTCACTGCCCGCCGTCATCTGATCGGCCAGCGCGTCGATCTTCAGGAAGCCATCGGCCTGCGCGAACGACGTGATCGCGCCAGAGCCCTTGCCGCTGGGATAGGCGATCAGGCCATCGGCGCCTTCGACCAGCGAGACCATCACGAACTCGGTGCGCCCAAGCTCGGACGCGATCCGCACCGGCACCTTGGCCATCACCTTGGCATCCGAGCGCGGCGGCAGACCGGCCATCCGCCGCAGCACCGGCACGATCATGTCATGGAAGGTGAACATCGCCGAGGTGGGGAAGCCCGGCAGGATGACCACTGGCTTGCCGTCACAGACCGCGAGGCAGAGCGGCTTGCCGGGCTTCAGCGCCACACCATGCGCGATGATGCCGGGCTTGCCGAGCCGGCTGATGATCCGATGCGAGACGTCGCCTGAGCCCTTGGATGTGCCGCCCGACAGCACCAGCATGTCGCTCTCTGCCAGCGACCGGCGCATCGCGGCTTCGAGCTCGGCCTCGTCGTCCGCGATTGCGCCAAGGAAACGTGCCTCGCCGCCATTCTCGGCAATTGCCGCCGTGACGATGGCGCCGTTGGTGTCGTAGATCGCGGCCGGCCGCAGCTTCTCACCCGGCTGCACCAGTTCGTCGCCGGTCGAGAGGATCACGACCCGGGGCCGCCGTGCCACCTGAACCTCCGCGATGCCGCAGGCCGCGAGCATGCCGATCTCGCGCGAGCCGATAATAGTGCCGGCGCGCAGCAGCGCCTCGCCGCGCGCAATGTCGGAGCCGGCATAGGAGACGAATTGTCCCGGCGACGCCGCACGGCGAACCTCGATCGCGCGATGGCCGGCGGGCTGGGTGTGCTCCACCATCACGATGGCGTCGGCGCCGCGCGGCACTGGCCCGCCGGTCGCGATTGCCGTCGCGGTGCCCGACAGCACCGGCCGCATCGGCGCCGTGCCACAGGCGATGACCTCGTCGTTCAGCACCAGGCGGACCGGTGCTGCTTCGCCGGCGCTCGCGAGATCGGCCGAGCGCACGGCGAAGCCGTCGACATTGGAGCGATCGAACGGCGGCACGTCGATCGGCGCGACCACGTCCTCCGCCAGCGCGCAACCGAGCGCATCGGCGAGCGGCCGCGTCTCGCTCGGCACCGACCGCGGAAACAGCGCAGCCTCGAAGCGCGCGAGCGCGTCCTCGCGCGAGAGGATGGTCAGGAACTGGTCCTGATCGAGGCGGGAGCCATCGTCATTCCGGGATGGTGCGCCAGCACCGGACCCGGGATGATGATGCTGCTTGCTGTCGCTCGACACGGGCATCTCGCTTATCTCGGGAACTCACTCTCGCAACATATAGGCATCGACGGAGGTGCCCGCAGCAAAGCCCTCGGCGGCGCCCGGCACGATCAGCACGGCCTCGGCGCGCGCGATCGCCTCGAGCGACAGTTCCCCGATGGCGAGCGTCATCCAGGTGTCCTGCTGCCGCGCAAGCAACACGACCTCCGCGATGCCGACGCTCGAGGCGATCTTGCGCGCCAGCGGCAGCGCGAGCATCTCGCGCGGACGTCGTCCCGACAGATGATCGAGCACGGGAACCCCAACTGCCCACCACGCCGCGAAGGCCTGATCGGGTGCGCCCGGCAAGGCGATGACCGGCGTCGCATCGATCCGCGCGACCGCCGTGGTACGGCCGGGCTGCAAGGCGATGCCATACGCGATCACTTCGGCGCGCGCGGCAAGCGCGGTCACCGTCGCATCGCTGCGGCCGACGCCGCTGCCGCCGATCGTGATCAGCAGATCGCAACCATCCGCATCGAGTGCGCTTGCGATCGCCGCCGCATCACGGCCCGTTGCGTCGACGCAGACGACATCGGCGCCCGCGCTGCGCGCCACTTCCGCGATGAACGGCGCGGTCACCATGCCGCCAGGACTATTGACGATGCGAAGCTGCGGCCGTCGTACGCGCAACCTCTCCAGTCCGGCGGTTCGCGCAAGCAAGAGGTCACGCGGCCGCACGGGCCGCCCTGCTTCCATCAGCGTCCGCCCGTCGGCGAGATCGCCGCCGGCGCGCCGGACGCCCTGCCCCGGGATCGCTTCGGCAAGCACCTGCGCAAGCGGACCGGAGATGTCAACGGCGTCGGCGTCGACCACGCAATCGGTGGCACCGGGCATAGCCTGGCCGGCCTCGACCCAGACCGGGGCCGCGGCCAGCGGCAAGGGCGCATAGGACGACGCGCCGACCAGATCATTGGCGCGCATTGCCCAGCCGTCATGGACCGCGACGTCGCGCGACGGATGCGCGCGCAGTGGCGGCATCTCGGCGGCGACACAGCGCAAGGCATCGGCGAGCGGCAACGCGGTCGGCTCGACCGGCGTGATGTCGCGCAACAATGCGGCGAGCGCTACGTCAAGCGGAGTGAGCGAAGGCGGCAAGCGTTGGGCTGTGACCATGGCCCGCTATGGACTGAATCGACGCCGAAGGAAACCGCCTTGGGCCGGTCCGGCGCCCGCCATTAGACCGAAGGCGCGTTGACGCAGACCCTAAAATGGTTGCAAAAGAAACCAATATGGCCACACGGCAAAGCCGCGGCACAAAGAATAACGGGCCAATGCGCCAATTCAGGGAGGGAGACAGGATGATCGCCAGAAGACTATCCATGTTCGGGACGCTCGCAGCCGCGTTGGTGGCCTCCTCGGCCGCGATGGCGCAGATTTCCGACGACGTGGTCAAGATCGGTGTGCTCACCGACATGAACGGCCCGGCCTCGACCCCGACCGGACAAGGCTCCGTCACCGCCGCGCAGATGGCGGTCGACGATTTCGGCGGCAAGGTGCTGGGCAAGCCGATCTCCGTGATCGTCGGCGACCATCAGCTTAAGCCCGACATTGGCGCGACCATCGCCCGGCGCTGGTACGACGTCGATCAGGTCGACCTCATCGTCGACGTTCCGGTGTCGGCGGTCGGGCTCGCGGTGCAGAACATCGCCAACGAGAAGAAGAAGCTGTTCATCACGCATTCGACCGGCGCGACCGATTTCCACGGCAAGTTCTGCTCGCCCTACGCGATCCAATGGGTGTTCGACACCCGGGCGCTCGCGGTCGGCACCGCCAAAGAAGTGGTGAAGCGCGGCGGCGATAGCTGGTTCTTCATCACCGACGACTACGCGTTCGGCCACTCGCTGGAGAAGGACGCGTCCGCTGTGGTGACCAAGAACGGCGGCAAGGTGCTGGGCGCGGTGCGGCCGCCCTTTGCGACGCCCGATCTGTCGTCTTTCATCCTGCAGGCGCAGGCATCGAAAGCGAAGATCATCGGCATTGCCGGCGGGCCGCCGAACAACACCAACGAGATTAAGACCGCCGGCGAGTTCGGCGTGTTCGCCGGCGGGCAGCAGATGGCCGCGCTGCTGGCCCTGATCACCGACGTCCACTCGATCGGCCTCTCGGCCGCGCAGGGGCTGTTGCTGACCACCTCGTTCTACTGGGACATGGACGACAAGACCCGGGAATGGTCGAAGCGCTATTTCGCCAAGATGAACCGGATGCCAACGATGTGGCAGGCCGGAGTCTATTCCTCGGTCATGCACTATCTCAACGCCATCAAGGAGGCGGGCACCGACGATCCGCTGAAGGTCGCAGCCAAGATGCGCGAGAAGCCGATCGAGGATTTCTTCGCGCGCAACGGCAAGCTGCGCGAGGACAATCTGATGGTTCATGACCTCTGGCTGGTGCAGGTCAAGACGCCCAAGGAATCGCAATATCCGTGGGACTATTACAAGATCCTGACGAAGATCTCGGGCGAGGACGCGTTCGGCCCGCCGGACCCGGCCTGCCCGCTGGTGAAGAACTGAGATCAGCGAATGGCGAATGGGGGGTAGCGAATAGATGTCACCATTTGCTATTCGCAACTCGCCATTCGCCGCACTACCGCACCACCCCGATCTCACGGAAGTATCTGAGCACACCGGGGTGGATCAGGTTGATGTCGGGCGCGGCGGCGACCGTGTTCGCCGCGGTGGTTTCGCAGGCCTGCGCGAGCTTCTTGCAGAAGGTCGCCTCGGCGCCGTGCAGCGTCTTCGCGAGCCGATAGGCGACATCGTCGGGCAGGCTTTCGCGCGCGAGGATGTAGCTCCAGGACCCGACCGAGGCGATCGCTTCGGTCTGCTTCGGATAGCTGCCCGCTGGGACCGTCAACGGCTTCAGGAAGGCGTGCTTGGCGCGGATGCGCGCGATCTCGTCTGCGCTTGGCGCGATGAAGCGGGCGCCGCTCGGGCTCTCGGCCATTTTGGTGAAGCCGGGCCAGCCGATGCCAGCGCCCCACAGCGCGGCGGCGCGGCCGTCCTCCACCATCGCCGGGCCGTCGCCGGCGCGATCGAGGTAGATCGACTTGAAGTCCTCGTCCTGCTTCAGCCCGATGCCGTCGAGGACGTAGCGCGACAGGATCGGCAGGCCGGAGCCCCTGGCGCCGAACGCGACGGGCTGGCCGACCAGATCCTGGATCGTCTTGTAGGGGCTGTCGGCGCGAACCACGAACATGCCGGGGCTCGAGTACATCGCGGTGAGGATCTTCAGCTTCGTCGCCGCCGGCCGCCCGATTCCCATGAAGGCCTCATAGGACGGCTCGCCCGCAACGGTTGCAATATCGATCGTGCCGGCCTCGAGCAGCGGGATGTTCTCGTTGGACCCCTTGGTGTTGCGCGGCTCGATCGACAGTGTCGGGTCGGCGGCGTTGATGACCTCGGCGAAGGCGTTGCCATAGAGCGGAAAGCCGCCGCCCGGCGTCGCCGTGCCGAGATGGATCGTGGTCTTCGACATGGCCCTATCCCGCTCTTGCGCGCCCGCGCCACTCGCGAGCAACAATGCGCCGGCGCAAATCATAACAGCGAATTTCATGTCAGGCCTCAAGCAGCATGCGATGCAGGGCAGGCAATCGTCGCACGGCCGACGTCGGTAGGCAAAGCCGGCGTTTTGTGAAACCATGGCGGCAATGCTCACAAGAAAATGACGGCAGAAACAATGATCCGCTTCGTCCGCGCGACGCTACTCGGCCTGGTCTGCTGCCTTGCCTCTGTCGTCCCCTCCTCCGCCTCCGACTATCCGAACCGCCCGGTGCGCTGGCTGATCGGCTTTGCCGCCGGCGGCCCGGTCGACATCGTCGCCCGCATCATGGGCCAGTGGCTGTCGGATCATTTCGGCCAGCAATTCATCGTCGAGAACCGCACCGGCTCGGGCGGCAACATCGCCGCCGCTGCCGCGATCAACTCGCCGGCCGACGGCTACACGCTGCTGTTCGTCGCACCCAACAATGCGATCTCGACCTCGCTCTACAAGAAGCTGCCCTTCGATTTCCTGCGTGACACCACGCCGGTCGCGAGCATCATGCAGCTTACCAACATGCTGGTGGTCTCGAACGCGATGCCGGTCAAAACCGTTCAGGAGTTCATCGACTACTGCAAGGCCAATCCCGGCAAGATCTCCTATGCCTCCTCGGGCAACGGCACCTCGGTGCACATGTCGGCCGAATTGTTCAAGGCAATGACCAAGTGCGACATGCTGCACGTGCCGTATCGCGGCTCGGCGATCGCCTTCCCCGACATCATCTCCAACAAGGTGCAGTTGATCTTCGACAATCTTCCGTCGGCGCTGGAGCAGGCCCGCGGCGGCAACGTGCGGGCGCTTGGCGTCACTTCGCCGCAGCGCTGGCCGTCCGTGCCCGACGTGCCCGCGATCGCCGAGACGGTGCCGGGCTTCGAGGCCGTCGGCTTCTACGGCATCTCGGCGCCGAAGGGCACGCCGCCGGAGATTGTCGAGACGCTCAACAAGGCGGTCGGCGAAGCCTTGAAGGACCCGAAGCTCGTGGCCCGCCTCGCCGAGGTCGGTGGCATCCCGAAGCAGATGACGCCGGCCGAATTCGGCAAGCTGGTGGCGGACGAGACCGAGAAATGGCGCAAGGTGGTCGAGTTCGCGGGAGTCTCGGTGGATTGAGGCGTCGGCGACCGCGAAAAACCGGCGTCTGGCCTCTGTTCCAGCAGGCCGCCGATCAGGAGATCGCAGAGCGATCGGCGGCTCTGGGCGGCATTGCCGAATGCCCAGGCACCCTGTAAACGGAGCCCGCACCGTTGCCGGCCGCGCCAAAGCGGCCCGCAGGCGGCGGGGCCTGTAGCTCAATGGTTAGAGCCGGCCGCTCATAACGGTCTGGTTGCAGGTTCGAGTCCTGCCGGGCCCACCAATGAAATCAACTCCTTATTGGATCTTGTTTGGCCGAAGCGGGATAACCGCACCAGAAACCGCACCAGATACGTGCGCATTTCGTTCGCTGTGCTCATGCATGGCGATCTTCTCGACGGCGTCGGAGAGATAATCTGGGTGATGATGACCGTAGGTGTTCAGCAGGACGTCAAGTGACATTCCGAGATAGCCAGCTGCCTGCCACGGATCTGCGCCCCTCTGCATCAGCCAAGTCGCCGCCGTGTGTCGCAAGGTATGAGGAGATATTCCGGGACCAAGCCCCGCAAGCTTGACGGCGCTCTTGAATGCGGTTTTGACCGAGGCCACCGGCCTGCCGTTGAACTCAACGAAGTGCCTTGCGTCTGGATCAATGCGGTGCCAACGCCGCAAGTGGGTGAGCAAGCGCGAGGGGATCGGGACCGTCGGTTGCCGCTTGTTGGTTTTCGCGCTGCCCTGCTTCTGACGGTAGTAGCGTCCGCGCTCCAGGTCGACATAAGAACGACCGACCGCTGGGATTGGTGATGCCGCGGCTATGGCTCCAGCCCGCGTCCCGCTGTAGATGCCCAAGAGTATGAAGCGAGCAAGATGTCGCAGCGGACGCTTGCGCGTCGGGGCCTTCACATCCTCCATCGGTCGGCGCGAATTCTTTTGCCGTTCGCGATAGCGCCAGCAAGTCCAAATCAGCTTGGCCGCGTCGCTGCGTGTCAACCACTTGTCGCGCGGCTCACCCTTCTCCGGCAACGAGACCTTGACGATTTCCCTGTGGTATCCTTCGGCTGCATGGTGACCAACAGCGGCACGCAGATCCTCAAGATCTCGGCGCGCGCCGCCCTTTCTGCGGCATTTCTTGTATGAGCGGCATGCCTCTCCGTTTACTTCGCCAAGCATTTTTGCGCCCCACCACTCGTTCAATCGCTCGATGCGCTTCTTGAACTTGCGGATAGCGGGAATGGAATCTTCGTTTTCGCCATCGACGTTAAAGCGATCGCGAAGCTTTTCAAGCTGCGCATCTAAGTAAATCGACAGAACATCCGCGACCGGAATATCGTCGATGTGCCGTATTCGTCGCTCCGGCGTGTACTTAGACGCTAAGTATTCCTCTAATTTCCTTTCCGCAGCCGCAATCTCATCTGCAGCGCAGCCTGTGCCGACATCCCGGCCGTTGTCTCTGATAATCCAGGTCGCTTGGTGGGTGATCTTTCCGCTTTTGTCTCGGCGGGCGGCCTTGAGCTGGAGCCTGGCGCCCTTGCTTCGTCGCGGCATAGCTCTCGCATCCGTTCAATGTGAGCCAGAGTGGTAAATTCCTTGCCGGCAATCTTCTCAACTAGCAGTCGGTTACGATCGCGCTCACGTCGCAGGCCGGCGACCGTCATTCCGCCCATAGGGAATGCGATCTTCACGGCATCAGCAAGGCGAAGCGGGGTATCTGGCGTAATTTCCGATTGCGTTCGATCTCTCATCGACGCCTGCGCGGTTCTTCAGCGGCAAAGCCGCACTTGTTGAATTATGGTCCTCCCAATCCTGCGAAGGAAGCCGACGTTCCCCATTATCGCACAGTGCCGTGTAACCTCGTACAATTGGCCAGATAGCTTCAAGACCACCGTCCGGGGAGTTGGCGCTTGGACACCCGAGCGGGTAGCCACGGCTTCGCGCGCTTCGGTGACACGACTGAGAAACGTTTTGTACGTTTCGGACGTTGCCATCGAGATTTCCCCATACATTTCGAAGTTACCGTCGTCGACCCTGATCGATGATTGCGCAAGATAAGCAATCTGCTGCGGCACGATCGAACATCGACACCGGTCGTGTCGTGCGTCTTGAGGACGCCCGCCGCTAATTTATGCCGCGAACGCGTCGATCCCTTATCAAATTGTCCGATTTGCACCTCGCAGCCGCCAATTGCCGCACTAGCCGAGGGAAAGGCTTCCCGAAACGCAGAATTCACATACACCTTGAACTAACGGCGGAGCCGAAGGGCTCGCTAATCCATGAGCACCCTGTCCAAGCATGCCGAAGCATAAAGTCGACAAGCTCGCCCGCGCAAAAGCGCGGCCCAATCCCGCCCAATGGGACGAGGACGAAGTGATGACGCTTGTGGAGGCTGTTGCCGTGTTCTTTCCACACGGACCGTTGACGTTATCGTCCTTGCGCAAGGCCACGGCTGTAGGGACTCTTGAAATCGCCAAAGTAGCAGGGAAGGATCTGACGACCCCTCGTGCCATCCGCAAAATGGTCAAACCATCATGCCGGGCCGCAAAGCCAAACCGCCGCGACTCTGGCTGCGAGAAGACGAAGGATGCTGGGTCATCCTCGATCAATCGGGCGGAAAGCGACGGCAGATCCGCACAGGCTGCTGCCGCGATGACACTGATGGAGCAGCGCAAGCGCTGGAAAAATACATCGGCTCGCGCCACACGTTCGCAATTGGGGCGACCGACCCTCGTATCCTCTCGATAGCGGATATCCTGACCTTTTATGAGACGTTGAAACGACCCCGGTCGCAGGACTCCCGGAAACTCGCAGACCATGAGCTATTGCTCATTCGCTTGCTCGATCTGAACGCATTTTTCGGTGCGAAGAAGATCTCAGAGCTTAAGGCGCAGCTCTGCCGGGACTTTGTCGACTGGTCGACCGGCGCTCCGAACCAGAACAATAGAGCGGCCGGTATTACACCGCGCGCCGGAACTGTCTCGGATCAAACGGCGCGGCGGCGGCTAGAAGATCTGCGTGCCGCGATTAACGCCTACCATGCCGAGCACACGCTTAGCATCGTGCCAAAGGTTACGTTGCCGCCAAAGGCAGACGGCCGGCAGCGTTGGCTAACGCGAAACGAGGCCGCTCGTCTATTCGGTGCAGCGATGGGCTACGTTTGGGATGTCGCGCGTGGTCACTGGAAGAGCACTCTGAACGGGCGCCTGATCCGCCGTGAGCGCTGGATCATCAATCGGCGTCGGCCGGCAGCACGCTTTATTCTCATCGGGCTGTACAGCGCCAGGCGAGAGGAGACGATCCGCCGGACACAATGGATGGCGACCACTACGCATCCATGGTTGAACCTCAATGCCATGATCTATCAGGGTCGAGGCAGCGACGAACAAGCCACCAAGAAGCGGCGTCCTCCAACAAAAATTGCCAATCGACTACGACCACATTTGGTGCGCTGGCGTTCTATCGACGCGCGGCGTTCGGCCAAACTGCGCGCGGCGGGGCTGATGAAGGATGGCGAGGAAATCCGCTTCGTCGTCAACCGCATGCATGACGGCCAGCCTCTCGCTGGAAAGATCCGCTCCGCCTGGGAGGGAATCCTTGAGGATGCAGGGCTTGGCGATGAAGTCGTGCGGCACTCGCTCCGACATACCGCGGCTACGTGGCAAATGCAGGCAGGTACCGATCTGTGGGAAGCCGCTGGATGGCTTGGTATGACCGTCGAGCAGCTCGAGCAAAACTACGGCCATCATCATCCGGACTTCCAAGAGGAAGCGGCAGAGGCTTTCGGGGGACGCCGCTAGCTCAACATTCGAGCTTCGACCTCAAGCGTCGACGCGCGCGTCGCGGGCCTCCCGCCACCGAATGCCGATTATCACGACTAAGAGTTCCCGGACGTCGCCCCCACACCTCAAGGGGCGAGGACCGCCACCCTGATGATACTGCCAGCACCAGAAAGAATGGCATCAAATGGCCGCGCAACGGTGTAAGATGACCCAATTCGTTGCGCATTTCGTTGCGCCATCAGACCGGCGAAACTATAAGCCATTGAAAGAATGGTCGGAGTGGCAGGATTCGAACCTGCGACCCCTGCGTCCCGAACGCAGTGCTCTACCGGGCTGAGCCACACTCCGACTAAGAGGCCCGGCTTATAGCGTCGGGTTTCAGGGACCGCAAGCTACCCAGTTGAGGATTTAGTCACAGTGGATACAGGCCTGAAAACGCTCGTTCTGCCCGCCGGTGCGGCCGCAACCGCGACGGCCGCGGGGGTGTTGGCCGAGGGCGGCCTGGTGGCCTTCCCGACCGAGACCGTCTACGGGCTTGGCGCCGATGCCGGCAATGCGGCTGCGATCGCGCGCCTTTACCAGGCCAAGGGCCGGCCGGCCTTCAATCCGCTGATCGCCCATGTCGCCGATCTGGCCGCCGCCCGGCGGATCGCCCTGTTCAATGGGCAGGCCTTGCGGCTTGCGGAAGCGTTCTGGCCGGGCCCGCTAACCCTGGTGCTGCCGCGGGCCCTGTCCTGCCCGGTGGCGGAGCTGGCTACCGCCGGCCTCGAAACTGTCGCGATTCGCGTCCCGGCCCACAAGATGGCGCGCGAGATCATCAAGACCTTCGGCGGTGCCGTGGTGGCGCCCTCCGCCAATCTCTCCGGCCATGTGTCGCCGACCACGGCCGAGCATGTGAACGGCGACCTCGCCGGCCGTATCGATCTGATCGTCGACGGCGGCCCGGTCGAGGTCGGGGTGGAATCGACCATCGTCGGCTGCTTCTCGGACCCGGTGCTGCTACGGCCTGGCGGCCTGCCGCGCGCCGAGATCGAGCGCGTGCTCGGCCTTCCCCTGCAATCGCCACCGCCGGGCGCGGAGGGCGAGGATGGCCAGCCAGTCGCGCCGGGCATGCTCGCCTCGCACTACGCGCCGCGTACGCCGGTCCGGCTCAACGCCAGCGACGTCCATGTCGGCGAAGCGCTGCTGGCGTTCGGGCCGACCAAGGTCGCGCGGGCCGCATACGCTTCCGTCGTGATGAACCTGTCCGAGCGCGGCGATCTCGCTGAGGCCGCCGCCAACCTTTTCGGTTACCTGCGCACGCTCGACAGAATAAACGCCGATGCCATCGCGGTGATGCCGATTCCGGATGATGGCCTCGGCGAAGCCATCAACGACCGGCTGCGCCGCGCGGCCGTCGGCCGGGCATGACCCGAACACGGAACCGCCGCTCGGACAGACCCACAATCATGGAGATCAGCGCGTGATGCGGCTGCCGCAATGGCATCATGCTCGATATCGGGAGTGAAAGACCAAGAACAATGAATATCGTCCAGCCTGCCATGCCCCCGCTTCCATCAGACCTGATCCAGAAATTCCGCGCCATCGTCGGCGAGAAATATGCGGTGACCGATGCCGCCGATATCGCGCCTTACCTCACCGAGGAGCGCAACCTGTTCCAGGGCCGCTCGCCGCTGGTGCTGCGCCCGGGCTCGACCGCCGAAGTCGCCGCGATCTGCAAGCTCGCGAGCGAGCACCGCATCGCGCTGGTGCCGCAGGGCGGCAACACGGGCCTGGTCGGCGGCCAGACGCCGCACAATGGCGAAGTGGTCGTCTCGATGCGCCGCATGGACCAGATCCGCGAGGTCGACACTGAATCCAACACCATGACCTGCGAAGCCGGCGTGGTGCTGCAGGTCGCCCAGCAGAAAGCCGGCGAGGTCGATCGGCTGTTTCCGCTTTCGCTCGGCGCGGAAGGCAGTTGCACCATCGGCGGCAATCTCTCGACCAATGCCGGCGGCACCACGGCGCTGGCCTATGGCGTTGCGCGCGAGATGGCGCTCGGAGTCGAGGTCGTGCTGGCGGACGGCCGTGTGCTGAACGCGCTGTCCAAGCTGAAAAAGGACAACACCGGCTACGACCTGCGCAACCTCTTCATCGGCGCAGAAGGTACGCTCGGCATCATCACCGCGGCGACGCTGAAGCTGTTTCCGAAGCCACGCGCGATCGAGACTGCGTTTGTCGGGTTGAAATCGCCGGCCGCGGCGCTCAAGCTGTTGTCGATCTCGCGCAACGAGGCCGCCGGCGCACTGACCAGTTTCGAACTGCTCGCCGACATCGCGGTGGAGTTCTCGATCCGCCATGGCATCGACATCCGCGATCCGCTTCAGACCAAGCATCCCTGGTACGTGCTGATGGAGCTGTCGTCGTCACGCGACGACGCCCGCGACACGCTGGAGGCCATCCTCACCAAGGGCATGGAAGACGGCATCGTCGACGACGCCGTGATCGCCGCCAATCTGAGCCAGCGCCAGGCGTTCTGGAAGCTGCGCGACGAGATGTCGGGCGCGCAGAAGCCCGAGGGCGGCTCGATCAAGCATGACGTCTCGGTGCCGGTCGCCGCGGTCCCCGCCTTCATCGAGGAGGCAAACGCGGCGGTGGTGAAGCTGATCCCGGGGTCGCGGCCGGTGCCGTTCGGCCATCTCGGCGACGGCAACATCCACTACAATGTCAGCCAGCCGGTCGGCGGCAATGCGGCCGATTTCCTGGCGCGCTGGCACGACGTCAACGCCGTGGTGTTCGAGATCGTGCTGCGCATGGGCGGCTCGATCTCGGCCGAGCACGGCATCGGCGTGCTCAAGCGCGACGAGCTTCCCGACGTGAAGGACAAGGTCGCGATCGAGCTGATGCGGTCCATCAAGACGATGCTCGATCCGCTCGGCATCATGAACCCGGGCAAAGTGCTGTGACCGCGACCGCATCATTGCCCGCTCTTACCATTGCTCTGATCACAGATCACGACGTCGCCGACGTCGTCGCGCTGTGGCAGGCTTGCGGCCTGACCCGGCCGTGGAACGATCCCACGGCCGACATCGCGCTGGCGCGGCGCGGGCCGAATTCGGCCGTGCTGGTTGGCCGCGACGGCGGCGCGCTCGTGGCAACCGTGATGGTCGGCCACGACGGTCATCGCGGCTGGGTCTATTACGTGGCGGTCGATCCCGGCCGGCAGGGCAACGGCCTTGGCCGCACCATCATGGCGGCGGCGGAAGACTGGCTGCGCGATGCCGGCGTGCCGAAGCTGCAACTGCTGGTCCGGCGCGAGAACGCCAAGGCGGGCGCATTCTACCAATCACTCGGCTTTGAGGAATCGACCTCGGTGATGTTCGCCAAATGGCTTGACGGCCGCGAAGCGACGACATGACGGAGTCAGATCGACAAATGAGATGGGCTCCTGCCGCGTCGATGGGTCACCTCTCCCCTTGTGGGAGAGGTCGGATCGCATCGCAAGATGCGACCCGGGTGAGGGGTCACGGCGCGGTGATGCCCTCGCGCGAGGTGTACCGATGAGCATTGCCGACCGCGTTCGCGTCAAGGACGTTCAGCTTCTCTCGAAGCGTCGCTACGAGCTGAAGAGCGCGACGCTCGACTACCGACGCGCCAATGGCGAGTGGCAGACTCAGGTGCGCGAGGTCTACGACCGCGGCAACGGCGCGGCGCTGCTGCCCTACAATCTCAAGACGCGCACCGTCGTGCTGGTGCGGCAATTCCGCTACCCTGCCTTCGCCAACGGCTATGACGACCTCTTGATCGAGGTCGCCGCCGGCATGCTCGACGACGCTGAGCCGGAGCTGCGCATCCGCGCCGAGGTGGAAGAAGAGACCGGCTACCGGCTCGTGCACGTGCGCAAGGTGTTCGAGGCCTTCACAAGCCCGGGCGCCGTGACCGAGAAGCTGCATTGCTTCGTCGCCGAATATGACGCCACGATGCGGATCGGCGATGGCGGTGGGCTCGCCGACGAGGGCGAGGACATCGAGGTGCTCGACCTGTCGATCGACGAGGCGCTCGCCATGATCAGCGACGGCCGCATTGTCGATGCCAAGACCATCATGCTGCTGCAATACGCAGCGCTGCATCTGTTCAGGTGAAATGCCGGATTGCCGGAGCAGCGTCATCCCGTTTGTGGCGGGACGACATCACACCCGACGAGCGACGGCGTTGCGTTATCGCATCGTGATCGCAAGACCGCTCAGATCGGCGTTCGCCATCAGGCCCACCTGCTGGCCGGTCAGCTCGAGCACCGCGCCCTTCTGGTTGGTGAGCACGATTGCGCGGGCGCCGCGGCCAAGCGCCAGCCCGGCGCCCGCCGCGCCGTAGACGCCGGCGACGTCGGAGGGACGGTTGATGTTGCTGACGCGGCCGCGCAGCACGGTCTTCGAGCCGCCGAACACCAGGCCGTAGTCGAGCCCGCCGGTGGAGAGCGGATAGCTGCGGCCGCGGAAGGTCAGCATGCCCGTGCCGCCGGAGCCGCCGATGAACCATCCGGCCTTGTATATGGTGAGCTGGATGAAGCCGCTGTCGGCATGCGCTGCGGAGGACAAGGCGGCGCCTGCGAACGCCGTCAGTGCGACCAGCGCGGCACGAAGGGCGGATGACAATCTCACTGTGCGGACTCCCCAAAGTTTGCTCACGTCGCGACGCGGATACGAATCACCACGCGCCAACTGTAGCAATCGCGTATGGCGGTGCAATTTGGGGGGCGGCCGCGCTTGCGCGCAAGCCGCGTTGAACCTGCTTCCGGGGTTGCAACACTCACGGCCGCGGCGCCCGCCCGTACGTTATCCGGCATGGCGATGCCGCGTCAGTGATGCTTGATCAGTGCGTCGCGGGCGGCGGCAAGTTCGAGGAACGCCGGGCCGTTGCCGCCGCCATCCGGATGCACCGTCTTCGCAGCGCGCTTGAAGGCCTGATGAATCTCCGTCGCGGCCAGGCGCCGGCCGAGCGGCAGGCCAAGCAATTGCCGGTATTGGTCTTCCTGCGTCAAAATCTTCGGCGCGAGGCCGCGCCGGCCGAACTGCGGCGCGGACAGCATGTGCAGCGCATCGCTGATGATGCCGAGGCGACGTCGCGCCATCTCCTTGGTGCGGCGATCGGCCGATCTCGCCGCGGCGTGGCGCAGCACGGGCAGCACCTGTGCGGCCGCCTGCCGCAGCGTCTCATCGATGTCGGTCGCGGCGATGTCGGCCACCATCCGGACCATCGCGGCGTAGTCGGGATCGGACGCCGCACAGAAGCGTTCGATCGCAAGTCTCCACTGTCTGATACGCGGGTCCATGTTCGGGTCCGTGCCGTCATCCGAATCTGGATGACAGCAACGCGCAAACACCGCTTGGCGTTTCGATTGGCGCAGTTTTGAATAGTGTTGTCGACAACGCACAACAAACGAGGAACGCCATGCCCCTACTCGACAATCACATCGCCGTCGTCACCGGCGCGGGCTCCGGCATCGGCCGCGCAATCGCCGTGGGCTACGGCCGCGAGGGCGCGCGCGTCGTGCTGCTCGACATCGATGGCGACGCGGCGGCGGAGGCGGCCAAGGAGATTCGCGGCGCCGGCGGCAAGGCCGACAGCTTCGCGCTCGACGTCACCAATCGCGACGCCTGCATCGCGATGGCACAGCAGGTGGCCGACAAGATCGGGCCGGTCTCCATCCTGGTGAACAATGCCGGCATCGCACGCCGCAACGGCATGCTCGGCACGAACGAGGCCGTGATCAAGGATTGGGAGGACATCATCTCGATCAACCTCAACGGCGTCTTCAACGTGACACACGCCTTCCTCGCGCCGCTGCGCAAGAACAGAGGACGCATCGTCAACATCGGCTCGATCCAATCCTTCGTGCATCTGCGCACGCCGAGCTCGCCCGCCTATACCGCCTCCAAGCATGGCGTACTCGGCCTCACCAAGGCACTTGCCGCCGAGCTCGGCAAGGATGGCGTGCGCGTCAATGCGATCGGCCCGGGATTCATCGAGACGCCGCTGAACGAGAAGGTGCGCGCCACCAATCCGGATCTGGTGAAGGTTTTCATGGATCACACGCCGCTCGGCCGCCCCGGCAAGCCGGACGACATTGTGGGACCCGCGATCTTCCTGGCCTCCGATATGTCGGCCTACGTCTCCGGGTCGATCGTGATGGTCGACGGCGGCTATCGCACGTTGTGACGACGGGAACCCAATCGTGGCGATTTCGAGGTATTTTCCATGACGCCGCAGACGCTTAGTGGGTATTAAGGAGTTGTTAACCAAACTGGCACACCGTGAAACTACGGGCTTTGGGGTAGTTCGATTCTCGATGTTTCCGCTTCATCGGTGAGGCGGGCGTTGATCGGGAGGTGTCAATGTCCTACGCGTCCACCCTGCCTGCGCCGGAAGCTATGCTGCTGCCGTCGCTGGCTCCAAATGAAATCGTGCCACTGCTGATCGGTGCGACCGTCGATGAGGTCGAACGGGAGCTCGTGCTGCAGACGCTGGCACGCTGTGACGGCAACCGCACCCGCGCTGCGCGCGTGCTCGGGCTGTCAGTCCGGACTTTGCGGAACAAGATCCGCGAATACTCCGCCGACGGCATCGAGGTGCCGCCGCATTCCGACAACGGGGCGGGATAGCGGCTCAGATCGGCAGATCGATCGCAAGACGCCGCCAACGCGACAGTAGCGGGCTGTCATCGCGGCCGAGATAGCTTGCGAGGCAGACCTCGGTCGCCGCGGTCCGTTGCAGCGTCCGCGTCACCAGCGCGGTCGCGTAGTCCCAGTACGCCCGGCGGCCGCGAGGGTTCTCTTCGATCAGCGATTTTGCGAGGATCTCGACGTAGATCGTCGTAACGGTCTTCTGCCAGAGGCGGCCCGCCTTCATCGCCGGGCGGAGCACGCCGTTCCGGGCATGCCACATCAGCCAGTAGTCCTCTTCCACGCCGGCCCAGGCCGATGATGGTAACGACGGGTCAAGGCACGGCGAGCGGCATGGCAGCGGCTGCCTCGTGCGCGCGTCACAGAAGAACGAATAACCAAGCTTGTGATACCAGCCCACCCGCAGGAATTTTCGGATCGCCGCCTGTTCATGGGCCTCTAGCAATCGTCCGCCCGAACGTTCGAGATCGGTGATGAGCGACTCCAGCCTGTCGCGATCGAATGGTTCGACTTCGAGCACCACGCCGATATTGCGCGGAAACAATTCGTCGAGCATGTCGACCATCTCGCGATAGAATGTTCGCGCCAGGCCACCGCCACGCCACGCCCTGTGCACGCCGACATGATTGCAGAAGATCAGGCGGCTTGCATGGTCGTAGGTGAAGAAGCCGAACCCGATCGCGCGCTCCGCAGCGCGCAGGATGAAGAAGCGTGAGTCGAGACGGTACGACATTCTTCGACCGCCAACCACGAAGCCTCGCCGCTCGCCGATATCATCTGACAACACCCAGCGCACGATATCGTCCGAATCGTCGCGCTCGCTCGCCGGAAACAGCTCTTCGTAGAGTTCGAGGACGCCGCTGTCGCGGAAGGTCGAGTCGTCGACGACATCGTGTCGCGTGACCACGATATCGAGCGCAGGTCCGCCTGCGGCTTCGCCGGGCATGTCGTTCAGAATTCGCAACGCGTCCTCCGCTGCCCGCACACCGAATTATGACTGTTGATCGCTTGCATCAGCATCGGCCGCCAGAATTGAAGCTGTCATCCAACCTCTGTTACAACCGACTTGAAATCGCGACGGAGCATATCAGTGGCTGACGACACGACCTCCCGCCAGGGGCCGCGGGGACCACAGGGGCCGCAAGGCCGTCAGGGTGAGCCGGGACGTCCCGGTCCACAGGGACACCCGGGGCGGCCGGGACCGGAAGGGCCACGCGGCAAGCCGGGTCCACAGGGAAAGGCGGGAGCAGTCGGCAAGGCGGGACCACAGGGTAAGCCCGGGGCGCCGGGCAAGGCAGGCCCGCAAGGCGTCCGCGGCGAGCCCGGCCCGCAAGGTCCGCAGGGCCCCGCGGGTCCGCGCGGCGAAGCCGGACCGCCCGGTCAGTTGCCGTCGATTGATCAGGTGATGCCATGGCTACACATGATCTTCGACGCCTGGGAGGACTACAAGCGCACCAAGGAGCGCGAAGCGGCCGAGCAGGCCGAGCACGACGCAGCCGAACGTGCCGCTGCTGAGGCGATCGCCCTCGACGTCGACGCCGGGGATTTCGGCGATGATGATGATGACGACGATCGCAAGAAAAAGAAGAAGCGCCGCAAGGATAAGAACAAGTAACACGTCTCGTCCCCTTAAAGCGCGATGAGATCGGGAATCGTCATCGCGCTTCAGCTCCTTGTTTGAGCATGATCTCCGCGCAAACGCTCCGCGTTTGTCGCGAGGGGAAACAGCTTCGCACTCTTCCGGATCATGCTCTAGCTTCGCGGGCACTCCTTGTAGCCGAACCGGTCGATGATCATCGCGCCCGGGATCGCGTGGAATTCCAGCGTCTCCATGTAGTGATGCGCCAGCACGTACTGCCGCAGCGCGGGCTTGTAGGCATTCAGCATCCGCTGGGTCGATGTGGGATTGATGTTGCGCTGGCGATCGTGGCCGGCGTGAAATAGCAGCGTCGCGCTGCGCTCGACGCAAACATTGCGCAGCCCGAGGAATAGCGTGCAGTTCGACTGACAATGTCCTTTGATACGGAATAGCTCGCCGGTCGCGTTGGCCCGGTCGATCTCGGGCTGGAATTTTCCGATCCAGCCGCCCATGCCGTAGCCCTCGGACGTGCCGGCACAGGCGGCCGACGACGCCAACGCAACGACCAGTGCAATGATGATGCGCATGGCGTGCCCTCAGTTCGCAACAGACAACGCCCGTTAGAGCCGCTTTGCAAGCGCGCCGTGGCGCTCGGCGGTCGGCAGCGCGAAACGAGATGGATGAACCGGAAGACCCAGCGCATGGCGTAGCGCCAGGCGATGCTTGCGAACGCTCCGCAGATCGTCGGGATGAACGCCTGTGAATGTTCGCCTCAGCCGAACCGCAGACGGGAGCGCTCCCTCGCCTTTTCCGCCTCGATCTCGCGGTCGCGCGCCGGCGCCGTGGTCTGCAATGAGATCAAAAGCTTTCGCGCGGCTTCGGAGACCTCAGTCACGGCAAGGTTGAATGCGGCCTCGTTCGCCTGCGACGGCTTGTTGAAGCCGGACAGTTTGCGCACGAACTGTAGCGCCGAGGCGTGAATCTCCTCCTCCGTGGCAGGCGGCTCGAAATTGAACAACGTCTTGATGTTGCGGCACATGATGGTCTCCCTCACCCCCAAGCTGCTTGGGCGGCTGCCCTCAGGACGATCGGCTGCTGCAAAATACGACATCGTGGTTTATTCTGGCACCCCTCATCGTCCACGGTTTAGCGAGGTTCCCGATGAGCCACGTGATCTATAAGGTCGTACAGCACGACGGCGGCTGGGCCTATACCGTCAACGGGGTGTTTTCGGAACCGTTTCCAACGCGTGCCGCAGCGCTCGCGGCCGCGCGACGGGCCGCGACCGAACAGCGCGTCCCTGGGCGCACCGAGGCGATCCAGTACGAAACTTCCGACGGCAAGTGGATGACCGAGACCGCTGCCGGCAATGATCGCCCCGAGACGGATGTCGAGGAGGGCCGCTAAGGCATCTGCACGTCGTCAAAACGGAACCTGCACGCCAAGCCGATCGAAGAACGCCCGTCCCCGATCCGTGATCCGCAACGCACGTGGAATGCGATGCGGTGTGACACAGCGCGCCGCGAGCAGTCGCACGAGCACTGCATTGGCAAACGGACCGGCGAGATGCGGCACGCGCTCGGTCCAATCGTTGCAGAGCCGCAGATGGGGCTGCCGCGCGGGATCGAAATCGATCTCCTCGGCCCGACACCAGGCCAGCCCCTGCTCCGTGACCTGTCCGCTGCGGCCTTCGACGATGACGAGTCGGCGGCGGATCAGCGCGTTCGACAGCAGCACGCCGAGCTGACCCGCCAAATGATGGTAACAGGTGCGAGATCGCCTGAGCTGCTCGGCCGGCATTGCACGTCCGCGCGCGGCATTGGTTCTGGCGGCCAGATCGACCAAGGTCTCGATCAGCGCCGCCACGTCGTCGTCCCTGATCCGGTAGTATCTGAACCTGCCCTGCGCCCACACCGACAGCACGCGCGCATCGACCAGCTTCTGCAGGTGTGCACTTGCGCTTTGCGGTGAGATGCCGGCAATGACGGCGAGTTCGCCTGCGGGCAAAGCCTTGCCATCGGCGAGCGCACTGACCATCGCCTCGCGCGCCGGATCGCCGAGCGCCTCCGCGATCCGCGAAAATCCTGTCTGCACGGATTGCGATGAACCCATGGCATCGTCCTCCAGTTCGCTCAGCGTCCCAACCATACGACATGAAACTCATTTCAGATTTTCCTGAAACATCAGGACCGCCTGTTGGCCGAAATTGGTGCCGTTCAACAGAACTGCAAGGGAACAATCATGACAGCCGACAAGAACGACGCAGAACGCATCTACCGGCTCTGGGACGAAGCCCTCGGCAACAAGGACCTGGAGGCGGCGCTGGCGCTCTATGCACCGGACGCTTCGATCGAAAGCCCGCTGGTTCAGCACCTGATGCAGACGAACGAAGGGATCGTCCGCGGCAAGGACAGGCTGCGCGAGTTCATCACACGGGTGTTCCGGACCAGCCCGCCGCAGCGCAGGCGCTTCAAGCAGGGCTTCTTTACCGACGGCCGGGTCATCACCTGGGAATATCCCCGGCAGTCTCCGGACGGCAATCAGATGGATCTCATCGAGGTCATGGAAATCAAGGACGGCCTGATCCAGTCCCACCGGGTCTACTGGGGATGGTACGCGCTCAACATCTTGAAGGGAGGCTAGGTCGATAATTCTCGCCCGGTCGCGCGGCGCGCCACTCGGACGGATGCTTCCGCCATGATAGGCTTGCGCCCACGCGGCTGGACAAAGACGCCGCGCCCGGGGAGAAGCACGATGATCCGTTTGTGCGCGGCGCTTGTGGCCGCTCTCGTCTCGATGTCGGTATCGGCTGCAGACTATCCCGCGCCGCAGGACGGCGAGTGGACCGCGAGGGACTTCAAGTTTCACACTGGCGAGATCATGCCGGAGCTGCGGCTGCACTACACCACGATCGGCGCGCCGAGCGGACAGCCGGTACTGGTGCTGCACGGCTCCGGCGGCTCGGCCGTCAGCATGCTGACACCGACTTTCGCGGGCGAATTGTTCGGGCCCGGGCAGCCGCTGGACGCATCGAAATATTACATCATCATTCCCGACGGCATCGGGCACGGCAAATCGTCGAAGCCGTCGGATGCGATGCGGACGAGCTTCCCGAAATACGACTACAACGACATGGTCGACGCGCAGTACCGGCTCGTGACCGAGGGTCTCGGCGTCAAGCACCTGCGGCTCGTGATCGGCAACTCGATGGGCGGGATGCACACCTGGATCTGGGGCGTGCGCTATCCGCAGATGATGGACATCCTGGTACCGATGGCCTCGCAGCCGACCGCGATGGCGGCGCGCAACTGGATCCTGCGGCGGACGATGCTGGATACGATCCGCAACGATCCCGACTACAACAACGGCAACTATATGAGCCAGCCGCGAATGATGAAATTCGCGATCGCGGCCTACCGCTTCGCGAGCGCCGGCGGTACGCTCGCCTACCAGGCCCTGGCGCCGACCGCGACGCAGGCCGACAACATGGTCGATGAGCAACTGGCGCAGCCGGTGACATCAGATGCCAACGACTTCATCTATCAATGGGAAGCCTCGCACGACTACGATCCGTCCGCGGGAATGGAGAAGATCGAGGCGACACTGCTCGCGATCAACGCCGCCGATGACGAACGCAATCCACCGGAGACCGGCGTCACCGAGGCCGCTGTGAAGCGGATCAAGCACGGCAGTATCTATTTGATCCCGGCCAGCTCCGAGACGCGCGGTCACCTCACCACCGGCAGTGCCAGGTTCTATGCCCGGCAGTTGCAGGAGTTGCTGCAGACTGCGCCGCAGCGGACGATGTAACGATCGCGATCAGTCGATGATGCAGGACCGCTGCGCAAGATAGCGCTGCGCCTGCCTGACACGATTGGAGATGGCCGGCGGGCCCGCCGGTTTCGGCTTCGTCCGCGGAGCTGGAGCCTGGAATCACTCAAGCGCAGGATGACGCGGGCGGCTTCGGGTGTTACGCTGAGCTCAACATCACACCGGGAGAGCACCGTGACCGATCTTGCCGCAGCCGACCTCGCCGCGATCTATCCGCAGCCGACCGCGCGCGTGATCGCCAAAGCGCGTCCTAGCATCGACGCACATGCACGAAAATTCATCGAGATGTCGCCGTTCTGCGTGCTGGCAACGTCCGGCTCCGATGGCAGCGTCGATGCATCGCCGCGCGGAGGCACGCCTGGGTTCGTCAGCGTGACCGGACCAAACCAGCTCCTGCTGCCGGACCGCTCCGGCAACAACCGCATCGACAGTTTCCGCAACATCGTCGAAGGCTCGGGTCTGCTACAGTTGATCTTCTTCGTCCCCGGCATCGACGAGACGCTGCGCGTGGGCGGCATGGGCCGGCTGTCGGGCGATCCCGATCTGCTGGCGTCGATGATCGAGTTCGGCAAGCCGCCGCGTGCGGTGCTGCGGGTCGACGTCAAAGAAGCCTATTTCCACTGCGGCAAGGCGTTGATGCGCTCGAAATTGTGGGCGGCGGAGACCCGCGTCGAGCGCAAGGTATTCCCGAGCATCAGCCAAGTGATCCATGAGCAGACCGCGCTCGGCGAACCGGAGACCCAGGAGACCGTCTACGAGCGCTACAAGACCCAACTCTGACGCGACACGGGTCGCCTTCCGGGATTTTGAGACAAGTTTCCGTATTAAGATTACTTCTTAACTAATAATTAAGGATCGGTTTGCGGACGCAACGGGGCACGGCTTAGCGTCCGCACGAGTTCGTAACGCAAGAGCTGGTGCGTGCCATGACCTATAAAATCTATCGGGCGCTGGTTGCGTCCGCCGGCGTTGCCGCGCTGATGTTTGGGTGCGCGACCGAGACTTTCGCAAGATCAGGAGCGGCGGCGCGCGGCGCGTTTGCTGCACCCCATCCGGCCTTCCGTCATCATGGACGTATCCCCGGCGCGTTCTGGCCGGCCACGGTCGGCTTTGATTCCGGTCCGGCCGGGGAGCCACTCGTCGAGACCGCGCCGCCGATCTCGAACGACGTCCGTTACACCTACACCTATGACGTTCCCTGGGACTGGGCGCATCGCTATCCGCCGGCGGTGGTGCCGTCGGACCGCCCTTATGTCTCGAGCTGCCCGACCGAGAGCGTCACTGTTCCTGGACGCGGCGGAGACCATACTGTCAACATCACCCGGTGCTACTGACGCGCGGGGATCGAGCCGGCATCACAAGCAAAAAGGCCGCCCCTTTGGGCGGCCTTTCGCAATTCTGAGATTGATGTCGAGTCCCGCGGACGCCGGTCAGGACTCATCGCCCTTCAGATGGCCGACGTGCTTCTGGGTATAGAGCTCGAGGCCGATGCGCTTGATCAGGTCGAGCTGGGTCTCGAGGAAGTCGATGTGATCCTCCTCGTCCTTCATCAATTCCTCGAACAGATCGCGGCTGACATAGTCCTTGACGCCGTGGCAGTAGGTCGCCGCCTCCTGGTACAGCGCGCGTGCGGCGATTTCGGACGCGAGATCGCACTCGATGATTTCCTGGACGTTCTGGCCGATCTTCAGGGGATCGAGCACCTGCAAGTTCGGAAAGCCCTCAAGGAACAGAATGCGAGCGACGAGTTTGTCGGCGTGCTCCATCTCCTCGATGGATTCCTTGCGCCAGACCTTGGCCATCTCCAACAGGCCCCAATTGTCCAGCATCCGGTAATGCAGCCAGTACTGGTTGATGGCGGTCAGTTCGCTGCGCAGCCCCCTGTTGAGATAGTCGATGACTTTCGGGTCGCCTTGCATGATCCACTCCACCTGTCGCGGCCAAAATCGGCCAGAATCCAATTTAGAATGCTTCTAAGTCAGATCGCTGACAAGGGCAACCCTCCGCAGAAGGCGTGGATAATCCTGACGGCAGGCGATTTGGCGAGGGATCAGCAGGCCGCGAGCGCGAATTCGGCTGGCTCGGTGGTCTCGTCGTTGGCCGCGTGCGGGCAACCGGCACAGCAGGCCTTGGCGCAGGGGCCAAGCGCCTCATCGATAATGGCCTTGATCGTGCGGGCACACCGGCCGCATTCGGCACTGCAGCCGAGACAGCCGTACATCTGCTTGGCATTTCGCGTCAGGGACCCGCCGGCATTTACGGCGTCGCGGACATCTTGGTCGCTGAGGACGTTACAGGAACAGACAATCATCAGGAAAGGCAGGTCCATCGGTGATGCTTGCCATTATCGATATTGTCGGCATCGCCGGGATGCAAAAGGAAAAAGCGCTTTTTGAAGCAATTCCAAACTGATGCGGGATTCATATTGGAACGAGTCTAAACCGGGCGCGACCTCCACGAGCTTCGTGGCCGTCGCAAAGGCTCGGCGTGCTCAATCGCTGCTTCCACCGCTCCCGCCATCGCCACCAATTGAATCGCCGCTTGTGCCGAGGGGCGCCCCTGTGAGCCCCCCTCACCGCCCGAGCCGCAGCTCGACCCGTCGAACACGTATTCGTGGCCAAATGAGGCGGCTCCGTTCATTGATCGTTCAAGCGAAATATGGAACCTTCGAGCCGACAGATCGCTCACACGCTGTCCTTGCTCCCGAGAGGAAAGGTGAGGCCATGAAGAAGACTTTGCTGGCGCTTTGCGCCGCCGCCACCCTTGCGGTTTCGGCCGTGGCGGTCCCCGCCCCTGCCCACGCACAACGCGGTGTCGCCGCCGGCGTCGCTGCGGGCTTGATTGGCGGCGCCATCGTCGGCGGCGCGATCGCATCACAGAACGGCTACTATTACGGCCCCGGCTATTACGCGCCACCGGCCTATGTCGCAGGACCGGGATACTACGGCCCGGATTGCTATTGGCAGCGTCAGCGCTTCTGGGATGGCTACGGCTGGCGTGTCCGCAACGTCAGGGTCTGCGATTAATCCCCGTTCATCTCGATTAAATCGAACCAGACGTCCCGGAGAGCCGACTGTTTTCCGGGACGTCCGCTTTATGGGGCCCGAAAAAACCGCTTTCTTGGCCGATAGAGCGCCGGACGTTTACTTTCGATTGACTGTTCTGCGCTGTTTAGCAAGACAGCAGTTCGAACCAGCGTGTGAGTCACCTCAAACCCGGCGTCGGACCACGGCGCCCCCCTTCCAGGAGAGCCAAAGACATGAAGAAGACTTTAGCTGCCCTTGTCGCCGTCACCACGATTGCCGGTTCGCTGGCCGTTGCCCCGGCCGCCAAGGCTGGCGACGGCGCAGTCGCGGCCGGCGTTGCCGGTGGCCTGATCGGCGGCGCCCTGCTGGGCGGCGCCATTGCGGCGAGCCGTCCCGCCCCGGTCTATGTCGCGCCGGCGCCGGTTTATGTCGAAGAAGCCCCATGCCGCTGGGTTCGCGAGCGGTTCTGGGACGGCTACGGCTGGCGCTTCCGTCGCGTCCAGGTTTGCGACTGATCCAGCAACGCAGCTTCATTTGCTTCGAAAACCCGGCCTTGTCTGGCCGGGTTTTTCTTTGGTCACGGATGCGGTTCGGGAATTCCGTGCCGGAGGCTCAACACCCGCAGGATAGCGTCCCTACCTTCGACGAACCGGTGGCCATTCGCGCGGCCGGTTTCCAACCCGGCCTCGGCATCGTCTCCAAGCACGAGCACCGGAAGCGACTGGTTCTCGCCGCCGATCAATTCGGCAACCTCGCGCCGCGGCCGAGGCCAAGCGATCCGCTCAACGTCGATCGCAGCGGCCAGTTGCGGAAACGATGCAAGCACCCCTTCCAGCAACGCGCAGTGCCAGCAATAGAAGCGCTGCCCTGGGAAGGCCGGATCTTCGAAACCGGGCTTGAGAAGAAACAGCCTGTCGCGCACCGTGTTTCCCCCACGAGTGTCTATCAGAGTTAGGATCGAAACGGTTCGGCCACAGACACCATTCACCTCTCCCCGACGGGGAGAGGTGAACCTGCGTTGCCGCTCCAGCTCAACTTCATGTCATCACTCTCTAGTGTTGCCCCCGCATCGCGCGCAGCACCGTGTCGCTCGGCCAGCAATCGACCTTTAGTCCGGCCTGCTTCTGATAGGCGCCGAGCGCGGCGCGGGTCAGCATTCCGGCCTTGCCGTCGAGCTTGTCCTTGTAGAGGCCGATCCGCGTCAATTCACGCTGCATCGCCTCGACATCGGCGGAGCGCAGTTGCGTCGACGCCGACCACGGCGTCGCGAACGGCAGCGGGCTGGTCATGCGGTCGGCCAAATGGCCGACAAATAGCACGTAGAGGTCGGAGAAATTGTACTCCTTGATTACGAAGTAGTTCTTCGTGGTCAGGAAGGCGGGACCGTAGATGCCCTCCGGCTGCAGCAGCGAGGCGGGCTGCGCCTGCTCGGCGGCGCTGAGCTTCAGCCCGCGCACCGGCACGAAACCGGCATGGAGCCATTGGCCGATCGGCTTTGTCACCTCGGGCACGCCCATCGTGCAATCGACATCGGCCGGCGCCTTGACCTCGTAAGCCCAGCGCACGCCGGGCTGCCAGCCCTTGTTGACGAGCTGCTGCGCGGCGGAGGCGAGCGCGTCCGGCACCGAATGCCAGATGTCGACGCGGCCGTCGCCGTCAAGATCGACGCCGTGCTTGTAATATTCGGACGGCAGGAACTGGGTGTAGCCAGTCGCGCCGGCCCAGGAGGAGGTCAGTTCCTTGCGCCTCACCACCCCCTCGCCGAGGATCTTCAGCGCGAGGATGAATTCGCCGCGGTACTGATCCTTGCGGCGGCCGACATAGGCCTGCGTCGCGACTACGCGCAGCGTGTCGTAAGGCAGCGAATAGCGGCCATAGTCGGTCTCGCGGCCCCAGATCGCCAGCACGACCGGAGCCGGCACGCCGAAGCGCTTCTCGATCGCATCGAGCGCCGGGCGATACTTCTGCAGCAGCTTCTGCCCTTCCGTCGCAAGCCGCGCGATCGAGGCTTCCCTGACGTAATCGGCCGGCACCTGCACGAACTCGGCCTGCGCCGGCGCACCAGTCTTGGGACGCCCGGGCAAAATGAGGTCGGGCAGCTTGTAGTCGGGCTCGAGCCCACGGGTCTCGCGCTCGAAGGTTGCGCGCGACACGCCGGCGGCCTGTGCTTCCGGCCACAGCGAGGCAATGAACTGGGTGAAGGCGGCGTCGGCGGCGCGCGCGGGCGAGACGATCAGCCAGGAGAAAAGCAGAAGCCCGAAGGCAAGCGCGCGGAGAAAGGTCAAATCCAACAGCCTGTTCACGCAGCGGTCCAATGGGCACGCCGTCCGGCAACACCCGTCATGTTCGTACCGTGAGCCTTATCACGGCACCGGATGGCTGTGAACCGCGGGCCAGCCCGAGGACCGCGCTCAATGCGCGGCCTGCTGCTTGGCTCCCTCGATCGAGTCGTTCGACAGCTTGTCGACGATGGCGATGCCGATCGCCGACAGGATGAAAACGCAATGGATGATGGTCTGCCACATCACGCCGGTCTCGGTGTAGTTGCCCTTGCCCGACGTCAACGCGCCCGCCTCGATGAAGGTGCGCAGCAGATGGATCGAGGAGATGCCGATGATCGCCATCGCCAGCTTGATCTTCAGCACGCTGGCATTGACGTGGCTGAGCCATTCCGGCTCGTCGGGATGACCCTGCAGATTGAGGCGCGACACGAAGGTCTCATAACCGCCGACGATCACCATCACCAGCAGGTTCGAGATCATCACGACGTCGATCAGGCCGAGGACGGCCAGCATGATCTGCTGTTCGCTGAAATCGAAGGCATGGGCGAACAGGTGCCACAGCTCCTTCAGGAACAGCACCACGTAGACGCCCTGGGCAATGATGAGGCCGACATAGAGCGGCAATTGCAGCCAGCGCGATCCGAAGATCAGCATGGGAACAGGACGCAGCGACCGGCCCTTCAGGGGCGCGCGCACGTCGGAAATGGCGGACATGTCGTATAGCTCGCGGAATTTGGATTGCGGTGCGCTCTATCTACGCAATCGCGGGCCGTTGAAAAGCGACAACTGGCCGCAGATTGCGCCGCGATCCGGTCACGGTCTTACCGCCGCTTCAGCCCTTTCCGCCGGCCACAGGTCGGCAGCGCGGCATCGTCTTCACTTGTCGAGCTCAGCTCTGTGAACGAATGGCGACAACCATGTCCAATTCGATGGGCGCGCCTCGCGGTAGCTCGGCAACGCCGATCGAGGTGCGTGCGTGGCGCCCGCGCTCGCCGAGACGTTCGATGAGCCGATCCGAGGCGCCGTTCACGACTTGTGATTGCTGGGTGAATCCTGGCGCCGAGGCGACATACCCCGCGACCTTCAAGACTTGGACGATCTTGTCCTCGCCGCCCGCGGCGTGGCTGACGGCGGATATGCAGAGATCAGCGCACAACGCGGCAGCTTCCTGGGCAGCGTTAATATCGACGGCGGCTCCGACCTTGCCCGAGTAAAGAAGGTCTTCGCCGCGGCGAGGCAACTGACCACTCACATAGGCAAGTCCGCCATGGATCACGACCGGAACGTAGTTTCCTCCGGGCTTGTTCACGCCAGCAGGGCCATCCGTAGACATTCTGTGTCACCCTTCTGCCTCGTGCGGGGCATCCTCGACAGGTCCGACGACCGTCGCGGCCGCCCGATCACCGCGTCAGCTTCTTGTACTTCACGCGATGCGGAATGATGCTGTCCTGGCCGAGCCGGCGCATCTTGTCCTTCTCATAGTCCTGGAAGTTACCCTCGAACCATTCGACATGGCTGTCGCCCTCGAAGGCCAGGATGTGGGTCGCGATGCGGTCAAGGAACCAGCGATCGTGGCTGATGATGACGGCGCAGCCGGCAAAATCCTCCAGCGCCTCTTCCAGCGCGCGCAGCGTATCGACGTCGAGATCGTTGGTCGGTTCGTCGAGCAGCAGGACGTTGGCGCCCGACTTCAGCATCTTGGCGAGATGCACGCGGTTGCGCTCGCCGCCGGAGAGCGCGCCGACCTTCTTCTGCTGGTCCGCGCCCTTGAAGTTGAAGGCCGAGCAATAGCCGCGTGAATTGACTTCCTTCTTGCCGAGCAGGATCAATTCGTTGCCGCCTGAGATCTCCTCCCACACGGTCTTGCTGCCGTCGAGCGCATCGCGCGACTGGTCGACATAGCCGAGGTGCACGGTCTCGCCGACCGTGATGGTGCCTTTGTCCGGCGTCTCCTGCTTGGTAATCATCTTGAACAGCGTGGTCTTGCCGGCGCCGTTCGCGCCGATCACCCCGACGATGCCGCCGGGCGGCAACTTGAAGGTGAGATCGTCGATCAGCAGGCGGTCGCCGAAGCCCTTGCTGAGGCCTTCGAAGTCGACCACGTTGGCACCGAGCCGCTCGGCAACCGGAATGATAATCTGCGCGGCCTGGGTCTGCTTCTCGCTCGCCTTCTTGAGCAGTTCCTCGTAGCGCTGGTAGCGAGCCTTCGACTTGGCCTGACGCGCCTTCGGCGAGGAGGCGACCCATTCCTGCTCGCGGGCCAGCGTCTTCTGATGCGCGGCCTCCTCGCGGCCCTCCTGCTCGAGCCGCTTCTGCTTCTGCACCAGCCAGGACGAGTAGTTGCCCTCATAGGGAATGCCGCGGCCGCGGTCGAGCTCGAGAATCCAGCCGGTGACGTTGTCGAGGAAGTAGCGGTCGTGGGTGACGATCAGGATCGCGCCCGGATAGTTCCGCAGATGGCTTTCCAGCCACGACACCGACTCGGCGTCGAGATGGTTGGTCGGCTCGTCGAGCAGCAGCAGGTCCGGCTGGTCGAGCAGGAGGCGGCACAGCGCGACGCGGCGGCGTTCGCCGCCCGAGAGCTTGGTGACGTCGGCATCATCAGGCGGACAACGCAGCGCATCCATCGCCTGGTCGACCTTGCTGTCGAGATCCCACAGGCCCTGGGCCTCGATCTCGTCCTGCAGCTTGGTCATCTCGTCCGCGGTCTCGTCGGAGTAGTTGACGGCGAGCTCGTTGTAGCGGTCGAGGATCGCCTTCTGCTTGGCGACGCCTTGCATGACGTTTTCGCGAACCGAGAGATCAGGGTCGAGATGCGGCTCCTGCTCGAGATAGCCGACACGGGCGCCATCGGCGACCCAGGCTTCGCCGGTATATTCCTTGTCGAGGCCCGCCATGATCTTGAGCAGCGTCGACTTGCCCGAGCCGTTGACGCCGAGTACGCCGATCTTGGCGTCCGGATAGAAGCTCAGATGGATGTTATCGAGCACCTTGCGGGTCGGGTAGCTCTTGGTCAGACCCTGCATGAAATAGATGAACTGGCGCGCCATCCGCTGTCCCTGGAATTGATCCGATTTGTGGAAATTTTGCTGCCGCCGATGTAACGGCCAGCCCCCGAAAGCGCAACCGCGGGCCGGCGTTTTCCGCTCCGTCGCCACGCGCGGTTACCGGTTCGACACCATGTGCGAGCCGGACCACGACAATTGAAACTATCTTTTAATAAATCAGGCCAAAACTCGTTCTCAGGCGCCGGAAATGGCGTTTTTCGCGGCAAAACCGCGATCGAAAGAGTAGAGGCCGCGTCATGGCTACCATCACTTCGGCATCTTTCCGGCATCCGGCGACCAGAAGCGAGACCGGGCTGTTCAACGAATTCCGTGCCTTCTGGCGCGCCTTCATTGCCAAGGCGTTCGATCCCTATCGGCCGGAACTGCACTATATGCGCGGCCCCGGCCCGGCCTGGCGCGCCAAGCACGTCGCCGTGTCACCCGCGGTGCAATCGATGCTCGCCGAAATCCGGACCGCGAAGGCGCAGAAGTCCTCTCCGTCAGCATAACAGCCGTCACCACGGCCGCTTGCGCGCCCGCCGATTGCGCGCGACCATGGCGAACTGCCGGCGGCGCATTGTCGCCGTCGCCCTCGCCATGAACGGACCTGCCAATGACGCGGCTTAGCTGTGCAATCCTCGACGACTATTTTGATCTCGCGCTTTCGGTCGCCGACTGGTCTCGGATCAAGGATCGCGTCGACGTCACGACCTTCCACAAGCCGTTTGCCGGCGAGGCCGAGACGGCGGCGAAACTGAGGGATTTCGACATCATCTGCGCGATGCGCGAGCGCACACCGTTTCCGCGTTCGCTGATCGAGGCGCTGCCGAAGCTGAAGCTCTTGATCACCTCGGGCATGCGTAACGCCGCGATCGATATGGACGCCGTCAAGGATCGCAACATCACGCTGTGCGGCACGCAGTATAACCGCGATCCCACGGCGGCCCTGGCGATGGGCCTGATCCTGGAACTCACCCGCGGCATCGGCCGCGAGAATGCGCGGATGCACGCTGGCGAAGCCTGGCAGACCTTCGCCGGCACCGAGATCGAGGGCAAGACGCTCGGCATCATCGGCCTCGGCAAGCTCGGCAGCAAGGTTGCCGCCATGGCCAAGCCCTTCGGCATGAACGTCATCGCCTGGAGCCCCAACCTCACGCCCGAGAAGTGCAAGGAGGTCGGCGTCGGCTACGCCAGCAAGGATGAGCTGTTCGCGACGGCAGACATCATCACCATCCATGTCGTGCTGAGCCCACGCTCGCGCGGACTGGTCGGCGCCGCCGACCTCGCGCGGATGAAGCCCTCGGCCTATCTCATCAACACTGCGCGCGGACCGATTGTCGATGAGGACGCCTTGCTCGCGGCGCTGCGCGGGAAGAAGATCGCGGGCGCCGGCATCGATGTGTTCGCGGTCGAGCCGCTGCCATCAGACCACCCACTCCGCAAGCTCGACAATGTCGTGATCACGCCGCATCTCGGCTACGCGACGCGCGAAGGCTTACAGACGCACTATCAGCAGATGGTCGAGTGCATCGACGCCTTCACCAGGGGCGGCGAGCTGCCGCGACGCCTGGCCTGAGACGCGCCGGGCCTGCCGCGGCAGAGTTGCGAAAGCCGCAGCTCCCTCTACGACTTCAATATCCAGCGAAATGCGCGTTGGAACTCGGCAGTCCCGTCACGGTCATACCAGCGGCCGTGGGCGAGGATGATCCGTTCGGGATTCCATTCGATCATACGGGCAACGGCGGCCTTCACCACGGCACGATTCTTCGCGAAGGTCAGCCGCATATCGCGCGGCGTGCTGCCGTCGGGATCGCGCACGCCGCCGATCCAGATCAGAAATCGCATCAGTGGTGAGTTGATCCGGTCCGCCTCGAAGTTCTCGATCAGGTCGGTCAGCACCAGTGTCCGCGACGGGAGATGGAAGAACACGACCTCCGTCATATACGTCCCTGCCACCGGCAATGTCGCGATCGTGTCATCCCAGGGATAGCCCGATGGCCGATCCAGCGTCTCGCCATCGCAAGCCAGCCGCGCGCCGGCCTGCTGCCTGATCCCCGGCGCGAGATAGACGCGGGCCTCGGGATAGGCGGTCTGCCAATCCGGTATCCACCAATAGTGCAGCCGGTTTGGTCCGACGATCCAGCAGGGCTTGCCGAGGCGTGCAACTTCGGCCTTGAGCGCGGCATCCAGCGGCGTCGGTGAATGAATGAACAGCCTGTCCCTGTCGAGACGAATGATCGTCGCACGCGTCGGAAACGGCATCTCGAGCCAGCGCGGACCGAACCGGATCACCGGGCCGTCGACGATCCACACATCGTCGGCAACCGGCTTCGGCGTGTTCAGGGGCGGATAGATGAGGCGAGCTTCGTGCATCGCATTGCCTCGCGGCCGCAACGTCGAGATGCCCAGCTTGTTACAAAAAAGGCGCGCTCAACGCGCGCCTTCTTCGGTGAATTGTGAGCCGGCTAGCGGACCGTGACCGGTGCGGGCAGCGGCTGGACGGAGGTCGGCTGCGTGCCCGGGAGCGGCGCGGCCTGTGGCGCCGCAGCGGCCACGGACGTGCTGTCGGGGGTCGGCGCAGCGGATGCCGTTGCCGTTCCCGACGGCGGGTTGCCCGGCCAGACAACCACGCGGGTGCCGACCTTGACCCGATCGAACAGGTCCGAGACGTCTTCGTTCAGCATGCCGATGCAGCCCGACGAGACGAACTTGCCGATGGTCGACGGCTGGTTGGTGCCGTGAATGCGGTACACGGTCGAGCCGAGATACATCGCACGGGCACCGAGCGGGTTGCCCGGTCCGCCGGCCATGAAGCGCGGCAGATAGGGCTGACGCTCGATCATCTCCGGCGGCGGATGCCAATCCGGCCACTCGGCCTTACGGGTGATCTTCTGCACGCCGGTCCAAGTGAAGCCGTCGCGACCGACCCGGACGCCATAGCGGATCGCCCGGCCGTTGCCGAGCACGTAATAGAGGTAGGTGTGCGGCGTATCGACCACGATGGTGCCAGCCGGCTCCTTGGTCTGGAACGCCACTTCCTGGCGCCGCAAGTTCGGCGCCAGTTGCGCCGGGCCGTCTTCCGGCTGCTCCTCCGGCGGCAGGGCAGCAATCTGCACCGGCTTGCCGTCGGCGCCGATCGGAGCCGACTGCGGCGGCACCGTTCCGGTGACGCCGGCCGCATTGACCGCGCCCGGCGGACGCATGCCGCTGCGATCATCTCCGTTCGGATTGGCGGGATAGACGACGTTGGCGGCGGGAACGCCGCCGTCACCATAAGGCTGCTGCTGCGTTCCGCTCTGTGGGCGATCGGCATAGATCACCGGCGGCGGGCCCATCGGGCGACCGTAGCGCGGATCATCCGGCGACATCACCGGGCCTGTCGGCGCACGGTCGGAATAAGCCGGCTGGGCGTTCATTGGACGACCGTAACGCGGATCGTCCGGCGACATCACCGGACCGGGCGGCGGCAACGCGGCCGAATTCTGCGGCGCATCATCGTCGTCGATCGCGTCGAAGTTCGGCATATTGCCCGGCGAATAGGGTTGGGGCGCCGCCGAATAGGCGGGACCCTGGGGCGCCGGATAACCCTGCTGTGCATGCGCAAACGAGGTTCCTGCCACGCCGAGAGCCGCGGCAGCGCAAATCGTCAGAATGCGGTTGATCATCATTGCTCTTGTATAGACCCCAAGCCACACCGGACCGTTAACGGCCCAATGACGGAAGATAGCGGCGCATTCAAGACAAATCCGCGAAACCCGGCTCAATTCGGGCATTTTGTGATCCCGTGTGACTACGGCCACGGTCTCTCATGACATGGGAAAAACCGTCTACGTGCCCAAAGTCATCGATCGCCTGCATTTTGTAACAAACAGTCCTCAAGCGTTGCGATATCCTCGAATCAGCCTGATTCGCGCTCGCGAACACTGGCTTTCTCGAGTGATCACCGCGTTCCCTGTTCATCAAGACCTCCCGCAGAAGGGGGAACCCGCGTCCATGCTTCCCGGCCTCCGTTTCCTGTTCGCCGCGATCGTGCTGGCGACGTCGCTCCTGGTGTTCGGGTTGGGCGCCGCAGCGCTGCTTCGCGCCGCGCATGAAGAATTCGCCAGCATACCCGCCCGCCAGGTTCCGCCCGAGCCGCAGTTCGCCCAGCAGCCGGAAACCTCGCCGGTGCTGGCGATGGCCCGCGTGGACCCGCCACCACCCGCGAACGAGCCATTCGCCGACACGGTGACAGCCGACAGCCCACCGCCTTCGCTTCCGGCCGCGTCCGAGCCGATCATCGCCGCGGAGCCGTCGCCGGCCGCCGAGCCGGAGAAGGTCGCCACCGTGAAGACGGATGATCCGCCTCCGCCGGCCGCCCCCGCGCCTGATGCGCAGACCGCGGAGAGTCCCGCGCCGGTGCAGGCCGCTGAAGCCACGCCGCAGGCTCCGGTCATGGACCTCCCGCCGCCAGCCGAGGCCGTGCCGCCGCCTGCGGATGCTTCACCGACGTTGTCGCCTGCTCCGGCGGCCGCCGAAGCCACGTCCACTCCGCTCGAGCCGAATCCCGCCGAGCCGAAGGTCGCCGCAGTAGCCGAGCCGCCTGCCGCAAGCAGCGAGGCCGCGCCCGCCATGGTTGCGCCAGAGCCCGCAGTCGCACCAGAACCCGCACCGGCGCCGTCGCCCGAGGCGATCGCGGCCGAGAGCAGGATTGCGACGCTGGGTGGACCGGAAGTCGTGATCGAACAGCCCGCTCCACAGAAGTCTGCCGAGACGAAGCAAGCGACCGTCGAGACGAAGCAGAAGGCGGACCACAGCGCGAGCAGCAAGCCGGCGCCGCGGAAGCAGCCCCGTTGGGCGAGCCGTGCGCGAGCGGCCCGGCAGGCGGCGGTTCAGCCGCAGGTGCTGGATCCGTTCGGCAACCCCGTGCCGGTGACCCGGCGATAGCGCCGTCGTCAGGCCGGCCCAGTTGCGATCGACGGGCCGTCGGCCTGTCCCCATTCCGACCACGAGCCGTCATACAGCGCCGTGTCGGTGACGCCGAGCCGGTAGAGCGCGAGCGTCAGCACGGCGGCCGAGACGCCCGAGCCGCAACTCGTCACGATCGGCGCGTCGAGCTTCACGCCGGCCCCCGTAAATGCCGTGCGCAGATCGTCGAGCGGCTTCATCGCGCCGGTGGCAGCATCGAACAAGAGGTTGTAGGGGACGTTGCGGGCGCCGGGGATGTGGCCCGCGCGGATGCCCGGCCGCGGCTCCGGCGCGCGGCCCTCGAAGCGGTCGGCGGCGCGCGCGTCGATCACCTGCTCTTTGCGATTTTCGACATTGGCGATCATCTGCTCGATGTTGCGCACGCGGTTCGGATCGTAGCTCGCCTTGAAGCTCGCAGGCTTGGGGTTGACCTCGCCGCTCTCGACCGGCCGGCCCTCGGCGCGCCACTTCTTCAAGCCCCCGTTGAGGATGCGAACATCGCGGTGGCCGTAGGAGAGGAACATCCACCAGGCGCGTGGCGCGGCGACCCAGCCGCCGGCATCATAGATCACGACCGTGTCAGCATTGCTGATGCCGAGCGCGCCGACATCGCGGCCGAACTGCTCGGCGCTTGGGAACATATGCGGCAGCGGATTGGAATGATCCGACACTGCATCGACGTCGAAGAACACAGCGCCCGGCAGATGCGCGGCGAGATAGTCGTCCTTCGGCAGCGGCAGCACACCGGGCAGCTTGAAGGTCGCGTCGAGCACCTTCACCTTGGCGTCGCCGAGATGCGCGGCCAGCCATTCGGTTGAGACAAGCGGATCGTCGGTGGCGGTCATGCTGTTAGCTCCTTCGTCATCCGGGGCGATGCGCAGTATCGAACTATGATGCGCAATTGCGCGTCTGAGAATCTCGCAAGACAACCTCTGGATTCCGGGTTCGCGCTCCACGCGCCCCGGAATGACGAGGATAGAGTCCCTCACCCCTTCTTCTTCGGCTCCCATGCCTCGATCGGCCCGCCGGCGTCACGCCATGCGGCGAAACCGCCGCCCATATGGGCGACCGGCTTCAGGCCCATGTCCTTTGCGGTCTTGGCGGCGAGCGCCGAGCGCAGGCCGCCGGCGCAGTGGAAGATGAACTTCTTGTCTTCCTGGAAGATCGGCTTGGCATAGGGGCTCTTCGGGTCGATCCAGAATTCCAGCATGCCGCGGGTGCAGGAGAAGGCGCCGGGGATCCTGCCTTCGCGCTCGATCTCGCGCGGATCGCGGATGTCGACGATGACGACGTCGTCCTTGCCGATCAGCTTGATCGCATCGGCCGCGCTGACCGTTTCGATCTCGGCATTGGCCTCGTCGATCATCGCCTTGATGCCGCGGTGGATGGTCTGGGACATGGGGGCTCTCCCTTACATCTTCTTGATCGTCATTCCGGGACGGTCCGAAGGACCAGACCCGGAATCTCGAGATTCCGGGTCAGCCGCTACGCGTCTGTCCGGAATGACAGCAACAACTATCGCACCAGCTCCCTCATCGCATTCTCCAGACCTTCGATCGTGATCGGATACATGCGCTCGGAGAAGATGCGGCGGATGATGGTGGTCGATTCCGAATAGTCCCAGTGCTTCTGCGCCACCGGATTGAGCCACACTGCATGCGGATAGGTGCGGATGATGCGGTCGAGCCAGACCGAGCCGGCCTCCTCGTTGACATGCTCGACCGAGCCGCCGGGGACCATGATCTCGTAAGGCGACATCGAGGCGTCGCCGACGAACACCACCTTGTAGTCGTGCGGATATTTGTGCAGCACATCCCAGGTCGGCGTGCGGTCGGTGAAGCGCCGCTTGTTCTGCTTCCAGACGCCCTCATAGAGGCAGTTGTGGAAGTAGAAATACTCCATGTGCTTGAATTCGCTCTTGGCGGCCGAGAACAATTCCTCGACCTGCTCGATATGCGAATCCATCGAGCCGCCGATATCGAAGAACACCAGCACCTTGACCGCGTTGCGCCGCTCGGGGCGCATGTGCACGTCGAGATAGCCGTGGTTGGCGGTCTCCTTGATCGTGGTGTCGAGATCGAGTTCATCAGGCGCGCCGGTCCGCGCGAATTTGCGCAGGCGTCGCAACGCGACCTTGATGTTTCGGATGCCAAGCTCGACATTGCCGTCGAGATCCTTGAACTCGCGCTTGTCCCACACCTTCACGGCGCGGTTGTTGCGGTTCTTCTCCTGCCCGATGCGGACGCCTTCGGGATTGTAGCCATGGGCGCCAAACGGAGACGTGCCCGCGGTGCCGATCCACTTGCTGCCGCCCTGGTGGCGGCCCTTCTGCTCCTCGAGCCGCTTCTTCAGCGTCTCCATGAGCTTGTCCCAGCCCATGGCCTCGATCTGCTTCTTCTCTTCCTCGGTGAGATATTTCTCCGCGAGCTTCTTCAGCCACTCCTCGGGGATCTCCGCCTTGTCCATGGCATCGAGCAGGCTCTCCAGCCCCTTGAACACGGAGCCGAACACGCGATCGAACTTGTCGAGGTTGCGCTCATCCTTCACCAGCGCTGAGCGCGACAAATAGTAGAAGTTCTCGACCGACTGTTCGGCGAGATCGGCGTCGAGCGCTTCCATCAACGTCAGATATTCCCGTAGCGTCACGGGGACCTGGGCGTCGCGCAACGATGTGAAGAACTGCAGGAACATACTCACCTAGATCGCCCGCTGGGCCGGTGCCGTCAAGAGGCCGAGACCGTGCTTCCCCCCGAGATCAGCCATTCATGTCCAATCGTGTTGCCGCAACTTTTGGTCCAGCGGACGTGCTTGCACGGCGTCGGCCATTCCGCAGCGCGGAAACATGATGTCTGACATTCCATGCGGATACCGCTTTCGGCACCGCTGCAGTGCGGAATCCGCGCTAGACCGCCCCGCTATTTCAACTACAATTGCGCGTGACAGGACATTGAAGAGGACATCCGACCGCTGTGAGAGCGGTCGTTTCGTGTGGGCGCCCGCGCGACCACCGAACGAACCAAGGCAAAGAGATAGATGAAATTCACGGGTACCAAGGACTACGTCGCAACCGATGACCTCAAGGTCGCCGTCAATGCTGCCATCGTGCTCGAGCGCCCGCTCCTGGTGAAGGGCGAGCCCGGCACCGGCAAGACAGTGCTGGCCGAGGAAGTCGCCAAGGCGCTCGACTCGCCGCTGCTCACCTGGCACATCAAGTCCACCACCAAGGCGCAGCAGGGCCTCTACGAATACGATGCCGTGTCGCGCCTGCGCGACAGCCAGCTCGGCGACGCGCGCGTGTCCGACATCAAGAACTACATCAAGCGTGGCAAGCTGTGGGAAGCCTTCACCAACCAGAAGCGCCCAGTGCTGCTGATCGACGAGATCGACAAGGCCGACATCGAATTCCCCAACGACCTGCTGCTCGAGCTCGACCGTATGGAGTTCCACGTCTACGAGACCGGCGAGACCATCAAGGCGAAGCTGCGCCCGATCGTGATGATCACATCGAACAACGAGAAGGAGCTGCCGGACGCCTTCCTGCGCCGTTGCTTCTTCCACTACATCAAGTTCCCGGACTCCGAGACGATGGGCAAGATCGTCGACGTGCACTTTCCCAACATCAAGAAGCGGCTGGTGGAAGAGGCGCTGCGTATCTTCTTCGAAGTGCGCGAGGTGCCGGGCCTGAAGAAGAAGCCCTCGACTTCCGAGCTGCTCGACTGGCTCAAGCTGCTCCTGAACGAGGACATCACGCCCGAGATGCTGCGTGAGCGCGATCCGCGCAAGCTGATCCCGCCGCTGCACGGCGCGCTGCTGAAGAACGAGCAGGACGTGCATCTGTTCGAGCGGCTGGCGTTCCTCAGCCGCCGCGAGGTCTAGCTCCGATATCGGCGAGCGCCGGGACCATGGTCCCGGCGTCTTGCTTTCATAACTCAACAAACAAAAAGACCAGGGAACATGAACGTCCAGACCCAAATCCGCGCCGCCGAGCCCGTTACATCTGAACATTTCGACGTCCTTATCGCGGGCGCCGGCATCTCCGGCGTCGGCGCCGCCTACCACCTCACCACGCAATGCCCCGGCACCAGCTTCGTGGTGCTGGAGACGCAGAAGACGTTCGGCGGCACTTGGTCCACCCATCGCTATCCCGGCATCCGCTCCGACAGCGACCTGCACACCTTCGGCTATCGTTTCAAGCCGTGGACCAGCGCGCCGATCGCGACCGCGGCCGAAATCCTCAAATACATGGGCGAGGTGATCGAGGAGAACCACCTCGCGCCGCACATCCGCTATCGCCACACCATCACCGCGGCGAGGTGGTCGAACGAGACCAATCTCTGGACCATCGATGCCACGCGCATCGACACCGGCGAGAAGCTGCGCTTCACCGCCAATTTCTTCTGGATGTGCCAGGGCTATTACCGGCACGCCGAGGGCTATACGCCCGAATGGACCGACATGGCGAAGTTCAAGGGTCCGATCGTGCATCCGCAGAAGTGGCCCGAGGACCTCGACTACAAGGGCAAGCGCGTGATCGTGATCGGCTCCGGCGCCACCGCCGCCACGCTGATCCCGGCGATGGCCAGGGACGCCGGCCATGTCACCATGCTGCAGCGCTCGCCGACCTATTTCCGCACCGGCCGCAACGCGATCGAGATCGCCGAGGAGCTGCGCAAGCTGCAGGTCGACGAGACTTGGATCCACGAGATCACTCGCCGCAAGATCCTGTTCGACCAGGACGCCTTCACCCGCAAGACCTTCGCCGAGCCCGAGGCCGCCAAGAAGGACCTGCTGTCGGCGGTGGAGGCCTATCTCGGCAAGGACTACGACATCGCCACCCACTTCACGCCGCGCTACCGGCCGTGGCGGCAGCGCATCGCCTTCATTCCGGACGGCGACCTGTTCCAGGCGATCAAGGGCGGCAAGGCCTCGGTCGTCACCGACGAGATCGACCGCTTCACCGAGAAAGGCATCCTGCTCAAGTCCGGCAAGGAGCTCGAGGCCGACATCATCATCACGGCAACCGGCTTCCATCTCTCCGCCAACGGCGACATCGACTTCGAGATCGACGGCAAGCCGCTCGATTTCGCCGATACCGTGACCTATCGCGGCATGATGTTCACCGGCGTGCCGAACCTCGTCTGGGTATTCGGCTATTTCCGCGCCAGTTGGACCTTGCGTGTCGATCTCGTCGCCGATTTCGTCTGCCGCATGCTCAAGCACATGAAGGCAACGGGCGCCAGAAAGGTGACGCCGGCGCTGCGCCCCGAAGACCACAACATGCCGCTGCTGCCGTGGATCGATCCGGAGAATTTCAACCCCGGCTATATGATGCGCGGCATGCACTTGCTGCCGAAGCGCGGCGACAAGCCGGAGTGGCAGCACAACCAGGACTACTGGGCCGAGAAGGACGAATTCCCGGCGATCGACCTCAGGGACAAGGCGTTCGTCTACCGCTGAGCCGCTTCTCTTCTCCTTCGCCCCGCTTGCGGGGAGAAGGTCGGGATGAGGGGGACTCTCCACGAGTTCCGTGTGCGGAGAGTCCCCCTCACCCGAAATTCGCGTTCCGCGAATTTCGACCTCTCCCCGCAAGCGGGGCGAGGTAAGCCGAAGCCCTCACGCATACTCCTCGAGCTTGGCGGCCACGGGCGCGGTCTTGCCGCGGATCATGTCGGAGGCCTTGTCGGCGATCATCAGCGTCGAGGCGTTGAGATTGGCCGAGATCATTCGCGGCATGATCGAGGCATCGATCACGCGAAGTCCCTCCATGCCGTGGACACGAAGCTGGTCGTCGACCACGGCCCATGGCGCGTCCGCCGGTCCCATCCGGCAAGTGCAGCCGGGATGGAACGTGGTGGTGCCGCGCTGGGTCGCGGCGGCGAGGAATTCGTCGTCGCTTTGCACTTTGGGACCGGGAAAGTCTTCATAAGCGAAATACGGCTTCAGCGGCTCGGAGGCGAGCAGCCGCCGCGCCAGCTTCATGCCGGCGACGACGACGCGGCGGTCGATCTCCTCGGCGAGATAGTTGGTCTGGATGATCGGCGCCTGGAACGGATCGGCCGAGCGGATCCGGACATAGCCGCGGCTTTCCGGGCGCTGCTGCCACGACGCCACCGTCATGCCGGGCTCGTCCTCGAGCTGTCCCTGCACGCCTTCCTTGTAGCTCGCCGGCGTGAAGGTGAGCTGCAGATCGGAGCTTTCGGTGGTCTCGCCGGAATGCCAGAAGCAGTAGACCATGGTCGGCGACAGCGACAGCAGGCCGCGCCGCGTCGTTGCCCATTTCAGCGCCTCGACCCACAGGCTCATGCCGCGGCGAAGCTCGTTGATGGTCCTGATGTTCTTGACCCGCGCCACCGAACGCGGCGCGTAGTGGTCCTGCAGTCCCTCGCCGACACCCGGCAACGCGTGGCGCACCTCGATGCCGTGCGACTTCAACAGGTCGGGCGAGCCGACGCCGGAGAGCTGCAGGAGCTGCGGCGAGTTGTAGGCGCCGCCGGAGAGGATGACCTCCTTGGTGGCGCGGATCTCGAGCGGATCGCCGTATTTGCCGCCCCTGTTGTAGCGCACGCCGACGGCGCGCTTGCCCTCGAAGATGATGCCGGTGACATGCGCATGCGTGCGCACATCGACATTCGGCCGCCGCCGCGCCGGATGCAGGAAGGCGGTTGCGGCGCTGACGCGGCGGCCGTTCCGGATGGTGCGCTGGCAGTAGGAGACGCCTTCCTGGATCTTGCCGTTATAGTCCGGGTTGCGCGGAATGCCGAGACTGACGGCGCCGTTCATGAAGGCCTCGCAGAGCGGGTCCTGCCAGTCCATTGTGGTGACGGTGAGATTGCCGTCGCGGCCGCGATAGGTGTCGTCGCCCTCGCCGATCCGCTTCTCCATGCGCCGGAAATAGGGCAGCACGTCGGGGTAGCCCCAGCCGCGATTGCCGAGCTGCGCCCAGGTGTCGAAATCCTGGCGCTGGCCGCGGTTGTAGATGTGGCCGTTGATAGAGGACGAGCCGCCGAGCGTCTTGCCGCGCGGCGCGTAGATGCTGCGCCCGCCGGTGTAAGGACCCACCTCCTGCTGATAGGCCCAGTTCACGCTCTTCATATGGAAGGTCTTGATGAAGCCGGCCGGCAAATGGATGTAAGGGTGCCAGTCGCTCGGCCCCGCCTCGAGCACGCAGACGCGGGTGCCAGGATCTTCACTCAAACGATTGGTCAGCACGCTCCCGGCAGAGCCTGCGCCGATAATCACGTAGTCGAACGTTTCCATCATGTCGCTTCTCGCGCCGACTGCGGTGTCAGCGCGGCTTGTCGTTGAGTTGATAATTGAGGTGCGCCTTCACCGTCGGCCATTCGCTGGCGATGATGCTGTAAACCACCGTGTCGCGCAACGTGCCGTTGGGCGAGATCTGATGGCTACGCAGGATGCCATCCTGCTTGGCGCCGAGCCGCTCGATGCCGCGGCGACTCTGGTGATTGAAGAAATGCGTGCGGAACTCGACCGCGATGCAATCGAGCTTCTCGAAGGCATGGGAGAGCAGCAGCAGTTTGCACTGCGTATTGACCGCGCTGCGCTGCACACGCTTGGCGTACCAGGTCGAGCCGATTTCGACGCGCCGGTTCGGCGTATCGACGTTCATGTAGGTTGTCATGCCGCTGACTTGCCCTGCGGCGTCGAACACCGTGAACGGCAGCATCGAGCCGGCGGCCTGCAGGCCGAGCCGTCGATCGATCTCCTTGGTCATGTTCTCCGGCTTCGGAACGGCCGTGTACCAGAGTTTTGAGAGCTCGCCGTCCTTCACCGCTTCGGTCAGGCCGGCGAGGTGATCGTGCGACAGCGGCTCCAGCCGCGCATTTTCGCCGCGAAGGGTGACCGGTTCAAGCCAGGGCATTTTCGATCCTCTCTCCTCATCCTGAGGAGCGCTTCACTTGAAGCGCGTCTCGAAGGATGAGGCCACCGTTCGGGCCGCATGGTTCGAGACGGCGCTTCGCGCCTCCTCACCATGAGGGTCTATCATTTGCCTATCGTCACTTGTTCAAAAAGTTCAGCGGCAATCCCGGCCGCGACCAGTCCATCGCGATCAGTTCGCCCTTGCCCGACAGCGTGATGTAGGCGGTCTTCAGCTCCGGGCCGCCGAAGGCGATGTTGGTGGTCACGCGGTCGCCGGTCGGCACCTGCTCGACGAGTGTGCCGTCGGGCGCGATCACCGAGATGCAGCCCGAGACCAGCGTCGCGACGCACACGTTGCCGCTCGCCTCCACCGCGAGCGAATCGAACATCTGGTAACCGCCGAGGCCCGCGATCGGCTTGCCACGCTCGCCGCGATAGATCACGTCGCGCGGCTTGACGGTGCCGGGCTCGGAGACTTCGTAGGCCCACAGCCGCGCGGTCGGCGTTTCCGCGATGTAGACGGTCTTCTCGTCCGGCGACAGCCCGATGCCGTTGGCCGGCAGGATGCCGTGCACGGCTTCAACGATCTCGGTCATGCCGGGCTTCAGATAATAGAACGCACCGACATCCATGTCGCGGGCGCGGCGCTTGCCGAGGTCGGAGAACCACAGGCCGCCCTGCTTGTCGAACACCAGGTCGTTCGGCCCGCGCAGCTCGTGCTCGCCGCATTTGGTGACGACGGTCTCGACCTTGCCGGACTGCAGATCGACGCGCTGGATCGAGCCGCCGAGATAATCCTCCGGCTGCGGTCCCGGCATGATCATGTTGCGGGTCGGGATCCAGGAGAAGCCGCCGTTGTTGCAGACATACATCTTGCCGTCGGGACCGAGCGCGGCGCCGTTCGGGCCGCCCGGGACCTTTGCGACCACTTCCTTGCGCCCGTCGGGATAGACCCGGGTCAGGCGCTGGCCGCGGATTTCGACCAGCACGACCGAGCCATCGGGCATGACGACCGGACCTTCGGGAAACTCCAGATCGGTGGCGAGAACTCGAATATTGGCCATGGCATCCTCCCGGCTCTTGGGCTGCAGGCGGATTCCCTCGCGGTCCCCCATGCGCACCGTGTTGTTTCGTCCCGTTATGGCAAAGCGGATTTGGCTTGCCAAGCAATCGGGGCGCAACGCTGCCCGGCGTTGATGTGGCAGTGTTGTCGGCAGAGGCTGAGCCCGATGTCGCGCCACATCCAGTGCCGTCGTCCCTGCGAAAGCAGGGACCCATACTCCGCGGCCAGCGTCATCGGCAGGACTCGTCGTTCCAGCATCGCGCGGCAATTTACGATCGGGGTTTTGGGTCCCTGCTTTCGCAGGGACGACACTGAATTTGTTGCACCACTTGTGGGTCGCACATCCGCATTCTCGCGACATGACTTGCCCGAGTCTTGCCCTTCGTCCCGCCCTTTCCCTTGACAGAGGGCGCAGGGAAAGCCGGGCGCCGATCGCACCCAAGGGCCCCGAGCAATGGTAGAAAGCTCGGGGGTAGGACCACAGGTGTAACCGGAGCAAGCCCGGCTTTCCCTGCGCGATGGGTTACGGCTTATACGTGCTCGCCCCGGCGAGACTGGGCTTGGTTGTCACCGTCTTCAGCGAGAGACCTTGCCTCTGACTGATAAGACACCTGCCACTAGGGCGTCAGGCCTGCACGACTTCGCCGTCCGCCTCATGCGCGCTCGTCAGTTGCGCAAGCGGCGTCCACCGCATCTCACCCGACACTCGTGACGATCGCGAAGCGCCCCTCAGGTGGATGAGACAGCGTCATTGGACGTCTGAGTTGGGTCAAACGCGAAGCGAAATTTTGCCCGTCGGGGTGATTTGTCGCAGCCCTCAGGACGAACCGCTCAGCTCAGCGTGCCCGCATGCACCCACCAGCCGGGGTGCTCAGCGCGCAGTTTCTCGCCGGCGGCCTGGGCGTCGGTGTCGTTACCGAAGATCGCGAAGCACGTCGCACCGGAGCCGGACATTCGGACGAGGCGAACCTTCGCGGTCTCGCGCAGCGCAGACAGCACGTCGCTGATGACGGGCTCGATCCGCGCCGCGGGCGCTTCGAGATCGTTGGTGCCGAGCGCAAGCGCTTCGATCCAGTCGTCGATCGCACCGCCCGCCTCCGGCCAGGATGGTGCCTGGATCACGACGTCAGTGGCGCCGACCAGAAGCTCGCCGTGGCGCAGGCCAAGCGCATTGAAGACGTCCTTGGTCGCAACCGGAACACGCGGATTGACCATCACGCAAGGCAGCTTCGGCAAATTGAGCGGCAGCAGCGTCTCGCCGACGCCAGTCATGTCGCAGGCGCGCGAGCCGATGCAGACAGGCACGTCGGCGCCGGTCTGCAGCGCCACGTCCATGATCCTGGTGTCGTCGAGCGAGAGCTCGTTGAGCCGCGCCAGGAGGCGCAGCGCGGCCGCGGCATCCGCCGAGCCGCCGCCGATGCCGGCCGCGACGGGCAAGACCTTTTCCAGCGTGAAATGGCCAACCCTGAGGTCCGCCACACGCTCGCCGAGCAGGCGCGCCGCCTTGAGCACCAGATTGTCCGAGGTGTCGCCGCAGGCGTCGGCCAGCGGTCCTTCCATCGTCAGCGCAAGCTCGGAGCCGGGCTTGAGCGTGAGACGATCGGCGCAATCGGCAAACGCGACGACGCTCTCCAGGTCGTGAAATCCGTCGACGCGCCGCCCGACCACCTTCAGCGTCAGGTTGACCTTGGCACGCCCCTCTTCAACAAGCGCCGGCACGGCGATAAACCCCTAAAAACAAAGATCGTGTGCGATTAGCGTAAATCGCATCATGATCCTATCCCTTTGTTTGGGCAGAAATTCCGTCACCGCTCGTCATGCCCGGGCTTGACGATGAGAAAACGTCGATGCCCGGGACATCTTGCGCGAAGACGCGCGTCTGCCCGGGCATCACGGTGTTCTCTGGAAATGCGTGAGATCGGCTCAGCCGCCCTTGTCGTCTTCCTTCTTCTTGTCGGCGGACGCGGCGGCCGGCGACGGATCGTCGGGCAGACCGTTGTCGATCTTGGCCTGGATCTTCGGCAGCTCTTCCGGCTCGGGCTTGAGGTCACGCGCGTGCGCCCACTGGAACTTGGCTTCCAGCTTGCGGCCGACGCGCCAATAGGCGTCGCCGAGATGGTCGTTGATGGTCGGATCCTCGGGCTTCAGATCGATCGCGCGCTCGAGATTCTTCACCGCCTCGTCGTAATTGCCGATCCGGTAATAGGCCCAGCCCAGCGAGTCGACGATGTAGCCGTCGTCGGGACGCTGATCGACGGCACGCTTGATCATCTTCATGCCTTCGTCGAGGTTGATGCCCTGATCGATCCAGGAATAGCCGAGATAGTTCAGCACATGCGGCTGCTCGGGCTGCAGCTCGAGCGCCTTGCGCATGTCCGCCTCGGCCTTGCTCCACTGCTTGGAGCGCTCCTCGCAGATGCCGCGATAGTAGTAGGTGACCCAGGCGTTCTTGTCGCCGCCGTCGGCGGCCGGCAGCGCGTCGATTGCCTGCGAGTAGGTCCCGACGCAGTCGGCGAACTTCTTGCGGCCGCGCTCGATGTTGCCGAGCGCCATGATGGCCTCGATATCCTGCGGCGATTCAGCCGTCACTCCCTTCAGGATCTTGATCGCCTCGTCGCTGCGGTCGGCGGCGTCGAGGTTGGTCGCGAGCTGGATCTGCGCATTGCGCTTCAGCGGCGACGACGCGGGCATCCGCTCATAAACCTTGATCGCCATCTGCGGCTTCTTCACCGACTCGTAGAGATCGGCGAGCGAGAGCAGCGCCAGCGGATGGTTGGGCTGCAGGTACAGCGCAAGTTGCAGATAGACCAGCGCGAGATCCTCGCCGCCGCGCCGCGTCAGCGTCGCACCGATGCCGTAGAGCGCCTCGGCTGCGCCGGCCTGCGCCGTTTCGACCAGTGGCGGCAGCTTCTTGCCGGCCTTGGTGTCCCTGATCCCTTCCAACACCAGCGGATGCCGCGGCAGCTTCTTGTCGAAGGCCTCGTAGAGCGCGGTGGCGGCGGCCGCATCCTTGTTGCGCGAGGTCCAGCGCGCATATTCGTCGACCGTGCGCAGCATCGAATCGTCGAGCTTGTAGGCGCGCTCGAAGCGTGCGCCAGCATCCTTCTCCTTGTTGGCGAGCTCGAGGATCATGCCGGCGTGCAGATCCTTGAAGATCGGATACCAATCCGGCCCGGTCAGCTTGTCGATGCTGGCGACCGCGCCCTTCGCGTCGCCGGCGCCATAAGCCGCCCAGGCCGACAGCAGCGTCGCCACCAGATCGGTGATCGGACCGCGCACCGACTGATTGATGTTGGACTGCGCGGCTCCGTACTTCTTCAGCTTGAGGTCGCGTACGCCGATCACGAGTCGCGCAACGCGGTTGGCCTTGTCCTGGGTCAGGATCCGCTCGGCGAGCTTGACCGCCTCGTCGATGTCGCCATCGGCGAGCGAGGAGATGAAGGCGCGATCGAGCAATTCGGAGTTCTTCGGATCGGTGCGCAGTGCCGAGCGGTAGAACGCCGCGGCGGAGTTCGCATCGCGCTCGACACTGGCATGGCGGGCCGCCAGATAGCTGCCGGCCGTCGTCAGTGACTTCAGGTCGTTCCTGGTCGGAAACTGCGCTGCGTTGTCGGCGGGATGATCGGGCGTCTGCGCCGAGAGCTGCGCGGGCGCGGCGAGCGCGGCAGCGGCGATGAGGGCAATCGTCAGGCGGTTGAAACGGGTGGACAGCATCACGGTCGCCTTGCTCCAGGGATTTACGGCCACGATCTTGCGATCAGTCTCACATGCGAACCCAAGCGGCGGCATCGCGGCCAGGGACAATGCCGCTTTTGGCCTTCAACCGCAAGGATGCGCGTGACGAATCGATAGGCAGATTAAGCCTTTAGGCCCGCCGATCCAGCCAGCCACCGCAAAACGCTTCCAGTATGGCGGTATCGTGGCCGGTCCGGGCACAATCGCGTTGGGAAACAACTGTATCGGCAAGTGGCTGCCAAAACGGCGGTTCCCACCTCTCCTCTTGTGGGAGAGGCGAAGCGGAGCACGTGGCGACCGCGCGGCCCGCTCACGCAAACGTGGTCCAGACTTTTATTATCTACATCGCCTCGTAGTTCGGGCCGCCGCCACCCTCGGGGGGAACCCAGGTGATGTTGCCGTTCGGGTCCTTCACATCGCAAGTTTTGCAGTGGACGCAGTTCTGGGCGTTGATCTGGAAGCGCGGACCGGAGGCTTCCTCGACCCATTCATAGACGCCGGCCGGGCAATAACGGTTGGAGGGTCCGGCGAACACGTCGTGCTCCGAGGTCTTCTGCAGGTTCATGTCGGCGACCTTGAGATGGACCGGCTGGTCCTCCTCATGGTTGGTATTGGACAGGAACACCGACGACAGCTTATCGAAGGAGATCTTGCCGTCCGGCTTCGGATAGGCGATCGGCTGGTGCTGCTTGGCGGCGTCCAGCGTCTTGCGATCGGGCTTGGCGTGCGACTGCGTGCCGAACAGCGAGAAGCCGAGCGTGTTGCACCACATGTCGAAGCCGCCGAGCGCGACGCCGACGATGGTGCCGAACTTCGACCACAGCGGCTTGACGTTGCGGACCTTGTGCAGGTCCTGCCCGACGGCGGAGGAGCGCCAGGCGTTTTCATACTCGACGAGCTCGTCATTGGCGCGCCCGGCACCGAGCGCGGCGGCGACATGCTCGGCGGCGAGCATGCCTGACCCCATGGCGTTGTGCACGCCCTTGATGCGCGGCACGTTGACGAAGCCCGCCGCACAGCCGACCAGCGCGCCGCCGGGAAAGGTGAGCCGCGGCACCGACTGGTAGCCGCCTTCGGTGATCGCGCGCGCGCCATAGGCGAGGCGCTTGCCGCCCTCGAACACGCCGCGGATCGCAGGATGGGTCTTGAAGCGCTGGAACTCGTCGAATGGCGACAGATAGGGGTCGTCGTAATTCAGATGCACGACGAAGCCGACCGCGACGCGGTTGTCGTCGTAGTGATAGAGGAACGAGCCGCCACCGGTGGAATTGTTCAGCGGCCAGCCGAAGGAGTGCTGGATCAGGCCCTTCTGGTGCTTGGCCGGGTCGATCTGCCAGACTTCCTTCAGACCGATGCCGAATTTCGGCGGCTCGCTCTTGGCGTCGAGCTGGTACTTCGCGATCAACTGCTTGGACAGCGAGCCGCGCGCGCCTTCGGCGAACAGCGTGTACTTGCCGAGCAGTTCCATGCCGCGGGTGTAGGAATCCTTGTGGCTGCCGTCCTTGGCGATGCCCATGTCGCCGGTGGCGATGCCGCGCACCGCGCCGTTATCGTCATAGAGCACTTCCGCCGCAGCAAAGCCCGGATAGATCTCGACGCCGAGCGCTTCAGCCTTCGGCGCCAGCCAGCGGCAGACATTACCGAGCGAGCCGATGTAGCAATGATGATTCTTCATCAGCGGCGGCGTCATGAAGTTCGGCAACCGGATCGCGCCGCCCGCGCTCATCCAGTAGAAGCGGTCATCCTTGACCTGCGTCTTCAGCGGACAGTCGGCGTCGTCCCGCCAGTCCGGGATCAGCTTGTCGAGCGACACCGGATCGATCACCGCGCCCGACAAAATGTGCGCGCCGACCTCGGAACCCTTCTCTACCACGACGATCGAGAGCTCGGGATTGAGCTGCTTGAGCCGGATCGCAGCCGACAGGCCCGAGGGGCCGGCGCCGACGATGACGACGTCGAATTCCATGGACTCGCGCGGGGGAAGGTCTTCAGCACTCATGATCTGGTCTCAGCCCGTTGAGAACGCTTCTAAGCTTTTCAGGGGTCGTTGTTTCCGATTTTTAGCGGAAGGACAACCATGGAATTGCAATCGGAGGCGTTTCGCGCGGCCCCATGCGGGTTTGAGCGTGATGTTTTTCGGAAAACCGGTCTCCACTTTTCGCCGTCATGCTCTAAATTGCGCTCCATCATGGCCGTGATGCCCGAACCCGTCCCTACACTGCAGCAATTGCTGGCCTTTTACCTCGAGGCCGGGGTCGATTGTGCGCTCGGCGACGAGCCGATCAACCGGCTAGAGGAGCCTGACGCTGTTCCCGCGCCGGCCCAGCCGCGGCCGGTCGCCGCGCCCAATCCACTGCGTCCCCTCCCCGCCGCAATGCCAGCCGTTCCGCGCAGCGAAATCACCGTCGCGCCAGACGCCGCGATCGCCTCCGCGCGCGAGGCTGCGCGCACCGCGCCGACGCTCGCTGCCTTGCGCGAGCTGATGGAGACGTTCGACGGCTGCGCGCTGAAGCACACTGCGACCAAGCTGGTGTTCGCCGACGGCAATCCGCAAGCGCGCGTGATGTTCGTCGGCGAGGCGCCGGGCCGCGACGAGGACATCGAGGGCCTGCCCTTCGTCGGCCGCTCCGGCAAGCTGCTCGATCGCATGATCGCGTCGATCGGTCTCGACCGCAGCAAAGCCTATATCGCCAACATGATCCCATGGCGGCCACCTGGCAACCGCACGCCGACGCCGCAGGAGACGCAGGTTTGCCTGCCCTTCATCCAGCGCCAGATCGAGCTGGTGAATCCCGACGTGCTGGTGACGCTCGGCAATCCTTCGACGCAGGCGCTGCTCGGCACCCGCGAGGGCATCATGCGCACGCGCGGCAAATGGCTCGATTTCGACACCGGCACGCGCACGATCCGCGCCATCGCCACCTTCCATCCGGCGTACTTGCTGCGCTCGCCGTCCTACAAGCGGCTGTCATGGCAGGATTTGCGCGCGATCGCCAAGGTGCTGCAGGGGACCACGGCTTCGCAGATGGGGTAACGGGCCCCGTCCCCCATCTACGGCTCCCCATCAATCTACGCCCCCTTCGGCCGCACGATCGCCCAGCCGATCCTCAACACGCCCTGCCGTCCGTTGACCAGCCGGTCGAACGAGCGCGGCACTTCCGGCACCAGGCCGGGAAAGCGCTGCGCGATCTCGGGCGGCGGCGTGCCGCCGGTATCCCGCGCGCGCCACACCACGACGCCGCCGGTCTCGTTGAATTTCGCGATCGACAGCCACGGCGTCCGCTGCGGCGTGGCGTCGAGCAACAGATGCGGGCGGCGCGCATTCATTGCGATCAAGCTGGCGAGTTCCGGATCGCCCGCCACGGCACGCAGGCGCTGGTTGGTGCGGCGCTCATAGCTATCGTCGAAGAAGCGGCCGATCGCAGCCGCTGGCAGCGAGGTCGGCACCTCCCTGGTGCTGGTCCATGGCATGAACAACACCATGGCCAGCGCGGCCAGCGCCGGCGCGGCAATGGCGAGCGCCCAGGCCGTGCGCAACAGCCGCTGGTGCCGGAGGCGGATCAGATCCCCGGCGGCGACCACAACGGCAAGCCCCGACATCAACAACGCAACGCCCGCGCCGCCGAACACGCGGTTAATGTTGAACAGGCCCGAGACAAAGCTGCCCACGATTGCCGGCGCGAAGGCGAAGAAATAGACGAACTGCTGCCCGAGCGGTCCGACCGGCGGACGGTGGATGATCGGCGCATTCTCGCTGTCGCCGGCGAACCAGCGCGAATCGAGGATCACCAGCAGCACGACAGCGCCCATCGCCACGACCAGGCCGCCGAGCACGACGCCCCAGCGCAGCGCGCGGGCCTTGAGATCGGCAATCTCGGGCAAGGGTGGAAAGACGATCGCGTCGGCGCGGATCAGCCAGATCAGATAGGGCAGCGCCAGCACGACGATGACGAGCAGCGCATAGAGCGGATCGACCGACATCAGCGTACGCCGACCGCGCGCGCTGGTGACGGCAAAGACGGCGACCAAGAGGATCATGCCGATCGCCGCCGGCGTCGTCAGCAACAGAAGGCCGCAATCGATCGACCAGGCGAACCAGGCGCTGCGCCGGTTCTGTCCGATCAACTGCCAGGAATGCAGCAGCAACAGTGCCCAGAGCGGCCGCGCCAGGATCAACGGACCGAACTCGACGCTCGGCGACGAGAACACCACGACCGTCATGGACAGCAGCACCGCGAGCACCGCATGCGGGCCACCGACGATCGCGCGCGCCAGATGGTAGAACGCGATGAAGGTCGCGACCTCGCAGGCCTGCGCCAGCAAATAGACGCCGAACACGTGGTTGCCGGCGGCGCGAAAGGCGATGTCGGCGAGCCAGAACGACAGCGGCGGCCCCATGTCGGTGCCGACCTGATATTCGCGACCGAATGCCAGCACGGTCGCGAGATTGCCGGGCGGGCTGCCGTAGAAGATCACCGGCAACAACAGCCAGATCGCCGCCTGCGCCAGCACCACGACCCAGACCACCAGCCGTGGCCGGGCGCGGATCAGTTCGACAACCAGCGAGGTGAACCGCATGAAACGCCTGAATGCCCCAGCCACCAGCGTCGGCGGCTCAATCTCATCCCGTGATAACGGCCGACAGCGGGAGAGGCAATGCTGGTGAACCCACGCGACAAATCCAAATTCCGCCCTCATGCCCCGCGAATGCGGGGCATCCAGTACGCCGCGCCCTCTCGGGCTGAATTACCATGGCCTCTGGAATACTGGATCGCCCGGTCAAGCCGGGCGACAACAATCGAGATTGTGGCTCGCGCTATCTGCGCTACGCGGCCGCCACCGCTGCGGCCTCGCTCTCCGGGTCCACCGTGAACAGGTCGGGCTCCGCTAGTTCGGGGAAATGCTTCGCGCGCGCGGCAACGACCGGGGCGAAGAAGCTGCGGTGATGGACGCTTGGCCCGAGCCGGTCCAGCGCCTCGAGATGTTCCGGGACGGCATAGCCTTTGTGCTGCTCGAAGCCGTAGCCCGGGCAATCCAGCGCCAGCGCGCTCATCAGCCGGTCGCGGGTCACCTTGGCTATGATGGACGCCGCCGCGATCGACACCACAAGGCCGTCGCCACCGATCACCGCCTCGCAATCGCAGGCCGTGACGAGCTTGTCGCGTCCGTCGACGAAGACGTGCTTCGGCATTTCCGGCAGCGCGTGGACGGCGCGGGCCAGCGCCCAGAGCGAGGCGCGCAGGATGTTGTCGCGGTCGATGCGCGCAGGCGAGGCCACCGCGACCGAGAAGGCGGCCGTGGCGCAAATCTCCTCGAACAGTTCCTCACGGCGCTCGGCGGTCAGCCGCTTGGAATCATCGATGCCCTTCGGGATGCGATTGGGATCGAGCACCACCGCGGCCGCGACCACAGGCCCGGCCAGCGGGCCGCGCCCGGCCTCGTCGCAGCCGGCGATCGGCCAGACGCCACGCTTGATCAGCGCTCGCTCACGCCGGAAGCTCGGCCGCGCCACCGCGATCACGCGCTTCTCTGGCTTGGCCGGCTCGACCGGCTTCTTCTTCACTGACTTGTCCCGAATCATGCGCGGATCGTGATCAAGCGCGGCTCGCCGCGCAACCGGGAACCTGCCATCGTCCCCGCTATTCATTATACTATTGATATTATTGGTCGCAGCCTAATCCGGCATCGACACCCGCCGGTCGTCGCCGACCTCGAAACCCGGCGCGCGGACCACTTCCCAGGCGTGGCCATCCGGATCGGCGAAATAGCCGCAATAGCCGCCGTAGCTGGTCGGCTGCGCGGGCTTCAGCAGCTTGGCGCCTTTCGAGAGCGCAAAGGCCATGACGGTATCCACTTCCGCATCGTTGTTGCAGTTCCAGGCAATCGCGACACCGCGGAACGCCGCCGGGCGCGGCTGATCGGGAAGCGCGGCGTCCGCAGCCAGCAGATGCCACGGGAACAGGCCCAGCACGCTGCCGCCGGTTTCGAAGAAGGCCACCTCCTCACCGGTCGCGCGGTATTTCCGCGCAAAGCCCAGCGACTCGTAGAACGCGATGCTGGTACGCATATCGCTGACGCCGAGGGTCAGGACCGTGAAGCGTGGGGTCGGGGCGGTGGCGGTGTTGCTCATGGTTACCTCTCTCCGTCATTGCGAGAAGCTCGCGACAAAATTGCAAAGCAATTTTGCGGTGAAGCGACAAAGCAATCCATCTATCCCGACGTGACATGGATTGCTTCGCTCGCGATGACGATCACAACAACCTTTCGAATCTAGAACAAGCTCAACTGCTGCCCGTTGCGCTTCGGCTTGGCGAAGTGGTCGGTGGTTAGCTTGGTGCGCCGCTTGTTGAGCCCGAGCTTTTCGCAGGCGATCTCGAAGCGGCGGCCGATCATCCAGGCCATCGGACCGGTGCCCTTCATCCGCGTGCCCCATTGCGAATCGTAGTCGCGGCCGCCGCGCATATCGCGGATCAGCGTGAAGACGTGGCGGTAGCGGTCGGGATAGTTCGACATCAACCATTCGCGGAAGAGATCGCGAACCTCGAGCGGCAGGCGCAGCAGAACGTAGCTCGCCTCTTTCGCGCCGGCATGCGCGGCGGCATCGAGGATGCGCTCAATCTCGGAATCGTTCAGCGCCGGGATCACGGGCGCAACCATCACCGTGGTCGGGATGCCGGCCTCAGCCAGCCGCCTGATCGCCTCGAGCCGTTTCGCCGGGGTCGATGCGCGCGGCTCCATGGTACGGGCGAGCTTCGGATCGAGCGTCGTCACCGACAGCGCAACCTTGACCAGGTTGCGCTTGGCCATCCGCGCCAGGATGTCAATGTCGCGCGTCACCAGCGCCGACTTGGTCACGATGCCGACCGGATGGCCGGCCCGCTCCAAGACCTCCAGGATGCCGCGCATGATCTTCCGCTCGCGTTCGATCGGCTGATAAGGGTCGGTGTTGGTGCCGATCGCGATCATCCGCGCTTCGTAGTCCGGCGCGGCGAGCTCCTTCTCGAGCAGCTCCGGCGCATCGGGCTTGGCGAGCAGCTTCGATTCGAAGTCGAGTCCCGGCGATAGGCCGAGATAGGCGTGGGTCGGCCGCGCGAAACAATAAACGCAGCCGTGCTCGCAGCCGCGATAGGGATTGATCGAGCGGTCGAAACCGATGTCGGGGGAATCGTTGCGGGTGATCACCTTGCGCGAGGTGTCGATCGCCACCGAGGTCTTGAACGGCGGCAGATCGTCAAGGCTCTGCCAGCCGTCGTCGAAGGCGACCCGCGCCTCGGCCTCGTAGCGGCCACTGGCATTGGACTGTGCACCCCGGCCGCGCCGCCGTTCGCGCTCGATCGCGACCGCAAGCTCGGGAAAAGGGGGAGCCGCACCCGCCGGGTTATCGGAGGGCGCCGTTACCGGCGGGTGCTTGAGGGCATGAGAGGATGCTCGGCTCATGCCGAGAAGCTAGCACAGCGCGAGAACAAATCAAGAACACGCGTCACAAAAATCCACAAGGTGCTGCCGCAAGAATCCGCAGCCGCAAAGGCTGCGCAGCATGTGACAAGGTGATAACACGGCTCAACTTTCCAACCGTTTGAGCCATCGAAGCCTCAACTCATGCTGAGCGTGATCATTCCGACCGACGGGGTCGAACGCACTGTGGTCGCGACCTTGGCGGCGCTGGTGCCGGGCGCGGCGGCGGGAATCATCCGCGAGGTGCTGCTGGTCGAGCGCACCAACAGCGAGGTGATGGAGCGCGTCGCCGACGTGGCGGGCTGCCGCTTTCTGCGTTTCCAGGGCACGCGTGCCGCCGCGCTGGCCGCGGGCGCCAGGCAGGCCCGCTCACCCTGGCTGATGTTTCTGCATCCGGGCGCCGTGCTCGACGCAGGCTGGATCGAGGAGACCAGCCAATTCGTCCAGATGGTGGCGGCGGGCGGCAAGGACCGCGCCGGCATCTTCCGCTACGCCCGTTCGCCTTACAGCGATCCCGGCCTGCGCGGCGGGCTCAAATTCGTCGCACGGATGATGACGGGACCGACAGCCGAACAGGGCCTCCTCATCGCACGCGATCATTACGAGCGGCTCGGCGGCTACCAGCCGGACGCCCGCCGCGCCGAGGCGCGCCTGCTGCGCCGGCTCGGCCGCTCCTCCCGCACCATGCTGCGCAGCCGGATCACGGTCGCGTAGAAAGTCCTTGCAGATCGTTTGATTCCGTCAAATAATATGTTTGATGAAATCAAATATACCGGACGAGACCCTCGAAGGCCAGGTCGCCGCGGTTCGCGGCTTCAGCCGATTCTATACCCGCAAGCTCGGCATCATCGAGCCGAAGCTGCTGCACAGCCCGTTCACGTTGCAGGAGGCGCGGATCATCTACGAGCTGGCGCATCGCGAGGACTGCACCGCCACCGACCTAGTGCGCGAGCTCGACCTCGACGCCGGCTTTGTCAGCCGCACGCTGCAGGCGCTGCAGCGCCGCCAGATCGTGACGCGCAAGCCGTCGAAAGCCGACAAGCGCGTCAATGAGGTGACGCTGACCGCCAAGGGCCGCGCCGCCGCGTCCGATCTCGACAGCCGGTCGCGCAGCGAGGTCGCCGCACTGCTCAAGCAGATGGACGGCAGCCGGCGCGCCGCCGTGGTGCGCGCGATGAGCACGATCGAGCAGTCGATGGAGCCTGCCGCGCCCAAGCCGGCCGGCTTCCTGCTGCGCAGTCACCGCGTCGGCGACATGGGCTGGGTCATTTCGCGACAGGGACGCGCCTACGCGGAGGAATATGGCTGGGACATCAGCTACGAGGCATTGGTGGCCGAGATCTGCGCGCAATTCTTGAGGTCGTTCGATCCGACGTGCGAGCATTGCTGGATCGCGGAGGTCGACGGCGAGCCGGTCGGCTCGATCTTCCTGGTCAACGGCGGCGACGGGATCGCCAAGCTGCGGCTGTTGCTTGTCGAGGAGAAGGCACGCGGGCTCGGCGTCGGCCGCGCCCTGGTCGAGCAGTGCATCCGCGCCGCGCGCGAGAGGGGCTACAAGAAGATGACGCTCTGGACCCAGAGCATTCTGGTTGCCGCCCGCAGCATCTACGCCCGCGCGGGCTTCCAGCGTGTGAAGGAAGAGAAGCACCACAGCTTTGGTGTCGATCTGGTCGGCGAGACCTGGGAATTGGAGTTGTGAAGCCGCAGCGCCGCGGACCTGCCCGGCGCGTGACGGCTGAGCTCATTACATTCTATACGCGCAGAGCCCACGCTCTTCGCGCCGAGGCGTATCGCAAAGCCGCGTGGGCGTTGTGGCGTGCCTTGGCTGGATTCGTCAGCCGCGGTTGATAATCCGTCGCTCGCGCAACCTGGGCTGCGTAGCCCGGATAAAGCGCAGCGCAATCCGGGAACGGCGCCGCCGCGGGAACGACCGCCCCGGATTCGCTTCGCTCCATCCGGGCTAGGGGAGCTTGGTTCGAGATTCCGGCTTGATCGCTGGCGCGATGCCCCGCAATGACCGTCAGGCACTCGCGCCCTTTGCCTTCGCGCGCCGCAGATGCTCGTCGAGCCGCGGCATGATCTCGACGAAGTTGCAGGGCCGCGTGCGGTAGTCGAGTTGCGCGGCCAGAATGCCATCCCAGCCGTCGCGGCAGGCGCCGGGCGAGCCGGGCAGACAGAAGATGAAGGTCGCACCGGCGACACCCGCGGTGGCGCGGCTTTGGATCGTCGACGCCCCGATCTTGGCGTGGCTCAGCATGTGAAAGGCGATCGAGAAACCGTCCATCCGCTTCTCGAACAATGGCTCGATCGCCTCCGGCGTCACATCGCGGCCGGTGAAGCCGGTGCCGCCGGTGGTGATAACAGCGTCGACGCCTGGATCCGCAATCCAGCGCCTGACCACGGCACGGATCGCCTCGACATCGTCGGTGACGATCTCGCGCGCCGCCAGCTTGTGACCGGCTGCCGTGAGGCGCTCAGCGAGCGTGGTGCCCGACTTGTCATCGGCCAGCGTGCGGGTGTCGGAAATCGTCAGCACCGCGATATTGAGCGGAATGAATTGTTTGGATTCGTCGATCGAAGACATCGTGTACACCTCACACACTGACGTCATCCTGAAGGGCGCGCGTAGCGGGCCTCGAAGGATGCGCCGCGGGCTCCGCCATCCTTCGAGCTCGCCAAGAGGCGAGCACCTCGGGATGACGCCATCGGACAAGAACCACCGTGCCGTCGGCGGTCGCCGGCTAACCGCTGCCGAACGTATTGCAGGCCTGCACCGTGCCCTGCTGGTAGCCGGTCATGAACCATTGCTTGCGCTGCGCGGCGGAGCCGTGCGTGAACGAGTCGGGCACCACCCTGCCCGTCGCCTGCCGCTGCAGCGTGTCGTCGCCGATCGCGTTCGCGGTGGTCAACGCGGCATCGATGTCTCCGGCCTCGAGGAAGCCCGGCCGCTTCTTCTCCTCGCGGTTGACCCAGACGCCGGAGAGGCAGTCCGCCTGCAATTCGACCCTGACCTGCAATGCGTTAGCTTCCGCCTTGCTGCCGGCCTGCTGCTGCAGCCGCGTCACACGCGGGATGATGCCGAGCAGGTTCTGGATATGATGGCCCGCTTCATGCGCGATGATGTAGGCCGCGGTGAACTTGCAGGCATTGCCAGAGCAGCCGCGGAACCGCGTCTCGACCTCGCGGAAGAAGCCCGTGTCGAGGAAGATGGTCTTGTCCGGCGGGCAATAGAACGGTCCCATCGCCGACTGCGCCATGCCGCAGCGCCCGCCGTTGGTGGCGTTGCGGAACAGCACGATCTTCGGACCGGTATAGGTCTGGCCGCTTGCCCGGAAGATCTCGCTCCAGCGGTCATCGATCTCGCCGAGGATACCGGCGATCATGCTGCCCATCTCGTCGGTCGGCGCGCCGCGCTTGGCTTGCCCTCCCGACGCCTGGCGATCGGTCTGATAGGTCGGCGCCTGGCCGCCGCCGGTGAGGATTTCCGCGCCGCCGATCAGGATGCGCGGGTCGATGCCGAAGGCATAGCCGAGCAGGCCGAGCACGATGATGGTGCCGATGCCAAGCCCGCCACCGCCGCCCATCGGAATGCCGAAACCGCCGCCGCCTCCGCCCATCCCGCCTTCGTCGCGACGGTCTTCGATGTCGTCGCTGCGACGGAAATCATCATAGCGCATGGCGGCTTTCCTTCATTCCGGTCGGCGACCCAACACGTGGGCATTCCAACGTAAAATTTCCATTCTGTTAATCAATAGCGCGCCCGGCAAAAATTGCCTAGTCCAGACTGGCACCTTGCAGCGGGCGCGGCTTGCCGAATGTCGGCCAATCTACCGGTCGAATCGTGCCGGTTTGATGATCTCAAGATTTTTTGCAGAACACACTGACGCTGCAGCACAACGCGAACGACGATGCGTCACGTCGTTCAAAAGGTGCTGCAATCTTTTGCGTGAAGATTTCCAATTAAGTCGATTTTTACTTTGGCCGGTCAATGTGTCGCCAGTCGGTTGTTTAGTCCCGCGTCGCCGACAGCGTCGCCTGAGTCAGAGTTCTTGAGTCATGGTTGTGTCGCGTCGCGGGGCGTCTGCAAGGGCGCCCCGCACCAAATTTGAGAGCACTCCGTCGAGCCGAATCGTCATTGGCGATTGTGTGGCCGAGATGTCGAAGCTGCCGGCCGGTTCGGTCGACCTGGTCTTCGCGGATCCTCCCTATAATCTGCAGCTCAAGGGCGATCTCAAGCGTCCCGACGAATCGCATGTCGATGCCGTCGACGACGAATGGGACAAGTTCTCGTCCTTCGCGGCCTATGACGATTTCACCCGCGCCTGGCTGCTCGCCTGCCGCCGCCTGATGAAACCGTCGGCGACGCTGTGGGTGATCGGCTCCTATCACAACATCTTTCGCGTCGGCGCGATCATGCAGGACCTCGGCTTCTGGCTCCTGAACGACATCGTGTGGCGCAAGTCGAACCCGATGCCGAACTTCCGCGGCCGCCGCTTCACCAACGCGCACGAGACCATGATCTGGGCCGCGCGCGACGAGAAGGCCAAGGGATACACATTCAATTATGAGGCATTGAAGGCGGCCAACGAGGACGTGCAGGCACGTTCCGACTGGTTGATCCCGCTGTGCACCGGCGAAGAGCGCCTCAAGGACAACGACGGCAAGAAGGTGCACCCGACGCAGAAGCCCGAGCAGCTTCTCGCCCGCGTGCTGTTGTCGTCGTCCAAGCCCGGCGATCTCGTGATCGATCCGTTCAACGGCACCGGCACCACCGGCGCCGTCGCCAAGCGCCTCGGCCGCAACTATATCGGCTTCGAGCGCGACCGGACCTACGCCGCCGCGGCGGAAGCGCGCATTGCCGCGATCGAGCCGCTGCCGAACGCAACGCTGGCACCGTTCATGACCGCCCGCGACGCACCGCGTGTCGCGTTCTCCGAATTGATCGAGCGCGGCATGATCGTGCCAGGCGCAAAGCTGGTCGACGCCAAGAAGCGCCACGGCGCGCTGGTCCGCGCCGACGGCGCCATCATGCTCGGCGACAAGGTCGGCTCGATCCATCGCATCGGTGCGGTCGCGCAGGGCTCCGGCGCCTGCAACGGCTGGACCTTCTGGCACGTCGAAACCAAGAGCGGCTTGCGGTTGATCGACGAGCTGCGCGCCGAGATTCGCTCCGAGATGGCGCAGGCGAGCTGACGTTTTCGAGCATTGCAGGTAGGGAACGGCGCGATGCGCCGCGCCCACGATGTCTTTCGTGGCCCGGCATGCGAGTGGCGCGCAGGTTTCGGTCTGCTCAGCCGACGGCTTGCCGAATAGCTCCCTCCCGCCGGCACACGCGCCTTTTTCACAAACTCGTCGCTTGCGCATTGCAGTAAAGTTTGCACATGAAGGCCGGCGCGCGGCTTTCCCCCGCGGCGTCCCGATTCCATCGGTCACAACATCAAAGGGAGTCTCTTCATGCTCAAATTCTATTTCAACGGCGCGCCGAACCCGAACAAGGTCGCGCTGTTTCTCGAAGAGTCCGGCCTGCCCTTCGAGGCGATCCCGGTCGACACGCGGAAGGGCGAGCAGTTCGCGCCCGACTTTCTGAAGGTCAACCCGAACGGCAAGGTTCCGGCGATCGACGACAACGGCACCTTCGTGTTCGACTCCAACGCCATCCTGCTCTACCTCGCCGAGAAGACTGGCAAGTTTCTGCCCGCCAACACTCAGGCCAACCGCGCCGCGACGCTGTCCTGGCTGATGTTCATCGCGACCGGGCTCGGCCCGTATTCCGGCCAGGCGGTGCACTTCAAGCATTTCGCGCCGAAGGATCTCGACTACGCCAACAACCGCTACCAGTATGAGGCGCATCGCCACTACAAGATCCTCGACGATCACCTCGCCAAGTCGCGCTACATGGTCGGCGACGCCTATTCGATCGTCGACATGGCGTTCTGGGGCTGGGCGCGGATGGCGCCGTTCGTGCTCGGCGAGGAAGGCTACGCGAAATACCCGAACGTGAAGCGGCTGGTCGACGAGATTTCGGCGCGGCCGGCAGCGGCACGGGCGATCGCGCTCAAGGACAAGCACACCTTCAAGGCCGAAATGGACGATGCAGCCCGCAACATCATGTTCGGCCACCTCAAGACCAAGGTGGCGTGATCCGATCCACACGATGAGAAAACGGCGCCCTACCGGGCGCCGTTTCGCTTCTGCCACTTTGCTGGTGGAGCTCGGCTATCTCGCCGGAAACGCACCGAGCACCTTCTCGGTCAGCACCGAATCGCAATATTCCCTGACCTCCTTGATCTTGCCGCCGTCGAACCGCAGCACCAGGCAATAGTCGTTGTCGTAGCGCTGGCCGGCCTTGGTAAGGTTGTTGCCCTTGGCCTCGACCACGACGATATCGCCATCGGCGATGAAGCGGTGGGCGACGGTGCGGCCGCGCTCGACCAGCTTCGAGCGGACATGGCCATGCAGGTCGGTGAGGATCGATTGCCTGCCGGTGAAGCTGCGCGACCAGGAATATTGCCCCGTCACGGTCCAGGTCGCGTCGTCGGCGAGGCTTGCCATGAACAGGGATTTCTCGCGCACGGCGGGATCGGGGTCACCCGCGATCGCAAACATTTCCTGCACCAGTTGCTTGTTGTCGGCTGCGCTCATGATGGCACTCCTGCGATTGATCGACTCTTTGAATCACGCGTCTTGACGCGAAGCGAACCCGCTCCGTCCGAAACGCCTGCCAATCCTGCGGTGCTGGCGCTCATTCTTCCAATCGATAGCCGGCATGATATATATCCACCCCATGAATTTGAATTCGCTTGACCTCAATCTGCTGGTCGCGCTCGACGCGCTGCTGAGGGAAGCCAATGTGAGCCGCGCCGCGATGCGGCTGCATCTGTCGCAGCCGGCGACCAGCCACGCGCTGCAGCGGCTGCGCGATTTGATCGGCGATCCGCTTCTGGTGCGCAACGGCGCGCGGATGGAATTGACGCCGCGAGCGCTGGCCCTGCGCGGACCGCTGGCGCAGGCGCTCGAGCAGGTACGCGCGTTATTCGTCCCCGATGACTTCGACGCTGCGCGCAGCGACCGGCATTTCCGGCTGATGATGCCCGACCTCGCGGTCGAACTGATGATGCCGCGCCTGATGGAAAAGGTGACGCGGGCCGCACCCAACGTCACCATCGACGTGGTGCCGTGGCGGGGACCTGCGATCTTCACGCCCGAATTCGCCCGCACCATCGATCTGGTGATCTCGATCGGCGACGCCTTCAAGGGATTTCACCGCCAGAAGCTCTATACCGACAGCGATGCGCTGGCGGTGCGGCGCGGGCATCCCGTCGGCGCGAAGCTGAAAAAGCGCGAGGCGTTCCTCGCCGCGCGGCACGTCGCCGTGGTGATCCGCGGCCAGAGCGAGGATCTGATCGACACCTGGCTGCGCGCAAAGGGCATCGAGCGGCGGATCGCGCTGGTGGTGCCGGGCTATATCGAGGCGCTGCACATCACTGCGCGTACCGACCTCGTCGCCTTCGTACCGCGCCGGCTGATCTCGGCCCTGTCGAAGCAGCTCTCGTTGGTCACGGTGACGCCGCCGCTCGATCCCGGGATCGACGAGCAGCACATGTTCTACCCGACCCGCGCGCAGATGGACCCCGGATCGATCTGGCTGCGCAAGCTGATGCTGGAAACCGGGCGGGAGATGGAGACGCGGAAGGCGCCGTAACGCAAATTCCATCCGCATGTCGTCCCTGCGAAAGCACTATGGCATCTACACGTTTGCGGTGCCGTATACGAGGATTTGGAAGCGAGCCATCCCGATGTGGAAGGTGATTGGTCCAGGTGGGCGATGCGAGGCGTAGCCGGTCCATCCGCCGAGCTTTGCGATGATCCACGCCGCCCAGGCGACAGTGTTGGGGCGATGGTGGTTCTTCTGGAGCTCGGTGCGGCCTTTCAGGGTTTTATTGATGGCCTTGAGCGCGTCGATCTCGTCCGGCGTGAACACAAATTCGGCCGGCAATTCTTCACCGCCATTGCGGGCTTGGACAAGCTGGATGACGGGACATGCCACTCTGGTGGCGATCGCCACCAGTTTGATCAGGCCTTCAGCGCTGTCGAGCTGACTATCCTCGATGCGCAGACCCTGGCTCTTCAGCGAGCGGAAGAGCTGCTCGATGATCCAGCGCTGCTTGTACCAGGAGACGATCCGCCAGGCATCGGCGGCGGTGGCGACCGGATGGGTGGTCAGGAGCAACCAATGAATGGGCTGGGCGCCCTTCGGGGGGTGCAACTCGACGACTTCGACGAAGCTGACTTTGACGCCCTCCGCCAAGTCTTTCACGCCGGGGCGCTGCGGCCGTTTGAGCACAACGGTTCCAAAGCACATGGAGAGGTGGGCCTGGCGAGCGCTGCGATCCATCCGCTGCGGCAGATCGATCACCGCCTTGCCGCAGAAGCCGGCCCGCCCGACTGCCTGATAAAGCGTGCCGCCATCGACCAGCGCATGGTCGTGCATGGCGCGCGACAGAAGGTGGACATTGTCAGCGGGCGTCAGCGCCCAGTGGGCGAAGAAATCTCCCTCGCGGTCGTTGACGACGGTGATCATACCAGCTGCGGCCAGAACATCGCGGCCTTGCTCAGCGGTCGTCACCCAGCGCGCCGACTCCTTGTCGGCCAAGGCTCGCTTCTCGTGAGCGATCTTCGCCGTGCGCTTGCGCGTCCACACCTTGCCGCCAGTGAGCCCGAGACAGACCCCGCTGTCGGCATCGACTGCCATCATGGCATGCAGCAGCACGCCACGCGCGTTGCCTTTGCCGACCTTGCCCAAGCCGCGCCGATGTCCCGGACGGGTGTGGAACTTGATCTCGCTGGTATCTTGGATTGCCAGCACATGTCGCCCGCTGACCGCGGCTGACGTCTGCAGGCTCCAGCCTTCAACCAGCTTGTCGGTCGTGACCCGTGGATTGTTCACAAACCGCCAGAACGCCATGTTCGCAGCCCAGTCGCCCTGCGCCATCTGGCGCAAACAGACGTTGCGCGTGCAAAGCACAGCCCGGAGAAGCGCCGCCCCCTTTTATCAAGGCGAACGTCTCCAAACTTGCCAAGGGACAAATCCGGTTCCTGCTGCATCTCTGGCGCTCCTTCGAATCAAAACGCCAGACAGAGAATCATACAAGTCGCTGCGGCGACCGCACATCATGCCGTCCCGAGTCAATCTGTCGCGCCCCAAAGATGTGTAGATGCCCTAGTGCGAAAGCAGGGACCCATAACCACCGCTTCTCGTGATCAAACGCTCCATCGGCCCCAGCGTCGCACAACGATCGCGATTTGGGGTTATGGGTCCCGGCTCGCGCTTCACTTGGCCGGGACGACAGCAATTATTAGGCCCTACGCCTTCTGCTCGGCCAGCACCTTCCGCACCGCCGGGCGCTGCTCCATCCGCTCCTTGTGCGCCTTCACCTTGGGCAAGGTCGCAACGTCGACGCCATCGCCGTCGAGCCAAAGCGTCAGCGTGTAGAGATAGCAATCGCCGACCGTGTAGCTGTCGCCCATCACCCAAGGGCCCTTCAGCATGTCGCGCTCGATCAGATTGAAACAGGCGCCCATGGTCTTCGGCACCATCCCCTTCATGTCGGCGAACGAGCTTTCAGCCGTCGCCCAGCGGGCGCCGCGCATCTTATGGGCGTGGTTCACATGCACGGTGGAGCACAGATAGGAATTGAAGGCCTGGAGCTTAGCAAACTCGAAGGCATCATCGAGCGGCGCGAGCTTGGCCTGCGGGAAGCTCTGCGCGACATAAGCAAGGATCGCCGGCGTCTCGGTCAGCACGCCGCGATCCGTCACCAGCGTCGGCACGCGGCCCTTCGGATTGAGCTTGAGATACTCCGGGCTGTTCTGCTGGTTCGCCCTGAAGTCGAGCTTCTCGGTCGTGTAGGGCGCGCCGGCTTCCGCCAGCGCGATATGGGAGGCGAGCGCGCAGGTCCCGGGGGCGAAATAGAGCTTGAGCATGGTGCTGTCCTCTTCGGGCCTTGTCGGTTCGACAGAACCCGGCCCTCGCTTCTTGTTTTGACGCGGCGGACGTTAACGGCACTGCCGTTTGCCGTCCATCCCCACCCAACGCCACAGCGCTTTCGCGGTTGCCCACAATGCCGCCGCCATGCCATGACCGGCGGGATCAAGAGGGCTCTCATGACTGTACTTATCGCAGGCGGTGGAATTGGCGGACTGACGCTGGCGCTCAGCCTGCACCAGATCGGCGTCCCCTGCCGGGTGTTCGAAAGCGTGCCCGAATTGAGACCGCTTGGGGTCGGCATCAACGTGCTACCGCATGCGGTGCGGGAACTGATCGAGCTCGGCCTGCATGACCGGCTCGATGCGGCGGCGGTGCGGACACGGGAGCTCGCCTATTTCTCCAAGCACGGCAAGCCGATCTGGAGCGAGCCGCGCGGGCTCGAGGCCGGCTACAAGTGGCCGCAATTCTCGATCCACCGCGGCCGACTGCAGCAGCTCCTGCTCGATGCCGCCACCGAGCGGCTGGGGCCGGCGAACATCCTGACCAGCCATCATCTCACTGGCTGGACCGAGACCGCGGATGGCGTCCGCGCCGAGTTCATCGACCGGGCGACCGGCAGGCCGGCCGGCAGCTATGACGGCGCGCTGCTGATCGCCGCCGACGGCATCCATTCCGCGGTGCGTGAAAGACTCTATCCGAACGAGGGAGCGCCGATCTGGAACGGCCGCATCCTGTGGCGTGGCATCACGCGTGCGAAAGCTTTCCTCAGCGGCCGCACCATGATCATGGCCGGCCACGAGATCCTGAAATTCGTCTGCTACCCGATCTCCAAGGAGGCCGGTCCTGACGGCCAATACGACATCAACTGGGTTGCCGAACGGCATATGCCGCCGAGCTATCAGTGGCGCCGCGAGGACTATAACCGCACCGCCAGGCTCGACGAGTTCCTGCCATGGTTCGAGAGCTGGAAGTTCGATTGGCTCGACGTGCCAAGCCTGATCCGGAACTGCCCGCACGCCTATGAATATCCGCTGGTCGATCGCGATCCGATCCCGCAATGGACCTTCGGCCGCGTCACCCTGATGGGCGATGCCGCCCATCCGATGTACCCGATAGGCTCCAACGGCGCCTCGCAAGCGATCCTCGACGCGCGGGTGCTGACCCGCGAGATCCTGGCGCACGGCCCGACTCATGAGGCGCTGATCGCCTACGAGGCCGAGCGACGCCCGGCCACCACCGATCTCGTGATGCTGAATCGCCGCAACGGGCCGGAACAGGTGATGCAGCTCGTCGAGGAGCGCGCGCCTGATGGCTTCGGCGTTGTCACCGAGGTGCTGTCACAGCAGGAGCTCGAAGACATCGCCGCCAACTACAAGCGCGTCGCCGGCTTCCAGGTCGAGGGGCTGAATGCCAAGCCGCCGATCGTGCAGCGGGCGGGCGCAGTCTAGCGAGGCGCACCATCCCCGTCATGCTGAAGAGCGCGGCGTCTCGAAACATGAGCCGCCCGGTCGGTGGCCGTGCATGCTTCGAGGCTCGCTACGCAAGCCCGTCAGCATGACGGATTTAGCTGAAGTGCGGATTTCGGCTACCGAAGCGCCCGCGCCGATTCCACCAGGCGAATACTGTTGGTCGCGGTGGCGAGCAGCGTGCCACCCTTGGCCGTCAGCCGGCCCTCGACGAAGGCGATGGACTTGCCGAGCTGGGTCACGGTCGCCTCGCCCGTGATCGGCCCGGGCCTCGCCGGCGCCAGGAAGTTCACGTTCATTGTGATGGTCGTGGTGTAAAGCCTGCCCTCGGTCATCACGAACACCGCCGGCCCCATGGTGTCGTCGAGCATGGCCGAGAGGATACCGCCCTGAACGAAGCCGGCGGGATTGCAGAAGGACTCCTTGCCGTCGAACAGGATCCGGATCCAGCCGTCCTCCGGACGGGCATCGATCAGGCGCCAGCCGAGCAGCCTGGCGCATGGCGGCGTGGGGATGTGGTCGAGCGCGGTTGCGATCATGGCGGCCTCCGTCTGCCTGATGTCGTAACCGAGTCCTGCTGCCAGCATGGTGTCAGCAGGACGCGCCTCTTATTGGAGCATGATCTTCTCGGAAAACCGCTTCACACTTTTCCGGATCATGCTCTAGAGATCGAGCCCGTGGGCGACGACCTTGCGCATGACGTTCGGAAGCGCCTCCTCAGCAAGCGTCGCGACCGGCACCCAGCGCATGCCGTCGGGCGCGCGCGTTCGCTGCGGAACGCTGGCGGTGTAGACGACCAGCTCCAGCGGGAAATGGGTGAACACATGGGTGACGACGCCGGCCTTGCGGTGCCAGCGGGTAACGCCTTTGAGGTGGGGCGCCTGCGCCAGCGCCGCCTTGTCCTCCTGGCCGGCAAGCCAGTCTGATCCCGGCACTTCGGTCATGCCGCCGAGCAGGCCCTTTGCCGGGCGCGAGCGCACCAGCAAGTCGTCGCCCCGCGTCACCACGAAGGCCGCGCCACGGCGCAAGCTGCCATTCTTCTTCGGCGCCTTGCGCGGGAACGTCTCCTGATCGCCCCGCCTGCGCGCCGCGCAGTCGTCGTTCAGCGGACACAGCGAACAAGCCGGCTTCTTCGGGGTGCAGATCGTGGCACCGAGATCCATCAGCGCCTGTGCGCTGTCGCCGGCGCGAGATTTCTCATCGCCGGCGCGAGTTGGGCCGAGCAATGTCGCTGCCAATTGCTGGATCAGCGGCTTGGCCTGCGGCAGCGGCTCCTCCACTGCGTAGAGCCTGGTCACGACACGCTCGATATTGCCGTCCACCGGCATGGTGCGGCGGTCGTACGCGATCGCGGCGATCGCCGCCGCGGTGTAGGGCCCGATTCCCGGCAGCTTGCGCAGGCCCGCTTCGGTGTCGGGAAATATCCCGCCATGGTCGTTGAGCACTGCGACCGCACAGGCATGCAGATTGCGCGCGCGCGAGTAATAGCCGAGCCCGGCCCACATCCGCAGCACGTCATCGAGCGACGCACGGCCGAGCGCCGTGACATCGGGCCAGCGTGACACGAACTTCTGGAAATACGGCCCGACCGCCTTCACGGTGGTCTGCTGCAGCATGATCTCCGACAGCCACACAAGGTACGGATCCGCGAGTTCCCCCGCCGCCGCCCGCCACGGCAGCCGCCGGCGGTGCCGGTCGTACCAGGCCAATAGCCGCGCCGGGCGGTCGGCTCGATCTTCGATCAGGTTCATTTTGGCAGCGACACGAGAGCTCATTGACGTACTTTAGGACCCGGACGCAAATCTCTCCACGTCATGCCCGGCCCTGTCCCGCGCATCCACGTCTTTCTTTTCAGTCGCCTTCGCCACGCTGCTATAACCCTCCCATGTCCAAGCCCGTCCCGGCCAGCGCCAAGCCCCTGTCGATCCTGCTCAGCGACGTCTTCACCGACGCTTATGCCAAGCAGGGCTTTGCCGCGCGAGAATTGGTGACGCGCTGGGGCGAGATCGCCGGCGAGCGCATCGCCGCCTATTGCGAGCCGCTCAAGATGCAATGGCCGCGGCCGGTGGCGGGCCAGCCGCAGGAGCCGGCGACGCTGGTGCTGCGAGTCGAGGGGCCGATGGCGCTGGAGATCCAGCATTCCTCGGACGTCATCCTGGAACGCGTGAACCGCTTCTTTGGTTGGCACGCGGTTGGCCGGCTGACCATCCGCCAGGCGCCGTTGTCGCGACGCGATCGCCCGGCACGACCCCGCCCGCCGGATGCGAAGGCGGTCGCCGGGGTGGCGGAAGACCTCACGGCCGTGGAGGACGAGGACCTGCGCGCGGCGCTGGCGCGGCTGGGCGCCTCGATCAAGCGAAATTGACGCTTTTCCGCCATTCGGCCGATGGAACCCGCCATTGCCACGATAGTCGTTTCAAGCTAGCGAAAGCTTCTTTCCGGGACTCTTCATTCATTCGGCGTGAATGCGCCAATCCAGGAGCAGACCTTGATCATCACACGCCGTGCCTTCACCGCCGCTCTCTCGCTCACCGGGCTCGCCGCCCTCGCCGGCCTCTCGCCGCTGCGCTTGATCAGCGAGGCCTTTGCGCAAACCGCAGCCGAAGTTGCCAAGCCGCAGTCGCTGCCCGACATGGCACTCGGCCCGCAGGACGCCAAGGTCACCATCACCGAATACGCCTCGATGACCTGCCCACACTGCGCCAACTTCAATGAGACCGTGTTCCCGAAGTTGAAGTCGGCCTACATCGACACCGGCAAGGTGCGCTATGTGTTCCGCGAATTCCCACTCGACATCAAGGCCGCCGCCGGCTCGATGCTGGCGCGCTGCGTCGCCAAGGACGACGCGCCGAAATACTTCGCGGTGATCGACCTGCTGTTCCGCCAGCAGAATGACTGGGTGATGAAGAACACCACCGAGACGCTGACGCGGATCGGCAAGCAGGCCGGCCTCAGCCAGCAGCAGGTCGAGGAGTGTCTGAAAGACCAGAAGCTGCTCGACAAGATCGCCGCCGACCAGAAATACGCCAACGACGTGCTGAAGGTGAATTCGACGCCGACCTTCTTCGTCAACGGCGAGATGCTGAAGGGCGAGACCTCGTTCGAGGAATTCAGCAAGCACATCGATCCGCTCCTGAAGAGCTGATCAGCATCGACCGGATCGGCGTCGCAGAGATCGAGGGGTTCCACGCTGTTTCATCGACGACATGCGTATCGTCGATGAAATCGCGTTCGCGAATTAAGCCAGCGCATCGATTCGCTGTTGAAAACTTAAGTCGCGGAAATCGGATTGTTGCGGCCCGTCGAAGCCGCAAGACTGCTGTAAAACCCCTGCAAATCCCTTGGGAAAAGCCGGGTCAAGCGGTTGCTCTCCAGCGCGGGCCTCGCCATTGTCCCGCTCCATGAGAGCTGCACGCAGCTATTCACCCCACACACCGACATTGCCTTCTATGGTATTGTCACGGCAGGGAGATTCGCGCCCGGCCAAGCGAGATTTGTGTACATGAAGCTCACGCGCCTCCGCCTCCACGGTTTCAAGTCGTTCGTTGATCCCACCGACTTCATGATCGAGCCGGGCCTGACCGGCGTCGTCGGACCGAACGGCTGCGGCAAATCCAATCTGGTCGAAGCGCTGCGCTGGGCGATGGGCGAAACTTCGCACAAGTCGCTGCGCGCCGCCGACATGGACGCGGTGATCTTCGCCGGTTCCGGCAATCGTCCGGCGCGCAACCACGCCGAAGTGGTGATGACGATCGACAATGCCGATCGCACGGCGCCGGCCGCGGTCAACGACAGCCAGATTCTGGAAATCTCCCGCCGCATCGAGCGCGAGGCCGGCTCGGTCTACCGCATCAACGGCCGCGACGTGCGTGCGCGCGACGTGCAGATTCTGTTCGCCGACGCCGCCACCGGCGCGCGTTCGCCGGCTCTCGTCCACCAGGGCAAGATCGGTGAAATCATCCAGGCCAAGCCCGAGCAGCGCCGCCGCGTGCTGGAAGATGCCGCCGGCGTCGCCGGCCTGCATGCCCGCCGCCATGAAGCGGAACTGCGGCTCAAGGCGGCCGAGACCAACCTGACCCGCGTCGAGGACGTGATCGGCCAGCTCACCGGCCAGATGGACGGTTTGAAGAAGCAGGCCCGCCAGGCGATTCGCTACCGCGAGGTGGCGGCGAAGGTGCGCAAATCCGAGGCCACGCTCTTCCACCTGCGCTGGATCCAGGCCAATGCCGACGTCAACGACGCCGCGCACACCCATGATCTCACCGTGCGCGAGATGGCCGAGCGCACCCAGCATCAGGCGGAGGCCGCCCGCATCCAGGCGATCCGCGCCGCCGAGCTACCGGCGCTGCGTGATGCCGAGGCGCGGGCCGCCGCCGGCTTGCAGCGCCTGACCAATGCGCGCGAGATGCTCGACCGCGAGGAACAGCGCGCCAAGGAGCGCGTCGGCGAGCTCGATCGCCGCTTGACGCAGTTCGCCGCAGACATTGCCCGCGAGCAGCAGCAGACCTCGGACGCCGACATCGCGCTGCAACGGCTCGACACCGAAGACGCCGAGCTGAAGGAAGAGATCAAGTCGCGCGTCGAGAAGCGCTCCGGCGTCGACGAGCGCGTCGCGGACGCCGAGGCCATTCTGGCCGCGACCGAGCGCCAGTTCACCGAGCTCACCACCCAGCTCGCCGATCTCACCGCCAAGCGCAACCAGCTCGAGGCGGGCGTGCGCACCCATCGCGACCGGCTGGCGCGTCTCGATCAGGAGATCGCCAACGTTCAGGCCGAGGAAGAAAAGCTCGCGCAGGAAACCGGCAATCTCGGCGACATCGATGCGCTCGCTGCCGCCATGGAGATGGCGCAGCAGACGCTCGCCGAATCAGAGGCCGCCGTGCAGGCCAGCGAGGCCCATCACGCCGCGGCGCGGCAGACGTTGGAGTCCTCGCGCAACCCGCTTGTCGAGGCCGAGAAGCGCGTGCAGCGCCTTGAGACCGAGGCCCGCACCATCTCGAAGCTGGTCACCAGCGAGACCAAGAACTTGTGGCCGCCGATCATCGACGGCATCACGGTCGCCAAGGGTTATGAGAAGGCGATCGGCGCCGTGCTCGGCGACGACCTCGACGCACCGGTCGATCCGTCGGCGCCGATGCGCTGGACCAATGCCGGCGCGACCGGCGACGATCCGGCGCTGCCCGATGGCGTCGAGCGGCTGGCGGACCATGTGCAGGCCCCGCCGGAGCTGGCGCGGCGTCTAGCGCAGATCGGCGTCATCGCCAAGGAACGTGGTGCTGCGCTGGTGTCGCAGCTCAAGACCGGCCAGCGGCTGGTGTCGCTGGAGGGCGACGTCTGGCGCTGGGACGGCTTTGTCGCCGACGCGCATGCGCCGACTGGTGCCGCACGCCGCCTGGCCGAACGCGCTCGGCTCGTCGATATCGAGCAGGAGCTGGAACAGGCTCGCATCGATGCCGCCGCCAAGCGCCAGGCGCTGGAGACGGCCGAAGCCGAACTGCGCTCCGCATCGGCCGCCGAAGCCGCTTCCCGCGAAGCGGTGCGCGCCGCCCGCCGCGAGACCGACGCCGCGCGCGAGCGTCATGCCGCGACCGAACGCGAGATCAACCGCCATGCCGCGCGCAAGTCGGCGCTCACCGAGGCTCATAGCCGCGTCGCCGCCGATCGCGCCGAGGCCGAGGCCGCGCATGAGAGCGCGGTCGCGGCGCTGTCCGAGCTGCCGCCCAGCGTCGAGACCGAAACCCAGCTCGCCGCGGTGCGCGCCGAGATCGACAACCAGCGTCGTGCCGCCGCCCAGGTCCGCGCCGAGGCGCAGGCGCTCGCCCGCGAGGCCGAGCTCGCCGATCGCCGCGTGCAGGCGATCCTCGCCGAGCGCAACGAGTGGCAGAGCCGCAAGACCAGCGCAGCCTCGCAGGTCGAGACCATCGAGGCGCGTATCGCCGAAGTCTCGATCGAGCGCGAAGAACTCGCCAACGCGCCGGAGGTGTTCGCCGAGAAACGCAGCGCGCTGATCTCGGAGATCGAGCATGCCGAGAGCGATCGTCGGATCGCCGCCGACGCGCTTGCGACCGCCGAAGCCGCGATGGCGGAAACCGACCGCGTCGCCAAGGCCACGCTCGAAGCCCTCTCCTCGTCCCGCGAGGCCACCGCCCGCGCGGAGGAGCGCATGGAAGGCACCCGCCGCCGCCTCGCCGATATCGAGCGCGAGATCCACGACATGCTCGAGGTCGAGCCGAATGCGGTGGCCGCCATGGCCGAGATCGAGCCCGGCGCGGAGCTGCCGCCGGTTACCCAGGTCGAGGAAGAGCTCGAAAAGCTGCGTCGCGACCGCGAGCGCCTCGGCGCCGTCAACCTGCGCGCCGAGGAGGAGCTCAAGGAGGTCGAAACCCAGCACACCGCGCTGACCACCGAACGCGACGATCTCGTCGAGGCGATCAAGCGGCTGCGCCAGGGCATCCAGAGCCTCAACCGCGAGGCCCGCGAGCGTCTCTTGACCTCGTTCGAGACCGTCAACAACCACTTCAAGCGGCTGTTCGTCGAGCTGTTCGGCGGCGGCGAAGCGGCGCTGCACCTGATCGAGAGCGACGATCCGCTTGAGGCCGGCCTCGAGATCATCGCCAAGCCCCCGGGCAAGAAGCCGCAGACGCTGTCGCTGCTCTCGGGCGGCGAGCAGGCGCTGACGGCACTGGCGCTGATCTTCGCGGTGTTCCTCACCAACCCGTCGCCGATCTGCGTGCTGGACGAGGTCGACGCGCCGCTCGACGACCACAACGTCGAACGGTTCTGCAACCTGCTGCACGAGATGACCGGCTCGACCGAGACCCGCTTCATCATCATCACGCACAATCCGATCACGATGGCGCGGATGAACCGGCTGTTCGGCGTCACCATGGCCGAACGCGGCGTGTCTCAGTTGGTCTCGGTCGACCTGCAGGGCGCGGTGGATATCCTCGACCAGAACGTGGCGTAGGGTTAGGCCTGCGCATCGACGTCATTTTCGTGATACCTCAGCACCGTCATTGCGAGGAGCTCGCGACAAAATTGCAAAGCAATTTTGCGCTGAAGCGACGAAGCAATCCATGCCTCAGCAAGTAGCGCCATGGATTGCTTCGCGGAGCCTGTCATCGGGCGCGCATTCGCGCGACCCGTTGGCTCGCAATGACGTGTGGATGGCACGTCAGGATATGACGAAGACATGACCTCACCCGATCTCCCCGCCGAACTAAAGGCCGCCCTCAACGCCAGGCTCGAAGGCCTGTCGCGCAGCGATGCGGCGAGCCGGGCGGCGGTAATCTCGCAAACCTATCGCGAAGGCGGTGGCTCCGGGACGATCAGGACCGAGACCGATGCGCTCGCCTACGCGCTGGCGCGGATGCCGGCGACCTACGCCGCGGTGGTCGCAAGCCTCAACGCGCTCGCCGAGGTCAGGCCGGACTTCGCTCCGGCAACCCTGCTCGACGTCGGTGCCGGCCCGGGAACGGCGAGCTGGGCCGCAACGGAAGCCTTTGCGTCGCTGCAACACTGCACCCTGTTCGATGCCAACGCCGCCTTGCGGACGTTGGCGCAGCACCTCGCTCGTGACAGCACGCGCCTGCACGCCGTCACCTATGAGCTCGGACCGGCTCGGACCCTGCTCGCGCAGGCCGAGCCCGCCGACCTCGTGATTGCGAGCTATATGGTCGGCGAGATCGGAGACGTCGAGCGAACGGCATTGGCCGACGCGCTGTGGTCCAAGACCAGGGATACGCTGCTGGTGGTCGAGCCCGGCACGCCCGCCGGCTATGCACGGATCATAACGTTGCGTGCGCAATTGATCGCGGCCGGCGCCCACGTCGCCTCGCCCTGCCCGCATGACCGCGCCTGCCCGCTCATCGCGCCCGACTGGTGCCATTTCTCCCAGCGCCTACAGCGCTCGCGCGCGCACAAGCAGGTGAAAGGCGCCGAGGTGCCGTTCGAGGATGAACGCTTCGCCTACGTCGCGCTGACACGCCTCCCCGCGACCTCGCATCCATCTCGCGTGTTGGCGCAGCCTGACGCCGGCAAGGTCGAGATTGCGGCCAAGCTGTGCACGCCCGACGGCGTCACCGTCACCAGGATTCCCCGTCGCGCCAAGGCCGATTATGCGCGCGCCCGCCGCTGGCGCTGGGGCGACGCGGTTTAGGCAAGCCGGCCTGATAGGGGCCGAGGAACGGCACCGCATCGTTGAACCAATCCTCGGGCTGATCCGACCAAGACAGCGCCCACCTTTTCGCGGCGGGCTGCCGCGTGCCCTGATTTGGGTTACGCTGCCGCCGTGTCGTGCCATCAGGAGCTGCCTCGTCATGTCGACCAGTTGGATCGTTATCGGCGTCATCGTCCTTCTCGTGCTGTTTGCATTCGGCGCCTACAACCGCCTCGTGGCGCTCAGCCAGCGGGTCAACCAGGCCTTTGCCGACATCGACGTGCAGCTCAAGCAGCGCCACGACTTGATCCCGAACCTGGTCGAGACCGTGAAAGGCTATGCGGCGCACGAGCGCGGCACGCTGGACGACGTGATCAAGGCACGCAATTCTGCGATGTCGGCGCAGGGGCCGGCTCAGGTCTCGGCCGCCGAGAACCAGCTCTCCGGCGCACTCGGCCGCCTGATCGCGCTGTCGGAGGCCTATCCCGACCTCAAGGCCAATGCCAACTTCCAACAACTTGCCGCCGAGCTCTCCGATCTCGAGAACAAGATCGCCGCCAGCCGCCGCTTCTTCAACAATGCTGTCCAGGAGTACAACACCGGCATTCAGCAGATGCCGGCCGCGCTATTCGCCGGCATGTTCGGCTTCACCCGCAAGGATTTCTTCGACCTCGGTGCCAGCCGCGCCGACGTCGAGACGGCGCCGAGCGTGAAGTTCTGAGCCGCATGACTCAGCGCATGCTCGGTCATTCCGGGGCGTCGCAAAGCGACGAACCCGGAATCTCGACGTTCACCTCGAGATTCCGGGTTCGCGTCTGTGACGCGCCCCGGAATGACGAGAATTGATGATGGCCGCCTACGGTCTCTACACGCATATTGCATCGAACAAGCTTCGTTCGATGCTGCTGCTTGGCGGCCTGTTCCTGCTGATCTACGTGCTGGTCTATGCCGGTGCACTGGTCGGCGAGGTGGTGATCGATAGCGGCCGCTCGGTCGACGAATACCTGAGACAGGCCGCGCACGACCTGGTGTCCGCATTCCCCTGGGCCACGATTGCGGCCGCTGCCTGGATCGTCATCGCCTACTTCTTCCACCAGGACATGATCGATGCCGTCACCGGCGGCGAAAGCGTGACGCGGCAGCAGCAGCCGCGCCTCTACAATCTGTTGGAGAACCTCTGCATCTCACGCGGCATCCCGATGCCGAAGTTGAAGGTGATGGACAGCCCGGCGCTGAACGCGTTCGCGACCGGATTGAACCCGCGGCAATACGCCATCACGGTCACCACCGGCCTGTTGAAGGCGCTCAACGATCAGGAGATCGAGGCCGTGCTCGGCCACGAGCTCACCCACATCAGGAACGGCGACGTGCAACTGATGGTGGTCGCCGTCATCATCGCCGGCGTGGTCGGCTTCTTCGGCGAGCTGTTCTTCCGCATCTTTACAAATCTGTCGTGGAACTCGACCGGCGGCGGGTGGTCGTCCTCGTCATCCTCCTCGTCTTCGTCGTCTTCGTCCTCAGACCGCGACAGCAAGGGATCGGGCGGTGGCGCGATCGTCGTGATCATCATCGCGATCGCGCTGATCCTGCTGGCCTGGCTGCTTTCGCAGGTCGTGAAGCTGGCGCTGTCGCGGTCGCGCGAATTCCTGGCGGATGCCGGCTCGGTCGAGCTGACGAAGGACCCCGATGCGATGATCTCGGCCCTGCGCAAGATCGAGAACCGCGGCGAACTGCCGGGCGCGACGTCGGCGGTGATGGAACTCTGTGTCGACAATCCGCGCGAGGGCTTCGCCGACCTGTTCGCGACCCACCCGTCGATCCAATCCCGGGTCGATGCGCTGGTGAAATATGCAGGCGGCCGCGATCCCGGGCCGCTGGCTCTGCCCCAGGATAGCGCCGACGATACCGGCGCAGCGGCCGAGCAGGATCGGCCGCCGCACCGCGGTCCCTGGGGCGAGGCCACAACGCTTGATGGTACGCCGCCGCCGCTGCCAGCCCCCGGTCCGGCGGAAGATCCGCCTCGGGGACCTTGGGGACGGCGCGTCTAAAAAGTCCGGCCCAGCCCTCTCATTCCATTAAGGAAATCCCCACCAAACCAAAGGTGGACTCGTTGAGGAATTGAATTCTCCCTCGTTTCTGCCATGTTCGCGCCCAAAGCAGGCGTGGGGACTTGCCGATCGCCCTCGCGATCGGGAGCGCGCTTTTAAGGGACTTCCATGGCAAAGCCGGTTGTGATCGTGGTGGGCGCTGACAAGGGCGGGGTCGGCAAGACCACCGTCTCGCGGACGCTCTTGGACTATTTCAGCGCCAACAATGTGCAGACCCGGGCGTTCGACACCGAATCGCCGCGGGGAACGCTGAAGCGCTTCCATCCTGACATCACCGAGATCGTCGACATGACGACGACCGCGGACCAGATGAAGATCTTCGATACGCTGAGCTCGGGCCCGTCGGTGACCGTGATCGACGTCCGCGCCGGACTGCTCTCGCCCGCTTTGGCCTCGCTGCGCGACATCGGCTTCCTCGATGCGGCGCGGTCCGGCCAGATCACCTTCGCCGTGTTCCATATCCTCGGCCCCTCGATCGCCTCGCTGGACGAGATCGCCGAGACCGCCAACTTCATGACCGGCGCGAAGTACTTCCTGGTGAAGAACTTCATCAACGACACTCAGTTCTTCCAGTGGGACCAGTCGACCTACAATTCCTACTTCCACCGCATCAAGGATGCGACCGACCTCACGATCCCGAAGCTAAACGAAATGGCCTATGAGCAGGTCGAGGTCTCGTCCGTCCCGTTCCTGAAGTTCGTCGCCAACAAGCTCATGAACGACGACGCCGCAAACTATTCCTTCGTGCTGCGCGGCTATGTCAGGCACTGGCTGGCCAATGTCTGGAGCGAGTACGACCGGATCAAGCTGACCGACCTGGTCGGCGCCAAGTCGGCCACGCGCGGCGAAAAATAGTCGCGCCTTCGACTTTGATGGGGCTGGATTAGGCGAAAATTTGGTCTGATATAGCGGGCGATGTCCTCCACGCCCGTCTACATCATCTGCTCGCCCCGCCCGCAGGTCGGCAAGACGCTGATCGCGCGGCTGCTGAGCGAATTTCTGCTGCTGAAGAACGGCGACGTGATCTCCTTCGACATCAACCTGAAGGAACCGTCGCTGGTCGACTATCTGCCGCGGATCACGGAAACCGCCGACGTGATCGACACCTACGGCAAGATGCAGCTTATGGACCGCGTCATCATCAATGACGGCGTCGCCAAGGTGATCGACCTCGGCTACCACGCCTTCGACGAATTCTTCAAAATGTGCGACGAGATCGGGCTGATGAAGGAGGCGCTGCGCCGCCGCGTCGCGCCGGTGATCCTGTTCGTCGCCGACACCGACCGCGTCTCGGCGCGGGGCTACGACATGCTGTCCCGGCTGATCCCGCCCAATGCGCTCGTCGTGATCGACAACGAGTTCGTGGTGCGCGGCGAGTTGCCGCCGGCAATGTCCCGCAGCCGCGTGCTGCGCTGCCGTGCGCTGCCGGTGTTCCTCAAGACCTATATCGACCGGCTGAACTTCTCCTTCACGGGCTATCTGCGCCACGAGAAGGATTCATCGACCGAGCTGCATCAATGGATCCGCCGGAACTACACCACGTTCCGCGATCTCGAATTGAGCATGCTATTGCAACGATCCTAGTGTCCTGAACCGGAAGTTCATGGCATTTTAGGCTTTGGCTGGCGCATTGTAAGCGCAGAAGCGTTCGATGGAGCTGAGAATGTCGTCGGCTGATCTGGTCCATCGGAATGGTGTTGGGTCGGCGTTGTGATGTTCGATGAAGGCCGTGATCTCGGCACGTAGCGCCGCCACACTGCGATAGATGCCGCGCCTGATTTTGCGCTCGGTGATGAGGGCAAAGAAACGTTCGACCTGATTGAGCCAGGATGAACTGGTGGGCGTCAGATGGACGTGCCAGCGCGGCCTCTTGGCCAGCCAGTTGCGGATCAGCGGCGTCTTGTGGGTTGCGTAATTGTCCATGACGAGATGAACGTCCAGATCGTCTGGAACGGCGGCCTCGATCTCATCGAGAAACTTGCGGAACTCTGTGGCGCGATGGCGCCCGTAACACTTGCCGATGACCCGGCCGGTTGCGATGTCGAGGGCGGCAAATAGCGATGTCGTGCCATGGCGCTTGTAATCGTGACTGCGGCGTTCCGCCTGACCAGGTCGCATCGGGAACGTGGGTTGGCTGCGATCCAGTGCCTGGATCTGTGACTTCTCGTCGACACACAGCACGATGGCCCGCTCGGGCGGGGCCACGTAGAGACCGACGACGTCGCGAACCTTGGCGACGAAGTCGGGATCGGTTGAAAGCTTGAAGGTCTCCAACCGATGCGGCTGTAAGCCGAAGGCGCGCCATATCCGCTGGACCGTCGAGACTGACAGTCCACTGGCCCGCGCCATGCTGCGCGAGCTCCAGTGGGTGGCGTTGGGCGGCTTCGTCTCAAGGGTGCGGACGATCACCGCCTCGATCCGGGCATCTTCGATCGTGCGCGGCGTCCCTGATCGCGGCCCATCCCGAAGACCTTCAAGCCGATGCTCGGCGAAGCGCCGGCGCCACTTGCCGACCGTATCGGGATCAATACCCAGGCGAGCCGCCACGATCTTGCTCTGCTCGCCGTCGGCACTGGCCAGGATGATCCGGGCTCGCTGCGCCAAGCCCTGCGCCGTGCTTCGGCGTGAGGCCAGCGACGTCAACTCAGCGCATTCAACCTCAGTCAATTCCAGCGGAGCAAAGCGTCGACCCATAACCATCCTCCTCAAACCATGAGGACAGTCTGCTATCTTCGAGTCGATTTGGAGTCCGCTGAACTTCAGATTCGGGACACTAGAGCATTTTCGGTTCTGATTGAATCAGAACCGAAGCTCTAGATTCTTGTTTTGACGCGTTTTCTTCACGCGAACCGGTATCCACTTCGCTCGAAAACGCTCTCGCCGTCGTCGCGGCGAAAGCCCATAGGCGCTAAGGTAGTTGGATTGCTTGATAGCGACGCTTGTGTCTGGGCGGCTCGCGGAGGTGCCGTCGGAGCGTGGAGCGGAGTCTGCGGAGGCAAGCGATTGCGGGCTGGGGAATGATGGCTTGCCGGAGCGAAGCGACGAGCTGGTGCAGGAGTCGCCACGCCCCTGGGCGGGTCAGGCGGCGTCGGCCAAGCGGGGAGAGTCCTCGAGTTCGTCGACGAGCGGCTCGAGCAGAAGAATGATCAGCAGATGGGCAAGGATATGGGGTCTGGCGGATCGCTCGTCAGTTCCGGGCGGCCCCTTCAGGCCAATCAAGCTTTTCAGCCGCTTGAAGCCGAGCTCGATGCGCCATCGCAGCCGATAGAGGGCGAGAATGTCGGCCGTCGTGAAGTCCTTTGGTTTGAGTGAGGTCACCAGGATCACCCAATCTGCGGCGTCCAGTGTTTGGCTGGAGAGCTGATGGCCTCCTTTTGTGCGGTCCGGCGTGCCTTGCGTCGCGCAGCCGCGGCAGCTTGCGCCGGCTTCCTGATCGCAACCAGACGCACGGCGAGCGGCGCGCCAGACTTGCGTTTTATCCAGATCGGCCGATCGATCATGCCGCCTGCCGTGGCTTTGCGCAGTTCGGCCGTGAGATCAACCAGACCACCTTCGGCATCAAGCCAACGCGCGCTCTTCCAGCCGGACCGGATCACGAAGTCCGCACCGGCATCGCGCAGACGTGCCATCCGCTCGGGCTGCAGATAGGCGCGATCGGCAAGACGGATTTCGCCGGCAACCGCCGGTATCCGATCCAGCGTCTCGCCCCCGCGCTCATCAGTCAATTCGAAGTGACCAAAACGCTCCCGCGGAAGATCGAACGCACTGTGGACGCGCCACACCGCGTTCTTGTTCCTGCCGCTCGTCCCAGCCTTGGGGACCGTCGTGGCGTCAACAATGCGGATCAGGCGACCGCGGCTCGCCTTCGGTGCGCCGCTCACAAGCGCTTGGCCTACCAGGCGCGCCAGCCAATCCCCGCATTGACGCAAGCGATACAACAGAGCCACGTTGGAGATATCGACAAGGCCCACCGAGGTTGCCCAGGCCGTTGTCAACCGCAGACCCCTCTCGCCGAGACAGTACGCAAGGATCAGACGCAGCAAATCGACTGCATTGCTAATCTCTCGCGGCCGGACAAACGCCTTCGTCTCGCGGGCGCTGACCTCCAGAGCATCGGCTCCGCCAAGCCGCGCAACAACACGCGCCCAGTCTTCGTTCACAAGCGATTCGTGTCTCATCCCATCTTGGAATCACAAGCAAACCCAACCCGCAAATCCTATTTTAGCGCCCATGGGCGAAAGCCGGGACCCATAACCACCGCTTTGCGTTTGGCGGCGGCTGGGGCCACAGCGTCTTTCCACAACTGACATTTGTGGTTATGGGTCTCGGCCTTCGCCGGGACGACGTGTGGAGTGTTGGTCGCTAAGCCCTCAATGCCCCTCAAACGCCATCAGCGTGCGCACGGGAACCTCCATCGCCCGCAGCTTGGCGGCGCCGCCGAGATCGGGCAGATCGATGATGAAACAGGCGGCGACCACATCGGCGCCGATCTGGCGCAGCAGCTTCACCGCGCCCTCGGCGGTGCCGCCGGTCGCAATCAGATCGTCGACCAGGATCACGCGCTCACCGGGCTGCACGGCGTCGGCGTGCATCTCCATCTCGTCGAGGCCATATTCCAGGGAGTAAGCGATCCGCACCGTGGTGTGCGGCAGCTTGCCCTTCTTGCGGATCGGCACGAAGCCGGCCGAGAGCTGGTGCGCCACCGCGCCGCCGAGAATGAAGCCGCGCGCCTCGATGCCCGCGACCTTGTCGACCTTCGAGCCGGCCCAGGGATGCACCAGTTGGTCGACCGCCCGCCGGAACGCGCGGGCATCCGCCAGCAACGTCGTGATATCGCGGAACAGGATGCCCTTCTTCGGGTAATCCGGGATGGTGCGAACGGTCGACTTGATGTCCTCGTCAAAGGTCATTGGTGTTTCAACCTCTCCTCTGTCGCTCCGTCATTGCGAGGAGCGAAGCGACGAAGCAATCCACTTTTGTCATCGTGCGGCGAAATGGATTGCTTCGCTTCGCTCGCAATGACGGTTGCCGTCAGTCCGCATCCAGCCGGAATGCATTCTCGACGATGCGGAGCCCCACCTCGCCGCCGAGCGACATCAGCGATTCCGGGTGGAACTGGACGCCGGCGACCGGCAGGGTCTTGTGCTCGATCACCATCGCGACGCCGTCCTCGGTGGTGGCAGTCACCGTCAGCACGTCCGGCACGCTGTCGCGCTCGACGAAGAGCGAGTGATAGCGGCCGATCACGATCTCATTGGGCAGGTTCCGCATCAACCGCCCGCCGCGCACCTGGACGCGCGAGGGACGGCCATGCGCCGGCTGGCCGAGCTGGCCGAGCTGGCCGCCGAAATATTCGCCGATCGCCTGCACGCCGAGGCAGACGCCGAAGATCGGCAGCTTCTTCTCCAGCGCGGTGCCGATGGTCTTCGTGATGCCGAAATCCTCCGGCCGCCCGGGTCCGGGCGACAGCACCAGGAGATCCCATCCCGCCCGCTTCAGCATCTCCTGGGCATGGACATGCCTGACCACGGTGACGTTGGCGCCGACCTGACGGAAGTAATCCGCCAGCATGTGCACGAAGCTGTCGTCGTGGTCGATCAAGAGCACGTTCTTGCCCGAGCCGGTGGCGTCGGGCGCGAAGTCCGACAGCGGCTTCGGCGGATCGCCGCGCAGCGCCTGGAACAGCGCGGCGGCCTTGACCTGGCATTCGCGATCCTCCGCCGCCGGGTCGGAATCGAACAGGCAGGTCGCGCCGACGCGCACCTCGGCGAGACCGTCCTTCATGCGGATGGTGCGGATGGTGAGGCCGGTGTTGATGCTGCCGTCGAAATTCACGCAGCCGATCGCGCCGGCATACCAGCGCCGCGGCGAGCGCTCATGGTCCTCGACGAACTGCATCGCCCACAACTTCGGCGCGCCGGTCACCGTCACCGCCCAGGCGTGGGTCAAGAAGGCATCGAGCGAATCGAAGCCCGGGCGCAGCATGCCCTCGACGTGATCGACGGTATGGAACAGCTTGGAGTAGGTCTCGATCTGTCGCCGCGCCAGCACCTTGATGGTGCCGGGCACGCAGACGCGCGCTTTGTCGTTGCGATCGACGTCGGTGCACATGTTGAGCTCGAACTCGTCTTTTTCCGAGTTCAAGAGCTTGCGGATCTGCTCGGCATCGCCGATCGAGTCCGAGCCGCGCGCGATGGTGCCCGAGATCGGGCAGGTCTCCACCCGCCGCCCGTCGGAGCGCACAAACATCTCCGGCGATGCGGAGACCAGGAATTCGCCGTCACCGAGATTCATCAGCGCGCCATAGGGCGACGGGTTGATGCGGCAGAGCCGCTGGAACACCTCAGCCGGCGAGCGCTCGCAGGGCTCGGCAAACAGTTGCCCCGGCACCGCCTCGAACAGATCGCCACGCGCGAACGACGCGCGTGCGACCTCGACGGTTGCCTGGTATTCGCCCGGGGCGTGATCGGCAAAGCCCTGGCGCGGCGTCCGGGCGTACAGGCTTGCCCCTGTCTCATGCGACCGGCCTGCGGTGGACTTGCCCTTCCAGGCGAAGTCGTAGGTTAGCACCACGCCGCGGCCGGTGGCACGGTCATAGGCGAGCAGACGGTCCGGCACATAGAGCACGATGTCGCGCTGGTCGGCCTCGCGCGGGCGCTTCTGGACGATATCCTCGATCTGGAACACGAGGTCGTAGGCGAAGGCGCCGAACAGGCCGAGCAGCGGATCGGCATTGGAGGCAAACGCCGCCACCATGTCGCGCACCAGCGACATCACGCTGGCGCGGCGGGTGCGCTGATCCTCCTCGACCGGCGCGGCGCCGCGGATGATGTGGCCAGACAGTTTGGTCGCGCTGCGCTCCGAGATCACGACGCAGGGCTCGCGCAACACGTCGGCGAGGAAGGCGATCAGCACTTCGCCACGCGGATTGAGCGCAGACAGCGCGAAGTCGGTGCCCGAGGTCTCCAGCGCCAGCGGCGGATCGGCAAAGCCGAGGTCGAAGCTCTCGTAGCGGCCCGGCACCGTGGTGCCCGAGGACAGCACCACGCCGCGGCAGCGGTCCAAAAGGGCGATCAGATCATCGAGGCGGCTGGCGCCGCCGGTGAACTGCTCGACCACTCGCGCGACCGCGAGGCCGCCATTGGTGAGGTACTCGCTCTTGGCCGGCAGGGAGAAGACTGTCCTGTTCATGTGATCCTCTTACGAGACTTGCCGAGAGAGCGCCACACAGGACAAACGAAGGGCAAACAAACGAACCTCGGTCGCACTGCGATGGCGACCTTCGACGTTTCTGAGAAATGAAATCGCACCGGCCACCTATGAGAAGGTGGGCCACCAATGACGGGATGGGCTGGCAACGGTGCTCATGGACCGCTACTCACCATCCGGCGCGAGCCGTGTCAAGGGATGGTCGACGGCCCCTGCCCCGGCCCAGGGATGCCTTTTCGGGGTTTGAAAGGGCGGAAATCCGCGTAGGATTTGCCGAATGGCGGCCGATCGCCCGCCCAAAAACAGACATTGGCGGAGACGCGCAGATGGCGATTTTGGGTCTCGGATATGCCGGCTTCGGCTCTGACGCACTCGACGACTGGCGGCAGTTCGGCACCGGCCTGGTCGGGCTGCAGGCGATCGAGCGCGGCAATTCGCTGCTCGCTTTCCGGATGGACGATCGCAAACAACGCATCGTGATCGACCGCGCGCTAGCCGAAGGCACAAGGTTCTTCGGCTGGGAAGTGGCGGACGCCATAGCGCTCGATGCGCTGGCGGCCCGGCTGGAGCGGGCGGGCGTTGCGGTGACCGCCGAACCGCAATCGCTGGCCGATGCGCGGCGCGTCCGCGGCCTGATCTCGTTCCGCGACCCCACGGGCAACCGCCTCGAGGCGTTCCATGGTGCCGAGATCGACGACACGCCTTTCAAGCCGGGACGATCGATCTCCGGCTTCCGCACCGGGCCGCTGGGACTCGGCCACGCCGTGCTCACGGTCGAGCACATCGCTCCCGTGACGGCCTTCTATGTCGACGCGCTCGGCTTCGGCCTCAGCGACTACATCGAGAAGCCGTTTCGCGCCTATTTCTTCCACGTCAATCCACGCCACCACTCTCTGGCGCTGATCGAGACCGGCACCAACGGCATGCATCATCTGATGATGGAGCTGTTCTCGCTCGACGATGTCGGCCAAGCCTACGACATCGCGTTGCAGGAAGACCGGGTCAACGTCACGCTCGGCCGTCACACCAACGACCTGATGACGTCGTTCTACGCCAGGTCGCCATCATCCTTCATGGTGGAGTGCGGCTGGGGCGGCCGCGAGATCGATCCGGCGAACTGGACGCCGGTCGAGATGCATGATGGCCCGAGCCTGTGGGGCCACGAGCGCGTCTGGCTGTCGCCGGAGGATCGCGCGGTGGCGCGCGAGATGCGCATGCGCGCCGCCGCCGAGGGCCGCCGTGCGCCGGTTCAGGTGATGGAAGGCAATTTCAAGCTGATGTCGGGGACATGCCCGTGGTGGGATGGGATGAAGGCAGGAAGCTGAATCGTCCCTCGTCCCTGCGAAGGCAGGGACCCATACGCCGTGGCCGCCGAAATGGGCAACCTGGCAGCCATCCCGCCAGATCAACTGCATCCGGTGGTTATGGGTCCCTGCTTTCGCAGGGACGACATCGCGTTTGCGGCTTGCGCGCCTACCCCAGATGCTTCTTGAAGAAATCCGTGGCGCGACCCCAGGCGAGTTCGGCGGCGTGGCGATCGTGCACGGATTGGCGCTGCTCGTTGACGAAGGCGTGCTCGGCGTCATAGCGGAACAGTTCGAGCGACTTGCCTGCAGCCTTCATCGCCTTCTCGAAATTGTTGACGGCCTCCGGCGTGCACCAATCGTCCTTATTGGCGAAATGGGCCTGCAGCGGGATCCTGATATCGGCGGGCTTGGCGGCCTGCTCCGGCGGAATGCCGTAGAACACGACGCCCGCGGTCAGTTCCGGCACATGCACCGCGCCGATGATGGTCACCGCGCCGCCGAGGCAGAAGCCGGTCAGCCCGACCTTGGCGCCGTTCTTGGCGAGATACTGCGCGGCGCCGCGCACCGTCTGCGTGGTGGCATCCATGAAGTCGAGTGAATTCATCTCTTTGCCGGCCGCGTCGGTGTCGTGATAGGGCACCACCTTGCCCTTGTAGAGATCGGGCGCCAGCGCATCGAAGCCGGCCGCCGCGAAGCGGTCGCACAGGCCCTTGATCTGATCCGACAGGCCCCACCATTCCTGGATCACGACCACGCCCGGCGCGTTGCCGCCCGCGGCGTTGGCGAGATAGCCTGACGCGTCCTTGCCGTCCGGGCGCTTGAAGCTGATGCTGGTACCCATGAGTTCCTCCGCAATGGTTGCCGGCCGATTGGCCGGCATTTTGTCCGCAGTCGGTGGCGGACGCAATCGGGTCATGCCGTCATTCCGGGGCACTCGCCAGAGCGAACTATGGTGCGCAATTGCGTACCTGAGAATCGCGAGATTCCGGGTCTGTGCTCACGCACCATCCCGGAATGACAACCAGATTCAGCAAATAAAAAAGCCCCCGCAGGGGCTTTTTCAATTTCATGGCGCAGACCTCGCATCAGTGCGCGTTGGCCCAGACCCGCTTCTTGGTGAAGTACATCAGGAAGGCGAAGATGATCAGGAACACGAACACCTGCATGCCGATCCGCTTGCGCTCCTCCATGTGCGGCTCAGCCGCCCACATCAGGAAGGTCGTGACGTCGTGGGCGTACTGCGCAACGGTCGCCGGCGAGCCATCGTCGAAAGTCACCTGGCCGTCCGAGAGCGGCTTCGGCATCTTGATCGCGTGGCCGGGGAAGTACTTGTTGTAGTACGAGCCCTCCGGGATCGTGACACCCGCCGGCACCTTGTCCTCGAAGCCCTGCAGGATGGCCGAGACATAGTCGGGTCCCTGCTCCTGGTACTGGGTGAAGAAGTCGATCACGAATTGCGGGAAGCCGCGCTCATAGGAGCGTGCCTTCGCAATCAGCGACAGATCCGGGGGAGCCGCGCCGCCATTGGCCGCACGCGCCGCCTGCTCGTTCGGGAACGGCGACGGGAAGTAGTCCGCCGCACGGCCCGGACGCTCGAACATCTCGCCCTGATCGTTCGGACCATCCTTGATCTTGTACTCGGACGCGAGCGCCGCCACCTGCGCCGTCGAGTAGCCGGGGCCACCGGGATCGGCGAGGTTGCGGAACGCGACATAGGACAGCGCGTGACAGGCCGAGCAAACTTCCTTGTAGACCTTCAGGCCGCGCTGCAGCGAACCGCGGTCATACTTGCCGAAGGGGCCGGAGAACGACCACTTCTGGGCCGGAGGCGCCTCGTTGCCCTCGGCCTTGGCGCTGTGCACGCCGCCGACCAGGAGCCCGCCCGCGACCATGAGTGCGATCGCGGTCGAGACCATCGGCTGAGCCTTGCCCCGGCTCCGCGACAGCACGTCGTCGGCGATCGAGTTCGGCACCGGACGCGGCGTCTCGATCCGCGAGAGCAGCGGCAGCACGATCAGGAAGTAGGCGAAATAGCAGACCGTCAGAATGCGGCCGGCGATCACGTAGATGCCTTCGGGCGGCTGCGAGCCGAGATAGCCGAGCCCGATGCACACCACCACGAAGATCCAGAAGAACTGCTTGGCCAGCGGGCGGTACTTCGACGAACGGGTCCGCGCGCTGTCGAGCCAGGGCAGGAAGCACAGGATGATGATCGCCGAGAACATCGCCACGACGCCGGCGAGCTTGTTCGGGATAGACCGCAGGATCGCGTAGAACGGCAGATAATACCATTCAGGCACGATGTGCGCCGGCGTCACGCCCGGATTTGCCGGGATGTAGTTGTCGGCGTCGCCGAGATAGTTCGGCATGTAGAAGATGAACCAGGCGTAGAAGATCAGGAAGCAGGACACGCCGAACAGGTCCTTGATCGTCGCATACGGCGTGAACGGCACGGTGTCCTTCTCGGTCTTCGGCTCGACGCCCGCCGGATTGTTCTGGCCCGCGACATGCAGCGCCCAGACGTGCAGCACGACCACGCCGGCGATCACGAACGGCAACAGGTAATGCAGCGAGAAGAAGCGGTTCAGCGTGGGGTTGCCGACCGAATAGCCGCCCCACAGCAGCGTCACGATGCTCTCGCCGAAATAGGGGATCGCGGAGAACAGGTTGGTGATGACGGTGGCGCCCCAGAAGCTCATCTGGCCCCACGGCAGCACGTAGCCCATGAAGCCGGTCGCCATCATCAAGAGGTAGATGATGACGCCGAGGATCCACAGCACCTCGCGCGGCTCCTTGTACGACCCGTAATAGAGGCCGCGGAACATGTGGACGTAGACCGCAAAGAAGAACATCGACGCGCCGGCGGCGTGCATGTTGCGCAACAGCCAGCCGTAATTGACGTCGCGGACGATCAGCTCAACCGATTTGAAAGCGAGGTCGGCGTTCGGCGCGTAGTGCATTGCCAGAATCACGCCGGTGATGATCTGCACCGCCAGCATCATCGAAAGAATGGCGCCGAAGGTCCACCAATAGTTCAGGTTGCGCGGCGTCGGATAGGCCACGAAGGACGAGTGGACCAGGCCCATAATCGGAAGGCGCCGCTCGATCCACTTCAAGGCGGGGTTGGTCGGTTGATAATCGGATGGTCCGCTCATTGATGCGATCCTGAGGAAGAAAAGCGACGCGATGGGTCCAAGTCGAGGCCGAAGCCCGGAGAGGTCCGGGGCTTAGCCAATCTGGATTTTGGTATCGGAAACGAAGGTATAGGGCGGCACTGCCAGGTTGGCGGGCGCGGGCCCCTGCCGGATGCGGCCGGAGGAATCGTACTGCGAGCCATGGCACGGGCAGAAGAAGCCGTCGTAATTGCCCTCATGGGCGATCGGGATACAACCGAGATGGGTGCAGATGCCGATCACCACCAACCACTGATCGTGGCCCGCTTTGACACGCGCCGAATCGGCCTGCGGATCCTTCAGGCTCGAGAGCGCCACGTTCTGGGCCTCCTCGATCTGCTTCTTGGTGCGATGGCTGATGTAGATCGGCTTGCCGCGCCAGAAGACTTTGATGTCCTGGCCCTCGGCGATCGGCGTCAGATCGACCTCGATCGGCGCGCCGGCCGCGATCGTGGCGGCATCCGGGTTCATCTGGGCCACCAGCGGCCAGACGGTGGCGACTGCGCCGACCGCGGCGGCAGCTCCGGTTGCAACAAAAAGGAAATCACGGCGTGTCGGATGGTCCGCCGAAGACGCTGTCGTCACGTTTCCAAGCCCTTTCATATCCGCAGCCGGTGGAACCGCCCCGGAGACGCAGAACGCGCCCAGGAAAGGCTGCCGGCGCCCGCGGCCCCCGCGGCGGCAGAAAACTGCCCTTCCGCACCCCAAACGGCGGAACAGCAGTCCAGAATCGTTCTATTGGCACCCTTGCCGGACGAGCGCAAGCCCGCTATCGGCTCGCAAGCGTGCAATGCACGAAATCCGCGCCAAGCGATGTTTTATTGAGACAATTTCACCGGACGTCACAGGTCGCCAGCATCATGCAGATCGCGCTGTTCCAGCCCGACATCCCGCAGAATACCGGGACGATTCTGCGCCTCTGCGCCTGCCTGGACGTGGCCGCCCATATCATCGAACCGGCGGGCTTCGACACTTCGGACCGGCATTTCCGCCGGGCGGGCATGGACTATCTCGATCATGTCAGGTTGAAGCGTCACGACTCATGGTCAAAATTCGAGGAATGGCGTACCGAGGCAGGGTGTCGGCTGATCCTGTTCACCACCAAGGCGGCGAAATCCTACCTTGATTTCGAGTATGCCGCTTCCGATGTCCTGCTCTTCGGACGCGAAACGGCAGGGGTCACCGATGCAGTGGTGGCCGCCGCGGATGCGCGGCTGGTGATTCCGATCAAATCGAGTTTGCGCTCGCTCAACGTGGCGGTCACAGCGGCCATGGCGGTCGGAGAAGCGCTGCGCCAGACCGGCGCAGCAACTTAAAGGGTTTGTTTAATGAGCTACGCGGTCAAGGAGATCTTTCTGACCCTGCAGGGCGAAGGCGCCCATGCGGGGCGGGCCTCCGTGTTCTGCCGCTTCGCCGGCTGCAACCTCTGGAGCGGCCGCGAGCAGGACCGCGCCGCCGCCGTGTGCAAGTTCTGCGACACCGATTTTGTCGGCACCGATGGAACTCTGGGGGGCCGCTATGCGACTGCGCAGGAGCTCGCGGACACCGTTGCTGCGCAATGGACCGGCGGGGACGCCGACCGCTACGTGGTGCTGACCGGCGGGGAGCCGCTGCTGCAGGTCGATACGCCCCTGATCGAGGCGCTGCATCGCCGCGGCTTCGCGATTGCCATCGAGACCAACGGCACCATCGCGCCGCCGGATGGACTCGACTGGATCTGCGTCAGCCCCAAGGCCGGCTCCGAGCTCGTGGTGCGCAAGGGACACGAGCTCAAGCTGGTCTATCCGCAGCCGGAGAACAGGCCGGAGGATTTCGCCGGCCTTTCCTTCGAGCGCTTCTCGCTGCAGCCGATGGACGGACCCGACGTGGTCGAGAACACCGCGCGCGCGATCGAGTATTGCCTGAAGCACCCGCAATGGCGGCTCAGCGTGCAGACGCACAAGACGATCGGCATCAGGTGAACTGGAGCGCTTTCGAGCGAAGTGGATACGGTTCGCGTCAAGATAGCGCGACCAGATAAGAGATAACAGCTTGATCCGGTTCAATCGGGTCATGCTCGAACACTGACAGAACTGGATTGTTGAACGAGATGTGGGAATTGACGAAAGCGTTCCGCTTCGAGGCTGCGCACGCGCTGTCCGGAACGACCTTTGGCGTCGCCAGTGAGGAGATTCATGGTCACTCCTTTCGCGCCGAAGTCACCGTGCGTGGCACGCCGGATCCGAAGACCGGGATGGTGGTCGACCTCGGCCTGCTCGAACGCAGCATGGCCGAAGTGCAGAAGACCCTCGACCATAAATTCCTGAACAGGATCGAGGCGATCGGAGTTCCGACGCTGGAGAACCTCTCGCGCTTCATTTGGGAGCGGTTGCAGCATGCTGGAAAGCTGACACGCGTCAGCGTCCACCGCGATAGCTGCGGCGAGAGCTGCACCTATTACGGCCCGCAGGACTAGTCATGCTGCCCACTGACCCCGCCATCATCGAGAGCCGCAAGGCCCGTGCGCGCAACTGGTTCGAGGCGTTGCGCAACGACATCTGCGCTGCCTTCGAGCGGCTCGAAGACGACGCCCCCTCCGCGCTCTATCCTGGCAGTGCGGGCCGCTTCGTGCGCACACCCTGGGATCGGACCGATCACACCGGCAAGCCCGGCGGCGGCGGCGTGATGTCGATCATGAAGGGCCGGCTGTTCGAGAAGGTCGGCGTGCACTGCTCGACGGTGCATGGCGAGTTCGCTCCCGAATTCCGTGCGCAGATTCCCGGCGCCGCGGATGATCCGCGGTTCTGGGCATCGGGCATTTCGCTGATCGCGCACTTGCGCAATCCGAACGTGCCCGCCGTGCACATGAACACCCGCTTCGTCGTCACCACCAAGGCCTGGTTCGGCGGCGGCGCCGACCTGACGCCGGTGCTGAACCGGCGACGCACCCAGCACGACCCCGATACGGTCGCTTTCCACGCCGCGATGAAGGAGGCCTGCTCCGGTCCGAACGGCGTCGCCGACTACGACAAGTACAAGAAGTGGTGTGACGAGTATTTCTATCTGCCGCATCGCAAGGAAGCCCGCGGCATCGGCGGCATCTTCTACGACTGGCACGACAGCGGCGACTGGGAGGCCGATCTCATCTTCACCCAGGACGTCGGGCGCAGCTTCCTGAAAATCTATCCCGAACTGGTGCGGCGCAATTTCGAGACGGCCTGGACCGCGGAGGATCGCGAGGAGCAATTGATCCGCCGCGGACGCTACGTCGAATTCAACCTGCTCTACGACCGCGGCACCATCTTCGGCCTCAAGACCGGCGGCAACGTGGATTCGATCCTGTCGTCGCTGCCGCCGGAGGTGAAATGGCCGTGAAGAGCCTGCCGCGTGCGATGCTGATCGACATGGATGACACCATCCTGTCGGCCTACGGTCGCCCCGAGATCGCCTGGAACAAGATCGCCACCGAATTCGCCGATGAACTGGCTCCCCTGCCCCCGGACCAGGTCGCGACCGTCCTTCTCGCGTCCGCACGGCAATTCTGGTCGAAGGCCGAGCCGATCTGGCGGATCAGGCTCGCCGAAGCGCGCCGGCTGACCGTGAAGGGCGGTTTCGCGGCGCTGGCGGCGGCCGGACACCGCGCGCTGTCGGACGATCTCGCGAACCGCATCGCCGATCGCTTCACCACGCTTCGCGAGGAAGAAATGTTCGTCTTCCCCGGCGCGCACGAAGCGATCGACGCACTGAAGGCGCTCGGCATCAAGCTCGCGCTGGTCACCAATGGCGCTGCCGACATGCAGCGCGCCAAGGTCGAGCGCTTCGCGCTGGGCCATCGCTTCGACCACATTCAGATCGAGGGCGAACATGGTTTCGGCAAGCCGGAGGAGCGCGCCTATCTGCACGCAATGCAGGCGCTCGGCGTCACCGCACCGGACACCTGGATGATCGGCGACAATCTGGAGTGGGAGGTCGTGGCGCCGCAACGGCTCGGCATCTACGCGATCTGGATGGACGTGCATGGCGACGGCCTGCCGCCGGGATCGACGGTCAAGCCCGACCGCATCATCCGCTCGCTGACTGAACTGGTACCAGCGGCCGACAAATAGCGCCTCGCCGGTTGTTTCTCTGCACCAAATCCCCTCCGCCTTGCGTCGGCCGTGATCGGACTGTCATGACCGGTCGATAGCCTGCCATCCGCGTCATCAAGCGCGGAGGGAAATCATGGAACTGAAACCAGGCGACGTCGTCATGCTGAAGTCCGGCGGCCATCCGTTGACGGTGGTGGAGGTCGAGGACGACAAGGTCGAGTGCCTCTGGATGGGGGTGGACGGCGATCTGTTTCGCGAAACGCTACCACTCGTCGCGCTCGAATCGGCTGACCTCGATCCGGACGAAGAGGAGGATGACGAAGAAGAGGAAGACGAGGAAGAGGACGACGAAGACGAGGACGATGACGACGACGGTCGCAAGAAGAAGCGCAAGGCCGCGTAGCAGCTCCGCGCGCGATGCTGTCGCGCCGCCGACAGCATCGGCTCGCTTGCACGTTCCGAGCGCACGCAGCGCCGACCACGCCCGGCGAAGCCGGACAAATTTCACAGCCGATGGTCGCGCGTGAAGCGAGATACGGTCTGGTCGGCGATGTCAGACAATACCTGCGGATCCAGCGGGAAATCCGCGGCCAGCCAGGCATCTTCGGCCAGGGTCAGGACATGTCCCAATGCCGGTCCCTCGGCAATCCCGCGCGCAATGAAATCCGACGCTCTCAGCGGAAAGTGAGGCGCGCGCCAGCGCTGCGGCAGCGTCGCAAGCGCGCGCCACTGGTCGACATTCCGGTCCGCGCCGGTCCGCGCCCAGGCGAGCAGCAGCCGGTCGCGATACGGCTGCTCGTCGAGCCGATAGAGCCGGCGCTTTGCATGCGCCTCGTCCATGCCAGGCAGTCGCCACCAGCGATGTCCCATCGAATCGAGCGCCTTGGCTTCGGCATTGGAGAGCCGCAGCCTGCTCGCGATGCGACGCGCGTCCTCGGTCACGGCAACCGTCAGCGCGGCGAGACGGCGCACCGCGCTTGGCGCCAGGCCCATCAGCTTCTCGATCTCGATCATCGCCGCGAACGGCCCGGTATAGGCGACGCCGCCGACCAGCGGCAGCAGCAGGCCGCCGTCGGCCATCGCGACGACAGCGGCGGCGGCGCCGTCCGCGACCACGAGCTTGAGCATCTCCATGCGGATGCGCTCGGCCGAGAGCCCGGCAAGCCCGGCACGCCCGCCGATGCAGGCGAGATAGCCGGTGCGCTCGACCTCGCCGTGGCCATAGGCGGCGTGGAAGCGGAAGAAGCGCAGGATGCGCAGATAATCCTCCGCGATCCGCTGCGCCGGATCGCCGATGAAGCGCACGCGCCTGGCCTCGAGGTCGGCGAGGCCACCGACGTGATCGTGGACGACGCCGTCCGCATCGACCGACAGGCCATTGATGGTGAAGTCACGCCGCTCGGCATCCCGCACCCAGTCGCGTCCGAACGTCACCTTGGCCCTGCGGCCGTAGGTTTCGGTGTCCTCGCGCAGCGTCGTCACCTCGAACGGATGGCTTTCGATCACCAGAGTGACCGTGCCGTGCTCGATTCCGGTCGGCACGCTCTTGATGCCGGCTTGCTTGGCGCGCCGGACCACCTCGTTGGGCAGGGCAGTGGTGGCGATATCGATGTCGCCGAGCGGAATTCCCATCAACGCGTTACGGACGGCGCCGCCGATCACGCGCGCCTCCTCGCCGTCGGAATTGAGCAGGTCGAGCACGCGCGCGGCCGGACCGGAGGCGAGCCATGGCGCGTCGGACAACAGGCGCACCTCGCTCATCTTTCAACTCCGGGCACCAGCCTGCCGTTCTCGATATGGGCAGGCACGTAAGTCGAGTTCGGCGGCGCGCCGGTGTACTCGGCGAGCAGGACGAAGCTCACGATGACGAGCAGCAGCGCCGCGAGCGTCAGCTTCGCCAGCATATCGAGCGGCCACGAGGCCGGCAGCGCCACGCCGGCGCGCGTCGCGATCAGGAAGCCGGCATAGACCGCGAACGGGATCAGGAAGATTCCGATCTCGGTCAACACCGTGCGTATCATGACAGATAAATCCGCTCATACAGCACGCGCAGGATGCCCGCGGTCGCGCCCCAGATGTAGCGTTCGGCGAACGGCATCGCGTAATAGGAGCGATCCATGCCGCGGAATTCCTTGGTGTGGATCTGATGATTCTCCGGATTCATCAGGAAGGCGAGCGGCACCTCGAAAGCATCGACGACCTCGGCCTCGTTGATCTCGAGCGCAAACCCCGGCCGCACCTTGGCGACCGTCGGCAGGATGCGGAAGCCGAAGGCGGTGCCGTAAAGGTCAAGATAGCCGACCGGATCGATGAAGTCGCGCTTGAGCCCGACCTCCTCGCAGGCCTCGCGCAGCGCCGCATCGAGCGGCGAGGCGTCGGTGGCGTCGATCTTGCCGCCGGGAAACGAAATCTGGCCGGCGTGGCTCGACAGATGGGGCGAGCGCTGCGTCAGCAGCACGGTCGGTTCGGGACGATCGACCACCGGGATCAACACGGCGGCCGGCCGCACCGGCTGCTCCCTCGCGACGATCTCGAGCATGCGATCGTTGCCGGAATCTCCGGTGCGCGGAATGATATGTGGATCGACCAGGCCCGGCGGCACATCGAAAGTGAGCCGCGCACGCGCCCGCGCAAAGAATTCCGTCGAACTGATCGTCGCCGGCCCCGCCTTCAGCAACGGCTCATTCAAAGTGCGTCCCTCACCTGCTTCGCATCCGCCATCGCGAAGAATTCGCCCCCGGACTCGACGCCGAACATTTGGCGACCATCGATCATCCGCTCCTCGCCCATGTCAACAAGATCGTAATAGAGCGCGCGCGTGACCTTGGCCCAGAGATCGGCGCGGACATGCAGATAGGGCGTCAGCCCGCCGTCCGCGGCGACCTCGAAGCGCAGGCCATGGCCCTTCTCGCAATCGACCCAATCGTCGACATTGGTTCGGAACCTGAGCAGTCGGCCGCGGTTGTCTTGCTGCTTTTGCATTTCGACGGCGAGAAACGGTGCATCATCGACGCGGATGCCGACTTTCTCCACAGGTGTCACGAGAAAGTGCTTGCCGTCCTCGCGTTTCAGGATCGTGGAGAACAGCCGCACCAGCGCCGGACGGCCGATCGGCGTTCCCATGTAGAACCAGGTGCCGTCACTGGCGATCCGCATGTCGAGATCGCCGCAAAATGGAGGATTCCACAGATGCACCGGGGGTAGTCCCTTGCGCCCCGGCGGAGCCGATGTCGTAGCTTGATTGACCGCAGCGGTGAGGCCTTCGAGACCCTTGCTGTCGAGGCCCGTGGGTTCACGATCCCGATCGGTCTGCCCTTGCTTCGCCATTGTTTGCCTTAAAAAATCCTACCTTCAATCTGGCACGATTGGTGCACGTGTCTTGAGATGTGGTCGGGATGCCGTTCTCGCCACATCGTGATGCCGTTCATACCCTGAAATGCCGATAAGGTGGGGATAGTTTAATTCAACGAATACATGGCCTTCGTGCAGGTTTAGCATGACGGCCATGTCATGACGACGCGGGAATCGCGCGCATCGTCGAGAAGGAGCGAACGAAATGGCTGGTGCAGACAGCGTCGAGAAACTGGAGGACGTGATCGTCCGTTCGGCCGAACAGGTCGCCGGCCAGATCCGCGCCGCCAAGGAAGCGGTTTCCACCGTCATTTTCGGCCAGGACCAGGTGATCGAACACACGCTGGTGACGATTTTGTCCGGCGGCCACGCGCTGCTGATCGGCGTCCCCGGCCTTGCGAAGACCAAGCTGGTCGAGACGCTCGGTGTCACGCTCGGGCTCGACGCCAAGCGCATCCAGTTCACGCCGGACCTGATGCCGTCGGACATTCTCGGTGCCGAAGTGCTGGATGAGAGCTCGACCGGCAAACGCTCGTTCCGCTTCATCTCAGGTCCGGTGTTCGCGCAGCTATTGATGGCCGACGAGATCAACCGCGCCAGTCCGCGCACCCAGTCTGCACTGCTGCAAGCCATGCAGGAGCAGCACATCACAGTTGCCGGCGCGCGACATGACCTGCCGAAGCCGTTCCATGTGCTGGCGACGCAGAATCCGCTGGAGCAGGAAGGCACCTATCCACTGCCCGAGGCGCAGCTCGATCGTTTCCTGATGGAGATCGACGTCGACTATCCCGATCGCGACGCCGAGCGGCGCATCTTGTTCGAAACCACCGGCGCTGAAGAGACGCTCGCCAAGCCGGCGATGGACGCGGAATCGCTGCTCACCGCGCAGCGGCTGGTGCGCCGCCTGCCGGTCGGCGATTCCGTGGTCGAGGCCATCCTCTCGCTGGTCCGCGCCGCACGTCCTGGCGCCGAAGGCGGCGACGCCGGCAAGCTGATCGCCTGGGGACCGGGTCCCCGCGCCAGCCAGGCGCTGATGCTGGCGGTGCGCGCCCGCGCGCTGCTCGACGGGCGGCTCGCGCCCTCGATCGACGACGTGCTCGATCTCGCGGAGCCCGTGCTCAAGCACCGCATGGCCTTGACCTTCTCGGCGCGCGCCGAGGGTCGCACCATTCCTGATGTGATCAGGCAGTTGAAGACTCGGATTGCTTGATGGCCGTAGAGAACAAGCACCTGAACGAGGAGAAGCTGGCGGTCCGACGTGCAGATGGCGAAAGCCGAACGCTCGCCGCATCGCTGCCGCGCCTGGTGCTTGAGGCCCGCCGCATCGCTGCCAACGTGATCCACGGCCTGCACGGCCGCCGCCGCGCCGGCGCGGGCGAAAGCTTCTGGCAGTACCGCCGCTTCGTTTCGGGCGAGCCGGCGCAGCGCGTCGATTGGCGACGCTCGGGCCGCGACGACCACCTTTATGTCCGCGAACAGGAATGGGAAGCCGCGCATACTGTGTGGATCTGGCCCGATCGCTCGCTCTCGATGGCCTTTGCCTCACGTGGTGCCCGCGACAGCAAGCTCGAGCGCGGCCTGATCGTCGCCTTCGCGCTGGCCGAGCTTCTGGTCGCCGGCGGCGAACGCGTCGGCGTCCCCGGCCTGATGAATCCGACCGCAAGCCGCGCCGTGCTCGACAAGATGGCGGAGGCGATGCTGCACGACGACAAGACGCGCGCGAGCCTGCCGCCTTCCTTCGTGCCGTCGTCGCTCGCCGAGATCGTGGTGCTGTCGGATTTCTGGTCGCCGCTGCAGGAGATCAAGACGATGCTCGCCGGGCTCGCCTCGTCCGGCGCGCACGGCACGCTGATCCAGGTGGTCGATCCCGCGGAGGAGACCTTCCCCTATTCGGGCCGGGTCGAATTCGTCGAGCCCGAAGGCGGCGGCATCATCACCGCGGGTCGCGCCGAAAGCTGGACGACCGACTACGTCACGCGCGTTGCGTTGCATCGCGACCAGATCCGCGCGGAGACCAACCGGCTCGACTGGCTGTTCTCGACCCACACCACCAGTCGCTCCGCGGCCGAACTGCTGCTGTTCCTGCACGCCGGCATGATGGCGAGCAAGAGCGGCGGGCGCCCGACCGTCAAGGCGGGACGAAGCGCATGATCGCCGGCCTCCCTCTCTCCTTCGTCGAACCGATGCTGCTGCTCGGGCTGGTCAGCCTGCCCGTGCTGTGGTGGCTGCTCCGCGTGATGCCGCCGCGGCCGCGGCGCATCGAATTCCCTCCGACGCGGTTGTTGTTCGACATTACGCCGAGGGAAGAGACGCCGGCGCGTACGCCATGGTGGCTGACGTTGCTCAGGCTCGCCGCCGCCGCGCTCGTCATCCTCGCGGCAGCCGGTCCGATCTGGAATCCGCAAACCGGCATCGCCGCGAGCAAGTCACCGCTCGTCATCCTGCTCGACGATGGCTGGAGCGCCGCATCGAGCTGGGATGCCCACATCAAGGCCGCCGACGAGCTGATCGCCAACGCCGAGAGCGACCGCCGCGGCGTCGCGCTGGTGCCGCTGTCGGAGCCCGCCCGCGACATCACGCTGACGCCGGCCGGCACCGCGCGCGTCGCGCTGCGCCAGCTCGCGCCGAAGCCATACTCGATCGACCGGGTCGACACCCTTGCGACGCTCGGACGCTTCCTCAAGACGACCGGCGATTGCGATATCGCCTGGCTGTCCGACGGTGTCGATACCGGACGCGGCATCGAGTTCGCCGAAGGCCTCGGCAAGGTGATCGAGGGCCGCAGTCTGACGATTTTCGAGGGCGGCACGCCGCCTGCGCAGGCGCTGGTCGCGGCCGAAAATGCTGCCGCCAAGATGACCGTGAGGGTGTTACGGACCGACGGCGGGATCGCCAGCGGCACCGTACGCGCCCTCGACGCCAAGAGCTCGCCGATCGGCGAAGCCCACTACAGCTTCACCCCGCAGGAACGCGAGACCGAGGCCTCCTTCGATCTTCCGGTGGAACTGCGCAACGACATCGCGCGGCTGGAAATCGCCGGCGAGCGATCGGCCGGCGCGGTTCAGCTTCTCGACAAGCGCTGGCGCCGCCGCGCGATCGGCGTGGTCTCCGGATCGAGCATGGATACCTCGCAGCCGCTGCTGGCCTCGACGTTCTATCTGTCACGTGCGTTGCAGCCATTCGCCGATGTGCGGTTGGGGGATCGCGGCGCGCCGCAGCAGGTAATCGGGCAATTCCTCGATCAGCGGCTGCCGATGATCGTGATGGCCGACGTCGGCACGCTGTCCCCCGAGGTCCGCGACCGCCTCAACGCCTGGGTCGAGCAAGGCGGCGTGCTGGTCCGCTTCGCAGGTCCCCGCCTCGCACAGGCCGACGACGACCTCGTTCCCGTCAAGCTGCGCCGCGGCGGCCGCACCCTCGGCGGCAGCCTGACCTGGGAGAAGCCGCAGCATATGGCTTCGTTTGCCGCCGATGGCCCATTCACGGGATTGAGCGTGCCCAAGGATGTCACCGTGAGCCGGCAGGTGCTGGCGGAGCCGGACGCCGTGCTGGCGACCAAGAGCTGGGCGTCGCTGGAAGACGGCACGCCGCTCGTCACCGGCGAGCATCGCGGCAAGGGCGTGATCAGCCTGTTCCATGTCGGCGCCGACATGCGCTGGTCGGACTTGCCGATGTCCGGCACCTTCGTCGAGATGCTGCGGCGGCTGGTCGACATGTCCGGCTACACCTCGAAGCCCGGCCCAGGCGTTGCGACCGATCCGAAGGCCGAGACGGTGGCGCCGCTGCGGACGCTCGACGGCTTCGGCGCCTTCGGCCCGCCGCCATCGAGCGCCAAGCCGATCTCGGCGGACTACCACGACCGCGCCACGGCCGATCACCCGCCCGGCCTCTACGGACCGGCCGACGGCCCGGTCGCGATCAACACGCTCGCCTCGTCCGACCGCATCGCGCCGCTCGATACCTCGAGCCTGAACGCGCGGCGCGCGAGCTACACCAACGCCGAGCCCCGCGATCTCCGTGGCATCATGCTGTCGGCGGCGCTCGCGCTGTTCCTGATCGACGCGATCGTGGTGGCGATGCTCGGCGCCGGCCTTGCCGCGGTGCTGCGGCGGCGCGCGGCACCGGTCGTGCTCGCCTTCGCGTTCATGCTCGTGGCCATGGCGCCGTCCGCCACGCGGGCCGAAAGCGGCGACGACTTCGCCATCAAGGCGACGTCGCAGACCAGGCTTGCCTATGTCGTGACCGGCAATGCCGACGTCGATTCGATCGTCAAGGCCGGAATGTCCGGGCTGACGCTGTTCCTGGCCCAGCGCACTGCGCTGGAAGCCGGCGATCCCGTCGGCGTCGACCCGGCACATGACGAGCTTGCGTTCTTTCCGCTGATCTACTGGCCGATCGTGCCGGGCGCGCCGAAGCCGCCGCAGGACGCCATCAACAAGATCGACGCCTACATGAAGCAAGGCGGCACCGTCGTGTTCGACACTCGCGACGCCATTGAGGCGTCGCCGGACGACAATAGCGCATCGCAGACGCCGGGCATGCAGACGCTGCGCGAGTTGCTGTCCACGCTCGATGTCCCCGAGCTCGAACCGGTGCCGCGCGATCACGTGCTGACCAAGACGTTCTATCTGCTGCGCGATTTCCCCGGCCGCTTCAACTCGGGGCAGACCTGGGTCGAGGCGCTGCCGCGCGAGGACGACGAGGAAGCGGCGGCGCAGCGCCCGGCGCGCGGCGGCGACGGCGTCTCGCCGATCATCATCACCTCGAACGATCTCGCCGGCGCCTGGGCGATCCGGACCGACGGACAGCCGATGCTGCCGTTGACGCCCGGTGAGCCGCGGCAGCGCGAGTTCGCCTTCCGCGCCGGTGTCAACATCGTGATGTACACGCTGACCGGCAACTACAAGGCCGATCAGGTGCACGCGCCTGCCCTCATCGAGCGGCTGGGACAGTAGAGATGCAAGTGACGCGTTCAACCGCCCACACCGTCGTTCCGGGGCGATGCGAAAGCATCGAGCCGCAGATGCGCACTGCGCATCGGGGAATCTCGAGGTTCCGGGTCTGGTCCTTCGGACCATCCCGGAATGACGGAGTAACGCCATGAACTACGGCATCGCGTTCACACCGCTGGTGCCTTCGCTCGTGCTGTGGCTCGCGCTCGGCGCGATCGTCGTGATCGCGGCGCTGCTGCTTTTGTCGCGCGCACGTGGCACCGCGGTGCGTGTCGCCGCCCTGGCGCTGATCCTGCTCGCGCTGGCCAATCCATCCTTCACCCGCGAAGATCGCGAACCGCTCTCGTCTGTGGCCGTGGTGGTGGTCGACAAGAGCCCGAGCCAGAACTTCGGCACGCGCAATCAGGAGACCGACAAGGCCAGGGAAGCGCTGGTCGACAGCCTGAAGCAGATCAAGGGGCTCGAAGTCCGCGTCGTCGAGGCGGGTCAGGCCGACGGCGAGACCGACGGCACCAAGCTGTTCGGCGCGCTGTCGTCGGCGCTCTCCGACGTGCCGGTCGAGCGCGTCGCCGGCGCGTTCATGATCACCGACGGCCGCGTGCACGACATTCCCAACGATGCTCAAGCGCTTGGTTTCCAGGCGCCGGTGCATGCCCTGGTCACCGGCCGCAAGGACGAGCGCGACCGCCGCATCGCGATCACGGCGGCGCCACGTTTCGGCATCGTCGGCCAGAGCCAGACCATCACCTTCCGGCTCGACGACCAGGGCGTCACCGGCGAGCGCGCCAAGGTCACGGTCCGCCGCGACGGCGAGACCATCAGCGAGCGCTCGATGAGCAGCGGTCAGACCGCCAGCGTCAACGTCGATATCAAGCACGCCGGTCAAAACATCGTCGAGATCGAGGCCTCGCCGCTCGAGAACGAGCTGACGCCGGTCAACAACCGCGCCGTGGTCTCGATCGACGGTGTACGCGACAAGCTGCGCGTGCTGTTGGTCTCGGGCGAGCCGCATTCCGGCGAACGCACTTGGCGCAACCTCTTGAAATCCGACCCCAGCGTCGATCTTGTGCACTTCACGATTCTGCGCCCGCCGGAGAAGCAGGACGGCACACCAATCAACGAGCTGTCGCTGATCGCGTTTCCGACGCGCGAGCTGTTCCAGCAGAAGATCAACGAATTCCAGCTCATCATCTTCGACCGCTACGCCCGCCAGGGCGTGCTGCCGATCGCCTATTTCGACAACATCGCGCGCTATGTCCGCGCCGGCGGCGCGGTGCTGGTATCGGCCGGGCCAGACTACGCCTCGACCACCAGCATCTGGCGTACACCGCTCGATTCGGTGCTGCCGGCCGAGCCGGTCGGCGTGACCGAGAAGCCGTTCTACGCGCATCTGAGCGATGCCGGGAAACGTCATCCCGTGACTCGCGGGCTGGAAGGCGCGGCCTTCGACCCGCCACACTGGAGCCGGTTCTTCCGCACCGTTGATACCCGCAACGCGGTCAACCCCCCGGTGATGACCGGCGCCGACGGCAAGCCGCTGCTGCTGCTGTCGCATTTCGGCGAGGGCCGGGTCGCGCTGCTGCTGTCCGACCATATCTGGCTGTGGGCGCGCGGCTACGAGGGCGGCGGCCCGCACCTCGATCTGTTGCGGCGCGTCTCGCACTGGCTGATGAAGCAGCCTGATCTCGACGAAGAGTCGCTGCGCATGCAGGTGCACGGCAAGGACCTCACCGTGGTGCGCCAGACCATGGCCGACAGCGTCTCGCCCGTCGCCGTGACGTCGCCGAGCGGCACCACGCATGACCTGAACCTGACGGTCGGCGATCCCGGCGAGTGGCGTGCAACGCTGCCCGCCAATGAGCTCGGCCTGTGGCAGGCGACAGACGGCAAACTGAAGGCGCTGATCAATGTCGGCCCGACCAACCCGAAGGAGTTTTCGGAAGTCACCTCGACCACGGACACACTGAAGCCGCTGGCGCAGGCGACCGGCGGCGACGCGCGGCGCATCGCCGACGGATCGAGCCTCAACATGCCGCGCGTCGTGCCGATCCACGGCTCGTCGATCTTCCGCGGCGATGGCTGGCTCGGCGTCAAGATGCGCGATGCGAGCGTGGTCAAGGGCGTCGGCGTATTGCCGATGTTCGCCGGAGTGATCGGCCTGTTGCTGCTTCTCGGCGCCTTTGCGGCCACCTGGCTGCGCGAGGGGCGTTGATCGGGATCGACGGAACGTTGCACCAATCCCACAGAGCCAGCCGATCGACCGCAGATCGCACCGACGACGGTTGACATCGCGCTGGCCCTCCGATGTTATAATGTAACATCGAACGGCATGGGGTCATGACGCCGTTCCGAAGGTGGGCGTCAGTCGGATGAAGTGGTTCCGGAGACATATCAGGACTGGCTCGCGGCTGGCGCTGTTCGCGCTTGCCGTCCAGTTCGTGCTGTCGTTCGGCCATTTCCATCCCATTGCAGCCGCGCATGCGGCCCCGGCGGTCCAGACCGGTCCATCGGACGTCGACTTCGCCTATATCGGCACCTCTGCGACGCCGGACCTCGCAATTCAGGTCGTCCAGAAGCAGCCGCCGGGCGATCACAACGGGGATCATCAGCGCCCCGCGGACAATTGCGCGATCTGCGCCGTCATCTCGATGGCCGGCAATCTGCTGGTGGCAAGCCCGCCGGTGCTGCTGTTGCCGGAAGCGGTAGAGTTTCTCCGCCGCACCACCGATGCCGAATTCCTCCACCTCAAGTCGGCCCCCACGGCGTTCCATTCCCGCGCACCTCCGCTCTCCTGATCGATTGACCGCAGCGCCCTTGCCGGTTCACGCCCTCACTCCCGGCGTTCCCAAGGGCAATCGACGTCGATCCGTCGCATCTGTCGACGGGATCAGGATCGGGACAAATGACATTCCAAAGAAGACGAGCAATCACCCTCGGTGGAGCGAGCTGGCTCCTGTTGTGCGCGGCAAATCACGGCGCCATGGCCGACGACCCGGCACCAGCATCATCCTCCACACAATTGCCTGAAATCACGGTGACGGCGCCGAGCCCGATCCAGCGGCACCGGACCGTGCCGTCGCGCACACCGACCCGCGTGGTGCGCGCGGCCCCCAGCCGCAACCGTGAACACCCGGCCGAGCCGCCGCCACCTGCGCCGGCCGCGCCGGCGCCGCAGCAGGGCGTACTGCCGGTGGTCACCAACCAGTTCGCCACCGTCACCGTGGTGCCCAACGAAGAGCTGCGGCGCGAGGGCGGCGCGACGCTCGGCGATCTCCTGTTCTCCAAACCCGGCATCACCGGTTCGAGCTTCGCGCCGGGCGCCTCGAGCCGGCCGATCATCCGCGGCCTCGACGTCAACCGCGTCGGCATCGTCGAGAATGGCATCGGCGGAGGCGGCGTCTCCGATCTCGGTGAGGATCACTTCGTGCCGATCGATCCGCTCTCGACCAACCAGATCGAGGTGGTTCGCGGCCCGGCCGCGCTGCGTTACGGCTCGACCTCGATCGGCGGCGTGGTGAGCGCCTCCAACAACCGCATCCCCGACGCGATCCCGACCTGCGCGGCAAAGCCGTTCCAGACCTACGGGCTGCCCGTGAAGGCGCCGCTGGCCGATAACGTCGCGCCGGGTTGCCTCAACGTCGAGACCCGCACGTCCGTGAGTTCGGTCGATCGCGGCGTCGAGGGCGGCATGCTGCTTGATGCCGGCGGCAACAATGTCGCTGTGCATGCCGACGTCTATGGCCGCACCACCAGCGACTACGACATCCCGAGTTATCCGTATCTGTTCGACCGGACGCGACCAGTGAACGGCCGCCAGCCGAATTCGGCGACGCAATCGGACGGCGCCTCGGTCGGCGCCTCCTATTTCTTCCAGGGCGGCTATGTCGGCGCGTCGATCACCCAGAACGATTCGCTCTACCACATACCGGGCATCGACGGCGCCGATCACCAGACCCGGATCGACGCGCATCAAACCAAGATCGCCGTCAAGGGCGAGTACCGGCCCGACGCCGCGGCAATCGACGCCGTCCGATTCTGGGTCGGTGCGACCGACTATCGCCATAACGAGCTCGGTCTTGCCGATCCGTCTGATCTGTTCAGCGACGGCATCCGGCAAACCTTCACCGACAAGGAGCAGGAAGCCCGGGTCGAGGTGCAGATGATGCCGTTCAACGCGCGCTTCGCAACCGTAACCACCGCGTTCGGCCTGCAGGCCGGTCATCAGGAGTTGACCGCGCCAAGTCCCGACAATCCCGGCACGCTGTTCAACGGCCTCTGGGACCCTAATAACAACAACCGCGTGGCGGGCTACGTGTTCAACGAGTTCAAATTCACCGACGCGACCAAGGCGCAAATTGCCGGCCGCGTCGAACACGTCGACCTGCATGGCTCCACGCCCGACTTCCCGGCGGATTATTTGCCGAATGGCGCACCGCAAATCGCCGTCTCGCGTAACCCGTCCTACACGCCGGTCAGCGGCAGCATCGGGCTGATCCAGAACCTTCCGGGAGATCTCGTCGGCAGCATCACGGCTCAGTATGTCGAGCGCGCGCCGAAACCGGCGGAGCTATTCTCGCGCGGCGCGCATGACGCGACTGCCACCTTCGACATCGGTAATCCGAACCTGACGATCGAGACGGCGAAATCGGTCGAGGTCGGCTTGCGCAAGGCGACCGGGCCGTTCCGGTTCGAGGCCACCGCCTACTACACCTACTTCAACAACTTCATTTTTCGCCGCCTCACCGGTGTGATGTGCGGCGATGACTTCGACTCCTGCGGCAATGGCGATCCCAGCAACGAGGCACGCCAGGCGGTCTATTCGCAGCGCAATGCCATCTTCCGCGGCGCCGAGTTCCAGAGCCAGCTCGACATCGGGCCGCTCAACGGCGGCATCTGGGGCATCGAAAACCAATTCGATGTGGTGCGCGCCACCTTCACCGACGGCACCAACGTGCCGCGCATCCCGCCGGTGCGGGTCGGCGGCGGACTGTACTGGCGCGACAGCAACTGGTTCGCCCACATCAACCTGCTGCACGCCTTCGCGCAGAACGACATCGCGCTGATCGGGGAAACGCCGACCGCGGGCTACAACCTGCTGAACGCCGAGATCACGTACAACACCAAGCTCACATCGTCATGGTTCGGTGCGCGCGAGATGACCGTCGGTCTGGCTGGCAAGAACCTGCTCAACCAGAACATCCGCAACTCCGTTTCCTACACCAAGGACGAAGTCCTGCTGCCGGGGATCGGCGTGCGGGCATTCGCCAATCTGAAGTTCTGAGCCATGCACGTCCCCCTGCCGCACGCGGCAGAGGGATCTAATCTCGCGTAGCCCAGATGGAGCGCCGCGCAATCCGGGAAGACTACGCTCGCGGAGAGACCGATGCCGGATTTCGCTTTCGCTCCATCCGAGCTACAGGCGTCTCTGAAGCGGCCGGAGCCGCGAAACTCGCCTGCTGCAGCCGATCAGTGGCCGACGACGACTTCGCTGATCTGAATCACCGGTTGCAGGTCGGTGTAGTTCGGAATGTCGCCCATGATCTCCTTGGCGTGCTTGCCCATGCCGGCCTGGAACGCCTCAATTGAGTCGCAGAAGATATGGCACATCCCAACATAGGTTGCGGGCGCCCCCGGTGCGCCGCCAGCGAGACCCTTGTCGACAGTGTAGTATTTGCAGGCATCGCCCAGCCGCTCCTTCACCAGGGGCATGTGCTTGTCGCGATAATAGTCGTGATCGAACCGCGCGCCGGGATTGTTTGGATACATCACACTGACCTTGATCATCGCGCGCACTCTCCCTGTTGATATGACACGCGCCGGTCTGGTCCCGGCGCTTCATTCAACTGTGCTTCAGATTGTGGGAGGGCGCAACAGTTCCGGCGCTGCTCGCGCAGATGTCAGATCGCCTTGCTCCAATCCGGCTGGATCGGCCCGGACACGCCCTCGAACGCGCCGTCGACCAGTTCCAGGACCAGCAGACGGCTGTAGTCGACCGGGCCGGGCATGCTCATCAGCCCTTTCGGGACCGGCTTGAAGCCGACGCGCGCATAATAGGGCTCGTCGCCGACCAGCACGATCAGCCGGTGGCCTTTCGCGCGGGCGTCGTTGATCGCACGCTCGAGCAGTGCGCGGCCGACACCGCGGCTGCGGAACGGCGGCTCGACCGTCAACGGTCCGAGCATCAGCGCAGGCGTATCGCCGATGCAGATCGGAAGCTGGCGTACCGATCCGACCAAGAGCGTGCCGATCCGCGCCGTGAAGGAGACGTCGAGCAGATGATCGACATGCTCGCGCAGCCGGTAGGCGCTGAGAACGAAGCGGCCGGGGCCGAAGGTGCGCTCATGCAGGCGCTCGATCGCCTGGGCGTCTTTCGGGGTCTCGGGCAGGATGGTCAGGGACAGCTCGGTCATTGTGGAGCGCGGGATAGCATCTGATGCGCGTGCGGTCCATCGCCCAGCCGGCGGGAGCCGCGGCTTTCTGGGCGCGGCAGGGAGCGATATCCGCCTGCTGCCGATCTTCCTGCATTCATCGCCATGTGACGGTCGGCGGCGTGCCGTCGAGCACCTCCGCGATCCGCAAGCGCGTGCCGGGCGTGGTGCCATCGGGCAGCGCGGCCGGATCGAAGAAACCACAGGCCACGATCTCGCGATTCGGCTCCGGCAGCCGGTCCTGACGGTAGTCCCTGATAACATAGACCGCGACGTGATCGCGGCGCGAGACATGGCTGTTGAAGAAGATGCCGTGCAGCACCGGCTCGCCGGCGAGCTCGATCCGCCCCTCCTCGACCAGCTCGCGGCGCAGCGCCTCCAGGAAGCTCTCGCCGACCTCGACCCCGCCGCCCGGCAGATACCAGCCGTGAACGTAACTGTGCTTGACCAGGAACACCTTGTTGTCGGCATCGAGCACGACGGCGCGGACCCCCAGCGTCATGCTGCGGACCAGCCGCCAGTAGAAGTGAAACACCCGCCTGAGCTGCGGCTCGAAGCGCTTGCGTAAGCCCGGCAGGTCCGTCACTGAACCCTCGACATCATGGTGTTTGATCCTTGCGCGGACGCGGTCCGCTTGCCAATACAGAACTGGATTTTCGGGATAGCACGACATGACCGGTTGCCGGCCACCTTTCACAGGCAATCCGAACGGGACTGAATGATGGCGGCGTTCCGGCTCGCGCATCTGTCCGACCCGCATCTGCCGCCGTTGCCGGCCGCACGGCTGCGTGATCTCGCCGGCAAGCGCGCGTTCGGCTATCTCAACTGGACACGTAACCGTCACAAATACCACCGCCGCGAGGTGCTCGACGCGCTGGTATCGGACATGCAGGCACAGCAGCCGGATCATGTTGCGGTCACGGGCGATCTCGTCAATCTGGCGCTGGACGCCGAGTTCAATCCGGCAAGGGAATGGCTCGAGGGCGTCGGCGCTCCCGCCGACGTGACCGTGGTGCCCGGCAACCATGACGCCTATGTGCGCACGACGCGGCACCGCTTCACCCACATCTTCGGCGATTATCTTCGCGGCGATACCGACGGAGGCGCGGTCAGCTTTCCGTTCGTGCGCCGGCGCGGGCCGCTGGCGCTGATCGGCGTCTCCTCGGCGGTGCCGACGCCGCCCCTGATGGCGACCGGCTGGCTCGGCCACCCGCAGCTTGCCGCGCTGGACACGATCCTCACGCAACTCTCGAGGGACGATGCGTTCCGCGTCCTGCTGGTGCATCACCCGCTGCATTCCGACGGACGCGCCAAGCGATTGACCGATTCGCATCAACTGCTGGCGCTGCTCAAGCGGCATGGCGTCGAGTTGGTCCTACACGGCCATGACCACATTCATTCGACGATGTGGTTTGACGGGCCCGACTGGAAGATCCCGGCGATCGGCGTGCCCTCGGCATCGGCGCTGGCGCGCAAACATTATCCGGCCGCGGCCTACAACCTGTTTTCGATCGCGCGCACCGGCAATACCTGGCGCTGCGAGCAGACGGTGCGCGGCCTCGACGGCGCCCGACGTGTCGTCGAGCTCTCGACCGCGCGGCTGATCTAGAAATCGCGCAGGCTCGAAAACAGCGCGAAGGCAAATAGCGTCAGCGCGCCGATGATGAAGCCGAGCACGAACACGCCGAACCTGCCGCGGCGCTTCGGCGCTGGCGCCGGCAGGGGCGGCGGCTGCGCCGGCGGCTCGGCAACTGGAAGCGGTGTTGCGACCATCGCGTGCTCGCGCTCGATCAGCCGCCGCGCCACATAGTCGGTGACGGCATCGACGATCGCAGGCACGTCGTGCGATTCGGCGAGCACGATGCGGCCAAATCGCGTGTCCTGCACGAAGCGGTAGATGCGCTTGTCGCGGCCCATCAGGATGTGCGCGACGACATCGATCCACAGCCGCGGGGTCTCGCCCTGGCTGATGCCGCGATCGAACAGGTCGACCTTCTCGGGCACCTGGGCGAACAGCGGATCGAGCGCGTCGTTGAGAATCTCGAGCCGCGCCACTTCGGCATCGCGCAGTTCGACGACGACACCGGTGCGATCGGCCGCCTCGATCCGCGCCCGCCGCAAGGCCTCACGCAGCGTCGGCCGTAGCTCGCGCGCCTCGTTGCCAGTGTTCTGGAGGTCAGACATGCCTCGCGGCCTCATGGTGACGGGTTTTCGGAGCGGTAACCTATCAGCAACCATGACGTCCGCAAAGGCTGTTTGTTCCCAAGGGGTTACGCAGCGACTTATCCCCAGACCAAGCCTGAGCCGCTGTCCCGAAAGCGGACAACCCCACCCGGATGAACCGGGTGGGGCCGCCGTCCTTGGACGTTTCTTGATTGGATATGCGGGCCGTCAGGCCGAGACGCGCGACGGCTCCTCGACGATCGAGAAGCGCACGCCGGCCTGGTGGCGGTGCTCCTCGGAGACCTCGCGCCAGCAGTCCTCTGCCTCCTTGCGGGTCTTGAACGGGCCTTTGACCTGCGCGGAGCCTTCCACCAGCTTGTGGAAATTCATCGAGCCGAACTCGCCGCCGATCACCCAGAAATTGCTGCCTTTGGTCATTGTCAGTCTCCTCTCAAAAATCCGGCGGTCGTTATTCAGCCGCCTGAACCTTGATGTCCGCACCGCGCGACTGGAACTGCGCGGCCTCGGTTGAATCGTGAAGCGCCGTGGTCGAGGACTGGCCACCGGAGATGGTGGTCGAGACCAGGTCGAAGTAACCGGTGCCGACCTCGCGCTGGTGACGCGTCGCCGAGTAACCGTGCTGCTCCGAGGCGAACTCGGCCTGCTGCAGGCGGGAGTACGCCGCCATGCCTTCGGTCTTGTAGCCACGCGCCAACTCGAACATGCCGTGGTTGAGCGAGTGGAAGCCCGCCAGCGTCACGAACTGGAATTTGTAGCCCATCGCGCCGATCTCGCGCTGGAACCTGGCGATCGTGTCCTTGTCGATGTTGGCCTCCCAGTTGAACGAGGGCGAGCAGTTATAGGCCAGCATCTTGTTCGGATACTGCTTGCGGACCGCTTCCGCGAAGCGCTTGGCGTCGGCAAGATTCGGCGTCGAGGTCTCCCACCACAACAGGTCGGCATATTTGGCGAACGACAGCCCGCGCTTGATGCAATGATCGACGCCGGTGCCGGGCTTCAGGCGATAGAAGCCTTCCGTGGTCCGCTCGCCGGCGATGAACTCGCGATCGCGCTCGTCGACGTCGGAGGTGATCAGCTTCGCGCTCTCGGCGTCGGTGCGCGCCATCACGAAGGTCGGCGTGCCGCAGACGTCGGCGGCAAGACGCGCCGCGATCAGGTTGCGCTCGTGGGCCGCGGTCGGGATCAGCACCTTGCCGCCCATGTGACCGCACTTCTTCTCCGAGGCGAGCTGGTCCTCGAAGTGAACGCCGGCCGCGCCCGCCTCGATATAGGCCTTCATGATCTCGAACGAGTTCAGCGGACCGCCGAAGCCCGCTTCCGCGTCAGCGACGATCGGCAGAAACCAGTCGATCTTGGCCCCGCCTTCGGCGTGCTCGATCTGGTCGGCCCGTTGCAGTGCGCGGTTGATGCGGCGACAGAGTTCGGGGCCGGCATTGGCCGGATAGAGGCTCTGGTCCGGATACATCGCGCCCGCGGTGTTGGCGTCGGCCGCCACCTGCCAGCCCGAGAGATAGATCGCCGGCAGGCCGGCGCGCGCCTGCTGCATCGCCTGGTTGCCGGTCACGGCACCGAGCGAGTGCACATAGGGCATCGTGCGAAGCGAATCCCACAGACGATTGGCGGCGCGCTCCGCGAGCGTATAGGCGATCGGAAAAGAGCCACGCAGCTTCTCCACCTCAGCCGGGGTATAGGGACGCTGGATGCCGTCGAAACGGCCCTTCGGCGCATTCGGGACCAGCTCTTCAAAGGTCTTCGCCATCTGTCTTCTCCACTCGACATTCTTGACAGCGCATTGCGAAACGCGTGTCGAGAGCTAAACGCGAAAAGGAGAAGTTCGTACATCCTCCTTGTTTTTGAATGGTGATGTCATGTAACATATGAACTTGTAATAAATGTCGATTTGTAAATTTTGTCACAATAGGTCAGAATGACTGTCATGACTGCGCTCCTTAGAAGATCTGCTTATTCTCCCTCGCCCCGCGCTTGCGGGGAGAGGGCTGGCGTGAGGGGCTCCTCTCCGCGAGCGATGACCGTCGATAGACCCGTACCCCCTCGCCCGGATCGCATCTGGCGATGCGATCCGACCTCTCCCCGCGAGCCGGGCGAGGTGATCCGAATTCGCCCTCACGGTCCGGGAGCCACTGATGCCCGCTGACTCCGGAAAGAAACTCTTCGTCGGCCCGCGCTTCCGGCGGATCCGCCAGCAGCTCGGGCTGTCGCAGACCCAGATTGCCGAGGGGCTCGGCATTTCCCCCTCCTACGTCAACCTGATCGAACGCAATCAGCGTCCGGTCACGGCGCAGATCCTGCTGCGGCTGGCCGAGACTTACGACCTCGATCTGCGCGACCTCGCCACCGCCGACGAGGATCGCTTCTTCGCCGAGCTGAACGAGATCTTTTCCGATCCGCTGTTCCGCCAGATCGACCTGCCGAAACAGGAGTTGCGCGACCTCGCCGAGCTCTGCCCCGGTGTGACGCATGCGCTGCAGCGGCTCTACGCCGCCTATACCGAGGCGCGCCGCGGCGAGACGCTGGTGGCCGCGCAGATGGCCGACCGCGAGGGCTCGCAGTTCGAGGCCAACCCGATCGAGCGCATCCGTGACCTGATCGAGGCCAACCGCAATTATTTTCCGGAGCTTGAAACCGCGGCCGAAAACTTGCGCGACGAACTCAACGTGCCGGCCGAAGGCCTGTTCGCCGCGCTCACCGCACGCCTGCGCGAAAAGCATTCGATCGTCACCCGCGTCATGCCGGTCGACGTGATGCGCGAGACGCTGCGCCGCTTCGATCGCCATCGCCGGCAGCTCCTGATCTCCGAGCTGGTCGACGGCTCCGGCCGCAGCTTCCAGCTCGCGCTGCAACTCGGCTTTGCCGAATGCGGCGCGAGCATCGATGCCATCGTCGGCCGGGCCGGCCCGCTCGACGACACCGCGCGCAGGCTCTACCGCATCACGCTCGCCAACTATTTCGCGGCCGCCGCGATGATGCCCTATCAGGCGTTTCATTCCGCGGCCGAGGCGCTGAGCTACGACGTCCATGTGCTGGCGCAGCGTTTCAACGCCGGCTTCGAGCAGGTCTGTCATCGCCTCACCACCCTGCAGCGGCCGAACGCGCGCGGTGTGCCGTTCTTCATGCTGCGCGTCGACAATGCCGGCAACGTCTCGAAGCGGTTCTCCTCGGGCACCTTCCCGTTCTCGAAATTCGGCGGCACCTGCCCGCTCTGGAACGTGCATTCGACCTTCGATACGCCCGACCGCCTGCTCAGCCAGGTGATCGAATTGCCCGACGGCACACGCTATTTCTCGATCGCGCAGATGGTGCGGCGGCCGGTCGCGCCCCACCCGCAGCCGCAGCCACGCTTTGCGATCGGGCTCGGGTGCGAAATCCGCCACGCCTCGAAGCTCGTCTACGCCGCCGGCATGGATCTCGAGAAGGTCGAGGGCACGCCGATCGGCGTCAACTGCCGGCTCTGCGAGCGCGAGAACTGCAGCCAGCGCGCCGAGCCGCCGATCACGCGCAGCCTGATCCTGGACGAGACCACGCGGCGGGTATCGTCGTTCGCGTTCTCCAACGCGCGGGAGCTGTGAAAGGAGCGAGGCGTGAGCAACGGCGTGAGCACACCGTGCCCGCCTCAGCGCCGAGATCAATCCACCGCCGCAAAGGCCTTGCACCAGCCGTCCTTGCTGATTTCGCCCTCGACCACCTTGCAGGCATTCGGCGCCACGAACAGCGTGCACAGGCCGCAGGAGTAGATGCCGTTCGGCGTGTCCTGATAAGCGGCCTGCGGCTTGGTCATCTTGTCGGAGGCCACAGCGGCTCGCCATAACATCGTCGCAAGGATCGCGACGATCGCCGCAGCGATCTCGCGTCGGGAGTGGCGCCCTTGTTGTTCGATCATTGGAGTCGCGTCTCCATCTGCTGCCGGTCCCCAAGTGTAGCCGTCATTGCGAGCCAACGGGTCGCGCGAACGCGCACCCGATGACAGGCTCCGCGAAGCAATCCATTTCGCCGCTGTCGCGACAATGGATTGCCGCGGCGCGACGCGCCTCGCAATGACGGGGATAGTTCCGAGCTCACGTCTCAAGCTGCGCGCTGTCATCACCCGCGAAAGTCCGGGATGACCTCGCGACAGTGCCAAGTTCTCCGCTGTCGTCCCTGCGAAAGCCGGGACCCATAACCACAGGATTGCGTTGTTGAAGCGCGCTGGGGCTCCAACCTCGCAAGACAATGCGCAGTCGTGGTTATGGGTCCCGGCTCAAGGCCGGGACGACAGCGAGTATGTGGCGCAGCTTGTGAGTCATGCATCCGCATTCTCGCGACACGATTTGTCCGAGCTTTGCATTTCATTCCGCCCTCTCTTTGTAGAGGGCGCAGGGAAAGCCGGGTGCCGATCGCACCCATGGGCCCCGAGCAATGGTAGAAAGCTCGGGGGGTAGGACCACAGGTGTAACCGGAGCAATCCCGGCTTTCCCTGCGCGATGGGTTACGGCTTATACGTGCTCGCCCCGGCGAGACTAGGCTTGGTTGTCACCGCCCTCGCAAAAGCGCTTTGCGCTTTGCGAGAAGACACCTGCCACGAGGGCGTCAGGCCTGCACGATTTCGCCGTCCGCCTCATGCGCCCTCGTCAGTTGCGCAAGCGGCGTCCACCGCATCTCATCCAACACTCGTGACGATCGCGAAGCGCCCCTCAGGCGGGTGAGATGGGTGATTCATACACTGAGTTGCCATTCCGATAAACGGAAATATTTTTGCGCGGAGGTCTTGCGCCGTCGGGCAACTCAGTGATTGAGCGTCAGGGATGCATCGGCGGTAAGGTTCCCTCCCCCCTCATGTCCGCCGAAGCCTTGGCGAAGGCGGATGCGGGGGAGGGTTAGGGAGAGGGGTGGCCGCACGACCTGAACTCTCCCTGTTCGTTACGACGACAGGCAAACGACGTTGCGAGGACGACGTCCACATCGATCATCTCACCCGGGGCCACCCCTCTCCCCAGCCCTCCCCCGCAAGGGGGGAGGGAGCTTGAACAGCGTGCTCACCTCACTGTCATTCTGGCTCCGCCGCACGCGCAGCAGAGAGACATCGCCCTCAAACCGCCGCCGCATGCCGAATTGCGGACGGCATCCCTCTCCGCTTGACCCGGCCCCTGCGGCCACCTCCATAAGAGCGGCGGTCAGATGATGAGGTGATTCGATGAATGCTGCCGCGAGATTCTTGAGCCCGTCCGAAGCTGCGAGGCAGCTCGGCATATCCGCGAAGGCGCTGCGGCTCTATGAGGAGCGCGGCCTGATCGCGCCTCATCGCACGCCGGCGGGCTGGCGCGCCTATGGTCCGGCCGAGATCGCCCGCTGCACCGAGATCGTCGAGTTGCGCGCGCTCGGTCTCAGCATCGGGGAGGTCGCGCGGATCCTGAAAGGCGACGCCGACATCCTTAGCCGCGTGCTGACCACGCACGAGGCCGCGCTGGAGGAGCGCATTCGGCAATCCGGCAGCAGCATCGCCAGGGTCCGCCGCCTGCGCGCCGAGCTTGGCCGCGGCCGGCTGCCGGCCCTGCACGATGTCATTGGCGCAGTCAGGGCGCGCCCGGCGGTCAGTGTGGCATTCGATCTGCCGTGGCCGTGGGGCGGCGAGCGCTTCGAACTGCGCGAGATCAGGCTGCTGAACTACATCGTCGGGCCGCTCGGCAGCGGCAAGACGCGCTTCGCGCAGCGCCTGGCGGAAGCGCTGCCCGATGCCGCCTTCGTGGGACTGGACCGCGCGGCGAACGACGGCGCCGCGATCGCCGCGCGCCTCGATACCGATCCGGCGCTAAAGGCGAAGGTCGACGAGCGCCTGGCTCTGCTGGCGGGCGACGGCGCCGCGACATCGCCGGCCCTGACCAGCCTGCTCGCTATGCTGCTGGCGGATCGGCCTGGCATTCTCGTCATCGACCTGCTGGAGCAAGGGCTCGATGCAGCCACCCAGGAAGCCCTGATCGCCGATCTGCGCCGCCGCGGGCCGCGCGCGCGGCCGCTGTTCTTCCTCACGCGGTCCAGCGCAATCCTGGATCTCGATGCGGTCGGCGCGGACGAAGCGATCATCCTCTGCCCCGCCAATCACAGCCTGCCGACCTGCGTCACGCCGGTTGCCGGCGCGCCTGGGTACGAGGCGGTCGCGACCTGCCTCGCCTCGCCCGAGGTTCGCGCGCGCACCGAGGGGATGATCGCGTGGCGGCCGGCCTGACCACTCCAGGTTTCGTTTTCAACAATCTGCGACCTTAACGCCCGGTTCCGGTCGGATCTGGCGCCGGAAGTGTGCTATAAGCGGGCGATATGAGCGAACTTCCCCGCACCCAGGCCTTGCGCTGCTTCATCACGGTCGCCCGTGAAGGCACCGTATCGCGCGCGGCGTCGGTGCTGAAGCTGACCCAGCCGGCGGTCAGCCTGCAACTGAAGGCGCTGGAGGAGACCACCGGCTTGCAACTCTTCAACCGCACGCCGGGCGGCTTCACCCTGACGGAAGCCGGCGTCGCACTGCTGCCGCTGGCACACAAGGCTGTGGCGGCGGCGTCCGACTTCAAGGCGACGGCCGATTCGCTGAAGGAGGCCCAGCGCGGAACACTGCGCGTCGGCACCATCCTCGATGCCGAATTCACCAGGCTCGGACCGTTCGTGCGCACCCTCGCCACGTCACCGCGGCGAACCGAGGTGTTCTTGCGCCACGGTGTGAGCGATGACGTGCTGGCGCAGATCGGTCGCGGCGAGCTCGACGTCGGCTACTACGTCGACGCGACGCCGACGGACCAGATCGCACGCCATAGCTTCGCCGAGCGCACCATCGCGGATGGGCGCTACCAGCTTGCGCCGCTGCTTTGCTACGACTACCGCGTCATCGCTCCACTCGGCTGGAGCGACCGGGTGATGGGCAAGGGCTGGGCGGAACTCGCCCACCTGCCCTGGCTCGCGACGCCGACGCATTCCGGCCACCGCCGGCTGCTCGACGACATCTTCCGCCCGCTCGGCGCATTGCCGAAACGTGTCGCCTACACCGATCAGGAAGAGGCGATGATCGACTTCGTCGAGTCAGGCATCTGCCTCAGCCTCGCGCGCGACAGCGTGCTCGCGCCGCGGCTGTCGCGTCCGCACAATTTCGTGGTCGCCGACAAGGTGAAACTCACTTGCGACTTGAGCTTCGCCTGCCTCGCCGCACGCCGTCAGGAGCCGGCGATCGCGCACGCGTTCGCCGTGGTGCGGGCGCTCTGGAACGTCAGGCCTTCGGTCGCGGGCGCCGGCCCCGCGCGCTCGCGGAAAGTGGCGAAGAACGTGTAGCGCCTCAGGCTGCTGCGGAAAGCCGATCACCTCGTCCCGTGGATGAACGCTTGCATCTCCTCCAGCGTAAGCTTGCCGTCCTTATTGGTGTCCATTGCCCTGAAGATCCGCTCGTGAGCGGCCTGAAACTCCTGCAGCGAGATGGTCCCGTCGCCGTCGCCGTCCATCAGGGCAAACATCATGCGCATCATGAAAGGCGGCCCCATCATGCCGCGGCTCATCATATGTCCCATCATGGCATCGCCCATCATGCCACCGTGCCCCATCATACCCCCATGGCCCATCATGCCCCCGGCGTCCTGACCCATGGGATGCGATTGCATCTGTTGATGATCCGGCTGGTGCGGCGTCTGATCCTGCGCCGAGACACCGGCGGTGCCATAGGCCAGTATGAGAGCAGACGTCGTCAGCCCCAAGATATGCCTGTGCATGGAAACCTCCTCAGAAGCGTCGTCGTCGCCCGATCGTTCGCCCCCAACGAGATAACTTTTACCACCCTCCGCCAAGGCGACAGATCACAATGTTTGCAAGAACCGGCCATGGCAGACTGAGCTGAACGACATCCGCGTCGGCGCCGAATTGAGCCAAAGGCCGCGCTTGGCACCGTTGAATTCTGGCTTCCCGCACGCGCGCCTGTCGTCGATCGCGCAATCTTCGCTGTTGCATTTCGTCCAGCATTGAAAATCCCGGGTCAGCGCGCGGTTCCACTTGCCAACAAAAATCGGGCTTCCTAAGTTTTTCAGCACCAGAAGGGAGGTATCGCACATGCACGACATGGCATCTCGACTGGAAAAGCTCCGCAAGGATGCTGCGGAATGTGCACTAACTCGCGACTTGGCGACGGACCCAATAAAGCATGAATTGTACGCGCGGCTGGCCAAGCAATATGAGGTGCTCGCGGCGACCGTGGAGCGGACGATGAAAGTCTTCGGCGAAAGCAGCGGCACGTTTCTGGGACGCAAGATGCGCGAGCCGGAAGATCAGAAATAGTAAGCAGCCCTACCGTAATTCGCCGACCGGGTCGTCGGACCAGAGTAAGATATGTGAGGATGCCATCGGTTGGGCCAAAGGCGGTTCACCTCACTGAGATGGCGGGGCTATCGCATATGTCGCCTTGGGCGGCCGCGCACGTCCTCGGCCTCGTGGTTCGAGACGCGCCGCAAGCGGCGCTCCTCACCATGAGGGTCTACCATTGTGCCGCAAAACAAGACCTCATCCTGAGAGGCTGTGAACTATGTGGCCGTCATTGCGAGGAGCGATAGCGACGAAGCAATCCACGCTTCCGCGTACGCCGTACGATGGATTGCTTCGCGGAGCCTGTCATCGGGCGCGCGTTCGCGCGACCCGTTGGCTCGCAATGACGGGGTGGAGCAGGCGCCACGTCACCCTGAGAGGCTGTGAATCTATGTGGCCGCCATTGCGAGGAGCGATAGCGACGAAGCAATCCACGCTTCCGCGTACGCCGTACGATGGATTGCTTCGCGGAGCCTGTCATCGGGCGCGCGTTCGCGCGACCCGTTGGCTCGCAATGACGGGGGTGGAGCAGTGCGCCCCTTCACCCTGAGAGGCTGTGAATCTAATTGAAGGTTGGCAGCTTTAGCGGAGAGGGACTGCGGCGGGCAGAGGCTAGCGGTGATTGTTTGATTAGGCGGCGGCCTGCAGCAGGCGGTGTCCGGCCAGGATGTTGTTGGTGAGGGCGAACCAGCGCAGCACCGTTTGGACCTTTTCGAGGCCGCGGACCATAAACCGCTGCAGGCCCCAGTTGCGGAAGCGGGCGTTGATGCACTCTGCCTGGACGCGACGCCTGTAGACTGACTTGCCGTGCGGGCTTCTCATGCGGGCGCGCCAGGCGGCGACACCCGGTCCATCCCTGTCGCTCGGCTGATAGGGATCGCGCCGATGCTTGCTGCGTGAAGGTGGCCCGTAGATTTTGATCCCGCGGCCAGCCGCCCACTCGGTATCGTCATTCTTGTTGAAGCCGCCATCGACCAGATGGCGCTTCGGCCATCGGCCATAGCGGCGGTTGATCTTGTCCAGCATCGGCCGGGCCAGGCCGCGGTCGGAACCGACCGTTGTGACGTCGGTGACGAGCACGATCTGACCACCGGCGGCAGTGGAGAGCTGGCAATTGTAGGCGGGACGGAAGCCACCATCGGCCATCTTCATGACGCGAGCATCGGGATCAGTGGTGGAGGCGCGCGGTTCCTTCTGCTTCTCGACCTGCTTCTTGTTGGTCGTGCTGCGCCGTTCGCGCTCGGCCCAGCTTCTTCAGCGCCGAGGCCACACGCGCCTCGCGTTCACGTGCGGCCCGTTCCTCGGCCGCAACGATCCGCCGGTTGCTGGCTTGCGGATCGTCAGTGGCTTCTTCCTTCAACTGGCGGATCAGCCGTTGCGCCTTGCGCAGCTCTTTGTGAAGCTTCTTGCGGCGACGGAACGATTTGGTCCCAGCCGACGCACGCACCCGGACCCCGTCCTGTGCCACCTCATCCAGGTCGATGACCCCGGCCACCGACAGGCTGGCGACAGTGTCGCTCAACAGCCGATCCAGAAGCTCCGGATGCGCCGTGCGGAAGTCGGCCAAGCCGTGATAGTTGACGCTGACCCCGCCGCACAGCCACCGATAGACGTCGTGGCTCTCACATAACCGCGCCAGCGCCCGCGCGCTGCCAACGCCCTCGCTCGTCGCATAAAGCCATAGCGCCAGCAAAAGCCGCGGGCTCGCCGGCGCCTGTCCCGGCGTGTGGGTGCGGGCTCTGATCGCCTCTTCAAGCTCCTGCAGATCAAGTTTCTCAACGTAGGCCCAGATCACCCGCACCGGGTGGTCGGCAGCCACCAATGCCTCTAGATCGACCGCCCGAAGTTCGATCTGATCGCGCACCGGCTCTCGCATCCGCGGCTCGCCCGCATCGTTCGCACGTGCTCGTGTCTGCTGCGGAAGATCCGAAAAGAGTTCATCGCCGGACATCGTTGCACCTCTCCAGTGTCCACAATCAGGAATCACTGCAAGCGTGCAAACTCAATCAAAATCTGCACAAAGATTCACAGGCTCTGAGGAGGCCGCAACGCGGCCGTCTCGAAGGATGGTCACAGGGCTCTCTTCTCCCAAATGCGATAGCCCTGCCCCGATGGGGAGAACGGGGCCTCCGTTGCCGCTCCAGCTCAACCTGATCTCATCGCGCTTTTGATGACCAGGTATCGGCCGCAAATCGCCAGGATAGACAAGGCCACCGCGCCGGTGGCCTTTTCTGTTTATTTCTTGAGGTCAGCGGCAAAGAACTTGGCAGCCTCGGCCTTCGCCTCCTGATCAACCTTGGCATCGTATCTGAGCGGCAGATTGAACTTCTTGCCGAGCTCGGTGGCTTCGGGGTTGGTGAACGCGTGCACGGCGCCGGGATATTCGATGATCCGGTAATCGGCCTTCGCCGCATCGAAATCCTTCTTGAGCGCATCATATTGCTCGCGCTTCACGAAGGGGTCATCCGCGCCGTTGAGAATGAGGATTTTTGCCTTGACCGTTCCCGGCGCCGGCGCGGGCGTATTGAGACCGAGGGATGCGTGAAAGCCGGCGACGGCGGCGAGATCGGCGCCGGCGCGCGCCATGTTCAGCACCACAGCGCCGCCAAAGCAGTAGCCGACGGCGCCGATCTGCTGCGGATTGACCGAGGCCTGCTTGGCGAGTTGCTCCCGTGCGGCGTTGAAGCGCTGCTCCATCACCTTCGGGTTCTTCATCACCGACCCCGACAGCGCGCCGGCGTCCTTGGGGTTATCGGCGGTCTTGGCGTCGCCGTACATGTCGGCGATGAAGGCCGTGTAGCCCTGCTCCGCGAATTTCCGCGCCTCGTTGTGGATATGCTTGGTGATGCCCCACCATTCATGCACCATCACGATGCCGGGCCGTTTGGCCTGGGTGGCGTCGTCGTAGACGACGAAGCCCTTCATCGTGGTCTCGCCGTCCGTATAGGTGACCGGCTCTTCCCTCACCGCTGCGTTTGCGCTCGCAACCATTGCGACAGCGCAAAGTGCTCCCACGATATTCGTTCGCATGCTGACCTCCTGCGGGTTTGGCACATCACCACATTGGCATGCCAGCGGGTCGCGCGCTAGGCCGACCGGCCGGCGCACCGGCCGAATTCCTCTCGAGGAGCGGGATTGGTCCAACGCCGATGCGAGGTCGTGCGCACGCTCCCTGCTTCGCAGGTGCTCAATGTCCCTAATCAGGGGGACAGACTCTTGATTCGGAATCAATATGATGAGGGGCTGCCGGTGGTCCTGCTATGTCGGCCGCACATCATAAAAAAGAATTTTCCGGGAGGATTTGCAATGAAGCTGGCTGTTGCCGCGCTTTGGATTGTCGCGGGCGCGGTTCTGATGGCTCCGGATGCCAATGCGGACATCAAGGTCGGGGTCGTGGTCTCCGCGTCCGGGCCGGGCTCGGCACTCGGCCAGCCGCAGATGCGGACGATCGCGGCGCTGCCGAAGGAGATCGGCGGCGAGAAGGTCGTCTACATCGCGCTCGACGACGAATCCGATCCCACCAAGGGGACGCAGAACGCCCGGCGCCTCGTCATCCAGGACGGCGTCGACATCCTGATCGGCTCCTCGCTGACGCCGGTGACCATGCCGATGCTCGACGTCGCGCAGGAATCGAAGACGCCGATCATCTCGCTCGCCGCGGCAACCGCGATCGTGCAGCCGATCGACGACCGCCGCAGATGGGCGTTCAAGGTGGTGCCGAACGACGACCTGATGGCGGGTGCGATCCTCAAGCACATCGCGAAATCCGGGATCAAGACGCTCGGCTATATCGGCGTGTCGGATGGCTACGGCGAAGGCTATTACAAGGAGATCAGCCGGCTCGCACCGACCTTGGGGCTCTCAGTCACGACTCATGAGGTCTATGCGCGCGCCGACACCAGCGCCACCGGCCAGGCGCTGAAGGTGATCGCCACCAACCCGGAGGCGGTGTTCATCGCCTCTGCCGGCACGCCCGCCGTGCTGCCGCAGGAAGCACTGCGCGAGCGCGGCTATGCCGGCAAGATCTTCCAGACCCACGGCGTCGCCTCGGAGGAATTCATCAAGCTCGGCGGCGCCAATGTCGAGGGCGCGGTGTTCACCGGCGAGGCGTTCACCATTGCCGACGATCTACCGGCGAATGATCCGTTCCGGCAGGTGCGCGACGAGTTCGTCTCATCCTACGAGAAGGTGAACGGACAGAAGCCCAACATCTTCGGCGCGCATCTGTGGGACGCCATCGCCTTGTTCAAGCGTGCGGTACCACACGCGCTCAAGGTCGCAAAGCCGGGCACGCCGGAATTCCGCGCAGCGCTGCGCGACGAGCTGGAGCGCGGCAAGGATGTCTATCTCAACAACGGCCTCTCGACCATGAGCGCGACCGACCACAACGGCTATGACGAGCGGTCGGCATTCCTGATCAAGGTGGAGAGCGGCAAATTCCGGCTGATGAAGTAGGCGTGACGAGCCGGTGTCGCGATTGGCGCGCATCCCATTTCGGTTGCCGGCGCGGCGCCGTCATGTGACGGAGCCGACGTCGCCAGCCCGCCTAAAACGCGATGAGATTGAATTGTATCGACTCGCCGCGGCTCCGGTCCACCTCTCCCCGCCGGGGAGAGGTCGGATTGCGAAGCAATCCGGGTGAGGGCTTTGCGCTCTCGATAGACCTTAACCCCTCACCCGATTTGCTGCGCAAATCGACCTCTCCCAAGGGAGAGGTGACCTCCGACGCTGTTTCAGCTCAACCCGATCTCATCACTCTTCAATCACCGCCCCATCGCCATCGCGGCGGTTCGCCCTTCCACCAGCACACGCCGACCAGCAGGCCGCTCAACACCAGAACATAGGCAATGAAGCCCAGCGGCGAGTGCCGGGGTATCAGCATGGCGCCGACAGCAATGAGAATGAGAAAGACGGCGAAGATCACCCAGCCTTGCCAGGTGATCGGGAACCCCCAACCCCAACCGTAGCGCTTGGCGGGAAACCAATATCTGGCATCACGCGGCATGGGATCCTCCAATCGCTGCGGATCGAAAACAGCCGGCAGGCAAAAGACAACCCATCCTGTTGAACTTTTCAACGGGTCCGCTGCTGCCCCCTCCGCCGCCGCGGACGCCCTGATGCGGCCGCCTTGGCCGACTATCCGATGCGGCCAAATGCGCATCGAGACCACTTGCGCAAACCGCGGAATGGGAATGTAATTCGGTAAAACATCGCCGCGCCGGCCACGCCCCGGCCGAGCGACCATTAACAAGGGACCAGTGAGGAGCCGCCCATGCACGGGACCATCGATCTCGGCAAAGACGTGAACCTGGATGCCGCGCGCGAGCGCGCTCATGCGCTTTCCCTGTCGGACTACGATCCCGGTGATCCCGAACTGTTCAAGACCGATTCCTTCTGGCCGTATTTCGACCGGCTGCGCAAGGAAGACCCGGTGCATTACTGCAAAGGCTCGATGTTCGGGCCGTATTGGTCGATCACCAAGTACAACGACATCATGGACATCGAGACCAACCATTCGGTGTTCTCCTCGGCCGCTGCCCTCGGCGGCATTACCATCCGCGACGTTCCGCCTGATCTGCGCCGCGAGAGCTTCATCGCGATGGACCAGCCGCGCCACTCCGCGCAGCGCAAGACCGTAGCGCCGATGTTCACGCCGACGCATCTGGACGAACTCGCCATCAATATCCGCAAGCGCTCGACCGAGTGCCTCGACAATCTGCCGCGCGGCGAGGTGTTCGACTGGGTCGACAAGGTCTCGATCGAATTGACCACGCAAATGCTCGCGGTGCTGTTCGATTTCCCCTGGGAGGACCGCCGCAAGCTGACGCGCTGGTCGGACGTTGCGACCACTTTGCCCGGCGCCGGCGGCCTCGTCGCCACCGAAGACGAGCGGCAGGCCGAATTGATGGAATGCGCGAGCTATTTCGCAAGGCTATGGAAGGAGCGCAGCAGCCAACCGCCGAAGAGCGACCTGCTCTCGATGATGGCGCATAGCGACGCCACGCGAAACATGGACCCGAAGAACTTCCTCGGCAACCTGATCCTGTTGATCGTCGGCGGCAACGACACGACGCGCAACACGCTGTCCGGCAGCATCTATGCGCTGAACAAGCATCCCGATCAGTATCGCAAGCTGAAGGAGAATCCGGCGCTGATCGACAGCTTTGTCCCGGAGGTGATCCGCTGGCAGACGCCGCTCGCCCACATGCGGCGCACCGCGCTCGCCGATTACGAATTCCGCGGCCGGCAGATCAAGAAGGGCGACAAGGTCGTGATGTGGTACGTCTCGGGCAACCGCGACGAGGAGGCGATCGAGCGGCCCTACGAATTCGACATCGAGCGTGCGCGGCCGCGCACCCACATCTCGTTCGGCTTCGGCATCCATCGCTGCGTCGGCCTGCGGCTTGCCGAGCTGCAGCTCAAGATCATCTGGGAGGAGATCCTCAAGCGCTTCGACACGATCGAGGTGGTGGAGGAGCCGCAGCGGGTGTATTCCAGCTTCATCAAGGGCTACGAGACCCTGCCGGTGCGCATTGCGACCTGACGTGTGAGGAAAAGCAGCGAGTTGAATTTGAACTGTGACCACGACGGAGCTGCCCCCCTCTCCCGCTTGCGGGGGAGGGCTGGGGTGGGGGTGCCACCACGGAGGGACCCTTCGCGTGGAGAAAGCCCCCACCCGCCGCGCTCTTCGAGCGCAGCGACCTCCCCCGCAAGCGGGAGAGGTAAGAGCCGTCCCCGGAGCCAGTTGTGATGAACGTTCAGACCCCCATCCACGCCGACAAGGCCGAGCTGCTGCGGCAGGCGCGCGAGGAAGCCTATGCGACGCCGCTGAAGGATTTTCATCCCGGCGCCCCGCGGCTGTTCCAGAACGACACGCTGTGGCCGTGGTTCGAGCGGCTGCGCAAGGAAGAGCCGGTGCATTACTGCACCAACGCGCCGATCGAGCCGTACTGGTCGGTGGTGAAATACAACGACATCATGCATGTCGACACCAGCCACGGCATCTTCTCCTCGGACTCCACGCTCGGCGGCATCTCGATCCGCGACGTACCGCCCGGCTACGACTGGCCGAGCTTCATCGCAATGGACCAGCCGAAGCATGCGCATCAGCGCAAGACCGTGTCGCCGATGTTCACGCCGACGCATCTCGACGAGCTGGCGAAGCTGATCCGCCGGCGCTCGGCGACCGTGCTCGACAATCTTCCGCGCAACGAGACCTTCAACTTCGTCGACCGCGTCTCGATCGAATTGACCACGCAGATGCTGGCAACGCTGTTCGACTTCCCCTGGGAGGAGCGGCGCAAGCTGACGCGCTGGTCCGATGTGTCGACCGCCCTGCCGAAGAGCGGCATCGTGGAATCGCCGGAGCAGCGGCGGCGCGAGATGGACGAGTGCTACGCCTATTTTTCCAGGCTGTGGAACGAGCGCGTCAATGCACCGCCGAAGAACGACCTGTTGTCGATGATGGCGCATAGCGACGCCACCCGACACATGGATCCGGACAATCTGATGGGCAACATCATCCTGCTCATCGTCGGCGGCAACGACACCACCCGCAACACCATGAGCGGTTCCGTGCTGGCGCTGCACGAGCATCCGGACCAATTCCGCAAGCTGAGGGAGAACCCGGCGCTGATCGACACGATGGTGCCGGAAGTGATCCGCTGGCAGACGCCGCTGGCCCATATGCGGCGCACCGCGCTTGTCGATACCGAGATCGGCGGCAAGCGGATCAGGAAGGGCGATCGCGTCGTAATGTGGTACGTCTCGGGCAATCGCGATGACGAGGTGATCGACCGGCCCGACGAGTTCATCATCGATCGCGCCCGGCCGCGCATCCACCTGTCGTTCGGCTTCGGCATCCACCGCTGCGTGGGCATGCGGCTTGCCGAGCTGCAGCTCCGGATCGTCTGGGAGGAGATGCTGAAGCGCTTCGACCGCATCGAGGTGGTCGGCGAGCCGAAGCGGGTCTATTCCAGCTTCGTGCGCGGCATCGAGAACCTGCCGGTGCGGATTCCGGGCTAATTACCGCAAGCGGTCATTGTGAGCCAACGGGTCGCGCGGACGCGCACCTGGAGAGAGGGTCAGCGAACCCATGACGGGGTTATAAAATTCCGGCATAGCTGCGCGAGCCAGATGCGAAGAGAATAGAGCCTCCGCCTGCCCTAAGCCTCGGTGTGACGACGCGCCACTGCGCGCACCCTTAGCCGAGGCCATGATGGACCAGATTGCCGTTCACCAGGACAATGCGACGGGCCGGGACTGGCCGGTCGCGATCCACCGCACGCTGAAGGATTTTGGCGTCGCGCAGGTGTCTTATGTCCCCGACGCCGGGCATTCCAGGCTGATCAAGCTGTCGCACGCGGATGCCGACATCAAGACCACGGTGCTGACGACCGAGGAGGAGGGTGTGGCGCTGGCCGCCGGTGCCTGGCTCGGCGGCGAGCGTGCGGTGCTCTTGATGCAATCGAGCGGCGTCGGCAACTGCATCAACATGCTGTCGCTGATGGCGAGCTGCCGCTTTCCCTTGCTGACGCTGGTGACGATGCGCGGCGAATGGGCCGAGTTCAATCCCTGGCAGATCCCGATGGGCAAGGCGACGCAGCCGACGCTCGAGGCCATGGGGGTCACCGTGCTGCGGCTGGATAACCCCGATGACGCCGAGGAGGTGATCTCGGCCGCCGCCTCGCTCGCGTTTGACGGCGACCAGCAGGTCGCGGTGCTGATCTCACAGCGCATGATCGGCCGCAAGAAGTGGACGAAGGAGACGCATTGATGTCAGCGCCAACAGGCACCCTGGAGCGCCGCGCCGCCGTGAAGGCTCTGCTCGCCGACCGCGGCGACCTGCTCGTGATCTCCGGGCTGGGCTCCTCGACCTATGACGTGTTCGACGCCGGCGAGCATCCCGGCAACTTCTATCTGTGGGGCGCGATGGGCGGCGCCGCGATGATCGGCCTCGGCCTCGCTCTGGCGCAGCCGAAGCGGCCGGTGCTGGTCGTTACCGGTGACGGCGAGCAACTCATGGGGATCGGCAGCCTGCTCACGATTGCGACCAAGCAGCCCGGCAACCTCTCGGTCGCCGTGCTCGACAACGGCCAGTACGGCGAGACCGGGATGCAGCTCAGCCATTCCGGCCTTGGTGCGAAGCTCGACGTGATCGCGCGCGGCGCGGGGATCGCCGATGTCACCGACATCGCTGACATGGCCGGCATCGATAGCTTCCGCGCAAAGCTGCACGACCTCTCGGGCCGCCCGCGGCTGGCGCGGATCAGAATCGCGGCCGGCGAACTCGAACGCGCGCTGCCGCCGCGCGACGGCAGCTATCTCAAGAACCGCTTCCGCGGCCATCTCGGCTTCGCGGTGAATTGAGAGCAGGTGATGTGCGCAGCCTCGTCATTGCGAGGAGCTCGCGACAAAATTGCAAGGCAATTTTGCGCTGAAGCGACGAAGCAATCCATGCCTCCGCGCTCGGCGCGCGATGGATTGCTTCGCTTCGCTTGCAATGACAAGAATAGCGCTACGCAGCGCGCCCGCGAGTCCATGGGGTCATGTGTCTTAAGCGACAGACGCGCTCAGGTGAGCTGGATATCCCAGAGCCCTTCGGCACGGCACGCGGCAACCTCGTCGCGCAACAGCTTTGCGATCAGCGTGATCGCGTTCGAGCCGGGATGCTCGACCGGCGAGGCCAGCGTCAGTTCGCGCCGCGGCGCGGGCCGCGCGATCGGCGCGGTCTCGAGCCGTCCGTCGGCGACCTCGCCGCGCACCGAGGACGGTGGCAGCAGCGTGTATCCGAGCCCCTCCTCGACCAGGCTGGTCAGCACGCGAAACGAATCCGCCTCGAGCCTGACGTCGAGATCGACCTTCTTCTTCGCCGCCGCATGCTCGATCAGCGCGCGGAGCCCGTGTGAATGACTTGGCAACACCAGGCGTTGGCGCATCAGCCAGCCGAGCTCGACCTGCTTCTTCTGCTTCAGCCCGCTGCCGGGCGGGCCAACCGCGACGATGCTATCGCGGCCGAGGCTTTGCACCGCCAGGTGCAGATCGACCGACGGGCCGTAGATCACCGCAAGGTCCATCTCGCCACGGTGCAGCCACTCGATCAGATGGCCGCTGTAGCTCTCGACGATGCAGAGCGAGATGCCGGGATAGCGTTCCACCGTGCGCCGCGCCAGCCGCGCCGAGATCACGCAGCTCACCGTCGGCACCAGCCCGAGGACGACGCGCCCGGACGGCGCGCGACCGGCGGATTGGATGTCGTCGCGGATCTGATCGATCTGCCTTACGATACCGCCGGTGCGCGCCAGCAGCAGCTTGCCGGCATCGGTCAGCACCATGCCGCGGCCGTTGCGCGTGAACAATTCGGTGCGCAGCTCGTGCTCGAGCAACTTGATCTGGCGGCTCAGCGCCGGCTGCGCAACGCGCAAGGTATCGGATGCTTTGCTCAGGCTTCCGAGTTCCGCGACGCACGCAAAGGTCCTAAGCTGGCGGAAATCCATACTTGCCAATCCTGGAAGGCAGGTTCATACGCTATAACAAAACAGCATAGGGAGTTTACCGGGGCCCCACAACAGCGGGCGTTTTCTTCACGCGAACCGGCACCCAGTTCGCTCGAACACGCTCTGACGCAACCTCTCGGCAAGACAACATCATGACCGCACACGACCAACAGCTCGACGACCATTCCGACATCCGCGACGCGGTGGCAAAGCTCTGCGCGCAGTTCCCCGGCGAATACTGGCGCAAGCTCGATCGCCAGATGGCCTATCCGAAGGAGTTCGTCGACGCGCTGACGCAGGCTGGCTACCTCTCGGTGCTGATCCCCGAGGAGTATGGCGGCGCGGGCCTGAAATTGTCGGCGGCCGCGGCGATCCTGGAAGAGATCCAGCGCGCGGGCTGCAACGGCGGCGGCTGTCATGCCCAGATGTACACGATGGGCACCGTGCTGCGGCACGGCAATGAGGCGCAGAAGGCAAAGTACCTGCCGAAGGTCGCGACCGGCGAATTGCGATTGCAGGCGTTCGGCGTCACCGAGCCGACCAGCGGCACCGACACCTCGTCGCTGAAGACCTTTGCGCGCCGCGAGGCCGACCACTACGTCGTCAACGGCCAGAAGATCTGGACCAGCCGCGCCGAATATTCCGACCTGATGATCCTGCTCGCGCGCACGACGCCAAAGGAGCAATCCAGGAAACGCACCGACGGGCTTTCGGTGTTCATCGTCGACATGCGCGAGGTGAAGGGCAAAGGGCTGGAGATTCGCCCGATCCGCACCATGATGAACCACGCCACGACAGAGGTGTTCTTCACCGACATGAAGGTGCCGGCGGAGAACGTGATCGGCGAGGAAGGCAAGGGCTTCCGCTACATCCTCTCCGGCATGAATGCCGAGCGCATCCTGATCGCGGCCGAATGCATCGGTGACGCCAAGTGGTTCATCAAGAAGGCCACCGACTACGCCAAGGAGCGCAGCGTGTTCGGCCGGCCGATCGGCCAGAATCAAGGCATCCAGTTCCCGATCGCCAAGGCCTACGCATCGATGCGCGCAGCCGAATTGATGGTGAAGGAAGCCACCCGCAAATATGAAGCCGGGCTTGATTGCGGCGCCGAGGCCAACATGGCCAAAATGCTGGCGGCGGACGCCTCCTGGGAAGCGGCCAATGCTTGCGTGCAAACCCATGGCGGCTTCGGCTTCGCGGAGGAATACGACGTCGAGCGCAAGTTCCGCGAGACGCGGCTCTACCAAGTGGCGCCGATCTCGACCAACCTGATCCTGTCCTATGTCGCCGAGCACGTGCTTGGCATGCCCCGCTCCTATTGAGTTCGCATCATGTTGCCGTTGGAAGGATTGACCGTCATCGCCGTCGAGCAGGCGGTTGCTGCGCCGTTCTGCTCGTCGCGCCTCGCCGATGCCGGCGCCCACGTCATCAAAGTGGAGCGGCCCGAGGGCGATTTCGCCCGCGGTTACGATGCCGCGGCGAAGGGCCAGAGCAGCTATTTCGTCTGGCTCAACCGCGGCAAGGATTCGGTGGTGATCGATCTCGCCACCAAGGAAGGCCGCGCCACGCTGGAAGAACTGATATCGAGCGCCGACGTGTTGCTGCAAAACCTCAAGCCGGGCTCGATGGACAAGCTCGGCTTCTCGCGCGAGCGGCTGCGCAAGGACTATCCGAAGCTGATCATGTGCACGATCACAGGCTATGGCGACACCGGCCCCTATGCCGACCGCAAGGCCTATGATCTCCTGATCCAGGCCGAGAGCGGCCTGGCCTCGATCACCGGCGGACCGGAAGGCGCCTCGCGCGTTGGCATGTCGATCGTCGACGTCGCGACCGGCGCTACCGCGCATGCCTCGATCCTGGAAGCACTGATCGGGCGCAGCCGCACCGGACAGGGAGCCGACATCCGGATCTCGATGTTCGACGTGATGGCGGACTGGCTCACCGTGCCGCTGCTCAATGCCGAGGACGGCAAGCCGCCGAAGCGGATCGGCCTCGCGCATCCCTCGATCGCCCCCTATGGCGTGTTCCGCTCGAAGGACGGCAAAGAGATTTTGATCTCGATCCAGAGCGAGCGCGAGTGGAAGAAGCTGTGTGCCGAGGTGCTCGACCAACCTGGCCTGCCCGATGATCCGCGCTTTGCCAACATGGTCGAGCGCGTGCGCAACCGCGCGGCTACCGACCAGATCGTCGCCGACGCCTTCGGCAGGCTGACGCGCGAGGAGCTGCTGGCGAAGCTCGCGGCGGCCGACATCGCCTTCGCCGAAGTCAACAGCATGAGCGACCTTGCGAAGCATCCGCATCTCCGCCGCATCGAGGTCGACACGCCGAACGGCCGCGTCAGCTATCCGGCGCCGGCCGCGATCGTTGTCGGCGAGGACAGGCACTACGGCAAGGTGCCTGCGATCGGAGAACACACCAAACGTTAGGATGTGATGAGATCAGGTCCAATTGCAGCCGCGAACGAACCGCGCTCCCTCTCCCGCTTACGGGGAGGGCTGGGGTGGGGGTATCGCCACGAGTCGGACCGATTGAGTGGAGAGAACCCCCACCCGCATCGCATCTATCGATGCGATGCGACCTCCCCCGCAAGCGGGAGAGGTGCAGCGAGTCTGCCGACAGACCGCGCCAACCTAACTTCACCTCACCCTCAAAACCACCTGCCCGGGCAAGACAATCATGAACGACACACTCGACCTCGATCATCTCCGCCAGTGGATCGGCCGCAGCACGGAAGCAACCGACGTCGTCACCGCCCATCTGGTGATGGGCCTGCGCGCGACCCTGTTCCAGGAGATCGGCGAGCCGAAGCCAGGCGACGCCGCACCGTGGACCACGCATTGGTGCTTGGGCCAGCCAGTGTTCCCGATGTCGCAGCTCGGACCAGATGGTCACCCGACCCGCGGCGGCTTCCTGCCGCCGGTGCCGCTGCCGCGCCGGATGTGGGCCGGCGGCGAACTGGAATTCTTCGACAGCTTACGCGTTGGCGACGAGCCGAAGCGGACCTCGCGCATCGCCGATGTCACGGTGAAATCGGGCTCGACCGGCACGCTGTGCTTCGTCTCGGTCAATCATGAGGTGACCACGTCGCGTGGGCTGGCGATCCGCGAGCGGCAGGACATCGTCTATCGCGAGATGACAAGCGCGCCGTCGGCTGCGCCCGCCAAGGCGCCGCCGCCTCCCCCGGTCGCTCAGCATCGCGAGAGCCACGTCTCCGATCCGGTGCTGCTGTTCCGCTACTCGGCGCTGACCTTCAACGGCCACCGCATCCATTACGATCGCGACTACGTCACCAAGGTCGAGGGCTATCCCGGCCTGATCTTCCACGGCCCGCTGCAAGCCTCCTTCATCGTCGAGTTCGCCGCCAAGCTGCACGGTGGCAAGGCGCCGAGGAAGCTCGTCTATCGCGGTGTGCAGCCGTTGTTCGAGGGCAGCGAGTTCTCGATCAATGCCAGCGAGAAGGACGGCAGCCTGGAGCTGTGGGTCGCGAATGCGGAAGGACAGCCGACCATGAAGGGCACGGCGACCTGGTAGGGCGACGGCCGGACACTTATCAGGACAGCGACGCGTAAGAGGCGCCTTTCACCGGCGCCTCGCATCCCTTATTGTGATCGGATTCAGCCCATGGATCGCAGGATCATGAGTCGTTTCTGGAGTTCGGTCGTCAAGGATCTGTCGCCCTACGTGCCGGGCGAGCAGCCGAAGATCGATGGCCTCGTCAAGCTCAACACCAACGAGAATCCCTACGCGCCCTCACCGCACACGCTGGCTGCGATCTCCGCGACGATGGATCGGCTGCGGCTCTACCCCGATCCGAGCGCGACCGCCCTGCGCGAAACGATCGCCGCCCGCTACGGCGTCGCGCCCGACGAGGTGTTCGTCGGCAACGGCTCGGATGAGATTCTGGCCCACACCTTCCAGGCGCTGCTGAAGCATGATGCACCGCTGCTGTTCCCCGACATCACCTATAGTTTCTACCCGGTCTATTGCCGCCTCTACGGCATCCAGTACGAAACGGTGCCGCTCGATGCCGCGATGCGGGTGCAGCTTGCCGACTACCAGCGGCCGGGCAGCGCCATCCTGCTGTGCAACCCGAACGCCCCGACCGGCATCGCGCTGCCGCGCACTTCAATCGAGACACTCGTCACCGAACACCCGGACCGGCTCGTGGTCGTCGACGAGGCCTATGTCGACTTCGGCGCCGAGAGCGCCGTGCCGCTGGTCGCCCGCCACGACAACCTTCTTGTGATCCAGACGCTCTCCAAGTCGCGCGCGCTGGCGGGCTTGCGTGTCGGCTTCGCCATTGGCCAACGCCCGCTGATCGAGGCGCTGGAGCGGGTGAAGGACAGCTTCAACTCCTATCCGCTGGATTGCCTTGCGCTCGCCGGTGCGGCTGCCGCCATCAAAGACGACGCCTGGTTTCAGGAGACGCGCACGCGCATCATCGCGAGCCGCGAGACACTGGTCCGCGGCCTTTCCGAACTGCGCTTCGAGGTGCTGCCATCGCAGGCGAATTTCGTCTTCGCGCGCCATCCCGGCCACCGCGGAGCGGCCCTCGCGGCCCGGCTGCGGGAGCGGGCTGTTCTGGTGCGGCACTTCCAGAAGCCGCGGATCGAGGACTTCCTGCGCATCACGATCGGAACCGATGATCAATGCTGCCACCTGCTGGCGCTGCTGCGTGATATCATCTGATTTTCGCATTGGCCATCCGCAGCGACGTCGCTTGCGATCGATGGCTGCTCCACGCATAGTGCCGCCACCGAATAACAACTAAGAGCTGATAGGGAGGCAATCATGAGGACGCTCGCAGCCGCGCTGTGCGCGCTGGCGCTGCTCACATCAGGTGCACAGGCTCAGACATTGAAGGACTTCATGGCTACAGTCATGAAGAAGTGGACCGCGCCGTTCGAGCCGTTCCCGCTGATCGGCAACATCTATTATGTCGGCACTGACGGGATCGCGGTCTACATCATCAAGACCTCCCAGGGATTGATCCTGATGGACACGGCGATGCAGCAGTCGACCGGTATGATCAAGGACAACATCACCAAGCTCGGCTTCAAGGTCGGCGACATCAAATACATCCTCAACTCGCACGCTCATCTCGACCACACCGGCGGCTTTGCCGAGATCAAGAAGGAGACCGGCGCGCAATTGATCGCCGGTGAGCGCGACAAGCCGTTGCTCGAGGGCGGCTACTACCCCGGCGACGAGAACAACGCCGATCTTGCCTTCACGCCGGTGAAAGTCGATCGCGTCGTCAAGGAAGGCGACAAGGTAACGCTCGGCGACACCACGCTGACCGCGCATGCGACGCCCGGCCATTCGCCCGGCTGCACGAGCTGGGAGATGACGGTCAAGGACGGCAACCAGGAGCGCAGCGTGCTGTTCTTCTGCAGCGGAACGGTGGCGCTGAACCGGCTGGTCGGCCACCCGACCTATCCCGGCATCGTCGACGACTACCGCTCGACCTTCGCCAGGGTCAAGGCGATGAAAGTCGACGTGCTGCTTGGCCCGCATCCCGAGGTCTACGACATGCAGGCCAAGCGCGCGCAGATGAAGGACGGCGCGCCGAACCCGTTCGTCAAGCCCGGTGAGAATGCGACCTATGTGGCGGGGCTCGAACAAGACTTCGACAAGCAGCTCGCCAAGCAGACAGCCGCGTTGCAGAAGGCCAATTAGTCCCCATCTTCGGCCGTTGCCTTGGCAACTATGGGTCGCAGCGGCTTGACATCGCGAGGCAATCCATCGACAGGTCGATTGCCTTTCCGCTTTTGCCGCTCGCATTGACGGAACGTAACGAACTGGAATTGGGAGCCGCCCGATGTCATCCCGCAAGCCCGCCGCCGCGAAAGGCAAGGCCGTCACCGTCAAGGACGCCACCTTTGGTCTCCTGCGCGCATGGGGTATCAAAAAGGTATTCGGCAATCCCGGCTCGACCGAGCTGCCGTTCCTGAGCGATTGGCCCGACGACATCGACTACGTGCTCGGCCTTCAGGAGGCCTCCGTGGTCGGCATGGCCGACGGCTATGCGCTGGCAACGCGCAATGCCGGCTTCGTCAATCTGCATTCGGCGGCCGGCGTCGGCAATGCGCTCGGCAACATCTACAACGCCTACCGCAACCAGACGCCGCTCGTGATCACGGCGGGACAGCAGGCGCGCTCGATCATGCCGCTGCAGGCCTTCCTCTATGCCGAGCGGGCCAGCGAATTTCCACGACCTTACGTGAAGTTCGCGGTCGAGCCCGCGCGCGCCGAGGACGTGCCGGCCGCGATCGCGCGCGCCTACTACGTCGCGATGCAGCCGCCCTGCGGGCCGACCTTCGTCTCGGTGCCGATCGACGACTGGAGTCAAGCGACGCAGCCGCTCGAGGCGCGCGACGTCAGCCGCGACATCGGACCCGATCTCGCGGCGATGAAGGCCCTCGTGGCCGCGTTCGGCGACGCCAAGCGACCGGCCCTCGTCGTCGGCCCTGCCGTCGACCGCGCCGAGGCCGTCGGTCTGATGGTGAAGGTTGCGGAGAAGGCCAGGGCCGCGGTCTGGGTCAGCCCGTTCTCGGCGCGCTGCTCGTTCCCCGAGCATCATCCGCAATTCGCCGGTTTCCTGCATGCCTCACCCGGACAGCTCTCCGATGCACTGCGCGACCACGATCTCGTGGTGGTGATCGGCGCCCCGGTGTTCACCTTCCATGTCGAGGGCCATGCTGCGATCTTCGACGGATCGACCCCGATCTTCCAGATCACCGATGATCCCGACGCCGCCGCGATGACACCGGCGGGCCATAGCATCATCGCCACCATGAAGCCGGCGCTGTCGGTGCTGCTCGACATGCTGCCGGAGACCGGACGCGCCACACCCGCTGGCCGCATTCTGCCGCCGGCGCCCGCCGCGAGTGACCCAATCCCCGCCGAATATGCGCTGCATGCCCTCGCGGCCGCGATGGGCCCGCAGGATGCACTGGTCGAGGAGGTGCCGTCGCATCGTCCGCTGATGCAGAAAGTGATGCCGATGCGCGGCCAGGATTCGTTCTACACCATGGCGAGCGGCGGCCTCGGCTACAGCCTGCCCGCCGCGGTCGGCATGGCGCTCGGCCGCCGCGAGGGACGCACCGTCTGCCTGATCGGCGACGGCTCGGCGATGTATTCGATTCAGGCGCTGTGGACCGCGGCCCAGCGCAAGCTGCCGCTCACGGTCGTGGTCATGAACAATTCCGGCTACGGCGCGATGCGCTCGTTCAGCCAGGTGATGCAGGTGCGCAACGTGCCTGGCCTGGAATTGCCCGGCATCGATTTCGTCAAGCTCGCCGAGGGCATGGGCTGCGACGCGGTGCGGGTGACGAAATCAGCCGATCTCGCCAGCGCCTACAAGCGCGCGCTCTCGCATCAAGGCGTGAGCCTGATCGAGGTGATGGTGGATTCCGCGGTGCCGCTGCTCTACGCGAAGAGTTAATCCGCCGTCTCGGCAGGTCATTGCGAGCGAAGCGAAGCAATCCACTCTCTACCCACTCGTAAGGAAGACGTTGGCGGCTGGGTTTCCCTCCCCGCTTGCGGCAGGGCTATCGCATATGCCGCCTTGGATGGCTGCGCACGTACTCGGCCTCGTGGTTCGAGACGCGCCGCAAGCGGCGCTCCTCACCATGAGGGTCTACTATTGTGCCGCAAGACAAGACGTCATCCTGAGGAGCCCGCCAAAAGGCGGGCGTCTCGAAGGATGGGCCACAGGGCGTTTTTTTCCCAAATGCGATTGCCCTACCGCTTGCGGGGGAGCGTTAGGCAGAGGGGTACCACACGGCATGCTCCCTCGATATGCGTCTCAACGATTCGCGATCGAACTTGCGAGACCGAGGCTTGCGGCGATCATCTCGCTCGGGGCTTACCCCTCTCCCCAGCCCTCCCCCGCAAGGAGGGAGGGAGCCGACCTGTGTGCTCATCTTACATGAAGACCTAACGACAACGGAGGCGCAACGCACGTGCTCGCCACCCTCGCCTTCGATCACTTCCCGTGCGCCTCCCGCATCTTGGCCTGGATCTTGGCCATGCCGCCGATCCAGCGGTCGTAGTTCTCGGCCTTCTTGCGCATGTAGCCGAGCACCTGCGGGTGCGGCAGGATCAGGAACGTCTCCTGCTCGATGCCCCTCAGCGCATCCTGCGCGACCTGCTCCGGCGTCAAATCGCCGTCGCCGGATTGCGGGCCCTTCGGGATCGAGCGCAGCATGTTGGTGTCGACGCCCTGCGGGCAGAGGATCGAGACCTTGATGTTGTCGGCGCGGTGCGAGATCGCGAGGTTTTCGGCAAAGCCGACCGCCGCATGCTTGGTGGTCGAATAGGCCGGGCTGCCGACTTGCGACAAAAGGCCCGCGGCGGAGATCGTGTTGAGGAAATAGCCGCCGCCCCGCGCCTTCATGCGCGGCACCAGATGGCGCGCGGCATAGACATGCGCCATCACATGGATCGCCCAGCTCCGCGACCACGGCTCGTCCGAGGTGCCGCCGGCATTCACCGACAAGGGATCGAAGCCGCCGCCAATGCCGGCATTGGAGCAGAACAGCGCGATCGGGCCGAACATCCGCTCGGTCTCCTCGATCACATGCAGGACGTTCTTCTCCTGCCCGACATCGCATTTGAACGCCGCGCCGCCGACCGAGGCCGCGACCTTCTCGGCGGCGGCGTGATCGAGATCGACCACCACGACCTTGGACGCTCCGGCGCCATGGAACGCCTCGCACAGCGCCTTGCCGATGCCATTGCCACCGCCGGTGACCACCACGATTTTACCAGCCACCTGCATGGCCATCCTCCCGATATCTCGATCTCATAGCACGTTCCGGAAACCGGAAGCGGGCTCCGAAGAGATCATGCCCAAACTAAGAGGGATCATGATAACCCAACTTTCGCCGGCGCAGGTCGTTTTCGGAAGACGGCCGCCCACCATCATGCGGCGCCGCTTGTGGGGATTGGTGTCCGCTCAGCTCGCCAGCACGACGTCGAACACGGCCGTGTAGTGGCAGGCGGCGCCAAGCAGCACAAAGCAGTGCCAGATCGCGTTCTGGAAGCGCAGCCGCCGCCAGGTGTGGAAGATCACACCGAGGCTGTACAGAATGCCGCCGGCAAGCACGAAGCCGAGCGCCATCGACGGCAGCGCCTTCACCACGGCGTCACGGAGCATGATGCCGCTCCAGCCCATCGCGAGATAAAGCCCGACCGAAAGCCGATCGAAGCGGCCGGGATAAGCGAGCTTCAGCCAGATGCCGACGATCGCCACGCACCACACGCCGACGAGCAGCGCGATCGCGAAAGCACTGTCCTTCAGTTCCACGATGAACGGCGTGTAAGTAGCTGCGATCAGCAGATAGATCGCCGAGTGATCGAAGCGCCGCAACACCCATTTCGCGCGCGACACCGGCCAGAGATTATAGGTCGCCGACAGCACCAGCATCGCCAGCAGGCCGGCGACATAGACCGACACCACGGCAACGTCGAAGCCGCTGGCATAGACCGAGGTCAGCACAATCAGCGCGGTCGCGGCGACCAGCCCGAAGCAGACGCCGACAAGATGCACGACGCCATCGGCGATCAGCTCGGCGCGATCGTAGTTCCACAGCGCGGCGCCGGCCGCGTGGATCGAGGACGATGCGAGTTGCTTCAGGCGGAAGATCGTCATTTGCGGGACGCTTTCCTCAGTGCCATTAAACATGGGTGTCGCGGGGACGGCCGCTCGTTCAATCCCCTCGCCTGCAAAGGCGCCGGAAATGTGAAGCTTGATTTTGGCCCGATAATCGCCACCTTGCGGGTGACGACCCGCCTCATTTGGTCACTCTCGCCAGGTTTCTCCAGACCTCCATGGCCCCCAGTTTTTCTGACATCGTCGAGGAAGCGCGTCTCTCGGCGCGGGCGCTCCTCGACTATGGCGAGGGCTTTTTCAATCCGACGGTGCGGCTCGGCGTCACCGGCCTGTCGCGCGCCGGCAAGACGGTATTCATCACAGCCTTGGTGCACGGGCTGACCCGCGGCGGTCGATTTCCCGTCTTCGAAGCCTATGCCTCGGGGCGGATCGCCCGCGCACGCCTTGCGCCGCAGCCTGACGACGCGGTGCCGCGCTTCGCCTATGAGAACCATGTCCGCACTCTGATCGAAGAGCGGCGCTGGCCGAATTCGACCACCGACATCTCCGAGCTGCGGCTGGTGATCGACTATCAGCGGCAAAATGGCGCGGACCGCACGCTGACCCTCGACATCGTCGATTATCCCGGCGAGTGGCTGCTCGACCTGCCGCTGCTCAACAAGAGCTACGAGCAATGGTCGGCGGAGAGCCTGGCGCTGTCGCGCGCGCCGCTGCGCGCCGCCCTCGCCGCGCCGTGGCACGCGCATCTCGCGACGCTGAAGCCCGAGGGTAAGGAGGACGAGCAGGCCGCGCTTGCCGAAGCCAAGCTGTTCACCGACTATCTGCGTGCCTGCCGCGACGAGCGCTTTGCGATGAGCCTGCTGCCGCCCGGTCGCTTCCTGATGCCCGGCAATCTCGCCGACACCCCGGCGCTGACCTTCGCGCCGCTCGATGTGCCCGCCGACGGCAGCGCGCCCGATGGCTCGCTATGGGCGATGATGCGGCGGCGCTATGAGGCCTACAAGGACGTCGTGGTGCGCCCATTTTTCCGCGATCATTTCGCGCGGCTGGACCGCCAGATCGTGCTGGCCGACGCGCTCGCCGCATTCAATGCAGGGCCGGAGGCGCTGCACGACCTCGAAGCCGCGCTCGCCGGCATCCTCGACTGCTTCCGGATCGGCCGCAGCACGATCGTGAGCGCGCTGTTCCGGCCACGCATCGACCGCATCCTGTTCGCGGCGACCAAGGCCGATCATCTGCACCACCAGAGCCACGACCGGCTCGAGGCGGTGCTGCGGCGGATCGTAGCCAAGGCCGCCGAGCGCGCCGAATATGCCGGCGCCGCCATCGACGTGGTGGCGCTCGCCGCCGTGCGCGCCACCCGCGAGGCACAGGTGCAACGCGGCCGCGACACACTGCCCTCAATCCTCGGCACACCGGCGCCGGGCGAAGTCGCCAATGGCGAGACGCTCGACGGCGAGACCGAGGTCGCGACCTTTCCGGGCGATTTGCCCGACAATCCCGAGGCCCTGTTCCGGGGCGAATTTCGCGGCCTCTCCAGCGCGGGTGCCGAGGCGGCCGATTACCGCTTCCTGCGCTTTCGGCCACCGAAGCTGGAACGAAACGGCGACGGTGAGCCCACGCTGCCTCACATCCGCCTTGACCGCGCCCTCCAGTTCCTGATCGGAGACAAACTGCAATGAACGACAAGACGCCTAACCGGCGGCCGGCGACGTTCAAGCTCGACGATCCCGGCGTGGTCGTGATGGATCCTGAGGATGCCGGCCACTTCGCCCGCGGCACGATCCAGATCGTGCCCGAGGCCGAGGCACCGCAACTGCCTGTTGCGATCGATGCGCCGCTGCTGCCGGTGCGCCGCGGCTTCCGCTGGGGCGCGCTGTTCTGGGGCGCCGTTGCAGGCCTCGTGCTGCTTGGCAGCGGGCTCGGCGTCGTCAATTTGATCGAGGACCTGTTCGCACGCAATCAGGGTCTCGGCGTCCTCGGACTGGCCTTTGCGATCATTGCGTCCGTCGCACTGGTGGTCGTGATCGCGCGCGAAGCGATCGGGCTGGCGCGGCTTGCGACCATCGAGAAGCTGCATCTGCGCGCAGCCGATGTGCTCGCCAGCGACGATCGCGCGGCGAGCCGAACGATCGTTGCCGATCTGCTCAGGCTCGCGCACCAGACCCCGCAGCTCGCGCGCGCACGCAACACGCTGCGGAGCCACACCGATGATATCATTGACGGTACCGACATGATCCGCCTCGCCGAGCGCGAATTGATGGCGCCGCTCGACGAGGAAGCGCGGCGGCTAGTCTCGGCGGCGGCGCAGCGCGTGTCGGTCGTCACCGCCGTCAGCCCGCGCGCTGCGATCGACGTGCTGTTCGTGTTCGTGTCGGCGTTACGGATGATCCGGCAACTGGCGCGGCTCTATGGCGGGCGGCCCGGTACGCTCGGCATGATCAGCCTGATGCGGCGCGTGATCGCGCATCTGGCGATCACCGGCGGCATGGCCGCGAGCGACAGCCTAATCCAGCAGATGCTTGGTCACGGCATCGCCGCCAAACTCTCGCAGCGGCTCGGCGAAGGCGTGCTCAACGGCCTCCTGACCGCGCGGCTCGGGCTTGCGGCGATCGACGTCACCCGCCCGCTTCCGTTCAACGCACTGCCGCGCCCGGCGCTCGCCGACCTCGCCAAGGACCTCCTGCGCAAGCGCGAGGGAGTGGAATGAGACCTTGCCTCGCCCCGCTTGCGGGGAGAGGCCGGAATTTACGCGAAGCGCAAATTCCGGGTGAGGGGGAGCCTCCGCAGACCTGACTGTCACCGTCTTTGCGGAGACTCCCCCTCACCCCGCCCTCTCCCCGCAAGCGGGGCGAGGGAGACACGACGCTACGGCACCCGGCTCCATCAGCATCACCAGCACGCGCCAGCGGAAGAAGGTGGTGTCGGGGGGCGGTGACAGATCAGGGGTCCAGCCGCTGATCTTCTCCAGCGAATAGGTGTCCATCACTGTGCCGCGCCAGCTCCGCACCACGCGCTCGAGCGGCTGCCGCACGGCTGATGTCTCGTTCCACAGCGGCAGATTGTTCTCGGGCTCGCGTCCGACATAAAGGCCGACATGATCGCGGATCATGTTCATCCCGGGATCGGCAAAGCCCTGGTAGCGGCCGCGCTCGTTGATCTCGACCACCGGCGCCTGCCCGCGCAGAAACCAGCGCAGCATCGCATAGGTGCGATAATCCGTGGTCGCGACCCAGGTCGCACCGGTTGCCTGTAATTGCGCCTTGGTGCGCGCGGCGACGACGTCGTAGCCGGCCTCGGTGCCGATCGGATCGGTGTGGCCGGTCAGATTCCACGGCACCACCATGTAATATAGGAACACGCAGACCACGAAGGCGATGCCTGCCGTGACCGCGGTGCGCGCCCAGAACACGGTCGATTTGACCAAGCGGACCGACCAGCCCTCGAACGGCATCCGCGTGACGTTGATGGCAACGGCCGCAAAACCGGCGGGCCACAGGAACATCGGCCAGGTGTCACCGACCCGCAGGGTCAACGACTTCCAGAAGAAATACGCGAACGGCACCAGCACCGCCGTCGACAGCAGGATCGCGACCGGCTCGCGAGCACGATAGCCGCGCCATGCCGTCAACGCCGCGCCGAACAGCGTGACCGGCAACAACACGAAGCCGACCAGGCCGAACTGCATGCCAATAAATTCGCCGACGGTACGCAACAGGAAGGAGCCTTCCGTCGTGGCGCGCACCGCCTGGAAGCGGAACGAGGCCCAGTCGTGCCCGGCATTCCAGATCAGGACCGGCGAGAACACCGCGATCGAGATCACCGCGGCGAGGTAGGGATACGGGCTGCGCAACCAGCGCCAGCGCCAGTCCGGTACCAGCGCAAAGGCCAGCACCGCCGGCGCCAGCATGATGGCGGTGAATTTCGACAGCAGCGCCAACCCGGCGAACAGCCCGGTGGCGAGCCACCAGCGCCCGTCATTGCTCTGCGCAAGCCGCACCAGCGACCACAGCATCGCCACCGCGAACGGAATCATTGCGGTGTCGGGCGCGACCTTGGCCATCAACAGCCCGTAATAGAGCGCCGCCTCCGGCAGCAGCAGCGCCAGAATGACGGCCCGGATGTTGTTGCCGGTGACGCGGCGGACGATGTCGGCGAGCAAGAGCTGCATCACCAGCATCGCCACGATGCCGCTGAAGCGGACGCCGAGATTGGTGTCGCCGAAGATCGTGGTGCCGAAACGGATGAACCACGCGATCATCGGCGGATGATCGAGGAACGACAGCACGTGCTCCTTCGACCAGGTCCAGTAATAGGCCTCGTCGGTGCGCAGATCGAGCACGGAAGCATAGACCAGCCGCATCGCGGTCATGGCGACCATCACGGCGACGACGCCACGCCACCGCGGCGCGCGCGAACGGGCCGGCTTAACGCTGATGTTATCGGCAGGGGCTATCGTCACGGCGCGCTTTTTGTTCGACTCTTGCAGGGGTGTCAACGTATTGCAGCGGCGGATATCACCCCTCACGCCGGGCCGTAACGGTGTTCATCGCGGGAATTAAACACTAGACTTGCCAATCATGACTCACATGGCCTCCGCCTCGCGTGAACATTTGCAGGAGATGGTCCGCGGCGTCGGCCTGCGGCAGGTCCGCCTGGTCAGCGGCTCGATCATGTTCGCCTATCTGGTCAGCCATTTCCTCAACCACGCGCTCGGCAATATCTCGATGGAGGCGCTGGCGATCGGCGTCCATTACCACACCGAATTCTGGCAGTTCCTCCCGGTCGCGATCGTGTTCTACAGCGCCTGCCTGGTGCATACCGCGCTCGGCATCTGGGCGCTGTACCGGCGCCGCGAATTCCGCTGGAGAGCGATCGAACCGTTGCAGCTCGTGCTCGGCCTCAGCATCCCGATGCTGATTATCGTCCATATCGTCGGCGTGCGGCTCGGACAGACCCTGTTCAGGCAAGAGAAGCTCTATCCGCAGGAACTGTACACGTTCTTCGTCGCGTCACCGAACCGGCTATGGACCATGCTGGCAGTGCTGGTGATCGCCTGGGTGCATGGCTGCATCGGCCTGTATTTCTGGTTCCGCTTGCGCCCGTTCTTCAAGCGCGCCGCGCCATTCCTGCTCGCCGCCGCCGTGTTGATCCCGACGCTGGCAATGCTCGGCATCTACCAGGGCGGCCGCGCCACGATCGCCGACGCCAACGATCCGGCCTGGCGGCAACAGGAGCTATCGGCCCGGAATCTCGGAACGGCGGCCGAAAGCGAGCTGCTCGACACGATCGCGAACGGCTTGACGACCGGCTATCTCGGCCTGCTCGGCCTCGTCGTCCTTGCACGCGGCGCGCGCACTTTGCTGGAACGCCGCGGCGGCATGATTGCGCTGTCCTACGGCAACGGCCGCACCGTCCGGGTGCCGAAGGGCTGGAGCGTGCTGGAGGCGAGCCTGCGCAACAATGTGCCGCATGCCAGCGTCTGCGGCGGCCGCGCCCGCTGCTCGACCTGCCGCATCCGCATCGTCGGCGACTACGCAAAGCTCCCGGCGCCCTCGCCGCGTGAGGCCTTCGTGCTGCACCGGGTCGGCAGTGACGATCCGTCGATCCGGCTGGCCTGTCAGTTGCGGCCAACCGCCGACCTGACGTTCTTCCAGCTATTCCTGCCGCACACGATGTCGGCGAATGCGCACGTGACCAATCCGGCGCGGATCGGCCAGGAGCGCTATCTCGTCAGCATGTTCGTCGACATGCGCGGCTCGACGCAACTTGCCGAGAAGCGGCTGCCATTCGACACCGTGTTCATCGTCAACCGCTTCCTCGGCGCAGTGTCGCAGGCAGTGCTGAAGGCCGGCGGACGTCCGAACCAGTTCATCGGCGACGGCATGCTGGCGCTGTTCGGGCTCGCCACCGGCCGCCAGGAGGCCTGTCGCCAGGCGCTGCGTGCGGCAGCCCTAATCGCAACTCATGTCGACGACCTGAATCAGTTCCTCAGCCACGATCTGCGCGAGCCGATCCGGTTCGGCATCGGCATCCATGGCGGCGAGGTGATCGTCGGCGACATCGGCTATCGTGACCACATGGTGTTCACGGCGCTCGGCGACGCCGTCAACGTCGCGGCGAGGCTTCAGGACATGACCAAGGTCCTCGCCTGCGAGGCCGTCATCTCGGACGAGGTGCGCGCCACGGCGGGGCTTGCCGAGGATGCCCTGCCGGCGCAGGAAGTCGCGATCCGCGGCCGCAACCAGCCTATGGTCGTGCGCACGGTTGAATCGACGAGCACCTTGTCGGGGCTTGTCGCCGATCAGCGCGCGGTTGCAGCCTGAAAGGTTCATTGCCGGCACACGGAATGTGATCAGCAGCAGCGTCTGGCGCTGACGCCCTAGGCTATCGCTACCGCTCCGTGAATGTCTGCTGCTGATCGAGCCCTTGGGCCGGATCGAAATACCCCGATCGGCAGCGATCGGGCATTTCGTTGCAACGCAATGCAGATGGACGCTGCGAAAGCATCAATTGACTTGCAGTTCCCCGATGCGACATTTGTCACCTGCGCGTATTCCGCGAGGCGGATGCGCTCAGGCAATTGAGTCTGGTGATGACCGGCTCACGACAGATAAGGCTTCGGAGGAAGCGGAATGCTCGATCGACGAGACTTGATGAAGCGCGCCGGCATGGCCGCTTTGATAACGGGGCTGGGATCACGAGGTGCGCTCGCGCTCGACACCGCAACACTGCCCTTCAGCAACGGCGAACGGCCGCTGGTGCGCTACCCGCAAAAGCGCCCGATGATCGGCCAGACCAGCCGCCCGCCGCAACTGGAGACGCCGTTTGCGATCTTCAACGACGGACCGATCACGCCGAACAACGCATTCTTCGTCCGCTACCACCTCGCCGGCATCCCCTACAATCTTGATCCCGACACCTTCACGCTCGAGATCAAGGGCAAGGTCGACAAGCCGCTGAAATTGTCGCTGAAGGACATCAGGAAATTGAAGGCGACCGAGATCGTCGCCGTCAACCAGTGCTCCGGCAACAGCCGCGGGTTCTTCAACCCGCGGGTCGCCGGCGGCCAGCTTGGCAACGGCGCGATGGGCTGCGCGCGCTGGCGCGGCGTGCCGCTGAAGACCGTGCTCGACATGGCCGGCGTGCAGGCCGGCGCGAAGCAGGTCACCTTCAATGGGATGGATGCTCCGGTGATGGAGACAACGCCCGACTTCGTGAAGGCGCTCGACATCGAGCACGCGCGCGACGGCGAGGTGATGCTGGCCTACGGCATGAACGGCGAGGACCTGCCGTTCCTCAACGGCTTCCCGCTCCGTCTCGTGGTGCCTGGCTATTACGGCACCTATTGGGTCAAGCACCTCAACGAGATCACCGTCATCGACAGTGTGTTCGACGGCTTCTGGATGAAATCCGCCTACCGGATCCCCGATACGCCGAACAATGCGGTCGAGCCCGGCACCGCGCCGAAGGCCACGATCCCGATCAACCGCTTCACCTTGCGCTCGTTCATCACCAGCGTCGCCGACGGCACCAAGCTGAAGGCCGGCCGCACGCTGCTGCGGGGCATCGCCTTCGACGGCGGCAAGGGCATCAAGGACGTCGCGGTGTCGACCGACGGTGGCAAGACCTGGACGCCGGCCAAGCTCGGCAAGGACCTTGGCAAATATGCGTTCCGGGAGTGGAAGCTGCCGGTGCGGCTCGCGGCCGGATCCTATGATCTGAAGGTGCGCGCCACTAACAATGCCGGCGACACCCAGCCGATGGATCCGCTGTGGAATCCGGCGGGCTACCTGCGCAACGTCGTCGAAACCGTGCACGTCACCGCGGCGTGAGGAGAAGCATCATGAAGCGCAAGCTGCTCCCTGCCCTCGCCGCGATCGCGACGCTGTCGGTCGCCGCGGCCACCGCCGCACCGGTCAACTACAAGGTCCCCGAGGAGACCGCGGCCTTCAAGCCGGGCCCCAACCTCGATGTCGTGCAGAACAATTGCAGCGGCTGCCATTCGGCCGACTACGTCAAGACGCAGCCGCCGCAAGGCGAGAAGAAGAAGGACTTCTGGAAGGCCGAGGTCACCAAGATGATCAAGGTCTACGGTGCGCCGATCGACGACGCCGATGTCGGCAAGATCGTCGATTATCTCGCCGCGACCTATTGAGATGATCCGCATTTGCCGTCTGTCGTGCGGGCCAAGTCCGCGCGGCAGACGCGCGCCTTGCGGCTCGCCATGCCGGAACCGGGTGATTTTGCACTGCATCAATTGACCATGAAACAGGCAATTCGGCGCCAAAGCTCCCAAAATCGGGTTGTTTCCGGGCAAAAACACACCTTGGTTTGATCTATCCAGCTTTTCGCAAACTGCTATCCTGTATGGCACGGACGAGCCGGTTGTGCGGGGACCGGCGGTTCGTTTTCGATCGATTCCGCGGAGACGACTGGAAATGCCCAAAGGTACAGTGAAGTGGTTCAATCCGACCAAGGGTTATGGATTCATCCAGCCCGCAACGGGCGGCAAGGACATTTTCGTGCATATTTCTGCAGTTCAGAAGGCTGGTCTTCAGACGCTCAATGAAGGTCAGACGGTGGAGTACGAAGAGATCGCAAATCGCGGCAAGACTTCGGCTGAAAACCTGAAGGTCTAGCGCAACAGCGCCAGATGAACGGCGCACTCTCGGACCTCATCCGGGAGTGGGGGCCGACCCAACAAAGCCAGACAACGTGACGTTCGGCGGGGCGGGCACGATGCCCGCGCGCCATGGCGATCTAGTCGCGTCTCCAGCCGTTCAATCCTCCGTCACCCATTGGCTGACGGTCATGACATCGGGCGGCTGCAGATAGCCGCGCGGCCAGAGATCGACGGCCCATTCCACCTTGGTCGCGCGCTCGACCAGCACGGCGGTGTTGTGCGGCGTCTGCATCAACTGAAACCCGCGATAATGGGGATCACCGACGTCGTGAAACTTGAACAGATTCCACGCCTGTAGCACCAGCATCAGGCTTGTGGTGTTGCGGGTCGTGTCCCAGCAATCGTAATTGTGCTTGTCGTCGTTGGCGCGGAAATCAGCTTTGGCCACGCGCTTGTCGGTACCGAGGATCGGCCCCATGCGGCGGTCGAACCAGATCACCGCCTTCTGCACTGCCGCGCGCTCGGCGGCCGCATTGGCGTGACCGGCAGCCATGATCCTGGTCAGCGCGGCCCGGTCGGCCGCCGTGAAATCGAGCATCTCACGGCGCCGGCAGACGAAGCCGTAGCAGACCGTCATCGATGACGCCGACGGTGGATAGATCGAGACCGAGGTATAAAGTTGCGCGATGCCCGCGCTGAGCTCGGATGCTCGCGCCGGCGCCGCCGAGAGTAGCGACAGCATGATCCCCGTCAGCGCACCGGCAAACCCGGTGCGCCTCGCGGATATCGGCTGATCGACGTGTTTCATGATTGCTGCCCCAATTGGCGGCAAGATACCCGCGGGCGGGTCGCGATGCCAATACGCCGGGAGCATGGCTGTGGATCGCATGAAGTGGATATCAGCCGACCGGCAATGGCGCGTCGCGCTTGACTTCTTCCATCACGGCGTAGGTCCGGGTTTCGCGCACACCCGGCAACGCCAGCAGGCTTTCGCCGAGGAAGCGGCGATAGGCCGACATGTTGGCGACACGGGCCTTGACCAGATAATCGAAGCCACCGGCCACCATGTGACACTCCAGCACTTCCGGCGCGGTCTGCACCGCCCTGGCAAACCGCTCGAAGACATCAGGCGTGGTCTTGTCGAGCAGCACCTCGACAAACACCAGCAATCCAAGCCCGAGCCGATGCGGGTTGAGCCTTGCGCCATAACCCTCGACGAAGCCGTCGCGCTGCAGCCGCTTCAGCCGCTCGCCGACCGAGGTAGGCGACAGACCGATCCTCTCGGCCAGCTCCACATTGGCAATCCGCCCATCCCCTTGCAGGATCGAGAGGATTTTGCGGTCGATTTTATCTATTTCTGGCATATATCTGGTCAATCTAATAATCTTCCTTATTTTCTAAGGCAAATCCGGTAATTTGTCTATCGAACTACGGTCTGCGACCGCGTAGGTGTTCCCGTGAGATCCAAAGGAACCCGCCATGCCCGACTCCGACCCGCTTCCCCCGTTCAGCGCCCCTTATGCGCCTGACGACGCCACCATTGCCGCTCGCCTCTTGGGCGACAGCCGGCTTGGCGCAGACCGAGAGGCGCAGATCGATCGCACTGCGACCCGCCTGATCGAGGCCATCCGCGCCAATGACGATCCGCTCGGCGGGGTGGAAGACATGCTGCGCGAGTTCGCGCTCTCGACCAAGGAGGGGCTCGCGCTGATGGTGCTGGCGGAGGCGCTGCTGCGCGTGCCCGACGCGCGCACCGCCGACCAGTTCATCGAGGACAAACTCGGCCAGGGCGACTTCATCAACCACGAGACCAAATCCTCGGCGTTCCTGGTCAACGCCTCGGCCTGGGCGCTCGGCATGTCGGCGCGCGTGATCCAGCCCGGCGAGACGCCACAGGGGACGATCGGACGCTTGACGAAACGGCTCGGCGCGCCGGCGGTGCGCGCTGCCACCCGGCAGGCGATGCGGCTGATGGGCAGTCATTTCGTGCTCGGCGAGACCATCGAGGCGGCGCTGTCGCGCGCGCAATCGCATTCGGCGCGCGGCTCGCGCTATTCCTTCGACATGCTCGGCGAGGGCGCGCGCACCGCCGACGACGCGCATCGCTATTTCGAATCCTACGCCCGTGCGATCGAGGCGATCGGCAAGACCGCCGGCGCGCGTCCCCTGCCCGACCGGCCCGGCATCTCGGTCAAGCTCTCCGCGCTGCATCCACGCTTCGAGGCGGTGAGCCGCGCCCGCGTGATGACCGAATTGGTGCCGCGTCTGGTCGAACTGGCGCGCCGCGCCAAAGCTTTCGATCTGAACTTTACCGTCGATGCAGAGGAGGCCGACCGGCTGGAGCTGTCGCTGGACGTGATCGCCGCCGCCCTTGCGGATGCGTCGCTCGCGGGCTGGAGCGGCTTTGGGCTGGCCATCCAGGCCTATCAGAAGCGCGCCGCCGACGTGATCGATTACGTCGATGCGCTGGCACGCAGGCTCGACCGCAAGATGATGGTGCGTCTGGTCAAGGGTGCCTATTGGGACACCGAGATCAAGCGCGCGCAGGAGCGTGGGCTCGACGGCTATCCGGTCTTCACGCGCAAGGCGATGACCGACCTGAACTATGTCGCCTGCGCGCGCAAGCTGCTGGCGTTGCGGCCGCGGCTGTTTCCGCAGTTCGCCACCCACAATGCGCTCACCGTCGCGACCATCCTCGAGCTCGCCGACGATCCCGAGAGCTTCGAATTCCAGCGGCTGCACGGCATGGGCGAAGCGTTGTATGCGCAGCTCGGCGAGGACAGGCCGGAGATCGCTCATCGCACCTACGCGCCGGTCGGCAGCCACCGCGACCTGCTCGCCTATCTGGTGCGGCGGCTACTCGAGAACGGCGCCAACTCCTCCTTCGTCGCGCTGGCCGCCGACAATCGCGTGTCCATCGCAGACCTGTTGCGCCGTCCGGCCCAGATCGTCGGAGCCGACCACAAGGCTGCTCATCCGGACATTCGACTGCCGGCCGATCTCTACAGGCCGCAGCGCGAGAATTCGCGCGGCCTCGAATTCGGCGAACGGAAGGCGCTTGAAGCGCTGACATCGGCGATTGCCGCTGAGCGCAAGGCCTCGCCTGGCACCGTCAAAACATCGACTACCGAACAGGCAACCGCCGCCGTCTCCGCAGCACGCCGCGGCTTCATACGATGGAACGCCACGCCGGCGCAAAGGCGTGCCGAGATCCTGGACAAAGCCGCCAGCCTGTTGGAGCAGCGCCGCGCGCATTTCATCGCACTGTTACAGAGCGAGGGCGGCAAGACGCTGGACGACGCACTCTCCGAGGTGCGCGAGGCGACGGATTTCTGTCGCTACTACGCAGCGCTCGGGCGAAAGCTGTTCGGTGACGGCGAGGCGATGCCGGGGCCGACCGGCGAAAGCAACGTGCTGGCCTTGCGCGGCCGCGGCGCCTTCGTCGCGATCTCGCCGTGGAATTTTCCGCTGGCGATCTTTCTCGGCCAGGTGACGGCGGCGCTGATGGCGGGCAACGCGGTGATCGCAAAGCCCGCCGAGCAGACGCCGCTGATCGCAGCCGAGGCCGTCCGGCTGCTGCATGAGGCAGGCGTGCCGGCATTCGCTCTTCATCTGATCCAGGGCGATGGCGCTGTGGGCGCCGCGCTGGTTGCCGATCCGCAGATCGCGGGCGTCGTCTTCACCGGATCGACCGAAGTTGCGCGATCGATCAACCGGACATTGGCAGCCAAGGACGGCCCGATCGTGCCGCTGATCGCAGAGACCGGCGGCATCAATGCGATGATCGTCGACGCCACCGCGCTGCCCGAACAGGTCGCCGACGACGTCGTGACCTCGGCGTTCCGCTCCGCCGGCCAGCGCTGCTCGGCGCTGCGGCTGCTGTTCGTGCAGGACGACGTCGCCCACCGCACGATCGAGATGATCGCGGGCGCGGCGCGCGAGTTGAAGATCGGCGACCCGTCCGATCCGTCAACGCATGTCGGGCCGGTGATCGATGCGGAGGCCAAGCAGCGACTGGACGCACATATCGCGCGCATGAAACAGCAGGCGCGCACCCATCTGGCCGGCGAGGCGCCGGCCGGCAACTTCGTCGCGCCGCATATCTTTGAACTGTCCGATGCCGGCGAGCTCACCGAGGAAGTGTTCGGGCCGATCCTGCATGTCGTGCGCTACCGGGCCGAGCGGCTCGGCGCGGTGCTGGCCGCGATCGAGGCGACCGGCTTCGGGCTGACGCTCGGCATCCACTCCCGCATCGAGGATACCGTCGAGCACGTGATCGATCGCCTTCAGGTCGGTAACATCTATGTCAATCGCAACATGATCGGCGCCGTGGTCGGCGTACAGCCATTCGGCGGCAGCGGGCTCTCCGGCACCGGCCCGAAGGCCGGCGGACCACATTACCTCGCGCGCTTCGCCACTGAGCAGACCGTGACCATCAACACCGCTGCCGCGGGCGGCAATGCCGCGCTGATGGCGGGGATGGAGTAACGGCTCCCGTCATTGCGAGCCAACGGGTCGCGCGAACGCGCGCCCGATGACAGGCTCTTCGAAGCAATCCGGATTGCTTCGTCGCTTCAGCGCAAAATTGCTCTGCAATTTTGTCGCGAGCTCCTCGCAATGACGGCCCAACAATCCGTTGCATCAGCCCCCCGACATAGGTCAAATGGCGGCCCGATCGGGATCATCGCATTCGATATTCCAGCCACCGGAAAAACATCAACAAAGCGCCACGGGAGCGACGGCACGATGGAAAAAGGCATTTTTGACGGGCTCAAGGTTCTTGATTGCGCGAGCTTCATCGCTGCGCCCGCGGCCGCCACCGTGCTGTCCGACTTCGGCGCCGACGTCATCAAGATCGAGCCGCCCGGCGCTGGCGATCCCTACCGGAACCTGCCGAACCTGCCCGGCTATCCCGCGAGCGAACACAATTTCGCGTGGATGCTGGAGGCCCGCAACAAGAAGAGCCTGGCGCTCGACCTCACCAAGCCCGACGCGCAGCAGGTGCTCTACAAGCTCGTTGCGGAGGCCGACGTGTTCATCACCAACATGCCGCCGCAGGTGCGCCAGAAGCTCGGCATTACCTACGATCACCTCGCCCATCTCAACGACCGGCTGATCTATGCGTCCTTCACCGGCTATGGCGAAAAGGGCGAAGAAGCCAACAAGCCCGGCTTCGACTCCAACGCCTATTGGGCGCGATCCGGCCTGATGGATCTGGTGCGCGCCGACGAGGACACCACCCCGGCCCGCTCGGTCGCCGGCATGGGCGATCACCCTTGCGCGATGGCCTTCTATGGCGCGATCGTGACCGCGCTGTTCAAGCGCGAGAAGACCGGCAAGGGCTCGCACGTCTCGACCAATTTGATGGCTAATGGTGTCTGGGCCAATGGCGTGCTGGCGCAGGCCAAGCTTTCGGGCGCCAAGTTCAAGAAGCGCAAGCCGCGCGAGGAGGCGCTGAACGCCGTCACCAACCATTACAAGTGCAAGGACGGCCGCTGGGTCATCCTGTCGCTGCTCAACGAAGACCGGCAATGGCCGACGCTGGCGCGTTGCCTCGGCCGCGAGGATCTCGTCGCGGATCCGCGCTTCGCCACCAAGGCGGACCGCCACGCCCGCTCGGTCGAGCTGATCAAGGTCTTCGACGAGGTGTTTGCCACCAAGGACCTCGCCGAATGGCGCAAGATCCTCGACGGCAACGGCCTGGTGTTCGGCGTCGTCGGCATTCTCGACGACATTCCGAACGACAAGCAGATGATCGAGAACGAGGTGCTGGTGCGCTTCGAGAACGACACCATGCTGACCGTCAACAGCCCGATCTTCATCGACGGCTCAAAGAAAGTGCAGCCACGCAAGCCGCCCGAGGTCGGTGAGCATTCCGACGAGATCCTGCGGCAGGCTGGTTACGACGAAGCGACGATCAAAAGGCTGCGCGCCTCTGGCGCGGTGGCGTAGCCAGGTCGACTCGCAGCGTCATTGCGAGCGTCAGCGAAGCAATCCATCGCACTACGTCGACAGGCATGGATTACTTCGTCGCTTCAGCCCGAGTTCTTTTGCAATTCCGTCGCGAGCTCCTCGCAATGACGCATGTAGCCCGGATGGAGCGAAGCGAAATCCGGGACGAGTCTCGGTAACCGGATCACGCAATCCCGGATTGCGCTTCGCCCCATCCGGGCTACGTCGTCCGCGAGTTGTCCATCATCGGAAAGCCTCCAACATGCCCCGCTATCGCCTGCACTACTTCCCGGAATCCGGCAACAGCTACAAGCTCGCGCTGATGCTCACGTTGTGCGGGGAGAGCTTCGAGCCGGTATGGACCGATTTCAGCGGCGGCGTCACGCGAACGGCGGAGTGGCGCGCGACTGTCAACGAGATGGGCGAAATCCCGGTGCTGGAGGTTGACGGCGAACGTCGGACCCAGACCGCGCCGATCCTGCTGCAGCTTGCAGATCAGTACGGCAAGTTCGGCGGCGAAACGCCTGCGGAGCGATTCGAGCTGCTGCGCTGGTTGTTCTGGGACAATCAGAAGCTCTCGGGCTACATGGCGACCTACCGCTTCCTGCGCACCTTCACGCCGTCAGCCGATCCGGCTGTATTGAAGCATTTCCGCGCGCGGCTCAACGACTTCCTCGGCATTCTCGATCAACATGTCGGACGCAATGCCTTCATGATCGGTGCGCGACCGACGGTGTCGGATTTCTCGATGATGGCCTATCTCCACTATCCGAGCGACGAGACCGGCTATGACTTCGCGACGAGCCATCCGAATATCAGGGCCTGGCTCGACCGCATCGCAGCGCTGCCAGGCTGGAAGTCGGCCTATGATCTGCTGCCCGGCCCGCGCTTGCAGCACTATGCGTAGGATCCTCGTCTCCGCGTTTCAGCATCAAATGACGTCGTCCGGTTCGCACCGGAATCACCGCCGAGTTGGACGACCCGGCCGAGCAGCAGCGCCGCCAGCGCGGCGCAAAGTGCGGCCGAGGCGGCGATCGCAAACAACGCAGCCGTGCTCCATTTCGCGCTCATCAGCGCGCCGCCGATCAGGGGGCCGATGATCGAGCCGACGCGACCGATGCCGAGGGCCCAGCCCACGCCGGTGGCGCGCATGGATGTCGGATAGAAGTTGGCAGCCAGCGCATTGGCGGCGATCTGACCGCCGACGATGCAGAACCCGGCTGCGAAGATCACGATCGCCACCAGCACCGCCGAGTGACCAAGCTGGCCGATCGCGCCGACGGCAAACACGGCGACGAAATACACCAACGCGAGCGCGCGGAACGAGAAGCGGTCGACCACGCTGCCGAGCGCAACCGTGCCGACCACTCCGCCGACCTGCAGCGTCGAGCCGATCAGCACGGCCGACGACACCGATGCACCGAGATCGTTCAGCACCACCGGCAGCCAATTCGCCAGGAAATACAGGTCCAGCAGGCTCATGAAGAACACGACCCACAGCAGCAGCGTGGGCAACGTCCTTCCATCGCGGAAGAGATGCAGAACCGGCAGGCCCTCGAGCGGTGGTTCGTGAACGACGAAGCGGGTCCCTGTCGTCACCGCAGCGGCGTTCGGATTGATCCGTCCCAGCAGTTCGGCGACGCGCGCATCGGCTCGACCACTCAACGCGAGGAAGCGCACGGATTCGGGCAGCCGCCATGCGAGGACCGGCGCCAGCAGCAACGGCGCGGCGCCGCCGACGATGAACACCGAACGCCAGCCATACTGCGGAATCAGCGCCGCCGCGAGCAAGCCACCCAGCGCCGCACCGATCGAGAAGCCGCAGAACATGATCATCACCATGGTGGCGCGGCGGCGATGCGGGCTGAATTCGGAGGTCATCGCAACGGCGTTCGGCATCGCCCCGCCGAGCCCGAGACCGGTGAGCAGACGGATGATCAATAGCGTCGTAACGTCGTTGACGAAGGCAGTTGCGATGGTGCCGACGCCGAACGCCAACATCGACAAAATAATGATCCTCTTGCGGCCGACGCGATCGGCGAGCGGGCCGAACACCAGCGCGCCGATCATCAGGCCGAACAGGCCGGCGCTGAAGACGGGTCCGAGCGCAGCGCGCGACAGGCTCCATTCCCGGGCCAGCGCGGGTGCGACGTAGCCGATCGCCTGGGTGTCGAAGCCGTCCAGGACCAGCACCGCGGCGCAAGCCAACAGCAGCTTGATCTGGAAGCTGCCGACCGGTTGCCGGTCGATATGTTCAGCGACGTCGATTTCTTGCATCTCGGCCATGCCCCGCCTCTTCCTCGACGACACTGTGCTGGCGACTTGCTACCGGTTGCCGTCCTTGAAACCTGGCGCGCAGGACGCCCACGCGGCTCTTGCGACTAACTGCGCAGCGCAGCCTGCGAATACCCCGCAATCCGCTTGTAGCCGTCGGACAATTCGACCAGTTCTTCGCGGCTGATGACATCTTCGACGGCGCGGAACGGCTTGTCGTTGGTTCGCAGGAATACCTCGCGCAGGATCGCGTCCGGCGGATTGGTGCGGTTGGTCAGCACGATGCGCGCGGTCGTCTCCAGCCGCTGTTGCTCGTAGGCCGAAAGCGCCGCCACCGGATCGTCATGGGCAAGCAGCGCGGTCGTCAATGCACGGGCGTCGAGGATCGCCTGCCCCGCGCCATTCGAGCCGCGCGGCACCATCGGATGCGCCGCGTCGCCGAGCAGGGTGACGCGGCCAAAGCTCCAGCGCGGCAGCGGGTCCTGGTCGACCATCGGGAATTCAAGCACGCTGTCGGCGGCGCGGAGAAAGGCAGGCACGTCGAGCCAGTCGAAGTGCCAGTCGGCGAACGCCCAAATGAAGTCGTCGAGCGAGCCGGCCCGATTCCAGTCGCGCTTGCGATAGTTCGGGGTCTCGATCTCGGCAACCCAGTTGACGAGCTGCAGTCCACAGGTGTCGGAACGGCGGATCGGATAGATCACGACCTTGCCGTGTGAGAGCCAGCCGGCACGCACCATGCTGGCGCCCGACAATATCGGCTTCCAACGCGTCACGCCCCGCCACATGTTGACGCCGGAGTAGCGGGGCTCGCCCTCGCCGGGGAAGAATTGCTTGCGCACCACCGAATTGATGCCATCACAGGCGATCGCGACTCGCCCGCGTATGGTGACGCGGTCGGCGCTGCCGGAGCCTCCGGCAAATGTCACCGCCACGCCGCCATCGTCCTGCGCCACGGCAACACAATGCCGGTCGGTGACGACGCAGTCGGCCCCGGCGCGGGCGCGGAAGGCGTCCAGCAACACCCTCTGCAGGTCGCCGCGATGGATCGAGAATTGCGGATGCTCATAGCCGGCGGCACGGCCGAGCGGCTCCTGATAGATCAACTGACCGAAGCGGTTGAAGAAGGTCGCATCGGTCGTCGTGATCGCGACGCTCGCAAGCGCCTCCTCGAGTCCGAGAGCCGCGAGTTCCCTTGTCGCGTGCGGCAACAGGTTGATGCCGACGCCCACTTGCCTGATCTCAGCGGTGGATTCGAAGATGCGGCACGATATGCCGGCTTGATGCAACGCGAGGCCGAGCGTCAGTCCGCCGATGCCGGCGCCGACGATGATGACCTCGTTCCTGTTTCCATCCCCGGACATTGTTGATGCGATGAAACACGAATGATCAGTCCACTGTCAATCTCGCCTCAATGCTCCCGCAGGTGCGAAGCGCGGAATGAGAGGAAAAGACCGCGACGCGACAGCTACCGCGCCCTCACGAAGCACATGCCCATGCGCGAGGTTTGGCCAGCGGGCTGACAGGCGAGCCCCTCGGCGCAGGTCCAGCCGCGAAAACTGCGGTCAGCCTCGACGGGCTTCGCGGGCGGCAGGTAGCAATGCGCGCCCCAGCCGTCGCTATATTCGGTGCCGGCGAGCTCGGCGTTGCCGCGCAATTGCGGGCGATTGGCGAAGCCGCGCGAAAAGTCCGGCGCCCTGCCCTCGCGGAAGCTGGCAAGGATATCGCGGCGGCGGGCCTGATCGCCAAAGAAATGCGGCGAGGCCGGCACCACAGTGGAATTCGACGGCTTCGCCGCCATCCAGTCGACGCCGGGGAAGTGGAAGCCGCCGATGCCGCGGGTCTGGTGGCAGCCCGCGCAAGTGACGTCGTTGAGGCGCCGCTCGAAGCCGGCGAGCGACTGGATGTTCTGCAACCTGGTTCCGTCAGCCGCGGCCTGCTTCAAGGCGCCGACCACATCGCTATCAGAGAACACCGCCTTGCCGGCCGCGCCCTCGCCCACCGTCAGGCCGAATTCGGGCTGCAGATCGCTGACATCGAAACCGACCGGGGTTGGGGCAACGGCGCGCCTTGCGAGAAAGCGTTCGGGGATCACGAGTGTGCCGCGATCAAGCTCGGCGAAATGGCCGGGATCGAGCAGCCATGCCTTGAAGTCCCGCCTCAGCGTCTCGTCGGTCACGATGCGGTCGCGATCGATCTGGTTCTCCAGCGGCGCTTCCACGAAACGCCTTGCCTCCCCGTCATAGTCGAACACCTTCAACAGATAGTCGGTGCGGAAATCGCGCACCGCTGATTTCGGCGCGTGCGCGATCTGCAGGTTGGTCTCGATGCGCTCGATATTCCGGTCAGCGATCAGGTCGAGCGGGCCATCCTTGCCGAACGGGCCGTCCATCGTCGGCGGCGCGCTAGCCGTCGCAAGCCAACGCCGCGCGATGTCGCGACAGGTGAGCGACGCATCATTGCCGTCGCCCTTCGCCTTCAGCACCAGGTTCAGGGTCATCGGTAAGCGTTGCGAAACCGCGTTCTCGCCGATCAGCGGCACGTCAGTGCGGGTCAGGCGGTAGATCAGCCGGATCTCGCCGCAACTCGCCGGCACCACATAGGCACGGTCCATGCGGTTGACGATGCCCGACAGCACGAAGCGGACATTAGGGGAGTCAAACAGGTTGCGATCGAACAGTTGGAAGGCGAACCCTTGGCCGACGCCGATGCTCTCGTTCGGCAGGCTCGCTTCGTGGTCCGTCACGTAACGATCGAACTCACGCCCCAGCGCCTCGCGCACCGGAACCATCGCCGGCAGGCTGAACAGCTCATGGTTGGACAGCGGCGCGCCGGCCGATCGCTCCGGCGCCAGCATGCGGCCGAGACCGAAGCGGCCATGATCGAGCTCACGGAGGATGACGGGATCAATGGTCGCCAGACCGCGCTCGAGTGGACGATCCTCGCCCGCGCACGCCCTGCCGACGCCGCAGAGCAGAACGGACACGACCAGGAGACATCGCAGCACGCGGCTCATGTCTCCACTAACACCGCGCGGCGAAGCCTATTCAAGAAAAAAGGCGCTTCACATCGCGGTGAAGCGCCCCTGTTTTCCTCTGAGATCCGCAATCAGCGCGCGACGATCAGGCCCTTGCTGGTAACGACCACCCAGCGCCCATCCTGCCTTCGGATGGCATCAACGCGTCCGAGACCCGGAACGGGGTCGCCGGCATAGACCTCGTAGATACCGCCGCGGCCCTCGATCAGTGCGCCGCCATTGCCGACGTCGCGCAACGCCCAGCCTTCGACCACCGGCAGGCGGCCGACCTCGACCTTGGGCGCCGCGGCGGCGGTCGCCGGCGGGGTCACCGTGCCCGTGACTTCCCGGGCCGCCGCAGTCGTTGCCGCGGTGGTGACCGGCGGCGTGGTGCGGAGCTTCTCGACAGTCTCGCTGAGTTTGGCGAGCTTGGCCATCGGCTCGGCCTGCGCCTTCTCGACCTTGTCGAGACGGTCGTTGGTCTTGTTGAGCTGAGCCGAACCGTTCCTGGCGGTCTGGTCGATGCTGGACTTCAGGGCGGCGATTTCGCCATCGATCCGGGCGATCGACGTGTCGAGCGCTTCCTTCGTCGGTGTCTCCTTCGCGGCTGCGACCTCCTTGCGGGCGAAATGGCCGAGCGCCGTGGTTGCGAAGGCGCCACCGATAGCACCGGCCACGGCCGCAAGTGCGATCACCGCGGCCATCGCCGCCACCCGGCGCGTGCCGCCCGGCTTGGCGGCCTGCTCCGAGGCGGGCTTCGAGGCCGATGCCTGGTGATCCCAGGTCCGGTCTTCCCAGGTCCGGTCTTCCCAAGTGCGGTCCCCCGGCGCCATGATCATCAGCTTGCCCGGGAAATGCGGTCCTTCGCGCTTTCCAGCCTCGACCCCCGGCGGATCGATCTTCGGCGGCTCGATCCGGGCCGGCTCGATCTTCGGGTGTTCGCTCTTCGGCACCTCGATCTTGGGAGCGTCGGCCTTCGGCGACGTCTCCTCCTGCTCGGGCGAGAGCCGGACGGCCCCGGCATCGGTCGCGGCCAGCACCGGCTCGGTCTTGGCCGCCATCTCGGCGTCGGCTTCACCGCCGAGCGGCTCGCTCTGCTGCTCACTCACGTTCAAATCTCCAGGGTAGGTTGACAATTTGGTAACTTTTATTGCTTGCGAAATCGTTACCCGGCTCGCCATTACCTAAATTTTAGGAACTCTTCCGGGCCGGATTTGGGCGATGCTGCCCCGCGGCAATCTGCGCCAGCTCCGTTTGCGCGGGGCCTTTTCCCGATTAACATACCGCCATCTTCCAGCCAGAAGGCAGGGGAGCGCCATGACGATCGAGAAATGCATCAATGAATTTGATGTCGATGACGTCATTTTTGAGGAAGGCTCGACCGGCCGCGAGTTGTTCGTCGTGCTCGACGGCAAGGTCGACATCACCAAGAGCAACGGCGGACACAGGACAACCATCGTCAGCCTCGGCAAGGGTGAGTTCTTCGGCGAAATGGCCGTGATCGACGGCTCGTCCCGCTCGGCAACCGCAATCGCGGCCGCTGCCGGCACAAAGGTGATGCGGATCAACCACGCCCGCTTCGTCTATCTCGTCAGCCAGCAGCCGGCGTTTGCGCTCATGGTGATGGACGCACTCTCGAAGCGGCTGCGAGCGTCCAACGCCGTCACCTACCAAGCGGCAGCAAAGCCATGAGCGAGCGTCGGCCGAGCCCGTTCAAGATCCTGTTCGAGGCTGATGTGGCGACGCTGATTCAGGCCGCCGACGACGTCTACCAGATCCGCTTCAAGAACCGTGCGGCGAACGCCTATTTGGTGCGCGGCAGCAAGCGGACCATCCTGATCGACGTCGGGCTGTCGACCAACTACCCGTCCCTCGTCGCCTGCCTCGACCACCTCGGGGTGACGCCCGAGATGATCGACATGGTGGTGCTGAGCCACGAGCATCTCGACCACATCGGCGCGGCCTATCATTTCCACGGCCGCGCCTATATCGCCGCACACCGGCTCGCCGCCAACAAGATCATGCTGCGCGACGACTTCTCGATGCTGCGCAAGATGTTCAACGAGCCGAACGTGCCGATCGACATCGACCTCTGGCTCGAGGAAGGCAATCTCATCGACCTCGGCAATTTCCGCCTCAACGTGATGTACACGCCCGGCCACACGTCGGCCTGCATCACGCTGTTCGACCCGGACAAGGGCCTGCTGTTCGCAGCCGACACGCTGATGCCGGGCGGCGTGATGGGCGGTGTGTTCGGCTCCGGCTCGATCGCCGATTACATCCAGTCGCTGGAGCGCCTGAGGGGTCTCAACTCGAAGATCCTGCTATCCGGTCATGGCCGGCTGTCCGACACGCCGCAGGACGACGTGCGGATCGCGCTGCAGCGCTCGCACGGCCTGCTCGAGGACACCGCGCAACTGTTCGACGCCCTCGACGCGCGCGCCAATTTCGAGCCGATCATGCAGTCGGTGCGCGACCTCAACAAGCTGGATGATTGAGATTCGCTCTCTTCCCGTCATTGCGAGGAGCGACAGCGACGAAGCAATCCATCCATCCGCGCATGCGGACCGATGGATTGCTTCGCGGAGCCTGTCATCGCGCGCATTCGCGCGGCCGTTGGCTCGCAATGACGGGGAGAGGGCTGCGCGCTTCGCATTTGACAAATCCGCGCGCGGCCTGTTCAACGATGGCAACAACAACCCTTAGAAACAGGGAGCGAGGACCATGAAGCTTTACGACTCGATCGGACCGAACCCGCGCATTGTGCGCATGTTCATGGCCGAGAAGGGCATCGAGATGCCCAAGCAGACCGTCGACCTGCGCGGCGGCGAGAACCGCGAGGCGGCCCATCTGAAGCGCAATCCGCACGGCCAGATGCCGACACTGGAGCTCGACGACGGCAGCTATCTCTCCGAGATCACGGCGATCTGCGAATATCTCGAGGAGAAGCACCCCTCGCCGGCGATGATCGGCGCGACGCCGGAAGATCGCGCCGTGTGCCGGATGTGGACGCGCCGGCTCGATCTCAACATCGCCGAGCCGCTCGCCAACGGCTACCGCTTCGGCGAGGCATTGAAGTTTTTCGAGAAGCGCATCCCGGTCGCGCCCGAGGCCTCGCCGGGGCTGAAGATGATCGCCGCCAACCGAATCAAATGGCTGAACGACCAGATGGCCGACGGCCGGGAATACATCTGCGGCAAGCGCTTCACGCTCGCCGACATGCTGCTCTACTGCTGGCTCGATTTCGGCAACCAGGTCGGCCAGCCGCTGGACCAGTCCAACGCCAACATCATCGCCTGGTTCAACCGCGTCGGCGAACGGCCTTCGGTGAAGGCCTGAGCGCCGCCGCCGTCATTGCGAGGCGCGACAGCGACGAAGCAATCCATGCCTCCGCAAGTTGTGGGATGGATTGCTTCGCCGAAGCCTGTCACGGGCGCGTATTCGTGCGACCCGCTAACTCGCAATGACAGGGAGAGAGCAGCGCTTCAAATCACTACCGGCCTATCCGGCAGCTCGTTGGGACCGCCGGCGACGTGAGGGAAGTGTTTTGCGAGCTCCCGCGACACGGCCTCAATCCCCTTGATCACACCTTGCTCGAACCGGCCCGCCCTGAAATCGGCCTCCATCGCGCGACAGATCGCTTCCCAGCCAGCGTGGCCGACCTTTGAATCGATGCCGCGGTCGGCAACGATCTCGACGTCGCGATCGGCAAGCAGCAGATAGATCAGGACGCCGTTATTGTGATGGGTGTCCCAGATCCGCAAATGCGAGAACACGTCGAGCGCCCGTTCCCGCGCCGGCTGGTCGCGGAACAGCGGGACCCCGTCAAGCGCACCCTCGACCACGAAACGGATCTGGCCGGAATGCGTGCCTTCGCCGGCCTTGATGGCCCGCTCGATGGCGTCGAGCACGCGCGGCGGAAAGTCACGCCGCACCCGCCAGCGGTGCTCGAGCAGATGCTTGCCGATGCGCTTGATGCCCATGAGGTAATGCCTCTTGCCTACCAGCTTCCCGATGCGCCACCGCCGCCGAAGCTGCCGCCTCCGCCGCTGAAGCCGCCGCTGTCGCTGGAGCCCGAACCACCGCTCCAGCCTCCGCCGCCGGACCAGCCGCCCGGATAGCCGCCGCTTCGGCGATACGGGCCTGAGCCGACCACCGGACCGCCGAAATTCAATCCGCCGAAGATCAGCGCCGCGACGAAGGTGAACAGGCCGACCCCGATGGCCGTCACGAGCGAGCCGGCCACCATCCAGACAAAGACGCCGACGATGCCGCCCGTCGCGGCCGAGCCGAGCAGGCGCCCCAAGATCCCGCGCAAGATTCCCGCCACGATGATGACGACAAAGATCCCAGCCGGATTGGCCAGATCGACGAAATTCGGCGCTTGCCAATGCTCGGGCTCCGGCTCGGGCAGTTGCTCGCCATTGACCAGGCCGATCATCCTGTCGACGCCGGCCGAGATGCCGCCGACGAAATCACCAGCCTTGAATTTCGGCGTGATGTCCTCGTCGATGATGCGGTGGGTGACGACATCGCTGAGCACGCCCTCGAGGCCGTAACCGACCTCGATGCGAAGATGCCGGTCGTTCTTGGCGACGACGAGCAGCGCGCCATCATCGATCTTCTTGCGCCCGATCTTCCAGGCTTCGGCAACGCGGATCGAGAACTGCTCGATGGTCTCCTCGCCCGTGGTGGGCACAATCAGAACGGCGACCTGGGCGCCCTTGCGCGTCTCCAGGTCTTTCAGTTTGTCGTTGAGCGAAGCAATGTCGCCCGACGACAGCGTTCCGGTCTGGTCGACGACGCGGCCGGTGAGGTGCGGCACCGCGACCTCGGCCCATGCCGGGCAGATGAAGCCCAGCAGGAAAGCAAGCAGGATGACGCGTGCAGCGGTCATCGCGGTCGGATCGCGCTGTCAGCTACTTCGACGGCGCCGGAGCCGGCGATGGGCCGAAATCGACCTTCGGCGCGGTCGAAATCTCCTTCTCGTTGTCGACCGAGAAGTTGGGCTTGTCCTTGTAGCCGAACACCATCGCGGTGAGATTGTTCGGGAAGGTGCGGATGCCGACGTTGTAGTCCTGCACCGACTTGATGTAGCGGTTGCGCGCCACGGTGATGCGGTTCTCAGTGCCTTCGAGCTGCGCCATCAGGTCACGGAACAGCGCGTCCGATTTGAGCTGCGGATAGTTCTCGGTCACGACCAGCAGCCGCGACAGCGCGCTGGTGAGCTCGCCCTGCGCCTGCGTGAACTTCTGGAATGCAGCGGGATCGTTGAGCACTTCAGGCGTCGCCTGGACGCTGCCGACCTTGGCGCGTGCATTGGTGACGCCGAGCAGCACGTCCTTCTCCTGCTGCGCAAAGCCCTTCACCGAGTTGACCAGGTTGGGCACGAGGTCGGCCCGCCGCTGGTACTGATTCACCACTTCCGACCAGGCCGACTTGACCTGTTCATCGTTGGTCTGGATCGCGTTGTAGCCGCAGTTGGTCAGGCTCAACGTCGCCAGCGCTGCCAGCACGGTCCAAAGCTTGCGCATGAAAGTTCTCCCGGTGGAATTCTCGATCACCGTAACAGATCGTTTTCGCCTGGTAATCCCGCGCGACGGCTTTCGCCCGCATTTTTGCGGCTGATGGCCCTTGCCTATCCCTCCCCGCGCCGTTCATCATGCTGAAAAATCGATCCCGGGAGGATCCATGACAACGTCAGAACAATACGAGACAATTGTTGTCGAACGGCCGGAGCCTGCGATCGTGCGGGTGGTGATGAACCGGCCCGAGGCGCGCAACGCCCAGAACCTGCAGATGACCTACGACCTCAACACCGCCTTCGACCGGGCGGTGCAGGACGACGCGGTCAAGGTCATCATCCTCGCCGGCAACGGGCCGCATTTCTCGGCTGGCCACGACCTGCGGCCGACGGGAAAGAACCAGGCCGGCGTGGATTTCCCGCCGGTCGGAAATTGGGGCGGTTTCGCCGAGCCGAATGCCCATGGCCGCTTCGCGCGCGAGCAGGAAATCTACCTGCAGATCACCCGGCGCTGGCGCAACCTTGCCAAGCCCACCATTGCGGAAGTGCACGGCAAGTGCATCGCCGGCGGGCTAATGCTTGCCTGGGCCTGCGACATGATCGTCGCAAGCCACGACGCCGAGTTTTGCGATCCAGTCGTCACGATGGGTGTTTGCGGCGTCGAGTGGTTCGTGCATCCCTGGGAGCTCGGCGCGCGCAAGGCCAAGGAAATGCTGTTCACCGCCGACGTCTGGAGCGCCGACGAGGCGCATCGGCTCGGCATGGTCAATCACGTGGTGCCGCGCGGCGATCTCTCGTCTTTCACGATGGAGCTGGCGCGCAGGATCGCGGCCAAGCCCGCATTTGCGCTGAAGCTGTCCAAGGAAGCGGTCAACCGCTCCCTCGACATCATGGGACAACCTGCCGCAATCGACCAGGCCTTCGCGCTGCATCAGCTCTGCCACGCGCACAACCTCCAGGAGTTCGGAATGGTGGTGGATCCTGCCGGGCTTCACCCCTCCGTCAGAAAAACCGCCAACGTGAAGTAGATCCGATGGACCTGACCTTGAGCGACGAGCAGCGCCTGCTGCGCGAGAGTGCCGACCGCTTCGTGGCGGAAACCTTTACATCAGAGCATCGCAAGAAGAGCGCCAACGACCCGCTCGGCTTCTCGCCTGATATCTGGAAGCAGTTCGCCGAGCTCGGCTGGCTCGCGTTGCCGATCAGCGAAGCCGATGGCGGGCTCGGCGGCGGCGCGATCGAGATCGGGATCCTGATGGAAGCGTTCGGGCGCGGACTGGTGTCCGAGCCTTTTCTCTCCACGGTCGTGATCGGCGCTGCGCTGGTCGCCGAGTGCGGCACCGAGGCGCAGAAGCAGGCGATCCTGCCTGATGTTGCGGAAGGCGCGCTCACGCTCGCCTTCGCGCATTCGGAGCGCGCGGCGCGGTTCGATCTCGCCCATGTCGAGACGACGGCCGCGAAGACCGCCGACGGATGGCGGTTGAACGGCCGCAAGGTCGCCGTGCTGGATGGTGCCGCCGCCAACCAGATCATCGTTTCCGCCCGCATGGCCAACACGAATGGCGCATCCGGCAAGCTTGGTCTGTTCCTGGTGCGGGCAGGTGCGCCCGGCCTCACCTTGCAGGATTACGCGCGGCTCGGCGGCGGCCGTGGCTGCAGCCTCGAGCTGCAAGACATCGTGCTTCCACTCGACGCTCTGCTCGGCGACGGCCGCGATGCACTGCCTGCGATCGAAGCCGTGATCGACCGCGCGATGGCCGCGCTCGGCGCGGAAGCTGTCGGCATCATGCAGACGCTGCTCGACACCACGCTCGAATACACCAAGATCCGCAAGCAGTTCGGGCGGCCGCTGTCGGCCAACCAGGTGATCCGCCATCGCCTCGCCGACATGGCGATGCAGGTTGACGAGGCCCGCTCGATGGCGCTGCGCGCGGCGCTGATGGCCGATGCCGGGCCCGTCGAACGCAGCCGCGCGGCCTCCGGAGCCAAGGCCAAGATCGGCAAATGCGCCCGCTTCGTCGCCGAGCAATCGGTGCAACTCCACGGCGCCATGGGAGTCACCGAGGAGCTCGACATCGGTTCCTACTTCAAGCGCCTGCTTGCCTTCGACACGCTGTTCGGCGGCAGCGCCCATCATTATCGCCGTCACGCCGCCCTGAGCGGCCGGACGCAGAGCTAACGGGGCGTCAGATGGATCTCACCTTCAACGCCGAGGAACGCGACTTCGAGCAGGAAGTGCGCGACTTCATCGCCGCCAACCTGACGCCGGAGATGAAACGCGCCACTGCGCTGACGCCGTCGGTGTTCTCCGATCCTGACATCGGCATGGCCTGGCAGCGCGCGCTGCACCGCAACGGCTGGGGCGCACCGGGCTGGCCGGTGGAATATGGCGGGCCGGACTGGACGCCGGCGCAGCGCTGGATCTTCGAAGCCGAATGCGCCCGCGCCGGCGTGCCCAATGTCAACGTGATGGGCGTGAAGATGGTCGGCCCTGTCATCATCGGCTTCGGCTCGGCCGAGCAGAAGAATTTCTATCTGCCGCGAATTCTCTCGGGCGAGGACTATTGGTGCCAGGGTTATTCCGAGCCGGGCTCAGGCTCCGATCTGTCGTCGTTGAAGACCCGTGCGGTGCGCGACGGCGACGACTACATCATCAACGGCACCAAGATCTGGACCACGCATGCCCATCACGCCAACCGCATGTTCGCGCTGGTGCGCACCAATGAAAGCGAGCGGCAGCAGGACGGCATCAGTTTCATCCTGATCGACATGAAGACGCCGGGCATCACCACACGCCCGATCCTGACCATCGGCGGCGACCACGAGGTCAATCAGGTGTTCTTCGACGACGTTCGGGTGCCCGTCGCCAATCGCGTCGGTGAGGAAGGCAAGGGCTGGACCTACGGCAAATACCTGCTCGAATTCGAGCGCGGCTCCGGCATCGCGTCGGCGAAGCTGCGCGAGGCGTTGAAGACGATCTCCGATCTCGCATCGTCCGACGTCACCGGCCGCGCCATCGACGACCCCGACATCGCGCTGCGAATGTCGGAGGTCGAGGTCGATATCGATGCGCTTGAGATGACTGAGCTGCGGGTGCTGTCTGCGCTGCAGACCGGGCAGAATCCCGGCGCGGTGTCGTCGCTCATCAAGCTGCGGGTCAGCGAGATCCGCCAGGCGGTGACGCGGCTCGGCGTCGACGTGATCGGCAATGACGGGCTCGCGGTCGAGCCGGCCCGGCCGTTCTATCGGCTGAACCATGAACCGGCGATCCCGGAAGAACTGCTGCCGGTGGTGCCGGAATATCTCAACGGCCGCGCCTACACGATCTTCGGCGGATCGTCGGAGATCCAGCGTGACATCATCGCGAAGATGGTGTTGGGTCTGTAAAGGCTTCAACGGTCATTCCGGGGCGATGCGCAAGCATCGAACCCGGAATAATGACGAGTGGGGAGAGCGCGGCTTATGCCGCGCGCGCCCTAGCGTCGCGGATTGCCTGCCAGATCTTCGCCGGCGTCAGCGGCGTGGTGAGTTGGGTGATGCCAAGCTCGTTCAGCGCATCCATCACGCCGTTGGCGATGCAGGGCGGGCCGCCGATCGCGCCCGACTCGCCGCAGCCCTTCGAGCCCAGGGGATTGGTCTTGCAGGGCGCGGAGTCGTCGAGCGTCACCATGATCGGCGGGATGTCGTCGGCGCGCGGCACGCAATAGTCCTGGTAGCTCGCGGTGAGAAGCTGGCCTTCGTCGCTGTAGGCCACGCCTTCATAGAGCGCCTGGCCGATGCCCTGCGCGACGCCACCATGGATCTGGCCCGCCACCAGCATCGGATTCACGGCGACGCCGACGTCGTCGACCGTGGTGTAGCGCACCACCCGCGTGATGCCGGTCTCGGGATCGATCTCGACCTCGCAGATATGGGTGCCGTTCGGCCAGCTCGGTCCGTCGACCTCGCCTTCACTGTCGACCGAGAGCCTTGCGCCGCTCTCCTTCCTGGCGACCTCGAACAGGCTGATCCGCCGATCGGTGCCGACCACGGTGAGAAATCCGTCGCGGTACTCGATGTCCTCGACGCCCGCCTCCAGGAGGTTGGCGGCCTTCTCGCGCGCCTTGTTGATCATGTCGTTGGTCGAGACCGCGACCGCGGTGCCGCCGACGAACAGCGAGCGTGAACCAACGCTGCCGAAGCCGGTAGCCAGATCAGTATCGCCCTGCACCACGTCGATCTGGTCCAGGGGAATACCGAGCGAGTCGGATACCATCTGGGTGTAGGTGGTCTGCAAGCCCTGCCCCATCGCCATGGTGCCGGAGTGGAGAATGACGCGGCCCTCTGCGGTGGCGTGCAGCGAGACCTTCTCGGTGTGGGCGCGGCCACCGGTCCATTCGATGTAGCTGGTCAGCCCGCGACCATAGAGTAGGCCCTTCTTCTTTGCCGCCTTCTTGCGCGCGGCAAACCCGTTCCAGTCGGCGAGGTCGGAAGCCCGCTCCAGCATATGCGCAAAGGCGCCGGAGTCGTACACTTGGCCGACTGCGTTGGTGTAAGGCAGTTGCGCCGGCTTGATGTAGTTCACCTTGCGGATGGTGCGCGGGTCCATGCCGATCTGGCGCGCGGCGGCGTCGAACAGCCGCTCGACGATGAACACCGCCTCGGGCCGTCCGGCACCGCGATAGGCGCCGACCGGAGCGGTGTGGGTCATCACCGACTTCACCTCGAAATGCACCAGCGGCAGATCATAGACGCCGGTCTGCACGAACGGCCCGAGCACCAGCGGGATGATGTTCGCGGTGCCTGACGAGTACGCTCCGGTGCCGCCGATCGAGCGCACCCGATAGGCCAGCACCCGGCCCTTGGCATCGAGTGCGAACTCGCCGGTTGAGGTGAGATCACGGCCATGGGTGCCGCCGACGAACTCGTCGGTGCGGTCGCCGCGCCAGCGGATTTTCTTGTTCAGCTTGGTCGCGGCGTAGGCGACGACGCCGTCTTCCGGATAGAGGCTGGTCTTCTGGCCGAAGCCGCCGCCGATGTCGCCGACCAGCACGCGCACGCTGTCCTTCGGCCGCTTCAGGATGGATTCCGCGAGCAGGTCGCGGGTCGAGCCCGGCGTCTGCGACTGCACGTGCAGCAGCAGCCGGCCGGTCTTCTTCTCGATCTCTGCGATGGTCGAGCGCGGCTCCATCGCCGACGGCACCAGGCGCTGGCTGACCAGGTCGAGCGATACCTTGTGCGCGGCGTTGGCAAAGGCCTCCTCGACCTTGGCGGCATCGCCATAGCTCATCGCGGCCACGATGTTGTCGGGCGCCTCGGGCCAGACCACGGGCGCGCCGGGCTTGATCGCCTCGACCGGATCGACCACCGAGGGCAGCACCTCGTAATCGACCTCGATCGCCTCCGCCGCAGTCTGTGCCAGCACGCGCGAGGTCGCGACCACGGCAGCCACGCCCTCACCGGCATAGCGCACCACCTCATGGGCCAATAGCCGCCGCGGCGGCACCGTCATCGGCGAGCCGTCCGGCCGCTTGAAGATCGCGAGCGTCGGCAGCGTGCCGATATCGTCGCGGACCAGATCGGCGCCGGTATAGACCGCCTCGACGCCGGGCATGTCCAGTGCCGCCTTGGTGTCGATTGACTTGATATTGGCGTGGGCATGCGGTGAGCGCAGCACGTGCAGCCAGAGCGCGCCGTCCTCGGGCTTGTCGTCGATGAAATGCCCCTTCCCGGTGAGCAGCCGCTGGTCTTCCAGACGCTTGACGGGCTGTCCTGCACCAAAACGCATATTGCCGGGAAGAATGTTCATCAGCTTATCCTTCGAGCTTCCAAGAATTCGGCGGGGGTTTTAGCGGATTTTGGCGCGCTGACAACTGAGCGCGCATCAAGGCAGATGCCCGTCCCGCGCCGCGCGAGCGGATGGGATTTGGCGCCAGTCAAGGAAGAATATTATTGCATGCGACCGATATCGACGACGGCGACCTCGACATCGCGCGTTGCCCCATCGCGTTTCACGCTGAGGCGGACGTTCTTTCCGACCCCGACCTGCTCGATCGCATCGCTCAGGTCGGACAGCCGGTGAACCGGCTTGCCGTCGATCGCAGTGATCACGTCACCAAGCTCGCCGGTGGAGAGATTGACCCCGCGGAGACCGGCGCGCTCGGCCGGCGATCCCGGGGTCGTGCGTACGACGATCAGTCCCTCGGCGCCCAAGCGCGTCGCCACCGCCTCGTTCGCGGTCACGATGCCGATCCCCGGGGTCGGCACGCGGCCGCTACGAATCAGCTCGGGGACCACGCGGTTCACGATATCGACAGGGATCGCAAAGCCGATGCCGGCATTCGAGCCCGACGGCGACAGGATCGCCGTTGTCACGCCGATCAGCCGGCCGGCGGAGTCAAGCAATGGTCCGCCTGAATTGCCCGGATTGATCGCAGTGTCGGTCTGGATCACGTTGGAGATCTCGCGTCCGCTGGAGGTCGGCAGTCTGCGCTTCAGCGCGCTGATGATGCCGCTGGACATCGATTGGTCGAGCCCGAAGGGGTTGCCGATTGCAAATGCAAACTGCCCGACCTTGAGATCGGCCGAGCTGCCGATTGCGACCGGCGACGGCAGCGTACGCGCGCTTCGGATCCGCAGCACCGCCAGATCGTAGTTCGGCGCGGTGCCGACAATCTCCGCGCGCACCGCCTCGCCGGAGGCAAATCGGATCGCGACCTGACTTGCGTTCTGCACCACGTGGTTGTTGGTGACGATGTGGCCCTCAGTGTCCCAGACAATGCCAGTGCCGGACGCCTCCCCGCCTTCCTGCTCCTCGCTGAGCGGATTGGGGGTGGACTGCGCCACAACCTGCACGACCGACGGCGAGACTTTCTCGAAGATGTCGACATTGGCCTTTTCGGCCTCCGATAGCGCGCCGCGCTCCGTGACTGCGCGCGCGGGGGCGCCGGTCCACGGAGCCTGACGAATGTTGCCGGCTGCGAACACCAGTATAACGGCTGCGACGACGGCAAGAACTACAATGTGGCGTCGATACATGGACCCTGGCCCTCTCGCGTCGATCAACGCGCCGGACGGGCGGAAGTTGCCCGGCGCAGTCGGGACAAATGCCGCAGTTTCCGGCCTTCACGCGTCGGTGTGATTGGTCGCCCAAGCCTCCATTGAAACCGGGACGCCGGTCTTTCGTTGTTCCCTGGGTGCGTTGCGGCTCTCTGCGGCCTGTTGCGGGATAGCCCCAATCCGACGTCGAAGACGTCCCGCATATTGATCGGAGCTTTTGGCATGACCGAACGGACGCGGTTCAATATTGGCTATGCCATCGCTGCGGTTATCGCGCTTTTCCTGATCCAGTACATGGTCTCGACCGCGAACAAGATTGCGGTGATCCCCTACAGCCAGTACCAGCAATTGCTCCGCGATGGGAAGGTCGATTCCGTCGGCATTTCCGACCGCACGGTGCAAGGCACGCTGAAACAGCCGCTGCCGGGCGGCCAGAAGCAGTTCGTGACCACGCGGGTCGACCAGGACGTCGCCCAGGAGCTCGACAAATATCACGTGCGCTTCACCGGTCAGATCGAGAGCACCTTCTTGCGCGACCTGCTGTCATGGGTGATGCCCGTACTGCTGTTCTTCGGCATCTGGTGGTACATCGGCCGGCGCGCCGCCGCCGGCGGAGGCCTGGGCGGCGGGTTGATGGCGATCGGCAAGAGCAAAGCCAAGATCTACGTCGAATCCGATACCGGCGTGACCTTCGGCGACGTCGCCGGCGTCGACGAGGCCAAGGACGAGTTGCGCGAGGTGGTCGATTTCCTGAAGAGCCCGAAGGACTATGGCCGGCTCGGCGGGCGCATGCCGAAGGGCGTGCTGCTGGTCGGCCCGCCAGGCACCGGCAAGACCCTGCTCGCAAAGGCCGTTGCCGGCGAAGCCCGCGTGCCGTTCTTCTCGATCTCCGGATCGGAATTCGTCGAGATGTTCGTCGGCGTGGGCGCGGCGCGGGTGCGCGACCTGTTCCAGCAGGCGCACGAGAAGGCGCCGGCGATCATCTTCATCGATGAGCTCGACGCGCTCGGCCGCGCCCGCGGCATCGGCCCGTTTGCCGGAGGTCATGACGAGAAGGAGCAGACGCTGAACCAGCTCCTGGTCGAGCTCGACGGCTTCGATTCGCGCACGGGCCTTGTCATCCTGGCCGCGACCAACCGGCCGGAAATCCTCGACCCTGCGCTGCTGCGCGCCGGCCGTTTCGATCGCCAGGTGCTGGTCGATCGTCCCGACAAGAAGGGACGAGTCGCAATTCTCGAGGTGCACATGAAGAAGGCCAGGATCGCTCCCGACGTCGATCCCGAGGCGGTGGCGGCGCTGACGCCGGGATTTACCGGCGCCGACCTTGCCAATCTCGTCAACGAGGCGGCGCTGCTGGCGACCCGCCGTGGCGCCGAGGCCGTCGCCATGACCGACTTCAATCACGCCGTCGAGCGCATGGTGGCGGGCCTCGAGAAGCGCAACCGCCTGCTCAATCCCAAGGAACGCGAGATCGTCGCCTATCACGAGATGGGCCATGCGCTGGTCGCGCTGTCGCTGCCTGGCGTCGACCCCGTTCACAAGGTCTCGATCATCCCGCGCGGCGTCGGCGCGCTCGGCTACACCATCCAGCGTCCGATCGAAGACCGTTTCCTGATGACCAAGGAGGAGCTCGAAAACAAGATGGCGGTACTGCTCGGCGGCCGCGCCGCTGAGTTGGTCGTGTTCGATCATCTCTCCACTGGCGCCGCGGACGACTTGAGCCGTGTGACCGACATCGCTCGCAGCATGGTAACGCGCTACGGCATGTCCGAAAAGCTCGGCGGCGTCGCCTATGACCGCGAGCCCGGCAACCTCTTCGCCGGCGCCGATCGACCCTATCCCGGGCGCGAGCGTGACTATGCGGAGGACACGGCTGCTGCGATTGACGATGAGGTGCGCGCGATCGTTGACCGCGCATTCCAGCGCGCCGAGAGTATCTTGACCGCGCGTCGTCCCATTCTCGACAACGCCGCAAAGAAGCTGCTGGAAAAGGAGACGCTCGAACGGAGCGATCTCGAGAGCTTGATCCGCGACGCGCCGCAGGAAAGTCTGAGAGCGGTATAAAGCGACGCCGGCCTGGCGCTCACCGCCGTTTCCGCCCTTAGCCCAAATCGCGCAACGCCGCCTCGACCACCTTGCGCTGCTCGTCGGACAGCTCCGCCTGCGGCGGCACGGGGCCGCCAACGTCATAGCCCTGGATCGTGAGCCCGGCCTTGATGCAGGCGGCAAGATTGAAACGGGCAAACGCCTCGTTGATGCGCCACAGCTTTCTCTGCAACGCCATCGCTTCGTCCCAGCGAGTGCGCCGGCAAAGATTGTAGAGCTCGACGCTCGGCCGCGGGATGATGCACGCGGGCCCTGCCATCCAGCCATGGCCGCCGATCAACATCACTGCTGCCGGAATATGGGCGGAGGCCGAGAACACTTTGATGCTGTCGCCACAGCGGTTCATGATCGACAGCAGCCGCCCGGTGTTGGTCGAGGCGTCCTTGATGTAGCCGATGCGCGGATGAGCCGCGAGGCGCGCGATGACGTCGAGCGTGAGGTCGGAGCGCTGGAAATTCGGGTTGGTGTAGATCACGACGGGAATATCGACGGCGTCGGCAATGGCACGGAAATAGGCTTCGACCTGGGCGTCGCTGAGCGGGAAATACGCTTCCAGGATCGCCAGAATGCCGTTGGCGCCGCGCTTCTGATAGGCCTTGGCCTGCGCCACGGCATCCGCCGTCGAGGTCGAGGCGACGCCTGCGACCACGGGCACGCGGCCCTGCGCGGCCTCGATCGTGGTCTGCACCACCTGCATGCGCTGGGCATTGTTGAGATAGGCGAACTCGCCGGTCGAGCCGAGCGGCGTCAGCCCATGCACGCCGGCCTTGATCAGGTCGTCGCACAACCGGCCAAGCACCTCGGTACGGACATGGCCTGCTGGATCGACCGGAGACACCAGATAGGGAAAGACGCCGTGGAAATCAGCCATTTGCGAGCCTCGTTGATGGCGAGACATAGTCGGGATCGTGTGCGAAGGGAAGCGGCGCGCCCTCGCGCAGGGCGCCCAGCACCGCCGCAAAGTCGGTCACGGCGCGGAAGCCGAGCAGGCGTTCAGCCTTGCCGGCATCGTAGATCCGGCCGATCGATGTCGGCAGGTGCCAGCCGCGCTTGGCAAACAGCCTCGGCGCATCCGGGAAATAGCGCGCGATCACGCTTGCCGCATCCGACCTCAGCGCCGCGACATCGTCGCGCGAAAACGGCGTCGGTGCGCTGATCACAAAGACCTCGAATCCGCTGATCTTGTCCAGCGCCACCACATGGGCGTCGGCGGCATCCTCTACCGTCAGGCGGCGGTACAGCAGCTCGGTCGCCTTCAGGTTCTCGCCATGGATGTCGCGGATCGTGTCGTCCTCTTCGGGGAAGAAGCGGCTGGTGCGCAGCACGGCGCAATTCAGCCCGTGCTCGCGGCTGAACAGCCGGCACAGCCCCTCGGCAGCGAGCTTCGTGATGCCGTAGATATTGCGCGGCTCGAGCGGACCTGCGTTCTCGTCGAGCCATACCGCGGCGTTGCCCTCGCCATCGCGGATCGCCTGAGAGATCATCAGCGATGTCGTGGAGGTGAAGACGAAGCGATCATGGCCTGCGGCGACTGCGGCCTGCAACAGATTGAGCGTGCCGGTCACGTTGACATCTACGAAGGCCTGCCGCGAGAACCGCTCGATGTCCGGCTTGTGCAGGGCGCCGCCGTGGATCACCGCCTCGATGCCGTGATCGGCGAACGCCCGGTCGACCACGGATCGCTCGGCAATCGAGCCGACGATATCGGTTGCCTCGCCCGAGACCACGTCAACGCCGACCACGCTATGGCCGGCCTGCCGGAGCTTCGGCGCGAGAAAGCGCCCGAGCCAGCCGGAAGAGCCCGTCAACAGCACCCGCATGACATCAGCCCCGGCTCGGTCTCAAAACGCCTTGGCGATCGCGGCCTGCGCGTCGCTCTGGATCTGCTTGAGGTGATCGGTCCCCCTGAAGCTTTCGGCATAGATCTTGTAGACATCCTCGGTGCCGGACGGGCGTGCGGCAAACCACCCTGACTCGCTTTCGACCTTGATGCCGCCGAACGGCTGATCGTTGCCGGGGGCCTTGGTCCGGACCGCACGCACGGCATCCCCGGCGAGTTGCGTCATGTTGAGCTGCTCGGGCCCAAGTGCCTTCAGCGCGTTCTTCTGCTTCGGCGTCGCCGCGACGTCGATGCGTTCGTAGTAGGGAATGCCGAGCTCGGCGGTGAGCTCGTTGAACAATTCGCCCGGATCGCGGCCGGTCTTGGCGATGATTTCCGCGGCCAGCAAACCGAGAATGATGCCGTCCTTGTCCGTGGTCCAGACCGAGCCGTCGCGCTTGAGGAACGAGGCGCCGGCACTCTCCTCACCGGCAAAGCCGAACGCGCCGCTGCCGAGCCCTTCGACGAACCATTTGAAGCCGACCGGCGTCTCGACCAGCTTGCGATTCAGCTTCTTGGCGACGCGATCGATGATCGAGCTCGACACGATGGTCTTGCCGATCGCGGCGTCCTTGCTCCACTGCGGCCGGTGCGCGAACAGATAGGCGATCGCGGTGGCCAGGAAATGGTTCGGGTTCATCAGCCCGTTCGAGCGGGTCACGATGCCGTGCCGATCGGCATCGGTGTCGTTGGCAAAGGCGACGTCGAACTTGTCGCGCATCCCGATCAGGCTCGCCATCGCGTAGGGCGACGAGCAGTCCATCCGGATCTTGCCGTCCCAATCCGCGGTCATGAAGCGGAAGGTCGGATCGACTGCATTGTTGACGACCGTCGCGTTGATCCCGTAACGCGCGATGATCGGCTGCCAGTAATGCACCGCGGCGCCGCCGAGCGGATCGATGCCGATCTTCACGCCGGCCGACTTGATCAGCGCGAGATCGACGGTGTTGCCGAGATCGGTGACGTAAGGCGTAACGTAGTCGTGGAGATGGGTGGTCGCCGCCTTGCGCGCGCGATCATACGGCATCCGCGCGACACCCTTGAGCCCGGCCTCGATGTAGCGGTTGGCGCTCCTCTCGACCACACCGGTGACGTCGGTGTCGGCCGGGCCGCCATGCGGCGGATTGTATTTGTAGCCGCCGTCCTCCGGCGGGTTGTGCGATGGTGTGATGACGACGCCGTCCGCAAGGGCCGTGCTGCGCCCCTTGTTGTAGCTCAGGATCGCGTGCGAGATCACGGGTGTCGGCGTGTAGCCGCCCTGCGCATCGATCATAATCTCGACGCCGTTCGCGGCGAACACCTCGACCGCGCTCACAAGCGCCGGCTCGGCGAGCGCGTGGGTGTCGACGCCGATGAACAGCGGTCCGGTCATCCCCTTCTCGCGCCGATAGTCGCAGATCGCCTGCGTGGTGGCGAGAATGTGGTCCTCGTTGAAGGAATTCTTCAGCGACGAGCCGCGGTGGCCCGAGGTGCCGAAGGCCACCCGTTGGGTCGGATCATTGGCATCTGGCTTGCCGGCGAAATAGGCCGTGACCAGCCGCGGTACGTTGACGAGCGAGGCAGGATCGACGGGTTTGCCGGCAGCAGGATGTGGTGCAGTCACTTGACCTCTCAGAACAGCTATCGCCAGCCCATCAGCGCAAATGAGTGATGCCTCGGGGTGCTATCATGATGGCTTACTCCCAATCAAGCCGCGGGCATTTCGTTCCTCGCGGGCCGCGGCGAGGCATTACGACACATCGATCTGCTGCACCTTCTCACGAAGCTCGTCGACCAGCACCCGCTCGTTCTCGGAATAGTCGACGGGAACCACGACGAGGTGCACGCCGCCGCCGGCGAAAGCCCGCTCCAGTGTCGGGATGATCGCCTCGGTGCTTTCGATCCGCGACCCCTTCGCGCCGTAGCTCTCGGCATATCTGACGAAATCCGGATTGCCGAAGGTAAGGCCGAAATCGGGAAAACGATCGACCGCCTGCTTCCAGCGGATCATGCCGTAGGCGGAATCTTCCAGGATCAGGACCACGAGATTGAGCTTGAGGCGCACGGCGGTCTCGAGCTCCTGCGAGTTCATCATGAAGCCGCCATCGCCGCAGACCGCGAGCACCCGGGTCTTCGGATAGAGCATCGCCGCCATCATCGCCGACGGCAGGCCGGCGCCCATGGTGGCGAGCGCATTGTCGAGCAGCAGCGAGTTCGCCAGCAGCGTGCGGTAATTGCGCGCGAACCAGATTTTGTACATGCCGTTGTCGAGCGCGACGATGCCGTCCTCCGGAATGACCTGGCGAACATCGTGCACGATACGCTGCGGCGTCGGCGGCCAGCGGCCCTCGGTCGCGCGGTCCGTGATCTTCGCCAGAATGCCCGCGCGCAGGCTATGCAGCGCGCTGGCGTGCGGCAGCCGTCCGTCGACCCGGTCGGCCAGCAACTCGAGGCTCGGGCCGACATCGCCGATCACTTCACATTGCGGAAAATAGACCTGCTCGACATTCGCCGGCGTGTAGCTGACATGGATCACCTGCGGTCCCTTGGGCCCCATGATGAAAGGCGGCTTCTCGATCGTGTCATGCCCGATCGCGATGATCAGATCGGCGCGGTCGATCGCCTCATGCACATAGTCGCGCTCGCTCAGCGCGGCGGTGCCCATGTAGAGATTGGTCCCGCCCGACACCGTGCCCTTGCCCATTTGGGTTGTGAAGAACGGAATCTTGGTGCGGCGAACGAAGTCGCCGATGCTGGCCGTGCTGCGCGGGCGCGAGGCCGCGGCACCCAACATGATCAGCGGACGCTGCGCCTTCAGGATCATGTCGGCGGCGCGGTCGAGCGCCGCGGCATGGGCAATGGGAATTTCGATCGGATGCGGCGGCACCATGGCCGCCGGCTCCGCTTCCTCGCCCGCGATATCCTCCGGCAATTCGAGCAGCACCGGGCCCGGCCGCTCCTGCATCGCGATCCGGAAGGCGTCACGGACCAGCGTCGGGATGGTTGCCGTGCTGACGATCTGCAGCGACAGTTTGGTCAGCGGACGGAAGGTGTTGACGATATCGACGATCTGGAACTTGGCCTGGCGGCTGCTCATGATGCCCTTCTGGCCCGTGAGCATCACCATCGGCATCGCGCCGAGCAGCGCATAGGCAGCGCCGGTGGTGAGATTGAGCGCCCCCGGCCCGAGCGTCGTCATGCAGACGCCGGGCTTTCCGGTGAGCCGGCCATAGGTCGCCGCCATGAAGGCCGCGGCCTGCTCGTGGCGCGTGACGATCAGCTTGATCGAGGACGTACGCAGGCTCTCGACAACATCAAGGTTCTCCTCGCCGGGAACACCGAACACACGTTCCACGCCCTCGTTCTCAAGAGCGGCGACCAGCAAATCGGAGCCTTTCACCATCTTAGCCTCGCGCGTTTGATTGCATGCGGCCGGCTGAGCATAGCGGCATCGCACGGCGTCGGGGAGTCCCTCGCGGCCTCACTGCTTGTGCGCCTTGATCCAGGCACCGATCACCGGCAACATCCGCGCCTGCAGATCAGCGGAGATCGCAATCGATTCGAGCGATCGCGCCACCATCAGCCGGCCGCCACCGGTCGATTGTGACGGTGCGAAGGCGGCGAGCTCGGCGGCGTGGGTTGCGTCGGTAAAGTTGGTCATCAAGTTGGGCACGAACTGGTCGCGGAAATTCGGTCCCTGCCTGGTCAGCAGCGCGTCGAAATTCTTCTTGACGAAATCCCAGGCGAGCTGCGGCCGTTCGCCCGCGGATGCCACCGCGCCGATCACGCCCGGGACGATCGTGTCGGGCAGCTCGCTGGTTAACGTCAGCGCCAGAGTCGCCTCCGCCAGCTCGGCGTTACGGGCGCTGGCGGCAGCGAAGTAATAGCGCAGCCGCTCATTGGTGAGGGTGCTCTTGCGCGCCAGAGCGAGCAGCGTATCGTAAGTCGAGCGTTCCGCCGTGATGCCGACGAGATGGCTCACGGGATCGCGCAGCGCGTTGGGGAGCGCGTCGGAATCCACCAGGAAGGCCGCGAACCGCCGCTCCGCCTCGGCGAGGATCTCTTTGTCACCGAAATCGCCGAGCGTGCGGATCAGGCTGGCGCGCAACAGCGCGGTGTCGTCGTCGGCCGGGCCGCCTTCCCATCCGAGCCGGTCGAACACCGGACGCAGCTTGGCGCGCGCATAGGCCTGGATGACCGGCCGCTCGTCGCGATCTCGCGCCAGGCGATCGAGCATCGCAAACGACGAGATCACCTGGTCCCACACGGCGCGATGATCGCCGATGTCGAGCGCATCGAGCAGCGCGAGATAGGATGACGGATCGGCGCGTCCGGCCTGCACCAGCGCCCAGCTATCGGTGACGATGTTGAGCCGGTCCTCGACCGGCATCTGCGCGAACGCGTTCAGCAGCGCCGCGCGGTTCTTCGGGCCGTATTCGACCCTGTAGTAGCCGATATCGCCGAGATTGACCTTGATCGGATCGCCGCAATTGCCCGCCGGAATATCGGCACGGCCCTGCAGCAGGACGTCCGCAAGAGGCTTGCCGTGCACGGGACCGACGGCGACCGGAATCTGCCAATTGTGCTGCGGCAGGGGCGCCACGTCGGCCGGCGCAGTCACGAACCGCTCCTGCCGCAGCGTCAGGCGCTGCGACGTGCCATCGCAGACCGTCTCGGCCACCACCAGCGGCACGCCGTCTTGTTCGGTGAATGACGCCGCCACACCCGTAATCTTTTTGCCGGCGGCGCTCTCCAGCGCCTGCCAGAGATCAGCGGTCGTGCTGTTGCCATAGGCATGCGCAACCATGTATTTGCGAATGCCGTCGCGGAAGGCTTGCGCGCCGAGATAGTTCTCCAGCATCCGGATCAATGCTTGGCCCTTGTTATAGGTGATCGCGTCGAAAGCCGTGACCGCCTCGCTGTGATCGGCGATCGGCTGCTGGATCGGATGGGAGGTGCGGCGCGCATCGAGCGTCATCGCGAACTGCTTGGCGCCGTAGCCGTTGAGCCAGTTCTGCCATTGCGGGTAGAATTGCTCCGAGGCCTTGGTCGCCATCCAGCTCGCGAACCCTTCATTGAGCCAGAGGTTGTCCCACCAGGCCATGGTGACGAGATCGCCGAACCACATATGCGCCATTTCATGCGCGATGATGGCGAAGATGCCACGCCGCGCAGGCTCCGCATTGGTCGCGGGATCGAACAGCAGCCGGCTCTCGAAGAAAGCAATACCGCCCCAATTCTCCATAGCGCCGCCGAACCCACCGGGCACAGCGATCAAATCGAGCTTGGGCAGCGGATACTTCACCCCGAAATAGTCATTATAGTAGGCGAGCAGCTTGACCGCGCTGGCGAGCGCGAACCGCCCCTGCTCGGTCTTGCCTTGTGTCGTCACCACGCCAACCGTGACGCCGCCGGCGTCCGCCGTGACGCGCTCCAGATCGCCCACGGTGAGCACAAAGAGATAGCTCGACATCCTCGGGGTCGGCGCGAAGGTCACGCGCTTGAGATTGTCGGAGACCTGCGCTTCGCCGGCCACCGGCATGTTGCCGACCGCCAGCAGATTGCGCGGAATCACGACGCTCAGCGCAAAGGTTGCCTTGAACGCCGGCTCATCCCAGCACGGAAAGATTCGCCGTGCATCGGCCGGCTCGAGCTTGCTCGAGATCAGCCGCTTCATGCCGGTCCGGGTCGGGTAATCGACCGAGAACAGGCCGCTGCCGAACTTGTTGATCTGCGCGGTGAAAGCGATACGCAGCGTGTGTCGGCCCGCCGCCAGCGGCTGGGCGAAAGTCAGCGTCGCCGTCTGCGCCGCGGCGTCGGTCGTGACCGTGGCGCGCTGCGTGCCGTCATCAGCGGCGACATCGCTGAATGTCGTGCTGATGGTATTCAGCGTTATCCGGGCGGTCGGCTCGCGCACCTCGATATCGACGGTCTCCACGCCCGGTAACGCCAGACTTTCAAAATCCGGTGTCAGCTCGATCGCATAGTTCACCGGAACGACCGTCTTCGGCAACTTGCCCGGCGTGTTGTCAAAGGAAAATGTCTGCTCGGCCTGCGCGGCTGCGGCCGCCGACAGCAGAACAACCGCCGCAGCGAGGCAGCGCAGAGACGCCCATCGACGATGACATGCAAAATTGTTCATTGCGCGGCGGCTCGACAAGATCTCGGGAAGCTGTTCAGGCGTCGTTTTCGGAGGGGCGTAACGGGGAATTTAGAGGAGAAGATGTCACCACGAAATTGACAACTCCGCGACCTCGGCTTTGCCGCACGATTGCAATCGCGCGCGGCCGGCTGCGCGCTTGTTGCCCGACAGCAGGATGAGAGGTTAACTTGCCCAAGCACCTCCTGCTGCAACCGGCGATGCGACCGAGGCTTTTCCTCGACATCGGTCCGGCACCATCATCAGACCGACACAAACCCGACGGGAGCCAATGATGTTCGGTAAATTCTCGCGCCGGCAGTTCGCGGGCCTCGCAGGCCTCTCGGCACTCGGCGTGTCGGCCCCGGCCCGGGCCGCGAAGACGCCACCGCGGCCGGACGGCGCGAGCTTTCCCGCCGGCTTCGTCTGGGGCACCGCGACGTCGTCCTACCAGGTCGAGGGCGCGGTCAACGAGGACGGCCGTGGCCGCTCGATATGGGACACCTTCACCCACACGCCGGGCAAGATCGAGGACGGCACCAACGGCGATCGCGCCAATGATCACTATCACCGCTACAAGGAGGACGTTCGTCTCATCAAGGATCTCGGCGCCAGGGCCTATCGTTTCTCGATCGCCTGGCCGCGGGTGTTTCCGGACGGCATCGGCGCGCCGAACCCGAAGGGCCTCGACTTCTACCACCGCTTGGTCGACGAACTGCTGGCGAACGGCATCGAGCCTTACGCCACGCTCTATCACTGGGACCTGCCGCAGGCTTTGCAGGACCGGGTCGGCGGCTGGCGCTCGCGCGAGACATCGAAGGCGTTCGGCGATTATGCCGGCTATGTTGCAGAGCGGCTAACGGATCGCGTCAAGAACATCTTCACCCTCAACGAGGTCGGGCGCTTCCTGCCCTTCGGCTACGGCCTCGGCATCGATGCGCCCGGCTTGAAGCTGTCGCACGCGGAAGTGAACCAGGCCCGCCACCACGTCGCACTGGCGCATGGGCTTGCGGTGCAGGCGATCCGCGCCAAGGGCCGTGCCGGCACACGGGTCGGCCCGGCCGAGAACATCACCGCCTGCGTCCCCGCGATCAACACGCCGGAGAACATCCGCGCCACCGAGATCGCGACGCGTGAACTCAATGCGGGCTTTCTCGGGGTCGTTCTCGACGGCAAGTACACGGAAGCCTTCCTGCAATGGGCCGGCGCGGACGCGCCGAAATTCAGCGCGGACGAGCTGAAGATCATTTCGCAGCCCAACGATTTCGTCGGCCTGAACGTCTACGCCCCACAGGTCTACATCGTCGCCACCGACCGGGCGCCGGGCTGGCGACCGCTGCCGATGCCGGCGTCGTTCCCGCACATGAACTCGGAATGGCTGCGGATCGCGCCGGAGGTGATCTACTGGGCGCCGCGCATTGCCGCCAAGCTCTGGAACATCAAGAGCATCTATATCAGCGAGAACGGAACGTCCGGCGAGGACAAGCTGCATCCGGACGGGCAAATCTACGACGTCGATCGCATCATGTTCCTGCGCAACTATCTCGCTCAACTGCAGCGCGCCACCGCCGATGGCGTCCCGGTCCACGGCTACTTCCTGTGGAGCCTGATGGACAATTTCGAATGGATCTTCGGCTACGAGAAGCGCTTCGGCCTGTACCGGGTCGATTTCGAGACCCAGGCGCGCGTGCCGAAGCTGAGCGCGGCATTTTATCGCGACGTGATCGCGCGCAATGCGATCGGGGTGTGACGGCTTCCTTAGCCGGCTCGCGGCTTCGCACCGGCCCACGCCCGCCTGAGCAGATCGCGAATTCCGCTCTCCTCGATCGGGCGCGGATTCCAATAGGGATTCTTGATCGCGAGCGCGGCGGCCCGCGCGATGCCGTCTTCGGGCATGCCGATCTCTGCGAGCGAGCGCGGCGCGCCAAGCCGGGTCGACAGATCGAACAAGCCAGTGGCCGCGTCGGCCGCACCAAGCGCCTTCGCGGCACGGCCGATCGCCTCCGGTGCGGCCGGCGTGTTGTAGGCGATGGTGTGCGGCAGCAGCACCGCATGGGTCTCGGCGTGCGGCAGGTCGAACAATGCACCGACCGTGTGGCAGAGCTTGTGATGCAGCGCCATGCCGACGGTGCCGAGGCAGACGGCGCATAGCCAGGCGCCATAGAGCGCATCCGAGCGCGCCTCGAGATCGCGCGGTCGCGCAATCACCTCCGGCAGCGACGCGGCGAGCTTCGCAATCGCCTCTTCCGCCATCAACGAGGTGATCGGATTGCCGTCGCGCGCATACAGCGCCTCGGCGGCGTGCGCGATCGCGTTGAGGCCGGAGATCGCGGAGAATCTTCCCGGCATCGACACGGTGAGATTGACGTCATAGATCACGGCCTCGGGCAAAATCTTCGGCGACGCTTGCGTGGTCTTGACGCCGTCGACGGTCTCGCCCAGCACCGGCGTCATTTCAGACCCGGCGTAGCTGGTCGGCACGATCAATTGCGGCAGATCTGTGCGCAGCGCGATCGCCTTGCTCAAGCCGGTCGCGGCGCCCGCACCAATCGCAACGACGCCGTCGGGCTTCAGAGCGCGCACCACCTGCATCGCCCGCTCCGTCACCGCGACCGGCGTATGCACCACCGCGCCGTCGAATAGTCCGGCCATGTGGTCGCCGGCCAATGCCGCGAGATCGCCGAGCTCGGACTGCTGTCGCCGGCTCGCCAGCACCAGCGCGCGCTTGATGCCGAGACGCTCGAGTTCGTCCTTAAGACTAGCGATGGTGCCGATGCCGAACACCACCCGCATCGGGCTGACCTGATAGGTGAAGGACTGCGACATAATGCTTCCCCGCTGAGGCCAAGCGTGTCATCGCCGGACGGCAACGGGTTTCACCCACATCCCTGATCCAGTCAACCGTGACGTTTCTCACGCCACCGCCGTGTAGTCGGGCGCAGTCGCGAGGAAGCGCGCATAAGCGTCCGCATCGGGCGGCGTGAACCTCTCGACGAGTGGATTGCGGCGCCAGGTCTTGGCGCCGATATCGGCCAACAGCTCGTCGAAATGCTTGAAGTGATAGGGCGCGACGCACAGCCCGCCATAGACGCCCGCCGCCGGTCGCTCGACCCGCCTGAAGTTCAGCATCATCGCGATGTTGTCATGCATCTCGGCCGCGCTCGGCTGGCGCACAAGTTGACCGTCGGCGTAACGCACCAGCCAGTTCGCGGCGAGGTCGGCGCACAACACCGTGCAGAAACTCGAGTTGAAGCCAACGAAGCCCATGTCCGGCAGATCGGGATTGGCGATCAGGCGATAGAGCCGGTACTGGCCGTCGGGCTCGACCAGCTTCGCCCGATAGGCCTCCGGGAGGAACGGCACCCCGAGCTTGTAGCCGATTGCGAGCACCGCGACGTCGGCCGCGATGCGCCGGCCGCCGCTGGTCACGACGGTATTGCCGTCGTAATGATCGAAGGTGCCGCGCACCGCCTTGATGCGGCCATCGGCGACCATCGGATAGAAGCCGGGAGTTGCGATCGGCACCGAGCAGTTGACGCCGTCCTCGATCCGCTCCTTCGGCACCATGTTGCACTGCTTGAGCTTGAGCTGCATTTTCAGCATGCTCTCGAGCCCACGCCAGTTCGCCCACACGAACGGCTTTGCAACCGCATGGACAAGACGGCCCATCGGGCCAATGCCCCAGCTCGCGAACATCTGTTCCTGGGCGCGGATGTAGAGAATCCGCTTGAAGTTCACGAGCCCGCCGACGAAGTACGGGATCCGCCACACCGGCTCGCGAAACACGATCGTCACCTCGCTGGCGCCGGAATTGACCGCATTCACCGCGATGTCGGTGGCCGATTTCGAGCCGCCGAGCACGACGACCTTGCGCCCCTCGGCCAGCGCCGGGTCGCCATATTGCGACGAATGCAGGATCTGACCGCCCTGGGCCTTGAAGCCGTCCTCGCCGGGCAATGGCAGCGTCTGCGGCTCATTGAACTGTCCGGTGCAAACGGCGACGAAATCGAAATCCTCATGGCCGGTGGCGCCATCGGTCGAGCGCAGCGCGAGCGTCCAGCCCGGACTGCCATCGGCCCGCCGGCTCATGGCCTCCACCTTGGTATCGTAGCGGATTGCGCGGTCGATCCCGTGGCTGCGGGCATAGTCGCGCAGATAGGCATGGACCTGCGGTCCCTTCGGCCATTCCGGATAGGCCTCCGGCATCGCCTTGTCGGTGTAGCGATAGAGCTCCTTCGGGCTCTGCGTTTGCACATCAGGATAGGAGCGTGCCGGCTCCCAGACCCCGCCGAGATCGCCGCTGCGCTCGATGATGGTCACCTTATGGCCCCGCGTGGCGAACGCCTTGCCTGCGGCAAGCCCCGACACGCCGGCACCGATGACGCACACGTGCTTCTGCTTGATCATGAAACCGCTCCGAGATGAGTGAACAGGTCCATTTCCGTAAGCGCACGCGTTCTCGTCATCGCCGGAGCCTGCTCCGGCGATCGTTGCGTCGCATGCGCTGTCTGCTTTGGCTGTGTGCCTAGTCGTTCGCTTCCGGCGGCAGGAAATCCACCTCATGCTCGGCGGAGATGCGCACCACTTCGACCGGGTCCTGCAGATTGTGTAGCTTCTCGAACAGCGCCTCGAGCTTCTGCATCGGCGACACCCAGAACAGCGCCCGCGCCGGCTTGTCCGACTTGTTGAAGTAGCCGTGGGGGACGCCGCGCGGCATGCGCACGAGATCGCCGGCCTTGGCCTGCACCCAGACCCCGTCGAGCTTGAGGTCGAGCACGCCTTCCTGCACCAGGATGAACTCGTCCTGCGTCGGGTGGATGTGCACCGGCACGAACTGGCCGGGATCACTGTTGGTTTCGAACGCGAAGGTCGAGTCGGTGATGGCTTTCGGGTAGTAGACCTGACCCAGGATATTCCAGGTCTTGCCGCCGTAGCCGGTGCCGTTTCGAGTGATGCCTTTTTCGAGCGTGCCCATGTCGTCCTCTCCAGTTGGTGCGCATTGCCGGCACCGAGCCTGTCGCCGGCGGGCGAGGCTGTCTAGCCGATAAACGAATCCGCATCCGACGCGATCATGCTGCAATGCGAGAGCGGCGAGCTGGCCGGCTTCTGCCCAATGCCTCCGCATCCGCCTGCCCGCCGATCGGGCGCACTGCGTGACGAAACGGCGTTCCCCTTTGCCGCGGGATGCACTAGGCTACATGATGTTTTAGACCTCAAACAACTTCGGACGGCCGGCGTGACTGCGGCGAGCAACGAGGTTTCGGCAAAGGCGAGGCTCACGGATTTCGCGCGGGTCGCGACGGCGCGCGTCGACGACGCGGCCGAGGCGATCGGACGCATCTTCTGTCCGCACGACCTGACGCCGGTCGACCGCTCCGAAGGAGACTTCTTCGCATCCCACAATTGCGCGGGCTTTGACGGCTTCTCAGTCAACTACGTCGCCTATGGCGGATCGGTTGCGATCAATCCCGGCTGTCTTGACCGCTTCTTTCTGCTGCAGGTCCCGCTCCATGGTTCGGCCGCGATCCGCACCGCGGCACGCGAGGTGATGACCGGACCAGCCGTCTGCGCGTCGCTGCTGTCGCCGACGATTCCGACCGACATGACGTGGCGCGGCGATTGCGCCCAGCTCATCCTGTTGCTCGATCGCAAGCTGGTGGAGCATCGCGCCGCCGCGCTTGGCGGCGCAGCCGTGCGCGCGGTCGAATTCGATCCGGCGATCGAACTCACCGGGTCGCTCGGCCAGGCGATTGCCGCGAGGATCGACCATCTGGTTGCGCTCGCGGAGCGGCTCGGCCCACACAAGGCGTTGCCCAGATTGGCCGCGGCCGAGTGGCGCGAGTCGTTGCTCAACGCCCTACTGACCGAGCAACGGCACAGCCTGCGCTCCGCCATCGCTGTCTTCAACGGCCGCGCCGAGACGCAGCCGGCCGCGCTGAAACGGGCGCGGGCCTATCTGGAGACACGTACGACCGAGCCGCTGGATCTTGCTGAGCTTGCGGGGGTCGCGGGTACCGGCATCCGCGCACTGCAGCTCGGCTTCCGCCGTCATTTCGGCACCACCGTCAGCGAGATGCTGCTCGACATCCGCCTCGCCCAGCTCAACGCGCGCCTGAAGACGGCGCGTCCGGGCGAGCGCATCGTCGATATTGCATTCGAGCTCGGCTTCACCCATCTGAGCCGTATGGCGAGCGCCTATCGCGCCAAGTTCGGCGAGAGCCCGAAGGCCACTCTGCACGGCCTGAGCTGAGCGTCCGCCCGAGCACCCGTGTCGGCGCACCGCTTGGCCCTGCCCATCCGGCCAGTTCCGCCGTCCGCCGCAACATCCCAGATTGAGGGAAGCCAACGGAGTTTCCCATGACCGACCCGACCACCCTCTCCTCGCTGTCATCTGCCCTCTCGGAAACCATCGCGCGCACCGCGCCCGCCGTCGTCTCCGTGCATTCGCACCGTCTGCGCGCGTCCGGCTTCGTCTGGAAGCCCGGCCTCGTCATCACCGCCGACGAGGCGCTGGCCGACGACGGCGAGATCGAGATCCAGCTTTCCGACGGCAGCCGGCGGCCGGCGACCATCGCCGGGCGCGACCACACCACCGACATCGCGCTGCTGCGGTTCGACGCCGACGTCGCACCGCTCAAGCTGTCGGCCACCGTTCCCGCCCTCGGATCGCTGGCGATCGTCGTCGCGGCGGACCGCGGCGCGCCGACCGCGCGGCTCGGCATGGTCTCGCTGTCGGGCCCGGCCTGGCGCAGCCTGCGCGGCGGCGACATCGACGCGCGGATCGAATTGGACGTCCGGTTGCGGCACAGCCAGCAGGGCGGACTGGCGCTGAACGCATCGGGAGAGCCGTTCGGCATGGCCGTGCTGGGCCCTCGCCGCGTGCTGACGATTCCGACCGCCACCATCGAGCGCGTCGCGCCGCAGCTCGAGAGCTCTGGCCGCATCGCCCGCGGATATCTTGGCCTCGGCCTGCAGCCGGTCCGCGTCGACGACGGCATCGGAGTGATGGTGATGAACGTCGACAAGAACGGCCCCTCGGCGGCCGCCGGCATCCGGCAGGGCGACGTGATCGTTGCAGTCAACGATGAGCGCCTGTCCGGCGTGCGGGCGATGCTGCGAACCTTGGGACCGCAGAGCGTCGGCAGGGTCGTCGACCTCACCGTCCGTCGCGGCGGCGAGCCGCTGCATGTCAGGGTGACGATCGGCGAGAGGCCGGAGACGTGAGCAATGAGAGTGCACCTGAGATCGTGATCTCGCTCGAGATCGATGATCCCGTCCTTGCAGACCGGCTGGCGACGCTGCTCGGCAGCATCGCCGGCTTGCGGCTCGCAGCGCCCGGCGAGCCTGCCGCGGCCGCAATCGTCTCCCGCGACCACGACAGGGCGGCCTCGCCTGGCGCATTCGAGCTGACGCCGCGCGAGCTCGACGTGCTCGCGCTGCTCGCCGAGGGCGCCTCGAACAAGATGATCGCCAAGCGCCTCGGCATCTCCGTCCACACCGCCAAATTTCACGTCGGCTCCCTGCTCGACAAGCTCGACGCCACCGGCCGCACCGATGCGGTCGCGCATGCCGCAAGGCGCGGGGTGATTAATTTGTGAGGCTGATGGCATACGCAGACGCGATGGAGACGGCATAGACATCTCCATGTGTCGTCCCGGCGAAGGGCGGACCGATACTCTGCCGTCTCTGCTGGAGACTCCTCGTTCGTCGTCCTGGCGAAAGCCAGGACCCATAACCAGCGCATTTTGATGATGAACGCGATCATGCCCCCAGCGTCGCGCGACAATGAGCATTTGGGGTACTGGGTCCTGGCTTTCGCCAGGACGACAATGAGTGTGTGGCGCGATTTGCGAGTCATACACTCGCACTCTCGCCCCTCAAGGAGGGAGGAGCCTGAAGAGAGTGCTCATCTCACGCGTTCGCACCGACCTGCGCGACCTGCCGTCCGTTGCAGAAACAGAGCGTAACCAACAGGCCCGGCGAATTGTCGCGCAGTTCGATGGTTGCGCCGTGCAGGCTGGCGACGGCCGCAACCAGGCTGAGGCCGAGGCCGTTTCCCGGCGTGTAGCGGCTCTGCTCGAGGCGATAGAAGCGCTTGAAGACGTGATCGTGCTGGCTGGCGGGAATGCCGGCCCCGTCGTCGGCGACCGACATCACCGCACTGCCCCCGCTGTTGCGGCACGTCACGATAACGCGCCCCCCGGCGCGGCCGTGCTTGATGGCATTGTCCACGAGATTGGCGATCGCATCGAACAACAGGTCGCGGTCGCCGGTCAACGGCACCTCGGCATCGCCGGTCAGTTCGAGGCGGGTCGTGTCCCGCTCGGCGGCGGCATCGTAGAGCTCGACCACCTCGCCTGCGATCTCGGCAAGATTGACGGTCCGAAACGCGTCCTTGCGGGCCCGTGTCTCGATCTCGGAAATCCGGGTGATCGATGCGAACATCGCAAGCACGGTATCGAGATCAGCAATGGTGTCGCCGATCAGCGCCGCATCGTTCTCGCCGTTGCGCGGACGATGATAGGCCTTCTCGAGCCGTCCGCGCATGCGGGTCAGCGGCGTGCGCAAATCGTGCGCGATGTTGTCGCTGGCCTGCTTCACCTCCCCCATCAACGTCTCGATGCGGTCGAGCATCTGATTGAGATTCTCGGCGACGCGATCCCATTCGTCGTGACTGCCGCGGAGCGGGATGCGCTGATCAAGACCGGAGAACATGATGGCGCGGCTGGTCGCATTGATCGACTCGATCCGGCCGACCGTGCGCCGCGTGACCCCGATGCTGGCGGAGGCCGCGAGCACAGCAATCAGCACGACGACCGCAATACCGGCCGCCCGAATCTGTGCCGTAAAGTCATCAATATCGCCGATGTCGCGCCCCACCAGCAGTCGATCGCCGTTCGGCAGCGTCCCGGTCATGATCCGTACCAGCGGGTCTCCCGAGGCGGGCGGCCGCGCCGGCGCGCGAAACTCCGACCAGCCTCGGTCCGCGGCGTTCGCCGGCCAACCGGAAAGATTTCCGGCGAGCACCGCCGATGTGGGGTCGACGAGAAGGTAGACGTGATCGGCAAAGCTCTTGTCCGCGATACGCCGTCCGATCAGCGCGATCACGGCGTCGCGTCCGGACCGCGCATAAGCGTCCCGGAGGTTCGCCTGCTCGGTCATGATCGCGCGATCGGACCGGCTGCGCACATAGGAGACCGTCGACCAGTAGACATAGGCGAAGATCACCGAGACGATCAGGCCGAAGGTGCCGATCGCGATCAACGCCAGACGGAACGTCGATGACCGGAGAGTCTTAGCCAGGAGCACGGAGGCAGTACCCGATGCCGCGGATCGTATGGATCAGCGGATAGGCTTGCTGGTCGTCGACCTTGCGTCGCACCCGGCCGACATAGACGTCGATGATGTTGGTCGAGGGATCGAAATGCAGATCCCATACATGCTGCAGCAACATGGCGCGCGACACCACGCGGCCCTCGTTGCGCACGAGATATTCAAGCAACTGGAACTCCTTCGGCAGCAGCGGAATCCTCCGGTTGCCGCGGCTCGCGGTCCGCGAGATCAGATCGACGGCGAGATCGCCGACCCGCATGATGGTCTCCTTGGCAACGGTCTCGCTGCGCCGGCCCAACGCCTCCAGCCGCGCCAGCAACTCGACGAAGGAGAACGGCTTGACCAGATAGTCGTCGCCACCGGCACGCAAGCCCCGCACGCGGTCGTCCACCTCGCCGAGCGCGCTGATGATCAGAAACGGCACCGCGATGCCGTCGTCGCGCATCTGACGCATGACCGCAATGCCGTCGATATCCGGAAGCATGCGATCGATCGTGATCACGGCGTAGTCGCGTGCCGCACCCTGATTGAGCGCCTCGCGACCGTTCGCAGCCAGATCGACATCATAGCCGCTGGTGGTGAGTTGCTCGACGAGCTGACCCGCGGTCTCCGGATCATCCTCGACGACGAGAATACGGCGGTGAGCTCCGGGCATCGTGCCAAACTCTCCGATTGCCCCGCGCGACGGCCGCCACCAGACTATCCCATTCCGGGGCTGGATGGAACGCCTGGCGACGACCGCGCGTCAACCGTGCGGTTCGTGGCGCTAGTACCAATAGTCCCCGCACACGTTGACCCACTGCCATCCGTAAGGCGTCCGTGCCCTGCGCCAGCAGCCGTCGTAGTAATCGGCATACAGGTAAGGCGCGCCGACGCCGAAGAAGGCAAAGTGACGGAAGCGGTGGTGGAAGAACGCGCGATGATGGAAGAAGTGCGCGCCGCGGAATCCGGCACCGGCAAACCGCGGTCCAGGTGCAAATGCCGCGCGTGTCATCGGTGCACCCACAAAGCGCGGACCGCCAAAGCCCGCGCCGCCGAAACGAGCGCCGCCGAAATGCGGGCCGCCGGCAAACGCCATTCCGCCCCCGCGCATACCACCGGCGAAACCTCCCCCATGCATTCCGCCGGCGAAACCGCCGCCGTGCATTCCGCCGCCACCGAACCCACCACCGAAGCCGCCGCCACCATGGCCGCCGCCGAAGCCGCCACCCCCGCCAAAGCCACCACCGCCGCCATGACCGCCGCCACCACCACCGATGCCACCGCCGCCGCCGCGGGCAAGGACAGGCGGCGCGAGCGCGACCGCCACGGCGAACGTCGCCGCGACGAGACCAGTAAAGAGCCTGTGCTTCATCGAAAGATCCTCCTTCGTTGAGCTGCGGCGAAAGGCCTTCACCGCAGAAAGAGGAGGATCAGGAGACGCAAACCGGCGGCCTTGTTCAACTTACAAATGCGCCAGATTCTGACGGCAAAGTTAGCTTCGGCGAGCCGCCGAGATCACGGTTCGCCGTTCCAAAAAGGCGTAGATCCCGGTAAGCGACAACGACCTTGTTCCGCAGAACAGTGCGTCAGGGGACAATGGGCTCCAATCCCTTGCTCCGGAGCGCAGCGGCGGCTGCCGGCGAACGCAGGAACGCGATCAATTGCTCGGCGGCCTTGGGCTCTCTGGCGTTGGCGCTGAGGCCGACACTGAAGGTGGTATAGTTCTGCAACTCGTCCGGAAGCAGCCCTGCGAGCACAACGCCCTCGACCTCGACGATGTTTGGAACAGTAATCACGGTCAGCTCGGCTTCGCCGCGCGCGACTGCCTCGACCGGACTCCGCCCCGTCACGACCAGGAGCTTCGGTTTCACTTCGGCCGCGATTCCGAGGCGATCGAACAAGTGAAGAAAATAGCTGCCGCTCACGCTGTCGCGCGAATAGGAGATTGATCTCGCTGCGAGCAGCGTTCGCTTCAAGTCCTGGCTGGTGCCGACCTGAGGTTTCGGCGCGCCGGCGCGGATCGCCACGCCGGCGGCCGTGCGAGCGACATCCGAACGCGAGCCTGCGACAATCCTGCCCGACTTGGTAAGGTCATCCATCGCCGCCGGCAGCAAGAAGACCGCATCGAACGCCTCGCCCGCTTCGATCTGCCGCTTGAGCACAGGCACGCCTTCAAAGATGAGCCCAAGCGTATGTCCCGTCGCGCGCGTAAACGCGGGCGCCAGGTCATTGAGCACGCCCTTCATGGTCGGAGTGCTGAGAACGGTGATCTCGGCGGCACTGGCGGTAACGGCGCTCATCGCCACGACCAGAGCTGCAGCTACGATGCGAATGCCACCCATCACCACCTCCTGCTTCGAGCGGGTCGGGCCGAAAGTTCGAACCCGGAGCTGGAGTCAGCGCCGGAACAGGAGTATCCACAAGGTCGATTATTCGACAGGCTGGTAGCCATTTAGGTACGTCAACGCATGCGCTGGGCGGACAGGGTCGGACGATTTCTCAAGCCTCGCGACCTCCACATCTTCATGACGGTGGTCGAGGAGAGCAGCATGGCGAAAGCCGCCGAGCGTCTCGCCATCTCGCGGCCGGTGATCTCGCGCACCATCGCCAATCTCGAGCAGATACTCGGAGTGACGCTGCTGGACCGCACGGCACGCGGCATCGAGCCGACGTTGTTCGGAAGGGCGTTGCTCAAGCGCGGCACCGCGGTGTTCGATGAGCTTCGGCAAAGCGTCGAGGAGATCGCGTTTCTTACCGATCCCCAGGCCGGCGAGCTGCGCATCGCCTGCACTGAGGTGTGGGCGGCCGGCCTCGTGCCGGCGGCGATCGAGCGTCTGTCACGACGACTGCCGCGTCTGCGTGTCAGGCTGGAGCAAGGCACAGCGCTGCATCAGTTCAACCTGCTCCGGGAGCGTCAATGCGAAATCGTGATCTCGCGCCTGCTGACGGAGGCACCCGACTCCGACATCGACATGCAGCCTCTGTTCTACGAGCCGCTGGTGGTCGTCGCTGGACCGCAAAGCTCCTGGTCGCGTCGCCGCAAACTGACGCTGTCGGAACTTGTCGACGCGCCGTGGATCCTGTCGACGCTGGAAGCGGAATCCGGCTCGCCTTTCGTCGAAGCATTCCGTGCCGCGAGGCTGCCGATCCCCGCAGCAACGATCTTCAGCAACTCGTTACACCTGCGCTTCAGCCTGCTCGCCACCGGTCGCTATCTCACACTCGTGCCGGGCTCCGCGCTGCGCTTCGGTCCGGGAGTTGATCTACTAAAGGCGCTACCCGTCACCTTGCCGCGATGGCATCTGCCGACGGCAATCTTCACCCTGAAGGGTCGAATGCTGAGCCCGGTCGCGCAGGTGTTCGCCGATTGCCTTCGCGACGTCGCGAGACCCCTCGGCCAAGGCAAGGAGGAACCATAGGGGCCCGCCTCCAGGGCGGCAGGCCTGCTGCTGCATGTCCGCTTTGGCCCACCGCGCAGCGGACACCTTGTGTCTCGTGAGTAAACGCCTCAGGTCGGCTTGCCGCGCCCGCTCTTCTCGGCGGCACGGCGCAGGGCGTCGGCGAGTGCGCCGCCGGACTGGGCCTCGGGCCGGCGCGGCGCCGATGACGACATCTTGCCACGCGAAAAATCGCGCGAGGATCCGGCATTGTCCTTCTTCGGTCCGACCTCGTCGTCGAGACGCAACGTCAGCGCGATGCGCTTGCGCGCGACCTCGACGTCCAGCACCTTCACCTTGACGATATCGCCCGGCTTCACCACCTCGCGCGGGTCTTTGATGAAGGTCCTGGACATCGCCGAGATGTGCACGAGGCCGTCCTGGTGCACGCCGATATCGACGAAGGCGCCGAACGCGGCGACGTTGGTCACCGTGCCCTCGAGGATCATGCCCTTCTTGAGGTCCTTGACCTCCTCGACGCCTTCCTTGAACACCGCGGCCTTGAACGCCGGACGCGGATCGCGGCCGGGCTTTTCCAGCTCGCGCAGGATGTCGGTGACGGTCGGCAGACCAAACGTGTCGTCGACAAAGGCCTGCGGCTTGAGCTGGCGCACCACCTCGGCATTGCCGATCAGCGCCTTGATGTCGCTTTTGGTCGCCTCCAGGATGCGCCGCACCACAGGATAGGATTCCGGATGCACGCCGGAGGTGTCGAGCGGGTCCTCACCGTTGTTGATGCGAAGGAAACCCGCGCATTGCTCGAACGCCTTCGGCCCGAGCCGCGGCACGTCCTTCAGCGCCTTGCGCGACTTGAACGGGCCGTTGGCGTCGCGGTGCTGCACGATGCTCTGTGCCAGCCCCTGGCCGATGCCGGACACGCGCGCCAGCAGCGGCACGGAGGCAGTGTTGGCATCGACGCCGACCGCGTTCACGCAGTCTTCCACCACGGCATCGAGCGAGCGCGCCAGCTTGGCTTCGCCGAGATCGTGCTGGTATTGGCCGACGCCGATCGCCTTCGGATCAATCTTGACCAGCTCCGCAAGAGGATCCTGCAGGCGGCGCGCGATCGAGACCGCGCCGCGCATGGTGACGTCCAGCTCCGGCAGCTCCTGCGAGGCAAAGGCCGAGGCCGAATAGACCGAGGCGCCGGCTTCGGAGACGACGATCTTGGTCATCTTGCGCTCGGGCAGCCGCTTCACCAATTCGGTCGCGAGCTTGTCGGTCTCGCGCGATGCGGTGCCGTTGCCGATCGCAATCAGCTCGACGCCATGCTCGATCGCGAGCTTGCCGAGGATCGCGAGTGCTTCATCCCAGCGCCGCTGCGGCTCGTGTGGGAAGATCGCGGTCGTCGCCAGCACCTTGCCGGTGGCATCGACCACCGCGACCTTGACGCCGGTGCGATAGCCGGGATCGAGCCCCATGGTGGCGCGCGCGCCGGCCGGCGCTGCGAGCAAGAGGTCGCGCAGGTTGGACGCGAACACGCGCACCGCCTCGGTCTCGGCCGCGGTCCACAGCCGCATCCGCAGATCGATGTTGAGATGGATCTGGATCTTGGTGCGCCAGGCCCAGCGCACGGTCTCCGCCAGCCACTTGTCGCCCTTGCGTCCCTGGTTGGAGACGCCGAAGCGGTGCATGATCTTCAGCTCGTAGGCGCTGGGCACGCCGGCCGCCGGCGGCTGCGCCTCCGGCTTGATCTGAAGGTCGAGGATCTCTTCCTTCTCGCCGCGGAACAGCGCCAGGATGCGGTGCGACGGCAGCTTCGGTAGCGGCTCGCTGAAATCGAAATAGTCCTTGAACTTCTCGCCCTCGGTCTTCTTGCCGGTGCGGACGGTCGACGCCATGATGCCGTTCGACCACATCTCCTCGCGGAGCGCGCCGATCAAATCGGCGTCCTCGGCGAAGCGCTCGACCAGGATCGCGCGTGCCCCCTCGAGCGCGGCAGCAACGTCGGCGACCTGCTTCTCGGCATCGACGAACGGTGCGGCAGCCTCGTTCGGGTCGCTCTCGGGCTGCGCCAGCAGCAGGTCGGCCAGCGGCTCGAGGCCGGCCTCCTTGGCGATCTCCGCCTTGGTTCGGCGCTTCGGCTTGTACGGCAGATAGATGTCCTCGAGCCGGCCCTTGCTGTCGGCCGCCATGATCTGGGCTTCCAGCGCGGCATCGAGCTTGCCCTGCTCGCGAATCGAATTGAGCACTGCGGTGCGGCGCTCCTCAAGCTCGCGCAAGTAGGTCAAGCGTTCTTCTAGCGTGCGGAGCTGTGCATCGTCGAGCGCGCCGGTCAGCTCCTTGCGGTATCGCGCGATGAACGGCACCGTGGCGCCACCGTCGAGCAGCGTCACCGCCGCCTCGACCTGCTCGTCGCGAACCCCCAGCTCCTGCGCAATCTGATGATGAATCTTGGCCACGCTCGTCTCTCTGAACCCGTGGCGCCGGCGGACGTCCGACGGCGCGGAGGCCGCTTATGGACCATCCCGGATTGATTCATCAAGGCGCGCTGTGGATCAAATTTGGCGCCGCCACGCGCGTTATGTCCGGGAAGTGTGTCTTCCGCGACTTGACAAATAGATGCGCGCCGCATTGCCGCCGTAGATCGCGGCCTTCTGATCCGCCGACAGATCGGCCAACAGGATTTCGCTGGCCGCGAACCAGCTCGCATAACCGCCGGCCAGATTGACCACCGGCCAGTCGCTGCCCCACAGCATCCGCTGCGGCCCGAAGCAGCCGAGGACGTGCTCGACAGCCTCGCGCAGATCGTCGACTTTCCAGTTCGGCGCCGCCTCCGTGACCAAGCCAGAGAGCTTGCAGACGACGTTGGCGCGCGTGGCGAGCCGCGTGACGTCGTCCTTCCAGGCCGTTATGTCGCCGCTGGCGAGGTTCGGCTTGCCGAAATGGTCAAGCACGAATTGCAGGTCAGGATGGCGATCGACCACCTGCACCAGCCTCGGCAAATGCCGCGGCAGCACCAGCGCGTCGAACACGAGGTCATGGCGCGCCATGGCTTCACACTGCGCGGTCAGGGCCGGCCGCAGCAGCCAGTCGTCGTCGGCGATGTCCTGCACCATCGGGCGCAGGCCGACGAGCAACTCGCGCGCCGCGATCGCATCGATCCGCGCCACCGCATCGTCTGCATCGAAGTCAATCCAGCCGACCACGCCGCGCACCAGCTCGCTCCCCTTGGCGATATCCAGCATGAAGGCCGTCTCCGCCTCGGTCGGCGCGGCCTGCACCAGGATCGTGCCCTCGATCCCGGCGGCTGCGAGATGCGGCGCCAGGTCGGCGAGGCCGAAATCGCGATAGATCGGCGCGAGCTCGGGCGTCAGCCAACCGTAATCGGCGCGCGCCAGCGTCCAGACATGGTGATGCGCGTCGATCCGCATCATGCCGGCACCGGCGCGTTGTCGTCGAGCAGACGCTCGGCCTTCAGGTCGCGCCACAGCGCTGATGGTACCGGTGCCGACAGCGCGGCGACGTTGCGTTCGACCTCCTGCGGCGTCTGCGCGCCGAGCACGAGGCTGGCGACGGCAGCATGCCCCAATGCGAAATGCAGCGCGGCGGTCGACAACGCCACGTGATGGGCGCGGCAGACGCGCTCGATCGCGGCGACCTTTTGCATCACGTCCGGCGGCGCATCCTTGTAATTGTATTTGGCGCCAGGAACGGCGCCGGTGGCGAGAATACCGGAATTGAACACGCCGCCGAGCATCACACCGATACCTTGTGTCTGCGCAAGCGGCAGGAATTCGGCGAGCGCCGGCTGCTCCAGGAGCGAGTAGCGGCCGGCGAGCAGCATGGTGTCGAACGTGCCGGCCCTGGCAAAGCGCACGCACATCTCGGCCTCGTTGACGCCGATGCCGATGCCCTTGACGACGCGCTCGGAGCGCAGCTTGTCGAGCGCGACATAGGCGCCGTCCATCGCCTCGCGAAAGCGTTGCTCGATCGCATCAGCGCCGTGGGTCCAGACGTCGACATCGTGGATCAGCAGCAAGTCGATCCGGTCGAGGCCGAGCCGCAGCAGCGACTGTTCCACCGAACGCATCGTGCCGTCATAGGAATAGTCCACCACCGCGTGGTGCGGCTGGCCGCCGACGAAATTGGAGCCGCTGCCGCGCCCGTGGAACGGATCCATCCAGCGCCCGACCTTGGTGCAGACCACGACATCGTCACGCGCCACGCGGCGCAGCGCAGTTCCGCTGCGATGCTCGGCGAGGCCATGACCATAAAGCGGCGAGGAATCCAGCAGGTTGACGCCAAGCGCGAACGCGCGCTCCGCCGCCGCTATCGCCGTGGCGTCGTCCAACAGCGCAAACAGATCGCCGAGCGGCGCAGTTCCGAAGCCGAGGATCGAGACATCGAGTCCGGTCCGGCCAAGCCTGCGGCGTGGCAATGGCTGGGACGTTCGATGGGGGGATTGGTTCATTGGCGCGCCTCGCTCGCAATTGTTCTTGCTTGCGCGCAGACTAACTGCGCGAGCACGGGTCGCGCAAGTCGGCATGCGAGGCAGGCTGATCGCCCATTCCACAACGCAGCCGCAGAGCTCAGCGGCCGATCTGCCTGAACTTGTCGGACAGGCCGTCGAGATAGCCGACCCAGGTCGCGTTGATCGCCTGGTCGTGCACCAGCGTGTGAAAGCGGATCATGATGCAGATCAGGAACAGCGGCTGGATGAAGGCGGAGCGCAATGTCAGTGCCAGCAGGGCTGCGACCGAAACGGTGACCAGCGCGCCATTATCCCGGATCGCGTCCGGCAACGCCATCGTGGCGAGGCCGGCGGGGATGAGCAATGCCAGGCACAGCAGGATGCTCAAGCTGCGCTCGACAATGACCATCCAGACCGACGTCGTCAGGATCGGCTTGGCGTTCTGGCAATAATAGACCAGCCCATCCTGAACATTGCGCCGCGGATCGTCTCCGCCGCGCGCAAGATCGTAGGACAGCACCACCTTATCGAGATAGCGCGTGGCCGCCGCCAGAATGGTGTTGATCAGGCCGACGATCGTGCTCACGCCCGGGGTCGGCAGCCATTCGCCGAGCGTATCCAGCGCGTTGTGAAAGGCACGCAGGACGCCGCGAACCAAGACGCCAAGCCCGAACAGCGCCGCGACCTCGCCGAATCGTGCCGTGACGATCCGCCGGCCATAGGCGAACTGCCCCTCGCGGCCGTCGCCGATGCGGCCTTGCGTGATCAGCTCCGTCAGCACCGCGACATGGCCGCAGGCGATCACATGAAGCACGTATCGCAGCACGGCACCCCAGACCCATCCGCCGGCGAGGGCGAGGCCGAGAAACCAGCAGGCGCCGAACGCCGTCGCGACATGTGTTCCAAGCCACACCGCGCCGCCGACCGCGATCCCGATCCAAGCGATGCACGCCGCGGCGACAGCCAGCAGGACACCCCATCGCGCCAGCGCGTAAGGCAGGGTTTCGAGCAACAACCCCAGCGCCGTCGCCAGGCCGTGATCACGAACCAGCAACGGATATGAGTGCGGCGCTTGCTGCGATGGCCCGGTGCGATGGTCCGCCGTGCCATCATCGCCGCGGCCGCCTTCATTGGCCAAGCTCATCTGAGACACTTGTTTTCTCTTTCGTTGATTGACCAAGCGCGACGCAAGCATCCGCCGCTATTGCGGGATCAGCTCGACGCGGCGGTTCTTGGCGCGGCCGTCATCGGTGGCGTTGCTGGCGATCGGCGCGAGCAGACCGGCGCCATAGCCTTTCAGACGGGCTGGGTTGATCCCGTAGGTCGAGACGAGATCGGCCACCACGGCATCGGCGCGCGCCTGCGAGAGCTGCATATTGAAATCGAACCCGCCGACATTGTCGGTGTGGCCGACCAGATAGACCTTGCGTACGGGATCCTTCTTCAGGAAGGCCGCGATCTCGTCGAGCGCGGGTCGCGAGTCCGGCTTCAGTTGCGACTTGTTGAAGTCGAACAGGATGCCGGACAGGACCACCTGACCTGAGGTATCCAGCCGCTTGGCGATCTCCGAGGCCGACACTGGGACCATGCCATTCTTTAGCTCGCCGGTCTGAACCGCATCCAGCCGGACCACCACCTGGCCCTTCTCGACCTTGACCTCGGGGTTGTAGCCGTCGTCGTATTCCACGATGTAGAGCGCGATATAGGTCTTGGCCGCGCCGTCGTCTTTCACCGCGGCGAGATAGCGTGACTGATCGGTGCTGTAGCCGATGATCTGACCGCCCGGCCCCCTGCTCTCGAAGAAGCCGCCTTGCGCGGCACCGAAATCCGGTCCCTTCGCTTCATAGAGCACGCGGTAACCGGCTGACGCGAGATAATCGCGGTAGTTGCGGAACACCTCCGCGGAGGACGCGCCCTTCGGCACCGTATAGAGCAACTGGGTGAGCCGCCCCTCGAGCTCCTGCCTCGCCTCGATCTCGGCCTCGTTGGTGTGGAAGTTGAAGCCGGTGATCCTGCCGGTCGGCAGCGTGTACTCGGCAAAGTTTCTTAAATCGCACAGCGCGATCGAGGAATTCTGAAAGCGCATCATGCCTTCGAAATCGCGGCAGCCGGCCTTGTCTGCGGCAGACGCCTGCTGCACGGCAAAGACCAGCAGGGCCGCGGCGGCAAGGCACGCAGGGATCGCGCCCAGTTTCGGTCGATGGGAGATCATCGGGTGTTCCGGTGGTTGGATGCTATCGTTCAATGAATGTTTCGCGGCAGGCATCACAGCGCCAACGCCCCGGGGCTGGCGGAGGCTTGATGAGTTGGCGCTGTGAGCCGGCGCAGCCAGGCGTGGCCAGCCGCAACGTCGGTCAGGGGAAGCCGACGTGGCGGCGTGCGATCACTGGCCCGGCGGGAGTTCGGCGTAGTTGCCGTCCTTGTCGCGGCGGTACACGACGTAGTCGATCAGGGTGATGTCACCCTTCGGCGTGTAGCTGATCTTGCCGAGCACGGTGTCCCAGCTTCCACCCTTGATGGCCGCCGCGACCTTCCTGGCATCGGTGGTCCTGGCACGGTCGACGGCCTCGCTCCAGACTTGAAGCGCCGCGTAGCTGTAGAGGGTGTAGCCGTCGGGATCGATGCCCTTGTCCTTGAACTTCTTCATGATCGCGGCGGCCGCCGCCTTCTTCCGCGGATCAGGTGCGAAGGTGAACAGCGAGCCCTCGGCGAGCGGTCCCGCGATCGCCGCGAACTGCTTGTCGACCAGGGCGTCGCCGCCCATCAGCACGGCATTGACTCCCTGGTCACGCATCTGGCGCAGGATCAGTCCGGCCTCGGCATAGTAGCCCCCGACATAGACCAGATCGATCGCCTCCTTCTTGAAGCGGGACACCAGCGCGGCAAAGTCCTTGTCGCCCTTGTTGTAGGCCTCGTAGAGCTTCTCGTGCACGCCGGCTGCGTTGATGGCGTTCCTGGTCTCGTCGGCAAGGCCTTTGCCGTAGGTCGTCTTGTCGTGGATGATCGCGACGTTCTTGCCCTTGTAGTTCTTGATGATGTAGGCGGCGGCGACCATGCCCTGCTGGTCGTCCCGGCCGCAGACCCGGAACGTGTTCCACAATCCGCGTTCGGTGAATTGCGGGTTGGTCGAGCCGGGGGTGATCTCTAGCACGCCGCCGTCGGCATAGGTGTCGGACGCAGGGATCGAGGTCGACGAGCAGAAGTGGCCGACGACGAAGGGGATCTTCATGCCGACCATCTTCTGCGCGACCGATACCGCCTGCTTCGGATCGCAGGCGTCGTCGCCGACCTCCAGCTTCAGTTTCTTGCCGAGCAGCCCGCCCGCTGCGTTGATCTCGGCAACGGCAAGTTCAGCGCCGTTCCTGAACTGCTGGCCGAAGCTCGCCTCTGAACCCGTCATCGGCCCGACCACGGCAACACTGATGTCCTGGGCCGTCGCGGCGCCGGACAGCGCCAGGCCGGCGCCAAACGCGAGAAAATATCGTCGGAGCGAAAACTTCATCACATTCTCCTCGACGGCCCTCGCCGTCTCCATGCATCGCTATCGATGAGTCTCCCCAGCGGGGCGATCACCCGGGGGCCGCCTTTTAGGCGCGTCGTGAGGATGAGGCTCGGACGGACGCGACGACGAATTGGACTTATGCGACATCAGCCAACAATTTGAACTGGCGTGACCGCGCCCTGGGGCCCCGACGCGATACGCGTCAGCTATTCCATGCTGCGATCATCCGTGAACAGCAGAGGGGTCGCGCGCATGTCCAAGCCCAAGAACGCCTGGCCGGCCATCTGGTAATTGGCGGGTGCCAGGGTGATGTGCTGGGTGGCCGCATGGACATCGCGCAGGCAGCGTTCGAGCCCGCTGCTCACATAGGGGGATGCCGAGCCGCCCGCACTGAACGCAAGCTCGGTCGCCTCCTTGGCGGTGGTTGCGGCATGGGTCGATGCCAGCCATAGCGTAGCGCGCTGAGCAAGGCTGAGCGTGCTGCCGTTGCTGACGACCCGCCACGCGTCATCGAGCGCATCGTAGAGGAAAGCTCGCCCCGAGCGCAGCAAGGCCTCCGCGCGTCCCAAGCTGGCTTGCGTGGTTGCATCCTCGCGGAGCAATTGTCGTGAGCGCGCCGCGACCTTGCGTCCCACAAGCTCGTATAGGATGTCGATCGCGTGGCGGGCGATTCCCAACGGCACGGCGGCGAGCAGAGCACCGAAGATCGCGATGGTCGGAAGCGCATAAAGCGGTCCCTGTTCCACCGGAGGGTCGCGAAGCGAAAGCGATCGCGCAGACGGGACGAAAACGTCGGTGACCCCATAGTCATGGCTACCCGTGCCACGGAGCCCGATGCTGTGCCAGGTATCGAGGATTTCGCACTCAGCGGCAGGAAACAGCAGGATGCGCGTGACCGGCGTGCCGTCGGCTCTCAGCCTGAGCTGATCGTCGTCGAAGATCCGGCAGCCGCCCACGATCCAGGCGGAGTGCTGGCAGCCGCTTCCGAGTGGCCATCGGCCCGTGACGCGGTAGCCGCCATCGACGGCCAAAGCGTTCCCTGACGGTCGCAAGCCTCCGGCAAGTCTCACGAGAGGATCGCTCCCGTAGATTTCGAGCGCAGCCTCCCTCTGAAGATATCCGGCGAATGCGCCATATCCGCCGCCGATCGCCGTGCACCAACCTGCGGCGCCGTCGGCGCGCGAGACTTCCTCGACGACCCGCGTGAGGGTCATGGGGTCGGCTTCTTCACCGCCCATGCTGCGCGGAATCCAGAGGCGAAAGAGACCCGACTGCGCCATCGCCTCGACCAGCGGCGCAGGCAGCCGCCGCGACCGCTCGCCCTCTTCCACGGATGCCTGAACGAGCGGCGCAAGAGCCGCTGCGATCTCGATGAACGATGGTCGCGTGGTGTCAGAAATGGATTCGTCCCACCGCATTCCGAAGACCTCTCCTCGTTAGGCTGAAGCGCCGTGATGGATGGATCTCCTCGAAGCGACGATCCACCGCGGGCAGCCTTTTAGGCGCGTCGAGGACATGAGGCTCGGACGGACGCGACGGGGAATGGGACACACACGACATCGAGCGACGGCTTGAACCGACATTGCCGCGCGGTCGTGCAGGCCGCGATGCCGGCTCCGGCCGTGACGACATGCCATTGCAGAGCGGGAATAAGTTCGGTCAGAGACGTCGCAGCGCGGAGCGGATTTCCGACGGCGTCGCACCGTAGTGCCGGCGGAACGTGCGGTTGAAGTAGGACAAATCGCCGAACCCGGATTCGAATGCGATGGTGCCGATCGTGCTGTCGGTCCAACGCGGATCGGTCAGCAGCCGATGCGCGCGCGCCAGGCGCTGACCGAGCACGAATTCCGAGAACGTCGACCCCGCGCCTTCGAACAGCCGCTGGATATGACGCGGCGTGAGCTTGAGGCGCGCCGCCACGGCGGACAACGTCAGGTCGTAGCCGAGATTCTCGCTGATATCGGCCTTGACCGCGGCGAGCCGTGCGGCCGCCAGCCCGCGTTCCTCGGCGACCACCGTTCCGTCCCGATTGGCGCCGATGATCAGCGCACCAAGGTCGGTCAAATGGCTGACGACCGCGTCGACCAGTTCAGGTGTCGCGAGCTGGTAGCCGTCGTCCAGCTCCCTGACGTAGAATGCGAGCAGCCGCAGCGCTTCCGTGTTGGCCGACAGGGCGCGCATCGTCATGTCTTGAGGACTGGAGCCGAGCGCGGCGAGCGCTTTGCGGGGCAGCCGGAGGCCGAAGAAGCGGCTTGGCGACGGGCTACCGGCCATCTCGCCGGCCTCCGCAGCCGACATCAGCACCGCTTGCCCCGGGGCGAGGTCGATCTCGCGACCACGCTGCGAGGCGCGAACCTGGCCGCTCGTGATGATGGTCAGGACAAAGTCGTCCTTGCCGTCGTGCAGCAGTGCGCGCGGCCTTGCGATCCGCAAGTTGCTGCACGTCCAGGATCCGATGCCGAGCCCAGGCAGTTCACGTATGTTCGCTTCGGCATGGAACGCGCCATCGGTCAGCGGCTCCGGATCGAGCCCCACCATCATCCGGCCGATCTGCTCCCGGAAGATCGGCAAGCGGTCGCGTTCGCTCCAATCCGCGGTTGAGAACCGAAGATCGACGATATCCCGCACTCCCAAAGTCATCAGTTCATCCTTATGGCCGCGGGACACATCGCGCAGATGCGGCTGATTTTTGCCAGTCCGGCACGGCCGAGCTGGAATGCGGGACACACCATTATGTCGGGCCGCGCGCCGTGTGGTTCATAGCCCGATCAGGCCGCCGGTGTGTGACATGCTGTGACGCAGTCACGAATTCCATCCCGGTGGAGGACGAGCTGACGGCGCGCCGCACTTTTTCCGCTGCCGAGCCGGTGCAGGACCGCTCGCTTCGCAGGTTCGCTGCGCAATACTCGATCAGGCATGCTCCTCGGAGATGTCACACTTGGTGTAGTCCGGCAGCATCGCGGTCGCAATGATGCTGACGACGGCGCAGAACAGGATATAGGCCGCGATCGCGTAGCCCGTTCCGTAGGTTGCGAACAGTGCGGTTGCGATCAATGGAGCGGGACCGCCTGAGATCACCGAGGAAAGCTGGTAACCGATCGACGCACCGCTGTAGCGCAGCCGCGGCGTGAAACATTCGGCGATCAGGGCTGCCTGCGGCCCATACAGGATGTCGTGGGGAACGAACGACAACACGATGGCGATGAACACCAGGATCGGCACTGTCGTGTCCAGCAGCGCGAAGTAGATGAAGCCGTAGATTCCGGTCAGGACCGCGCCGATCAGGTACATGCGCTTGCGTCCGATGACGTCGGAAAAATGCCCGGCGAGCGGGATCGTCGCCATCGAAACGATGCCGGCTGAGATCAACGAGGTAAGCAGGAAATCTCGCGGCGTGTGCAGCACATTGACGCCGTATGCGAACACGAAGGCGAGGTAGATGTAGGCCGGCGCCTGCTCGGCCATCCGCGCCAGCGCGGTGAGGATGATCGCGCCCGGCTGGCGCTTGATCACTTCGAGCACCGGGACCCGCTCGACGCGATTCTCGGCGACGATGCGGCGGAAGGCCGGGGTCTCGAGAATTCCGAGCCGGATATAGAGCCCGATCGCCACCATCACGATGCTGAGCAGGAACGGGATACGCCAGCCCCAGACCAGGAACTGGTCGCCGGAGATGCGGCTGAACACCAGGACTGCGATGTTCGCGAGCAGCAGGCCGCCCGGACCGCCAAGCTGCGGCCACGAGGTAATGAAACCGCGATGGTTGTTGGTGCGTGCCCATTCCATCGCCAGCAGCACCGAGCCTCCCCACTCGCCGCCAACGCCGACGCCCTGGATGAAGCGAATGACGGTGAGGATGACGGCGCCCCAGATGCCGACGGTCTCGTAGGTCGGGACGAGGCCGACCGCAAAGGTCGCAAGCCCGGTCAGGAGCAGGGTCGCAATCAGCGTTGCCTTGCGGCCGATGCGATCACCGTAATGACCGAAGATCATTGCTCCGATCGGTCGCGCGATGAAGCCGACGGTGTAGATGGCGAACGCCTCCAGCACGCCGACCAGCGGATCGGATTTCGGAAAGAACAGCTTGCCGAAAACAAGGCCGGTGACCGTGCTGTAGAGCAGGAAATCGTACCACTCGATCGTCGTCCCCACCGTGCTCGCAATAACGGCGCGACGCAACTGGGTGCGGTGATCAGTCTCGGACAGGGCATCGGATGTCACGTGGATCGTCGTCATAGGGCTCCTCCTCACACGCCCTTGCCTGACGATTGCTTCACGGATCTTGCGTCGCTATCTCCTGATTCCCGTTTCTCATTACGCGGCGTATGACCACCAATCGCAAGAAAGGGCTCGATCCCTGGACGTTTCGCTGATGCGAATGTCTCGGGGAGATTTGACGGAACGAGCTTGGTCCCGCGGACCCACGCGAGCAATGCGCACTTAGTAGCAGGACGGCGGCGGCGGCTGCTTGCGTCGCTGTCCGATAGGCGCGCATCATCCGAGGGTGTTGCGACGCAGCGCCCGATCACGGCTGCAGGCATTCCGCCGCCGCATGGCGCACGACTTCGCACCGCGACAAGAACGCGATGGCGATGCTTGCGTCCGTCCCCGGTTACACCGGATCGAAGGCGCGGATCGGCGGCAGATTGCCGGTGAAGCGCTCGACCTCGACCGTGGTGAGCTGGCCGGTGCAGCCTTGCGCGAAGGACGACGTGCCGATGTCGCGCGTCAGCACGTTCGGATTGCCATGGACGCAGAGCGGCGCCTCCTCCTCCGGGTCCATCGGGTCGTACCACGCACCGGTCGGAAGCTGGACGATCCCGGGAGCGATTGCATCAGTGACCCGCACGGCCGCAAGGCATGCGCCGCGCGCATTGAACAGCCGGATGATGTCGCCGTCACGGATGCCACGAGGGTCCGCGTCGCGCGGGTTCATCCGCGCCACCTCGCGGCCGCGATGCTTGGCGCCGGTCGAATGCCCGCCGAAGTCGAGCTGACTGTGCAGGCGCGTGGACGGCTGGTTGGCGACGAGGAAGAGCGGCGCGCTTTGCCGGGGGACATCCGTCTTCTCGAGCCAGACTGGATGACCCGGACAATCGGCATCGCCGTGCCCTGCGATCTTCGCCGAGTAGATCTCGATGCGCCCGCTCGGCGTCGGCAGCGGCCGCTCGACCGGATCCTCGCGGAAACGACGCAGTGAACCGCCGTCGTCCTGATGTTGCGGCACGACCAGGCTGCCGCTCTGCCAGAATTCCTCGAAGCTCGGCGCGGCAAGCCCGCGCGCGGCGAGCGAGGCGCGGGTCGGCTCGTAAAGATGCTCCAGCCATTGCCGCGACGTGCGCCCCTCGGTAAAGGCGTCGCGGGCCCCGAGGCGCTCGGCGAGATCGGAGAAAATCTCGTAGTCATCGCGCGCAAGCCCGTAGGGCTCGGCGATCCGATGCATCGCGACCATCAGCGGATCGTTGGAGGAATAGCCGATGTCCTCGCGCTCGAGCGTCATGGTGCAGGGCAGGACAATGTCGGCGTGCCGGGCCGTCGCGGTCCAGGCGAGCTCGTGCACCACCAGGGTGTCGAGCCGCGCAAAGGCCTTGCGCAGGCGATTGAGGTCCTGGTGATGGTGGAACGGGTTGCCGCCGGCCCAGTAGACGAGACGAATGTCGGGATAGGTGCGCGTCTCGCCGTTGTAGCGATAGGTCGCGCCGGGATTGAGCAGCATGTCGGCGATGCGAGCCACCGGAATGAAGTCGGCGACGCCGTTGCGGCCCTGCCCGAGCGTCGGCCCCGGCACCGCGTTGACGCGACGGCCGTAATAACCGATCGCCCCCAGCGAATAGGCGTAGCCGCCGCCCGGCAGGCCGATCTGGCCGAGCGCGGCCGCCAGCACCATGCCCATCCACACCGGCTGCTCGCCATGCTCGGCGCGCTGCAAGGAGTGGGACACGGTGATGAGCGCGCGCCGTCCGGCAAGGCGACGCGCCAGCTTTCGGATGATGTCGGCGTCGATGCCGCAAATCGCGGCCCAGGCGGCATCCTTCGGCTTTCCGTCCGCCTCGCCGTTCAGATAGCGCAGGAAGACCGGCCAGCCTTCGGTGTAGCGGTCAAGGAAGGCCTGATCGTGCAGACCTTCGCTGACCAGCGTGTGGACGATCCCGATCATCAGCGCGGCATCGGTGCCCGGCGCGGCGGTCATCCATTCCGCGCCGGCCTCGGCGGGCAGATCGTCGCGCAGCGGGCTGACCAGGATGAACTCGCAGCCGCGCCGGCGCGCCGCTTCCATCGCGCCGCGCTCGACGTGCTTGCTGATCGAGCCGCCGGCGACCATCGAATTCTTCAACGCCATGCCGCCGAACGCCAGCACGATCTCGCTCTCGGCGGCGATCTGCTCCCACGTGACGTTGCGCTTGGTGACGTCTTCGTAGCCCGACAGGATCTGCGGCAGCAGCACCGAGGACGCACCCGAGGAATAAGTGTTCACCGAGCGCACATAGCCGCCCATGGCGATGTTGAGGAACCGGTGAACCTGGCTCTGCGCGTGATGAAACCGCCCCGCGCTGGACCAACCGTAGGAACCGCCGAAGACCGCGCCCGGGCCGCGGGTGTCGCGGACGCGCTTGAGCTCTCCACCGAGCAGGTCCAGCGCCTTCTCCCAGCTAACCGAGACGAAGTCGTCGCGACCGCGACGATCGTCGGGCCCGGGACCGCGCTCGAGCCAGCCGCGGCGGATCGCCGGCTGGGCGATGCGCGCGCCATGCCGCAGGGCGGCGGGGAAATTGTCGATGATGCCGTTCGGGTCGGGATCGCCCCCATACGGCCTGACCTCGAGAAGATTATTCTCGCGAAGACGCGCGGAGAAGACGCCCCAATGCGACGTATGCGGCTTGAATCCCTCGGAGAGATCGAGGCCGGGATCGGGGAAGCCAATTATCTCGTTCATCGCGTCGTCCTTCATCGCAGATCGGGCGTCTTCTGCATGCCACCTTCACAGCTAAATGGCCAGTTTGCTGATCCTCTTCCTGACATCATCAAGTTCAACTTCGCCGAAAACGCAAGGGCGCGCCGCGCGAATGCCGGGAGGAACGCGGCATGCACGAAGTCTGGCTGAGATCGGCGTTCTTGGGGAACTGCGTCGCGCGAGCGAGCAGCGCACGATGCCCACCTGCATCTGGACGGCGCGACCGCACGTCTCGCGGAGGCTGCGCTCGGATTTCTTGGCGGGAGTGAGCGCGGCCTCAGCGGTCCAGCAGCTTCCGCATCCACTCCGGCAGATCCTGCGGAACTGCTGACGTTCCGCTGCTCTGGGTCACGATGGCCGTGTTTCCGCCGCTCTGGCGATAGATGGTCGTCCGCCCCGGCGCCCGGTCGACATGCAGCTCGACCTTGGCTGGGTCGCCGCTTTGAGTGATCACCGTCGTGCCGTTGGCGTCATGGACGACCGTCGTGTGGCCGTCGCCCTCGTCGCCCGTTCCGCCGGCACGCGCTCCGCCGCACATCACGATGCTCACTCCGATTGCGAACAGGATGGATCTCATTGTCGATACGTCCCTTCGTTGCGGTTATCGGCTGACCTGAAAAATGCCGGACCAGTTGGTTCTGCCGTGCTGGCTCACATATCCGGCGTTCATGCTGCCAAACTGCGCGATGAGCGAGTTGGTGGAAGTGCCGAACTGGGTCACATAAGCGGTGTTGCTGACGCCCGACTGCTCGATCAACGCATTGGTCGTGCCGCCCACCTGGATAACATCGACGAAGTTCCTCGTTCCGGTCTGGATGACGGTAGCATCGACCGTCCCGCTTCCGCCAAACTCGACGACCGTTGCGTAGTTGATCTGGCTGGTCTGGTCGATCACCACCGACGTATTGCCGCTGGCCGTGATCGTCTCGACACTGACATATGATGTCTGGCCCGATCCAAATCCTCGTCCGAACCGCGGCAGATGCGATTCCGCCGACGCCGCCGAGCTGACGCTCACGGCCGCGAGGAACACCGCTATCCAGGTTAGCATATACCGTTTCATGAACCCTGCCCTCGTTCCCAGGCTTGCGATGAGCCGCTCGAACTCAGTGGCCCGTTTGAACCACCGTCGACGTGTTGCTGCCGCCGAGCTGCATGATCGCTCCCAGGTTCGTGCTGCCGAACTGCGACAGGACGCTCATGGTGGACTGCCCGGACTGACCGACGAACGTAAAGTTGTTGGCGCCGACTTGCCCGACCGATGCGGTGCTGATCCCGCCGAATTGCAGGATGCCCGTGAAGTTGTTGGTGCCGTTCTGAACGACGCTGGCGCCGGTGGTGCCGCCGATCTCGAACACGCCTGCCATATTGGTGCTGCCATTCTGCAGCAGGGAGACCGGCGGGCCGCCGATCGAGACAATGGTCTGAACATTGGCGCCCTGCGCCAGGGCCGGCGCGCCCGCTCCGCAACAGGCCGAGAGCGCAACACCGGCAATCGCAAGAAGATGTTTCATGGCTGTTCTCACTTGCTTGGGACGGTCTCTGTCACGACCGGGCAACGCACGGTACGCCCGGCATCACGGAGCGGATTGCAGGATCGTCGAGCCGTTGAGCAATCCAAGCTGCGACACGCCCGCCGCATTGCTGAGGCCGATCTGACCGATCAGGCCGGAGTTCGAGCCGCCGACCTGCCCGCTGGAAGCGATGTTGGTCGTGCCGCCCTGCCCGATCACCGACGTGTTGATCGTCAGTGGCGATATCGCACCTGCCTGCATTGTGCTCGCCTGGTTGGATGTGCCGAATTGCAGCGCGACGGAATTGTTTGTGGTGGTGCCGGTCTGGCTCACGAACGAGACGTTCGTTGTGCCAAACTGCAGCACGCTGACCGAGTTACCCGCGTGGGCCTCGACGGCACCCGACGCGGAGATGATGACGGCGACAACGGCGAGACGATATATGCTCATGTGAAATCCTCGACCAACTTCAGCCGGCCGATTTCGCTTGAAGGCCAATCGCCGGGCTTGGGGTTACGGTGCCGAATGCTTCCTCGGGCGAGCCGATGCGAGAGCACGCCCGAGGAGAGCAGCGACATGGCTGCCTAGTGCTGGGTCTGCGAGATGCTGCTGAGATTCAGGATGCCGCCCTGGCCAACGGTGGCGCTGTTGGACTGGGACAGCGAGCCGAGCGGGAACGAGTTCTGCGTAATGCCGCTGTTGTTGGAGACGCCGAGCTGAAGCGTGGTGGCGCTGTTCTGCACGCCGATCTGGCCAACGCTGCTCACGTTGTTCAGTCCGGGCATGGTCAAGCCCTGCGACGTATTGGCGACGTTGAACACGCCGAGCTGATTTGTGGTCGACGAATTGTTGGTGAAGCCGTTCTGGGTCACCGACGAGCCGTTGGCGACGCCGACCTGGGTCGTGGTGGCGGTGTTGCCCGCATGAGCGGCGCCGGAAAGAGCGAACACGGCAACGGAAGCGAGGAGCAATTTGCGCATGGAGAATTCCTTTCGTGAGACGTTTTTCCGATGTCGGCTGGTAAGCGTTCATCGCTATCAACTGACAACGTGAGGAATTCTGAACCGATCGCACCTCGCACAACAGACTGCAGTTCAAGCTAGTCCGGCCGGACTAGACGCCGAGCGTCAAGCACAAGCGGATGCAATGGAATGTTGCGCGACGCCGCGCGGAATGATGCAAGCGCCGCCGGCGCTGACGCTGTCGACCAACCGTGCCACCTCGATCGGCGAGCGCAGTTTCAGCTTTCGCATCACGCGTATGCGATGTGCCTTCACTGTGACTTCGCTCACGCGCAGCCTGGCCGCGATCTGCTTGGCCAGAAGTCCTTCCGCCATCAGCAGCATGATCTCATGCTCGCGCGCAGTGAGCGCTTCGATCAGCACCTTCACCTCGCGGAGTGCATGTTCGCGGCTGCGCCGCGACCGGTCTCGCTCCAGCCCAAAGCGAATGGCATCGAGCAGCTCCTGCTCGCGGAACGGCTTGGGGAGAAACTCGACTGCACCGCGTTTCATGGCTTCAACCGACGTGCGTACGTCGGCATGGGCGCTGATGAAGACGATCGGGATCGGATTTCCGGAGCTTGCGAGGATATTCTGCAATTCGAGCCCGGTCGCCGAGGTGCCGGGGAAGCGGATATCAAGGACGAGGCACGACGGCCCGTTTCGCAAATATTTTTCGAGAAACTCCTCCGGCGACGCGAAGAGCTTCACATTGAGCCCAACCTCTTCGCAGAGGCATCCAATGGACTCTCTCACATCCGCCTTGTCATCGACAACGTAAACTGTCGCTTGGCTCTCGCTCATTGAAGTGGCTCCATCTCGAAAAATTTCTGCGAGGTACGTTTTTCCTTTCAATCGAATGTGCTGCAGCTTGTTGAAGCGACGCTGCGGCAGATCAAGATGCTCGCAGCTTCCTGCCGATTGATCGGACGGAAGCCGCCGCGCGCTCCGCCACATCCTTCACCTTTAGAATCTGACGCAATCTACGTAAGGTTGGCCCGGTTCCCGTGTTAGCAGCTTCACATTTGTCGCCGCCGCGGGACGCTCGCGCCGCGGTTTCCTTGCGGCCGTCCCGATACGGATTCCCGTCATGAGTGACCATGATGATGGCCAGGAAAGCGATCACGATCTGATCGTGACCAGGCGAACTATAGATTGAAAGGGATAAGTCGCAACAGATTCCACGATGCGAATCGCATCTGCGTCGACCAGAACGATGACTGCCACGGCTTCGATCTTTACGTTTGGATCATGGACGTCCGGACAACAGCGTGCAGGATCATACCCGAAGTGAGCCACGTATTCAGTCACGCGTTCGATCGCCAAAAAATCATTTAAGATTTGCATTTGATGAAAACCCGTAGGGGTCTCGTTTTGACGCAATGAAAGAATGCTCATGCACATCCTGCGAAATATATTTGTGTTCGCCGGAACGGGCGGGGTTGCTGCAATCCTGACCTACAGCCTCGACATCGCCGACAGCCAGAGCGCCCTCGCGCGGATCGGCCTCGCCGCACCCGTTCCGCACATCGATCACGAAACGCCGTCGGCCGGATCGACGTCACCACAATTCCGGTTCGCCTCGATCGAACGCGGCAGCATCGAACAAACCATCACCGTCACGGGAGCGCTGCACCCGGTGAAGACGATCGAGGTCGGCTCCCAGCTCTCCGGTCAGCTCTCCAGGGTCTATGTCGATTTCAATGACATCGTGCGCAAGGATCAGGCACTCGCTCAGATCGATCCGCGGACTTTCATTGCCAAGGTCGACGAGGCGAGATCGGCTCGCGACATGGCGCTCGCCAATGTGGAGCTGGAGAAGGCCAAGCTCGATCGCGCCAGGATCGACCTCGACAACGCCCGTGCGAACAAGGCCGTGCTCACCAACAAGCTTGAGAACGCCGAGGCGCTGAAGACATCAGCGCAGAGAATACTCTCCCGCAAGCTGACGCTGCAGGCGCAGAATGTCGTCGCAACGACCGCGGTCGAGGATGCACAAACCGACTTCACCTCCAAGCAGGCGCAGGAAAACGAGGCGCGGATTCTCGTGAAGCTGAACGCCTTCTCGGTCGAAGGCGCGGAGGCGGATGTGCGCCGGATCGAAGCCGAGCTGCAGCAGGCCAAAAGCGCCGTCCCGGAGAAGGAGGCCGTGCTCAGCGCGGCCCAGGCGGACCTCGATCGCACGGTCATCCGCTCGCCGATCGACGGCGTCGTCGTCGGCAGGTTTGTCAACGAGGGTCAGACACTCGCCGTCGGCCTCGAGTCTCGCACCACCTTCACGGTCGCGCACCGGCTGGAAGACATGGAGATCCACGCGCAAGTCGACGAGGCGGATATCGGCCGGATCGCCGCCGGGCAGCCCGCCCATTTCATGGTGGACGCCTATCCCGGCCGGCGCTTCGAAGCGGTGGTCCGGCAGGTGCGCAAGGCGCCGGAGATCCAGCAGCACGTCGTCACCTACATCGTGGTGCTGTCGACGTCCAATTTCGACGGGGCGTTGCTGCCCGGAATGACCGCGCTGGTGAAGATCGTCGTCGCCCATCAGGACAACGTGCTGAAGGTCCCACTCGCCGCGCTGCGCTTCCAGCCCGCCGGTGCGCGGCCGGCGCAGCCTCCGGGCGGAGACAGCGTGTGGGTACGCATGACAGACGGATCGATCAAGCCGGTGCCGGTGACCGTCGGCGCCGCCCGCAGCGCGGAGCAGGTCGCGCTGCGGACCGGTGAGCTGGCCGAAGGCAATCAAGTCGTCGTCGGACAGGCGATCCGGCCGACCGGGCTCGAAGTGCTCGGCATCAAGTTCGGATCGTGATCGCCATGCCGCCGCTCGTCAGCCTCCGCTCCGTCTCACGCACATACCGCACCGGAGCTGTCGCTGTCGCGGCTGTCCGCGATGTCAGCTTCGACATCGAGCACGGCGAGATCGTTGCGATCATGGGTCCGTCCGGCTCGGGGAAGTCGACCTTGATGAACATGATCGGATTGCTCGATAGTCCGAGCGAGGGAGCGATCTACCTCGACGGAATGGATGTCGCTCACCTGCCGGAAGATCAGAGATCGGGTCTGCGCGCACAGAAGATCGGCTTCGTCTTTCAGTCCTATAACCTGCTCGCCCGGCACAACGCGATCGAGAACGTGGCGCTGCCGCTCGTCTATTGCGGCCTTGGCTGGAAGGAACGCATGTCCCGCGCCGCGCGCAGCCTCGAGGCGGTCGGCATGCTGCACCGGGCGCAGCACTTCCCGAAACAGCTCTCCGGCGGCGAGCAACAGCGGGTTGCGATCGCGCGGGCGCTGGTCGCCTCTCCCTCGATCGTGCTCGCCGACGAGCCGACCGGCGCCCTCGACAGCCGCACCGGTGCCGACGTGCTGGCGCTGTTCTGCGCATTGAATCGCGGCGGCCAGACCGTGCTGATGATCACCCACGACCCTCGCGTCGCCGCGCACTGCAGCCGCACGGTTCGTCTGCAGGACGGTCAGGTCGTCGCCGATCAGGTGCATCCTCCGGCCGCTCCAAAACGGGTGATGGCGCTATGACTGCACTCCAGGGACTGCAGATCGCACTGCAAGTGCTGCGCCTCAACCCGCTGCGCAGCTTCCTGACGATTCTCGGGATTGTGATCGGCGTGGCATCGGTCGTCACCGTGCTCGCCATCGGCAAGGGCGCGCAGCTCCAGCTCGAGCAGCAGATCCGTTCGATCGGGGCCAATGTGCTCATGATCACGCCTGGCGCCATTCACCAGGGTGGCGTCAGGCTCAAGGCCGGCACCAAGCTGACGCTGACCGAGGGCGACGTGCAGGCCATCATCGAGCAGATTCCGGAGATCCAGGTGGCGGCAGGCTCGATCGCCGGAACGGCGCAAGTGATCCACGAGAGCAAGAACTGGAACACGACGATCAACGGCACGACGACCGGGCACTTCCTGGTGCGCGACTGGCAACTGTCGTCCGGACGCTACTTCTCCGCGGATGATGAGGCCGGAGCCGGAAAGGTGGCCATTCTCGGCAGCATCACCGCGCGGGAATTGTTCCAGCCCGGCGAGAATCCGATCGGAGGTCAGATCCGGATCATGAATGTCCCGCTCGAGGTGATCGGAGTGCTGGATCGCAAGGGCCCGGCGCAGGACGATGTCGCATTCGTTCCACTGACTACCGCCAAGCTGCGCTTCCTTGGCAGCGCGAGCGGCATCAACCGGGACAGCGTCGCCTATGTGATCACCAAGGTGGCCTCCGACGGCCAGATGGCAGGAGCGCAGACCGAGATCGAGAGCCTGCTGCGACAACGCCACCGCATCCCCACCGACCAGGAGGATGACTTCAAGGTGCAGGACCCGGCCGCGGCGATGGAAGCGCAGCAGGGTGCGGTCCGCACGGTAGCGCTGCTGTTGATGGCAATCGCTTCGGTCTCGCTGCTGGTCGGCGGCATCAGCATCATGAACGTCATGATCGTTGCCGTCACGGAGCGCACCCGCGAGATCGGAATTCGCCGTGCGCTTGGCGGACGCATGCGCGACATCCGCTTGCAGTTTCTTTGCGAAGCGCTCGTGCTCTGCCTGATCGGCGGCGCGATCGGCATTGGCGGCGGCATCACGCTTTCGCTGACGATCGCTCGGATGGCGGGTTGGATCACCGCCATTGATGCGCAGGCGATCGGCTTGTCCGTGGCCTTTTCGGCCGCAACCGGACTGATTTTTGGATTTTATCCCGCCCACCAGGCCTCGAAACTCAATCCGATCGAGGCGTTGAAGGCGGAGTAGACGTATTTCGGGTGGATTAAGTACAGACGATGGAGCAGTCGTCATGATTTCGAGCACGAAGACATTGATCACACCCACCCGCCGTGAGCGCGAGCTCATGCTGCTCATTGCACGCGGAATGCAGAACAAGAACATTGCGCACGAGCTCAGCATCTCCGAGAACACCGTACGCGCGCATATCGGAAACATCATGCGGAAGTATCGGCTGCACAACAGGACCCAGATCGCGATGATCTTCGCCCTCGATGCCTCTCCGGCATCCGTGCGCCGCGACCTGGCGCAGGCCAGCAACCGTTCCAACCCGGCGCTGAGGCCGGTGCCCGCCGCAACGATCGCGCTGCCATCCGTCACAGGCGCGTTGGCCGAAACCGCGCCCGAGTGAGGCCGGCCCGTCGGCGCGGGTGCCGTCGATCACGTGCATTTGTATTTCGTCCATGTCTCACCTGCGGATTGCGCGCGAAGGCCACGGATCTTCTCATGCTTGCTGCGTTGTCATGCACGAGGATTTGCCGCATTTGCGGCCGAAACTCGCACCGCATGAATGCAGGATGCACAATGCGACACGAAGACGAAATCCTGAGCAAAGTGCCAGAGGTGACGTTCGGCTTCTGGCTGATCAAGATCCTTGCCACGACACTTGGGGAAACAGGCGGCGACGCCGTGACCATGAGCTGGCTGCACGCCGACAAATATCCCGGCAACGGCGGATATCTGATCGGCACCGGAATCTTTCTCGCCGTGTTCGTTGCGGCCGTGATCGCCCAGATCTCGACGAAGCGATTCAGCGCCTGGATCTACTGGCTGGCCATCATAGCCTCCACGACAGTGGGTACGGCCATGGCGGACTTTTTCGATCGCTCATTGGGCATCGGCTATATCGGAGGCTCGTCGATCCTGTTGGCGTGCGTCTTGGGCTCGCTCGCGATCTGGTACCTCACTCTCGGCTCGGTCAACGTTCAGACAGTGGCAACGCCGAAGGTGGAGATCTTCTACTGGATCACGATCACGTTTTCGCAGACGTTGGGGACCGCACTCGGGGATTGGATCGCTGACGACACCGGACTGGGATATGATGGAGGCGCGCTCGTGTTCTGTGCGGGGCTCGTGCTGCTGGCAGTTCTGTATTACTGGACGGCAATCTCGCGCGTATTTCTGTTCTGGGCGGCCTTCATCTTGACGCGACCACTCGGCGCGACGATCGGAGATTTTCTCGACAAACCAACGAGCGATGGCGGCCTGGCGCTGAGCCGATTTTTGGCAACCGCGGTGATCTTCGCGGCAATCGTCGGGCTCATTCTGGTCTTGCCGCAGCGGCCGGGACGACATCCCGGATCGCGCATGGCAACCGAGATGCGGTGAACCGCCGGAAGGAGACCAGCGATCTGCGCTGCCGTCAGGCAGGAAAGCACGCCGTCGCGGTCAGCGTCAGCGGGGCCATATTCAGGACTTGCGGAAACTGGAACTGATAGCTCGCGCTCACCTGGTTGCCGCAGGCGGGTGCGGCGTAGCTGAACGTAGAAGCCGGCAGGTTGAGGCCGAACGCCTGCTGGCTTGCGTAGGTGGCGATCACGTCCGGCTTGCTCGTCGGGCAGAGCGTGGCGTTCACGGTCGCGCATCGCGCGGCAATCTCGACCCCGCGCTGCAATCCCGCCTGGGTCCACAGCAGCAGACCGATTTCGATGATGCCGAACAGGAAAGCGAAGAACAGCGGTGCGATCAGGCCAAATTCGAGCGCGGAGGCACCGCGATGATCGCGCCAAAACGGGCCGGCACTCGTCATTGCAATCTCGCCATCGCTTGCATGCTGATGGAATAGCTGACGGGAACGACCTGGTAGTTGACGATCGTCCAGTAGGTCGCTTGCGCTGACACGGTGGTATAAGTACCGGCCACTCCGCCTCCCGGGCAGACGCTGCCGCAACTCATGCTGTCGACACCGGACGTGGTCGCGCAGCCGCAGTATTTGGCGGGCGCGGGGTTCGCGGTAATCGCGGTGGAATTGGTCGCGTTGGCGACCGCGGCAGAAATCGCATTCACGTCGAACCCATGGGCAATGGCGTATTCAACGCCGGCCTGCGCCGCATTTTCGACCTGCACCTTGCGATAGACCGCAAGCCCGATGTCGACCACCGAGACCACCATCAGCGTAAGGAGTGGCACCAAAACGCCGAATTCGATCGCAGCAGTGCCGCGTGTGTTCTTGCGGAAACGCCCGAGCAGGCGACGCGGGCTGCGACGCCGATCGGATCGCCACGCACCAGATGGATTGCCCGTCTTCATCTCAAAAACTCCGCCTCAATATCGTTAGTCAGTATTCCGGGCTTACTCGACGAGTTGTGCCGTCGTCGTACCGATGGTGCTGCCGCCCAAGGCCGCGCAATTGACCTGAAGATTCGAACTGCCGGTAAGGGAAATTGTATCGGCGATGACCTGCGTGCACGAGGTGGTCGTGCCGTTGCCGCCGCTGAACTGCAGGTTCGCCTTCGGCAGGTAGATGGCGCCGCCGAAATTCTGGGAGCCGCCGCCCTGCAGCGAAAAGGTCGCGCCTGTCGTCATGTTGCGGTCGCCATAGATCACGATGCCCTTGGTCGGGCCGGAGGCCGGAGCCGTCAAATTGATGATGGCGTTGCTGCCGATGTTGGCGGTGGCCCAGCCGTTGCTGGCCGAGCCGGTGAAGACGAGCGTCACGCCCGAGGTGCCGCTGCAGGTGCTGCACGTAACTGTTGCGTTGCCTTGCACCGACAAGCCCCCGCCGGAGCCGTAGAAGTAGTAGATGCCGGGGGTGAGATCGAGCGTGTATCCGGATTGCACCGATACCAGGCCGCTGTAGCACGTGTTCGGGGAGATCGAATTGACCTTGCCGCTGCTGTTGATCTTTTGATTGGCAGGGTTGCACGTGGTCGGCGTCGTGGGCGGAGAAACGGTCGCATAGGGATCGGCGATCGGCCTGATGCCGCTGCGAATGCCGTTCGGGGCCGTAATGTTGCTCGCGCCGGAGATGCTGCCGACCGCCCCGACCAGGTTGGCTGACACCCTCGCGGTGCCGCCGACATTCAGCGAGGGAGACCCGCTGGAGTTGCTGTAAAGATTGCAGTTGATCAGATTGACATTGTTGCTGCCGCTCGCGCTCACCGCCGAATTGGCGGTCGGATCGAGCGCAAGCACGCAACCGATGCCGACATTGCCGAGCGCGACGGCGCGGGCCGTGACCGCGACCGTGCCGGAGCCGAACAACGCCGACAACAGCCGCGGTTGCGGCTGGCTGATGATGACTTCGACGGCCTGGGCGTTCGAGGTGAAGCTTCCGGTGGTCGGCGGCTGATTCACCGTGACGGTGACGTTGTTGGCCCCGTTCTTATAGCCGTAGAACGCCGTGATGGCGTCGGCCTCGGTGGCAAGATCGGTGCCGGCGGTGGCTGCGCTGACGGCCGCGGAGTCGGCGGCGCTGAGCATGTTCTTCTGCTTGTAGAACCACCAGGCGACCTCGGTGCCGAGGCCCGCGGTCCCGGCCAGCACGGGGAGCAGCAGGGCGACGAGGACGGCGTAGCTGCCGGACTGGTCGCGCGCGAAACGATCGAAAAGGTGATTGACGCGGGAGCGCCGCATTCCCGGCGCTGGCCTCATTTGCGAGGGTACTTCCGCCTTCCAACGCATGAAGGCCGTCATGCTGTCCTCGGTAGTCGGGTGGCCGATGCAAATCCTATACGGTGCGGCGGTTTAACGCGGCCTATCCTTCGTCGCAGAAACTTCGCGCGAGCGCGTAACGCTTCGTTATCCAATCGGATAGCTGCGGACGGGGATCACCGGAAGGCACCCACGACTGGGGGCAGCGCGGCCCGCCGGGCTGGCGGCGGGCCACTTCGCTTTCAGTCGACTTGTGAACCTGTGAGCTTACCTGTGAGCCTACTTGGACCTTGTCGAGGTGCCCATCCGGCTGCTCGAGCCGGTGGTCTGGCCGGGAGCGTAACCGGAGGCGCCCGGGCTGCCGCGCTTTGATCCTCTCGCCTGCATCTCATGTCCCGGAGCATAGCCGGAGGCGCCATGGGTGCCCTTCTTGGAGCCCTTCGCCTGCATCTCATGGCCGGGTGTCTTGCTTGAGACGGCCTGCGCGAAGGCGACGGGGGCGGACGCAAGAAGGCAAACTGCGGAAAGTGCGATGATTGCGTGCTTCATTTTTGTCTCCACGAACGAAGCCCCGCCAAGTAACGGCTCGCCATCCCCGCCGTTCCATGAACGGTCGTTCATCCGGGGACGCTGGCGCTCCCAGAGCTCCCGCACGATGGCGAATTGCAGCCTGCGAATGGAAGACCTATGCTGGGCCGGACCAGGCAGCCGCCTATCGTATGGCGAGAGTCTGCGGGGGAAGACCTCACGATGGCGGTAGCCTTTGCATCGGAGGTGATGTCATGGCCATTTCTCCCACGCTCCAAAAATACCTCGCTGCTGAAAACATCCAGTACGAGATGATTCCGCATGAACTCAGCATGACGTCCACGCGCACCGCTGAGGCGTGCCATATCTCGGGCGATTGCCTTGCCAAGAGCATCGTGCTGCGGCGCGACGGCCAATACATGCTGGCCATCCTGCCCGCATCGCATCATCTGCGGCTGTCGGACCTGCGGACCAAGCTCGGCGACAATGTCGACATGGCCGATGAATCCGAGATCAACCGGCTGTTCAGCGACTGTGCGCACGGTGCGATCCCCGCGGTCGGCAAATGCTATGGGCTCGACAGCATCGTCGACGACAGCATCGAGGCGCAGCCGGAGATCTATATGGAAGCCGGCGATCACCAGACGCTGCTCCATATGGGCCACGCACAGTTTGTGCGTCTGACCGCCGACGCACAGCACGGGCGCTTCAGCAGCCACGACTGAGGCGCGACGCGCCGCCCGGCGCCCTTGCGATCTCGGGCGGAAACCCGGGCCGCGACGTCGCGATTAAATTGTTCGGGGAGAGGCTTGCCGCGGCGACCTCGCACCCGATCGGTTGTACAATCAGCACATTGGGGGGCGTTGCTGCATTGCAATCAATGCGCCTGAAACCCAGGACAAACTCAGGGAACGGAGCCTCGCCATGAAAGTCAAGGATGTGATGCACAAGGGTGTCGACTGGGTCAATCCCAACACCCCCGTCACCGAGCTCGCCAAGCTGATGCGGGCGCGTGACATCGGCTGCATTCCGATCGGCGCCGACGACAAGCTGATCGGGATGGTGACCGACCGCGACATCGTCTGCAAGGGACTTGCGAGCAACGACTTCGATGCCGGCCGCGCCACGGCGCGCGATGTGATGACCGAGGGCATCCATTGCTGCCGCGACGACGACGACCTCGCCAAAGCGATGCACCATATGGAGAAGCTGCAGGTCCGCCGGCTGCCGGTGATCAACAAGAGCAAGCGGATGGTCGGCATCATCAGCCTCGGCGACGTGAGCCGCTCGGCGTCGGCGGATGTGCTGACCGAAACCGTGAAGCACGTGTCGGCGCACCACTGACTTAGGCCGGCGCCCGCCGCCCGATCGCCGCCTGATCAGACCTCGCGGCAAGGGTGAGCCATGCGCTCGCCATTGAACCATCGCGCGGCCAAAAGCTGCGGCCGACACGCGCCGCCTTGCGCCGGTGGTTCCGACCGCCCTGGCCGGCATCACTGCGGGTGACGTTGGCGAACGCCCCTCCGAAGGGGCGCGCCGCCAAAACATCGAAAACAACCCCATGCAAAGGAGCAGGCGGCCGCCGCCACTCGAACGGGATGAGTTCGGGTTGAACCAACTCACGGCGGCTTCGGTTGACCTCTCCCCGTCGGGGAGAGGTCGGATTGCATCGCCAGATGCAATCCGGGTGAGGGCCCTAGTGCTCTCGATAGACCGTAACCCCCTCACCCGATTTGCTGCGCAAATCGACCTCTCCCCGGCGGGGAGAGGTGACCTCCGCCGCTGTTTCAGATCAAGCTAATCCCATCATGCTCTCGACAAGGCGACTTGACGCGTCGGGCAACTCAGGGGCATACTTCCAATATTCCGAAATCGTGTAGACGCCGTCGCCCCGCAGGTAGCGGGCGCGCCGGCTTGCGATTGCGGCCGAACATCCTCACCCACCATTGAAACAGTGCACCGGCCCCCCGCGGCGAGCGATCGCCGGCGCGTGGCCGAACCGTGCCTGCCAGGGAGATCGACATGACCACCGCTCCGGACCCCGCGATGACGACGGCGATCGCAGCATCCGATCCAGCCCAAGCTGCCGCAGCCCCACGGGTCAAGTTCTCCTCGCACGGCTTCTGCATCGACCATCCTGATCCCTTGCTCGGCGAACAGCTCATGGCGAACGCGCTGGGCGCCGTCGACCGCGACGCGATGGAGGGCATCCTGCGGCAACTGGTGAAGGCCAGCGTGAGCGGCGGAAGTCCCGACCAGGTCAACCTCTCCTTCATGCTCTCGATGGTGAAGAGCCTTCGCCCACGGGACTCCGTCGAGGCGATGCTGGTGGCCCAGATGGTGTCGGTTCATGTGATGGCGATGCGCTGCGCCCATCACCTCGCGCATGCAAAGGACCTCGCCCAGCACGACAGCGCCGCGCGCGCTCTCGGCCGGCTCACCCGCACCTTCCCCGCCCAGATCGAGGCGCTGAACCGCTACCGCAGCCACGGCGAGCCCGCCATCACCGTGCAGAACGTGAAGGTGGAGGACGGCGGCAACGCCATCGTCGGCAACGTCACCCAGCATGCGAACGTGATCGTGTCCGACAAGACCCCGGCCTCCACGACGCGGAAAGCGCCGAAGACCGCGGGCTCCAGGCGTGGGCGCGCGTCCGCTCATGCCGAGCGAGACGCCCAGGCATGAGCGATCCCATCAGACTTACCGGGGCGATGCTGGCGAGCCCGCGCTGCGGCGCCAAGACTCGCTCTGGCGGCGCCTGCCGCGCGCCGGCGGTCTCAGGCCGAAAGCGCTGCCGCATGCACGGCGGCGCAAAGGGGGCAGGCGCGCCGAAGGCAAACCGTAACGCGCGCAAGCACGGCCTGTTCACCGGGGATGCGATCGCGGAGCGACGGGAGATACGGGCGTTGTTGGGGGAGGTGCGAAGGATGTTGGAGGGGATGAAGTGATGGGTTTGCCCGCTAAACTTTGTGCAGCTTGCGGCGCGATCAATTTAGACGTCTCTCACGTGCGTATGGGAAGGCTCAGCGATGCCTAGCCGGCCTTCCGCTTGACGATCTTCACCAACGCCTCGTCTATCTGGCTCTGCCACCCTTTGCCCTTCGCCTTGAAATGCTCGAGGACAACAGGGCTGAGCCGCAGCGTGACCTGCTTTTTGGTCGGCGCCTTGTTGGGACCGCGGCCCTTCCTGAGCTTGGGCAAGAGTTCGTCAAAAGGAACGGCCTTCGCGAGGTCAGCCTTTGTCCATTCCGGATTGTCGCTCACAGCGCGCATATCCGCCTTGGTGTAGGCCTTTTTAGCGGCGGCTTTCTTCTTCATAGAGGTCCCTTTCTGCCTTGCCGGCGGCGCGCATGCTGACGATGCTGACGGCTTCAGCGCCGTAGACGGCGAAGACCACGGAAATCACGCCCCGCATGTTGACGCCGATCGCTTGATATCGATTGCGCTTGGCATTCCGAACCAGAGCCGTATCGAAGAACCGCTCGTTAAGATCAGCGAAATCCATCCCGTGCTTGTCGAGATTGGCGAGGCGCTTCGGTTCGTCCCACAGGATCTTCACGAGTTATTTTGTAGCTACAAAATACTGCGGAGTCAACTGCATTGCGAGCTTGTTTATGCGAGGCGGGACGACCTCGGACTCGAAGCGGGAACAATAGCGATAAGCGATCACATCACATGTACCGGCCCGATACTGGCGAGCCCGCGGTGTGGCGCCAAGACGCGCACCGGCGGCGCGTGCCGCGCGCCGGCGGTATCGGGCAGAAAGCGCTACTGCATGCGCGGCGGCGCAAAGGGATCCGGCGCGTCAAAGGCAAACCAAACGCGCGCAAGCACTGCCTGCTCACCCGGGATGCGATCGAAGAGCGACGGGAGATACGCGCATTGTTGGGGGAAGTGCGGAAGTGCGCTGTCACCGCAACTCCCACGATGACGTGGTGCATTCTAGGCTGTCCAAGAGGGACTCGTTGTCGGCTGCACAGGCTGCCGATATCAAACGTTGTCCGAATCTCGGGGAACGTAAGGTTCCTCCTCTCCGATCGAACGGTCCTGCTGAAAGCAGCCGCCTGCACGGGTCTACGTCGCAACTTCCAAACCTGCCGTGCGCGCGTATCCAGCCGCAACGCGTGGATTGCCAATGCATGTGGCGCAGATCTTGGAATCTTCAGCGGGCATAAGAGCGCAGCGGACACTCAGCTTCCAAGGTAATAGGGGATCAGAGGCGCTGTTTCAGGATCGAGGGGCTTTGACGGGTCGTTCGGCTTCATATGCCTACTAAATACGTTCAACTTCAGTTCCCCCGGCGGTGGCGTAAATTCCTTATCGATGAGGATAAACTGCGTCGCATTGAGTTCGGCGGCCTTTAGTTGGTAAATCATGTTATAGAAGCCCTCAAACTGCTCGCGGTTCTCCCGTTCGCTGATGTTCTTCATTGGCGAATCGATAATCAGCATTTCGGGAAGCGGCGCACCGACCTTGACCGCCAGTCGATGCATCGCGACAGCGAAGCAACATTTGAAGAGGGTTTTCTTTCCTCCGCTGCTCAGCGTTGCAAAGCTTGCAACGGTATTATCAGCGACGCCCGGAGAATGAATTTCGGGCAAGTAGGTGTTCGTCGGAATTTCGACAACGTCGTCCGACGTGACGCCCGGCACCTCCGAGCGAACGAGACAGTCCAGGAAGAGCTGACGCAACGTGTTGATGTTTGTGGCGTCTTTTTCCGCTGCCTCGCGAGCTTCTTTCAATTGACCGCGAAGTTTTGATTCCTGTGCCTGGATGCCCGCAACTCTTTGACGCTGCGCCTCCAGCATTTGTGGAAAGCGCGTCATGGCCGCTAAGCTATCCGCTTGTTGGAGCAAAGCTGACCGCTCTCGCTCTTTGCTCAGCATCGTTGAGAGATAAGCAGAATCGAATCGCTGAGATGCTTCGTTTCTCTCCCGTTCGATGCGGCGCTTTTCAACGTCGAGCGCGTCTCGCTCTCTACGAAGCCGAATCAGAGCCTCATCATGTCTACGTAGGATGTCGCGAAGCTCCTCGGATCGCTGCTTTATATCTCTCTGGAGAAGGACGTCCTCGGCTGTATCAGGAGCGTCGTCGAGTTCTACTTGTCCACAAACAATACATTGTTCGTAGGATCGCTCAGGAAGGGTTTGCGCACAGCGCGGACACGAATGGAACTGAACGCCCGACAACACAGCGCGGGCCGATTGGGAGCGCCGGAACTTTATCGACAGGGTTTCAATTTCGTGGAGATGCCGCGTATCACCGTCCTTTGCGCGAAGCAGCTCTGAGATCGCCTGATCGGTCTCCGAAATTTGGATACTTAGAGCATGAGCCTGCGTTTTCAGCGTGTCGAGAGCATGTACGGTTGTGCGATCGGATACGGCCGCCGCGCGCTGCTGACTGATCTCTCTTGAAATCGCGTCTGCGGTCTCGCGGAGCGCTTCCACACGACCAGATATTTCGAGCTCCGATCCGACGCCAACGTCGCGAAGGACGCGCGCAAGACTATCAATGCTTGCGAGCATCGCCATTCGCTCACCTCTAAGGGAGTCGAGCTCAGCTTCAATGTCCAATATGTGCTCATCGTGATAGCCAGTGACGTATCGCACTACGTCAAGACTAGCTAAGCGCGAGAACGGATCTCGGCTGTCTAGATGGAAAAAGGAGCTGTCGATCTCGTCTTGGTCCAGGTAGCAGTACCACAACAGATTTCGCATAGAGAGACGCTTCGTCTCACTGTCCGCCCTAGTTTTGCTTTTTCTTACACGCGGTGGAACAAGTCCGGACATCCAGAAGAGCAAATCCGAGAGATTTTCGATCCCAGTGCCGGGAATAAGCTCGCCGTGCGCCTCTCGGGCAGGAACGGCGACCTGCACGGCATCATCCTTTTCTCCCCACTTGGCGACGATCGTGTTCGTATCACGACCGCGCTCAATTTCCAGCAGCCCTTTCTTGAGATTGAGGGTTAACGTTGCCGACACAAATTCATTTTGAAGCGCGGGCGAGAGCTCGATGTTGCCGCCGAGACAGTAGTCAATCAGTCGGGCAATGCTCGTCTTCCCAGCCCCCATTTGACCCCAAAAGTAACTTACCTGCGCGAGCTGGATCGTAACGGTCTCCCGCTTAAACGCTAGCACCAAAGATATCAGTTGAAACTCCAAGCAGACCTCCAGTTCAAAGAGCGATTTCGTCGCCCCACTTCATGGTCGTGATTTCGGGAACCGCTTCGTAGACAAAATCCTTTAAGCGTGTGGCGGACATGGAGCCGACGGCCTTAACAGTAATATCGCTGCGATGCGCTAACTCTGCAAAGAGCGGATCGGTCTTGATAGACTCCGCGAGAGCACGACCTGCATCTGTTAAGCCAATGACAATTGTGTTTCCCTCTACTGCCAGCCGGACGAGTCCGCGGGAGGAAAGGAGGCCGAGCCAGCGACGATAGCGAACGTCCCACGGACCATACCGGAAACGGATCATCTTGGATTCGATAGACGTGCGCTCGCGGTCGTGCACGCTGACATCTTCGTGAGATCTATTGAGAGCGACGAGAATCCGCTCAAGGCACGTAGGATAGCGAAGCAGAAAGTCCATCTTCGCTAGCTTGGTTATGCCTTCAACCGCTCGTGCTTTTGTAATGGCCGTCGTCTTGCGCGCGTCGGCACTCCCGAGCAGAAGCAGAAGCCGCGCGAGGTGTAGATTATCATCGTTTTCAGATTCGGCCGCTGCTTTGACAAGGCGTAGGCTCATGTCTAGTCACCCTCAATCGGGAAACTTGGGCTCCACCAAACGACACATTCCCGTGTCAACAGACCGGCCATTCCGATAAGGCATTCGTATGTGTGGTCGCCGATCAGCGCCGTCTCTTCGCGAGCGATCTTGCGCAAGCGATCCTGCACATCGATCAGCATGGCGGGCCCGTAAGGCGTCGAGCCCTGTCGCGCACGAAGGTGGGCCTCGCGGCATTCGCCTAGTACCACCTGTTCAATTTGCTTCATCAACTCGGGATAACGCTCCGGTCTGCGCTGAACGTCTTCCAAAAGATGTCGTTCGGCAGACCGCTCGCGTTCAGCCATATAGTCGATCTGATCGGCCAAGCCACCCGCGGTAAGCTTTTGTTCTAGGACTGTTGATCGTCCAGGCTTGCCAAGCTCAACGAGGCTCTCGCCGACGTACTGGAACACCTGGGGCCCTTGGGATTGAGCGGCATAGATTACTAAGCTCTCGACAGGAAGGCGCTTGTTGGCCAATCGCGGATCAATATCCGCGCCATTGATAAGCGGGCGAAGATGGCGGATTGGGTCGCCGACTTGTAGAGAGGATGCGCGGTAAACAACGCCTATCAAGTAATCACGAAATGTGTCTAATTGGTCTGCGTTGAGGTCTTTGCATTGGTCGAGCTGTGCGATGTGTTCGTGTGATATCGCTGCTTCGAATTCGCTGCGCGAAGGCCCGAGCACAATGTTCATTTTGTGCAGCGTCTGGAATAACACGGCTTCGCTGCAACCGCACTCAGCTTGCAGATTCTGGAAAGTAGGAGCGAAAACCGGGTTGATCTCGGATGGCGCGCTGCACGATTGGACGTGCTCTAGGAAGAGGCGTGGGCATAGCGACCGTCGACGATCGTTCGTTGCCTCCTTGCCAATGCTATCGCATTCGGTATTCGACACGAAGAAGAGTTCGTTGATGGCATTACCGAATTCCCGGACGAGTCCGGTAAAGCGGCCAATCGTCTTAATCAGCTCGAGGTCGTTGAGTTTCCAAGGGCCGTTTTCCGGGCGGGAGGTCTTTATTTGATAACCGTCGAACGTTCCGTCGCTTCGTTCGGCAAGCAAATCTTCGTGCTGCTCACACCAAATCGCAACGTAAGGTCGATTGCCCATTTTTCCGGCTACAAGGAGAATTACCCCAAAGGCGTGCTGGTACCGGAAATTGCGCTGGGTAGCATCGCCCGGATCGGAATCGTCGAAGACGTCGACAGGCGTTGGGCGCGTGCTAACGAGCGGCTTTTTCGTGCTGTGCTTTTTTGGTTTCGACCGCTTGTCGGTCGGTGGAGAATTCGACATGGTGATCCAGAAGTACCAGCCACCATTAGCGGAATCACAACCGTTGGGCGAGCGAAATTCGGCCAACCCCGGATCATCAAAAAGGCCAAGCCCTGATGCCATCTGATATGGACAGTCGGCGATTATCGCCGCTACCGGTCCGGGCAGCTCGACCGCTTTGCGGCGCGGTAAAGCTACCCTCCCCCTCACCCCTTCCCCACACTCGCATCAATCAACAGCTTCGCCACCGTCACCGCCGACTGCGCCGGCCCATCCTCCGATTGCTGGCCCGTGCTGTAGATGCCTTCGATGAGCAGCAGCAGGGCGTCGCCGAGCACCGCGGGGTGGCGCGCGCCCATGTTGGATGCGAGCTCGCGCAGGCGCTTGCGGAAGAGCTTCTTGTGCGCTTCGGCGACCTGGCGCGCGGGATTGTCGCGCGCCGGATATTCGACCGTGGCGTTGCTGAGGCCGCAGCCGCGATAGCCCTTGCGCACCGCGCGCGTGGAGAGGATGCGAATATAGGCGAGCACGTGCTCGCGCGCATCGCTGTATGATTTGCCGCCGGGACTCTCGAACTTCTCCCAGAAATCCAGCTCGTAGTCGCGCATATAGGCGGCGGCGAGATCGTCCTTGGAGGCGAAGCTGCGGTAGAGGCTCGGCTTGGTGACGCCGGCGCGCTCGACCACCTCATCGACGCCGACCGCGCGGATGCCCTCGCGATAGAACAGTTCGCTCGCGGAAGCGCGGATCCGGTCGGCGGCGCGGACGGGGCGCTGCGCAGTTGGTTCAGCGGTCTTGGTCATGACGGGTCTCCCGGCTCCTCCACAGCACTTGACAATGTTACTAACCGGTACGTATACAGGCTGCACCTCAAATACGTACCGGTAAGTAACATGACCAGCAGCTCCGTTCAACCCGCCTCGCTTCAACCCGCCCCCGTGTCGCGACGGCCGTTCGGCCAGAACTACGCGTTCGTCGTCGTCGCCGTGATCTTCCTTGCGCTGCTTGCCTCTGCGGGCCTGCGCGCGACGCCGGGCGTGCTGATGCTGCCGCTGCAACAGGCATTCGGCTGGGACGTCGGCGTGATCTCGTCGTCGGCTGCGATCGGCATCTTCCTCTACGGCCTCGCGGGCCCGTTCGCTGCCGCCGTGATGCAGCGCTTCGGCATCCGCCGCACGGTGCTGGGCGCGCTCGCGCTGATGGCGGCATCGACCGGCGCCAGCTACTTCATGACCGCGCCCTGGCAACTGTTCCTGACCTGGGGGCTGCTCTCCGGCATCGGCTCGGGCGCGGTCGCCAACGTGCTCGGCGCCACCATCGTCAATCGCTGGTTCACCACCAATCGGGGCCTCGTGATGGGGCTTTTGACGGCGAGCACCGCGACCGGCACGCTGATCTTCATGCCCGGCCTCGCGGCGCTGGTGGCATGGGGCGGATGGAAGCCGGTGGTGCTGACGGTGGCGGCGTGCTGCGCGGTGCTGATTCCGCTGGTGTATTTTCTGGTGCCGGAACGGCCGGCGTCGGTCGGCCTGCGCTCGTTCGGCAGCCAGCATGACGATCAGCCCGCGCCGAACGCGCAAGGCAATCCGTTCACCGCCGCATTCAGCAACCTCGCACGCGCCGCGACGACGCGGGCGTTCTGGTTCCTGTTCGCCACCTTCTTCATCTGCGGCTTCACCACCAACGGTCTCGTCGGCACCCACCTGATCGCGTTCTGCGGCGACCATGGCGTCGTCGAGGTGCAGGCGGCAAGCTTGCTGGCGCTGATGGGGTTCTTCGACCTGTTCGGCACCACGCTGTCCGGCTGGCTCACCGACCGGTTCGATCCGCGCAAGTTGCTGTTCTTCTATTACGGACTGCGAGGCCTGTCGCTGATCTACCTGCCCTACTCGGATTTCTCGCTGGTCAGCCTGTCGGTGTTCGCGGTGTTCTATGGTCTCGACTGGATCGCGACCGTGCCGCCCACGGTGCGCATCGCCAACGAAGCGTTCGGCGACAAGAACGCGCCGCTGGTGTTCGGCTGGGTGGTCGCCGGCCATCAGCTCGGCGCCGCCTGTGCTGCGTTCTTCGCCGGCTTCATGCGCTCGGCGCAGGGCAACTATCTCGAAGCCTTCATGATCGCGGGGCTAACCGGCATCGTCGCGGCCGTGCTGTCGCTGCTGATCGCGCGGCGGCCGGCGCAAGGCGTGCTCGCCGCGGCGTGAGGACGCGCACGCGGCGGTGCCTGACTACAGCATTGTTCGGGTGAGACGGCGCACCCCAGAGGAACCGACCCTCTTTCAGCGACGGTTGGCCAGCATTCTCGCTGGTCAACCTCACCGTATTTTATTTTCACTTGACTACCGTGCGGTGAACAACAACGATATTTAAAATACTATTAAAATTGAAAATGAGCTGGGAGATTTAAATGACCAGGTCTCCGTACACGAGCGGCAATCTCGGTGGCACCCAAGTCGGAACGGACGACGCTTATGTCGGACTCGACAACGCCTACAATATCCTGGCGGGCGATGCGGGCGGCAGCATTATCGATCACGCGATCGGTGGAAACGACAGCTTTGTCGGCGGAGCCAACGCGACAAACGTTTTCTATGGCGATGCGGTCAGGGATATCACCGATTATGGCATCGGAGGCGATGATATTTTCGCCGGCACGCAGGGAAGCTCGGTAAACATTTATTACGGCGACGCCGGAGGACAATTGTCCGGCCACGCCATCGGCGGCGATGACTCCTTTACCGCATCCGGAGGCGGGGTTGGATCCAATCTCTTTTATGGAGACGCCGGAGGCGACATGACGGGCTTTTCCGTCGGAGGCGCCGACTCGTTTCTTGGCATGACGCTTTGCCGAAGCGTCTTCGTGGGCGATGCTGGTGGCGATCTGCTCGGACATTCCATCGGAGGCGCCGACAATTTCATTCTCAAGATCGGCCCCGGAAGCAACTACACGGTTTACGGTGATGCGCTCGGTTCGATCTCGGACAACGCCGTCGGAGGCAACGATACGTTCCAATCATCGGGAGGCGATGGTAGCGCAACGATTTACGGCGACGCGGGCCAGAATCTTAGCGGGCACGCGAAAGGCGGCGATGACACGTTCAGTGGCACCGGCGTTTTCTACGGCGACGTAGGCGGAAACATCTCCGATCACGCGACGGGTGGCGACGATACGGCGAACATGCTGGCTGGCCAATTGCTTCCGCGTGACGCCTTTTACGGCGATGCTGGAGGAAGCATCACAGGTAGCGGACACGGAGGAAATGATACGCTGACGGCACAGGTTGGCGGCCAGGGGGTGCCGAGCCCGTTCTCTTTCACCTTCTATGGCGATGCCGGCGCCGACATTTCTCAGAATGCGGCGGGCGGCGACGATACCTTCCACGTTACCGGGACCAGCCTCTCGACCGTCTTCTTTTACGGCGATGCGGCCGGCGGTCTGTCGGGTCATGCGCACGGCGGCAACGACGTTCTGTTCTCTGCCAGCGTCTCGTCCACCTTCATAGGCGATGGGGCAAGCATGTCGGACAGCTCGGTCGGCGGCAACGACAGCTTCTTCTCCACTGGAACTCAGAACGTTGCCACCAATCTGTTCTTTGGAGATGCATCCGGACAGATGTCGGGCCGCGCAAAGGGAGGTGACGACACTTTCGTCGGCGGCAGCAATACCAACAATACCTTCTACGGCGACGCCGGAGGCGAGATGACCGGAAACTCGCTCGGAGGCAACGACCATTTCACCGGAGGAACAGGCTCGACCAACATCGCTTATGGCGACGCCGCGAAGATGTACGATCATTCGGTCGGCGGAAATGATGTCCTCACCGGCGGCAATGATGCGAGCGGTCTGGCCGCCGGCTCCTATAACGACATCCTGGTCGGCGACGCCCAGCTCATGGCCGGCAACGCAAAGGGAGGAAATGACACCATCGTCTCCGGGAGCGGCAACGACGACATGTGGGGCGATGCCCAATCAATGCTCGGCAATGCCCACGGCGGAAATGATGTTTTTATCTTTGCCGCCGGCAACGGCCATGACACTGTCGAGGATTTCGGCCAAAGCACAGGTTCTCAACTCGGCCGGGATTATATCGACGTCAGTGCCTTGGGTGTAACCAACATCAGTCAGCTCACGATCTCGGCGTATGACGCAACCGACCAGGAAAGCACGATCACGTTCAGCGCAGGCAACGACGTGGTCGTCCACAGCGCCCACGCGCTAACGGCGCAGGATTTCATCTTCGTGTAGGAGCGGCTGGCGGCGCGTGGACCGGCGGCCGGCGCCGCTGCCTATGCCGGCAGCACGATCACCTTCGTCTTGAGGGGCGTTCGCGAATAGAGGTCCATCATGTCCTGGGTGAGCAGGCCGGTGCAGCCGCTCGTGATGCCGTTCCCGATCGTTTCGGGGTCGCTGGTGCTATAGATCGTGTAAAGCGTGTACGCCCCGTTTTGATAGAGGTAGAGCACGCGAGCACCGAGTGGATTGTCGAGACCTCCCGGCATGCCGCGGGCATATTTGCCCGCCTCCGGCTGGCGCGCGATCATCTCCTTCGGTGGCGTCCAGGTCGGCCATTCGGCTTTGCGCCCGACATAGGCCTCCCCATTCCAGCGGAACCCATCGCGGCCGACATTGGCGCCATAGCGGGTCGCGTTGCCCTCGCCTTCGATGCGGTAAACATAGTATTTGCCGGGATCGATGATGATCGTACCGGGCGCCTCATTGCTGTCGTAGCGCACCGTCTTGCGAAAATATTTCGGATTGACCTTGCTGACATCGACCGCGGGGATCGGGAATTTCTCGTCGGGCACGGGCCCGTAGACTTTCTCCGCCTCGGCCAGGCTCATGTAGTCGGACGCACAACCGGCCAGGCTAAGCGCGGCGAGACCGGCAGCGGAGCCGAACAGAAACGCCCGGCGGTCGAGATGCCGCGAGCGAAGCCCAGCCGGAGCCCCCTCGCCCATCGCGGCGGCGTCGGCAATTCCACGATCCATGATCATGTCGGATTTCCCCTTGTCCCGTTATACGCCAGGCGAAGAGTTTGGCACACGGTGGGAGGGAGGAGAAAGGCTATTGAAAGGACTTCATGGCGCTCCCTAGGGGAATCGAACCCCTGTTTCAGCCTTGAGAGGGCAACGACATACTTATCCCCTTTGCTTACCCCATATTTCTTGAAATTGCCTATGAGCCAAAGTACCGTGTTTTCAGGCTTATTTAAGGGCTACAACAATTTCTTGTTGTTACCCCCGTTCCCCGCCTCCTGCTTACCCGATGCTTACCCGAGGGTTTTATGCCGAAGCTCACTAAAAGGGCCGTAGATGCCGCCAGGGTGGCCCAGGGTGAGTTATTCCTGTGGGATGACGAACTGCCGGGGTTCGGCCTGAGGGTCAAGGCAAGCGGTGCCAAGTCCTTCCTGGTGCAATATCGGAACGCCAACGGACGGAGCCGCCGGCTGACCGTAGGCCGATTCGGCGTCCTGACCGTCGAAGAGGCGCGGCGTCAGGCCAAGCTACTTCTGGCAGAGGTCGTGAAGGGTGCGGATCCGGCGGAAACCAAGAAACTCGCCCGCGGCGCCATGACGATCGAGGAGCTTTGCCAGGAATACTTGGCGAAGGCCGAAAAGGGCCTAATCATGACCAGGCGCGGAGGCACCAAACGGTCCTCGACCCTTTATACCGACAAGGGACGCATCAACCGGCATATCGTCCCCCTGATCGGGAAGCGGACCGTCAAGGACCTTACCTCTGCGGACGTTCGGAAGTTCATCCAGGACGTCATTGCCGGCAAGACGGCGGGCGAGTTCAAGACGGCGAAGCGCAAGCGTGCCATCGCTCGAGGCGGCCCGGGAGCCGCTGCCCGTACGAAGGGGTTGCTCGGCGGCATCCTTACGTATGCGGTGCACGAGGGTTACCGCACGGACAATCCAGCAACTGGCGTGGTGCGTCCCAAGGACAAGAAACGACAGTGGCGGCTCGATGATGCTGGCTATCGGGAACTCGGGAAATGCTTGAGGCGCGCAGATCACGAGGGCGGAAACTGGCAACCAATCTTGGCCGTGCGCGCTGCGGCGCTCACCGGCGCGCGGTTGCGGGAGATCGAGGGTCTGCTCAAAGCAGATGTCGATGCAGTGCGAATGGTTCTCCGACTGCAGGAGACCAAGACTGGAAAGAGCGTCCGGCCGGTCGGAGCGGCCGCCCTCGCCGTCATCCAGGACGCCTCGGCGCGCACCAAATCCAAGTACGTGTTCCCCTCGGTCACCAACGTGCAGAAGCACCATGCCGGCCTGACACGCTGGCTCAAGGATGTCGCGGGAAAGACTGTGCCGGGCATCACGTCGCACGGCCTTCGCCACTCATTCGCATCAACCGCTGAAGACCTTGGTTACTCGCTACCGACGATCAAGGCTCTCCTCGGCCATGCGGGCCTGAGCGTGACCGAAGGATATGTCCACAAAATTGACAGCGCCCTGGTCGCGGCCGCGACCCGCATAGCCCAGCACATCGATGAGACCATGACCGGAAGAAAATCAGAAAAGGTCGTCCCGCTAAGGACGGCCTGAACTCTCGGCGCGGCTAGGGTAGCTCCCGAAAAGCTGGTCCGCACCAGCCTGCCGCGTCGTCACCATGCGGAGCACCAATGCGGAGGGTGCAGATGTATGTTCCAGACTGGGAGCCGATCGGCGTGGCTCTCAAGAGACTCATTGCGATCGGACTACACGAAGATGAGGCCATGGCTGATCTTTGTAACGCCGTTGCCGATCAAAAGATTGAGCTGCGAGCAGTGGTGGGCGGTGACGATTACTATGCCGGCGTAACCGTGCAGCGCTCGGCTGTTGAACCGCCACCCCGTCTCACTCCCGCTGATATCGACTGGACGAACTCGCGCCCCTTGTCGCCGTGGTCGTGCGGGCGAAGCCTCGAAGAGAAAGAACGCCCTTTAGACCTCCTTGAGTTGAGCACACAGGACGTCGAGATCCTATTTCCCGGCGCGACAAAGGTGGTTGTTCGAAAGGGTACAACGGACGATTTCCGCGCCGGAAAGAACAAAGGCGGGAGACCTCCAGAGTACGATTGGGATGAGGTCAAAGCATTCTGTTTTCAAGTGGTAGAGGAACGTGGCAGGCCGGGCAAAGAAAACCGGCGTCTTCCTTCCATAGCCCAGCTTGTCGAAGCGATTCTCGACCACTGGAATGAAGCGAAGGGCATTGAACTGGCCGAGGTGACGGTTCGAAAGCGGGTCAATACCTGGCTGAGTGAGGTCTGATCAACCGGCCGCACCAGTCAGCTCGTTAACCTTTTGCACGATCAAGCCCTTATGGCCTGACTTATCTCTGATCAAAACTCCGCCCATTGGTTTTGACGGGTTTTGGATAGGTATCGAGCGGCGCCCGCTATCCGAGATATGCAATTCGTCTCGCATCGATGACGAGGATTTCCCTCGTTGGATGTGAGGCCCTCATGAGCGAAGTTACGAAAGCCGTGCCAGACCGCCTGCTGCGACGAGCGCAGGCAGCTAAGTACGTCGTCGAAACGTACAACGTACCATGTTCCCCAAAGACACTAGCGAAGCTTGCTTGCGTCAGCTCTGACGGGCCGCCTTTTCGGCTCGCCGGACGATTTCCGCTCTATCCGGTCTCCGGCCTTGACGCCTGGGCGAAGAAGAAGATCGGACCGCTGGTCAGATCGACGTCTGAAGTTCGCCGCGTCGCCTAACCCCGTCCTCAAACGAAAGCCCGGCTGCACGATCCACATCTTGGCGGATCAGATCGCGCGCACCGGGCTCTCTTGGAGTCTTCAACTTGAAAAGCTGTATCAAACGACACCCCAAATCTCAACCCGTTTCCGACCTTCCGCTGTTCGCCTGGCGGGTCGTTGTCCGGCGCCCGGCTACGCCAGCCGGAAGCTTCGTTGCGCGCCGATATCGGGTGCATCCGGCATTTGCGGACCTCGTGGCGAATTTGGCCGGGATCGGTGCTGGAGTCGAGCGATGAGCAAGCTGACCATCCGAAAGCCGAGCGGCGTTCAACAGACCTTCAACGGCCGGGAAGCTTGGGCTCTCCGCCAGCTCGTCAACGCCGGGGCGCATGGCTTGACCACGTTGGAGCATCCGGCACCGCGCTGGTCTCATTACATCTACAAACTTCGGCGAGCCGGCTTGAGCATCTCCACCGACTACGAGGGACACAAAGGCGAGTTTCCGGGGACTCACGGACGCTACCGCCTTGAGACGCCGCTGGAAGTCGTATCTGCGGAGGCCGCGCAGCAATGACGTTCCAGTCCCGATCCCCCCTCACACCGGCTGAACTCGCCAAGCGGGCTCAAGTTCTGAACGCAAGCCGGGAGCCGATCCTAGCGAAGGCCGACGCTCGCCAGTATGGCGAACGCGCGGCCGGCATCATCCGCGACTGCAAACGAGATGTCGCCTTGGCACCCGCCGATGGAAAGCTCGTGGCTTTCGAAGCTGCGGCAGCCACGCTGGCTGCGGCAGTGGCCGATCGATGGTTGCCGAAGGCCATCATCGCTGATCGTCTGCAAGAAGTCGCGGACGCCCACAGCTCGTTCGGCAAGTCTCCCGAGGAAATCCAGAGGATCATCTCAGATGCTGTGGCCAAGATCGAGGTTCCGCCGATCGAGCTATCGCCAAAGACCGCGCCGAAGCGACGGCTGATCGCGCATCGAGCCAGCGACTTGGAGCCGGAAAAGCTCGTATGGGTGTGGCCCGGCCGCATCCCTGAAGGCAAGCTTGTGCTGCTCGGTGGGCCGCCCGGTCTGGGCAAGAGCCAGTTGACGGCCTTCATGTCAGCTACGGTCTCGAATGGCGGCCACTGGCCGTGCGGCGAGGGCTCGACTCTCCCGGGCGATGTCATCTTCATGTCGGCGGAGGACGGCGTGCAGGACACCATCATCCCGCGCCTCATGGCGGCGGGAGCAGACCGTGAGCGCGTTCACATCGTCTCGGCCGCGACCAAGCCGGACGGGACCGGTCGGAAGACGTTCAGCTTGAAGACGGACGTGGACCTCCTGGAGGAGATGGCGAGGAAAATCGGCACGGTCAGGCTCATCATCGTTGACCCCATTTCGGCGTACATGGGCGGCAGTGACGGCAACGGGAACGTGGAGACCCGGGAAGTCCTGGAACCGTTGGCCGACATGGCGAACCGTCTCCGGATCGCTGTGGTCGCCGTGACGCACCTAAATAAGGGCGGAGGCGCCGGCAATCAGAGCGCGTTGAACCGGTTCGCTGGTTCAATCGCGTTCGTCGCCGCGGCTCGCGCAGCATTCGCAGTGATCGAGGATCCCGAGGACGACGAGCGTCGGTTCCTGCTTCAGGCCAAGAATAACCTCGGCAAGAAGTGCAAGGGGCTGGCCTTCCGGCTCGAGCAGCGCTTGGTCGGCGACGACGTGATGTCATCGAACGTCATGTTCGAGGGCGACCACGTCAGCGAGTCGATCGATGAGGCGCTGTCCGCCTCCGAGAGCCGCGGGACCAGGAAGGGGCAATCGGGAGGCGGAAAGGAAGATGTCATGCAGTTCCTGAGAGACATCCTCTCGGCCGGCCCCGTGGACGTTTTGGAGGTCGAGCGCCAAGCCCGATCGGCGGCATTGCTTGAGGACGATAAGCGGCTGAGCAAGAGCAAGGCCTTCCGCGATGCCCGAACCGAGCTGGGTATCAAGTCCACCAGGGATGGCTTCGGTCCCGGCTCCCGGTACGTGTTGGAGTTGCCAGACGCACCATGGGCGCCCAAAAACCCCATGGGCGCCCCCTCCCAAACAAGGGCGCCTATGGACGATTTGGGCGCCCATGGAGAGGTCGGAGGTTCGCAATGACGGGCCTCCGAACGCGCTTGAATGATCGGAGAGCTCACTGGCTCTTTCGGTTCGAATGCGACGGCCAGACCTACACCGGCGGTATCGGCCGGTTCGAGGATGGCCGAATCGCTGAGGTCTTCATCAATGGCACCAAGGTCGGTACGGCGGCCGAGACCAACGCTCAGGACGCGGCAATCGTCGCGTCCTTGGCACTGCAGCATGGCTGTCCGGTCGAGACGCTTCGCCACGCCTTGGCGCGTTCAGGGAGGTGCTGCCGGTCCGCTCGCCACTTTGCTGAATGAGGTTGAGAGGATCTGAGTATCAACGGATAACGGAAAGGCGAGTCAGAGAGGCGGCTTGTTAGTACGTCCAAATCACCCTATCCTTAGATTCGACATTGCGTCGGCGACCATCAATCGTTGGCGGCGCGCACAATATCGAGCGTCGTCAACACCGCTCGATATGGCCCCATCAAACAGGCCCGTTCGGCACGTCACAGCCGGTCATTCCAAAATCGTCAACTTGCTGCGCATCGGTTTGCGCGCGGCTGAATGAGGTAAACATGACCGACCTTTTGTCGGTTGTGCGGAATGAGGGAATTTCCACACAACCGTGTTCGTTCGAACAAGCCAACCAGCGGCTGGATCACTCCTTCAAAGCTAGGTTGCAGGTGCGCTGTCAGCTGGCTTTACCGTCAGCAGTCGAGAAAGCAGCCTCTTGCCAATTGATGACGGCGAGCGAGTACGTCCGCCGCAGTGTCATCATGCGTCTCAAGGCCGATGGGGTTGATCTGTCGGAACTTCTGGGGGCTGCGTAATGGCTCGCCAAGCGAACGGGTCCTACCAGCAACCAGCAAACACGGCTGCCGTATCGGGCCAAACGATCAGTTCGACCGCCTACAATACGCTGATCACGGATATCGGGACCGAGCTCACGAACAGTCTGGACCGCGGCGGTCGATCGGCGATGACGGCAAACCTGCCGATGGGAGGTAACCGGGCAACTGGCGCCGCTGATCCCGTCAATGCTCAAGATTTTGCAACGAAGAACTATACGGATACTGCGGTTGCATCATTCTTCTCGACCGGCGACGGCAAGATCACACTAAAGAACGTTGCTGATCCTGGCTGGGTGATGAGCAACGACGGTACGATTGGAAGTCTTGCCTCGGGCGCGTCCACTAGAGCCAACGCCGACACACAGGCGCTATTCACGCTGCTATTCAACAACATCAGCGATACTTATGCGCCGATCTTTACGAGCGGCGGAGGCGCAACCACTCGGGCGGCTCAGACTAATGCATCGTCCGCGTGGGCGGCAAACTGCCGAATGTCCTTAACTAAGGTACTCGGGCGTGCCCTCGCTTCAGCCGGTTCGAGTGGTGGACCAGCCGGCACTTGGAGCCTTGGTCAGAACTACGGTGAAGAAGTCCATACCCTATCGACAACTGAAATGCCGGCTCATCGACATAGTGTCTTTATCTCTGATCCTGGTCACACCCATACCAGTAACGCGCCGGCCACCGCCTTTAATTTTTTTCAGAGTGGGGGTGTTCCAGCGGTGAACGGCGGTGCTTCAGCGGTCATCAATGGTGCGACGACCGGCATCTCGATCACCAGCGGTGATGGCTTTTCGAATGTTACCCTATCTGCAGGTGGCGGCGCCGCTCACAACATCATGCAACCCACGTCGTTCTGGAACGTGATGGTGAAACTATGATCCTCTCGATTTCCGAGGTTGGAGAAATTGAGTTCGTTCGGCCTCTCCATGGCGAAGCCTACCTGATCATTCCTGTGGACCTTGAAGATGGAGATCACATCGACGTCAAATTGAGCATTGATGTCTGCAAGAGAGTTCAAAGCTACCTTACCGCCATGGGGAGGCATATCGCGGTGATAGGCTCCTCCAAGCCGCTAGGGGAGCCGCTCCAGTGACTGGAGGCGACGCTGAAAATTCAACGGGAAAGCAGCGAGGAAGGCCGTTCCAGCGTGGTCGGTCGGGCAACCCGGCTGGTAAGCCCAAAGGAACTCGGAATGCCACTACCGTCGCTCTTGAGGCATTGCTGGACGGTGAGGCCGAAGAGCTGACGCGCAAGGCCATTGAGCTCGCGAAGGGAGGCGATATGGCTGCGCTTCGCCTATGCATGGAACGGATTGTTCCGCCACGACGCGACCGACCCGTGACCTTCGAGATGCCAGCAATCACGCAGCCAGCGGAAGCGGCGGCAGCGATGGCATCCATTCTTGTCGGAGTATCGGCCGGACAGATCACGCCGGGCGAAGCTAGTGAGGTAGCCAAGCTGGTAGAGGCATTCGTCAAAGCCGTTGAGATTGCGGATTTGGCAGCACGCATCGATCGTCTCGAGAGGATGACGAGTCAATGAGCCTGAAGCGCCGAGTGACGGCCCTTGAAACTCGGCATGCGTCCCCGATGCAAATCCTGTTTCGCAACCTGTATGAGGAACGGTCCGGAAAGGTCGCTTCCATAACCGAGTTCATCTGGTCGCCAATCGAGAAGGCGGGTAGGACATGAAGCTCGCGGCGAGATTGGCAAGGCTGGAAGATGCGACGCGCAGAGGCAAGCGCGGTTTGTTCGTGGTTTCGGGACATTCCAATGCCGAGCACCAACAGAAGATTGATGCTTTGGTTGCCTCGGGTCGGGCAGATCCCGATGGCCTCTTTGTCTGCCTCATGAAGTTTGGGTACGAAAATGAAGCTGCTTAGCCGGCTGGAACGGCTGGAGGGCGAGTTGCGGCCTCGCCAAGAGCCAATCATGATATTCGCATTGACGAAAGACTTGCTGGCAGAAGAAATCCGACGCATGGAGACCGCGCAGCCAGGTCGGCCATTAATTGGAATTTGTTGGCTATCGGCGAGCGACTGAGGATACGTAAGGAAAGGCCTCTGCTGCCTCGGCTGGCCGGCCAGCACGGCATTGATCCAGCACCGCGCGGGCTTTCTGGTTTTCAACGCTCTGCGTGTGCGACGGCATGCAAAGCCGAGCTAAGTGCTGTCTCGAATAGCGGTTCGTATTGCTGCGCGTTGATGTTCGAGATGTGCGCCGTGTCCCGGAAGTTCGCCTGACCGGAGCGCACGAGGTAGCAGGTACTGTCGTCACAGACTTCGTGATGCGGATCGAGTGCTATCAGCCGGGGATTGCCTTGGTTGGGGCCCAGCACGGTCCGCCCTATCTCTTGCCGAAGGTCACGCATCGTCAAAGCCGGGTCGGCCGGGACCTTCCATTCCTCGATCGCGTGTCCGGCCCGGATCTGGTTGTCGATCCACGTCTGCGGCACGTCGAATCCGATGTTGAGCAGTGGCATGACCAGCACCACGGTTTTGCCGCTGGACAGCAGCGTATCGACCAGCGGGCCGATTTCGGCTGCACTACTCCAGTTGCCGGCGAGAATGACGATGCTGGGTTCGGGGTGCTCGATTAGATAGCGCAGGGTATCGACGTTGAATTGCCGGCAGGGCTGGCTATCGGCGGAGTTGCGGTCGGGGTCGTCAGCGAAGGGCCGGCAGGCGCTCTGCGTCGCAATCAGGCCGGTCAGGTGGAGCGCGGCCGCGGCCGTTGAGGCCGGCTCGAGGTACTGGTTGGCGAAAGAATCGCCCCACAGCATCACGGATGCATGCTCGGCGTCCGTGCCCGCGCCGAATGTGCAATAGTTGCCACTCGCCGACTTCACCGAGTTCGCGTTGCGGAAGCATTCATCCCGCGGCGTGTCGGTCTTGCGGGCCATTTCGGCGGGTAGGAGATAGGTTGGTAGCCGGCCGGGATAGCCTGTCGTGATGAGCGATCCGGCGGTGAATGCGACAAAGGCCGCGGTCGCAGCACCTGCGCTGATCAGAAGCCGCCGCGGCGTCCAGACGTCGCGCCTTAGCCTGAACGGCTGTTCCACGAGATAGTAGGATGCCGCGCCGGTCGCGATCGAGGCTACGACCATCACCCCTTTCGCGGTGGAGCCGACGTCATAGCCGCGCGCGATGAGCCAGCCGCCGGCCAGCACCCAGATCGGCCAGTGCCAAAGGTAGATCGAATAGGACCAATCGCCGATGCGCTGCACGACGGCCGACTGAAGAAGCCTCGAGGTCTGTGCGTTGCCTGCGACAACGAGGGCCGCGCCAGAGATCGGCAGGATGGTCCAGGCGCCCGGCCAACGTGTTTCCGGTAGGGGATAGGCGACGCAGAATGCGGTCAGAATCCAGCCAGCGGCGGCTGCCAAACCTGATCCGGAGGCGGCGCGGCCGTTCTCACGCCGCCACATCTCGGTGGCTGCGATGATCGCGCCGGCGAGCGGCTCCCAGGCGCGGGCGCGAAGCGAGAAGAAGGCGGCCCCCATCGCATCGTGCTGATTTTGCCAAAGACACCATGCCAGCGATACAACCGCGACCGCGCCTAGAACGGCAAGCGTCGCGGCAACGGCGTTCGATCTTGCCGACTTCGACCACACGAACCGGACCGCAAGCGGCATCCAGATGTAAAACTGCCACTCGACCGCGAGCGACCAGGTGTGCAGCAGCGGCTTGGTCTGCGCGGCCATCGCGAAATAGCCGTTGTCGTTGTCGAAGGCGAAATTCGACAGGAAAAAGAGCGTGTAGCAGGCCTGGCGGATGTGCCGGAAGTATTCGCTGGGCAGGGTCAGGAACCAGCCGGCCGCGGTGGCTGCCACGACAACCACAAGAAGAGCGGGGTAAATCCGCCGCAGGCGCATCATGACGAAGTCGCCGAAAGAGAAGCGGTCCGCCATCAGACCGGTGATCACCTTCTGGGTCATCAGGTAGCCGGTGATGACGAAGAACGCGTCCACGCCGACGAAGCCGCCGGCAAAGCCCGGTATCTTCAGGTGGTAGCCGAGAACGGCGATGACCGAGAGGGCGCGCAGGGCATTGATATCCCCGCGAAACCCGGAGCGCGTTCCGCCCTGCATTCTAATTTCCAGCCCAGAAACAATCAAAAACGGTCGGAAACTGACGCAACCCGGGGCTGAAATCAACCGCAAGATGTCTCTGCGTCAGGTTGACCACAGCGGACTGAATCCGACGTTCCCAAACTCGCCAAGCCGAGTCTCGCGGCCATGCTGCCTATTTTGCTATACTCCCGGCATGGAGCCGGGATTTAGTCCGAAATGGACCAAGGACGATTCGCATCTGTTTTTGCAGATGGCTGTCGGGTTTACCGGCTTCGGGGCGGTAATAGGCTTCCTGAGCGATGAAGGCTTGGTGTGGGGCGCCATCGGCGGGTTTGCTTTAGCGGCGCTGATTGCAGTCATGACTTGGGTCTATATCGCTTGGCATTGGCTGCGCTCATGAACGAGTTCGTCCTGAATGGGCTCGTAAAGCGTCGCGCGCAGTTGGCTGGCGATTACTGAGAGAGTTTCGCGTCAAACTGATGCAAAGCGCACGTCCGGTTGACGGATAAGGATTAGCGGTGCGTGCCATACCGGTCACCTGTCGTCGAGTTACGATAGGTGCCGCCGCGATGCGATGAGCCGAAGCCGCCTGAATAATATCCGCCGTGGCTACTGGTGTGATGTCCGCCACCATAGTTCCTCTTCTAAAGGTGCAACACCCTTCCTTTGAGACAGGGATTAGACTTTGTCCTGTTACGGATTTGCGCCTAGTCATCATCGCCCTGAATAGACAGCCCGTTGCCAAAAGGGTTGGTTGGGCTGTTCGGTGAATACGGATTGCCGGCGCCATATGCATTGTTGATGCTGTCCGGAGAGTACGGGCTGCCGTATCGGCCATAAGGGTTCGACACGGAATCCGGGTCGTAGGGATTGCTGCTTAGGCGCCCTCGATAATTTCCGTCGGAATCATATAGCTTCGGAGCATTCGTTGCGTAGGGGTTGTTCGCCGATTCATTGCTGTATGGACTGCCATATCGCCCATACGGGTTGTTGATGCTGTTTGGATCGTACGGGCTGCCAGCACCGTAAGAGTTAGAAGTCGAGTTCGGTGCGTATCGATTGGCTGAAAGATTCCCTTGAGCCAGCGCAGTGCTGGCCCATGCAAGGCAAACCCCCAGAAGGATTGCGCGCTTCATCAATCAGTTCCCCTACTAAAAGATTCAAATTGTCTGCTCGACATGGGCGATCAGCTCGGAAATCCAAACGCTACTCTCACGCCCCGGCCGGCCCTTGTGAAATGTCGATCACATGTCGTTCGGTGCCCACCGTGATTACGATGGTGTAGGTCTTTGGTCCGCCGCCTTGGTCAGTTGGGGGCGCCAAGTGCAGTTGGCCACCGTACCACTCGCCAGGCATCAGCGTGTTGTCCTTGATGACTGCCTGCTCGAGAACGGCCATGTTGCGCTGGCCGGTCTCAACAGTTGCCGCGATCATTGCCTCGTTTTGGATGGAAGCATTGTTCTGCGCGATGGCTGCTGCAGTAGGGCTGTAGAAGGTCCCGGTCCGGCCACTGGGAGTCGTATAATGGCCGTAGCCGGCCTGGGATGCACCGTAAGCGTTTGCGCCAGCGGCAAGTCCGGTGAGGAGCGCCGCCGCAACTTGCCGATTCTTCTCCTCCTGAACCAGCATCTCGTAGGTGACGACTTTCATCTCGAAGTCCGACCCGGCAACGTGCTGAATCGCCTCGACCTGGGCAACGCGGAAGTCCACGGGTTGCCGACCAAGATTGTTGATGCCCACCACGAAGACGGGTCTACCGTTCGCCTGCAATTGCCGAGCCGCCGGACGCACCAGCACCAACGAACCTTTCTGTCGTGAGACAAGAGCGGGTTGTCCGTCTCGCATCATCGCCTGTTGTTGAGGGCCCGACGCTTTGAAGGAGACAGTCTCGCCAGTTGAGACGCAGCCACTCACCGCGGCGCACAACGCCGCAACGCTCAAAATACGCATAAAGTATACTCCCCGTACCCAAGAGCATCCAACCGCAACCGGCGCGAGAGATCAAGGATAAAGCCGCCGTTACGGGTGTGCATTGGCATCGTCGGAGCAATCGGCGGGGCGGCCACCAGCCCGGATGCAGATCCGGTACAACCACGGCTCAATGTAGCTGCCGGCCCATAACCCGCGCCCGGCGCGCTCTGCCTCGCGCTGAACCGCGCTGTACCTACGTTTCGAATACTGTGGCCAATCGAGTGCGAGGCCGCCGCGGACCAGCCATTCGCTGAGATCGATACCGCCCACGGTGCAGGTCGCGACCATCCGCCCGTAGCGATCCAGGCTGATCGGCGAGCAATCCACCGGCCTGCGCGCGATAAACCCATCAAGATCATTGGCCGCTTTGGCGCCGCAGCGGTATTGCAGGCTGTCATCGCCCCGGCAGAGTTGGGTGCTTTCCGGCGCGTCGATGCCCCACAGCCGAATCCGAGTGCCGTGAATCTCGAGCGTATCGCCGTCGACAACACTGGCTTGACCCACAAGGTTGTCCGCAAATGCTCGATTGAAGGCCCATCCAATGCAGACGGTCGCAACAAGGGTTGCGATGTAGAAAATCCGATTGATCTGATTTTTCAAACCGACTTTTTGTCCTTTGGAATCGGGCATAACTACAATTCTTGGCGGTAAATAAATGCCCTTTTTAAAGGGGTGGCAAAGTTGGTGGGAATTACCGCCAGAGACGGGTGCTGAAAACCCTCTTTTGCGGCTCGCAAGTCGGACGGTTGGGGCCCCAAATTGGGTGGGGGTACTTCCGAATAAAAATCAGCGCTTCCGCTTCTTCATCCTCACGCCGGCACCACCGCCGTTCTCTGGGATGAACTCAACGCCGGCCCTTTCGAGGGCTCTCACGATAGCGTCGATCGTTTCGTTGGCGACCTTGATGGGGCCGCCAGCTTCGGCACGTTTCAACGTGGGTACAGACACGCCCGCCGCTTCCGCGACCTCGGATTGGGACAGGCCTGTCAAAGCTCGCGCAGCTCTCAATTGAAAAAAATCCACCAAACCTCTTGATCCTTTTAGATCATCGTGTATGATCCTTTTGTATCAATAGCGGACCTCAAAGGCAACCCAGATGACGAACGACACCTTACCGGTGAGTGGCGGAGCTATGCCTTCTTGCATCCTCACCATCAATCACTTGATCGTTGAAGAAACCGGTGACGTGAATATTGCCGTTCTCAAAGGTCTCGCCCATCGCCGAGCCATGGCTGATTACGGCGCAATTACTCCTCGGTCGCTGCGTTCCGCCATCCGCGAATATGCCGGCATGATCCCCCAGCTCCAGACCGCCTGGCGCGAACGCCACGGCCTGCCGGTCGATTACGTGATGGTCACCGCATTCGGTCCTGCGCGTGACGGCGTGCGGCGCTCGGCGTTCTGAGGCACAGGGAAATCCGCGGCTCAGAAAGCCGGTCGGGCCAACGAGCTGCGAATATCCCTCAATTGGAGAGTACAATGCTCACACCATCCACATCCCCGCTGATCAAGGTTGCCGCCCGCCATTTGCTCCGGGGTGATGTCACCGGCTCCGGTGAAACAGTCCTCTCAGTAAGCGTCGGCGCCCGCACACCTCGCGGCAAGGTCGAGGTTGCCTTGCAGAAGGGTGACCGTAAACGGGCAGCTCTTTGGGGCGCCAGCACGACGATCGGCGTACGGCGCGCTCCGGTGCAGTCGCTCGTATCGCCAGATGATCGCCTGCCAACTTTCGCGGAAGTAACCAGTTTCGATCCAGTCAGCGCATGGGCTCGTCTCTCTCCAGCCCAGCAAACGCTCATTGGCGAACTGGCTGTTCGGCTCGCCGTCGTCGCCAATCGGCTCAACTACCAGCACGACGACTTCGCGACCAACGAACGCCTTGAGATCGAACGCCTGGAGAGCGACGTGCTGACCTCATTCTACGACAGCACCGAGCCGCTCTGGGCTGATCTGTACGGCTGGAGGTCAAATTAGCCGTGTCGGCCACTCTCGCCCATCTGCTGGCCGTCTCCGATCTACTCACCGCGGCTGAGAGCGCGGTGAGCACCAGCACCCTGCCCTTGCGCCAGTATCAAGCCTTGGTGCTCGCAATCGAAAGCGTCAAACGGACCTTCAACAACGGCAGCGCGGACGCTGCTGCTCGGTTGGTCAGATCGAAAGGAGGTGACTTAAACTCTAGCCCAATCGCCTGAGAGTACCCCGGACGAGTGCGGAACATTTCCGTCCGGCCTGACCCCAAACCCTTCCAGCATAGAGACGCGACACATGAGCAACGCGAGCAACATCGCGCGGCAACGGACAACTTCGTGCCGTTCACCCGCCAGCATGCCCACGAAAGCTGAATACATGCATGGCACGCCACGGGCGGAGGTCGGCAATGGCTGACACAGACATCGTAGACCGGTCAGAGAATCCTACTGGTTTAGCCGTCCAACAGCGGGAGCGGAAAACGGCGCTCGAGCGCCTTGCCAAGCTTCGGAACGAGGCACGGGCCGAGATCGATCGGCTTATCGCCTTTCTCGATGCCAGCGACGAGTACGTGATGACCGAGCGCGAGCTGGACGACTACGAGCGCGAGGACTGCTTCGAGGACGACGAGCCCGATCTGGGCAGCCTTGACCGGGCTTCTCAGACCCATTGGGCTGCCGGCGGAACCGATGACCTCGAGGAGGATAACGACAGCGGGATCGGCGACATGGACGGCCTGCTAGAGCAGGTCGGCACTCAGGACTGGCAGCAGGGAGCCATGGCATGAGACAGATCAGCATCACAAGCACGATCCCGCCGCTCCCTGGCTGCAGCCTCTGGCATGGCACCGCCAGGACAAAACGACGTTGCTACGAGTGGTTCTACGAACCGGGCAAGCGGCCCCGAGTAAGAGCTGAGCAGCCTGACATGCGCGGATGTTGGGTGAACCTGCGCTCAGTGCCGACGACGTTCAGAGTTGCAATTCAATCGGCGATAGCTGACACGCAGCAGGGAGCAATGGCATGAGCAACCTTCCTCCGCGCTCCGTCGCCTTGTTCCGGATTGCATCGACCGCCCCGCTGAGTAGTCGGCTGCAGTGGATTGCGGGCAATGCGGGGGTTGTCATCCCGTCTTAATGGCATCGATCCGGATTCAGGAATCGGCTTTCCCGCGCGCAATTCAGCGCATGATGGAGCGATCTAATGCCAAAGTCGCACTGCAACTACGGTCACGCGATGACGTCGGAGAACACAGTCATCGTACAACCCAACCAGAGTAAGTATCCATGGCGTCAATGCCGCTCATGCATGGAACTCACAACCGCCGAGGTTGCGGAGATTGAGCATAAGATACGCGATGGAGCGGCCCTGCGCAGCCTCGGGCTAAGCTTCGCAAAGAGCTTAGGGCTCGATATCTATCGCGAACAAAATCCGAAATGGTCCGCGATGATAGAGGCGCTTTCTGCCATCAACGCAAAGGCAGCTAAAATCGCGTCGATCAGGCAGCGGACTTCGGCTAGAACGCACTGCGGGCGCGGCCATGAACTTACACCGACCAATCTCGACGTAGAGATGTTCAATGCCACATCGTGGTGGAATCCTCGGGCCTGTCTGACATGCCGCACGATCCTTGATCGAGATCCCCGCTACCGTGCGGAGGAAGTTAAGCCAGTCTACCAGCGTCGCGAGGTCAAGCACGTCGAGATTGGCCACATACATCGGACGCATTGCAAACAGGGGCACCCACTTACACCCGACAATATCGTGATTTCAGTAGGATCGACGGGCCACAAACACCATCAATGCAAGATCTGCTGTGATCTGACTGAGGAGGACGCAGCCAGCCTTATGAGACAGGCTCGCGAGGGTGTCGCCCTTAAACGGATGGTGACGGCGCCTGGCAAAGACCGCAATTCACTTAAGCGGTACCGGGAAAACAACCCGGAATGGGACGCGACTTTTACTCCGCTGATCCAGGCCAACTCGTTGGCGATCCGCATCGCGGGGACGAAGCGATTGAAGCAGGCAATAACGCATTGCCTGCGCGGCCATCCACTATCAGGAGAGAACATCTACTATATGAAAAACGGTGCGAGGCAGTGCAGAGCCTGCATGGCATATCGCTCGCAAAAGCCGGCGTCAAAAACCCAAGTTGAGCGTGCGAAGCGCGCGCTGCTCACCGGCCTCGGCGTGATGGACATCATCAAGCGCGGCAATGGCAAGGAGCGCATTATGTCACCGGAACAGTGGAAACTTCTGCGCACCACTGACGCGGCGTTCAACAGGTTCGTACTTGAAAAAACCCAGAATCCACGCAGCGTCGTCGTGATGCAGAACCGGCTTGGAATTGCGCCGATCGCTGGCATCATTCGGGCAGTACCGAAAGAGAACGTCAATACCGATAAGACGATACCGCTCTATGAGCCGCGGCCGGGCGACTACGAATGGCTTTACAGTCTCACACCGCGCAACATGCTGAAGTCAGATCGAGATGAAGTAGTGAGCAACATCTATATGGAGCTGGCAGAGCGACGCCTACGCCGCGAAGACGTCCCCTCCCGAGTGCGGGCAATGACCCAACAGCACCACAAGCTATTCCCACAGAGGGAGGCAGGAAGCTTCAATGCGCCGCTGTCGCTCGACGCACCGGTCTATCTCGATGGCACGACCTTGCGCGGTGAGACGGTTTCGGAGAGCTTGTGGGAACGCATATAGGGGGTTCACAAGCCCATCGTACCAAGCGGCTTGCGCCGCTTGGTACTCATAAGTCAGGATCACGATGGACCGGTTTGATTGGGCATATTTGATTGGGAGTATCGTGCTCGTCACAGTTGGCGTCGGAATGGGCGTGCGACGGACAATGAAGCGCAACGACGAAATAAGAGAAGCGTTCGAAAAACGGACCTCACGCATTGCGCCGCCTCGCCAAGCTTACGATGCAAATCGCGATCTGGAATTGGCGATCGATGAGGTCGGCCGCGAAAGGGTGTTTGCCCGAGCCCGCGAACAGGGCTGGACCGACAATGCAGCTCCCGCATCGGTTAAGTGGGATATCGTGAACGAGTTGCGAACCGAAGCCTTGCCGCGATCGTAAGCCAGAGGTGCAAATGGCTAAGCCGAAAGAAGCTAGAGACCGAGACCGCAAATTCCAAGTAGCGCTACTGGCTGTCCAGGAATTGGTAACGATTTCCATGGAGCTTGGGCCCAAGGATCTGGAAGAGGCCGCCCACACCGCTCATGATGCTCTACTCGAATATGAAATGAAGCGTCGAGAGATCACCTGACCAGCTGCAGGTCGTGCAGGTGCCTGCTGCAATTAATTGCAAAACCTAAGCAGGGACCGGCGTCATTCCGCCGTTCCCATTGTGCTCGGATCGATCTTTTCTGATAGCACCTGCAAAAACGGCCCCCTCCTTGCGAGGAGTCGCATAGACCTTCGCGATGGTCGCTTCCATGATTTCGCTGGCGTCCGGATACCGAAGGAAGCTCGCCGCTAATCCAGAGCTCACGGCGACGGCGAATGTTTCGGCCAACTCAGGATTCATCACGCGGAGCTGTGCGAGATCCTTTTGGTAGCCTTTTGCCTCGGGGTCATTCGATCGCTTTACGTCGACCTGGCTCAGAACGTCCAAGAACTTATCTTCATCCGAGATAACCCGGCTGTAGATCAGCAGCCTCTCCTTTGTCTTAGTTGGAGCCTCTGGATCCTCGACAAATTTTCTGAGCGCAGCGGAATGTTGCTTCAACAAATCATTCGCAACGTTGAGCTGTATTCGTCGATGCCGAAGCTGAGTGCACTTGACGCTTACATGCACAGAGAGAGCGCAAAGCAACGCGGCCAACGCAACTAACGGTCCAACATCCATATCAAAAAAATGGCTCATGTAACGTCGCCTTTCTTGCTCTGAGCCGAACCTAGATGTTTGATCTTGGCGCGCTCAATCTTGAAAAGCTCACTGTCCCTGTACTTCTGCAATTCAAGCTCGGTTCTAGAAATTTCGACCTCGGCCATTCGTTCCGCATGTCGCTCAGCTCCCCACCGGCGTAGAATATATAGCGCGAAGACCACAACTCCAAAAGTGGTAGCCAGGTAGGGGTCAATTCCAAAAGAGGTAGCGGTTAAGGCCCCTATGAAGATCACAAACGCAAGCAGCCCATCCGGCCCATGAGGCCCGAGATATTTGACAATGGTGTCGTACAACTGAGATGGGAATATTTGCACAGAACTGCTTACCGCCTAAAAACGCAGCAATAGCAGTTCCATCTGAGTCTACAAGGTAGAATTGTAAGAAAGTATTAACTCGCCTTAGACCAATTGCACCTCTTCCTCCGCCCCACCGTCATGGCCGGCGACAAGCTCGAGAACCCGGTTGACCAATGGTTGGCTGATCCTGGACCAGACGGGCAAAGTCCTAGCGGCTTCCAGTCCGGCACCTTTGCCGCGATCATGCGACATGAGTTCGAAATCTCGGGAGTACATGTTCGGCGCCACTGTCCGGCATCTGGCTGAACGGGCGAAGGAAGCCCGGCTGACGGCCGACACTGCGGCCTGCCAAGCCTGGAACGCCCGCATGCTCGCCTTCCAGGGTCCGGCCCAGCCATCCCCGCCCCTCGGCGATGCGGGCAACGCCGGCTTTCGCTATCTCGAGGTGAAGTGCCTTTGGCTGCGAGGCCGACCAGGCGGTCGACCACGGCTGGCTCTGAAAGCATGAGGGTGCACGTATTACAAATTCACCGATGCCGGCAGAGGTATGCTTGCCTGTCCTGCGACATTTTCGCTTGAGTAATGAACCTTCCCACGGTTGCGCAGACGTAAGTTCGCCAGGATTTTGCATTCCCTCCTGGGGCTAGCGCCGCGCCGCCCGCACGTATTTTAAGTGGGCGGCGTTGTGCTGATTGCCGTGCCGCCACATGGCAATCCACGCCAAATGGTTCTATTGCTTCGTATCATCGGCCAAGGCACTTGTCCCGTGGGCGTCGAGGGCTGAGAGACTGAGCGCACTTCCGTCGCGGCGAACTACATTCCGTTAGGAGAGTCCGATGCCTGTTAGCTATGGCTTCTCCGCAACGTCCGCCAAAGACTGACAGCTGCGTGGTTCTCCTGCGCGTGAACGGCTTCGTTCGCAAGCTATTCGAGCCATCGACTGAGAGCCTCCGGGCCTGCCTGTCAGAAGAAACTGAAGCGAGCCGGCGATTACCAGAATTGAGTTTCCGTGTTCAGTGCCTCATGGGCTCGAAATATTGCCCCTTCAGCGAGGGCAGATCGGGGTCGTTTGTGTGGTGAAGCGTGATTTTATCCGGTAACAGGAAGAAACGGCTGTAAACTTGGTTTTTGTCGTTGATGATTTCCAGACGTGCACCCGAGATCCTCCATCGGTACTCGTTGCCATTTCGCCCTTCGCTAATCTCTCCGTTCACACCAAATCTAACGACTTTAGATTTGTTGGTCAGTGGATTGTAAACAAACCGATATCGGTTAGACCGAATGGCCGCCGCGATTGCAGCCTCAGTGTCTCGCATGATGCGGTCGTTTGTCGCCCTGAATCGTTCGTCCGGTGGAAACGTGGCTTTTGTTGCCATGCGATCTGCCGCCGACATCACTGGCGCGGTTGCCGCTGGTTCGGGAGCTGCAGCGATAGTGGTGGTGCTTGCAATGTTGGCTCTCGAGGCTGCAGCAATGGCCTCGTCCTTCATTTTGATCAGATCATCACGGTGTTGGACGCGCTCGGTAAGAGCATCGATGCGTCCTTGATATCGTAGTCTACTCAGGAAATATCCTAGCAGCGTGAACACAAGGGCCGTCGCAACAGAGGCAAAGGGATTCGCAATCCAATCGCGAACACTTTCCTTCACAAGGTCGACGAGCCACCCTGAACCCATCTTTCGTGCTTACCCGGCGCTTACCCGGCTTTGGACCGAAAATCGATAAAACTCATAAGTATTTGATTTTATTGGCGCTCCCTAGGGGAATCGAACCCCTGTTTCAGCCTTGAGAGGGCCGCGTCCTAACCGCTAGACGAAGGGAGCGTTGAGACGGAAGGCAATAGCCTTGAAATCCGGCCGCCGCAAGATGGCTTGTGCGCTGCGGCGGGGATTTTGTCACCCATGCTTACCATGCGGGCCGGGTTTCGGCGCAAAAGGGGGCCAAACGGCTCGCCGCCGTCACTATCATTCCGGGGCGCGCCAACGGGTCCGCGCGATGCGCGGCCCGATGGCAGGCTCAGCGCGAACCGCAACTGCGCATCACCGAATGACGGTGCCAGATCGCCCACCCTGCGCTCGCCTGCCCGCAGCGTCGCGACCCGGACCGCGGCGCAGTTGCATTGATTGATAGCTGCACGCCGTCACGCACGGCCCTGCTTTTGACAAACGGCAAATGCAAAACACTTGGCTGTGAAGTCACGCGGCGCCGAGCTCTGCTAACATCGCAGCCCTTCACCATGCTGCGCCGGCCGGCGCCGATCAGCGAGAGGAGTGCTTGGGACACAGCGCAGACCTTGGCGCACGACAATTTGGCTCACCAACATCTTGGCACAATAAACATCAGCGCGGCCGCGGGCGATGGAAGGCGTTCCGCCCCTCACGCCGCTTCGGTCAATAGCTTAAGCAAGAGCGAGGACAGACCATGATCAAACTAAAAATCAATGGCCAGGAACAGAACTGGGACGGCGACCCCGATCTTTCGCTGCTCTGGTATCTCCGCGACGAGGCCGGCCTGACCGGCACCAAATTCGGCTGCGGCCAGGCGCTGTGCGGCGCCTGCACCGTGATCGTCGACAAGCAGGCGGTGCGCGCCTGCATCACCTCGGTGTCCGACGTCGGCGGCCGCGAGGTCACCACCATCGAGGGCCTGCATCCCACCGGCGATCATCCGGTGCAGAAGGCCTGGCGCCAGGTCAACGTGCCGCAGTGCGGCTATTGCCAGGCCGGCCAGATCATGCAGGCCGCGGCGCTGCTGACTGACAACCCGAAACCCTCGCACGACCAGATCCGCGAAGCCATGGCCGGCAATATCTGCCGCTGCGGCTGCTACCAGCGCATCGAGAATGCCGTGCACCTCGCATCGACGGGGGTGTGACATGAATATCCGCACCAATCCAAGCAAGCTTCGTGGCTTCGAGAAGCACGTCAGGGTCGAGAACGTCTCGCGTCGCAGCATCCTGAAGGGCCTCGGCATCGCCGGCTCGTTCGTGCTCGCCGCACCCGTGATGTCGCGCCAGGCCTTCGCCTATGAGACCGGCGCCGGCAAGATGCCGCACGGCGTCGTGGTCGATCCCCGCGTGTTCGTCGCGATCGCGCCCGACGGCGTCGTCACCATCGTGGCGCACCGCTCCGAGATGGGCACCGGCGTGCGCACCAGCCTGCCCTTGATCGTCGCCGAGGAGATGGAGGCCGACTGGTCGCGCGTCCATGTCCAGCAGGCGCATGGCGACGAGGTCAAGTTCGGCAACCAGGACACCGACGGCTCGCGCAGCACCCGGCACTATCTGATCCCGATGCGCCAGATCGGCGCCTCGGCCCGCGCGATGCTGGAAGCCGCCGCCGCCAAGAAATGGGGCGTGCCGGCGAGCGAGGTGAAGGCGCAGAACCACGAGGTCGTCCATAGCGCGAGCGGGCGCAAGGCAAGCTTCGGCGATCTCGCGGCCGACGCCGCCAAGGAGCCGGTGCCTGCCATCGACAGCCTCAAGCTGAAGGACCCGAAGGACTTCCGCTACCTGGGCAAGGGCGAGGTCTCGATCGTCGACCTTCACGACATCACCACCGGCAAGGCGCATTACGGTGCCGACATCCGCCTGCCCGGGATGAAATACGCCGTGATCGCCCGTCCGCCGGTCACCGGCGGCAAGGTCAAGTCGTTCGACGACAGTGCCGCGACCAAGGTTCCCGGCGTCGAGAAGGTGATGGAGGTCAAGGGCTGGCCGTGGCCGTCCAAGTTCCAGCCGCTCGGCGGCGTCGCCGTGATCGCGCGCAACACGGGTGCCGCGATCAAGGGACGCGACGCGCTGAAGGTGGTCTGGGACGACGGCGCCAACGCCACCTACGACTCGGTCGCCTACCGCGCCACGCTCGAGGACGCCGCGCGCAAGCCCGGCCTCGTCGTCCGCAAGGAAGGCGACGTCGATGCGGCGCTGAAGGGCGCCGACAAGGTCATCGTCGGCGAGTACTATTTGCCGCATCTCGCCCATGTCAGCATGGAGCCGCCGGTCGCGGTCGCCGACGTCAAGGGCGACAAGGCCGAAATCTGGGCGCCGGTGCAGAGCCCGGGCGGCACCCGCGAGGATGTCGCCAAGTCGCTCGGCATCCCCGAGGACAATGTCACCGTCAACGTGACGCTGCTCGGCGGCGGCTTCGGACGCAAATCGAAATGCGATTTCGCGATCGAGGCGGCACTGCTCTCGAAGGAACTCGGCGCGCCGGTCAAGGTGCAATGGACCCGTGAGGACGACGTCCATCACGACTTCCTGCACACCGTCTCGGTCGAGCGCATCGAGGCGGGCCTCGACAAGAACGGCAAGGTGATCGCGTGGCGGCACCGCAGCGTGGCGCCGACCATCGCCTCGACCTTTGCGGCCGGCGCCAACCACGAAGCGCCGTTCGAGCTCGGCATGGGCCTGATCGACAATCCGTTCGAGATCGCCAACCTGCAGTGCGAGAATCCGGAAGCGGCCGCCCACACCCGGATCGGCTGGTTCCGCTCGGTGTCCAACATCCCGCGGGCGTTCGCGGTGCAGTCAATGGCCGCCGAGATCGCGCATGCGACGGGCCGCGACCAGAAGGACATGCTGCTGGAGCTGATCGGAAGCCCACGGATCGTCAACCTGTCCTCGGTGAAGGATCCCTGGAACTACGGCGAGCCCTATGACAGCTACCCGATCGACACCGCGCGGCTGCGCAAGGTGGTCGAAGTGGTCGCCGACAAGGGCGAATGGGGGCGTAAGGTGCCGAAGGGCCATGGCCTCGGCATCGCCGTGCACCGCTCTTTCGTCAGCTACATCGCGACCATCGTCGAGGTGGCCGTGGACGACAAGGGCAAGCTCACCGTGCCACGGGTCGACACCGCGATCGATTGCGGCACCTATGTCAACCCGGAACGGATCCAGTCGCAGATCGAAGGCGCCGCGATCATGGGGCTGAGCCTCGCCAAATATGGCGAGATCAGCTTCAAGGACGGCAAGGTGCAGCAGAGCAACTTCGACGACTTCCCGGTGATCCGGATCGACGAGTCGCCTGTGATCACCAACGTCCACATCGTGCCGCCGGCACCGGGCACGCCGCCGAGCGGCGTCGGCGAACCCGGCGTGCCGCCGTTCGCACCGGCGCTGATCAACGCGATCTTCGCCGCCACCGGAAAGCGCATCCGCAACTTGCCGCTCGGCAAGCAGCTCGAGACGTGAGGGTGGTAGCGCTGATGATGAGATGGGGTCAGTAGCGGCATCGGAGCTGCGTTCCCTCTCCCGCTTGCGGGGGAGGGCTAGGGTGGGCTTTCTCCACGAGTCGCATCGTGGAGAGAACTCCCACCCGGATCGCATCTCGCGATGCGATCCGACCTCCCCCGCAAGCGGGAGAGGTGCATGGCTTGATCGATTGACCGAACATCATCGTGCAAGCAGACGCCCGCGACAGCTTCGTCGCGGGCGTCTTTCTTTGACACCAGCACGCAAGCCAAATCCATCATGCTGTTGCGCACAAGCAGAACGGGAAGCGGCGGTCTCCCCAGCCGCCGCTTCCCGCTCGCATCGCCCCCTATCTGCAACGCCCGCGTTACTTCTTGTCGAGGGCAAAGACCCAGACAACGCCGCCTTGCGGCACGTTGTTCTCGAAGCCCGCGACCTTGCCGGCCAGCGCGTCCTGGATGCGCTGCGCGTCGACGCCCCAACCCGATTGCACCGCGATGTATTGCGTGCCGTCGACCTCATAGGTCATCGGCATCGCCATGATCCCGGAGTTGGTCTTCTGCTCCCACAACAATTCGCCGGTCTTGGCGTTGAAGATGCGGAAGAAGCGGTCGTTGGTGCCGCCGGCGAGAACGAGGTCGCCTGCGGTCGCGGTCACCGCGCCGAACAGTTGCGAGGTCTTGTAGTCGTGCTGCCAGACCTTCTTGCCGGTGGCCGGGTCCCACGCCTGCAACTCGCCGAAATGATCGGCGTTGGGCGCCGGCGTCAGCCCGATGTCCTCCGGCTTGGTGCCGAGCCAAAGCTGGCCGGGAACCAGAGGCGTCTTCTCGCCGGTGAAGCCGCCGCAGAAATTCTCGTTGGCGGGAACGTAGACGAGCTTGGTGTTCTGGCTGTAGGCCGCCGACGGCCAGTCCTTGCCGCCCCACAGTGACGGACAGAACTCGACCCGCTTGCCGAGCACCGGCTTATGGTCGGGATCGACGATCGGACGGCCGGTCTCGGCCTCGATCCCCTTCCACACATTGGTCTTCACGAACGGCCAGCCGGCGACGTAGTTGATCTTGTCCGGCTTGCGCTCGAGCACCCAGAAGATTGCGTCGCGCCCCGGGTGGACCAAGCTCTTGAACGAGCGCCCGTCGCGCTGCATGTCGATCAGCATCGGCGCATCGACCTCGTCCCAGTCCCAGGAATCATTCTGGTGATACTGGAAGTGGGTCTTGATCTTGCCGTTCTCGGGATCGAGCGCGAGCACCGAGCTGGTGTAGAGATTGTCGCCCGGATGCATGCTGCCCGGCCAGGGCGCTGCGTTGCCGACGCCCCAATAGACCGTCTTGGAGTCCTTGTCGTAGGTGCCGGTCATCCAGGCGGAGCCGCCGCCCGACTTCCAGTCATCGCCGCTCCAGGTGTCGTGGCCCGGCTCGCCCTCGCCGGGGATGGTGAAGGTGCGCCAGAGCTCCTTGCCGCTGTTGGCGTCGTAAGCGGCGACATAGCCGCGCACCCCGAACTCGCCGCCGGAGCCGCCGACGATCACCTTGCCGTCGACTATCAGCGGCATCAGGGTCATGTACTGACCCTTCCTGTAGTCCTGCACCTTGGTGTCCCAGACCGCCTTGCCGGTCTTGGCGTCGAGCGCGACGACATGATCGTCCGTCGTGGCGAGATAGATCTTGTCCTGCCACAGGCCGACGCCGCGGCTGGTCGGATGCAGTTGGAACAGATCTTCGGGAAGCTGGCGCTTGTAGCGCCAATATTCCTCGCCGGTTTTGGCGTTGAGCGCGATCACCTGCCCCATCGGGGTCGCGACGAACATCACGCCGTTGTTGACGATCGGCGGCGCTTCGTGGCCCTCGAGAACGCCGGTGGAGAAGGTCCAGACCGGCTTGAGGCTCTTGACGTTGGAGGTGTTGATCTGATCGAGCGGACTGTAACCCTGTCCGTCATAGGTCCGGCGATATAGCATCCAGTTGCCGGGTTCGGGATTTTCGAGACGCGCTGACGTCACCGGACTGTAGTTTTCGATCGGCCCTGCGACGGCGTAGGTCGAGATGAGGCACGTGAACGCGACACAGCCCGACAGTAACCACTGCTTCCTTGTCATGAGATGCTACCTCCCTGCTCTGTTATATTTTTCAGTTTAGGTCGTGCAGAAATCCCGATGCGGCCTCACCCTCCTTGCTGAACACCTACCTTTCCAATGAACGGTGCTGCGACCGTAATGGCGCCATCGGCGACCGTCAGCGGCAAAGCCGCCAGACGCCGCGGCGCAGGGCCGAACACCACCTGCGCATTCTGGCGTGGATCATATTCGGAGTTGTGACAGAGACATTTGAGGACGTCCTTGTCGCCCTGCTCCTGCTTCACCCAGGCGGTGATCGGACATCCGGCATGCGAGCAGATGATCGAGTAGCAGACGATGCCGTCAGGGGCGCGGGCGCGCGTGGTGTCGTCGAGCTCATTCGGGTCGAGCCTGATCAGCACCACCTCGTTCAGCCGCGAGCCGTTGCGGACGACGGAGCTTTTCGGATCCTTTGGCCAGGCGCGGATCGGCGGCCCGCCGAGCTTCAAGTCATCCGCCTTGATGACTTCACCCGCCTTGTCGCCTTCGGCGCGCACCAGCACGTCGGCCTTTTGCGGCCGTTCGCTGGCGCCGGGCTGCTCATCGTCGGCCGACGCGGGCTCGACCGCGGCAAGACAGGCGCAACTCGCCAGCGCCGTCAGGAGCAGGGAGCGACGCGTGGGGTCCAAGCAACACGCCGTCGGTTCGTAATCACCGATCTGCTCGACGGAAGCGTTGCGATTGGACTCGGGCATGACGCAAGCTGAACGTGCAACTCGGCCGAAAAGATGGCGGCACACGTTCTAGATGCGACAACGCAGATGCAAAAATGCTTTGCAGCGTTTGGTCGGTCGACTTCCGATGCGCGCGAGCGCCTCGCTCAGGGCTCGGTGACGAAGGTCAGCCTGCCGACAGGTTTCAGAGTCTTTGCATCAAATGTGCGGATCTCGGTCGTGCCGCCTATATCAAGCGTCACGACCAACCGTTCGCCGGCGACGCCGGTGGAGACGATGCGGGCGCTCTTCGGCAGCGCAGCGGTGACATCGGAGACGGAAACGGGGCTTCCCTCGCCGCGATAAAGGCGGTAGCCGATGGCAATCAGCACGACGGCCACGGCCAGTGCCGAGGTCAGGCCCGCGATCAGCATCATCCGCCGCACCCGCGCAATCAGCGCGGCCTGCTCGGGGGTCGGTTCAGTCACGGCGGTGTCGGTCATCACAAGGCTCTTCTTTGCAACAGGTCTCTTCGAACAACGGTCGGAAGGTGGAGGTCATCGTCGCGGGTGACGAGGGCTCGGCGCGGCTCGACCGCGTGCTGGCGCGGCGCACCCCCGAGCTGTCGCGGTCCCGGCTCAAGGCGCTGATCCTCGCCGGTTCCGTGACCGTCAAGGACGCCTCCGTCCGCGACCCCGCTTATCATGTCGCCAAGGGCGATACGATCATAATCGACGTGCCGGAGGCGGTCCCGGCCGAGCCGAAGGCCGAGGACATCGCGCTCGACATCGTGTTCGAGGACGACGACATCATCGTCATCGACAAGCCGAAGGGCCTCGTCGTGCACCCCGCGGCCGGCCACGCCACCGGCACGCTGGTCAACGCGCTGATCGCCCATTGCGGCACGAGCCTGTCCGGCATCGGCGGCGTCAAGCGGCCGGGCATCGTGCATCGTCTGGACAAGGACACCACGGGGCTGATGGTCGTCGCCAAGAACGACCAGGCGCATCAATCGCTGACTGCGCAGTTCGCCGACCACGGCCGCACCGGATCGATGCGGCGCGGCTACATGGCGTTCGCCTGGGGCGTGCCGAACCGGCCGCACGGCACCATCGACGCGCCGATCGACCGCCACCCGCACGCCCGCGAGAAAATGGCGGTGCGCCAGGGCGGCCGCGAAGCGATCACTCACTTCGAGGTGCAGCAGAGTTTTGCCGGCCGCGACGGCAAGCCGGTCGCTTCCCTCCTGGCCTGCCAGCTCGAGACCGGGCGCACCCATCAGATCCGGGTGCACCTCGCCCATATCGGGCATCCCCTGCTGGGGGACGCGGTCTACGGCCCTCATTTCAAGACCAAGGCCGGGCATCTCGGACCGGAGGCCCAGGCTGCGCTAACCGGCCTGCAGCGGCAGGCGCTGCACGCCTATCTGCTGGTCCTGGAGCATCCGCGGACCGGGGAACTTTTGCACTGGGAGGCGCCTCTGCCGGAGGACATGCTTCTCCTGCAACGGGCGCTGGAAGCGGCGGTATGACGCAGCCTCTGCCAAAATCTTGAGTTATGACAGTAGGTTATAGCTGGCACACGGGGACGTGACGTCAGCAATCCTTCCCTATCACGGGCAGTTTGGTGTATGTTGCACCTGCGTTGAATATCCAACGCGGAACATCGCAGCATGGCCGGCTTTAACCCAGCGGCCACCTGCCGGGCTCGCCGCTATCGGGGGCCTGAACCACTGGAGGGCGCAAGTAATGGCCCGTACAGCTACGTTGCCGGTTCTCAATGGAGAATCCGGCCTGTCTCGATACCTCGCCGAGATCCGCAAGTTCCCCATGCTGGAACCCCAGCAGGAGTACATGCTCGCCAAGCGTTGGCGCGAGCATGACGATCGCGACGCGGCGCATAAACTCGTCACCAGCCACCTCAGGCTCGTGGCCAAGATTGCCATGGGCTATCGCGGCTACGGTCTGCCGATCTCCGAGGTCGTCTCGGAAGGCAATGTCGGCCTGATGCAGGCGGTGAAGCGATTCGAGCCCGAAAAGGGGTTCCGTCTCGCCACATACGCCATGTGGTGGATCAAGGCGTCGATACAAGAGTACATCCTGCGATCGTGGTCGCTCGTGAAGATGGGCACCACCGCGAACCAGAAGAAGCTGTTCTTCAACCTGCGCAAGGCGAAGAGCAAGATCTCCGCTCTGGAAGAGGGTGACCTCCACCCCGACCAGGTGAAGCTGATTGCCAAGCGCCTCGGCGTGACCGATCAGGACGTGATCGAGATGAACCGCCGCCTTGGCGGCGACGCCTCGCTCAACGCCCCGATCCGCGACGACGGCGAAGCCGGCGAATGGCAAGACTGGCTGGTCGACAACTCGCCCAACGCCGAGGCCCTGATGGCCGAGAGCGAGGAGTTCGATCATCGCCGGCAGGCCCTGAACGGTGCGATCGGCGTGCTCAACCCGCGCGAACGCCGCATCTTCGAGGCGCGGCGCCTGGCGGACGAGCCGATGACGCTGGAAGACCTTGCCGCCGAGTTCGGCGTGTCGCGCGAGCGCGTACGGCAGATCGAGGTCCGTGCGTTTGAAAAGGTCCAGTCGGCCGTCAAGGGCACGATCGCCAAACAGGAAGCAGCTCTGGAGGCCGCGCACTAAGCGCGCCGAACATAGCCAACAGTTACGAAAGCCGGCGGCAACGCCGGCTTTTTTGTTTTTGGTAGCCTTCCCACCAACCCCACTGTCGTCCTCTGCGAAAGCGGGGGACCCAGTACGCCGCGGCGGTCGAGAGAGGGCGCGCAATAACTGCTGCCTCTGGAATTGTAAGCCGGCGACTTGGAAGTCTGCTTGTTCTCAGTTGGAGCTGAGGAATCGAGCTACTGGGCCTCTGCCATCTTTGGTGCAGATGATGGCATCTGCGCGTTGGCTGCCAAGGGCCGGCTCGACGGCGACCGGAGGGCGGCGTCGGACGGCGCTCCCTCAGTCGGCCGATGCGCAGAGGTTGCCGGAAGCACGATCACCTTCGCTCCGACTTTCACCCGCTCATAAAGATCCACAACGTCTTCATTGGTGAGCCGGATACAGCCCGACGAAACCCGCTTGCCGATCGTATCAGGCTTGTTGGTGCCGTGAATTCGATATTCGGTTTCGCCCAGATACATCGCCCGGGCGCCAAGCGGATTGCCAGGACCGCCGGCCATGAAGCGCGGCAGATAAGGTTGCCGCGAAAGCATCTCTGCCGGCGGACGCCAATCCGGCCATTCCGTCTTGCGGGCCACGGTCTGCTCACCGGACCATGTGAAGCCTTCACGGCCGACACCGATGCCGTAGCGCATCGCCTGCCTGTCGTTCAGAACAAGATAAAGGAATGTGTTTCCGGTATCGATGACGACAGTTCCTGGCGTCTGACGGCTGGCGTAGTCCACCACCTGCCGAACGAATTTTCCGGGACCATCCGCGGCTTTGGGTGGCTCGACCAGGGGCGCTGGGGCTGGGGCCGGGACTGGAGCCGGAGCTGGCGCTGCTACACGGACTGGCGTTGATACGTGGGCTGGCGTCGACGGTGCCTGGGCTTGCTGCGTGGGCGGCTTGCGTATCGGTTGAACACTCGCCGGACGCGCCAGCAAACCATATCCCAATGCAGCAGCGGCGATCACGCCAACTGCAACTCTTCCGGCCATCGGCAGTGCGAGCGCCTCCGTCTTTGTCTTTCCGCGTTTGGCCCGCTGCCCCATGTCTTTCCCCGATTGCTATGCCCGGAGGAGGTACCCGGCAGATTTTAACAAACTTCGAAGCGATCTCGCACAGGCTGGAAATCGCCCAGCGTCGTTAACGCCATTTTTGGGGTAAGTTTCTCGCCAGCTCCCTGTCGTCCTCCGCGAAAGCGGGGGACCCAGTACGCCGCGGCGGTCGAGAGAGAGCGCGTGCAATAACTGCTGCCTCTGGAATACTGGACAGTCAGGCGATGACGGCTGTTGCTGGGCTGGGCGTCCTCGTCCGAGCATGGCGAGTGCCCGTCCCTACTCGCCCCACTGCCGGGCCATGGTCGCGAGCGCGCAGCCCTCGCAGTAGCGGGCATCCTTGAAGTCGATCCAGTTATGCGCATAGACGTGATCGAGCGGAATGCCGTAACGCGCGCGCAGCACCTTCACCAGCACCCGCCAGGCCGCGATCTGGGCATCGGTCGGCCCGCGGGTGACGTCGGGATAATTGCCGGCGAACTCGACACCGATCGACGTATCCTTGTTCACCTGATGATAGGTCTTGCTGTTGTCGATGTATTTGTTGTCGTTGCGATCGGCGCCGTCTGTGTGGGTCGGAACCAGGTTGTCCGCGACGGCCCAGTAGACCGTGCCGTCGGTTTCGACCCAGACCATGACGCCGCGCCTTGTCGGGTTCTTGTGCTGCTGTTGTGCGCCGGATCGCGCCGAACCGGCCGGGCCCTCGGTCTGGTGCACGATGATGTTGCGCCAGGGATGGGATTTCGCGACGTCGCCCCAAGGCGACAGCCAGACCATCGTCAGACCGGGGATCTCGGGCCTGCCTGCGGATCGCGCAATCGTGGCGAGGTCGGGCGGTTCGGCAAGGACAGCGGAAGGAAGCGCGAGCAACACAGCAAGCAGACGAAGCATGATGCGGAGCGGTTCGATGTCACGGCGCGACAGCATGCTCAAGCCGACTGACGGAGGGCCGCCTCGATCTGCTCCGATGCCATGGCCGGTTTGGGCTCATAGGTCGCGTAGCCGTTCCGGCCGGCCTTCTTGGCATCGTAGAGCGCATGGTCGGCGGCAGCGATCAGCCGGTCGGAATGCAGGCCGATGTCGCGGGTCCATTGCGCAACCCCGATCGAGACCGCAATCGGGACGTCCTTGCCGGTGCACTGTTCGGCATCGACGCGGCACACCTCGAGCACGCGGCGCGCGATCATTGCGCCTTCGCGTAAGGTCGAGGACGGCAGCACGATGCAGAACTCGTCGCCGCCGGTGCGGGCCAGCATGTCGCCCGGCCGAAGCCGGGTCTGCGCCATCAGGGTGAAGTGCTGCAGACAGGCGTCGCCGGCCGCGTGGCCGAACGTATCGTTGATCGCCTTGAAGCCGTCCAGGTCGATCACCAATAGCGTGAATGGTTCGCCGCTGCGGTCAGAGCGCGCGCACTCCTCCGTCAACCGTTGCACCAGGTGACGGCGATTGCCGACGCCGGTGAGATCGTCGAGCAGCGCGAGATCGGCGACCTCGCTGCGCAAGCGGTCCATCGCCATCAGCAAGAAGCCGAAATTGAGCGCCATCGACAGAAACACCAGAACGAGGACCAGAAACGACTGAGGCCCATTGAAGCTGACAAAGGCGAATGCGCCGGGCGCCAGCAATCCGCCGACGAGGCGCAGCGCATAGATGCCGATGATCACGGCGGCGACGATACCTGCAAGCCGGGCGCCGGGGCTGACGCGCCCGTTCTCAGGCGACAGCAGCAGTCTCAGCGTCAGCGTGAAGGGCACGGCCTGCGCGATCGTATAGACGACGATGCGCATCGGCATGCTGTCGTAGCCGAAGATGAACACGCTGAGGCCCGCGAAGGCAAGCGAAGTGGTCAACGCGGTGCGGCGCCAGGCCACGGGCTTGCCGTAGAACCGCTCCACGCCCATCGCGGCGAGACATGCGGCGAAGACCATCAGCGTGCCAGCCGCAAGCAGCGGCAGCAGCGAATCCGTCATCACCACGCGAAGCATTGCGCAGCTCGCGCCGACCGCCGCGGCGAACGCGGAAGCGGTCCAGAGCCGCGCCGCACCGAATGCCGGATAGCTGTGCGTCACATAGGCCCAGATCAGCCCGAGCGCGAGAAAGTTGATGACGAACACCGTCCAAAGCGTTGGAACGCTCAGCATCGCCTTGTCCGAGACCGCGCAAGGCCCCGCCTCCCCTCTGATCGAACCACCCGCCCCTAGGGCGCTTCCCCCGACGACAATCCCCGTTGTCCTGGGCGACAGGATGCGGCGGCACGACTTAACGGACTCTCACCCGCCAAGCCGCCAATGCATGCCGTGGTTTTGAATTGATGAAGACGCAGCCAGTCGGCGTTTGCGCGACATTAAGCATGATGCGGACGGCAACGGCGTTGCCGACGTCGCAAACAACCCAGCGAAAAGCTGCCGAAAACGCATAACACCTGTGGATAACGCGATGACGGCACCGTGACAGCACGCGGCAGTCGCCTGCGAATCTGTTGAGTTTGCTGCCGAGGATGTTGCGAGGTTGGCCCTCCGCCAAGCATGCCTCGGAGTCGCGTTCAATCCATGAAACCCTGAGAGGATACTATGGCTAAGAAAGCGAAGAAGGCGAAGAAGGCGAAAAAGGCCACCAAGAAAAAGGCCAAGGCCAAGAAGTAAACCGTTTCTCGCCCGGGTAGCGGCTCCTGCCCTGCCCGGGCTCCCGAAGCGGACAGCGATTGCAAAAGCAGCGGGCGCAACGCCCGCTTTTTGTTTGATGGAGCCGCGCCCAGATGGGGCGCGATCAGCGATCCGCAAATGCAAGCTTGGCGCCGAGCAGGGCAAAGCCCGCGGCAAAGCTCCGCCTGAGCCAGGCCATCACCTTCGGACGGGTGACGACGCGATCGCGCACCGAGGCCGCAAACAGCCCATAGAGCGCGAACACCGCAAAGGTCATCGCCATGAACACGCCGGAAAGCTCGACCATCTGCGCCAGCGGATGCGGCTCGTCGACCGCGATGAACTGCGGCAGGAAGGCCAGGAAGAAGATCGACAGCTTCGGATTGAGGATGTTGATCAGAATGGCTGTGACGATCACCCGCCTGCGCGAGCGCGGCTTGACCTCGGTGTCGACGGACAGCGCACCGTGCTCGCGCAGCGCCTGCCAGGCCATGTAGAGCAGGTAGACGACGCCGCACCATTTCAGCGCCGCGAACGCCATCGCGCTGGTGTGCAGGATCGCGGCAAGCCCGAGCATCGCCGCGAGCATCTGCGGCACGATGCCGAGCGTGCAGCCGAACGCGGCGGCGACGCTCGCGCGCGAGCCCCGCGTCAACGCCACGGCCAGGGTATAGAGCACGCCGGTGCCGGGCGAGGCCACCACGATCAGCGAGGTCAACAGGAAGGACAGCGTCATTGGGGCGGCCACGAGCAGGACATATGCCCGCAATTAGCATGCCGTCCGCACCGGCGGAAGCCGCGCGCGGCTCCCGCCGTTCGCCCGCGCTGATAACGTCGTTACGAGGACCTGCGCGGCCCGCTCTCGCCGGCGAGCTCTGATGCCTTCATTTCGGCGACGCGGATCACGTCCAGCGGCGCCCAGGGCTTGCTCCAGAACGTCGCGCCGTCGGGCAGGGATTGCCGCAGCGGCTTGCCCGAGGTCACGATGACGTCGAGATCGGGATTGTATTTCTTCGCGGCGTGCGCGAGCTCGACTCCCGTCATGTGCCCGGCCAGTTCGACATCGGTCATCATCAGCACGACATCATCGCCGCTTCCCTGCAGCACGAGCTCGGCGGCTTCCGCGCTCTCGCAGGCGATTACATCGAAATCACTTTCTTCCAATAACAAACCAATCATCGCGCGCTGCATCGGATCATCCTCGACCACCAATGCACGATAGGGTTTCGATTGTCCCACGGGTGTGCCTCCCTTCAGCTTGAGTGATCGCCGGGTGAGATCCCACACAGAATAAATCCCTCCCTCCCTTTATGGTTCAGTTCCAATCTGAGAAAAGCGGTGGGAACCTCGCGCGCCCTCAACTGGAGTCGAATCGACATGACTGCGATCCGTGGATCCGCCGCCGCTGTGACCGGAGCCGCCAGCGGCATCGGCCGCGCGCTCGCCCATGAGCTCGCACGGCGCGGCTGCGACCTCGCGCTCGCCGACCGCGACGAGGCCGGGCTGCAGGCGGTCTCCGCCGAGATCGCGAAGACCAGCCAGCGCAAGGTCACCGTGCATCGCCTCGACGTCAGCGAACCGAGCGAGATCGCGGCATTCGCGCAAGCCGCCAGCTTAGAGCATCCCGCGCTCAACATCGTCGTCAACAATGCCGGCGTCGCTCTGCTCGGCCAGTTCGGCGAGATCGAGCAGGCGCAGATGGAATGGCTGTTCAACATCAATTTCTGGGGCGTGGTGCACGGAACCCGTGCCTTCCTGCCGCAGCTCGCGCGGCAGCGCGAGGCGCATATCGTCAACATCTCCTCGATCTTCGGCATCGTCGCCCCGCCCGGCCAGAGCGCCTATTGCGCGGCGAAGTTCGCGGTGCGCGGCTTCTCCGAGAGCCTGCGGCACGAGCTTGCGATGGCGAACAGCCCGGTCAGGCTCTCGGTCGTGCATCCCGGCGGCGTCGCCACCAACATCGCGCGCAACTCACGCACCGGTTCCGGCGTCACCGACAATGCCCGCCGCGCCCAATCGATCGAGCGCTTCGACGCGCTCGCCAGGACCACGCCGACCGCAGCGGCGCTGCGGATCATCGCCGGCATCGAGAGGAACGAGCCGCGCATCCTGATCGGCAACGACGCCCGCTTCATGGACCTGCTGCAACGCTTCCGCCCCGGCACCTACTGGAAGGTGATGCAGCGGCAGATCGAGAAGGCCACGGCGAAGGTGGCGGCGATGGCAGGGAAGTAGCTCAGTTCGGTGTCGTCCCTGCGAAAACAGGGACCCATAACCACAGGCTTGTGTTTTGCGAGGGCTGTGGCTCCAGCGTCGTAAAGCAATTTGCATTCGTGGTTATGGGTCCCGGCTCAAGGCCGGGACGACAGCGAGTAGGTGGCGCTGATGGGTAGAGCGTAGCGAAACCCATCCTGCGAACGGCGGCGAGCCGCGGAATAATGTCCGCGTCACCCACCCAACTGCCTCTTCACGCCGAGCGCCAGCCGGTACAGCGGATCGCTGCGCTCGGAGGGATAGAGCGCGCTTCGCGCCACTTGCGGGAAATTGTCGCTCCTCCAGAACGCCGCCGGATTGAACGAGAACTTCGCGACCAGCCGGCGGCCGAAATCCATCTCATACGGGAAATAGTTCTCCTTCTGCTCGTACCCCGTCATGTCCGGATATTCGCCGAGCAGGTAGCCTTCCTGGATATGCGGCCGCACCGCCGAGGGCGGGCAGACGCTGGAGAGCCGGACGATCTGGATGCCGGCCTCGGCGCTCGCGGTGATCGCACCGCTCACATTGGGCACGCCGAGCACATAGACGAAAGCGGTCTCGGTTCCGGCCAGCGAGGCAAAGGACGCGGCGATGCGGATCGAATGCGTGACGTCGAGCAGCGGCGTGGCGCAGACCTCGTAATGCTGCAGGATCGACCAGCGCAGCAGATGATGGCGCTTCAGCCGTTCGAGGCCGAGCAGCTTTGCATCCGTATAGTCGCCGACCAGAATCTGCCCGGCGCGCCGCAGCGCCTCGAACCGCGTGACCAGCGTTGTGCGGTCCGGATTGCCGCGGCCGCCGCGAAACAGCGTCGGCTTCAGCGAGCTGTTGCCCTTGACGTTCCTGTGGTCGGTGCCCTGGCCGCGAAACATCAGCACGTGATCGCGGTTGAGGAATTGCAGTTCGGCGATCTTGGTCGCGAGCTCGAGATAGGAGCCGACGCGATGCCCGGGCCCCTCCCGGACCGCCGAGTTCTTCGCGATCTGGCAGCCCTTGCGATCGAAGAACGACCAGATTTTTTGGCTGCCGATGGTTTCCATGGGGGGCGTCTCGAACTCTCAGCCGTCACCGCCCCATCAACCGATCCGCAAAATACCCGATCGTCTTGCGATAGATCACCGCCCTGTTCCACTCGCGCATCGCCTCGAAATTGGCGCTGCCCTCCTCATAGGACGCGCCCATCTTGAAGCCGCTGCTGTGCAGGAGGTTGGCGGTCGAGGCCAGCACGTCTGCCGTGGAGTGACGGAGATCGACCCGGCCGTCGCCGTCGAAATCGACGCCATACTTGATGTAGGACGACGGCAGGAACTGGGTCTGGCCGATCTCGCCGGCATAGGCGCCGATCAGATCATTCAGGCGAAGGTCACCGCGCTGCACGATCTTGAGCGCCGCCAGCAATTCGCCCTGGAACAGGTCGGAGCGGCGGCAATCATGCGCCAGGGTCGCGAGCGTGCGGATCACCGGCAGCTTGCCCATGTCGCCCTTGCCGAAATCGCTCTCCAGCCCCCAGATTGCGACCAGGATCTGGCGCGGCACGCTATACTGCTGCTCGATCCGCGCCAGCAGCGCCGCGTGACGCTGCAACAGCGCGCGGCCGCCATTGATCCGTCCGGGGCCGACGCGGGTCGCGACATACTGCTCGAACGTCTTGTTGAAGGTGTAACGCTGCCGCCTATCGAAGGCGAGCACGCCGCCATCCTGCTGCACGCCGCCGAGCGCTGCAGAGATCACGTCCTGCGAGATGCCGGCGCCGGCTGCGTCCTGCGAGAACGACTGGATGAACGAGTTGAAATTGCCGCCACAGCGGGCGGCGTAGCAGGGAACGGCCAATAAGAGCGCGCCAAAGAAAACGACCAAACGAAGTCCGAGCATGTTGATGTCCTGGAAAAGCCCCCTGCCGCGGATGATGCCACGCGTTCGACGTCGCGGTCAAAAGCGGGCCTCAGCCCCTGAGCTGCCGCTCCAGCCCCGCGAAATCGATCTCCGCCCAGCGCTCGGAAATCCTGCCGTCCTGAATCCGCCAGAACGTCATGCCGCGGAATTCGACGTGGTGGCCGGTCGGGGCGATGCCGCGCCAGGGACCGCGGTGACGGCCGCGCCAGACGAAGCGGCCGGCGACCAGGTCGCGCTCGGCGACCAGGGATTCGGCGACCGCCGTCAGGTTGGCGAAGGTCTCGTGCATCGCGGCCGAGTGCGCGATCACCTCCTCGGCGCTCATCCGCTTGCCCGCCGCGTGGTCGAAGAAATCGGGCGCGATCTGCGCGCGGATCGCATCGGGATCGTGGCCGTTGGTCACGGCATCGTAATGCGCGAGCACGAGCGCCTTGTTGGCGTCGAGGGAGGTGTTGGACATCGGCGGATCGCTTCCGGAAGGGCATGGTTGCATGGAATGAGGAATGCGCCTCATACGCGAGTCCGCCTGGATGGCGCAAGTGACGAAGGTCAGAAACGTCAGCGGCTTGCGCTGCGACAAAGTGAGCGCGCGAATTTTTCGCGGGCGGGTTCGTTTGCGGTCCGATGCGAAAGCCGGCTCCGCTCGGAATCTTCGCGGCACGCGCAGGGCAGCCCAGCGTGAGCGGGGGCGGGATTTGCTTTGACAGCACTGCGGCGATCGAGGACAAGCCGCCCATGCCGAAAAAACCCGGGACCAATCCCAAAGGCGAATTCGCCTTCTTCAACGTCGTCTATGAGGACGGCTCACAGCGCTCCAACCGCCGCGTGCCCTCGGAGCTGCTTGGCGGCCTCGACGGCGACGAGCCGGCCCGCGCCTTCCTCCGCGACCAGGATCGCGAGATCGCCGAAAAGAGCGGCCGCCCGCCGCTCGAGATCAAGAGCATCGAGCGGGTCGGGGTGAAGAAGAAGTAGCAGCGGGACAGAGCGTCGACCATCGCGCTCGGCAGCGAGCGCGCTGCTCGCGCCTACGATTGACAGACGAGCAAGCGGCACCCCTCTCCCCAACCCTCCCCCGCAAGGGGGGAGGGAGCCCCTCCGCCAGTGCGCCCATCACGTTCGCGACTACGGCAGCATGCACCAACTGCGGCGCGTGTGGTGATACGCGAGGTACAAAGCCATAGAGCAACGTCAGGTGAGCACACTCATCAGGCTCCCTCTCCCCTTGCGGGAGAGGGTTGGGGAGAGGGGTGGCCGCGGGCGCTGCTGTGAGTAACTTTGCGCGGCTCAACAACGAAAACGGCGGGCATTGCCCGCCGTTCTTGTTTCGATGGATTGCCGGGTCGAGCCCGGCAATGACGGTCAATACTGACTCATAAAATCAGTTGTCGAGGAAGCTCCGCAGCTTCCGCGACCGCGAGGGATGCTTCAGCTTACGCAGCGCCTTGGCTTCGATCTGGCGGATGCGCTCTCTCGTCACCGAGAACTGCTGGCCGACCTCTTCCAGGGTGTGGTCGGTGTTCATGCCGATGCCGAAGCGCATGCGCAGCACGCGCTCTTCGCGCGGGGTGAGCGAGGCCAAGACGCGCGTGGTGGTCTCGCGCAGGTTGGACTGGATCGCCGCGTCGATCGGCAGGATCGCATTCTTGTCCTCGATGAAATCGCCGAGATGCGAATCCTCTTCGTCACCGACCGGCGTCTCCAGCGACAGCGGCTCCTTGGCGATCTTGAGGACCTTGCGGACCTTCTCCAGGGGCATGCCGAGCTTCTCGGCGAGTTCTTCCGGGGTAGGCTCGCGGCCGATCTCGTTCAGCATCTGGCGCGAGGTGCGGACGATCTTGTTGATCGTCTCGATCATGTGCACCGGGATGCGGATGGTGCGGGCCTGGTCGGCGATCGAACGGGTGATCGCCTGCCGGATCCACCAGGTGGCGTAGGTCGAGAACTTGTAGCCGCGGCGGTACTCGAACTTATCGACCGCCTTCATCAGGCCGATATTGCCTTCCTGAATCAGGTCGAGGAACTGCAGGCCGCGGTTGGTGTACTTCTTGGCGATCGAGATTACGAGACGGAGGTTGGCTTCCACCATCTCCTTCTTGGCCTGACGGGCCTCGCGCTCGCCCTTCTGCACGCCGTGCACGATCTTGCGGAATTCGCCGATCTCGAGCCCGGTCAGCGCGGCCAGCGACTGGATCTCGTGGCGCAGGTCCTTGATGCGGTCCTTCTCGTGATGGACGAAGTTCTTCCAGCCCTTGGCCGACAGCTTCGAGACGCGGTTGAGCCAGCGCGGATCGAGCTCCGAGCCCTGGTAGTTGCGCAGGAAGTCGTCCCGCGCGACGCCGTGGCTGTCGGCAAGCCGCATCATGCGGCCCTCGAACGAGACCAGCTTCTTGTTGATGTCGTAGAGCTGCTCGACGAGCGAATCGATGCGAGCCTGGTTGAGGCGCAGCGACTTCACCTCGACGATGATCTCGTCCTTCAGCTTCTTGTACTTGCGCTCCTGCGAGGGCGACAGCGACTCGCTCTGCAGTTGGTTGGCGATGTCCTGCTCCTGCAGGCGGCGCAGCTTCTTGTACTCGGACGCGATCTTGTCGAAGGTTTCCACCACCTTCGGCTTCAGCTCGGCCTCGATGGCGGCAAGCGACATCTGGTTCTCGAACTCGTCGTCGTCCATGTCGGCTTCGGCGGCGGCCTCGCCCGGATCCTTCTCCTCACCATCGCCGTTGCCGGCGGGAGCGGCGCGGAACGGGGTCGGCGACGGCGGCGCAGCCGGCGGCGCGACATGCGCAGGCGCGGCCGCGTCCGCAGCACCGCCGTTGCCTTCGGCGGCACCCTCGGCGCTGTTGTTGGCGATCAGGTTCGGGTTGATGCCGCCCTTGGATTCCGGGCCGGCATAGGTGGCTTCGAGATCGATGATGTCGCGAAGGAAGATCTTTCCTTCGTTCAGCTCGTCGCGCCAGATGATGATGGCCTGGAAGGTCAGCGGGCTTTCGCAGAGTCCCGCGATCATCGCCTCGCGGCCGGCCTCGATGCGCTTGGCGATCGCGATTTCGCCCTCACGCGACAGCAGCTCGACGGTGCCCATCTCGCGCAGATACATGCGCACGGGATCGTCGGTGCGCTCGCCGGGCTCCGACTTCTTGACCTCGGTGACGGCCTTCTGGGTGACCTCGACAAGCTCGTTGTCGGTGTCGTCGTCGCTGTCGTCCTTCTCCTCCTCGCCTTCGCTGTCCTCGGCCTCGGTAACGTTGATGCCCATGTCCGACAGCATCGACATGATGTCTTCGATCTGTTCGGGCGAGGTCGTATCGGAGGGAAGCACTTCATTGAGCTGATCAAAGGTCACGAAGCCGCGCTTCTTGGCCTGCTTGATCATCTTCTTCACCGCGGCATCCGACAGGTCGAGCAACGGCGACGGCGCGTCGGCGGAATCCTTCTCGGGAGCATCCGCAGCCTTGTCGTCTTTTTCCTTGTCCTTAACCTGCAGCGTCTTTGCCTTGGTGGCCATTCACTAAGCTCCCGAAAACGCGGTCATGCAAAATGGCGCCACGCACGCACATCCGCACGATATCTAGAACTACTCTCGACGCGCAAAGGGCGGCGCACATGATCGCCACCCCCCGTCTCGACGGTTTCCATCTGCAACAGCCCGGCGCGTCTTCCGTAAAAGTGGATTCCGGTTTTACGATCAGAAGACGCGCCAAACGTTAATCTGGCGCATTTTCTTTGATTGAGAACCGGGCACCACCTCGCCTGAAAATGCTACGGTGCTATTAAGTTTCGCTTAACCCTGTTTTTGCAGCCAAACCATGGATTTGGCGAGTCTTTTTGCGGGTTCGGCCGACGCCGTCCGCATCATTTTGTTATCAAACGTTTCGCTGGAACCGACCCGACAATTCGCCGAACCCCTCGATCAGGGCTTCGGTCCCGTCGGCTTCTGCCATCCGGGCCTGGATATCTCGCAGCCATGCCAGATTGGTTTCGCTGCCGTCCTCAGCCAAAGCCGCCTCAGCATCCTTCTTTTCCCTAAGTAAGGCGTGGGTTTTCTGATGCAAGGCAACAAGTTGGCGCCAGGTCGATAAAACGTCCTCCCGCGCCGCGCCGATCCTGGCGCCCCACACCGCCTGGGTCGTCACCGCCAGCTCAACCCTTTGAAGTACCTGCGAAAATCCTCCCGCCTCGAGATCGGCCCGCATTTTCTCGGCTTGCTCCTCCTCGTCCGGGGAATGGTGGTGGTCGTTGGCGAAGGCTGCGATGATGGCGGCGCGGAGCTTATGGGCCTCGGGATGGGCGAGTTCGAGCGCTGCGACCTCCTCCAGATGGTCGTGCAGCAGCCAGGGGTGATTGATCAGGCATTGCAGGATCAGGGCCTCACGCCGCGAGATCGCGCTGCGCTGGCCGCGCATGATCGAGCTGTTGGCGAGCTGCGGACTCGCCGCCTGGTAGGGGCCGCGGCCAAGGCCGGGAACCGGGCCCTTGGCAGCGAATCGGCCGCCCGGGGCCGGGCCGCGGGGCACAAACTGGCGGGGTGATTCGCCGCCGCGGCCCCGGAAATTGCCGCGGCCATAGCCGCCGCGCCCGCCCTCGGGCGCAAAGCTGCGCTGCAGGCGCTCCTGCAGATCCTGCCGATAGTAACGGCGCACCACCTCGTCGCGGATGCCATTGGTCAGTTCGCCGATCCGCGCCTCCAGCGCGGCGCGCCGTTCCGGCGTGCCGAAGCTGCCGCCCTCGATCTCGCGCGACCAGATCATGTCGGCGAGCGGGCGTGCGGCGCCGATCACATCCTCGATCGCGCCGCGGCCGCCGGAGCGGGCGAGATCGTCGGGGTCCTGACCTTCCGGCAACAGCGCGATGCGCAGGCTCTTGCCGGGCTTCAGATTCGGCAGCGCGATATCCGCGGCGCGATAGGCCGCCTTCTGTCCGGCGCGGTCGCCGTCGAAGCAGAGGATCGGCTCGTCGGCCATCTTCCAGAGCAGCGCGAGCTGGTTCTCGGTGAGCGCGGTGCCGAGCGGCGCCACGGCACCGGGAAAGCCCGCCGTCACCATCGCGATGACGTCGACGTAGCCTTCGACCACGATGAGCGGGCTGCCGTCATGCGCGGCCTGGCGCGCGGTGAACAGGTTGTAGAGATTGTCGCCCTTGTGAAACAGCGTGGTTTCCGGCGAGTTCAGGTATTTCGCCGGAACGTCCTTCTCCAGCGCACGGCCGCCGAAGGCGATCACGCGGCCGCGCGCATCTGATATCGGAAACATCACGCGGTCGCGGAAGCGATCGAATGGCACCGGCTTGTCCTCGCCGGCCACCAGGAGCCCCGCCTCCACCATGTCCTCGGTGGAGATGCCCTGGGCGCCGAGATGCTCCTTCAGCGCGAAGCGGTCCGGCGGCGCATAGCCCATGCGGAATTGGAGCTGGGTCGCCGGCGAGATGCCGCGGTCGGCAAGATAGCCGCGCGCCTTCGCGCCGCTCCGCGAGGCCAGCGTGTCGGCGAAGAACTTCGTGGCGAGTTCCATCACGTCGTGCAGCGTGCGGCGGCGCTGCTCGTGGCGGGCAGCGTCCGGCGTCGCCGCCGGAATCGCCATGCCTGCCATCGCCGCCAGCCGTTCAACCGCTTCCGGGAAGCTGACGCCCTCGGTCTCCATCACGAAGTCGAAGATGTTGCCGTGCCGTCCCGAGGAGAAGTCGTGGTAGAAGCCCTTCTGGTCGTTGACGGTGAAGGACGGCGTCTTCTCCTGCTGAAATGGCGACAGTCCTTTCCATTCGCGCCCCGCTTTCTTGAGCTTGACGCGCTTGCCCACGACTTCCGAGACCGGAAGCCGGGCGCGCAGCTCGTCGAGGAATTGGGGCGTGAAGCGCATCGATCAGGTCGGGGTGGCGAGAATCCAGGGATAACCGGTTAGCCATATAGGGACGGCCGGCGAATTACTAAGATTGCGGCGGCTTTTCCGGACTATTCACAGGCCGTGATCCTGCCATTGGTGCTGCCGGACTACCCCGGAATCTGCGGTGGAGAGCGGTTACGGCCAGCTTGAACCTCGCCCGCTTCCGCGCTTGGATAGGGCATGTTCACGACATTCCGAGGCGGACAGAGCGGTGGCTGGAAGGTGACTTCCATCGCACGGGTGAAAGGCGAAACGCTGCCGAAGGTCGCGGCGCTGTCGGTGATTTCGAGCGAGGCGATTGCGCTGCCGCTGTTGCCGTCGTCGACCGCGTGGCGGCTCGCCGGTGTCGCGAGCAACCTGCGCTATACCGAACGGGAGGAGAAAGACCAGCTCGCCGCCGTCGAGCCCAAGCTCGGCCGGAGCGAGGCGACGCATGCGGCGCTGATCCCGATCAGGAAGACCGCCGCATGGTGGGCGCTGACGCAGGAAGAGCGGCGCAAGATCTTCGAGGATAAGTCGCACCATATCTCCGGCACGCTGAAATACCTGCCCGCGATCGCCCGCCAGCTATTCCATTCGCGCGATCTCGGCGTCCCCTTCGATTTCCTGACCTGGTTCGAATTCGCGCCCGAGCATGCGGAGCTGTTCGACGAGCTGGTCGGCATGCTGCGGGCCACGGAAGAGTGGGCCTATGTCGAGCGCGAGGTCGACGTCCGCGTGGTGCGCGAGATCTAGAGTTGGGGCTGCGCTGGAGCGGCGGCGGCGCCGCGGCCCCTCACCCGATTTGCTGACGCAAATCGACCTCTCCCCGTCGGGGAGAGGTGACCCGAAGGCGTGGCCAAAATCGATTCGAACTAAATTCATCGCGCTTTAGTGCCCGAGAAATCGGCCCGAGGCGATGCGCGGCAGGTTCGTCACCGGCCAGTTGTAGAGATAGGTCCAGGCCTCGTTTGCACTCCCATCGGCACGCCTGACCTTCAGCATCTCACGGACATATTCGGTCGGCGGCGGAAAGCCGTCGCCGCAGGCTTCATACATGTCGAACTCGCGCAGCATCGCCTCGCGCGCACGCAGGCGGAACAATTCGCCGTGCACGATGTCTACGGGGTCGTCCGACGCCACTAGCCCGGGATAATGCTTCACGAGATAGAGCCGGCCGCGGCAGTGCGCCTCGCCGAGGAAGTCGGCATTGGCCGACAGCAGCTTCGCCATCGGATGATCGAAGCCGCGCATCAGCGTGCCGTAGACGAAGAGCAGGTCGGAGGTCATGGCCTTCTATGTCATTGCGAACGAAGCGAAGCAATCCATGCCGCAAAGATGGATTGCTTCCGCCTTTGCCGGACAGCTCGTCGCTATCGCTCCTCGCCTCCGGGCATTTATGGCGATCAACGGTGTTGTGATGGATAGTCACGAGCGGCGCGTCGACAATCATCGTGATTTCGGGCGGCTTGATCTATAGAGGATTACCGCTCGCTTCCAGATCGGCTCGCCGCCTGAACCGGCAAAATTGAGGAAAAACACGTTGAATAGCGTCGGTGCTCCGTCATTTCTGCTCACAGACACCGATGTTTCGCCAATCCTGGAACGCAACCCGGACAGCCGCTCACCATTCCTGTTCACCTGCGATCACTACGGCCGGCTGATCCCCAAGCCGCTCGGCGATCTCGGCCTGCCGGACAGCGAGCTTGTGCGCCACATCGCCTGGGACATCGGCATCGCCGGCGTCGCCGAACAGCTCGCCGACAAGCTCGACGTGCACCTGATCGCGCAACGCTATTCGCGGCTGGTGATCGACTGCAATCGCCCGCCGCGGGTCGCAAGCTCGATCCCGCTGATCAGCGAAGCAACCACCATTCCCGGCAATGAAGGCCTGTCGCGCGACGATGCCGAGATGCGCCGCAAGCAGATCTTCGATCCCTATCACCGGCGCATCGACGAGATCATCGACGAACGGATGCAGCGCGGCATGCCGACGGTGCTGGTGTCGCTGCACAGCTTCACGCCCGTCTACGCCGGCATCACCCGGCCCTGGCACATCGGGACGCTGTATCACCGCGACACGGTGCTGCCGCCGCTGCTGCTGAGACATCTGCGCGGCGAAGGCGACCTCGTGGTCGGCGACAACGAACCTTATGCGGTCAGCGACGAGACCGACTACACGATCCCCGTGCATGGCGAGATGCGCGGGCTGATGAATTCCGGCATCGAGATCCGCCAGGACCTGATCGCCGACCAGGCCGGCGAGACGGCATGGGCGGACCGCCTGGCGCGCATCCTCGGCGAGATCGAGGCAACGCTGCGGGCTGAGGCGTTGATCGCGTGAGATCACGCCGCGCGGCTGCCGGCGCTGCGCACGCCGCGCGGCGAATCGCCGAAGCGGGCCCGGAACAGCCGGTTGAAGTGCGAGATGTCCGAAAAGCCGACCTCCAGCGCGATATCGGAAATGCGCTGCGCGCCGCCGTGTGGCGCGGTCAGCAGCGCGAACGCCTTTTGCAGCCGCAATTCATTGACGCGCTCGGTAAAGGATGCTCCCGACGACGCCATCAAGCGTTGCAGGTAGCGCGGAGAGATGCCCTGGCGACGGGCCACGATCTCCAGGCTGAGCTCCGGATCCTGAAAATGCGCCGCGATGTGGTCGAGGGCGGCGCTGTGGCGCGCCGCGATCACCGCGCTTGCGCTGCTCTCGCCCAACGGGGCGCATTCATCGATTGCGAGCGCCACGAGGTCATGGACATGGGTCACGATGGTATCGCGCAGCTTGGGCGCAGCCAGCGCGCGTTGCGCCAATGCCGACTTCAGATAGGTCATGAGAAGCCGGAGCGCCTCGGTTCGACGGGGAATCCTCCGCATGACGAGGCTGTCGACATCGGTCACGCGCGGCACCAGCGCGTCGCGCGGCACCGCCAGACCGACTTGAAGTCCATCGACATAGTGGACAGTTGCCGGCTCCGAATGCAGAAGCGCGATCGCATCCCCACCGCGGAATTCGATCTCGCGGCCGCGCTGCGATAGCTGGCTCGCGCTCGGAGAGCTGACGACGAGGCCGATCGAGTCATCGCCATCGACGATATTCGCTCGCGAGCGCTTGAAGCGCATGGCCGATCCCTTCCATGCGAGCATGCGCAGTCCGCAAACCATCTGAAGCGTCGCTTCGGCGTGGAAGGGAGCATCGGACACAGCCGCAATATCGGCGTGAACGATGCGCCGTCCGAACTCCTCGCGCCACATCGGGATGCGCATCCGCTCGGGAAGCTCGCGGGTGGAAAATCGAATCGAGTTGAAATCGGCTGCACCAGCGGACATGCGGAATCTCCAAGCCTCACGCAACAACCGGAGTTATTCCGACAATCGACTACGACATCTGAAATTGATATCTGAAATTCGCTATCTGCAATTTGCGCTTCGCGCACCCGAGCTGCCAATGCGAGGTGCGCGGAAGTCCAAGACATAACGGTGTCTTGCTGGTAGTGTCACTCATCGCAATCGACACTGCAAGTGAGCTGGTTCACGTCGAGGCGAGGAACTCTGGACTAAAGTAATTGCGAAAGTCGTGGTGAAAATATCTCTCTAAAGAGGAGAGAACCATGATCAGGCTATTTCAGGTTGCCGCTATCACGTCCGTTTTGGACATCGTCGGAGCAGCGGCCGAAATCATTGCTCGAACTTGCAACATTGCTCGTATTCAATTGCATTCAGTGATCTGGGCTGCGATCCGATTGCTCCATCCCGGATGTCCGATTCTCTGATGATCGCGTCCTGTCCCGCGCTCGGCGCGGGATGGCAATCTTCGTCAGAGAATGCGCCGGCGCTGTTTGTCGTCGGCCCGACGAAATAACCGAAAATAATTGCATGGGGCGCCAACAGTGCCGATTACGTGAGGAATTGACCATGTCCATACTCGACCTGCTCTATCGGGAATATTGCCGCGCCCGCCTCGCTGAAATGCGCAAGCAGCTCCTGGTTATCACTGTCAGCGACAACGGTCTCGACATCGATTGGGATGCCACCAATTCTGCCAAACCCGGACATCGCGGTAATGATCTGGATGACACCGCGACGGGCGACGCCCCCTCCATCCGGTAGCTGGTAACGGAATCGGCTCGGCCGGCCCAGGACTGGAACGCCGCCAGCGGCGCGAGGTGCGACGTCGCTCCCTTCCTGAATGTCTGATCGATCCGACCGGCCGAAAATGTGGTGGATGCCGCTCGGGGCAACCAAATGCACAGTCGCATGCACATCTCGAAGCCGTTGGCCGGCGAGCCGGCGCCGGATCTCACCGGATCACGTCGCGATCTGCGTATCGATGCCTGCCGCGGCATTGCGCTGTGGTGCATCTTTCTCGATCACGTGCCCAACAACATCGGAAGCTGGCTGACGCTCAAGAACTACGGCTTCAGCGATGCCGCGGAAGTCTTCATGTTCATGTCGGGCGTGACCTGCGCGCTGGCCTACGGCAGGGCGTGCCGCCACGAAGGCTGGAACGGCGTGATCAGCCGCTCGCTGCGGCGCGGATGGGATATCTATGCGGCATTCCTGCTGCTCACGCTCGCTTACGCCATCATGATCTATCTCGCGGGCGGCGACGACCTTGCCGACGAGAGCAACACGCGCGTTCTGCTGGAAGATCCGGGCGCGACGCTCGCGCATGCGGTGATCCTGCAATACCGCCCGGTCAACGCCGACGTATTGCCGATCTTCGTGCTGCTCCATCTGTTGTTTGCGCCGCTGTTATGGCTGTTGCTGCGCTGGCCGAACGCCACGCTGGGCACCTCCTTTGCACTTTATCTGCTGGTGCAGGTGTTCGGCTGGATGGTGCCGGCATGGCCGAGCAGCCATTGGGCCTTCAATCCGATGGCCTGGCAGCTCCTGGTCGTGCTCGGCGCGTGGTGGATGATCGCGGGCAAGCCCGCCCAATCATGGGTCACGTCACGCGCGGTGCTGGTCGTTGCCGTGCTGTATCTGCTCGTCAGCCTCGTCATTGCCTTGAGCTGGCACATCAAGCCGTTGGAAGCCGTGGTCCCGGCGGCGTTGGCGAAACTGCTTCACTCGGTGGACAAATCGAACCTCGATCCGCTACGGCTGCTGCATTTTCTGGCGATCGCGATCGTGGCGGTGCGGCTGGTCCCGCCTGATTGGCCGGCGCTGCGGACACCGGCGCTGCGCAGCATGATCCGCTGTGGCCAGAACTCGCTGCCGATCTATTGCCTCGGCGTGCTATTGGCCTGCGGCAGCCACCTGGCGTTGCTCGAGATCTCGGACGGAGTTGCCATGCAGATCGCGCTCAGCGTCGGCGGCATTCTGCTGATGATCGCGGCTGCGACGCTGCTGAACTCGATCACGATCAAGCCCGCCCGACAGCCGCGCTTGATGCAGCCGGCCGAGCCCGCCGCCGCGATCTCGGCCAGCTTGCCGGCTCCGCGTCAATAAGTCCGGGTTCGCCCGCAGCGAGTCTCGGAGACGCCTGCCCTCAACCGAGATCATGCAGATCCTTGCCAAGCGGCGGTGTCAGACGAAACGCCGAGAAGGCGACCTTCAGGCCGGCCCGCTCGGGCGTGCAAGCCATCGGGCCGACAAGGTAGGAGTTCGCTTTTGGGAACGGCGCCAGCCGCATCAGCGGCCAGCGCTTGCCGTCGGCGGACGCCTGCAAGCGCAGGACGCCGTTTTCGACGGTCGCACGCACCCTGAAGTCGCTCGCGTCGTGCCCGTAGTGCGCCGTGGCCCAATCCGATCGGCCGTCGGTCAGGACGCTGCCAAGCATGGCGCTGCCGTCCGAGAACTCGATTCCGGCCTTGACCCAATGCTGCGCGTCGATCCGCACCATGATGCCGGCCTGATCGTAGAGCGCCTGAAAATCTCCCCGGACACGCAACTCGGCGGTGAATGCCTCGCCGGTCCGGAAACCCAGGAAGTGTCCGCTGTCCCGGTTGAAGCCGTAATGCGTCTCGCGCCAGAAGTCGGTGGCCTGGTCAGTGACGATCTCGAGGCTGTCACCCTCCGTGGACCATCGTTGCGGCTCGTTCAGCCACACACCGTCGCTTCTGCGGAAGATCGGACCGTTCATTTCGACCTCGGTTGTCGTGCCACGCTGCCACCCAAGCATCCGCTCTCAAAACGGCGATCTCGCGGCCGGCAACGGCCTCTCTTTTGAGTTAATTCCGCTCGTCAGATCGCGGCAACACTCTTGCGTCCCTCGGCGCATCCGACGTCCCGAAGGGTTCGCTGTCTTGCTGGCCATTTCCGTCTTGTCGCAGCGCTTGGGAGCTGACACTCTCCGTGTGCAAGGATATTGGACAACTCAAAGATGAGCCCGGGACTCAATATCGCGACCGGTATCATCGCGGCGATACTGCTCATCGCAGCGCTGGGCCAGGCGAGAAGCGTGTTCGCGCCGCTGGCCGCTGCCCTTTTCATCATGTCGATCGTCTGGCCGATCCAGAAATGGCTGCAATCCTGGTTACCAAGGCTTATCGGGCTCGCGATCACCGTTCTCCTGACGGTTGCGGTCTGCCTCGCCTTTGCCTCACTGGCCGCGTGGGGATTTGGCCGCGTCGGACACTATGTGATCGCGGATGCGACGCGGTACCAAGCTCTTTACGCAACCGCCGTGGCATGGCTGGACGATCATGGCGTCTCCGTCGCGGGCCTTTGGGCCGAACATTTCAACGTCGGCTGGCTGTTCCGCGCCACGCAATACGTCACTGGTCGTCTTAACACGACGCTGAGTTTCTGGCTGGTCGTGCTCGTCTACGTCGTGCTCGGGCTTCTCGAGATCGAAGATGTCACAGCTCGAGTCGAACGCGTGCAGAACCGCACCGCCGCGCGCGTGCTGATCGAGGGCAGCAGGGCGACCGCGGCCAAGCTCCGCAGATACCTGCTGGTCCGCACGCAGATGAGCGCCGCCACGGGCCTGCTCGTGGGCAGCTTTGCCGCGGTGACGGGACTGCCGTTCGCATTTGAATGGGGCGTGATCGCTTTCGTGCTCAACTATATCCCCTTCATCGGCCCCTTTATCGCGACGCTGTTCCCCACCCTGCTGGCGATGACGCAGTTCGAGCACTGGCAAGCCGTGCTCGGGATCTTCGTCTGTCTCAACATCATCCAGTTCGCGATCGGCAGCTATGTCGAGCCACGCGTCGCCGGCTCCATGCTGTCGATCTCGCCATTCCTGGTGCTGTTTGCGATTTTCTTCTGGACCTTCCTGTGGGGCTTGTTCGGGACCTTCATCGGTGTGCCGATCACGCTTGCGATGCTCACCTTCTGCGCCCAGCATCCCTCCACCTTCTGGATCTCCGATCTGTTCGGCGGATCGGCAAAGAGTGCGGCGGAAAAGCCGTGAGGCCGCCAAAAAGCATGATGGTATTAAGTTGATCTGAAACAGCGCCGGAGGTCACCTCTCCCTTGGGAGAGGTCGATTTGCGCAGCAAATCGGGTGAGGGGTTACGGTCTATCGAGAGCGCAAGGCCCCTCACCCGGATTGCACCGGACGATGCTTCGCATCGCCGCGCGCAATCCGACCTCTCCCCGTCGGGGAGAGGTGGACAGAAGCCGCTGCGTGTCATTTCGACCCAAGCTCATCCTGCTTTAGCTTCCTGCTATCTCCACCCGCTCGGGCTCGGCCATACAAAGCCTTCCGTCCGGACCTTTCGCCATTTGGTGGATGTAGAAATGCGTCGTGACATCGTCACCGGCGCTCATCACAGGCGACGGGGCCGAGATGATCCTCAGCACGCCGCACTCGCCGATCCAGTCGACGTGGCGGTGACCGTGCATCACGATCGAGCGGCCGGCAAACGCCTGCAATCGGCGGACAAACCAGCTACCATTGATCAATGCCGTTCCGACACGCTCTGAGAACGCCTTCACCGCCATAGGGTATTCGATGAGGTGATGATGAAGCGCGATGATCCAGCACGCCTGCGGATACTGGCGGATTGCGGTGTCCAGACGCCGCATTTGCGCGTCGGAGACCAGGCCGAGCGCATTGGTGAAAGAGAAATGGGTTTCGGCGTTGGAGTTGAGGATGGCGATCCCCAGCCCGTCATCGCGGTCGGGCGGCAGGATCATCGGAAACTGATCGTCGAATACCTGCCGGAGCGCGGCCGCAGGGAACAATCCGCCTGATTCCGCAACCCCGGTGATCCGCTCGCGGTATGGCGTCAGTGCCTGAAGCAGCGTGGTGGACAGCTTGCCCGAACTCTCGACAATGCGCACGCGGTCACCTTGTACCGCCGTGATGGCCGAGAGCGTGCGAAGCTGCCGCAGCCGCTTCCCCAGGCTGAACGGCAGGTCGAGACGGGCCGGATTGGCACGATCGACAATATTCAGGTCATGGTTCCCCGGAAGCATGATCGTCCGTGCGGCAAGTTCGGGATGACGGGACAACGCATCGAGAAGCTCGGCCCATTCGCTGGGCCGGCCGGCATCGGTCATGTCGCCGGTGATCAGCACGTGATCGAGCGGATCGGCGGCGTGGATCGCGGCAAGGCGCGCCAGTACGCTCGCGAGGCGTTGATTGCCCCGCGGTCCGCCCCGACCACTCTCGATCCGGAAGCCATATCGCTCACCGACCGTGTGGAGATCGGACAGATGGGCAACGCGCCAAACGCTGGCTCCCGATGGCATCGCGTCGAAAGCGGCGAGATCGACCGGCTGGTCCATGCTCGCATCAGCCATGCTCCAGGCCAGCGAAGCGACCGCAAGATAGCAGGACACCAGCACGACCGCGTTGGCGAGCATCGGCACCACCAGATGGTGCAGCAGCGCCAACTCGTGCAGGTTGGCGGTCCATCGCGACGCGGGCCATGCCAGAGCCGCGATCAGCGCCGCGACCGCCGACAGCGTGACGCCGGCGCCGAGCGAGCAGGCGCGGCGGAGCTGCGTGCGGAAGGCAGGTGTAACCTTGCGCCACGCGCGTTCCACAAGATGGCGCAGAGCCTCGCGCGCGAACGCATAGCTCGGCTGAATCGCGAGCGCGTTGAGTGACCAGAAGTTGGTCTCGGCGATACGAAGCAGCGGTCGCCAGCCGATCCAGCCCAAGCCCGCGATCGCGACCAGCGCCAGGGCAGCACCTAGTTCGGTCACGGCGCGAGCATGTGCGGAAAGGCTCGCGAACCAGGCCGAGGCGACCAGCGGTGCAAGGCCGAGCAAGAGGCTCGGCAGCAGGAGCAGGAACGCCCAGGCAACCACTAGCTTCGGAAGGCTGATCTCGACCAGCAGGCTGCCGGCGATCTTGAGCAGCGAGCGCTGTCCGGGACTGGCGGCATCGTCCTCGATATCACCGCGGCGCGGATCGAGCAGCACGCTGTCCTCCTCGCTTCCTCGAACGGTGACCTCGCCCCCGTCGCGACCCGAGCGCCGCAGCTTGAGGCGTTCTTACGCCCTCTGTCAAACGTCCCGGTGAGGACTGGACAATCCTGCTCTCAAGCGCGCCCGTGCCATCGGCTCCAGCGCGCGCATGGCTTCAAAGTCTGGCTCGATCGCCCGAACCAGACTCTGACGCCTCATGATCGCACCAAGGTGACCTGCAAGGTCAAAGCAATCCGTTCTTCTTCAGGATGTCGGATGCGTTGTCCTTGGTGATCAACATCGTGGGCAAGGTGATGACCGGCTGCAGCTTCTCGCCCTTCAGGAGCTTGACCGCCTGTCGCAGCCCCTCGGCTCCGGGCGTTGCATAGAGGAATGTCGCCGATAGCTGGCCCTTGCTGACCCAGGTGACGCCTTCGTCCGGCAGGCCGTCAATGCCGATGATGAACTTGATGTCCTTGTCGCGGCCGGCATCCTTGGCGGCGAGATAGGCGCCATAGGCCATCGGATCGTTGTGGCCGTAGACCAGATCGATCTTCTCGTGGTTGCGCAGCGCCGTCGTCATGATGTTGTAGGCCTTGTCCTGCTTCCAGTCGCCCGACTGGTTGTTGAGCAGGTTCTTGATACCCGGCTCCTTGTCCGTCAAGGCGTGGAAGCCGTCGTGCCGGTCATGCGCCGGCTGGGTGCCCATGCCGCCCCAGATCTCGACAACATTGCCGGCCGCCTTGCCGGGACCACCGAGCAGCTTCACGGCGTATTCGCCGGCGGCACGGCCGATCGCGACATTGTCGCCGCCGATGAATTGGGTGATCCGCTTGGTATCGACGTTGCGATCCAGCACGATCACGGGAATTTTGGCGTCGATCGCCTTCTCGACCACGCCGGTCAACCCGGCCGACTCCTTCGGAGAAATCAACAGGACGTTGACCTGCTGCACGATCAGGTTCTCGCAATCGGCGACCTGCTTCTCGGTCTTGTCCTGGCCGTCGGTGATCACGAGGTCGACGTCCGGCTGCTTCTTCGCCTCGGCCTGGATGTCCTTGTTGAACTGGACGCGCCACGGCTCGAGCGTGGTGCATTGGCTGAAGCCGACCTTCCACTTGCCGGCCGCCTTGGCGGGGGTCCAGTTCGCCGGCATGTAGACGGTCATCGCAGCGCCTGCGATGGTGGTCGACAATTTCAAGAATTCACGACGCTTCATCGAGATCCTCCCTTGCAAATTGCGCCTTTACGGCGCTTGACGGCCGATCGGGCTCGGCTGTTTTTGGCTCGGCCTTTACCTCCGCCGATCGGCTGAATCGCCACCGCGCGAAGAGCTGGCCGAGATTCTGCTCCTGCACCAGGACCGTGCAGACGATGATCAGCCCCTTCATCAGCAACTGGACATTGGAATCGATGTTCTGGAGCTGCAGGATGTCTGAAAGCAGGCCGAAGATCAGGACGCCGACGAACGTCCCGGCGAGCCCGCCCCGACCGCCCATCAGGCTCGTGCCGCCGATGACGACCGCGGCGATTGCGTCGAGTTCGAGCCCGGTGCCGGCGTCGGGCTTGCCCTGGCGGTACTGAGCGACGAACAGAACCCCGGCGATGCCGGCCAGCAGACCGGAGAGCAGGTAAGCGGTAAGCTGGACCTGGGCGACCTTGATGCCCGAAAGCTTGGCAGCCTCGACATTGCCGCCGATCGCGTAGGTGTAGCGGCCAAAGGTGGTGAACCGCAGGATCGCGCCGAACAGCACGATCGCCGCCAGAAAGAACACGCTCGGCACCGGCAACACACCCCACAGCATCGAGCGCAGAAGCTCGAATGCCTCGGTCGCGTTGGTGCCGGTATAGACCGGCACCACGGCATTGTCCTGTCCGGCGGTAAGCCGGGCGATGCCAAGCGCACTCACCATCATCGCCAGCGTGACGATGAACGGCTGCAGGCGCCCGGAGACGATGAGAAGCCCGTTGATGCCGCCGAGCAACAGCGCAAGGCTCGGCGCGACCAGCAGAACGCCAAGGACGCCGAATTTGGTTGTCACCTGGTTCGCCGTCCACCATGCCACCGCGATCGCGACGATGAGACCGAGCAGCCCGGGAATGCCCATGCTCCGCCACGGTGACAGCGCGACGTCGCGGCGCCGTCCGGCGCCGACATCGTGGCTGCGCGCCAGGCCGACGAGGATGAAGCGCGCGGCAAGCGCCACGGCCGCACCCCCGACAATCGTCGCAGCCGGCACCCCCAGCGCCGATGCCGCGGTCCAGCCCGGCTTGGTCAACAACATCGCGCAGATGACCGTCGAAAAGCCCATCACCGAGCCGACCGACAAATCGATGCCGCCCAGCAGGATGACCATCGTCATGCCGGCCGCGACCAGCCCCGTGATCGAGACCTGGCGCAGGACGTCGGTGAGATTGGCGTAGGACAGGAAGATGTTGTGGCCCGAGGACGTATGCGGCGAGGTGAGCGCGCCGATCACGCAGATGATCAGCAAGCCCCAATAGAGCTTGGTCCGCGACAAGAGCCGAAGCGCGGTCATGACGGCACTCCCTGCGGCTGCGCAGCCATGCCGGGCGCCGCAAGTCGCATCACCGCTTCTTGCGTCGCATCTTCGCGCCGCAGCACCCCGGTCTGCCGTCCTTCGCACATGACCAGTATCCGATCGGACAGCAGCAGCAGCTCCGGCAACTCCGAGGTCACCACGATGATACCGAGGCCTTGCCGGCCGAGGTCGAAGATCAACTGATAGATCTCCTGCTTGGCGCCGACGTCGATGCCGCGGGTCGGCTCGTCGAGCAGCAGGATGCGCGGCTCGGTCGCCAGCCATTTTCCGATCACCACCTTCTGCTGATTGCCGCCGGAGAGCGTGGCGGCGCTCTGGCTGATGCCCGTGCAGCGGATCGAAAGCCGGCGCACCATATCGGCGGCCAGCGTGCGTTCCCCGGCGAATGTGCGCAGGCTGAACCGCGACATGGCGCCGATCGAGGGCAGCGCGATGTTGTCGCAGATCGAGGCGGAGAGATGCAGGCCGCGCTCCTTGCGATCCTCGCTGACAAGCGCGAGACCGAGGCGATAGGCGTCCGCAGGCGATCCGATATCGACGGCCCCGCCATCGATCGCGATCTCGCCGCCACGCCAGCCGCGGGCAACCCCGAAGATCGACTCCAGGATCTCGGTCCGGCCGGAGCCAAGCAGGCCACCGATACCGAGGATCTCGCCGCGCCTGAGCTCGAAGTTGACGCCGTGCAGCATCCGCCGCCAGCCGCGCGGGCCGAGCGTATCGAGGGTCAAATCCCGCACCGAGAGCACGACCGCGCCGTCCGATGCAGATGCGCCTCGATCGTTTGCGGCGATCTCGCGGCCCACCATCGCCGAGATGATCGCGCCGTGCGACAACTCGTTGATGGGCGCCGTCACCACGCGTTTTCCGTCGCGCAAGACAGTCACGCGATCGGCGAGACCGAGCACCTCCTCGATCCGGTGCGAGGTGTAGATGATCGCGACGCCCTCGCTCGTGAGCTGGCGCACGATCTTGAACAGCGTCTTGCATTCCGACGACGACAGCGCCGATGTCGGCTCGTCCATGATGAGGATGCGGGCGTTCAGCGACAGCGCCTTGGCGATCTCCACCAATTGCTGCTCACCGACGCGCAGTCCGGCGACCCGGCTCTCGGGAGCGATCTTGACGTCGAGGCGCCGCAGGATCCGCTCGGCCGCCGCGATCATTCGCCGGCGATCGACGAACATTCCGGCAATGCGCGGCTCGCGACCGAGGAAGATATTGTCGGCCACGCTCAATTCGGAAACGAGATTGAGTTCCTGATGGATAATCGCGACGCCGGCCTCCTCGGCGTCGCGCACGCCGCTGAACGATACCGCGCGGCCCTCGACCTCGATGAGGCCGTCGTCGCTCGCCTGCACCCCGGCGAGAATCTTCATGAACGTGCTCTTGCCGGCACCGTTCTCGCCCATCAATGCATGCACTTCGCCGCGGCGCAGATCGAAGTCGACATTGTTGAGCGCCCGGACGCCCGCAAAGGACTTCGAGACGCCCTGCGCAGCAAGAATGGTTTGCCCGGCGGGCGCGGCAACCCGGCTGCCAGATGCAACCACGCGAGACGCGCGGCGTGCACTCCACTCGTCGTCCGCTCCGAGGGCGCCGAGGCGTCTTTCCATCAGGCTCTTCCTCCCCAGCGTGCGCGATCTTGGGGATCGCGCCGCAGGTGATCGTTGCTTGTTGCTGATATGCTAGTTATATCAGTTGCTGATCGTCAAGTCTGTTGTCCACCGGACGTGTGAGAATCAGGACCACGGCATGGATTCGCGTTCAGTCGGCAGGTTCAGCGGAGCAACGTCCGCCGCGCGAGGGCGGCGGGCCGGCGGGTCAAAGGTCGACCAGGCGTATTCGGCGCTCAAGCAGGCCATCGTCTCAGGCGCGCTCGCACCGGACACCCCGATCGACAAGAACGAGTGGTGCGCCACGTTCGATGTGTCCAGGCTCTCGATCACGACCGCGATCAACCGGCTCGCTTTTGAGGGGCTTGTGGTGGTCGAGCCGCAGCGCGGCTCTTATGTCGCGAGGATCCATCTCGAGGATGTCCGGCAGTGGATGTTGATGCGCCGGGCCCTGGAGATCGAGGTCGTCGGCGTCTGCGCCGTCAACATGTCGGACCAAGCGATCGCCGCGCTCGGTCAGAATCTCGCCTACCAGAAGGCCGCCATCTCAAGCGGAGACCTTGAAGGGTTTCACGAGCTCGACACCAGGTTTCACCACCAGATGACCGAGACCCTGAATCTTGCGCGCATCGGCGAGGTGCTCGATCCGATCCGCACGCATCTCGAGCGGGTCCGTCGAACGCTGTTGCCGGAGCCGGGACGACCGCAGGGCACCTTTCAGGAGCACGAAGCGATCTTTCGTGCGATCGCCGCGCACAAGGCGGATCAGGCAAAGAGCGAGATGGCGAACCATCTCGACCGTGTCGCGCGTGAGCTGCATTCCTTCGTCGCGAGACACCCCGGCTTCTTTGACGAGTGACGCAGCGCCACGCGCGCTCGTCGATTCAAAGCAGCCGCCCGACCGCGCGCAGCAACAGGACGAAACCGATGGTTGGGTCCAAAGCACGGTGGGATTAGGTTGACCTGAAAACAGCGTCGGAGGTCACCTCTCCGTTGGAGAGGTCGATTTGCGCAGCAAATCGGGTGAGGGGTTACGATTTATCGAGAGCGCAAGACCCCTCACCCGGATTGCATCTGACGATACAATCCGACCTCCTCCCGTCAGGGAGAGGTGGCAGAAGGCGCTGCGTGCCGATTCGACCCAATCACATCTCGTTCTAGCGTGCCCGGGTCAGTGCCAGCCAGATGCCGCCGCCGATCATGAAGCCGCCGGAGATGCGCGACATCAGCCGCGTCCGCTCCTTGGAGAAGAATTTGCGGGCACGGCCGGCGAGCAACGCGTAGGCGCCGTCGGTCACAACCGCTGTCACCATGAAGGTGACGCCGAGCAAGGCCACCTGCGGGATGTGGGGTTTGCTCATGTCCATGAACTGCGGAATGAAGGCGCCGAAGAACACCAGCACCTTCGGGTTCGACAGCAGCACCAGGAAGCCCTGCAGGAAGAAGCCGCCGCGCGGTGGCGGTGGCGTCTCGTCGGTGCTGATGCCTTCGACCGGCGCGCGGATCAGCTTGATGCCGAGCCAGACCAGATAAGCGGCGCCGGCGAAGCGCACCCAGTCGAACCAGTAGCCCATCGTCGCCATCAGCGAGGTCAGGCCGACCGCGACGGTGCCGATCACGATCGCGAGCCCGACCTGCGCGCCCAGCACGTTGGTGAGCGCAGCACGGGTGCCGTAGCGCAGGCCATTGGCGATCACCATCGTGACGATCGGGCCAGGCAACAGCGCCAGCGCAATGCAGGCGGCGACGAAGGCGAGATAGGCTTGCAGGGACATGTGGGGGCTCACTGGAAGTGACACGCAATTTATGCACGTACCGCGAGGAAGAGGAAGCGGTTCCCGCTCATGTCTGTCATACCCCGCGAAGGCGAAGGGGTGTCCAGTACGTCGCGGCTTCTCGGTAAGGCATCGATGCCTCTGGAATACTGGGTCACCCGCTTTCGCGGGTGACGACACCATCTTCGCGCGCGAGAGACGGCCTCAACGGCCTTCCATCGTTGCGGCCATCCAGGTCTTGATGTTTGGCGCGGCCAGGAACGTCAGCACCGCGCGCCGCACCAGCGCCGCATCGCCTTCGCCCTGCGCGGCCGCAACCAGCAAATCGCAGCGGTGCGACACGGCGATGCCGACCGCGGCACGCTTGCCGCCGGGCCTATCGATCTCATATGCCCTGATCCGTCCTCGCAGCTCGGCGACGCGGACCTCGTCGCCCGCCTTCAGCGGCGTGAAGCGCGGGCTGATCATGTCGATATCGGCGACACGGTCGACCTCGTCGTCATCGGCAACGCCGCTGTCACAGTTGCAGAAGCCGAGCTTGGGCCGGACATAGACCTCGATAACGCTGCCGCAATCGACCGCGTTACAACGGAAGGCGCGGCCGGCGGGCCAGCCGTCGCGCGGGAACGGCCAGGCCATCTCCTGCCATTCGCCCGCTCGCGGCGGCGCCAGCTCGTAGCCCGTGACGGCCGAGGCGCCGCCGAGCGCCAGGAACATCGCCGCGATCACGGCCCACGGACGCGTCACGATGCGCTCATGGCAGGCCGGCAACGGCGCGCGCCGGGCCGGTCAGTTCGAGAATGTGCAGCCCGGTGTTGGCGCGGTCGACCGCATAAATGTAGCCGCGATCGTCGGTCTCGACGTTGTTGGTCTGGATCGCGACCTTGCAGCGCGGCTTGCCGTCGATGGTGACGCAGCGCTTGTCGGTCGCGGGCGTGATCGAGGGAATGAAGTAACCGACCTCCTTCGGGTGATAGGGATCGCGGATGTCGAGCGCGCGGACGCCGGCGTTGAAGAAGGCGATGAACGCCAACTTCTTGTAGTAGACCGGCGCCATGCTCTCGTTCGACGAATGCGAGCCGAACCGGCCGCCGCGCTCGCAGAACGATCCGCTTTGCTCCGGCACCGTGTAGCTCGAGATCACCATCGGCCGCGCCTCGGTGGTGACGTCGGCGAACCACACCATCTGCCGCGCCTCGCCGCATTCGTTCTGGATCGCCTCGTCGACGATCATCACGATGTCACGGGTCTGGCCATCCTTGTCGTGCGCGAATTCCGCGATCGGCATATCAGGCATCGGGAACGTCGTATGCGCGCCGTTCAGTGCCGACAGCGGCATCCGCGCGATCTCCGGGAATGTCAGGTTCTCCGGCGTCGGCGCCTTCGGCCCGTTCAACAGCTTGTCGCGATCGACGATCTGCAGGAAGCCGCCCTTGTTAGTGCCATAGCCGAAATAGACCCGGTTGCCCTTTGGACCGGTCGAGATCGGCCCGTGCAGCTCGGTCGGTACCGCGCCGGTCGCCCCCGGCTGCTGCCCAGGCAGGCCGAAATCCCTGATCTTCACGGGATGCGCGGGATCGGAGAGATCGTAGACCTGCGTCATGCGCCGCGTGCGCCAGTCCGGCGCGCCCGAGACCAGGTAAGCGATGCCGGTGCCGCATTCCCACCAGCTCTTGTGCGTGTCCTTCAGCCCTTCGCCGATCCGTGTGATCAAGACGGGATTGGCGGGATCGGCGACGTTCCAGATCTCATGCGCCTCGCTGCCGAAGGTGCGCAGCATGTAGACCGCGTTGTGATCGCCCTTGGGCAGATCCTTGCCGTCGCAGACGCGCACCATCTGCGCGCCGCCGGATTCATATTTGCCTTCCTGCCCTGGAATGTGCCGCAGATATTTCGGGTGCGCGGGATCAGTGACGTCGACGATCGAGGTGCCGTTCGGCTCGGCCTTGCCGGTCATCGGATTGACGGGATTGGGGACGTCGTCGGTGCCGCCGTGATGGCCGATATAGGCAATCCAGCGGTCACCCTGATGATGGATGGTCGGCTGATAGGCACTGCGCGCCTGCAGGTCGTTATATCCGACCAGCTTCATGTTGGACGCTTCAGGCGGCGCGCCGATCTTCTGCTCCTGGGCGCCGGCATCGCACGCGAGCAAAACCCACAAGACCGTGCAGCAAACCGCAGCAACGCGACCACCCATGCGCACCACCCCTTGTTCGAAACCAATCTGCGTTGGCTGACGCCACGATAACACGCGCGACCAACGGTCCAAACACACGCTCTTGACATGCAACCATTTGGTTGCCTATTATCCGTCCCATGGATGAAGTCTTCAAAGCGCTGGCGGATGCCTCACGGCGAACGCTGCTGGACCGGCTTCATGCTCGAAACGGACAAACCCTCAACGAACTCTGCGACGGCCTCGACATGACACGTCAGGCCGTAACGAAGCACCTTGTGATTCTCGAAGAGGCGAGCCTGGTCAGCACGATCAAGCACGGCCGCGAGAAGCTGCACTATCTCAACCCGGTTCCGATCCATCAGATCGGCGAACGGTGGATCAGCAAGTTCGAGCGCGGAAAGCTCACAGCGCTCAGCGAATTGAAACGGCAATTGGAGAAGCGTGATGAGTAAGCCGGAATTCGTCTACGTCACCTACATCGAGACCACGGCGGAAAAACTGTGGCATGCGCTGACCGACAGCGACTTCACCGAACGCTACTGGTTCGGCTATCGCGTCACTTCCGACTGGAAGGCCGGCTCGCCCTATCATTTCACCAAGGACGGTAAGCCCAGCGTGCGGGGCGAGGTGTTGATCTCAGACCCGCCGAACAAGCTCGCTTATAGTTGGGACGTCGTGAAGGAAGGCGTCGAGCGCGAGCAGATCTCGCGCGTGGCTTTCGACATCGAACCACGCGGCGCGGTCGTCAAGCTGACCGTGACGCACGACAATCTCGGTCCGAAGACGCTGCGCGAGATCTCCGGCGGCTGGCCAATGGTCATCGCCAGCCTGAAGAGCTTCCTGGAGACCGGACGCGAGTTGCCGGCCGAGCTGCTGGCGAGCGGAACGAAGGAGGCACGCAATGCCCAAGCCTGAATTCGTCTACGTCACCTATATCGAGACCACGCCGGAGAAGCTGTGGGACGCGTTGACCAAGAGCGAGTTCACACAGCAATACTGGTTCGGCACCGAGCTGAAGTCCGATTGGAAGGTCGGCTCGCCGCTGGCGCTGGTGATGGACGGCAAGACCACCGATACTGGCGAGATCCTGGTGGCCGACCGGCCGCGGCGCCTCGCCTACACATTCAAGCACGAGCTCGACGAGGAGATGCGGAAGGAGCCGGCGACCAAGGTCGTCTTCACGCTCGAACCGTTCGACAAGGTCGTCAAGCTGACGGTGACGCATGAGGGCTTCGGCGCCGGCAGCAAGCTCTTTGACGGCATCTCCAAGGGCTGGCCCGCGATCCTGTCCGGGCTCAAGAGCCTGCTCGAAAGGGGCAAGCTGTCGCCGATTCCGCCGCGGGCGCTCGGGATCGAAGGCTTCGAGTGACAATGAAGATCTATCGCAGGGTGCGCACCGACATGAACATCGACAAGTTCAAGCCAGCGATCGTCTACACGATCTACATCGCGTCCACGCCGGAAAAGCTGTGGCAGGCGCTGACCCAGGCCGAGTTCAGCCGGAAATACTTTTCCGGCCATGCGGTCGAAGTCGACCTGAGAGTCGGCGGCGCCTACGTCGTCCGCACGCCCGACGGCGCGCTGCACATCTCCGGCGAGGTGGTCGAATGCGATCCGTTGCGGCGGCTGACCGTGACCTTCAATGTTAACTGGCCGCAACTCACCGAAAAGCTCGGGCCGACCCTCGTCACCTACGAGATCGAGCCCGCCGGCGATGGCGTGAAACTGACGCTGCTGCAGTCGCACGACCGTCCGATCAGCGACGACATCCTCTCGGGCGGCCGGGCCGGCTGGCCGGCGATCCTCTCCAGCCTGAAGAGCCTGTTGGAGACCGGTCAGGCCATGGTGATCCCGATGCAGCCACCGCAGCGCATGCTGGCGGCGCTGAAGGAGCTGGGCATCCCGATGCCGACGTGAGGTTTTGCGACGCAGTTGTCCTGTACTCTGCCGTCGCTGCGAAAGCAGGGACCCATAACCACAGCTTTGCGTGTGGAGTTTCGCTGCGGCCCCCAGCGTCGCCCTGCAACCGCAGCCTGTGGTTATAGGTCCCGAGTCGCACGGAGCCCATCATCGGGCGGGCGCGTAGTCGCGCGAGCCGTTGGCTGCTCCGGGCTACGGCATCAGCCCGCGAGCGCGGCCTTCACGAGACCGCTGGCCTTGGCGAAATCCATCTGGCCGGCGTATTTCGCTTTCAGGGCGCCAATCACCTTGCCCATGTCCTTGACCCCGGCGGCACCGGTCTCGGCGATGATGGCAGAGATCGCGGCCTTCACCTCGTCCTCGGACATCTGCTTCGGCAGATAGGCGGAGATCACGGCGATCTCCGCGCGCTCCTGGGCGGCGAGCTCGGCACGGCCACCCTTGTCATAGAGCTCGACCGATTCCTGGCGCTGCTTGATCATCTTCTGCAGCAGGCTCAGCAGCTCAGTATCGGAAAGTGGCGGCTTGCCCTGCCCACGCGCGTCGATATCGGCGTTCTTGATGGTCGAATTGACCATGCGCAGCGTGGAGAGCTTGCGCTCGTCCTTCGCCTTCATCGCCTCCTTGACCGCATTGTTGATGTCGTCACGCAGCATCTTGGTGTCCTTGAAGTGGCAATTCCTTCATGTAGGAAGTTTGCAACGACAGAACAACTCTCATTTGACGCGTTTTCCTCTCGCGAACCGGGGTCTCCTTCGCGTGCAGACGCGTTAGTTCCTCAGCCATTCGACCAGCGCGTTCGCGCATGCTTGCGGCTGCTCAGGCTGCGGCAGGTGTCCGCAATTTTCCAGGATCACGAGCTTCGCGCCGGGAATGCCGGCTGCCATTTCCGACGACAGCGCATTCGGGATGGTGTTGTCCTCGTCACCCGAAAGCACCAGCGTCGGGCACTTGATCCAGGCAAGCGTCGGTCGCGAGTCGGGCCGGCTGATCACCGCCGTCTGCTGGCGAAGGAATGCGGCGACGCCGACGTCCTCGCCCATGTCGCGGACGAGCTGGCGCAGGCTTGCATCGTCGCGCCGCGACGGATGGACGAAGCCGGGAAACAGCTCGTCCAGCACCGCTGGATAGTGCCCGCTCCTGGCGCGCTCCATCATGCCGCGACGGCGCGCGCTCGCCTCCGGCGTGTCGGGCCTCGCCTGGGTGTTGATCAGCGCCAGCCTTGCGACACGCTCCGGTGCCTGGCGCATGATCTCGAAGGCGATGTAGCCGCCCATCGAGTGCCCGGCGAGCGCAAAGCGCGGCGGCGCCTCGGCGAGGATCCGGCGGGCGATCGCACCCATATTGTCGTCGCGAATGTGGTTGGCGACCGTGACTGGCCCGAACCGCCAGAGCGCCGGGATCACGGGGGCGAAGATCCGGGGCGACGAGACGAGCCCGGGGACGAGCAGGATCGGCATCGTGTTGTCCATGGGAGCTCCGGACCGGGTCATTTTCGGCAAGCAAACCGCCTGCGGGGAGGAACTTTAGATTAAAAGGCCGTTCTGGCCTGTCAAATCGGCTGGCAAGGCGGTGTGAATCCGCGCCCTTTCGCTTTGACGGAGCAAGGTGCGACGTCTATTTAAAGGGCTCATGACAACATCCCAAAACGCTCCCGCCTGGCCGGACCACAAACCGACCGCGCTCCTAGTGCTTGCCGATGGCACCGTGCTGGAAGGCTTTGGCCTCGGCGCGGAAGGCCACGCCGTCGGCGAGGTCTGCTTCAACACCGCGATGACCGGCTATGAGGAGATCCTGACCGATCCGTCCTATGCCGGGCAGATCATCACCTTCACCTTCCCGCATATCGGCAATGTCGGCACCAACGAGGACGACATCGAGACGGTGAACATGGCGGCGACGCCGGGCGCGCGCGGCGTTATCCTGCGGACGGCGATCACCGATCCCTCAAACTACCGCGCCACCCGTCACCTCGACCAATGGTTGAAGGCGCGCGGCATCATCGGCCTGTCCGGCATCGATACCCGCGCACTGACGGCGCTGATCCGCTCCAAGGGGATGCCGAATGCCGTGATCGCGCATTCGAAGACCGGCGAGTTCGACCTGCACGCCCTGAAGGAAGAGGCGCGCGAATGGCCCGGCCTCGAAGGCATGGACCTGGTGCCGATGGTCACCTCCGGCCAGCGCTTCACCTGGGATGAGACGCCCTGGGTGTGGGGCAAGGGATTTGGCCGGCAGACCACGCCCGAATTCAACGTGGTCGCGATCGACTACGGCATCAAGCGCAACATCCTGCGGTTGCTCGCGGGCGTCGGCTGCAAGGTCACCGTGGTGCCGGCGACGACTCCGGCCGAGGATATTCTGGCGATGCAGCCGGACGGCGTGTTCCTGTCGAACGGCCCCGGCGATCCGGCCGCGACCGGCAAATACGCCGTGCCCGTGATCCGGAAGGTGATCGAGTCGGGCACGCCGACGTTCGGGATCTGCCTCGGCCATCAGATGCTTGGCCTGGCCGTCGGCGCCAAGACCATGAAGATGCATCAGGGCCATCATGGCGCCAACCATCCGGTCAAGGACGAGACCACCGGCAAGGTCGAGATCACCTCGATGAACCATGGTTTTGCGGTGGACCAGGCGACGCTGCCTGCTGGCGCGACGCAAACCCATGTCTCGCTGTTCGACGGCTCCAACTGCGGCATCGCGCTGGAGGGCAAGCCGGTGTTCTCGGTGCAGTACCACCCCGAGGCCTCGCCCGGCCCGCGCGACTCGCACTACCTGTTCCTGCGCTTCGCCGACCTGATGCGGCAGAACAAGCGCGCCGCCTAGGCGGACGCCCGTCCCCCGTTTTATCGGGGATGACCTGACGGTCCATCCAAAAGCGTATCGTGCCCGGACCTTGTCCGGGCGCGACTCTTTATCTTGCGGCCTTCATGCGCCGGCGGCGCGCTAGCCAGGGCATGACGCGGTGACACCAGATTCTGATGTCAGCCTGCAGGACGGCGCAAACAAAGTCGATTGCACAACACAACTTTTGCGTGCATTTTTGGCTAACGCCGCAAAACGCCAGACCGGAACCCAGCGCGTCACATCGCCGCTCTGTCCTGCTGAGGAACTGGGGCTCCAACAAGGAGTTTTGTTCATTGGCGCATGGACGTGCGGCTCAACCGTCATCAATGGCTGTCAACGACTGAGGCAATCATGGTGCCACAGGTTGGGCCAGACGCGGGATCAGGCAAAACAAACGAGCACTAAAGCAAAAGGAGGTGTCCGGCATGTCAGCGCCGGTCGAGCGCGCATCAACCGAAAGCATCGTCCGCGACCGCGCCGATACGGCGTGATGAACAACTCAAGCTCGCGAATGGTTCATGCCCGACAGAAAGCACTACATCAGGTTGCCGCATCGCGCAGTCGTCTTTGTCGGAGACGGCCGCAAGGCACTTTTCCTCCTCAATGAAGGGACCGGCTCGGAGCCTCGCCTGAAAGTCCAGCGGGTTCTTGAAGACGAGAACCCGCCCACCCGTGAGCAAGGCGCGGACAGGCCGGGGCGCGCGCTCTCCCCGATCGAGCCGAACCGAAGCGCGATGGAGCAGACCGACTGGCACGACATCGAGAAGCGCCGGTTCGCCCGGACGATCGCCGGCGCCCTCGATCGCCTTGTGCAGGAATCGCATGCGGAGCGCGTTGTCATCGTGGCACCGCCGCGGACGCTCGCCGACCTGCGCCGATCATTTTCCCCCGCAGTCGAGAAACGCATCGTCGCGGAAATCGCTAAGGACCTGACCGGCCTGACCGTCAGCGACATCTCGCAATATCTGACCGCTTGATCGTGCCGGCTTCAGCACCTGCGCAGTGCTTGAATTGCCCAGGACGGCCTGAGGTAAGAGGAACACAGGCACTGACAACCGGTTGATCCGCGCGTAGTCTCTTGCTCACGCGCGGGAGGAGCCATGTCCGCAGTCAAAGCCGGGATCGAGCCGCAGACCATCGTCTTCGAAGATGACGGCCTCGTACCAAACAATCCGATGCCATTCCTCGTCTACAAGGGAGTGGTCGACGTCCGCAAGAATCCCGAAGCCACGATCGAGCGCCTGTTCGGCGAAAATGGCTGGGGCGCGATGTGGCGGAACGGCGTCTACGACTACACGCATTACCACGCCACCGTACACGAGGTGCTGGGCGTTGCCCGCGGCAGCGCCCGTGTGCAGTTCGGCGGCGAGCGCGGACATGCGCTGGAGATCGCAGCCGGCGACGTTGCGATCCTGCCCGCCGGGACCGGGCATCAGTGCTTGTCGGCCAGCGACGACTTCTGCGTGGTCGGCGCTTACCCGCCGGGGCCGCCGATGCAGATCACAAGGCCGACGCCGGAAAACCACGCGAAGGCGCTAAAGACGATTCCGTTGGTCGCGGTGCCCGCGACCGATCCGGTGATGGGCCGGGATGGACCGCTGGTGCGGCTATGGAAGCGCTGACCGCTGTCATTGTGAGCGGAGCAACGGCTAGGCCGCGTTGCTGCCTTCCTGACGGCTTGCCTCGAACAGGAACCAGGTGCGGCGCTCGGTCTCGTCGATGAAGGTCTCGAGCAGGCCCGCGGTGCCGGAATCCTCATGGTCGTCGGCGAGCTTGTGCGCCTTGCGCATCGCGGCCGCGATATGCTTGTTGTCTTCCATCAGTTCGCGCAGCATTTCGCGCGGCGGGACATAGGGCTCATCATTGTCCTTGATGGTCTGATGCCTGGCGACATCGCCGATCGACTTCAGCGTCACGCCGCCGAGCTTGCGCACCCGTTCGGCAAGCTGGTCTGTGGTGGCGAAGATCGCGTCCGACTGCTCGTCCAGCAGCAGATGGTAATCATGGAAATGCCGGCCGCTGACATGCCAGTGAAAATTCTTGGTCTTCAGGTAGAGCGCAAAGGCGTCCGCCAGAAGCGTGTTGAGCGAGGCCGAAATCTTGTCGACCGCAACCTGCGGAAGATCGGTCGGCGTGTCGAGATCGGGGGAGATTCTGTCGGGCTTGTTGTCGTTCCTGGCTTTGCTCACGTTAGACCTTCCTGTTAGCAACCCGTATTTCGGCGCATTGATCATTCGCCGCCGGCCCGCTAACGCATCATCTGCCCCACCCGTTCCTGAACGCCGGGAACCCGTTTCCACCGGATACCAAACGCGATGGATGAATGGATCGATTATTACGATTCAACGCATACGATCTATGCAAGCAGGCTGCACCGGGATTTGCACTTTGAGGGCATCGCGCGCGACATCATCGGCTACATCAGATCGCCAGATGCGGTCGTGCTCGACTACGCCTGCGGCGAAGCGCTATCGGCGGCCAAGGTCGCGGATGCCTGCGCCAGGCTCTATCTGGCCGAACCCGCCCCTGGCGTCCGCGGCAGGCTGGCGTCGCGCTTTGCGCCCAACGCCAAGATTTCCGTGCGCTCGCTCGACGACCTCCAGCAGATGGAGGGGAACTCGCTCGACCTCGTCGTGATGAACTCGGTGGCGCAATACATGACGCCGCAAGAACTGGATTCCGCGTTCGAGGTGATCCATCGCCTGCTGAAACCGTCGGGCCGCTTCGTGCTCGGCGACATCCTGCGGCCCGAGGTCGGCATGATCAGGGACGTGCTGGCGTTGCTGCACTTCGGCGCGACCCACGGCTTCCTGCGCGATGCGCTGGTCGGGCTGGTCAGCACCGCACTCTCCGACTACCGGCAATTGCGCAACAAGGTCGGACTGCAGCGTTATGGCGAGGCCGAGATGATTACCAAGCTCGATAAGGCCGGCTTCAGCGCCACCCGCGCGCCGCGCAACATTGGGCACAATCCGTGGCGAATGACGTTCGTGGCGCAACACCGATCATAGGTTGCACCGGACGTTAGGGTTAACCGCAAACACTCCTAGCCCGCTCGGAAATATTCAGCAATGGTCCGCTCGGCCCGGTGGCGGAAGCGTCGACGCGGCAGTGGTGCATCACTGTTTATCCTGGTTCAACTCCAGGCCGGGCCTCCAGCCTTCGCTTGCGGCGCAAGCTTCGGCTCGGCAGGCCTTGTTGTAGCGAAGGCTGCCGCGGCGCAGCCCGCAGGCCGAAGCCGGGCCCCTGGCAAGCCACCCCAGCTCCGCGAGTGCCCCTCACCGGCATCCGTCGAACGCGGAATTTCCCCCAGAATCGCGGTTGATTCAGCGTTTTTGGGGGTTTCGCGGGTGCGGAAACTGGTCTAAAGACCACCCGCGCGCGAGGGTTCGCGCTTCCCGTGCTACAATCTGTAGCGCAGGGCTCGAGGGACGCGCGGAACGCGCGCCCTTTTTTTGTGCCCAGATTCCAGTCCGCGAGAGCTGATGCCCAAAAGAACCGACATCTCCACCATCCTGATCATCGGCGCCGGTCCCATCGTGATCGGCCAGGCCTGCGAATTCGACTATTCCGGCACGCAGGCCTGCAAGACGCTGCGGGAAGAGGGCTATCGGATCGTCCTGGTCAATTCCAATCCGGCGACGATCATGACCGACCCGGAGCTGGCGGACGCGACCTATATCGAGCCGATCACCCCCGAAATCGTCGCCAAGATCATCGAAAAGGAGCGCCATGTCGTTCCCGGCGGCTTCGCGCTGCTGCCGACCATGGGTGGCCAGACCGCGCTGAACTGCGCGCTGTCGCTGCGCAAGCAGGGCACGCTGGAGAAGTTCGACGTCGAGATGATCGGCGCTACTGCTGATGCGATCGACAAAGCCGAGGACCGGCAGCTATTTCGCAATGCCATGGAGAAGATCGGGCTGCAGACGCCGAAGTCGCGGCTCGCCAACGCCTCGGCACTCAAGAAATCCGACCGCGACCAATACCTCGCCGACCGCGCCAAGCTGTCCGGCGCCGAGCTCGAGGAGTTCGAGCGGCAATGGGATGCCGGCGAGAATGAGCGCCGCAAGCGCTACCAGCAGCAGGCGCTTGCCGAAGCGCTGATGGCGCTGTCCGACATCGGCCTGCCTGCGATCATCCGCCCCTCCTTCACGCTCGGCGGCACCGGCGGCGGCATCGCCTACAACAAGGAAGAGTATCTCGACATCATCGAGCGCGGCCTCGACGCCTCGCCGACCAACGAGGTGCTGATCGAGGAATCCGTGCTCGGCTGGAAAGAGTACGAGATGGAGGTGGTGCGCGACAAGAAGGACAACTGCATCATCATCTGCTCGATCGAGAACGTCGATCCGATGGGCGTGCACACCGGCGACTCCATCACGGTGGCGCCGGCGCTGACGCTCACCGACAAGGAATACCAGATCATGCGCGACGCATCGATCGCGGTGCTGCGCGAGATCGGCGTCGAGACCGGCGGCTCCAACGTGCAGTTCGGCATCAATCCGGACGACGGCCGCATGGTCGTGATCGAGATGAATCCGCGCGTGTCGCGCTCCTCGGCGCTGGCCTCCAAGGCCACCGGCTTCCCGATCGCCAAGGTCGCGGCGAAGCTCGCGATCGGCTACACGCTGGACGAGATCGCCAACGACATCACCGGCGGCGCCACGCCCGCCTCGTTCGAGCCGACCATCGACTACGTCGTCACCAAGATCCCGCGCTTCGCGTTCGAGAAATTCCCCGGCGCCTCCTCCACCCTGACGACCTCGATGAAGTCCGTCGGCGAGGTGATGGCGATCGGCCGCACGTTCCAGGAAAGCCTGCAGAAGGCGCTGCGCGGGCTCGAGACCGGGCTGACCGGCCTCGACGAGATCGAGATCGAGGGCCTCGGCCGCAGCGATGACAAGAACGCGATCCGCGCCGCGCTCGGCACGCCGACGCCGAACCGCCTGCTGCAGGTCGCGCAGGCGATGCGGCTCGGCTGGTCGAACGAGGAGATCTTCAATTCCTGCAAGATCGATCCCTGGTTCCTCGCCGAGATGCGCGGCATCGTCGAGATCGAGGACAAGGTCCGCAAGAACGGCCTGCCGCCGAACGGCTACGGCATGCGCATGCTGAAGGCGATGGGCTTTTCCGATGCGCGGCTTGCGGTTTTGACCGAAACCACCGAGGCCGAGGTGACCGCGAGGCGCCATGCACTCGGGATCCGTCCCGTCTACAAGCGGATCGACACCTGCGCCGCCGAGTTCGCTTCGCCCACCGCCTACATGTACTCGACCTATGAAGCGCCATTCGCGGGGGCGGCGGCCGACGAAAGCGCTCCGTCCGACCGGAAGAAGGTGATCATCCTCGGCGGCGGGCCGAACCGCATCGGCCAGGGCATCGAGTTCGACTATTGCTGCTGCCATGCCTGCTTCGCGCTCGCCGACGCCGGCTACGAAACCATCATGGTCAACTGCAATCCGGAGACGGTGTCGACGGACTACGACACCGCCGATCGGCTGTACTTCGAGCCGCTGACCGCCGAAGACGTGCTGGAGATCATCGCGACCGAACGCAAGAACGGTACGCTGCATGGCGTGATCGTGCAGTTCGGCGGCCAGACCCCGCTGAAGCTTGCGCGCGCGCTGGAAGCCGCCGAAGTGCCGATCCTCGGCACCTCGCCCGACGCGATCGATCTCGCGGAGGACCGCGATCGCTTCAAGCGCATCCTCGACAAGCTCCGCCTCAAGCAGCCGAAGAACGGCATCGCCTATTCGGTCGAGCAGGCGCGCCTCGTTGCGACCGATCTCGGCCTGCCGCTGGTGGTGCGCCCGTCCTACGTGCTGGGCGGCCGCGCGATGCAGATCATCCGCGAGGAGAACCAGCTCAGCGACTATCTGCTCGGCACGCTGCCCGAGCTCGTGCCGGCCGACGTCAAGGCGCGCTACCCGAACGACAAGACCGGCCAGATCAACACCGTGCTCGGCAAGAACCCGCTGCTGTTCGATCGCTACTTGTCCGATGCGACCGAGGTCGACGTCGATTGCCTCTGCGACGGCAAGAACGTCTTCATCGTCGGCATCATGGAGCACATCGAGGAAGCCGGCATCCACTCCGGCGACTCCGCCTGCTCGCTGCCGCCGCACTCGCTCGACGCCGCGACGATCGACGAGCTGGAGCGGCAGACCCGCGAGCTCGCGCTCGGCCTCGACGTGGTCGGCCTGATGAACGTGCAATACGCCATCAAGGACGGCGAGATCTACGTGCTCGAGGTCAACCCGCGCGCATCGCGCACGGTGCCGTTCGTCGCCAAGGTGATCGGCACGCCGGTTGCCAAGATCGCCGCGCGGATCATGGCCGGCGAGAAGCTCGCCGACTTCAAGCTGAAGAAGAAGAAGCTCGACCATGTCGGCGTGAAGGAATCGGTGTTCCCGTTCGCACGCTTCCCGGGCGTCGATACCGTGCTCGGGCCGGAGATGCGTTCGACCGGCGAGGTGATGGGCATCGACCGCTCGTTCGAGGTCGCGTTCGCGAAGAGCCAGCTCGGCGGCGGCACGCGCGTGCCGCGACGAGGCACGGTGTTCGTCTCGGTGCGCGGCGACGACAAGATGCGCATTGCGGATGCGGTGCGGCTGTTGCACTCGCTCGGCTTCAAGGTGATGGCGACGTCGGGGACGCAGCGCTATCTCAGCGACAACGGCGTGCCGACGGAAAAGGTGAACAAGGTGCTCGAGGGACGCCCCCATATCGTCGACGCCATCACCAATGGCGACGTCCAGTTGGTCTTCAATACCACCGAAGGTCCGCAGGCGCTGGCTGACAGCCGCTCGCTGCGGCGCGCTGCCCTCTTGCATAAAGTACCGTATTACACCACTCTTTCGGGCGCGGTGGCAGCCGCACGGGGGATCCGGGCCTATCGGGACGGAGACCTTGAGGTCCGCACGCTTCAGAGTTACTTTTCCGAGAGCTGACCCTGCCCGGGCCGAAGGCCCGAAACGGTCAGCAATTAGCCGAATGGCTGGAACTCACCGCGCGATTGGATGTTGTCACGGCCCTTAGCGGGGCCGAAAATCACTGGGCTTCCGGGCACTCCCTACGCCCTGATTCCTGCGTTAGCTGAACTCGATATCTCGTGCGCCTCGGATGCGCGCACGGGAAAAGGACGAAGATGATGGAAAAGGTTCCGATGACAGCGGGTGGATACGCCGCACTGACGGACGAATTGAAGCATCGCCAATCGGTAGATCGTCCGCGCATCATCGAACACATCGCGGAGGCGCGCTCGCACGGCGATCTCTCAGAGAACGCGGAGTACCACGCAGCCAAGGAAGAGCAGTCGCACAACGAAGGCCGCATCGCCGAGCTCGAAGACAAGCTCGCGCGCGCCGACGTCATCGATATCTCCAAGCTCTCCGGCGACACCATCAAGTTCGGCGCCACCGTGACGCTGGTCGACGAGGACACCGAGAAGAAAGCGGTGTGGCAGATCGTCGGCGAGGTCGAGGCCGACGCCAAGAAAGGCCGCATCTCCATCACCTCGCCGCTCGCACGCGCGCTGATCGGCAAGAAGAAGGGCGCGACCGTGGAAGTGATGGCGCCCGGCGGCGCCAAGGCCTACGAGATCACCAAGGTCGAATGGCGATAGTTACCTGCAAGTGACTGGTGCAAGGAAGCCGCGTTCACAGCGCGGCTTTTTTCTTGGCCCGTCCCGCGTGCCGGTCTGACGCCTTTGTGAATAGAGGCGCGGCGCCATCCATACTACGCAACGGCACGACATGATTATGCTGTATAATCATTTCGGACGATGTGGGATCGGTGCTGGCGATCGCATCACGCCACACGCGTGGTGTCGCGGCGGATGATCGGATCGCTGCTGCATGCCATGCACGCGGCGCGTCAGTCGGCCACGCCGAGGAATAATTCCCAGGCGCAGGGTGTTGACATCGCGTTGTGGCGGCAGACACCGTATTCCGCTTCGTGCAATGTTCCAGTGTATCGAAGAGGGGGTAAGTGACAATGGACCAGATGTTCTCCAAGTGGCAGCCGACGGTGCTCAGCCTGTTCCGGTTCATCACCGGACTGCTGCTGTTTCAGTATGGCATGGCCAAGATCTTCAAGATTCCCGTGCTCGCCTATTTCGCCAATCCGCCGCCGTTGATCATGACGGCCGGCGCGATCGAGTTGATCCTGGGTGGCCTGTTGATGATCGGCCTGTTCTCGCGGATCGCCGCCTTCGTCCTCTCCGGTGAGATGGCGTTCGCCTACTTCCTCGGGCACATGCTCAAGAATCCCGCCGAGCCGGTGCTTCATCCGCTGAACAACGGCGGCACCGCGGCCATTCTGTTCTGCTTCGCTTGCCTCTATCTCGCGACCGCAGGCGCGGGCCCGATCAGCGTCGACGGCGCGATGGGTCGAAAGTAGGCCCCGCTCACCTCTGCTAGAGCATGATCCGGAAAAGTGTGAAGCGGCTTTCCGAAAAGATCATGCTCAAGCAAGGAGCTAAAGCGCGATAACGATTCGACCCAATCTCATCGCGCTTTAGGCGTCGCGACCGAAGCGAAGCAATCCATGTTTCCACGAGCGAAGGCTGGATTGCTTTCGCGCTCGCAGATGCTCCTGCGGATACCTGGTCGCGTCGCGTCAATGACGATGTTTGATTGCGTCAGCCCGCGGCCTTGAGATCGAGCGGCACAGCAGCTTCGTATTTTGAACTGTGCAGCACCAGCGACGTCCTGACATTGCGCACGTGCGGCGCGGCCGTCAGATGCGTGACGAAGTCTTGGAACGTCGCCATGTCGGGGGCGACGCATTTGAGGATGAAATCGACCTCGCCCGACAACATCCAGCATTCCCGGACCAGCGGCTCGGACCGCACGAAGTCCTCAAAGGCACGTAGATCGGCGTCGGCCTGGCTCGACAGATGCACCGATGCGAACACCGTAACGTCGAACCCGAGGCGGCGGGGATCAAGCAGTCCGCGGTATCCCTGGATGTAACCTTCCTCCTCCAGCGCCCGCACCCTGCGCAGGCAGGGCGGCGGCGAGATGCCGACACGTTTGGCCAGTTCCACATTGGTAATTCGGCCATCAGCCTGGATCTCGGCGAGGATTTTAAGGTCGATCTCGTCAAGGTTCTTCGACACGCGACTACAGTTCCCTTGGGTTCCCTGAGGGTTTGGAAGACTCGGCAAACCTGCCGGCAACTCTCATAGCGCAGGCAGCGCGCGGTGCGCAATTTTATTGCGCGGGCAGCGCACGATTTCGCGATTTTGATTTCAGTTCCGGGGAAAATTCGCCGCCTTGGATTGCAATTCTTGCATAGCTCACCAGATATCATAGACTTGGATTTGACACTTTTGCGCCGCCGCGGCGTGTTTCCGGGGCGCTTTCCACACAAGTCCTGACCAAAGTCCCCACAAGAGAGGGATCCGCTAATGCCCGCGCCTATCCATGCCAAGATCGTCATCATCGGGTCCGGTCCCGCCGGATATACCGCAGCGATCTACGCAGCGCGCGCAATGCTTGAGCCCGTGCTGATCCAAGGCATCCAGCCGGGCGGGCAGCTCACCATTACCACCGACGTGGAGAACTATCCGGGCTTTGCCGACGTCATCCAGGGCCCCTGGCTGATGGAACAGATGGAGAAGCAGGCGGCCCATGTCGGCACCAAGATCGTCACCGATCTCGTCACCAAGCTCGAGCTCGGCCAGCGGCCGTTCCGCCTGACCTGCGACTCCGGCGACGTCTATCTCGCCGAAACCGTGGTGCTTGCCACCGGCGCCCAGGCCCGCTGGCTCGGCCTTCCGTCGGAAGAGAAATTCAAGGGGTTCGGCGTATCGGCCTGCGCGACCTGCGACGGCTTCTTTTATCGCAACAAGGAGGTCGTGGTGGTCGGCGGCGGCAACACCGCGGTCGAGGAGGCTCTGTTCCTGACCAACCACGCCTCCCAGGTCACCATCGTGCATCGCCGCGATCATTTCCGCGCCGAGCGCATCCTGCAGGAACGGCTATTCAAGCATCCCAAGATCAACGTGGTGTGGGACTCCGTCATCGACGAGATCTGCGGGTCCGAGGACCCGGGCAAGGTCACGCATGTGCGACTGAAGAACGTCAAGACCGGCGCGCTGTCGGAGCTTCGCACCGACGGCGTCTTCGTCGCGATTGGCCACGCACCGGCGACCGAGCTGGTCAAGGGCCAGATCAAGTTGAAACCGTCGGGCTATGTCGAGGTGGCGCCGAACTCCACGGCAACCTCGGTACCCGGCCTGTTCGCCGCGGGCGACGTGGCGGATGAAACCTATCGGCAGGCGGTCACCGCCGCCGGCCTCGGCTGCATGGCGGCACTCGAGGCAGAACGCTTCCTGGCACTTCGCGCGAGCGATCGCGCAGCGGCGGAATAATCATGGCACGATCTCGCGACGGATTTACGGATATGGACTGGGACAAGCTGAAGGTCTTTCATGCTGCGGCGGAAGCGGGCAGCTTCACGCATGCGGGGGAACAGCTTGGGCTTTCGCAATCGGCGGTTTCCCGCCAGGTCAGCGCGCTCGAGCAGGAGTTGGCGGTCTCACTGTTTCACCGCCACGCCCGCGGTTTGATCCTCACCGAGCAGGGCGACTTGCTCTTCCGCACCGCGCATGACGTCTTCATGCAGTTGCAGGCGGCGCGCGCGAAGCTGACCGACAGCCGCGAGCGGCCGAGCGGCGACCTCAAGATCACGACGCCACAGGGACTCGGCATCAACTGGCTGATCCCGCGGCTCGACGAATTCACCGCGCTCTATCCGGACATCCGGGTCTCGCTGATCGTCACCGACGAGGATCTCGATCTGTCGATGCGCGAAGCCGACGTCGCGATCCGCACCCGCAAGCCGACTCAGCCGGACCTGATCCAGCGCAAGCTGTTCTCGATCGGCTTCCACGCCTATTGCTCGCCGGAATATATCAAGCGCTTCGGCACGCCGCGGACGCTCGACGATCTCGACCAGCACCGCATCATCATGCTCGGCGATGCCCAGGTGCTGCCGCACCTGCAGAACCGCAGTTGGCTGATCGATGCAGGGCGCAACGGCTCCGGGCCGCGCGAGCCCTTCTTCAAGGTCAACAACATCCTGGGGTTGGTGCGTGCCTGCCAACAGGGGCTCGGCATTGCCGCGCTGCCGGACTATCTCGTCGAAGAAGACAGCCGTCTCGTGCAGTTGTTCGGCGAGTCCGACTCGATCGCGCTCGATACCTACTTCGTCTATCCGGAAGAGTTGAAGACGGTGGCGCGCGTGCAGGTGTTCCGGGACTTCGTCGTCAGCAAGGCGCAGCGCTGGCCATCCTGATTAAGCAGGCCTTATATGCTTTGATTATAGGGCTCCGCGCTGTCCTGACAGGCCCCCCAAGTCTCCGCATGTCTGACATGCGACCTCGACGGTTGCTGCATGGTGCCGATGAGGATCATAGTGTTTGCACGCTGAGCGTTCGCGTCGCGCATATGTCCCCCTCCTCCAGTGGCGCGGAAGTTCAGTAATCCCTCTTGGAAGGTGATTGTGTCGGCCTCACGTGGCCAATACCTCAAGCCGGGCTCTATCGAGCCCGGCTTTTTTTCTTTGCATCGGCGCGTCATGTCGGTGCTGTGCGTCGCGCCCGGTGCACTCTACCTCCGGTAAATGTGCCGTCCGTCACGTTCAACGCGGATTGACAACAATCACGCGGCGCAGCATCATTGTTGCATGATCACGACTTCGTGCGCCGTCCTGTCGTCGAAAAAAGCTCCCCTTCCGGGGACACGAGATCGCGCGCGATAAGATCAACTCGCATTTGAACGATCCCGAAACCCCGCCGCCTGGACGGGGTTTTTTGTTGGTCCCGTCTCCGGCTTCCCCCCAAGGAGATGGACCATGACCGATCTACAACAACAACTGCAGGGACTCTGGCTGCCCCTGATCACGCCATTTCGCAACGGTGAGCTCGACGTTGTGTCGTTGCGCCGCCTGGTGCGGCACTACGCCAGCGGCCCGGTCGACGGCCTGATCCTCGGTGCAACCTCCGGTGAAGGCATGTCGCTCAGCCTGGAGGAGCTCGAAGGGCTGGTCAGCGTGGTGCTCGCCGAGCTCAGCGCCAGCTCCCGCCATTTGCCGGTCTGCCTCGGGCTGTCCGGCGCCAGCACCGCGCGGATGAAGGATGCACTCGACGACACCGCCGACTGGCCGATCAGCGGCTACCTGATCGCCAGTCCGTACTACACGCGCCCATCGCAACGCGGGCTGTTGCAGCACTTCACCGCGCTCGCCGACCACACGGCGTCGCCCATCGTGCTCTACAACATCCCCTACCGCACGGCGGTGAACCTGACCAACGAGACGCTGCTGACGCTCGCAGGGCATCCCAACATCGTCGGCATGAAGGATTGCTGCGCCGATCGCGCGCAGACGATCGATTTCCTCAGTCGCCGGCCGGCGGGCTTCCGCGTGCTGACCGGCGAGGACGCACAGACATTCGACGCGCTCTCCGATGGCGCCGACGGCGCGATCTTGCTATCGGCGCATCTGGAAACGAACACCTTCGCTTCGATCCGAACGCTGCTGAAGCAGGGCAACCGCGATGCGGCGCTAGCCGCTTGGCAGAGCGTCGCCGGCCTGACCCGGCTGCTGTTCGCCGAGCCGAGCCCGGCGCCAGCCAAGCACTGGCTGTGGCGGGCGGGATTGATCGACAGCCCCGAGGTGCGGCTACCGATGGTCGAGGTGAGCGAGGATCTCGCGACCTGGCTCGACGCCGAGATCGAACGCCGGGCGACGTCTGTGCTGCAACCGGCGTAACGCTTCTTCTCCCTCTCCCCGCACCTGCGGGGAGAGGGTCGGGGTGAGGGGCTGCTCCCGCGAATACGGTGACAGATATGCTCGTGGAGAGTCCCCCTCACCCGGCGCTTCGCGCCGACCTCTCCCCGCACGCGGGGCGAGGTAAGAAGCCGCTTAGTCCAGCTTCGTCCTCGCCAACCGCAGCGCGTTGCCGATGACGCTGACCGACGACAGCGCCATCGCGGCGGCGCCGACCATCGGCGACAGCAGGATGCCGAACAGCGGGTAGAGCACGCCGGCCGCGATCGGCACGCCTGCGGCGTTGTAGACGAAGGCGAATGTCAGGTTCTGGCGGATGTTGCGCATGGTCGCAACCGACAGCCGCCGCGCGCGGACCAGGCCCATCAGGTCGCCGGTCAACAGCGTGATGCCGGCGCTCTCGATCGCGACATCGGTGCCGCCACCCATGGCGATGCCGACGTCTGCCGCCGCCAGCGCCGGTGCGTCGTTGACGCCGTCGCCCGCCATCGCGACCGTACGGCCCTCGCCGCGCAGCCGTTGCACGACCTCGCTCTTGCGCTCCGGCAGAATGCCGGCCTCGACCTCGTCGATGCCGAGCGTGCGCGCCACCGCGCGCGCCGTGGTCTCATTGTCGCCGGTCAGCATCACGATGCGCAGGCCGTCGGCGCGCAGCGCCTGCAGCGCATCCGCCGCCGACGCCTTGACCGGATCGGCGATCGCGATCACGCCGGCGACGCGGCCATCGACCGCGACATAAATCGCGGTCGCGCCGTCGCGCCGCGCGGTCTCGGCGGCCTGGTCCAGAGCTGACGTTGCGACCTTGAGTTCGTTCATCAGCACCACATTGCCGAGTGCAACCTGCCTGCCACCGACAGTGGCGGTCGCGCCCTTGCCGGAGGGCGAGGCAAAATCGCTGATCGCGACGAGCCCCACGTTGCGCTGCGCCGCCGCGGCGATGATCGCCTGTGCCAGCGGATGCTCGCTGCCCTGTTCGACGCTCGCCGCAAGGCGCAGCAGGCCGCTCTCGTCGAAGCCGTCCGCGGCAATGATCCGCGCGACCTTCGGCTTGCCCTCGGTGAGCGTACCGGTCTTGTCGATGACGAGCGTATCGATCGCCTCCATCCGCTCCAGCGCCTGCGCATCGCGGATCAGGATGCCGGAATGCGCGCCGCGGCCGACGCCGACCATGATCGACATCGGGGTTGCGAGCCCAAGTGCGCAGGGACAGGCGATGATCAGCACCGTAACGGCGGCGACCAGAGCGAAGGCCAGGCGCGGCTCCGGCCCGAAGCTCATCCAGGCGATGAAGGCGAGCACGGCCGCGGCGATCACCGCCGGCACGAACCAGCCCGCAACGCGGTCCGCGAGCCGCTGGATCGGCGCGCGCGAACGCTGCGCCTTCGCCACCATGTCGACAATGCGCGACAGCATGGTGTCGCGGCCGATCTTCTCGGCGCGCATCACGAGACCGCCGCTCTGGTTGACGGTGCCGCCGATCACCTTGTCGCCCTCGGCCTTCGTGACCGGCATCGACTCGCCGGTGACCATGGACTCATCGATCACCGCCCGTCCCTCGACGACGGCGCCGTCGACCGGAATCTTCTCGCCGGGCCGGACCCGCAGGCGGTCGCCGACCTTGATCGCGTCGATCGCGACGTCCTCATCGCCGTGATCGGTGATGCGCCGCGCGGTCTTCGGCGCAAGGCCGAGCAACGCGCGCAGCGCGCCGGAGGTTCGCGCGCGGGCGCGCAGCTCTAGCACCTGACCGAGCAGGACCAGCACGGTGATGACGGCGGCCGCCTCGAAGTAGACCGCGACCGCGCCATGCATGTCGCGGAAGGCAGGCGGGAACATTTGCGGCGCCAGGGTTGCGACGACGCTGTAGAGATAGGCGACGCCAGTGCCCATCGCGATCAGCGTGAACATGTTGAGATTGCGCGTGACCAGCGACTGCCAGCCGCGCACGAAGAACGGCGCGCCGGCCCACAGCACCACGGGCGTCGCCAACACGAACGAGATCCAGTTCGACCAGGACTGCGGCACCAGATGCATCAGCCCGAGATGACTGCCCATCTCGAGCACGAACACCGGCACGGTGAGCGCCAGCCCGATCCAGAACCGCCGGGTCATGTCGATCAATTCCGGATCGGGTCCGTCGTCGAGCGAGACCTGCTCGGGCTCGAGCGCCATGCCGCAGATCGGGCAGCTCCCGGGGCCGACCTGGCGCACCTCCGGATGCATTGGGCACGTGTAGATCGTGCCCGCGGGCGCCGGCGGCTCAGGCTCGCGCGGTTTCAGGAACTTCTCCGGCTCGGCCTCGAAGCGCTCGCGGCAGCGGCCGCTGCAGAAGAAGTAGTCCTTACCCTGGTAGCCGAAGCGGTGCTTGGCGGTCGCCGGATCGACCTTCATGCCGCAGACCGGATCGATCGCGAGCGCCGCCTCGTCCGGCTGATCACTGCGTGCGTGCTTGCCGTTGCAGCAGGAATGTTCGGCCGCGCCGTGATTGTGCTGATGATCCGCGTGCGAATGGTCGTGCTCTGCGTGTGCCACGAAACTCTTCCCGGCCGGTATCCCGGCCTCTTGATTTGTATACCCTAGGGGGGTATATGACTCTCATGAGAGAAGAGATCAAGACGTCCTGTTTAAAAAGACTCAAACGGATCGAAGGCCAGATCCGCGGCCTTGCCGGCATGGTCGAGGAAGATCGCTACTGCATCGACGTGGTGACGCAGATCGCCGCCGCGCGCGCGGCATTGCGCCGCGTCGAGGAGGAGATCCTGCGCGACCATGTCGCCCATTGCGTGGAGCATGCGATCTCGTCCGGCGACAAGGCCGACCAGCGGCGCAAGATCGCCGAGCTGATGGATGTGATCGGTCGCGCGGACCGGTGAGGCAGGTGCGGGCCCGCCTCTTCCGCTCGCGGTGGAGTCGGAGGCGCGCTACCGCATCTTCAGTGTCGTCCCTGCGAAAGCAGGGACCCATAACCACAATAGTCCGTTGTGGCGCGATGCTGGGACCACAGCTTGCTTCAATAACACGACCCTGTGGTTATGGGTCCCGGGTCGCGCTTCGCTTGCCCGGGACGACACCGGAGGCAGGTCGCCGGATATTGACGATCAGGTGTTGAAGCGGAAGTGCATCACGTCGCCGTCGGCGACGACATAATCCTTGCCTTCGAGCCGCAGCTTGCCGGCGTCGCGCGCGCCGGCTTCGCCGTTGCCTGCGATGTAATCGTCGTAGGCAATGGTCTCGGCGCGGATGAAGCCCTTCTCGAAATCGGTATGGATCACGCCCGCCGCCGCCGGGGCCTTGGTGCCGCGGTCGATGGTCCAGGCGCGCGCCTCCTTCGGCCCGACGGTGAAATAGGTGATGAGATCGAGCAGCTTGTAGCCGGCGCGGATCAGGCGATCGAGCCCGGCCTCTTCGAGGCCCAGCGTCTCCAGGAAATCGGCACGCTCCTCGCGCGACAGCGTCGCGATCTCGGATTCGATCTTGGCGGAGATGACGACCGCGACCGCGCCCTCTTCCTTGGCGCGCTCGAACACCGCCTTGGAGAAATTGTTGCCGTCCTTGGCGGAGCCTTCCTCGACATTGCAGACGTAGAGCACGGGCTTCGACGTCAGGAGCCCGAGCATGCGGAAGGTGCGCTCCTCCTCCGGCTTGCGCTCCAGCGCACGGGCCGGCTTGCCGTCGCGCAGCAGCACCAGCGCGCGGTTGACCAGCTCGAGCTGTTCCTTGGCGTCCTTGTCGTTGCCCTTGGCCTTCTTCGAGAGATTGTCGACGCGCTTTTCCAGGCTGTCGAGATCGGCGAGCATCAGCTCGGTCTCGATGGTCTCGATGTCGGCGAGCGGCGCGATTTTGCCCTCGACATGGGTGATGTCGGAATCCTCGAAGCAGCGCACCACATGCGCGATCGCATCGACCTCACGGATGTTGGCGAGGAACTGGTTGCCGAGCCCTTCACCCTTGGAGGCGCCGCGAACCAGCCCGGCGATATCGACGAAGGTCAGCCGGGTCGGGATGATCTGCGCGGACTTGGCGACCGCCGCGAGCTTCTCCAGCCGCGGATCGGGCACCGCCACCTCGCCGACATTCGGCTCGATGGTACAGAACGGATAGTTCGCCGCCTGCGCGGCCGCCGTCTCGGTCAGCGCATTGAACAGCGTCGACTTGCCGACGTTAGGCAGCCCGACGATCCCGCATTTGAATCCCATTATTCGTCCCGATCTCTCGCGCTCGCGCTGCGCGGTTGAATTGAGTGGGGTCGTCATACGCGGGCTTGACCCGCGTATCCATCCCACTTGAAACATGGATCGCCGGATCATCCCCGATCAAATCGGGGAAGGCGCCCGGCGATGACGAGGGTCTACTTTGCACCCTCGTCGTTGGTGTCGAAAAATCCTTTGGCCTGCATCGTCAGGTGCACCTTGTTGGCGAACGACGCATCGTGCCCCGCCGCCAGCAGGCCGGCATTGTCGGCGATCGCCGCGCACAACGCCTCAACCCACGGCCGGTCGCTCTTGGCGAAGTCCGACAGCACGTGGTGGTGCACCAGCTCCTTGACGCCGGGATGACCGATCCCGAGCCGCACGCGGCGATACTCGTTGCCGATATGCGCGGTGATCGAGCGCAACCCGTTGTGCCCGGCGATGCCGCCGCCGATCTTGACGCGCAGCTTGGCCGGCGGCAGTTCGAGCTCGTCCTGAAACACGGTGATGTCGCCGGCTGCAAGCTTGAAGAAGCTCGCCGCCTCCTGCACCGCACGTCCGGACTCGTTCATGTAGGTGGTCGGCTTCAACAGCACGACCTTCTCACGATCCAGCACGCCTTCGGAGGCTTCGCCCTGAAAGCGACGGCGCCATGGTGCGAAACCATGACGCCGCGCAATCTCGTCGACGGCCAGGAACCCGATATTGTGCCGGTTGCTGGCGTATTTCGCGCCGGGATTACCGAGACCGACAAAGAGGCGCATGGCGCGGCATCCCGTGCCGGCGCGCCATCAGACGATCGCGCGCCGACCTGATCGATTACTTCTTCTTGTCGCCGCCACCTGCGGCCGGAGCCGCAGCACCCGCAGCCGGGGCCGCAGCGCCCGCGGCCGGAGCCGCCGCAGCACCCGCGGCCGGAGCAGCCGCGCCGCTGGCAGCCGCCGCAGCCGCGGCCTTCTGCTCTTCGGCGTAACCGGACGGCGGCACGATGGTGACCAGCGTCGCATCCTCGCGGGCCAGCGACTTCACGCCCGTGGGCAGCTTGATCTCGGAGAGATGCAGCGAGTGGCTGATCTCGAGGCTGCCGACATCGGCCTCGATGTATTGCGGAATGTTGTCGACCGAGCACTCGAGGTCGAGGGCGTGGGTGACGATGTTGACGGTGCCGCCGCGCTTGATGCCGGGGGCGGTTTCCGCGTTCACGACATGCAGCGGCACGCTGACGCGGATCGTGGCGCCTTCGCCGAGCCGCATGAAGTCGACATGGATCGGGAAGTCCTTCACCGGATCGAGATGGAAGTCGCGCGGAATCACGCGGTGCTTCTTGCCCTCGAGATCGATGTCCAGGATCGTGGTCAGGAACCGGCCCGCGAGAATGCGCTGGCGCAGTTCGCGATCCTCGACCGAGATGGTCACGGGGGGCTGGTTGTTGCCGTAGATCACTCCGGGAACTCTCCCGGCGCGACGCTCTGCCCGGGCGGCCCCCTTGCCGCTCTGCGGACGCGCGGTCGCCTTCAATTCCTTGACGGTCGCCATAGCGTTAAGTCCTTGTATTTAAAAAGTTAAAGGCCGCAGCGCGGCCCATGCTCAGGTCCACAGCAAGCCTCCAGGGGTGCGGGGGCCGCGGACGTGGGCGGCTTTTAGCCTCAAAGGGGCGAAATGACAAGGAAATGAAGGGATTTTTCTTGCTCGCCGAGCGCCGACCCGCGCCTCAGTCCCGTCATGCCCCGGCCCGACCCGGGCATCGATCAGAAGGGATCGTAACCGGCCCGGATGGAGCGAAGCGTAATCCGGGGCGGCTGTCCTCGCGGCAACGCCCCCCCGGATTGCGCTGCGCTGCATCCGGACTACGAGGCGCAGCGCTCGTCAGCCGGCCGTGCCCGGCGACACCCCGAGCTTGGCCTCCAGTGCGGCGATCCTCGCCTTCAGCGCCTCGTTCTCCTCGCGCGCCAGGCGGGCCATGTCCTTGACCGCGTCGAATTCCTCGCGCCTGACCAGGTCGAGGTCGCGCAGGATGCGTTCGGCCTGGTTACGCATGACGGAATCGACCTCGCGCTTGACGCCCTGGGCCGCACCCGCCGCATCGTTCATCAGACGGCCAATCTCATCGAAAAACCGGTTGGTGGTCTGGGTCATCTCGCAAGCTCTCCGCGTTAACGTCGCGCGGAAGACAATGGCGTTCCGCGCTGACAGGTTCAAGTCCGGAGCGAATGGCAGGCTCCCTGCCGCTTGCCTTGTCATGCTCCGGTTTCCTTGCAATCGTATTGAACCCACAACAGAAATCGCAAATCACAACGCGGACAGAAACGCCATGATCGAGCACACGGTCGACATCGAGACCAAGGACGGCAAGACCACGACCTTCATCACCCATCCTGAACGCGGTGGACCGTTTCCCGTCGTGATCTTCTACATGGATGCGCCGGCGATCCGCGAGGAGCTGCGCGACATGGCGCGCCGGCTCGGCACCTCGGGCTATTACGTGATGCTGCCCAACCTGTACTACCGGTCGGGCGTGATGGAGCTCGGCCCGATACCGCCGGACCCCGACGCACCCGAGCGCAAGCGCATGTTCGGATACATGAACTCGATCAACATTCCGCTGGTCATGGAAGACACCAAGGCGCTGCTCGCCTATGCCGAGACGCAAAAAGCCGCGAACACCGGAATCGTCGGCACCGTCGGCTACTGCATGAGCGGCCGCTATGCGGTGAATGCCGCAACGCATTTCCCCGACCGGGTCAAGGCCGCCGCCTCGATCTACGGCACGCATCTGGCGACCGACCAGCCCGACAGCCCGCACCTCGCCGCAGCGAAGACCAAGGCCGAACTCTATTTCGCCTGCGCCGAGACCGACATCTATGCGCCGGCGGAGATCATCGAGCAGGTGAAGGCGGGCATGACGGGATCGAACAATGAGGTCGAGATCTACCCCGGCACGCATCACGGCTTTGCCTTCCCCAAGCGCCCGGTCTATGACCGCGACGCCGCCGAACGCCATTGGGAGCGGCTGCTTGCTCTCTATCGCCGCAACCTCGTGAGCTGAGCCTCAAGACGCACGATGCCGTTCCTGCTGATCGACTTCCCGGTCTTCAATCCCGTCGCGGTCTCGCTCGGGCCTGTCGTGGTCCGCTGGTATGCGCTGGCCTACATCGTCGGCATCGTGCTGGGCTGGATCTATGCCCGCTCGCTGATCAAGAAGGAGCGGCTGTGGGGCGGGCCGGCGCCGATCACACTGCCGCAGCTCGACGACTTCATCCTCTGGGTCACCATCGGCATCATCGTCGGCGGCCGCACCGGCTACGTGCTGTTCTACAATCTGCCGTTCTTCCTCGCGCACCCGGCCGAAATCTTCGAACTGTGGAAGGGAGGCATGTCGTTCCACGGCGGCTTCCTCGGCTGCGTTGCAGCGGTGATCCTGTTTGCCCGCCGCAACAACGTCTCGATCCCGTCGCTTGGCGACATCACGACCGCGGTCGCCCCGATCGGGCTTTTCCTCGGACGGCTCGCCAATTTCATCAACAGTGAATTGTGGGGCCGCCCTGCCGATCCGAGCCTGCCCTGGGCCATGATCTTTCCCAATGGCGGGCCGCTGCCGCGCCATCCGAGCCAGCTCTACGAGGCCGGCCTTGAAGGCATCGTGCTATTCACCGTGCTCGCCATCATGATCCGGATGGGCGCGCTGAAACGGCCCGGCCTGATCCTTGGCAGCTTCATCACGCTCTACGGCTTTGCCCGAATCACCGGCGAGTTCTTCAGGGAGCCCGATCCGCAGCTCGGATTCCTGTGGGGTGGGCTGACCATGGGTATGCTGCTATCGGTGCCGATGATTATTGTCGGCGCCATCATCATCGTGGCTTCCGCCCGGCACAGACCGAAGGCGCCGGCGCCGGATTCGATCTAAAGGACCTCCGTGAGCGACGTTTCCCCGCTGCTGGGTGAGATCAAGAAGCTGATCAAACTGTCCGGGCCGATGCCGGTCTGGCGCTACATGGAATTGTGCCTGATGCATCCGCAGCACGGCTACTACCTGTCGCGCGATCCGCTCGGACGGGAGGGCGATTTCACCACCTCGCCGGAAGTCAGCCAGATGTTCGGCGAGCTGCTTGGCCTGTGGAGCGCGTCAATCTGGAAGGCGATGGGCTCGCCGCCGGCGCTGCGGCTGATCGAGCTTGGCCCCGGCCGCGGCACCATGATGGCGGACGCGTTGCGTGCGCTTCGCGTGCTGCCGCCGCTCTATCAGTCGCTGAGCGTCCACCTCGTCGAGGTCAACCCGATGCTGCGCGAAAGACAGTACGCGACGCTGTCGGGTGTGCATGACATCACCTGGCACGAGAGCATCGACGAGGTGCCGGAAGGTCCGGCCGTGATCCTCGCCAACGAGTACTTCGACGTGCTGCCGATCCATCAGATGGTCCGGCGCGAGACCGGCTGGCACGAGCGCACGGTCGGCATCGATGCCAATGACCGGCTATATTTCGCCGCCGCCGCGGAGCCGACACCGCATTTCGAGGTGCTGCTGCCGCCGCTGGTGCGCGCCGCGCCGCTCGGCGCAGTGTTCGAATGGCGGCCCGACACCGAGATCATGAAGCTCGCAACGCGCGTGCGCGACCAGGACGGTGCCGCGCTGATCATCGACTACGGCCATCTGCGCAGCGACGCCGGAGATACCTTCCAGGCCATTGCGCGTCACAGCTTTGTTGATCCGCTGAAGAACCCGGGAGAGGCCGACGTGACCGCGCATGTCGATTTCCAGGCACTGGCGCGGGCCGCCGAGGATGTCGGGGCGCGCGTGCACGGCCCGGTGACGCAGGGCGATTTCCTCAAACGCCTCGGCGTCGAGGCCCGCGCCGCCGGGCTGATGGCGAAGGCATCGCCGGAGGTCTCGGCCGACATCGCAGGCGCCCTGAGGCGGCTAACCGATTCCGGCCGCGGCGGGATGGGCTCGATGTTCAAGGTCATGGCCGTGTCCGATCCGCGCATCACCTCGATCGCCGGGCTGAGCGATCTGCCTGACGAGGCCGAACAGTCATGACATTGGGATCACCGCTGCTGTCGGCCATTCCGGGCTTGCGTCACGCCTTCTTCTCGCGCGAAGGTGGCGTGTCCGAAGGCATCTATGCCGGCCTCAATGGCGGCCTCGGCTCGCGCGATGACCCCGCGCATGTCGCCGAGAACCGGCGGCGGATGGCTGAGCAACTAGGCGTGCCGCTCACCCATTTCCTCAGCGTGCACCAGACTCACTCGCCCGACGTCGTGGTTGCGACCGGACCGTGGGATGGCGCCGTGCGGCCGAAAGCCGACGCGCTCGTCACGCGGACCGAGGGCCTGGCGATCGGCGTCACGGCGGCCGACTGCGGGCCGATCCTGTTCGTCGATCCCAATGCGCGGGTGATCGGTGCCGCCCATGCCGGCTGGAAGGGCGCGCTGACCGGCATTCTGGAATCCACCATCGAAGCGATGGAGAAGCTTGGCGCCGACCGCGCCGGCATCGTCGCGGCGATCGGTCCGCTGATCCGCCAGGAGTCCTACGAGGTCGGCGGTGAATTCGTCGAACGCTTCATCGAGGCCGACGCCGAGAACGGCATGTTCTTCATTCCGGGCGAACGCGACGGACACGCGATGTTCGATCTCGCCGGCTTCATCCGCATGCGATTGGAGAATGCCGGTGTGCTGATGATCGACGATCTCGGCCTCGACACCTATTCCGACGAACGCTTTTTCAGCTACCGCCGCTCCGTGCACCGCAAGGAGGCGGACTACGGCCGCCACGTCCACGCCATCGCGCTGACGCGCGAATAGAGCGTCCGTACAACAGCCGAGTTGGCAATGGATGTCCGCGAGTGACGCACTCGCTGCGCGGTCCGCATCCTCTGAACTGACCAAGGAATTCGATCCTGTCCCTCGCAAGGCTTCGCCCGCCGATCGGTTAAGCGCTGTGTTCTTCCTGCCCTAGACGTTAAGGCGTTTTAACGATATCGCAGGACGCAATGAGGGAAGCGTCAAACAGCCAGTTTCAAACTGGGACAATCGTGCGCGCGGCGATCGCGGCCACATGGCTTGCGCTCGCCTGCGCACTCGGCGGCTGCGCCAATGGCGGCGGCGCGGCCGACGCCTATGCCATGGCCAGCACAGGCAGCGGCGCGACCGTCGCGTTCGAATCGATCGACGGCCCGCCACCTCAGGTGTTCGATCGCATGGTGAGCGTGCTCGACAGCGAGTCCAAACTCCGCAGCCTGTCGATCGTGTCGCGTGAAGGCGCTGCCGCCTATCGCGTGCGCAGCTATTTGGCGGCGCAGGTGGTGCGGGGCCGCACCATGATCGCGTGGGTCTGGGACGTCTACGACAGCAACCAGCAACGCACGCTCCGGCTTTCCGGCGAGGAGCCTGCGGGCAAGGCCGGCCGCGATGCCTGGGCGGCGGCCGACGACCTGGTCCTGCGCAAGATTGCCCAGGCCGGCCTGAGCGGCCTCTCCGGCATGATCAATGGTGGCCCGGCGGACAGCCCGGCGCCCGCACCCGGCCCGGCGCCAGACCTGCGTGGGGCCGCGGTCGCCAGCGCTCCACTGCCGGCCGCATCCGAGACCGTGGCACTCGGATATTCCGCTAACTAAAGCCCGTGTTTTCCCGGAAAACAGCCATTTTTGGTCCGGGAAAATGGCGTGAATGGGTTGCCAGCCGAGGCGCCCGCCTGATATTCCCTCGCGCACCGAAAACCCGCCGGTTCTATAGGGACTTGAGATGCTGAACGTCGTATCCAGCAAGTCGCGGGGGGAAGCATCGATGTCGGCAAAAAACGGATCAATCAAGCTCGTCGCCGGCAACTCCAATCCTGCGCTGGCGCAAGACATCGCCAAGGGACTTGGCATCGAACTGACCAAGGCCGTGGTTCGGCGTTTCGCCGACATGGAGATCTTCGTCGAGATCCAGGAGAACGTCCGCGGCTCGGACATGTTCATCCTGCAATCGACGTCGTTCCCGGCCAACGACAATCTGATGGAACTGCTGATCATCACCGACGCGCTGCGCCGCTCCTCGGCGCGCCGCATCACCGCGGTGATTCCCTATTTCGGCTATGCCAGGCAGGACCGCCGCTCCGGCTCGCGCACGCCGATCTCGGCCAAGCTCGTCGCCAACCTGATCACCCATGCCGGCGTCGACCGCGTCATGACGCTCGACCTGCATGCCGGCCAGATCCAGGGCTTCTTCGATATCCCGACCGACAATCTCTTCGCTGCCCCCCTGATGGTGCGCGACATCCGCGAACAGTTCGACCTCAGCAAGGTGATGGTGGTGTCGCCCGACGTCGGCGGCGTGGCGCGCGCGCGCGGGCTCGCCAAGCGCATCAACACCCCGCTCGCGATCGTCGACAAGCGCCGCGAGCGCCCCGGTGAATCCGAGGTGATGAACGTGATCGGCGACGTCGCCGGCTACAACTGCATCCTGGTCGACGACATCGTCGACTCCGGCGGCACGCTGGTGAACGCGGCCGAGGCGCTGATCGCTCACGGCGCCAAGGAAGTCTCGGCCTACATCACCCACGGCGTGCTGTCCGGCGGCGCCGCCGCGCGCATCGCTTCGTCGCGGCTGAAGGAACTGGTCATCACCGACTCGATCCTGCCGACGGAAGCCGTCAACAAGGCGCCGAACATCCGCACCATCTCGATCGCCGGACTGATCGCCGAAGCGATCGGCCGCACCGCGGCGGAAGAGTCGGTCTCGAGCCTGTTCGATTAATCCAATATTCACCGTCGTCCCTGCGAAAGCAGGGACCCATAACCACAGGACTCCATTGCGGAGCGCGGCTGCGGATCCCAGCCTTCGCGACAACTGACATTCGTGGTTATGGGTCCCGGCTCAAGTAGCTTTGTAGGGTGGGCAAAGGCGCGCTTGCGCCGTGCCCACCATCACAGGCTCGCTCGTGAAGGTGGGCACGCTTCGCTTTGCCCACCCTACGCGATCTCATACCCACTGTCGTCCTGGCCTTGAGCCGGGACCCATAACCACTAATTCGTGTTTGTTGCGAAGGCTCGGGCCGCATCTGGCGCCCGCAATAAGATCCTGTGGTTATGGGTCCCTGCCTTCGCAGGGACGACAGGTATCGTGCTCCTTCCTCAAAATCCCGGCCGCGGAACGTGGCTCATCAGCGTCCGCACATAGCCGCCGTCAACGATGATCTCCTCGCCGTTCACATAGGACGACCGGTCGCTCGCCAGGAACAGGATCGCGTCCGCCATGTCCTGCGGCGCGCCGATCCGGCGCATCGGCACCACTGCGGTGCGACGCTCGGTAACCCCAGGCGTATCGTAAAAGGCCTGGCTCATCGGCGTGACCACGAGGCCGGGGCTGACGACGTTGCTGCGGATGCCGTGTGGCCCCCATTCGGCGGCAAGCTGCTGCGACAGCATCACGACTCCGGCCTTGCTGACGCTATAGGCGCCGCTCTGCTGCTGCGCGTTGCTGGCGGCGATCGAGGCGACATGGATGATGCTGCCGTGGCCGGCTTGTCGCATCTGGCGGCCGAACGCCTGTGCGCAAATGAAATAGCCGGTGAGGTTGACCGCAAGCACCGCGTTCCATTCCGCGAGGGCCAGCGTATCGAGCCCACCGGGGCGCAGTACGGCAGCGGTGTTGACGAGAATGGTGCACGGCCCGAGCACGCGCGCGACCGTCTCGGCGGCTGCAGCAACGCTTTCCGCACTGGTGGTGTCGCAGCTTGCGACAAGGTGACCGTCGCCGAGTTCGCGCAGCCTTGCCTTGGTCTCTTCAAGCCCGCGCTCGTCGCGATCGATGGCCGCAACCTTGACGCCCGCGCGCGCAAGACTGACCGCCGTGGCGCGGCCGATGCCGCCGCCTCCGCCGGTGACGACGGCAACGCGATCCGACAGGCCGAGCCAGTCGGACGGATGATGTTCGGTCATGGGCGCCTCCCGCGCATTTGATTTATGCCCGCGAGCATAACCGAACGCGCGGCAGACATGCGCGATCCCGGCATGCATGCCGGAATCGCGTTTGTGCCTGATCTGGCGCTGGCGCAGGCCCTACCTAGCTAGCGATCCCCGCGGCGACCTGGCCGCGTAGCCGCTCGAGGCTGAGCAGCGTCTTGGCGCAGGCCTCCGCGGCCTCGATGCCCTTGATGACGAAGTGCCGCCGGAAGAAATCCTGGTGCACTTCGGTCTCGTGGAATTGCTGCGGCGTCAGGACCGCAGAGAACACCGGCACTTCGGTGCGAAGTTGCACGTCCATCAACGCCTTGATCACGGTATCGGCGACGAATTCATGGCGATAGATGCCGCCGTCGACGACGAGCCCTGCGGCGACGATCGCGGTGTAGCGGCGCGTCTTTGCCAGGATCTGCGCGTGCAGCGGGATCTCGAATGAGCCCGGCACCTCGAACACATCGACATTGGTGATGTGACGCGCCTCGATCTCCTTCAGGAAGGAGATGCGGCATTCATCCACCACCTCGCGATGCCAGCAGGCCTGCACGAAGGCGACGCGCTGCGGCTTCGCGAACCGCGGATGGTCCGGCACCGGCGGAGCGGCCGGCGTTTCGGGAGCAATATCTGCTTGGGAGGTTTCGACTTCAGCGTCTTGCAACATCTGATTCATGGCTTTCCTCTTTCAGGACCAGAATCAGGGCACACGGACAACGACAAGAGCCCCACGCGAATCCGCGCGGGCTGCCGCAACCGTTCTCTTTCATCCGGACTGTAACCGTCGGCTTCGGAGTTGCACCGAATCTGCTGACCCTTCCCCCGCTTCGGGAGGAAGGCGCTCGCGGGCTTGGGCTCATCACCCTTACCGCCGGTGGGGATTTCCACCCCGCCCTGAGAACATCGGCGCGCCCGGGATGGACGCGCCTGGCGACAAATATGACCAATGCCCGACAGCCGGGCAAGATGCTTCGGCATGGGGAATTGGCATGTCCCCATGAGCGCGCCGCGAGTCTTGCGGCGGCGTTTTGAGCTCCGATGGCCCCGATTCACGGGCGCGAGGAAGCGGAGGCGATTGGTTAACAATCCGTTACCAGCCCGCTCCGATTCCGATTTGTTCTCAAATTAACTCAAGCTGCTGCGATCAGTTGTGGACGAGGCGCGCTTTGGCTGTGGACGGACTCGGCGTGCGGTTGCGCGGATTCCGCAAATCACATCACTTCATCCGCGTCAGGTCCAGGGGCATCCGGAAGCCCATTTCAGGAGCTGCACTCGGCCACGACGCAGTTTGTCGCGCTGCCGGCTTCCGTGTGCGTATCAACAGATCATAAGAACAAGGGTCGAGACGGTATGTCCCTCCTCGAAGGCATTATCGAGTCCCGGAGCAATCCGCTTGCGGTGGTCGAAGATATCGCCACCGACAACAACTGGGCGTTCGAGCGTTCCGGCGACGACGAGGTGACGATCGTCTCCAAGGGCGACTGGATCGACTATGAGCTCTCCTTCACCTGGATGGGTGAGATCGAGGCGCTGCATCTCGCCTGCGCCTTCGACATGAAGATTCCGCCGGCGCGACGCGCCGAGGTGCAGCGACTGGTCGCCGCAATCAACGAGCAACTGTGGGTCGGCCATTTCGATCTGTGGACCCACACCGGCATGATCATGCATCGTCAGGCGCTGGTGCTGCCCGCCGGCCTCACCGCGTCCGCGTCGCAATGCGAGAGCATGCTGGTCAACGCGATTCAGGCCTGTGAGCGCTACTACCCTGCGTTCCAGTTCGTGGTCTGGGCCGGCAAGTCGGCGGCGGAGGCGATGTCGGCCGCGATGTTCGATACCGAGGGCGAGGCGTAGGAACCGCTCGGTCTGTCCGCGCGCTTAGTGTCGTCCCTGCGAAAGCAGGGCCCCATACTCCGCGGCCCTCGTGGCTGAGCAAACTGCTTGTGGCTCGCTTCTCGCTTCACTAGAACCGCTTGTGGTTATGGGTCCCTGCTCCCGTGCGCAATTGCGCACTAGGCAGGGACGACACAGAGTTTGTGGAGCGACTCGTGAGCACAAGCAGCGCATTGAAGAACACCACCGGCATCATCGCGCTTGCGGGCGCGGGCAAGATGGGCGGCGCGATGCTGACCGGATGGCTCGCGCAAGGGCTTGCGCCCGAGCGGGTCATGGTGATCGATCCGCAGCTCTCGCCTGAGATTTCCGCGCTTGCCGCGCAGGGTGTCCGCCTCAATCCAAAAGCTCAGGACGTCGGGGCGGTCGATACGCTGGTCGTCGCGGTGAAGCCGCAATCGTTCCGCGAGGCGGGAGCCGCACTGAAGGCGTTCGTCGGCCCCTCGACATTGGTGGTCTCGATCATGGCCGGCACAACGATCGCGGCGCTGCAAGAGGTCTGCGGCGGCGCGGCGGTGCGCGCGATGCCCAACACGCCGGCAGCGATCGGCCGCGGCATCACGGTCGCGGTGCCGGCGAGCAATGTGACCGCCGCGCAGCGCGCCACGGCGAATGCGTTGCTGCAGGCGACCGGGCTCGTCGAATGGGTCGAGGACGAAAGCCTGATGGATGCGGTGACCGCGGTCTCCGGCTCCGGCCCGGCCTATGTGTTCCTGCTCGCCGAAGAGCTCGCGCGCGCCGGCGTCGCGGCCGGTTTGCCGGAGCAACTCGCAACCACGTTGGCGCGGGCGACCGTCGCAGGCTCCGGCGAACTGCTGCATCGCTCCGAGCTGCCGTCCGCGACCTTGCGTCAGAACGTCACCTCGCCCGGCGGCACCACGGCCGCCGCGCTCGAGGTGCTGATGGCCAAGGACGGGATGCAGCCGCTGATGACCCGCGCCATCGCCGCAGCGACCAGGCGCTCGAAGGAATTGGCGAAGTAGGCCAAACGGTGGCAGGGCGCAGTTGGTCGCCCTATGCCGCGAAAATGCGATGCACATTCTCTCGGCCGTCACCTCTCGGTTCAACCACCGGCCTCTCTGGAGTACTGGACACCGCGCCGTTTGCCCTGTCGGAGCGCGAGACCTATGTCGCGCCAAGCCTTCGGTTGAAATTCGCGACATTGATCAGGGCGCGCGCGTGTCGGCCTTCGCCGAGCTTGCGGGCGCCTTCGAAGGCCTCGACCTCGAAGCGGATCACGCGGCGCTCGACCGCGATCACCCTTGCCGTGGTCCGCACCGTGGCGCCCACGAGAGCCGCGGCGAGATGCCGGATATCGACCTCGGTGCCGACGGTGACCCAGCCGGGCTGCAGCGCCTCACGGATGGCATCGCCCGACGCCATCTCCATCTCCAGGATCATCATCGGCGTCGCATAGACCATCGGCATATCAGGTACGAAATGCCCGACCGTGCGGTCCGGTGGCACGACGAGCAAGCGCTCGGCGCTCATGCCGATCTTGATGAAGTCGCGTGCGTCCATGGCGCCTCATAACAACTGTCGTCCCGGCCAAGCGAAGCGCGAGCCGGGACCCATAACCACGAATGTCAATTTAGCGAAGGCTGGGGACCCAACACTCTGACAATTCAGAGCGGTGGTTATGGGTCCCTGCTTTCGCAGGGACGACGTGTGGAGAGATCGGGACTACTTCTTCGCGGCCGCCGCGCGCTCGACGAAGGATTTGCCGCCCTTCATCTTGTGATGCAGCGGCGCTTCGTTGATCTGGATCACGACGGCTTCCGCATCGACGCCGAGATTTTTCACCAGCGCTTGCGTGATGTCGCGCATCATGCCGAGCTTCTGCTCTTCGGTGCGGCCGGCGGCCATGCTGACGGTGATCTCAGGCATCCACTCTCTCCCTTGTGTTGCATGGCGTGGCCCGCACTGTCGCGACCACCCACGTTCTTCGCCATCAAACAAGACGCGGAGATCAGGCACAAGGCCGGACACGACATCACGAGCGAATAGCTAGCCCCACGTCACGTCATGCCGCGCCAGGACCTCGCGGACCCTGGCGACCAGATCGGCCTCGGCACAGGAGAACTGCGCGGGCCGCGTTTCGCGCCATTCCTGGTTGGAGGCGATGGCGGCCGCGGCCTTGGCGCCCTCGATCAGATCCTTGATCTGCACTTCGCCGCGCACCTTCTCGTCGGAGCCCTGGATGATCACGCAGGGCGAGTTGCGGCGGTCGGCATATTTGAGCTGGTTGCCCATGTTCTTCGGATTGCCGAGATAGAGCTCGGCGCGGATATTCGCGCTGCGTAGCTGCGCGACCATCTTCTGGTAGTCGGCGACGCGGTCGCGGTCGAACACGGTGACGACCACGGGGCCGAATTCGGCCCGCGTATCCAGCTTGCCGAGCATCGTCAGCGCAGCCTGCAGGCGCGACACGCCGATCGAGAAACCGGTCGCGGGCACCGGCTCACCGCGGAAGCGCGAGACCAGACCGTCATAGCGGCCGCCACCGCCGACCGAGCCGAACCGCACCGGGCGGCCCTTCTCGTCCTTGGTGTCGAGCAGCAGCTCAACCTCGTAGACCGGGCCGGTGTAGTATTCGAGGCCGCGGACGACGGAGGGATCGATGCGGATGCGGTCCGCGCCATAACCGGATGCGGCAACCAGCCTGGCGACCTCTTCGAGCTCGCTCACGCCTGTCTGACCAACTTCGCTCTTGGCCAGATAGATCTCGGCCGCAGCGATAGCGTCTTTCCAATCGTCACGCTTTTGCGTGACAGCCAGGACGACATCGGCATCGGCCGCGCTGAGGTCGGCGCCCTTCGTGAAGTCGCCCTTGCCCTCTTCGCCGCCGTCCCATCGCCCGGCACCGAGCAGCTTGCGAACCTCATCGGCGGGAAATTTGTCGAGCTTGTCGATCGCACGCAGCACCGTGAGGCGACGTCCCGCATTTTCATCGCCGCCGAGACCGATCGCCTCGAGGACGCCATCAAGCACCTTGCGGTTATTCACCTTCACGACATACGCGCCGCGGGGAATGCCCAGCGCCTCCATCGTGTCGGCCGCCATCATGCAGATTTCGGCATCGGCCGCCGGCGTCGCCGAGCCGACGGTGTCGGCGTCGAACTGCATGAACTGGCGGAAGCGGCCGGGGCCGGGCTTCTCGTTGCGGAACACGTAGCCGAAGCGATAGGAGCGATACGGCTTCGGCAGGTGATCGAAGTTTTCCGCAACATAGCGCGCGAGCGGCGCGGTGAGGTCGTAGCGCAACGAGATCCACTGCTCGTCGTCGTCCTGGAACGAGAACACGCCCTCGTTGGGCCGGTCCTGGTCGGGCAGGAACTTGCCGAGCGCGTCGGTGTATTCCATCGCCGGCGTTTCAACCGGCTCGAATCCGTAGAGCTCGTAGACGGCGCGGATCTTCTCCACCATCTGCCGCGTGGCGTTGATCGCGGCCGGGCCACGATCCTCCAGCCCGCGCGGCAGGCGTGCCTTCAGTTTCTGCGGTTTTTTCGGTTTCTCGGCCATGGGCGGCGTTTACCAGTCGCCGCGCGATGCGGCAACCGCTGCCGTTTGCTCGTCGTCATTCCGGGGCGCGTCGAAGAGGCGAACCCGGAATGACGTTACGTCCGTCAGCGGATGTCCCTGATCCAGTGATGCGGGTCGTTGGTGCGACCGTACTGGATGTCGACCAGCTTCTTGCGCAGCCCCATGGCGACCGGGCCTGCCGCGCCGCCGCTGATCTGGAAATCGCCGCTCGCGGAGCACACCTTGCCGATCGGCGAGATCACGGCCGCGGTGCCGCAGGCGAAGGCTTCCTTCAGCTTGCCGCTGGTGGCGTCCGCGCGCCACTGCTGGATCGTATAGGGCTCTTCGCGCACGCGCGTGCCGGAATCCCTGGCGAGCGCGATGATCGAGTCGCGGGTGATGCCGGGCAGGATCGTGCCGAGCGGCGGCGTTGCGAGCGAGCCGTCGTCGAACACGAAGAAGATGTTCATGCCGCCGAGTTCCTCGATGTAGCGGCGCTCGACCGCGTCGAGGAACACGACCTGATCGCAGCCGCGATCGATCGCCTCGGCCTGCGCGCGCAGGCTCGCGGCGTAATTGCCGCCGCATTTGACAGCGCCCGTGCCGCCGATCGCCGCGCGGGTGTAATTCTCGGACACCCAGATCGACACCGGCGCGGGCCCGCCCTTGAAATAGGAGCCGACCGGAGAGGCGATGACCGAGAAGATGTACTCGGCCGATGGCTTCACCCCGAGGAAGATCTCGCTCGCGATCATGAAGGGCCGCAGGTAAAGGCTGCCCTCGCCACCCGGAATCCAGGCCCGGTCGATCCGCACGAGCTGCTCGACCGCCTCGATGAACACCGGCTCCGGCAGCGGCGCCATCGCCATGCGCTCGGCCGAATCGTGGAAGCGCCGCGCATTGGCGTCGGGCCGGAACAGGTTCACGCCGCCGTCGTCGCGCTTGTAGGCCTTGAGACCTTCGAAAATTTCCTGTGCGTAGTGCAGCACGGCGCCGGCCGGATCGAGCGGAAAATTCGCGCGCGCTTCGACGCGCGCACCATGCCAGCCTTTCGCCTGATTGTAGCGGACGATGGCCATATGATCGGTGAACACCCGGCCGAAGCCCGGATCCACGAGCTTGGCCGCACGATCCTTGTCGGATGTCGGGTTCGCCGTAGGCTGGATTTCGAATTTCAAACTCATCTTGTTGCTTTCCGCTCTCGAAACCAGCGCGATGTCTGGCGCCGGCCTGTTTCCCCCGGGGCCTGCTGGCTTGGTTGGTCCGGACCTCACCCATCGCCAGCCCAAGAGCCGGTTTCCGGCGCCAACATGCCGTTTAGACATGCTTTTGCGGAATGCTGAAGTCCAGTATGTTTGCCGAAATGCCGCTCGACAATCGCACGGTAGTCCAATTTGCGGCCCAAACCGCCATCACTGGCTTTTTCAGGCCGCCTCAAACGCTGTCGAGGACAAAACGACCTAATGTTTCGTCCTGATAGGCAGTTTTGTAACATTGAACCCAAGATACGTCAATATGGCTGACATAAATTTCTCCGGCATGGCTGGCCAGCCCGATTCGCAGGGAAGCGACCACGCGCCTTCTGCGGAGGGCGGGCGCGATCTGCGCTGGGACATAATCGAGCTCCTGTTCTTCGCCTATCGCGACTTCGTCGGCGACGCCGACCAGGAGCTGGAAGCGTTCGGCTTCGGTCGCGCTCATCACCGGGTGATCCACTTCGTCACCCGCTACCCCGGACTGAAGGTCGCCGACCTGCTCGATGTGCTGCGCATCACCAAGCAGTCGCTCGGCCGCGTGCTCAAGCAACTGCTCGACGAAGGCTACATCGTGCAGAAGACCGGCAACAATGATCGCCGGCAGCGCCTGCTCTATGCAACGCCCAAGGGCGAGGCGCTGGTCGCAAAGCTCGCGGGGCTGCAGACCGACCGCATCAACCGCGCGGTCGCCGGCATCGATGCCGCCGGCATCGACACCGTTCGTCAGTTCCTGCGCGCGATGATCGACCGCGACGACCCCGACAAGGTGCTCGAAGCGATCTTCGGCGGCGGCAGAAAAGCAAGGGAGTGACCGTGGCGCAGACTGCAACGATGGTGCGGCCGCCGGCCGAGCCGGCCGACGATGCACCGCATCTCCTCCTGGTCGACGATGACCGGCGCATCCGCGACCTGCTGTCGCGCTTTCTTTCCGGCGAAGGCTACCGCGTCACGACCGCGCTGAGCGCCAGCGACGCACGCGCCAAGCTGCTGGGGCTGCACTTCGACCTCCTCATCCTCGACGTCATGATGCCCGGCGAGAACGGCTTCGATCTCGCCCGCTTCATCCGCTCCTCCTCGTCGGTGCCGATCATCATGTTGACGGCCCGCCACGAGGCCGAAGCCCGCATCGAGGGCCTGCAGATCGGCGCCGACGACTATGTCGCCAAGCCGTTCGAGCCGCGCGAGCTGGTGCTGCGCATCGGCAACATCCTCAAGCGCACCGCGCCGCCGCAGGTCACCGCCGTCGAGCAGATCGCCTTCGGTCCCTACGTCTTCCACATCGAGCGCAGCGAGCTGCGCCAGGGCGAGGAGATCATTCATCTCACCGACCGCGAGCGCGAGATGCTGCGCATCCTGGCCTCCAGCCCGGGCGAGACCGTGCCGCGCGCCGCGCTGACCAGCGGCGGCACCGTCAACGAGCGCGCGGTCGACGTGCAGATCAACCGCCTCCGCCGCAAGATCGAGCACGATCCTGCCAATCCGCTGTTCCTGCAGGCCGTGCGCGGCATCGGCTATCGCCTGGTGGCTGCCCCCTGAAGTCTCGCCCATGAGCACGATCGACTCCGGCCTCACCCTGATCCGCAACGCGTCGCAGCGCGTGTCGAAGGCCAATGGCTGGATGGGCAATGCGTTCAAGAGCTGGATGCCGACCGGCCTCTATGCCCGCGCATTGCTGATCATGATCGTGCCGATGGTGGTGCTACAGACCGTGGTCGCCTTCGTGTTCATGGAGCGACACTGGAACACGGTGACACGGCGCCTGTCGGCCGCGGTGGTATCGGACATCGCCGCGCTGATCGACGTCTACAAGAACTATCCGCAGGACAAGGACCGCACGCAGCTTCGCCACATTGCCCAGAAGCTGCAGCTCGTGGTCGATTTCCTCCCCGCGGGCGACATGCCGCCGCCGGGACCGAAGCCGTTCTTCTCGCTGCTCGACCAGACACTGTCGGTGCAGCTCGGGCGGCAGATCAACCGGCCGTTCTGGATCGACACCGTCGGCAAGTCCAACCTGGTCGAGATCCGGGTGCAGCTCGATGATTCCGTGATGCGAATCTTCGCCCAGCGCAGCGCCGCCTATGCCTCGAACTCGGAGATCTTCATCTTCTGGATGCTCGGCACCTCGACGATCCTCTTGATCGTCGCCGTGCTGTTCCTGCGCAACCAGATCAAGCCGATCCTCAGGCTCGCCGATGCCGCCGAAAGCTTCGGCAAGGGCCGCGAGGCGCCGAATTTCCGGCCGCGCGGCGCGCGCGAGGTGCGGCGCGCGGCGCAGGCGTTCATCGAGATGAAGGCGCGCGTCGAGCGCTCGATCGAGCAGCGCACCGCGATGCTGGCCGGCGTCTCGCACGACCTGCGCACCATCCTGACGCGCTTCAAGCTGGAGCTCGCCCTGCTAGGCGAAGGACCCGAGATCGAGGCGATGCGCAAGGACGTCGACGAGATGTCGATGATGCTGGAGGACTATCTCGCCTTCGCGCGCGGCGATTCCGGCGAGGTGGCGCAGCCGACCGACATGGCGATGGCGCTGGAGGAGCTGCGCAGCGACGCCGAGCGCCATGGTCATGTCGCGACGGTGGCGTTCCACGGCCTGCCGGTGGTGACAGTGAAGCCGGCCTCGTTCAAGCGCTGCCTCGGCAACCTCGTCTCCAACGCGGCGCGCCACGCCGACACGATCTCGATCACCGGCCATCGCGACCATCGCTATCTCACGGTGACCGTCGACGACGATGGTCCCGGCATTCCGTCGAACATGCGCGAAGAGGTGTTCAAGCCGTTCCTGCGGCTCGACGATGCCCGCAACCAGGACGAAGGCGGCACCGGGCTCGGACTTGCGATCGCCCGCGACATCGCCCGCTCGCATGGCGGCGATATCATGCTCGGCGAAAGCCCGATGGGCGGCTTGCGGGCGGCGGTGCGGGTGCCGGTGTAGCGAATATCTGGGCCGATCCGTCATCCTGAGGTGCGAGCGCTTGCAAGCCTCGAAGGATGCACGGCCACCGTCCCGGCCGTCGTGCTTCGAGACGCGCGCCTTGCGCGCTCCTCAGCATGACGGAGAGACGGAGATATGATCAGGCGCTCTGCAAGAACTGAATGCAGCGCGCTACTTCGACATCTTCGGCAGCAGGCCCTTCAGCTTTTCCATGTCTTTGACGTTCATCTTCATGCCGCCGGGCATGACGATGTCACCGGGCTTCTGGTCGCTCTTGCACGCGCCGAGCCATTTCGCCTCGATCGTCGTCACGCTGTCGCGGGCGCCGGACGGGCCGCCCTCCACGTGCGAGGTGCTCTTGACCGTGTAGGCCGAGTTGAAGTCGCCGACGATCTCGGCATGCGAGGTCACGGTCACCCCGGCGACGCCGCAGACGCTATCGCTGACATAGCCGGTGGCGGTCTTCTGGATGTCCTGCTTGGAGCAGACCTGCTTGGCCATCGGCGCGGCCGTCGTGCTCATCTCCTTGTCGGTGGATTCGTCGGTGCAGTGCTGCATGGTCATTTCCGGCATCGACGAGCCGGTCTTGACCATCTTCATCTCCCACAGGCCCGCCTTGCGGGTCGGCAGATCGACCGCGCTGGCAGCCCCGGCCGACACCACCAGGCAAACGGCCGAACCAAGCAAAGCAAGACGTCGCGTCATGGCGATTGCCTTCCGACTAACCGATCGCAGGGTTCGCGCGGCGCTCAGTAGCGCGTGCGCAACGGCCGCTCTGAAGAGCCGTAGGGCACCCAGCGGCAGGCAAACGAGATATAGCCACCCGGGTAGGATTGCACGGAGAGGAATTTCACCACCTTGCCGTACGAAGCGCAGTGCTCGACGGCGAGCTGCCGCGCATCCACCTGCATCGCCACTGAATAGGCAATGATACCGCCGGTGTCATTGCCCTTGAACGGCGGTACCGGCTGCAACCAATCGGCCCGCGCCGGCGCGACGGCCAGCATCCCGCAGACGGCAACCAGGCACGCGGCCAATTTCGTTCGCATCGCAGACTCCATTTCGCTTGAAGCCAACATAGAGCGCGCCGGCGGTCGTGAAAAGAATGAGAGGTTCGCCGAAAGTGGACTTCTCCGCAGGTGTTGCCGCGCTGCACTTGACCTTGCCGGGGCTTCACGGCACCGTCCGCCGCATCGGAATATCGGTGGATTCCCATGCGCGACCTGTTCATGTCAGCCAAGAAGCTCGGCGTTGGTGCCGCGCTCGTGTTCGGCCTGTTGGCTTCCGGGGGGACGGCCCAGGCCGCCAACCCCTTCGAGCTGAATTTCTGGCTGTCAGGGCCGCGCTATGACGGCAACGTTGCACCTTGCGAGAGGGCCCTGCCCGTCATCAGCGAGCAATTCCACGAGAAGGAAGCCACCTTCTGGAATTCACCGCTGGTGATCACCGGTTACGGCCGCATCCATGAGACCGCCTTCCGTCCCTGGCAGTCCGACAATATTCCCCGCCGTTACTGCTCCGGCGACGTGATGTTGAACGACGGCAGGCTGCGCAAAGTGCACTTTTCGATCATCGAGGATGGCGGCTTCGCCGGCTTCAGCCAGGGCGTCGAATGGTGCGTCACCGGGCTCGACCGCAACTGGGCCTACAACCCCTCCTGCCGCGCCGCGCGGCCCTGATTCTCCCGCCAGATTGACGACAGAGCGCCCGCGGGCTGCCCGCTTGCAGCCGGATGCGCGTTTTGTTCTTGAAATGTTCTAGGCGTGCCTGCTAGGTTCCAGCCGTCAGTGAGGGAGCGTTTGATGTATCGGCTGGTCACCATTTCCCGATTTCTGGTTTCCATTGCGACATTCATGCTGTGCACCACGATCGCCGTGTCGGCTCAGGACCGGCGGCAGAATGCGCCGGGTGAGTTCGATTTCTACGTGCTGTCGCTGTCGTGGTCGCCGTCTTACTGCGAGGCGGCGAGCGAACGCGGCAACAACGGCCGCGGCACGCAAGCCCAATGCGGCGGGCGGCCGTACTCGTTCGTGGTGCACGGCCTCTGGCCGCAATATGAGCGCGGTTTCCCGGAATACTGCCAACGGCCTTCGCCGCGGCTCGCCCGCGGCATCATGAGCTCGATGCTCGACCTGATGCCCGCTCCAGGGCTGATCTACAATGAGTGGGACAAACACGGCACCTGCTCGGGGCTTGGCGAGCGCACCTATTTCGAGACCATCCGCAAGGCGCGCGCCGCGGTGAAGATCCCCGAGGAATTTCTGCAATTGTCGGAGCCGAAGACGATCTCGCCCGACGATCTGGAAGCTGCATTCATCAAGGTCAATCCGGGGCTCAGCAGCTCGGCGATCGCGGTCACCTGCGACAGCAGGCGGCTCAGCGAGGTGCGGATCTGCCTCAGCAAGGATCTCCAGTTCCGTTCCTGCGAAGAGATCGATCGCCGCGCCTGCCGCCGCGACCAGGTGCTGATGCCGCCGATGCGCGGCGGCTAGCGCTTACCCGTCCAGTCCGCTGGCGGACGACTGCCACTTCAGCGTCCGTCCGCGTCGGCGAGCGAACACGGACAGGTCGCCGCGCCCGCCATGACGTGGTAACGGCTATCGCATGAACTATCGCCATGCTTTTCATGCCGGCAACTTCGCTGATGTCATCAAGCACATCGTGCTGGTGCGCATGCTCACCTATCTGCAGGAGAAGCAGGCCGCGTTCCGCGTCATCGACACCCATGCCGGCGCCGGGCTCTACGATCTGACGTCGAGTGAAGCGCAACGTGGCGGCGAATGGCTCACCGGCATCGCGCGGCTGATGCAGGCGCGCTTCTCCGACAAGGCGCAGCCGCTGGTCGCGACGTATCTCGACATCGTTAGGGCCTTCAATCCGAAGGCAGAGTTGAAGGCCTATCCCGGCTCGCCCTTGATCGCACGGGCGCTGCTGCGACCGCAGGATCGCCTCACCGCTTGCGAGATCGAGCCAACGGCGCGCAAGCAACTGATCGACGCATTGCGGCGCGACACGCAGGCCCGCGTCGTCGATCTCGACGGCTGGACGGCGCTTCCTGCCTTCGTGCCACCGAACGAGCGGCGCGGCCTCGTGGTGATCGATCCGCCATTCGAGGCGAAGGACGAGTTCGAGCGGCTGGCCAAGGGGTTTTCGGACGCGTTCGCAAAGTGGCCGACCGGCGCGTATCTTTTGTGGTACCCCGTAAAATCCCGGAGGGTCACCGACGACTTCGCACGCAGCGTGGCCGCGGCAGCCGCAACCAGCAAACCGGCCGGCAAGTGCTTGCGTTTGGAATTCAGCGTGGCTCCGCAGGAGACCGGCAGTGGCCTCGTTTCCAGCGGGCTTTTGATGGTGAATCCACCATGGACGCTGGCGAGCGAGCTGAAGATCATCCTGCCCGAACTCGAGAAGCCGCTAGGCCAAGGCGGCGCAGCCCGCTTCAGACTCGAAACGCCTAAACCTTAATGGCCCACCGAAAAGTGTGATTTGAGCGTAGTCAATCTGCGCGGAACCGTATTATGCTCATCCTGTTACGACTGGCTTTACGTTCCGCTTCCGCGAATGGTTGCGGCGGAGTGACAAGGCCGAAATAAAATCCAGGCAGACCGGCGGCGTGACGCCGGCCTGTTCAGGTGGCCAAGCTTCCGACAAGCGAATGTCGGTCAACCGCTGCGCGGCGTGCGCGTAACGGTGGAGCAATACGGGGGAGGAGTTTCCCGATGGCCATGACTGGGACGGTCAAGTTCTTCAACGGCGAGCGGGGCTACGGCTTCATCAAGCCTGACGATGGCGGCCGCGATGTGTTCGTTCACATCACAGCCGTCGAGCGGGCGGGATTGAAGGACCTGACTGAAGGACAGCGCATTACATTCGAGGTCGAACCGGACAAGAAGGGCAAAGGCCCCAAGGCGGTCAACCTGGTGGTTTCATCGTGAGTGCGGGCGTGATCCGGACAATCGGAAGGCTTGCTTCCGAACTGGGTCATGCGCGAGTGAAAGACCTGAGATCGTGCCGCGATTGTATCCGATCGCATCGTGATCCCGGGCTCACGACGGAAGCGGAATGACGCGTTGCGTGTGAGCTAACTGTCGGGCACACGGCCGTGCTCGCTGCGTAATCACCATGATGCGGCCGCCTGAGGGCGGGCTCCGCAGAGTTGGAAACGTGCGGCCGATCAAATACTGGCTCCACCGCGTTGATGCGGCCCTCTTTCGCGACATCTCGCCGACATAAAAAAGAAACCCGGCCGCGCGAAGCGCAGCCGGGAGTTGATGGTCGACGTCTTCTTGTTCTCAGAAGTGATAGTTGATGCCGGCGCGGACCAGGCTGAAGCCGTAGCCGTTCGCCGCGCCGCCGGTGAGAGCGAAGTTGCTGGTGGCGAGATCGACGAAGAGATATTCGACCTTGGCGCTCCAGTGCGGGGCAAAGCCCATTTCGACGCCGGCACCGATGGTCCAGCCCGCATTGGTGTGGGTCTCCGAGAAGCCGAACGTCTCGCCGCGAAGCTCGCCGAAGGCGAGACCCCCGGTTCCGTAGAACATCACGTTGTTGAAGGTGTAGCCGACGCGGCCACGCACGGTGCCGAACCAGGGATTGGAGAACTTCCAGGGCGCGAAGGTATCGTCCGCGGCCGAGGCCTGGATGTCGCCTTCGATGCCGAACACCCACGGCGTGCCGTTCTGGAAGTTGAAGCCGGCCTGGACGCCGCCGGCGAAGCCGGACGGCCGGGTCGGGTTGTTGTCGATCGAGCCCCAGTTGTAGCCGATATTGCCGCCGAGATAGGGGCCGGCCCAGCTATAGGCGTCCAGCGGCTGATACACAGTGTACCGCGATCCGTAGTTGACGTCGGCCGCTGCCGCCGAAGTCGTCCAGCCTGCGACGATCAGCGCCAGCACGCGCAAAACCAACCGGGTCATCGATACTCTCCACCACGCAACTGCCGCCACCCGCCGGCCTTGAGCGGCCGGCATGGTTACGGAATTCCACTTTCTTCTCAAAAGTTTATCGAGAGTTTTAAGTTAAAGGGTTGTTAAGACCGGTTTACCGGGCACTGATCAGTCTTAACAAGTCGTTGCACATCCGCCTTCACGGCTGTGCGTGACGGATAACCCTCTGCAATCGGCCCTCTTTTCCGGCGCTGGCGACCGCCCGTTCCAGCGCTTAGTTTACGCCCATGGTTCACGATTCTCCCGAGCGTCCGACACCGCCCCCCCGCCAGGCGCGGCGCGGTTCAAAATCCGACCTGCCGCAAGACGACCTGACCCTCCGGACGGACGACGTCGACCCCGAAACCTCGGCAACCGACGAGGATGACGAGGCGCGCCTGCCCGACGCGGAAGAACCCGCCGAAGGGGTCGTGGAGGGCACGCTGGCGACCGGACACGCCGCGATCGAGAACGCGGTTCGCCTCGCCCCCACCTCGCCCGGCGTCTACCGCATGCTCAATGCCGTCAATGACGTGCTCTATGTCGGCAAGGCGAAGAACGTCAAAAAGCGGCTGTCGTCCTATGCGCGGGCCAACGCGCCGTTGGCCGCCCGCATCCTGCGCATGATCGCGGCGACCACTCATGTCGAGATCGTCTCGACCACGACCGAGACCGAGGCGCTGCTGCTCGAGGCCAACCTGATCAAGCAGCTTCGCCCGCGCTTCAACGTGCAACTGCGTGACGACAAGTCGTTTCCCTACATCCTGATCACCGGCGACCATTGGGCGCCGCAGATCCTCAAACATCGGGGCGCGCAGTCCAGGCCCGGACGCTACTTCGGCCCGTTCGCCTCCGCCGGCGCCGTCAACCGCACCATCACGGCGCTGCAGCGCGCGTTCCTGATCCGCTCCTGTACCGACGGCTTCTTCGAAAGCCGGACGCGGCCGTGCCTGCTCTACCAGATCAAGCGCTGCTCCGGCCCGTGCACGCGCGAGATCGATTTCCCCGGCTACAGCGAACTGGTGCGCGAGGCGACCGAATTCCTGTCCGGCCGCAGCCACGCCGTGAAGGAATTGCTCGCTGCCGAGATGGAGAAGGCCTCCGGCGAGCTCGAGTTCGAGACCGCGGCACTTTACCGCGACCGCCTCGCAGCCTTGTCGGCGATCCAGTCGCAGCAAGGCATCAACCCGCGCACGGTCGAAGAGGCCGATGTGTTCGCGATCCACCAGGAGGGCGGCTTCTCCTGCGTCGAGGTGTTCTTCTTCCGCACCGGCCAGAACTGGGGCAACCGCGCCTATTTCCCGAAGGCCGAGAAGACGTTCACGCCGGAAGAGGTGCTGTCCTCGTTCCTCGCGCAATTCTACGACGACAAGCCGCCCCCGAAGCTGATCCTGCTCTCGCACGAGATCGAGGAGACCGCGCTGCTCGCCGACGCGCTCTCGGTCAAGGCCGGGTACAAGGTCGAGGTCTCCGTGCCAAAGCGCGGCGAGAAACGAGAGTTGGTGGGTCACGCACTCACCAATGCGCGCGAGGCGCTCGGCCGCAAGCTCGCGGATACCGCAACTCAAGGCCGGCTGCTGGAGGCCATGGTCACCACGCTCGGTCTGCCGCACACGCCGAAGCGGATCGAGGTCTACGACAACAGCCACATCCAGGGTACCAATGCGGTCGGCGCGATGATCGTGGCCGGCCCCGACGGGTTCATGAAGAACCAGTATCGCAAGTTCAACATCAAGTCGGAAGGGCTGACGCCCGGTGACGACTACGGGATGATGCGCGAGGTGCTGGAGCGGCGCTTCAAACGTCTGCTGAAGCCGCCGGAAGGCGACGCCGCCAACGTGAAAGCGGACGACGATTCGTTCCCGCAATGGCCGGACCTCGTGATCATCGACGGTGGCCGCGGCCAACTCAACGCGGTCAGGGAGATTTTCCAGAACCTCGGGCTAACCCAGGTCTCGCTGATGGCGGTTGCCAAGGGACCGGAGCGCGACGCCGGCCGCGAGACGCTGTTCATGCCGGACCGCGAGGCGATCAAGCTGGAGCCGCGGGACCCGGTGCTGTATTTCATCCAGCGGCTGCGCGACGAGGCCCACCGCTTCGTCATCGGCTCGCACCGCAAGCTGCGCAAGAAGGACATCCGCGAGGCCGGCCTGCAGGAGATTCCCGGCATTGGACCGTCGCGCAAACGTGCCCTGCTGCATCATTTCGGAACGCTCAAGGAGATCGAGCGGGCCTCGATCGCCGATCTCGGCAAGGTTCCAGGCGTCAGCGCCGAGAGCGCCCGGAAGATTTTCGAGTTTTTCCACGCCCAGCCGGGTTAAAGGAAACGGAGTCATCAGGGCGTCGCCTGCGATCGGCCACCTTGGGGACGCACTGTTGACCTTCTCGCTTGAGCGGTATTGGTAGGACGGATGAACATCGCCACGACCCGGGGACAGCCCAAGACCATGTCCCTCCCGAATATCCTGACCTATGCCCGGATCGCCGCGATCCCGGTGGTGATCGGCTGTGTCTACTGGCAGTCGATCCTGGACGGCCCGTTGTGGCTGCGCTGGGTGGCGCTGGCCGTGTTCATCGCGGCAGGGGTCACCGACTATCTCGACGGTTATTATGCCCGGATCTGGGATCAGCAGTCCGCGTTCGGCCGGATGCTCGATCCGATCGCCGACAAGCTTTTGGTCGCCTCCAGCCTGCTGATGCTGGCCGCCGACAACTCGATCCACGGCTGGACGCTGTGGGCTGCGATCGTGATCCTGTGCCGCGAGATCCTGGTCTCGGGCCTGCGCGAATATCTCGCAGGCTTGCGGGTCAGCGTTCCCGTCACCAAGCTTGCGAAATGGAAAACGACGATCCAACTGGTGGCGATCGGGTTCCTGATCGCGGGCGAAGCCGGTGAGCAGATTTTCCCGCCGACCACGCTGATCGGCATCGTGCTGCTGTGGATGTCCGCGATCTTCACGATCTACACCGGCTGGGACTATTTCCGCGCCGGCATCCACCACCTCATCAAGGAGGATGAGGGATGAAGGTGAAGTATTTCGCCTGGGTTCGTGAACGCATCGGCAAGGCGGAGGAGACCATTGAGCCGCCGGCCGAGGTGCGCACCATCGCCGACCTGATCGGCTGGCTGTCGGCGCGCGACGATGCGTATGCCTATGCCTTCGAGAAACCGAAGGTGATCCGCGCCGCGATCGATCACGCGCATGTCAGACCGGATGCGGCAATTTCCGGCGCGCGCGAGATCGCGTTTTTCCCGCCGATGACCGGCGGCTAAGATAGCGGTTTCAAGCGAAATGGGTCCCGGTTCGCGTGAAGAAAACGCGTCAAACAAAAGCAACCCAATGACTGTTTCAGCGACCATTCGCATCCAGGAGGCCGACTTCGACGTTGCGCGCGAGATCGCCAAGCTCAGCGAGGGCCGCACCGATGTCGGCGCGGTCGTCAGCTTTAGCGGCATCTGCCGTGGCAGCGAGCAGGGTGAACCGATCGCCGCGCTCATGCTCGAACACTATCCAGGCATGGCGGAAGCCGAGATCAGCCGCCACGCCGACCAAGCGCTGGCGCGCTGGCCGCTGCAAGGCCTCACCATCATCCACCGCTTCGGCCGCATCGTGCCGGGCGAGAACATCGTGCTGGTGGTGACGGCCTCAGCACACCGGCAGGCCGCGTTCGAGGCAGCCGAGTTCCTGATGGACTATCTCAAGACCAACGCACCGTTCTGGAAGCGCGAGGAAAGCGCGCGCGGCGCGAGCTGGATCGAGGCGCGCGACCATGACGATGCGGCCGCCGCCCGCTGGACCAAATCCTGATGGCCAAGCGTAGCAAAGTGCCGGCGAAGCGCAGCCCCGCAGCGCCGAAGCCGCCCAGAATGGGCGCGGGCGAGCTTCAGACCCTGTTCGATTTCGTGCGCTACGCGGTCAGCCGCTTCAACGCCGCCAAGCTCGTCTTCGCGCATGGCACCACCGATCCGGTGGCGGAAGCGGCCTTCCTGATCTCGGAGACGCTGCATCTGCATCCCGACCAGTTCGAGAGCTTTGCCGGCGCGCGCGTCACTGCTGCCGAGGGCAAGCAGATCCTCGACCTGATCGAGCGTCGCGTCAGCACGCGCAAGCCCACCGCCTATCTCGTCAACAAGGTCTATATGCGCGGCCTGCCCTTTTACGTCGACGAGCGCACCATCGTGCCGCGCTCCTTCATCGGCGAATTGCTCGATTCGCATTTCGGCGGCGATGAGGACGGCACCTCGCTGATCGGCGACCCCACCGAGGTCGAAAGCGTGCTCGACCTCTGCACCGGCTCCGGGTGCCTTGCGATCCTTGCCAGCCGAAATTTCCCGAACGCCACGGTCGATGCTGTCGACGTTTCAAAGGACGCGCTCGCGGTCGCCGCGCGCAATGTCGCCGACCACGGCCTCGAGGACCGGCTGACGCTCTACCGCGGCGACCTGTTCAAGCCGCTCGGCGACAAGCGTTACGACCTCATCATCTCCAACCCGCCCTATGTCGATGCCGAGGGCATGGCGTCGCTGCCGCGCGAGTGCCGCGCCGAGCCGAAGCTTGCCTTCGACGGCGGACCTGATGGCCTCGACATCGTCCGTCGCATCCTCGAGGAGGCCAAGCAGCACCTGACCCCGCAAGGCGGCCTGCTCTGCGAGATCGGCCGCGGGCGCGACAATCTCGAGGCCGCCTATCCGAACCTGCCGCTGCTCTGGCTCGATACCGAGGAGTCCGAGGGCGAAGTGTTCTGGATCGCCGCTGCGGATCTTTGATCCGACGGGCAGGAGCCTTCCGGCGAGGCGAAAATCGTGTGCAGCTCCAGCCGGTTCCCAACATCGCAGGCCCTCGAATCAACAATGATGCTAAGCTTGTGGCACTGGGGAAGCTCGAACAGAGGGCGCGGGCGCGCGACATGATCCGCATTTCGACGATCTTCATCGCTATCTGCATGGTGCTGGTCGCAGCCTCGCTCGGCTTCGTCCTGTACTCGGTGGCGGGTATCAGCGGGTTTGAATCGGCGATCGTGGCGCTCACCGCCCTCACCCTCCTGATCCTCTACAACGCGGTCTCGATGCGGATGAGCGACCGCGGCAACGTCGGCACCCAGATCGCCGATCTGTCACGCGGCACCGCCGACCTCGCTCGCCAGGTCGCCGAGTTCGGCCGGCGGCTGGCCGCAATCGAAGGCCGCGTCGCGTCGGCCAACTCGACCGGCGCCGACCGGATGCAGGCCATGGCCGGCGAGATCAACGAGCTTGGCGGGCTGGTGAAGCAGCTCGCGGCGTCGCTCGCCCATCATGAGGATTTGCTGGCGGCCGGCCCGGTGACGCAGGCACCGGCCGCGCCGCGGACCGAGCCCTCGCCGCCGCAGGCCCCGGCCATCGCCAAGCCGATCCAGCCGCCGGTGGCGGCGACCGCAATCCCACAGCAGCTTCTTGGCGCGGTGAAGAACGCGATCGAGGAGAACCGCCTCGACGTCTACCTGCAACCGATGGTGACGCTGCCGCAGCGCAAGGTGCGCTATTATGAGGCGGTGATCCGGCTGCGCGACGAGCAGGACCAGATCCTGGCCGCCGACGATTTCATCGGTGTTGCCGAGGCTGCCGGCTTGATCGGCCGCATCGACCACACGGTGATGCTCCGCTGCGTCCAGGTGCTGCGCCGCCTGATGGTGCGCAACAAGGATGTCGGCGTGTTCTGCAACGTCTCGTCGGCGACGCTGGCCAATCCGGCCAGTTTCGCCCAGTGCCTCGATTTCCTCGAGGCCAACCGCGCGCTGGTGCCCTCCCTGGTGCTCGAATTCAAGCAGTCGACGTTCCGCAGTCTCGGCCCGAACGAGAGCGAAAACCTCGCGGCGCTGGCGCAACGCGGATACCGTTTCTCGATCGACCATGTCAGCGACCTCCGCATCGAGCCGCGCGAGCTCGCCGATCGCGGTGTCCGCTTCATCAAGGTGCCGGCCGCGCTGCTGCTCGACGCAGGGCAGGCCGCGAATTCCGACATCCATCCATCCGACCTCTGCGACTTGCTCGGCCGCTACGGCATCGACTTGATCGCGGAACGGATCGAGGGTGAGCGCGCCGTGGTCGACCTGCTCGATTACGACGTCCGGTTCGGTCAGGGCTTTTTGTTCGCGCCACCGCGGCCGTTGCGGCCGGAGGGGGCATCTGCTACCGCCGAGGCACCTCAGACCACACCTCAGGACCTCAATGGCGCCAGCAACTCAGCAACCGTCTCAAGCCCCGCAACGGCGCCGCGCGCGACCGGCAATGCCGCGCTGGCGCGCCGCGCGGTCGGCCCAAGCTGACCGGCGATCCGCATCATGACCTCGTTGCGTTTCGTGGAGCGGCTGCGCGACCTCGTCGACGGCGTCGACGTCGTGCTGTCGGACATCTGGGGCGTCGTGCATAACGGGCTCGAATCGTTTCCCGAGGCCTGCGAGGCCTTGCACACGTTCCGGCAGCACGGCGGCACCGTCATCCTGATCACCAACGCGCCGCGGCCGGCCGATTCCGTGCAGCGGCAACTGCGCAAGCTCGGCGTCGCCGACGAGACCTACGACGCCATCGTCTCCTCCGGCGACCTGACGCGGCATTTCGTGGCCGACCATCCCGGCCAGAAGATCTTCTGGATCGGCCCGGAGCGTGACAGCTCGATCCATCGCGGCCTCGACGCCACTTTGGTGCCGCTGGAGCAGGCGGACTACATCATCTGCACCGGCCTGTTCGACGACGAGACCGAATCCGCCGAAGACTACCGCGACACGCTGATGAAGGCGCTCGAGCGCAAGCTGACGCTGGTCTGCGCCAATCCGGATATCGTGGTCGAGCGCGGTGACCGCCTGATCTATTGCGCCGGTGCGATCGCCGAGCTCTATCGCGAGCTCGGCGGCGAGGTGATCTTCTACGGCAAGCCGCACCGGCCGATCTATGAGCGCGCCATGGCGCTGGCCGCCGAGCGCCGCGGCCAGCCGATCGAGCGCGCGCGAGTGCTGGCGATCGGCGATTCCGTACGCACAGACCTTACCGGCGCGCATGGCTTCGGCATCGACCTCCTGTTCATCACCCGGGGCATCCACTCCGAGGAGTTCGAGGGCATCGAGCAGCTCGACCCAGCTTCAGTGAAGGAGCTGTTCGGCCATCCGCCGCGCGCGCTGATGCGCGAGCTCAAGTGGTAGCGGCGCATCGCTGGAGCGCGCTGCCAAAATATCGAAAACAACCCCATGCAAAGGGGCCATGGCGCTCGGTGTTCGACCAGGCGCCTTGACACGTCGGGCAACTCAGGGCTATTTTTCTACTATTCCGAAATCGCGCACGCGCAGACGTAAAATGCCCGGGACATCCAGCGCGAAGACGCTCTTCGCGCTTCTACCGGGCATGACGTGAATTTCAGTCGATGCGATAGACGGGCGCTTACGCGGTGGCCATATCCGGGAACACCGCCTCGATCTTGGTCTTCAGCGTGGCGGCGTTGAACGGCTTGACGATGTAATTGTTCACGCCGGCCTTCTTGGCCGCGATCACGTTCTCGGTCTTGGATTCCGCCGTGATCATGATGAAGGGCGTGGTGGCAAGATTGGGATCGGCGCGGACTTCCTTGAGCAGGTCGTAGCCGGTCATCGGCTCCATGTTCCAGTCGGAGATCACGAGCCCGTATTTCTTGGTGCGCATCTTGTTCAGCGCGGCCGAGCCGTCCGAGGCATCGTCGATGTTCTCGAAGCCGAGCTGCTTGAGGAGATTCCGGATGATCCGGATCATGGTGTTGTAGTCATCAACGACCAGAACCGGCATAGACAAATCAACCGCCATCTCTTCCCCCAAACGACGCAAATTACGCTTCTGCGCGACCCGCAGCTCTCCGGCAACGACTAACAGCAGGCCTTAAACAGCGCGTTAACCCGCCGGAACCGGATTGTTACGGATTTGATGCAATCTTCGCCCGCTTGACTTCCAAGCCGTGGAGACGTCACGGTCCGGCCCGCAACGACCATGCTTAAGAATGCTTGAAGAATCCCTGAAATGAGCACCGGTTTTACCGTTATCCGCGACAACACCCCTATGAGCGCAATCCCGAGGGGCGCCGTGGTCGCGATGGGCAATTTCGATGGCGTCCATCTCGGCCATCGTGCCGTGATCGGCGCGGCGCTGGCGATGGGCAAAACCCACGGCAAGCCGGCGCTGGCGGTGACCTTCGAGCCGCATCCGCGCAGCTTCTTCAGCCCGAACAGCCCGCAATTCCGTCTCACGGACGAGACCAACAAGCTGCGATTGCTCGCAGGGACTGGACTTGCCGGTGCCGTGGTCATGACGTTCGACAAGGCGCGTGCGGGTACGTCGGCGCAGGACTTCATTCACCACGACCTGATCGAGCGGCTCGGCATCAGCGGAATCGCGGTCGGCTACGACTTCCATTTCGGCAAAGGCCGGGTCGGCTCACCCAGCCTGCTCGTCAGCGAGGCACCGCGGCTTGGCATCGAGGTCGACGTGCAGGCTCACGTCGATATCGAGGAGCGCCCGGTGTCCTCGAGCGCGATCCGCATGGCGCTCGCCGAAGGCCAGATCGCCGACGCCACCACCATGCTGGGCGCACCGTGGTTCGTCACCGGCGAGGTGGTCCACGGCGAAAAACGCGGCCGCGATCTCGGCTACCCGACCGCCAATATCCGGCTCGACAAGCATTGCGGGCTGAAGCACGGCATCTATGCGGTGCGGGTCGGCCGCGGATCGGAACGGCTCGACGGCGTCGCCAGCTTCGGCCGCCGTCCGACCTTCGACAACGGCGCGCCCCTGCTCGAAGTGTTCCTGTTCGACTTCAAGGGCGATCTCTACGGCAAGGTCCTTGATGTCGCATTCATCAGTTTCATTCGCGACGAGCTGAAATTCGACACCATCGAGGCGTTGATACGCCAGATGGATGATGACAGCGCCAAGGCACGCGCGGCATTGGCCGCGGCGCCGGACGCGTTCCCGAAGCTCGGAGTGATTGGTTGAACACCACCGAAAAGCAGAAAATGCTCGCGGGCGAGCTGTATCGCCCGGATGCGGAGCTCGCGGCCGACCACACCGCCGCCGAGCAATGGATGGCGCGCTACAATGCTTCGGGCGCCGCGCCGGCTGCCGAACTCCATGCGCTGCTCGCCGAGCGCCTCCGCCGCGTCGGCAAGGATGCCGTGATCCGGCCGCCGTTCTTCTGCGACTATGGAACCAATATCAGCCTCGGCGACGGCGTGTTCCTCAACTTCAATTGCGTGATCCTCGACGTCGTCGAGGTGACGATCGGCGATCGCACCCAGATCGGCCCCGCGGTCCAGATCTACACCGCCGACCATCCGCGCGACGCCGCGACCCGGCGCGCCGGACTGGAATTCGGCCGTCCGATCCGGATCGGCAGCGACGTCTGGATCGGCGGCGGTGCCATCATCCTGCCCGGCGTGACCATCGGCGACGGCGCCCTGATCGGCGCCGGCAGCGTGGTGACGCGGGATGTCGCGGACGGAGCCATCGTGGCGGGAAATCCGGCCCGGCTGCGCGCTGGGTAGACCAGGATGAATTTTGGTTGAATCGGCTCGCCGCGATCTCGTTTCACCTCTCCCCGCCGGGGAGAGGTCGGCGCGTATCGCCGGGTGAGGGCTCTCGCCCTCTCGATAGACCGTAACCCCTCACCCGATTTGCTGCGCAAATCGACCTCTCCCAAGGGAGAGGTGTACCGAACCCGCGGTCAGACCGATTCAATCTGGCGTCATCCCGCTCCAGGGGTCGTCCCTCGGAACAGTCCGCCGGCAATCGGGGCTTTGCGATTTCCGCCTCCGGCTGCTATGGAAACCCCATGTTTTCGCGGCGCATCATACGGATTAGCGGCCCGGCTTCCGCCTGAGCTTGAAGGCTCGGCGCAAGACCGGGACTTCGTCGTTTCACCCGCGATTGATCGCGTATCCGCGCCCGCACCTGCCAAATCAGAGCCTTCATGTCCGACAAGCCGCAAAAGACCGCTACTGCCGACTATTCAAAGACCCTTTATCTGCCGCAGACGGATTTCCCGATGCGCGCCGGCCTGCCGCAGCGCGAGCCGGAAATCCTGAACTACTGGAACGAGATCGGCCTCTACGAAAAGCTGCGCCAGAGCGCCCAGGGCCGCGCCAAGTTCGTGCTGCATGACGGCCCGCCCTATGCCAACGGCAACATCCATATCGGGCACGCGCTGAACAAGATCCTCAAGGACGTCGTGACCAAGAGCCAGCAGATGCTCGGCTTCGACTCCAACTACGTGCCGGGCTGGGACTGCCACGGCCTGCCGATCGAATGGAAGATCGAGGAGGAGAACTACCGCTCCAAGGGCAAGCAGAAGCCGGACTTCCGCGATTCCACCGCAATGGTGGCATTCCGCAAGGAGTGCCGGGCCTATGCGACGCACTGGATCAACGTGCAGCGCGAGGAGTTCAAGCGGCTCGGCATCATCGGCGACTGGGACCACCCTTACGAGACGATGAGCTATCCGGCGGAAGCCCAGATCGCCCGCGAGCTGATGAAGTTCGCCGCCAACGGCACGCTCTATCGCGGCTCCAAGCCGGTGATGTGGAGCGTGGTCGAGAAGACTGCGCTCGCCGAGGCCGAGGTCGAGTACGAGGACCACACCTCGGATACGGTGTGGGTCAAGTTCCCAATCACCTCGCCGGCGCATGGCGCGCTGGCCAATGCCTCCGTCGTGATCTGGACCACCACGCCGTGGACGCTGCCCGGCAACCGCGCCATCTCGTTCTCGCCGAAGATCGCCTACGGCCTCTACAAGGTGACGGACGCGCCGGCGGACAATTGGGCGAAGACCGGCGATCTCCTGATCCTGGCCGACGCACTCGCCGCGGACGTGTTCAAGCAGGCGCGCGTCACGGCCTATGAGAAGGTGCGCGACATCCCCGGCGATACGCTGGATGCCGTGGAATGCGCTCATCCGCTGCGCGGATTTGGCGGCGGCTACGGGTTCACCGTGCCGCTGCTCGCCGGCGAGCATGTCACCGACGACACCGGTACCGGCTTCGTGCACACCGCGCCAAGCCACGGCCGTGAAGACTTCGACGTCTGGATGGCTCACACCCGCGACCTCGACGCCCGCGGCATCCCGACCGCGATCCCCTACACGGTCGACGAGAACGGCGCCTACACCGCGCAAGCTCCCGGCTTCACCGGCAAGCGCGTGCTCAACGACAAGGGCGAAAAGGGCGACGCCAACGACGCCGTGATCAAGGCCCTGATCGAGGCCGGCAAGCTGCTCGCGCGCGGCCGGCTGAAGCACCAGTATCCGCATTCCTGGCGCTCCAAGAAGCCGGTGATCTTCCGCAACACGCCGCAGTGGTTCATCGCGATGGACAAGGACATCGCCACGAACGGTCACGCCCGGAAGGGCGACACGCTGCGCGCCCGCGCGCTGCATGCGATCTCGGTGACCCAATGGGTGCCGCCGGCCGGCGAAAACCGCATCAACGGCATGATCGCCAACCGCCCGGACTGGGTGATCTCGCGCCAGCGCGCCTGGGGCGTGCCGATCGCCGTGTTCGTGCGCGAGAAGGCCGACGGCTCCGCCGAGATTCTGCAAGACGAAGTCGTGAACCAGCGCATCATCGAGGCCTTCATGCAGGAAGGCGCCGACGCCTGGTACATGGAAGGCGCCCGCGTGCGCTTCCTCGGGCCGCGCGCGAGCGAGGACTGGAAGAAGATCGACGACATCCTCGACGTCTGGTTCGATTCCGGCTCGACGCACGCCTTCGTGCTGGAGGACCGCCAGAACTTCCCGACGCTCGGCCACATCGCGCGCAAGGTCGATGGCGGCAACGACACCGTGATGTATCTGGAGGGAAGCGACCAGCATCGCGGCTGGTTCCACTCCTCGCTGCTGGAGAGCGCCGGCACCCGCGGCCGCGCACCCTACGACATCGTGCTCACCCACGGCTTCACGCTCGACGAGAACGGCCGCAAGATGTCGAAGTCGCTCGGCAACACCGTCGAGCCGCAGAAGGTCATCAAGGATTCCGGCGCCGATATTCTGCGTCTGTGGGTCTGCGCCACCGACTACGCCGACGACCAGCGCATCGGCCCCGAGATCCTGAAGAACACCATCGAGACCTATCGCAAGCTGCGCAACACGATCCGCTGGATGCTCGGCACGCTGCACCACTTCAAGCAAGCCGAGAGGGTCGCCGATGCCGACATGCCCGAGCTCGAGCGGCTGATGCTGCACGAGCTCGCCAGCCAGGCCGAGACCGTCCGCAAGGCCTATGCCGAATTCGACTACAAGACCGTGGTCGCAAGCCTCTCAGCCTTCATGAACGCCGAGTTGTCGGCCTTCTATTTCGATATCCGCAAGGACACGCTGTATTGCGATCCGCCGTCCTCAGTGGCGCGCAAGGCCGCGCTGACCACGATCGATACGCTGTGCGATGCGATCCTGAAGTGGCTGGCCCCGGTGCTGAGCTTCACGACCGACGAAGCCTGGCGGATGTATCGCCCGAAGGCCGAGCCGTCGGTGCACCTGACCCAGTTCCCGGACGGTCTCGAGCAGTTCCGCGACGACAAGCTCGCCGCGAAGTGGGAGGCGATCCGCAACGTGCGCCGCGTCGTCACCGGCGCGCTCGAGCTCGAACGCGCGGCCAAGAAGATCGGCTCGTCGCTAGAAGCGTCGCCGGTTATCTACGTCGCCGACAGGGACATGCTGGCAACGCTGTTCGACGTCGACCTGGCCGAAGTCTGCATCACCTCGAACTATGAGGTGCGCGAAGGCGAGGCGCCGACCAGCGCGTTCCGTCTCGATGGCGTGCCCGGCGTCGCCGTGGTGGTCGAGAAGGCAGTCGGCACCAAATGCGCGCGCTCGTGGAAGATCCTGCCCGATGTCGGCGCCGATCCTGAATATCCCGATGTCTCGCCGCGCGACGCGCAGGCGCTGCGCGAGTGGAAGGCCTTGGGGGTCAGCGTCTGATATCCATCCATCGTCGTCCCTGCGAAAGCAGGGACCCATAACCACCGGCCTTCGATGTGAACCGCTATCAATGACCCCGAGCCCTTCAAACAACATCCGCCGGTGGCTATGGATCCCCGCGTTCGCGGGGACGACAGGGTGTTACGTGGCGGCGGCCTGCCAATGACCTCTCCGCTCCGCGCCGGCGTGCTCGCGGCGATCGCAACCCTGATCGCCGATCAGGCCTCGAAGCTCTGGCTGCTGCACGGGCTCGACATCGCCCACAACGGCGCCGTGTCGGTGACGCCATTCTTCGACCTGGTGCTCGCCATGAATCCCGGGATCAGCTTCGGCTGGTTCCAGAGCGAGAGCCCCACGGCCCAGATCGTCCTGATGGCGGTGAAGGCGGCGGCGGTGATCGCGCTGGCGATCTGGATGGCGCGGTCGCGAACCTGGCTTGCCACTGTGGCGCTTGGCCTCATCATCGGCGGCGCCATCGGCAACGGGATCGACCGCCTCGCCTACGGCGCCGTGGTCGATTTTGCCCTGTTTCACGTCCAGATCGGCGCGAAAACCTTCAGTTGGTACGTCTTTAACCTCGCCGATGTAGCCATCGTTGTCGGCGTGGCAGCGCTATTGTATGATTCGCTGTTGGGGGTACCCGCCGCAAAAGCGCCCTGATCCCGGCCGATAGGAGCCGGTCGGCGATAGACCAGCAGCATGCGCGGAACTGTGCCTAAGCCAGTGAACGCTTTGCCGAATTTTTCAGATGGGAAGAGCGCGATGCGCAACATCAGAGCCCGCGATTACCTGATCCAGACGTCCCGGCCGGCGCTGCTGCGCGGCCTGCATCTGGCGCTCGTCGCAGCCGGGATCGGCCTTGTCATGATGACGGGCCCGGTGCGCGCCGGTGATGGTGACGATGACGGCGACGACGGGCTGACCTTCGAGGAGCGGATCATCGACAATTTGATGACCGGTCTGGGCGCCAAGAGTGCCGCCAGCAAGGGCATCGATTATCGCGAACGCTCTCCATTGGTGGTTCCGCCGAACCTTGACCTGCCACCGCCGGCCTCCGCCGCGCAGGCCAACGCGCCGAACTGGCCGAAGGACCCCGATATCGCCAAGCGCAAGGCCATGATCGAGGCGCGCAAGAAGGAGGTCAAGAAAGAGCCGTGGCAGGAGGCTGTGCCGCTGACCCAGGCCGAGATCGAGGCCGGCCGAAAGCAGCAGACGGCGACCGACAGCAGCAAGGAACCGATCGAGCCCGGCGTGACCAAGAATCCGTCGCTGATGCCGGACCAGCTCGGCTATACCGGCGGCCTGCTCGGCATGTTCAAGGGGAACAGCAGCGAGTCCAAACCGTTCAAGGGTGAGCCGACCCGCGAGTCCTTGACCGAGCCGCCTCCGGGTTACCAGACGCCATCATCGGGCTATGCCTATGGCACAGGGCCGCAGAAGCCGATGGCGAAAGAGGGCCAGTACGACGTTATGACCGGAAAGCCGGTCCAATAATTACGTGGCCTCGGCCACTGGGCCTCACATGAGCAAAGCTTAATGCGGCGTGGCGCTTGTCTCTCCGCTTCGTGACGGACGGCACGGGCAGTCCCGTGTACGATGCCGTGCTTTCGCGCCCCGACCATATGTCCGGGCTGCCATAAGGATCATGATGCCCTCACGTAGATCGATCGCGCTTCTCGCGGCCACGCTCATTTCCACCATCTCGCTGCCGGGCGGCGGCCTCCGCGCCCAGACCACCGTCACCTCGGAACGTCCGGCCAGCTTCACGCTCGGCAACGGCCTGCAGGTCGTGGTGATCCCTGATCACCGCACGCCCGTCGTCACGCAGATGATCTGGTACAAGGTCGGCTCCGCCGACGAGACGCCGGGCAAATCCGGACTCGCGCATTTCCTCGAACACCTGATGTTCAAGGGCACCGCCAAGCACCCGGCCGGGGAGTTTTCCCAGACCGTGCTGCGGGTTGGCGGCAATGAGAACGCGTTCACCTCGTTCGACTACACCGGCTACTTCCAGCGCGTGCCGCGCGACCAGCTTCCCACCATGATGGAGTTCGAGGCCGACCGCATGACCGGCCTGATCCTCAAGGACGAGAACGTGCTGCCCGAGCGCGATGTCGTGCTGGAGGAATACAACATGCGCGTCGCCAACAATCCCGATGCGCGGTTGACCGAGCAGATCATGGCCGCGCTCTATCTCAACCATCCCTATGGTCGCCCGGTGATCGGCTGGCACCAGGAGATCGAAAAGCTCGACCGCGAGGATGCGCTCGCCTTCTACAAGCGGTTCTACGCGCCGAACAACGCGATCCTGATCATCGCCGGCGACGTCGACGTCAAGGATGTCCGCCCGCTGGTGGAAAAGAACTTCGGCCCGATCCCGGCTCAGCGCGCCATCGCCGAGAAGCGCATCCGGCCGCAGGAGCCGATACCCGCGGCGCTGCGCACCGTCACGCTGTCCGATCCGCGCGTCGAGCAGCCGAGCCTGCGCCGCTACTATCTGGTGCCGTCGGCGACGACGGCAGCGGCCGGCGAAAGCCCCGCGCTCGATGTGCTCGCGCAGCTCATGGGCGGCGGCAACAACTCCTATCTCTACCGCTCGCTGGTGATCGACCAGGGACTGGCGATCAGCACCGGGGCGGGCTACCAGGGCACGGCACTCGATCCGTCCCAGTTCTCGATCTCGGTGACGCCGAAGTCCGGTGTCGAATTCGCGCAGATCGAGGAAGCGATCGACAACGTGATCGCCGATCTTGCGCGGAACACCGCGAAGGCCGAGGACCTCGAACGGGTCAAGACCCAGCTCATCGCGGAAGCGATCTACGCCCAGGACAATCAGGCGACGCTGGCGCGCTGGTACGGCGGGGCGCTGACCACGGGGCTGAGCATCGACGACATCAGGACCTGGCCGGACCGCATCCGCGCCGTCACCGCCGAGCAGGTGCGCGCCGCCGCGGCCAAGTGGCTCGACAAGAAGCGGTCGGTCACCGGCTATTTGATCAAGGATACTGCGCCGAAACGCGAGGAGAAGCGCTCGTGACATATTCCATCACCCGACGCGCCGCTCTGATCGGCAGCGCTTGCGCTGCGATGCTGGCGCTGTCGTCCGCGCCCTCGCAGGCTGCGGCCAAGATCCAGCGCGTGGTCTCGCCCGGCGGCATCGAAGCCTGGTTCGTGCAGGACGCCACGGTGCCCCTGGTGGCGATGGAATATGCCTTCAGCGGCGGTGCAAGCCAGGATCCGTCGGCCAAGCCCGGCGTCGCCAACCTGGTCGCGGACCTGCTCGATGAAGGCTCCGGCGATCTGGATTCCAAGACCTATCATGAGCGGCTCGACCGCCGTGCCATCGAGCTCAGCTTCCAGGCGACGCGCGATCACTTCCGCGGCTCGCTCCGCATGCTCAAGGACAACAAGGACGAGGCCTACGACCTGTTGCGGATGGCGCTGACCTCACCGCACTTCGAGCCGTCCGACGTCGAACGCATCCGCGCTCAGGTGATCTCGACGCTGCGCCGTGAATCGACCAATCCGTCCTCGCTGGCCGGCCGCAAGTTCCTCGAAGTCGCGTTCGGCGATCATCCCTACGGCAAGGTCGCCACCGGCACCCTCGAGAGCGTGCCGAAGATCGAGATATCGGACCTGAAGGATTACGCGCGCCGCGTCATCGCCAAGGATACGCTGCACGTCGCCGTGGTCGGCGACGTCGATCCCGACACGCTCGGCAAGCTGCTCGACAAGACCTTCGGCGGCCTGCCGGCCAAGGCCGAGCTGACCCCTGTTCCGGATGTCATGGCGACCAAGCCGCCGCAACGCGCCTTCGTCCCGCTCGACGTGCCGCAAACGGTCGTCACCTTCGGCGGGCCCGGCATCAACAGGCACGATCCGGACTTCATGGCGGCCTATGTGGTGAACCACATCCTCGGCGGCGGCGGCCTGTCGTCGCGGCTCTACAAGGAGGTGCGCGAAAAGCGCGGCCTCGCCTATTCGATCTATGAAGCGCTGATCTGGATGGATCACTCGGCGCTGTTCATCGGCAACACCGGCACCCGTGCCGACCGCGCCGGCGAGACCGTCGACGCGCTCGAGGCCGAGGTCCGCCGGATTGCCGAGGTAGGCCCGACGCAGCAGGAGCTGGACGAGGCGAAGTCCTATCTGAAGGGCTCACAGATGCTCGCGCTCGACACCTCCTCCAAGCTGGCACAGGCGATGTTGCAGTATCAGCTCGACAAGCTGCCGATCGACTACATCGAGAAGCGCAACGCCATCGTCGATGCAGTGACGCTCGAGGATACCAAGCGGGTCGCGAAGAAGCTTTGGGGCGACGGTCTGCTCACCGTGATCGTCGGCCGCGCCCCACAGGCCGCAGCCCAGCCGGCCGCCGCGACGCCGCCATTGAAAGCGAACTGAGGCGCTTCACGGCGCGCGTCGGTTTTTCCACGCGCACTTCCTTTGTGGCCACCCCTCTCCCCAACCCTCCCCCGCAAGGGGGGAGGGAGCCCATCTGCCAGTGCGTCCCTGACTGGTCCGAGTACGAGACGCCGACTGCTGGAGGCTGGGACGAGGGGAGTCGGTGACCCGACGTGAGGTGAGCACGCGTCTCAGGCTCCCTCCCCCCTTGTGGGGGAGGGTTGGGGAGAGGGGTAAGCCACACACTCGGTCCAAACGTCGCGAACGTCACATCCACGCAGGCCAAGCACGCGCGACCCAAACCCGCTATCCTGCGCGCGCCGATTCTTCCTCACCGGATGATGCCATGCTGCGGGTGTCCCGCGACCTCTCGATCGACGAGAACGACATCGAGATTGTCTTTGTCCGCGCCTCCGGTCCGGGCGGACAGAACGTCAACAAGGTCTCGACCGCAGCCCAGCTCCGCTTCGACACGCGCAAGATCGCGCTGCCGCCGGATGCCGCGCAGCGGCTGGCACGACTCGCCGGCAGCCGCATGACCAAGGACGGCGTGATCGTGATCCAGGCCTATCGCTTCCGGACCCAGGAGCGAAATCGAGCCGATGCGATCGAGCGGCTGATCGAGATGTTGAAGGAGGCGTTGGTGCGGCCGACGCCGCGGCGCCCGACCAAGCCGACGCTCGGCTCCAAGCAGCGCCGGCTCGAAGGCAAGAAGCGGCGCAGCGACATCAAGGCGCGTCGCGGCGTCCGCGGCTTCGACGATTGAACGGCGCGCGACCGGATGCAGCGCACGCGAGGCGCGCTGCATCCAATGATCGTGCGCCAAGACGTGATGCGACCCGGATCAATCGTCATCACGTTTCGGCTTCGTGCTCAGGCAAGATCTTTTCGAAAGACCGCTAAACACCCTTGGAGCATGCTTTAGTACTTCTTGGTTCCCGGCGCCGTAGCCCCGGAACCCGTCGCCTTGTGTCCAGTGCTGCCGGCACCCACGGTGCCGCGGGTGCCGCTCTTGGCGGTGGCACCGCCCTTCGCGGTCCCCGCACCCGCCTGCGCGTTGAGATCTTCGTCGGCAGCACCAGCGCCCGATGGTGCGCCCTGCATCGCGCCGGGGCTGCGCTGCATGCCGGCGCCGGTCTGGCTCTGGGTCGACATACCCTGTGCCAGTGCCGAGCCGGCAAAAAGTGCCGACACAGCAAACGCGACCGCGAATGTCTTCGCTGATTTCATCCATTGCTCCTGGATTTTGCTCGCGCGGAATGGTTCGGCGGGTCTCGGCGCCGTCTGCTGCGCCGCACCTATCCCTTGCGCGTATTGACGATATCGCAAACGACGCGTGCGCCATGCAAACTGCGTCGTGTGGAGATCGTGCAGGATTTTCGCGGCCATTTCGCGGAATTGCGCTTCACATATGCGGCGCGATCGGCGCCGTCGCCATCTTCTTGTCGTCTCGCCGACAAGCGGGCCGCGCTTTGTTCGCGTGAAACAGCCGGCTACTACCACCGCCCATTCGCTGCGCCCTACAGTCTGCACGACGCGTGGGAACGACGGCGATGCGGCATTCGGGGCGGATCATCGGATTGGGATTTTGCAGCGCGTTGCTTGCAGTGCAGATCGCGGCTGCGCAGATGCCCCTGCCCGTGGCCAAGCCACCCGATGGACCGACGCTGTTCAAGCAGCAATGCGCAACATGCCACACCACCAACACCACTGATCCCGTCCGGCAAGGGCCGTCGCTCTACAAGGTCATCGGCCGCCACGCCGGCAAGGCTGACGGCTTCAAATATTCCGCGGGCTTCGCGCAGGCCGACTTCGTCTGGGACGACACAAGGCTTGATGCCTGGCTGACCAATCCGCAAGCGGTGGTCCCCGGCGCCGTGATGGCCTACCGGCAGGCCAAGCCCGAGATCCGCGCCATGATCATCGCCTATCTGAAGGAGCTGAACTGAATGGCGAAACCCGTGCACTCGATGATCCGCGTGTTCGACGAGGCGAAATCGCTCGACTTCTACAAGCGCGCCTTCGGCCTCGCGATCGCAGACAATCTGAGGTTTCGCGATTTCGCACTGATCTATCTGCGCCATCCTTCCTCGCCCTTCGAGGTCGAGCTCACCGTAAATTTTGATCGCAAGGAACCCTACGCGCTCGGCGACGGCTACGGCCATCTCGCCGTCGTCGTCGACGACGTCGATGCCGAGCACGCGCGCTTCGAGAAGGAGAAACTGTCGCCCGGGCCGCTGCGCGACTTCAAGCATGACGGCAACACGCTGGCGCGGTTCTTCTTCGTCTCCGATCCCGACGGCTACAAGATCGAGGTGATCCAGCGCGGCGGACGGTTCGGTTAGTGCACGACAACCACACGATAAAAATCTACGGAGGAACGCATGAGAGAAATCGATCGACGCAGCAAGTACGACCGGCGAGTGTTTCTCAAGGGCGCGGCCGCAACCGCACCGGCGGTCGCGATCGCGACCTCGACGGGGCTTGGCGTCGCCGATGCGTGGGCCGGCGACGCATCGACGCTGACGCCGGCGACGATGAAGACCTTGCTCAGGATGGCGCGCGACATCTATCCGCACGACATCCTCGCCGACAGCTACTACATCACGGCGGTCAAGCCATGGGACGGCAAGGCGGCAAAGGACCCGGCCGTGAAGTCGCTGATCAATGACGGCGTCGCCAGGCTCGACCAGGAGGCCAACGAACGTCACAAGATGCCTTATGTGCAGGTCGCCTGGGAGAACGACCGGGTCGCGCTGCTGCAGCGGATCGAGCATAGCGACTTCTTCCAGAAGATCCGCGGCGACCTCATCGTCTCGCTCTACAACCAGAAGGAGGTTTGGCCGAAATTCGGTTACGAGGGCTCCTCCGCCGAGTATGGCGGCTACATCAAGCGCGGCTTCGCCGACATCGACTGGCTGCCCAAGGCCTAGGCGCCAGCAACGAAGGGGAGGAACATCATGGCAAAATTCGATTTGAACGACAGCGGCGTGGTCGTGATCGTCGGCTCCGGTGCCGGTGGCGGAACGCTCGGCAACGAATTGGCGCAGAAAGGCGTCAAGGTCGTGATCCTGGAAGCCGGCCCGCGCATCGAGAATCAGGATTTCATCAATGACGAATGGGACAGCTTCAGCCAGCTCGCCTGGTCGGACATGCGCACGACGTCCGGAAGCTGGCGCGTCCACAAGGACTTTCCGAACATTCCGGCCTGGATCGTCAAGGCGGTCGGCGGCTCGACCATCCACTGGGCGGGCGCCTCGCTGCGCTTCGACGAGCACGAATTCAGGATCAAGTCGGCCTACGGCAACATCCCCGGCGCCAACCTGCTGGATTGGCCGATCACGCTCGCCGAGATGGAGCCGTACTACGCCAAGGCCGAAGACAAGATGGGCGTGACGCGGACCAACGGCATCCCGGGATTGCCCGGCAACAATAATTTCAAGGTGCTGGAGGCCGGCGCGAAGAGGCTCGGCTACCAGGAAGTCCATACCGGACGGATGGCGATCAACAGCCAGCCGCGCGATGGCCGCGGATCCTGCCAGCAGATCGGCTTCTGCTTCCAGGGCTGCAAGTCCGGCGCCAAATGGTCGACGCTCTACACGGAGATTCCGAAGGGCGAGGCGACCGGCAATCTCGAGGTGCGCCCGAGCAGCATGGTGATCAAGATCGAGCACGATCAATCCGGCAAGGTGACCGGCGTGGTCTATGCCGATGCCAGCGGCGCGATGCAGCGGCAGAAGGCCCGCGTGGTCGCGGTCGCCGGCAATTCGATCGAGAGCCCGCGGCTGCTGCTCAACAGCGCCTCGAACATGTTCCCGGACGGTCTCGCCAACTCATCCGGCCAGGTCGGCCGCAACTACATGCGGCACATGACTGGAAGCGTGTATGCGACCTTCGAGAAGTCGGTGCACATGTATCGCGGCACCACGATGGCCGGCATCATCCGCGACGAGGCGAAGAACGACCCGAAGCGCGGCTTTGTCGGCGGCTACGAAATGGAGACACTGTCGCTCGGCCTGCCGTTCATGGCGGCGTTCCTCAATCCCGGCGCATGGGGGCGCAGCTTCACCAGCGCGATGGAAGGCTATCCACGGATGGCCGGCATGTGGCTCGTCGGCGAGGACATGCCGCAGGAGACCAATCGCGTCACGTTGGATCCGAAGATCAAGGACAAGTTCGGCATGCCGGTTGCGAGCGTGCATTTCGACGATCATCCGAACGACATCGCGATGCGTGAGCACGCCTACAAGCAGGGTGCCGCCGTCTACGAAGCGGTCGGAGCCACCGTGACCTATCCCACTCCGCCCTATCCCTCGACCCACAACATGGGCACCAACCGGATGAGCGAGAAACCGCGGGACGGCGTGGTCAACAAGTTCGGCCAGAGCCACGACATCAAGAACCTGTTCATCTCTGACGGCAGCCAGTTCACGAGCGGCGCGGCCTGCAATCCGACGCTGACGATCGTGTCGCTGGCGATCCGCCAGGCCGACACCATCGCCGGCGCGATGCAGCGCAAGGAAATCTAAAGCGGATGAGTTTGGGTTGAATCGGTTTGCCGCGGCTTCGGTCCACCTCTCCCCGTCGGGGAGAGGTCGGATTGCGAAGCAATCCGGGTGAGGGCTTGGGCTCTCGATAGACCTTAACCCCTCACCCGATTTGCTGCGCAAATCGACCTCTCCCAAGGGAGAGGTGACCTCCGACACTGTTTTAGATCAACCTAATCCATGCGTGAGTTCCCTCTGAACTCAAGCGGCCTTGTCTTCCCTGGACAGGGCCGTCCTTTTTTGCGGGATGCGTGCGAGAACCTATTCGGCGGCGTCGAGAATAGGCTGCCCCTGAAATTCAGGAACCGTCATTGCACCCTGCGAGCGATAGATGAGACAGCAGCAGCGCAACAGCGAGGCGAAATTATTGACCTCGCCATGGTGGTTGAGGACTTCGTCGTAGAGCGTGGTGAGGAATTTCGCCAGGCTCATTCTCTCCTTCGCGGCAATCTCCTCCAGCGTGTCCCAGAACGACATTTCGAGCCGGATCGAGGTGCAATGGCCGCCGATCCGCAGCGACCGGGTCTGCGACTCATAATTGCGTTGCGGCTGGTGCGAGAACAAATGGCACATGGCTATCCTCCCAGTCGGATTATAATTTTTCTAAACGATATACCTGCGCGCCTGCCCCCACAATCGCCACGTAGGACGTACCCAACGGGACGACGAAGATCAGTGTCTTCAAGACGATAGGCCGGCTCCATCCCCAGCTAAAGGCAGGCATTCGCGTCCCACCCCATGCATTTGACGGCGCGTCCCTCTAGAATGCGCCAAGGCTCGAATCTCCCGCTGAACCCGACATCCATGCCCGTCCGCCAGCTTCCCGAACAGGTCGTCAACCGCATCGCTGCCGGCGAAGTGGTCGAACGACCCGCGAGCGTGGTCAAGGAGTTGGTGGAGAACGCGATCGATGCGGGCGCCAGCCGGATCGATATCTTCACCGATGGCGGCGGGCGGCGCCGGATCGGCATCACCGACGACGGCAGCGGCATGACGCGCAGCGATCTTGCGCTCGCGGTCGATCGTCATGCGACCTCCAAACTCGACGACGAGGATCTGCTCCGCATCCGCACGCTCGGATTCCGCGGCGAGGCGCTGCCGTCCATCGGCGCGGTCGCAAAGCTCGGCATCACTACGCGCCATGCCGGCGAGCCGCACGCCTGGTCGCTGTCGGTCGAAGGCGGCGAGAAGTCGGAGATCATGCCGGCGGCGCTCGGCCAGGGCACCCGCGTCGAGGTCAACGATCTGTTCTACGCGACGCCGGCGCGGCTGAAATTCCTCAAGACCGACCGCACCGAAGCGGAAGCGATCCGCGAGGTGGTGCGGCGCCTCGCGATGGCGCGGCCCGACGTCGCCTTTACGCTCGCGGGCGAGGAGCGTGCGCCGGTCACCTGGGCCGCAGCACTGCCGGGCGCCGCGGGTCGGCTGACGCGGCTCGGCGACATCCTTGGCGCGGACTTCCGCGGCTCTGCCATCGAGGTGCGCGCCGAGCGCGAGGGTGTCGTGGTCGAGGGCTTCGCCGCCGCGCCTTCACTCACCCGCGCCAATGCGCTCGGGCAATACCTGTTCGTCAACGGTCGCCCGGTGCGCGACAAGCTGATCCTCGGCGCGGTGCGCGCGGCCTATTCCGATTATCTCCCGCGCGACCGCCATCCGGTGGTGGCGCTGTTCGTGACCTGCAATCCGCAGGAGGTTGACGCCAATGTGCATCCGGCCAAGACCGAGGTGCGCTTCCGCAACGCTGGCCTGGTCCGCGCGCTGATCGTGCACGCCTTGAAGGATGGTCTCGCCCGCGAGGGCAAGCGCACCGCAGCCAACACCGATGGCGCGGCGCTGTCAGCATTTCGCCCTGCGTTCGCGCCGCCGCCCCGCCCGGGCAATTGGGACTGGCGCAGTTCACCGTCATTCCCGGTCAATCCGGTGCGCGCGTTCGATGGCGCGGCGACCACCTTCGCCGAGCCGGGACAGGCCGCCTTCGACGTCGGCGCGCCGACCGCCGATGTGCGCTTCGAGGCAGCGCCCGCGCCCGATCTGCTCGACCGTCCGCTCGGCGCCGCGCGGACGCAAATCCACGAGACCTACATCGTCTCGCAAACCCGCGACGGCCTCATCGTGGTGGACCAGCATGCCGCCCATGAGCGCATCGTCTATGAAAAGCTGAAGGCCTCGCTCGCGAAGAACGGCGTGCAACGGCAGATCCTGTTGATCCCCGAGATCGTCGAGCTCGATGAAGCCACCGTCGAGAAGCTGCTCGATCGCGCCGAGGAGCTTGCCTCATTCGGGCTCGCGATCGAGTCGTTCGGGCCGGGCGCCGTCGCCGTGCGCGAGACGCCCTCGCTGCTCGGCAAGACCAATGCGGCCGGCCTGTTGCGCGATCTCGCCGAGCACATGGCGGAGTGGGACGAGGCGCTGCCGCTCGAGCGGCGCCTGATGCATGTCGCCGCCACCATGGCCTGCCACGGCTCGGTCCGCGCCGGCCGGCGGCTCAAGCCGGAAGAGATGAACGCGCTGCTGCGCGAGATGGAAGACACGCCGAACTCCGGCCAGTGCAACCATGGCCGCCCGACCTATGTCGAATTGAAGCTCAGCGATATCGAGAAGCTGTTCGGGCGGAGGTAGCCGCCATACATTCCGTCGTCCCGGGCAAGCCAACGGGTCGCGCGAACGCGCGCCCGATGACAGGCTCCGCGCGACCCGGGACCCATAACCACCGATCTCTCCTTCGAGAGAGGCTGGAGCCACAGCGCGCTTCCGCAATGCACATTCGTGGTTATGGGTCCCGGCTTTCGCAGGGACGACAGCGAGTGTGTTGCACGACCGGTGAGTCAAATATCCGCATTCTCGCGACACGATTGGCGTTAGGGACGCGCCGGCTTTCGCCTCAACGAGGCCAGCGTGCATCGCGGCGAGCGCGAGATCATCGCGCGGGATTAGCTTCATCGTTCATCACGCCGCGTCCGCCGCATAATCATCTGTCGTCCCTGCGAAAGCAGGGACCCATATGCCGTGGCTTGCGTTGTTAGCGGGACTTGTCGTTCCAGCATCGTGCAACAAACAGCGTTTGTGGTTATGGGTCCCTGCTTTCGCACTAGGGCATCTACATGTCTTCCGGAGTCTTCTCAACGACTTAGCTTAGCAACGCAGAGAAACGCCGCACTTTTGCTAAGCTCTGCTCGCGAAATGGCGTCATCAGTGGCAAGCAAGTCCTTGATCGAGAGTCACTTTTCGGTCCGGAAAAGATGTGTAGATGCCCTAGTGCTTTCGCAGGGACGACAGATCAAGGCGCGATGACAGCTCGCAAAAACACGAACTCCGTGTCGTCATAGGCACGCCGCTCGAGCTCCTCAAAACCTTCGGGCGCCGCGAACGCCGCGGCCTTCGCTTCCTCCACCACCAGGAGCGCGCCCGGCATCAGCCAGCCGCCGTCGCGCAACGAGGCGAGTGCTTTCTCCGCCAGCCCCTTGCCGTAGGGCGGATCAAGGAACACCAGCGAGAACGGTTCGACCGGATGCGCCGGGCCGAGATCGGTGGCATCGCGGCGGTAGACTTTCGTGACACCGCCAAGCCCCAGCGTCTCGACGTTGTTGCGCAACAGCGCGCGCGCCTCCGCACCGTTGTCGACGAACAGCGTGAACTTTGCCCCACGGGAGACCGCCTCGATGCCGAGCGCACCGGTGCCGGCGAACAGGTCGAGCACACGCGCGTCCAGAATCGGATTGTCGTAGGCGTGGATGAGGATGTTGAACACGGACTCGCGCAACCGGTCCGCAGTCGGGCGGATCTCTCGGCCCGACGGCGCGGCCAGATTGCGGCCCTTCAGTCGTCCGCCAACAACACGCATTAGACTGCCCCGACCTCAGCCACGCGCGCGGTAGGCTCCCCTCCCCACAAGGGGCAGGGCAATCGCATATGGCGTCTGCGGAGGTTGTCCGCGGGCTCCCTTCGCCTCTCCCGCTTGCGGGGGAGGCCGACGCGTGCGCAGCGCGCGGCGGGTGGGGGCTCCCTCCACGAGACGACTCGCGGAGAGAACCCCCACCCCAGCCCTCCCCCGCAAGCGGGAGAGGGAGCCGACTGCCGATGCCGTTGCGACTCGAATCTCATATGCGATTGCCTGCCCTTTCAGGGGGAGGGAACGCAGCCTTCGGTCTAAGACCGCAGAAAGAAATGCGACGCGCATCGGACTACTCGTCGCGCGGCGTCAGATCACGCTTGCCGTGATAGCCACGCTTCGGGCGACGTGGCGGACCGTAGCCGTTGGCCTCGTCCTCGTTGCGGGCGCGCGCCTCCTCGCTGCCGGTGCGCTGCACCAGCACGCGGCGGCCCTTGCGGTCATTGATCACGGCGCGCTTGCTTGCCGGTTTGGACGGCTTCCTGCCGGCCGGCGTGCCGTCGTCTGCGTCGCGTTGCTCCGGCCGCGCGAAATCGGCGCCGGCAAGTTTGGCCACCTTCTCGCCGAGCTGCTCGCGCAGCACCCGCGTCTTGACCTCCTCGACCTGGCCCTCCTCGATCTCGCCAAGCTGGAACGGGCCGTAGGACACCCGGATCAGCCGGTTCACTTCGAGGCCGAGATGCGCCATCACGTTGCGCACCTCGCGATTCTTGCCCTCGCGAATCGCGAACACCACCCAGACATTGGCGCCCTGATCGCGCTCCAGCGTCGCATCGATCGGCCCGTATTTGACGCCGTCGACCTCGACCCCCTTCTTCAGCTCGTCGAGCTGCGCCTGCGTCACCTCGCCGTGCGCGCGCACGCGATAGCGCCGCAGCCAGCCGGTGTCGGGCAATTCCAGCGTCCGCGCCAGGCCGCCGTCATTGGTGAGCAGCAACAATCCCTCGGTGTTGAAGTCGAGCCGGCCGATCGAGATCAGCCGGGGCAGGCCCTCCGGCAGATTGTCGAACACGGTCGGCCGTCCCTCGGGGTCGGCATGCGTCGTCATCAGCCCACGCGGCTTGTGATAGAGGAACAGCCGCGTCCGCTCGCGTGGCGGCAACGGCGTTCCATCCACGGCCACGACGTCGTTGGCGGTGACATCGAGCGCCGGCGAATTGATCACGCGCCCGTTCACGGTGACGCGGCCTTGCGTCACCATCTCCTCGGCGTCGCGGCGCGAGGCAAGGCCGGCACGCGCCAGCACCTTGGCGATGCGCTCACCGGATTTCTTCGGCTTCGGCTCGGGACGGCTGCGCCGGTCGTCGAAGGAGCGCTCGCGATAGGCGCCGCGGCCACCGAAGGCCGGGCGCTTCGCGAAGATCTTGCTGTCATCCTCATTGTCGCGGCGCGGACGGTCGGAGAAGCGGCCCTCGCTGCGCGGATGCTCCTGCCAGTCCGTGCGGCCTTCGGGCCGTTCGCGACGCCGGGCGTCGCGGCGGTCACCACCTTCATCATCGCGATCCCAGCGCGGCCGGTTGAACTTCGGCCGCTCGCGGAATGGACGGTCACCCTGCTCGCGATCCTCGCGAGACCTTGAAAAACGCGGCCGCTCATCGCCGCCGCGATCGTCGCGCGGCTTGCGGTCGCGCTTCTGCCAGGGCTTTTCGTCGCTGCGGTCGCGGCCCTCGAAGTCGCGGTCGCGCTTGAAGCGTGGCCGATCGCCGAAATCACGACGCGGTGCATCGCCATCCTCGCGGCGGCGGAACGGCCGCCCTTCGCCCTTGCCGCCGAATGGGCGCTTGTCGCGATCACCCCGCGAAAACTTTCTGTCATCGAATTTGCGTTCGGCGCGCTCACCACGTGGCGTGTAGGGACGCTTCTCGCGATCGCGGTCGCCATAGGGCCGCTTCTCGCCAAACTTCTTGTCGGCGAAGCGCCCGGCCGGACGCCCCGAGCGTTCGCCGCGCGGGGCCCGGTCATCGCGATCGAAGTCGCGGCGCTCGCCGCGCGGCTTGAACGCGCGCTTCTCGCCATCGTCGCGCCCACGATCGTCGCGCTTGAAGCGCGGACGGTCACCGTAGTCGCGGCGCGGCGCATCACCGTCCTCGCGGCGGCGGAACGGGCGGCCTTCGCCCTTGCCGCCGAACGGCCGCTTGTCGCGATCGCCCTTGCCGCCGAAGCTGCGTTTGCCGGACGGCCTGTCCGATCCGCGAGCACCGCCTGAGCGACCCTTTCCGGGAACTCCACGGTCACGCCGGCCGCGCTGGGAATCGTTGTGTTTGTCGCTGTCGCGGGGCATGAAAGTCTCACTTGGGTAAAGATCAAACGGCCACGCGCCCGCTGTCGGCGGCGCACCAAAAGCCGGTATCCACGTTGGCTGAAGGCGAAGCTAGTAGCAGGTTTCTTCCGATGATACGAGGCATGTCAGCCCCTTCTTTCATGGATTTGGCGCTGAAAACGGCCGAAAATGCCGGAAAATCGGGTGAAGTTCCGATCGGATGCGTGATCGTACGCGGTTACGACGTCATCGCCACCGCCAGCAACCGCACGCTGACCGACCGCGACCCGACCGCCCATGCCGAGATTTTGGCGATCCGCCAGGCCGCCGAGGCGATCGGCACCGAGCGGCTGGTCGATTGCGATCTCTACGTCACGCTGGAGCCCTGCACCATGTGCGCCGGCGCGATCTCGTTTGCCCGGATCCGCCGGCTGTATTACGGCGCTGCCGACCCCAAGGGCGGCGCGGTCGAATCGGGTGTCCGCTTCTTTGCCCAGCCCACCTGCCACCACGTGCCGGAAATCTATGGTGCGGTGGGAGAGACCGAGGCGGCACGTATGCTGCGGGAGTTCTTCAGGGAGCGGCGGTGAGAAATCCGTAACCCGGATGAAGCTCTCAGCGCGTAAAATGCTGATCCCGTCATCCTGAGGAGCGCGTAGCGCGTCTCGAAGGATCGACGGCCGCCAGCCGGGCCGTGCATCCTTCGAGACGCGCGCGATGCGCGCTCCTCAGGATGACGGTATTGAAGCAGCATTATGCCAGGAAAAACTCCCGCAGCAGCTTCGCGGTCGCCTGCGGGGCCTCCTCGGTGAGAAAATGCCCGGAGTCCACCGGCGCACCGCTCACATTGGTCGCCCATCTCTTCCAGGTGTCGAGCGGCGTCGTTGCCGCACTGGCGACACCGGCGTCGCCCCACAGCGCCAACATCGGGATCGTAATCTTGTTGCCGGCGTCGACGTCGGCCTTGTCGATCTCGTAGTCGGCATAGGCGCCGGCGCGATAGTCCTCGCACATCGCGTGAATGCGCGCGGGATCGCGGAACGGTGCAAGATAATGCTCGAGCGCACGCGGATCGATGGCATCGAGTGTCTTGCTCTTGGTCTGGCTCGCCATCTTCTCCTTGAGGAAGAATTCGCCCTGACCCGAGATCAATGTCTCCGGCAACGGATAAGGCTGGGCCAGAAACGCCCAATGGTAGATCTTCAGCGCGGACAGCCGGTTGATGTTCTGCCAGTAATCATAGGTCGGCGCGATATCGAGCACCGCGAGCTTCGATAGCCGGCCGGGATGATCGAGGGCCAGCCGGTATGAGACGCGGCCGCCGCGGTCGTGGCCGGCGAGCGCGAAGTGCACGTGGCCGAGTTGCTCCATCACCTCGACCATCGTCTTCGCCCAGGCCCGCTTGGTGTAGGGCGTATGGTTCTTGTCGCTGTCGGGCATGTCGGACCAGCCGTAGCCCGGCAGGTCGGCGATGATCAGTGTGAACTTGTCATCGAGATCAGGCACGACCTGGTGCCACATCACATGCGTCGAGGAGAAACCGTGCAGCAACAGCAATGGCGGGCCCTTGCCGCCGACGCGGGCAAAGATGCGCCCTTGCGAGGTGTTGATCCATTCGGAGGCATAGCCGGGAAAAAGATCGGCGAGATCAGACATCGGTAGCTCCTTCCCTTCGCGGCGCTGCTTCAAACTTTGTTTGGCGTTGCCGCTGGCTCAGGCGGGGTTTATGCCATCCCGGCGCCCAAGCAACAACAAGACGAAAGCGAGGAAGTGCCATGTCGATCGATTTCGAAATTCCGGCCGAAGCCAAGGCGATCCGCGAGAAGGTGCGCAAATTCGTGCACGATGAATGCATTCCCGCGGAAAAGGAGCTGGATACCAAGCCGCTCGCCGACGTGCTTGCCCCGCTGCGGAAGAAGGCCCGCGCGCAGGGCCTGTGGTGCCCGTTCGTACCGAAGGAATATGGCGGTATGGGGCTCGGCCCGCTGGCGAATGCGCTGGTGCAGATGGAGCTCGGCGAAAGCATGCTGGGCGCGCTGGCCTTGAACACGCAGGGCCCCGATGACGCCTCGATGATGACGATCCTGGCGCACGGCACGGAGTATCAGAAGGAGAAGTTCCTCAAGCCGCTCTTGAACGGTGAGAAGCGCATCTGCTTCTCGATGACCGAGAAGGCCGCCGGCGCCGATGCCACCGGCATGCAGACCACCGCCGTGAAAGACGGCAACGAGAACTACATCCTCAACGGCGAGAAATGGTTCTCCTCATCGGCGAGCGTCGCCGACCTGGCGCTGGTGATGGCGAAGACCGATCCGAACGCGCCGCGCCACAAGCAATATTCGACCTTCATCGTCGAGCTGCCAAACCCGGGCTACCGCATCAAGCGCAACGTGCCGAACATGGCAATCGAGGGACCGCATGACGACGTGATCCACGGCGGCCACTCCGAGATCGAGATCAAGAACCTCAAGGTGCCCGCGGACAACCTGCTCGGCGGCGAAGGCAACGGCTTCAACATGGGCCAGCACCGTCTCGCCTACGGCCGGCTGCGCCACGGCATGCACAACGTCGCCAAGGCGCAGCGCGCCCTCGACATGGCGGTCGCCCACGTCACCAAGCGCTCGACGTTCGGATCGCCATTGGCCGACCGGCAGGCGGTGCAGTTCATGCTCGCGGACTGCGCGAGCGAGCTCTATATCGGCCGGCTGATGCTGCTGCACATCGCCTACAAGGCCGAGAAGGGCCTCGATATCAGGCAGGAAAACTCGATCGCGAAGATCTTCCATGCCCACATGGTGCACAAGGTGATCGACACCGCGATCCAGCTCCACGGCGCGCTCGGCTACAGCCAGGATACGCCGCTCGCGAAATGGTATACGCAGGTGCGCTCGCAGCGGCTGGTCGACGGTCCCGACGAGGTGCACAAGTGGAAGATCGGCAAGAACGTCATCAAGGCGTTCCGCGAGCACGGCACCACGGCGTCCGCGGCGGGCGGGGATTTGCTTTAGCTGCGCCCCTGTGATCACTGCGTAGGGTGGGCATAAGGCGCGTTTGCGCCGTGCCCACCGTCCACTCCGCGCTCGTAATGGTGGGCACGCTTCGCTTTGCCCACCCTACGCGCTTCGCTCCTCGCAATGGCGAGGCGCCCTAACCCCTCGTCTTCTCCGCCTCGACCGCCTGCGAGGCGATGTCGCGCCGGCAGAAGCCGTCGGGCCACTTGATGCGATCGACGGCCTGATAGGCGCGGTCGCGCGCCTCGGTGACGGTCTTGCCCATCGCGCAGACGTTCAGCACGCGGCCGCCATTGGCGAGAACAGCGCCGTCCTTCGCAACCGTGCCGGCGTGGAAGATCTCGACGCCCTCGACTTTGGCGGCGTCATCGAGCCCGTCGATCCGCGTACCCTTGGCATAGTCGCCGGGATAGCCCTTCGCCGCCATCACCACGGTGAGCGCTGGCTCGGGATACCAGCGCAGGTCGAAATTCTTCAATTGCCCGTCGATTGCGGCGAGCAGCGCCGGAACGATGTCCGACATCATCCGCAGCATCAGCACCTGGCACTCGGGATCGCCGAAGCGGACATTGTATTCGAACAGCTTTGGGCCCTGCGCGGTCAGCATCACGCCGGCATAGAGCACGCCCTTGAACGGCGTGCCGCGGCTCTTCATCCCGGCTATCGTCGGCAGGATGATCCGCGCCATGATCTGGTCGTGGACCTCTGGCGTCACGAACGGCGTTGGCGAATAGGCGCCCATGCCGCCGGTGTTCGGCCCTTCGTCGTGATCGAAGGCCCGCTTGTGGTCTTGGGCCGAAGCCAGCGGGATCGCGGTCTCGCCGTCGCACAGCGCGAAAAAGCTGATCTCGCGGCCCGACAAGAACTCCTCGATCACCACCTCGGTGCCGGCCGCGCCGAACGCACCCTCAAACATCATGGCGATTGCAGCCTCGGCGTCAGCCAGCGTCTTCGCGACCACGACGCCCTTGCCGGCGGCAAGGCCGTCGGCCTTGACCACGATCGGCGCGCCCTGCGCTCGAACGTAGGCCAGCGCATCGTTCGCATTGTCGAAGCGGCGATAGGCACCGGTCGGAATGTTGAACTCGCTGCAGAGATCCTTGGTGAATCCCTTCGAGCCTTCGAGCTGGGCGGCCTGCTTGCGCGGCCCGAAGGCCTTGATCCCCACGGCCGCGAGATCGTCGACGATGCCGGCGGCGAGCGGCGTCTCCGGGCCGACCACGACCAGATCCACGGCGTTGCGTTTGCAGAATTCGATCACCGCCGCGTGGTCGGCAACATTGAGCGCGACGCATTCGGCCTCGCGCGCCATTCCGGCATTGCCCGGCGCACACCAGAGTTTCGTCACCAGCGGAGACGCTGCGATCTTCCACGCCAGCGCATGCTCGCGGCCGCCGGAACCGAGCAGGAGGATGTTCATATCTCTCGCCAATTGAGGGGTTGTAACGCCATTTTGTTCGGTTTAGCACGACCCTGGATCGCAGCAATGCACGGTTCGATCCGATGTGGATATGTGATTCGAAACTCGAAATAGGACGTTCGGACCTTGCGCACGAGGTCGAAAACCCCGATTCTATGCGCTAAATGACCGCTGCTCCGAATCTCCTCAACGCGCCTGAATTCACCGTCTCGGAACTCTCCTCCGCGCTGAAACGGACGGTGGAGGACCGATTCGGCCATGTCCGCGTCCGCGGCGAGATCTCCGGTTTCCGCGGCCCGCATTCCTCCGGGCACTGCTATTTCGCGCTGAAGGACGAGACCGCCAAGATCGAGGCGGTGATCTGGAAGTTCGCCCATGCCCGGATGCGCTTCAAGCCGCAGGAAGGGCTCGAGGTCATCGCGACCGGCAAGCTGACGACCTATCCGAACTCCTCGAAATACCAGATCGTCATCGAATCGCTGGAGCCGGCCGGCGTCGGCGCGCTGATGGCGCTGATGGAGGAACGCAAGAAGAAGCTCGCGGCCGAAGGTCTGTTCGACGAGGCGCGCAAGCAGCTCCTGCCCTGGCTGCCGGAGGTGATCGGCGTCGTCACCTCGCCGACCGGCGCCGTGATTCGCGACATCCTGCACCGGCTGGAGGACCGCTTTCCTCGCCGCGTGCTGGTCTGGCCGGTCAAAGTGCAGGGCGACGGCTCCGCCGAGCAGGTCGCCGCCGCGATCCGCGGCTTCAACGCGCTACCCGAGGGCGGCCGCCTGCCGCGACCCGACCTGCTGATCGTCGCGCGCGGCGGCGGATCGCTGGAGGACCTCTGGTCATTCAACGAGGAGATCGTGGTCCGCGCCGCGGCCGAGAGCCATATCCCGCTGATCTCGGCGGTCGGCCACGAGACCGATATCACGCTGATCGACTTCGTCGCCGACAAGCGCGCGCCGACGCCGACGGCGGCCGCCGAAATGGCGGTGCCGGTGCGGAGCGAGCTGTTCGTCGAGATCACCGCGCTCGCCCGCCGCGTCATGGTGTGCTGGCAGCGCGGCCAGGAGGCGCGCCGCAACGAGCTGCGTGCCGCGGCGCGTGCATTGCCGGCGGCGAGCGAATTGCTGGCGATTCCGAGGCAGCGGCTCGATCACCTCGGCGCGGCGCTGCCGCGCGGGCTGAAGGCCAACACCCATGCGCATTTCCGCCGCTTCGCCACCAGCAGCGCGCGGCTGACCATCGGCGTGCTGCGCGGCCAAGTCGCGCACGCACGGCAGCGGCTGACCGTCTGCGGCGAACGCATCGACCTGTCGGCGCGCTCGCTGCTGCGCAGCCGGCGCGAGCGGTTTGCCGGGCTCGAGATCCGGCTGAAGGCCTCGAAGCTCGCCAATGCGCAGGCCCAGCGCAACGCGATCGCGCGTGACCTCGAGCGCACCCACCGCCTCGCCGAGCGCGCCCGGCGTGCGCTGACAACCGTGATGCAGCGGCTCGAGGCGCGGGTTGTCCATAGCGGGCAGTTGCTGTCGGCGCTGTCCTATCGCGGCGTGCTGGAGCGCGGCTTTGCGCTGGTGCGCGACGAACGCGGCCATGCGGTTCACTCGGCCGCCGCCGTGGGCCCAGGCGCCAATCTCTCGATCGAGTTCGCCGACGGCCGCGTCGCCGCCACCGCCGATGCGGATCGGGCTCCGGCGACGGCGGTGCCCGCCAGCGAGCCGAAAGCGCCACGCGAGACCAAGCCCGCGGCACCCAAGCGCACCGCAAAGCCGGTCGATCAGGGCAGCCTCTTCTAGACGCGTTTTCTTCACGCGAGGCGGTGCCTACCTCGCTCGAAAACGCTCACGTCTAGCGCGATAGCCATTCGGCGACGCGCTTTTGCGCGTCCTCGCGCGCGCTCGCGTCGGTTCCGACGTGGCCGTGCTCGATGGTCGCCGCATCGGATGAGACGCCGATCGCGCGCAGCGGCACGTTGGCGCGATCGAAGCCGTGATAGGCCTCGGGATAGACCACGATCCTGGCAAGCGCGCTGCGCCCGCGCGCGCCGTCGACCATCTGATGGCAGGCCGACGCCGAGGAGACATCGTCGCGCCCGCCGATCAGGAGCAGCGTCGGCACCCGTGCGCTCCAGCCGAGGCCGGACGAGGTGCGGCAATCCGGATAGAAGGCGACCGCCGAACGGAAATCCGGATCGATGGTGCGCGACCACATTTGCGGCCGCACCGCCCACAGCAAGGCGCCGGCACCGTTGCCCCAGCCCACCAGGCTGATGCGGTTGCGAGCCACCCATTTCTGCTGCACCAGCCACTGCCGCGCTGCGTTGATGTCGGCGACCCGCTGGCGCCGGATCTGGACCTGATGTTCCTTGACGCGGCATTGCGGGCCGAGCTGGTGCGAGCCATAGCTGTCGGGCATCAGCACCGCGTGGCCGGTCGTCAGCAGTTGCTCGGCCCAGTCGCGGTAGCGCGGCAGCACCGGCTCGGTCCGGCTGGTGAGGCCGGCGCAGCCATGTAGCGCGATCACGGTCGGAAACGGTCCGTCCCCGGCGGGCCGGTAGAGCTGTGCATGCAGCGTGCCGCTGCCTTCCGGGATCTCGACCTGATGAGGGGCTGGAAGCGGCGTGGCGGCCGCGACCGGCGCGGCGATCATCGCCAGGAACATGAAAACCGACTTGAAGTGCATCCGATCCGGCCGGCCCGTTATAGTGCTGAAAACACAGCGAACCATACGCGCAAGGCTACCATGCGCGTCTGCCGCCAAATCATCACAAGTCGGTGGTTTAACGGACGGACGCGCCGCCCTATCTATGGTAGACGGTTTCATGACCATCCAGTAAGCCTCATGTGAGGCAAGGCGGAGAGCTCAATCGTGCTGAACAAGTTCGGTCCCTCGGGACACGGCGAAGCGCAGGTGCAATATCTGGACGGCGATTTCCGCGTGATCTCGCCCGGGACCTTTGTGCGCTGCGCGGTATCCGATGCGCGGATCCCGCTCGATGAGCTGAAGTACTGGAGCGTCGACTTGCAGGAAGCCTACGCCACTCCGAGCGCCGTGCTGCAGCGGCATTTTCCCGATGCGCTGAAACCGCAGGGCTAGGGCTCACCGGCTTACTCTCCTCTGTCTCGCCTTAAAGAGAAGATCGGTCACCAAGCGCCGCAGCGCTGATGCGTCCGCGAACCGCAGGGTCACCGCAAACGGCGTGATCGCCTGCGCCCAAGCCGGCATTCCGCCCGCGGTGCGCAAGCGCGCCAGATCCTTTTCCGTCGTCACCAGCGTCAGGCCATCACAGCGAGCATCCGCGACAAGCCCGTCGATCTCGCCCTTGGTAAAGGCGTGATGATCCGCGAAGGCGCGGCTCCGCACCACCTCGACACCGCTCGACCGCAGCGTGTTGAAGAAGCGCGCGGGATCGCCGATGCCGGCAAAGGCGAGCGCGCGTTTGCCGCGCAGCGCTGCGAGCGAAGCCTCATCCGGTTTCAGCTCCGCCTGCAGCAGAGGCTTGCCGCGCGACGAAATCTCGGCCGCGACCTTTTGCGCAGCACTCCCCTCGCCGACCACGATCAGCGCGTCGGTGCGCGCCAGTTGCGGCGGCAGCGGCGCGCGCAAGGGACCGGCCGGGAACACGCAACCATTGCCGAGCCCGCGATGGCCGTCGATGACGATGAATGAGGCATCCTTGACTACGGACGGATTCTGGAAGCCGTCGTCCATCAGGATCACGCTGGCGTCCTGCGCCCGCGCCAGCGCCAGGCCTTCGGCGCGCTCGCGCGAAACCACGACCGGCAAGGTCGCCGCCATCATCAGCGGCTCGTCGCCGACATCGGCCGCGATGTGACGGCCGGGATCGACCTTGACCGGACCACGCAGCCGGCCGCCATAGCCGCGGCTGAGCACCACCGGCCGCTCGTCGAGCTCGCGCAAGAGCTTCGCGAGCGCAAGCACGGTCGGCGTCTTGCCGGCGCCGCCGACGTGATAGTTGCCGATGCAAAAAACCGGAATGCCGGCATCGACGCCGCCGCGCTGCATGCGCCGGGCGGCCACCGCGCCGTAAAGCGCGGCGAGCGGTCTCAACAGATGCGATATCCAAGACGAAGGCCGGTACCAGAAGGCCGGCTCACGCATTGGCGGCTCCCATCTCGAGCCGCAACTGCAGCAGATAGGGCTCGAGCGCCGTCAGCGTGCGCTCCAGCGCGCCGCCAAGCTGCTCGACGACGCGCTCGGACGCCCCGAGCGAAGCGTCGCGCGCCGCGGGGTCGGCCAGGAACTGGCCGAGCTGCTTGACCAGCGCTTCCCGATCATCGGTGCGCCTTGCGCCGCCGGACCGATCGAGCGCCTCATAGACGTCGGTGAAGTTGAACACATGTGGACCATGCACGATCACTGCACCGAGCTTGATGGCCTCGATCGGATTCTGGCCGCCATGTGGAACCAGTGAGCCGCCCATGAATACGATCGGCGCCAGCCGATAGAACAGGCCGAGCTCGCCCATCGTATCGGCGACATAGATGTCGGTGGTGGCGACCGGCAGGTCCTCATGCGAGCGCAGGCCGGGGCGCAGGCCCGCGGCGTTGACGAGCTGCCCGACCACCTCGCCGCGATGGGCGTGGCGCGGCACGATCACCGTGAGCAACCCGGGGAAGAATCCCGACAGCGCCTTGTGCGTGTCGATCAGGATCTCTTCCTCGCCCGGATGGGTGGAGGCCGCCACCACGATCGGGCGGCCGCGCGTCACCGACATCAGCCGTTCCAGCTTGGCAGGATCGGCCGGCGGCGCCGGAACATCCAGCTTGAGATTGCCGGTGGTGACGACACGGCGACTGCCGAGCGCGGCGAAGCGTTCCGCATCGGTATCCGATTGGGCGAGGCAGATGTCGAACCGGCCGAGCAAAGCGGAGATGGTGTTGGAGAGCCGGCGCCAGCGCGGGAACGAGCGCTGCGACATCCGCCCGTTGATCAGCACCATCGGCAGCCGTCGGGCGGCGCTCGACAGGATCAGGTTCGGCCACAAATCCGATTCGATGAACAGCGCCAGCGACGGTCGCCAGTGATCGAGGAAACGCCCGACATAACGCGGCGAATCATACGGCACGTATTGGTGGATCACATCGGGCGGGAAACGTTTTGTCACGATCGCCGCCGACGTCACCGTGCCCGAGGTGAGGAGGATGCGCAGGTTGAAGGCGCGCAGTCGCTCGATCAGCGCCGCCGCCGCCAGCACCTCACCGACGCTTGCGCCGTGGATCCAGACCAGCGGGCCGTGCGGCCGGACGTCGTCACTCAGGCCGCGCCGCTCGCCGACCCGTGCGGGATCTTCCTTGCCGAGGCTCAGACGTCGTTTGATCAGAGCAGGCGCGAGCGGCACCATCGCAGACGACAGCTTGCGATACACACGCAACGTCATCGGGAGCGAGCTAGCCAAGCGCTGCCTCCGGCCGCCCGACCTCGGCATAGGCGCGTCGGGTCGCTTCGTTCAGAAGAAACTCCACGTGCTGCCGAAGCTTTTCCATGGTCGCGGCATCGGCATCGGGCGGCACGTAAACCGGCTCAATACCTACCACTGCGCCTCGCCCAAATGGCAAATTGATGGTGGTGGAATCCCAGTTTTTCAACCGGATGAAGCGGCTGGTCACCATCGCGAAGGCGAGGATCGGCCGGCCCGTCTCCCGAGCCAGCATGATGGGGCCGAGCCCGGCGACCCGCGCCCGCTTCGGCACATCCGCCGTGGTCGCGACGTTCCAGCCCTCTTCCAGCGTCCGTCCCATCTCCTTGAAGGCGCCGACCCCGCCCTTGCGATTGAAGGCGCCGGAATGATCGCCGGAACCGCGGATGGTGCCGATCCCGAGCCGTTCGACCGCAAGCGCGTTGAACTCGCCGTCAGGATGCCGGGAGATCAGCACCTTGGTGCGATAGCTCTCCTTGATCTTGATGAACGGCGTCATCAGGTGCTGGCCGTGCCAGAACACGAAGATTCCCGGCATCATCGGCTCGACCTGCTCATAGATGTCGGGCGGGTCGTAGCTGAAGCGGTTGGTAAGCCAGACCAGCCGCAAATATTCGGCCGCAAGCACACCCAGCGCGCGCTGCACGAAGGCGCTGCGCAGCAAATCGCGAAAAAGGCGTTTCAATGGGAGTGCTTTGCGTCCTGCTCAGGGTCGAGCAACCGGTGGAGGTGAACAACGAAATAGCGCATGTGGGCGTTGTCCACCGTCTGCTGCGCCTTCGCCTTCCAGGCGGCGTAAGCGGTCGCATAGTTCGGGTACACCCCGACGATGTCGACTTCGTCCAGGTTCTTGAAGGTGTTGTGTTCGAGATCAGTCAACTCGCCACCGATGACGAGGTGGAGCAGTTGCGGCTGGGCATTGTCTGACATGATGGCCTTTTTCCTAACGGGATGCCCGGCAAGCAAGTTGGGTCGTGGTCGTCACGGTTCTGGTCGTCACAGGACTGGTCGTGCTCATCGAATGCGCGGTGCTGACCGATGGAGCTTCAGGGCAATGGACGGTTGCGAAAATGCTCGACAATGCGTGCATGACGATCACGTCCGGCTGCTACCAGCACCCCATGCGATACCTCCGGGCGATTGTACTCAATCGCATCCCCCGAGAGCGCGGTCATCTTACCATCCGCTTCCTGCACGATCAAATTCGCCGCGGCAAGATCCCAGTCGCGGCTTTGCCCACCCGCGAAGGCCGCGTCAAGTCGACCTTGTGCTACACGGCACAGCCTCAGTGCCAGCGAACCGATCCGCGGATACAGCGTGATCTCGTCCGGCGTGGGACTGAGTCGCTGCACCAGCGGCTTCGGCCCCGCCATGCGCCGAAAGTCGAAATCGATGCCGGCGGTAGCATGCACGGCGCTGTCATTCAGTGTGGCACCCTGCCCGCGCGCGGCAAAAAAGGATTCATCGGTGGCCGGTGCATACACCGCAGCGAGCACCGGCGATGCATCTTCAACCAGCGCCACGCTGACGCACCAGTCCTCACGACCGGCGAGGTAGGCGCGGGTGCCGTCGATCGGGTCGACGATCCAGGTCAGACGCTTGCCGAGCCTCGTCTTGTCATCGGCGCTTTCCTCCGACAACCAGCCGTAATCCGGCGTTGCTGCGCGCAGCCGTTCCTCCAGCAGCTCGTTCACCGCAATGTCGGCTTCGGAGACCGGCGAGGAGGCGCCCTTGATCCAGTTCTTCAGCTCGGTCCGGAACAGCGACAGCGCGAGCCGCCCCGCCTCGTGCACCGTCCTGGTCAGCAGCGCCGCATCGCGGGCCTTGATCCAGTCGTCCGTATCAGCGTCCGCCAAGCGTCAGACCCTCGATGCGCAGCGTCGGCGAATTGACGCCATAGCGGAATTCCAAATCGTTGGCCGCAACCAGCGACTTGAACATCGGCAGCAGATGGCCTGCGATGGTCACCTCGCTGACCGGATAGGTGATCTCGCCGTTCTCGATCCAGAAGCCGGACGCGCCGCGGCTGTAGTCGCCCGTCACGCCGTTGACACCGGATCCGATCAGATCCGTCACATAGAAGCCCTGGCGGATGTCCGAGATCAGCTCCTGCGGCGTCACCGTGCCGGGCTCGAGATGCAAATTGTACGATCCCGGCGAGGGCGAGGACGATACCCCGCGATGGGCATGGCCGGTGGTGGCGAGGCCAAGCTCGCGCGCGGTGGCGGAGTCCAGGATCCATGTCGTCAGCACGCCGTCATCGATCAGCGCCGTTTTCTTCACCTTGACGCCCTCGGCATCGAAGGTCTGCGAGCGCAGGCCGCGCACCCGCAACGGATCGTCGATGATGCGGATGTTCTTCGAGAACAACTGCTCGCCGAGCCGGTCCTTCAGGAAGCTCGTCTTGCGCGCGATCGAGGCGCCGTTGATGGCGCCGACGAGATGACCGACCATCGAGCCCGCAACGCGCGGGTCATAGACCACCGGCACCTTGCAGGTTTCGACCTTGCGCGGATTGGACCGCGCCACCGCGCGCTCGCCGGCCTTGCGGCCGACCACAGCGGGCGCATCGAGATCGGATGCATGCAGCGCGCTGGTGAAATCGTAGTCGCGCTCCATGCCGGTGCCTTCACCCGAAATCGCCGTCGTCGAGATGCTCTGGCTGGAACGCAAATAGGAGCCGTGGAAGCCGGTCGACGTCACCAGCACCATGCCACCGATTCCGGTCGAGGCCGACGCACCGCCTGATTTGGTGACGCCCTTGACCGCGAGCGCCGCAGCCTCCGCCTCCATCGCGCGGCGCTCCAGCTCGGCGGTGGAAGGAACCTTGCGGTCGAGCAGATCAAGATCGGGAAAATCATGCGCAAGCAGCGCCGGATCGGCCAGCCCGACATATTTGTCGTCGGGCGCCACGCGTGCCATCGCGACCGCGCGCTCGGCGAGCTTCGCGATGCCGTCACCAGTGACGTCATTGGTCGACACCACCGCCTGGCGCTGGCCGACGAATACGCGCAATCCGACGTCGTCGCCTTCAGAGCGCTCGGTTTCCTCGACCCGGCCGTCGCGCACCTCGACGCCCTGCGAAATGCCGCGCACTGCGACCGCGTCGGCGGCATCGGCGCCGGCACGCCTGGCAGCGTCGACCAGACGCTGTGCGAGCTCGCTCAAGCCCGACTGGTCAAACAGATCGGAGGTATCACCGTGTCGCGACGATGCAGATGGTGAAGGGTTCACGAACAAATTCCTGCGGATTGGACGGGGTCGGAACGAGGTCGACGAACCCACCAGATGTGCCGGATTCACAGGGATTTCAAGCGCTTTACCCCGATAACGGCAAAGATTCTCAAGATCGCGGCAAGGCTTCGTCAATCATGCGGGCCAACCTCTTGTCAATCATGGTGGGAGAAGCAGCGCTGGTGACATCGGGTTAACCAGGCTTTTTAAGCTGAAACGGAAATCGCTCGGCTAAGGTCTCACGCATCGACCGGGAACATAATCCCGGCGGGGAGATAAAGCCGTGAGGCGTCAAACACCAACAGGCGGAATCAACTCCGCCGGGTCGAGCCGTGCACTGCGGCTCGACCCTCTTTCCCTTCCGCTCAGCTTCCACGCGCACGACGTGCGCGCGGACGGCGGCACGCGGCAGGTCGAGCTTCATCGCGAACACGTCGTGCTGCGCCGTGCCGTCAAAGGCATGCGGATGGCGGTCAACGTTCGCGTCAGTGATTTTCTCGGTGTCGCGGTGCGCGGCATCGACGACGCGCAGATGCTGGTGCTGGTTCATCGCGATCCTTCGCTCGCGATTCCACTCGGCACCAGTTCGGACGCCGACGAGATCGCCTCCGCCTGGCAGATGTGGAGCGAGATCTTCGGTCTTCCGCAACTGACCGAGCCGGCGCCACGCGATCCCGCTCCGCGCCGCCGTCGCCGCAATGCGATCCGCAGCCGCCGGCCGAAATTCCTGGTCCGCCGCCGCGCGGGGATTCGCTTCGACGAACCGCGCGTACATCGCGGCGAACGCGAGATCATCGCGCGGGATTAGCTTCATCGTTTCATCACGCCGCGTTCGCCGCATAGTCATCTGTCGTCCCCGCGAAAGCAGGGACCCATACGCCGTGGCTGGCGTTGTTGGCGGGACTCGTCGTTCCAGCATCGCGCAACAAACAGCGTCTGTGTGTTATGGGTCCCTGCTTTCGCACTAGGGCATCTACACATCTTTTCCGGACCGAAAAGTGACTCTCGATCAAGGACTTGCTTGCCACTCGATGACGCCATTTCGCGAGCAGAGCTTAGCAAAAGTGCGGCGTTTCTCTGCGTTGCTAAGCTAAGTCGTTGAGAAGACTCCGGAAGACATGTAGATGCCCTAGTGCTTTCGCAGGGACGACAGCGAGTGTGTTGCACGGCCGGTGAGTCAGATATCCGCATTCTCGCGACATGCTTGAGCGTTAGGGACGCACCGGCTTTCGCTTCAACGACGCCAGCGTGCATCGCGGCGAGCGTGAGATCATCGCACGGGATTAGCTGCACCGTTTCATCGCGCCGCGTTCGCCGCATAATCCGTGTCGTCCCTGCGAAAGCAGGGACCCATACGCCGTGGCTGGCGTTTTTGGCGGGACTCGTCGTTCCAGCATCGCGCAACAAACAGCGTTTGTGGCTATGGGTCCCTGCTTTCGCAGGGACGACAGCGAGTGTGTTGCACGGCCGGTGAGTCAGATATCCGCATTCTCCCGACATGATTGGCGTTAGGGACGCACCGGCTTTCGCTTCAACGACGCCAGCGTGCATCGCGGCGAGCGTGAGATCATCGCACGGGATTAGCTGCACCGTTTCATCGCGCCGCGTTCGCCGCACAATCATCTGTCGTCCCTGCGAAAGCAGGGACCCATGCGCCGCGGCTGGCGTTGTTGGCGGGACTCGTCATTCCAGCATCGCGCAACAAACAGCGTTTGTGTGTTATGGGTCCCTGCTTTCGCAGGGACGACAGCGAGCGTGTTGCTCGGCCGGTGAGTCAGATATCGCATTCTCGCGACATGATTGGCGTTAGGGACGCACCGGCTTTCGCTTCAACGACGCCAGCGTGCATCGCGGCGAACGCGAGATCATCGCGCGGGATTAGCATCATCGTTTCATCACGCCGCGTTCGCCGCATAGTCATCTGTCGTCCCTGCGAAAGCAGGGACCCATACGCCGCGGCTTGCGTTGCCGGCGGGACTCGTTGTTCCAGCATCGTGCAACAAACAGCGTTTGTGGTTATGGGTCCCTGCTTTCGCAGGACGACAGCGAGTGTGTTGCTCGGCCGGTGAGTCAGATATCAGCATTCTCGCGACATGAATGAGCGTTAGGGACGCACCGGCTCTCGCTTCAACGACGCCAGCGTGCATCGCGGCGAGCGTGAGATCATCGCAGGGGATTAGCTGCACCGTTTCATCGCGCCGCGTTCGCCGCATAATCCGTGTCGTCCCTGCGAAAGCAGGGACCCATACGCCGTGGCTTGCGTTGCCGGCGGGACTCGTCGTTCCAGCATCGTGCAACAAACAGCGTTTGTGGTTATGGGTCCCTGCTTTCGCAGGGACGACAGCGAGTGTGTGCTCGGCCGGTGAGTCAGATATCCGCATTCTCGCGACATGATTGAGCGTTAGGGACGCACCGGCAAACAGGTTCCCTCCCCCCTTGCGGGGGAGGGTTAGGGAGAGGGGTGCCACACGACGTGGTCTCTCCGCATCGCTACGCGCAAACGACGTTGCGGGCACATCGGCCACATCGAACATCTCGCCCGGGGCCACCCCTCTCCCCAGCCCTCCCCCGCAAGGGGGGAGGGAGCCTCAGTTGCGTGCTCACCTAACATATGAAGATGTCGCGTCACGCACATCAACAGGTCGCGCCAGGCGCGTCATACCGCGCGCAGCACTGCGTCGACGACGAGGCCGGCGAACAGCAGCAGGCCGGCGTCGCGGTTGGACTTGAAGATGCGCAGGCAGAGCGCGGGATTGCCGGTGTCGAGCCGGCTGATCTGCCAGGCGAGGTGAAGCGCAAAGGCGGCAAGCCCGGCCCACGCCGGCCAGTGCACGCCGGCGAGCCAGAGCGCGGCGCCGATCAAGATCACGGCAAGGCCGTAAAACAGCACGAGCGCGCGATGGGTGCGCGCGCCGAACAGCCGCGCGGTGGATTTGACGCCGATCAGCGCATCATCCTCGGCATCCTGATGAGCGTAGATGGTGTCGTAGGCAATCACCCAGGCGATCGATCCGGCATAGAGCGCGAGCGCGGCCGGATCGATCCGCGCAAACGTCACCGCGAATCCCATCAGCGCACCGTAAGAGAAGGCGAGGCCCAGCACGACCTGCGGCCACCAGGTGATGCGCTTCATGAATGGATAAATCGCAACGATCACGAGCGAGGCGATACCGGTCAACACCGCGAAGCGGTTGAATTGCAGCAGCACCGCGAGCCCGACCAGCGCCTGCAGGACCATGAAGACCGCGGCCTGGGTCACAGTCACCTGCCCGGCCGGGATCGGCCGCGACCGCGTGCGCTCGACCATTGCATCGAGATCGCGATCGGTGATGTCGTTCCAGGTGCAACCGGCGCCGCGCATCACGAAGGCACCGATGAAGAACAGGACGACCACGAGCGGCAACGACCTGACGTCATGCGCGACGCCGGCGGCAAGCGCCGCCGACCACCAGCACGGCATCAACAGCAGCCACGACCCGATTGGCCGGTCGTACCGGGCAAGCCGCAGATACGGCCGCGACCATGCCGGCGCATGCGTATCCACCCAGTTGCCTGTGGAGTCGGCAACGCGGGCGGAGACGTCGCTCATGTCAATTCGCTCGTGGGCGATCGGTCATCGGGTGAGAACATTGCCGTTCAGCGTATCGAAGGTGCTGCCGCCTCGCTTGGTCGGCGTCGCCTCCGGCACCGAGGCGGAGGAGCCCAGCACGTCGCTCAAGGTCGGGCCCGCGGGTCCGCGCGCCTGCGCCTGCTGCGCGGCGTTGCAGACCTTGGTCAGCAGGCCTTCGGTGTTCTTGTGGCCGGACTTGAGCTGATCGGCGATCTGCGGCGGAATTCCGCACTTGGCGGCGTTGGTCTCGACATATTTGATCATCTTGACCTCGGCCTGGCTGTAATTGCGGATCAGCTTGCAGGCCTCGTCGGGCCCGGCGTGCCGGTCGCTCGCCGCCTTGATCATCTTGCCGCGCTTTTCAGCTTCCTCGCGCAGCGGAACGAAGTTCTTCATGCAGGCGTCGCTCGGACCGCCCGCCGCGGCACCCGGCGGAGGCGGCGACGAGAGCCCGCCGCCGGCGATCGGCGCCGCGCCGTTGCTCGGAAACGCCGACGGTGCCGCGCCCACCCTGGCGGCCGGCGCGCCGTTGACCGGCGGAAACGCGGGATCGGAAGCGGTGCCGGCACGCCCGCCATTGACCGGCGGAAACGCCGGGTCGGAGGCGGTGCCAGCCTGGTTGGGCAAGGGAGCCGGAAAGGCGCCTTGGGCCGCGGCCTGGCCTGCGGACAGGGCGGTCGCGGCAACGGTCAGCACGATCAGGCGGCGGATCATCGAGGGTGTTTCTCCGGCAAGGTCCAGGCAACCCCAGCGCATCAAAATGAAGCAACGAAATTCGGGGGCGTTTTACGATTCCTGACTTGCCTTAACAACCCGTGGATTTGGGCGACAGCGCGGCGTAGGGCCGCGCCCGCTGCATTAAATTGTTCCCGGATTCTAAGCCTTTAGGCTACAAGCGCAGCCGGAGCGGACCATCAAATATGCCTGAACTCGATTTTCGCAGCCCGCGGCTGTTCGTCGACGCGCCATTGCGTGCCGGCCAGACGGTCGAACTGGATCGCAACCAGAGCAACTATCTCGGCAACGTGCTGCGGCTTGCCGCCGGCGATACCGTGCTGGTGTTCAACGGCCGCGACGGCGAATGGCGCGCCGCGATCTCCGGCCGCAAGCGGGCCGATACCTTGACCATCGACACCCAGACCCGCGCGCAGGACCGCCTGCCCGACATCGCCTGCGTATTCGCGCCGCTGAAGCATGCGCGGCTCGACTACATGGTGCAGAAGGCGGTCGAGATGGGCGCCGCGCGGCTGCAACCGGTGCTGACGCGCTTCACCCAGGTCTCGCGGGTCAATGGCGAACGGATGCGCGCCAATGTGGTCGAGGCCGCCGAGCAATGCGGGATCATCTCGCTCGCCGAAGTGGCCGATCCCGTTGCGCTCGATCGGTTCCTGGCCGAACGCGAGCAGGCCCGTCTGCTGGTGTTCTGCGACGAGGCCGCAGAGGTGGCCGATCCCGTGCGGGCGCTGCAAACGGTCACGGCCGCAAACGCCGGGATCGACGTCCTGATCGGGCCGGAGGGCGGATTTGCCGAGGAGGAGCGTGCCCTGCTGCTGCGCCAGCCCAGCATCCTCCGCCTGGCGCTCGGACCGCGCATCCTGCGTGCGGACACCGCCGCCGTGGCGGCGTTGACGCTGGTGCAGGCGGCGCTGGGGGATTGGCGGTCTTCCCCTTCCCCCTAAAAGGGGGAAGGTCGGGATGGGGGTCGGCCGCAGGCGACGCTGCGTGGAGAGACATGATCCCCACCCGCTTTGCCCTGACGGGCAAAGCGACCTCCCCTTTCCAAGGGGAGGTCGAGACCCCCGGGGCATAACCGCCTCTAGCCAAGCTGTCGTAAAATCGTTAACGCACCCAATCATTAAGCCGCTTGATCATTAAGCCACTTGGCCGATCCCAGTCGAAACCGTAACTGGGCCATGGTAAGGGCGGCACCAAAGCAACCCGGAACTGCGAGCTGGAACCCAGATTCTAGCCGTTTTGGATATTGAGATGACCGAAGCTGCTGCAACACGATCCGCTTCCGGATCCGCCGCGGGGTCCGCCTCCTGGGCGGATGCGCTGCTGGCCTCGTTTGCGCAAGCCGGCTATCTCAGGGCCGAGCCCGCGATCCTGCAACCAGCCGAGCCGTTCCTCGACCTGTCCGGCGAGGACATCCGCAAGAGCCTTTATCTGACCACTGACGCAACCGGCGAAGAGCTGTGTCTGCGCCCCGACCTCACCATCCCGGTGGCGCGCGACTACCTCGCCTCGCCGCGCGCCGGCCAGCCGGCGGGCTTCAGCTATCTCGGCGCCGTGTTCCGCTATCGCTGGGGCCGGCCCGGCGAGTTCCTGCAGGCCGGCATCGAATCGTTCGGCCGGCAGGACCGCGCCGCGGCCGACGCCGAGATGCTGGCGCTGGCGCTGGAAGCGACCACGGCGTTCGGGCTCACCGATGTCGAAATCCGCACCGGCGACGTCGCGCTGTTCAACGCGCTGCTCGAGGCGCTCGACCTTTACCCGGTGTGGCGGCGGCGGCTGATCAAGGACTTCAACCGCAAGGTCTCGCTGATCGACGACATCGAGCGGCTGACGCTCAAGACCACGCCCGGCCGCAATGAATATGAAGGCGTGCTCGCCGCGCTCGCCGGCTCCGACCGCAAGGCGGCGCTGGCGCTGGTCACCGATCTGATGTCGATCGCCGGCACCACCAATGTCGGCGGCCGCACGGTGGCCGAGATCGCCGACCGCTTCCTCGAGCAATCGACGCTGAAGGGCGGCGCGCTGCCGCGCGATGCGGTCGATATCATCAAGCGCTTCCTGTCGATCGCGGGCGATCCCGACGATGCCATCGCGCAGCTCCGCGCGCTCGCCAACGACGCCAGGCTCGATCTCGCCACGGCGATCGATCAGTTCGAGAGCCGCGTCGGATTCATGGCGGCGCGCGGTATCGACACCCACAACACGCGGTTCTCGACCTCGTTCGGCCGCGGCCTCGACTACTACACCGGCTTCGAGTTCGAGCTGCATGCCAAGGGCAACGGCGCCGAGCCGCTGATCGCCGGCGGCCGCTATGACGGGCTGATGACGCAGCTCGGTTCGGCGAACCCGATTCCCGCCGTCGGCTTCTCGGTCTGGATCGAGGCGATGACCAAGCACGGCAAGGCCGCCGCCCACGGAGGCGCCGCATGAGCACGCCCTTTGTCGTTGCCGTCCCCTCCAAGGGACGCTTGCAGGAAAACGCGGAGAACTTCTTCGCCCGTGCCGGGCTGAGCCTGTCGAAGCCCGGCGGCGCGCGCGATTATCGCGGCACCATCGCCGGCCTCGACAACGTCGAGATCGCCTACCTTTCGGCGAGCGAGATCGCGGCCAACCTGGCGCGCGGCACGGTGCATCTCGGCGTCACCGGCGAGGACCTGGTGCGCGAGAGCATCGCGGACGCCGACCGCCGCGTGCTCCTGATCGACGGCCTCGGCTTTGGCAGCGCCAATGTCGTGGTCGCGGTGCCGCAGGCCTGGATCGACGTCCGCACCATGGCCGACCTCGACGACGTCGCCTCGGGCTTCCGCGAGCAGCACAATCATCGGATGCGCGTGGCGACCAAATACATCAACCTGACGCGCGGCTTCTTCGCCAGGCACGGCGTCGGTGACTATCGCATCGTCGAAAGCGCCGGCGCGACCGAAGGTGCGCCGGTGGCGGGATCCGCCGAACTGATCGTCGACATCACCACGACAGGCGCGACGCTCGCCGCCAACGGACTGAAGGTGCTCGACGACGGCGTGATCCTGCGCAGCCAGGCCAATCTGGTGGCCTCGAAGGATGCCGACTGGTCGAACGGTGCGCGCGAGACCGCGCGCATCATCCTCGACCACATCGCCGCGCGCACCCGCGCCAACAGGTATCGCGAGGTCCGCACCCGCTTCGCCGGCTGCAACGACGCGCTGCTCTCCGAGGCGCACAACCGCTTCGGCGTGGTCGCCCCGTTCGGCGGGCCGACCTCGTCCGGCATGCTCACGCTGCACTGCCCACCCGGCAAGCTCTACGCGCTCGGCAGCTTCCTCCGCGACCACGGCGCCGACACGGTGTCGGTGGTGTCGCTGGATTATGTGTTCGACCGCGAGAACCCACTGTTCGCCAAGCTTGAGGCGTTCCTGCGACAATGAGCAGGCAAGGCTGTTCATGTTGGCGACAGCCGGGCGCCGGTACCATATTCTGTCAAAGGGAACTGTTGTTTTGACGCGTTTTCTTCGCGCGAACCGGACGTCCATTTCGCTCGAAAACGCCCTAGTTCTGGAACCTGATCGATGATGCTGGGCTCTGACGTTTCCAGCCTGACCACGACCGCCAAGACCGCCGCAGCGCAGGGATTGTCGATCGTCGTGCCGGCCTACAACGAGGCCGCGGGACTTTCCGCGCTGCATCAGCGGCTGGTCGCGCTCGCCAAGACGTTGCGGGCCCGCTACGGCCTCTCCTGCGAAGTGGTCTATGTCGACGACGGCAGCAAGGACTCGACGCTCGCGGTCGCGCGCGGCCTGCCGGCCGATTCGCTCGACGTGCAGGTGGTGTCGCTGTCGCGCAATTTCGGCAAGGAGGCGGCGCTGATGGCCGGCCTCGACCACGCCCGCCGCGGCGCGGTGCTGTTCATGGACGGCGACGGCCAGCATTCGCCTGATCTGGTGGAGCGACTGGTCGCACACTGGATCGATGACGGCTACGACGTCGTCTACACCGCGAAGGCCAATCGCGACAATGAATCGGCGGCGCGGCGGTTTGCCGTGCGCGGCTTCTATGCGCTGATCAACTGGGGCGCGCGGCAGAAGATCCCGGAGGATGCCGGCGACTTTCGCCTGCTGTCGCCGCGCGCGGCCGCGGCATTGCGGCAATTGCCGGAGCGCAACCGCTTCTTCAAGGGCCTGGCGAGCTGGATCGGCTTTCGGCAGATCCGCGTCGACTACGAACCGGCGCCGCGCGCGCATGGCGTCACCACATTTAACGCCGGCCGGCTGATCGGCCTCTCGATCGAGGGCCTGACCTCGTTCTCGGTGGCGCCGCTGCGCTTCGCGAGCCTGCTCGGCGCGCTGCTCGCCTTCGGCGCATTCCTGTTCGGCCTCTCGATCGTGTGGGAGGTGTGGACCACCGGCAAGCAGGTGCCCGGCTATCCCTCGCTCGTGGTCGGCCTGATGACGATCGGCGGCGTGCAGTTGATCATGATCGGCATCGTCGGCGAGTATATCGGCAAGATCCTGTCTGAATTGAAGGCGCGGCCGATCTACTTCGTCGCCGAGCACACCGAGAAGCTTGCCGACGGCACGGCGGCCCAAAGCACCACGACGCGGACCGCGGCCGAATGAGCGATGCTCTGCGTCGCATCTGGCTGTGTGCCGACGACTACGGACTGAGCGACGGCGTCAACCGCGCCATCCGCGAGCTGATCGAGCGCGGCCGCCTCAACGCAACATCGGTGATGACGGTGACGCCCGCGATCGGCCGCGAAGCGGCGGCTGCGCTGCAGGCATCCGTTGCAAAGAGTCCGCGCTGCGCGATCGGCCTGCATGTGACGCTGACCGCGCCGTTCCGGCCGCTGACGCTGCATTTTCGTCCGCTCGACGGCGACATGTTCCTGCCCTTTGCCAAGCTGCTGCGCGGCGGGCTGTTGCGGCGGCTGGACGCCGAGTTGATCCATGCCGAAGTGCTGGCGCAGCTCGATGCTTTCCACGAGCTGTTCGGCCGCGCGCCCGACTTCGTCGACGGCCATCAGCACGCGCAGCTCTTCCCGCAGGTGCGCGACGGATTCCTGAGCGCGGTGAAGGAGCGCGCCCCGGATGCCTGGGTGCGGCAGGGTGGACGCAACGCTCCGCTGGCGCAGCGACTCGCCGCGCCGAAAGCGCTGGTGCTGGATACGCTCAGCGCGCAGTTCCGGAAGAAAGCGGCAAAGCTCGGCCTGCGCTTCAACCCGGCCTTCGATGGCGCGTATGATTTCGCGCACGCCCCCGATTTCGGCACGCTGATGCGCGGCTTTCTCGACGGCCTGCCGGAGGGCGGCCTCGTGATGTGCCATCCCGGCTTCGTCGACGAGACGCTGAAAAGCCTCGATCCGCTGACCACGCAGCGCGAGAAGGAGCATGCCTATCTCGCCGGCGATGAATTCCCCGGCCTGCTCGCCCTGAATAAAGTTACACTGGCCTGACAAGGTTCAGGCCTTTTGTCGCATACGTAAATTTAATCCGGCCCCCTACTCCTTGCGCCACAAAACCCGCCTACATCTCGGGCGCGCTTCGAAGTCTTTCGACGCGATGGAGAACCGCCATGACACCGCAAGAACGCCAACTGATCGACGACCTCTTCGACCGGCTTGCCAAGCTGGAGAACGCCCCGCGCGACAACGAAGCCATGTCCGCGATCATGCAGGGCCTGCGCACCGCGCCGAACGCGGTCTACGCGCTGGTGCAGACGGCGCTGGTGCAGGACGAGGCGCTCAAGCGCGCCCACGACCGCATCCAGGAACTGGAGGCTGCGGTCGGTCAGCAGCAGGGCGGCCAGCCGCAATCCGGCGGCTTTCTCGATTCGATGCGTGACGCGATCTTCGGCCAGAACCAGCCGCACGGCTCGGTGCCGCCGGTGCGCGCGCCCGACATGGGTGGCCCGGATCCGGGCAGCCGCCCGGTCTGGAACTCGGGCCAGGCGATGCGCGAGGCGCAGGCCGGCGGCGGCTATGGTCAGCCTTACGGCCAGGGCCAGCCCTACGGCCAGCCGCAACCCTATGGCGCGCCGCAGCAGCCGCCGTTCGGCGGTGGCGGCTCGTTCCTCGGCACCGCGGCGGCAGCCGCGGCCGGCGTGGTCGGCGGCTCGCTGTTGATGAGCAGCATCCGCGGCTTGATGGGCGGCCACCAGGCCTTTGCCGACGCAGGCGGCCTCGGCAGCGGCGCGCGGCCGTGGGGCGGCGACCAGTCGTCGAGCGATCTCGCGCGCGACGCCGGCATCAACGACATCGGCGCGTCCGGCCGCGACAATGACAATTCGCGCGCCGGCCTGTTCGACCAAGCGTCGAACAACAACAATGACGACGACAACTACGCCGACAACGATCACGATTCCGACGACTACGATGACGACGGCGGATTCGACGATGGCGGCGACAACGGCAGCGACTACGCCTGATTGATTTCTTGAACAGAAAAACGGCCGCTCGCATCGAGCGGCCGTTTTGATTTGATCAATCGTAGCCCGGATGGAGCGAAGCGCAATCCGGGAAGATCGAGCCGCGAGTGAGGCGGCTCCCGGATTTCGCTTCGCTCCATCCGGGCTACTTTCTCACATCACCACGACCTTGGCGCCGACATTGACACGGCCGTAGAGGTCGATCACATCCTCGTTGCGCATCCGGATGCAACCGGAAGAGACGTTGGTGCCGATGGTCCAGGGCTCGTTGGAGCCGTGGATGCGATAGAGCGAGGAGCCGAGATACATCGCGCGCGCGCCGAGCGGATTCTCCGGCCCGCCCTCCATGTGCCGCGGCAGGTCGGGACGGCGCGCCAGCATTTCCGCCGGCGGAGTCCAGTCCGGCCATTCCCGCTTCGCCGAGATCGTCTTGACGCCAGCCCAGGTGAAGCCGGGACGGCCGACGCCGATGCCATAGCGCAGCGCCTTGCCGTCGCCCTGCACCAAATAGAGGAACTTGTTCGGGGTATCGACGACGATGGTGCCGGCGCGCTCGGTGCCGTGATAGTCGACCAGTTGCTTCTCGTATTTCGGATCGAACGGACGGAGCCTCGGATCGCCGGCCGCGTCCTGCTGCTGGTAGATCATCTGCTGCTGCGGATCCATCGGCGGCAGCGGCTCGCGGCTACCGTAATAGGCCGGCTGCTGCTGATAGACCTGCTCCTGGTAGGACTGCGCCGCCGGTCCGTCGCCGAACAGGAATTCGATGAAGCCCCCGCCCAGGTTGGAGCGTTGCGGCTGCACGTAGGCGGTGCGCATCTGCGGCTGCGGCGCCCGCCGACTGGCGTAGATCACCGAGGGCTCGGGAAGCGGCGCGGCATCGATCGCCATGGCCTGATGCGGAGCTGCAATAAGCGAAGAGGCGCCGGCGAGCAGCGCAAGACTGATTTTCTTCAACATCGACGTACTCTGTACTGTTTCGTCGTGACGCGTTGCAGGCTGGCGCCTGCACACCTGCGCCGCTGCACGTGGTCAATAAGCAATGAAAACCGCATCGGTCTGGTAAACGTCACGGGCGTTTGGATTCACCACGTCATCACGCGCACTGGGTTTTGTCCGGTAGCGTTTATTTTGCGTGAATGCGCGAGCCGCATGGTTAACCGGCGGTTTGAAACCGCGTCGCGGCACGCTCGGCAAATTGTTCCGGCGTGAACCTCACGTTAAATCGCCGCTGTCTAGAACGAGCGCAGTCATTGGGGCGGGAATGAAATCATGTCGGTGAAGCGCAAGCGTTTTCGTGTCGAGCAGGCCATGATCGGCGATGTGGCAATGCCGGAGCCGGAGGCTGCCGGCGGCGCCGATATCAGCCCGATGCATCGCGAGATCATGGACGAGCTTCGCTCGATCCGCGCGCAGATGGCCGCGCCGCGCGCCGCCGGCAACGAGACCGCCGAGGCGATCGTGGCGCGCGAAATCGCCGAAGCGCATGCGCTGCTCGAGACCTATCGCGCCCAGGTCGAACAGTGTGAGAAGCTCAAGGTCGAGCTCGATCTGATCCACGACGCGATCAGCCGCACCAAGCGCGAGATCGCCGTGCTGCACGGCAAGAGCTTCAACGGCGAGGAAATGGCCAAGGTCAATGGCGAGCTCGGCGCGGTCGTCGGCGGTACCGAGCAGGCCACCCAGCAGATCCTCGAGGCCACCGAAGCGATCGACCAGGCCGCGACCGCGCTGTCGAAGAATATCACGCCGGATCAGCAGAAGCTGCTCAGCGAAGATATCCAGGAGCGCGTGATCGCGATCTTCGAGGCCTGCAACTTCCAGGACCTCACCGGCCAGCGCATCAGCAAGGTGATGCAGACGATGAAGTTCATCGAGCAGCACATCAACGAGATGATGGACATCTGGGGCGGCGTCGACGCGATCAAGGCGCACGTGCCGCCGATCGTCGACACCCGCGAAGGCGATGCCCGCCTGCTCAACGGTCCGAAGCTCGACGGCGACGCCGGTCACGCCTCGCAGGACGACATCGACGCGCTGTTCGATTGAGAAGCGGTCAGATCAGAACAAAAAACGCCGGCCCAAAGGCCGGCGTTTTTATTTTCATTTGGACCGTCATTCCGGGTTCGACGCTTGGCGTCGCCCCGGAATGACGTGCGAGCGGCTTTACGCCCTCGGTGCGCAGCGGACATAGACCATGTTGCCGTAGCGGACGGCGGCGTCCTTGTCGACGAAGCGGGTGATCAACACGCGGCCGTCGAAAGAGATAATCTCGCGGTCCTGCTCGCCGGGCGTCGGACCGGGCGGGCCGATATAGTTCTTGCCGCTCGGAGACCCCTTCAGCCGCAATTCCTGCGGGGTGGCCTGGTCGGCCAGATGCATGATGACGCCGCCATTCTGACCGGCACCGATCACGTAGGGCTGCTTGCACTGGGCGCGCGCGGCGGCCTCGGTGCGGGCGCGGTCGGCGGGATTCTGGTACGAAGCGAGCCCCCAGCGGCCGACGATCTCGTCGGGCCTGATCGAGGCCGGCATTTCCGGAGCAAGGCCCGGCCCGGGCCCCGGCTCGGGGTTCGACGATAGTGACGGCAAGTTCGTGCTGCTGCATGCCCCCAGGGTTATCGTCAGCGCCGAGACAGCCGCGAACCGTGCGACCAATCGCGCGTTGAGTGACCTGATCATCTGTATCATCCCCCCGACAATGTCCCAGCCGCACCCATCCCGGCAGCCAAGCGTAAAACTTAAGACCGAGCAATGACGTCCGACGAAATTGCGGCATCGCTACGATTTGGTTTCCGTCTCACCATCCTATATTGGCCTCACCAAGGCCTTAACCCCGGTTTGCTTGACAGAAACAGCGCCAGGCCATATTTCCCGGCGCGCAATTAGCACTCTGGCACCACGATTGCTAAATGGTGGCCGGGCGTCCCGCCCGGCGCCGACCCGGGCCGGCATCCAACGCCGGGCTCGATGAACCAGACCTGAAACCAGCCTCCAAGAGGGAACGTCATGGCTAAATCCAAATTCCGCCCGCTGCACGACCGCGTCGTGGTCAAGCGTATCGATGCCGAGGAGAAATCCAAGGGCGGCATCATCATTCCGGACACGGCCAAGGAAAAGCCTTCCCAGGGCGAAATCGTCGCCGTCGGCCCCGGTGGCCGCGACGAGGCCGGCAAGCTGATCCCGATCGACCTCAAGACCGGTGACCGCGTGCTGTTCGGCAAGTGGTCGGGCACCGAGGTCAAGATCGACGGCGAAGAGCTCCTGATCATGAAGGAGTCCGACATCATGGGCGTGCTGGTCTGATCGTCATTCAACTGCGCGGCCGCTACACCCATTCGTCGTCATGCCCGGGCTTGACCCGGGCATCCATCGTTCTTCGAAAGATGGATCGCCGGGTCAAGCCCGGCGATGACAGGTGCGGGAGCAGCAAGCGCATCTCTCAAAGCTGACAGGAGTTCAAGATATGGCTGCCAAGGACGTAAAATTCGCCGGAGACGCCCGCGAGCGCATGCTGCGCGGCGTGGACGTGCTCGCCAATGCGGTGAAGGTGACGCTCGGGCCGAAGGGCCGCAACGTCGTGATCGAGAAGAGCGTCGGCGCACCGCGCATCACCAAGGACGGCGTCACCGTCGCCAAGGAGATCGAGCTCGAGGACAAGTTCGAGAACATGGGCGCGCAGATGCTGCGCGAGGTCGCCTCCAAGACCAACGACACCGCCGGTGACGGCACCACCACCGCGACCGTGCTGGCGCAGGCGATCGTCCGCGAAGGCGGCAAGTCGGTCGCCGCCGGCATGAACCCGATGGACCTCAAGCGCGGCATCGACATCGCGGTCGCAGCCGTGGTCAAGGACCTCGAGAAGCGCGCCAAGCCGGTTGCTGCCTCCTCCGAGGTTGCCCAGGTCGGCACCATCTCGGCCAATGGCGATGCCGCGATCGGCAAGATGATCGCGCAGGCGATGCAGAAGGTCGGCAATGAGGGCGTGATCACGGTCGAGGAGAACAAGTCGCTCGAGACCGAGGTCGACATCGTCGAGGGCATGAAGTTCGACCGCGGCTACCTCAGCCCCTACTTCATCACCAACGCCGAGAAGATGACCGCCGAGCTCGAGGACGCCTACATCCTCCTGCACGAGAAGAAGCTCTCCGGCCTGCAGGCGATGTTGCCGGTGCTGGAAGCCGTGGTGCAGTCCGGCCGTCCGCTGCTGATCATCGCCGAGGATGTCGAGGGCGAGGCGCTGGCGACGCTGGTGGTCAACCGCCTGCGCGGCGGACTGAAGGTCGCCGCCGTCAAGGCGCCGGGCTTCGGCGATCGCCGCAAGGCGATGCTGGAGGACATCGCGATCCTGACCGGCGGTCAGTTGATCTCCGATGAGCTCGGCATGAAGCTCGAAAGCGTCACGGTGAACATGCTCGGCCGTGCCGGCAAGGTCGTGATCGACAAGGAGAACACCACGATCGTCAAGGGCGCCGGCAAGAAGAAGGACATCGATTCCCGCGTCACGCAGATCAAGGCGCAGATCGAGGAGACCACTTCCGACTACGACCGCGAGAAGCTGCAGGAGCGTCTGGCCAAGCTCGCCGGCGGCGTCGCCGTCATCAAGGTCGGCGGTGCGACCGAGATCGAGGTCAAGGAGAAGAAGGACCGTGTCGAGGACGCGCTGAACGCGACCCGCGCCGCGGTGCAGGAAGGCATCGTGCCGGGCGGCGGCGTGGCGCTGCTGCGCGCCAAGAAGGCGGTCGGCCGGATCAACAACGACAATGCCGACGTGCAGGCCGGCATCAACATCGTGCTCAAGGCGCTGGAAGCTCCGATCCGCCAGATCTCGGAGAATGCCGGCGTCGAGGGCTCGATCGTTGTGGGCAAGATCCTCGAGAACAAGTCGGAGACCTTCGGCTTCGACGCCCAGACCGAGGACTATGTCGACATGGTCGACAAGGGCATCATCGACCCCGCCAAGGTGGTGCGCACCGCGCTGCAGGACGCCTCTTCCGTGGCCGGCCTGCTGGTGACCACCGAAGCCATGGTCGCCGAACTGCCCAAGGACGCGGCGCCGGCGATGCCGGGCGGCGGCATGGGTGGAATGGGCGGCATGGGCGGCTTCTAAGCCTCCCGCTCCCATCTGCATCGAGATCGAAGGCCGCCTCCGGGCGGCCTTCTTTTTTGCAAGAGCTGAAGCCTGATGAAGTTCGGTTGAGCTGGCGGCCGCGGAAGTTCACCTCTCCCGTTGGGAGAGGTCGGCGCGTAGCGCCGGGTGAGGGGTTACGGTCCTTCATGAGAGCCGCAGCCCCTCACCGATTTGCTGCGCAAATCGACCTCTCCCCGTCGTCGGGGAGAGGTAAACCGAATCCGTGGCCGGCCCGGCTTCGATCCGTATTCATCGCGCTACGCGACGCAGACGCCCGGGATCGCGACCTTCTGGAACAGATGCGGGGACGCCACGGCTGACGAGGGATACGCCGACAGCTTCGCCCTGAACTCGGGATTTGCGAAGGCGGCCCGGAAGGCGGCGGTCGATTCCCAGACCGCGTAATTCAGATAGGCCGGGCTGTCGCCGATCGCGCGGTGAAGCTGGGTCGAGATGAAGCCCGGTTGCCGCTTCATGATCGCGGCGTCGTCCTGCCAGGCCTTGAGGAAGCTATCCTCATCGGCCTTGTCGAGCGTGAAGAGGTTCACGAGCACGACGGACGTGGCATCGAGGGCGAGCTGACGCTCGATCGGGAATGCGGGATCCAAAGGACGCATCTGGGGCATGGCTGGCTCCATCCAATTTGGTGCTATGGTGTCATTCCGGTACAATAGATCAGACCATATTGACATTATGATGTCAATATACTCTTATGGTGACAAATGCCCCAGACCAAGCGAACCCCGGCCGGCGAAGGCCTGACCAATCTCATCCCCGACCTGTTCCGGCTCAACAGCCTGCTGTTCACGGCCGGCGACCGGATGGTGGCGCGGCTTGGACTGACCAGTGCCCGCTGGCAGATTCTCGGCGCGATCATCGCAGCCGAGCGTGCGCAGCCGGTGGCATGGCTCGCCCGCGATCTCGGTGCTGCCCGGCAGAACGTGCAGCGGATCGTCAACGACCTGGAACGGGATGGGCTGGTCACCTTCGAGACCAACCCGCATCACCGCCGGGCGCAACTCGTGGTTCTCACCGACAAAGGACGCCAGGCTTTCGACGCGGCCATGCGCTTGCAGCTTCCCTGGGTCAACGGCCTCGCCGACGGACTTTCGGTGAAGGACATCGAGACCACGAGTCGTGTCATGAGCACGTTGCGCGCGAAACTGACGAGCAATAACGACCGTGAAACGAGCGCCTGACGCCACGGAAGCGCTCCACATCATCAGGAATTCGAACCAGGGCCGCCTCCGGGCGGCCTTCTTTTTTGGCCAATGACACAGAGGTTTGCTAGTTACGGCGGAACCGATTCCGCCCTTCGAGGACTCATCGTATGCGCGCGCTCCCGCTCCTGCTGCTCGGTCTTGTCGCCGCCTCGGCACCCGCCGTTGCCCAGATGAAGCTGCAACCCAGGGCCGGGACCGGTGGGCCTGAGACGCGCTATTTTACCGCGCTCGACGGCCTGATGGAGGGCAATGCCGACGTGATCCTGAAGGAAACCCGTCAAGGCAAGACCGTCACCGCAGCCGTGCTCGACGTCTGCTATCCCGCCCAAAAGGGTTCCGATCGCAAGGACCGCTTCATCGCCAACCTCACCGTCAACGGCCAGACTCTTTCGGGCAGCACGCAGAGCGTCGCCGACAAGCAGCCGGTCGCCGTCAAGCTGACCCGCAAACAGACCGGCGACACGTTCGAGTTCCGCGGCCAGATCACCATCGGCCAAAACGTGACCGAGGTCGCCTCGTCGGACAATTCCGATCTCAGCGAAAGGGAATTCCAGGACAACCAGGCGACCGATGATGCCATCACGGCACAGCCGAAGGATTTCACCGACGTCTCGCCGGAATCGGTCGGCGTCCGCGTCAAGCTCGAATCCGCGGCGGATTTCCTCAAGAGCCTGAAGGGTGACGCCGTCGAGGTCAGCACCTCGAGCCTTGCGGTGACCTGCGACGCGATGCGCGCCGGCGAGCAGACCATCAACCTCACCGTCGATCCCGAACATGCTGCCACGCTGCTCACGAAGGCGAAATCCGCACCCGGCGTGACCGCAGCAGGTTGGACCAGCGGCGTGATCGAGATGGATCGCACCATTCGCTTCCCCGCCGCCGACTGGCGCGACGGCGACAAGATCAACCGGGACAAGATCGCGACCACAATCTCCAGCGTGCTGGCAAAAACCCTGTCGGCCAAGCCGGCGTCGGCGTCATGGAATGCCAACACCGGCAAGCTCAAGCTGATCCTGAAGCGTCCGAGCCCGATCTACCCGTCGCTCGGCCTCACCGAAAATCTCGAGATCACCGCGCTGGTGTCGCCGGAGAAGCCCGGCAGCTCCGACCGACTGATCCTGTGGGTCTCGAGCCCCGTGACCACGACCACGGATGACAGTGCCGGCGCGAAGCTGACCCTGACCGAAGACACCGGCAGCGACGAGGAAGGCGGCGAGCCGAAGGACGACAACGGCTCGATCGACGCGCTGATCAAGGAATTCAAGGGCCAGCGTTGGGACGCCGACAAGTCGCTGTGGCGGTAAAGCCGGCGCAGCCCCCGCGGGAAGCTCACGCCTGATCAGCGACACGACGTTCTCGCGTGCCTGCACGGCAGCGGCATCCGGACCGGACTGAAGCATCCCGCCGCCGCGCAGCGCGGCGACTGCATCGACGTTGCGCATGATGTGGTTCGAGGCACGACCAGGCGGCGCCGATCCACGGACCACCCGATTTCAGATCGCGCGACGGTGGCCACCACACTGCGCTAAGCGCAGCAGCGGCCACGCAAAATCTCATCCGCATCTCACGTTGCGCCTGGTCCGGAATCGGGTGGAGGGAAGCAGGTCTCCGAATGCCTACTGCGCGCATTGAAGCAACGCCGATCGCGATGATCGCGACACCGGCACAGCGCGAATGGAGACGATGCGATGTCAGAGAATAACAAGAGCGTAGTGGCCCGATGGTTCAAGGAGTTTTGGGGAAATCCCTGGAATCCGCAAGTCATCGACGAGCTCGCCACCGCCGACATTGTCGTGCACTACCCGATGCATGAGCCGAAACGAGGACGCGCGGAGGTCATGAACTTCATGACGGAATTTCGCGAAGCCTTTCCCGATCTCAACTTCTGGGGCGTCGGCGATCTCATCGCAGACGGCGACTACGTTGTCGGTCGCTGGGAAGGCGGCGGCACGCACACGGGCCCGGCATTCAGCGACTTTCGGCTGGGCTCGATCCCCGCGGCTTCGGGACGCAAGATGAGATTCGCCGGCACGACGGTGCTGCGTGTGCAGCAAGGACGGATCGCCGAGGAATTGGGACAGGAGGACGCACTGACCGCGATGCTTCAGCTCGGTCTCATTCGTTTACCTGGTCACGATGCCGCGATGCAGCGGTCGGCAGAGAGCGCCCGCTGAAGTCCGTGGAGGGGCGCAGCGCTGCCGCGGAGCTCAGCCGCCAGCGCTGCGCCGCCATGCCGGTATCGCCGGCGCAGCGGTCAGGACGGGAAGATCAGGCAGGTCGTGGTGCCGTGCGCGAGCAAGCGCCCCTTGCCGTCGGTCACCTTGCCTTCGGCGGTGCCGACGCGGCGGCCGCAATTGAGAACCTGCCCTTCCGCCCGGATCGGACCGGTGTCCGGCGTGATCGGGCGGACCAGCGAAATCTTGAATTCGAGCGTGGTCTGGCTGATCCCGGCGTCGAGCGTCGACTGCACTGCGAGCCCCATGCAACTGTCAAGCAACGTGGCGGTGAGGCCGCCATGCACCGTCCCCGCCGGATTGAGATGCGCCTCGCTCGGGACCAGCGTGACGACGACGCGGCCCTTCTCGGCTTCCGCAACGTCATAGCCCAGGGTACGTGCGATCGTGTTGAGCGGCAGCGCGCCGCTGGCGAGCCCCTGCACGAATTCGAGCCCGCTCATCTGCTTCTTTTGTTCCGCGCTGACAGTGCCGTAGGTCTTGGTCATTGACGATCTCTATCGGAGGTTACGGTTGGGTGAGGGTACGGAAAGCGGCTCCGTCGCAGCGCCGAGGGAGGCCGGCCGTAGAGCCTGGTGAAGGCGGCGTTCATGCGCCGGGCGCTGGAAAAGCCCGCGCGCTCGGCGACCACACGGATCGGAATGTCGCCGCCGTCGATCAGGCGCTTGGCGCGCTGCACGCGGAGCGACAGCGCGACTTGCAGCGGCGAGGCATCGAGATGCTCGGCGAACAGGCGCGACAGATGCCGTGCGCCGACGCCGAGCCGAGCCGCCAGCGCATCAACGCCGCCGTGGTCGAGTGCGCCCTGCTCGATCAGCGCCAGCGCGCGCTCCACGGTGGTCCTGGTGCCCTTCCAGGCCGGACAAAACGGCGCCGCCTCCGGGCGGCACCGCAGGCAGGGCCGGAAGCCGGCTCGCTCAGCCGACGCGGCGCTACGGTAGAACGTCACGTTACGTGCGAGCGGCGTGCGTGCGCGGCATACAGGGCGGCAGTACACGCCGGTCGTCTTGACCGCGACGAACACGATGCCGTCCCAGGCGGCATCGCGGCGTTGAAAGGCTTCATACTGTGCGGCGAAATCGAGCATGTCACCGCTATAGCGACCGGCCGCCATAGTGACGACCCGCTTCCCGGAGACGACGTCCGGAATCGACCACTGCGCGGCAGCCGTCACGGCGGCCTGCGATCAGGCCCCGAGGCGCTTGGTCATGAACAAGCTGAGCGGATCGGCCGAATAGCCGCCGAACGGCGGGCATTCGCGGTAGCCGAACGCGCGATAGAGCCCGATCGCCTCCGGCTGCCGGATCCCCGTCTCCAGGCTGATGCGGCCGATATGCCGCCGGCGGGCGGTGTCCTCTAGGGCTTCGAGCAGGCGCCGGCCGAGCCCGGCCCCCCTCGCCTCGACCCGCACGAACATCCGCTTCATCTCGGCATGACGGGGTGCGATGATGCGGAAGGCGATCGATCCGAGCACCTCCTTGCCGCCGCGCGCGACGAGGAAGACCGCGTCCGGCGCGGCCAGCGCATCGGCCTCGACGAGGTGATTGCTCTCGGCCGGATACAGCGCCTGCATGGTGGCGTCGGACAGGGCGATCAGCCGCCGGACCTCCGGCTGCCTTGGGTCTTCGGCTGCGATCGTAATCTCGGGTGTGCGCATCTCGGCGAAGTCCATACGCCGCATGATCAGGATCGGCCGCAACGGGACGACATGTCGCAACTGTCGGCGGTCACGATAGCCCCGTCAATCCAAGGGAGGCCGTGCATTCGCTCATCGTTTGCCGCAGTTCGGTCACCAAGCATTAAGGCTCGATTCAGTTTCGAGGATCATCATTGCGCAGCCGAACATAGGTCACGCCATGCAAGACCGCGCGCCGAGTCCTCTTGGAAGCATCTGGCCAGCAGATCTGGCTGACGGTCGGTTGCCGGAGCGGTCCGCCGACCTGTGGGACGTCTCCGGCGAGAATCACGATGCCGCCGTGCTGCTGCGCGAGCCCCTTCGCGATCGCATCCGCACCTTAACCGCGGCAGCGGTCGCACTGGCGGCGACCTTTGCACTCGGGTGGACCGGCGGCCTGAGCTGGCACCAGCTTGCAGGGACCTCCCACGTCGGCCCGACGGCCCAGCGGGACATTGCCGCGCCGCGTGTCGCCGAACTCAAGCCTCGAAGCGAAGGCCCGCGGCGATCCGCCGTGGCGTCCGAGCCATCAGTCACCGGCAGCATCCCCAAGACCAATGCACGCCTGCCGGCGCTTGCAGCGGCCACCACCCCCGTGAACACGCCGCCGGTGGCGCTGGCGATGAAGCAGCCGCTGGCGCCGGCGCCGGAAACGCGGCCGACCACCATTCCCGGATGGTCCGTGGTCGAGGTCCGTGACGGCACCGCGGTTCTCGAAGGGCCAGAAGGCGTGCGAATGGCCGCGCGCGGCGACATCATTCCCGGACTCGGGCGGGTCGACTCCATCGTGCGCTGGGGTAACCGCTGGATCGTCGCCACCGCAAGCGGATTGATCGCGACGCCGTAACCCGCCGACGCGACGTCTCAATTGGTGTTGATCTGGAAGCGCAGCGGCTTGCTGCCGATCAGCGTGACGAAGTCGCCCTGCCGTTGCCACGTCGTCGCTTCCTTGAGCGCTGCGAGCAGATCGCTGTCGGCCTGAGCCCGGTCCGGCGAGCAGGTGCGATTCTCCATCGCGCCGGGAACGAAGATGATGGTGTTGCCGGCGATCGAGAACTGGCCCTTGCCGCCATCGCACCAGAGCTCGAGCGACACTTCGCCGTTGTCGCCGACCTCGATCGAGGGAATTCGCTTCGAGCCCGGCATGCGTGCGGCGTCCAGCGTCATCACGAAGCCGAACGGAAATTCCTCCTGCGCCCTCGCCGGGATCGCGCTCAACACCGTGCCTGCCAGCGCGAGCAGCGCAACGCCCCGCAACCATCGTCCGACTGAAATCATGCCATTCCCTGTCATCGTGCGCTTATAGTGAGCCTTGTTCCGTCACGCCGGTTCCGACCGCGCCGTTCGGCCGACGTCATGGTCCGATGCGCGCCCTTGTATGGGACGCGCATGCGCTTGGCCAGCTTGCCCGCGATCGAAAAAATTACCCCGACAAACAAAAATCCCGCGGGCATTCGCCCGCGGGGTTTCGTGGTCAACGATGGCGGCTATTTCAGGACCAGCTCGGTGAAAGGATACACATAGGCCTGCAGGGTCACGAACAGGCCGACCAAGCAGGCCAGCACGATCGAGTGCAGGAAGACGTAGCGCAGGATCGAGCCTTCGTGGCCGTACCAGTTGGTCGCGGTGGAGGCGACCACGATCGATTGCGCGTCGATCATCTTGCCCATCACGCCGCCCGACGAGTTCGCCGCCGCCATCAGCACCGGCGACAGGCCGAGTTGCTGGGACGTGATCTTCTGCAGATTGCCGAACAGGATGTTGGAGGCGGTGTCCGATCCGGTCAGCGCCACGCCCAACCAGCCGAGCAGCGTGCCGAAGAAGGGATAGAGCACGCCGGTCGCCGCAAAGGCGAGGCCGAGGGTGGCGTCGACGCCGGAGAGCCGGGTCAGCGTGCCGATCGCCAGCATCGCCGAGATCGTGATCAGCGAGATCGCGCACAGCCTGATCGTGCGGCCATATTCCTTGACGAGACCGACCGGCGAGACGCCCATCAGAAGCCCGGAAATGACCCCGGCGATCAGCATGCCCGTGCCGGTGAACGACAGGTAGGTGAACGCGAAGACGGCGCTCTCGGGCGTCGGCTTCGCCGCCACCGGCGGCACCTTGTTGATCATGTTGTGCAGATCGGGAACGGCGTAGTTCCAGGTGAAGATGGAGTTCGCCCAAGTCTTGAACGCGCCGTTGCCCCAGATCAGCATCAGGATGCAGACGATGATCCACGGCAGCAAAGCACTCCACAGCTCGCCCTGCGTCAGTGGCGTCTTGTCGAGCGGTTTCGTTGCCTTCATCGTCGCGGCCGATTCATCGTGGCCGCGCAACGCCGGCGACAGCCAGAGTTCGCGCGGCTGCCAGACCTTGAGGAACAGGATCAGCGAGCCCATCGAGATCAGCGAGGCGCCGATGTCGACGATCCAGGGATTGATGTAGTTCGAGATCACATATTGCGGGACCGCAAACGACACGCCGGTGACGAGGATGGCCGGCCACACCTGCATCATGCCGCGCCAGCCGGCGAATGCGCACACCACCCAGAACGGCACGATCAGCGAGAACAGCGGCAACTGGCGGCCGACCATCGCGCCGAGGATGTAGGGATCGAGTCCGGTCACCGAGGCGAGGCCCTGGATCGGCGTGCCGAGCGCACCATAAGCAACCGGCGCGGTGTTGGCGATCAGCGACAGGCCGGAGGCCGCCAGCGGCGAGAAGCCGAGACCGATCAGCACCGCGCCGGTGATCGCGACCGGCGTGCCGAACCCCGAGGCGCCCTCGAAAAAGGCGCCGAAGGAGAACGCGATCAGCAGCAGTTGCAGGCGACGATCCTCGGTGACGCCGCCGATGGCGCGCTTGAGGAGCTCGAACTTCCCGCATCGCACGGTGACCTGATAGAGGAAGATGACGTTGAGCACGATCCAGCCGATCGGGAAGAAGCCCGAGACCACGCCGAGCAGCGAGGCGCGGATCGACATCCCGGCCGGCATCGTGAAGATGAAGATCGCGATCAGGTTGGTCACGATCACGGCGATGATGGCGGCGATGTGCGCCTTCACCCGGCCGCTGGCGATCAGGACCAGCAGCGTGACCACGGGAACAGCGGCCGCGATCGTCGACAGCGCCGCATTCCCCAGCGGATTGTAGATTTGATTCCAGGTGCCGTTCATCTCGGGATCCTCCCACCGTTCTTGTGCGCGCCGGTCTGCTCGAGGCAGGAAGCACCGGGCACGATCGCGGGAGGCCGTCTGAAATGCTCAAGCCCCGGCTCGCGAATGAACGATTGGTAAGGATCGCTCACATCCTCGCGAATAACTGAAGGTCCCCCGCCCCTCGCCGTTGTCAGGCATGCTAGAGTTGACTCCAACACCGGGACAAGCCAACGCTTGCATGCCAGTTCTACGACTTTCGTCTAGAAGCCTGCCGATTGTCCCGATTTTTCAAGCCGTTGCGGCCCATCTCCCGGAGACGATAATCTGTGAACAACATTCGCTCGACGCTCGCGTCCGTGTGGCGCATCGCTGCGCCCTATTTCAGTTCCGAGGACAAATGGGCCGGCCGGGTGCTTCTTGCCGCGGTCATCTCGATTGAGCTGCTGCTCGTCACAAACGACGTGCTGGTCAACCAGTGGCGCAATCGGTTCTACAACGCGTTGCAGAACAAGGACTGGGACACCTTCAAGCGCGAGATGCTGGTGTTCTGCGCGCTGGCCACCGTCTCGGTGGTTCTCGGGGTCTACCAGCTCTATCTCAACCAGTGGCTCCAGATCCGCTGGCGGAACTGGATGACCGGCAAATATCTCCGCGAGTGGGTGCATGGCGCCAATCACTACCGCATGCAGCTCGCCGGCGATGCGGCCGACAACCCCGACCAGCGCATCACCGACGACGTCAAGCTGTTCGTCGCCCAGACGCTGGCGATCGGCGTCGGACTCCTGAGTTCGATCGTCTCGCTCGCCTCCTTCGTGGTGATCCTGTGGGGCCTGTCGGAAGTGCTGCCGCTGTTGCTGTTCGGCAGCGACGTCTCGTTTCCGGGCTACCTGGTCTGGGGCGCCGTGGTCTACGCCATCTTCGGCACGCTGCTGACGCAGTGGATCGGCTCGCCGCTGGTCAATCTCGACTTCCACCAGCAGCGTCTGGAAGCGGATTTCCGCTTCAACCTGGTGCGCGTCCGCGAAAACTCCGAACAGATCGCACTGCTCAAGGGCGAGGGTGCCGAGCGTGAGCGACTGTCGGAACGGTTCAGCCGCGTCGTCTCCAACTGGTACGGCATCATGAGCCGGACCAAGCGGCTCACCGCCTTCACGCAAAGCTATGCACAGGCGTCGGTGGTGTTCCCCTTCGCGCTGGCCGGCCCGGCCTATTTCGTCAGCAAGTCGGTCCAGCTCGGCGCCTTGATCCAGATCGCCGAGGCCTTCGGCAAGGTGCAGGACGCGCTCTCGTTCTTCGTGTCGGCATATCGCACCATGGCCGAGTGGCGCGCGGTGGTTGCCCGTCTCGACGGCTTCGAGACCTCGATCGCGAGCGCCGAGAAGCTCGCCGCCGACCCCGCCTCGATTCACGCCAGGCCCGCCGCCGGCCGCGAGATCGCGCTGCCGCAGCTCCTGGTCAAACTGCCGAACGGCGCGCCGCTGGTTTCGGTCGATCATGTCAGCTTCCGTCCCGGCGAGCGCACGCTGGTCACCGGTCCGTCCGGCGCCGGCAAGTCGACGCTGTTCCGCGCGGTCGCCGGCATCTGGCCGTTCGGCAATGGCGCGATCGAGATTCCGGCCAATGCGACGCTGATGATGCTGCCGCAGCGCCCGTATCTGCCGATCGGATCGCTGCATGACGCGGTCGTCTATCCGGGCGAAGCCGCGCAGTTCGATGCGGCGCGGGTCCGCGACGTCCTCAGCGCGGTCGGGCTGCCGCAGCTCGCCGTGCGGCTGAACGAGGAGGCGCACTGGAACCGGATGCTGTCGCTTGGCGAGCAGCAGCGGCTCGGCATCGCGCGGGCGCTGCTGCACGCTCCGCAATTCCTGTTCCTGGACGAGGCGACGGCCTCGCTCGACGAGCCGTCGGAAGCCGCACTCTACAAGCTCATCGGCGAGAAGCTGCCGGCGACCACCGTCGTCTCGATCGGGCACCGCTCGACGCTGGACGAGCTCCATCAGCGCAATATCGCGCTGGTGCGCGACGGCGACCGCTTCACGCTGCGCGAGGCCGTCAAGGTCGCAGTGTCATAGGCCGGCCGACAAAAAAGGCGGCGGATTGCTCCGCCGCCCTTTCGTCTCCGCAACGCAGAGGTTTACTTCAGGTTGGTCGCCGCCGTCAGGTCGACCGAGAGCTTGGCGATGCCGGCCGCGCCGCACCAGTTGGAGCCGACGCCCGACGGGTTGATCGGGGTCACGTTGGTCGTGCCGCCCGCGGTGAAGTCGCTGGTGAAGGCGTTGCAATTACCCTTCGAGAGGTCGGTGTCGGAATAACGCAGGTCGAGCGTGAACACCTTGTAGGTGAAGCCGATGCCGATATTCCAGGTGTTGTAATCGGCATATTTGATGCCGTTCGGAAACGCCGGGACGCCGTAGAAGCTGTCGGAGGTGCCAAGCCACTGCCGGCCGAACTCACCCGACACATACATGCCGACGCCGCTCGAGCCGAAGACGGTGCTGGGCGCGGTGTACTTGCCGATGATCGAGGAGTAGTTGCCCCAGGCGCCGGTGTTGAGGAAGTTCGGCGAGTAGTACTCGTTCAGGGTGAACGCCCAGTTGTCGTTGATGGTGTAGGTCACCTTGCCGTAGACTTCGAAGAAGCTGACGTCCCGCTTCATCACGTTGCCGTTGGCCAGAAAGTTGGTGGCGCACTCGGCGCTGAGCGGATTGCCGGCGAGGTCAACCGGAGCACCGAACTGGCAGGTGCCGCCCGGATACAGATAACCCCAGACGCCGATGTCAAAGGCGAAAGCGCCGAAGGTCGGGCGGATACCACCGTAGACGTCGACCTCGGCCGCGGCGCGGTTGGCGAAGGAGATGCTCTCGCCGGACACGCCGACATAGAGCTGCAAGTCCTTGGTGACGTTGTAGCGCGGCTCGAAATAGGCAGAGACCGAAGGATTGTGGTTGGACTGGGTGACGCCGCGGAAGATGTAGTCGCTCGAGAGCGAGCTGCCGAAGGCGACGTCCCAGGGATCGAACGGGGCCGGCGGCGGTGCCTTGACGGCCTTCACGGCCATATCTGCTGCCATAGCCGAGCTCGAAATCATTGCTAGCGCCGTTGCTAGCAAAGCCAATTTCTTCATGACGATCCCCATAATACTTTCCAAAACAGCCCAGCTCAGATGGCCCCCCGGGGCGAGCGATAAGCGACTGCAACCAAATCGCGTGTGTTCAATCTGAAACGCGTGGTCATGCCGGAGAAGCAAAAAAGACATGCATGTGCCGCCTTTTTAGGCGTTCTGGCCACTCCAGCGAATCTTGCTCGACGCGTGTTGCATTTGCACCACAAGCCGAACCGCTTCCACCTCGGCTAAGCGACCGCGATGGGGACAACGGAATGCCAGGCTGGGACAGCGCCGGATGCATCGGCGACGGCATCGCGATCGCGACATGAAAAGAGCCGCAGCGGCAGACCGCTGCGGCTCTTCAATTCATTCGGCTGCGCGCTCTAGTGGTGCTCGCCTCCATCGGAGGTGCCGGCGACCCAGCCCGGCGCCGGTTCATGGCTCGGCGTGGCCCAGCTCGGGGCCGGCTGCGGTTCGGGTGTGGGGGCCGGCTGTGCAACGGGCGGAGCCGGCTTCGGTGCGGCGGCTTTCTTCGGCGCGCTCTTCTTGGCGGCTTTCTTTGGCGCGGCCTTCTTGGAGGCGGCCTTCTTGGGCGCTGCCTTCTTGGCAGCGGCTCTCTTGGACGACTTCTTGGCGGCTTTCTTTGCCGACTTCTTCGCAGCCTTCTTGGCGGCCTTCTTCACCGATTTCCTGGCGGACTTCTTCGCAGATTTCCGCTTCGCCGCTACCGCCTTCTTGGCCTTTTTGGCCTTTTTGCTTTTCTTCGCCTTCTTCGATTTCGCCATCGTGGTCCTCCTGTTGCCGCTGATGAGGAGCCGCCGCACGCAGTGAAGTGACCGCTTGCCGGGAACGGGACTGCGGCTGGCAAGAAGCACCAGCCCGTTCGCTTATCGGGCATGGTCCTGTCGGAGCGCCGGTCTTAATGCTGCGCCAACGCAGAGCTCCAGGTCCGGATCATGCTCGAGTGGCAGTCGATCAATTCAATCCTGGCCGGGGACCTCCTGTCGCCCAATCGAGAAGCTCAATCGTGTGCACCACAGGAACTGACGTACCGCCGGCAATCTGAACCATGCAGCCAATATTGCCCGCAGCGATCATGTCCGGTTTGACCATCGCAATATTGGCGACCTTGCGATCGCGCAATCTGATCGCAATGTCGGGCTGGAGAATGTTGTAGGTCCCCGCCGAACCGCAACACAAATGGCTCTCGGGCACATCTTTCACCACGAATCCATTCTTGGAAAGCAATTCTTTCGGAAGTTGAGTGATTTTCTGTCCATGCTGCAGCGAACAGGCTGAATGATAGGCGACGGTGACGTCGCCTTTTTGCGTCGAGGGCGTGAGCTCGATGCCGGCAAGATACTCGCTGATATCCTTTGCCAGCGCGGAGATTCGCGCGGCAGGACCCGCGAACGCGCGGTCTTCGCGCAGCAGATAGCCATAGTCCTTGATGACGGTGCCGCAGCCCGAGGTCGTGACCAGGATGGCGTCGAGCCCGCTCTGGTCCGCTTCCCTTTGCCACACCGTGATGTTGGCGCGCGCACGCGCCAGCGCGTCCTCGTCCTGCCCCATGTGATGGGTGAGCGCGCCGCAGCATTGCTCGTCCTTGACCAGCACCACCTCGATGCCGTGCCGGGTCAGCACGTTGATCGCGGCCTGGTTGATTCGCGGCGCCAGCACCTGCTGGGCGCAGCCCTGCAACAGCGCCACCCGGCCACGCCGCCGGCCGACCGGCGCGAACACGGTTCCCGCTGATGGTCCCGGCTGCGGCAGGCCGTGCGGCGCCAGCTCCAGCATTGCCTTGATTCGCCGCAGCAGGCCTGGAGACGACGCGCCGACCGCCGGCGTCGGCAACAGGGCGGTCAAGGGCCGGACGAGCCCGGCCAGGATCATGCTGACGCGGAATGCTCCCGGCCGCGGCAGCACGAAGGCCAGCACCGACCGCAACAGCCGCTCGGCGAGCGGTCGCCTATAGTCGCGCTCGATTCTGACGCGGGCCTGGTCGACGAGGTGCATGTAGTTCACCCCCGACGGGCAGGTGGTCATGCAGGCCAGACACGACAGGCAGCGGTCGATATGCTTGACCACATCCGACGTCGGCGGCTTGTCCTTCTCCAGCATCTCCTTGATCAGGTAGATGCGGCCGCGCGGGCTATCGAGCTCATCGCCAAGCAGCACATAGGTCGGGCAGGTCGCGGTGCAGAAGCCGCAATGCACACAGGCACGCAGGATCTTGTCGGCTTCCTTGATGTCGGGGTCGGCGAGTTGCGTCAGCGAGAATTCGGTCTTCATGCGGCGCCACCTCGCCTCATTCGGCCGCGGTTGAGGATGGATTTCGGATCAAAGCTTTTGCGCACCCGTTCACCGAGCGCGGCAAGCCCCACCGCCTGCGGCTGGAAGACATCGATGGTGCGACGCACCTCCTCGGGGGCGCGAATCAAAGTGGTGTGTCCGCCGGCGGCCTCGACCCGGCCGCGCACCAGCGCGGCCTGGGCGTCGGGCTTCGCATTTTCGCTGGGCGGCACCGCGAGCCAGATCAGCCCGCCGCCCCAATCGTAGATCACCTCGCCGCCGCTATCCTGCGCCAGCGCCTGGCCAAGCGCGCCACCCGAGGCGGGCGGACAAACGATGCGCCAGACCGGCCATACCCCGCGCGCGCCATTCGCCGCAAACGGGGCCACGTCGCGCAAGCCGGCCCAGATCGCAAGCGAGGCGTCGTCTGCGAGTTGCTCGACCGTTCCGTAGGGAGATAAGGCCTGGCTCAACGAGGTTGCCCGGTGCGCCGCCGACGCAGCGATACCCTCCAGGCGCACCAGCGTCGTCGCCTGCCCGGAGGCGCCGAGCGCTGCGAGCGGCCGCGTTCCGGCCTGGACCACCTGAGACGGCAGGTGCGCCGCGCCCGAAACGTCGAACGGTGACCCCAGCGCCGCCGTCATCGCCTTGTTGGCGGTGACGTCGTCGAGCCCGCGGAGCACCAGGGTGCGCTCGCTTTCCGGCTTCGGCATCACCTTCAGCGTCACCTCGGTCATCACCGCAAGGGTGCCCCAGGACCCGGTGAGCAGCTTGCAGAGGTCGTAGCCGGTGACGTTCTTCACCACCCGCCCGCCGGTCTTGAAGCTGTCCCCGAACCCGGACACGGCATGCGCGCCGAGCAGATGGTCCCGCGCGCCGCCGGCCTTGATGCGGCGCGGACCGGCCAGCCCGGCACCGATCATGCCGCCGATGGTGCCGGCCTCGGGCGTTCCGAGCAGCACCGACAGATCCATCGGCTCGAAGGCGAATTGCTGGTTCTTGGCGTCGATCAGCGATTGCACGTCGGCGAGCGGCGCGCCGGCCTGCACCGTGATGATCAGCTCGTTCGGTTCATAGGCGGTGACGGCGTTCAGCGCCGACAGATCGAGCACGGCATTGGTCGCCATCGGATGGCCGATGGCGCGCTTCGAGCCATGACCGATGATCTCGAGCGGCTGCTCGCTGGCGACAGCCGCGCGCACCGCGTCTTCGACGTCTTTGGCGTCTCTTACTTTGAGCGTATCCACGGCGTTAGCGGGTAGCCAAATTTGGCTCCGAAATCAAATGCGCGCTCCGAACAGCGTCCTGAACGCCGCAAGCCCGGTGGTGGTAATCTCGACCGACCGGCCCTGCGGCCGACGGCGGATCCAGTCCCGCTGGAACGCCAGCTCGGCGAGCGCGGCCCCTGCCCGTCCGGCGAGGTGCGGACGCCGCTCGCTCCAGTCGAGGCAGGGCCGGCACAGCACGCGCCGGCACCTGGGCTGCGACCGAAGGTCGATGCCGAGCCTGCCGAGAAAGGCCGTGCCCGCAGCGGTCAGTTCACCGGCCTCCCGGTCCAGCTCGAGATAGCCCCGTTCCAGCATCGCCTCGGTGACGGCGACGCCAAGCTCGCCGGCAAGGTGATCGTAGCAGGTCCGGGCGCGGCGCATCTGTGCGTCGATCCGAGGCTGCGGCCGGGACGGACCCGGATCGATCGCGGCGACCGTCATCATGCCCTCGAGCATCTGCGCGACCAGCGGGGTGGCGAGCCGGTAGAGCCGGCGCGGACCGCGCCGCTCGACCTTGAGCAGCGCGCGCTCGACCAGCCTCGCCAGATGCCAGCTCGCGGTTTGCGGCGTGACGCCGGCGACCCGCGCCAGCTCGCTCGCGGTCTGCGCGCGCCCATCCATCAGCCGGGTCAGGATGCCGGCCCGCCCGCGATCGGCGACCAATGCGGCGAGATCGGCAAGCTCCGGTGCAATGGTCTGCATGGCAGGCTCCTCCGCTTGGCAACCACGATGCTTATCGCACCGCTGCCTACCATAACGTTTCGATTGTGATCGAACTGTTCACGACATCGACAATTCGATCGTTGCCGAACTGAATACGCGCCCCGGTCGACTATCTCCAGCACTGCGGTTCGGCGCCGCAAGACAGTTGGAGACGATCATGAAGCGTTCGGAAATCGCAACCACCACGGCGAGGTTCTCCCGACGATCCGCCATCGGCGCGTTCGCGGCGACCATGGCGATCGCCAACATCTCGCCCTGGGCCGTTTCGCAAACTCGATCCGAGCAACCCAAAGGAGGAATGCAGATGAAGCACTATGCGATGAGCACCAGAACCATCAGCGATGCCATCAACACCGGCGGCCTGCTGGTCGTGGCGACGTGGGAAGCCAAACCCGGCGAAGCCGACAAGGTCGCCGCGATCCTCGACCAATTCCTGCCGGAGGCACAGCGCGAGGACGGCGTCAAGCTGTTCCTGATCTCGCGGGCCAAGGACGACCCGGCGCAATTCCTGTTCTACGAATTGTTCCGCGACGAAGCCGCCTTCAAGGCGCACCAGGACAGCGCGCATTTCAAGACCTACATCGCCGGGCAAGCACTGCCGCTGCTCGCCAAGCGCGAGCGGATGCAATACGAGCTGCTGTGACCGGGGCCGCCGCGGGGAGGATGTAAGTCCTTCCCGCGACTGCGGCTCAGAGTGATGCGCTGCTGTTGCCGAGCCTTGCTTGCAAGCTGGCCCGCTCTTGCGATCGGCGCCAGAAGCCGATGATCGACATCCGCGACAGCACCGCAGCCTCGAGCTGCTCGACCCGGCCTCGCAGCCCGAGCGCATGTTTCTCGACCAGATGCCAGGACGCGACGGCGACGCCGAAGGCAATCGGCAGGCTGATCGAAAGGTTCAGATACCAGTGCTGAACCGGCGCGCCGAACGTGGCGACGCATTGCTGGATGACGAAGCCATAGAGATAAAGCCCGTAGGAGTAATCGCCCGACGACACGATCCAGCTCCGCCGCGGGTTCATCAGGCCGAGATAGCACGCGACATAGGCGGCCGGTACGGGCGCCAGCGCGTCGCCGCGTCCGGTGGCCATGGCAGCGGCGCACAGCACCAGCGCCAGGAGGCAGGCGGTCCGATTGAACGGCACCCTGTCGCGCCAGAGATAGAAGCCGACGCCGGCGAGGAAGCAGAACACCAGAAGGTGCGGCCGAAGCTGGATCGGCACCTCGTCCCAGCGGTAGATGTCGTAACCGACCAGGCCGATCTGGGCGATCACCAGGAAGACAAGATACGCCACCCTGTTGAAGCAGATCGTGGTCACCGCGAGCAGCGCCAGGATGACGTAGCACCACAGCTCATACGGCACTGTCCAGAGCTGGGCGTTCACTAGGTCCGGCAGCGGATTGCGCAGGAATACGCCCGGCAACTCGTAATGGATGTCGCCGACGATATTGAGGAAATAGGCGTGGAATTTCGGATCGGCGACGTATTGCGCCAGCGGCAGCTCAGTGAAGAGCGAACCGATGATGACGGCCGATAGCGTCGTCTCGACCGCGAGCGCCGGGACGATCCGCAGCACGCGCTGGCCGAGGAAGGAGATCAGGCTCCCGCATCTCAGCAGGCTCGCGGTCACCAGGAAGCCGCTGAGGGCAAAGAACAGCGCCAGGATCATCGCGACGCCGATGCGCACCGTGCTCGAGATTTCCAGCGCCCGGCCAAGCCCAAGCGTCACGTTGAGGCTGTGCAGGCCGATGATCGACGCCGCCAGCGCAATCCGCATGTAGTCGAAACCTGCGGGCCGATTGCGCGAAAGAGCGAGCTGGTCAGCCAGGCTGAGCATGGGTTGCGTTTCCGGGGACACCTCTGTCATCCCGAAGCTATCGAGCAATCAGCTAAGGTCGTGTAAACGCTGGATGTTGTCGATCCGACTGCCGTGCGTGATCGACGCGATGCTTTTATCCGTGCCGGTTAGCGTTAGCAGCCGGCTAGCACAACCCATCGATTTGTATCGAACGTGCTAGAACCGCGGAATGTCCGGGAATGCCAGCTTGCCACCATGAACATGGACGCGGCCGAGCTCGGCGCAGCGATGCAAGGTGGGGAAGACCTTGCCGGGATTGAGCAGCCCCTCCGCGTCGAAGGCGCATTTCAGGCGTTGCTGCTGGTTGAGATCGATCTCGGAGAACATCTCGCCCATCAGATCGCGCTTCTCGATGCCGACGCCATGCTCGCCGGTGAGCACGCCGCCGAGCTCGACGCAACAGCGCAGGATGTCGGCGCCGAACGCTTCCGCCCGCTCGATCTCGCCGGCCTTGTTGGCGTCGTAGAGGATCAGCGGATGCAGATTGCCGTCACCGGCGTGAAACACGTTGGCGACGCCGAGCTGATACTTTTCCGAGAGCTCGCGGATCCGCGCCAGCGCCTTCGGCAGCGCGCCGCGCGGGATCGTACCGTCCATGCAGAGATAGTCCGGCGAGATGCGCCCGACCGCGGGGAACGCCGCCTTGCGGCCGGCCCAGAACAGATTGCGTTCGGCCTCGGAGGTCGAGATCTGGCAGGAGGTCGAGCCGCAGCCCTGGGCAATCGCCTCCACCCGCTTGATCAGTTCGTCGACCTCGATCGACGGACCGTCGAGCTCGATGATCAGGAGCGCCTCGACGTCGAGCGGGTAGCCGGCATGGACGAAGGCCTCCGCGGCGTGGATCGCCGGCTTGTCCATCATCTCCATGCCGCCCGGGATGATGCCGGCACCGATGATCCGCGCCACGCATTCGCCGGCCGCCTCGACCTCGGCGAAGCCGACCATCAGCGCACGCGCCGTCTCCGGCTTCTGCAGGATGCGCACCGTGATCTCGGTGATGACGCCGAGCAGCCCTTCCGAGCCTGTGATGATGCCCATCAGGTCGTAGCCGGAATTTTCCGCCGACTTGCCGCCGATGCGCAGGATCTCGCCGTTCATCAGCACGATCTCGCAGCCCAACACGTTGTTGGTGGTCATGCCGTATTTCAGGCAATGCACGCCGCCGGAATTCTCGGCGACATTGCCGCCGATCGAACAGGCGATCTGCGACGACGGATCTGGCGCGTAATAGAATCCGGCATGGGCGACTGCCTGGCTGATCGCGAGATTGGTAACGCCGGGCTCGGTGACGACCACGCGGTTGTCGAAATCGATTTCGCGGATGCGCTTGAACTTGCCCAAGCCCAGCAGCACGGCGTCAGCGAGCGGCAGCGCGCCGCCGGACAGCGACGTGCCGGAGCCGCGCGGCACCACCTTGATGCCCTGCGCGTGACAATATTTGAGGACGCGCGCGACCTGCTCGGTGGTATCGGGCAACACCACGACCATCGGCGGCTGCCGGTAGGCGGTCAGCCCGTCCGATTCGTAGACCAGCATTTCTGCAGCGTTGTCGATCACGCCCTCGCCCGGGACGATTGCGCGCAGCGCCGCCACGATTTCACCGCGGCGATCGAGGGTGGCCTGGTCGGCGGCCGGCATCATGATGGACATCGAGATTCCTCCGGGCATCGCCCTTTGCCGATTTGTTACGACAAATCAAGCATGTCTGCACCTGTTTCGAAGGCCCGGCCGAAGGTCGGATTGCCCTCCCCCGCAATCGCGAGTTCTCTCTGGGACAAGCGGACGGTCAGGAAACCTGTCAAAGTTTCGTGGCTTGTCCGACATCAGGCGGCCATGCCACAAACGATTCACTAGCCCCCCCGGGACGAAACGAAGAGCACCCCATGAAGATACTGACCTTGAGCGCGCTGGCGGTCGTCACATCGCTGGCTTTCGCATCCTCGGCGCTCGCGCAGGATGCCGCTGCTGGCAAGACCTCGTTCAATAAATGCCTGGCCTGCCACGCGATCGGCGAAGGCGCCAAGAACAAGGTCGGCCCCGAGCTCAACGGCCTGGACGGCCGCCATTCCGGCTCCGCGCCGGACTACAACTATTCGGACGCCAACAAGAATTCCGGCATCACCTGGAACAAGGAGCAGTTCCTCGAATACATCAAGGACCCGAAGGCCAAGATCCCCGGCACCAAGATGGCCTTCGCCGGCATCAAGAACGAGACCGAGGCGAACAACCTCTGGGCCTACATTTCGTCGTTCGACAAGGACGGCAAGCAGAAGAAATAATCGTCGCCATCGGTCGCGGTCCGCCCTGAGCAGTGCCAGGGCGGACGTCACCGCATCAATCAGCGCGGCAGCAGATTGGTCTTGGCGAGATCGACCACCTCGTCGCCGCGGCCGCTCATCACCGCGCGCAGAACCCACAGGCTGAAGCCCTTGACCTGCTCCAGCGTGATGGTCGGCGGCATCGACAATTCCTGCGTCGCGGTCACGACATCGAGCACTGCCGGACCATCGTGCGCCAGCATGTCGCGGATCGCCCCTTCGAGCTCGCCGGGATCCTGCACCCTGACACCGTGAATCCCCATGGCGCGGGCCATCGCCGCAAAATCCGGATTCTGCAAATCGACGCCGGTCTCGATGAAGCCGGCGGCCTTCATCTCCAGCGCCACGAAGCCGAGCACACTGTTGTTGAAGATCACGACTTTCACCGGCAGCTTCATCTGCGTCAGCGTGATGAGGTCGCCCATCAGCATCGCGAAGCCCCCATCGCCGGACATCGACACCACCTGCCGGCCGGGTTGCGCCGCCTGCGCGCCGATCGCCTGCGCCATCGCATTGGCCATCGAGCCATGCACCCAGGAGCCGATCAGGCGCCGGCGCCCGTTCATCTTGAGGTACCGCGCGGCCCAGATCGTCGGCGTGCCGACATCGGCGGTGAACACCGCGTCCTCGGCGGCCTGCTCACTGAGCAGGCGCGCGAGATACTGCGGGTGGATCGGGCTCGAGCCCGGCTTGCCACGAGCGAGATCGTCGAGCCCGGCGCGCGCGTCCTTGTAGTGCGCAAGGCAGGCGTCGAGATGCTTGCGGTCGGTCTTCACGTTGAGCTTCGGCAACAGCGCGGCGATGGTCTCGCCGACATCGCCGACGATGCCGAGATCGAGCTTGCAGCGACGGCCGAGGTTTTCGGGGCGGATATCGACCTGCGCGATGTTGATGCCGGTCGGGAAGAACTGCTTGTAGGGAAAATCGGTTCCCAGCATCAGCAGCACGTCGCAGGCATGCATGGCGGCATAGCCGGAGGAGAAGCCGATGAAGCCGGTCATGCCGACATCATAGGGATTGTCGTATTCGACGTGATCCTTGCCGCCGAGCGCATGGACGATCGGGCTCTTGAGCGTCTCCGCGAGCTTCAGCAGGCCGTCACGCGAGCCGGCGCAGCCGCGTCCGCAGAACAGCGTGACGCGCCGAGCACCGTTGAGCAGATCGGCCAGCGCCTTCAGCTCGGTGTCTGCGGGCCGCACGATCGGCGCCGACGGCAGCAGCCCGGCATTGGGCGAGACGTCGCGCTTCGGCGCGGAGCGCAACGCAACGTCGCCCGGCAACACCAGCACGGCGACGCCACGCTTGCCGACCGCGGCGCGGATCGCGTTTTCCAGCATGTAGGGAAGTTGCGCAGGATCGGACACCAATTCGCAATAGTGACTGCACTCGCGGAATAGATCCTGCGGATGGGTTTCCTGGAAATAGCCGCCGCCGATCTCGGCGGAGGGAATCTGCGCCGCCAGCGCCAGCACCGGCGTGCGGCTACGATGCGCGTCGAACAGGCCGTTGATCAAATGCAGATTGCCCGGGCCGCATGATCCGGCGCAGACCGCGAGCGTGCCGGTGATCTGGGCCTCAGCCGCGGCCGCGAAAGCGGCCACTTCCTCATGCCGCACATGCAGCCACTCGACCGAGCCGCGCCTGCGCAGCGCCTCGGTCAGACCATTGAGGCTGTCGCCGACGATGCCGTAAACGCGCTTCACGCCGGCCTGGGCGAGTGTTTCGGCGATGAGGTCGGCGACGTTGTCGATCCGCATGAGACGTGTCCTTTGATGAGATCCGAAACCGCGCAAGCAACATGATGTTCGGCGCCATGCGGACGTGCAAGCCTTGCCGGATCACATTCGCGCGGTGCGAAGGCGCGGCCGGCAGCGGCTATTGTGCCGCCACCGCATGCCGCACCATCCGGCCGGCGATTGCTTCGATCTCGGACGCGACGAGATCGGGCGCTGCATGCTGCACCATGTGGCCGATGCCGGGCAGCACGATCAGCCTCGCGTCGGCTACCGTCGCGGCGAGCGGGCGCGAGTGGATGTGCGTCCAGACCGTCTTGTCGGCATCGCCGGCGATGATGGTGAGTGGCGCAGTGATCTCCGCGTAGCGCGGCGCTTGCGCGACGACGGCCGCCTTCAGCGTCACGAGGTCCCACGCATTGGCGATGAATTCGCTCGGACGCAGCAACAACGGCGTCGCGCTGTCGCGGATGAAATGATCGGGCATGGCCTGCGGCGCGAACACCCCGCGCGCGCTGGCTTCGGTCACCAGCCAACCGAGCGGCATCGTGATCGTATGCGCGAGCAGCGGTCCGATCAGCGGCGTCGAGATCATTTTGTTGTAGCGCCCGACGCCGCCGCGCCAGGGATAGGCGACGGGGGCCAGCAGCACGAGACCCGCGATCCGGTCCGGGTCATCCAGCGCGATGCGCAGGCCGAGCGCGCCGGCCCAGGAATGCGCCACGATGATCGCCCGATCGACGCCCAGCTTCGCCAGCGCGTCCATGATCATCGGGCCCTGGATCGCGGGCGTCGAATCCGCGACGCGCTCGCGCGTGCTCCAGCCGTGGCCCGGCCGGTCGATCACGATCACCCGGCGGGTCCTGGCAAGCCTGTCGCCCAGCGGATGCTGCATCACGCAAAGGTTGGAGCTTGCGCCGTGCAGCATCACGACCGGCGGTCCAGGTGCATCACGCGGACCGAGCTCGACGACATGCAGCGCTGCGCCGGCAACCTCGATGATGCGGCCCCGCGGCGGAAAGGCGCGCTGGATCAGCAGCCGACCAGCCTCCGTCGCCAGCGCTAGGGCGAGCCCAGCCACCGCCAGCGCGACGACCACAGTCAACATTGAGATGATCCGGATGACCCGGCGCAGGGCGGATTTGTGGCGAGGCCGAGACCTCGTAGCGCGCAGCGACGGGTTCTAGTTTGGTCCGCACATGATCTTGTTCGGAAAGCCAATTGTCACTTTCTCATGACCTTGCCGCGCATGGTTTTCCACAACGCGCCCAGCCTGTGGATAGCGGGTTCATACCAGCGTCATTAGCAATTTCATAGATTGATGGTGGCAATTTCGCCATCAGACGCGAGGCTTCATCGAAAGCGGATGCTTCCTGGCTTGTGCACGACATTCACAGGAACTGGCGTCCACACAACAAGTTCAACGGGAATAATCGGAGGAGTACCATGATTTCCGACCCTAGCGATGCGGCCATCGACCAGATCGTGGCAAGCTGCAATGGCGACCTGCGCGGAGCCTTGAAGGCGTTACTGCTCGTCAATGAGCACCTGGAAGCTGAGCTGCAGCAATTCTATGCTGCCGCAGCCCAGGACAGCGCGCCCCGCGGCAAGTTCCTGCACTAGCGCCTCTGGGCGCGTCACGGTGCTCGCGAACCTGGTCGGGATCAGCGGACGACAAAGGTCGTCAATCGCGCGCCGTCAAATATCGCGGCCTTCGACCTTCTCGGAGAGCTGCTTGACCGCCTCCGGTATCTTCTCGAGATAGGGGTCGACCGCCAGCGCCTTGCGGAAGGCGTCGAGCGCACGCTTGTCGTCGCCGATATCCTGCATGATGGTGCCGAGACCGACCAGCGCGCCGAAATGGCGGGGCTCGCGGACCAGCACTTGCTGGAAGTCTTCCAGCGAACGGACGTAGTCGCTCTTCAGGTAATAGAGTGTCGCGCGCCGATTCCAGGCCTCGACGTAATCCGGCCTGATCTTGATGACGGCATCCAGAAGCTTCATCGCGACATCGATGTTCTGGGCATCGATCGCCGCCTTGGCCCGCACCATCAGCAGCGCGGCGGTGTCGCTCGGGGTTTGCAGCCACAGCGCCCAGATCCGCGCCTCGACGTGGCGGGCGCTGTCTTCATCGGGCGCGGCCTTCAACGCGCCGAACAGGAAATCCAACCCACGTGCGCGGTCGGCCGGCACTTTCGGCAGCTTGCTCGGGGCTTCGGGCAATTTCTTCTGGGCCTTGGGCGGCGGAATGACCCGGGGATCACCCTGCGCCGAGGCCGCGACGGGCACCGCCATCAGCGCTGCGAGCAGAAGCGCCAGCCGGCCATGATTGGACCCAAGAAGTCTTGATCGCATAGATCAAATGTAGACGCGCAAAACCGCGCCGCAAAGCAGCGCGGTGTCAAACAGCTGTGAAAGAGTCGGGTTCCGGGGTCGGGAACAGCCAGCCGCCGGCCGTAATTAACCCTGGCGTGCCTTGAAGCGGCGCTGGACCTTGTTGATCACGTAGACGCGACCCTTGCGGCGAACCAGGCGGTTGTTGCGGTGACGGCCGCGCAGCGACTTCAGCGAGTTACGGACCTTCATGGGACAATCCTGTTACTTCGAAAGGCCCGTGTTGGAGGCCGTACCTGATCAATGCCATAGACTGGCAAAATGGGATTTTTCCCGCAGAGCGGCCTTGCCGCCCGGGACGAGGCGGTTTCTAAGCCATCGGACCGCCGAATGTCAACCAAGCCGCGCCCCGATTTTCAACCGGTCCATCCGGCCGAGACGGGCTCCGGGCATTGAAATCGCTCATGAAACGGGCGGCCGCGAGGCCAACTCACCCTGCGTCTTCGCGCTGCCACGACCCGCTGCGACGTCGCGGCGGCGTCCGGAACGCCACGAATCGAGCGGACCTCGCCGGACATGGCGGGCCGCTTGCGAAAATTATTATGTTGTATAATCATTTTTTGAACCCAACAATGAAGGCCGCCGAGGAAGCCAGATGCCCAAGCTCAAACTGCCCGACATCGAGAAGGTCGTCGCAATCGACATCCACACCCATGCCGAGGAGCCGTGCGGCCTGCATGGCGACGACGGTTACGATGATTTCCAGGCGCAGATGGCTGACTATTTCAAGTCACCGCACAAGCATCCGCCGACGGTGCCGGAGACGGCGGCCTATTACCGCGCCAAGAACATTGCCGCGGTGATCTTCCCGGTCGACGCCGAGCGCGAGACCGGCTTTCGCCGCTACAACAATTACGAGATGCTGGAGGTCGCCTCCGATCATCTCGACGTCCTGATCCCGTTCGTCTCGATCGACCCGCACAAGGGCAAGCTCGGCGTGCGCGAGGCGCGGAAGCTGATCGAGGACTACGGCGTCCGCGGCTTCAAATTCCATCCGACCATGCAGGGCTTCTATGCCAACGATCGGCTGGCCTATCCGCTCTATGAAGCGATCAACGACGGCGGCGCGATCGCGCTATTCCACACCGGCCAGACCGGCGTCGGCAGCGGCATGCCGGGCGGCATGGGGATGCGGCTGAAATATTCCAACCCGATGTACATGGACGACGTCGCGGCGGACTTTCCCGACCTCAAGATCATCCTCGCGCACCCGTCCTTCCCCTGGCAGGAAGAGGCGCTGTCGGTCGCGACCCACAAGCCGAACGTCTATATCGACCTCTCCGGCTGGTCGCCGAAATATTTCCCGCCGATCCTGGTGCGCTACATCAACTCGATCCTGCAGGACAAGATGCTGTTCGGCTCCGACTGGCCGGTGATCACGCCGGACCGCTGGCTCGCCGATTTCGCCAAGCTCGACATCCGCGAGGAGATCCGGCCGAAAGTGTTGAAGTCTAACGCGCGGAAGATTTTGGGCGTCTGAAGGAGTAGTATCGGCGGCAAGCTTCCGAGGTGGTTCATGATGAACTCCGCCGGACCTGCCGCACTCCTCGCCGCGCTCCTGATCGGAAGCGCGGGGCCGGCCCGCGCCGCGGATACTGAGCAGCCGCCCGCCTTCGTCGAATTCGAGAGCCCGCTTGCGAGCGCGCAACCGCTGCAAGGCTACCTGCGATTGCCCGACGGGCCGGGCCCTGCGCCCGCCGTGGTGCTGCTGCACGGCTGCGCCGGCTACTTCAAGCAGCTCGACGAGCGCTGGGGGAAGCGGCTGGCGGCGTGGGGCTATGTCACGCTCACGGTCGACCGGTTCGGACCGCGTGGGATCACCAGCACCTGCGCCAGCGGCGTGCCGCCCGCAACCGTGCACGACGCCTATCGCGCATTGCATTTCCTCACGCGGCATCCGGCGGTCGATCCTGCCCGCGTCGCGGTGGTGGGCTTCTCGCAAGGCGCCTGGCTTGCGCTGTTTTCCGTCGAGCGCGGCGCGATCGAGCGCAACGCAAGCGAGAAATTCCGCGCCGCCGTCGCCTTCTATCCGCCCTGCCTGGGCATCCAGGGCAACATGACGGTGCCGACCCTGATCCTGATCGGCGAACTCGACGACTGGACGCCGGCCAGCGAATGCCGGAATCTCGCCGACGGCCGCGACGATTGGGGGATCTCGCGCGAGAAGGGCAAGGGCGACCGGATCGAATTGATCGTCTATCCTGGCGCCTATCACGATTTCGACGTGCCGCACTACAGCACGCCGGCGCGGCTGTTCGGTCATCACCTCGAATTCAACGCGGTAGCGCGGGATCAATCCGTCGACGCGCTGAGGAAATTCCTGTATGCGACGATCGGCGGGCAAGAGAGATCACAATGACCATCAAAGCCGTTGTCTTCGACGCCTATGGCACGCTCTACGATGTCCAGTCGGTGGCCGACGTCACCGAGGACGCCTTTCCGGGCTATGGCGACATCATCACCCAGGTCTGGCGCATCAAGCAGCTCGAATACTCCTGGCTGCGCACGCTGATGCAGCGCTATCAGGATTTCTCCGTCGCCACGCGTGACTCGCTTGCCTACACGCTGCGCTGCCTCGGCCTGCAACATGACGAAGCGATCTTCGCCCGCATCATCGACAAGTACCGCCACCTCGCGCTCTATCCGGACGCTGTTCCGGCGCTGGAGGCGATGAAAGACAGGAAGCTCGCGATCCTCTCCAACGGCAGCCCCGACATGCTGAACGCGCTGGTGCGCAATTCAGGGCTCGACCGCCTGCTCGATGCGACCGTCAGCGTCGATGCCCACAAGGTGTTCAAGCCGGCGCCCGAGGCCTACACGCTGATCGAGGAGGTTTTGAAGGTGCCGCCTGCGGAGGTGCTGTTCATCTCCTCCAATCCGTGGGACGCCTGCGGCGCCAAGGCGTTCGGCCTCAATGTCGCATGGATCGAGCGGGTGACGCCCGAAGCCATGGCGCTCGCCTGCGTCGAGAGCGAGACCGTCGCCCCATTGACGATGTTCAAGGCGCTGCGTACCCAGATGGACGAACTCGGCGTCGTGCCCGATCACCGGATCCACGGTCTGTCCGAGCTTCCCGCACTGGTGTCTGCAAGGTCCTGAACATTATGAGTCTCGCCTCCGTCCGCGCCTTCTTTGCCGAGAAGGCGCCCGAAATCTCCGTGATCGAATCCGACGTGAGCTCCGCGACTGTCGTGCTGGCGGCCGAGGCCTATGGCGTCGAACCGGCGCGCATCGCCAAGACGCTGAGTCTTCGCGTCGGCGACCGCGTGGTGCTGATCGTCGCTAGCGGCACGTCGCGGATGGACAACAAGAAGGTCAAGGCGGTGTTCGGCGGCAAGCCGAAGATGCTCGGCCTCGACGAGGTCGCCGAGATCACCGGCCATGAGGTGGGCGGCGTGTGCCCGTTCGGCCTGAAGTCGCCGCTGCCGATCTATTGCGACGTCTCGCTGAAGGCGTTCGACGTCGTGGTGCCCGCCGCGGGCTCGACCCACAGCGCGGTACGCATCACACCCGACAGGATGGCGGAGCTGACATCGGCCGAATGGGTCGACGTCTGCGAGGCTAGACCCTAGGCGCTAGTCATCGTCGTCGTATGACGGCCGCGGCGGCGCGACTGGAGCAGGTTGCGTGGCACGCGGCCGCTGCTGCATCTGCGGCTGTTGCAGCGTGCGCCCCTGCGTTTGCGGCTGTTGCGCCTTTGCATTTGATTCGAACACCGCACGACAACTGCTGGAGAGTTGCGGCGTGTTCTGTCGCAGGCAGGCCACGATGCGCTGGGTGTCAGGTATCTGGTCGCTACACAAACGCCACACATCCGGCGTGCACGCCATCTGCTGTTCCCAGGTTCCCCGATATTCCTGGGCAAACGCGGCAGTGGTGGCGGCAACTCCCCCGACCGCTATGGCAAGGCTCAGGACGATCCGCGGCGATCGCATGTCCGGCTCCCGTGATCTCAAATGTTGGCGGGCGCGCGCGGTTGTCCGCGGCGATGAGCGCCAGACTGGCCAATGAATGCGGCCAAGGATCGTTCGGGCGGACAACTAAATGTGAAGGCAACCGGCGAGTTCCCTACTCAACCGTTGGCAGCGAATTTGCAGAATTCGGGACTAATCCATGCGGGATTTGTAGGGTGGGCAAAGCGAAGCGTGCCCACCTTCATTCGCCGAACCTTCCTTGGATCTCCTTCATGTCACCGCCCCAATCCGCTTCAAGCAATCCGCGCTCGACAAATCGATGGAAGCTACTGTGTGGCCAATCTACGACGCGCGTGACATGGCCATGCTTGACGGGATTGAAATGGATGTAGTCGACGTGTCGCGCTAGATCTCTATCGTCGCGAATGGCGTGCTCCCAGAAACGCCGTCGCCAAATCCCTTTCTCTCGCTTGAGAATCTTGCTCGGAGAACGCGGTCTTTCCTCCAGGCCGCGCGAGAGCCCGCTTTTAATCAAGCTCCAGCGACTGGAAAAATCCGCATCCCCTTGAGGCAAGGCCCACATTGCGTGGATGTGGTCCGGCAGGACACAGATCGCGATGGTCTCGAAGGGACGGCGCTCGCGGACGATCCGATAGACCCTCCTCAAACGATCCACCTCCTCAACCAGCAACGTGCTCGATCGATCCGCAAGGACGACCGTAAAGAAGAAGATGCTGCCTTCGATCCTTACGCGTCGATATTGCGGCATGACGTCGGGTCTCTCTCAAGATTGGTGGGCACGCTTCGCTTTGCCCACCCTACGAGGGGCACTTCTTCTACCGCTTCTTTCCCTTCGCAAAATGCTTGGCGAGAAAATCCGCGAGCACCTCGACGCGGGCGGGGCGCGGGCCGCCGGGCGGGGTGACGAGATGCACTGCGCCCTCGGGCTGCTTCCAGCCCTTGAGGATCACCTCGACCTCGCCGCGCGCAATCGCGTCGCCGACGATGAAGTCGGGGAGATCGGCGATGCCGAGGCCGGCGAGCAGCGCCGGCATCACGGCTTCACCATTGTTGACGCGGAGCTGGCCCGCCGGGCGCACGCTCGCCTGCTCGCCTGACGCATTGGTGTAGTGCCAGACGCCCTGCGTCGAGAGGTAGGCGTAGCCGAAGCATTTGTGTTCGGCGAGGTGCATCGGATGTGTCGGCCGGCCGTAGCGCTTGAGATAGGACGGCGCCGCCACCGTGTAGCGCGGCATCGCGCAGAGTCGCCGCGCGATCAGCGAGGAGTCCGGCAGCCGCGCGATGCGCAACCCCGCATCAAACCCCTCGCCGATCAAGTCCACCGTCGCGTCGCTGAGGTGCAGGTCGATCGAGACCTCCGGATAGGCCTCCATGAATTCCGGCAGCAGCGGCGCCACCGTCTTGATGCCGAAGCTCATCGGGACGGCGAGACGCACCAGCCCGCGCGGCGTGGTCGATTGCGCCAACGCCTCGTTCTCGGCGGCCTCGCCGTCGGCGAGCAGCCGCGCCGCGCGCTCCGACAGTTTCTGGCCCGCATCGGTCAGAGCCAGCCGGCGCGACGTGCGATTGAACAGCCGTGCGCCGAGCCGCTCCTCGAGCCGGCTGACCGCCTTGGACACGGTGGCCTTGGACAGCGAAAGCTCGCTCGCGGCCGCCGCAAACGACCGCAATTCCACGACTTTTGCGAAAATCGCGAGCGCCTCGAAGTCCGGCAGTTTCGACATGGCGGGCGACTCCCAGTGACCTAAATTGGAAACAATGAGTTTCGATAGTTTCTATTTTCTATACCACAGCCGACGACATATCCAAGGGCCATCGGAATGCCTCAACGGAGAAATCCAATGACCAAGAAGCTCTCAGGCAAGGTTGCCCTCGTCACCGGCGGTTCGCGCGGCATCGGCGCGGCGAGCGCCCGTGCACTCGCCGAGCAAGGCGCCAACGTCGCGATCAGCTATGTCGCGTCGCCCGACAAGGCGGAAGCCGTGGTCGCCGAGTTGAAGGCCAAGGGCGTGAGTGCCCGCGCTTACAAGGCCGACCAGGCTTCATCCGCCGAGGTCGATGAGCTCGTGACGCGCGTCGCCAAGGATTTCGGCCGGCTCGACATCCTCGTCAACAACGCTGGCGTCGCGACCGGCGGCGCGGTCGACGATCCCAAGACCGATACTGCCACCCTCGCCCGCCAGGAAGCGATCAACATCGATGGCGTGATCACTGCGATCCGCGCCGCATCGAAGTTGATGGGTGACGGCGGTCGTATCGTCACCGTCGGCTCGATGCTTGCCGACCGCGCCTCGTTCCCGGGTCTTGCCGACTACGTCGCCACCAAGGCTGCCGTCGTCGGCTACACCAAGGGCGCGGCGCGCGACCTCGGGCCGCGCGGCATCACTGTCAATGTCGTGCAGCCGGGCTCGATCGATACCGATATGAACCCGAAAGACGGCGGTGCGTTTGCAGAAACGCAACGCTTGCAGCACGCGCTGCAGCGCTTCGGCAGACCGGAGGAAGTCGCGGCCGGCGTCGTGTTCCTGGCGAGCCCGGACGCCTCGTTCGTGACGGGCACGGTGCTGAGCGTCGATGGCGGATTCGGCGCCTGATTGAGATTTCGACCGGGGCCGGGTGCGCAACACCCGGCGCCCACCATTCAAATTAAGCGGAGTATTCCCATGATCGAACTGAGACCATTCGCAAAGCTCGGCGGCGCCGACCACGGTTGGCTGAAGGCGAAGCATCATTTCTCCTTCGCGAGCTACTACGATCCCAACAACGTCAGCCACGGCGCGTTGCGGGTGTGGAACGATGACGAGATCGCGCCGAACTCGGGCTTTCCCGCGCACCCCCACGCCAACATGGAGATCATCACCTATGTCCGCGAAGGCGCGATCACGCACCAGGACTCGCTTGGCAACAAGGGACGCACCGAAGCCGGCGATGTGCAGGTGATGAGTGCAGGCAGCGGCATCCGCCACTCCGAGTACAATCTGGAACCGTCGAAGACCAAGATCTTCCAGATCTGGATCGAACCGACGACGACGGGAGGTCACCCGACTTGGGGCTCGAAGCCGTTTCCCAAGGCCAACCGCTCCGGCAAGCTCGTCACCATCGCTTCGGGCATCGAGGGCGACGAGGATGCGCTGCCGATCCGCGCCGATGCGCGGGTGCTCGCCACCACGCTGAAGGCCGGCGAGAGCGCCGAGTACGCGGCCGACAAGACTCGTCACCTCTATCTGGTGCCGGCTGCCGGCAGCGTCGAGGTCAACGGTGTGCGCGTCAACGCGCGCGACGGCGCCGCGATCCGCGACGAGACCAAGCTGAAGATCACCGCGCTCGAAGATGCCGAGCTCGTGCTCGTCGACGCGGCCTGACACCCGCTCCAACACATGCGCGGACGAAGGTCCGCGCATGCTCTCCCCGAAACATCAACCTTCTGCAAACCCAAAGGAGGCCACCATGGCCAAGGTTCTCGTGCTCTATTATTCCGCTTACGGTCACATCGAAGCGATGGCGAATGCGGTCGCGCAAGGCGCACGCGAGGCCGGCGCCACCGTCGACATCAAGCGCGTGCCCGAATTGGTGCCGGCCGAGGTCGCAAAGGCCTCGCATTACAAGCTCGACCAGGTCGCGCCGATCGCGAAGATCGACGACCTCGCCAATTACGACGCAATCATCGTCGGCACCGGCACCCGCTTCGGCCGGATGTCGTCGCAGATGGCGAACTTCCTCGACCAGGCCGGCGGCCTGTGGGCCAAGGGCGCGCTGCACGGCAAGGTCGGCGGCGCCTTCACTTCGAGCGCGACCCAGCACGGCGGCCAAGAGACCACGCTGTTCTCGATCATCACCAACCTCCTGCATTTCGGCATGACCGTCGTCGGCCTCAACTACGGCTTCGCCGGCCAGATGAAGCTCGACGAGATCACCGGCGGCGCGCCCTACGGCGCGACCACGATCACCGGCGGCGACGGTAGCCGCCAGCCGAGCGAGAACGAGCTCGCCGGCGCGCGCTATCAGGGACGCGTGATCGCTGAAACGGCCAACAAGCTACATGGCTGATGCAAGACAAGCGGTAATTCTTCCCGCAATTGCCGCTCTAAAACGTGATGGGATGAGGTTGGCAACGGAGATTCACCTCTCCCTTGGGAGAGGTGGCGGACCGCCTTTGCGGTCGGGCTGAGTCCATCCTAACTCATCTTGCTCGAGAGCGCGATCAATGATCGCGCTCTCGGGTAGCGCGTGGTCGAGGGTTCGCTTAGAGCACCGATACGATTGCCTTGGCCAGGTCATCCAGCCGGTCCTCGGGCAGGCCAGCCACGTTGATGCGGCTGTCGCCGACCATGTAGACCGCGTGCTCGCTGCGCAGCCGATCAATCTGCTCCCCCGTCAAGCCGAGACGAGAGAACATGCCGCGATGCTCGGCAATGAAGTCGAAGCGATCGGAGTTGGATTGACGGCGGAGCGCGTCGGCAAAGGCGACGCGCAGCCGAAGCATGCGCTGACGCATCTCTTCGAGCTCGGCCTGCCAGTCGGAACGCAGCTCCGGATCCTCCAGCACAATGCGGACCGCCGCAGCGCCATGATCGGGCGGCATGGAATAGAGCGCGCGGGCGGCGGCGAGCATGTGACTCATGGCGATGTCGGCCTGCGCCGCATTCCTGGCCAGCACCATCGCGGCGCCGACCCGGTCGCGATAGACCGCGAAGTTCTTCGAGCAGCTCGACGCCGCGACCATCTCCGGTACGTTGGCGGCAACGATGCGAAGGCCTTCCGCGTCCGCCTCGAGCCCGTCGCCGAACCCTTGATAGGCGATATCGATGAAAGGCAGCAGGCCTCGTTCGGCCAGCAGCGCGGCAACCCGTTGCCACTGCGCAATCGTCAGGTTCGCGCCGGTCGGGTTATGGCAGCATCCATGCAGCAGAACGATGTCGCCTGCCTTGGCCTTGGCGAGATCGGCGAGCATGCCTTCGAAATTGACCGTTCCGCTTGCCGCATCGAAATACTCATACTCGGCGATTTGCAGTCCGGCGCCGCGCATGGTCGGCACATGGTTGGGCCAGGTCGGACGCGAGACCCAGATGGTGCCGTCCGGCCTGGTCCGGCGAAGCAGCTCGGCGAGCAGCCGCAGGGCGCCCGAGCCACCCGGCGCCTGCGCGACCCGAACCCGCGACGTCTCCACAGCGTTGCCGAACACCAGCCTGGACATCGCGCCGTTGAAAGCCACGTCGCCGGCCAGACCCAGATAAGTCTTGGTGTCCTGCGCGCGCAGCAAGCGCTCTTCCGCCTTCCGCACGGCGCGCATGACCGGCGTCTTGCCGTCGCGGTCCTTGTAGACGCCGACGCCGAGATCAACTTTGTTGGCGCGCGTGTCGGCCCGGTAGAGGTCGATCAGGGCGAGGATCTTGTCGGGCGGCGCAATGTCGAGCTGTTCGAACATCTCTTCAATTCCAAACATCTGAGATGCGGCAGTCATAGGCAAATGGCGCGGCCAACACCAGCGCTTTCAACCTCGACAACGCATTCCCTTCCACTCAGCGGAACCACCCCTGCGAGCAGCCGGAAGGATCGGTTTCGTGCTAGGCTTGAGCTACTGTCCGGCAGCTTGAGAGGTTTGGCATGAACCACGCTCCGAAGTCCCGTTGGCCGGAACTGCCGATCGCGGCATGGCGCGACACCGCCGCCACGCTTCAGCTCTGGACCCAGATCGTCGGCAAGATCCGGCTGGTGAAATCACCCTGGCTCAACCATTCCTGGCACGTCACGCTCTATGTCACGCCGCGCGGGCTGACGACCTCGCCGATCCCGGACGGCGACCGGACGTTCGAGATCGACTTCGACTTCATCGATCACGTCCTCCTGATGTCGACCAGCGACGGCCCCGCGCGACAATTCGCGCTGGCCGGGCAATCGGTCGCGAGCTTCTACACCACAATCATGGCCAACTTGCAGGACCTCGGCATCGACGTGACCATCGACGAGATGCCAAACGAACTGCCCGACCCTGTCAGGTTCTCGCAAGACACGCAGCATGCGTCCTACGACGCGGACGCCGTGCGCCGCTTTCACCAGATCCTTGTGAACTGCGATCGCGTGTTCAAGCAATTCCGCACGGCGTTTCTCGGCAAGGCAAGCCCGGTGCATTTCTTCTGGGGCAGCTTCGATCTCGCCGTCACGCGCTTCTCCGGCCGGGCGGCGCCGCAACATCCCGGCGGTGTGCCGCATTTGCCCGACGCGGTGGCGCACGAAGCCTATTCGCACGAAGTCAGCAGCGCCGGCTTCTGGCCGGGCGGCGGCGCGATCGACTATCCGGCGTTCTATTCCTACGCCTATCCGGAGCCCGCGGGATATCGCAGCACGCAGGTTCGCCCCGAGGCCGCGTTCTTCAGCGAGGCGCTCGGCGAGTTCGTGCTGCCCTACGATGCCGTGCGCGCCGCTTCCGACCCTGACAGGGCCTTGCTCGATTTCCTGCAATCGAGCTACGAGGCCGCGGCCATCAATGCCAACTGGAACCGCGACGCGCTCGAATGCGCGCCGGGCCAGCCGGGAGTGGTCAGAACGATCTAGTGCCGGCGCGGTCCACACCGGATATTTCAACCGCGGTCGTCATCCGATGTCCCGTTCCGGGATGACTGGCGGCACTCAATAAAGACCAGAACGGTGCCGCGCCCCAGATCGCATCCTGTCCGCGTAACCACGGGTTAACTATGAACATTTACGTTGGACTGGGCCGACACGTGCTGCTGGCCGGGTCAAGTTCAACGCGTATGACGAATCGTAACCAAGTAACCCGGTCGGCTACCGACCACGTGGGAGCCGCAACCTCATGGGAAGCGCCTCGCCATACGCCGTCGTCGCGACGTGGCGGCGAGCAGACTGAACTTCTCAGAGCCAGACTCACGCTTCCCGGCGTTATCGCATTCTTTCGCAGCAACGGGCTGCGCGTTGCGCTGCTGTCGCTTGCCCTGTTCGCGGCGGGCGTCGGCATCTTGATGATGCTCCCGCTGCACTATGCCGCAACTGCACTCGTTGTCGTCGATCCGCGTGAGCAACGTGTCACCAACGACCAGGACGTCCTGCCGGGCATTGGCCAGGATGCCGCTGCGCTGCAAAGCCTGATTGAGATCGCAAAGTCCGATGGCTTCCTGCGGCTCGTGATCGAGCAGCTCAATATCCGGAACGATCCCGAGATCGCAGGTTCGGAGACCGACCCAGCCCGCATCCTCGATCGGTTTCGCAAGCACCTCGACATCTCGCGCCGTGGCTTGACCTACGTCATCGCCATGACATTCGTTTCCGGCTCGCCGGAGAAGTCCGCGCGCTATGCCAACGCGATCGCCGAGGCGTTCGTCGCCAGTCAGGCCAAGGATCGCACGATCGCGACCGATGATGCCGCCGACTGGCTCGGCGATCGCCTCAAATCGCTGAGCGATCGCCTGCGTGCGTCCGAGGATGCGGTGGCGCAATTCAAGCGCGACCACGTGATCGTCGATGCCGGCAAGGAAGGCACGACCCAGCAACTCCGGATCGTCGAGCTGAACCAGCAGGTGTCCGCGGCACGACTGAAGACTGAGGAAGCGAAGACCCGCTACGAGCAGACGCAGCGCGATCTGAAGTCCAATGTCGAAGCCCCGGTCAAGCAGGACCTGCTCACCGCGCTCCGCGCCCAGCGTGCTGCGCTCAACGACCAGATCGCACAGAAGCGCGCGGTGCTGGGCGACAGACATCCCGAGCTCGTCATCGCGCTCGGCCAGCTCGCCGAACTGAACAAGCAGATCGAGATCGAGCGGCAACGCAACATCGCCACCGCGAAATCGGAATATGAGACGCTGCAGGAGCAGCAGAAAACGCTCGAAGGCCAGCTCAAAGCCGCGGAAGCGAAGGCCCTGACGGATGCGCAGTCCCAGGTCAAGCTGCAGGAGCTGCAACGGAGCGCCGACGCCAACAAGAACATCTACGAGCAGTTCCTGGCGCGCTACAAGACGACCAACGAGCAGCGGCTGCTGCAGAGCTCGCAGACCAAGATCGTCTCGGCTGCAAGCCCGCCGACCCGCCCGACCCGCCCGCCGCTCGCCCTCCTGCTCGTCGCAATCGGCGTCGCCTCGACACTGACAGCGACGGCTGCGGTTGCCATGCTGGACGCGCGGAAGACCTCGCCGCTGCAAAGAGCACCTGAGCCGCCAGCCGCGGAACCCACAGCAGCGGCACGCGTGGTGCCGCAGAACCTGCCGGTCTGGGCTCGCATTCCGGCCGCCGCGCCGCGGGACGGCCGAATGACGATCTGGCAGACGCCGATTAGTGGTCCCACTGAGGCCGACCTCCGCCCGCATATGCAGCAATTGCTCGAACGGGTTGCCGCGCTGCCCGGGCGGCATGGCAAGGTCGTCCTTGTGACCTCGCGCCAAGCGGGCACCGGTGCCGAAGTGATCGCACGCTCACTGAACCTGAATGCCGTCAACAACGGACTGTTGAGCGCGCTGATTCAGGTTCAGAGTGATACGGGTCTGACGCGTAGCGCCGACGTGACGGTGCAAAGCACCGCTCCGACCGGCGCACGTGCCGCGCGTGCAGCGCTGCACTCGGTCGGGTTGCTGCTTGGCGCCGGCCGCGACTCGATGCAGGAGGACGAGGATATCCGCACCGAGTTCGCCCTGATCGTGGTCGACGCGCCCTCGCTTGCCGAGCAGCCAGAGGTGGCCTCGCTGGCCGTCCATGCCGACTTGATCGTGCTGGTCGAGCGCGACGACATTAGCGACGGAGCGGCCGTCGATGGCGCCATCGCGTCGCTTTCGAAGCGAACATCGGCCGCGATCGGCGTGGTGATCAACCAGGCCGCCGCGCTTCGCGTTTCCGCAGCAGCCATTGCGAGCTGATCGCACGATGGCCCGGCGGTCGATCCTCGCCATCACGGCCGCCGCGGCCATGATCTTGTCCATCGCCGCGCAAGCGTGTCCTACCTTGCTCGAAGGCGTTCCCGCCGATCGGATCAGAGCGCTGTCACGTGGCGTCAGTGCCGACGGCTGGATCACTGATCCGCGATCGGCGCCGCCCCGCGGCCTGCTGCTCCAATTGCGCAAGGCTGGCATGACTCACATCCGCCTGCCGGTGCCCGCCGACGATGTCATGCCGCGGTTTGCCTCGAACGCGGATCGCGACCGGCGCCTGCGCACGGTCGATGCCGCGCTCAAGACCCTGCTCGCGCTCGGCTATGCGGTATCGGTCGACCTGCATTCCGGCGCGCAATTCAATGCGCTGCATAAGGCCGATCCTTCCGCTGCAATGACCGAGATGAAGGCCGCCTGGACCGGGCTCGCGCAAGTCATCCAGCGCTATCCGGCCGATCGGGTTTTCGCCGAGCTGCTGAACGAGCCAGAGGTCGACGCCGCGCAGTGGCAGAGTGAGGCCGAAGAGCTGGCCCGGTTCGTCCGGCGCCTGCTGCCGCGAACCACGCTGATCACCGGCCCGGTCAACTGGCAGCGCGCGGACGCGTTGCCGGACTTCAAGCCGCTCGACGATCCGAACGTCGTCTATGCCATTCACTTCTATGACCCGATGGTCTTCACCCATCAGGCCCATTGGGATCCGGCCGAGCCGCTTCACGACATCACCGGCCTGCCCTATCCGATGCGCGCCGACGATCCGCAGGTTCAGCAATTGCGCGAGCAACTCGCCGCTTTGAACCAGCACAAGGCGCTGGCGATGCTGGACAGAGCCATCCCCGACCGCGGCATCGACACATGGCTCGCGCCCGCTGCCGCCTGGCAGCAGCACTATTCACGCCCGCTCATCATCAACGAGTTCGGTGTGCTCAAGGCCGGAGCCCCGCGCGACAGCCGGCTGCGCTGGCTCGCCGGGGTCACGGCCTATGCCCGGCAGCACTGCTGGGGCTGGACTCACTGGGAAATGATGCAGGGCTTTGGCTTGGCCGATGCCATCTCGGGCAGGGCCGATCCCGATGTGCTGAAGGCGCTGTTCGGAGCGAACTAAAGCATGATGGGATTAGCTTGATCTGAAACTGCGGCGGAGGTCACCTCTCCCTTGGGAGAGGTCGACCGAAGCCGCCGCGAGTAGATTCAACCCAAACTCATCCCGCTTTAGGCTGCTTGGTTAACCGATTCTTACACAATCAGCGGATAGATCGACCACGCGGGTGTGGCGCGCCACATCTCGGATCATTTTAGGTCAGCGCTCGTGCGAGCAGACATAGCCCCGCGGCCGCTGATGGCCGGCGATCTCGTTCCGGCGCTCGGCATCGCCGTGGCATCGATCGCATTCGCCCCGATCCTGCAAGCGGCCAACGCCGGGATCGCGATCGTCGTCGAGAGCCTGATCGGCTGCGCGATCGTTCTCGTGGCCCCCGCCTACGCGCCTTCGATCGCGGTCTTCATCATCTTCTTCCAGAACCTCTTCGTCTCGATCCTGTCGTCCTACATGACGACGGAGTCGGAGATGGAATTCGTCAAGGGCTACAACTTCCTGGTTTGCGCGATGATGTGGCTGGTCACGCTGGCGCTGTATGCGCTGCGTGAGCGAAGCCGTTCTGCGGACGTCGACCGGATCATGAAATGGGGCCTGATCACGCTGGCGACGGTGATCGCCTATTTCCTGCTCGGCGCCGCGCAGGACTCGCGCGCGGCGCTGGTCTATCTGCGCAACATTGCGTTGCCGATATTTCTTTTCCAGCTATCGCTGCTGACCGCCGCAACGTTCGAAATCCGCGTCACGCCCTTCCTGGTCGCGGTTGCTGCGCTGTTGATCGTCTGCGGATATACGGAGCTTCTGTTCCGTGATTTCTGGCTCCACATCACCAACGGCTACACGTTCTGGGGCTTCGACGAGCTCAAGGCCTCCCGCACCGGCGCCTGGGAAGCGGAGATGCGGGCCACCGGCAATGTCCCGGTGGACCTGCTGGACCGCTTCCGCTTCAACTTCTTCAACACCCCGCTGCTGGAGGATCTCGGACTGTCGAAGCTGCTGCGCATCTTCGGACCGAACATGAGCCCGATCAGCTTCGCTTACGGCGTCGGCTTCTCGATCCTGTTCCTGTTCGCGGTCGGATACCGCTGGCTGGCCCTGGCCGCGGTGCCGCTGCTGATCTTCTGCAGCGTGAAGGGCGCGCTGATCGTGGTCGTCTTCGTGGCGCTGGCCTGGACCTCGACCTGGCTGCTCGGCCCTATCGTCACCCTCGCCGGCGCACTCGTTGCGCTGATGCTGTACGCCATCGTGGCCATCCATGTCGGGCTACAGATCGGCGACTTTCACGTGATCGGCTTCATGGGTGGCTGGAACGGCTTCTTGCAGAACCCGATCGGCCGCGGGCTCGGCGTCGGCGGCAATCTGTCCGAAGGTTACTTCTCGATCGACTGGAGCGCTGCGCAACAGGCCGGCAGTATCGAGGGCGCAGCGGAAAGCGCCGTCGGCGTGTTGCTCTATCAGATGGGCATCGCCTCCCTGGTGCCGCTCGGCTTCTTCATGGCGGTGGCGCTCAAGGCCTGGCGCCTCTACGCGTCCTCCGGAATTCTCATTCAGGGGCTCGCCGGCTTCGGCACGATGGTCGTGCTGGCCAACGGCATCTTTCAGGAGGAGGCCCTGTTCGCGCCGCCGGCGCTCGGGCTGTTGCTGTGCTTGACCGGGCTTGTGATCGGCCATCACCTGCGCACGGAAGGCGGCGGCCGGAACGCCTAGACCATGATGGGATGATCTGAAATAGCGGCGGAGGTCCCCTCTCCCTTGGGAGAGGTCGATTTGCGCAGCAAATCGGGTGAGGGGTTACGGTCCATCGAGAGCGCAGGGCCCTCACCCGGATTGCATCTGACGATGCAATCCGACCTCTCCCCGACGGGGAGGGGTAAACCGAAGCCGCCGCGAGTGGGTTCAACTCAAACTTATTCCGCTTAGGATCGATTGTGCCGCAACACGCGGCCGAAGGAGCACGGGCCCGGCCGGCAATCACGACCGGGCCAATACACTTCCAAGGACGAGCATCAGAGCGGCTTGATCTGCACCTTGCGGAACTTGACCACGCCCGAGCCGTACTGGAGCGCGACATAGCCGCTCGCATGCTTGGAGTCCTGCGCATCGACCGTCTTCTGGCCGTTGAGCGTCACCACGAAGTGCGGCCCCTGCGCCGTGATCTCATAGACATTCCATTTGCCCGCGGCCTTCGGCATCGGATCGACCTTGGCGACATCGACGATGGCACCGGTGCCATAGGTCGGATCCGGCCGCTTGTCGAAGATGTTGACCTCGTAGCAACTCTTGCCGTCGACGGCCTTGTTGGTCTGGCAGCGGATGAAGATGCCGCTGTTGGCGTCCTCATCGACCCAGAACTCCGCCCTGATCTGGAAATCCTTGTAAGGCGTCTTGGTGACGAGATAGGCGAGCTCCTTGCCATCGAGCTTGTCGGCCACCAGCGCGCCATCCTTCATCGTCCAGTTGGCCTTGCCGACCTCGTCCCAATCGCCCTTCTTGGAGCTGTCGAGCAGCGTGACCCAGCCGTCGCTCTGGCCCGACGCGGTGGTGGAGAATTGCAGCGCGGCGGCGGCGACCAAAAGACCGGTCGCAAGTGCAGGCAAATACTTCATCAGAGACGTCCTCCCGTTTGTTTTGGTTGGCGCGCAACCTAGCATCGCGGCGCGCGGCGTAAATGCTGTATCTCATGCTGCATCTGCGTTGTGCAATGGCTTGTTGTCGCAACCGGGGCAGGCGTGTGCCGCTGCGTTCACTGCCGCTGCACCGCCCGCCCTGGCTCTGCTTCGCCGTCGGTCATGGCCTCGCAGGCCAGCGCAGGTTGCAGCGGCGGCGAGTCCGGTACCGGCGAGGATTCCAGCAACTCGGCGAGATCGCGTGGCGACAGCGGCCTGGAGAACAGGAAGCCTTGCATCTCGTCGCAGGAATGCGCCCGCAGGAATTCCTGCTGTTCGGCGGTCTCGACCCCTTCGGCGACGATGGTCATGCCGAGCGCCTTGCCCATGCTGATGATGGCCTGCGCGATCGCCACGTCCTCGGAATCGTCCGGCAGGTCGCGCACGAAGGAGCGATCGATCTTGATGGTGTCGATCGGGAACTGCTTCATCAGCGACATCGACGAATAGCCGGTGCCGAAATCGTCGATCGCAAGGCGAATGCCGCGGCTCTGGATCGCGTCGAGCACGTGGATCGCCCGCGAGACGTTGCGCATCACCATGCTTTCGGTGACCTCGAGTTGCAGCAGCGCCGGCGGCATGCCGCTCGCAGCGAGCGCCTCGTCGATATCGTTGAGCAGATGCGGATCGGTGAACTGCCGCGGCGAGAGGTTGACCGCCATGGTCACCGGCCTGAGACCGTGGCGCTGCCACGCCATATTCTGTGCGCAAGCCTGCTTGAGCACCCAGCGGCCGATCGGCACGATCAGCCCGATCTCCTCGGCGAGCGGAATGAACTGCCCCGGCGCGACTCGGCCGAGTTCGGGATGCGCCCAGCGCAACAGCGCTTCCACGCCACTGATCTGCCCGCTCGCCATGTCGACCTTGGGCTGATAGTCCAACGAGAACTGATCGCGCTCCAGCGCGCGGCGCAGCGCGCTCTCCATCGTCAGGCGCTCGATCGACTGCGCCTTGATCTCGTTCGAGAAGAAGCGGAAGCCGTTCTTGCCGTCCTCCTTGGCGAGATACATCGCCATATCGGCATTCTTGGTCAGTGTCTGCACATCGTCGCCGTCGGCCGGGTACATCGCGATCCCGATCGAGGCCGTGGTGTGGCACTCATGTCCGCTGAGCTGCACCGGCTGGCTGAGCGCCGCCAGGAGGTCGCCGGCTATGCGCTCCACGTCGTGACGTTCGGCGGCTTCCTCGAGGATGACGACGAATTCGTCGCCGCCGAGCCGCGCTACCACGTCGCTCGCCCGCAGGGATCCGCGCAACCGCTCCGAGATTGCCACCAGCAGCGTATCGCCGGCGTCGTGACCGAGCGAGTCATTGATCACCTTGAAGCGGTCGAGGTCGATGAACAGGACCGCAAACTGCCGCCGGTGGCGGTCCGCCGCCAAGATCGCCTGATGCAGCAGCTCGTTGAACGTCTCGCGGTTGGGCAGGTTGGTGAGGCTGTCATGCGAAGCGAGATACTCGATGCGCTCGTCGGCCTTGTTCTTCTCGTCGGCGCGGTCAAAGCCTTCGAGCGCAAATGCCAGATTGTCGGCGAGCCGCTGCAGGAGCTCGGCGAATTCCGGCGTGAAGGTGTCCTTCTCGCTCGCGACGAAGATCATGACGCCGACCGCCTCGCCGTTGACGATCAGCGGAAACGAGGCGCTGGATTTCGTTCCGTCGAGACGGGCTCGTTCATGGAACGCAGCCGTGTCCGTCTCCGCGCAATAGTCGTTGATGATGCTGGGCTTGCGCGACCGGAAAGCCCTGCCACAGGTGCCGCGCCCTTCCGGATGCGCCTCGTTGGTCGAGAGCGTCACCTGTTGTGCGCCCTCGGCGGCCGGTCCCGCGGTCGCGACAATCTCGAGATAGTCGCTGCCCGGCCGCACCAGCGCGATGGTGGTGGAGGTGAACTTGCCGCCGGTCGCGGCCGCCTCGCACACCAGCCGATGCAGCTCGCCGCGGGACTTCGCCCGCATGATCGCCTCGTTGGTCGCGCTCAGCGCCGCGAACATGCGCGACAGCCGCTCCCGCTGCTCATCGGCCCGGGCCTTCTCGTCGACCCGGTCGAAATTGTCGAGCGCAAACGATACGTTCTCGGCCATTCGCTGCAACAGCGCCATCATCTCCGGGCTGAAGGTGCCGAGCTCGGCGGACAGAAACACCAGCGCGCCGATCGCCTCGCCGTCCTTGAGCAGCGGCAGGGCCGCGCCGGATTTGCTGCCGCTGTCGCGAATGACCTGGTAGAGATGCGACTCGGTTCCGAAGTCGCTGAGATAGTCGTTGCTGATGCACGGCCTGCGGGTGCGGATCGCAACACCGGTCAGGGTCTGTCCTTCCGGACGCGAAGCGTCGGCCGACAACTGAACCTGCCCGGCGCGCACGCGGTCGGGCCCCGAGGCCGCGACGCTTTCCAGGAAGGGCGCGCCCGGCCGCACCAGCCTGATCGTGGTCGAGACGAACTGGTCGCCGACCGCCGCCGCATCGCAGACCAGCTCGAACAATTCGCGGCGGGATTTCGCCCGCATGATCGCCTCGTTGGTTGCGCTCAGCGTGGCGAACATCCGCGTCAGTCGGGCCTTCTGCTCCTCGGTCCGCGCCTTCTCGTCGGCGCGATCGAAGCTGCCGAGCGCAAACGAAACATTGTCGGCGAGCCGCTGCAAGAGTTCGGCGAATTCCGGCGAGAATGTGTTGCGCTTGGCCGAGATGAACAGCATCACGCCGACCGGTTGCTCGTTGACGACAAGCGGAAATGCCGCCCCCGAGCGGGCGTCCTCGCGGTCGATGACCTCGCGGAATGCGCTGTTGGCCAAGTCGCCCAGGAAGTCGTTGTTGATGCAGGCCTGCCGCGTACGAAACGCGCGGCCGCAGACGCCGCGCCCTTCCGGCAGCGCTTCGTTGCGCGCGACGGTGAGGCGGCGCGCATTCTCGGCCGTAGGCCCTGCGACCGCCATCATCTCCAGGAAGTCGTCGCCGGGCTTCGCCATCAGGATGCTGGTCGAGTTGAAGCCGCCGCCATGCGCTGCCGCGGCACAGACCAACTCGAACATTTCGAGCCGCGATCTGGCGCGCATGATCGCCTCGTTGGTCGCGCTGAGCGCGGCGAACATTCGGGACAGTCGCTCCCGCTCGGCATCGGCCCTGGCCTTTTCGGTGGCACGGCCAAATGTATCCAGCGCAACCGACACGTTCTCCGCGATCCCTTCGAGCAGCGCGATGATCTCGTCGTCCGCCGCCCAGGAATTGCCGATGAAGAAGATCAGAACGCCGATGCTCGCGCCGAACCGGGTCAACGGCAGCGCGACGCAGGCCATCAGGCCGCTGCCGCGGACCTGAGCCTGCGACGGGTTTGCCGATTTCGGAATGTCGCGCTCGATGCAGGGCCGCTGGGTGCGGAATGCTTCGCCGCAGATGCCCTTGCCGTAGACATTGTACGGATCGGTCGAGAAGCGCGTCTGTGTGATCAGATCGAGGACCTCGCCGGTACCGGCCACGGGCTCGAGCCAATGCGTGTCGGGCTCGGCCAGCAGCACCACGGTGGCGAAGGATTTTCCGCTGAACACGGCGGCATCGCAAACCCGCTGGTAGAGGTCATGCTCGGTCTTGGCGCGGAGGATGGCCTCGTTGGTCGCGCTGATCGCCCCGAACATGCGGTTGAGCCGGCGCATCGCGCGCTCGCCGCTCTTGCGCGAGGCCTCATGGTTGAAATTGTCCAGCGCGAAGGACACGTTGGCCGCCATGCGCTCCAGCAGCGCCACGACCTCCTCGCCGAGCGAATGCGGCTCGCGCCGCGTCACCATGAAGACGCCGACGCTGGCGCCATTGCAGACCAGCGGCATCGCTGCCGCGGCACCAACGCCGCTTCTAGCCGCGCCGCTGCGCCAGGCCGCCGAACGGGGATCGTTGATGTAGTCGTTGCTGACACAGGCCGCCTGGTCGCGGAACGCGCGCCCGGCAACGCCTTCGCCTTCCGGCGTGTTGCTGATGATGGAAATATCGATGCTGCGCAGCCGAGCGACGTCGTCACCGAAGCCCGCCGCGAATTTCAAGCGGCCGGTATCGGGCTCCAGCAGAAACACGGTGACGGCAAGGAAGTCGCCACCGGAAAACGCGGCTTCGCAGACCTTTCCGTACAGCTCCTCGGGCGATTTCGCGTAAAGGATCGCTTCGTTGGTGGCACTCAACGCCGCGAATGTCCGTCCGATGGTCGACTGCACGATCCTTGAGGCCCCGGGGGCCGCCCCCTTCACTTTGGCTGGAAACACTGCACACCGGACACCTAAGTGATGGTTAGGGCCGCCGACATGTCGCGAGTCAGAGTAAACACCTGACCAACGAGACGAGCCGTGGTCCGGGGAATTACGGACGCTGCTGTGCCACGCTGAGGCGGTGCCGTCTCCCGCCGCATATCGCCCCCGCTTCGCGCCGGCACAACAGCCAAATTCCGCATCGCGACTGCGCCGTTCCGCGTTGTGAAATCGACGCGTCGAGCACCCAATTCCCGGTATAGCGGACCGGATTTTCTGCGCTTGCTTGCCCCCCGGCGCTTTGAGACCATGAGGGCAAGCAAGACCCGCGCAGGGCGGGCCGACCACGAGGAAATCCCATGCCGATCGTCCAGGCCGACCGTCTCACGCGCATCGGCGCGGCGCTCTTGAAAGCCGCCGGTGCATCGGATGAGGAGGCGAACGCCGTCGCCTCCGGCTGCGTCAACGCCAACCTCGCCGGCCACGATTCCCACGGCGTGATCGCAATCCCGACCTATATCGACCGCATCAAGGCGGGCCACATCGTCCCCGGCGCGAAGTGGACCATCGTGCAGGAAAGCCCGACCACGACCGTGATCGACGGCCACTGGGGGTTTGGCTTCCACGTCAACGCCAAGGCGATGGAGATGACCATCAACAAGGCGAAGACCGCCAATGTCGCGGCCTGCACCGTGTTCCGGCAGAGCCATGTCGGGCGTCTCGCGCACTACCCGATGATGGCGATGAGCGAGGGCATGATCGGGATTGCAGCCGCTGATTCCGGCCGGTCGCCGAAGCATGTCGCCCCGTTCGGCGGACGCGAGGCGCGGCTCGGCACCAACCCGATCTCGATCGCGGTGCCCTCCGATCTCGAGGCGCCGTTCTATCTGGACATGGCGACCTCCGCTGTCGCCGCCGGCAAGATCCAGCTCGCGGTGGCGCGCGGCGAGCAGATCCCCAAGGGTTGGATCATCGATTCCGAGGGGCGCGACACCACCGATCCGAAGGACTATCGCAAGGGCGGCGCGCTGCTGCCGCTCGGCGGCACCGAAGGCTACAAGGGATCCGGGCTTGCCGCGATGGTCGAGGTGCTGTGCGGATTGCTGACCGGCCTCGGCTTCGGCGTCGAGCCGACCGGCCGGCACAACGACGGCTGCTTCATGGCGGTGTTCAACGTCGCTGCCTTCCGCCCGCTCAAGGATTTCCGGAAGGAGGTCGGCGACTTCGCCCGCTACCTGAAATCGACGCCGCCCTCGGAAGGAAGCCGCGGCGTGTTCTATCCGGGCGAAGTCGAATATCTGCGCGAAGTCGAGCGGCGCAAGAACGGCATCGAGATCGAGGATGCGACCTGGGAGAAGCTGAAGGCACTCGCCGCCGACTACGAGCTGGCCCAGGACCTCGAGCTTCGCTGAAATAGCGCCGGACACAGGAGGACGACATGACACGGCAAATGGCGCTGGTTGGCTTTTTGCAGGCGCAGAACTGCACCAATCTGCCAAGCTCCTGGCGCCACCCGGAATCGCGCGACGATTCGATGTCGGCGGATTACTACCAGGAGATTGCGCGCATCCTGGAGCGCGGCAAGTTCCACATGGCGTTCTTCGACGACCGCCTGGCGATGCCCGACCGCTACGGCAACGATCATGCCCACACCGTCGAATACGGCATCCGCTGCGTGAAGATGGACCCTATCGTGGTGCTAACCACGATGGGCATGGTCACCGAGAAGCTCGGCCTCGCCTCGACCTGCTCGACCACCTATTTCGAGCCGTTCGACGTCGCCCGCCGCTTCGCCACGCTCGACCTGATGACCAATGGCCGCGCCGCCTGGAACGTGGTCACCTCGGTCAACGACGGCGAAGCGCTCAACATGGGGAAGGAACATCATCTCGAGCACGATCTGCGCTACGACCGCGCCGACGAATTCATGGAGGTGGTGCTCGGCCACTGGGATTCCTGGGAAGACGGTTCGCTGATCATCGACAGGACAAGCGGCCGCTTCGCCGATCCGACCAAGGTGAAGCGGCTCGACCACAAGGGCGCGTTCTTCACCTCACGCGGCCCGTTCACCGTGCCGCGTTCACCGCAGGGCCATCCAGTCGTGATCCAGGCTGGCGCGTCCGGCCGCGGCCAGCGCTTTGCCGGACGCTGGGGCGAGGTGATCTTCACCGCGTCGCGCAATCTCGCCAACGCCAAGCAGGGCTATGATGCGATCCGGGGCGAAGCCGCCAAGGCCGGCCGCGATCCCGACCAGATGTTTCTCTGCAACCTGATCACGCCGGTTACCGGCGCCACCAAGGCCGAGGCCGAGGACCGGATGGCCGTGATCCAGAAGCTGCCGCTCGAAATCGACGCACTGTCGCTGCTCGCCGAGGGTCTCAACTTCGATTTCGGCGCCAAGCCGATCGACGAGCCGCTGACGACCGAGGAACTGCAGGGCATGCAAGGCATGCTCGGCATCCGCGACGGCGTGCTGCGCACATCCGGCAAGACCAATCCCTCGACCCGCGACTTCATCACCTTCTCGGGCCGCGGCCAGGTGCAGGACGCAATCGTCGGCGGACCGAAGGAGATCGCCGACCGGCTGGAAGAGATGTTCGTTGGCCGCGGCTGCGACGGCTTCGTCGTCGCGGCGAGCTATGTGCCCGGCTCCTATGCCGATTTCGTCAATCATGTGGTGCCCGAACTGCAGAAGCGCGGCCTGTTTCACAAGGACTATGCCGGCAAGACTCTGCGCGAAAATCTCGGCCTCAAGCGTCCCGCCGCCGGCGCCTGGAAGACCCGCCCGCAGGTCGCCGCGGAATAGAAGGACACCATCATGCGCTGGCTCAAATTCACCGCCGCAGGCAAGACATCCTGGGGCCTCCTCGAGGGCGACAAGGTCGTCACCGTCAACGGCGATCCGCTCAGCGAGTGGAGCAGGACCTCGCAAACCCATGCACTGAAGGACGTGAAGATCGAGCTGCCGCTGATCCCGCGCACCTTCTACTGCGTCGGACTGAACTATTTGAAGCACCTCAAGGAAGCCGCCGACAAGGCCGGCACCGTGCCCAACATCCCCGACCGCCCCGAGATCGGCTATCGCGCGCAGAACGCGCTGATCGCCCATGACGAGGACGTCGTGATCCCGGCAAGTGCGACCGAGAAGATCCATTACGAGGGCGAACTCGTCGTCGTGATCGGCAAGAAGGCCAAGCATCTCACTGAAGCCAATGCGATGGATTGTGTGTTCGGCTACACCATCGGCAACGACGTCTCCGAGCGCACCTGGCAGAAGGCCGATCGCGGCCTGTGGCGCGCCAAGAACGCCGACACCTTCAAGCCGATGGGCCCGTGGATCGAGACCGATGTCGATCTCGACCGGATGGAGACCGCAATCCGGGTCAACGGCAAGGAGACCGGCCGCTTCCGCACCAACGAGATGATCTTCGGCATCGTGCCGTTTATTGTTGAGCTAACCAAATACTTCACGCTGTGGCCTGGAGACGTGATCTGGATGGGCACCGACGGCGCCTCGCCCGACTTGAAAGATGGCGACGTGGTCGAGATCGACATCACCGGCATCGGCACCCTGCGCAACAGGTTCGTGAAGGAGAGGGTGTGAGGCGCGGCACTGCGGTCTCCGCCACGGGATGAAGGTGCACATCTGTCGCCCCGGCGAAGGCCGGGACTGATGTCGCAACCTGTCCACCACCGTCGTCCCGGCGAAAGCCGGGACCCATAACCACCGCAGTTGCCGATGAACGGGATCGTGGCCGCAGCGCCGCGCGGCAACTGACATCTGGGGTAATGGGTCCCGGCCCCCGTGCGCAATTGCGCACTAGGCCGGGACGACGCGGAATAGCTCTGGCTCGATGTCTCCCGCCGTCATTGCTGTCGGCCAGAGGGGCGCGCCCCAAGAGGCAACGCATTCGGACTAGCGCGCTGCCTCCAGGCCGCCCTTCACGTGATCGATGAAGGCGCGCAGCTTCGGCATGATCTGCCGGTGGCTGGGATAGTAGAGGAACACGCCCGGCGTCATCGGCGCAAACTGCGCCAGCACCTGAACGAGCTTTCCCGCCTTCACGGCGCCGGCCGCCAGCGGTGCAGGCACTTGCGCAAGGCCAATGCCTTCCACCGCTGCGCCGAGCATGGTGGGAAAGTCGTAGGCGATGAAGGGTCCCGATACGGCAATCTCGATCGAACGACCGCCGTCGTTGAGCAGCCATGGCGCAAGCCCGCCGTTCGATCGTCGCAATCTCAAGCAGGCGTGCTGGCGCAGATCGTCGGGAGATTCGGGCCGGCCGCGGCGGTCGAGATAGGCCGGGCTGCCGACGATGGCGAAAGGCAGCGGCTTGGTCAGGCGCACCGCGATCATGTCGGGAGCAATGAACTGGCCCATTCTGATGCCGGCGTCGAAACCTTCGGCGGCGATGTCGACCAGCTCCTCGCTTGCGGCAAGTTCGAGCTCAATCTCCGGATAGGCCTTGCAGAACGAAGCGATCAACGGCTCCAGCAGGATCGGCACCACCGAGCGCGGGACGGTGAGACGCAACAGCCCGGCCGGTCGCTGCCCGAGTTCACGCGCCGCCCCGCTGGCGGCGATCAGCTCCTCGAACGCCGGCCGTGCGCGCGCCAGAAACCGTTCGCCGGCGTCGGTCAGGCCGACGCTGCGGGTGGTGCGGATGAAGAGCACGGCGCCGACCCGCGCCTCGAGCGCGCGCACCGCCTGGCTGATGGCCGATGGCGTGACCCCGAGTTCGGCAGCCGCGCGGCGAAAACTGCGATGCTGGGCGACACTGAGGAATGCCTCCACTCCGTCGAGCGCGCCCTGCCGGACTGTGAAGTTCTGCTTCATGGCCCGTCAACATTATCGCGAATAGTCGCTCGCGCAAAGCTGTCCTACATCCGAGCTGCAAATGGACCGTACCGCTTGGTGCGCTGCCATTTGCAACGACGACCGTCGTGAACGGAGGAGACCCATGAAAGCCATCCGTCACACCGTCTTGGCACTCACCCTCACCCTGACAGGCGCCATCTCCATGACCGCTTCATCCTTTGCCCAAACACAAGCCACGTCCCCGACAACCACCGGCGTGATGGTCATCCTGACCGTCAAGGCGGGGGTCACACGCGACCAGGTGATGGCGGTGATGCCGGACGAGATCCGGCAGACCGTGCAGCTCTATCTCAATGGCAAGCTTCGTGAATGGTATTCGCGTTCCGACGGGCGCGGCGCCGTCTTCCTGCTCGATGCCAAGGATGCCGCCGAGGCACACGCGATCATGGAAGACCTGCCGCTCGCCAAGCAAGACCTGATGGACCACGACTACATCGCGGTCGGTCCGCTGTTGCCGCTCCGCTTGCTCGTCGCGAGACCCTGAACGTCCGCCAAGGTCGAACCCGATCGACGGGTTCGACCTCCCCGACCGACAATCACAAGGACAGCCGACCGTGCCACCGACCTTCAATCTTCCATTCGTCCTCAGCGTCGCCGGCGCCTTCCTGACAAGTGCGGTGGTGGCCATCACCTATGTCTGGCCCGCGATCAGCGCGATGCCGTATTACGAGGCCCTGAGACTTCTTGCCGCTTTCCATGCATTCAGATTCCTCGGCATGAACTTCATGGTCGCCGGGTTTGTGTCGCCAAAATTGAGCTCGGATTTCGCCAGCAAGATCGGATGGGGAGACCTTATCGCGGCTGTGCTTGCGCTGCTTTCGATGGCGGCCCTGTCCTGGCGCTGGCCGATCGCCATTCCGCTGGTCTGGATCTTCAACGTCTGGGGCACGCTGGATCTTCTGAATGCCTACTACATGGGCGTGAAGCTCGGAGACCCCGGGCAGTTCGGCGCAGGCATCTACATTCCGGCACTCTACGTGCCGCTGCTGCTCGTCAGCCACGTCCTTATCTTCATGATCCTGTTGAAGCCCGGGCCATGAGCGTGGGACGGCTCGAGCGAAGCGATACTCGCCAATTCATATCCGCGGCACGATGATGGGTATCGCTTCGCTCCACCCATCCTACTGTCCCTCCGTCGTCCCGGCGAAAGCCGGGACCCATACGCCGCGGCGGATGTCGGCGAAGGGACTCGTCGCTCTTGCATCGGGCAACAATTAGCATTTGTGGTGATGGGTCCCGGTCCCGTGCGCAAGTGCGCACTAGGCCGGGACGACATCGTGCATGTCGCGACATCGCAACAGCCAATCTCATCAAAACGGCAGCGCTACGCCGGTCTTGATCTCCTTCAGGATCACGTTGGTGCGGACAGTGCGGATGCCGGGGATGCGGAACATGAATTCGTCGAGGAATTGGTTGTAGGCGTCCATGTCGCGCACGACGACACGGAGGTGATAGTCGGCATCACCGGTGGTCGCGAAACATTCCAGCACCTCGCGGCGCTTGGTGACGCGGGCGACGAATTCGTCGACGAATTTCACGTCGTGCCGCTCCAGCGAGACGTGCAGGATCGCCGAGGTCGCAAAGCCCGCCTGCTCGCGCTTAACCAGCGCCGCGTAGCCTTCGATCACGCCGGACTCTTCAAGTGCGCGCACGCGGCGCCAGCAGGCCGAGGTCGACATGCCGACGGTTTCGGCAAGCTGCTGATTGGTGGCACGGCCATCCTTTTGCAGTTCGGCGAGAATCTTCTCGTCCTGCTCTTCAACCATGACCAGGCTCCAATCTGGTAGATCTTGTCGAAATCTGGCGATTGTCGCAATCTTCTACCTGAATCGGCTTTAGATCGGAACAGATAGGTAAGACCTACCAGGCCCTCAGGCGTAGCGTGTCCGCTGAGATCACATCGCGATTCCCAAGGGGTCAGTCATGGGCCAGATGCCGCAGCTTGACGCCTATCAGCTCTCCGACCGCTACACCCGCCAGCAGGGCCGCGTCTTCCTCACCGGCACGCAGGCGATCGTTCGCATCGCGCTCGACCAGGCACGGCGCGATCGCGCCGCCGGCTTGAACACCGCTGGCTTCATTTCCGGCTATCGCGGCTCGCCGCTCGGCGGCGTTGATCTCGAGCTCTGGAAGATCACACAGCAGTTGAAGGACAACCGCATCGAATTCCTGCCCGCGGTCAACGAGGACCTCGCCGCGACCGCCGTGCTCGGCTCGCAGCAGGTGGAGACGCAGACAGACCGCGAAGTCGATGGCGTGTTCGGGCTCTGGTACGGCAAAGGGCCCGGCGTCGATCGTTCAGGCGATGCCCTGAAGCACGGCAATGCCTACGGCTCGTCGCCGCATGGCGGCGTGCTTGTCGTCGCCGGCGACGATCATGGCTGCGTATCGTCGTCGATGCCGCATCAGTCCGATGTCGCCTTCATGAGCTGGTTCATGCCGACACTGCATCCGGCCGATGTCGGCGAGTATCTCGCCTTCGGCGAGTACGGCTACGCGCTGAGCCGCTTCTCCGGGATGTGGGTCGGCTTCAAGGCGATCTCCGAGATCGTGGAATCCGGCGCTTCCGTCGAGCTGCGGCCGCCGCGCGTCTTTACGCCGCCGGAGTTCGTGCCGCCGCCCGGCGGCTTGCACTATCGCTGGCCGGATCTGCCGGGGCCGCAGATCGAGGAGCGGCTGGAGGCGAAGAAGCACGCGGTCTATGCCTTCGCCAAGACCAATCCGATCGACCGCCACATCTACGACATCAAGCACGCGACCTACGGCATCGTCACCACAGGCAAGGCGCATCTCGACCTGATGGAGGCGTTGCGGCTGGTCGGCCTCGATGAAGCCAGTTGCCGCCGCATCGGCATCGACATCTACAAAGTCGGCATGGTGTGGCCGCTGGCGCTGCACGACGCGATGGAGTTCGTGAAGGGCAAGCGCGAGATCCTCGTGGTCGAGGAGAAGCGCGGCATCATCGAAAGCCAGTTCAAGGAATATTTCTACGATTATCCCGGCGCCAAGCCGGAGCGGATGGTCGGCAAACACGACGAGCAAGGGGCCCGGCTGATCTCGTGGACCGGCGAATTGTCGCCGCGCATGCTGGCCGGCGTGCTGGCACGCCGGCTCGATCCGATGTTTCCGGAGTTGCAGCTCGCCCGCCGCGTTGCCGCACTGACGCCCGAGCAGGATCGCATCATCACTGTATCAGGCGCGACACGGACGCCGTATTTCTGCTCGGGCTGCCCGCACAACACCTCGACAAAGGTGCCCGAGGGCTCCAAGGCGCTGGCCGGGATCGGCTGCCACTTCATGGCGAGCTGGATGGACCGCGAGACTTCCTCGCTGATTCAGATGGGCGGCGAAGGCGTCAACTGGGCGGCGTCATCGAAATTCACCGGCAACCGACATGTCTTCCAGAATCTCGGCGAAGGCACCTACTATCACTCCGGCTCGATGGCGATCCGGCAGGCGATCGCGGCGAAGGCCAACATCACCTACAAGATCCTGTTCAACGATGCGGTGGCGATGACCGGCGGCCAGCCGGTCGACGGCCCGGTCAGCGTGCAGGCCATCGCCCACAGTGTCCGCGCCGAAGGCGTGTCGCGGATCGCGCTGGTGTCCGACGAGCCCGCGCATGTCTCGCCGGCCGATCTGCCCGCCGGCGTCACCATCCATTCCCGCGACGAGCTGGATGCCGTGCAACGCGAGCTGCGCGCAATTCCCGGCGTCACCGTGCTGATCTACCAGCAGGCCTGCGCCACCGAAAAGCGACGGCGGCGCAAGCGCGGCCAGATCGCCGATCCCCCGCGCTTCGCCTACATCAACGACCTCGTTTGCGAAGGCTGCGGCGACTGCTCGGTGGAATCGAACTGTCTCAGCGTCGAGCCGAAAGAGACGCCGTTCGGCCGCAAGCGCAAGATCAATCTCTCGACCTGCAACAAGGATTTCTCCTGCCTCAACGGCTTCTGCCCGAGCTTCGTCACCATCGAGGGCGGTAAGCGGCGGACAAAGACGGCAAGCACGATCGATCCGCTGCCGCGCGCGGCCGCGCTGCCCGTGCCGGAGCTTGCGGCGTTGGAGCGGCCCTATGACCTTCTCGTCACCGGCGTCGGCGGCACCGGCGTCATCACGGTCGGCGCACTCGTCGCGATGGCCGCGCATCTCGAAGGGTGCGGCATCTCGGTGCTCGACTTCACCGGCTTTGCGCAGAAGTTCGGCCCCGTGTTGAGCTATCTCAGGCTCGCGGCGACGCCGGACGCGCTGCATCAGGTCCGGATCGACCAGGGCGCAGCGGATGCGCTGATCGGCTGCGATCTCGTGGTGAGCTCCTCGGCCAAGGCCTCCGGCACCTATCGCAAGGGCATGCGCGCCGCCGTCAACATCGCGGAGATGCCGACCGGCGACGTGGTCCGTTTTCGTGATGCCGACCTCGCCTCGCCGGCGCGGCTGCGCGCCATAGGGCGGACGATCGGCTCGGGCAATCTCTCCACGTTCGACGCCAACGCATTGGCCGAGCGGCTGCTCGGCGACAGCGTCTATGCCAACATCATGATGCTGGGATTTGCCTGGCAGCAGGGGCTGGTGCCAGTGTCGCTTGCGGCGCTGACGCGTGCGATCGAGCTCAACGGCGTCACCGTCGAGCGCAACAAGATGGCGTTGGCCTGGGGCCGCATCGCCTTCGCCGATCCGGAGTTTCTGCCGAAGGCTGAGAATACCACCGGCGACGCGCCCGAGACGCTCGAGCAGGTCATCGCGCGGCGCGCCGATTTTCTCGTGAGCTATCAGGACGAGGCCTACGCCGCACGCTACCGCGCCACCGTCGACCGCGTCCGCCGCGCCGAGGCGGCGCTGGGCGTCTCACAGAGTTTTGAGGCAATCGCCAACCACGACGGCACTACGTCCCCTCTCCCGCTTGCGGGGGAGGGCTGGGGTGGGGGTATCTCCACGAGTCCCGTCGTGGAGAAAGCCCCCACCCGCATCGCATCTCTCGATGCGATGCGACCTCCGCCGCAAGCGGGAGAGGTGCAGCAAGCCCGTGGCGAGGCCGAGTCAATCAAGCAGGACCTCCCTCTCACCGAGGCCGTCGCCCGCGCTCTTTTCAAGCTGATGGCCTACAAGGATGAGTATGAGGTGGCGCGGCTGCATATGCAGACGGGCTTCCTCGAGGAGATCGGCCGCGAATTCGATGGCGACTTCACAGTGCGGTATCATCTCGCACCGCCCTTGCTGCCGGCGCGGCGCGATGCGCGGGGCCGGCCGCGCAAGCGCGCGTTCGGCCAATGGATCCAGACGCCGCTGCGATTGCTGGCAAAGCTCAAGGGACTGCGCGGCACCGCGTTCGACGTGTTCGGCTATGCGGCGGAGCGCCGCGCCGAGCGCGCGTTGATCACCTGGTACGAGACGCTGATCGACACCATGCTCGGCAAGCTCGACGTGATGCACTTGCCCGAACTCGTCGCGCTGGCAAAGGCGCCGCTCGAGATCAGAGGCTATGGCCCGGTGAAGGACGCCGCCATCGCCAGGACCAAGGCGGAGGTCGCGCGGCTGACCGCGCGGCTCGCCTCAGACCCGGCGCATCATGACGGCGGTTCAGGACTCGACCAGCGCGCCGCGGTTGGCGGGTGACAGCCAGCCGATCACGATGGTTGCGAGCACAGCCACGACGACGTTGAGCAGCAGCGCGCCGAGGCCGACATAGAAGGAGTAGCTGGCATCCCCGAGTGAGATGCTGGCGAGCGGTTTCAGTCCGTTGTGCCATGCCGTCCACGTGCCCCAGCCGATGCCGACTGCCCAGCCGAGCAGCAGCGCCAAGCCGCGGAACCAGGTGGTGAACAGGCCGAACACCAGGGCCGGCAGCGTCTGCACGATCCAGAGCCCGCCGAGCAGTTGCAGGTCGAGCGCGTATTGCGTCGGCAAGAACAGGATGAAGGCGAGCGCGCCGATCTTCACCACCAGCGAGGTGATCTTGGCGACGGCAGCCTCGCCGGCATCGGAAATGCGCGGATTGACGTAGGATTTCCAGACATTGCGGGTGAACAGGTTGGCGGCGCCGATGCTCATCACCGCCGCCGGCACCAGCGCGCCGATCGCGATCGCGGAGAAGGCGAAGCCGGCGAACCATTCCGGAAACAGCACCTTGAACAGCATCGGCACCACGTCGTTTGGCGAAGCCACCTTGATGTTGGCGGCGTAGGCCATGTAGCCGAGCAGCGCGATCAGGCCGAGCAGCAGCGTATAGGCCGGCAGCAGGATCGCGTTCTTGCGGATGGTGTCCGCCGACTTCGAGGCGAACACGCCGGTCAGCGTGTGCGGATACATGAAGGCGGCGAGCGCCGATCCCAGCGCCAGGGTCGCATACGGCAGATACTGCCCGGGCTTCAGCGTCAGCCCGGTGGTGCCGCCCTTCGCCGCGAAGGCGTCGTTGGCGGCCGAGAACACCGCGCCATAGCCACCGAGCTTCGCCGGCACCACGATCACGGCTGTCAGCACCACGATGTAGATCATGATGTCCTTGACGAAGGCGATCAGCGCGGGCGCGCGCAGGCCGGAGCTATAGGTGTAGAGCGCGAGGATCACGAAAGCGGCGATGATCGGCAGCTCGCCGGAGAGCCCCATCGCCTTGATCACGACCTCCATGCCGATCAGTTGCAACGCGATATAGGGCATGGTCGCGACCATTCCGGTCAGCGCCACCGCGAGCTCGAGGCCGCGCGAGCCATAGGCGGCATGGACGACATCGGCGGCAGTGACGTGGCCGCCGGCGTGCGCCTTCTTCCACAACAGCGGCATCACGGCGAAGACGAACGGATACACGATGATGGTGTAGGGCAGCGCGAAGAAACCGTAGGCGCCGACCGCATAGACCAGCGCGGGCACCGCGATCACAGTGTACGCGGTGTAGAAATCGCCGCCGACCAGGAACCAGGTGATCCAGGTGCCGAACTGGCGGCCGCCGAGCCCCCATTCGTCGAGATGCTCACTGATCGTGCCGGATTTCCAGCGCGCGGCGACAAAACCCATCACGGTGACGAGCGCGAAGAAGAAAGCGAAGACGGCGAGCGCGACCCACGCGATCTGATCGGTCATAGCATCCCTCACCGCGTCTCGTCAGGTGTGCGGCTGCGATAGACCAGCCAGATCAGCAGCGAGGTGATCGGTACCCAGGCGAACTGATACCAATAGAAGAAGGGGAAGCCGAACAGCGACGGCTCGGTGAAATTGTAGAACGGCACCCAGAGCAGGCCCGCGAACGGCAGCAGCAACAAGATCCACATGACGGACTCTTCGACGACGCACAGCATGATCCCTACAATCAACGATTCAGGAACCCGTTCGTTGCGTCCGGAATCAGCGTTCCAACGTTGCGACGCAAAAAATGTGATCGTCATTTTCGCGCATGCGGCCTAGCTCCCCTTGATGCCCGCATCCTCGATCACCTTGTGCCAGAGCGGCTCTCGCCGGCGGCGTGGCGACGCGCCATGCAAGGGATGCCGAGCCGGCATGACGCGGCATCCGCATGCGCACCATCGGACCATCGACTAGCATGCGCGGCGACGTAGCCGGATGTGGGAGGATCGCATGAGGCACTGGCTCGCCGGATTGATGCTGCTGCTCGCGCCGCAGGCGTTCGCACAGCAGGCCGTTCCCACCATCGCCTTCGAGTCGGTGCCTCATCCGCTGAAGCTGCCGCCGAACGTGTATTTCGGCGAGGCCTCGGGCGTCTCGGTCAATTCCAAGGGGCACGTCTTCGTGCTGTCGCGCGGCAACACCAGCGGCCCGGCCTACGCGGCCGCCGCGGCGCAACTGCTCGAATTCGACGCGCAGGGCAAGTACCTCAGGGAGATCGGCAAGAACCTCTACGCCTGGTCGTTTGCTCATGCCGTGAAGGTCGATCCCGAGGACAATGTCTGGGTGACCGACAAGGGCTCGGACATGGTGATCAAGTTCGACCCCGAAGGCCGCGTTGCCATGGTGTTCGGCCGCAAGCAGGAGGCATCCGACGAGGAAACCGGACCGCTGAAACACCCGAAGCCGCCGCTGCCGGCCGAGGATGGCCGCTTCCGTCAGGTCACCGATGTCACGTGGGACAACGCCGGCAACACCTTCATCAGCGACGGCTACATCAATTCGCGCGTCGCCAAGATCGACAAGGACGGCAACTGGCTGAAGTCATGGGGCGAGCGCGGCAAGGAGCCAGGCCAGTTCAACACGCCGCATTCGATTGCGACCGATGCCAACGGCAACGTCTACGTCGCCGACCGCGGCAACCACCGCATCCAGGTGTTCGACGGCGACGGCAAGTTCCTGCGCCAGATCGTGATCGACGTGCCGGTGCCATCCGACGCCAAGCCCGCGATCGGCAAGATACCCGACGAGGCGATGATGGCGGGCGGCACATTCGCGCCGGGTTCGCCCTGGGCGATCTGCATCACCCCGCCGCCGCATCAGGTGCTGTACAGCTCCGACCCGTGGCCGGGCCGCATCTACAAGCTCTCGCTCGACGGCAAGGTGCTCGGCATGCTCGGCCAGTCCGGCAAGCAGCTCAAGCAATTCGGTTGGGTCCACGAGATCGCCTGTCCATCCGAGAACGTGCTGTACGTTGCGGAGCTGTTGAACTGGCGAGTGCAGAAGCTGTTGCTGAAACCGTAGAGCCGCAGAGTGGGCAAAGCGCAGCGTGCCCACTCCCGCGAGCACGACACGTGATGGCGGGCACACTGCTAACGCGCCATTGCCCACCCGACTGCCGCCGGACCCGTCATCCTGAGGTGCGAGCCTTGCGGCGCGCTTGCGCCCTGGGCGAGCCTCGAAGGATGAATCGGCCACAGCGGGACCGTCGACCCTTCGAGACGCGCTCCTCAGGGTAACGGTGAGTGCGTTGTGCGCGCGGCTCTCCCTCCAATCCGTCACGAATACGGGTTGATCAGCTTCTGCTGCTCGGTGGCGTGGTGCACGAGGAGATCGATGAAGGTCCGCACCTTCGCCGACAGATGATGGCGATGCGGATAGACCGCGTTCATCGTGAACTCGACCGGCCGGTATTCCGGCAACAGACGAACGAGCTGTCCCGATTCGAGCTCGTCACGGACGAGAAAGCCCGCCGCGAGGAAAACGCCGACGCCGGCCAGCGCAGCCAGCTTCAGCGTCTCGCCGCTGTTGGCGACGAGATTGCCGGAGACCCGTACCGACGCCGGCGTGCCCTTGCGATCGACGAAGTGCCAGTCGTCGCCATAGGGATAATTGGCGTGGCGGATGCAGTTGCGCGCCGCCAGATCAGCGAGTTGCTCGGGCTTGCCGTGCTGCTCGATATAGCCGTGCGAGCAGCACAGAACGTGACGCCAGGTGGCGATGCTGCGCACGATCAGGCTGGAATCGGGCGGCGGGATCATGCGCACCGCGAGATCGTAGTTCTCGTCGATCAGGTCGACGTTGCGCTCGCCGATCGCCAGGTCGACCTTGACCTCCGGGTAGGTCGCCAGAAATTCGGCGACCGCGGGCGACAGGAACTGGACGACGTGGGTGTTGGTGTAGATGCGCAGCGTGCCGCGCGGCACCGATTGCAGCGCGCCCGCGATGTCGTCGGCCTGCTCGATGTCGGCGAGAATCTGGACACAGCGGTCGTAGTAGGCCTGGCCGACCTCGGTCAGGCTGACCTTGCGCGTGGTGCGGTTGAGCAACCGCACGCCGAGCCGGTCCTCCAGCGACTGGATGTGGTTGCTGACCATGGTCGTGGACATGTTGAGCTTGCGGCCGGCCGCGGAAAACCCGCCGGCGTCCACGACCCGGACAAAGGCGGTCAGACTGGTCAGGCGATCCATTCGGCAAGGCCCGAATTATTCGTGCTGGCTTGATAATGCTTCCAGTTTTATCGGGATTATCACAGCGGGGAGAACATTGCATCTAGAGGCTGGAATCGGCGCACTTAGGCAAGAGGACGCGCGCATCGATCCGGAGGATGCCATGTCAGCAACCAGCTATGTCTCTGACGACACTACAAAAATCGGCCTACGCCCGTCGCGGAGGGCGATCAAGCGCGCAGCGCTCGGACTAGCGGCGGCGCTGGGCGTCGCTGCCGCCGGCGATTTCGGCTACAGCTACATCACCACCGGCCGCTACCTCGAATCGACTGATGACGCCTATGTGAAGGCGGACTCCACGATCATCGCGCCGAAGGTGTCGGGCTACATCGCGCAGGTGCTGGTCACCGACAACCAGCCGGTGAAGGCCGGGCAGTTGCTGGCCCGGATCGACCACCGCGATTACCGCGCCGCGCTCAACCAGGCCAAGGCCGATGTTGCTGCGGCCGAAGCGTCGGTGCGCAACATCGATGCGCAACTCGCCTTGCAGCAACCGGTGATCGAGCAAGGCAAGGCCGACGTCACCGCCGCCGAAGCCAATCTGAAATTCGCCCAGGAAGAGCGTGCTCGCTACGACGACTTGATGAAGACGGGCTCTGGCACGGTGCAGCGCGCACAACAGACCGACGCCGCGCTACGCTCCAGCACCGCGCAACTGCAAGGTGCGAAGTCCGGCCTCGCGGCCGCCGAGCGCAAGGTCGACGTGTTGTCCACGCAGCGCGCCCAGGCCACGGCGCAGGTTGAGCGTGCCCGCGCAGTCGAGCAGCAGGCCGAATTGAACCTGTCATACACTGCGATCACCGCGCCGGTCGACGGCACGGTCGGCGCCCGCACGCTGCGCGTCGGCCAGTATGTGCAGGCCGGCACGCAGCTCATGGCGGTGGTGCCGCTCGATGCGGTCTATGTGGTTGCCAATTTCAAGGAGACCCAGCTCACCCATGTGCGCAACGGCCAGCCGGTCGAACTCACCATCGACAGCTTCCGCAACACCACGCTGAAGGGCCATGTCGACAGCCTGTCGCCGGCAAGCGGGCTGGAGTTCGCGCTGCTGCCGCCCGACAACGCCACCGGCAACTTCACCAAGATCGTGCAGCGCGTGCCGGTCAAGATCATGCTCGACGACAACAAGCTCGCCGGCCTGCTGCGCCCCGGCATGTCGGCGATCCCGACCGTCAACACCAAAGCAACCGTGCTCGCCGAGCGCGAGGCCCGCAAGCATCTTGCGGCGGATGCGGCGACAGGCCGTGGCAACGGTGGCAGCTAAGGCGCTGACGGATCAAGCGCTGTCAATCTTCATCGGTCGCCGATCCCGCAACGCATCCTTTCTTCGCGCCAAACAACCGGTGGCAGGGCTCCCTCCCCCCTTGCGGGGGAGGGTTGGGGAGAGGGGTGTTACTTGCGCTGACGTTCGACGGATCGCGAGAACGCGGCTGTCCGGCTGTGCAGAACTTGGAGCGATCGCGCTCCTCTGAGGTCAGCGCCCGCGGCGCACCCCTCTCCCCGCCCTCCCCCGCAAGGGGGGAGGGAGCCTGAAAGGTGTGCTCGCCTTACGCGCTCATTGAGACAGCGAGCGGCGCGACTGCCGAATTATCAATCTCGATCGGACAATGCTTCCAGCATTTCCTCGATTATCGAAACCAGCCGCCTAATGCATGCTTCGTCGTAAGCAACGGACGACCCCAATGACCGCGCTCCAGCCCACACTCAATGCAGCCAATGCCGCCGATCTCAATGGCCCGCAGGCAGCTCCTACGGCGCCCGCGATCCCCGCCAGGACCTGGATCGCCGTGGTCGGCGCCACCCTCGGCGCCTTCATGGCGGTGCTCAACATCCAGATCGTCAACGCCTCGCTTGCCGACGTGCAAGGCGCGATCGGCGCCGGCATCGATGACGGCGGCTGGATCTCGACCTCCTATCTGATCGCCGAGATCATCGTGATCCCCTTGAGCGGCTGGCTCGCGCAGGTGTTCTCGGTGCGCAAATATCTGCTGGTCAACGCGTTCCTGTTCCTGGTGTTCTCGGCGGCGTGCGCGCTGGCGCAGGACCTGCCGCAGATGATCGCGCTGCGCGCCGTGCAGGGCTTCACCGGCGGCGTGCTGATCCCGATGGCGTTCACCTTGATCATCACGCTGCTGCCGAAGGCGAAGCAGCCGATCGGGCTCGCGCTGTTCGCGCTGTCGGCGACGTTTGCGCCGGCGATCGGCCCGACCATCGGGGGTTACCTGACCGAGAACTGGGGCTGGCAGTACATCTTCTATGTCAACCTGGTGCCGGGCGCGATCATGATCGGCATGCTTTATGTCTCGCTCGACGCGAGCCCGATGAAGCTGTCGCTGCTCCGCCAAGGCGACTGGCTTGGCATCATCACCATGGCAATCGGCCTTGCCGCATTGCAGACCGTGCTCGAGGAAGGCAACAAGGACGACTGGTTCGGCTCGCCCTTCATCGTCCGCCTGTCGGTGATCGCAGCCGTCGCGCTGACCGCCTTTCTGGTGATCGAGCTCACCGTCGAGAAGCCGCTGCTCAATCTGCGCCTGCTCATCCGCCGCAATTTCGGCTTCGGCATGCTCGCGAATTTCCTGCTCGGCATCGCGCTGTACGGCTCGGTCTTCATCCTGCCGCAGTATCTGTCGCGCATCCAGGGCTACAACGCCGAGCAGATCGGCATGGTGCTGGCGTGGACCGGGTTGCCGCAGCTCGTGCTGATCCCGCTGGTGCCGCGGCTGATGCAGCGCTTCGACCCCCGCATCCTGATCACGATCGGCTTCGCGCTGTTCGCAGGCTCCAACTTCATGAACATTTATATGACGAACGACTACGCCACCGACCAACTATTCTGGCCCAACATCGTTCGCGCGGTCGGCCAGGCGCTGGTGATGGCTCCGTTATCGGCGGTGGCAACCGCAGGGATCGAGCCGGAGAACGCCGGCTCCGCCTCCGGCCTGTTCAACATGATGCGCAATCTCGGCGGCGCCGTCGGCATCGCGGTGTTGCAGACCGTGCTGACCAAGCGCGAGCAGTTTCATTCCAACGTGCTGAGCGAGTCGGTCTCGCTGTTCGAGCAGGCCACCCGCACACGGATCGCGCAGCTCACGCAGTACTTCATGAGCCACGGCATCGCCAACCAGGCGGATGCCACCAGCCGCGCGATCGTCGCCATCGGCAAGATCGTGCAGAAACAGTCGTTCATTCTCGCCTTCAGCGACACCTTCTATCTGCTCGGCGCCGCCCTGATCGTCGCGCTGATCGCGGCACTGTTCCTGAAGAAACCCGGCCATCTTGCCGGCGGCGGAGCCCACTAGACATCAACCCCCAACCGAAACGGAGAACGACCATGAAGCCCCGCATGAACTTCTACCAGGCCGCACCGGAGACCATCAAAGCGCTGGTCGCGGTAGAGAACCAGATCTGTGCAAGCGGACTCGAGCAGTCGCTGATCGAGCTGGTCAAGACCCGCGCGTCCCAGATCAACGGCTGCGCCTACTGCATCAACATGCACACCGAGGACGCGCGCAAGCATGGCGAGACCGAGCAGCGGCTCTATCTGCTCAACGCCTGGCGGGAGTCGCCGCTCTACAGCGAGCGCGAGCGCGCGGCCCTGGCCTGGACCGAAGCACTGACTTTGATCTCTGAAACGCACGCCCCCGACGCCGACTACGAGGCGGTGCGCGCCCAGTTCTCCGACGCCGAGCTGGTCAACCTGACCACGCTGATCGGCGCGATCAACGCCTGGAACCGGATCGCGATCGGCTTCCGTGCCGTGCATCCGGTAAAGGCGAAGGCGGCGTGAGGAGTAGCTTGCTTCGCTCCCTGACCGTCACCCTGAGGAGCGCGGAACGCGCGTCTCGAAGGGCGACGGCCCAACTCGGGCCGTGCATCCTTCGAGGCTCGCTCCGCTCGCGCCTCAGGATGACGGGTCTAATTTCGTCGAAGCGAGATGGATTCCCCGGTCAAGCCGGGCGATGACACCACATGTGGAAAGATCAAACCGCCGTCGCCCTGGCAAACTCGACGTAGATCTCGCGCAGGCGGTCGGTCATCGGGCCGACCTTGCCGCCGCCGACTTTCTTGCCGTCGATCGCGACCACGCCCTGCACGAACACCGACGCGCTGGTGATGAAGGCTTCCTTGGCGGCAAGTGCCTCCTCGACTGTGAAGGCGCGCTCCTCGATGCGAAGCTGGCGCTCCTCGGCGAGCTTGACCACCGCCTTGCGCGTGCAACCGGGCAGAATCTCGTTGCCGTTCTGCCGCGTCACGATGACGTCGTCCTTGGTGACGATGAAGGCGGACGACGAGCCGCCCTCGGTGACCTTGCCGTCCTCGATCATCCAGGCCTCGCCGGCGCCGGCTTCGGCCGCGGCCTGCTTGGCCAGCACCTGCGCCAGCAGTGCCACGCTCTTGATGTCGCGCCGCGTCCAGCGGATGTCGGGCACGGTGATGACGTTGATGCCGGTCTTCGCCGACGGCGCGTTGATGATGTCCTTCTCGGACGTAAACATGATCAGGGTCGGCTTGACGTCCGCCTTCGGGAAGGCGAAATCGCGGCCCTTGTCGGCCCCGCGGGTGACCTCGAGATAGACCATGCCGTTGACGAGGTTGTTGCGCGTGACCAGTTCCTTCTGGATCTCCTCGATCCGCGCCAGGCTCTCCGGCAGCGCCAGCTTGATCTCGCCGACCGAACGCTCCAGCCGCGCCAGGTGCGAGGCGTTGTCGATCAGCTTGCCCTCGAGCACCGCAGCCACCTCGTAGATGCCGTCGGCGAACAGGAATCCGCGGTCGAACACCGAGACCTTGGCCTCGGAATGCGGCACGAACGAGCCGTTGACGTAAGCGATCTTTTCCACGCGAGTTCTCCTGCGGACGAAGGGCGGTTTTCAGGCCTTCGTATACGCAAATTGTTAACGCGGATAAACCCCGTCGCCGATCATTCGTCATTGCGAGGAGCAGCAGCGACGAAGCAATCCATCCCTCCACGTCCGTGGACAGTTGGATGCTTCGCGGAGCCTGTCATCGGGCGCGCATTCGCGCGACCCGTTGGCTCGCAATGACGACAGGCAGGCCTCGCCGCAACCCTAGTGCGACAAGATCTTCGACAGGAATTTCTGTGCCCGGTCGCTGCGCGGCTTGCCGAAGAAATCGGTCTTCTTGGCATCTTCCACGATCTCGCCGCGATCCATGAAGATCACGCGATCGGCGACCTTGTTGGCAAAGCCCATCTCGTGGGTGACCACCATCATGGTCATGCCGTCGCGGGCGAGATCCACCATCACGTCGAGCACCTCGCTGATCATCTCGGGATCGAGCGCCGAGGTCGGCTCGTCGAACAGCATGGCGATCGGGTCCATCGCCAGCGCGCGGGCGATCGCGACGCGCTGCTGCTGGCCGCCCGAGAGCTGGGCCGGATACTTGGCCGCATGCTCCGTCAGCCCGACGCGATCGAGCAGCTTCTTGCCCTTGGCGACGGCATCGTCATGCTTGCGGCCCAGCACCTTCTCTTGCGCAAGGCAGAGATTGTCGATGATCCGCAGGTGCGGAAACAGCTCGAAATGCTGGAACACCATGCCGACCCGCGAGCGCAGCTTGGGCAGGTCGGTCTTGGGATCGTTGACCTTGACGCCGTCGAGGATGATCTCGCCGCCCTGGATCGGCTCCAGCGCGTTGACGCATTTGATCAGGGTCGACTTGCCCGAACCGGACGGGCCGCAGACCACCACCACCTCGCCCTTGGCGACGCTGGTGGTGCAGTCCTTCAGCGCCTGGAAGCTCGGCCCGTACCATTTGTTGACGTGCTTGATCTCGATCATGCCTGACTCAAGGTTGCAGCGAATACGGCTTTGACACCTCTCCCTTGGGGAGAGGTCGGATCGCGTCAGCGATCCGGGTGAGGGGTTTAGCTCCATCGATGGACCGGCTCCCCTCACCCGGCGCTACGCGCCGACCTCTCCAGGCGGGAGAGGTGAAGGAGTTCGTGCCTCGAATCAAAAGCAACATGGCGGAGCCTATCTGACGATAGCGATCCGCGCCTGCAGGCGGCGGACGGCGATGGATGCGACAGAGGAGATGACGAAGTAGACCAGCGCCGCGAACAGATACATCTCGACCAGGCGGCCGTCGCGCTGGGCGACCTTGCTGGCGGCGCCGAGGAAATCGGTGATCGACAGCACGTAGACCAGCGAGGTGTCCTGGAACAAGACGATCGTCTGCGTCAGCAGCACCGGCAACATGTTGCGGAAGGCCTGCGGCAGCACGACGTAGCGCATGGTCTGGCCGTAGGTCAGACCGAGCGCGCTGGCCGCGGCCGGCTGGCCCTTCGAGATCGACTGGATGCCGGCGCGCATGATCTCGGAGAAATACGCCGCCTCGAATACAATGAAGGTGATCAGCGAGGAGGCGAAGGCGCCGACCGTGATCGGCCGCGACGCGCCGGTCAGCCACTGCCCGATATACGGGACCAGGAAGTAGAACCAGAAGATCACCAGCACCAGCGGCAGCGAACGTATGAAGTCGACATAAAGGCCGGCGATGCGCCCGAGCAGCTTGTAGCCGGACAGCCGCATCAGGGCGATCAGCGTGCCGAACACAAGGCCGCCGAACGCGGCAAGCGCCGTTAAGGTCAGCGTGAACCGCATGCCCTCCAGGAACAGATAGGGCAGCGCGCGGCGGATGACGTCGAAATCGAAACTGCCGATCATCGTCATTTCCCCGCGATATAGCCAGGGATCGCCACGCGGCGCTCGAGAAAGCGCATCGCGGTCACCACGACGAAATTGAGCAGCAGGTAGAGCACGGTCGCCGCGGTGAACGCCTCGAACACCTGGAACGAGAACTCCTGCATCGAGCGGGCCTCGCCGGTCAGCTCCAACAGGCCGATGGTGATGGCGACCGCGCTGTTCTTGATGGTGTTGAGGAATTCGGAGGTCAGCGGCGGCAGGATGATGCGGAACGCCATCGGCAGCAGCACGTAGCGATAGGTCTGCACCGTGGTGAGGCCGAGCGCGGTCGAGGCCTGACTCTGTCCGCGCGGCAATGAGGCAATGCCGGCCTGCAACTGGACGGCGACGCGCGCCGACATGAACAGGCCGACACCGACCGCGGCGGTCCAGAACGGCGCGTTGGGCAGTTGCTTCAGCCACAGCCCGGCGGATTTCGGCAGCAACTCGGGCAGCACGAAGAACCACAGGAAGAGCTGCACGAGCAGCGGCATGTTGCGAAAGAATTCGACGTAAGCGAAGCCGATCGCCGAGGCCGTCCGCGACGGCAGCGTGCGCATCACCCCGATCACGGAGCCGGTGATCAGCGCGATGATCCAGGCGAGCAGCGACACCTCGACGGTGACCACCAATCCCGCCAGCAACAGGTCGAGATAGGTGCCGGTCCCCATCGGGTTCGGCTCAAGAAAGATATGCCAGTTCCAATTGTAGTTCACGGGTCCCCCGCGCAATCGCGCCGATCACGCATTACGTCAACTGCGAGCATGACGTCTATGCAAATGTCCGGCCATTCTCCTCCAAAAATGGCCGGACTTGCGCATCTCTTTCTCGTTGCCTCGCCCCGCTTGCGGGGAGAGGCAACGAAAGCAGCTCTTGTGCCTCGAAGCTTACACGATTCCTCTTCGTCAGCTTACTTGTACGAAGCTGGATCGGGCGAGTCGGACGGCTTGGCGAATTCGTGCTCCAGCTCCGGCCCCAGCGGCACGTTGAGGTTCAGGCCCTTCGGCGGAATCTTCTGGGTGAACCACTTGTCGTAGATCTTCTTGCCCTCGCCGCTGGTGTAGAGCGCCGCGGTCGCGGCGTCGACGACCTTCTTGAAGGGCGCGTCGTCCTTGCGCAGCATGATGCCGTAGGGCTCCGGCTTCGAGAACGCATCCTTGGAGATCACGTAGTCGCCGGGCGACTTCGAGCCGGCGACCAGGCTCGCCAGCAGGATGTCGTCCATCACGAACGCCGCCGCGCGGTCGGTCTCCACCATCAGGAAGGCTTCGGCGTGATCCTTGGCCGGGATGATATTGGCGCCGAGCTTGCGCTCGACATTGGCTTCGGTGAGCTGCTTGATGTTGGTGGTGCCGGCGGTCGAGACCACCGTCTTGCCCTTCAGGTCGTCAATCGAGTTGATCTTGCTTGCCTTCTTGGTGACGTAGCGGCTTGCGGTCAGGAAGTGGGTGTTGGTGAACCAAACCTGCTTCTGGCGCTCGGCATTGTTGGTGGTCGAGCCGCATTCGAGATCGACGGTGCCGTTGGCCATCAGCGGGATGCGCGTGGCCGAGGTCACCGGGGTGAGCTTGACCTCGAGCTTGTCGAGCTTCAGCTCTTTCTTCACGGCATCGACGATCTTGTAGCAGATGTCCATGGCGTAGCCGATGGGCTTCTGGTTGTCGTCGAGATAGGAGAAGGGAATCGAGGAATCGCGGTAGCCGAGCGTGATGGCACCGGTCTCCTTGATGTTCTTCAGCGTGCCGGTCAGCTCCTCGGCCTGCGCCTGGCCCGCGCAGAGCGCGGCGGCGAGCGCGAAGCCGAACAGGTAATTGCGTGTCATACGTTTACTCCTTGCATGGAAACGGTCGGTGAATGCGCGAGGATCTCGGCGAGGACGGGTGCGATATAGCGGCGAAACTGGTCGGGATTCTCGCTCATCGGGAAATGACCGAGCTTCTCCATGATCGTGACGTTGGCGCCCCCTATTGCCGCTGCCGTCCGCCTGGTGTCCTCAGGCGTGCAGGAGAAATCATACTCGCCCGTGAGCAGATAGAGCTTGCATACTTTAGTATCGATTGACCCGACCCGGCCCCGCAGGTCGCCGTCCACCCGATAGAAGTAGAGGTCGCCCTTGAACACGCCGGGACCACCCTGCTTGTAGGCCCACAGCGTCTCCATTCGCGCCGCCTCGGAGCTCTGCGGGGCGATCAGGCCCGACACCAGCGCGGCGCAAACTTCGCCGCCATGGACGTCGGGACGGTTCAGCCAGCTCGTGTCGTACCACGGCGCCTGGAAGTCGGCGGCCTCCAATCCGATCAGCGCCCGGAACTCGGCTGCATGTTCGATCGCAAGGTTGAGTACGATGCGGCCGCCGATCGAGCAGCCCATCACCACCGGCTTTTCCAGCTTGAGCGCGCGGCAGAAGGCGCGGATGGTCTCGGTGTAGCGAGCGGTGGTGAGCTGGTATTCATCGCCGGTCCAGCTTGTCGGCGGATTCGACTTGCCATGCCAGGGCATATCGAAGGCAATGATGCGGAAATTTTCGGCAAACTCGGCGTCAGCAAGCAGATGCCGCCACTGCCGCGCGTCGGAGCCTGCCGTGTGCAGGCAAACGAGCGGAATGCCCGAGCCGTTTTCCTCGAAATAGATGCGGTGCAGCTCGCCGCCGATCTCGACGTGAACGTAGCGGCCGACCATCGGCTCGATATCGCCGTTCATGATGCGGCCGCCTCGGCCTTGGCCCGCGGTAGCGCGAGCAGGTCCTTGAAATACTGCAGATGCGTCATGAAAGGATGCAGGTCGCCTTCCAGCACCGCCTCGCCGCGCTTGGTCAGCGCCAGCAAGTCGTGCCAGCCGGGCTTCGGCTCGGCCTGCCAATAGGCCATCCAGGCGACGGCCGTCGCGCGATAGGAGAAGCGCCAGGAGCGCATCAGGACGGGAGCCGGCGTGAGCTCGACGATGCGCCCGCCGCGGATCGTCGCGTAGCAAGGATGATCCATCGGGCCAAGGCGGCAGTCGCAATCGAGCAGCCGGCCGCGGGCGATCAGCGCCGGGGCCCGGTCGAGCAGCGCTGGCAAGCCGGCAAATGCACGGATCACCGCGTCGTCGGTGGCATCAGGCGATGGCGTCATCTGTCAAGCAGGGTTCCGGCGGCGGGCGGGCGCGCATGATGACCGGAAGCGCCGGATGTCGCAAGCCGCCGAGCCCCTTGAGTTCCCATCATTATCCACTTGACCAAACGCGGCGCGCGCGCATCGGCGCGGGCAGTCAAGCGTGCGGGGCTGCTGCCAAACGCCGCCAGTCTCGGCAAATCAGCGGCGAGCGAATTCCGCCTCTCGGCAGGTTGCGGCAGGCCAATTGTCGCATGCGGGACATTGGCTCTTCCGTTGCGTGCTCCGTTCTGTCCAATGCGGTTTCACGTCCCCGCCATGACGAGGACGATCGAAGTCAACGCAAGACTCGGCCACGAAATGCAACGCGGCCGCAAGGGAGAGAGATCGAGATGTCCCATTGCAATCGCTTGATGGTCCTGCTCGCCGCCGCCGGCATGCTCGTGTCGGCCGCAGCGCACGCCCAGGATTATCCGACCAAGCCGATCACGCTGATCGTGCCCTGGCCGGCGGGCGGCTCGACCGACATCTCGATGCGCGCGATCGCCGAGAGCGCCTCGAAGGTGCTGGGCCAGCCGATCGCGGTCGACAACAAGGCGGGCGGCGGCGGCACCGTGGGTCCGGCCACGATGGCCGCGACCGCCAAGCCCGACGGCTACACCATCGCGCAGGTCCCGATCACCGTGTTCCGGCTACCCCTGATGCAGGAAGTGTCCTGGGATCCGGCGAAGGACTTCTCCTACATCATCCATCTCACCGGCTATACCTTCGGCATCACCACCAATGCCGAGTCGCAGTTCAAGACCTGGCAGGACGTGGTCGACTTCGCCAAGAAAAATCCCGGCAAGGTGACCTATGCGACGCCGGGGACGGGGACCTCGCTGCATGTCGGCATGGAGCAGATCGCGGCCAAGGCCGGCATCAAGCTGACGCAGGTGCCGTTCAAGGGCGGCGCCGAGACCAACGCCGCGGTGCTCGGCCAGCACACCATGCTGCAGGCCGATTCCACCGGCTGGCGGCCGCTGGTCGATGCCGGCAAGCTCAGGCTGTTGATGGTGTGGACCGGCGCGCGTTCGCCGAACTATCCCGACGTGCCGACGCTGAACGAGCTCGGCTACTCGATGGTCTACGATTCGCCGTTCGGCATCGCCGGACCGAAGGGCATGGATCCGAAGATCGTGGCCAAGCTGCACGACGCCTTCAAGAAGGCGATCGAGGATCCCGCCGTGATCGCAACGCTCGCCAGATACGACATGGTGCCGAACTACAAGAACACCGAGGACTACAAGAAATTCGTGGTCGAGGTCACCGAGTCCGAGCGCAAGGTGATCGACACGCTCGGGCTGGGGAAGAAGTAGAGAAACGGATTCAAGGCCACCTCGCGCGCTGACGTCATCCTGAGGTGCGAGCCGCACTTGCGGCTCGCCTCGAAGGATAGCTCCGGGCACCGTCGCCCTTCGAGGGCTACGCTGCGCTTCGCCGCCTCAGGGTGACGGTGGTCCAAAGGTGCTTTCAAATGAACGACCAAACCAACGTCAAATTCCGCCTCGACAACTCCGAGCTCTGGGGCGGCCTGATCGGGCTTGCGCTCGGCGGCTTCGTGATCTGGTCGGGGCTGAAGCTGAAGCTCGGCACCATCAACGATCCCGGCTCCGGCTATGTGCTGTTCTACACCGGCATCCTGATGTGCGCGTTCGCGGTCTCGATCATCGTCGCGGCCATCACCGAAGGCGGCGCGACCTTCGCCTCGCGCTGGCAGAACGTGCGCTGGGGCAAGCCGGTTGTCGTCATCGTCTGCCTGACCGCGTTCGCCTTCGCGCTGGAGCCGCTCGGCTTCCTGCTCTCCGCGATCCCGCTGATGCTGTTGCTGCTGCGCCTGATCGATCCGGTGCGCTGGTCGCTGGCGATCCCGATCGCGATCCTTGCGCCACTCGGCATGTGGTGGGTGCTGAAGCATCTGCTCGCGATCCAGTTGCCGAGCGGCATGTTCGAGATCGGTTGAGGGCTGCCCATGGATACTCTGCTCAATGTCGCCCACGGTCTCGGCGTCGCGCTGCAGCCAGTCAACCTGATCTACTGCTTCATCGGCGTCTTCATCGGCACGCTGGTCGGCGTGCTGCCTGGCATCGGCCCGATCTCGGCGATGTCGCTGTTGCTGCCGGTCACGCTATCCGGCACGCCGGAGTCCGGCATCATCATGATGGCCGGCATCTATTACGGGTCGATGTATGGCGGCTCGACCACCTCGATCCTGGTCAACATCCCGGGCGAAGCCGCCTCGGTCGTCACCTGCATCGACGGCCACCAGATGGCCAAGCAGGGCCGCGCCGGGCCGGCGCTCGGCATTTCCGCGTTCGGCTCGTTCATCGCCGGTACCTTCGCGCTGATCGCCTTGATGCTGGTGGCGCCCTCGCTCGCCAGCGTCGCCGTGGCGTTCGGGCCGGCCGAGTATTTCAGCCTGATGGTGCTTGGCCTCGTCGTGCTCACCTTCCTGACCCAGGGCTCGATGGCCAAGGCGCTGCTGATGGCCTGCATCGGCGTGGTGCTCGGCCTCGTCGGGCTCGACAGCATCACGGCGCAGCCGCGGCTGACCTTCGGCCGCCTCGAGCTGATCGACGGCATCGGGCTGGTGCCGGTCGTGATGGGCCTGTTCGGCGTCGCCGAAGTGCTGCTCAACACCGAGCAGGCGATCAAGCGCGACATCATCAAGACCAAGATCAGCCAGTTGCTGCCGAGCAAGGAAGACTGGAAGGCCAGCGCCGGGCCGGTGTCGCGCGGCACCGTGCTCGGCTTCTTCCTGGGCATCCTGCCGGGCGGCGGCGCGGTGGTGGCATCGTTCGCCTCCTATGCGCTGGAGAAGCGGCTGTCGAAGCATCCGGAGCGCTTCGGCCATGGCGCGATCGAGGGCGTAGCGGGACCGGAATCGGCCAACAACTCCGCGGCCGGCGGCGCCTTCATTCCGCTGATGACGCTCGGCATTCCGCCGAACGTGGTGATGGCGCTACTGCTCGGCGCCTTCGTGATCCACGGCCTGCAGCCGGGACCGCTCCTGATCTCGCAGAACCCCACCCTGTTCTGGGGCATCGTCGCCAGCATGTATATCGGCAATCTGATGCTGCTCGTGCTCAACCTGCCGATGATCGGCATGTGGGTGCAATTGCTCAGGCTGCCCTACAACGTGCTGTTCCCGCTGATCATCCTGTTCACGATCATCGGCGTCTATTGCTCCAGCAACAACGTGTTCGACGTCTACGTGATGATCGCCTTCGGCGTGATCGGCTATTTCATGCGCAAGCTCGGCTACGAGCCAGCGCCGCTGGTGCTCGCCTTCGTGCTCGGACCGATGCTGGAGAACAACCTGCGCAAGTCGCTGATCCTGTCGCAGGGTGACCTGACGACGTTCGTGGAGCGGCCGATCTCGGCGGTCTGTCTTGCGCTCGCGGTGGTGTTGCTGGTCGGGCCGCTGCTGCCGTCGCTACGGCGGAAGCGCGAACTGGTGGCACTGGATGAAGGGGCGTAGCGGAGTCGCGTCGTAACCGCGTCAGAACTGCACTGCCTCTTCCACTTGCGGGAGAGGTGAAGGGAGACATCTAGCTAGCCTTCACGCCCCGCCCGTTCTTCGGCGCCTGGGCCATCGCGCGCGCCAGCACCTGGGCTTCCTTCTTCAGCATGTCGGCAAGCTCCGCCTCGCGACGGCGAATGCGGTCGGAGGCCGCGCCGATCGAGAGCGCGGCCACCACCTCGCCGGCATCGTCGCGGACGGGAACGCCGACGCCGCCCATGCCGGGAAACGCGGCGTCGATCAGCACGGTGTGACCAACCTTGCGCGCCTGCGCGATGCGCTCGCGCAGGAATTTTGGCGTGATGCGCGGCGACTTCGCCAGCCGCGGCACGATCACCTCGATGACGGCCTCGATCTCGGCGTCCGGCAGCCAGACCAGCAGCGCGAGCGCGCCGGCGCCGACGCCGAGCGGACGGCGGCTGCCGATCTGCAGGTAGTTCGGTTGCAGCGGATGGCTGCCGACCGAGCGCGCCAGATAAAGCGCCTCGACGCCGGAGCGAACCGACAGCAGCGCCGTGTCGGCGGAGCGCTCGGACAGCCGCAACAGGCTCGGTTGCGCCAGCTCGGCGATGTCGACCGAGCGCCGCGCGCCGACCGCCATCACCCGCGCCTCCTGGCCGAGCTCATAGGTCTTGGCGCCGGCGACGCGGCTGACGAAGCCCTCCTCGATCAGCGAGTTGAGGATGCGCAGCGCGGTCGCCTTGTTCAGCGAGGTGGTGTCGGCGATGTCGGTCAGCCGCAGCGGCGAGCGCTGCGCCAGCACGCGCAGGATCGCGCAGACCTTCTGAATCGCATTGAACTTGTCGGGCTGCCCCGGCTCCGGCCGCGGCCTCTTCCGGCCGGCCCGTGCGGTCGCAGTCGTGGAAGCGTTCATGCCCTGCCCTCAATCGCAAACAGTGATCCGGACACGACATCCGTGATGGGACGAGGCCTCCGCGCGGGCCGCATCCTAAATCGGATAACGCGCGCGGGACACCGTATACTTTCGTCAGGTGAAACTTCGATTTCGGCAATTTTACGCTGCTGTGCAGCAACGTAGGTCCGTTGAATTTCGTGATACGAAATCTAAGGATGGGGCTAGGCCAGCCGCATCCGGCGGATCGTGACCAGCGCGCAAAGGCTGAGGATGCAGACGGCAGTGAGATAATAGCCCGGCGCGAGTTCGCCGATCAGCGCGAAGCCGCCCATCCAGGTCATGATCGCAGGCCCCATGCCGCCGAACACGGTGACGCCGATATTGTAGCTGAGGCCAAGGCCGGTCGCGCGCGTCTGTGGCGGAAACAGCTCCGACATCAGCGCGGCGAGCGGCCCGTAATACAGCGACTTGAGAACACCAAGCCACAGCACGCCGAGCAGGATGATTCCCGGCGTCGGCCTGCCGGTGAGCAGCAGGAAGGCGGGAAAGATCGAGACCAGCAGCAGCAGCGCGAACAGGATCATGTGCGTGGTCCGTCCGATCCTGTCGGAGACCATCCCGGCGATCGGCGCCAACAGCGCGACAGCCGTCTGCGCGGCAAACGAGGCGATGAAGCCGACCGACGGCGCCAGGTTGAGCGTCTTCACCACATAGGTCGGCATGTACACGATCAGATAGTTCACCGCGGTCGAGACCGCGAGCGCGCCGATGGCGAGGATCGTGGCGAGCTTCTGCCGCGCGAACACTTCTTTGACCGGCGACTTGAGCTGAGCCGCCGGCGGCGGGGTCGCATCGTCGACATGATTGCGGATGTAGATGCCGACGGGACCGATCAGGACGCCAAACAGGAACGGCAGCCGCCAGCCCCAGGAGTGCAGGTCCTCCGGGCTCAGCAGCGAGGTCAGCAGCGCACCGAAGCCCGCTCCCAACAAGCCGCTGACGCCCTGGCTTGCGAACTGCCAGCTCGCAACGAAGCCGCGCCGCTCCGGCATGTGCTCGACCAGGAAGGCGGTCGAGGAGCCGAATTCGCCGCCTGCGGAAAACCCCTGCACCAGCCGCGCCAGAATCACCGCGACCGGCGCCACAATACCGATCGTCTGATAGGTCGGCATCAGCGCGAGCGCCAGCGTACCCAGTGTCATCAGCACGATCGACAGCATCAGCGAGGCCTTGCGGCCGTGACGGTCGGCATAGGCACCGAGCATGATGCCGCCGATCGGGCGGACCAGGAACGACAGTCCGAAGCTGCCGAAGGTCAGCAGCAGCGAGGTGGTCGGATCATTCGCCGGAAAGAATGCCTTCGACAGGTAAACCGCGAAATAGGCATAGACCGAGATGTCGTACCATTCGAGCGCATTGCCGACCGAGGTCGCGACAATCAGGCGGGTGATGTTCTTTTTCGCGGCAACGTCGATTTGGGTATTGAGGGGCGTTGTTAGGGTCATCTACCTTCCTTGGCCATCTCAGGCTTACAAATCGCTATGCCCAGCCATGTGCCGGCCACAGCGGAATACTGGTAATGACGAGTTACAAGCTCGACGTGTTCTCTCACCTCTCCCCGCAAGAGCGGGGCGAGGGAGCCATCCAGTCTTTGCTTTGCGCAACGGCGTGCATCACTTCCGCGGCGTCTCGCCGAGATCCCAGAACAGGCCGGCCATGATGGTGAGCGCCTCTTCGGTGACCGGCAGCAGGATGTGCTCGTCGGGCGCGTGCTGCGAGCAGCCGGGATAGGAATGCGGCACCCAGATCGTGGGCAGGCCGAGGCCTTCCGAGAACACGTCGTTCGGCAACGAGCCGCCGAAGTTTGGCAGCACCGCGGGTGCCTTGCCGGTGGTCTTGCGGATCGAATCCGCAGCCCAGTCGATCCATGGGCTGTCCATGTCGGTGCGCGACGCTGCGAAGCGCTGCGCGCCCGACACCTCCACCATCGGGAAGCCGTTCTTGTGCAGATGGTCCCGCACCGCGTCGATCACCTCGAGATATCGGGTGCCGACGACGAAGCGGAGCTGCAGCACGGCGCTGGCCTTGCCGGGAATCGCGTTGGCCGGCTTGTCGATATTGCCCGACGACATCGCCAGCACTTCGAGCGTGTTCCAGGCGTAGAGCCGCTCCGCCGGCGACAGCCCCTCCTCGCCCCAGTCCGGCGACAGCGCGGGCTCGTCCGCCGTCGGCTCGACCTTGACATCGGCAAGCGCGGCACGGACGCGATTGGAGATCGGCGGGGGTTTTAGGATCTCGAGCTTCATGCGGCCTTTGCCGTCGACAAGGCTGGCGATCGCATTGGCCAGGATCGTGGCGGGGTTGGCAAGCACGCCGCCCCAGTTGCCGGAATGATTGCCGCCCTCGCGCAGATTGACGTCGAGATGGATGCGGTTGCCGCCGCGGCAGCCGAGGAAGATGGTCGGCCGCTCCGCCGACAGCCGCGGCCCGTCGGAAGCCACGAACAGGTCAGCCTTCAACTCCTCGCGATGCGCCTCGCAGACCTCGCGCAGATCGGGCGAGCCGATCTCCTCGCCGGTCTCGATGATGAACTTCGCGTTGAAGCCGAGCTTGCCGCCGCGGGCCTGCCGCACGGCACGCAGCGCGGCCATGTTGATCGAATGCTGGCCCTTGTTGTCGGCGGTGCCGCGGCCATAGGCGCGCTCGCCCTTGACCGTGATCTGCCAGGGGTTGAGCCCGTCGCGCCACTCGCCGACCATGCCGTCGACGACGTCGCCATGGCCGTAGGTCAAGACGGTCGGCCGCGAGGCGTCCTCCTGATACGCGGCGATCAGGTATGGACCGCGACCGGTCGGCGACTCGATCAGCCGGGTCTTGAAATCAAGCTCGGCGAAGGCCGGTTGCAGGTTCTCGACCAGATAGGCGCGAAGGGCATCAGCCTTGTCGGCATTCAGGCTCTCGGTCTGGTAGCCGACCCTGCGGTCCAGTTCCTTCATAAACTGTCCCGATTGAAAATGCTCTCGCGCGATTGCGATTGCGTCGGCCCGTGTCGCCATCATTGTTCCTTCGTCCGCTCAGGTCTCAGCGAGATCGCATCGCAAAATCGCTTCGCAATGCTGGATCAGGCTCTGGATGCAGGCAACCTATCGGGATCGGAACGCGGGAGGAAGTGCCGCGATTGCGAATGGGCCTTGCCAAAACATGGGAAGTCGCAACAAGTTCGGACCGGCAACCCGGCCTCCGACCGGGCATGACTCGAAACGACCCAGGTTTCAACGATGACAAAGCAAATCCGGCTCAATGCCTTTGCCATGAATTGCGTGGCGCATCAGTCGCCGGGGCTGTGGACCCACCCGCGCGACCGCACCAAGGACTACAACAAGCTGGCCTACTGGATCGATCTCGCCAAGACGCTGGAGCGCGGCCGGTTCGATGGCCTGTTCCTCGCCGACGTGCTCGGCGTCTACGACGTCTATGCCAACGGTCCGGATGCGGCGCTGCGCAACGCGGCGCAGACCCCGGCCAACGAACCCTTGATGCTGATCCCGGCGATGGCCGCGGTGACCGAGAATCTCGGCTTCGGCGTCACCTCTAACCTCTCCTTCGAGCCGCCCTATCCGTTCGCGCGGCGGATGTCGACGCTCGATCATCTGACCAATGGCCGAGTGGGCTGGAACGTGGTGACAGGCTATCTGGACAGCGCAGCGCGCGGCGCCGGCAAGGACAAGCAGACCGCGCATGACGACCGCTATGAGCTCGCCGACGAATATATGGAGCTGGTCTACAAGCTCTGGGAAGGGAGTTGGGAAGACGGTGCCGCGATCCGCGACGTCGCGCGCGGCATCTTCACCGACCCAAACAAGGTGCACCCCGTGCATCACGAGGGCAAGAACTACCGGCTCAACGCGATCCATCTCTCGGAGCCGTCGCCGCAGCGCACGCCGGTGCTGTACCAGGCTGGGACCTCGCCGCGCGGGCGGCAGTTTGCGGCCGAGCACGCCGAATGCGTCTTCATGTCGGGCCCGTCATCCAAGGTGATTGGCCCGCGGGTGTCGGCGATCCGCGAGCTTGCCGCCGCGAAAGGCCGCAACCCCGCCGAGATCCTGATGTTCTCGATGATGTGTATCGTCGTCGCTCCCACCGAAGCGGAGGCGAAGGCGAAATACGCTGAGTACCGCAGCCACATCAGCCACGAGGGCGCGCTGGCACTGATGTCGGGCTGGACCGGTGTCGACTTCTCGACCTATGCGCTCGACCAGGAGGTGCGGCACGTGCAGAACGACGCCGGCCGCTCCGCGATGGACAATGTCACCCGCGCCGATCCGGATCGGGTCTGGACCGTGCGCGAGGTCGCCGAACATGTCGGCATCGGCGGCGCCGGTCCCGTCGTGGTCGGCTCGCCCGAGCAGGTCGCCGACAAGATCGAGCAATGGTTCGAGGAGACCGATGTCGACGGCCTCAACGTCGCGTTCGCGATCTCGCCCGGCGATTTCGAGGATATCGCCGACATGCTGGTGCCGGAACTAACCAGGCGCGGCCGCTACAAGCACGACTACGCCAAGGGCACGCTGCGGGAGAAGCTGTTCGGCGCGGGGCGCGCGAAGCTGAACGACACGCATCCGGCGAGCCGGTATCGGGTCAAGCCGCGCGCGGCGGCGGTCCCGTCATCCTGAGGAGCGCGGAACGCGCGTCTCGAAGGATCGACGGCCCACCGGCCGGCCGTCCATCTTTCGCGACGCGCGCAAGAGCGCGCCCCTCAGGATGACGGGAGAGATTGAGCACGCTGGCGCTCAATTCACCGCATTGCTCACCACCACCTCGATCAGCTTCGCGCCGGGGCGGCTGAATGCGGATGTCATCACGCCCTTCAGCTCCTGCGGATCTGATATCTTGATCGCCTCGAGCCCGAGCGAGCGCGCGACGCCGGTGAAATCGACCGGCGGGTCGATGAAATCCATGCCGACATAGTGATCGTCGCCGTGGAAGGCGAGCAGGCGCTGCTTGATGATGCGGTAGCCGCCATTGTTGACGATGACGAAGGTCAGCGGCAGCTTGTGGTTGGCCGCGGTCCACAACGACTGGATCGAATACATCGAAGAGCCGTCACCGGAATAGCAAACCACCGGACGCGTCGGATTGGCAAGGCTGACGCCGACCGCCGCCGGCAGGCCCCAGCCGATGCCGCCCGAGGCGAGCGCGTGATAGCCGTAGCGGTCGCGATGCGGTCTCAGCCCGATGATCTGGCGCGATGAGGTCAGGCCCTCGTCGACCAAGATCGCGTTGTCGGGCATCGCCTCGACGACTTGCAGCGCGAGCCAATCCGGGTCGATCGGCGAGGTGTGGCTGGCCTTCGAGATCTGCTCGACCAGCGCCTTGCGCTTCGCCGTCCAGTTCTTCGTCGCAAGTGCTGCAAGCCCCTGCTTGGCGCGCGCGTCAAGCGCGCCGCCGCCCGCCTGCTTCAACGCCGGCACTAGCGCGCGCAGCGTCTCCCTGACGTCGGCCTTGACCGCGATCTCGGCGCCGTAATTCCTGGCAAGATCGCCGTCGACCAGACCGACCTGCACGATCGACACGCCATCCGGCAACGGCTCGACTTCGCTATAGACAGACATCCGCAAGGGATCGCCGCCGAGCGCGATCAGGAGATCATGGGGCGCCAGCACGTCGCGGGCGACCTTCTGCAGCCGCGCGATCGCGCCCATGAAGCACGGACTTTCCGAGAGGAAATGCGCGCCGTAGGGCGTCGAGGATTGCCAGGCCGGGCAACCCAGCGTCTCCGCAAGGTCGGCGGCCTCGCGCAGCGCGTCGCTCTTGACGATCTCGTCACCGACGACGATCACCGGCCGCTCTGCTTTCAGGATGCGCGCGACCAGCGCCTTCAGCGAATCGTCCGACGGTCGCACGCGCGTATCGACGCGGGTAGAGCGGCCGAGCTCGATGCCGGCCTCGGAATTGAGGATGTCGCCGGGCAGCGAGATGAACACCGGCCCAGTCGGCGGCGTGGTTGCAATTTTGGCGGCGCGGCGCACGATTCGCGGCAGGTCTTCCAGACGCGTCACCTCGACCGCCCATTTGACGAGCGGCGCCGCCATCTGCACCAGCGGGCCATAGAGCACCGGCTCTGTCAGCCCATGGCCCTGCTCCTGCTGGCCGGCAGTGAGGATCAGCGGCGTGCCGGTGAAGCTCGCATTGTAGAGCGAGCCCATCGCGTTGCCGAGGCCCGGCGCGACATGGACGTTGCAGGCGACGAGCTTGCCGGAGGCACGGCTGAAGCCGTCGGCCATCGCCACCACCAGGCTCTCCTGCATCGCCATCACATAGGTGAGATCCGGATGGTCCTTCAGCGCGTGCATGATCGGCAGTTCGGTGGTGCCGGGATTGCCGAACAGATGCGTGACGCCCTCGTCCTTCAACAGCGCCAAAAATGCCGAGCGGCCGGTAATGCGATTTTTCATGTTCCCTCCAGGCCTGTCAGCGCGTTGGCCGACGGGATCCAAGGAGATGACCAAACTTGCGCGGCCGGAGCAATCGAGCGGCCGGTCATGGCTGCATTCCACAGGCGCGCGCCTTTTCACGCGAGGCGACGTCGACTTCGCTCGGACGCGCTTCAGAACATCCCTTCCCGATCGCTGCGCTTCTTCTTTTTCGAGCGCTGCCAGACCACGCCGGGATAGCCTTTCAATGGCACCAGCGGCTCGCCGGTGTAGGCCCATTCCTGCAGTTCCTCGATCGCGATGTGATAGAGCGGCTGGCGGCCGGTGCGCCCCGAGAACAGCGCACGCGGGATGTTGACCATGTGCGGAGCGCGCACCCGCTCGTAGATGATCGGCGTGCCGCAATTGGCGCAGAAAGAGCGCGCGGTCTTGGTCGCGGGATCCTCATAGCGGGAGAGCTCGCTTGCGCCTTGCGTGATGCGGAACCGCTTGCGCCAGCTTCCGACATAGGTCGCGTAGGCCGCACCATGCGCGCGGCGGCTGGCCTGCGTATGGTCATGCCACGCCCAGCGCGCCGGCACATCGATCTCGAAGCGCACCTTGCCGCACAGGCACTGGCCCGCGGCAGGCTTGGCCAGCGCCACCGGCTTCGGCTTTTTCGTCGGCGCGAATTCGTCGTCTTCCGGAAACATCGGGGTCTCCCCGGTTGGCTCGTAGTATCGTCATTGCGAGCGAAGCGAAATCCGGGAACGGTCGATCCGCAGATGCGAGACCCCGGATTGCGCTGCGCTCCATCCGGGCCACGAAGCTACAGGATCACGCCTGCGCCATCTCGTCATGAACGGGATAATCCGTGTAGCCCTTCTCCTCACCGCTATAGAAGGTGGCGCGGTTGTAGGGCGTCAGCGGATAACCGCGCTGCAGGCGGCGCGGCAGGTCCGGATTGGAGATGAAGTAGCGGCCAAACGCAATTGCATCGGCATGGCCTTCGGCGACCGCGCTCTGCGCGCTCTCGCCGCTGAAGTTGCCGGCCGTCATCAGCACGCCGCTCCACATCGGACGGTACAGCACCATCGCCGACGGCACGTTCTGCCGGTCGACCTCCGCACGCCCGGTGCCGGAGGCGCGGGGCTCGATGAAATGCAGATAAGCAAGCCCGAGCTTGTCCAGCGCCTTGATGGCGTGACTGTAGAGCGGCATCGGATCGGCCTCGCCGCTGCCGTTGGCGATGCCGTAGGGCGACAGCCGCACGCCGACGCGGTCGGCGCCCCAGACATCGATCGCGGCCTGCGTCACCTCGAGCAGGAAGCGCACGCGGTTCTCGATCGAGCCGCCATATTGATCGGTGCGGAGGTTGCTGCGCGACTGCAGGAACTGCTCGATCAGATAACCGTTGGCGCCGTGGATCTCGACGCCGTCGAAGCCGGCGACGAGCGCGTTCCTGGCCGCCTGGCGATAGGCCTCGACCATCAGCGGGATCTCGCGGGTCTCGAGTGCGCGCGGCGTCTCGTATTCGACCACCTTGCCATCAGCCGTCATCGTCTTGAGCTCGGCGATCGCCACCGCCGACGGCGCAACCGGCAGCGCTCCATCAGGCTGATATGAGGAGTGCGAGACGCGGCCGACGTGCCAGAGCTGCAGGAAGATGAACCCGCCCCTGGCATGCACGGCGTCCACCACCTTGCGCCAGCCCGCGATCTGCGCCTCGGTGTAGATGCCGGGGACGCCGGGATTGCCGAAGCCGGTCGCGGCCACCGGCGAGGCCTCGGCGATGATCAAGCCGCCGGGTGTGGCGCGCTGCGCGTAGTATTCGGCGTTGAGCGGTCGCGGCGCAAGGCTCGGCTTTGCCGCCCGCATCCGCGTCAGCGGCGCCATCACGACGCGGTGCTTGAGCTGATAGGGACCGATCTTGAGCGGAGAGAACAGCGACGGAGGATTCATGCCTGCCCCGAATATGTGGTTTTCCGTTATGTAACGGGTTCATCTTGTTCGCAAATGCCACTAGTGGCAATCTGGTTGCCAAGGCGAGAAAGCAGACACTCCATGCCGAAATCGAGCGCCACATCGCTGCCCTCCCTTAGCCTCCGCATCGATCTCGATGCCGAGGACCGGATCGGGCCGGGCAAGATTCAGCTCTTGGAAAACATCCGGGAGTGCGGCTCGATCTCCGCCGCCGGTCGCGCCATGGAGATGAGCTACAAGCGTGCCTGGGACCTCGTCGACGAGATCAACCGCATCTGCCGGCAAGCCGCGGTGGAACGGCAGACCGGCGGCAAGAATGGCGGCGGCGCGATGCTGACGCCATTCGGCCTCTCGCTGGTGGCACGCTACCGGAAGATCGAACGCGATGCGGCGCTCGCCGTGCGCAAGGACCTCGAGGCGCTGCGTAGCGACATCGGCAAGCCGAAGAAGGCCGCGGGACGGTAGACGCAAGAACGGCGGCCGTCGCAGGGGCGCGTTGTGAAAATATCGAAAACAACCCCATGCAAAGGAGCCGGCGGCGGCCGGCGTTCGACAGAGCAGCTTGACGCGTCGGGCAAATCAGCGATATATTTCTAATATTCCGAAACCATGCATTCATTGGCGTGACGGGCTTCCCTCCGCGAGCGCGCCGAACGTTCAGACCTATACCCCCTCACCCGGATTGCATCTTGCGATGCAATCCGACCTCTCCCCGCAAGCGGGGAGAGGTAAGAAGCACCGCCTAACCCGTCTTGATCCAGACCGCCTTGACGTTGAGATACTCCTCGACGTGCTGCTTGCCGGACTCGCGGCCGTAGCCGCTCATCTTGTAGCCGCCGAACGGCACCGCGGGGTCCATCGCCTGGTAGCAATTGACCCAGACCGAGCCGGCGCGCAGCGCTTTTGCGACCTGGTGCGCCTTGCTGACATTGGTGGTCCACACCCCCGAGCCGAGCCCGAAGGTCGTGGCATTGGCGCGCTTGATCAGTTCGTCCGGATCCTTGAACGAGATCGCCGAGATCACCGGCCCGAAGATCTCCTCCTGCGCAATGCGCATGTTGTCCTGCACATTGGCAAACACCGTCGGCTGCACGAAATAGCCCTTCGACAGCGCGCCCTCGGTGAGGCGACCGCCGCCAGCGACGGCCCGGGCACCTTCCTTCTGGCCGATCTCGAGATAGCCGGACACGCGCTCCATCTGCTGCTGCGACACCAGTGGACCGATCTGGGTGTTGGGATCGAGGCCATTGCCGACCTGAAGCTTCTTGCCGAACTCGGCGACGCGGCCGACGAATTCGTCATAGACCTTCTGCTCGACAAACAGCCGCGTGCCGGCGCTGCAGATCTGGCCGGAATTGGCGAACACGGCCATCGCCGCACCCGGCACTGCCGCATCGAGATCGGCATCCGCGAACACGATGTCCGGCGACTTGCCGCCGAGCTCGAGCGAGACGCGCTTGAGGTTGCCGGCCGACGCGCGGATGATCGACTGGCCCGTGAGGTGCGAGCCGGTGAAGGCGACCTTGTCGACATCGGGGTGCGATGCGAGCGCCGCGCCCGCAGTCTCGCCATAGCCCGGCACGACGTTGACGACGCCCGGCGGAATGCCGGCTTCCATGCAGAGCTCGGCGATGCGCAGCGAGGTCAGCGGCGATTCCTCGGCCGGCTTCAGCACCACGGTGCAGCCGGTCGCGATAGCAGGACCGATCTTCCAGATCGTCGCGGTCAACGGCCCGTTCCACGGGATGATTGCGCCGACCACGCCGATCGGCTCCTTCAGCGTGTAGGAGAAGATCTCGCCGGGCAGCGAGTTCTCGATGGTCTCACCGTGGATCGCGGTGGCCTGGCCCGCGTAATAGCGCAGCATGCCGAGCGCGCGCAGCTTGTTGCCGCGGGTGCGGCTGATCGGCGCGCCCATGTCGAGCGTATCGAGCTGGGACAATTCCTCGAAATTGGCCTCGACGAGATCGGCGAGCTTAAGCAGCAGGTTCTGCCGCTCATAGGGCTTGACCTTGCTCCATGGACCTTCGAAGGCGCGGCGCGCCGCGGCAACCGCGCGGTTGATGTCTTCGGCGTCGCCCTCGGCGACGGTCGCCAGCAATTCACCGGTGGCGGGGTTGTGCGTCTCGAACCGCTTGCCGGAGGCGGCGTCGATCCATTTGCCGTCGATCAGCATCTTCTTGTAGGAGCCATCGGCATATGGATGGCGCGTGATCGGAACAGCCTGCGAAACAGCCATGTTTGCACTCCCTGTCAATGTCGGCTGAGATCGTTTGAAAGCGTTATATCCTGCACTCTACAGCGCAGGCTGGAAACCGTAAAGCCGAGCCGGCGTTGAAGGGGACAGCGCGCATGAAAACCTCCCATGCGCCCACGCGCATCGTGCATGCGTTATGCTAGCGTTGCGAATGTCAGCCACATATGTGTCCGGAGACTGCCGATGCCCCATCCCGTGATATCGTCCAATCATGTTGCCGTGATCACCGGCGGCGCCTCCGGCATCGGGCTTGCGGCCGCGCTGCGCTTTGCGAAGGCCGGAGTGAAGGTGTGCATCGCCGATCTCGGCGACGACCGGCTGGCAGACGCTGCGACAAAACTGTCATCTGCGGCACCGGGCGGTACATCGAGCATCATGACGGCGGCAGTCGACGTCAGCCGCGCCGATGAGGTCGCGAACCTCGAGGCGACCGTGGCAAAGCGGTTCGGCGGCACCGACATTCTGATGAACAATGCCGGCATCCAGCCCGGCAGCACGATGTTCGGACCATCAGACCAATGGCAGCGCGTCCTCGCCGTCAATCTGTGGGGCGTGATCAACGGTACGCAGGCGTTTGCGCCCAACATGATCAAGCGCGGCAAGCCGGGGCTGATCATCAACACCGGCTCCAAGCAAGGCATCACCACGCCGCCCGGCGATCCCGCCTACAACGTCTCCAAGGCAGGGGTGAAGGCGTTCACCGAGGCGCTGCAGCACGAGCTGCGCAACACCGATGGCTGCAAGATATCAGCGCATCTGTTGATTCCGGGCTTCGTGTTCACCGGATTGACGGCGCGCGGCCGCGCCGAGAAGCCTGCCGGTGCCTGGACCGCCGAGCAGACCGTCGACTTCATGATCGAACGGCTCGAGGCCGGCGATTTCTACATCCTGTGCCCCGACAACGACGTGCCGCGCGCGCTCGACGAACGCCGCATCCTGTGGGCGGCCGGAGATATCGTCGAGAACCGTCCGGCGCTGTCGCGCTGGCATCCGGATTATGCGGATGCATTCGCTGCGTTCGTGAAGTCGAAGTAGGCAGTTTTGTAGGCCCTCGCATAGGATGGACAAAGCACAGCGTGCCCACTTTCACGAGTACGCCGGCAATGGTGGGCACGCTTCGCTTTGCCCACCCTACGCTCCTGCAAGGACAGGGGCAGTTCCAAGTTCACGTTTGCGCAGTGTCATCACTCGCGCATGCGGGTGGTCCAGTATTGAAGAAAGTGGATGAGTGCCAGGTCAAGTTCGGTCCAGTGCGCTCACCCACTTTCACTTTCGTTCAACGCGGGTCGGCGGCTTCACGCCGGTCCGAACTCGCAATGATGGCAGCCTACAATGTTTCCTGCTTGTGGCCGCACTGCTTGCAGGCGAATTTGACGCGGGACTGGCCTCTGTCCGCCTGCACGCGGTTCGGCGCGCCGCATTTGCCGCAGACGGCCTCGATCCGGGTCATGCCCTGCTTGACGACGAGGTTCCGCTTTTCCATGGTTTCGCGGATCAGGCGCTCGGCCTCCTCACGCATCGACTGCTTCGACATCAATCCACACCGGTCGTTGGTTCGCGCGCGGGGTCATAGCACGATCGCATGAAGCTTTGACAGCGGAGATGTCGCGCGAGGCGGCTCAGATTGTCAGCCGATCAATCGACCGCGGGATGCCAAGGCTGAGCCACTATGCAGAGCGATCCGGCGATGCCATCGCGGATCTCGCGTCACTTGGCCTCGGGCGTCAGCGCCAACAGCCGTCGCACCACGCCAGCGCTCCTCGCAGCGAAGGATGGATTCACAAGCGCCTCAGAGCAACCTGGTGACAATGGATTGCTTCGCAGAGCCCGTCATCGGGCGCGCATTCGCGCGACCCGGTGGACGCAATTCGATCGAGGTTGGCATCATCGCCGACCCGCCATCGCAAAAGCGGCGAATGAATCGCCCGCCGCTTCCGGCTCGCGGCACCTCGGATATCTCCCATCAGCAGGCGCCCGGGCATCGCGTCCTCGATAATGTTTACGAGCTTGCCGCTCTCCTCTGCTGCGGTGACGGCGCCGCAAATCAGCGCAAAACGGCTTTGAACATTTGGTCGCGTCCTGTTATGAGCATTGCTCATGTTGACGTTATACCAATCCTTGAACATTGCTCAAGATATATTGAGCAATGCTCATGCGCGATTAACGGCGAGCGGATCATGTCCAAGGCCATGGAAAGACGCGCTAAATTGCGCGAGGCCCTGATCGAGGCGGCGGAACGCGCGATCGCGGCGAAGGGTCTCGGCGGCCTGAAGACACGCGAGCTGGCGCAGGAAATCGGCATCGCCAATGGCGGCGTCTACAATCTGGTCGGGGACGTCGACGAGCTGATCCTGCGGGTAGGCTCGCGCACCCTGGCGCGCCTCGATGCCTCGCTATCGCTCGCCGAGATCGGCGGCGGTGCGGCGCCGCGCGAGATGCTGGTGCGGATTGCGGTCGCCTATTGCGATTTCGCCGCCGACAATCTCGAGCAGTGGCGTGCACTGTTCGAGCACCGCATGCAGCCCGGCAAGCCGGTGCCGGAATGGGCTGTGACCGAGCAGATGGATTTGTTCCGGCACATCTACAAGCCGCTTGCCGCGCTCTTCCCGCATCGCTCGCCAGCGCAGATCGGCGTCACCGCGCGCAGCCTGTTCTCCGCCGTGCACGGCATGGTCGCGCTCGGACTGGAGCAGAAGCTGGTCGCGCTGCCGACCGGCGCGCTGCGTAGCGAGATCGCGACGTTGACGCGCGCGATGATCGACGGCCTGATGACGAAGAAGTAATCGCGCCGGCGTTCGGCTTTTAGAGCGGGATGAGTTTGGGTTGAATCCACTCGCGGCGGCTTCCGTCGACCTCTCCCTGTCGAGGACAGGGCTATCGCATATGCCGCCTCGGGCGGCTGCGCACGTCCTCGGCCTCGTGGTTCGAGACGCGCCGCAAGCGGCGCTCCTCACCATGAGGGTTTACTAGTGTGCCGCAAAACAGGACCTCATCCTGAGGAGCCCGCCAAAGGCGGGCGTCTCGAAGGATAGGCCACAGGGCATTTTTCTCCCAAATGCAATTGCCCTACCGTCAGGGAGAGGTGGCGTCCGCCGCGATTTCAGATCAAGCTAATCCCATCATGCCTCGCGGCGCCTGGCCCTGCCCTCATGGCTCCAGGGTGTAGGAGCGCCCCGGTTCGAGCGCGTAGATGGTCAGAAAGCGCAGCGGGCGCTCCGGATCACAATTGCGAAAATGCGTGTGTGGAAGGTCGGCACGATCCTGCAAGGTCTCGCCGGCGCGATATTGTCGCGGAGCGTCGCTGCCATAGGCGGACTCGGCGACACCTTCGACGATGAAGACCACGCCTCCGACGGGATGCCGGTGAAGCGGAGCGACGCCACCGGGCGGATACGTCACCTCGGCCACGACAAGCTCGCGATCGTCGCCGGGCAATGCGAGGCGCTCGAGAATCTTGCGCGTGACACCCGCAAAACCGGATTGTTGGACGCGTGCCTGATCGTTGCTGTTTTCACCCATTGCCCATTTCCTCTCGTCTCCATGACCCCGCCGAACCTCGATCGGATCGCGGTGCTGCTGACTATGGCGACGCCTCATCGGGGCAACAAGATGCCACCTCGATGACCGCGCATGAAACACGAACCGTCTGCAATGTCGTTGCACGTGGGAGATGGCCGGCGCGGCGGCTGAAGCTCTTGCCTCCCGTGCATCCGCGTTGCAAGATTTCGCGCGGACTGCCCGCCGGATTGACATAGCTGCTATTGCCGCCGCCCAAACCCTGCTTCAGCGAGTTCTGCATGAGAATGAGGATGTCGACGACACGATTGCCGAAGCTTGCCTCGGTCGCACTCGTCATCGAAGCAGCAAGCGTCATGCCGGCGTCTCCGGCACCGGCCCCTTCCGAATGTTCGATGTCGGTCACGCTGGCAAATTGGGGTGAAAATTCGAGCGGCGACATCGACGTGACGTCGGGAGAAAGCTGCCTGTTTCCCATCGGGATTCGCGGCACGATCACCGCCTCGGCCATTTCGCAGAAGCCGTCGCACGGCAAGTTGAAGAAGCTCAACGCCTCGACGTTCGAATACAAGCCGAAGGCCAAGTACAAGGGAAGCGACACGTTTGCCATCAAGGCAACGGGCCAGGGGCCGACGGCTTCGGGCACATCGGTCATCACCGTGCGTGCGACGATCAAATAGCCGTCGCGATCCACTCGACAGCGCGCACTTCAGCTTCGCCAGTTCAGCGGCATTTGCTTTCGCGGAGCAGCCGCGCCTGCTTCCCGTGGCGCAGCAGGGCACGGATTCGAAATGGCTGAACACCGTCACAAACTTGACCGTTGGTCGGCGCAATCTTGCCAAACATCGTCGTCCGGGCCTCTCGCGAACGTGATGATTGGCCGACATCATGGAATTGAAACCTCGGCGCTTCGCCACCGTTTCCGATGGGACGGAGAGCGTCCGGGATGGAGACGAGGTGAGAGGTTATTGGCGCGCGACATTGGCTGGGTTCACCGCGATCATTGCGGTGCCGATGTGCGCGATCCATCCGGCGCACGCCCATGATCATCGGCACCCCGAATTGAATGGCTGGTATGAAAGCCTGCACAGCGGCAAGGGACCATGCTGCGACGGCAGCGATGCGAAACGCCTCGACGATGTCGATTGGGACGTCAAGGACGGGCATTACCGCGTGCGCATCGACGGCGAGTGGGTGGACGTTCCCGATGAGGCCGTCGTAGACGGACCAAACCGCGCCGGTCATACCATCGTCTGGCCCTATTACCTGAATGGTCATCCGAAGGCGCGCTGCTTCATGCCGGGAAGCATGGGCTGATCGCGCATGGCGATCGGCAAGATCCAGACCTCCAAGATCCAAAGCGTGATGAGATTAGCTTGAGCTGGAACGGCGGCGGTGCTTCACCTCTCCTTTGGGAGAGGTGAACCGAACGCGTGGCCAAAACCGATTCAATCTACATTCATCGCGCTTTAGACTTCGACGATGACGTAGTTGTCTTCGATGTGCACCGGAAACGTTTCGGCGACATACGGCCCCTTCTGCAATTCCTCTCCGCTCTCGACCGCCACCGGATAGGAGCGGATTCTGAAGCGGGCCGGATCGAACCAGGACTGGCCGTTGCGCATGTCGAATTCCCAGCCATGCCACGGGCAGCGCAACATCTCGCCGACGCGGTCGCGCTGGTAGATGCCGGGTTCAGGCGAGGTCAGGCGCGCGACGCAGGCCGCTTTCTGGAGCGGCGCGCCCTCATGCGGACAGCGATTGAGCAGCGCGAAGAATTCGCCATTGACGTGGAACACGACGATGTCGCGGCCTTCGAGGCCGAAGACCTTGTTGCCGCCTGCGGGGATATCGCTGGTACGGGCGACGATGTGACGGGCCATCTCGATCCTCAAAGCGTTTTCAAGCGAAGTGGATTCCGGTTCGCGTAAAGAAAACGCGTCAAAAAACTAGAACTTGTAAACGGCGCGGGCGTTGCTGTTGAAGATCTTGCGCCGCTCGGCTTCCGTGAGCGGCGTCTTGAACGCGTAGCGCGCGTCGTCATAGTCCCAGTGCGGATAGTCCGACGAGAACAGCAGGCGATCGATCCCGACCCATTCGATCAACTGGCGCAGGTGTTTTGCCTCATCGGGCTCGTCGATCGGTTGTGTCGTGAACCAGAAATGCTGCTTCACATAGTCGCTCGGCCGGCGCTTGAGATGCGGCACCTCGCTGCGGAAACGCTCGAAATGCTGATCCATCCGCCACATCGCCGACGGAATCCAGCCGAAGCCGCCCTCAATGAACACGATCTTCAGCTTGGGGAAGCGCTCGGGGATGCCCTCGAGCACGAGGCTCGTGAGCTGCGAGGCCACGGTATGTGCGTTCGATTGATGCTCCTCGCAGTAGTAGGACGGCCAGCCGCCGCCGGTCGGCGCATGCCCGCCATAGCCGCCGACATGGATGCCGAGCGGCAGGTCGAGCTCCTGCGCGCGGGCGTAGATCGGCCAGTAGCGGCGGCGTCCGAGCGGCTCGTTGGCGCGCGGCGAGACGTTGATCTGGATATATTCGCCTGATTTGGCGCAGCGGTCGATCTCGGCAATACCGAGATCGTCGCCGTCCTGCCCGACCAGGATCGAGGCCTTCAGCCGCGGATCGCGGTGCGACCAGAAGGCAAGCTGCCAGTCGTTGATGGCGCGCTGGATCGCGGCACCGAATTCCAGGTTCTGTTGCGAGAAGATGAAGAGGTCGAGCACCTGCAAAATGCCGAACTCGACGTCGAACGGATCGAGATGCTGCCTGCGCATGAAATCGAGATCGGAGCCCGGCACGCCACCGGTCGGCGGCCACGCATCGCGGCGCGCGATCAGCGGCGAGGAGCGCGGATAGGGCGTGGTGCCGATATAGGGCGTCCGCAGATGACTGCCGTAGTCCTTCAGATGCTGCTGCCAGCGCTTCGGCAGGAATTCGTTGAGGTCGCTGTGCGCGTGAATGCTCGGATGGATGTCGCAATCGATGATCTTCAGCCGTGTTGCGGCGGTCTTCTCTTCCTCGAGCATCGGGCGGTCGATGACGTCACTCATGCGATCCTCCTGTCATGTGAAATGGTGCAACCTTCACCTCTCCGCCGGGGAGAGGTGGAGCACACCACCGACGTCGCGAGCGTTCGTTCCACCATCATCATGGCTCTACGCATTCAGTTTCAGCCGCGGGAAGGTTTCCAGCGGATTGTCTTCGCACATCCGCGCAACGATGCTGGCAGGCAGATGCGGCGGGATCGGGTCGTCGCCGTCGAACTGCCAGTGCGGATAATCGGACGCGAACAGGAACATCTTGTCGGAGCCGATCTGGTCGATGACGTCGGCCACACCGGTCGCATCGGGCGGGCCGTCGAACGGCTGCATGGTGACGCGGAAATGGTCGCGGATGATCGAGGCGGGCTCGCGCTCGACCCAGGGCACCTCGACGCGCACGCCGCGCCAGGTCTTGTTGGCGCGCCACATGAACGCCGGCAGCCAGCTCACGCCCGACTCCATCAGCACGACCTTCAGCCCCGGAAACTTCCCGAACACGCCCTCATAGATCAGGCTCAGCGTCTGCGCCTGGAATGCCTGCGCTTCCGCCAGATAATATTCGTAGCGGTAGGACGGCCAGCCGATCGAGCTCGGGGCGGTGCGGTAGGCGCTGCCGGCGTGGATCGCGATCGGTAGCTGGTATTTCTCCGCGGCCTGATAGATCGGCCAGTAATGCCGCCGCCCGAGCAGCGTCTCGCCTTGCGACAGCACCAGCACGGACACGAAGCGGTGGTCGCCTGCCCTGCGCTCGATCTCCTCGACCGCGAGATCCGGTGCCTGGATCGGCACCACGATCGAGGCGCGCAGCCGCTTGTCCTTGGTAAGCCACTCGGCCGCGATCCAGTCATTGATCGCCTTGCAGAAGCCGGCCGCCATATAGGGATCGAACACCGCCTGCGCGCCATAGACGACGTTGCAGATCGCGTGGCTGGCTCCAAGCTGGTCGAACGCGCCGCGCTGCACCATAGCGAGGTCGCTGCCGGGCTTGCGGCCGTCCGTTGGCCGCCAATCGGCGCGACCGCTCAAGGGCATCGACGGCGGATAGGAGTTGAGGTCGAGCCCGTCGATCGCGCGGCTGACCACCTGTTCCTTCCAATGATCGTCGAGATAGGGCAGCAGCGTGGTGCGCGTTCCTCCCACCGCGGGATGGATGTCGCAGTCGATGCGCGTGGCCGCCATGGCGTTCCTCGAACCTTGATTTTCTTCCTCTTGATTGTTGGCGGCATCGCTGCCGCAGCCTGCGACTGTGGCCCCAATGGACCGATCCTGCAAGCCGATCGGCGCGGAGCCGGTCTGTGATATCCGCGCAGCCGCCGTCGCACGCGAAGTTTTCGGATCGTGTGAATGGCGTCACGATGTCGGCGCATGAACCATGGTAGCGGGTTCCGCGTCGCGGAAAGCGCATTTGTCACAGGAGACCAGGATGAAGTTTGGAAGACCGATGATCCTCGCATGCGCATTGTCGCTGGCCTCCGTCTCCGCCGCATCGGCGGCAAGCTCGGCCGCCTCGGGCTCGGTGGCGCTGGCGCTCGCCGGAGTGGTTGCGCCCTATTCCTCCTTGCCGATTGCGCAGAAGAAAGCGGTCGCCGCGCTCTTCAACGGCGACAGCAAGGTTGCCCATGCGAAGGCAATCACCGTGACCGCGGACAAGATCGCCTGCCGCGCCAGCAATGTCGACATCACCTCGCGCTCCTGCGAGCTGACCTTTGGTCCTCGCACGCGCAGCATAAAGGGCCGCGCGGCGAACGAGATCTTCGCCACCGAGGCGCTCGCCGGCGTGCCCTCCGACGGCGCCGCCGGTACGATCTACGAGAGCCTGACCAAGCTGTCCTGCGCGCTCGATCCAAAGGTGATCAAGCAAAACGGCGGCGGCGGCGCCGACTGCACGTTCCAGCCGGGGAACTAGCCGGCGGTCCGAGGCGCCTGGCGCTCGGCTATCCCTCGACCAGGCCCAGCCTGGCAGCGATGCGTCGCGCGGTATCCTCTCGCTGGGCCGTGATCGCCTGTACGGCCTGCCGGGCCTGCTGAAGGATTGCCGGCGGCGCCGTCTCAGGCGTGCCGCTGTCGAAGGGCGGCTCCGGCGCGTACGCCATGTAGAGCTGGATCGCCCGCGCGGCATCCTCGCCGCGCAATTCGGCCGCAAGCCGCAGAGCGCCGTCGATGCCGGCCGTCACTCCGGCGGCGAAGATATAGCCACCATCCACCACCACGCGTTCGTTGACCGGTATCGCGCCAAATAGCGGCAACAGGTGAAACGATGCCCAATGGGTCGTCGCCCTGCGTCCCCTCAACAAACCGGCGGCTCCGCACAGCAACGCGCCGGTACATACCGAAAAGATGCTGCATGCACCGGCAGCCTGCCGCCGGATCCAGTCGACCACCTCGGCATCCTCCATCAGCGCTTCCTGGCCGAACCCGCCCGGCACGTGCAACACATCGAGCGGCGGCGCTTCAGCGAGTGTGGCGTCAGGCGTCAGGCGCAACCCCTTGATATCGCGCACCGGCGCCATGGTCTTCGCGTAGATGCGATAGGTCGAATTCGGGATCCGCGACAGCACCTCGAACGGGCCCGTCAGGTCGATTTGATCGACCGCCTCGAACAGCAGCGAACCGATTTGCAGATGAACGTCATGAGGAATCATCGGGCCTCCCGCTCGGCTATGGACAAAGCGAGCCTATCGCGGCACGCTTCCGTGATGCCGCCAAACTCCCCTCGCTTCTCGCCAAACGGGAGCCGTCTGGTCGAAGTGCTCGCCTATCCGGCAGTGCAGTTGCTTGACGTCACCGGACCGCTGCAGGTGTTCGCGTCCGCCAATGCATTGCTGGCGAAGGCCGGCAACGCCGAGCCTTACACGGTGCGGGTTGTCGCCAAAGATGGTCCCACGATCGAGGCATCGGCCGGCGTCGGTCTTGCCGTGCACTCTCTTCCATCCAGCGATGTTGCCGTCGATACACTGATCGTTCCCGGTGGCGACGGCGTCGACGCCGCGGCCGCCGATCGCGTCCTGCTTGACTGGATCCGCAACCGCGCCGGACAGGCGCGCCGCACCGCGTCGGTCTGCACCGGCGCCTTCTTGCTCGCCGCATCAGGCGTGCTCGATGGACGGCGCGCCGTGACCCATTGGGGATTCTGCGCCGAGCTCGCCCGCCGGTTTCCCGCGGTCCGTGTCGAGCCCGATCCCATCTTCCTGCGCGACGGACCGTTCTGGACCTCGGCCGGCGTCACCTCGGGCATCGATCTGGCGCTGGCGCTGGTCGAAGAGGATCTCGGCCGCGACGCGGCGCTTGCCATCGCCCGTTATCTGGTGGTCTTTTTCAAGCGTCCGGGTGGCCAGGCGCAGTTCAGTGAAATCCTGTCGCTGCAAGCAACCGGCGACAAGTTCGGCGCATTGCACGACTGGATCAGCAACCATCTGGCCGACGACCTGTCGCTTCCGACGCTTGCGAAGCAGGCCGGCATGAGCGAACGCAGCTTCAGCCGGCGTTACGCCGAAACCACCGGGCTGACCCCCGCCCGCGCGATCGAGCGGCTGCGGGTGGAAGGGGCGCGGCATCTGCTGTCGGAAACGCGCCTGCCGATCAAGCGGATCTCGCAGCGCTGCGGCTTCGGCTCCGAGGAAACGATGCGCCGCAGCTTCCTGCGCTTGCTCGCGACCACGCCGCAGGACTACCGGGCAAGGTTCGCCGGTTAGTCGGAGCTCCCAATTCAGACATGAAAAAACACGCCGGCTCCGCAGCCGGCGCGTTTTCGCCCGCCGTCATGCATCAGCCGTTCCACGCATGCGGCTGCCACGCCGCCTCCAGCGGCGGATTGGTCACGCTGCCGGTGTAGTTGGTGATGGTCGACGCCGCCACGATGGTGATCACTTCGAGCAGCAGCTCCTTGCTGAAGCCGGCCGCGAGGAAACGCTCGATGTCCCCTTCGTTGAGCCGCCCGCGCTTTTCGATCAGCGTCCGCGCCAATGTCGAGAGCGCGCCGAGCCCTTTGTCGGCCGGCGAACGGCCGGCGCGCATCGCCGCGACGTCGGCCGGATCGAGGCCCGCCTGCAGCCCGAGCGCCGAATGCAGCGCGACCGCCCAGGCGCAGCCGTTGGTCACAGCGTCCGTGAGCAGCACGGTCTGGATTTGCGGCTCGCTGAAGCTGCCGGCATGAACCTTGTCGAAGATGCCGATGAAGCTTTGAAGGAGCACGGGCGACGTTGCCATGGCGCCGGCGAGATTGGGGATCATCCCGAATCTTGCCTCGACCTCGCGCAAGGACGCCTTGGAGGCTTGAGGGGCGGAGTCGAGCGTGTGCACGGGAAAACGTGTCATCGGAATGGCCTTTCGCTGATGCTGACCCGAAGCGCCGGATGCTGGGCACCGTGTTCGGTAGAGGCTATCTAGAGGCATCACGGCGCGAGCGTTCGCCAAAGTCCCCACATTCCGCGCCATCACGCGCCGGCCCGATCCTTCACGCGCCGCGCGACGATGCCGAGCAGGCGGCCCAGCGTCCCGCTCGGCGGTCCCTTCTTGCGCGCCAGCGCAAGCGGGGCGACGAGACCGGCGGCGCGGTCGAGACGCAGATAAGCAACACCCGCGGTCTCGAGCCGCGCCATCGATTCAGGGACGATCGAGAGCCCGAGCCCCGCCGCGACGAGGCTCAGCGTCGACACCATCCGCGTCGCCTCCTGCGCCACCTTCGGGCTGAACCCGGCGGCACGGCAGGCGGCGATGATGCTGTCATAGAGGCCCGGCCCGGTCGGCCGGCGATAGAGGATCAGCGGCTCGTCGGCGAGCGCGCACAGCGGAATCCGGCGGCGCGAAGCCTTGCGCGCCCGCGGATGATGGTCCGGCAGCGCCACCAGCATCTCTTCGTTCAGGAGGTGAGTGATGGTGAGGCCCTCCAGCCGCTCGATCGGCGAGCGCACAAATGCGGCATCGAGGCGGTCGGCCTCGACCGCTTCGATCAGCTCGGTGGTGCTGGCCTCTTCCAGCGAGAGCGTGATCGCCGGCGCGCGCTCGCGCATTTCGCGCATCACGCCGGTGACGAAGGGATTGAAGGCGGCAGAACTGGTGCAGCCGATGGCGAGCTGGCCTTCCTGGCCCCGGCTGGCGCGGCGCGCGGCCTCGACCGCAAGGTCGACGTCGCGCAGGATCAAGCGCGCCTTGTCCACGAATGCACGGCCAGCGGCGGTCGGCTCGACCCCGCGCGGCTGCCGGCGAAACAACGGCGTCCCGATCGCGGCCTCGAGCGCGCGGATCTGCTGGCTCAGCGGCGGCTGCTGGATGCCGAGCCTTGCGGCAGCGCGGGTGATATGGCCCTCCTCGGCCACGGCAACCGCATAGCGAAGATGGCGCAGCTCGATCGTTCGGTCCGTCATATCCAAAGCATATGTATTTTGCGCTTTCCATATATTGGAAATTTGGCGCGTCGCAAATTAGGGTCGATTCGCAATCGATCGAACCGGAGCCGATCTACCCATGGATGCCGCCCCCACCGCCGAGGCGATCAAGCACGACTCGCCCAGTGTCGCCGACCTGTTCACGGGCTTCTTCGTCCTCGGACTGACCGGCTTCGGCGGCGTGCTGCCGCTGGCGCGCCGCATGATGGTCGAGAAGCGCGGTTGGCTGACCGGCGCGGAGTTCACCGACCTGCTCGGCCTCTGCCAGTTCCTGCCCGGCGGCAACATCATCAACATGTCGGTCGCGGTGGGGCTGAAGTTCCGCGGCATCCCCGGCGCGTTTGCCGCGATCCTCGGCCTGATCGCCGTACCGACGGCCGTCGTGATCGCGCTTGGCGTGGTCTATGACCGCTTCGAGAACGAGCCGATGGTCCGTCACCTGTTCGGCGGGCTGGCGGCCGCTGCGGCCGGATTGCTGATCTCGATGGCGATCAAGATCGCCTGGCCGCTGCGACGGGACATCGTCGGCTGGCTGATCGGCGCGCTCTGCGTGCTGGCGATCGCGGTGTTCAGATTGCCGCTGCTGCCGACCCTGCTGACGCTGGCGCCGCTCAGCATCCTCCTGAAGTCGAGACAGTCGTGATGAGTGGCACCCTGATCGCGCTGGCGCTGATCTTCGCCGAACTCTCGCTGCTCGCCTTCGGCGGCGGCAACACCATTCTGCCGGAGATGCAGCGTCAGGTGGTCGATGTCCATCACTGGATGACGGCGACCGAGTTCAGCGCGCTGTTCGCGCTGGCTCAGGCGGCGCCGGGACCGAACATGATGGTCGTGCCGCTGGTCGGCTGGCATGTCGCCGGCTTCGCGGGCGTAGTGGTGACATCGCTTGCGAAGTTCGGGCCGTCGTCGCTGGTGACGGGCATCGCGCTGCAACTCTGGGAGCGCTTCAAGGACCGGCCGTGGCGGCGCAAGGTGCAGGCAGGTCTCGTACCCGTCACCGCCGGCCTGGTGATCGCCAGCGCCATCGTCATCACCCACGCCTCGACCTCGAGCTGGAGCCTCGTGCTGATCGCAGCCGGCGTCGCGATCGCCACCACCGCGACCCGCATCCATCCGCTGCTCGCGCTTGCCGCAGGTGCAGTGCTCGGCCTCACCGGCATCGGTCAGCCGTGATGGCGTCGGCTCGCGGCCGTCACCAAGGCGGCCAGTGCATGCGCGCTTTCGCCGCAATGGCCACGCGGCCGCCAGGGGCTATGTTGGCCTTGCCATGATCTACACGTTGAGCACCGACACACGCATCGCGCGCCTCGTCCTGCGCGCCGGACGTCTGCACGCAGGCAATTAGCCGGGCGGCCATCGCGCGCGCCGTCCGGAGTCTCAACGTCATCAAAAATCGTTCGGTTTGGAGCTTTTTGCGGCGCGGGACGTTGGTGTTCCGCCCGCGGCACACATGGATCCGCGGCGACCCGCCGCGGACGAGCGGCAGTTCCGACAATCTTTGATCACACCGGGTTCCGACGACGACGTTCGGAGCCTTCAATCACGTCATTGCAGGGGAACAGACATGACCCGAAGCTTCAACTTGCCCGCTGCTTCCTTGCCTCCGATCACGATCGCGGCGAGCGAAGCGCAGCGTCTCAGTGCACTGGCCGATACCAGCATGATGGTGTTTCCGCGCGTGGCCCAGTTCCTCGCGCGCGAGACCGAGCGCGCCAAGATCGTCGCCGACGATGCCGATCTGCACGACGTGGTCCGCATGGGCTCACGGGTGCGCTATCGCGACGACGACACCGGCGACGTCAGGGAAGTGGTGCTGGTGTATCCGCACGAAGCCGATATCGCCTTGAAGCGCGTCTCGGTCCTGACGCCGGTCGGCGCCGCCTTGATCGGATTGTCGGTCGGGCAGGCGATCGCGTTCGAGACGCCGAGCCACCAGACGCGGTCGGTGACGATTCTCGGCGTCACGGATCAGGGCTAGGCGGGACGAGATTAGATCGAACCGGAACGGCGTCGGAGGTTCACCTCACCCCGATGGCAGGGCAATCGCATTTGCCGCGTTGGGCGGCTGCGCACATACTCGGCCTCATGGTTCGAGACGCGCCGCAAGCGGCGCTCCTCACCATGACGGTCTACTATTGTGCCGCAAAAACGAGACCTCATCCTGAGGAGCCCGCCAAAGGCGGGCGTCTCGAAGGATGGCCGGAGGCGCTCTTCTCCCAAATGCGATTGCCCTGTCCCCGATGGGAGAGGTGAACCACGTTTGTAGCCGGCCGATCAGCCCGCGACCCGCAGGGCCGTCACCGCGACGCAGGCATTGCCGAACGGAATCAGCATCACCTGCGCGCCGTTCGGCAGCGCGATGGTGGCGAGATCGCCGAGCGCGCCGTTCTGGCCGTTGAGCCTGGCGAGCTCGGCGGCAACGGTCGGGCAGCTCTCGGCGCGCGGCGTCACCCGCACCAGATTGCCTTCGCAGGATGATCCGACCGGCGCGGCGAACACGATGCCGGCGGCGCGCTGCGGCGCGGTGTTCTGAGGATTTTCGGTCGGCGTGAGCGCCACCAGGGACTGCACCGAGTGCGAATTGCCCGCCTTCGGGTCCCACTGCGACTGCGCGGTGTAGTTCGAGTTTGTCGCAAGGCCGCGCCCGAGGGTCCCGAACACGTTTGCGCAGGTGACGATGTTGCCCTGCCTTGCATGCTCGTCGAACACCGTCGGCTGTGGCTGCGCGGCCTGTTGCGGCTGAGCCGCGGCTGCGGGAGCTTGCTGCGTCTGCGCTTTCTGATGCGGCTTTGCGGCCGGCTTCTTGGCCGGCGCCGTCGCGCCCTGCGGCTGCAATGGCACCGGCTGCGTCGCGGTCTGGGCATAGCCGACGACGCCGACGGCGCTGAGCGCGGCCATCGCGACCGCCGCAAATATCAATGTAAGAGTCCGAATCCGTCGCATCGGCCGTTCATCCTGTTCAAGTGGCGGCCTCGTCTCACGGATATCCGTGCGCTCGAGCCGGATATCGGAACTCCAGATCCGCATACTGCTCCTCGTTACTTCAGTTTCGACAACACGCCCGACAACCCCTCGAGCGGCGCTTCCAGCACGACCGACCCGGCCTGCGGGATCTGGTAGGACACCCGGCACGGCGTCGCCGCACGAATGTGCCGCTTGAGCACGTTGCCGATCGCGACCGTGGCGAAGCAGAAGCTGGCATCGCAATGATCGGTCTGCGCGACGATGCGATCGGGCGTGTTACCCATGGCAAGCTCGATCGGCTGCCCGGTGCCGGCGCCGGCGGGAATACGCATCACCATCAGCGGCTTGCCGTCGGCGGTGGCGATCAGCGACCAGTTGAAGGCGACCGCGCCCTGCGCGTTGACGATCGACTGCGTGACATTGCAGACGCGCCGCTTCGACTTGAGGCTCTCGTCGCAAATCAATGTCCAGTTTTTGAACGGCTGGATCATCCGCCTGAATTCGCCGAGCGTTTCGCCTTCCGGCACCACCACGTCCGACGGCTTCACGGCGTAGCCGGATGGCGGCGCGGGCTGTGCGCCCGCGCTCGCTAGTCCGGGCAGCCAGATCGCCAGAGCCAGGCATGCCAGCCGTCTCGTCGCCCGCAACGTCAATTGAGGGTCAGGCTCAGGCCGGCGCTGACGCCCCAGTCGCCGCCGGCGGTGGTGGCCGATGCGTTGCTGCGCAGGCGGCCGTTCTCGCTGGTGTAGCCGAGGCCGAAGGCGAGCGCGCCCTGGCTGCGCCAGACGCCGCCGCCGGCCGATGCGCTCAGCTTGCCCGGCCGGTCGTCATAGCGCAGCGATGCTGCCGCCATGCCGATCGCCGCGGCGCGCCAGGCATCCTGCCGCACCTCGCCGATCTGACCGTTGAGCTGCGCGAACGCACTGTTGAGCTGATTGACGTTGACCGCGTCGGTGCCGGCGACGCCGGGTGCCACGTTGCTGATGGTCACCGGCGCGCCGTTGCCGCTGTTCAGCGTGAGCTTGTTGGTGGTGCCGCCGGAGCCGTCGCTATCGTAGTGGATCGTGCTCGAGGCGAGCGTCTGGAGCTGGCTCACATTGACCGCATCGGTCGGCGCGGCGCCCGCGGCGACATTGGTGACGCGGCGCTCGGCGCCGGACGAGCCGACCGACACTTCGCCGGTCGCCACGCCCGCGACGCTCTTGCCGACAACCGGCGTATAGGCGGCATCGCTCAGATTGGCCGTCGTGGTGGCGTTGGCGCCGAGCGCCAGCGAATTGGCCTGCGTCGCCTTGGCGCCGGCGCCGATCGCGACCGAATTGTCGGCCGATGCGGCCGAGCCGTTGCCCATCGAAATCGCGTTGGCGCCGCTCGCGACCGACTGCGGTCCGATCGCGACGCTCTCCGCACCGGTCGCGATGGAATCCGCCGCGGTCGAATTGGCGTGGAAGTATTTCACGCCGCCACCGCCGGTCGAGATGTTGTTGACGGTGGTGTAGAGACTGTCGAGCGCCGTGTTGGTGGCCCAGAGCTGGGAGCCGTTGATCGCATCCGTCGAGGTCGATGTGATCTGGCCCGCGGCGAGGTTGGTGATGGTGCGCTCCGCACCGGCGCTGCCGACGCTGACGGTCGAGGTCGGCGCGATGCCGGCGAAGTCGTAGGTGGTGCCGCCGATCGTGGTGCTCTTGGTCGCGACCACCGTCTGCGTGGTCGAGTTGGCGCCGAGCGCCACGTCGCCGGCCTGCGCCGTCGCCTTGGCGTTCGGACCGAGCGCAACGCTGGTCGGGTTCGTCGTCTGAGACCCTGCGCCGATCGACACCGACTGAATGCCGCTGGCCTGCGCATTGGTTCCGAACGCGATCGAATCGGCAAAGTTGGAGACCGAATTCTGGCCGATGGCGATGCCGCCGGGCGCCGTCTGCTGCACGGTGGCGCCAAAGCCCATGCCGATGCCGTTATCGCCGTTGACCACAGTGGCCGGCCCGACCGCGACGGAGTTGTTGCCGATCGCCAGCGAGTCCGCCAGCGTCGAGTTGGCGTGGAAGTATTTCGTTGTCGTGGTCGCAAATGACGACAGCGCGCCGGTGAGCTGCCGGATGGTGACGGCGTCGCTTGCCTCGGTGCCGTCGGCGACATTGGTGATCTGGCGATAGCCGGTCGCGTTGCCGACCGACACCGCGCCGAGCAATGTAAGATCGGTGGTGTTGTAGTCGACGATGGAGCCGCCGACCTTGCCGGAGCCGGGCGCAAGCGTGCGGTTCGACACCGAGCCGGAGCCGAGCGCGACGCCATCGGCGACCGTCGCCTGGGTATTGTAGCCGAGCGCGGTGGCATTCGCCGCGGTCGCCGATGCGGCCACGCCGGCCGCCATCGAGTTCACGCCGGTCGCGCCGTTGTTGTTGTAATTGGCCCGCTGGGTGCCGCCGTCGTTGACAGCATAATAATGCGTCAGGCCGTTGCTGACGACGGTCGAGAGGCTGTCGATCGCCGAGGTGGCGGCGAACAGTTGCGAGCCGTTGACCGCGTCGGTCGAGCCGTTGCTGATGCGTCCCGCAGCAACGTTGGTAATGGTGCGCTCGTTGCCGACCGAGCCGACGCTGACCGTCGAGAGCGGGTTGGTGCCAGCGAAGGTATAGGCGTTACCGGCAATGGTGATGCCGCCTGTGCCGACCGCCGTCGTGGTCTGGCTGCCCGAGCCGAGCGCGATATCGTTGGCATTGGCGGCGGTCGCGCCGTTGCCGATCGACACCGAGCCGCTGCCGGTCGCGGTCGACACCGGCCCGATCGCAACCGAGTCCGTTCCCACCGCCGAGGAGTCGGCCAGCGTCGAATTGGCATGGAAATACTTGATGCCGCCGCCGGTGGTGATGTTGTTGACGGTGGTGCCAATGGCATCGACCGCCTGGTTGGTGGCCCAGAGCTGCGAGCCGTTGATCGCATCCGTCGAAGAGTTGCTGATCCGTCCCGCGGCGACATTGGTGATGGTGCGCTCGGCGCCGAGCGCGCCGACGCTGACCGTCGAGGTCGGCGTGCCGCCGGCGAACGTATAGGTGTTGCCGTTGACAACCCCGCTTCCCGTACCGACCGCCGTGGCGGTGACGCTGCCGGAGCCGAGCGCGACGGCGCCGGCATTGCCGACGCTCGCACCGGCACCGAGCGCAATGGCGTTCGCGGCCGAGGCGTTGGCCTGGCTGCCCATGGCGATCGCACTGGCACCATTGGCGACATTGCGGTCGCCGATCGCCACCGCGCCCTGGCCGGTGACCGTGTTCTGATAGCCGATGCCGACCGCACCCTGCGCCGGCGTGCCGGCGGCGCCGACCGCCTGACCGCCGCCGCCCACCATGTTGGTGTTGCCCATCGCAACCGTGCCGTCGCCGGTCGCGGTGTTGTTGAGGCCGCTGGCGATGGCACCGTTACCTGTCGCGGTGTTGGGATCGCCGATCGAGACCGCGCCGTTGCCGCTGGCAACGTTGCCTGTGCCGACGGCGACCGCCTGGCCGCCGGTTGCCAAAGTGTTGGTGCCGATCGCGACGGCGTTGGCGGAATTCGCGACGGCGGTGTTGCCGATCGCAATCGCGCTGGCGGCGCTCGCAGCCGACTGGAAGCCGACGGCAAGCGAGTTGGCGCCGCTCGCATTGGCACTCACGCCTGTGGCGACCGAATTGGCACCACCGGAGTTCGCATTGTTGCCGAGCGCGACACCACCGGTCGCCGCGTTGCCAACGATAGCGCCCGACCCGATCGCGACCGAGCCGCCGGTGCTCAGCGCCTGCGCCTGATTGCCCAGGGCTACAGCGAAATCCCCGGATGCGGCCGCGGAGCTGCCTCCGGCAAATGAGTTGATCCCCGACGCGACCGCCTGCTTGCCAAGCGCGGTCGCGCTGTCCGCCGAGGCAACTGACGACCAGCCTCCGGTCCAAGCATAAGGGCCACTGGCCGTCGAGCTGACGCCGACCGCGGTGGAGTTTCCTCCGTTGGCAACGGCAAAGGTACCCAGCGCACTATCGCCGGCCTTGATGGCATTGGCGTCGACGCCGAGCGCGACGGAATTGCTGCCGCTCGAGACCGTGCCGGCGCCCAGCGCCATCGCGCCGCCGGGGCCTGACGCGTTGGCTCTCAACCCGAGAGCCACCGAATACTGCGTCGCCGAAATCGATTGACGTCCAATCGCGATGGCATCGACCTGGGATGCGGTCACATCCGTGCCGATGCCGATGGCACTCTGCGCAAGAGCACCCGTTCCAGCAGCCGTGCGCGAGCCAAGATAAAGCGAGTTCAATTGGGACGCGATCGACCCGAAGCCGATCGCGACGGCGTTCTGGGCGCCCGCGTTCGCGCTGCTACCTTGGGCGATGGAATCGCTTCCGGACGCCGTTGCTGCACTTCCAATCGCGATACCGCGCACCCCGCTTGCAGATGAACTCGTGTCGATCGCCACGGAATCGGTGCCGGTGGCACTCCCACCGCCGAGCGCCACGCTCCCGGCGGTTGCGTTCGAGGCGGCGACGACGACGGCGGCGAAGGCGCCGAGCATCGTCGCGACGGCCGACCCGCCGATGCCTAGCGTCCCGAGCCCCAATCGCTCACGCTTCACGCCGAGCGCCCGATGCGCCTGGCGCAACACCGCCAGCAGCCGGCGTCGCAGCGAGCGGCTGTCTCCATCACCATGCGCGAGCCAGCTCCGGACGAAGCCGACGCGTTGTGGCTTCACTGGTGCGATTGAGGTCCGCGCGACGGCCATGGTGAGTCCCCTTTGTGAGATCTTGTCCGCACGTCGGGAACGCTGCGCCATGGACCGAATGCGGGCCCGCCGGCCGCGCATATGGAGAGATCAAGACGGCGCGACGCGCGCACGCCTTCCGGTCCTGGCCTACGATGTGTCGAATTCAGCGAGCGCATCTTGCCACCCAGCGCTCGCCCGACTGCCCCACCAAAGTGCCCCGAGTCGTCATGGCGGACAACGATAGACACAATTTCGCCGCCGTCACTCCGCACGCCGTCCAAATAGATGGCAAATCGTCTCACAACTTGAACGATCCGCACGGCACACGGCAGGGCATGACGCCAGAATACAACTTACAATTGATCAGCGGCGCGCGCGTTCGCGCGCCTCGCGCGGGCTGACGCCGAACTCGCGGCGGAATGCGCGGGTGAAATCAGAGGCCAGCTTGAAACCGTGCCGGTGGGCGATCTCCTGGATCCGCCGACCGGGACTGCCGACCAGCTCGGCCTGCGCGGCGTGCAGCCGCTTGCGCATGATGTAGCCGGCGACGCCGCCGACGCTCTCAAATGCCCGGTACAGGTTGGAGCGCGAGATCCGCAATTGCTGCGCGACGCGATCCGGCGTGAGATCGAACTCGCCGAGGTGACTCTCTATATATAGGCGCGCGCGCTCGAACAGGACCGACTCGACGGAGCTGCGCGCCTCGCCCGGCCGGTCGGCCGCCGGCTGGAGGCACGCAGCGATCATCTCCGCGGTCGCCCGCCCGGCCTGCCGCAGCTCGTCCGGCGACATCTCGACCAGACGTACCACGAGCGTGTCGAGATAATCGGCCAGCAGCTCGATCAGATTGCCGGAGAGAATGCGGTTGCAGGCGCGATCGAACTGCTCGGCGACGCTCGCGAACGCGCTGCGCGGCAGCGTGAGCAGCAGGCCATCATAATCGGTGATGCGGCCGCGAAGATCATTGTTGAGCGGGATCAGAAAGATCGCGCCCGGCTCGGCGTGAATCGTCTGCCCGCCGGTCTCCAGCCAGACTTCGCCGGAGCGCACGCGGAACAGCGCCCAGGCGTCCACTGGAGCGCGGCGCGAGGCTGCGCGCGTGCGCGTGAATGTTTGTGCGGCGAAGTGCCCTGATGACAGCACCAGGTTGCCCAGATTGCAGGCAATGTATTCAACCTCGAAGCCTTGCGCGGGGCTGCGGCCTTCCGGCAGCGCGACATCGAGCCACGGAGCCATCCGTGCCTTCCAGACATCGAACTGCTCCGCCGGCGGATAAGGCCGGGTCGAGACCAGTCGCGGCGGCGCCGGGGTTCGATCGCTTATGTCACGGGGCGCGCGCGGAAGCGGCACCTGTTGCAGGAGCTTCGCCGCGCGTGCGAGTCTGTCACCGTTACGTTGCATGCATTTTCAACCGCCGCTGTCGCAAACGACGAACGTTGGCGCAGCGGAAGCGCAGTCCTATAAATTGGCGTCGCCGGCCCCCGACAGCACGGCGAACGTCAGATCGACGAAGAGAGCAGTATGTGAGAATGCGGGCCATCGCCCCGACTATGCCGGCCGCTCCTGATAAGGCCGACGCAGGTTCCTGCGATAGTCGTGCTCGTGCATGACATTCTTCATTGTTGTTCTCATCGCCGCGCGCGGCTCAGGAGCTCTGTCGCAGAGCCCGCTGGTCTGATGTAGAGGACAATCTGTGCGAGAACCAGAGGGAGCGATGATGCGCGCGCGAAGAAATCCGAAGTGTGTTCCCGCTGCGTCTGATCGAACGATCTGTCACGGAGACTTTCAGAAAATTTTTTGGAAACGCACACTAGCGATTTGCAAGCACAATGTGTGAGCACGGCACATGACATATCAATCATCACACGTAGCCGATTCATCGCGCGCGCATGCTGCAACATTGATGCAGCGCGGATGTGACACATGGCCGCGCGCCGATCGCCCGTCCGCCGCGAGCTCACCGCATTGGTTTGCGACGTGCGTGACGCAAAGTTTTTTCGCGTAAGCCATTGTCGTGCAAATTGGTTCTAGAGCGATCTGTTCCCTGATCGGAACTCGCGGAGACTCCGACATCGAGATTGTTGCGAGATGAGCAAAGCAGAACTGATCGCATATCGATCAGTTTCCTCGCGGAGCTCGCGCTGATCGCCTCCGCCTTCCATGTGAGGAGGCACCGACGGACGAGCTCCCTCCCCATTGCGGCAATCGCATTTGAAAAAGCGCCCTGTGGCCCATCCTTCGAGACGCCCGCCTTTGGCGGGCTCCTCAGGATGACGTCTTGTTTTGCGGCACAATTGTAGACCCTCATGGTGAGGAGCGCCGCTTGCGGCGCGTCTCGAACCACGAGGCCGAGTACGTGCACAGCCGCTCAAGCCAGCATGCACGATCGCCCTGCTTTGCGGGGCACTGGGGAGAGGTAGCCACACGGCGTGCGTTCTTCGCATTCATCGCAACGACACGCGAACGCAAGTTGCGAGGACGATGCTCAGATCGATCATCTCGCCCGGGACCACCCCTCTCCCCAACCCTCCCCCGCAAGGGGGGAGGGAGCCTGAAGAGAGTGCTCACCTCACGTGCCGATGTCCGATCATCGCGCGCATTCGCTGCGGGATGACCCTGCCCTCGCGACGAACGCGCGCGTCGTCACTGCGCGCCGGAACCGCCTTGCACGATCTTCTCGTTGAGCTTCTGGTCGACGGTGTCGACCGTGCGGTCGATCTCCGCGTTCGGCGTGCCGAGCTGGTGCGAGATCAGCTTCACCAACAGATCGACGCGCTCGATGAACGGCGCGCCGGCGGCGACTGCGCGGGCCGCCGATGACGGCTTGAGCAGGCTTTCCGCCGCCTTGGCATATTTCGCGAACGGGACCTGGTCGGCAGGGTCGGCGCCGAGCTGCCGCGCGATGGCGTCGACGTGGTCATAGATCGCCTGCGAGCGCTTGAGATCGCCGTGCACCGCGTCGCGGATCGATTGCGGCTCGGTCGGCGTGATGCAGCGGTAGTTGCCGGTGAGCAGCATCGACCACTTCGCCAGCGGCACGAACAGCGACGAGAACACTTTCAGCTTCACCGGAACGTCGTGGCCGTCCAGCGTCACCGCGTCGATGTCGGCTTCCAGCTCGCGCAGCACCTTGTTGTGCTTGTCGTCGGCAAAGACCGCGGCCTTGAAGTTGGTCGGCAGGCCGACGTGCAGCACGTTGGCGGCTTCCTCCGGCGGACGGAAGGCCTGCGGATCCGGCGAGCACAGCGTGACCAGCCCCGGCTCGAAGCGCTCCCACACCTGCGCATTGGTGTAGGCCTCCTCCAGGTCCATGCCGGCGAGCGCGGGGATCCGCTTCAGATACGGCAACGGCGGCATGTTCATGATCGACAAGCACGGCAGCTTCGCCGCCGCGATCTTGATCATGAGAACGCGCACAGTGTGGTTGGTGTATTGCGGCTCCTGCATCGCAAGACCGACCATGTCGTAGCGCGACAGATCGACATCGGCGGGCGTCACCGCATCCAGCTTGCCCGGCAGATCGCGCGAGAGGATCGAGCGGTGGTTCGGCTCGTCGCGCAGCTTGATGCGCACGTCGGTGCCGTCGCGATTGATCAGCTCCGCCGTGTTCTTCCGGCACACCAGGGTCACGTTGTGACCCGCCATCAGAAGCTTGGTCCCCAGCAGGGAGCCATAAGAGGCTCCCAGGATCAGAATGTTGCGCGCCATGCTCTCTCTTTCAAAGCCGATGCCGTGTTGTCGTCAACGCCTGGGCCAGGCTTGGTCGGCAATGTCCGCGTCGGCGGACATCGGGCCCAGCTCTGGTATACCACGAGAGCAGCCCCATACCGCAAGGCCCGGCGGGTCCGGCGCGGAGCGACTGCCACGGCGCATGACCCGATTGGCGAAATCGTTGGGGAACAGCGGCTTACGTCAAACTTGTGGGCCGCCTGGCTGACGTGGCGCGGGCCTTATCCCGCGCCACGGGATGAGGCTATCCCGTGGCAAGCGTTTACCGAGCGCTTGCTCACTTTTGCCGCATGGTCGGGGACGAGCCATGCCCGAACCAGACTTGTCAATGACAGGTCCTTCGCAGTATCGACCCCTGATGTTGCGCTGCATGATCGGCGGGACACCTTACAACCAAAGTCAATCTTCAACGAGGAAACGACAAGACATGCGTTATCTTCCCTTCGCCATGGCTGCGGCCGTCCTGATGCTCGGTGGCGCGGCGTCCGCGCAGGAAACCTTGAAGATCGGCTACATCGATCCGCTCTCCGGCGGCGGCGCCAGCGTCGGCGAAGGCGGCCTGAAGACGTTCCAGTACCTCGCCGACGAGCTGAACGCGAAGGGCGGCATTCTCGGCCACAAGATCGAGATCGTCCCGCTCGACAACAAGACCAATCCGCAGGAAAGCCTGATCCAGGCGCAGAAGGCGGTCGATGCCGGCATCCATTACATCACCCAGGGCAACGGCTCCTCGGTCGGCGCAGCGCTCGAGGATTTCGTCACCAAGAACAACTCGCGCAACCCCGGCAAGGAAGTGCTCTACTTCAACTATGCCGCGGTCGATCCGAGCATGACCAACGAGAAGTGCAGCTACTGGCATTTCCGCTGGGACGCGAGCTCGGACATCAAGATGGAAGCGCTGACCAACTACATGAAGGATCAGCCGTCCATCAAGAAAGTCTACCTGATCAACCAGGACTATTCGTTCGGCCAGTCGGTGCGCACTGAGGCCCGCAAGATGCTCGCGGCCAAGCGGTCCGACGTGCAGATCGTCGGCGATGAGCTGCATCCGCTGCTCAAGATCACCGACTTCTCGCCCTATATCGCCAAGATCAAGGCCTCGGGCGCCGACAGCGTCGTCACCGGCAACTGGGGCCAGGACATCGCGCTGCTGTTGAAGGCCGCGGCCGACGCCGGCCTCAAGGTCAACTGGTACACCTACTACGCCGGCGGCGCCGGCGGGCCGACCGCGATCAAGCAGACCGGCCTCGATCACCAGGTGTTCCAGATCACCGAGGGCTTCGCCAACTCCGGCAACAAGGCGGCGATGGATTTCGAGAAGGATTTCCGCGCCAAGGCTAACATGTCGCTGTGGTATCCGCGCGCCGTCAACGAGATGCGGATGTTCAAGGCGGCGGCCGAGAAGGCCAACTCGATCGATCCGGTGAAGGTCGCGGCGGCCCTCGAGGACATGAAGTTCGAGGTGCTCGACGGCGGCGAAGGCATCATGCGCAAGGACGATCACCAGTTCTTCCAGCCGATCTACATCTCCTCGTTCGGTTCGCTGGCCGACAAGGCCAAGGAGCCGTTCGACGAGGAGAACACCGGCTGGGGCTGGCACCTCGTCTCCAAGATCGACACCGCGCATGCGATGGTCCCGACCACCTGCAAGATGAAGCGGCCCTGATCGGGGCCTGTCATTCCGGGATGGTCCGCAAGCACCAGACCCGGAATCTCGAGATTCTCAGGTGCGCAAATGCGCACCTTCGTTCGCGCGCTGAGGCGCGCGCCCCGGAATGACATGCAGTTCCTTTCGTTCGCACATCCCAATCGTTCTTTTCTTCCGCGAGTGTGCCTTGGCTGAGTTGATCGTCATTTCAACGCTCAACGGCGTCCTGTTCGGGATGCTGTTGTTCCTGTTGTCGAGCGGGCTCACCGTCATCTTCAGCATGATGGGCGTGCTCAACTTCGCGCATGCCAGCTTCTACATGCTGGGCGCGTTTTTCGGCTACCAGCTCACCCGCTGGATCGGCTTCTGGCCGGCGCTGGTGCTGGCGCCGCTGCTGGTCGGCGCGGTCGGCATGGCGGTCGAGCGCTACGGCTTGCGCAACACCCACAAGCACGGCCATGTCGCCGAATTGCTGCTGACCTTCGGTCTTGCCTTCGCGATCGAGGAAATCGTCTCGATGATCTGGGGCAAGAGCCCGATGGATTACCGGATTCCCGCGGCGCTCGACTTTCCCGCCTTCACCGTGTTCTCCACCAATTATCCGGCGTACAAGATCTTCATGCTCGTGGTCTCGGTCGTGATCTTCGTGGCGCTGCTGGTCACGCTGAAGCGGACCCGGGTCGGCCTCATCGTGCAGGCCGCGCTGACGCATCCGAGCATGGTCGGCCATCTCGGCCATAATGTCGGGCGCGTCTTCATGCTGGTGTTCGGGGTCGGCAGCGCGCTCGCCGGGCTTGCCGGCGTGATCGCCGGTCCGTCGCTGGTGACGCAGTCCGACATGGCGGCGCTGCTCGGACCGATCCTGTTCGTCGTCATCGTGTTCGGCGGCCTCGGCTCATTGCCCGGCGCCTTCATCGCATCGCTTCTGATCGGGCTGATCCAGACCTTCGCGGTCGCGCTCAACGGGTCGCTCGCCAGCGTGTTCGGTCCGCTCGATCCGAGCCTCGGCCCCTCGCCGCTCACCGACATCTGGAACGTCACGATCGCGCAAGTCGCGCCGATCCTGCCCTACGTGCTGCTGGTGCTGGTCCTGATCTTCCGCCCGATGGGCCTGTTGGGAACGCGCGAGTCATGACCAAACCCGTCACCCCCGCCAGCGCCGCGACCAAGCATGAGTCGGGCGGCGCCCTGAGCTTCTACGGCGTCTGGCTGATCGCGGCGATCGTGCTCGTCGTGCTGCCGCTCGTCTTCTCCTCCGGCGGCTCGCTGACCTCGTTCAGCCTGATCGGCATCGCGATCATCTTTGCGCTGTCCTACAACATCCTGCTCGGCCAGACCGGGCTGTTGTCGTTCGGCCACGCGGTTCAGTACGGGCTCGGCGGCTTCCTTTCGGTCCACGTCATGAACGCGGTGGCGAGCTACGACTGGCCGGTCCCGCTGCCCTTCATTCCGCTGATCGGCGGCATCGGTGGCCTTGCCTTCGCGACGCTGGTCGGCTGGGTGATGACCAAGCGCGCCGGCACCGTGTTTGCGATGATCTCGCTCGGCATCGGCGAACTCGTCGCCTCGTCGTCGCTGATCCTGCGCAGCGTGTTCGGCGGCGAATCCGGCATCACCACCGACCGCACCGCCCTGCCGCACATGTTCGGCTGGAGCTTCGGGCCGCAGCTTCAGGTCTATTACCTGATCGCCTTCTGGGTGATGATCTCGGCGATCGCGATGTACGCGCTGACCCGGACGCCGCTCGGCCGCATCTGCAACGCGGTGCGCGACAATCCCGAGCGCGTCCAGTTCATCGGCTATGATCCGCATGTGGTGCGCTATCTCGCCTACATGTTCGCCGGCTTCTTTGCCGGCATCGCCGGCGGCCTCACCGCGATCAATTTCGAGATCGCCAATTCCGCCTATCTCGGCGCGACGCAATCCGGCATCGTGCTGTTCGCCGCGTTCATCGGCGGCACCGCCTATTTCTTCGGCCCGATCCTCGGCGCCATCCTGGTGACCTATCTGCAACTCGGGCTGACCAACGTCACCACGGTCTGGCAGCTCTATTTCGGCATCATCTTCATCGGCATCGTGATGTTCGCGCCGGGCGGCATCGCCGGCATCCTGATGAAGCACCGTCCGTTGATCCGCGCGCGCACGCTGCACACCGTGATCCCCTCCTATCTCGTCGCCGCCGTCCCGACGCTCGCGTTCGCGCTCGGCATCATCCTCACAATCGAAACCGTCGCGCGCTACACGGCGAGCGAAGGCGAAGGCAACACCATCAATCTCGCCGGCATCCCGTTCGTCGCGACGGCGCCGACCACCTGGGCGGCCGCCGCGGTGCTGCTCGTCGGCGGCTTCCTGGTCGCCCGCATCACCTGGCGGCGCGTGGCGGAAGCCTGGGATCGCGCCGCGACGGTGGCCCGTGATCGGGGGTATCTCGCATGACCGCCGCCATTGAAGTCAAAGCCGTCGAGAAGCGCTTCGGCAATGTGGGCATCATCCGCGACCTCAATCTGAGCGTCGCGCAGGGCGAGCGCCATGCCGTGATCGGGCCGAACGGCGCCGGCAAGTCGACGACGTTCAACCTGATCAGCGGCCACATCAAGCCGACCTCGGGCGAGATTCGCCTCAACGGCGAGGTCATCTCCGGCCTGCGGCCGTTCGAGATCAACCGGCGCGGCCTGTCGCGCTCGTTCCAGGTCACCAACGTGTTCGCCCGCATGACGGTGTGGGAGAACGTCCGCTGCGCGGTGCTGTGGGCGACCGGGCACCGCTATGCGTTCTGGAAGAACGTCGACCATCTGCCCGAGGTGAAGCAGCGCACCGCGCAGATCCTCGACGACATCCATCTCAGCCACCGCCGCGACGTGCCGGCCGGGCTTCTGACCTATGCCGAGCAGCGCGAGCTCGAGATCGGCATCACGATCGCGAGCGGCGCCAGCGTCATCATGCTGGACGAGCCGACCGCGGGCATGAGCCACGCGGAGACCGAGCGCGCCGTCGCGCTGATCCGCCGCCTCACCGAGGGCCGCACGCTCGTGATCGTCGAGCACGACATGAGCGTGGTGTTCGGCCTCGCCGACCGCATCTCGGTGCTGGTGTACGGCAACATCATCGCCTCAGGCACGCCGGACGAGATCCGCGGCAATCCCAAGGTCAAGGAAGCCTATCTCGGCGAGGAGATCGACTGATGCTCGAGGTCAGGAATCTTCATGCCTATTACGGCAAGAGCCACATCCTGCAGGGCGTCGACCTCGACATCGCCGCCGGCGAGGTGGTGAGCCTCTTGGGACGCAACGGCGTCGGCCGCTCCACCACGGTCAAGGCGATCATGGGCGAGGTGCCGCCACAGGGCACCATCCGCTTCAAGGGCCAGGATATCGCCGGCCTGCCGAGCTACAAGATCGCGCGCCTCGGCCTCGGCTACGTGCCGGAACACCGCGACATTTTCCCGGGCCTGACGGTTCGCCAGAATCTCATCCTCGGCATCAAAGATCCGCGCCGCCCCGGCAAGTGGCGGCTCGAGGAGATGCTCGACATGTTCCCCAATCTCGCCCGCCGCGCCGACACGCCGGCCGGCGTGCTGTCGGGCGGCGAGAAGCAGATGCTGACCACCTGCCGCACGCTGCTCGGCGACCCCGAATTGATGATGATCGACGAGCCGACCGAAGGGCTGGCACCGCTGATCGTGCAGCAGGTCGGCGACCTCATCGCGCGGATCGCGAAGGCCGGCGTCGCCATTCTCCTGGTCGAGCAGAAGCTGTCGATCGCGATGAAGATCTCGAACCGGGTCTACATCATGGGCCACGGCCGCGTCGTGTTCGAAGGCACGCCCGATCAGCTCAAGTCCAACGCCGCGGTCCGCGAGGAGTGGCTGGAAGTGTGAGCCGCGCCGATCGGCTGCTTGCGTTCGCGCATTGAGCGAGAGATCGGCCGCACCGTCTCAAGAACAGAGCCCCAGAAAAAGAGAGCCCCGCTTTGCAGCGGGGCCCTTATTCAACAGCCTATTTCCGATTGGAGTTATGCTCCGGCATCTGCGCGCCCTGCCCTGAGCCTGACGACGGCGGAGAGCTGTTCTGGCTCGGCTGATTGGACGGCATGTTCTGATTCTGACTTCCGCCCGGCCGGCTGCCGCCCTGACCGACAGTGGACTCGTTCTGCGGAGCGGCTCCCGTCGTATTCTGCTGCGGGGCCTGGGTCCCGGTCTGGCCGGGTGCCGACCGGTTCTGTGGCGAGTTCGCCTGGCCAGTTGTTTGGCCCGGCTCGTTCTGCTGGGTGCCGCTCTGGCCGGTCGTATTCTGCCTTGCGCCACCCTGGCCGACCGTCGATGCCCCTTGTCCCGCGCCCTGACCGATCCTGTCCGACAGACCCAGCGCGGTGACCGTGCGCGTATCAACGCTGCCGCTCGTCGCGATGCCCTGCCGGCGCTGGAACGTGATCAGCGCCTCGCGGGTCCGGGACCCGAGCACGCCATCGGCCTCGCCGACCAGCAGGCCGCGATCGATCAGCACCTGCTGCACCTCGCGGATCTGCTGCGGGTTCAGGTCCATCGCCGCAACGTTACTCCTGCTGCTGCCGCCACGATGGCTGAACCGCGTCCGCGGTCCGACCGGCACCACGTCGACAACCCTGCGGTCCCTATCGACGAATACGACTTCATCCTCGACGATGAAGAAGCTGTCGTCCCGATAAAATGGGAACGCATCGATCAGCGCCGGGAAGGCGGCCACCGATACGGCGTTGAACCTCGAAGGCACCACCACGCCGCGATTGACCGAGAAGTTGATCGAGTTGACGTTCACGCGCGGCGCGTTACGTGCTGACAACACCGAACGCTGGATCGTGCTTTGCTGTTGCGCCGTCACGGTGCGCCCGGCCTCGGTCTGGACCGTTGCGTTCGATTGGGTCTGAGCGGCTGTGCCGGCTTGCCCGGTGGTCTGCCCGGCGTTCATCCGGCCTTGCGTCGTTCCAGGCTGCTGCGTGGCCGCGCCCGTCGTGCCCTGGCCGGCTCTCGTGCTCTGACCGGTCGTAGTCGTGCTCTGGTTTGTCGCCGCGCCCTTGCTCTGGCCCGTCGTGGTGCCCTGAGTTCGGTTCGTGCGGTTCTCCGGCTGCTGCTGGCTTTGCCGGGTTGCGCCGCTACCACGCTGGCGGGTTTCGGACTGGCCAGTCTGCTCGCGCTGGTTCCGGCCCTGTCCTGTGGTCTGTTGTTGCCGGCCCTGATTGCGCTGGCTTTGCGTTTCGCTTCGACCGCGCTCTTCTGCGCCGCGGGCTTGCCCGGTGGTCTGACCCTGCATGCGTCCGCCGCGCTCGGTTGCGCCACGGCCCATCTGGGTTTGACCTTCTGCTCGTCCGCCTTCTCTCATGCCCTGTCCGCTGCCCTGTCCGCGGCCTACGGTCATGCCTTCGCTATGCCCCGCGCCCGAAGGACTTCCCTGCATGGCGCCACCGGAGCGGCCGCCCGAAGGGCTCGCTGACATTCCGTGCCCGCCGCCGCCAGTTCCAGCGCCGACGCCGCCGCCCCCACTCATACCGCCACCGCCGCCTTCCCGCATGCCTTGCGCCGATGCGAGACTGACGCCGGCCAACAGCACGGCCGTCGTCAACAGAAACCTACTCTTCATCCTGTTCTGCATTGCCGATCCCTCCTGAAATTGGCGGCTGCTCCGTTTGCGAACGCTGACGCCAAAGACTGGCGCTGCCGTCGCTGCGCAGCCGCGCTCCAACAAGGCCCGACGAGATACGCGGCACAGGCGTGCACACGGCTCGCCGGTGAACTGCCTTGCTAGAAAACAGCGGTGCTATCGGCCTCGTTCCAAAACGGAGCCGTAGCGCGACATTTGGTGCACCCCCGGGGGGAACACCTGCGGGATCAATGGAGACGCGGCGTTGGCTCCGTCCCAGGAACCATTTGCTCGTTTTCCGTTTGGGGACCTGACGTCACAACGATCCCGCTCGACGCGTCCGCGCGTATCGTTTCCGACGCAGCCGAGGATGTCGGAACAAGTTGCGTTCCGATGCGAGCCGTTGTGCTCGCCACCGGGTACATCGTCAGCGGGTAGGCAGGTACGCCCAGTGCTCGCCTTGCAAGCGCGATCCGACGAGCGCGCGTCCTGTCTCCGCTATCGATGCGCTGCGATTCGCAACCAATGCCATTCCGCCTCGTTGAGGGGGTTGGGCAACCACGACTCAGGAGAAGCTTATGAAGAAGACAGCCCTTGTCCTTACAACTGTCGGCGGACTCGCCATGAGCACAATGGCGGCTCCGGCGCCCGCCGAAGCACGCGACGGGTGGGGAGCCGCGCTCGCAGGCGGACTGGTCGCCGGCGCTGTCGTCGGAGGGCTCGCCTCATCAGCCTATGGCTGGGGTCCGGGATATGGCTATTACGGCTACGATGGCTATGCGCCTGGGTACTACTCACCCGCTTATTACGGCAGCTACGGTTACGGCGGGTACGGTTACGGCGACTATGCGTACGACGATGTCGCGCCATATCGTTGGGGCGCAACCACCACGACATACTATTCCGGCGCAAGGCCGGCTTATTACGGCGGCTACGGCTATCGTCGGGCTTATTATGGCACCGGCTATCGTTCGTATGGCACCGGCTATCGTTCGGCGTCTTACGGCTACCGCTATCGTCACGCGGTCAGACCGGCATTCGCCTACTACAGGGGCAGCTACCCGGGCCGGTATCGTCACTGGTAAAGTCGAACGAGAAGCCCGCGTGCCTACGCGGGCTTCTCGCTTGAGGTTTTGGAATCGCGCTCTTCGCTCGTACGGGACGCTACGCTGGTGCCGCCGCAATGCTGCGTTCGGTTCCGATTGATCTTCGCTTGTCGGCACCCGCCAATCATCTCCGCGCTCAACCACGCTCACCCAAATGCGCCGGCGGCAGTCTCGGCGTCCGCTGTGAAAGACGGCCTCGCGCCGGCGACGCGCGGGCCAGGTCGGCAACGTTCCCCGGCGATGACGGTCGACACACTTGGCGAGGCCAGTGTCTGAGGGTGTGTGCCATCCGCCACCACCGAGGAATGTTCAACTTGAGACGAATTGGGTGAGCCGGCAACGCGCGTTGCTGTTTTGGTTGTGTATCAGTTGTGGTGCAATCGCGACGAGGATCGGCCGTTGGAGATTGCAACTCGGGTGTGCGATTGGCACGATCTGCACTTCCATCGCACATGGGTTGTGCTTTGATGGAACGCTACCTCGTCGGATCGGCACGGCCCCACAGCCGCGATCCCGGTCAATCCGACAAGCGGCAAAGGCGGCCCCGGCGCATTTCCCCTTTCCACACGTCGGGGCCGCCGCAAGCTTCGGACGGCACTAAGATGATGAAGGAACGAACAAGCACCGATTGGGTCATTATCGCCGCAAATTGCTGGCTCGCATTGCTGGCGGTGGCAATCTTGCTGGTCGCATTGCATCCGGAGGTGTAGGCCCAGAAAGCTGCCCGTTCGCTTTTGGCAGGATCTGCACTTGCGCCACGCACCGGCCGTGCTCTCCTAAACCACTACCTATCCGTTCCAACGGACTGATCATGGGTAGCAACTTCGGCCCCGACGACATCCTCTTTCGAACCTCCACGTCGGGGCCGTTCTTGTGACACCCGCGGGTGCGGCACGCGCAACGCTGTAAGAGTGTGCAGCGCTTTCCGAAAAGATCAGCTCGAGTCTGCCGCTTGGTACCCGAGCGCCATCGTCGAAAAGCAGATCACTGAGTTACCCGGTCGGCGCAGGCCCTCTCAGCCGTCATGCCCGCGAAGGCGGGCATCCAGTACGCTGCGGCCTCTCGCTTCAAGTCCTGACGTCTCTGGAATACTGGATCACCGGCATGCGCGCATGATGACGCCGCGCTGTTTGACAGGTTGAAGCCAGATTACCTTCAGCCGGCGTGGCTGCGCTACGCGAAGCATCTGGTGGATCGGGAAAATGTGGCTTGCCGAGCCGAAGCTCGCGGCAGCGGCCCGCCTGCGCCCAGCGTCATCGTCCGTCTTCGCTTTCACTGCGTTCAAGCTACGCCGGACACGCTTCGATGACGGTCTTCGGCGTGGCCGCGCCACGCGAAGCCCGTCAGGGCGAAGCGTGGTGGGTGCGACAGGGATCGAACCTGTGACCCCTACCATGTCAAGGTAGTGCTCTCCCGCTGAGCTACGCACCCCAAAGTCGTCTTCGTCGTCTTGGGTCGGGTCCCTATAACGGACCCCGGCGGGGCAGGCAAGGATACAAAATGCGAGATTTCGTCTGAATCAGGCCGCCAGCAACTTGTTCACCTCGCTGACCAATTCCCGCAGGTGAACAGGCTTGGCCAGGACCTTGGCGTTTTTCGGCGCTTCCGAATCGGAATTCAGGGCCACCGCGGCAAAGCCGGTGATGAACATGATCTTGATGTCGGGGTCGAGTTCCGAGGCGCGGCGCGCCAGCTCGATGCCGTCCATCTCCGGCATCACGATGTCGGTGAGCAGCATCTCGAACGGCTCCTCGCGCAGCCGCTGATAGGCCGACAAGCCGTTGTCGTGCGGCGAGACCTTGAATCCGGCGTTTTCCAGCGCCTTGACCAGGAAGCGGCGCATATCATTGTCGTCTTCGGCGAGAAGGATTTTCGGCATGGCGGGAAACGTCGAATCCGGCTGGAGGTTCAGTTCGAACACTAAGCCCGACAGACGGTAAATTTCGGGTGAAATTTGCGCCTGCCAGTCGGCGGAGACCACAGTCTATTTGTGGACCGATCCACGCATCGAATCAACCTGCTGCGGCATTTTCTGCGCTCAGATCCATTCCAACACGCGCCACACTCTTTTCACTTGGCAGAATGATCGTGATTACGGACAATATGCGCCCAGAAATCTCCGCTTTTCCGGCAGAATCGATTTGGCTCGGAGAGGCGGACGCAAGGGACGGCGCCAAGGGAATGACCGAGTCTGCTGGCGAGTTGTCGCCCCCGTTCGAGATCGTCGAGCCCGACGTCTGGCGCGCGCCGATCATCTTCAATTCCCCGCACTCCGGCTCGGTCTATCCGGCCGCATTCCTGGAGGCGTCGCGGATCGATCTCGCGTCGCTGCGCCGTTCCGAAGATTCTTTCATGGACGAATTGATCGCGGGCTTGAGCGAGCGCGGCTTCCCGACCGTGCGCGTCAACTTCCCGCGCTCCTACGTCGATGTGAACCGTGAGCCCTATGAGCTCGACCCGCGCATGTTCACCGGGCGACTGCCGAGCTTCGCCAATACGCGCTCGATGCGGGTGGCCGGCGGACTTGGCACCATCCCGCGCGTGGTCGGCGACGGCCAGGAGATCTACCGCGAGCGGCTCGACGTCGACGAGGCGCTGACCCGGATCGAGGTGCTCTACAAGCCCTATCACCGCGCGCTGCGCCGGCTCATCAACAAAGCCCACCAGGCGTTCGGCGCGGTGGTGGTGGTCGACTGCCATTCGATGCCGTCGATCGGAGTGTCGCGCGACGAACCACGGCGGCCCGACGTCGTGATCGGCGATCGCTACGGCACGAGTTGCGCATCGCTGCTGCCCGATCTCGTCGAGGAGATCATGAGTTCGCTCGGCTACTCGATCGGACGCAACAAACCCTATGCCGGCGGCTTCATCACCGAGCACTACGGCAACCCGGCGAGCGGACTGCACACCGTCCAGGTCGAGCTCAACCGCGCGGTCTATATGGATGAGCGGCGCCGCGAGCGCGGCTCGCGCTTCGCCCAGGTGGCGGCGGACTTCGCGACACTCGCCGACGCGCTCGCCAAGATCCCGTTCAGCGATCTCGGGCCGTTCCAGGCCGCCGCCGAGTAGGATGACATCATCCTTTCGTCACTCGCACGGCGAAGTCCTGAACCAAGAATCCATCTGCGGGCGGTCGCCTGCGGCGAAATGAATCTTCGCAGTGCTGGCCTGGGATCAGCGGAAAAGGCGCTGGATAAGAAAAAAGGGCCGCTTGAATGAACAAGCGGCCCAAGTCTAGGGAGGAAACGCCCAAGGAGGGCAGCGATAGCGCGAGGCGCTACCGCACCGCAACAATATGCGGCCGCGCTGCACAAAACGCAAGACTTTTCGAAACATTTCCTGCGCTATCTAGCGGAGGATGGCGAATATGCAACAGCCACCGTCCAGAGCATTTAGCTATTTGAAATCAATAGCTTGCGAAAGATCGATCTTTCTGTTCAGCGTTCCGCGCATAGCTTGTATACCAGAACTCGCAACTTCGTGATCGGCGCTCGGGCCGGATAGCTTTCGAAAGTGAAGCCGATTCGAAAGTCCGGAACCCGCGATCAGGATGGGAAAAACGCTCCGTTCATCGTGCGCGCCACGCTGGATTGAGCTAGGCAAGACCAGCATCGATTTCCACCCAGCGCCGTGCGCTTTGCCAAGGATCTGCCGTGACGGTCATCGACTTTACAGCCTTCATCGGGCGCCTCGCGACCGCATCCGGCGAAACCATCCTGCCGTTCTTCCGGACGTCGCTCTCGATCGACAACAAGAGCGCCAGCGATTTCGATCCCGTTACCGAAGCCGACCGCGCCGCGGAGGCCGTGATGCGGCGGCTGATCAAGTCCAATTTCCCCCAGCATGGCATCGTCGGCGAGGAGTTCGGCAACGAGCGCGAGGACGCCGATTACGTCTGGGTGCTCGACCCGATCGACGGCACCAAATCCTTCATCGCGGGCTTTCCGATCTGGGGCACGCTGATCGCGTTGCTACACAAAGGTATGCCGGTGTTCGGGATGATGCACCAGCCCTATATCGGCGAGCGCTTCTCCGGCGACAACGGCTCGGCGCACTATTCCGGCCCGTCGGGCGAAAGAAGGCTCTCGGTGCGGCGCTGCGCCTCGCTCAAGGAGGCGACCGCCTACACTACGAGCCCGCTGCTGATGAACGAGGCCGACCGCGCCCGCTTCGGCCGCATCGAGGCGATGGCGCGGCTGACGCGCTATGGCGGCGACTGCTACTCCTATTGCATGCTCGCTGCCGGCCATCTCGACCTCGTGGTCGAGACCGAGCTGAAGCCCTACGACATCGCCGGACTGATCCCGATCGTCACCGGCGCCGGCGGCATCGTCACCACCTGGGAAGGCAAGCCCGCGCAGGCCGGCGGCCGCATCATCGCTGCCGGCGACCCGCGCGTGCACGAAGCGGCGATGAAAGTGCTCAATGCCTGAGGTCTTGAGTTGCGACGCCACCGATCTGCGCCCATCCCGACCGAGTAGCTAATAGTCGAGCCGGCCGCGCAACTCCTCGAACGGAATCATGACGTGGGTGCGAAAGGCCGGACGCTGCTGCAGCCGGCGATACCACTGTTCGACCGCCGGCAGCGACGGCCGCGGAATCTCCAGCTCGAAGTAGCGGTAGAGCGACGTGCCGGCCGTGATGTCTGCGAGCGACAGCGCGTCGCCGAGCAGGAACGGCCGGTCCGCAACGAGGCGCTCGAGCTTGGCAAAGTGGCGTTCGCAGCGCGCCAGCGCGGCGCGGATCGCCGGCCAGTCGCGTTGATCCTCGGGCGTGCGGAAGAAACCCCAGAACACGCCGCCGAGAAAATCCGGCTGCAGCGCCGTCTGCGACCAGTCCATCCAGCCGTCGACCTGCGCGCGGTCCGCGGGATCCTCGGACCAGAAGCGCCCGGCACCGTGACGGGCGCCGAGGTAACGCAGGATGGCGTGGGATTCCCAGACGATCGCCTCGTTGTCCCTGATCACGGGCACGCGGCCGTGCGGGTTCATCGCGAGGAACGCCGGCGCATCGAGCCCGCCAAACGAGCCGCCGGCATCAATGTGCTCATGCGCCAGATCGAGCTCGCCGACCAGCCACATCACCTTCTGGACGTTGAACGAGCTGCGCCGTCCCCACACCTTGAGCATCACGATCTCCCCGCTCGGTCAGCGTTGCACTTCGGCCCGCAGATAGTCCACGAGCTGCTTGGCCGGTCGCGGCAACGCCCTGAAGCTGCGCGCGCAGATCGTCAGCCGGCGGTTGGCCCAGGCGTCGCGAATCCGGATGGTGACGATCGGCATCGCCGCCGCGCAGCGCCGCGCGGCGGTTTCCGGAACCACGGCGACGCCGACGTCGGCGGCCACCATCTGGCAGATGGCGTCGAAATCGCGCAGCCGGGCGCGGAAGCGCAGCCGCGCGCCAAGCTTGGCCGCATGCTTGGACACGTGCAGTTGCAGCGCGGTCGTTGCCGTCAGGCCGACGAAGTCGCGGTCGACCACCTCGTGGAAATCGATCTGGCGGCGGTTGCCGAGATCGCTGCGCCGCGCGGCCACCAGCATCAGCCGGTCCTCGCTGAACAAAAAGCGCTCGACGCTGTCGGGCAGGGCGTGTTCGGCGGCGAAGCCGAGATCGGCGGCGCCGCTCGCGATCGCGGTCGCGATATCGGTGCTCTCGCGCTCCTCGACATCGACATTGATGTCGGGATGTTCGTGCAGGAAGTGGGCCAGCGCCCGCGGCAGATGCTCCGACAGCCCCGAGGTGTTGGCGAGCAGTAGCACGCTGGCACGGACGCCGCTGGCATAGGCGGCGAGATCACCCTGCAACGCCTCGACATTGTGAATCACGATGCGGGCATGGTCGAGCAGGCTCTCGCCGGCCGCGGTCAGCTCGACGCCGCGGCGGCCGCGCTTGAGCAGCGCGACACCCAACGCTTGCTCCAGGCCCTTGATCCGTTCGCTGGCCGAGGCCAGCGCAAGGTTGGCCCGCGTCGCGCCCTGCGTGATGCTGCGCGCATCGGCCACGGCGATGAACAATTGCAAGTCGATCAGGTCGAAGCGCATGACGTTTCCCGCCCCGTCCTTCGGGTCATCCGAAGGCTAACTCCGTAACCTCCAGATTGTGCCGATCGTGCCCGTCGGTCAATGTCCCGCCATGCTCGACCATCTCCTGATCTTCATCGCCTTCGCCTTCCTGCTTGCGGGCTTCGTCAAGGGCACGCTCGGCCTCGGCCTGCCGACGGTTGCGATGGGGCTGCTCGCGGTGACGATGCCGCCGGGCCAGGCGATCGCGATCGTGATCGTGCCGGCAATCGTCACCAACATCTGGCAGACCTTTGTCGGTCCCTATCTCCGCGACATCCTCAAGCGGCTGTGGCCGCTGATGGTCGGCACGGTGGTCGGCATCTGGCTCAATGCCGGGCTCCTCACCGGACCTTACGCGGCCTATGGCACGGTCATCCTCGGATTGCTGCTGGTGATCTACGCGATCGTCGGCCTGAGCAAGTTCCGCTTCAAGGTTGCGCGGCGTGACGAGAAGTGGATCGGCGGCATTGTCGGCGTCATGACCGGATTGATCTCGGCCGCAACGGGCGTCCAGGTCATTCCCTCGATGCCGTTCATGCAGGCGATCGGGATGGAGAGAGACGAGTTGGTGCAGGCGCTCGGCGTTTTTTTCACCACCGCAACTGTTGCGTTGGCCTTCAACCTCACCGCCGCGGGCCTGTTGACCGCGGCCACCGCACTGCCCGGCGCGGTGGCCATGGCCGCATCCTTTGTCGGGATGTTCATCGGCCAGGCCGTCCGCTCGCGGATGGAGCCGGACGTATTCCGCCGCTGGTTCCTGATCTCGATGATCCTGCTCGGCATCTATCTCGCCGGCAGCGCGCTGCTGAAGCTGCACGGGTAACTGCGCCTTGCTCTTCGGACGAGCCGAACGCCGTGCTAGCGCGCTTCCAGCATGGCGACGCGGAAGCCCAGATAGATGAAAAGGCCGCCGAGCGAACGGTTGATCCAGGTAATGACGCCGGCGGATTGCCGGATACGACCGGCGGCTCGCGATGCAAACGCCGCGACGCCGAGGCACCACAGCGTGCCGTTGACGATGAAGATCAGCCCCAGCACCAGGAAGGCGAGCGGCTTGTGCTGCGAGTCCGTCGCCACGAATTGCGGCAGGAAGGCCAGGAAGAACAGCGCCACCTTGGGGTTGAGGATGTTGGTCAGCGCTCCCTGCCAGAACACCCGGGAGATCGAGGTCTCGCCGCCCGGCGTCGCGATCTCCGCGATCGGCTTGGCGCGGGACAGCAGCATCTGCAGGCCGGTCAACACCAGATAGGCCGCACCGACCAGCTTCACGACCAGGAACGCGGCCGACGACGCCATCAGCAGCGCCGATAGTCCGATCGCCGCGCCCAGCACGTGAACCAGGCAGCCGCAGCTAATGCCGATCGCGGCAGCGGCCCCGCCGCGCCATCCGAGTTGGATGCTGCGGCCGATAATGTAGGCGGTATCCGGCCCCGGGGTGATGTTGAGCACCAGGCCGGAGAAAATAAACAGCCAGAGTTCGTGAATTCCGAGCATCTCAGCGACACTAACCTATGGCGGTAAGAAAGCGGAAAGGATCGCGCCATCCGAACGACACACGAATCCGGTAGAGAACTGGACCATCGCGTCGGTTCGTAGCATGCCATTCCTGCTACAATGCATTATAGCTGCCTGTAAACCGAACTTCCGCCAGGCCCGGCATGTCTTGTAAGTATTGGATTCGGTCACGTCGGCTGAGTGGCCATCCAGGGCACAGGAGACATGGAGAGACGGCTCGCTGCCATTCTTTGCGCTGATATCGCCGGTTATTCCCGCATGATGGGTGCCGACGAGGCGGGCACGCACGCCTCCTTCAAGGCCCATCGCAGCGCGATCTATCCCATCATCCTCAACCATGGCGGCCGGATCGTCAAAAATACGGGCGACGGCTTCCTGCTGGAATTTCCGAGCATCATTGGCGCCATCGAGGCCGCGGTCGCGATGCAGACCCTGATGGCCGAACGCAACGAGCACCTGCCGGCCGATCGCGCCATGCATTTCCGGATGGGCGTCCACATGGGCGACGTCATGGCCGACGAGGACGAAGTGTTCGGCGACGACGTCAACATCGCTGTCCGCCTCGAGACGGTCGCGGCCCCCGGCGGCATCGCGGTGTCGGAGAAGGCCCGCACCGAGGCGGGGCGGCGGCTTGCCGTCACCCTGATCGACGCCGGCCCGCACCGCTTCAAGAACATCGTCGAGCCGATCAATGTCTGGACCTGGTCGCCGGCGGGATCGGACGTCCAGGAGATGCCTCCGCAGGAGGGGCCGCACCTGCCGGGCCAGTACCGGACCGCGATCGTCGGCGTGCTGCCATTCGACAATCTCAGCGGCAGCGCCGACGAATATTTCTCCGACGGCCTGACCGAGGATCTGATCCACGCGCTGTCGCTGCAATCCTTCTATCGCGTGCTGAGCCGGAACTCGACCTTCGCCTACAAGGGCAAGAACGTCAGCACCCGCCTGATCGCGCGCGAGATCGACGCGACCTATCTGATCCAGGGCTCGGTGCGGCGCGCCGGCAACAAGATCCGCGTCACCGCCGAATTGATCGCGCCGGAGAAGGGCGAGCAGCTATGGACCGGGCGCTACGACCGCGACATGGGCGACCTGTTCGCGATGCAGGACGAGATCACGGCCAACCTCTCCGCCGCGGTCGCGCAGGAAATCTATCGCGCCGAAGCCTCCGCGCCGGCACGCTCGCCGAATTCCGAGTTGACGGCGTGGGATCGCTTCCTCAAGGGCCTGTCGCACTATTATCACCAGACCAAGGATGATTTCGAAACCGCAATCGCCCTGTTCAGGGAAGCGATCGAGCTCGATCCCGGCCTTTCGATCGCGCGCGCCTATCTCGCGCTGATCCAGATCCAGGGCGTCCAGTTCGGCTGGATTCAAAGCACGCGCGAGCTGTGGGCATCATCGGTCAGCCTGGCCGAGAGCAGCGTCCGGCTCGACCCACGTTCGTCGTTTGCGTTTTCGCTGCTGGCCTATCTGCACGCCATGCAGGGCCATTACGAAGCTGCGATGGACGCGATCAAGCGGGCAATCGAGCTCAATCCCTACGACATGGGCGCGCGCGGCGTGCTCGGGATCTGCCACATGGTGATCGGTGACCATCGCAGGGCGGTCGAGTTGTTTTCGGCGGCAGTCCAGCGCGGCAACAGCGACCCGCGCTATCAATGGGCGGCGCTGAACGCGTTCAGCCATTACCTGCTCGGGCAATATGACGCATCGCTGTCGTGGTCGCGCGAGGCGCTCTATCTCAACCCGAACCACCTGCAGGGGCTCGCAATACGCGCCGCAGCGCTGGCTCAACTCGGACGTTCGAGCGAGGCCAAAGAGGCGGCCCAGGCGTTGCTGGACAATTATCCGAAGCTGACGGTCGAACGGCACTTGCGCAATTTCCACTGGAAGAACCCGGCGGATATCGCCCATTATCGCGAGGGGCTCTTGAAAGCCGGCGTCCCCTTCGGCAAGCTCGCCTTGGTTGCATCTGCGTCAAAATTCGCCGCAGATTCCTGAGCCAATTCATCGCTTGGCAACTGGTGGTTTTTGGCAACTGGTGGTTTTTGGACTGAAGACGTTTCAGGATGTGGTTTCATGCCCGATCTGGCCGCGCGCGAGGCGCCCGCCCCGCAGGTTTCACCCGATAATCCCTGCCCGTTTCTGCGCGCGCTGGTCGCCGGCAACCATGTCGGCAGCCATGTCGTGCCGCTGCCCGAGTTGACGCGGACGATCGACCGCACCACCGGCAAGACCGGGCTGCCGGCGCTGATCGCGGGTGTGCAGATCTTCCTGGTCGCGCAGATCGCAAACGGACTCGGTCCGTTGAGCCAACTGCGCAGCCTGATCAAGGGCGCCATCCTCGACGAGTTGCGCAACGGCCCGCTCGACAAGCACGGCGCCGGCTCGCGCATCCTCGACCAGCACGCCGTGGTGCATGAGGACGAGATCACGCGCCTCGCCACGTTCGGCAAGGACTACAAGAGCCCCGACGGAAGCGTCGAACGCGGGCTGTCGGCGTCCGACATCAAGGCCTTCATGGCCGCCAATTTCCAGCGCTCCAAGGATGAGCATTCCTGGACCTACGCAATCCGGCGCTGCTATTACCCGCTGCTGATGCTCGGCGAGTGGCCGGTGCTGCTCGACATCATGGGCAAGGGCGAAGGCCGTGATCGCTATCTCAGCGTCGCCGAGGTCAGGACGTTGTTTGTCGAGCGGCGCTTTCCCGACCGGATCGTCGCGCTGCTCAATCGCTGAGCCGTCGACTTCGCAAGATCGATCTTCTGGCCGTTCACTTGAACAGCGGCGTGCCCGGCACGAAGGCGTCGAACGCCGCCCAGAATTGCGCGCGGTAGCGATCCTGCTCCTGCAGGATCTCGTGCTTGCAGCCGGCGATCACGAGATGCGAGCCGGCGCGCAGATGATAGGCGAACTCCTCGATCGCCGGCGTCGAGACCACCTCGTCATTGCTCGCCGCGATCATCAGGATCGGCTGGCGGATGTCCGACGGATAGGACAGGCCGCGGAAGGTGCGCATCGCGGTGAATGCGGTGTCGGCCCAGGCGACCGTCGGCGCCGCGATGCCGAGCGTCGCGTCTTCCTCCAGGATCGCCGCGTTGCGGGCGTACCGCACGGGATCGCTGGTCAGGGGATTGCCGGCGAACTCGGACAGGCCGACGAGCTTGTCGCTGCCGCCCGGAACATAATTGCCGCCCTGCCCGGTCCATCGCATCAGCCGCAACAGCGCGCTCGGGAAGAAGGACACGCGGCGGCCCGGCAGATCGATCATCGGAGCCGAGAGCACCATGCGGTCGAACCAGCGCTTGCCCGCATGCGCGAGCCGCAACATCACCGCTCCGCCCATCGAATGCGCCAGCGCGAAATAGGGCGGCGGACAATCCGGCAGCACCACCTGCTGCACGAAGGCCTCGACGTCGATCTCGTAGTCGGCGAAGTCACGCACATAGCCCTTGCGCCGATCGCGCAGCCGCCGCGACGAGTGACCCTGCCCGCGCCAGTCGATCATCGCCACCGCAAAACCGCGGTCGCGCAAGTCGCGCACGGTTTCGAAGTACTTTTCGATCATCTCGCCGCGCCCGGTGAACACGCAGACCGTGCCCTTGCGGCCGGGCGGCGGCGCCCAGCGCGCGAAGCGCAACTCCGCTCCGTCCGGGGTCTTGATCATGCCGCTGACGACGTCTTCCGGAACCGGATTGGCGGGAATCGAGACCAGTGTCATGCAGGGAACCTGGAGAAGCGGGGATCAAGGGCGCCGGCGCCAAAAAGCGACGCGCTTTCCGCCTCTTGAATGCGACATAGCCCCTCCCATATCACTCAAGTGCAGGCCGCTACCAGTGTTTCGGAACCGGAACATCAGGCTGCACACATCTAAGCCCGGCCCGATGGCGGGCGGGTAACTGAAGCAGTCGCTCAATGGAGGACTACCCTATGCGTAGCTATGATCTCACCCCGTTCTATCGTTCCACCGTCGGCTTCGACCGCCTCTTCAACCTGCTCGACCAGGTGACCTCGGACGGCAGCCCCGGCTATCCCCCCTACAACATCGAGCGCACCGGCGAGAACGCCTACCGGATCAGCGTTGCGGTCTCCGGCTTCTCGCAGGCCGAGCTTTCGATCGTTGCGAAGGAAAACACGCTGACGATCAAGGGCGAGAAAACCGCCAACGAGAACTCCGGCAATGGCTCGGAAGTGCTCTATCGCGGCATCGCCTCGCGCGCCTTCGAGCGCGTCTTCCAGCTTGCCGACTTCGTGCAGGTGAAGAACGCTTCGCTCGAGAACGGCCTGCTCCACGTCGATCTCGTCCGCGAGATCCCCGAGGCCAAGAAGCCCCGCAGCATTCCGATCGGCGGCGGCGAGAAGGCCCCGCAGGTCGTCGACGGCTCGGCTGACAAGGTCGCCGCCTAATCAACCTCCAGCGTCGGCAGATATTGGCCGCACGCGAAAACGCCCCGGGACACCGGGGCGTTTTTTGTTGGCTGCATCCGGAGTACGCACGCTCTCTTCTCCTTCCCGGATGGGGGTCAGCCGCACGCGACGCTGGTCATGGAGAGAGTTGATCCCCACCCGCTTTGCTCTGGCGAGCAAGGCGACCTCCCCTTTTCAAGGGGAGGTTGAGATGCTGCCGGATTTCGCTTCCACGACCTCGTCAGCGCACAATACAGTTCTTGCCCAGTCTCTCCGCTCCATCCGGGCTTCGCATTCTATTCAAACCCTTGCACCTTCGGCATCTCCTGCGTCGGCAGGATCGCGGGCGCGGCCGCCGCTGCGGGAGGGGCGGACTGGCCGATCGTCGGTGCCGCGGCCTGCGCAGGCGCAGCCTCGGGTGCAGCAGCCTGGGCTTCCGCGGGCTTTGGCGCGGCGGCAACAGCCTGAGGGCTCGGCGCGGGTGCCGCCGCCTGCGGAGGAGCAGATGGCGCAACGGCGGCCTGGGCCGGAGCTGGCGCCGGCGCGGGCTTGGCTGCGAGCGGGCTCCGCTTCGGCACCGCGCGGCGCGCAACATGCGGGATCGGTAGCGGCGGCCGCGGCACCCGGGCCTGGATCGGGCGCAGCATCGGGCCGATCGGCCCGTAGGCGGCGGTCGGCTCGTTGTCGTAATCGTCGTCCACCCGATCGGCAGGCGTAAAGCTGACGATCCGGCCGTTGCGGGCATCGATCACCAGCCGTCCGTCGGCGCCGTCGCGGTCGATCACCGAGATGGTGTAGACGAAGCCGCGCTGCCGCGGAGCGCCGAGCGGCAGGTACCCGTTCTCGCGCAGCACCGTGTAGACCTCCATCGGCGGGAGCAGGGTCGGAACCCGGCCATAGCGGGGTGGCGGCGGGACGTCCGGCGGCGGCACGGCAGCATAGGGCCCGTCCAGATCGGACACCCTGACCAGGGACGGACTGCCAAACCGAGCGGGGGTCAGCAACTGCGCCTGCGCCGACACGGCGCTGAGCGCCAGACCGGCCGCCGCAATCCAACCTGTGTACAACTTCATCGCCGTAGCTCCTGTCTGCCCCCGCCTGTGGAGCGTTCGCGCTCTCTTGCCGGTTGCCCTGCCCGAAATTTCATGATGAATTCCGGCGGTCCTTGGTCGGTCCCTGGGCCACATCACGGCGCGTTTGCTTCAAATCAGGGGCGGTTCGCGCCTGCCGAGACGTCCGATTCGAGCATGCGGGCGAGGACTTTCGCGCGCTTGTGTGATAGACAAAAATTTGGCAAGGTCGGAGTTAGGACAGCAAAGCTGTCTCAATTTCGGGGCCATCCCGGCATAGGGATTGCTACGGAACCTCGGCGCCCCGGGCTCCGAGAATGCTGCAGGCAGGGCCGTTCCTCAGGGACGTTGAACGCCCCTCGCCTGAATTAAAGAAATTGCGGCTCGCGGCGGACGAGCGGTGGCCCCGGTGGGTGCCGCAACGCCCAAGGTGCGCCAATGACAGTGAGGCCCCTTTACGAAAGGGAGAGGACACATGAGCGGGTCGGAATTCGAGCGCGAAACCATCGTGGCAGGAACGCTGTCGGCGACCGCGGACTCGAAAGCCGCCGGGCCTGCCCGTGAACTCCACCCGCTTGAGCTCCATACCTGGCGCCCGAAAGCCGAAGGCCTGTTCGACCCGAGCCTGGAAAAGGACTCCTGCGGCGTCGGCTTCATCGCCAACATCAAGGGCCAGAAGTCGCACCAGATCGTCTCCGACGCGCTGAGCATCCTCTGCAATCTCGAGCACCGCGGCGCCGTCGGCGCCGACCCGCGCGCCGGTGATGGCGCCGGCATTCTGGTGCAGATCCCGCACGCTTTCTTCGCGCGCAAGGCCGCCGAGCTCGGCTTCAAGCTGCCGAAGCCCGGTGATTACGCCATCGGCGCGCTGTTCATGCCGCGCGATTCGGCGTGGCGCAACGTGATCAAGAGCATCATCGCCGACGAGATCAAGAACGAGGGCTTCAAGCTGCTCGGCTGGCGCGACGTGCCGTCAGACAATTCCTCGCTCGGCGTCACCGTGAAGCCGACCGAACCCTACCACATGCAGGTCTTCATCGGCCGCAACGGCGCCGCGAGCAGCGACGACGACTTCGAGCGCCGGCTCTACATCCTGCGCAAGTCGATCTCGCAGGCGATCTACCAGCGCCGCGACCGCGGCATGTCCGGCTACTACGTGTGCTCGATGTCGTGCCGCACCGTGATCTACAAGGGCATGTTCCTCGCCGACCAGCTCGGCAAGTACTATCCCGATCTGCACGAGGCGGACTTCGAGAGCGCGCTCGCGCTGGTGCATCAGCGCTTCTCGACCAACACCTTCCCGACCTGGTCGCTGGCGCATCCCTACCGGATGATCGCCCATAACGGCGAGATCAATACGCTGCGCGGCAACGTCAACTGGATGGCGGCGCGCCAGGCCTCCGTGCATTCGGAGCTCTACGGCAAGGATATCAGCCGTCTGTGGCCGATCTCCTACGAAGGCCAGAGCGACACCGCCTGCTTCGACAACGCGCTCGAATTCCTCGTGCAGGGCGGCTACTCGCTGCCGCACGCGGTGATGATGATGATTCCGGAAGCCTGGGCCGGCAATCCCCTGATGGATGAGCAGCGCCGCGCCTTCTACGAATATCACGCCGCGCTGATGGAGCCGTGGGACGGACCGGCCGCGATCGCCTTCACCGACGGCCGCAAGATCGGCGCCACACTCGACCGCAACGGCCTGCGCCCGGCGCGCTATCTCGTGACCAAGGACGACCGCATCGTGATGGCGTCCGAGATGGGCGTGCTGACCATTCCGGAGGAGCAGATCGTCACCAAGTGGCGGCTGCAACCCGGCAAGATGCTGCTCGTCGACCTCGAGCAGGGCCGCCTGATTCCGGACGACGAGATCAAGGCCGACCTCGCCAAGAGCCACCCCTACAGCGACTGGCTGCAGCGCACCCAGATGCAGCTCGAGGAGCTGCCGGATGCACGGACCAAGGGCGTGCGCTCGAATCTGCCACTGCTCGACCGGCAGCAGGCGTTCGGCTACAGCCAGGAAGACATCACCATCCTGATGACGCCGATGGCGGCCATTGGGGAGGAAGCCGCGGGCTCGATGGGCAACGACACGCCGATCTCGGCGCTGTCTGACAGGCCGAAGCAGCTCTTCACCTATTTCAAGCAGAACTTCGCGCAGGTCACCAACCCGCCGATCGATCCGATCCGCGAGGAGCTGGTGATGAGTCTCGTCTCGATCATCGGGCCGCGGCCGAACCTGTTCGACCTGCAAGGACTGGCCTCGACCAAGCGCCTCGAAGTGCGCCAGCCGATCCTCACCGACGCCGACCTCGAGAAGATCCGTTCGATCTCCGACGTCGCCGAGACCCACTTCAAGTCACGCACGCTCGACACCACCTTCCACGCCGGCTTCGGCGCGGCGGGCATGGAGCAGGTGCTCGACGAGCTCTGTGCGCGCGCCGAGGGCGCGGTGCGCGAGGGCATCAACATCATCATCCTGTCCGACCGCATGACCGGCACCGACCGGATTCCGATCCCGTCGCTGCTCGCCTGCGCCGCCGTGCATCATCATCTGATCCGCACCGGCTTGCGCACCTCGGTCGGCCTCGTGGTCGAATCCGGCGAGCCACGCGAGGTACATCACTTCGCCTGTCTCGCAGGCTACGGTGCCGAGGCGATCAATCCCTATCTCGCGTTCGAAACCATCCTCGCGATGAAGGACAAGCTGCCCGGCGGGCTCGACGACTACGAGATCGTCAAGCGCTACATCAAGTCGATCGGCAAGGGCTTGCTCAAGGTGATGTCCAAGATGGGCATCTCGACCTACCAGTCCTATTGCGGCGCGCAGATCTTCGACGCGGTCGGCCTGAAGGCCGATTTCGTCGCCAAGTACTTTGCCGGCACCCACACCCGTATCGAGGGCGTCGGCCTCGCCGAGATCGCCGAGGAGACCGTGCGGCGTCACACCGACGCGTTCGGTGACGCGCAGGTCTACAAGAGCGCGCTCGACGTCGGCGGCGAATATGCCTTCCGCACGCGCGGCGAGGACCACGCCTGGACCGCGGAATCGGTCTCGACGCTGCAGCATGCCGTCCGCGGCAACTCGCAGGAGCGCTACCGGGCCTTTGCCAAGATCCTCAACGAGCAGTCCGAGCGGCTGTTGACGTTGCGCGGCCTGTTCCGGATCAAGACCGCCGAGGACGACAAGCGCAAGCCGGTCAAGCTCGACGAGGTCGAACCGGCCAAGGAGATCGTCAAGCGCTTCTCGACCGGTGCGATGTCGTTCGGCTCGATCTCGCGCGAGGCGCACACCACGCTGGCGATCGCCATGAACCGGATCGGCGGCAAGTCGAACACCGGCGAAGGCGGCGAGGAAGCCGATCGCTTCAAGCCGCTGCCGAACGGGGATTCGATGCGCTCGGCGATCAAGCAGGTCGCCTCGGGCCGGTTCGGCGTAACCACGGAGTATCTCGTCAACTCCGACATGATGCAGATCAAGATGGCGCAGGGCGCTAAGCCCGGCGAAGGCGGCCAGTTGCCCGGCCACAAGGTCGACGCGACGATCGCCAAGGTCCGGCATTCGACGCCGGGCGTCGGCCTGATCTCGCCGCCGCCGCATCACGACATCTACTCGATCGAGGACCTCGCCCAACTGATCTACGACCTGAAGAACGTCAATCCGGACGGTCAGGTCTCGGTCAAGCTCGTCTCCGAGGTCGGCGTCGGCACGGTTGCCGCCGGCGTCGCCAAGGCGCGCGCCGACCATGTGACGATCGCGGGCTTCGAGGGCGGCACCGGCGCCTCGCCGCTGACCTCGATCAAGCATGCCGGCTCGCCGTGGGAGATCGGCCTTGCCGAAACCCACCAGACCCTGGTGCGCCAGCGGCTGCGCAGCCGCATCGCGGTGCAGGTCGACGGCGGCTTCCGCACCGGCCGTGACGTCGTGATCGGCGCGCTGCTCGGCGCCGACGAGTTCGGCTTCGCAACCGCACCGCTGATCGCGGCCGGCTGCATCATGATGCGCAAGTGCCATCTCAACACCTGCCCGGTCGGCGTCGCGACCCAGGATCCGGTACTGCGCAAGCGCTTCACCGGCCAACCCGAGCACGTCATCAACTACTTCTTCTTCGTCGCCGAGGAAGTGCGCGAGATCATGGCGCAGCTTGGCTACCGCAAGTTCGACGAGATGGTCGGCCAGGTCCAGATGCTGGATCAGACCGCGCTGGTCTCGCACTGGAAGGCCAAGGGTCTCGATTTCTCCAAGCTGTTCGTGCGGCAACCGGAGGAGAAGGGCCAGACCATCTATCACTCGGAAGTGCAGAACCATCATCTGGAAGCCGTGCTCGACCGCCGGCTGATCGAGAAGGCGCAGGCCGCGCTCGATCGCGGCGCGCCGGTCAGGATCGAGGAAGAGATCAACAACACCGACCGTTCCGCCGGCGCGATGCTGTCGGGCGCGGTGGCCAAGATCTACGGCCATGAGGGCCTTCCGCTCGACACCATCCATGTCGCTCTGAAGGGCACGGCGGGACAGGCGTTCGGCGCGTGGCTCGCCAAGGGCGTCACCTTCGAGCTCGAGGGTGAGGGCAACGACTATGTCGGCAAGGGCCTTTCCGGCGGCCGCATCATCATCAAGCCGCCGAAGGGCTCCGGCATCGTTCCGGAGGAGTCGATTATCGTCGGCAACACCGTGATGTATGGCGCGATCGAGGGCGAGTGCTACTTCCGCGGCATCGCCGGCGAACGCTTCGCGGTGCGCAACTCCGGCGCGGTCGCGGTGGTCGAAGGCTCCGGCGACCATTGCTGCGAATACATGACCGGCGGCATCGTGGTCGTGCTCGGCAAGACCGGACGCAACTTCGCGGCCGGCATGTCCGGCGGCATCGCCTATGTGCTGGACGAGGCCGGCGACTTCGCCAAGCTCTGCAATCTCGCGATGGTCGAGCTCGAGCCGGTGCTGTCGGAGGAGATGATCAACGCCGGCACCTACCATCACTCCGGCGATCTCGAGGCGCATGGCCGGGTCGACGTGTTCCAGAACCTGCTCGACTCCGACGTCGAGCGGCTGCACGTCCTGATCACGCGTCACGCCAAGCTGACCGGCTCGAAGAAGGCCGCCGAGATCCTCGCGAACTGGACGACGTGGCTGCCGAAATTCCGCAAGGTGATGCCGGTGGAGTACCGCCGCGCGCTGAAGGAAATGAAGGCGAACGCCGACGCCGAGCCGAAAATCGCGATCGGAGCGTAGGCCTTAGAGACCCTCATGGTGAGAAGGCGCGAAGCGCCGTCTCGAACCATGAGGCCGCGACACGGGCCTCCATCCTTCGAGACGCGGCGCACGCGCCGCTCCTCAGGATGAGGGTCGAAGGGAACAGACACATGATGCAGGGGCATCGGGTTTAATGGGCAAGATTACAGGTTTTCTCGAGATCGACCGTAACGAGCGCAAGTACACGCCGGTCGCCGAGCGATTGAAGAACTTCAGCGAGTTCGTCATTCCCCTGAGCGAGAAGGACACGCGCGACCAGGCCGCGCGCTGCATGAACTGCGGCATCCCCTATTGCCACGGCACCGGCTCGGCCGAGCCGGGCACCCCGGGCTGTCCGGTCAACAACCAGATCCCCGACTTCAACGACCTCGTCTATCAGGGCAACTGGGAAGAGGCCTCGCGCAACCTGCACTCGACCAACAACTTTCCGGAGTTCACCGGGCGCATCTGCCCGGCGCCGTGCGAGGCATCCTGCACGCTCAACATCGACGACAACCCGGTCACCATCAAGACCATCGAATGCGCGATCGTCGACCGCGCCTGGGACAATGGCTGGCTGAAGCCGGAGATCGCACCCGACAAGACCGGCAAGAAGGTCGCCGTGATCGGCTCCGGCCCCGCAGGCCTCGCTTGCGCGCAACAGCTCGCGCGCGCCGGCCACGAGGTGCATGTCTACGAGAAGTACGCCAAGGCCGGCGGCCTGCTGCGCTACGGCATCCCCGACTTCAAGATGGAAAAGAACATCATCGACCGCCGCGTGACGCAGATGGAAGCCGAGGGCGTCACCTTCCACTACGGCAATCCGGTCGGCGGCTCCGCTCCCGGCGCGATCGATCCGCAGGAGCTGGCCAGGCAATATGACGCCGTGGCGCTGACCGGCGGCGCGGAGGCCCCGCGCGACCTGCCGATTCCCGGCCGCGATCTCGCCGGCATCCACTTCGCGATGGACTTCCTGCCGCAGCAGAACCGCCGCGTCTCCGGCGAGCCGCTGAATGGCGTGGCCGAGATCCTCGCCGGCGGCAAGCATGTCGTCGTGATCGGCGGCGGCGACACCGGCTCCGACTGCATCGGCACCTCGTTCCGGCAAGGCGCCAAGTCGGTGACCCAGCTCGAGATCATGCCGGCGCCGCCCGAGCACGAGAACAAGGGCGTGACCTGGCCGAACTGGCCGCTGAAGATGCGCACGTCGTCGAGCCAGGCCGAGGGCGCGGTGCGCGAATTCGCGGTGCTGACCCAGAGGTTCGAGGGCACCGACGGCAAGGTCACCAAGCTGCATTGCATCAAGGTCGACGACAAGTTCAAGCCGCTGCCCGGCACCGAGTTCACGCTTCAAGCCGAGCTCGTGCTGCTGGCGATGGGCTTCGTGCATCCGGTGCACGAGGGCCTGCTCAAGACGCTCGGCGTCGATCTCGACCAGCGCGGCAACGTCCGTGCCAACCTGCAGGACTACAAGACCTCGCAGGCCAAGGTGTTCTCCGCCGGCGACATGCGCCGCGGCCAGTCGCTCGTGGTCTGGGCGATCCGCGAAGGCCGCCTCTGCGCGCGCTCGATCGACACGTTCCTGATGGGGAAGACGGACCTGCCCCGGTAACGCCGCGGCGGTTGCGCTGGACTGCTTTCCGCAAACTCAACTGTCATCGCCCGCGAAAGCGGGCGATGACAGTATTCCAGAGACGTCAGAGCGTAAACGAAAGGCCACGGCGTACTGGGTGCCCCGCCTTCGCGGGGCACGACATCTTAGTTGAATGCGTCTGACACACCTCGCCGCTAGTTCTGCACCCGCACGCCCAGCATCACCACCGTCGAGGCCGAGCTCTGTCCGGGCTGGTTGGAGTCCAGCCAGTCGCGACGCACGGTGCCCTTGACCCAGAGGCTGCGGGTCATCTTGTAGATCAGGTCGGTCGATACCGAGTAGATCGAGTCGGTGCGGTTGTCGCCCTTGTACTCGAGGGTGCCGTAGGTGAACTTGCCGATCGCGGTGAGCCAGCGGCGGAAGTCGTGATCGACCTCGACGGTGTAGGTGCGCGACAGCACGCCCGAGGTACCGGGCAGCGTGGTCTCGCCGAGCTGGGTGTCGGAATAGAATTTCGCTGTCGTCAGCGGCGTCGCGGTCCAGGTCAACGATGCCGTCGTGAGCAGGCCCTCGAGCCGGCCGAGCCGCGTGTCGGCATAGTCGCGCATCGCGTAGCCGATCGAGACCTCGCCGAACAAGAGCCGCGTGAACTCGAACGACGTGCCGGCCTTGGCGTAGCCACCGTTCGAATCGCGCGCGTAGCCGGCGCGGTCGAGATAGAGATCATGGACGCGGCTGTCGCCTTCCACCTCGAGGAACGGCTTGACGGCCGGCGTCAGCTCATAGCTGACGCGGCCGACGCCGCCATACTGGGTGAAGTTGCGATCGTCGTTCGACGAGGTGGTGCCGTCGGTGAGCTTGGACCACTGGTAATCGGTGCGGTCGATGGTGGCGCCGGCGGCGACATTCAAGCGGTTGAAATTCTGGTCGACGCCGAAGGTGCCGCCGACCGTGCTGTAGAGCGGATATCTGGCAAGACCGGCCTGGATGTTCGGGCTGCCCGGATTGTCGGTCGAGACCAGCAGGCGCGCCTGCGCGGTGAGGTGCGTGTCTCGCGAGACGTCGAAGCGGCCGTCGACATGGCCGACAAAATTGGGACGGTCGATGTCGAGCGGCGCCGACAGCGGCGTGCCGTCGGCGTTCGGCGTCAGGTCAGAGCCGTAGCCGGTGAAGGAGCCGCGCAGGTCCGCCACGACAGCATGCCGCTCCCAGTCGGACACCGCGAGGAATTCCGGCGAGACCATGTAGAACGCTCGTCCCTGCGGCGAATACAGCCGGCCCGGATTGGTATCGTAGCCGGCCATGACCTCGACGGCGGTCTTGATCAGGAACGAGCCGGCATAGTCGCCGACCGCACCGAACGGATCGTCGTCGAGCCTCAGCCGCCTGCGCGGCGGTTGGCCAGGAATGGTGCCGGCCATCGCCGGCGGGACCGGCGGCTTGTTGGCCGTGGCCGACGGCGGGATCGACAGCCGCAACTGCCCGGCGGCATCGAGCGGCGGCGATGGAGGCGGCGGCGTGCCGGGGCCGGGCGACGGCTTCGGCCTCGCCTGGCCTGGATAGTATTTCGGCCTCTGTCGCTTGCGGTTGAGCGAATCGTAGCCGGAGGTCGAGGCACCATTGGCAGCCGGCAGGCCGTAGATCGGGAGCTGGCCGGTGCCGAGTTGAGCAGTGCCGGCACGCGATGGCGTGCGTCGGTTGCGATCGCGGTCAGGCAAGCCTGAACCATTGAGCGGATCGCTCGCATCGGCCGTGATCGGGCGCAGCGGCGAGTTCGGATCGATGAACTGGCTCTGGCGCGTCGGGCTGAACAGATCGGGCGTGACGGTCTGAGCCTCCGCGAACCCCGCTGTCGCAGTCAGCGCAAGACACGGCAAGGCAATGCGAACGAGACGCCCGCGCCCAGCCCGGCCCCTTGCTGGCCCCCGCACCACGACAGAAATACCTCAACAAATCCATGCACTTGACGAACGCATTCCGGCTGCTGCCGGAAATCGTCGTTAATGGAGTTAAAACAATTATGGTTAATGAGCCGTTGAGGGCCGCGCGCCCCGCGTCGCGTCGCGGAATGGACCGTGCTAAGGGAGACGCCCGGGCGTAAAGCCCCTCCCTGGAATCCATTATGGCCAAACCGAAACCGCTGATGACCAAATCATCCGGCCCCGATGACGGCGCCGTTCAATCGGCGCTCCGCACCCTTGATGCCGAGGCGAGCGGCGTCGCCGCGATCGCGGCGGCGCTCAAGTCCGACCTCGGCGTGTGCTTCACCGCGGCGGCTGACCTGATCCGCAACGCGAAGGGGCGGCTGATCGTCACCGGGCTCGGCAAGTCGGGTCATATCGGACGCAAGATCGCGGCAACCTTCGCTTCGACAGGCACGCCGGCGTTCTTCGTGCACGCCGCCGAAGCGAGCCACGGCGACCTCGGCATGATTACCGCCGACGATGTGATCCTGGCGCTGTCATGGTCCGGCGAGCAGCCGGAGATGCGCAACCTGATCGCCTACGCCGCGCGCTTCGGCATTCCCTTGATCGCGATGACGGCGGACAAGGAATCAACCTTGAGCAAGGCCGCCGACGTCCAACTGACGCTGCCGAAGGCGCGCGAGGCCTGCCCGCACAATCTGGCACCGACCACGTCCTCGCTAATGATGCTGGCGCTCGGCGACGCGCTGGCGATCGCGCTGCTCGAAGGCCGCGGCTTCACCTCGACCGATTTCAGCGTGCTGCATCCCGGCGGCAAGCTCGGCGCGATGCTGAAATATGCGCGCGACCTGATGCATACCGGCGACGCGGTGCCGTTGAAGCCACAGGGCACCAAAATGTCGGATGCGCTGGTCGAAATGACCTCGAAAGGCTTCGGCTGCGTCGGCATCCTCGATGCGCAGGGTTACATCATCGGCATCGTGACCGACGGCGATCTCCGCCGCCACATGGGCCCCGATTTGATGACCGCGACTGTCGACGAGGTGATGACGAAGACTCCCAAGACGATCAGCCGCGACACGCTCGCCGGCGAGGCGCTGGAATTGCTCAACGCGTCGAAGATCACCACGCTGATCGTGACCGACGCGAAGAAGCCGGTCGGCATCATCCACCTGCACGACCTGTTGCGCGCCGGCGTGGCGTAGACCAACGCGGTCTCTCACCTCGTCATTGCGAGCGAAGGACGTGTAGGGTGGGCAAAGGCGCGCATGCGCCGTGCCCACCATCAGGTAGCGTGCCCGCGATGGTGGGCACGCCGTCGCTTTGCCCACCTTACGGTCGCGCAATGACGGCTACGTCGGAAACCGCGCCGCCGTCGCCTCCAGCGGCATCGCCAGCGCATTGGTGAGATAGGAGACCGTGCGGTAGAAGCCGCACAGCAGGATGATCTCCAGGATCTGATCGTCGTCGTAGTGCGCTTTCAGCGCGGCGAACTCGGCATCGCTCAAGGTCGCCCGCGCATGCAGCGCGTCGACCGCGACTAACATCGCCTGTTCGGCCGGCGACCAGCAATCCGCGTCGGCCGGGCCGTCCACGGTGGCGCGGACCTGCACCTCCGAAAGCTGGGCGGCGGCGCCGAACGCTGCGACGTGGACGCCCCACTCATATTCGCAGCCGTTCAGCGCGCAGGTGCGGTCGATCACGATCTCGCGTTGCCGCAAGGGCAGCGGCCCGCGGTCCAGCAGGCCGCCGCCGCGAAATTTCTCCCAGGCGCGCGGATGGCCGGCCATGACGCGGAACAGCACGAGCGGCGGCTTGCCGCGCATGATGCGGTCGAAATCCTGTTGAACGTCCGCCGGGTAAGGCGGATCGAGCGGCGCGATGCGTGACATGGCCCGATATCCTCGCTACATTTATTGTAGCACAACGCTACAATATCTGTAGCGACACGCAAGAGGGATTCGTGCTCATGACGAAGCAGGACAAGTCCGCCAAATCGGGCGTCCGCGGCTCGCGCAGCGGGCGTCCGATCATGGCGCTGCTCGACCTCTTGGGCCGCCGCTGGACGTTGCGGATCATCTGGGAGCTGCGGGAGAGCACGCTGACCTCGCGCGCGCTGCGCACCGCCTGCGATGAGGCCTCGCCCACCATCCTGCAGACGCGCCTGACCGAGTTGCGCGTCGCCGGCTTCGTCGAGCTGACCGATGACGGCTATCGCCTCACCGAGTTGGGCAGGGAATTGTTGGAGACCTTCGCGCCGCTCAACCGCTTCGCCGAGCGCTGGAGCAGGCAGCGCGGCGGCTAGGCCACAACCACCGTCAGGCTGGCACCGTCGGCGCGGATGACCTTCACCCGGCTGCCGGCGGGGGTGTCGGGGCCGGCGATGCGCCAGACCGTATCGTCGATCCGCACCGTGCCGGCGCCGTCGATGATCGGCTTCTCCAGGGTGAATTCGCGGCCGATCAGGGCCTGGTTGCGGCGGTTGAGGAACGGGTTGCTCTGGCTTGCCGCTGTCGCGCTCCTGGCGAAATGCCGCCACGCCGGCACGGCGGCGGCGGCGAACACCGCGAACATCAGGAGCTGCGTCTGCCAGGACGGAGTGATCGCGAACGACAGCAAGCCGACCAAGAGCGCCGCAAGCCCGAGCCAGAACAGGAACACGCCGGGCGCCGCCAGCTCCAGCGCCATCAGGATGAAGCCGAAGATCAGCCAGTTCCAGGTGCCCAACGTCGAAAACATCTCGGCCATTGTCACGACCTCTCTGATTGCGGGCGCGATGCCATCACGCCCTCACCTCTGCGGCGGCACCGGCGGCGGCGTCGGCCCGGCCTGTGGCACCGAACCGCGGCGCGCCGCCGCGGTGGCGGACGCGGCGCTCTCGCCGAACGTGGCGCGTGCGATCTCGCCGATGCCGGCAAGCGAGCCCAGCACGCTCGACGTCTCGATCGGCAGCATCAGCACCTTCTGGTTCGGCGATTCCGCAAGCAGACCGAACGCCTTGATGTACTTGTCGGCGATGAAATAGTTCAGTGCAGCGACGTCGCCCTTGGCAATCGAATCCGAGACCATCTGCGTCGCCTTGGCCTCGGCTTCAGCAAGACGCTCGCGCGCCTCGGCGTCGCGGAAGGCGGCTTCGCGGCGGCCCTCGGCCTGCAGGATCTGGCCCTGCTTGGCGCCCTCGGCGCGCAGAATTTCGGACTGCCGCTGGCCTTCCGCCTGCAGGATGTCGGCGCGCTTGACGCGCTCGGCCTTCATCTGCCGACCCATCGCCTCGACGAGGTCGGCCGGCGGCACGATGTCCTTGATCTCGATGCGGTTGACCTTGACGCCCCAGGGCGACACCGCGGCGTCGACCACGCGCAACAGCCGCTCGTTGATCTCGTCGCGATGCGACAGCACCTGGTCGAGATCCATCGAGCCCATCACCGAACGGATGTTGGTCATGGTCAGCACCGTAATCGCCTGCGTCAGGTTGGCGACCTCGTAGCTCGCCTTCGCCGCATCGAACACCTGGAAGAAGGCGACGCCGTCCACCGTCACGGTGGCGTTGTCCTTGGTGATCACCTCCTGCTCGGGGATGTCGATCACCTGCTCCATCATGTTGATCTTGCGGCCGACGCGATCGAAATACGGCACGATCAGATTGAGCCCCGGTGTCAACGTGCGGGTGTATTTGCCGAAACGTTCGATGGTCCAGTCGAAGCCTTGTGGGACGGTCTTGACCCCGGCGAACAACGTGACGATGACAAGAAGAACAAGCGCGATCGCGAAAACATCGAAACCAGTCATAAAGTCCTCCAGGGCCGGCCGGACTGCCCGCCGGGCGCGGTCGCCCATTGGTCGGCAGGACCGCTACGCCGGTTCAGCCGGCCGTTCTTTTGAGCATTACGTAGGGAGTGGTGTTGCGGGCTGCCAGATGCATGAAGGCTGAACCGACGCGGTGTGTCCAGCGTCATCGATCGTTAACGATCAGATCGAGTCGTTGACGATCAAATCCAACCCTGCAGCTCGCGCAGCACGAGCTGGCGGATCACGTTCATCCCGCCGTCGCTGTCGTTGAGGCAGGGGATCGCCGCGAACTGTTCGCCGCCATTGTGCCGGAAGATCTCGGCGTTCTCCTGTGCGATCTCCTCCAGCGTCTCCAGGCAGTCGGCCGAGAAGCCGGGCGTGACCACGGCGATCCGCCGCACGCCATCCTTCGCCAGCTTCTCGACCGTCTTGTCGGTATAGGGCTGCAGCCACTCGGCGTTGCCGAAACGCGACTGGAAGGTGAGGATCAGCCTCGACGCGTCGAGCCCGAGGCGTTTGCGCAAGGCGTCGGTCGTCGCGATGCACTGCGCCTGATAGGGATCGCCCTTCTCGACATACTCCTTCGGCATGCCGTGGAAGGACGCGAGGATGATCTCGGGCTGGAACGGCATGTCAGCCAGATGCGCAGTGATCGATTGCGCCAGCGCCTCGATATAGGCGGGGTCATCGTAGTAGGGCGGCGTCACCCGCAGGATCGGCTGCGCGCGCATCCCAGCCAGCACACGAAACGCCTCGTCGCAGACCGTGGCCGAGGTTGCGGCGGAATATTGCGGGTAGAGCGGCACGACCAGGAGCCGGCTGCAGCCACGGGCAGCGAGCGCCTCGATGCGTGACTGCATCGACGGGTTGCCGTAGCGCATCGCCCAGTCGACCGTGACATGTCCATGACCGGCGATATCGGCCGCGAGCTTGTCGGCCTGCGAGCGCGTGATCGTCTTCAGCGGCGACTCGTTCTTTTCGACATTCCAGATCTTCAGGTAGTCGCGCGCCTTGCTGCGCGGACGCACGCGCAGGATGATGCCGTTGAGAATCAGCTTCCAGAGCAGGCCCTGATCCTCGATCACCCGCGGATCGGACAGGAATTCCTTCAGATACACCCGCACGCCCGCGGCGTCCGCCGTATCCGGCGTGCCGAGATTGACCAGCAGCACGCCGACGCGCTCAGCCGTCGCGTCCGCGGCCCGCTTCGCAGTTTCGAACGGAATGACCGTGCTCATGATGACCTTGGGCTTCGCGCGTTGCTCCAACCTTGTCAAGCCGAGCGCGGGTTGGCTACCTTCCGCTCCGAAATGGGGGAGGAACCATGACGGTCGCCGAATGGTGCGTCTTCGGGACGCTGATGCTCTCGCTCCTGACGATCGCATCCGTGAAATGGATCGGCTTCCGCGGTTTCGACAATTCCCGGCCGCGCGATCCGCACTTCTACGACGACCCGATCCGGTCGCGGGCGCTCGGCGCCCACCAGAACGGCCTCGAGGCCTTTCCGTTCTTCGCCGTCGCGGTGCTGCTCGCCGAGTTTCGGCTCGGCCCTTTGCGGCTGATCGACGAGCTGGCGGTGCTGTTCCTGATCGTACGCATCGCCTACGTCTTCACCTATATCGGCAACCGGCCGACACTACGCTCGATCCTGTGGAGCATCGGTTTCGCGATCAACATCGCGATCTTCTTCCTGCCGGCGATCAGAGGGTATTTGACGAGCTGATGCGGATTCTTCCCACTCTCCCCGTTCTTACGGGGAGAGGGCTGGGGGGTGAGGGGCCGTCTCCGCAAAGCGACGGTCCGCAACTCGTGGAGAGTCCCCCTCACCCGGATCGCTTCGCGATCCGACCTCTCCCCGCAAGCGGGGCGAGGTGACTTAGAGGCACGTCACACGTTCGGCGGCGACGTAGCCGAACAGCAGGCCCAGGCCGAACAGCAGCACGAACGCGGCGGCGACGAATTCCAGGCCGCGCATGATCAACATGCCGCCGCCGTCGCGCGCGGCGCTGAGCTTCTCGGCCACCCCGCGCGCCGAGACCGCCACGATGGCGATCGCCGCTACCGTGATCGCGGTGCCGAGCCCCATCACGAAGGTCGCCGCGATGCCGGCCCAGAACAGCCCCTGCGCCAGCGCGAACACCAGCACCAGGATTGCGCCCGAGCACGGCCGGATCCCAACCGCGACAATCGCGCTCAGGCCGCGCTGCCAGCCGCCGGGACCGGCGAGCTCGGCCGGCGTCGGTCCGTGCGAATGGCCGCAATGCTCGTCATGGACGTGGTGCGGATCATCGCCGGGCTGATGACCGTGGTCATGTCCGTGCCCGTGATGATAATCGTGATGCGCGTGGGCGTGGTGATGCTCGTGGCCGCCAGAACCATGTTGCTGGGCGCCAGCTACCGCCAGCGCCGGGCGCGGCATCTGTAGCCCCCGGATCAGGCCCCTGCCCTTGACCCACAGCAGCCGGGCGCCGAAAGCGGCGATCAACGCGTAGCTCGCGATCTCGATTGCCTTCTCCGCCCCGCACATGGTCTTGGCCGTCGCATTGAGCAGCCAGGCGCAGATCCCGACAATGACGACGGCGACCAGCGACTGCAGCAGCGCGGAGGCAAACGACAGCACAATGCCGCGGCGCGCGGTCTCGCGATTGGCGACCAGATAGGACGAGATCACCGCCTTGCCGTGGCCGGGCCCCGCGGCGTGGAAGATCCCGTAGGCAAAGGAGATCGCCAGCAGCGTCCACATCGCAGAGCCGTCGGATTTGGCGGCGCGGATGGTGGCAGACATCTCGCGGTAGAACTCCGACTGCTTTGCCAACAGCCAGCCAACGAGGCCACCCTGCGGCTCCGCCGCGCGCGGCGCGCCGAACGGATTTTGCGCCAGCAAGGCGTGGCTCGCGCCATCGAGCACGGCCATCACGCCCAGCACCGCGCCGGAAATGGCGAGGCCGCGCATCATGCGGAACGCCATCGTCGTCATGGACAATCCACCAGGATCTTGTTGGCGAACATCATGCCGAAATTGCTGTTGCTGCCATCCAGGAAGTTCTGCTCGCCGAGCTTCTGCGCGGCGGCAGAGCCGTCATTCGGCCGCTCGAACTGCATCTTGCACCCGGCCGAAGCGCCGGTCAGCTTGACCGGCTCCTGGTCGGCATATTGGAAATCGATGAAGTAGGTGGGATCGAACACCTCGAGCGCGAGCTGCCGAGCCTTGAACGGCGTCTTCACCGGCAGCGTGAAGTGCAGGGTCAGTGCCATGTCCTTGTATTCGAGGAAATAGTCCACCGGCTCGGTGAACTTCTGCTTCTTGCCGTCGGCCTTGGCGAAGGTGAAATAGGCGTATTCCTTCAGCGACTCGACATTGGTCTGGGCCAGCGGCGCCAGCTCCTCGCGGCTGTAGCTGCCCTTGGTCTTGGCCTCGATGCCCTGCAGCGCATAGGTCGAGAACATGTCGTCGAAGGTCCAGGCGTGGCGGACCCCGGTGATGGTGCCGTCGGGGGCATAGATCAGCTCGCTCCTCGCGGTGATCCAGACGTGCGGATGAGCAGACGCGGCGGCCGTGCCGAGCAGGACGGCGCCGACGAGCACGAGCCAGCCGGCAAGGCGGCGCAGGACCGGTGCCATCTCAGGCCGCCTCCGGCGTCTCGAGCAGGCCGCGCCGGCGCAGCAGTGCGTCCGGCTCCGGCTCGCGGCCGCGGAAGGCGACATAGGCTTCCTCCGGATCGCGCGAGCCGCCCGACGAATAGATGTCGTCATGCAGCCGCTTGGCGGTGGCGGGATCGAAGATGTCGCCGGCTTCCTCGAAGGCGCCGAACGCGTCGGCGTCCATCACCTCCGACCACATGTAGCTGTAATAGCCCGAGGCATAGTGGTCGCCGGAGAAGATGTGGCCGAACTGGGTCGGCCGGTGCCGCAGCGAGATTTCGGCGGGCATGCCGATCTTCTCCAGCTCCTGCTTCTCGAATGCCCGGACGTCGCGGCTCGCCGCGGCCGGCTGGGTGTGGAATTCGAGGTCGACCAGCGCCGAGGAGACGAACTCCACGGTGGCAAAGCCCTGGTTGAACCTGCGTGCGGCGAGGAAGCGCTGCAACAGGTCGTCGGGCAGCGATTCGCCGGTCTGGTAGTGCCGGGCGAAGCGCTGCAGCACCTCGGGCCGCTCCTGCCAGTGCTCGTAGAGTTGCGAGGGCAGCTCGACGAAATCGGTGAATACGGAGGTTCCCGACAGCGAGGGATAAGTCACGTCCGAGAGCATGCCGTGCAGGGCGTGGCCGAACTCGTGGAACAGGGTCCGCGCGTCGTCCGGCGACAGCAGCGACGGCGCGCCGTCCGCCCCCTTCGCGAAGTTGCAGACGTTGATGACCAGCGGGGCGACGTCGCCGTCGAGCCGCTGCTGGTCGCGCAGCGAGGTCATCCAGGCGCCGGAGCGCTTCGAGGACCGGGCGAAGTAGTCGCCGTAGAACAGCGCCTTGTGCTGGCCGTTGCGATCCTTGACCTCCCAGACCCGCACATCGGGGTGCCAAACCGGGATATCCTTGCGCTCCTCGAAGGTGATGCCGAACAGGCGGGTGGCGCAGTCGAAGGCAGCCTCGATCATGTGGCCGAGCACCAGATAGGGCTTGATCGCGGCATCGTCGAAATTGGCCCGCCGCTGCCGGAGCTTCTCGGCGTAATAGCGCCAGTCCCACGGCGCGAGGGCGAAATTGCCGCCCTCCTCCGCAATCAGCTCCTGCAGCGCGTCGCGGTCAGCAAGCGCCCGCTCCCGCGCCGGCTTCCACACCCGCTCCAGCAGGCCCCGGACGGCCTCCGGCGTCTTGGCCATGGAATCCTCGAGCCGGTAGGCGGCGTAGGTCGGGTAGCCCAGAATCCCGGCGCTCTCCTCACGGAGCTTCAGGATCTCGACGATGGTTTCGTTGTTGTCGTTGGCGTTGCCGTTGTCGCCGCGGGCGACGAAGGCCTTGTAGACCTTCTCGCGCAGGTCGCGGCGAGCGGAGCTCTGCAGGAACGGCTCGACCGAGGAACGCGACAGCGTCACGATCGCCTTGCCGGGCTTGCCGCGCTCTGCTGCCGCGGCCCTGGCGGCCGCCACAAATGTGTCGGAGAGGCCGGCGAGGTCGCCGTCGCCGAGCTCCAGCGTCCACTCCTGCTCGTCGCCGAGCAGATGGTGACTGAAGGAGGTGCCGAGATGGGCGACACGCTCGTTGATCTCGGCCATCCGCGCCTTGGCGGCGTCGTCGAGGCCGGCGCCGGCGCGGCGGAAGCGGGTGTAGGTGCGTTCCAGCAGCCGCATCTGCTCGCCGGTCAGGCCGAGCGAGGCGCGCTTCTCGTGCAGCATGGCGATGCGGCCAAACAGCACAGCGTTCATCATGATCGGATTCCAGTGCCGCGCCATCCGCAGCGAGACCTCCTTGTCGATCTCGAGGATCGCGGGGTTCGAATGCGCCGAGACCAGATCGTAGAACACGGCCGAAACCTTCGACAGCAGCTTGCCGGAGCGTTCCAGCGCAGTGATGGTGTTGGCAAAGTCGGGCAGCGCCGGATCATGGGTGATCGCGGCGATTTCCGCCGAATGATCGGCAAAGGCCTGCTCGAAGGCAGGCAGGAAATGCTCTGGCTGGATCTCGGCGAAGGGCGGCGTTTCGAACGGCGTCTGCCACGCCTTCAGGAGCGGATTGGCGAAATTCCGAGCCTCGGCCTGCGCGCTGGTTTCTGACATCGAATGTTCCGTTTTTCGTCTTGAAAATGCGGCGAGTCTATATCACGTGATACGGCGATTTTGGGCCTTTTGCGCTTGATAGATGGGCACTTTTCGGAGAGATTGCGCCCCCTGAACAGGACCTATTCCATGACCATGCAGCCCTCTACCTCAGGCAACCGCACCATCGTCTGGCCGAGCGTCGTCACCGTGATCTCGGCGGCGATCCTGATCGGCGCAGAAGTGTTCGGCGCGGCGTTCGCCGGCGGATGGGCGCTCGCGATCCTGTTCGGGCTCAACGATGTCGGCGCACACATCCTGCAAGCCGTGCTGTTCGGCATCGGCGTCCTGATCATGATCGCCTTCATCCGCGCCGCTCAGCGCGTCGAGCCGTTCACGCGTCGCGCGTGACATCGGCGATTCAAGAAAGCACTGCGGCACAAGGCTGAAACGCACACGCTTGGTTAGTCATTCTTAACAGCCGTTCATCTTCCACACGCTGAAGCGAACACCACGCGCGCGATTGCAAGCGCGCGTTAGGGAAATTTGTCGCTGTCGCAAAAAAAATCTTGCGCGACAAAGTCAAAAGACTTATTTCCTCGCTTGCCCAATTTCGCACGTGCCTGTGGTCGTGTGTCAGTCGGTAGGTATCCGGACAAGAGGCCGGACAGCCGCCAAGGGGTGGAAGAACCGAGGGTCGCTTACGTCCATCAGGACACGAGGCGGCCAGCATCTCTCTCCAGGGATGCCGTTGAAGGTCTCGCCACTTTTTGCAACCGTGACTGGCAGCCGGAGGCGAACCGGCGCACCCCGCTCTCCACGGGGGACGCGACTTAAAGCAACGACGGATCGGGCTTTTTTGGTCTCTACCGGCAGTCCAACGCCGGCGCGGGCTACTGAAAAGGCTTGTCCTTCATTGCCAGGTGAGCGGGCGGGAGACTCTCCCAACCAATCCACGGCAGCACAGTCTGGTTTGAGTTTTTTGGCTTCGTTGCGCCTCCATCGCGCAATGTGGCCAGAGCGCTCTTATCCGACGTCACGTTGAGCGGATCCCCGTCGCTGGGGCCGTTGGAGAGTGCCATGACTGAACGCATCCAGGAATTCCTGCGCAACCGCCGCAGCGAGGGCCTCGACACCGAGCCATGCCTCGTCGTCGACCTCGAAGTCGTGCGCGACAACTACCAGACCTTCGCGAAGGCGCTGCCGGACAGCCGCGTGTTCTACGCGGTGAAGGCGAATCCGGCGCCCGAGGTGCTGTCGCTGCTCGCCTCGCTCGGCTCCTGCTTCGACACCGCGACGGTGGCGGAGATCGAGATGGCGCTGGCCGCCGGCGCGACGCCGGACCGCATCTCCTTTGGCAACACCATCAAGAAGGAGCGCGACATCGCGCGCGCCTTCGCGCTCGGCATTCGGCTGTTCGCGGTCGACTGCGTCGCCGAGGTCGAGAAGATCGCCCGCGCCGCTCCCGGCGCCCGAGTGTTTTGCCGCATCCTCTATGATTGCGCCGGCGCCGAGTGGCCGCTGTCGCGCAAGTTCGGCTGCGACCCGGAGATGGCGGTCGAGGTGCTCGACCTCGCCAAGCGCCTGGGGCTGGAGCCGTGCGGCATTTCGTTCCATGTCGGCTCACAGCAGCGCAAGGTGAAGGCGTGGGACCGCGCGCTCGCGATGGCGTCGACCGTGTTCCGCGATTGCGCCGAGCGCGGCATCAACCTGACCATGGTCAACATGGGCGGCGGCTTCCCGACCAAGTACCTCAAGGACGTCCCGCCGGTCGTGCAGTATGGCCGGTCGATCTTCCGCGCGCTGCGCAAGCACTTCGGCAACCAGATTCCGGAGACGATCATCGAACCTGGTCGCGGCATGGTCGGCAATGCGGGCATCATCGAGACCGAGGTGGTGCTGATCTCGCGGAAGAGTGACGAGGACGAGGTGCGCTGGGTCTATCTCGACATCGGCAAGTTCGGCGGTCTCGCCGAGACCATGGACGAGTCGATCCGCTACGCCATCCGCACCCCGCATGACGGAGCGGAGATGACGCCGTGCGTGCTCGCAGGTCCGACCTGCGATAGCGCCGACGTGCTGTACGAGAAGCTGCCGTATCCGCTCCCGGTGACGCTCGAGATCGGCGACAAGCTGCTGATCGAAGGCACCGGCGCCTATACGTCGACCTACTCGTCGGTGGCGTTCAACGGCATTCCGCCGCTGAAGACCTACCACATCTGATCCGCCTCCTGTTCGAGGCCTGACGAACCGGGAGCCGGCCCGCCGGCTCCCTCCCTGACCATTTTCGAAGCTTGAACGACGCTTGCCGCGGCGTGCCACATGCCGTTGCGAGCGGGGACTGACGTGCCATGACTGCAAGACGGAACACCCCCGTTGCCCTCATCCGGAATGCCGCTCCGTTCGCGATCCGTGCGGAGCGGGCATCGGACGTCGTCGCGCGCGAAGCGCTGCTGGATGCCTGCTTTGGCGGCGACCGCCATGCGCGCACCTGCCAGCGCCTGCGCGACGGACGCGCGCCCGCCGCAGGCCTCAGCCTGTCGGCGGTGCGCCAGGACGGCCGGCTGGCTGGAACCGTGCGGCTGTGGCACGTCAGCGCGGGGGGCCGCAGCGCGCTGATGCTGGGGCCGCTGGTAGTCGATGACGACTGCCGCGGCCTCGGCGTCGGCGCCGCGCTGATGCAGCGCGCGCTCACGGTCGCCAAAGCGCGCGGCCATGGCGCGGTGATCCTGCTCGGCGATGCGCCCTATTACGCCCGTTTCGGCTTCTCCGCCGCCAAGACCGGCGCGCTCTCCCTGCCCGGCGCTTTCGAGCGCGAGCGGCTGCTCGCTGTCGAGCTCGTCGAGGGTGCTCTCGACGACGCCTCCGGCATGATCACGCCGACCGGCGCATGGCTGCCCAAAGCGAAGGCATCCCGCGCCCGCAACCGAAAGGCACCGCTCGCCGTGCCGCACGCGGCATAAGGAGCGCGGTCGCCATGGCAGACAACCTTCCCGCAACCGATGTCGCGCGCCCGCGCCTGCGCGGCTTCGTCACCACGGTCATGCTGGCCCTGATTTCAGTCATGATCGTCAGGGACATCCTGGTGCGGCGCTGGGCCGCCACGCCGCCGTCGCCGCCCGACACCACGCAGCAATCCCGCTGAGCCCACCGGCGGGGTTGCGCGGGCGCGCAAATTGCCCGTAAACCCCGCGCCAAGCCCCCTTCAGTCGAGGTCCGAACATGCCCCGTCGCCTGATTTCCACCGGCTCGCCCTTTGAGAAGACCGCCGGCTACAGCCGCGCCGTGATCGACGGCGACTTCGCCTTCGTCGCCGGAACCACCGGCTACGACTACACCACGATGACCATGCCCGATGATGTCACGAGCCAGTCACGCAACTGCTTCAAGACCATCGAGGCCGCCCTCAAGGAGGGCGGCTTCGCGATGGCCGACATCGTCCGCGCGACCTACTACCTGACCGACGCCAACGATGCGGACGCCCATTTCGCGGTCTGCGGCGAGGTTCTCGGCGAGATCCGCCCGGCGGCGACGCTGCTGATCGTCGCGGGGCTTTACCGGCCCGAGATGAAAGTCGAGATCGAAGTCACCGCGAAGCGACGCAACCCCTGATCCACTCCTGACGATTTGTCTGCCAGCACTTTCCGGAGAAACCATCCCATGAGCCCCGCCTCGCAGATCTACGCGAAGATTACCGGTCCTATCGTCATGGTCGGCTTCGGCTCCATCGGCAAAGGCACGTTGCCGTTGATCGAGCGCCATTTCGACTATGACAAGTCGCGCGTCACCGTGATCGATCCCAAGGACGAGGGCCGCAAGGCACATTGCGAGAAGCACAATGTAAGGTTCATCCAGCGTGCCGTGACCAAGGACAATTATCGCGACTTGCTGACCCCGCTTCTCACTGAAGGCGGCGGCCAGGGCTTTTGCGTCAATCTCTCGGTCGATACCGGCTCCACCGACATCATGGAGCTCTGCAACGAACTTGGCGCGCTTTACATCGACACCGTCAACGAGCCCTGGCTCGGCTTCTATTTCGATTCCTCGAAGGGCCCGGAAGCCCGCTCCAACTACGCTCTTCGCGAAGTGACGCTGGCCGCCAAGAAGGCGCGCCCCGCGGGCTCGACGACGGCCGTCTCCTGCTGTGGTGCCAATCCCGGCATGGTCTCTTTTTTCGTCAAGCAGGCGCTGCTCAATGTCGCCGCGGATCTGAAGCTCAATGCCCCCAAGCCGAAGACCAAGGCCGAATGGGCGGACTTGATGCGGCAGGCCGGCGTCAAGGGCATCCACATCGCCGAACGCGACACCCAGCGCTCCAAGTCGCCGAAAGAGCCGGACGTCTTTGTCAACACCTGGTCGGTGGAGGGTTTCCTGTCGGAAGGCGTGCAGCCGTCCGAACTCGGTTGGGGCACCCATGAAAAGTGGATGCCCGAGAATGCGCGTACCCACGAAGCTGGCTGCGGCGCAGCCATCTATCTGATGCAGCCCGGCGCCAACACGCGCGTGCGCACCTGGTGCCCGACCCGCGGCGCGCAGTATGGCTTCCTCGTCACCCACAACGAGTCGATTTCGATCGCCGACTACTTCACGGTGCGTGACGCATCGGGCACGGCGATCTATCGGCCGACCTGCCACTATGCCTATCATCCGGCTGATGATGCCGTGCTGTCATTGCATGAAATGTTCGGCCGCGCCGCGAAGATGCAGGAAAAGCACCACATCCTCGACGAGAACGAAATCGTCGATGGGATCGACGAACTCGGCGTGCTGCTGTTCGGCCATGACCACAATGCCTACTGGTACGGCTCGCAGCTCTCCATCGAAGAGACCCGCAAACTCGCGCCCTATCAGAACGCCACCGGCCTGCAAGTGACCTCCGCCGTGCTCGCCGGCATGGTATGGGCGCTGGAAAACCCGAACGAAGGCATCGTCGAAGCCGACGAGATGGATTTCGATCGTCTGCTGGAAATCCAGATGCCCTATCTCGGGCCGGTCAAGGGTTACTATACCGACTGGACCCCGCTGACGGATCGTCCGGGTCTGTTTCCGGAAGATATCGATACGAGCGATCCCTGGCAGTTCCGCAACGTTCTGGTGCGCTGACCGCCGGCTGTCGTTACCCGCGAAGGCGGGTGACCCAGTAACCATAGGCCTGTCGATCCCAATATCTGTCTCGGCTATCTGTCTCGGCGTACTGTCATGCCCCGCCTGCGCGGGGCATGACAGTTCGGGGATCACCGCGCCATGTAGTCGAACGCCACCGTCCCCAGCCCCAGCGTCAGATCCGCCTTGTAGTGCAGCGCCGAGACCACCTCGCGCACCGGCAGGCGGGCGACGTCGCAGAGCGCGTGCGGAAACAGGCCGAGCGCGGCGGGACCGGTCCAGGCCTCCTTCAGCGTGATGTCTTCGAGGTGGAAGCGCACCAGTTCGCAGATCCGCGGACTGCCGTCGACATGCGGGATGATCTTCAGGATGAAGTTCGGGACCTTCATCGCGTTCAGCAACGTGTCGTGGTCGATCTTGCGATGCTTGTAGCCCATGGTCGCCGAAGCGCACAGCACCGAACCGTAGTGCAGCGAGCCGACCAGCACGTCGCTCTCGACCTCGATCTTGGGCTTCGCGAGCTTCTTCGGGAATCCCCACAGCTCACGCCCGCCGGCGATCGGGCCTTCGTCGTCGAGATACATCGCGTGGGTATACGCGCCCTCTTCGCCCCTGAAGCGGACCGGAATGACCTGCCCGGTTTCGGTGTAGTCGCCGAAGCCGGTCGAATCGGGCATGCGGATGAATTCGTACTTCACCACCGGCTCGGCGACCTCGAGCGGCTCGGGCACGATGGCCGCGAGCGCTTCCGGATCGGTCTTATAGGTGATGATGAAGTATTCGCGGTCGAAGAACCGATAGGGCCCTGGTGGGAACGACGGATTGGTGAGCGGCATCGAATAGGCGTTGCGCCTGACGTCCTCGATCTTCATGGCATGCCCCATCTGGCGTTGCAGTGAGGTCCGATTATGGGGCGGGCGCGCGGCCGAGGCGAGACTGGATAATCGGCATCGATCGTCAAATGCGCGTCACAATGCGCAGGGCTTACGGCCGGCTATTTCTGCTTGATCGGCGGCGCGGTCTTCTCGGCGGGCGCCGGTGGCAGCACCGGTTTGGCACCCTCCTTCTGCGCGTTGGTGTCCGGATGCGCCGGCTCCGGTGCCGGCGTGGTCGGACGATCGCCACCGGGCTTGGACTCCGCCGGCGGCGCGGTCTTCTCCGGCTCCGGCGTTGGCTTCAGCGGCTGTGTCGCCTGCGCCATCTGCTCGGGAGCGGTCGCGTAGATGTCGCGCAGCGAAAGGCCCGCAATCGCGACGCCGGCCGCCACCAGCGCAGCGGCGATCAGCATGTGTTTGCGATACGTTTGCTTGGTATGATCCGCAGCCATTTCGTCCCACTCGCGACGTTTCCGCGACGTCAACGATTCCGCTCCGGCATGGTTCCTTGCCGCGAAGCCACTGGAACTCAGTCCGCGGTGTTGCTTTCCCAGGTCGCATGACGCACGCCGGGCTGCCGTTTGAGGTCGGCGACGACGGCATTCAGCTCGGTGGGATCAATCGCGGTCGAGACCAGCGTCGCCACGATCTCCGGTAGTCCGTCGCCGACCTCAACCACGGCGACATCGGCGACCGGATAGCTCGCCGCTTCGAGCTTCTCCACCAGGCGGTCGCGCATCGCGGGCAGGCCATCTGCGGTCACCGCGAGCTTGACGTAGTAGGTCGCCTCCGAGGCTTTCTCGTCGAACGGAATGCGGTTGATGGCGTTGACCAGCGGACGCAGCAGCGTGTTGCCGGCGATCACGAACACGGTCAGCGCCACCGCCTGCGCCACCAGGTCGGCGCCGGCGCAGGAGCCGACCGCGGCCGAGGCCCACAGCGTTGCCGCGGTGTTGAGACCGCGCACGTCCATGCCCTGCTTCATGATGACGCCGGCGCCGAGGAAGCCGATGCCGGACACGACATAGGCGATCACGCGCACCGCGCCGTCTGCGCCTGCCAGATGCATCGCGAGGTCGACGAAGGCGGCCGCGCCGACAGCGACCAGCACGTTGGTGCGCAAGCCCGCGGTGCGCTGCCGGTACTGCCGCTCGGCGCCGATCAAGGTGCCGAGCACGAAGGCAGAAGTCAGACTGATCAGCGTGTCGATGAAGTCGGCGGTCTGAAACGTCGCAAGAAATCGCATGGCACCTGCCCGGCTGGATGCCGCGATCTCTTACATTTCCAGAATGCCCGCGTCACCATCTTCCGCGCCGAAGGCGAGCAGCGTGCCCTTGGCATTCCACGCCAGTCCCGAGACCGCTGCGCCGCCGTTCCGCCGCACCAGGATCTCGGCGCCGTCCTCGAGCCGCACCATCAGCACCGCGCCGTCGCTGTAGCCGACCGCCATGATGTCGTTCTTCGGATGGCATGCGACCACGGCAACCCGCGCCGGCATCGGCGCCAGCATCGCCGGCTCCTTGCCCATCGGACCGTCCTTGCTCGCAAACGGCCAGACGATCACGCTATCGGCGCCCGAGGTCGCGAGCCCCTTGCCGCCGGCCGTCCATGACATCGAGCGCACCCGGCCGGGATAGCCGCTCATCCGCATATGCCTGTTGTCGGCGAGCCGCCAGCCATGCATCGCGGGCTCATGCATCGCGGTGACAAGAAATTTGTTGTCCGGGCTGAAGGTGACGGCGAGATGCGAGCCGGCCCATTCCAGGAATTCCGGATTGGCCGCCATGTTGGGAAACCACAATGTCACGCCGCCGTAATGCGCGATCGCAAGCCGCAGCCCTTTGGGGGCGAAGGCGAGCCCGCCGACGGTCGACGGCACTTCAAAGCTCTTGTCCTCGCCCTTCGAGCTGCGGACGAAAGCGGTCTTGCCCGCCGACCACGCCACTGTGCCGTCGCTGTGCAGCGCCACGTTGTCGATCCAGCGCCGCTTGCCGTCGGTCGCGAGCGTCGAGCTCTCGCCCTTCGCGTCCGTTGCGATCAGCTTGCCGTCGTCACCGCCGGTGACGAGCCGCTTGCCGTCGGAGGCCGCGCACAGGATGGCGCCGAAATGCGTCGGCACGCGGCTGATCTCGCCATCGGCGGTCGCGATCGCCACGCTCTCTTCCGCGCCGACGAAGAAGGCGCGGTCGCCGAGGAAATGCACCGAACCTATGGCCGCGCCGAGCGCGAGCTGCTTGACGCGGTCGGTGATCGAAACGATGGAGGGCCCGTCGGGCGCGTCGAAATCGCTCATCACGTGGTGATGCACTGCTCGAAGCCGTCGCGGATCGCCTGCTCGGGCAGATCGCGACCGATGAACACGACCCGGCTTTCGCGCTTCTCGCCGTCCTTCCACTTCCGCTGGTGATCGCCCTCCAGCATCATATGGACGCCCTGGAAGACGTAGCGATCGTCGTCGCCGGTGAAGGCAAGGATGCCCTTGGAGCGCAGGATCTTCTGGCCCTCGGTGGCGACGAGCTGCTGCAGCCACGGCATGAACTTGGTCGGGTCGAGCGGCTTCTCGGAGCGCAACGACAGCGACTGCATATCCTCGTCGTGATAGTGCTTCAGGCCGTGATCGTGATCATGGTGGTGATGATCATGGTCATGGTGATGATCGTGGTCATGATCGTGATCGTCGCCGGCCTCGAGGAAATCCGGCTCGATCTCCAGGATGCGGTCGAGATCGAACGCGCCGCGCTCCAGCACGTCGGTCAGCCCCACCTGGCAACGCTCGGTGCGATGCAGCTTGGCATAGGGGTTGATGCCGCGGATGCGGGCCTCGACCTCGGCAAGCTCGGGCTTCGAGACCAGGTCGGTCTTGTTCAGCACGATGACGTCGGCGAAGGCGATCTGGTTCTTCGCCTCGGGCGCGTCCTTGAGGCGGTCGCTCAGCCACTTGGCGTCGGCCACCGTCACGACGGCATCGAGCCGGGCATTCTTCTGCACATCCTCGTCGACGAAGAAGGTCTGCGCGACCGGCGCCGGATCGGCGAGGCCGGTGGTCTCGACGATGATGGCGTCGAACTTACCCTTGCGCTTCATCAACCCGTCCATGATGCGGACGAGGTCGCCGCGCACGGTGCAGCAGACGCAGCCATTGTTCATCTCGAACACTTCTTCGTCGGCGCCGATGATCAGGTCGTTGTCGATGCCGATCTCGCCGAATTCGTTGACGATCACGGCGTATTTCTTGCCGTGGTTCTCCGACAGGATACGGTTCAAAAGCGTGGTCTTGCCGGCGCCGAGATAGCCCGTCAGCACGGTCACAGGAATCTTTTGCGATGCTTCAGCCATAACAACTCCGAGGAACTTGAAAGGCGCTCAACCGGGCAGGGAGGCCCCTGCCCTAATCGGCGAGCGCGCTGGTCAGGGCCTTTATATTGTGCCTGACCATATCAATGTAAGTGGGCGCATCGCCGTTTTCGCCTGTCAGACTGTCGGAGTAAAGGGTCCCGCCGACCCTCGCGCCGGTCTCGGACGCAATCTGCCGGATCAGGCGCGGATCGCTGATATTTTCGAGAAAAACTGCCGGAATTTTCGCAACCTTGATCTGGGCGATGATGGCGGCGATGTCGCGTGCGCTGGGCTCGGCATCCGTGGAGACGCTGAGCGGCGAGAAAAAGGTGACGCCGTAGGTGTCGGCGAAATAGCCGAAGGCGCCGTGAGTGGAGATCACCTTGCGTCGCACCTCGGGTATCTTCGCCACCGCCTCGCGCACCTCGCGGTCGAGTGCCTCCAGCTTGGCCAGATAGGCGTCGGCATTGGCCTTGAAGACGTCGGCATGGTCGGGGGCCACGGCAATCAGCCCGTCACGGATATTGATGACGTAGATCTTTGCATTAGCCACCGATTGCCAGGCATGCGGATCGTCATGGCCGCCCATCTTCCGCGGCATGATGCCCTTGGTCGCCACCGTGACCGGGGCCTTGTTGCCGGAAGCCTGCAGCAGCCGCGGCAGCCAGCCCTCGAAGCCGAGACCGTTGACGACCACAAGGCGGGCGGCGGCGACCTTCTTCGCGTCCGCGGGCGTCGGCGCATAGACATGCGGGTCGCCATCCGGACCGACGAGCGCAATCACGTTGACGCGGTCGCCGCCGACGTTCCGCACCATATCGGCAAGGATCGAGAAGCTCGCGACGACGTTGACGCGTCCCTCGGCGCGCGCCGCGCCACTCGCCAATATCAGCGCCAGACCGATCAGCCCGATCAATTTGCGCATCGCCGTCACGCCTCGAGATGCCGGCCCGGGAAGAGCTGCCGCAGTAGCCCACTGACATTGCCGAGCAGCAGCGAGGCGACATAGACCCCCGCCGCCACCAGGATGATCGCCGGGCCGGACGGAATCCGGGTCTGATACGATAGCACGAGGCCCGCATAGCCTGAGAGCATCGCGCTTGCGACCGCGATGCAGATCATCGTGGTGATGTCGCGCGACCAGAACCGTGCAATGCCGGCGGGCAGGATCATCAGCCCGACGCCGAGCAACGTGCCGAGCGCGTGAAAGCCGTTGACGAGATTGATCACGACCAGCGCGAGGAAGGCCAGATGCGCCGGCGCCCCGGCCGTGCTCACCGTGCGCAGGAATACCGGATCGACGCATTCGATCACCAGCGGACGGTAGATCACCGCGAGCACCAGCAGCGTGAGGGTGGCGTTGAAGGCGATCACCAGCAGCGTCTGGTCGTCCATCGCCAGGATGTTGCCGAACAGCACGTGCAGCAGGTCGATATTGGTGCCCTTGATCGAGACAATGGTGACGCCGAGCGCGAGCGAGACCAGATAGAAGGTCGCAAGCGAAGCGTCTTCCTTCAGCTCGGTGGTGCGGGCGACGAGGCCAGCGAGCAGCGCAACCGTAAAGCCCGCGATCAGGCCGCCGGTCGTCATCGCGAACAGATTGAGCCCGGACAGCAGGAAGCCGATCGCCGCCCCGGGCAGGATCGCATGCGCCATGGCGTCGCCGACCAGGCTCATCCGCCGCAGCATCAGGAACACGCCGATCGGCGCACCGCCGAGCGACAGCGCGATCACCGCCGCGAGCGCGCGGCGCATGAACTCGAATTCGGTGAACGGGCCAATCAGCGCATCGTAGATCATGGCGATCAGGCGGCCCTCGATCGCGGATCGGCCGCGCAGGCGGCGGCAGAGTCGTCGAAGGCCTCGCACATCCGCATCGCGACTGTCAGGTTGTCCGGCGTCAGCGCTTGCGCAGTCGGGCCCCATTCCACCGGGCCACGCGCCAGCAGCAGCGTTTCCGGAAAGTTGTTGCGCACCATGTCGAGGTCGTGCAGCGCCGCCAGCACCGTGCGCCCTTCGGCGTTCCAGCGCTTGACCAGCGCCAGCAGGTCGGCGGTGGTCTTGGCATCGATCGCGTTGAACGGCTCGTCGAGCACGATCAGTCGCGCATCCTGCAACAGCACGCGCGCAAACAGCATGCGCTGCATCTGCCCGCCAGAGAGCGTGCCGATCGGACGGTTCTCGAAGCCGTTGAGACCGACAGCGGCAATCGCGATGAGGATTTTTTCGCGCGCAGCCTTGCTGATCCCGCCGAAGAAGCCGGTGGCGCGCCACAGACCGGTGCCGACGAAGTCGAACACCGAGATCGGGAAGCTGCGGTCGATGTCGGCGGTCTGCGGCAGATAGGCGATATCCCTATGCCCGAGCCCGTCGAGATCGATCACGCCGGAGAGCGGCTTGAGCACGCCGGCGATGCCGCGCAACAGCGTCGACTTGCCGGCTCCGTTCGGACCGATCACGGCGAGCAACGCACCAGGCGCGATCTCGCCGCTGAGGTGATGCACCGCCGGGTGACGGTCATAGCCCAGTGTGACGTCGCGGAATGTAACGAGCGGAGCCACGGATCACCTCATCGCCAGCCAGACCACGGCCCACAGACAGGCACTGACGGCAATTGCCGCGGACAGCCGGGCCGGCACGGTCATCCGCAGGATCGACCAATGCATGCCCTGCGCCGGATGCGGTGATGCCGGGCCGTGGCTGTGCCCATGGGAATGGGCGTGGCCGTGGTGGGCGTGATCGTGGGAATGCGCGTGCGTCATGACAAACTGTTATATTATAACATAACGCGAGTCCACAAAGCGGGAACCATCATGGCTGGCAGGCAAAATCGCAGGAGATTCGAGCTGCGGCGCCGGGGCGACGACGTGGTCTACACGTTCGTGCGGTAGGTCCGGCCGGATGGAACTGTTGGATACCAACGCCAGGATCAGGACCTTTGGATCGCGCACCGGCCGGACTGGGGCTGGGTGGCCTGCGACGCGGTGATCCAGTATTCCAGAGACGCCAGATGCCGAACCGAGGGGGCCCGCGGCGTACTGGATCGCCCGCCTTCGCGGGCGATGACAGATGATGAGGATACAACTTCCCATTCTCGCGACATGATTTGTCCGAGTTCTGCATCTCGTTTCACCTCTCCTTGATCGGAGGGCTCAGGAAAAGCCGGGTGCCGATCGCACCTGGGCCCGGTGCAACAGCACCGGGGTATTTGCAGTTCTGATAAATCGAAATATTCGCCATGAAGGCCTTGCGCCGTCGGACAACTCAGCGATTGAGCGTCAGGGACGCACGGACAGACAGGTTCCCTCCCCCCTTGCGGGGGAGGGCTAGGGAGAGGGGTGCCACACGACGTGGTCTCTCCGTATGCTACGCGACACGCGACGGACGATTGAAAGGACACCGCGCCCATCGATCATCTCGCCCGCGGCTTACCCCTCTCCCCAACCCTCCCCCGCAAGGGGGGAGGGAGCCTGAACCGCGTGCTCACCTCACCGTCATTTCCGGGCTTGTGCTTCGCATCCCTGCATGACGGTGAGTTCCGCTCACGCCTCGCGCGCGTAGCTCTTCAATCTTGATTCGAGCACGCCGAGTACGCGATCGCGGATTGGATCGCGCGAGCCTTTCAACCACGCGGCGGCGAGCGGGAGACGGCCGGTGCTGCTGCGGCGCTTCAGCCTGAGCGGCACAAAGCGGACCCCTGATATCGCCATCCGCGAGGTCCAGCGCGGCACGATGGCGACGCCGAGCCGGGCCGCGACCATGTTGACGATGGTCTGCTTCTCGTCAGCGATCTGGTGGATGCGCGGCGTCAATCCGGCCTCGTCGAACAGCTTGACGGTGAGATCGTGACTGTGCGGACGCGAGCGCCGCGCCGGCACGATCAGGGGCTGGTCCGCGATATCGGCCAGCGAAATCACGCTGCGCCGCGCCAGCGGATGCTTTCGCGACACCGCGACCACCGCGGTCTCCCGCAACAGCGACACGAACTCGATGCGGCTATCGGGGCGTTCCGGCGGACGGACGAAGGCGAGATCGAGCGCGCCGGAGAGCAGCTTCGGCAGCAGCCGGATGGTCTTCTCCTCGAGAAGCTGCACGGCGATGTCGGAATGCGCGCGGCGGATATCGCGCAAGAGCGGCGGCAGCAGACCGGCGGCGGCGCTGTCGATCGCCCCGATCCGGAACCGTCGCGTCGACGGCTTGCGCAGGCCCGTGCGGAAGCCGTCCTCGATCGCTTCCGCGCGGTTCAACAGCGCCCGCCCCTCGCGCAGCAGTACGGCGCCGTCCTCGGTCAGCGACACCGCGCGCGTGGTCCGCGCGAACAGGCGCGTGCCGAGATCTTCCTCCAGCAGCTTGATGTGACGGCCGAGCGCCGAGGGCAGCATCTGCAGGCGCTGCGCGGCACGGCCGAAATGCAGCTCCTCGGCGGCGGCCACGAAGCAGCGGAGCTGATGCAGTTCCAAGACGCGTTCCTTCAATCCGTTGCCATCGCAGACGAGGAGGGATGGATGCTTCGTCGCGGAGCCTGTCATTGAGCGCGCGTTCGCGCGACCCGATGGCTCCTCGCAATGGCGGCTCCGCGATTATATCGTTTTTTTGTATAAACTCGCGCGGATTGAATGGGAAGGGCGCGCCCTTCTAGGCTTCCTGCTGGCGCGGCGAGAGCGCGCTGTCCCAACAAGAACACCAACCCGAGGGAGGCTCATGGCCGGCGAGCTTCAGACGCGCGTGTTGCGCAAGATTTCACTGCGCATCGTTCCATTCATCATGCTGCTGTACTTCGTGGCCTTCATCGACCGCGTCAACATCGGCTTCGCGTCGCTGACCATGAACAAGGACATCGGCCTGTCGCCGACGGTGTATGGATTCGGCGCCGGTATCTTCTTCTGGGGCTACTTCCTGTTCGAGGTGCCTTCCAACATCATCCTGCACAGGATCGGCGCGCGGATCTGGATCGCGCGGGTGATGATCACCTGGGGCCTCGTCTCCGCCGCGATGGCGTTGGTGCAGGGCGCGACCAGCTTCTACGTGCTGCGCTTTCTGCTCGGCGCCGCGGAGGCCGGCTTCTTCCCCGGCATCATCCTGTATCTGTCCTACTGGTTTCCGGCGCGCCAGCGCGCGGCCGTCACTGCGCTATTCATGGCAGCGGCGCCGCTATCGACCGTGCTTGGCTCGCCGGTATCTGGCGCGCTGCTCGAGATGGACGGCCTGCTCGGCTTCAAGGGCTGGCAGTGGCTGTTCGTGCTGGAAGCGGTGCCGGCCATCGTGCTCGGCTTCGTCGTGCTCGGCTTCCTGACTGATCGGCCGGAGCAGGCCAAGTGGCTTGCCGACGACGAGCGCGACTGGCTGGTCAAGACCATGAAGGCGGAGAACGACGGCAAGGCCGCGGCCGCAAGCCACAGCATCTGGCGCGGGCTCGCCGATCCGCGCGTGCTCGCGCTGGCGCTGGTCTATTTCGGCACTTCGGCCGGGCTCTATACCCTCGGCGTCTGGGCGCCGCAGATCATCAAGCAGTTCGGCCTGTCGTCGCTTGCGGTCGGCTTCCTCAACGCGGTGCCCGCGACCATTGCCGTGATCGCCATGATCCTGTGGGCGCGGCATTCGGACCGCACCGGCGAGCGCACCTGGCACGTGGTGATCGCCTGCCTGATCGCCGCTGCCGGGCTCGCGCTTGCGGGGCTATGGACTGGGCTCGCCGCCGTGATCGCGGCGCTGACGCTGGTCAATATCGGCATCTCCTCGTCGAAGCCGCCGCTGTGGAGCATGCCGACCATGTTCCTGTCGGGCTCGGCCGCCGCGGCCGGCATCGCCACCATCAACTCGATCGGCAATCTCGGGGGCTTTGTCGGGCCGGCCATGATCGGCTGGATCAAGGAGCGGACCGGCAGCTTCGACGGCGGTCTCTACTTCGTCGCCGGCCTGCTGGTGCTCTCGGCCGTGCTCACGCTGCTGCTGTCGCGGGCGAACCCCAAAGCGAACACCGCTCCTCAACCCTCACCAGCCCGGTCCCACTGATCCCACCCTCATTCAGGAGATTGTCATGCGCACCCATTCCATCGCCGCCATTCCCGCCGACGGCATCGGCCCCGAAGTGATCTCGGCCGGCGTCCGCGTGCTGGAGGCTCTGGCCAATCGCACCGGCGACATCAGCTTCAACGTCAAGACGTTCGATTGGGGCTCGGACTATTACAAGAAGCACGGCGTGATGATGCCGGCCGACGGCCTCACCGAGCTGAAAAAGTTCGACGCGATCTATTTCGGCGCGGTCGGCGCGCCCGACGTGCCCGATCACATCACGCTGTGGGGCCTGCGCCTGCCGATCTGCCAGGGCTTCGACCAATACGCCAATGTGCGGCCGACCAAGATCCTGCCCGGCGTCGCCTCGCCGCTGCGCAATGCCGGCGTCGGCGATCTCGACTGGGTGATCGTGCGCGAGAATTCCGAAGGCGAGTATGCCGGCATGGGCGGCCGCGCGCACAAGGGCCTGCCGGAAGAGGTCGGCACTGAAGTCGCCGTGTTCACCCGCGTCGGCGTGACGCGGATCATGCGCTACGCATTCCAACTCGCGCAGTCGCGGCCGCGCAAGCTGCTTACCGTGGTGACCAAATCGAACGCACAGCGCCACGGCATGGTGATGTGGGACGAGATCGCGGCGGAGGTCGCCGGCGAATTCCCCGACGTGACGTGGGACAAGATGCTGGTCGACGCCATGACGGTGCGCATGACGCTCAATCCGAAGACCCTCGACACCATCGTCGCCACCAACCTGCACGCCGATATCCTGTCCGATCTCGCCGGCGCGCTGGCCGGCAGCCTCGGCGTCGCGCCGACCGGCAACATCGATCCACAGCGCCGCTTTCCCTCGATGTTCGAGCCGATCCACGGCTCGGCCTTCGACATCACCGGCAAGGGCATCGCCAATCCGGTCGCCACCTTCTGGACCGGCGCGCAGATGCTCGAGCATCTCGGTGAGAAGGACGCCGCCGCGCGGCTGATGGCCGCAGTCGAGAAAGTATGCGCAGCCGGCGTGCTGACGCCCGACGTCGGCGGCAAGGCCACGACGAAGGACGTGACGGACGCGGTGATCGACGCGATCCATGGATCGAATGTGTAGGGTACACTCCGTCCTACTTACGTTAAGGACGATGACTCTCTCTGTCCCCTCCCCCCTTGCGGGGGAGGGTTAGGGAGAGGGGTACCGCTTGCTCCGCTGCAGCTTTTAGTGCGGGATCAATACTCTCAGAACTGCCGCGCGTGATGCTGGTTGTTGCAGCACCCAAACCTCTCAGATCACGCCCGCGGCCACCCCTCTCCCCAGCCCTCCCCCCGCAAGGGGGGAGGGAGCCTGACCAGACTGCTCACCTAACAGCACGACCATCTCCCACAACGCAAACCGCCCGCTTGCGTGGGGGCAAGCGGGCGGCTCGCGGCCGTTCAGGTGCTATGGGGGCACATCGCCTGAAGGCTCAGCTCCTTCGCGTGACGCTCAACCCTGCGGCGGCTGCGGCGGTTGATCGTTCGGCGGAGTCGGACGGGTGCGGTGCTGCGCCATGAAGGCGTCGAACTCTTCCTTGTCCTTGGCGTGACGCAGACGGCTCAGGAAATCCTTGAACTCCTTCTGCTCCTCTTCCAGGCGGCGCAGCGTCTCGGCGCGATATTCGTCGAAGGCGCGATTGCCGCTGGTGGGCGGACCGAAGCCCCAGCCGAAGCCACGGCGCTCCATGCGGTCGCGCATGCGGTCCATCTTGTACTGCATCCGCTCCATCTTGTTCTGCCAGCGATCCTGGTCGTAGTGACTCCAACAGGCCATTTTTCTGCTCCCGAGTGTGAAAAAGAGAAGGGCGAGACCGATCGGCCACCAGATCATGAAGCCGAGAATGATCAGGGCGATCTTCAGGGGATGCCACGGCGCCCAATGCATATGCATGTGCGGGGGATACGATTCATCGACGGGGCCGCGCCAGCGATTGACATCAGCGGTGTAGGCCATTGACCTTCTCCATCACGGCATCACGCCGTTGTGAATGTAAATAACATTTACATAGGTAGCCGATCCCTTCGGAAAGTCAAGCAGCGCGGGTGACGCACCCTTCAGATTATTTTTGGAACTTTATTTCGGCTTACCCCAGGGCCCCGACGACTTTTGTTCGCTCGCCGCGGCATCAGGCCTGCGATCGGTCGGGAAGCCGAGGCCGCGCAGATAGATCAGCACTTCAGCTTCCAGCAGTTCCTCCGGCGACATCGGCAGCTTGCGCCGCGCCGCATCGCCGCGACCGAACAGCGAGGCGACGCCGTGGGACATCGCCCAGATGTGCAGCGCCATCATCATCGCCGGCGGCCGCGGCATGCCGGGCGGCGCCAGCGCGGCAAGCCGCTCGGCGGCGGCGCGGATGATCGCGAAGGCGCGCTCGCTTGCAGCCATCAGCGTTGGATTCGCATCGGGCGGCAGACCGGATTCGAACATCGCCGAGTAGAACGCGGGCTCCTCGCGCGCAAAGGTGAGATAGGCCCTGCCGACGCGCTCGAACGCCGTGACGGTGTCGGGCCGCCCGTCGTCCCAGGCCGCCGTCAGCACCGCCTCGAACTGCTCGAAGCCGCGCTGCGCGATGCTGGCGAGCAATTCCTCACGGTCGCGGAAATGCCGATAGGGCGCCGCGGGGCTGACGCCGGCCATGCGCGCGGCATCGGCGAAGGTGAAGCCGGCCGGCCCCTTCTTCGAGATCAGGTCGAGCGCGGCCTGCAGCAACGCTTCCTTGAGGTTGCCGTGATGATAGCCGCGCTCGCTGCGGCTTTGGTCCTTGCTCCAGCTCATGTGAATAACTTTTACATGAGCCGGCCGCAAAGGTCACTAGCGGCGGACGCGGGGCTGCATCGGGATTAACCGACAGCCCCACCCTCCGACGTCGAATTAACGGCCCGGAATCGGCAGCACCGGCATGATCTCGACTGCTTCGCCGGGGAAGATCGTGAAGTGCGGGTGGTGCTCGAACAGCTTTGCGGCGGCCTCGTGCGAGGCGGCGCGCACCACGGTAAAGCCCGTCATCGTGTTGGTGATGTCGGCGATCGCGTTGGCGTCGACCTTCTTGGTCTTGCCGAGCGGACCGCCCATCTCGACGATCACATCGTGATGCTTCTCGACCCAGGCGCCCCAGGCCGCCATGCCCTGCTGCTCCTTGGCCCGCCGCTCGGCCTCCGGCATCTTGTTCCAGGCCTCCATGCGCGGACCGCCCTTGCTGCCGAGATAGACGGCGAGGAACGTGTTGGTCGTGCTCATCTGCTGCTCCGTTGCTGTTGGTTGGATTGACGATCAGTGATTCAGCGCAGTGCCTTGCCCCAGCCGCCCTGCGGATGCTCGAAGGTGGCGGCGGCCTGTTGCACCTCCTCGGAGAAATCCGCCATCTCCTGCACCTGGCGAATCTCGATGATCTCGTTGCCGGTGGCCGGGCACTGCTTGGCCCATTCGATCGCCTCGGCGCGCGAGGCGACCTCGATCATCCAGAAGCCGCCGATCACCTCCTTGGACTCGGTGAACGGACCGTCGGTGACCACGGGCTTGCCGGTCGCGAACGAGACGCGCGCCCCAGTGGCGGGCGGATGCAGGCCTTCGAGCGTGATCAGCACGCCGGCATCCTTCAGCGCCTGATTGTATTTCATCATCGCGGCGACGCGCTCGGGGTCGAGGTCGAGCTCCGCCGGAGCGCTCTCATAGCCGAGCGGGATCATCAACATCATGAAACGCATTTGAATGGCATCCTTTGATTTGCGGCCGGTCCGGTTCAGACCTGGACCGGCTCTCGGATGTAAGACGGCCGGGGTTTTGCACAACCGACACGTGGCGGGAAATAATTTCAGAGGTCATTGACTTTGGCCTGCACGGTCGGCACTGCGCGCCGCTTTCAGCGCTCCTGTCTGACGAGCGCACCGTCCTGGTGCGACGAGCCAAAATAGACGTCGATGCGCTTGACCTTGTCGCCGTCGAACACCAAGAACTCGGTGTTGCGAAAACTCTTGCCGTCCTTGGCGACGCAGCGATAGGTGACGAAGGCCTCACTCCCCTCGACCATGATCCGCTCGATCTCGTGGCGGCCGATCCAGTCGCTGCTGCGCCAGCACTCGGCGAAATAGGTCGGCTTGTCGATGTTTTCGCCGTAGGGAGTATTGAAGCGGAAGTCGTCCGCGAACGCCGCTTCGACCGTCCGGCGGTCGTCGGCCAAATAGGCGGCGAAGATCGCGCGGACGATCTCCGCTCTGTTGCCATCTGCAGCCATGTCACCTCCACATGCTCGGGCGTCACGTGGAAGACGAGCGGAACCGGCAGATCGAGACATCGCAGCCGCAATTATTTTCGGGCCGGATAAGAGCTCAGCTCACACGACCTCAGGTCTCCTTGGGGAACATGCCGAAATAGGGCTCGGCCTCGCGGAGGACGCGTGCGAAGGACGGCCGCGCTGTCAGCCGTTCCAGATAGGCGGCCAGATGCCGGTGACCATCCGCGAACGGCTCGACCTTGTTGCCGTAGAACAGGGTCGGCGCGGCCGAGCAGTCGGCCAGGGTGAAGCCGTCGCCCATCATCCAGCCGCCGTGGGCGAGCTGGTCGTTCAGCATCGCATAAGAGGCGCGGATCTGCGCCCGCGCTTCGGCCACGCCATGCGGGTCCTTCTTGTCGGCCGGACGGAGCCGGTCGCCGACGACCTTCTGCATCGGCAGATGGACGTAGAGATCGAGGACGCGGTCGCGCAGCCGGGTGTTGAGCGCGAGGTCGGGATCCTGCGGGATCAATCGCGTGGCAGCGGGGTAATGCCGGTCGAGATATTCGATGATGATGGTGGATTCTGGTACCGTCTCGCCCCTCGCCTCGTCGCTCAGCACGGGGAAGCGGCCGATCGGCGAGATCCGCAGCAGCGCCGCGCGCTGCTCGGGATCACCGAGATTGAGCAGGTTCGGTGTGAACGGGACCCCGTTCTCGTAAAGCGCGATCAGCGCCTTCCAGCAGAACGAGGACAGCGGGTGGTAATGCAGTGTCAGCGACATCGGAACTCCATCATCTGATTTACGGCCACAGGACGAACGCGAGGCCGCCGCGCCGACATCTCGGATAATTATTTTGCGGCGGAATACCGGGCGAGAGAGCAAATCGGCCGCTGATTGGAGACGGTATCGTACGGTTGACACCGCGCGCTAAAGGTCGCAGACGCTGCCCTAGTTGCGCGCAGACGCCGCTCGCCCGAACAATGTGGACCGCATCATGACCTCGTCTCCTTCCAAAGTCGCACTCGTCACCGGCGCCGCGCGCGGCATTGGGCTCGCCGCGGCCAAGCGCTTTCTCGCCGAGGGCTGGCGCGTCGCGCTGCTCGACATCGAGGGCGCGTTGCTGGACGGCGCGGTCGCGGCACTGAACAGGACCGCGGATACGCTGGCACTGACGTGTGATGTTTCCGACGCCGACGGCGTGGCAGCGGCGATCGCTGCGATCAACCGCCGCTTCGGCCGGCTCGACGCGCTCGTGAACAACGCGGGCGTTGCCGTGTTCGCGCCGGTGCTGGAAACCTCCGACGCCGACTGGAGCCGGATCATGGCGGTCAACCTCACCGGCCCGTTCCTCTGCACCAAGGCCGCCGCGCCGCTGATGCGCGAGCACGGCGGCGGCGCGATCGTCAACATCACCTCGATCTCGGCGGTGCGCGCCTCGACCCTGCGCTCGGCCTACGGCACCAGCAAGGCGGGGCTTGCACATCTCACCAAGCAGCTCGCGGTCGAACTCGCCTCGCTCGGCATCCGCGTCAATGGCGTAGCGCCGGGCCCGGTCGAGACCGCGATGGCCAAGGCCGTGCACACGCCGGAGATCCGCGCCGACTATCACGACGCGATCCCGCTCAACCGCTACGGCCTGGAAGAGGAGCTCGCGGACGCGATCTTCTTCCTGTGCTCGGATCGCGCCAGCTACATCACCGGGCAGATCCTCGCCGTCGACGGCGGCTTCGACGCCGCCGGCATCGGCCTGCCGACGCTGCGTGGCCAGCGGCGGAACGGATAGCACTTCGGCTTTGATCGCTCCGCTCGCGCCTCAGGATGATGGGTTGACAGCAGCGGAATTGGCTAGCGCCCATTCACCGCGACCACACGCCACGCATCTGCCAGCCGATCGATCCGCGTCAATGACAGCGGATCGATCACGAAGCGCAGCGCAGTCTCGGGCGCAAGGTCGAGCGCGATCGCAAGGATCGCGCGGATGGTCCCGGAATGCACGACGAGCACAGCGTCGCCTGCGGGAAGGCGCGCAAGCCCTGCCCGCGCGCGCGTGATCTGATCGGCAAAGCTTTCGCCGCCCGGCGGCCGGTTGCTGCCCGGCGCATTCCAGAACCCGCGATAGGCAGCACCAAGCTCGGCCTCGAGCTCGCTGTGCCGCCGTCCGGTCCAGTCGCCGAAATCCTGCTCGCGGAAGGCCTCGTCCTCGACCGCGTCAAGGCCGAGCCGCGCCGCGGTCTCGCGGGTGCGCCGCGCCGGGCTGCAAACAGCGAAGGCGCCGGCCGGCAGCCGCGCCCGCAGCGCCGCGAATGCCGCGGCGTCGCCGAGATCGGCCGGCGCATCGGCTGCATGGATCACACCGCGCGGCCCCTCGACCGGCGCGTGGCGGATCAGCCAGAGCTGCGTTTCGGCCTGCATGCGCTCACCCGAGCCGCGCCGCGAGCAGCACCAGGATCGCGGTCTCCGCAACCTGCTCCGCTGCGCCGAGCACGTCGCCAGTCTGACCGCCGATCTGCCGCATTGCCAGCAGCGCGATGAGACATGCACCGGCGCCTGCCACGATCGCCGCCAGCAGCGCATCGGAGAAGCGCAACGACAGCAGCGCGATCGCGAGTGCAATACCGGCCGCGACCACCGCCATCACACCATCAGGCCGGCCGGCATTGGCCGCGAGCCCATCCTTGCGCGCGTAAGGCAGGCTGATCGACAGCCATGGCAGCACGCCGCGGCTGAGCGCGTGCGCCACGATCAGGCTCTGCACGACGGCACCATCCGGGATCGCCGCCACCGCTGTGAGCTTGGCGGCAAAACTCACCAGCAGCGCCAGCGCGCCATACGTGCCGAGCCGGCTGTCGCGCATGATCTCGAGCTTCGCGGCGGCGTCGCGGCCGCCGCCAAAACCGTCTGCGACATCGGCGAGCCCGTCCTCGTGCAGTGCGCCGGTCAAGAGCGCGCCGCCGCCGAGCGCCAGCGCCGCGGCCGCCAGATCCGGCACGCCGATCGCACGCAGGAGCAGGCAGGCGAGCCCGATAGCCGCCCCGATGAAGGCGCCGACCAGCGAAAAGACCCGTTGCGCCCGCGCGAAATTCTGCGGCCGCGCGCCGTCGGGATGTGGCATCGGCAGGCGGGTCAGAAAGCCGGTGGCTATCCTGAGATCCTCGAGCCATTGATTCATGGTAGCGGCCTGCAAATTGAACTAGCTTGCGGCCCCGCTTAACGAGGGAATCGCATGCAGTTCAATACTCTAGACGACATCCGCAGCTTTTGTCGCGATCTCCCGGGAGGCGACGATGAATGCGCGGAGGCGGCCGCACGGCGCCAGCAGAACCTGACCAAGCCGCCGGGCAGCCTCGGGCGTCTGGAGGATCTCGCGATCTGGCTTGCGCGCTGGCAGCGGCGGGAGCTGCCGCGGCTCGACCGCGTTACCATTGCCGTGTTCGCCGGCAATCACGGCATCGCCGAACGCGGCGTCTCCGCCTATCCGTCGGAGGTCACCGCGCAGATGGTTGCGAATTTCGCGGGCGGCGGTGCCGCGATCAACCAGATCGCCAAGCTTGCCGGCGCCGAGCTGCGCGTCGAGCCGATCGAGCTCGGGCGGCCGACGCGCGATTTCACGATAGCGCCGGCGATGGACGCGGCGGATTTCCTCATGGCGCTCGACACCGGCTGGCGCACTGTGCCCGAGGCATGCGACCTGCTCGTGCTGGGCGAGATGGGCATCGCCAACACGACGGTCGCCGCGACACTCTGCGCGGCGTTGATGGGCGGGCGCGGCGCGCGCTGGGCCGGCCGCGGCACCGGCGTCGATGATGCAGGCTTATTGCGCAAGCGCGTCGCGATCGACGCGGCGCTGAAATTCCATCGCGGCCTGCTCGACGATCCGCTGGCGGTTGCGATGTCGCTCGGCGGCCGCGAGCTCGCGGCAATCGCGGGCGCCGTGCTGGCGGCGCGAGCTAGATGCATTCCGGTGCTGCTCGACGGCTTCGTGGCGACTTCGGCAACGTTGCCACTGGCGCGGCTTGCGCCGGATATGCTTGCGCATTGCCGTGCGGGACATGTCTCGGCCGAGCTTGGTCACCGCGAATTGCTGCGCGAGCTCCAACTTGTCCCCCTGCTCGATCTCGACATGCGGCTCGGCGAGGCTTCCGGCGCCGCCGTTGCGGTTCTGGTCCTGCGCGCCGCGCTGGCCTGTCATGGCGGCATGGCGACGTTTGCCGAAGCCGGCGTCTCCGGCGCCAATTGAGGGTCCCGCCGGCCATTTTCCCGGTGCATAGCGGCCATATTCGCGCGCAATCTTCGCGTGTGCAGCATGACCTTTACGCCCGAACAGCCTAACCTTCGGGGGTGGGCGCCAGCGCGGCGCCACACCGTGCTGAAACCAGGGACCGGGGAGAATCACGTCATGTCGGGAGTTCTCATCAATCTGATCATCCAGATCATCAGCGGAGCGATCGGCGGCAATGTCGCGGCGGGGGCGGCCAAGAACATCGATCTCGGCACGCTCGGAAACACCATTGCAGGCGCCATCGGCGGCGGCGCCGGCGGGCAGCTTCTCGGCATGCTGATCCCGCTGCTCGCCAACTCCGGTGCGACGCCGGACATCGGCAGCATCGTTGGCCAGGTCGCCGGTGGTGGCGTGGCCGGCGCCATCCTCACCGCGATCGTCGGCGCGATCAAGAACCGGTCGGTGGCCTGATCGATTTTTGACCGGGACGGGGCATCGGTCTTGATGATGCCCCGATCCGCGCGCATGTCTTCCTGCAACGGATGCGGTGCGACCCCGATCGCACCGGCGGGGAGGATTGCGCCGATGAAGATGCTTCTCGCTGCGGCCAGCCTCTGTGCAACCATTGCCTCCGCGCAAGCCGAGGTGCGGATCCTCGAGAGCCCCGGCGGACAGGTCGGGCCCTTCATCGAATTGTTCGACAAGGTTCGCGAATCCGGCGAGCGCGTGGTGATCGACGGCCCGTGTCTGTCGGCCTGCACGCTGGTGCTCTCGATGGTGCCGCACGACCGCATCTGCGTGACGCGACGCGCAGTGCTCGGCTTCCACGCCGCGCGCTCGATCGACGGACGCGGCCGGATCTATGCGGAGCCGGAAGCCTCCGAGGCGGTGCTGGAGGCCTACCCCGCGCCGGTGCGCGTCTGGATCATCCGCCGCGGCGGACTGAACTCGCGACTGCTCCTGCTACGCGGGCGCGAGTTGGCGGCAATCTATCCGCGGTGCAGGTAAGGCTATTGATCCGTCATCAGCCCTGTAGGGTGGGCAAAGCGAAGCGTGCCCACCAATTCATCCAGGAGCGGATGGTGGGCACGGCGCATGTGCGCCTTTGCCCACCCTACGGTTTTATTCACCTCGAAGGATGCACGGCCACCGGCCGGGCCGTCGCCTTCGAGACGGCCGCGTTGCGGCCTCCTCACGGTGACGGGGCGCACTGCTCCACCCCGTCATAGCGAGCGAAGCGAAGCAATCCATCGTACGGCATACGCGGATGCATGGATTGCTTCGTCGCTATCGCTCCTCGCAATGACGACCACGTAGATTCACAGAGTGACGGTGAGTGTGCCCCAACACTCGCTAGCCTACATCTGCGCCGGGCAGTTCACCATCCAGGGAATGCCGAACTGATCGACGCACATGCCAAAGCCGTTGGAGAAAAAGGTCTTGCCGAACGGCATGGTGACGGTGCCGCCCTCGGCAAGGGCCTTGAACCGGCGTTCGGCGTCAGCGGGATCCTCGACCTGCAGCGCGACATGAAACCCCTGCGGCTTCTGGAAATGCCCGGGAGGTGCGTCGGACGCCATGATGATCTCGCCATCGATGCTGACTCGGGCGTGCATGATCTTGTCCTTCCAGCCGGGCGGCGTCTGCATCTCCGCATTGCCCTCTCCGTAGGGGAAGGATTCCTCGATCCGCGCACCCAGCACCTTCTGGTAATGCTTCAACGCGGCATCGCAATTGCCGTCGAAGGAAAGATAGGGATTGACCTGCATCGCGTGCTCCTTGGCGTGGTTATTTTTCGGCGAGCGTCTTCAGATTGGCGAGACCGACCTCGAAATCCTTGCCGATCATGTGATCCAGGTTCATGAACACCTGCATCAGCTTCGACATGAAGGCCGCCGGACCATACATGGTCCATGTGACGTTGGTCGCATCACCCTGCGGCAGCATTGTGAACTCGGCGGTGTTGTGGCCCTCGAACGGCGTGAAGAAGTCGAGCTTGATCACGAGCTTGGACGGCGCCTGCGCATCGAGGATCTCCATCCGGCCGGAGCCGACATTCTTGTTGCCGTTCCAGGCGTAGACCGCGCCCTTGCCGTTCGCGGCGCCGTCATAGGTTCGCTTCATCGCGGGGTCCCTGGTCTCGTAGGGCGACCACGTCGTCCACCGGTGGAAGTCGTTGATCAGCGGAAAGATGCGCTCCGCCGGCGCCTCGATGCTGGCCGCACGCGTGACCCGGAACGTATCCGGCTTGGTCGCCGCCAGGATGAGGACGACCGCAATCGCGATCGCCAGGATGACGGCAACGATGATAATGACTTCGAGCATGACGGTCTCCGCAAGGATGGATTGAAGAACAGCTTAGCGACGAAACGGAAGCAGCGCGCGCAGATTGCCATCGCGCAGATACAGCCCGCCCCACACCATCAGACCGAGATAAAGTCCGAACAGCGTGTGCGTGAACAGCGGGCTGCCGATCCGCACATGGGATGCGATCGCGCCGCCGAGATAGCCGGTGAGGAGGATTGCGCCGAGGATCGAGGTCGGCGGCACGGAATAGAGCAGCGTGCAGATGATGGTGATGAGGCCGAGGCTGCGCGCCAGCGTCTCGCTCGCGCCAAAGCCCATCTTGTCCATCGAGTCGGTGACGACCGGCCACGGCACCAGCTTGATCGCGCCGTCGAACAGCAGGAAGACGATGACAAGACCGCTCATGATGCGGCCGGTGATGCGCGCAGGCCTTGAGATTTCGATCTCCGCATTCGTCGGCATGGCTGGCTCCGCAGGGATTGGTGATGCTCTGCCTCTATGACGAACGGAGGAATGCGCGGCCGACAGGGTCGGCGAAGATTTTTCCGGGGCCGCGACGGGGCAGCGCCCGCTCTCCCGCTCGCACGGTTGAACGGCATACGACTGGCGTTGCGGGAGTGATGCACATGTCGATCACCTCGCCCGGGGCTTACCCCTCTCCCCCGCCCTCCCCCGCAAGGGGGGAGGGAGCCCAACCGCCGTGCTCACCTGACGTGATCGGTTACCGATGACTGCTCGGTAGTGCGCACACGCCATCTGCATCACGTGAGGGAGGCATCGGCAGTCGGCTCCCTCTCCCGCTTGCGGGGGAGGGTTGGGGTGGGGGTTCTCTCCGCGAGTCGTCTCGTGAAAAGAGCCCCCACCCGCCGCGCGCTGCGCACGCGTCGGCCTCCCCCGCAAGCGGGAGAGGCGAAGGGAGCTCGCGGACTCCTTCGCAGACGTCATGTGCGATTGTCCCCCCTTGCGATGGTTAGGGAGAGGGGTGCCACGTGGGAAGCATCTCACCTTGCACGCGAACAACGCACAGTCGACCCTACTTCGCCTTGGCGTTGCGCGGCTGGCTGTCGCGCATCAGGCGATCGATATGCATGCGGATGTGGGCGGCTTCCGCGGTGGTATTGGCGAGCGCGATGGCGCGGTCGAAGGCGACACGTGCCTCGTCGTTGCGGCCGAGCTGCATCAGGAAGGCGCCGCGCACGCCGAAATAGTGGAAGTAGTTGGAGAGCCGCGGCGCCAACGGCTCGATCATCTCGAGCGCCGCTTCGGCTCCCCTGACCTTGGAGACCGCCACCGCGCGATTGAGCGTCACCACCGGAGAGGGCTGCATGACCTCGAGCGCGCCGTAAAGCAGATCGATCTGCGCCCAGTCGGTCTCCTCGGGCGTGCTTGCGCGGGCGTGAAGTGCCGCGATCGCCGCCTGCACCTGATACGGCCCACTCCGGCGGTGCCGCATCGCCTTGTCGATCAGCGCCAACCCTTCGGCGATCAGTTCCCGATTCCACAGGCTGCGGTCCTGATCGTCGAGCAGGATCACCTGGCCGTCGGCATCGAAACGCGCCGCCGCGCGGGCATGCTGCAACAGCAACAACGCCGTCAGCCCCATGATTTCAGGCTCGCTCTGGAACAGGCGAAGCAGCAGGCGGGCGAGCCGGATCGCCTCCTCGCACAGCGGCGCGCGGATGTCGGCCGTGTCGCCGCCGGCGGAATAACCCTCGTTGAAGATCAGGTAGATCATTGCGGCCACGGAGGCGAGCCGCTCGCTGCGCTCGACCGCACCAGGGGTCTCGAACGGCACCTTGGCATCCGCGACGCGGGCCTTCGCTCGCGTGATGCGCTGCTCCATCGCGGCCTCACTGACCAGGAAGGCACGCGCGATCTGCTTCACGGTGAGACCGGACACGATGCGCAAAGCGAGTGCGATCTGCTGCGTCGCCGGCAGGTCCTTGTGGCAACAGATGAACAGCAGCCGCAGGATATCGTCGCGATAATGCGAGCCGTCGAGCCGCTCGGCGATCTCGTCCTCGGCATCGTCGAGGTCGGAGATCGCCTGGTCATCCTCGGGCAGCGGCTCCTGCTTCCGGTTGCGCCTGACTTCGTCGATCGCGACGTTACGGCCGACCATGATCAGCCACGCCGCGGGATCGCGCGGCGGGCCGTTCTGCGGCCAGCTCTTCAGCGCCCGCAGGCAGGCGTTCTGATAGGCCTCCTCGGCGGTGTCGAGATTGCGAAAATAGCGCAGCAGCGCGCCGACCGCCTGGGGACGCGCAGACGTCAGCGCGGCATCGATCCAGGCGGTATCGGTCACGACTTGACACTCCCCGGCTTGAACACGCCGACCGGGCGGATCTCATAGGTGCCGCCGGGATTGGCCGCGCCGAGATCTCGGGCGACGTCGAGCGCCTCGTCGAGGTTCTTGCAGTCGACGACGTAGAAGCCGAGCAACTGCTCCTTGGTCTCGGCGAACGGGCCATCCAGCACCAACGGCGGATCGTCCTTACGCAGCGTGGTCGCGGCCGTGGTCGGCAGCAGGCGCGCCACCGGGCCGAGCCGACCCTGCTTGGCGAGCTTGTCCTGCACCACGGACAGTTTCTGCATGACGGCGGCGTCGTGCTCCTTGCTCCAGGAACCGACCATGTCCTCGTCGTGATAGCAGAGGATGGCATACAGCATCGAAAGGCATCTCCGTTCATTCCAAGAACGAACGATTATGCCCGCGCCCGACAGGGACGCGAAAGAAATTTTGCTTGCGGGTTCCGATGGCTACGGCCCGACATTGACCGATACAAAGCCGACCTCAGGAATTGCTTGGGCATGGATGTTCTCCCCTATTGATGGCAGGACACCGGGGGCGGGCCCGACCCGTCCCGCGCGAGAGAGGTTGGAGGTATCTGGATGAGCAAGGGCGCACTCGCGCTGCTGGTCAACGGCGGCACGGAAAACTGGTCGCCGGCGCGCTGGGAGGCGCGGTTCGAGGCAGTCTGTCCCGACCGCCGGGTCGTGTTGCTGCCGGATCCGGCGCTCGATCCGGCCGAGGTGCACTATGCCGCCGTGTGGAAGCCAAAGCCCGGTGAGCTGGCCGCCTTCAGCAATCTGCGCGTCATCTTCAATCTCGGCGCCGGCGTCGATGCGCTGATGGCCGACCGTTCGCTGCCAGACGTTCCGCTGGTGCGGGTCGCGGTCGGCGACCTCACCGACCGCATGACCGAGTACGTCGTGCTGCACGTGCTGATGCACCACCGGCAGGAGCCGTACCTGCGCGAGTCACAGCGGCTGAAGCGCTGGGCGCCGAAGTACCAGTGGGCGGCGGGTGCGCTCACCGTCGGCGTCATGGGGTTGGGCACGCTGGGCGCCGCCTCGGCGCGCGCGCTCCGCGCCCTGGGCTTCCGCGTGGTCGGCTGGAGCCGCAGCGAGAAGCGGATCGACGGCATCCCCTGTTTCCACGGCACTGACGGCCTCGATGCATTCCTGCGCCAGACCAACATCCTGGTCTGCCTGCTGCCGCTGACACCGGCGACACGGCACGTGCTCGACCGCGAGGTGTTCGCGAAGCTGAACCGGGATAGCCCGCTCGGTGCGCCCGTGATCATCAATGCCGGCCGCGGCAGCCTGCAGAACGAGGCCGACATCCTGCGTTCGCTCGACGACGGCACGCTCGGTGCAGCCTCGCTCGACGTCTACGAGACCGAGCCGTTGCCCGAGGCGAGCCCGTTCTGGAGCCATCCGAAGGTGGTGCTGACGCCGCACAATGCCGCCGACACTGACGCCGACGAGATCTCGAAATATGTCGCCCAGCAGATCGCGCGGTTCGAGACCGGCCAGACGCTGGAAAACGTGGTCGATCGCAAGCGGGGGTATTGAGGCCCACCGGCGCAGCGCAGGTCGCCGACCTAGGCCGACCTACGCGCGATGGTGACGTGCGTGGCGTGCGGGCTCGCGACATGCCCGACGACGGCATAGCCGAGCGCAGGCAGATCGATGCCCGCGAACAGGCTCTCGCCGGCGCCGAGCAGCACCGGCGGCAGCGCCAGTTGCAGCTCGTCGAGCAGACGCGCTTGCAGGAATTGCCGCACGACCGACACGCCGCCGCCGACGCGGATGTCCTTGTCCCCGGCAACCGCGCGCGCCTGCTCCAGCGCCGCGGCAATTCCATCGGTCACGAAATGGAAGGTGGTTCCGCCTTCCATTTCGATGTCGGGCCGCGCGTGATGGGTCAGCACGAACGTCGGCGTGTGATATGGCGGATTGTCGCCCCACCAGCCTTTCCAGGAATGATCCGGCCACGGCCCACGGATCGGGCCGAACATGTTTCGCCCGAGGATCCAACCGCCGATATTGTCCATCGCCTTGCGCGCGATCTCGTCGTCGAGATCGGTCGTCCCGCCATCCTGGCCGATCATCTGGCGGAAGGTCCGGGTCTGGAAGTACCAGCTAGCCGGCAGCGCCAGGCCGCCCTCGCCGAATGGATTGTCGAGGCTCTGACGCGGCGCGGCTCCAAAGCCGTCGATCGAGACCATGAACACTGACGTCCTGACTTTTCCCATGATGTTCCGCTTCCATGAATGAGAGCACCTTACGGAAGACGGTCAGGAAGGCCAGCACCCGACATTAGCCGCGCGCGAATTTTCGCGGCGGCTATTTGGCCGCGCACATCACGTCGATGGCGCCATTCACGATCGCTTCGAGTTCCTGGCGCGGCACGCGGGCACGGGCGCGGATCGCGATGGTGTGGATGGTGGCCGATGCGAGATGCGCGAGCGCGGCCTCATCGGCTGTCTCCGGCAACTCGCCGCGCTCCTTGGCGAGGCGGAAGCAGATCGAAAACGCCTTGTCCAGTTCGGTGAGACCCTCCAGGACCATGGCGCGGATGTCGGGATCAGCCACCGCTTCGGAAGCCCCCGTCATCACCGTGAAGCAGCCGCGCGGCGAGTCCCCTTCGGTGTAGATGTCGAGCGCGATGGCGTAGATGCGCGCCAGCCGCTCCCGCAGCGGCGCCTCGGCGCGGAAGATGTCGACCATCGCGGCGCGCGCCTCGTCGCGATAGCGCTGATAGCTCTTGATATAGAGCGCGCGCTTGTCGCCGAACGCGCCATAGAGGCTCGGCCGGTTCATGCCGGTGGCGGCGCTGAGATCATCGAGCGAGGTCGCGGCAAAGCCGTCGCGCCTGAACAGATCGAGCGCCTTGCCGAGCGCGACGTCGGGCACGTAGGCACGCGGCCGCCCGCGCCGCTTCGGCACGGCAGGCGCATCGATCTTGGCAGCAGATGGCGGCTTTCTATTTTTTTGTACCATGTCGCATTAAATTCCTTGACGCCTTCGATATTATTCGAGACAGTACAAAAATCAACCCGGCCGGAAGATCCGCGCCCAGCACCGCCAAGGAGGCACCCATGGACCTTTATTTCTCGCCACTCGCCTGCTCGATGGCGACCCGTGTCGCGCTCTACGAGGCGGGCCAGCCGGCCAACTATCTGGAGGTCGATCCCAAGACAAAGCAGGTGCGTAGCGACGGCTCCGACTTCAACAAGCTCAACCCGCTCGGACTGGTGCCGACGCTGCGCACCGACGACGGCGTGGTGCTGACCGAGAACGCCGCGATCCTGCAATATGTCGCCGACCGCTTTCCGCAGGCCGGTATCGGCACGACATCGAGCACCGAGCGTTCGCGGTTGCATCAGTGGCTGTGCTTCATCGGCACCGAACTGCACAAGGGCCTGTTCCTGCCGCTGCTCGACAAGAAGGCGCCGCCGGAGGCCAAGACCTATGCGCTGGAGAAATACACCTCGCGGCTCGATTATCTCGAGGATCACCTGAAGGGCCGCGACTATCTGCTCGATCATTTCAGCGTCGCCGACGCCTATCTCGTCACCGTCATCAACTGGACGATGGCGACCCCACCGATCGAGCTCGCCAAATGGCCGGCACTGAAGGCCTATTACGAGCGCCTGCGCACGCGGCCCTCGGTCGCAAAGGCGATCGCGGAGGAATTCGAGCTCTACAAAGCCGAAATCGCCCGCCATAAGGCGGCGGCGTAGCGCGGTCTCTCACCACGCGTCGTCCCGGCCTAGTGCGCCATTGCGCACTCGGCCGGGACGACAACTAAAACGGCTCCGGCCCCAATCCGGGCACGTCGGCCGGCCGCGGCCCTGGGGCGGGCCAGTGGAAGCGGCGGTCTTTTTCCGCGATCGCGATGTCGTTGATCGAGGCTTCGCGCCGTCGCATCAGGCCGTGCTCGTCGAACTCCCACTGCTCGTTGCCGTAAGAGCGAAACCAGTTGCCGCCGGCATCGTGCCATTCGTACTGGAAGCGCACCGCGATGCGGTTGCCGTCGAACGCCCAGAGATCCTTGATCAGGCGGTAGTCGAGCTCCCTTTCCCATTTGCGGGTGAGGAAGGCTACGATCGCCTCGCGGCCTTGAAATACCTCGGAGCGGTTGCGCCAGCGGCTGTCCTCGGTATAGGCGAGCGCGACGCGCGCGGGATCGCGCGAATTCCACGCATCCTCCGCCATGCGCGCCTTCTGCGCAGCGGTCTCGCGGGTGAAGGGTGGCAGCGGCGGGCGTGACATCGGCGATCCCTCGCGGTTGTGATCACGCGCAAATTTATCGCGCCGACGCCAGGAGTCGATGGCTCCGCACCTATCGACCGATAGCTAGGCCAAATCGGCCTTCATCAGCGCGCGAATGGACTTCGGAATCGGCTGCGCGCGGCCGCCGCTGACGAAGGCGACGCGGACCTCGGCCTTCACAAGCACGTCATCGCCGCGCCTGACCTCCTGCGCCAGCATGATGGACGCGCCCTTCACCGCGATCGGCCAGGTCACGACGTCGAGCACGTCGTCCATTCGCGCGGGCTTGAGGAAGTCGAGCGCCATCGAGCGCACCACGAAGGCGAACCCGCCGGTCTCAGCCTCTGCCTCCTCGAACAGCGCCTGCTGCTCGGCGCCCATCAGGCGAAGATGGTTGGTACGCCCGCGCTCCATGAAGCGCAGATAGTTGGCGTGATAGACGATGCCGGAGAAGTCAGTGTCCTCGTAATAGACGCGGACCTTCATGTGGTGGCGGCCGTCGCGGATTTCGCCGTCGAGGATGGGTGAGGTCATCGGCTATTCCGCAATCCTGGCCGCGAGCGACAGCGCCTCGGCTGTTGCCAGCGCGCGCTTGTCGCGCGTCCAGAACACCGTCTCGGGTGTCAGCGCGGTGGCCGCCAGCAGATGCGCATCGACGTAACCGATGCCTGAGCCGGACAACTTTCGATTCGAGATGAAGGTCAGGACTTCGTCGGTCGTTGCGACGATCGCCTTCGGAAGTGCGTTCAGGTCATCCATCATTTCCACGATCTTCGGCACGTGTCCGAGCACCAATTCACCTATCACGAATGGATGCATGACAACCTCGCCGTGATCAAGAAGTCTCACCAGCCGCGGATCGCTACGACGAAAATGATCGATCCAGATCGACGTGTCGACGAGCACAGTCATTTCGGGCGACGGCGCGGAGGCGCCTTGGCGTCGGGTCGCGAGCCTCCCATCCGGGCGAGCCGGCGGGCGGCCTCGCGCTCGACGAACGCCTTCAATGCCTCGCGGATCACCGCGGACTTCTCCGTGACGCCGGCGAATTCCTGCGCCTTGGCAAACAACTCGTCGTCAATTGCAATTGTCGTTCTCATGGCAAGGATTCCTCGACATCAAATATAACATCAGATGATGCGAGATTCCATGCCGCTGTCGGGTCGTAGGCCGCGCAAGCGTGGTCAGGAGACCAACGGCCTCTTTGCACCGAGCGTCACCTGCACGATCTCGGGCGGCACGCCGAGGCGGAACGGCATGATGCTGCAGCCGAGGCCGCCGGAGACGATGACATCGGTCTTCAGCTTGAGATGGCCGTAGGCGAGCCGCATGCCGTGCTTCACGGGCACCGCGGGCGACCAGCCGAGCAATCGAACCTGGCCGCCATGAGTGTGTCCGGACAGTTGCAACGCGACGCGCGAGGGCACGCGGAGCGCGATGTCGGGCTCGTGGGCGAGCAGGATCACCGGTGCATCGTCGGTGACCTTGGCAAGCGTGGCGCCGAGATCGTCGGCGCCGACATGCGCGAGATGGCGAAAGCGCCGCGCCGGCAGATAGGCGAGCTGGTCGCCGAGGCCGGCGAGCCAGAACGGACGGCCGTCCTTGACGAGCCGCACCGCATCGTTCTCGTAGACCGGAATGCCCACCCGCTCCAGCGCCCGGCGCGCGATCGGGACGCCCTGCCCCTGGCGCTGCACGGCCTTGTCTTCCCAATAATCGTGATTGCCGAGGATGGCGTGCACGCCGAGCGGCGCCTTCAGGCCCTTGAGCACCGCGGCCCATTCCGACGCCGGAATGAAGCGCGTGACGTGACGAAGGCCTGCGACATAGTCACCGAGCATGACGATGAGATCGGCATTCAACGCGTTGGTGCGGTCGACAATCTCGGCGATGCGATCGAGCGACATCCAGGGATCGCAAGCATGAATATCGGCGAGCGCAGCGATCTTGAGCGGAAAATCCGCCGGCCAGCGCCGCGGCGACAGATCGTAGCGCGTGAGCGTGAGCCGAACGACCGGCTCGCTGACGCCATAGGCTGCGGTCGAGGCGCTGGTGGCGGTCAATCCGCCGACGGAGCGGAGGAAGTTGCGACGTGAAATCATGGACCTGCGATCGCTGATGCCTGATCGACCTAAGCCGCGCGATTGGAGCGGAATTGGGCCGCCTTTGTGCGGAAGGCGGGCAGATGTCGCAATGGTTACCGATGGCCTGGGCCGCGTGACGGAACCTATCGCACATTCAACTTTTCGAGAGTGCCGCGGCGGACATCACGCCCGCGCGATCAGTCCTCGTCACCATTGCCGCCGAACAGACCGAACTGCGCGGGATCGCGGTTGGGCTCGGCAAGGCCGAGATGGCGGAAGGCATGCGAGGTCAACAGGCGGCCGCGCGGGGTGCGCTGCAGATAGCCGCACTGGATCAGATAAGGCTCGATGATGTCCTCGATCGCGTCGCGCGGCTCCGACAATGCCGCCGCCATGGTCTCGACGCCGACCGGGCCGCCGCCATAGTTCAGAGCGATCGTCGTCAGATAGCGGCGGTCCATCGCATCGAGGCCTGCGCTGTCGACCTCGAGCGCGCTCAGCGCGCGGTCGGCGATGCCGCGGTCGACGGAATCGGCATCCGCTGCGGACGCAAAATCCCTGACCCGGCGCAACAGGCGGCCGGCGATGCGCGGCGTGCCGCGGGCGCGGCGCGCGATCTCGTTGGCACCGTCGGAGCTCATGCCGACGTTGAGCACGCGCGCGCCGCGGGTGACGATCTTCTCCAGTTCCTCCTCGGTGTAGAAATTCAGGCGGATCGGAATGCCGAAGCGGTCACGCAACGGATTGGTGAGCAGGCCTGCGCGCGTGGTCGCGCCCACCAGCGTGAACTTCGACAGATCGATCTTCACCGAGCGCGCCGCCGGTCCCTCGCCGATGATCAGGTCGAGCTGGAAATCCTCCATCGCCGGATAGAGCACCTCTTCCACCGCAGGGCTCAGGCGATGGATCTCGTCGATGAACAGCACGTCGCGCTCTTCGAGATTGGTGAGCAGTGCGGCAAGATCGCCGGCCTTGGCGATGACGGGACCCGACGTCGCCCGAAAGCCGACGCCGAGCTCGCGCGCGACGATCTGCGCCAGCGTGGTCTTGCCGAGACCCGGCGGACCGACGAACAGCACGTGATCCAGCGCCTCGCCGCGCTTCTTCGCCGCCTCGATGAAGATCGAGAGATTCTTGCGCGCCTGCGCCTGGCCGACGAACTCCGTCAGCGACTGCGGACGCAGCGCGGTGTCGCCGACGTCATCGGAGCGGCGCTCGGGCGTGACGATGCGGGAGGGCGTGTTCATGACGCAAAACCAGCACGAGAGCGTTGTTCTCCTTCTCCCCGCCCTTGCGGGGAGAGGGTTGGGGTGAGGGGCTGCATCCGCGAGCGAGACATGCGTTCAGACCTGTACCCCCTCACCCGGATTGCATCTGCGATGCAATCCGACCTCTCCCCGCAAGCGGGGAGAGGTAAAGAAAGGACCGGCTTCGATACGCAGCTCACTTCGACAATTCCTTCAGGCCCAGCCGGATCAGGTGCGCGGTCTCGGCACTCTCACCGGCGCTGCGCGAGGCGGCGGCGATCGCGGCGGCGGCCTGCGGCTGGCCATAGCCGAGATTGACCAGCGCGGAGATCGCATCCGTCACCGGACGCGGCGCGCGGTTGTTGTCGATCGCGCCCGAGAGCTGCACCACTGCCGGATCGACATCGGCAAAGCCCGGCGCCTTGTCCTTCAATTCGCTGACGATGCGCTCGGCGACCTTCGGCCCCACCCCCGGCGTGCGGGCGACCGCCGCCTTGTCGCGCAGCGCGATGGCATTTGCGAGGTCGGTCGGCGACAGCGTGCCGAGCACCGCGAGCGCCACTTTGGCGCCGACGCCCTGCACGGTCTGCAGCACGCGAAACCACTCGCGCTCATGATCCGAGCGGAAGCCGAACAGCTTGATCTGGTCCTCGCGGACATAGGTCTCGATCGACAGCACGGCCGCCCCGCCCGGCGACGGCAGCGCCTGCAACGTGCGGCTGGCGCAGTGCACCTGGTAACCGACGCCACCGACATCGAGGATCACATAGTCCTCGCCGTAGGAATCGATCAGGCCCTTGAGCTTGCCGATCATGATGCCACCCCGGATATGGTGCTCGCGCCGCGTTCGAGTCCTTCAGCATCAGTGAGGGACGCACCGGCGGAGGGGTTCCCTCCCCCGTTGCGGGGGAGGGCTAGGGAGAGGGGTGCCGCTTGCTCCGCCTTACGAGGCAGAGCACGGACGACGCTCACATCGTGATCGATTGTCGTACGAGCTTCGTTGATGCGTCGTCGTCGCATCGCATGGGTCTTCGCCCGCGGCTTACCCCTCTCCCCGACCCTCCCCCAACGCAAGTCGGGCCTGCCTGACTTGCGTAAATTCACGATGCGCAACCGGGGTAGACCCCAGTTGCGTGGGGGAGGGAGCCTGACGAGCGTGCTCTCCTCACGTCGTGTGAACGCGCAATCGCCCCTCATAGGTTCGCCACCTTCAGCCGCAGCGCGGCGCTCTGGCGGTGATGCGCGTGGGTGATCGCGATCGCCAGCGCATCGGCCGCGTCGGCGGATGGCGGCTCGGCTTTCGGCAGCAGAATCTTCAGCATCACCTGGATCTGGTTCTTCTCGGCATGTCCGGCGCCGACCACGGTCTTCTTGACCTGGTTCGGCGCGTATTCCGCAATCGCAATGCCGAACATTGCGGGCGCCAGCATGGCGACGCCGCGGGCCTGGCCGAGCTTCAGCGTGGCAGCGCCGTCCTTGTTGACGAAGGTCTGTTCCACCGCCGCCTCCGCCGGCTTGTAATCGCCGAGCACGGCGGCAAGCCCCTCATGGATCGCGAGCAGGCGGCTCGCGAGCGGCAGATTGTCCGGCGGCTCGACCGAACCGCAGGCGATGTAGACCAGCCGATTGCCCTCGGTCTCGATCACGCCCCAGCCGGTGCGGCGGAGGCCCGGATCGATACCGATGATGCGGACGGGGGAGCGAATCGGCTGCGATGTCATGGGGGAGTGATACCGCCTGCGCACCGGGAACGAAACACAAACGGAGCGTCATCCCCTGCCCCGCTTGTCCTGCCCGCTCGTCATCCCCGCGAATGCGGGGTCCAGTACGCCGCGGCAGTTCCGATCAAGCGCGTCAGCCACCCATCTTCGCGATCAGCGCGTCGGACACTTCGAAATTGGCGAACACGTTCTGCACGTCGTCGTGCTCGTTCAGCACGTCCATCAGCTTCAACAGCTTTTCGCCGGTCTCATCGTCGACCGAAACGGTGTTTTGCGGCTTCCAGGTCAGCGCCGCCTTGCGCGGCTCGCCGAACTTCGCCTCCAGCGCCTTGGCGACCTCGCGGAAGGTGTCCTGCGAGGCATAGACCTCGTGGCCGCTTTCGCTGGAGACCACGTCGTCGGCGCCGGCCTCGATCGCCGCATCCAGCATGGCGTCGTCGGAGGCGACGCTCTTGTCGTATTCGATGATACCGGTGCGGTCGAACATGAAGGCGACCGAGCCGGTTTCGCCGAGATTGCCGCCGGATTTGGTGAAGAAGGAGCGGATGTCGGAGGCGGCCCGGTTGCGGTTGTCGGTCAGCGCCTCGACGATCACGGCGACGCCGCCGGGACCATAGCCCTCGTAGCGGATCTCTTCGTAGTTCTCGCCATCGCTGCCGGCCGCCTTCTTGATGGCGCGTTCGATGTTGTCCTTGGGCATGTTCTCGGCGCGCGCCGCGACCACGGCGGCGCGCAGACGCGGATTCATCGCCGGATCCGGCGTGCCCAGCTTGGCCGCCACGGTGATTTCGCGCGCCAGCTTGCCGAAAAGCTTCGACCGCTGGGCATCCTGCCGGCCCTTGCGGTGCATGATGTTCTTGAATTGGGAATGGCCGGCCATGCGAGGTCTCTTCGAAGCGTCAGGTCAAAGGGGGATGGAAAACGCGGCCTTATAGGCCCCCACCGGCCAAAATCAAAGATCGGCGGGACGTTCCGTTGCAGATACTACCGCATGCCGGAATATCAGGCACCTGTTAACCATGACTTCATGCCCGGATGAGAGGATCGGCCGTCCCAATTCCCATACCCAAGGGTCCCCATGGCGTTCGGTTTGTTTCGAAGGCGAGGGCCGGAGCCGGTTGCGCCCGCCGTGAAATCAGAAGTTCCGGCCGCGAACACCGCGCCCGAAGCCATCACCTCGACCGAAAGCGATTCGGCGCGGGAGATCCTGGAACTATTGGAACTCGAGCTCGGCGGCATGATCCGTCAGCTCGAGCGCGCCGCGGGTTCGGTGGCCGCCGGTGCCGACGCCACCGCCGCGACACTCGCGACCATCCGGGCACGCACCGACGCGCTGACCGGCCGCACCACCGCCGCGCAGAGCACCGCGACGACATTCTCGGAGGCCGCCGACAGGTTCACCCATTCCGCCGAGGGCATCGGCCAGCAGGTGCGCAACGCCAGCAGATTGGCCGATGACGCCGCGGCCGCGGCGCGCGAGGCCACCGCCAATGTCGATCGCCTGCGCGAATCCTCGGCCGCGATCGGCAACGTCGTCAATCTGATCGCGCAGATCGCGCGCCAGACCACGCTGCTCGCGCTCAACTCGACGATCGAGGCGGCACGCGCCGGCGCCGCAGGCAAGGGCTTTGCCGTGGTCGCAACCGAGGTCAAGGCGCTCGCGGTGCAGACCCAGAGCGCGACCGAGGAGATCACCAAGAAGATCGAGGCATTGCAGAAGGACGCGACCGGCTCGGCGGACGCGGTGCACCGCATCTCGCAGGCGATCGAGGCGATCCGCCCGGTCTTCGAGCATGTCAACGGCGCGGTGGTCGAGCAGAACCAGATCACCGGCGAGATCGGCCAGAACGCCGCATCCGCATCTCACTTCATCGTCTCGGTCGGCACCAGCGCCGGCGAGATCGACAGCGCAACGCAGGAAGCAGCAAGGCACGGCGACAATGTCGCCAGGGCCGGCAAGGCCGTGACCGCCTTCGCCCAGAAGCTGAAGGCGCGCTGCGCGGTGCTGCTGCGCCAGGACGAGCGCGGCGATCCGCGCAAGAACGAACGTCTCCCCTGCAGCTTCAAGATCGAGATCACGACCGCGCGCGGCAGCGTCACCGCGCCGGTCTACGAGCTCGCGATGGACGGCATCCTGATCGGCGGGGCCGAGGCCGACGAGCTCCCGACACATGAGAGCCTGAGCGCGACCTTGCAGGATATCGGCGTCTGCCGGATCAGGATCGGCGAGCGCTCCAAGGCCGGCGCACAAGCGCGGTTCGAGGCTCCGACCGCCGCGCTGCGCGAGAAGATCGAAGACAGAATGTGGGCGATCCACGAGGAGAACACCGAGTTCGTCACCCGCGCGATGGAGGCAGGCAGCGCGCTGACCAAGATCTTCGACAACGCGGTCGCCGGCGGCGCGGTGGCGATCGACGACCTGTTCGACACCGACTATGTCGAGATACCGGGCACCAATCCGGTGCAGTACCGCACCAGGATGCTCGATTGGGCGGATCGCGCGCTGCCGCCGTTCCAGGAGGCATTCCTCGCCAGGGATCCGCGGATGGCGTTCTGCGTCGCGATCGACCAGAACGGCTACCTGCCCGTCCACAACAAGCTCTACTCGCATCCGCAGCGCCCCGGCGACGTCGCCTACAACACGGCCAACTCCCGCAACCGCCGCATCTTCAACGACCCGGCTGGGCTTGCCGCCGGCCGCAACCAGCGCGCCTATCTGATCCAGACCTACGCGCGCGACATGGGCAACGGCACGACCGTGATGATGCGCGAGATCGACGTGCCGATCCGCGTGCGCGGCCGGCACTGGGGCGGCTTCCGCACCGCCTACAAGCTTTGACCATTCTTGTAGCTCGAGTGCACGCTCAGGCAAGACCGACGGCGCGAATCACGCTTTCAAGATCGGAATGGAGAATGCCGCGACGGGTCGACGGGCGGTTCTGACGGGGGAAGCTCGAAAATGTCGGTCGCGCAAGCCGCAGTTCTGGACACGTCATCCGGCCGGACGCTGGCCGAACGGCTCATCGACCAGCTCGCCGACCGGATCGGCGGACTCGGTGTGGAGCTGGCCGACATCACCGGCAACGTCCAGGAGGTGGCAAGTCGCGTCAGCAACCAGTCGGAGCGCTTCCACCATTTGCAGGAGACCGCCGAGACCATGGTCTCGGCCAATCACGACATCGCCAATGCGTCGCAGGCGGTGCAATCGACCACATCCGCCGCGGTCGGCCAGATCGCGGAATCTCGCAGCGTGGTCGAGACCGCGGTCGGTCACATCGCAGAGCTCGTTGCGGCGGTCGGACGGATCGAGGCACGGCTTGCCGCGGTCGGCTCGGCGCTGAGCCAAGTCGCCAAGGTCTCGGGTTCGATCGAGGCGATCGCGAAGCAGACCAACCTGCTCGCTCTCAATGCCACCATCGAGGCCGCGCGCGCCGGCACCGCCGGTCGTGGCTTTGCCGTGGTCGCAAGCGAAGTGAAGAGCCTGGCGGAGGCGACCCGCCAGGCGACGCATCAGATTTCCGACACCGTGCGCGATCTCGACGGCCAGATCAGCAGCCTGATCGGCGAGAGCAGCGATGCCTCGCTGCGCGCAAAGAGCGCCGGCGAAGGCGCCCGACAGATTTCCGGCATCATCATGCGCGTGCAGGAAGGCTTTTCATCCGTGGGCGCCGAGATCGACAGCGTGGCGCGCGCCGCGACCTCGAATCTCGGTCATTGCGACACCGTGATCGCGGAACTGAACGAGCTTGCCAAAGGCGTCGAACTCTCCTCGCGTGACCTCAAGCACGCCGACGAGCGGGTGACGAAACTGCTCGAAACCTCGGAACACTTGATCGCGATGATCGCAGACAGCGGTGTACAGACCTCGGACGCGCCGCTGATCCGCGTCGTGATCGAGACCGCAAAGCAGATCTCGGAGCTGTTCGAGCACGCGATCGCGCGCGGCGAGATCACACTCGCACAATTGATGGACGAGAAGTACCGGGAGATAGCAGGCACCGATCCGAAGCAGTATCTCACCGACTACGTGGCCTTCACCGACCGCGTGCTGCCCGCGATCCAGGATCCGATCCAGAAGAGCGACCCGCGCATCGTGTTCTGCGTCGCCTGGGCCAAGGGCGGCTATCTGCCGACGCACAATCCGAACTACCGGCTGCCGCAAGGCCCCGATCCGGTCTGGAACAACGCCAATTGCCGCAACCGCCGCCTGTTCAACGATCGCGCGGTGAAGAAGGTGGCGGCAAACACAAAGTCGTTCCTGTTGCAGACCTATCGCCGCGACATGGGCGGCGGCAATTTCGTGCTGATGAAGGACCTGTCATCGCCGATTGTCGTCGGCGGCCAGCACTGGGGCGCATTCCGGATGGGCTTCCGGCAGAGCTAAGCGAGCACCCCGTAGCCCGGACGAGCCGTCATTGCGAGGAGCGATAGCGACGAAGCAATCCATTTCGTCACTTGCCGTGAGATGGATTGCTTCGCTCCGCTCGCAATGACGAACGGGGGCAGCAATTCGATCCTCACTTTACCCAGAACTCCGGCACCGCGGGCGCAAGCCGGCCGCCGGCGCGCACCGGCGCGACCTTCAGCGCAAGCCCGGTCGCATCGTCGGTTTCGACCGCGACCCCGCTCAGCGTTGCGGGTCCCGACGCCGGCTCGAAGCGGGCGGACGGAATGCCGGTGAGGAAGCGCTGCAGCGGCTCCTCCTTCTGCATGCCGATCACCGAATCATAGTCGCCGGTCATGCCGGCGTCGCTCATATAGGCGGTGCCGGCGGGCAGCACCTGGTGATCGGCGGTCGGCACATGGGTATGGGTGCCGACCACGAGGCTGACGCGGCCGTCGCAGAAGTAGCCCATGCCCTGCTTCTCGCTGGTTGCTTCACCGTGGAAGTCGACCACGATGGCGTCGGCGCCCCGGCGCAACGGACATGCTTCGAGCTCGCGCTCGATTGCCGCGAACGGATCGTTGGCGGACGGCTCCATGAACACGCGACCGATCGCGTTGATGACCAGCGCACGCTTGCCGTTCTTGGTGTCGATCAGCGCAGCGCCGCGACCGGGCGAATGGCGCGGAAAATTCAGCGGGCGGATCAGCCGCGGCGCGCGCTCAATGAACACCAGCGCTTCCTTCTGATTCCAGGCGTGGTTGCCGAGCGTGACCGCATCGGCGCCGGCGTCGAGCAGCTCCTGATAGATCGCCTCGGTGATGCCGAAGCCGCCGGCGGAGTTTTCGCCATTGACGATGACGAGATCGAGCGACCAGTCCCTGATCATTCCGGGAAGGTGATCGGTGATGGCGGTGCGGCCGGTCCTGCCGACGACGTCACCAACGAAGAGAATACGCAATGCTAGGCACTCCGGAAATCGAACGTCTTGCGTTCCGTTAGCACATAATCCAGCGGAACGTCGTGCGACAACGCCGGGATCGCCTTGGTTTCCTGGGCGGCGAACGCCAGTCCGACGCCGATGACATGCTTGGCCTTGCGCAGATGCGCGAAGGTATAGTCGTAATAGCCGGCGCCGTAGCCGATGCGGTGGCCGAGCCGGTCGAAGGCGGCCAGCGGCACCAGCATCACATCAGGATGCACCTCGGCCGCAGCCGGCGACGGCTCCGGGATGCCGAGCGGCCCAAGCATCAGCCTCTCATGCGGCGCCCAGGCGCGGAACGTCAGCGACTGGCCGCGCGCATTGATGCAGGGGAGCGCGAGCCGCGCGCCGTTGGCCGCAAGCTTCAGCATCAGCGGTGTCGGATCGATCTCGCTGCGGATCGGCGAATAGCCCGAGACGATCATGCCTGAGGTGATCTCGAACGGTGCGCCGCGCTTGGCCAGCGCCTCGGCGGCAGCGCGGCGTTGCTCGTCGCTCAGCGCGTCGCGCTTGGCCAGCGCGAGCGCCCGGAGTTCGGCCTTCGATGGAGATGCATGCATGACCATCTTCCGCTGTCATCGTCCGCGACAGCGGACAATCCACCATTCCAGAGACGCCCCTGTCTTGCGGCCAAGCCGCGGCGTACTGGACACCCCGCATCGACGGGGCAGGCACTGCTAGTCAATCAAACCGCCGCAACGAAAAACATCACAAACCGAAAGCACGATCCGGAAAAATGCGAAGCGTCTTCCGAGGAGATCATGCTCAAACACAGCACGAAAGCGCGATGACCTCATCGCGCTTTGAGTGCGAAGCCGCAGAGGCCGTTGGAGCGCTCGATCCCGGAGTTCCCTACGAAAGTAGGTGGGCACCATATGTCCGGGTCCACGGACCCGGCCAGGGACAGTTCCCTAAAGGATCGATAAGGCCCCGGGGATATATGGCTCCTGACGCACGACGCAGCTTCGCGAGGCTAATGTAGCCATCGTTGCCGCAATCCGCCAGCGGTAACAGAGACGCAGAGCTCACGCTTTCTCTTCATCCACCCCTGGATGGCACTTGCGGGAAGACGCGTTGGCAAAATATCGAAAAACAACCCCATGCAAAGTAGCCGGCGGTGGCTGGCGTTCGATCAGGCTACTTGACGCGTCGGGCAACTCACCGATATTCTTCCAATATTCCGAAATCAAGCAGACGCACGCTCGCCCCAGGGGGCATATGGCGTTTGCGTGCTTCTGCAACCGACGTTTCCACGTCGTCATGGCCGATAGCGATATGCGATAGCTCGCCCCACCAGGCAGGGCAATTGCACATGCCGCCTTGGGCGGCTGCGCACCTTGGGCGGCTGCGCACGTCCTCGGTCTCGTGGTTCGAGACGCGCCGCAAGCGGCGCTCCTCACCATGAGGGTCTACTAGTGTGCCGCAAAAACAAGACTTCATCCTGAGGAGCCCGCCAAAGGCGGGCGTCTCGAAGGATGGGCCACAGGGCGTTTTTCTCCCAAATGCAATTGCCCTACCCCGCCAGGGGAGGGTGATCACCCGATCGCGATCCCGCCGCCGACGGTGCGGTTGAGCACCTGCGTGGTGTGCTCGATCCGCTCGGCCGCAGCGTTGAGCGCGTTGCAGACGGCGACCTGAGTCGCGCGGGCGCGGTCGGCCGCGGCCACACGCGCGTTGCGGAGCTGTTCGACCTCTTCCTCGAGGTTGCGGATGCGCGATCCGGCGTCGACCAGTTCGTCGCAGGCGGTGAGCGCCGCCATCACCGTGAGCCGCGCATCACCGATCTCGCCGAATTTGCCGCGCAGCGATTCAATGCGCTGCTCGAGGTTTTCCGCGAGCTTGAGCAACCGCACCTCCTGGCCTTCTTCGCAGGCCATCCGGTACTGCCGGCCATTGATGGTGACGTTGATGTGGCTCATCTCGTCTCTCCGCTCTCCAGCACGGCGCGGATGGTGCCGATTGCTGCGTCGAGCTTTTCTGCGATCTCGCGATTGGCGCGCTCGAGCTTGCGCGTCTTGACCAGCGATCCGTCGAGCTCGTCGGCGAGCCTGGAGCGATCGGCGCCGAGCGCCTGAATGCGGCTCGCCAGCTCGTTCTCGTCGCGATCGGCCTCGCGCCGCCGCTCCACCGAGCTCTCCAACGCATCGAGCGCCGCCATCAGCCGCTTTGTCGCAGCATCGATATCGGCAAGTGGTGCCTCGGTATTGCCAGACCCGTTGGCGGGACGATCACTCATGACACGCGGCGCGGACCTTCATCAGTTGGTCTTGGGTAGCCTGCTTGAGACAAGCCTGCCGCACGGCAAAACCGGCGTATCGGCAAGCGGTTAGGGGATGAAATTTACGTGGCGAGCGAGGCCAGCGCAATGTCGCTGCAGAACTATGCACCGAACAATCGAAACGGCCGATTTCGAGCAACTTTTCCCCGTTTTGGGGCGTTTGATCGCCTTGGACTTGAGGATTTGAGGTGCTAATCCACCCCGCAACCCCGTAAGGCCATCACGCGCGTGTCGCGGCTGCCCGCCCCGATGCGTCCCGCAACCAACTCCTCATTTCAGGCGGACTTTCATCATGACGCAAGTCGATCACACCCGTATGGCCAATGCGATCCGTGGCCTTGCCATGGACGCCGTCGAGAAGGCGAATTCCGGCCATCCCGGCCTGCCGATGGGTGCTGCCGACATCGCCACGGTGCTGTTCACGCAATTCCTGAAATTCGATGCGGCCGACACGGCCTGGCCCGATCGCGACCGCTTCGTGCTGTCGGCCGGCCACGGCTCGATGCTGCTCTATGCCTTGCTCTACCTCACCGGCAACAAGGACATGACGCTCGATCAGATCAAGCATTTCCGCCAGCTCGGATCGACGACGCCGGGACACCCTGAGAATTTCCATACCAAAGGCATCGAGACCACCACCGGCCCGCTCGGCCAGGGCATCGCGACCGCAGTCGGCATGGCGCTGGCCGAGAAGATGCTCGCTGCCGAGTTCGGCAAGAAGATCGTCAACCACCACACCTATGTGCTCGCCTCGGACGGCGACCTGATGGAAGGCATCTCGCAGGAAGCGATTGCGCTCGCCGGCCACTGGCGGCTCAACAAGATGATCGTGCTGTACGACGACAACGGCATCTCGATCGACGGCCCGACCTCGATCGCGGATTCCGTCGACCAGGTGAAGCGTTTCAAGTCGGCCGGCTGGGCCGCAGAGCTGATCGACGGCCAGGACCCGCAGGCGATCGCCGCCGCGATCACCCGCGCGCAGAAGTCGAACAAGCCGTCGCTGATCGCCTGCAAGACCACGATCGGCTACGGCGCGCCGCACAAGGCCGGCACCGCCAAGGCGCATGGCGAGGCGCTCGGCGCCGACGAATTGAAGGCCGCCAAGGAGAAGCTCGGCATCTCGCTCGAGCCGTTCTCGGTGCCCGATGACGTGCTGAAGGCCTGGCGCGAAGCCGGTGCCCGCGGCGCCGCCGCGCACAAGGCGTGGGATGAGCAGTTCGCCCAGCTCGGCAGCCGTAAGCGCGCCGAGTTCGAGCGCCGCATCCGTCACGAGCGTCCGCAGTCGCTCGCCAAGGCGCTGCGCGCGCACAAGAAGGCGCTCCTGGAAAATCCGCTCAATGTCGCAACCCGCAAATCGTCGGAAGCCGCGATCGAGGTGATCGCCGCGGCGATGCCGATGGAATTCGTGGCCGGCTCCGCCGACCTCACCGGCTCCAACAACAACAAGGCGAAGTCAGCGGTAGCGTTCGGGGCCAAGACGCCGAAGGGCCGCTTCATCCATTACGGCATCCGCGAGCACGGCATGGCGGCGTGCCTCAATGGCATCTTCCTGCATGGCGGCTTCGCGCCGAACGGCGCGACCTTCCTGGTGTTCACCGACTATGCGCGCGGCGCGATCCGGCTGTCGGCGCTGATGGGTACCGGCGTCGTCTACGTCATGACCCACGACTCGATCGGCCTCGGCGAGGACGGCCCGACACACCAGCCGGTCGAGCACCTCTCGGCGCTACGCGCGATGCCCAACATGCGCGTGTTCCGTCCGTGCGATGCGGTCGAGACCGCCGAGTGCTGGGAACTGGCGCTCAACCGCGTCGAAGGCCCGACCGTGCTGGCGCTGACCCGCCAGAACCTGCCGCAGCTCCGCACCACGGCGCCGAACGACAACCCGTGCAGTCACGGCGCCTATGAGCTGGTGCCGGCGCAGGGCGACGCAAAAGTGTCATTGTTCGCCTCCGGTTCCGAGGTCCAGCTCGCGGTCGAGGCGCAGAAGCAGCTCGCCGAGCGCGGAATCGCGACGCGGGTGGTTTCGGTGCCGTCGCTGGAATTGCTGCTGACGCAGCCCGCCGAGCGCCAAAACGCCATTATCGGCAACGCTCCGGTCAAGATCGCGGTCGAGGCCGCCGTGCGCTGGGGCTGGGATGCCGTGATCGGCCACGATGGTGAATTCGTGGGCATGCACGGTTTCGGCGCCAGCGCCCCGGCGAAGGACCTTTTCAAGCACTTCGGCATTACTGCCGAGGCCGTCGTTAACGCTGCGCTGAAGCGCGTCTGACGCCGGCCAGACGCCCGCCGGCCGAAGGTTGAGCTTGCCGCGAAAAAGGATTACCAAAGCTCCATCTTTTCCGTCCGCGCCCGGCCGAACCGGGCGTTCCGCCGTAAAACCCTCGTGGGAGGTCTCCCGCGGGGCGGGCATCAGCTTTTAGAGGAGAGACGAGCATGGCAATCCGCGTCGCGATCAACGGGTTTGGACGTATCGGCCGCAATGTGTTGCGGGCCATCGCGGAGTCCGGCCGCAGGGATATCGAGGTGGTCGGCATCAACGACCTCGGCCCGGTCGAGACCAACGCGCATTTGCTGCGCTTCGATTCCGTGCACGGCCGTTTCCCCGGCACCGTGACCGTCGAGGGCGACTCGATCAGCGTCGGCGACAGCAAGATCAAGGTCTCCGCTGAGCGCGATCCCTCCAAGCTGCCGTGGAAGGCCCTCGGCGTCGACGTCGCGCTGGAATGCACCGGCATCTTCACCGCGAAGGACAAGGCTTCCGCGCATCTCAGCGCCGGTGCCAAGCGCGTGCTAGTCTCGGCCCCCGCTGATGGCGCCGACGCCACCATCGTCTACGGCGTCAACCACGAGACGCTGACCAAGGACCACATGGTGATCTCGAATGGCTCCTGCACCACCAACTGCCTGGCTCCGGTCGCCAAGGTGCTGAACGACACGGTCGGCATCGAGACCGGCTTCATGACCACGATCCACGCCTACACCGGCGACCAGCCGACCCTCGACACCCTGCACAAGGACCTCTATCGCGGCCGCGCGGCGGCGATGTCGATGATCCCGACCTCGACCGGTGCGGCGAAGGCGATCGGCCTCGTGCTGCCGGAGCTGAAGGGCAAGCTCGACGGCGTCGCGATCCGCGTGCCGACCCCGAACGTCTCGGTGGTCGACCTCAAGATCGTCGCCAAGCGCGCGACCGACGCCAAGGAGATCAACGAGGCGATGAAGCGCGCCTCCGAGCAGCAGCTCAAGGGCATCCTCGGCTACACCACCGCGCCGAACGTCTCGATCGACTTCAACCACGATCCGCACTCGTCGACCTTCCACATGGACCAGACCAAGGTGCAGAACGGCACGCTGGTGCGGGTGATGTCGTGGTACGACAACGAGTGGGGCTTCTCCAACCGAATGGCCGATACCGCCGTCGCGATCGGAAAGCTGCTCTAAGACAGACGATCCTGATGCCCGGCCTTGTGCCGGGCATCATCGTCTTGCTCCTCCGTCATCCCGGGGATGGTTCGAACGACCAGCCCCCGAATCTCGAGATTCCGGGTCGCTATTCCACATCGCCCGGGAATGACCGCTCAGAGTTCGAGTTGACCCCATGACAAAATCATTCCGCACCCTCGACGACATCGACATGAAGGGCAAGCGCGTGCTGCTCCGCGTCGACCTCAACGTCCCCATGGAAAATGGCCGCGTCACCGACGCCACCCGGCTCGAGCGCGTCGCTCCCACCATCACCGAAATTTCCGACAAGGGCGGCAAGGTGATCCTGCTGGCCCATTTCGGCCGGCCGAAGGGACGCGATCCCAAGGAGTCGCTCAAGCCGGTCGCCGAGGCGCTGTCGCGGGTGATCAAGCGCCCGGTCGCCTTTGCCGACGACTGCATCGGCGACGCCGCGGCCAAGGCGGTCGCAGCGCTGAAGGACGGCGATATCCTCTGCCTCGAGAACACCCGCTTCCACAAGGAAGAGGAAAAGAACGACGCCGGCTTCGTCGCTGAACTCGCAAAGCTCGGCGACATCTGGGTCAACGACGCATTCTCCGCCGCGCACCGCGCTCACGCCTCGACCGAAGGCCTCGGTCACAAGCTGCCGGCCTATGCCGGCCGCACCATGCAGGCCGAGCTCGACGCGCTCGGCAAGGCGCTGGAGGCGCCGACCAAGCCGGTGATCGCGATCATCGGCGGCGCCAAGGTGTCGACCAAGATCGACCTTCTGGAGAACCTGGTGACCAAGGTCGATGCGCTGGTGATCGGCGGCGGCATGGCCAACACCTTCCTGCACGCGCAGGGCGTCGCGATCGGCAAGTCGCTGGCCGAGAAGGATCTCGCCGCCACCGCGCTCAAGATCCTGGACAAGGCCAACGCCTCGAATTGCGCGATCATCTTGCCGGTCGACGCCGTGGTCGCCAGCCAGTTCTCGGCCAATGCGCCGTCGCATGCCTACGGGCTCGACGCGATTCCCGCCGACGGCATGATCCTCGACGTCGGCCCGCAATCGATCGCGCGCATCCATGCCGCGATCGACGATGCGGCAACGCTGGTGTGGAACGGACCGCTCGGCGCCTTCGAGCTGACGCCGTTCGACCGCGGCACGGTGGTCTCGGCGAAGCATGCCGCCGAGCGAACCAAGGCGAAGGAGCTGATCTCGGTCGCCGGCGGCGGCGACACCGTCGCGGCGCTGAACCAGGCCGGCGTCGCCGGGGATTTTTCCTACGTCTCGACCGCTGGCGGCGCATTCCTCGAATGGATGGAAGGCAAGCCGCTGCCCGGCGTCGAAGTTCTGAAGAAGGGCTGAGGGCTAACTCACATCCGATCACGCGCGAAAGCGCTGCAATACAGGGAGAAAATGAATGGCTCGCATCACGTTGCGGCAACTGCTCGATCACGCGGCTGAGCATGATTACGGCGTTCCGGCGTTCAACATCAACAATATGGAGCAGGCGCTGTCGATCATGGCCGCAGCCTCCGAGGTTGACGCCCCCGTCATCATCCAGGCCTCGCGCGGCGCGCGCTCTTATGCCAACGACGTCATGCTCAAGCACATGATGGACGCCGTCACCGAGATCTATCCGCAGATTCCGGTCTGCGTGCATCTCGACCACGGCAATGAGCCCGCCACCTGCATGACGGCGATCCAGGCCGGCTTCACCTCGGTGATGATGGACGGTTCGCTGAAGGCCGACGGCAAGACCCCCGGCGACTGGGACTACAATGTCGGCGTCACCAGGACCGTGACCAACATGGCCCATCTCGGCGGCATCTCGGTGGAAGGCGAGCTCGGCGTGCTCGGCTCGCTCGAGACCGGCATGGGCGACAAGGAAGACGGCCACGGCGCCGAGGGCAAGCTGTCGCATGACCAGTTGCTCACCAATCCCGATGAGGCCGTGAAGTTCGTCAAGGAGACCAAGGTCGACGCGCTGGCGATCGCGATGGGCACCTCGCACGGCGCCTACAAGTTCACCCGCAAGCCCGATGGCGACATCCTCGCCATGAACGTGATCGAGGAGATCCATCGCAAGCTGCCGAACATGCATCTGGTGATGCACGGCTCGTCCTCGGTGCCGCAGGAGCTGCAGGACGTCATCAACGCCAATGGCGGCAAGATGAAGCCGACCTGGGGCGTGCCGGTCGCCGAGATTCGGCGCGGCATCAAGAACGGCGTGCGCAAGATCAACATCGACACCGACAACCGCATGGCGATGACCGGCCAGATCCGGAAGGTGCTGAAGGACAATCCGGAAGAGTTCGATCCGCGCAAGTACCTGAAGCCCGCCATGGAGGCGATGACCAAGTTGTGCAAGCAGCGGCTGCAGGAGTTCAATACCGCGGGCCAGGCCAGCAAGATCAAGCGGGTGCTGACCACGGCGGAAATGGCCAAGCGCTATGCCGCAGGCGAGCTCAACCCGAAGGTCGCCTGACGGGATCGTCGCCTGACAACATTAACGGCGGGACATCGCTTCTGACGCAGTTGGGAACGGTGTCCCTGCCTAACGGGCCGCCGCCGCAACCTGCCGGCCGCGACGAACGTTTTCTAGGCAATTGCCCGAGAACCGCCTATTTTGGTTTGCAAAGGCAATGCGCTCCGGAGGACGTCTCGATGAATCTTGCTGACCTCAACAAAGTCGCCCTCGCCATGGTCACCCCGGGCAAGGGCATCCTCGCCGCTGACGAATCCACAGGCACCATCAAGAAGCGATTCGACGCCATCAAGGTCGAATCGACCGAGGAGAACCGCCGCGACTATCGCGAGATGCTGTTCCGCTCGCAGGAGGCGATGAGCAAGTACATTTCCGGCGTCATTCTCTACGACGAGACGATCTGGCAGAACGCCAAGGACGGCACGCCGCTGGTCAAGCTGATCGAGCAGGCCGGCGCAATCCCCGGCATCAAGGTCGACGAAGGCACCCAGCCGCTGCCCGCCTGCCCCGGCGAGCTCGTCACCGTCGGCCTCGACAAGCTCGCCGAACGGCTGAAGAAATATTACGAGCGCGGCGCGCGCTTCGCGAAATGGCGCGCGGTGATCGATATCGGCTCCGGCATCCCCACCATGACCGCGATCCGCGTCAATGCGCACGCGCTGGCGCGCTACGCCGCGCTGTGCCAGGCCGCGCAGATCGTGCCGATCGTCGAGCCCGAAGTGCTGATGGACGGCGACAACGACATCGACCGTTGTTACGACGTGACGCAGCGCGTGCTGAACAGGACCTTCCAGGAATTGCGGGTGCAGCGCGTCGCGCTCGAAGGCATGATCCTGAAGCCGAACATGGCGATCTCCGGCAAGAAGTGCGCCAAGCAGGCCTCGGTCGAGGAGGTCGCCGAGAAGACCGTCCGCCTGCTCAAGAGCTGCGTGCCGGCCGCGGTCCCCGGCATCGCGTTCCTCTCCGGCGGGCAGAGCGACGAGGAAGCGACCGCGCATCTCGACGCCATGAACAAGCTCGGCACCCTGCCCTGGCATCTCACCTTCTCCTATGGCCGCGCGCTGCAGGCCGCACCGCAGAAAGCGTGGTCCGGCAAGCCCGACAACATCGCCGCAGGCCAACGCGCCTTCTCGCATCGCGCCCGGATGAACGGGCTGGCGAGCACCGGCAAATGGAACGCCGGCCTCGAGAAACAGGCGGCATAGTTGGCGACCAAGCCCGTTCCGCCGCGGCCGGCGCCGCGCCTCTATCTCGCGACGCCGCCGGTCGACGAGCCTGCGCAGCTTGCGGCTGAGCTCGCCGATCTACTGGCCGCGGCCGACGTCGCGGCGGTGCTGGTGCGGCTCAGCGAGACCGATCAGCGCACCATGATCTCACGCGTCAAGGCGCTGGCGCCTGCAATCCAGAATGCCGGTGCGGCGCTGCTGATCGACGGACATCCCGAGCTCGTCGCCCGTGCCGGCGCCGATGGCGCGCATCTGAGCGGTCTCGCTACGATGGAGGACGCCCTGCCGTCGCTGAAGCCCGACCGCATCGTCGGCGTCGGTGGTCTTGCGACGCGCCACGATTCCATGGCCGCGGGTGAGGCCGGCGCGGACTACGTGCTGTTCGGCGAGCCCGACGCCAATGGACAGCGGCCCTCGGTCGAGGCGATCGCCGAGCGGCTGCAATGGTGGGACGAATTGTTCGAGCCGCCCTGCGTCGGCTTCGCCGTCTCGCGCGAGGAGGCCGAGGCATTCGCGACAGCCGGTGCGGATTTTGTGCTGGTCGGTGACTTCGTCTGGGCCGATCCGCGCGGCGCGAAAGCCGCCCTGATCGACGTCGGTGAAGCGCTTGTGCAGGCGCACGCCAGGACGATCGGAAAGGCCAGGGCCGAGGGATGACGCCGGAATGAAGTGCCTGCGTCAGATAGGTGTTGCGCTCGGCTGCACGATGCTGGCGAGCGGCGCGGTCGCGCAGCTCTCGATCACGCCGCCGGCGCAGCAGGCGCCGGCGCCAAAGAAGGAGGCTCCGAAGGAGCACAAGCCGAAGGTCCATTCGCCGGTTGCCAAGAAGCCGGCGCCGAAGCCTGCCGCACCGCCCGCGGCCGCCGCAACCCCCACTCCGTCGCCTTCGCCGCCCCCGACGACAGCCTTCGAAGACCCCAACGTCGACCTCGTCTACGGCGCCTATCAGCGCGGACTGTATAAGACCACCTTCGACCTCGCGACTGCGCGCGCCCAGTACAACAACGACGCCAAGGCGATGACGATGCTCGGCGAGCTCTACGCCAACGGGCTCGGCGTCAAGCGCGACTACGTCAAGGCCGACGAGTGGTACAAGCGTGCCTCGGACTCCGGCGACCGCGAGGCGATGTTCGCGCTCGCCATGATGAAGATCGCCGGCCGCGGCGGGCCGATCGACAAGGATTCCGCGGTCAAGCTGCTGGCCTCGGCGGCCAAGCTCGGCGAGCCCAAGGCGGCCTACAATCTCGCGCTGCTTTATCTCGACGGCCAGACCCTGCCCCAGGATCTCAAGCGCTCGGCCGAGCTGCTGCGCATGGCGGCCGACGCTGGCAGCCCTGAAGCACAATACGCGCTCGCAACGTTCTACAAGGAAGGCACCGGGGTGCCGAAGGACCTGGAAAAGGCGGCGCGACTGCTGCAGGCCGCCTCTCTCGCCGACAATGTCGACGCCGAGGTCGAATATGCCATCGCGCTCTACAACGGCACCGGCACGCCGCGGAATGTGCCGGCCGCGGTGGCGCTGCTGCGCAAGGCGGCCCGGCAGAACAGCGCGATCGCGCAGAACCGCCTCGCCCATGTGCTGGCGACCGGCGCGGGTGCGCCGCTGGACAAGGTCGAGGCGCTGAAATGGCATCTGGTCGCGAAGACCGCCGGCAAGGGCGACCCCGACCTCGACGACATCCTCGCCGACATGTCCGCCGAGGACCGCGCCAAGGGCGAGGCGGCCGCCCGGAAATGGATCGGAAACAACGTCAAATGACGCCTTGACGGCGCCACTTCCAGAGGGCACCCAGTCGGTGAACCCAAGGCGGTACCCTCTCACCCCGTCATCCTGAGGTGTGAGCCTTGCGGCGCAATCGCGCCGCCGGGCGAGCCTCGAAGGAGGCACGGCCCGGCTGGCGGCCGTGCATGCTTCGAGACGCGCGTTCCGCGCTCCTCAGGATGACGGGACTACTTTTGAACCCGCCCCGCACGATCACACCAAAGAAATCATCCATCATGCTCTACTCCGCCCTCATCAATGTCATGGTCAAAGCCGCGCGCCGTGCCGGCCGCAGCCTCAAGCGCGACCTCGGCGAGATCGAGCATCTCCAGGTGTCGATGAAGGGGCCGGCGAATTTCGTCTCGCTCGCCGACAAGCGCGCCGAGGAGATGCTCTACACCGATCTCGCCAAGGCGCGTCCGGGCTACGGCTTCCTCGGCGAGGAAGGCGGCAAGCGCGAGGGCACCGACAAGAGCCATACCTGGATCGTCGATCCGCTCGACGGCACCACCAACTTCCTGCACGGCATCCCGCAGTTTGCGATCTCGATCGCCCTCGCGCGCGAGGGCACGGTGATCGCGGGCGTGATCTACAACCCCGCCAATGACGAGCTCTATATCGCGGAGCGCGGCAAGGGCGCCTTCCTCAACGACCAGCGCCTGCGCGTCGCCGGCCGCCGCCAGCTCAACGAATGCGTGGTCGCCTGCGGGCTGCCGCATATCGGCCGCGGCAACCACCAGGTGGCGCTGCAGGAGATGGCCGCGCTGCAGACCAAGGTTGCGGGCTTCCGCCGGTTCGGCGCCGCCTCGCTCGACCTCGCCTTCGTCGCTGCCGGCCGCCTCGACGGCTATTGGGAACGCAATCTCAGCCCCTGGGACATCGCGGCGGGTCAAATCATGGTCAAGGAGGCCGGCGGCACGGTGTCCGGCATCCAGGGCAACGACGACCCGCTGCAGACCGGCCACGTCGTCTGCGGCAACGAGTTCGTGCACGGCGAGTTGATCAAGATCCTGAAGCCGCTCGGGCAGTAGACACTCGTCATGCGCGGGCTTGACCCGCGCATCCATCAACCTTCGCGAAGAGTCGCCGCTTCGATGGATGGCCGGGTCAAGCCCGGCCATGACCATCAGCGCGTCCCCGGCGCCGGCGCCGGTGGACCGTACACCTCACCCTTCTCCGTCGCCTGCTCCCGGTCGCCGGCCAGCACGCGCTGCACGCTGACGAAGAACACCGGCACCAGCAGCAGCGCCAGGATCACCACCGCGATCATACCGCCCATCACTGATGTGCCGAGCGCTTGCTGGCTGGCGCCGCCGGCGCCGGTCGCGATCGCCATCGGCAGCACGCCGCAGACGAAGGCAAGGCCCGTCATCAGGATCGGACGGAAGCGCAGGCTGCACGCCTCAATCGTCGCCGCGACCAGCGGCTTGCCCTGGGTGCGCAGGTCCTTGGCGAATTCGATGATCAGGATCGCGTCCTTGGCGGCGAGACCGATGATGGTGATCAGGCCGACCGTGAAATAGACGTCATTGGGCAGGCCGCGCAGCGTCGCCGCCACCACGGCACCGAGAATGCCGAGCGGCACGGTGAGCAGCACCGCGAGCGGAATGGTCCAGCTCTCATAGAGCGCCGCGAGCAGCAGGAACACCACCAGCACCGACAGCGCCAGCAGGAACGGCGCCTGCGAGCCCGACAGCTTCTCCTGCAGCGACTGGCCGGTCCATTCATAACCGAAGCCGCGCGGCAGCTTGTCGGCCAGCCGCTCCATCTCGGCGATCGCATCGCCCGAGGTGAAGCCGGGTTTCGCCTCGCCGGAGATGCGCACCGCCGGATAGTAGTTGAAGCCCGCGATCTGCGTCGGTCCCTTCGACCATTCGATGGTCGTGAAGGCCGAGAACGGCACCAGTTGGCCGCGGCTGTTCTTGACGTTGTAGTTCAGGATGTCGTCCGCATTCATGCGGCTGGTCTTGTCGGCCTGCACGATGACGCGCTGCATGCGCCCGCGGTTCGGGAAGTCGTTGATGTAGTTCGAGCCGAGGTTGGTCGAGATCGTGTTGTTGATGTCCTCGAAGGTGACGCCGAACGCGCCCGCCTTCTCGCGGTCGATCATCAGATTGACCTGCGGCGCCGGCGGCAGGCCTTCGACATAGACCTTCTGCAGGATCGGGCTCGCGTTGGCTTCGGTGACGAGGCGGTCGGACGCGGCGATCAGCGCCGCATAGCCCTTCTGGCCGCGGTCCTGCAGGCGGAACGAGAAGCCCGAGGAGTTGCCGAGATTGTCGATCGGCGGCGGCTGCAGCGCCGAGATCCGGGCATCGCGGATCGACGACAGCTCGCGGTTGATGTCGGCGACGATGGCGGCCGCGGAATCCTTCTCACCCCGCTCCGACCAGTCCTTCAGGGTGATAAAGGCCTGCGCAGTATTCATACCCTGGCCGAGGAAGCTGAAGCCGGTGAGAAACGTCACGTTCTCGATGCCGTCGCGCTGCAGCAGATACTTCTCGACCTTCTCGACGGCGGATTCCGTGCGCGCGTAGGACGATTCCGACGGCGTCTGCACGTCGGTCGTGATGAAGCCCTGGTCGTCGACCGGCAGGAAGCCGCCCGGCAGCCGCACGAAGCCGTAGGCGACGCCCGCAAACAGCACGGCATAGATCAGCATCAGGCGGCCGGTGCGCTTCAGCGAACCCTGCACCGTGCGCGTATAGCCGGCGCGGCTGGTGTCGAGCACGCGGTTGAACCAGCCGAACACGCCCTTGCGCGCATGGCCGTGGCCCTTCTGCACCGGCTTGAGCAGCGTCGCGCACAGCGCCGGCGTCAGCGACAGCGCGAGCAGCGCCGAGAACGCGATCGCCGCGACCATGGTGACCGAGAACTGGCGGTAGATGATGCCGACCGAACCGGGGAAGAACGCCATCGGCACGAACACCGCCATCAGCACCAGCGTAATGCCGATGATGGCGCCGGTGATCTGCGACATCGCCTTCTTGGTCGCTTCCTTGGGCGGCAGGCCCTCCTCGGCCATGATCCGCTCGACGTTCTCGACCACGACGATGGCATCGTCAACGAGGATGCCGACCGCCAGCACCATGCCGAACATCGTCAGCATGTTGATCGAAAAGCCCGCGATCATCAGCGTGGCGCAGGCGCCAAGCAGCGCCACGGGGACCACGATGGTCGGGATGATGGTGTAGCGGATGTTCTGCAGGAACAGGAACATCACGATGAAGACCAGCACCACCGCCTCGACCAGCGTCATCAGCACCTTCTTGATCGAGGCCTCGACCACCGGCGTGATGTTGTAGGGGATGTCGTAGCCGATATTGGCCGGGAAGAAGCGCGACAGCTCCTTCATCTTGGCCTCCACCGCGCTCGCGGTCGCCAGCGCATTGCCCTTCGGCGACAGCAGCACCGAAAGACCCGCGGTCGACTTGCCGTTCAGGCGCGTGTTGAACTGATAGCTGAGACCACCGATCTCGATCCGTGCGACGTCGCGCAGGCGGACCGTCGAGCCGTCATTGTTGGCGCGCAGGATGATTGCGCCGAACTCGTCGGGCGAGGAGAGCTGGCCCTTCACCAGAACCTGCGCGGAGATCTTCTGCGTATCGGTGCTCGGCTCGGCGCCGATGCTGCCCGAGGCCACCTGGGCGTTCTGCGCCGTGATCGCCTTGTTGACGTCGTCGGCGGACAGGCCGTAGCCGACCAGCTTGGCCGGATCGATCCAGATGCGCAAGGACCGCTCGGTCGAGTAGAGCGTGGCGCGGCCGACGCCGGGGATGCGGCGGATCTCACCCAGCACGTTGCGGATCATGAAGTCGCCGAGCCCCACCTCGTCGAGGCTGCCGTCGGTCGAGTTCAGCGTGATGATCTGCAGCACGGCGGAGGAGGCTTCCTCGACCAGGATGCCCTGCTGGATCACGGCGCGCGGCAGCCGCGCCTCGACGCGCTTGAGGCGGTTCTGCACCTCGACCGAGGCCTGGCTGGTGTCGGTGCCCGGCTTGAAGTTGGCGATGATCTCGACCTGGCCAAGCGAGTCGCTGGTGGACTCGAAGTTCAGGATGTTGGCGGCGCCGTTCAGCTCCTCCTCGATCAACCGCGTGACGCTGTTGTAGAGGTTCTCCGGCGACGCGCCGGGATAGCTGGTCGAGATCGAGATCGAGGGCGGCGCGATGATCGGATATTGCGCGACCGCGAGCAGCGGGATCGAGATCGCGCCGATCAGACAGATGAACAGCGCGACGACCCAGGCGAAGATCGGCCTGTCGATGAAGAAGCTAGGCATCGACGATCACCGCTGGACGTGGGCGGCTTGCTGCGCGTCCGTCGCGGTTTCGGCCGTCGCGTCGACCTGCTTCCAGAGATGCGGCCGCACCTTGTCGCCGGCGGCGAATTTCTGGAAACCCTCCACGACGACCTTGTCGCCGGCCTTCAAACCATCGGTGACGAACCACTGACCGGCCTGCAACGAGCCGGTGCGAACGGCCTGCACCGCCACGAGGTTGTTGTCCTTGACGACGTAGACCTCGCTGCCGCCGCCGCCATTGCGCTGGATCGCCTGCTGCGGCACAGCGATTGCGTCGGAATCGATGCCCTGCTCGATCTGCACGCGCACATACATGCCGGGCAGCAACACGCGGTGCGGATTCGGGAACTCGCCGCGCAGCGTCACCTGACCGGTATAGGCGTCGACCTTGGCGTCGGAAAACAACAGTTTGCCCGGCAGCGGGTACAGCGAGCCGTCGTCGAGCACGAGACGGACCTTCAACGCATCGGGCGCGATGCGGTCGAGATCGCCTCTCTCGAAGGCGCGGCGGAGCTGGTGCATCTCGCTGGCCGATTGCTGGAAGTCGGCATAGATCGGGTCGATCTGCTGGATCGTCGCCAGGCTCGTGGCATCGTTCTGCACGACGAGCGCGCCCTCGCTGACCAGCGCCGCGCCGACGATGCCGTCGATCGGCGCCCGGATCGTCGCATAATCCAGGTTGAGCTTGGCGCGCGCGACTTCGGCCTCGCGGCCCTGAACGTCGGCCTCCGCCTGCTTCAGCGTGGCGATCGCCTTCTCGTTCTCGGCCTCCGGCGCGGCGCGCTGGCTGGTCAAGGTCGCGATGCGGCGAGCCTGCAACGAGGCCTGCTCGAGCACCGCCTTGGCGCGCGACAGCGCGGCCTCGGTCGACTGCAATTCCACCTCGAACGGGCGCGGATCAATCTGGTAGAGCGGATCGCCGGCCTTGACCTCGCTGCCCTGGTGGAACATGCGGTTGACAACGATGCCGGACACGCGCGGGCGCACCTCGGAGACGCGTGTCGGCGCGATCCGGCCCGGCAACTCGCGGACCATGGCGCGTGCCTGCTGCTGCACGGTGACGACACTGACGTCCGGCTCGGGTGCCTGCGCGGCGGCGGTCGCGGTGTTCGGTTCGTCGCAGCCCGCAAGCAATGGCGCCACCACGGCCAGCATCAATGCAATGCATGCCGATTGCGCGCGAAGTCCAGACATCGGAAAGGTCGCCCTGATTGGTGTGAACACAGAAATGGCGGTGCCGCATCGACACCGCTTCGTTGACCGGCAGAAAATAAAATGTGCTTGCTGCGACGCAATGCATTCCGCGGGCGGCTCATTGTCACACAAGCCTATCGCCCTGAAACTGCGGCATCTTTTGTCGACTCACTGGATTGTGACGAAGGTTCCATCGCAAGCTGTGGTCTCCATTAAGGGATGTGTGCGCGGGAACGCGGTAATGGCGTGCGCGCAACGGCCGCATTTCGCACCTTTGCGTCGAATCGCCTCGTCCGCCGATCGGGATGGTGCGAACCGCACGGCGCGCGTGAGCAACCGGAACGTCTGCTCAAGGTGTGTGCGAAAGGCCGCCGTCAACCGAAGATTCCCGGTTCGTGGACCGGATGCGGCTTTCCTTACTTTCCTCCCTCCGCCGCTGTGCCATATTGATCGCAGATGCGGCCTTCGCGAACGGATGATCCGGCAATGCCCCCTTCCCGCTCCGACATGGAGATCGAATTGAGCAAGCTGTCCTCGCCCCGGATCTTCCTGGTGCGGATGCTGGTGTTTCTGGTGCTCTGCGGCCTGGTCGGGGTCGTGCTGTACAAGCAGATCGTCACCGCCTTCTTCGCCAATCCCGGGCTGAACGCGCTGATCGGCGCGGTGCTCCTGATCGGCATCATCCTGGCGTTCCGCCAGGTGATCCGGCTCTATCCGGAAGTCGCCTGGGTCAACAATTTCCGCATCGCCGATCCCGGCCTTGCGATCGACCGCCGCCCGAAGCTGCTGGCCCCGATGGCCGCGATCCTCGGCGGCGAGCGCACCGGGCGGATGAGCATCACGCCGCAGACCATGCGGCATCTGCTCGATTCGATCGCGACCCGGCTCGACGAGGCCCGCGACATTTCGCGCTACATGACCGGCTTGCTCGTGTTCCTCGGCCTGCTCGGCACCTTCTGGGGCCTGATCGAGACGGTAGGTTCGGTCGGCAAAGTGATCGACAGCCTCAAGGTCGGCGGCGATGCCGGCGCGCTGTTCGATGCGCTGAAGGAGGGCCTTGCCGCGCCGCTCGGTGGCATGGGCATTTCGTTCTCGTCCTCGCTGTTCGGCCTTGCCGGCTCGCTGATCCTCGGCTTCCTCGACCTGCAATCGAGCCAGGCGCAGAACCGTTTCTACACCGACCTCGAGGACTGGCTCGCCACCACCGTGCGCGGCATTTCCGGCGAGGAGTCCGCCGTCGGCGGCGAATTGCAGGGCGCGATCGACCGGCTGCGCACCGCGGTCGAAGAGGGCGGCGGCAACCGCGGCAGCACGGCCGCGATGGCCAATCTCGCCGAGGCGATCCAGGGCCTGGTTGCGCATATGCGCACCGAGCAACAGATGATCCGGGAATGGGCCGACGGCCAGGGCGAGCAGAACCGCGAGATCAAGCGCCTGCTCGAGCGCCTCGCCCGCCAACCCGAGAAGAGCTGAACCACGGAGGTCAGTTTGCTGGACCACGTCACACTCGGCGTCCGAGATGTCGAACGCTCGAAAGCCTTCTATGACGAGGCGTTGCGTTCGCTCGGCATCAGCCGCCTCTATGCAGAAGGCAACCGATTTGCGGGTTACGGCATCCGGCCAAAAGCCTTCTTCTGGATCGGCGAGCGCAACGTGATGCAGACCGGCGCGCATATTGCGTTTACAGCCAGTGACCGCGCCACCGTGGACCGATTCTACGAGGACGCGATCAAGGCCGGCGGCAGGGATAACGGACGGCCCGGAATTCGGCCGCACTATCATGCAAACTATTACGGCGCCTTCGTGCTCGATCCTGACGGCCACAACATCGAGGCCGTCTGCCACGCGCCGCAGCAAACGAAGGGAATCTGAATGGCCCTTGCCCGCACACGCCGCAGCGAATCCGCCTTCAACTACTGGCCCGGCTTTGTCGATGCTCTGTCGACGCTGGTGCTGTCGATCGTGTTCCTGCTCACAGTGTTCCTGGTGGTGCAGTTCTTCCTGTCGCAGGAGGTCACCGGCAAGGACAAGGCGCTGGAGCAGCTCAACGCCAAGATCGCCCAGCTCAACGACCTCCTGTCGATGGAGAAGCTCGGCAAGCTCAACCTCGACGACCAGATGGCGCAGTTGCGCGCCAGCCTCGCCACCGCCGAGGGCGAGCGCGACCGCATGAAGGGGCTCTATGAGGGGCTTGCGAGCTCCGGCAACGATGCACAGGGCCGCGCCAACGAGCTCAGCAAGGCGCTGGAATCCGAGAAGGGCGTCTCCGCGCGCGCGATGGCACAGATCGAGGTCTTGAACCAGCAGATCAGCGCGCTGCGCCGCCAGCTCGCCGCCCTGGAAGAGGCGCTCGACGCCTCCGAGAAGCGCGACAAGGAATCGCAGAACCGCATCACCGATCTCGGCCAGCGCCTGAATGTCGCGCTGGCGCAACGGGTGCAGGAACTGTCGAAATACCGCTCCGAGTTCTTCGGCCGCCTGCGCAGCATCCTCGGCAACCGCCCCGATATCCGCATCGTCGGCGACCGTTTCGTGTTCCAGTCCGAGGTGTTCTTCGACACCGGACAGGCAACGCTGCTGCCCGAGGGCAAGACCGAGCTCGACACGGTGGCCAGCGCGCTGATCGATATCGACAAGAAGATCCCGAGCGAGATCCCCTGGGTGCTGCGCGTCGACGGTCACACCGACGTGCGGCCGATCAGCAGCCCGGTGTTCAAATCGAACTGGGAGCTGTCCTCGGCGCGCGCGATCTCGGTGGTGCAGTATCTGGTGTCGCTCGGCGTGCCGCCACAGCGCCTCGTCGCCGCCGGCTTCGGCGAATTCCAGCCGCTCGACACCGGGCAGAACGACGACGCCTACAAGCGCAACCGCCGCATCGAACTGAAGCTGACGGAGAAATGACGAGACCCATGGCCTCGCTGCCAAGGCATCTTCACGATCGCGCGAAAGGAAGATGCCGGGGACATCTGCACTCGGACGCGCGTCGCGCTTTTGCCCGGGCATGACAATGGTTCTTCGATGACCGCTCCCTTTCGCCTTCGTCCCTATCGCGCCGCGGACGAGGACGCCGCGATCGAGCTGTGGCGCGAGACCTGGCAGCAGGCTTATCCGTCGATCGATTTCAACGCGCGCTTGGCGTGGTGGCGCGAGCGCTGGCGCAGCGAGCTGGTGCCGAACGCTTCGATCATCATCGCCGAGCAGGACGATGCGCTGATCGGCTTCGTCACCATCGATAGGCAGGGCTATCTCGATCAGCTCGTGGTCGATCCCGGTCACTGGGGCTCGCCGCTCGCAAGCGCGCTGGTCGACGAGGCCAAGCGGCTGTCGCCCGACGGCGTCACGTTGTTGGTCAACAAGGACAACGCCCGCGCCATCCGCTTCTACCAGCGCAACGGCTTCGTGCATGCCGGCGAGGACATCAACCCGACCTCGGGTCGGCCAGTGCTGAAGATGGCATGGACGCCGTGAGGGGGAAAAGCACAACGCCCGCTGCTGTCGTCCCTGCAAAAGCTGTCAAACGCGTTGCGCGGACATGACGGTGATGGAGCTAACCACCGCTCTCGCCCACTCGTCGTCCCTGCGCAAGCACTAGGGCATCTACATGTCTTCCGGAGTCTTCTCAACGACTTAGCTTAGCAACGCAGAGAAACGCCGCACTTTTGCTAAGCTCTGCTCGCGAAATGGCGTCATCGAGTGGCAAGCAAGTCCTTGATCGAGAGTCACTTTTCGGTCCGGAAAAGATGTGTAGATGCCCTAGTGCGCAAGCAGGGACCCATACGCCGCAGCGGATGTTGCGTGAACGCGACTCGGCGTTCCAGCATCGCTGAACAATGACTAACTGTGGTTATGGGTCCCTGCTTTCGCAGGGACGACACCTGGGAATAGTTCTCGCTCGATGTCTCATGCCGTCATTGCGAGGAGCGCAAGCGACGAAGCAATCTATCGCGCCGCGCCGGCGTGGATCACGAAAACAAGAAGGTGCCGATCAGCAGACCTGCCGCAAACGCCCAAAGCCCCAACGTGCAAGCTGAAACGACGCGTGCAAAGTTGCGCAAGTCCACGTCTTGCAGACTATCGTGAGCGCGATCCGTCAATTGCTGGCACCCCCCTGCGGTGGCCGCCGTGACATCTCTGACGTAGCAGACAGTCTCCACCCCATAAGCGCCCAAATGAAGGCGACAAATGGTCATGCCGGCTCACGCATTTACGCAATGCACGGAGCAGTGCGTAACGCGTCGCGAAGGGCTGGTACGCCCGACACCCTTTCCTCGAGATTACCAGCTTTATTCAAAGCCGAGCAAGACACGAAGGTGGGCCGCCGCAAGATATCGCTCAAAGATAGAGACTTGTAACGGCCCTGTCGGCCGCCGGCCTTCAGCCCGAGGCCTGGCCGTCCGCTGGCTCCGCCGCGATGAATTTGAGCCCATAGGTCTTGCCGCGGCGCCAGACGACTTCGCAAGGATGGCGTTTGGAATGATCGGCCAGCAGCCTCAGCGCGAGCCGGTCCTTGACGTCGAATACCAGTTCGGTCGTGATCTTGGCGCCGCCCGGCGAGACGTCGACCACCGCGCATTCGCTCTCGGTCACGCCATCATCGACCGTGATCCAGGCTGCGCGGTTGTTGAGCTGGCGTCGCGGCTCGCGACTGACCTTCACCCGTGCCCCGTTGCTCGCCATCGTCACGACCCTTGAGGACGTTGGGCGCCACGCGTCGTGTGACGCGGAGTGCGCACAACCGCTTCAGTCACAATGCCGCCCTTCCCGTAAAGTCCGGCTTAGCGCGATCGCTTGAACTTTACCGGAATCTTGACGCGGCTTTTAGCCAACACGGATTTCGCAATCGCATCAGCGGGATACCGATCGCACCGGAAACCTTCAACTTGACTCGGTGACGGCACTGTTGATGAAGTGCAGCCGTGGCATGCGCCACTCCCACCTGCAACAAGAGCGGCTCCAAGACGCCCCTTCCGACGGAAACGACCCATGCTGATCCCCTTAGCCGACGTGCCGCGCTGGTATGCCGAGCGCAAGCCCGCGGACGCCATCGCCGTCAGTCACGGCCACGACATGCTGACCTGGGAGCAGCTTGAGCGCAGGGCGAATGCGCGGGCGCGCGCCTTTGCCGCCAAGGGCGTCAAGCCGGGCGACTTCGTCGCGATCGGGCTGCCCAACAGCAACGCGTTCTTTGAAACCACCTTTGCGGTGTGGAAGTGCGGCGCGACGCCGACATCGCTATCCTGGCGGCTGCCGCGCGGCGAGGCGGCCGCGGTGCTCGACATCCTCAAGCCCGCGCTGGTGGTCGGCGGCGAGGCCGACTGGAACGCGCCGAACTCACTGCCGGCGAATTTTACGCCGGAAGGATTTTCCGACGAGCCGCTGACCGCGCCCATTCCGCGCTACTGGAAGGCGATGACCAGCGGCGGCTCGACCGGGCGACCGAAGGTGATCCTCGATCACGGTCCGGCGGTCCTCGAGACCACGGCACCGCTGCCGCTCGGGATTCCGTTCGAGGCATCGGTGCTCAACCCCGGGCCGCTCTATCACAACGCGCCGTTCATCCTGTCGCATTACGCGCTGGCCGGCGGTGGACGGCTGACAGGCATGGTCAAGTTCGATGCCGAGGAGACGCTGCGACTGATCGAAGCGAACCGCGTGCAATGGGTGAACTTCGTGCCGACCATGATGCACCGGATCTGGGCGCTGCCCGAGGAGGTGCGTACCCGCTACGACGTCTCCAGCCTGCAAATGGTGTTTCACATGGCGGCCCCGATGCCGCCGTGGCTGAAGGAGAAGTGGATCGAGTGGCTCGGGCCGGAGCGGATCTGGGAGCTCTATGGCGGCACTGAACGGCAGGGCGCCTGCGTGATCTCGGGCGTCGAATGGCTGGCGCACAAGGGCTCGGTCGGCAAGATCGGCGAGACCGCGAAGCTGCGCATCATCGGCGAGGACGGCAACGACGTTGCACCCGGCGAGACCGGCGAGATCTATTTCCTGCCCAATGACGGCGCCGGCACCACCTATCACTATCTCGGTGCCGCGCCGAAGCGGCGGCCGGACGGCTGGGAATCGCTCGGCGACATCGGCCGTCTCGACGAGGAAGGCTATCTCTATCTCGGCGACCGTCTCGCCGACATGGTGCTGCGCGGCGGCGCCAACATCTATCCGGCCGAGGTCGAGGCTGCGGTGAGCGAACATCCCGAGGTGCGCTCCTGCGTCGTGGTCGGGCTGCCCGATCCGGAATTCGGCCAGCGCGTGCATGCGATCCTCGAGCTCGCCGACGATGCGGATGCGCAGAGGATCGCCGACGGCATGGGCGACTTCCTGAGCGACCGGCTCAGCCGCTACAAGCATCCCGAGAGTTTCGAGCGCGTCGCGGTGGCACTGCGCGACGATTCCGGAAAAGTGCGCCGCACGCTGCTGCGCGACGAGCGCGCCGCCTGGATCAAGGAGGATCGCGCGTTCCGCATCATGCCGGCGCGCAAGACGTCAAGAGCCGATTGAGTTCAATTCATCTTGCGAGGAGCATGCCTGCACGCCACATGAGCTGTGCAGGCGGCCGCTTGGGGTATATCTTTTCACTTTCCCTGCCGGCAGAACCTCGGATTTACTCCGGGTTCCCTCGCCCTGCACGCCAGGAGACCCTTCATGCCCTCAATGACCGAATGGAAAGTGCCGCCGGCCTTTCAGCCTCGCTCCGAAGATTATCGTTTCGATCTCGATCGCGCGCTGATGAGTGTGGTCGGCCTGCATTCGATCATTCCGCCTGACGCCTTCAGCGCGGAAACGCTCGGCACCGAGCGCGCCGGCAATGGCGTGGTGATCGATGACGGGCTGGTGTTGACGATCGGCTATTTGATCACCGAAGCCGAGGCGGTGTGGCTGCATCTCGGCGACGGCCGCGTGGTCGAAGGACATGCACTCGGCTTCGATTTCGAATCCGGCTTCGGGCTGGTGCAGGCGCTCGGCCGGCTTGATCTCGACCCGCTGCCGATCGGCTCGTCGGCGGCGACAAGGATCGGCGACGATGTCGTGGTCGGCGGCGCCGGTGGCCGCACGCGATCGGTCGCAAGCCAGATTGCGGCGAAGCAGGAATTCGCGGGCTATTGGGAATATCTGCTCGACGAGGCGATCTTCACCTATCCGTCGCATCCGAACTGGGGCGGCACCGGGCTGATCTCCAACACCGGTGAACTGATCGGCATCGGCTCGTTGCAGCTCGAACGTGAGCGCTCGGGCCGCGCCGAACACGTCAACATGGTCGTACCAATCGACCTATTGAAGCCGGTGCTGAACGATCTGCGCAAGTTCGGCCGCGTCAACAGGCCGGCGCGGCCGTGGCTCGGCATGTACACGACCGAGATCGACGACCGCGTCGTCGTGGTCGGCATCGCCAGCAAGGGACCGGCAGCGCTCGCCGAACTGAAGACCGGCGACGTGATCCTCGCGGTCGCGGGCGAGAAGATGACGAGCCAGACCGACTTCTATCGCAAGCTCTGGTCGCTCGGCGCCGCCGGCGTCGACGTGCCGCTGACCGTCTACCACGAGGGCGTCACCTTTGACGTGACCTTGACCTCGATCGACCGCGCCAGGCTGCTGAAGGCGCCGCGGCTGCACTAGGGTGCAATGAGTTTCCGATCGATCGCTCTCCCTTCACCTCTCCCGCTTGCGGGGGAGGTCGCCGCGCGCAGCGCGGCGGGTGGGGGCTCTCTCCACTCAGGGGTCCTCGCTCGCGGCAATACCCCCACTCCAGCCCTCCCCCGCAAGCGGGAGAGGGAGTGCAATCCCGTCACGGCTCCAACCAAGAAAGATAGCACCGATGAGCGAGGCCGTGGTCGATAACATCGTGGCCGTGCTGCCACCACTCTTGCAGACGCTGGAATCGCTGTCCTTTGTCGCGCGCAATCTCAACCCGCCGGAGTTCGGGCGCGTCATGGAGATCGCGGGCGAGCCCGACGAGGCGTTGCAGGCAGTGCGGCCGCGGCTCGCCGACTGGCCGGAGAAATTTGCGCATATCAAGACGGCGCTGGATGCCGCCATCGACGCCGCGCTTGCGGGCTATGCCGGCCTGCGCGCGGTGCAGAACGGCGAAGGCGACCTCGTCAGCGTGTTTCGCGCGCTGCGCTATGGACCGCGGGCGCTGGAGGCGCTCTATCCGTTGACCGAGTTGCCGCCGGTCAGCAGCTTCTTCATCGCGCCGGAATTGCGCGAGGACGCCGAGTTGCAGGCCAAGCTCGCGGCCGTTCCCAATGACGACACCGGCGTCTTTCACGAGCGCAACGAGCCCGGCAGCCGCGGCGGCTTCTCGATGTACGTGCCGGAATATTACGCGCCGGATCGCGCCTGGCCGCTGGTGATGGCGCTGCACGGCGGCAGCGGCAACGGCCGCGGCTTCCTGTGGAGCTGGCTGCGCGATGCCCGCAGCCGCGGCGCCATCCTGGTCGCACCGACCGCGACGGGACAGACCTGGGCGCTGATGGGCAACGACAGCGATACGCCGAACCTGAACCGCATTCTCGACCAGGTGCGCCAGCGATGGCGCATCGACGAGACGCGCCTGCTGCTGACCGGCATGAGCGACGGCGGCACGTTCAGCTATGTCACCGGTCTCGACGGCGCCTCGCGCTTCACGCATCTGGCTCCCGTTGCAGCCACGTTCCATCCGCTGATGGCGGAGATGGCCGATGCTGATCGCTTGCGGGATCTGCCGATCTTCATCACCCATGGCCGGCTCGACTGGATGTTTCCGGTGCAGACCGCGCGGCAGACGCAGGGGCTGCTGTCAGCCGCCGGCGCCAGAGTGATTTATCGCGAGATCGACGACCTCAGCCACGCCTATCCCCGCGAAATCAACGGCGAAATATTGCAGTGGCTGAACGGGTGATTTGACGGCCGTCATCATTTCGCCATCGGAGCGCTCGCGTCAGCGGCCGGAACCAACCTCTCCGCCCCGACGTTATCCGGCCAATACCGGAGGACTCGTGATGCGAATCTTTGTCGGAATGATCTTGGGCGCGCTGATCCTGATCGGCGCCGTCTACGTCTACGATTCCATGCAGACATCGCGCGTGGCGAACGGAGAGGTGGCGCAGGAGAGCCGTACTCTGGTCAATTGGGACGTCGCAGCCCAGGACTGGAACGCGTTGAAAGCGCGAGCGCATGAGGAATGGACCAAGATCGCGTCGAAGTAACGGCGCACTTGAGACCGCAGCTAAAGCGCGATGAGATGGGGGTCGAATCGTCATCGCGCTTTAGCTGCGTGTTTGAGCATGATCTTTTCTGAAAACCGCTTCGCACTTTCCCGGATCATGCGCCAACGGCCTCTTCCGAGCGGAAGCGGCCGTCACTCGTTGCGATGAGCTCAGTTCTTCTCGATCTTGCGGCCCATATTCGCCTTGCGGGCGTCGGCGATCGCCTGCTCGAACTGAGCCATGGTGAGCACGCCGGGCACGCGATACTTGCCGACGATGAAGGACGGCGTGCCGTTGAACCCGAAGGCTTCCGCCTGCTCATTGTTGCGCGCGAGCACCGCGTCGATCGCCTTCGCGTTGGTGTCGAGATCCTTCTTGAGGCGATCCATGTCGAGGCCGGCGCCCGAGAGCAATTCGCTGATGCGCGGCTCGGTGATGCGCGAGTTGACCGCCATCATCGCCTCGTGCGCGACCAGGAATTTGTTCTGGTACCGCGCCGCAAGCGCCATCCGCGCAGCGACTTTGGACACCGGCCCCAGGATCGGCCAGTCCTTCAGCACCAGGCGGACCTTGCCGTCGTCCTGCACCACCTGGCGCAGCTCCGGTTCGAGCTTGCGGCAATAGGGACAGTTGTAGTCGAACCACTCGACGATGGTGATGTCGCCATCGGGATTGCCCGCCACCGGAATATCCGGATCGCGCAGCACCTGCGCTTCGGTCAGGACCTTCTCTTCCTCGGCACGGGCAGCTCCCGCGGCCAGCAGGGCGACGCCGGCGCCGAACAGGCCGAGCGCCTCGCGGCGGGTGGGGATGATCACGGATGGTTTTGTCAAGCGGTTCATATCTGGCTTTCGCGGGGGCCCTTCGGTTCTACGCTCAGGACCCGTGGATGTTACGCACCAGCATATAGATTGCGACCACAATAATGACAGTCGCGAAGACGGTGTTGAGTGCGCCGCGGCGTTCGGACAGGTGCCGGGCGCTGCGCGTTCCCGCCAGCCCCCCGGCGACGCCACCCGCGACGAATAGCGCGGCCAGCCCCCACGACACCAGCCCGGACCACGCATAGCTCAGGGCCGTGGTCATGCCGAATGCAGTGACGGCGACCAGCGAGGAACTCACCGCGTTCATGATCGGCATGCCGGTCGCCAGCATCAATGCCGGCACGATCAGGAAGCCGCCGCCGATGCCGAAAAAGCCGGACATGGTCCCGGTCGCGAGCCCGAGGCCGACGATCGCCAGCATGTTGTCCATGCTGAACTTGACGCCGGTCAATCCGACCCGCGCCCGGGTCTTCAGCATCAGGGCAGCGATCACCAGCATCACCAGTGCGAACAGCGCGAGCAACTTCTGTCCGTCGAGCATCTTGCCGAGGATCGAGCCGCCGAACGCGCCACACATGCCGGCGAGCGCGAACACGATCGCGCAGGACCAGATCACCGTGCCGCCGCGGGCATGGTTGGAGAGATTGATTGCGGCATTGGCGGCGACCGCGATTGCGGACGTGCCGATCCCGACATGCGGCTCGGGCACGCCGACCACATAGACCATCAACGGCACCGCCAGGATCGATCCGCCGCCGCCGACCAGGCCAAGCGAGAAACCGACCAGCATGCCCGATGCCAGTCCAAGCACACTTTGCGTTGCGGAGAAGACCAAGGGGAACAGACTCGCGTTTGAGGCCGCGACCCTAGAAGGATTTGCTGCCCGATGCCATGCCCATAGCACAAAACTGCACTGCAATTGCCGTCAGTGCACCAGAAATGTCACGGCGAGCGGCACCAGCAGCGCGGTGACCAGGGCGTTCAGGCTCATCGCGATGCCGGCAAAGACACCCGCCACCTCGTCGACCTGGAAGGCGCGCGCGGTGCCGATGCCATGCGCGGCGATGCCGACCGCAAAGCCGCGGGCGCGATAGTCGGTGATGCCGGTCAGGTTCATCAGCGGCGTCACCACGATCGCCCCCATGATGCCGGTGAGGATCACCGACACCGCCGTCAGCGACGGATCGGCATGCAGGGATTCGCTGATGCCCATGGCGACGCCCGCCGTCACCGACTTCGGCGCCAGCGACAGGATGACGTCGCGCGGCAGGCCGAAGGCCTGCGCCAGCAGCACGACGGAGACGATCGCCGTGATCGAGCCGACCGCGAGCGCGACCAGCATCGGCAGGATCGCGGCGGCGACCCGACCGCGGTTCTCGTACAGCGGCACCGCAAGCGCGACGGTGGCGGGGCCGAGCAGGAAATGCACGAACTGCGCGCCGGCGAAATAGGTGGTGTAGGAGGTCTTCGTCAGCAGCAGGAAGACGCCGATGATCCACACCGAATGCAGCACCGGATTGGCGAGCGGATGGCGGCGTGTCCTGAGCGACACCGCGTCGGCCGCCGCATAGGTCAGCAAGGTCACCGTCAGCCACAGCAGCGGCGACTGCGAAAGATAGACCCAGAGCGAGAACGGATTGTCGCTCACGGTTTGCCCTCGCCGCGCGACAACAGGCTGCTGGCCGCGACGAAGGTTGCGACCGTCGCCAGCAACGTGATGATGACCGACACCGCAAGGAGCGCCAGGATCGCGACACCGCGCTCGGCGAGCAAATCCAGCTTCTGCACCACGCCGACACCGGCGGGGATGAACAAGAGCGAGAGATTGGCCAGCATCGCGCGGCTCGTGCTCTCGACACCGTCATCGCCAAGCGGCCCGCGCGCCAGCACCGGAAAACGGTCGCGCGCCAGCAACAGCAGGACAAGCAGCAGAAGGCCGACCACCGGGCCTGGCACCGGCGCGCCAAGCGCGCGCACCACGACCTCGCCGATCAGTTGGCACACAAGGATCAGGCTAAGGTTGGCGATCATGCGAGCAGCGTCCCCACGATCCGCCTATCAGGTCGCCGCAGCCGCGGCTTGTCAATGCATTACACTACTCCCTTCGCTGCAGCGCCATCAGCGTGCCGGTCATGGTCGCGACCAGCGCCTCGGCGCCGTCGTTGTGCGCATAGGCACCGGCTTCGCAGAATGTCAGGGTCCGGCCGGGCTTGACCACGCGGGCACGAAACGTGAAGCGCTCGCCTTTGGCGGGCGCCAGCAGGTTGGTCTTGAACTCCACCGTCAGGATATCGGAGCCGGCGGGCATCAGGGTGAAAGCGGCGACGCCGCACGCATTGTCGAGCGCCGCGGTGATGATGCCGGCATGAACGAAGCCGTTCTGCTGGGTGAAGTCGGGCGAATAGGGCATCGCAAGCTCGACCTCGCCGGGCTCCATGTGCACGATGGAAATACCGAGCGTCTGCATCGCGCGCTGCCGCTCGAACATGTCGGTGGCGACGGCGCGGTAGTCCGGGTTCTTCGGCTGGAACGACGGCATCACGGTCACGCAATCGTTGGTTCTGACGGCACCAGGTGCTGCATCGCGGTGTAGCGGATCGCCGGCGCGAACGGCGCCGACTTGCGCGCGGCGCGATCCATGTGCACGGCCGTGATCTCGCAGGTCGCGGCAACCTCGCCGGTTTCCGCGTTGCGCATCTCGTGCAGCAGGCGGATCGCCTTGTCGCGGAATTCCAGGAGCCGGCTCTTGACCTCAACGATGTCGCCGGCGAGCAGCTCGCGCTTGTAGGCGATGTTCTGCTGCACGGCGGCCATGCCGCGGCCGGACTCGCGCAGATAACCCGGCGTCAGGCCGAGCCGCGCGAACATGTTCCAGCTCGCCTCGTCGAACTTGCCGACATACCACATGACGTTCATGTGGCCGACGTGATCGCAATGCCAGGGATAGACCGTGCCCCGATAGGTCGCCTCGCCTTCCATCGTGCCGTCCCGTTTTTGGTTTGTGATACGGTAGCGTATCAGCGCCCGGACGGGCTAGCAATACGGTACCGTATCACAAGGCCGCGCGCGGGAGACGAGATGACTGAGGGCAAGGGCGACGTCTGGGTGGCAGCAGGTTTCGCCGAGCTCGCGCGCTCCGGGATCGACGGGGTGCGGGTCGAGGTGCTGGCGAAGACTCTCGGCGTCACCAAGGGCGGCTTCTACCGTCGCTTCAGGGATCGCGCTGCGCTGCTCGAGGCCATGCTGTCGCGCTGGCGCGACGGCCGCATCGCCACGATCGAGAAACACACCGCGCTCGACGGCGCGACCGCGCGCGAGCGGCTGAAGGCGATCATCACACTCTATTCCGGGCATATGAACACCGAGGCGATGGCGATCGAGCTTGCGATCCGGCAGTGGGCCCGCACCGACGAGGCCGCGGCGAGCGCGGTCGCCAGCGTCGACGCCGCGCGGCTGAAGAATGTCGGACAGCTCTATCGCGCGACCGGACTTCCGGCCGAGCAGGCCGACGCCAAGGCCTTCCTGTTCTACTGCTTCATCTTCGGCCAGAGCCTGCTGTTTCTCGAACGCGGCCCGCGCAGCCGGGCACAACTGCTGGCCAAATCGGCGGACAAGCTGCTCGACGACGGGCCGTGAAGCGGGAGCCACAAAAAAGCGGCCGGCGTGGCGCCGGCCGCTCAGCAATGTCGATCAGGCGAACTCAGGCCGCGCCCTTCAGGCGCTTGTTGCATTCGCTGTAATAGCCGCCGCCCTTCTGGATCCACTTCAGCCCGCCATTGCCGCCGGTCGACTTGTTGGCGTTGTACTGGTCGACGCAGGTGTGCATGCGCGCCTTGCCTTCGGACTCCTTGGAGTATTTGGGATCGACGGCGTTGGGAAATACTGCCTGGCCTGTGGGCGTTGCGGGCGCCGCGGCGGGAGCGGCTTCCCGCTTGGCTTCCTTCGGCGCGGCCGGTGCGGGTGCAGCGGCAGCCGGAGGCGGCGCGGCAGGTGCCGCGGCCGGGGTTGCGTCGGCGCCGCACTGGGTCTTGCGGAAATCATTCCATTTCTGACCGTTGAGGCTGCCGTCGGCCTTGGCGGCCTTGTACTTGGCGCTACACTCCTGCATGGTCAGGGCATGCGCTGGCGCGCTCGCCGCAAAGGCTGCGAAACCCGACACGGCAATCACGCACAACAATCTGGTCTTGATGGTCATCCCTGGTCTCCCTTGGGGGGCAATGGCATAAGACCATTATCCTAGCGCAACCGTCGCGTGCGACAACGCGCGGGCCCGCTCGGCCGCTAAAATTTTGTCTCAGCCAAAATGTCGCACGTTCATCCGCGGTTCAGCATCGCCGCGCGACCGTCCCTGCCTCCATTCCCACGAGGTGCACCCATGATGAAGATTTCCTCGCTCGCGACCGTCGCCGCCCTTGCCACTGCCCTGGCGATGGGCGGAGCCTTCGCGCAAACCCCCGCGCCGGCTCCCGGCGCCGCTCCCGCTGCCACGGCCAAGGCGCCGAAGGAAGCCAAGCCGCGCAGCGCCGCTTCGATCGAATGCTCGAAGCAGGCGGACGAGAAGGGTCTGAAGGGCAAGGAGCGCAAGAAGTTTCGTCGTGAATGCATGAAGGAAGCCGGCGGCAAGGCGGCCCCGGCAGCGGCGCCCGCTCCGGCCAAGCAGTAAATCGACAAGGTTCACGCGCCGCGGGCGCCGGCCCGGATTGAGCGGTGCGCATCGACCAAGCGGTCGCGTATCCCCGGCGATCGAATCGCCCCGGATGGCCTCCGGGGCGATTTCTTTGCGTCGGCTCTTGCGCCGTGCGCGGACCAACCGCCTGACGGAATGTCTTGTCTCCGTCACAAATCTCGCTTGTCGCAGGTCGACCGGCCGATGCATTGCTGCAACGCGCCGATGCAATTGTTCCGTTAACGCGGATTTGCCATAAGACGGCGTGACCCTGATCCGCGCATCGATAGCACCTGCCGTTCCCAGCCGCGCCAAACTGCTCAGCGCGCTCGAGACCATCGGCATCGGAAGCGCCGGCGGGTTATTGTTCTTCTGGGCTCAGTTGCCGGGCGGGCTGATCTCCGGCGCGATGACCGCAGTCGCGATCGCTGCGCTGATGGGGCGGCCGCTCGCGATGCCGCCGGTGCTGACGCAATCGGTGCTGCTGCTGCTCGGCATCTCGCTGGGCTCCCTGATGTCGCAGCAATTGCTGCAGCACATGGGCTCCTATCCGCTCACCATCGGCCTGCTGGCGCTCGCGACCTTCTGCTCGACGTTCGGCTCGAGCTACTATCTGCAGCGCGTGCACGGCTGGGACCAGACCTCGGCCTTCCTCGCCGGCAGCCCGGGCGCACTTTCGCAGATCACCATCCTCGCCGCCGAGAAAGGCGCCGACGTCGCAGGCATTGCCGTGGTGCAGACCATGCGCGTGATCATCTTGACCGCGGCGCTGCCGATCATGCTGGCGGTGAGCGGGGTGACCCATGCCGCGCAACTGCCCCTGCCGACGGGGGCCGCCTCCCCATTCGGCCTCGCGGTTCTGATCGCGGCGTCGATTGCTGTCGCGCTGTTGCTGCGCTGGGTGAAATTTCCGGCAAGCTGGATGTTCGGCGCGATGCTCGCCTCGAGCCTGCTGCACGGCGCGGGATTGGTCGACGGCGGCTTGCCGCCCTCGATCCGCAACGTCGCACTGGTCGGCATCGGCGCCGTGATCGGCACCCGCTTCGCGCGGATGAAGATCTCGACCCTGCTCAAGCACATCAATGCCGGGATCGGATCGTTCGCGATCGCGATCCTGACCTCCGCCGTATTCGTCACGGTGATCGCGTTCACCACCCATGTGCGGCTGGCGGATGTCGTGGTCGCCTTCGCGCCCGGCGCGATGGATGCGATGCTGGCGCTGGCGCTGACGCTGCACATCGACCCGATCTTCGTCGGCGCGCATCATCTGTCGCGCTTCGTGTTCGTCACCGTCTCGACGCCGGGCATCATCCATCTGTTCGGACGGCCACAGGACGATGTCGACGATTAGGTCGAGAGCGTAGAAAGCGTAGGATGGGTAGAGCGCAGCGAAACCCATCGGCACTTCGCGGGTCAGTAATCGTGGGTTGTCACGCCCTGGCGGTCCTCGCCAGGCCCCAGGCGGCGATCGCAGCCATCAGCAGCGAGATCAATACGTTGTAGCCGGCGAGCGAGATGCCGAGGAAGCGCCACTGCACTTCGTCGCAGCGCACCACCTTGACCTTGTCCAGTTGATCCAGCAGCGAGCCGGCCTTGCCGAAATCCACCATCGGACCGGTGCAATCGGTCGGCCCCTGCCAGAGCCCCCATTCGACGCCGGCGTGGTAGGCACCGAGCCCGGCATTGGCGAGCGCCGCGAGGCCGAGGAGCGCAAGTCCGCCCAGCAGCACCGGGCGCGGTGCCTTTCTCGCGGCCGCAAGCGCGACCACCGCGCCGAGCGGGACCGCGAGATAATAGGCATAGCGCTGCTCGAGACAGAGCGGACAGGGCACGATCTCCAGCACGAGCTGGAAGAACCAGGCGCCTGCCAGGGTCGCCAAAGCGATCACTGCGATCGCAGCCGATGCCGTCAGCGCGGGATTGCCGGCTGCGCCAGCATGCGAAGGATGGGCGGTGGCGAGCGTCACGGCGGGTCTCCTGCGAGCATCATCCGGTTGGGCCATCGGCCTCCTCCATGCTCAAGGCGGGTCGTATCTCGCGAAAATACCGCTGTCGAGGCGCGGGACAATCACATCCGCGCGGGTTGACCGTGACGGGCCGCCCGCTATAGTCCGCCGCGCTTCGCGACCCGGGGCCCCCAACGGCCCTGGTCACGAATGCCCCTGTGGCGGAACTGGTAGACGCGCTCGACTCAAAATCGAGTTCCGCAAGGAGTGCTGGTTCGATTCCGGCCAGGGGCACCAACTAGCCTGTTCAGCCCCGTTCCAAATCGTCCGCAACCGTTCGCGCAGTGCTCGGAAGCCCTTGAAAAATAGGCACTTCCGCGTACAGTCTGGTTCGTCACTGTTTGTTCTCCTCCGATCCCAGCCGCCCGATTTGCTGGTATTTTTGCTGGTATCGTGCTGGTATCGGGAGAACAAACGTTCACGGCGACTTTCGCTTTTCCGAATGAAGGAATTGAGCATATGGCCGGCAAGAACGACGGCGCATGCGCCAATCCCAAGCAGATCAGGACCGACGTCGACTGCCGCGCCGCTCGACCGAAATTTGACAATGGCGCGTGGAGTCCCGCCAAGATTTCCGACGTGACCGGCGGCTGGCTCTATCTCTTCGTCACGCCGGACGTGAGCAGGCCCGGCAACGCTGCCTCCAAGCTCTGGCGGATGAGTTACCGTTTCCACGGCCGCCAGAAAACCTACTCCATCGGACCTTACGGCAACGGCAAGGATGGCACGTTCTCGCTCGCCGACGCGCGGCGCGAGCGTGACAAGGCCAAAGACCTGCTGAAGGACGGCAAGGACCCGAGCACCGAGAAGCAGCTCGATAAGCACAGGCAGGCGGCTGCCCGGCCCTTCGGGCAATGGGCCGACGAGTGGCTCGCGAAGAAGAAGGTGGAGAAAGTCAAACGCGGCAGGATCGTCGCGGTGCGCGATCCCAAGACCATCGAGGTGCTTGAACTCCGCGTCCGCTACGTCAAGAAGCGCTTCGGCAAGCTGTGCCGGCAGGACATCAAGCGTCCAGACGTGCTCGCTTTCATGCGTTCATACGAAGCCGAGGGGAAACTGGAAACCCGCGACCGCGTGCGCAGCATCGGTGAGCAAATCTGCGACTATGCCGATGTCGAAGGTGACGGCTACAATCCATTCCGCAACCTGCGTGGGCAGATGATTGCCAACATTTCGACGCCGCGTCCCGGCGTCACCGAACCACGGGACGTGACGCGCGTCTTCAAGCTCATCAGCGCACCGTGGACGAAAGCGAGGTTTGGTGACGTTGTTGGCCTTGCCTTGCGCTTCGATGCGCTGACCATTCCCCGCCCCGGCATGGTCAATGAAATGGAGTGGAGCGAGGTCGATTGGGATGCCAAACGCTGGACTATTCCAGCCACCAAAATGAAGACCGGCTGGGACCATGTGGTGCCTTTGTCACGGCAGGCACTTGCAATCCTGCGTAGCGTTCAGAAGCTGACCGGCCATCGCCGGTACGCGTTTTCGTGCTCGAAGGACGCGCCGCTATCGAACAACACGCTCAACAAGCGCCTGCGGCTGCTGGGCATTGACACCAAGACTGATCATTGCGCCCATGGATTCCGGACCACGTTCTCGACACTGTCTCACCACGAAGAGATCAAGGACGCCAAGGTATGGGATGGCGATGTTGTCGAGCTGCAGCTTGCGCATCTCGATAAATCGACCGTGGAAGGCCTCTACAAGAAGCACGGGCCGCTCGCGCTGATCGGCTCGCGCACCAAGCTGATGCAGCATTGGGCTGATCGGATCGACCACTGGCTCGATCCCAAGAAGGTGATGCCGGTCAAGGGAGGCGCGCAGGCTTGAGTCACCTAAAGCGACCTTCTGGATCGCCTGCGCCGGCATCGCAAGAATCGGTGGTTGCAGGACGCGCAAGACTCGCTTCTTGAGATGGCGGGACCATCGTACAGATCAACGGCAAACGATCCTTGCACAAAGGGTCTTCCGAGAGCCCGTCGACAAACCCAAACTCGTATATGCAAAAGTAGCGAAGAAGCGTGCCTCAATTCCGCGACGATAAGCACGAAGATAGAAGAGGCCGCCTATCATGGCGGCCTTAGATTGCCATAGGACTTTGCATCAACGCTCGTTGGAGTTCCTCAAGTGAGGCTTTGATTAGTTTGCAACGGGTTACGTGCAACTTCCAGAGGGTCGATTATGAATCAGCGGCCGACAGGTACGCCGCCTTCTGTTCGCGATGTGTCCATGACGCCGAACTGTGAAGGCGACCATCCCTAAGCACAACTACGTCAAGGAGAAGCTCGCTGTTCAGAAAATTGCCGGCCGCATGGCCTCGACCTCTAACCAGGTACTACGCTTGGTCGATCTTTCTATGCTCACGATCAGCTTGGAATCTTGGGCGGGTAAGGAAGCGTTTTTGAAAGCGTAGAGGTACTGGCGATTCTGGATTTGTACCCAGGGCGACGCAGGTGCAAGGGCTAGTTCATGCAATTCGTTGGAGCCTCCAAATCAAAACCCATAATCCGATTTGAGTCTCTGTCTGTTGGAAAGCCCGTGGCCTCATGCGTGTGCATGTCGAGGCTGTAGGTGCAGCCATTGTTGAGAGGCTGGTGCTCTGATCAGGTGAAAGAGACTGCGCGCCAATCCGCAAGCTTGGACACAGGTCTCCGCGGTAAACCTGCATCGCAGTGTACGCAGCTTTGACAGCATCAAGCCTTGACTTGATGACGTTTCTCGGTTTCCCGTCGGACCGGGAAATCTCGGCCCGTCAAGCGAGAGAAATAGGGAGCCAAGCGAGTTCCAGCGTCGCTTAGGCTGCACCGCAAGCCGACGTATCCGTCCGGCCTGATCAGATGCACGGCCGACCTACCGAATGGATGGCCTGTCTGAACTGCCCACACGACCCGTACCCAAGCCGGAATCCCTGTCTTAAGGACATGCTCGGCGTCTCCGAGATCATCGCCCGTGCTGCTGATCAACAGCGTTGTGTCACCTTGCCTTAAAAGATTATAAAGCCTGCCGCTTTGGCCGTCATCTGAGACCTCGATGTCAGGCGCCCGGTCGCCAGCCGGAATGTCGGAGCCGGGCGTGTAGTGGTCTTCGCAAATCGAGCTGTGCCGATATCCGATCGCGAGCTCCGATACGGCTTCCCCTACCCTTTGGCGGAGGCGTCCGAAACTCGACACGATGGGGACCAGGTGGTCGCGGAGATATCGTGCAACCGGGTTCTTGAGGGTTACAAATCGCGTAAGTCGATCCGAATTACGGATCACCATCTCATCTATCGGCAGACGCTCGGATTGATAGCTATCGAGCAGGGTCGGGTCCGCCATATCGCGAACGACGAATGCGAGCTTCCAAGCTAGATTGAATGCGTCCTGAATGCCGGTATTCATCCCCTGCCCGCCCGCGGGACTGTGAATGTGTGCGGCGTCGCCGGCCAGGAAGACGCGGCCCTTGCGGAGTTCTTGGACCTTCCGGTGGTGCAGGCGGAATTTAGAGAGCCAGCGAGGAGAGTGGAGCTTCATTCCACTGGGCCCTCTTTCGTCGATCAAGGCCTGGCACTCCGCCAGACTCGGTTCGTCGCCCCAGGTCTTGGGCGGATTGTCCGCCACAACTCGGTACCGCCCATCCTTCAGTGGGAAAAACGCGAGCGGCCCCTTCGCCGCCGTGAAGACGTGGAATGCAGAGGTGTCGAGGTCCCCGTCGACATGAACGTCGGCCAGCATGAACTCATCTTCGTAGCTCGCGCCCTCAAATGAGAATCCCAGCAAATGCCTCACCAAACTGTGCGCCCCATCGCACCCGATGACCCATTCGAACTCAGCATCCTCGAACGTACCGTCGACCCTGCGTAATCCGACCCGTACCGCTGAACGGTCCTGAACGCAGCCGATGAGTTCGGTCCCCCGCTCGACTTTTACTCCGTACCGGCTCAGACGGCTCTCGAATATCTCTTCAGTCTCGTTCTGCGGAAGTAACAGCATGAATGGATATGTCGTTTGCAGATGATCGAAATCGACCTGCGCAATCATGTCGCCAGCTTCGTCGAAGATCCTGCCCTGCCGGGCGGGATGGCCCTGCTTCAGGAATCGATCCACGTCCATATCCGCGATCTGCAGGATTTCCAGTGTTCGCGCCTGAACAGCGATCGCGCGAGACTTCTTCGAAATGGCGTGTTCCTTTTCAACGATTCGACATTGAATGCCGTATCGCGCGAGCTCGCAGGCCGCCACCAATCCCGTTGGACCCGCACCAACGATCAGTACTTGTTGGGTAAAGGCCATGTCTTTCCTCGTTCCTTGCGTTGCGCATTAGCATACAGGAGGAGAGGCATTCGGCATGCCATCGTCCGGCTGCCAGTGCTAAGCCGATCTCCGCATACCTCGCGTTCGAGCGCAGATGAACGAAGCGAAGATTGACGATTGGCGCCTCAACTCCCGCCTAGTCATCGCGCCAATTCATTCTTGACAATGATTCCATCCTTCATGATGAGCTTGAGGTTGCGCGACGGATCTAGAAGAACCCGGAGATCCAAAAGAGGGTTACCGTCGACGATCAGTAAGTCGGCATAGGCGTCGGGTGCAATAACGCCGAGTTTTCCTTTCTGAAGTAGAAGCTCGGCGTTAGTTGTGGTCGCAGACTTGAGAATCTCTTGAGGAGAATCGAATTCCAGCCGCACTTCGAGCTCTCTGAGCTGAGATTTTTGCGCTTCCGGCCCCCACAGATCGGTACCGAGCGCGATGGGAACCCCGCGCTGCTTGGCCCACGAATAGACTTGCTTGCCTCGGTCGATCGTGCGCTTGAGGTTGGCAACAATTTCGCGAGATAGTCCCATCTCATCTGCAGTTTCGACGCGCTGGACGAGCGAGATAAAGGTTGGATCGAAGAAAGCTTCAGCATCACGCATCTTGGCTACGGTTGATTCTTCCATGAAGTTTCCGTGCTCGATCGAACGGACACCGGAGCGCAGGCAGCGTTGCGCTCCTTCGTCGGTATAGACATGGGCCATGACGTACGTACCGCGCGCGGCTGCCTCTTCGACGACGGCCAGCAATTCTGCTTCAGAAAATTCATAGCGCGTGGCCGTTCCTTCGGCCGGAAACACGACGCCCCCGGAAACAAAAACCTTTATCTGCGTCGCACCTTTGCGCAATTCTTCGCGGGCAGCCTGCCGAACCGCATCGACGCCGTCTGTGATCATAGACATGACGGACATTGGAGTAACGTGACCGCATGGATCGGTTACTTCGGTGGGCGTTCGGAAGTCGGCTCCGCCGCCCGTCTGCGTGAGTGCCTTTCCCGAATAAAAAAGCCGGGGGCCAAGGATCTTACCCTCCTTTAGCAAGCGGGCGATGCCATAGTCCGCGCCGCCCGCCTCTCTTATCGTCGTAAATCCATCCTTTAGGCTGCTGTGCAGATAGCTCGCGGCAGCCATAGCGATCTCCGATCCTGGATAAGTCAGGTTCTTCGGGCTGAGGGAAAGCCCTGTGACGTGAGCATGTGCGTCGATGAGGCCGGGCATAAGAGTCATACCCGCAACATCGATGATGGTCATATCGGGCCGGTCGACCGATTCATCCGTCACCGCTTCGATCCGGTTGTCGCTTACCAATACGTTCAGGTTTGGTCGCAGATGCGGTTCACCATCGAGCAGGACGCTTGCGTTCTTGAACAGAATAGACGGCATCGTCTCTCACTCCGCGCTTTCTCCCTCTATCGACCCCGTCGCTTCTGGACGCTTCGTGCCCCCTGAGCACGAAGTAAATATGTAGCGGGCGGTGTCTTGTCTCTAGTCATTCTCGCCGCGATGGAATTCGTTGCGCTGGAGCACGCGGAATCCGTACCATCCCCAGTACACGCAATGGCGTTGAATCAGGCCGTCGTCGTTGAGATCCATCGCCTCGACAAAGTCCATCTGCTCGCCTTTGCCCGCATCGCGCGGGTATTCCCAGATCAACCGCTTGCCATCGGTAAAGTAACCGGTCCGATAATACTGCCGCACTGGCGGCTTTCGGATCGCTAGGATGTCAAAGAGCGGCCGAATCTCTTTGTGACCGTGCAGGTAGCCGCGATCGATGCCCAGAAGGTGTGGCACGAGCGGACTCTCGAACCAGGCATCCTCGGCATAAAGCGCGAGCAGCGCGTCCGCGTCGTTGTGCGACAGCGCATCGTTCCAGGCAAAATACATTCGCTCGATCGGCGTCGAACCGGCTGTGATCAGGTTCTTTGGCAGCGTCCTTTCGTCCATTGCGTCACTCCATCCAGCTAGTTTCCTGTTTGCTCCCACGCCCTTCGTTCGCTTTCGAATTAGTGCTTCGACGTGTTTGGGCGCGATCAGAAGTCACCTTCCCGGATATAAGGTTGCACCCACAATGTGGCCTGCAGGATCATCGACTTCCACCAAGCGTCGTACATTCGGTTGACGATGTCCGGCGGATGGCCGTTCCTGGCCAGGAATGGTCGCATCGGCACGACGATCGTCGAGCAGAATGCGAGGAGATCCCGGGCGCGGATATGGCCCAGCGTGTGGCCGTGGTCAGTCTTGTTCTTCTTGGATCGATGATGGCGCAGCCCGATTTCGTATTGATAATCGAGCCACGCCTGATCGTATTTGGCGCGAGCCGTGTCGATCACCCACTGACCGAACCGCTTTGCCACTGCCTTTGCGTACTCGCTATCTACTTCGTGCGTCTTGGGATCTTCGTCGTAAGCGCGAAGATGGGGGTGATCGAAGATGACACCGCGCCATACCTTAAGCAGGTCCTCGACCTGATCCGCGAGTACGTCTTCCGACATGCGCAGATAAACGACGTCCTCCTCTGAGAAGAGCGCTGATTTTTTCAGCTCTTCCCACTCCTCGATGGTGATTGGCGATTTGGCAACCTTGTTGGTACCGAAATCATATCCTGGAATCTTCTGTTGTTTGCCGGCGGCGTCCATTACTTGTCCTCCTGTCGTTCAACGGAACGGGTGCAATCGCTCGGCCCCACCGGGTCGCGACAACACAGAAGCGCACCCGCGCCGCATAAGTCTTGGCGGCAGTGGCTCGAACCGTTTACGTGAGCCGAACGCCGACAACTGGAGATCGTTGCATAGTGCAGACTATCAAAGTGAGACGCGTGATCTCCAAATGGTGCAGGTCCCTTATCAGAATGGCCGGCAGCTGAGCCTCACCGCTGCTAGAACGGCACACGTCGGGAGGACGTCTTTCGCTCCTCCATGTGTCAGCCGCGATCGAGCGCGCTATACGGATGCGCCGGACTGGGGTCCGATAGGCCTCCATGCGCGGCGTTATCGAATGCGTCTTCGTTCAGCAAGGCGCAACTCCAGCGATTGCCGGCCAGTCGATCCGATCATTGAGTAGTCGAGAGGATTTGTCGCCGCTATCGAGAAATGGGACGCACTATCGGTAAATAGGCCTCAGCTGTTTTGCCGTCCCTTTCTTTCGGAATGCTTCGGAAAGTGAAGCTGGCGCTCCGGTGTACGAGAGGCTTCCGGTTTCGTGCGCGCGAGTTGGATACGCACGTCGCCCGGGAGTTATCAGAGTCGTGACCGATTGCGATACTCTGACGGCGTGCAACCTGTCGCTCTGCGGAAGGTCGAACCGAAATGTGCATGGCTCGAAAAGCCGACATCGAGCGCTATTTCGACGACCGACTTTTCGGTCGCAGCCAGCAATTTCTTCGAGCGCTCGATTCTGCGGGCAAGAAGATATCGATACGGCGGAACTCCCACCGATTTTCTGAAGGCACGACAGAGGTAGTGCGGCGTCATGCCTACGATTGCGGAGACCTCTTCCAAACCGACATCGTGCACGATGTTCTCTTCGATGAAATCGAGCACTCGCTTCAATTTCCAGTCCGGTAGCGCGAGCTGCTTCGATTCTCGTCCCGATCCAGCATATCGCGCCACCAGATGTGTCGCGATATGTCTGCCGGCTGCTCCGATCAGAAGCCGGGAAAGATTGGAACCCTCTGCACATTCGGCGACCAGTTCGGCTACGGTGTGTCGTATCAAATTGTCCTCCGCCACAAGCGGGGTCTTGAAGCACAACCGTTGTCTCGGAACACCGATCTCAGACGCGATCTCCTCTACCAATGCTCGCCTCACGAACAGCAACGTAACGGCAATATCGCAATCCCATGTCCACCTTTGCGAGGTGTATGCAGGACTCACCGAAATCTTGCCGATCGGCCTTAGCTGACGTTCCCGCTTGCCTTCGATCACTCTCTCGAGCCTCGGGGTGCCGCTGTCTTGAACCGCGACACGGAGGAGGTCGAGAGGCTCGTGCTGCCAGCCGCCCGGCTCCAGATTGTACCGTTGCAACCGAATTCCATCATGCGAGACATTAAGCGTGAGCGATTGCCCAGCCTTTCGGGCGGCCAGTTCGGATCCGGAAAAGACGGAATCCACTGGAAAGGCAACCATCTGATCGCGCCTCCGACGACCTGCCCGCGCTTCGTTCGATTATGATGCTCGATCAATCTTTCGGCGAAGCGGTCGTTTCTAACTATCTTCGGATTTTGCGTGCGGCTCGTTTTGGAACTCCAACCTCCGTGCCACATTGAGGAAGATTGCGCTCTGGAGCCGCGACATAAGCATCCATTGCAAACCGTCGTCGACGTCGGACAGTCTCGCTCGCCACGGCATTGATTTCATTCTGGATCAGATTGTTCCGCCTGCACTCATGCTCGCCTGTGAGCGCCGTGGCGGAGCTTTCCGGCGCCGCGGCATCATGGGAAAACGACGATTGGGCCCTGATCGGCATCTACGCGTATCTGCAGCGCCAGGGTGAGGTGGCCGGGTGCGCCAAAACACGAGGCGCTCGAACAGAAACTGACTTCGCGAGCCGGTTACTTGGCCGAGGCGCTCTCTCCGAGCGCGTGCGTGGCTGCTCGTTACGGCTTCGCAACAGCGAAGTCTTTGGCGGCCGCAACCGTTCCAATCTCACTTTTTCTTCGCCGCGGCAGCCGAATGCTCGACGAGCTGATTGCTGCCGTTCCGCTTAGGTGCCGCCCGAGCATGATGGTAGGGGTGATCACCACCGCGGGACTTTGTCTATGGCAGGCGCGTGCACCTCGTTGAGTTGCGCGATGAATTAGAGATTGATCTTGAGGAACGCGCATCGCAAATTGTCCTTGCGGACAAGTCCAGACAAGGCAATCCTACGCCTCGCGCGCGTACTTGCTCGTCTAGCCGCGAGGGAAGATCATGAAAGAGAGCTCGCCAGCCGAAGCGACGAGGAAAAGAGCGACGATCTACGCTCGATTCTCAACCGATCTTCAGAATGAGCGATCAATTGAAGATCAGCTTTCACTCTGTAGAAGTTATGCCGAGCGCGAAGGCTTAACCGTTATCAGCACGTATGAAGATCGGGCTCGTTCAGGCGGCTCGGTCATGGGACGCGAAGGTCTTCTGCGGATGTTGGACCGCGCCCGGGAACGATCCTTTGACGTGGTGGTCGTCGAGGCACTCGATCGCCTCTCTCGCGATATGGAAGATCTCGCAGGCATCCATAAGCGACTGTCTTTTCTCGGAATCGAGATCCGTGCGGTTCATGAAGGCGTCGTCAACACCGTGCTGGTCGGCCTTCGCGGCCTAGTCGGGCAACTCTATCGTGAGGACAATGCTCATAAGGTGCGTCGTGGCCAAGCAGGGCGGGTCAAGCTAGGTCTGGCAGGAGGCGGCCTGACTTACGGATACACCGCAGTCGCCGGAAAAAACGGCGAACGGATCATCGTCGAGGACGAAGCCCAAGTGATCCGCCGCATCTTTCGGGAATACGTGGACGGTCGAACGCCTCGCGACATAGCGCACGATCTCAACAAGGAGAGGATATCACCTCCGCGAGGCCGCGCATGGAACGCCTCGACAATCAATGGCAATCTTGAGAGGGGTTCCGGCATTCTACAGAACGAGCTTTATGTGGGGCGCCTCGTCTGGAACAAAGTCAGGATGGTGAAGGATCCCGACTCGGGAAAGCGCCTGTCACGACCAAATCCTAAGAGCGAATGGCAGGTGGCTGAAGTGCCGCATCTGGCAATCATTAGTCCGGAGCTGTTCAAAGCTGCTCAGCAACGGAAGGAAGAGCGCGGTCGCGCCCACCCAAGCTATCAGCGTCGACCTCGTCGGATGCTTTCTGGCCTGCTCCGCTGCGGTTCATGCGGCTCGGGCATGGCAACCAACGGGCGGGATAAATCGGGGCGCGTTCGCATTCGCTGCTCCGCGGCGACGGAGAGCGGCACGTGTCCCGACGCTAAGACCTTCTATTTGGACGCCGTCGAGAGCGCAGTCCTCAGCGGGCTAAAGGCGGAGTTGCGCGCGCCCAAGGTTATTTCGGAGTACGTACGCACGTATCTCGACGAGCGGAAGCGCCTCGCGGCTACAGCAAACGCAAACCGGCACCGCCTAGAGCAGCAGCTTGGTCAACTAAACCGGGAGATCGAGAGGCTGGTAGATTCGATCGCAAAAGGACATGGTGATCCATCAATTCTAGGGCCGCGATCGACGGCCCTGGATGCTGAGCGAAGGCGGATACGTGAGGAGTTGCGGAATGAACCGGCCGACCCGAAGGAAGTCGCGCTGCATCCGGCCATTCTCAAACGGTATGAGGAGCAGCTCGGTAAGCTTGAAGAAGCTCTTGGGAAAGGTGTCAGTGGAGGCGACGGAGAAGCCGCAGAAGCCATCAGAGACCTAGTCGAGACAGTCACTGTGTTCCGGGATCCAGCACGTACCGGTGGTGTAGCGGTAGAAATAGCGGGCCGGCTAAATGCCCTACTCGGGGAAGAGGCCTATCCGAACCGCGTAAAAGGAGTGTGGGGAAAGGTGGTAGCGGGGGAGGGACTCGAACCCCCGACCCCAGGATTATGATTCCCGTGCTCTAACCAGCTGAGCTACCCCGCCACGGCATCGCGATCGGCGGCATGAGTGCCGCGGGCGCGAACGCGCGGCATATAAAGAGCGGGGAGCGCGCCTGTCAAGCAAACCCGGCCTCTCCTGCAACTTATTGGAGACAGGCTTTATTTCGGCCGGACCGACTGGTCGCCGCCGGGGCTGCCGGGCGGCGGAATCACCGGGGTATTGCCGCCATCCGGGGCCGGCGCGCGCATTTCGGGATCGACACCGGACGGAGGACACAGCACGCCATCGGATTTGGAGAGCTTGTCACCCAACGGCTCGCTGCTCTGGCCGGTCGTGGTTCCCTCCGACGCGTTCGGGTTCGGGTTCGGATGACCTGGCTGCTGGGTCGGCGCGCAATTCGCCGTGCGCGGAGGCGCAGGCGGCGCGGTCTGCGCCTGGGGGGTGGCCGGCGCGGGCGGCGCCTGTGCCGCGGCCACGACAGGCAGCGCCATCAGCAGACATGACAACGCGAGTGTTTGATTGATCCGCATGTAAGCCAACGACGCGGGCGCACCGATGTTCCTGGTCAGAATCGTCGCAACCTCACGATTTTCGAAAGCGGATCAACGAGAAATGCCCCAGCGGCGGCATCGGTCGCCGTTCTGCAAGGCTCACGCCGCCATGCTTGGCGGCCCAATTGGTCAGCCGTTCCCACGGGAATTCCGGACGCCAGCCGAGCCGCCGTGCCAGCGGCGCGAAGGCGAGCTCGAAGATCCGGCGCGGCCCGCTTTCGGCCCCGATGTGATTGACCAGGATCAGCTCGCCGCCCGACTTCAGGACGCGAATGAAATCGTCCAGCGTCGCTTCCGGATCGGGCACCGCTGTGATGACATATTGCGCCACCACCGCGTCAAAAAATGCGTCGGGAAAAGCGAGGTTCTTGGCGTCCATCACCGCCAGCATCTCGACATTGCTGAGGCCCAGCGCACGCACGCGCTTAAGCGCCCGCCGCAGCATCGGCTCGGAAATATCGACCCCGCACAGCTTCGTCGTGCGCGAATATTCCGACAGCGACAGTCCGGTGCCGACGCCGACATCGAGCACGCGTCCGCCGATCCGGTCGGCCTCCGCAATCGTCGACTGGCGACCGTGGTCGAACACCTTGCCGAACACGAGATCGTAGATCGGCGCCCAGCGGCCATACGCCTTTTCGACCCCGTCGCGGTCGATGTCCCCCATTACCTGCCCCAAATCACGCGATCATGATGCGACGGCTAGACGTCGCATCATGATCGCAGCCCCTTGTTTGAACCTGAGCTCCGCACAAGCGTATTCCGCGTTTGTCACGAGGGAAAACCGGTTGCCAGCTCTACGGATCATGCGCTAGCCGCGGACCGCCTCTGCGAGCGGCGCCATCGCATCCCGCGTCGCCACGCGGCTTGCGCTCGCGCTCTTGATGAAGCCGCCGCCGAGCACGCGGGGCTGCCCCGCGGGCGCGTCGTAGAACACGCAGGCCTGGCCGGGCGACACGCCCTCCTCGCCCGCGACAAGCTCGACCTCGTAGCCGCCATCGACGGCCCGCAGCCATGCCGGCTGCGGCGCGCGGGTCGAGCGGACCCGGACATACATCTCGATGCCGTCGCCGATCACGCGATCGAGCGCGCCGTCGCCGATCCAGTTGACGTCGCGCAGCGCGATCCGGTCCATCCGCAGCGCCTCGCGCGGCCCGACCACCACGCGGCGGGTCGCGGCATCGAGCTTGACCACATAGAGCGGGCTGCCCGATGCGATGCCGAGACCCTTGCGCTGACCGACGGTGAAATGAACGATGCCCTGGTGCTGGCCGATGACGTTGCCGTTGAGATCGACGATGTCGCCGGGCGCGATCGCGTTCGGCTTCAGGCGACCGATGATGTCGGTGTAGCGGCCGGTCGGCACGAAGCAGATGTCCTGGCTGTCCTGCTTGTCGGCAACCTCGAGACCGAAACGCCGCGCCAGTTCGCGGGTCTGCGGCTTGGTCATGTCGCCAAGCGGGAAGCGCAGGAAGTCGAGCTGCTCACGCGTGGTCGCGAACAGGAAATAGCTCTGGTCGCGATCGGCGTCCGCCGCGCACACCAGCGAACGCGATCCGTCGGCGAGCCTGCGCGAGGCGACATAGTGGCCGGTGGCGAGCGCCTGCGCGCCGAGCTCGCGCGCGGTTGCCAATAGGTCGCGGAACTTGACCGAGCGGTTGCATTCGATGCACGGCACCGGCGTCTCGCCGAGCGCGTAGCTGTCGGCGAAATTGTCGATCACGGATTCCTTGAAGCGGCTCTCATAATCGAGCACGTAATGCGGGATGCCGATCCGCTCGGCGACATTGCGCGCGTCGTGGATGTCACGGCCCGCGCAGCAGGCACCCTTGCGATGGGTTGCAGCGCCGTGGTCGTAGAGCTGCAACGTAATCCCCACCACGTCGTATCCCTGCGACTTCAACAGTGCAGCCGTCACCGAGGAGTCGACGCCGCCAGACATGGCGACCACGATCCGTGTGTCCTCAGGGCGACCTTCGAGATCCAGGGTGTTGAGCATCGTCAAGGGGTCATCGATCATGTCGCGGCGCGCCTTCCGGGCTCCGCGACGGGATTAAAAAGCCTGTGTCCAGAGAGCCTTAGAACGCGTCCAAGGCCTGATCGGTCAGTTCGGGACGCGTTGGAGACCCTCTCTAATATAGGCCGTATTCCGGGGAGGCAATCAGGGGAAGTGACGGGTTGCCGCGCGCGGAGGGCAAATCTTGCCGCCGGGCAAAAAGGAGGCCCCGCCGGGACCCGGTTCCGGCCTCCGTCACCCCGAGTTAACTGACTGAAATACCTTGAATTTCCGTGAGGCCCCCGGCTGGCCCGGTCCTTGCTGACAAAACGCCGGAAGTCTCTTTGCGAGGGTCGGCGGTGGTCAGCGTCAAGTCGGAAGCATTGGCAAGCCTGTCTTTCCAGGGCGCGGCGCCTCGCCCGGGGCGTCCGGACCTGGCCCAGCAGGCGGACGGTGGCAGCTTTGCCGCGCTGGTCGACAGCAACACGCCGACCAGCAACGACGACCGCGCCTACGACGGGCCGGCCACGCAGCCCCCGCCCCCACGGCGCTCCGAGGATTCGCCGTCGCCGGCGGACGCGCGCGCCCGCGATACCACCACGGCCCCCGACCGGCCGTCGCCAGACGATAGCAAGGCTGCCGGCAGCAGCGACGCGCCGCGCAAGAGCAAGTCGAAATCGAAGTCGGACGACTCCGGCTCGACCGCGAAAACCCAATCCACCGACAACAAGCCGGCGGACGCCCAGCCCGACGCTCAGCCGACTCCATCCGACAATGCGGCGGCGGCCAACGCAACCAATGTCGTCGCCACGGTCGTTCCGGTTGCCGCTGCCCCGATCGATCCAAACGCCGCAGCCACAACCACCGCGTCCACCAAGCCCGCGGCCCCGCTGGCGATCGCGGCCGCGGCGATCGCTGCGAGTTCGGCGATCGCCGGCACCGGCGCTCCCAACGGCACCGACACCGCAACCGCGGCAACCACCACCGCCAACGCCGGCAATATCGCCAAGGCGGCGGGCGTGAAGACCGAGGCGCAGGTCGCGGCCAGCGCCGATGCGACGACGACGGCCCAGGACGCTGCGACAGCGAGCGTCAGCCCAACGCTCACCGCAACGATCGCGGCCACGACACCCGCCGTGAAGGCGGCGACGCAGCAAGTCACCACACCAGCGGCCGTGAAGGATGCGGCCGCCACCGCGCCTGCCGATCAGGACGGCACCGCCGCATCCAATAATGCCGCTGCGGCGACGCCGACGACTATCGTTCCCCAGGTGACCCAGCCCGCTGCCGTCGCCGGCAAGGCGAAGGCCGCGGACGGCGCTGTGGATGCCATCAAGGCGGACACCGACGGCAACGCCGCGCCGGCGCCTGCTGCCAACGTCCACACGCCGGCACAGACATTACTCAATACGCCCGACGCCGGCACGCAGGCCGCGAATGCGCTTCCGCCGCAACTGACGACGACATCGACGACGCAGGTCACGGCACCGCAACTCACCGCGGCGACCGCGGCGCAGAATGCCGCCGTGCCGCTGAGCGGGCTTGCGGTGCAGATCGCCGCCTCCGCCAGGAGCGGCAAGAGCCGGTTCGAAATCCGGCTCGATCCAGCCGAGCTTGGCCGCATCGACGTCCGCATCGATGTCGATCGCAACGGCCAGGTCACCTCGCATCTCACCGTCGAACGGCCGGAGACGCTGTCGATGCTGCGCCAGGATGCCAACCAGTTACAGCGTGCGCTCGACAATGCCGGCCTGTCGACCGGCAACGGCGGATTGCAGTTCAGCCTGCGCGACCAGTCGCAGTCGGGCCAAAACAACAACGGCCAGCCCAATCCGAACGCCCATCGCCTGATCGTCAGCGAGGACGAGAGCGTCCCCGCAGCCAACGCCAGCCGCTCCTACGGGCGCCCATCCGGCGCGCTCGGCGGCGTCGATATCCGAGTGTAGGGAGTTCACGATGTCTGTCGATGCAACCATGCCGACGCCGGTCACTTCGGCACCAGGAACCAACACCGGATCGAGCTCCAGCAGCAACTCGGCGTCGACGACGACGAAGGGCATCGCCGACAATTTCCAGACCTTCCTGACGCTCCTGACGACGCAGTTGCAGAACCAGAACCCGCTGGACCCGCTCGACACCAACCAGTTCACCCAGCAGCTCGTGCAGTTCGCAGGCGTCGAGCAGCAGCTCAAATCCAACGACCAATTGAAGTCGCTGATCGATATCGAGAAGAGCGCGCAGTCGACCCAGGCGCTGGTGTATGTCGGCAACACGGTCGCGGTCGACGGCAGCAAGGCGCAGTTCGACAAATCCGCGACCTGGAATCTGACGGCGACACAGGCCGCGAGTGCCACCATCACGATCACGAGCTCGACCGGACAGACCGCGTATTCCGGCAGTTTCAACCTGAACCAGGGCAATGCCAGCTTCGTCTGGGACGGCAAGGGCACTGACGGCACGCAATGGCCGCCCGGCACCTACACGCTGACCGCAACCGGCAAGGACTCCAAGGGCAACGACGTCGCGATCACGACCGAAGTTCAAGGCATGGTGGATTCGGTCGACCTGACAGCCTCCCCGCCGCTGCTCTCGATCGGCGGCCAGACCTACACCACCGACAAGATCAAGCGCGTGGTGCGCACCACAACGAGCAGCAGCTAAGTTACGCCGCCGCCGCGTGGGCTGCGCGACCTTGCGCTCGGAGTGATGCGCGCGAGGGATGCATGGCCACAGCCTGCCGGTGTCGTCACCCGCGCATGCGGGTGACCCAGTATTCGAGGCAGCAGCGACTGAAATGGGAAGGCCGCGGCTTCTTCCATCGCGTCGTCCCGGCCTAGTGCGCAATTGCGCACGGGGGCCGGGACCCATACGCCGTGGCTTGTGTTGTGAATGGGACTCGTCGTTCCAACGGTGCATGACAACATGCATTCGGGGTTATGGGTCCCGGCCTTCGCCGGGACGACGGCGAGGATGTGGCGCCGCTTGTGGCTCGTAAATCCGCGATCTCGCGACATGAATTGTGCGAGCTTTGCAAGGGTCTTGCGCCGGCGGGCAACTCAGTGGCATGGGCCAACTCGGACGCGCGGCCGAGACACGCACGGACCGCAGTCGTTTGATCAAAGCAGAGATGCGAGGTCCAATCGACCTGCTGGCGTCGGATGGATCGCCCCGCGATAACCTTTTGTAAGTTATCGAATGGCCATTGCTGGTGCCACCGCACCGAACATGCTCTGATGTCGCATGACCGAACCAACCCAAGAACAAGTCGAGCAACTGACGCGCGCCTTCGAGCGCTTCACGCGCAAGTTCAAGGTGGCCGAGGCGGCGGCCGCCGCCGACAACGCGCTCAACGCACTGGACGCCCAGGCGCTGGTGTTCGTCGGGGACAATCCCGGCTGCGGCACTGGCGACGTCGCTCGCTATCTCAACGTCGCGATGACGACGATGTCCTCCGCCATCGACCGACTGGTGCGGAAGGATTTGATCTCGCGCCGCCCCCACCAGGACGATCGCCGCTCGGTGGCCCTGACCGCGACCGGCAAGGGACGGCAGGCCATCGAGGACCAGATGGCCGCCTATCGCGAAGCGTGCCGGGCGATGCTGCGTTCGCTTGATCCGCAGGAGCAGCGCGAGCTGATCCGGCTGTCGGAAAAAATCGCCGAATCGCAAACTTGAATAGTACGAACTTCGTACTATCTTGACGATCGTCCCTGGCTCGCGACAAGAGGCGACAATGGCCATCGTCATCAACGGAATGGACTATCCATTACCCGACGACCCCCGGGTTTCACTGCTCGACCTGCTGCGGGAGCAGCTTCACCTGACCGGCACGAAACTCGGCTGCAATCAAGGCGGTTGCGGCGCATGCACGGTCATCGTCGACGGCGCGCGGGTGCTGTCCTGCCTGACATTGGCGGTGCAGGCAGATGGCCGCGAGGTGTGGACCATCGAGGGCATGGCCGCGCCGGATGGCGGGCTTCATCCGTTGCAACAGGCCTTCATCGAGCATGACGGCTTCCAGTGCGGCTACTGTACGCCGGGCCAGATCTGCTCGGCGATCGCAATGGTCGCGGAATTGCGCAGGGGCGAGCCCAGCTACGTGACAGCAGATCTTGCCGAAGGTCCGCAAGGTGCGACACGCCAGGAAATCCGCGAGCGCATGAGCGGCAATCTGTGCCGGTGTGGAGCGCATAACGGCATCGTCGAAGCGATCGAGGAGTTGCTGAGCGGAGAAGCGCCATGAGGCCGTTCGACTATCGCTGCGCCACCAGCCCGACCGAGGCCCTGTCGATCGCCGGCGCGCAGCCGGGACGCTATCTCGGCGGCGGCACCAATCTGGTGGACCTGATGCGGCAGAACATCGAGGCACCTGCCGCGCTGATCGACGTGTCGCGCTTGCCTGGGATCATCGAAGACACGCCGAACGGCGGCCTGTCGATCGGCGCGTCTGTCCGCAACAGCGTGGCCGCCGCGCATCCGTCCGTACGCAGCCGCTTTCCCATGCTGTCGCGCGCGCTGCTGGCGGGCGCCTCCGCGCAAATTCGCAACATGGCCACGATCGGCGGCAACATCCTGCAAAGGACGCGCTGCCCCTACTTCTATGATGCGACCGGATCGCGCTGCAACAAGCGCGAACCCGGCAGCGGCTGCGATGCCATCGGCGGCTTCAACCGCTACCACGCCATCTTCGGCGCGTCGGAGCACTGCATCGCGACACATCCATCGGACATGTGCGTGGCGCTGGCCGCGCTCAATGCCACTGTCCAAGTCGCCGGTCCCGGAGGCGAACGCGACGTGCCGCTGCTCGATCTTCACCGGTTGCCCGGCGATCGTCCCGACATCGAGACGATTCTACAACCGGGTGAATTGATCACCGCGATCGCACTCTCGCCGAGCGCTGCCGCGGCGAACTCCACCTACCGCAAGGTCCGCGACCGTTCGAGCTACGCATTCGCGCTGATCTCGGTCGCCGCCGGGCTGGAGGTCGCAGCCGGCAGGATCGTCGACGTCACGATCGCGCTCGGCGGCGTCGCGGCGAAGCCGTGGCGTGCGCTGCGGGCCGAACAGGATTTGCGTGGTGCTGCCCCGACGAAAGAACGCTTTCTCGCGGCGGCCGATGCCGAGCTCGCCGCCGCGAGGACACTCGACGGCAACGCCTTCAAGGTCGAGTTCGCCAGAAGGACCGTCGCCGCCGTGCTGTGCGAACTTGCCGGAGTAGAGCCATGAGCAAGCTGCAAAACGCCATTGTCGGCGGTGTCCGCACCGCGATGGGCTACGTGCCCAGCAGTTGGTTGCCGGGAGGCACGCCCGATCCTTTGATCGACAAGCGCGTCAACCTCGGCACGCAACAGTCGCGCATCGACGGCCCCGAGAAGGTGCGCGGCGCTGCGCGGTTCGCCGCCGAAGTGCCGATGGACGGGCTGCTCTACGCGGCTCTCGTCCATTCGACGATCGCGCGCGGCAGGATCGCGGAGCTCGACGTCTCCGCGGCCGAGGCGGCACCTGGCGTCACGCTGGTCATGACCTATCGCAACGCACCTAGGATGGCGCTGCCGCCGCCGATCGGCCTCACCAACCTCAAGGCTGCGGGCAACAACATCCTGCCGGTGATGCAGGATCCCGAGATCCGCTGGAACGGACAGGCGGTGGCGGTGGTGCTGGCGGAGACCCAGGAACAGGCCGACCACGCCGCTTCCCTAATCAAGGTGCGCTACGAGGCGGTTGCGGCCCGCACGCGGTTCGAGGACGCGAAGGCCGATGCGCGCACGCCGGACTCGCTGATGATCGAGCGAAACCGGCTGAAGAAGGGCGACGTGCAGGCCGCCCTCCAGGCGGCGAAACAGACCGTCGATGCAGTGTATCGCACGCCCTGGCACAACCATAATCCGATCGAGCCGAACGCCGCGACGATCGCCTGGGACGGCGACCGGCTGATCGTTCACGACGCGACACAGATGCTCAACGGCACCGCGGGTTCGCTTGCCAAGGTGTTCGGCATCAAGGAAGCACAGGTCTTCGTCAGCTCGCCGTTTGTCGGCGGCGGCTTCGGCGGAAAGGCGCTGTGGGATCACCAGATCCTCGGCGCCGCCGCGGCCAAGCTCGCGCGCCGGCCGGTGCGGATTGCGCTATCGCGCGCCAGCATGCATCGCCTGATCGGCGGCCGCTCCCCGACCGAGCAGCGCGTCGCCCTTGCTGCCGACGCCGGCGGCAAGCTCAAGGGGCTGCTGCATCACGGCTTTTCCGTGAAGCCGCCGCACAGCGCCTGCGACGAGGCGTTCACCCTGACCGGCCGCTCGCTCTATGCATCTGAAACCTTCGACGTGGTGCAGCACACGCTCGATCTCGACGTGCTGGCCAACACCTTCATGCGCGCGCCCGGCGAGGCGCCCGGCACCTTCGCGCTCGAATGCGCGATGGACGAACTGGCGCATCAACTCGGGATGGACCCGATTGAGCTCCGACGCCGCAACGTGCCCGATCGCGATCCCGTCACCGGAGCGCCGCATTCGCAGAGCGACGTGATGCTGGCCTACGACCTCGGCGCCGACAGGTTCGGCTGGAATCGCCGCGCGGCGCAGCCGCGAGCGCGCCGCGAGGGCGAATGGCTGGTGGGCATGGGTTGTGCCACCGGCTCCTTTCCGTACGCGCGGATGCCCGGCATGTCGGTCCGCATCACGATCGACGCCGACGGTCATGCAACGGTGTCGAGTGCTGCGCACGAGATGGGGATGGGCACCACGACCGTGCAGCGACAGCACACCGCGGACCGTCTCGGCCTGCCGCTCGAGCGCGTCACGGTGAAGATCGGCGATACCAGCCTGCCGTTCGGCAGCTTCGCAGGCGGTTCGTCGCAGACTGCCTCGCTCGGTGCGGCGATCAATGCAGCCAGCGCCAAGCTGGCTGGCGACCTGTTGCGCTTGGCGGGCAACGACACGCCGCTCGCCGGTCTGCGGGCGAACGAGATCGAATTCGCCGATGGAGGATTGCGCAAGATCGGCAATCCCTCCCGCCACGAAAGCTTTATATCGATCCTCAAGCGCGCGGCGCGCAGCGAGATCAGCGTGACCGGTGAGAGCGGCACTCCGCTCGAGATGCTCAAATTCTCGATGCACAGCCGGTCGGCGATCTTCTGCGAGCTGCGCATCAGCGAAGTGACCGGGGAAGTCCGTATCGACCATCTTGTCGGCTGCTTTGATTGCGGCCGAATCCTCAACCCCAAGACCGCCGCGAGCCAGTTCCGCGGCGGCATGATCATGGGGATCGGCATGGCGTTGACCGAGGAGACCCTGCTCGATCCCCGCAGCGGGCGGATCATGAGCGCGTCGATCACGGACTATCATGTGCCTGTTCATCTCGACGTGCCTGACATCGATGTGCTGTGGACCGACATTCCCGATCCCCGCACGCCAATGGGTGCCCGCGGGATCGGCGAGATCGGCATTACCGGCGTCGCTGCGGCCATCGCCAATGCCGCCTTCAACGCCACCGGCCGCCGCGTTCGCGAGCTGCCACTGACGCCGGACAAGTTTTTATAGAAGCGAGGCCTGCGATCGTGGCGGCGCTTCATTGCGGGTTCGGACCGGGTGAAGTCGCCGATCCGCACATTCTCTCAGTCGTCATGGCCCGCCACCGGGTCGCGCGAACGCGCGCCCGATGACAGGCTCCGGCGGGCCATCCAGTACGCCGCGGCCTCTCGGTTCAAGCATCGGCCTCTCTGGAATACTGGATCACCCGCATGCGCGGGTGATGACGCCGCGCTGTTTGGCATGACTGCATGAATCCACGGCCTCTCAAGATGAGGACGTTTATGACGCCGCAGGATCAGGTTTCCCGCAACCAGACTTCGCCGACCGAATGGTCGGAGCGCTTGCGCAGCACGACGTCGGCCCGCGTCCGCGTGGGTTGGATGTTCTCGCGGAGATTGGCGCGATGATGCTCACGCCACAACCTGTTCGCAACCTCGCGCGCGTCCGCCGGTGGGAGGTCCCGGTAGTGATGGAAATATGAGGTGGGATCGCGGAACGCCGTTGGCTGTAGCCCGAGAAAGCGCTCGACATACCAGGACTGGATGTCGGCCTCGTCGGCGTCGAGGTAGATCGAAAAGTCGAAGAAGTCCGAGACCACGACCGGCGCCGCACCGCGCGCCTGCAGGACATTGAGTCCCTCGAACACCAGGATGTCGGGTTGCCGGACCACCTGACATTCGGAAGGCGCGATATCGCCGATCAAATGCGAGTAGACGGGCAGCGCGAGGTCGGGCTCGCCTGCCTTTATCGCCGAGAGAAACCGCAACATGCGCGGAAGATCGTAGCTGTCGGGAAAGCCCTTGCGTCGCATCAGCCCGCGCTCCTCCAGAACGCTGTTGGCATGCAGGAAGCCGTCGGTCGTCACCAGCTCGACTTGCGGATGATCCGACGAGCGCGCCAGAAGCGCGCAGAGCACGCGGGCAAGGGTGCTCTTGCCGACCGCAACGCTGCCTGCCAACGCGACAATGTAGGGCGAGCCGCGCGCCGGCCGACCGAGAAATTCCGCTTTGACCCGCGTAAGGTTACGCGCCGCCAAGAAATGGAGGTTCAGCAGGCGGGTCAGCGGCAGGTAGACGTCGCCGACCTCGGCGGTGGTGATCGGCTCATTCAAGCCGCGAAGCGCCGAGAGATCGGCATCCGACAGAGTGAGCGACGTGTTGGAACGCAATGCCGCCCAATCGCTTCGGCCGAACATCGTATATGCGGACAGCTCGTCGGACGGAGTCATTGCCATCTGTTCACGGTGGACCAGATGCATTCCACCAATTTTGCCTGGGCAAATCCAGATCCTTCAATGCCCACAAGATGCTCGCACGGGCTGGAGTCATAGATCGCTCCGACGCCATGCCTTCGGCGCGGGCGGCCGAGTGAGATGCGCCGAGTGGCCCCGGTGACGGGCGCGTCCTGTCCCGCGCGTTACCACAGGCCCCGTTGCGGCGGATAGTAGCCTTGTTGCGACGGATAGACTTGCTGCGACGGATAGCCCTGCTGCGGATAATAGTACTGGCCGCCACGTCGGCGCGTGTAGACCGCTTGAGGGGCCGCATTGCCCTGGAAGAAATTGCCGAAGAAGCCGCCGCCATCATCGCTCCAGCCGTCGCCGGCGACCTCTATACCATCGGTCCGCGGCGTCGGCTTGCGCGTGATGAAGCCGCCTTGCGGCTGGTTGCTCAGCACCGCGACGAACTCGGTGCGGTAGTTGGTCTCGCTGCTCAGCGGCTCGTCCGAGATGATGATCGAGGATTTCGGCACCGCAGTCGGCGCGATGCGATCCAGCACATCCTGCGGGATGGTGATGCGGTCGAGCGCGTCCTTGGCGTTGTCGCCGTCGTCGATCGTGACCTCGGTCCAGCGCAGGCCTGCGCCGTTACGCGCCACCGCCGTGTAGATGTGCGTGCCGATCGGCCGGTCGGGATCGCGGATCGTGACCGGAAGCTCGATGCTCGAGTCGAACACCTCGCCGCCGTCCGGCCACGGCTTGTGGGTGTTGCGGCGGACGTAAAGCTTCTGCGTCGCGCGACTGATGTAGACCGAGACCGGCTCGAGCGCGAGCTTCGCCTCGGTCGCCGCTTTCTCGGTCTCGGCCTTCTTGGTCGCAGCCGCCTTGGCGGCGTCCTTGGCGACTGCGACGGCGTCGAGCTTCGGCTGCGCAGCGGCCTTGGCGGCATCGAGCTGCGTGGCAGCGTCCGCGGCCTTGGTAGCGGCTTTCTGCTTGACGTCGTCGGCGCGCGCCCTGGCCTGGTCGGTCTTGGCCGCGGCGAGCACCTTATCGGCATAGGCGAGTTCGGCGTCGGCACGGGCTTTGAGCTTTTCCAGCTTGCGCAGCGCTGCCGGTGTGTATTGCGCGGCGTCCTTCGCCGCAGCCGCGGCGGCTTTCTTCGCCTCGTCGGCCGTCCTGGCGGCTTCCGCCGCCTCGCGTTCCAGAGCCTCGGCATGCGCCGGTGCAGCGGCCATGGCCTGCGGGTTCGGCACGAACAGCGCCGGGTGGGTGAAATCGACCGGAGCCGCATCGTTCGGCGCGATGATCACGCGCATTCCGATCCAGGTCTTGTCGAACAGGTCCTCGGCGAACTCGTAAGGCATCCGCACGCAGCCGTGCGAGGCGGCGTAGCCGGGCAATGGTCCGCCGTGCAGCGCAATGCCGTTCCAGGTGATGCGTTGCATGTTCGGCATCCACGCATCATCGTAGAGCGTCGAGTGGTGGTCCTTGTCCTTCTCGACGACGGCGAAGACGCCGGCCGGCGTCTCCCGTCCCTTGATGCCGCTCGAGACCGGCGCGCGCAGGATCCAGCCGTCGGCGTCATAGAACGTGACCTTCTGGGTCTTGATCGACACGATCGCCATGATCGGCTCGCCCGCCTCCCGCGGCGCCACCGCCTCGACGGCGGGCGCCGGGCGCGCCTGCCGCGCCGCGGCCGCGGAGGTCAGCGCCAGCAGTGCGGCGAGCGCCGCGAGCACGACGGTGGCAGGAAGGCCCCGACGTAGCATTGCCTCGGTGGATCGTGCCGTCGTCAATCGAGCAACCATGCCCTGCCCCGCTTGAAATGCCTGTCCGCGCTTGCGTCAATCAAGACATCAGGTCCCAGGTTCCTGATCAACTTGACGGCTGCCACCGTTCGCGACGCTGCCAGTCCGTTCCCGGCGACTATCAGCGCGATTCGACAACGAATCCCTCATATACGACCGCCCGGGCATGAGAAAGGTGGCGCGCGGCCGATGGCCGCGGCAAATTTTGGTGTTTCGCCGACACGCAAGCTTCGCATTGCCGGCTTCTGCCGACGGAAGCACGCGAACGTGCCGATCTCATGATGCGATCATCGGCCGCTGCCCGCCCGGGCCCAATTGCTGCCCGAATTCCGCCGTGTTCCGGGCCGTTCGAACGAGACTCGTATTGGATGCTTGGGCTTAGGTAAATTTTAAACCGGTGGGCGTAGGTTACCTTCCGCGAGTTCAGTGGTTGAGAGTTTGTGAGTACGCCATGACAGAACCCCACCGCCCGAGGGTGAAATACGTCATCGGGCCTGACGGCAGCCCGTTAACGATTGCGGATCTGCCGGCCCCCGGTACCAAGCGGTGGGTGATCCGCCGCAAGGCCGAAGTCGTCGCCGCGGTCCGCGGCGGTCTGCTCTCCCTCGAAGAGGCCTGCAGCCGCTACACGCTGACCGTCGATGAATTCCTTTCCTGGCAGTTCTCGATCGACCAGCACGGTCTGGCCGGGCTGCGCACCACCCGGATCCAGCAATACCGGCAGTAATTCCAGCAATTCCCGTAGCATTTGATGAAAACCGGCTCCGCTCCGCGAGGCCGGTTTTTTTCATGTCCGCGTTTTTGCCGCGGTTCTTAATCCCCGTTAACCAGATGGAAACCATACCCTAGGCAATAATTGCCCAGTCGGACCCGCTGGGGCCGAATCCCTGGGGGCCGTTGGTGCAAAGTCTGGTTGCTTTCCTGAGAGGTCTGGGTGCGGCCCGCCTCGCGGCCATGGTGGCGGTCACCGCCGCTCTGATCGGCTTCTTCGCCTTCGTCATCGTCCGCGTCACCACGCCGCAGATGACCACGCTGTTCACCGACCTGTCGACCGAGGATTCCTCGGCCATCGTCAAGGAGCTGGAGCGGCAGGCCGTTCCCTACGAGCTGCGCAACGACGGCGCCATCATCATGGTGCCAAAGGACAAGGTGACGCGACTCCGGATGAAGCTCGCCGAGGGCGGCATGCCCAAGGGTGGCGGGGTCGGCTACGAGATCTTCGACAAGTCGGACGCCTTGGGCACCACGAGCTTCGTCCAGAACATCAACCATTTGCGCGCGCTGGAAGGCGAGCTCGCCCGCACCATCCGCGCCATCGATCGCGTGCAGGCCGCGCGCGTCCACCTGGTGCTGCCGGAGCGGCCGCTGTTCTCGCGCGAGACGCCGGAGCCGTCCGCCTCGATCGTGCTCAGAGTGCGCGGCGCGCTGGAGCCGCAGCAGATCCGCGCCATCCGCCACCTGGTCGCCTCCGCGGTCAACGGGCTGAAGCCGCAGCGGGTCTCGATCGTCGACGAGGCCGGCCAGTTGCTCGCCGACGGCGCCGCCAGCGATGCTGATGCGTCGGTCGGCGACGAGCGCCGCACCGCGTTCGAGAAGCGGATGCGCAAACAGGTCGAGGACATCGTCTCCTCGGTGGTCGGCACTGGGCGCGCCCGCGTCCAGCTCTCCGCCGACTTCGACTACAACAAGATCACCGAGACCTCCGACAAGTTCGATCCCGAGGGCCGCGTGCTCCGCTCCAGCCAGACCCGCGAGGAATCGAGCCTCACCGCCGACAATTCCGGCCAGGTCACGGTCAACAACGAGCTCCCGGGCAACCAGAACCAGGACAACGCCGCCCGCGCCCGCGACCAGAGCAAGAAGAGCGAAGAGACCAATAACTACGAGATCTCCCGCACCACCAAGACCGAGGTCACCGAGGCCGGCCGTGTCAACCGGATCTCGGTCGCCGTGCTGGTCGACGGCAACTATTCCAAGAACGACAAGGGCGAGCTGGTCTATCAGGATCGCTCCAAGGAGGAGCTCGACCGCATCGCTGCCCTGGTTCGTTCCGCGATCGGCTTCGACCAGAAGCGCGGCGACCAGGTCGAGGTGGTCAATCTCCGCTTCGCCGAGCCGCCGATGGCAACTCCGCTGTCCGAGCCGACCGGCCTGCTCGGCATGCTGCAGTTCACCAAGGATGACGTGATGTACGTCATCGAGCTTGGCGTGATGATGATGCTCGGCCTGGTCGTGCTGTTCATGGTGGTCCGCCCGCTGGTCAAGCGGATCCTGGCAACCGACGTCGTGCCGGCACTGACCGGCGCGGTGCCCGCTCTCGCCGAGGCCGGCGCGCATGCCGGCGAAGGCACCACTGCCGCGACCGGCCAGGCCCTGATCCCGGGCGGCAGCGCCGCGGCGCAATTGATCGACGTCGCCCAGATCCAGGGCCAGGTCCATGCCCAGGCGGTGCATCGGGTCGGCGAACTGGCCGAACGCAATCCGAACGAGACCGTCTCCATCGTCCGTCAATGGCTGAGTGAACCCGCCGAGAGCTGACATGGCCGCCGTACCGCAGACCACCAACGCCAACGACATCACCAGCGTCCTCACGACGCTGGCGAGCCGGCAGAGCGGCCGGCCAAGGGGCAAGCCGCTGTCCGGCCCCAAGCGCGCGGCGATCCTGATGCTCGCGCTCGGCGAACAATATGGCGGCAAGATCTGGTCGATGCTCGACGACGACGAGGTGCGGGAGCTGTCGGTCCACATGTCGACGCTCGGCACGGTCGAAGCCGACGTGGTCGAGGACCTGATGCTCGAATTCGTCTCGCGGATGTCGGCGTCGGGCGCGCTGATGGGCAATTTCGACGCCACCGAACGCCTGCTGCAGCAGTACCTGCCGGCCGAACGCGTCACCGGCATCATGGACGAGATCCGTGGCCCTGCCGGCCGCAACATGTGGGAGAAGCTCTCCAACGTGCAGGAAGAGGTGCTGGCCAACTATCTCAAGAACGAATACCCGCAGACCATCGCCGTGGTGCTGTCGAAGCTCAAGCCGGAGCACGCCGCCCGCGTGCTCGCGATCCTGCCCGAGGACATTGCGCTCGACGTCGTGGGCCGCATGCTGCGGATGGAGGCGGTGCAGAAGGAGGTCATTGAACGGGTCGAGCAGACGCTGCGCACCGAGTTCATGTCCAACCTGTCGCAGACCCGACGCCGCGACGCCCATGAGGTGATGGCCGAAATCTTCAACAACTTCGACCGCCAGACAGAGACCCGCTTCATCACCTCGCTGGAAGAGGAAAACCGCGAGTCCGCCGAGCGCATCAAGGCGCTGATGTTCACCTTCGACGACCTGATCAAGCTCGACGCCGCCTCGGCGCAGACCTTGATGCGCAATATCGACAAGGACAAGCTCGGCGTCGCGCTGAAGAGCGCCAACGAGGAAGTGCGCGCGTTCTTCCTCGGCAATATGTCCTCCCGCGCCGGCAAGATGCTGATGGACGACATGGCCGCGATGGGCCCGGTGCGGCTCCGCGACGTCGACGAGGCGCAGGCGCTGCTCGTCAACCTCGCCAAGGACCTCGCCGCCCGGGGCGAGATCACGCTGACCAAGAACCGCGCCGACGACGAGCTGGTGTACTGATGGCCGCGCCCGCGAAATTTCTGTTCGATACGGACTTCTCGGAGCCCGACCGCGCGCGCGAGCGCGCGGCCACTCCGGCCGAGGTCGCGCAAAAAGTCGCCGATGCCGAGGCCCGGGCCTACCGCGCCGGATACGAGGCCGCGCAGCGCGAAGCCAAGGTCGAGAGCGACCGCCGGTCCGCCCAGGCGCTGGAGGAGATCGGCGTCGCCATCAAGGGCATCGCGGCGCGCTTTGTCGGCATCGAGACGCGGATGGAGACGGAAGCCGTCGATGTCGCGGTCGCAGTCGCACGCAAGCTGTGCTCCGAACTGGTCGCCCGCGAACCGCTCGGCGAGATCACCGCGCTGGTCAGCGACTGCTTTTCGCATCTGGTGTCGACGCCGCATCTGGTGGTCCGCATCAACGACGCGCTCTACGAGACAGGGCACGAGAACATCGAGCGGATGGCCGCGCAAAGCGGCTTCCAGGGCCGGCTGGTGATCCTGGCCGAGCCGACGATCGCGACCGGCGACTGCCGGATCGAATGGGCCGACGGCGGCGTGGTGCTGGAGCGCGCCGCCATCGAAGCGAAGATCAACGAACTTGTCGGGCGCTATCTGGCGTCCCGCGGTCAGGCCGGCTGACGGCGATGAGGGCAGAACAATGAGCGACACAGACGCACACGTCCCGCTTCCCGACCTCAATTCGTCCGAGGCGCCGGGGATCGACGACATCGGCTACAGCGAAGACGAACATGCCTCGCGGATCGCCGCCGATCTCGAGGCGGTGTTCGACGTGCCGGTGCAGGTCTCGGCGGTGCTCGGCCGCTCCAAGATGGAGATCGGCGACCTGCTCAAGCTCGGACCAGGCACGGTGCTCGAGCTCGACCGCCGCGTCGGCGAGGCGATCGACATCTACGTCAACAACCGCCTGGTGGCGCGCGGCGAAGTGGTGCTGGTGGAAGACAAGCTCGGCGTCACCATGACGGAAATCATCAAGGCGGAACGCTCCTAACACCCCAGATACCGCGCAGGACGCGCGCGACCAGACGAACAGGAGATACTCATGCGGCTTCTCATCGTTGGCACCCTGAAGGGCCAGCTCACGACCGCTACCAAGATCGCGATGGAGAAGGGCGCAACCGTGACCCACGCCGAGACCGCCGAACAGGCGATGAGCGTGGCGCGCGGCGGCAAGGGCGCCGACCTGCTGCTGGTCGATGTCGGCCTCGACATCCGCGACCTCGTGATCCGGCTGGAGGCCGAGCATATCCACGTGCCGATCGTGGCCTGTGGCATCACCAACGATGCCCGTGCCGCGGTTGCCGCGATCCACGCTGGCGCCAAGGAATACATCCCGCTGCCGCCCGATCCCGAACTGATCGCGGCCGTGCTCGCCGCGGTCGCTAACGACGCGCGCGACCTGGTGTGGCGCGACGAGGCGATGGGCAAGGTGATCAAGCTCGCGCAGCAGATCGCCGGCTCGGATGCCTCCGTGATGATCACCGGCGAGTCCGGCACCGGCAAGGAGGTGCTGGCGCGCTACGTTCACTCCCGCTCGGCCCGCGCCAAGCGCCCGTTCATCTCGATCAACTGCGCCGCGATTCCCGAGCACCTCCTGGAATCCGAACTGTTCGGCCATGAGAAGGGGGCCTTCACGGGCGCGATCGCCCGCCGCATCGGCAAGTTCGAGGAAGCGACCGGCGGCACGCTGCTGCTCGACGAAATCTCCGAGATGGACGTGCGGCTGCAATCCAAGCTGCTGCGCGCGATCCAGGAGCGCGTGATCGACCGCGTCGGCGGCACCCGGCCGGTGCCGGTCGACATCCGCATCATCGCGACCTCGAACCGCAATCTCACTGACGCCGTGCGCGAAGGCACGTTCCGCGAGGACCTGCTGTTCCGCCTCAATGTTGTCAATCTGAAGATTCCGCCGCTGCGCGACCGCCCGACCGATGTCCTCGAGCTGGCGCAGCACTTCGCCAGGAAATACGCCGAGGCCAACGGCGTGCCGCTCCGCCCGATCTCGGCGGAAGCCCGGCGTGTGCTCACTGCGAACCGCTGGCAGGGCAACGTCCGCGAGCTCGAGAATACCATCCATCGCGCGGTGCTGATGGCGCAGGGCGACGAGATGGGAGCCGAGGCGATCCTCACGCCCGACGGCGACCGCCTCGATCTCGCCAAGACTGCACCCGCCGTGGCGCACGCGACGCTCGCCGCCGAGCAGGTCACCCGGGCGCTGGTCGGCCGCACCGTCGCCGACGTCGAACGCGACCTGATCCTGGAAACGCTGAAGCATTGCCTCGGCAATCGCACCCATGCCGCCAACATCCTCGGCATCTCGATCCGCACGCTGCGCAACAAGCTGAACGAATATGCCGATGGCGGCATCCCGATTACCCCGGCCGGCAACGGCGCGCCGGATTATCAGCGGCTGGCGACAGCGGGCTGAGAAGCTCAAACGGCGAGGCAGTCCGCGCGACAGCCTCGCCTCACGAATAGCTCGGCGCGTCGGGCTTGCGGAAGATGTGGATGGGATCGCCAGGCGTGATGGTGCGACCGGTGAACGTCACATAGGCGTACAGCGCGAGATAGCCGATGGCAAGCGCGCCGACGAGATAGAACAGCCAGATTCCCACGCGTTTCATCGAACCATCGCGTCTCCGAGATGTCGCCGGCTTTTAATCGGTCGTTCCGCGAAGCGCCACAGGCAACATGCCGCGCCCGGCCACCGCACCGTCAGGCCGTTGAAGTCCGCCAGCGAGGCCGCGGCGCATCGAGGACTCTCGTCGTCGGCGTTCCCCCGAGGGAACAAGACTCGGGGCTCGACAGCCCACATCGCGGGCCATGATCTCACCTAGCGTGTCCCCGCGCATGGACGTGACGCGACGGCAGGCTGACCTCGGCCAGCCTTGCGGCGTCCTCTTCCTTGTCGATCGCGACATATTCGCCGTGCCAGTAGGCCAGCGCGGCGGTCCGCTGCGAGGCGATCACATCAAGCACGCGACCGATGACGATCGCGTGCGAATGCCGCTCGATCGTCTCCTCGACTTGGCAATCGATTGCGGCAAGGGCTCCGATCAGCAGCGGTACGCCTGAGGCGCGCGTGGTCCATTCGGCGCCGGCAAACCGCTCTGCCCCCTTCAGGCCGCCTTTGCCGGTGAAGCGTTCGGCGATGTCGAGCTGGTCCGCCGTCAGGATGTTGACGCCGAACACGCCGTGGCGTGCGATCAGCGGCCATGACGAGGCCGCGCGATTGATGCTGACGATCAGTGACGGCGGGTCCACCGACAGCGACGACACCGAGGTCACCGTCATTCCGGAAATCTCGCCGCCGCGCCCCGCCGTGATGACGGTGACGCCGCTGGTGAGATGCCGCATCGCGCCACGGAAGTCGGTGGCGGAGACCGCGGGCGCGACCGAGAAGTTACGGACGACGGGGTTCATGGCAACCTCACAGATCGGATGTCTCGTCAGTGCCTTCGAGCAGGTGCTTCAAGATCTCACCCTCCAGCGCGGCCAGCTCGGCAGAGCCGCGCCGGCGCGGCCGCGGCAGGTCGATCGTGACGTCCTGCGCGATGCGGCCGTCCTCGATGACCAGCACGCGGTCGGCGAGTGCCACTGCCTCGGCGACGTCATGCGTCACCAGGATCGCGGTGAAGCCCTGGTCCTGCCAGACGCGCTCGAGCAACTGCTGCATCGAGATCCGCGTCAGTGCGTCGAGCGCTCCGAGCGGCTCGTCGAAAGCGAGCACGCGCGGTTGGCTGACCAGCGCCCGCGCCAGCGCGACGCGCTGCTTCTGGCCGCCTGACAGCACTGATGGCCACTGCGCGCGCTTGTCGCCGAGGCCGACCTCGACCAGTGCCTGCTCGGCCCGCGCCTGCGCGTCGGCCGAAGCGCGCTCACGGCCCAGCCCGACTTCGACATTGGACAGCACGCGCGCCCAGGGCAGCAGCCGCGGCTCCTGGAACATGACGCGGACGTCCTGCGCACGGAGTTGCTCGCCAAAGGCAATGCTCCCGGCCGTCGATGCCTCGAGACCGGCGACGAGGCGCAGCAACGTGCTCTTGCCGCAGCCACTGCGGCCGACGATCGCGACGAACTGGCCGGCCGGAATATGCAGGTCGATGCCGCGCAACACCTCGTTGTCGCCGAACGCTTTGCGCAGGCTGCGGATGGTCAACGACAGGCCGCGGGCGGCGCCTTCCGATCTTTGCCGCAACTGCCGTGCCTTCACAACGATGTCGGCGCGATCGATCGGCTCGGCATCAATGGATTCGAAACGAAGCGCTTCTTGCATTCTCATTCACTCACTTCTTCTGGAAGGCGGGATGCCACGACAGGGTGAGCCGCTCCAGCGCGCGCGAGGCGCTGTCGGCGAGCTTGCCGAGCAAGGCGTAGATCAGGATCGAGAGCACGACGACGTCGATCAGCATGAACTCGCGCGCCTGCATCGCCATGTAGCCGAGGCCTGACGAAGCCGCGATGGTCTCGGCCACGATCAGCGTCAGCCACATGATGCCGAGCGCAAACCGCAGGCCGACGAAGATCGACGGCAGCGCGCCCGGGAAGATCACCCGGCGAAACAGTTCGCCGTCCGTCATGCCGTAGATGCGGCCCATCTCGATCAGTTGCGGATCGACGGTGCGGATGCCGTGCAGCGTGTTGAGATAGATCGGGAAGAACACGCCGAGCGCGACCAGGAACAGCTTGGCCGACTCGTCGATGCCGAACCACAGGATGACCAGCGGGATCAGCGCCAGATGCGGGATGTTGCGGACCATCTGCAAGGTCGTGTCGGTGAGTTTCGCCGACAGTTGCGACAGGCCATTGGCGAGGCCGAAGGCGAAGCCGATGCTGCCGCCGATCAGAAAGCCGATGCTGGCGCGCCAGAAGCTGACCCAGATGTTGCGGATCAGCTCGCCGGAGAGCAGCAGTTTCCATCCCGCCAGCGCGACGTCGGTCGGCGCCGGCAAGACGCGCGACGCCACAAAGCCGGTGACGCAGGCGAGCTGCCAGAGCACGATGATCGCAAGCGGCACGATCCACGGGATCAGGCCGTCGACACGGGGCAATTTCGCTGTGCGGACGCGCGGTAGACTGTCTATCAAGCTCATGAATGCGATGCCTGTTTCTGCGGACGATAGTCGTTGCCGATGGTTTCGCCGAACGGCCCGGTGTTGACGCGGATCGGCGTCACGTTGTCCGGCCGCGCCAGCGACAAGAGCGGGAACACCAGCTCGGCGAAGCGATAGGCCTCCTCGAGATGCGGGTAACCGGACAGGATGAAGGTATCGATGCCGATGTCCTGATACTCCTTGATGCGCGCGGCGACGGTGTGGGGATCGCCCACCAGTGCGGTGCCGGCGCCACCGCGCACCAGGCCGACGCCGGCCCAGAGATTCGGGCTGATCTCGAGCTTGTCGCGCCGTCCGCCGTGGAGCTGCGCCATGCGCTGCTGGCCGACCGAGTCCATTCGCGCGAAGATCTTCTGCGTGGCGGCCACTGTATCGTCGGTGACGTACTGGATCAGCTCATCGGCGGCCTTCCAGGCCTCGCCGTTGGTCTCGCGCACGATCACATGCAGGCGGATGCCGAACGACAGCTTGCGGCCGCGCTGCGCGGCAACAGTCTTCACCCGCGCGACTTTCTCGGCGACCTGATCCGGCGGCTCGCCCCAGGTCAGGTACTTGTCGACGGCATCGACGGCGACATCAATGCCGGCATCCGACGAACCGCCGAAATAGAGCGGTGGCCGCGGCGACTGCACCGGCTGGAACAATAGCCGGCCATCCTCGATCCGGATGTGCCTGCCCTCGAGATTGACTGTCTTGCCCGCCAGCAGGTCGCTGTAGACATTCAGGAACTCGCGCGTCACTGCGTAGCGCTCATCGTGACCTAAGAAAACGCCGTCGCCCTTGTTCTCGACGGGATCGCCGCCGGTGACGACATTGATCAGGAGGCGGCCGTTCGACAGCCGGTCCAGCGTCGCGGTCATGCGCGCGGCGACGCTCGGCGACTGCAGGCCCGGCCTGACCGCCACGAGATAGCGCAGCCGCTCGGTCCACGGCGCAACGGCGGAGGCCACAACCCAGGAGTCCTCGCAGCTCCGTCCCGTGGGCAGCAGCACGCCGTAATAGCCGAGCTGGTCCGCGGCCTGCGCGATCTGGCGCAGATAGTTGAAGTTCACCTCGCGGCCGCCGTGCGCCGTGCCGAGATAGCGGCTGTCGCCGTGGGTCGGCAGAAACCAGAGGATGTTGGCGTTGATTGGGGTGCTCACGTGCCCGGCCTCCATGCGACGTCAGAAATCTTGATCTGTTTGGGAATCAGGCCGAGCGTGAAGAACGTGTCGGCCACCTGTTGCTGATCCGCGATCACGGCATCGGTAATCGGCTTGATGCCGTAGGCCTGGCGCTTCAGCGCAACCTCGACCACCGGCACCGACAGCCCGATGGACGGCGCAAGCTGCTCGGCCACGGCGCGGATGTCGCCCTTGGCCCAACCATCGACCTCGCTCAACTGCGCGAGCACGAGATCGACAATCTTTGGATCGCGCTGCAGGAACGCCTTCGAGGCGAAATAGAACTGGTAGTTCGCGACGATGCCGGTGCCGTCGGCGAGCGTGTGGGCGCCGGTCGCAGCTTCCGCAGCGGCCTGGAACGGATCCCAAATCACCCAGGCATCGACCGCGCCACGCTCGAACGCTGCGCGCGCATCGGCCGGCGCCAGGAACACCGGCTCGATCTCGGAATATTTGACGCCGGCCTGCTCCAGCGCCTTGACCAGGAGATAATGGACGTTCGAGCCCTTGTTGAGCGCAATCTTCTTGCCCTTCAGCTCGGCGATCGATTTGATCGGGCTATCCTTAGGCACCAGGATCGCCTCGCCCTTCGGCGCGGCCGGCTCATAGGCCACATACTGGATCGGCGCGCCGGCGGCCTGCGCGAAGATCGGCGGCGCCTCGCCGGTGTTGCCGAAATCGATCGCGCCGACATTGAGCGCTTCGAGCAGCGGCGGCCCGGACGGAAACTCGGTCCACACCGCCGTGTAGCCGGCGGCCTTCAGCTTCTGCTCGAGCGAGCCCTTGCTCTTCAGCAGCACGAGCTTGCCGTATTTCTGGTAGCCGATGCGGACGACCTTGTCCTGGCCGTAGGATGCGCCGACCGTCGCAGCGACGATGCTGAGCGACAGCACCGCACGGGCGACCCAGCGTTGCAGCAAACGCGTCATGATGGCGTCCTTTGCATTGAATTGACCAAGGAAAAACGATCAGGTCTGGGGGTTGCGCCAGACGATGTCGCGGATCGCGATTTGCTTCGGAATCAGGCCGAGCTTGAAGAAGCGGTCGGCCACGCCCTGCTGGGTTGCGATGATCTCGTCGGTGACGGGCCCCACCGAAAAGCCGGCCCGCTTCGCTGCGATGGTCTGGATGTCGAGCGGAACGCCGGTGACGGCGGCCAGCGATTTCGCGACCTCCTCGGGATGCGCCTGCGCCCATGCCGCCGTCGACGCCGTCACATCGACGATCTGCTGCAGGAGCTGGCCGTTGTTCTTCGCAAAGTCGCGGTTGGCAATGTAGAACGAGTTGGTCTTGGTGATCTCGCGGGCGTTGACCAGAATGCGGCCGTTCTGCTTGGTCTCGCCGATCGCGAAATACGGATCCCAGATCGCCCAGGCGTCGATGCCGCCATTGGCAAAGGCCGGACCGGCGTCGGGCGGCGTCAGGTAGACCGGCGTGATGTCATCATAGGTAAGCCCCGCCTTCTCCAGCGTCTGGATGACGATGTTGTGCGCACTCGATCCCTTGGTGAAGCCGATGCGCTTGCCCTTGAGATCGGCGATGGTTGCAATCGCCGAATTCCGCGGCACCAGGATGCCCTGACCGTTGGTGATGGGCTGGCCCGCGGCATAGACGATGGCCGCGCCGGCAGCTTGGGCAAAGACCGGCGGCGAATCGCCGACCGCGCCGTAGTGCACGCTGCCGACGTTCATCGCCTCCATCATCGGCGGACCGGAGGAGAACTCGACCCATCTCACATCGATGCCTTGCGGCCGGAAATGATCTTCCAGGGCCGCGCGCTGGCGCGTGACAACCAGTACGCCGTTCTTCTGATAGCCGATACGAATGTCCTTCGCGCCTGTCTGCGCCAGCGCGCGCTGGGACAGCGCAGCTGCGGCCGCGGAGCCGAGCGAAAATTTGAGGAACTCACGACGCTTCATTGCAACGAATTCTCCTGACGATCATGCGCGGTGCGCTGCACGATCATGCGACGTCAGGATGATGGGGGCGGCCAATGAAGCTGTCGAGCACTCCGGAAAAATAGCGATGACCGCACTTTGGTGCGGGCATCGCGCATGTCGTTTCTTTCAAGTCGCAGATAGCGTGTAGCGAATTATTTTCCTCACGCGATCGCGAGGTCACTGCACAGAATGAAAACGTGATGAGATAAATCCCATGCATCGTCGGTGGTTCACCTCTCCCTTGGGAGAGGTCGGCGCGCAGCGCCGGGTGAGGGGTCACGGTCTCTCGCGCGAGCTGCGGCCCCTCACCCGATTTGCTGCGCAAGTCGACCTCTCCCCATCAGGGAGAGGTGAACCGAACACGCGGCCACACCGATTGAAGCTACTGCTCTCGATCAGCCTGCGGCGGCACTCTTCTGCCCGACATTGACCGCAAGTTTACCGTAGCGATCCCTGAACGCTTCGGTGTCGATCTCCTCGAGCTGAATCGCGCCGCTCAGCACCCCCTTCTTCCATTGATCGTGCTCGGGATCGTGCTGGAATTCCGGCATCACTTCCGTGGCGAACAATTCGAGCGACTCGCAGATATGCTCGTGCGTGTTCTTGCCGGCCTGGTTGAGCAGGATCACCTGATCGATATGCGACGAGCGGAAACGACGCAGTTTCTTGCGCAACGTCTCCGGCGAGCCGATCAAGCCGCCACGCAGCGCGGCCTCCTGCGCCTCGGGATTCTCACGCTTCCACTTGTTGTATTCGTCCCACATATTGACGGTGCCGGGTGCCGGGCGCTGCCGGTTCTGCGACTGCCCATAGTAGCGCAGCGCGAACTGGAAGAAGGTGGCGCCGTCGGCGCGCCTGCGGGCTTCCTCGTCCGTCTCGGCGCACATGAAGAACGAGACCAGCGCCATGTTCGGATTGATCTCGTAGTCGGCGAGCTTTTTCAGCCGCTTGGTGATCGCGTTGTAATAGGCGTGCACCCAGGCATGCGCGGCTTCCGCGCTGACGAACTGAAAGCCAAGCGCACCGAAGCCGTTCTGCCCTGCGCGCTCGATCGTCGGCAGTTGCGAGCAGGCCATCCAGAGCGGCGGGTGCGGCTTCTGCACCGGCTTCGGCACGACGTTGCGCAGGGGGATGTCGAAATACTTGCCATGGTGCTCGGTGCCGACCTTGGAGAACATCGGGAAGATCGCTTCGACGGCTTCCTCGAACACCTCGCGCTTGGTCTCCATGTCGCGGCCGAACGGTGTCAGCTCGGTGATCGAGGCGCTCTCGCCCATACCGAACTCGCAGCGGCCGTTGCTCAGGAGATCGAGCACCGCAACCCGCTCGGCAACGCGGGCGGGATGATTGGTGGTGAGCTGAAAGATGCCGTGGCCGAGCCGGATGTTCTTGGTGCGCTGGCTGGCGGCGGCGAGGAAGGACTCCGGTGCCGGCGAGTGCGAATATTCCTCGAGGAAATGATGCTCCACGACCCAGGCGTAATCATAGCCGAACCGGTCGGCAGTCTCCATTTGCGTCAGCGCGTTTTGATAAAGCCTGAGCTCGTCGCCGTCGTTCCAGGGGCGCGGCAGTTGCAGCTCGTAAAAGATGCCGAATTTCATCGCGTCACTCCCAAAGTCGCGCCCTCGACCACTTATGGTGGTCCCGACCGCTTGTTGTTTTGCGGCAGTCTAGTGCCGCCTCGGGTCAAGTCTAGCCTCGGGCGCGAAACTCCAATTCCGCCAAGCGGAAGCTGACTTGATCGGCACGCATGAATGTTTAGCTTGTGTTCGCTTGAGTCGCGGCGCTATCGGTCGCGCGCTCATTCCTTCCGAAAGCCCATGACGACATTTACGCCGCATCAGGACACCGCGCTGAAAGCCGTTGCCGACTGGCTGAAAGCCAAGCCCGGCCAGGGCGGCACGCCGCAGGTGTTTCGCCTGTTCGGCTATGCCGGAACCGGCAAGACCACGCTCGCCCGCCACATTGCCGAAGACGTCGACGGCGAGGTGAAGTTCGCCGCGTTCACCGGCAAGGCGGCGCTGGTGATGCGCAACAAGGGCTGCGACAACGCCTCGACGATCCATTCGCTGATCTATCGCGCCCGCGAATCCGGCGTCGAGCAGCCGAGCTTCGAATTGTGGGACGACGCGCCGGCCTCGAAGGCCAAGCTGATCGTGATCGACGAGTGCTCGATGGTCGATGCTGAGCTCGGTCGCGACTTGATGTCGTTCGACTGCCCGCTGCTGGTGCTCGGCGATCCCGCGCAGTTGCCGCCGATCCAGGGCGGCGGCTTCTTCACCGACGCCGAGCCCGACGCGATGCTGACCGAGGTGCACCGCCAGGCGCAGGACGATCCGATCGTGCGGATGTCGATGGATATCCGCGAGGGGCGCGAGCTCGAGATCGGCCGCCACGGCGAGAGCGAGGTGGTCTCGCGCAAGGAGCTCGACCCCGACCGCGTGATGGGCGCCGACCAGGTGCTGGTCGGCCGCAACAACACCCGCCGCGCCTACAACATGCGAGTGCGGCAGCGGCAGAACATCGAGGATCCCCTCCCCGTTGCCGGCGACAAGCTGGTCTGCCTGCGCAACAACCGCAAGAAGGGCCTGTTCAACGGCGGACTGTGGCGGGTCAAGGCGCGCGCGCAGTCGAAATCCAAGATCATCACCATGCGCGTGATGCCGGACGAGGACTTCGGCCACAAGGTCACCAAGGTCTCGGTCCGCGGCGAATGTTTCGATGGCGGCGTCGAGGGCGTGCCGTGGGAGCAGCGCAAGCCCTATGACGAGTTCGACTACGGCTATGTGCTGACCGTGCACAAGTCGCAGGGCTCGCAATGGGACGACGTCGTGCTGTTCGACGAGAGCTTTGCGTTCCAGGACAGCCGCGCGCGCTGGCTGTACACCGGCATCACGCGGGCCGCGAAGCGGCTGAGCGTGGTGGTGTGATCGTCCCGCAGGCGCCGACCTCATCTTGACAGCAGGCGACTGTATGACGCTCAGGCGGCACCAACATTCAGCGTCGTCCTGGCTTTCGCCCGGACGACGGGCGTGAAGAGGTCGCGGGCAAAAATCCATCACGGTGATCCCTGAACCTCGCTGATTTCCCTCACGAAACCGTGTGGCATCAGCCGTAACAAGGCGTCCGTCCGGCCGTATCTTGAGGCGTCGGAGCGAGCCTGCCCGATTGCGAATGCCGGCCCTCGCTCTAAACTGGCCCCCAAACCGCGATCCCACGAGGAACCCATGTCCCGTCGCACCCTCAGCCGCCTTTCACTGTGCGCCGCCACGATCGGCGCGTTGGCCGTCGCCGCCTTTGCCACAGCGCCGTCGCGGGCGGCGGAGGACGCCGTGATCATTCCGCCGCCTGCGACCGACGCGCAGGAGAGCGGCATCAAGACCGCGGTGCTGGCGGGCGGCTGCTTCTGGGGCGTGCAGGGCGTGTTCCAGCACACCGCCGGCGTCGTCAGCGCGGTTTCAGGTTATTCCGGCGGCAACAAGGCGACCGCGGACTACTCCATGGTCTCGACCGGCACCACCGGTCACGCGGAGTCGGTCGAGATCAAATACAACCCGCAGCAGATCTCCTACGGCAAGATCCTGCAGATCTTCTTCTCGGTCGTGCACGATCCGACCCAACTCAACCGCCAGGGCCCCGACACCGGCTCGCAATATCGTTCCGCGATCTTCACCACCAGCGACGAGCAGAAGAAGGTGGCGGATGCCTATATCGCCCAGCTCAACGCGGCCAAGGTCTATCCGAAGCCGATCGTGACCAAGGTCGGCGCGCTGCAGGCGTTCTACCCGGCGGAGGGTTACCATCAGGACTACCTGACGCTGCACCCGAACCAACCCTATATTGCGTATAACGACATCCCGAAGGTCGAGAACCTGAAGAAGATCTTCGCGGCGAACTACATCGAGAAGCCGACACTGGTGAACGGCAGCAAGGTCACCAATTGACGGAACAGTTTCCGTCATTGCGGGCCAACGGGTCGCGCGAATGCGCGCCCGATGACGGGCTCCGCGAAGCAATCCATGTCGCGATAAGCGGAGGGATGGATTGCTTCGTCGCTTCAGCGCAAGATTGCCTTGCAATTTTGTCGCGAGCTTCTCGCAATGACGACTAACGAAGGAGTTTCCATGTCCGACACCAAGACTGGCGGCAAGGTCCACAAGAGCGAGGCCGAGTGGCGCAAGGAGCTGACGCCGATGCAGTATGCCGTACTGCGCGAGAAGGCGACCGAGCGTCCGTTCTCCGGTGAATACGAGCATGAGCAGCGCAAGGGCACCTATGTCTGCGCCGGCTGCGGCCAGGTGCTGTTCGAGTCCGACCAGAAGTTCGATTCCGGTTGCGGCTGGCCGAGCTTCTCCAAGCCCGCGGTCGAGAGCCACATCGACGAGGAGCAGGACACCAGCCACGGCATGATCCGCACCGAGGTGCTGTGCTCGAAATGCGACGGTCATCTCGGCCACGTCTTCAACGACGGTCCCGGGCCGACCGGCCTGCGCTACTGCATCAACTCGGCGGCGTTGAAGCTCGACCCGAAATAGGCGCCGGTCACCACATCAACGTGATCGGCGCCACGGCCAAGGACTCGCAAGCCGGAATGTGATTTGCTGTGCTTGCGGGGCCGTCGGCGTCTCGCCGAGCGGCTGCCGCCTGTTTTGAGGAGGGCGCCATGTCGCTTGGACTGATCCTCATCATTCTCCTGCTGATTATCCTGCTCGGCGGCTATAGCGGCCGCATCCGCGGCTACGGCTATGGCCTTGGCCATTCCGGAATGGGGCTTTTCGGGGTAATTTTGGTCGTGGTCCTGATCCTGGCCTGGCTCGACAAGTTATGATCAGCATAACCACTTGAAATACATGGACTTATCGAACCGGTTCCCGTGCCATGCATGGATTCATCATGTGCCTTGTCGGGGCGGTTCTGGGGTCGCATTTCTGTCAAAGAAGCCTATATTAGCAGCGGAAATGACACGTACGGCGCGCCGCCCGTCGCAGCCCGCCGTCCCCAAAAATCCCTTCGCCGCGCTAGCGCCAAAAAGACAAGAGGTCGTCGACCATGCGTCCCATGCGTCCGTTCAACTTTAACACGTCCGCCGAACTGTTCCCCGCCGCGATCCGCAAGAAGAAACGGGCCGGCTTCGCTTATCGCCGTTTCGGCACTGCCGCCGAAGCCGTGCGCTTTGCGATGGAAGAGCTGCCCGCGGATTCCTTGAACGGCGCCTATCTGCAGGTCGAGGAAGCGCGCTTCGATCAGAACGGCATCCGCTCGCTCTATGAGAGCGAGGCCTTCCCGCTGCCGCGCCGCCCGCGTCCTGCGCCTGCCCAGACCGACGCCGACGCCGCGTAACTGTTTCTGCCTCGCCTTAACGAAAAGCCCTCGGACATTTCCGGGGGCTTTTGTTTTTGGGCCTTTTTGTTTCGGGCCTTTTGCCTGCGCAAGCGCTATTGCCGCGGCTGCTTGTCGAGCCAGCGGCGCAACAGCCGCACATTGCGGATGTTGGCACGGAACATCACGTCGAACGCATCGCCCGCAACCGGCACCAGACCGACCACGCCGTCGACGGCGACGTTGGCGAGCATCCGCGCGGTGATGTGCCAGGGCGCGCCGAGCAGGCGCGCCTCGCGCACCAGCCACAGCGAGATCGCAGTGGTGATGATGTCGCCGATCACTGGGACCAGGCCGATGATCCCGTCGATGCCGTAGCGAATCTTGGTGCCGGGCAGGATGAAGGCGACGTCGAGCAGTTTTGCGATCATCTCCAGCCGCGCCAGCCGCTGCTCGCGCGTCAGTTCGCCGAACGGATTGGCGCTGGAGGTGCGAAAATCGAACTGGAAACCGTCGAACTGCTGAAACGGCGCGGCGTCCGGAATCTCACGGCCATCCTGATCGATGACCTTGCTGCGCGCCTGCGCTCCGCCGAAGGGCGGCCGCGATCGCGAGCGATGGGGCGTGAAGATGTCGTCCTCGGGCATGGTCATGACATGGTAACGCGATTGCACGATGCAAGTTGCGGCACATTACCGCTGTGTCATGTCCGATGTCGCGCCTCTCGATTCATCGTGTCGACAAAAGCGGATGCGACGCAGCGTGTGGTGCGGCCCGAGGTCACACTCCGTCATTGCGAGCAATCCATGCCTCAGCGCATGCGGGGCGATCAATGCAATTTTGTCGCGAGCTCCTCGCAAGGTGCAGTCCGGGGCAACTCAGTGATTGGCGCGTGAGGGACGCACCGGCGGACGGGTTCCCTCTCCCCTTGCGGGAGAGGGTTAGGGAGAGGGGTGCCACACGACGTGAACTCTCCGTGTTCGTCACGGCGACAAGCAATTATGATTTGCGCGGACGATGCGCTCATCGGTCATCTCGCCCGCGGCTTACCCCTCTCCCCAACCCTCCCCCGCAAGGGGGGAGGGAGCCTGAGCAGCGTGCTCACCTCACTCTTATTTCGACAGCGACCGCAATTGGACATCTCGGCGCGCGCTGGCGCCTCGCATGGCGGAGACAGCGAGATTACAAGACGGACGACGTCATCGGGCCGACGTCGCCGGAGCTTGCAGCTCCTCGGCATATTTGTGTGCCGCCCAGGACGAGATCACGCCCGGCACGAAGCCGACCAGCCCGTAGATGACGAACTGCGCGAGGCCGCTGTCCGGTCCGTGCGAGGCATACGTCAGCGCCGCTGCGACAAATGCGATCACGCCGACGAGCAGCATCCGCACCACGGCCGAAATCGACCGGACATGCATCAGGATGTCGTCGATCGCGCCGAACATCAACGCCGGCACGATGCCGAACAGGTAGTTGTATTGCAGCGACTTCGCGAACACCGCGAACAGCTTCGCAACCTCGCCGCCATGGGTCTCGGTCCAGTAGCCCGACTGGTAGGTGGTGGCGAGCAGCAGCAGGAAGCCGCCGATGAACGGCCCGATGGCCGCGAAGATGAGGTAACGTTTCATGGCGCGCCCTTGGAGCGTAGGCATTCAGTCTAGCGCAGTCGTGCAACGGTGCTACGGGAAATTGAACTCGAAGCGTTCCTCGCTGTCGTGCCCGCTTCAAGCGGGGCATCCACTGCGCTGCAGCGTATCGGTGAACGTTCGGCGTCTCGGATATCGGGTCGCCCGGACGAGTCCAAGCGACGACGAACGGCAAGAGGCGAAAGCCCCCTACTCCCCCCACGCCGCGAAGGCTTCGTTGAAGGCACGCTCGCCCGGGGCGCCCTTCTCGATCGCGATGATGGCGCGGCGCTGGTTGGTGTAGACCAGCGGCACGTCGAACCAGGAGCGCTCCTTCAGGAGCTGCAGGTTGCGCGAGCGGTCGGCGTCGACATTAGAGAGGCCGACCAGGAAGAAGCCGTCGGTGACCTTGACCGCAAGCCCGGCGAGCGGCGTGCCGCGCGCCTGCTCGTTGGACTTCATCAGGATGCCCGGCACATTGCCGACGCCGCCATTGGCGAAGTCCTGCGGCAGGATGAAGGTCAATTCCGCCGTGTGGCTCGCCGGCAGCGAGGTGTCGGTGTTGCGGCGGAACGACATCGTCATCTTGAACTTGCGATCGGGGATGTCGATGTCGGCGCGCACGGCGATGTCGGGCTGCTGGTTGCCCGACGCCTTGACCTGTTCGGTGCGCCACACCACCGAGCCGACATATTGCTTGCCCTTCGGATCGGACGGATCCTCGTCATAGAGCACCACGCGCTGCGCCACCGGGGCGACCGGCTCGCCCGACGGCTGGCCGACGCGGTCGGCGATCTTCGGCTTCACCGCGGGCGCGGAGGCATCCTTCGGCGCCTCGACGGACGACGACGATTTGAACAGGCTGCTGACATAGGTGACGGCCGGCTTGCCCCACAGCAACCCGGCGCCGACCAGGATCAAGATGATGCCGATGACGATCGCGGTCTTGAACGGGAACATCGAGCCGGTGCGGATCCGCTTCTTCGGCTCGCGATCGGCATTGCCAGTCCGCTTTCGCTGCTGCTGTGGCGGCGGCGCGTAGCGCTCGGCCTCCTCGATCGGCTCGTCGTAGGAGAACTCCGCATCCGGATCGGCGCCCCGGTTCTCCATGTTCGGCTCGAGCCGGTCGAATTCCGGCGAGGGCGACGGCACATTGGCATAGGTCTTGCGCGCGTTGCGGCTGGCCTGCGCCGCGGCGCGGCCGAGATCGTCGGCATCGGCGGTGATGTCGCGGAAGCCGCGGACGCCCGGCGCTGCGGGCGGTACCGGCGGCGGCGCACCCTCGGCCCGGCGCGGCGCGGCCGGGCGTTCGCGGGTCGGCGGCACCTGCGCGTCGGCAGGCGGCGGCGCCGGCGCGGTCTGTGGCCGCGACGGGGCAGCCGGCGGCGCATCGGCGCGCTGGTTGCGCGGGCGCGGATCCGGTGGCGGCGGATTGGACAGGCGCGGCCGCGCGGGCGGCGGCGCAGCGGCGGCGGAATTGGCTTCCGGCGGACGGGCATTGGCGCGACGGAAGGCATCGCCACGTCCGCCGCCCGGGCGGGCCGCGTCGCGGGCGCGCTGGGCAGCCTCGGCTTCGACCTTGCGGACAGCTTCCTCCAGCGACAGCCGCTCGCGGGTGATCTCGGATTCGGAAAGCGGCGGCTGCACGCCGCGGAGCTGCTGGATCAGTGCCGCCCGCGCCCGCTCATAGAGCGCGCGGCGGCTTTCGCCGGGAGCGTTGGGGTCCAATCCGGCGATGGCACGGGCAATCAGCGGGTAGTAGTCAGCCATTTCCACACAATTGGTGGGATATAGGTAATATCCCGTTAAGCCTCGAACGGATTCTGTACCAGAATTGTATCCTCACGTTCCGGGCTGGTGGACAACAGGGCGATCGGACACCCCACCAGTTCCTCGACCCGGCGGACATATTTGATGGCCTGGGCCGGCAGGTCCGCCCAGGACCGGGCATTGGCGGTCGGCTGCTTCCAGCCTTCGATGGTCTCATAGATCGGCTCCACCCGGGCCTGCGCGCCCTCGCCGGCCGGAAGGTGGTCGACCTCCTTGCCGTCCAGCATGTAGCCGATGCAAACCTTGATGGTGTCGAACCCGTCGAGGATATCGAGCTTGGTCAGCGCCAGTCCGGCGATGCCGCAGGTCCGCACGGTCTGGCGCACCAGCATGGCATCGAACCAACCCACCCGCCGCTTGCGTCCGGTGTTGACGCCGAACTCCCTGCCGCGGCGGCCGATCTCCTCGCCGATCTCGTCATTCAGCTCGGTCGGGAACGGGCCCTGCCCAACGCGGGTGGTGTAGGCCTTGCAGATACCCAGCACATAGCCGACGGCGCCCGGCCCGAGGCCGGTCCCGGTCGCAGCCTGCGCCGCCACCGTGTTCGACGAGGTCACATAGGGATAGGTGCCGTGATCGACATCGAGCAGCGCGCCCTGCGCGCCCTCGAACAGGATGCGCTTGCCCTCGCGACGCTTGAGGTCGAGCAGCCGCCACACCGTTTCGGCATAGGGCAGCAGCTTCGGCGCCATCGCCGACAGCTCGGCCAGGATGGTCTTGCCGTCGATCTCCTCCAGATTGAGGCCGCGGCGCAGCGCGTTGTGATGCGCCAGCAGCCGCTCGATCTTGTGCGGCAAGGTGTCGAGGTCGGCGAGGTCCATCAGGCGGATGGCGCGGCGGCCGACTTTATCCTCGTAGGCCGGGCCGATGCCGCGGCGGGTGGTGCCGATCGAGGTGATGGCGTTGCTCGATTCGCGCAGCGCGTCGAGCTCGCGATGCAGCGGCAGGATCAGGGTGACGTTCTCGGCGATGCGCAGGTTGTCGGGACCGACCGCGACGCCCTGCCCCTTCAGCTTGGTGACTTCGTCGAGGAAGGCCTGCGGGTCGAACACCACGCCGTTGCCGATCACCGCAAGCTTGTTGGGGCGCAGCACGCCGGACGGCAACAGCGCCAGCTTGTAGGTTTCGCCATTGATCACGAGCGTATGGCCGGCATTGTGGCCGCCCTGGAAGCGCACGACGATGTCGGCCTGTTCCGACAACCAGTCGACGATCTTGCCCTTCCCCTCGTCGCCCCACTGGGCGCCGACGACGACAACATTGGCCATTTCGAAGCTGTTCCCTTCAGGTGTTCCTCAAACCATGATCGCGGCGAAAACGCGTCCACCCACAGCGATCATGCGGTTCATGTGCCCAGCCCAAATCACGGCCTCAGCCGTTCGCATGCAAGGCGCCTAACCGGATAAAGGAAGCGGCTCGGCTGCGCAAGCAAGAAGGGACCGTTCTAACCCTTTTGGGTGGGGTCCAACCCCTTGATATCCCCTAAAAATTCCGGAACGCGCGAGCCGGCGGCAGGCTGTCGCGAATTTAATGTTGGCGCGACCTGCGGGAAATCCTGCCGTTGGTTGATCGCCGCCGCCATTGCGACGATCATCGACTTCCATTAACCGGCTCGATCCATGCCCAATGCGACACCCGCGACGATGGCCCTGAGGAAGCTTGGCCTCGCCTTCAAGCTCCACACCTATGTCTACGATTCCAATGCGGAGAGCATCGGCTTGCAGGCTGCGGAGGCGCTCGGGGTCGAGCCGAACCGGATGCTGAAGACGCTGATGGCGGAGGTCGACGGCAGGCCGGTCTGCGCCGTGGTGCCGTCGGACTGCGAGCTCAGCATGAAGAAGCTCGCCGCCGCAATGGAGGGCAAGTCCGCGAAGATGATGCGCCCGGCCGACGCCGAGCGCCTGACCGGCTACCACGTCGGCGGCATCAGCCCGTTCGGGCAAAAGAAGCGTGTGCCGACCGCGATCGACGAATCCGCGCTCAACCATGTCACCGTCTTCGTCAACGGCGGGCAGCGCGGCCTGCAGATCGAGATCGATCCCAACGACGCCGCAGTCGCCGCCGGCGCCAGGATGAAGGCGCTGGTGGCGACGCGGGGGTGAGCCTTCGCCCTGCCCGGATCAACGCGAAGGTTTGTCGTCGGCGAGCTCGGCGCCGATGAAGTCCGAGAGCCCCGACAACTCTTCTTCCGAAATGTCGTTGACGTTGAGGCGGATCTGCATGATCGCGAGGTCAAGCAGATGTGCGGCAAAGGTCGCGCCCGCGGCCATCACGATGCCACGCTGCTGCGTCAGCACAGCGATGACATCGCGCAGCCGGCGGGCGTGCGCTTCGTTCATATCCCCTTGCCTGTTGCTGACTAGTCGTAAGTGCGTCGTCATTGGGACAGCGATTGCAATGTGGCGGCGGACGGTACGCCGACCTGTGGAACGTAGGGCATCGGATGCATCTCATCGAAATGCAGGACGCCGGCACGCGCCTGCCTGACTTCGATCTCGATCTTCATGGGCGGCGGGATCAGCGTCACTGACGCTTTCGGCCAAGGCGCCGGGTTCGGGCTGACACCGGTGAAGCGATAGGCCGCGGCGATCTCGAGCGCGAGGAGCTGGAGCTCGAGCATCGCAACCCCCATCCCTGCGCAGGCGCGCGGGCCGGCACCGAACGGGATGTAGGCGTCGGTATTGTAGCGCCGCGTCATCAGGAAGCGGTCCGGCTCCTCGAAATGCCGCGGATCGCGCTGCAACTGCCAGGGGCAGATCAACAGCGAGGTTCCGGCCTTCAGCTCACGCCCGCCGACCGTCACCGGCTGCATGACCTCGCGGGAGAACCACCAGGCACCAGGATAGAGTCGACAGACTTCCTTCACCAGCGTGGCGCTGACATCGGCGCGACGCACCGCGTCGGGACGCAATTCGCCATTGTCGTCCAGGCAGCGATCCGCCTCGCTGGCGATCGCATCCATCAGCTCCGGATCGGTCGCCATGTGGTACAGCACCCAGGCCGCAGCGGTGCCCGTCGTGTGATGGCCTGCAAGCAGGAGCGTCAGGATTTCGTCGTGCAGGTCCTGATCGGAAAGGCCGAGTTGCTCGAATTCCTTCAGGGCGCTCGTTGCACGGGCTCGCTCGCGCAGCCTCTCGACGACGGTCGACATCGCGAGCTTGGCGAACTTCCGCCGCTGCTTGCGCCGGTGCCAACCGATCGGACCAAGCGGCATTACGCGGAACATATCGTCCGCGAGGTCATCCTCGATCATGCCGACCGCCTGCACCAGCGCCTCTTCGTCACCGGAGGAGATCACTTGCGTGCCGAACACGGCGATGCAGATCGTGCGCAGCGCCAGCGCGGCGGTGAAAGTATGTGGATCGAACGAGCCCATCCGCGCCAGCTTGGCGCCGACCGCGCGGATCTCGGCGCACATCTGCGGCAAATACCGCTCGACGCTCCCCTTCGCCATGTGCTTGTGCAGCACCGCGCGGCGCCGTTTGTGCTCGTCGCCATGCAGCATCAGCGAGCTGCGACCGAACACCGGCGTCAGCTTCTTGATCAGCCGCCCCTTGCCGATCTCCGTCTCTGGCGCCTTCAGGATCGGCCGGATCAGATCCGGATCGGTGACGAGGAAGACCGGACTTGGACCAAGATGCAGCGGCTCCAGCCCCAGCGGCGCGGCATTGCCGCGTTCAAGCAGGAACCGGAGTGGATCGTGCCGGAATGCGCGAACGTCCGAAAACATGTGTGGCATCGTGGATCTCCAGTTGCCGTCCAAGGTCGAGGAAGCCGGTCAGGCGGGGGTTTTCAGCGGGGTTGAGCGGGATCTCGCCGGCGAGCGCCTGCAGCGGGCGGCCGAAGCGATCGTTGCCGATCACCTGCGGCGGGCCGTAGCGGCGGGTGTGGATGCCCATGCGCGTGAGGAAGCGCTCATAGGCGGGGTCGGCCATCGCCACCAATGCTTCGGCCCCGCGCAATTCGGCAAAGCGAAACATCAGCGCGTAGTTCAGTCGTCCGACATGCGCGTTTGCAGCGCCGGACAGCACGCCGAAGCGGCTGATCTCCCAGGCATCGGAGCAATTGGGGAAGCGACCGACCGCAAGCTGCGGAAAGACGGACTCGGTGAGATAGGGATGATCGGTGCGGATCGCGCGGAAACCGCCGACCAGCTCCGGGCCAAAGAACAGAAGACAATGCTCGGTATACCAGGTGTCGAACTGATCGCGCTCGACGTCGCCGGTCGTGGTCAGCAGCCAGCCACGCTGGTCGACGAACAGACGCTTGCGCAGCCTGAGCATCGCCTCGACGCAGGCCGGATCGCGCTCTTCAGTTGTGATGATGGCGTGATACGCCTCCAAAGGGTGCGACATTGCTCTGCCTCCAGATTCCGCGACATCTGGGACAAAAAGGCGTAGTTATGGTACCCCCAATATCGGGGGTTTTAGGCGATGGGCCTGGAAGAAGCGATTTCAAGCATCGAGACGTCGCAAACGATAGACGAGCTTCGCTCATCGCTGCATCGGATCATCCAGAACTACGGCTTCTCAGGCTTCACCTTCATCGATGCTGGCCGCCCCGAACTCGACATACCCTATTATACTGGCACGCACCCTCCGGCTTGGGAGCGGACCTATTTGCAAAACGATTTCGTCCATTGCGATCCGGCGCTGGCGCGAGTGCGGCGAACCAACACGCCGTTTCACTGGGGCACCCTGAAGCTGCCGGAGCGGCAGGGCCGCAAGCGCCCTCCGGAGCTCAAGATGATGGACGCCGCGCACGATCACGGCTTTCAGCAAGGCCTCGTCGTGCCCTTCCATTACCGCGACCGGCTCGGCGCCATCCATTCGAGCTCGACGGTGTTCTTCTGGGAAGACCAGCCGCGCGCATTCGACAAGCTGTTCCTCTGCCACCGGCACGAGTTGCACCTGCTCATGGTGTATTGGGTGCAGCGGGCAATGGATATCGTCAATCGCGACCAACGAAACGCACCGGCGATTCTGAAGCCTGCCGACGCCGCGGAAACCATCACCCTCACGGGCCGCGAGAAGGAGGTGATGGCCTGGGCCGCCCGCGGCAAGACGGTCGCCGATACGGCGCAGATCCTCGGTATCTCGCCGGAGACCGTGGAAGGCTTTGTCAAACAGGCGCTGCGCAAGCTGAACGCCTCCAACAAGACCCACGGCGTCGCAAAGAGCATCGCGCTCGGAATCATCGACCTGTGAGGTCCGCTCCGGTCCAGGCGACGTATCCGGGTTGGATTCGCCTCGCCAATCGCTCCCTGATTGCATTCGCGCGTTATCTTGGTAATAAGGTGCGGGCCGGATGAATGGCATGCGATCATTTCCGTGGTTCTGCGATGATGCCGTGCATCCGAAGGATTTGCAGCGGACCGGCAAGGACGCCGATCGTCCCAAGGTGATTTCCATGTTCGAGAAGCGCGCCACGAGGGCGAGTCGCCGATGACAGGACGATCCCGCGAAATCGATCAATTCGTGAAGGCGCGCTGGCGCGCCATCGGGCTGTCGCCGAACGATCTTGCTGAGGTGCTCACGACGGTTGCGGAGCGGCCTGCGAAGGCCGGCCATGACGAGAGCAGCGTCGGCGGTGGCCGGCTGATGCACGTCGCCACCGCCCTGGGATTGGCCAGCGGGTGCGACAGCGCAGGGGCGTGCGGATCGGATTCGCCCGACACCATACCCGCCGAGGCATTGCTCGAATTGAGGTTGCTACGGCTGTTCCGCGACCTGCACGACCCCGACACAAGGCGGATGCTGGTCCAACTGGTCGAACAGATCGTCAAGCGCCAGGGCGCGCCGCGCAACGCGGATTGAGCTCGATCCCTCACGGATTGTGCATGGTCGCGATGCATCAGGTCCCATTGATGGCGCGCCAGAATCCGTGTCTGTGATGTGAGCCGGGGAGTCCAATCCGGCCCGGCGGCTGCGCGCCGGGCGGACCGCGGCGTCGTCAACCCGGTCCTTTGAATGTCCGCTTCCGAATCCGCCACAACGCCTGCGTCCGGTTCCTGGATCGCCAACCAGCCGTACCTTCTGCTCTGCATCACCGCGATGTGCTGGGCCGGCAACGCGATCGTCGGCCGGCTCGCGGCCGGACATATTCCACCGGTGACACTGTCCTTCCTGCGTTGGACCGCGGCGTTCCTGATCATCCTGCCGTTTGCCTGGAAGCATATGGTGCGAGACTGGTCCGCGATCCGCAGCAAGCTCGGCATCATGATGCTGCTATCGATCACCGGCATCAGCGCCTTCAACACCCTGCAATACTGGGCGCTCGAGCACACCCAGGCGCTGAACACGCTCTTGCTGCAATCCGCGGCGCCGCTGGTGGTCGCGGTGTGGTCGCTGATCCTGCTCGGCGCGCGGCTGACGGTGGCGCAGGCGCTCGGCGTGCTGCTATCGCTCTGCGGCGTGCTGGTGATCCTGCTGCATGGCGATCTCACCACGCTGTCGAAGATCGAGTTCAACAAGGGCGACCTGATCTTCACCGTCGCGCTGATCATCTTCGCGCTGTATTCGGTGCTGACGCTGAAGCGGCCCAACATCCACGGCCTGTCGGTCGCCTGCTTCACGTTCGGCTGCGGCGCGCTGTTTCTGGTCCCGTTCTTCATCTGGGAACTCAATGCGCGCCCGGTGATGCAGCTCACATCAGGCAATTTGCTCTCGCTATTCTATGTCGCGGTGTTCCCCTCGACGGTGGCCTATATCTGCTTCAACCGCGGCGTGCAGCTCATCGGCGCCAACCGCGCCGCGCCGTTCTTCCACATGGTTCCGGTGTTCGGCACCGTGATGTCGATCGTGTTCCTCGGCGAGCATCCGCAGGCCTTTCATTTCATCGGTTTCGCCCTGGTGCTAGCCGGCGTCTTTGCAGCGTCCCGGAAGCAATCGGCGTAATGCTCAATTCGCGCCCGCGGCAGAGACGACCACGCGGTGACTATCGGCCGGAAATCCGCTATCTCTAGGCCCGCTTTGCGAACAGGTCTTGAACAATGGCGCGCGCCAGCAATGTGATGATCGGCACCCTGACGCTCGCCTTGATCGCGGGCTCGCTGGTCGGCTGGCTCGGCTATCAGCGCTATGCCGGCATCAAGCGGCAAGTGCCGTTCCGCGTGATCTTCGAGGGCTCGGCCTCCGGTCTGCGCCGGGGCGGCAGCGTGAACTTTGCCGGCGTGCGGATCGGCGAGGTGGTCTCGATCAGGCTCGACCACCACCGCGTGGTCGCGATGACGCGGATCGAGAACGACGCGCCGATCAAGAAGGACACCGAGGTCGGCCTCGAATTCCAGGGCCTGACCGGGATTGCCGCGATCTCCTTCACCGGCGGCACCGACGCCGCGCCTCCGCCGGACCGTGGCGCGGACGGCATTCCGGAGCTGACCGCCGATCCCGAAGGCACGATGGGCGTGCCGGAAAAGCTGCGCCGCGCGCTTGGCAACGTCGACCGTGCCATCATCGAGAACGAGGCCGCGGTCAAGGACACGCTGCAAGGCTTCGAGAACTTCACCAGCTCGCTGTCCGGCAACGGCGAACTGGTCACGAGCTTCGTCGATGCCGCCGAGACCGGCGTCAACGCGGTCGACGACAAGATCACCGCCACCGACAAGTTCATCAACAGCCTCGGCAGCGAGAAATACGGCGGCAAGCTGCTGCCGACCGTGATCTCGCTGCGCGAGCTGATCCAGAGCTTCGACAAGAAGTCCGGCGTCTTCATCGCCGAGACCCGCAGGACGCTCGGCGACGTCAGCCAGTCCGTCAACAAGTTCAACGAGAGATTTGTCGGGCCCGGCGGCAGGCGCTGAAGCGCGATGAGACTGCATCGTCATCGCGCTTTGTTTGCGCATGATCTCCGTGCAAACGCTCCCGCGTTTGCCGCGGGGAAAACCGCTTCACACTGTTCCGGATGATGCGCTAGGCTGCGCCATCAAGAACCAAGAACAACGGAAACGCCCAACGTGCACGATCGGACCACCGCGCCCTCTCCACCTCCCGTCACCGTGACCCGCGCCACGAGCGCCGTGCCGAGACATCTGCGACGCTATCTCACGCTCGACGATTTCGAGCCGCAAGCGCGCCGGCTGCTGCCGAAATTCCTCTACGGCTACATCTCCGGCGGCGCCGAGACCGACGCGGCGCGCACCGACAATCGCAAGGCATTCGACGAATACGGCTTCGTGCCGCGGGTGCTGAAGGACGTCTCCGCCCGCGACCAGACCACGACGCTGTTCGGCAAGACCTACGCCTCGCCGTTCGGCATTCCGCCGATGGGTTCGTCGGCGCTCTGCGCCTATCGCGGCGACATCGTGCTGACGCGCGCCGCTGCTGCGGCCAACGTGCCGATGATCCTGTCGGCGTCGTCGCTGATCACGCTGGAGGAGGTCCGCGCCGCCAATCCTCAGGCCTGGTACCAGGCCTATCTCGCCGGCGTCGACGCGCGCATCGAGCCGCTGGTCGATCGCGTCGCGGCCGCGGGCTACGACACCTTCGTCGTCACCGCCGACGTGCCGGTGCCGCCGAACCGCGAGAACAACATCCGCAACGGCTTCCAGGTGCCGCTTGCGATCACGCCGCGGGTCTTCTGGGACACCGTCACGCATCCGGACTGGCTGCTGAACACGTGGGCGCGCACGGTATTCAACCACGGCATGCCGCATTTCGAGAACATGGACGCCAAGCAGGGTCCGCCGGTGCTCTCCAAGAACCTGATGCGCAATATCGGCAACCGCGACCAGCTCGCCTGGAAGCATGTCGAGCTGATCCGCAAGCGCTGGCCGGGCAAGCTTGTGGTCAAGGGACTTATCTCGCCGGAGGATGCGCGGCTGGCGCGCGAGCACGGCTGCGACGGGGTGATGGTCTCCAACCATGGCGGCCGGCAGCTCGACTACACGGTCTCCGCATTGCGCACGCTGCCGGAGATCGCGGCACAGAAGGGCGATATGACCGTGATGGTGGACGGCGGCATCCGCCGCGGTACCGACGTGATCAAGGCGCTGGCGCTCGGCGCCGACTTCGTGTGGGTCGGCCGCCCGTTCCTCTACGCCGCTGTGGTCGCAGGCGAGGCCGGTGTGGCACGCGCGATCTCGCTGCTGCACGCCGAGATCGACCGCGACCTCGCCCTGCTCGGCATCCGCAGCCTGAAGGAGATCACGCCCGATCTGGTGCGGAAGTTTTAGAGAGGCGTACGGTGGTGGAGGAGCTCGCCACCGCAGGTGCGCGCGGCCAAAATATCGAAAACAACCCCATGCAAAGGAGCGGCCGGCTGCCGGCGTTCGACAAGGCAGCTTGACCTGTCGGGCAAATCAGGTATAAATTTCTAATATTCCGAAGTCATACAAGCCCCGCTGCCCGCCCTTGCGAGACGTCATTGAAGGCAGCCCCTGCCCGCTGCGCCCTTCGGGCCTAGCGATCTCCCAGCGAGCGCAGGACAATCGCACATGACATTTGCAGAGGCGGTCCGCCGGCTTCGTTTGCCTCTCCCGCTTGCGGGGGAGGCCGACGCGCGCGTAGCGCGCGGCGGGTGGGGGCGGGGGCTCTTTCCACGATGTGACTCGTGGAGAGAGCCCCCACCCCAGCCCTCCCCCGCAAGCGGGAGAGGGAGTCGACTGCCGGTGTCGTTGCCCCTCCCATCTCATATGCAATAGCCCTGCCCGCGAGCGGGAGAGGCAAGACAAGATCAGGCATCAGACAAGATCAGGCATAGCGTGCCGCGCCCATGCAGAGCGCGGTGATGGCGAGCAGCCCGGCTGCGATGCGCTGGGCGACCGCGAGGCGCGAACGTGCCGCTGACGCGTCGCCCGCGGCATTGCGCAACTGCCTCACAGCACCGCCACCGAGGATGATCTGCACCACGACCGCGGCGAGCGCTGCGATCGCTCCGCCCGCCAAGATCTGCTCGGACAGCGCGAACGAGCCTTCGTGAACCAGACGCCACAGCGTGGCGCCGGTCACGATCGCCACCGTGGCGGCGCCGATCTGCGGGACCAACAGCTTTTCGCCGCCGAGGCCGCCGGTGCGCGCCAGGGTGAAGCTCGACCCGGCCCAAAACACCGATGACAGAATATGAAGGGACAGCGCTATGATCAGGACGGTCTGCATGATGTCGCTCCCACAACAAGGCTCTGGAAATTAGTTATACATAATGTATAGTCAATTCGACGAAAGCAAGGCAAGCGAATGCCGCCGCGCAGCTATGTGAGTTCGGTGCGCAACGCGGCCGCCGCCGAGACGCGCGATCGCGTGATCGAGGCGGCGGCGCGAACGCTGCGCGGGGAAAACATCGCCCGGTTCTCGCTGGACGTGGTGGCGAAGGCGGCCGGCGTGACGCGGCTGACCGTCTACAACCAGTTCGGCTCGCGGCGCGGGTTGTTGGAGGCGGTGTTCGACGAGATCGCGAAAGCGGGCGGGCTGCATGGGCTCGCAGACGCCATGGCGATGGCCGATCCGCGCGCCGCGCTCGACCGCCTGGTCGAAATCTTCTGCGCGTTCTGGAGCCGGGACTCGGCGGTCGGCCGGCTGCATGACGCGATGGTGACCGATCCCGAATTCGCCGAGGCCGTGCGTGACCGCAACGAGCGCCGCCGCAAGATCTTCACGACGCTGGTCGACCGCATGGCCAAGAAGGGCGCTTCACCACAGATCCGCAAGGATGCAGCCGACCTGCTCTTCACGCTGACGAGCTATCCGACCTTCGCCTCGCTCAGCGCGGGGCGGTCGAGAGATGACGCCTGCCGGCTGGTGCAGCGCGCTTGCCACGCTGCGGTCGCGCCGCTGTCAAACCCGTCGACCTGAGCGCCTGCCCCACCCGTCATTGCGAGTTCGGACCGGGCCGCGATCCAGCCGCAAAGATTATGTCATATGGCGGCGCTACGCTAGAATGGGGCGGCCCCTGCTTGCAGGCGGTGCGAACGCGGAGGTCAGGGCCATGATGACCCTTCCCGAACTTGCGGCCGACGCTCTCGGCAAATTCCTCGGCGAGTACATGCAGCGCCGGTTCGGCACGTCGCAGACCCAGCTTGTCGAGACGGTGCCCTCGATCGCGCGGATCGCGATCGAATGCATCGGCAACAGCGATGCGCTCTTTCACAATGTCGAGCACACCATGCTGGTGACGCTGGCCGGCCACGACATCCTGCGCGGGCGGGCACTGCATTCGCACATGACCGCAGAGGACTATGCCCATGTCATCATCGCCTGCCTCATGCACGACATCGGCTATGTGCGCGGGTTGTTCGAGGCCGACGACGCGGACGGCTATCTGATCGCCGCCGACGGACGCAAGGTCGTGCTGCCGCGCGGCGCATCGGATGCCGCGTTGATGCCCTATCACGTCGACCGCTCCAAGATGTTCGTGACGGAGCGGATCAAGGGCATCGCCCAGCTCGACCGGGGACGGATCGCACACGCCATCGAGGGCACGCGCTTTCCGTTGAGCGCCCCGAACGACAACGGAGCATTCGACGAGGATGCCGCATTGCTGCGCGCCGCCGACCTGATCGGGCAGCTCGGCGATCCCAACTACATCCGCAAGGCCAACGCGCTCTACCTGGAGTTCGAGGAGGCCGGGCTGAACCGCGAGCTCGGCTACAATTCGCCGGCCGACCTCGTCAATCTCTATCCCCAGTTCTACTGGGATAGCGTCGCGCCGCATGTCCAGAAGGCGATCCGCCACCTCAACATCACCTCGGCCGGACGGCAATGGATTGCCAATCTCTACGGCAACGTCTTCCGCGCCGAGCGCGACATCTCGCTGTCGGGGCCGCAGAAATAGGCAGGCACTGGGCAGAAGAACATGGCCCCGTCACCCTGAGGAGGCCGCGCAGCGGCCGTCTCGAAGGGCAACGGCCCGACTGGGGCCGTGCATCCTTCGAGACGCGCTACGCGCTCCTCAGGATGACGGGATTACGTTCGCACGGTCCGATGGCGTCTCTCGCGATGATGACATCAATGATCGGGCAGCAGCCGGACAGATTGAGACGCGCCGCGCATGGCACCAATCCGCTCTTTCGTCTTGCCGCAGCGCCAGATTCGGGCACAACATCAGCCAATAATGGCCGACCTCCGCGCTTTGCCCGCCGCTCCTCCCGTTCATCGCTCGCCGTTGCGCTGGCTCAACAACCAGCCCTATCTGCTGCTCAGCCTGACGTCGCTGTTCTGGGCCGCCAACATCGTGCTGGCGCGCCATGTCGGCAGCCATGTGCCGCCGATCACGCTGACCACGATTCGCTGGACCGGCGTCTTCCTGATCCTGCTGCCGTTCGCCTGGCCGCATCTCAAGCAGGACTGGCCGAAGCTGCGCGGCGCGCTGCCGCTGATGCTGCTGCTGTCGGCGACCGGCTTCGCGTTCAACAACGCGATCTCCTATTGGGCGATGCAGTATACCGAGGCGCTGAATGCGCTCCTGATCCAGTCGGCTGGGCCCCTCTTCGTGGCGCTGTGGTCGCTGATCCTGTTCGGCGTCCGGCTGACGCCGGCGCAGCTCGCCGGCATCGCGATCTCGCTGGCCGGCGTGCTCACCATCATCCTGCGCGGCGACTTCTCCGCGCTCGCCAGCATCAGCTTCAACAGGGGCGACATCATGTTCGGCTCCTCGCTGGTGTCGTTCGGGCTCTATTCGGCGCTGATCCCGCGCCGGCCGAGGATCCATCAGCTCTCGCTGATCTCGTTCACCACCTGCTGCGGCGCACTATTGCTGCTGCCGTTCGCATCCTGGGAGTTCGCAAGCGGCGCGCGGCTGCAGTTCGACCTTCTGACCATGGCGACGCTCGGCTTTGTGCTGATCTTTCCGTCCACCCTCGCTTATCTGTTCTTCAACCGCGGCATCGCGCTGATCGGCCCGAACCGCGCCGCGCCGTTCTTCCACCTGGTGCCGGTGTTCGGCTCGGCGATGGCGATCCTGCTGCTCGGCGAGACGCTCGCGCTGTTTCACCTGATCGGCTACGCGCTGGTGCTCGCCGGCGTCGTGATCGCCTCGCGGCAGGCATCGGCCAAGCGCTAAAGCGGGATGGGGTTAAGTTGAATCGAGTCACGGCGGTTTCGGTCGACCTCTCCCCGTCGGGGAGTCGGATTGCATCGTCAGATGCGATCCGGGTGAGGGGCTTCGCGCTCTCGATAGACCGTAACCCCTCACCCGATTTGCTGCGCAAATCGACCTCTCCCAAGGGAGAGGTGACCTCCGCCGCTGTTTCAGATCAAGCTAATCCCATCACGCGCTAAGTTCGCCGATCCACCCTACGCGATCGTTTTACGCCGCGCGGACCTTCTGCAGGAATTCGTCGACCGCGTTGCGCAGCATGCCGGACTGGGTGTCGAGCTCGCGGGCGTTCGACAGCACGTCGCTGGCCGCGGTGCCGGTCGCCGCGGCTGCGGTGGTGACGCCGCCGATATGCGCCGAGATCTCGCTGGAGCCGGCCGCGACTTGCTGGATGTTGCGCGCGATCTCGCGGGTCGCGTCGCCCTGCTGGTCGATCGCGGCCGAGATAGAGACGGTGATCTCGCTCATCTGGGCGATGGTCGCGGTGATGCCGCCGATCGAGGTCACCGCCTCGCCGGTGGAGGCCTGCATCGCCGCGACCTGGGCGGAGATTTCCTCGGTGGCCTTCGCGGTCTGGTTGGCAAGCGCCTTCACCTCGGAGGCGACCACCGCAAAGCCGCGGCCGGATTCGCCGGCGCGCGCCGCCTCGATGGTGGCGTTGAGCGCGAGCAGATTGGTCTGGGCCGCGATGGAGTGGATCAGCTTGACCACCTCGCCGATCTTCTCGGCTCCCGTGGAGAGCGCCTGCACGGTCGCGTTGGTGCGTTCGGCATCGGCCACCGCCTGGCTGGCGACCTCGCTGGAGCGAGCCACCTGGCGGGCGATCTCGGCAACCGAGCTGGACAGTTCTTCGGCCGCGGCGGCGACGGTACCGACATTGTTGGATGCGCTGTCGGACGCCGCACCGACGGTCGCGGCACGCGCGCTGGCATCGCTCGCCGTCGCGGTCATCGATTGCGCGGTGGTCTGCATGCCGGCGGCGGCTGAGGCGACCGAGCGGACGATACCATTCACGCTGCGCTCGAAATCGTCGGCGATGTTTTCCATCGTGGAGCGGCGATCGGCGGCGGCGCGGGCCTGACTCGCGGCCTCGGCCTGCTCGAGGTCGCGGATCTTGACCGCGTTGTCCTTGAAGATCTGCACGGTCGCCGCCATCGCGCCGACCTCGTCGCTGCGGCTGACACCGGGAATCTCGCCGTCGAGCTTGCCGTCCGCGATGTCGCGCATCCGGGCGCCGAGCAGGTTCAGCGGCCGGGAAATGCTGCGGCCGATCAGCCAGGCAGCCGATCCCGAGATGATGCCGATGCCGACGATCGCGAGGCCGAGCAGCCAGATGATCGGCCGCATCTTGGTGTCGAGATCGTCGAGATAGACGCCGGTGCCGACGAACATGTTCCAGCCGGGGATCGCGACCGCGTAGGACAGCTTGCGGATCGGCTCTTCCTGGCCCGGCTTCATATATTCGTAGCGCAAGGTGACATCGCCCTTGGCGGCCACGCCGTCGCGCAACTCGCGCGCCAGCTTGCGGCCGTTGGTTTCAACATCGAGGCGATTCTGCCCGATCTGCTTCGGGTCCGGAGCAAGAACCGTGACGCCTTCCATCGTATAGGCAAACACATAGCCCGAGCCGTTGTCATAGCTCAGCGTGTTACCGCGACGGCCGAACTCGGCGATCGCCGCGTCCTTGGTCAGTTGGCCCGCATCGACCTGCTTCTGCAGCCCGATCGCCATGTTGCGCGCCATTTCGGCGATCGCCTTGCTCTGCTCGAAACGCGCGTTCACCATCTCACGCTGCATGAGGTAGCCGGCGAGGATGCCTGCCGTGCACAGACCAAGGAGCGTCACCCCCACCAGAATGCCGAGCTTGGGGGTGATCTTCAGATTTGACAGCTTCACGGGGATCTCCGGGCGGGAAACGCAGCGCGATTGGTGGATTGATTCCGCACACCGTAATATGAGAGCCTTTACCCGTTGGTTACGGAGGTTCCCCGTAGTAGCCCGGAGACCAGAGCGCGGACCAACCGGCAATTGTGGAGGAGCCACTGGAGAGCCACTCAAGTCGCATAGACGTAAATGGCGGCGGCGCAAGGCCGTGGCCCAAGCAAGAAGCCAAGCAAGAACAACGAGCAACAAAAGAACAGAAGACTCACATCGGGAGCACGCAATGTCGAAATTCAGAGTGGTCACGCCGAAGGGCGCGAGCTTCACGGTCGCCGGCGGCGGCTACGACTATGAAAAGGAGGCGCTCGATCCGATCGGCGCCGAGATCGTCGAGGCTCCGGCCAACGAGGCGGAATTCATCGCCGCGGCCAAGACCGCCGATGCGATCTACGCCAAGGGCATGCCGATCACCAAAGCGATCATCGACGCGCTGGAGAACTGCAAGGTGATCACGCTCGGCAGCGTCGGCGTCGACTCGGTCGACGTGAAGGCAGCGACCGCCCGCGGCATCCCCGTCACCAACATCCCCGACACCTTCATCGAGGAAGTCGCCGACCATGCCATGATGCTGCTGCTCGCCGGCTTCCGCCGCCTGATCGAGCAGGACAAGATGGTGCGCTCCGGCCGCTGGGCCGAAGGCCGCCCGGCACTGTTGAAGATTCCCCGTCTGATGGGGCAGACGCTCGGCTTCATTTCGTTCGGCCGGGTTGCGCGCGCGGTGGCGAAACGCGCCGCTCCGTTCGGCTTGCGGATGATGGCCTACGATCCATTCATCCAGGAAACGCTGATGTATGACCACGGCGTGATACCGGCGACGCTGTCGGAGGTGCTGTCACAATCGGATTTCGTCTCGATGCATGCCCCCGCCAGGCCCGAGGTGCATCACATGCTGACCGAGAAGCATTTCCGCCAGATGAAAAAATCGGCCATCTTCATCAACACCGGGCGCGGCGCCACCGTCGACGAGGAGTCGCTGATCAAGGCGTTGCAGGAGGGCTGGATCGCCCACGCCGCGCTCGACGTGCTGGAAAAGGAGCCGCCGTCGCACAACAACCCGATGCTCGGGATGGACAATGTTACCTTGACCGCCCATGTCGCCTCGGCCTCGGCACGTTTTGACGAGGCGCGCAAGCGTCGGGTGGGCTACGAATTGTCACTAGTGCTGCAAGGCATGTGGCCGGTAAGCTGCGTCAACCCGTCGGTGCTGCAGAACACCGCGCTGCGCCGCTGGCAGCCTGTCAGCATGGATCGCGGTCCAAACAGCTAGGCGGCGTCGAAGCGCCGTCGCGCGACCAGCCATCCCGCATTCGCGTACGGGACGGGCTCGGGCTTGCGCGAGGGCGCGCCGGAACGAATGAGAACCTTCACTGGTGGCCAACGCCGGGAGGGAAACATAAGAACAAGGAGAGAAACGAGATGAAGACCGAGATTACGCGCCGCGACGCCTTGGCGCTGGGGGTTTCCGCCGCAGCACTGGTCGCGACCGGCGCGTCGGCGCAGGATGCGTCGAAGGTGAAGGCCGCCGACGCGGCGGCGCCGTCGCTGCCGATCGAGAAGGGCGCGTCCTTGCGGATGCTGCGGCCGGTGCGCTTCGTCCAGGCCGACGAGGACGTGTTCCGCGCCAATGCCAAGAAATTCACCGACAAGACCGGCGTCGAGATCAAGGTCGATTTCGTCGGCTGGGAGGACATCAACCAGCAGACCGCCGTCACCTCGAACTCCGGCGCCGGCCCCGACATGATCATCGGCTTCGGCGACGCACCGCACATCTATGTCGACAAGCTGGTCGAGCTGACCGATGTCGCCGACTATCTCGACAAGCGCTATGGCGGCTGGCTGGCGCTGGCGCGGCGCTACGGCATGCGTTCGAAGTCCAAGACCTGGATCGGGCTGCCGTTCGGCGCCTCCGGCGGCCCCCTCGTCTACCGCAAGTCGCTGGTCAACGCCGCCGGCTTCGACAAGGTGCCGGAAGACCACGCCGGCTTCCTCGAGCTCTGCAAGAAGCTGAAGGCGGCCGGCAAGCCCGCCGGCTTCGCGCTCGGCAACGCCGTCGGCGACGGCAACGGCTTCGCCAACTGGCTGTTGTGGTCGCACAACGCCGCGCTGCTGGATGAGGAAGGCAATATCATCATCAACAGCAAGGAAACGATCGCCGCGCTGAAATACCTGAAGGAGATCTATCCGACCTTCATTGCCGGCACGCCGTCTTGGAACGATGTCTCCAACAACCGCGCCTACTCGTCGCAAGAGATCGGCCTGACCGCCAATGGCGTCTCGCTGTACTTCTCGCTGAAGAACGATCCCGCGACCAAGGCGATCGCCGACGACACCGAGCATCAGTTCCTGATCAAGGGGCTGGCGCAGACCTCGCCGATGTCGGGCCTGACCCTGAATGCGATGGTGTTCAAGCACAGCAAGTACCCCAACGCGGCGAAGGCGTTCCTGCAATTCATGCTCGAACACGAGCAATACGAGCCGTGGCTCAACGCCAACTCCGGCTACTGGTCGCAGCCGCTGGCGGCCTATGCCGACGCCGCGGTGTGGTCGAGCGATCCCAAGGTCGCGATCTTCAAGGACACGATGAAGAGCCCCTATTACAACGGCTATAAGGGGCCGATCTCGACCGCGACCGGCGCCGTCAACGCCGACTACGTCCTGGTGCAGATGTGCGCATCGGTCGCAACCGACGCAGCAACGCCGGAAGCCGCCGCGGCGGAAGCCGAGCGGCGGGCCAAGCGATACTTCCGCCGCTGAGCTGAGCACACCTGGATCAACCGTCATTGCGAGCGAAGCGAAGCAATCCATAGCGCCGCAAAGGAGGAATGGATTGCTTCGTCAGCGGAGTTTATCGTCGGGCCGGCCAGCGGCCGGACCCGTTGGCTCCTCGCAATGACGACAGCGCACGAGTATTCAATGTCTGTAACGACCCTGCCATCGCGAGGAATGGCGCTGCGCCAGCCGAACTGGCTGATGCGCCTGTTCGATTATAAACCATTCCTGGTCGTGGTGTGCCTCACGCCCGCGATCGGCCTGCTCGCGGTGTTCCTGACCTATCCGCTCGGCCTCGGCATCTGGCTCGCCTTCACCGACACCACGATCGGCCGCGGCGGCGTCTATGTGGGGCTGGAGAACTTCCAGTACCTGCTGAGCGATCCCTTGTGGTGGAGCGCGGTGTTCTACAGCATTTTCTACACCGCGGTCGCGACCTTCGGAAAGTTCGCGCTCGGCTTCTGGCTGGCGCTGCTGCTCAACAATCACTTCCCGCTCAAGAGCCTGATCCGCGCCATCGTGCTGCTGCCGTGGATCGTGCCGACCGTGCTGTCGGCGCTGGCCTTCTGGTGGATCTACGATCCGCAATTCTCGATCATCTCCTACGTTCTCGTCGACGTACTGCATTGGCGCACCACCAATGTCGATTTCCTCGGCTCGCCCTGGCCGGCGCGGTTCTCGCTGATCGCGGCCAATATCTGGCGCGGCATCCCGTTCGTCGCGATCTCGCTGCTGGCGGGATTGCAGACCATCTCGCCTTCGCTCTATGAGGCCGCGATGCTCGACGGCGCCACCGCCTGGCAGCGCTTCCGCTACATCACCTTCCCGATGATGATGCCGATCCTGGCGATCGTGATGACGTTCTCCATCATCTTCACCTTCACCGATTTCCAGCTCGTCTACGCCATCACCCGCGGCGGTCCGGTCAATTCGACCCACCTGCTCGCAACGCTGGCGTTCCAGCGCGGTATCGCCGGCGGCGAGCTCGGCGAGGGCGCAGCGATCGCGGTGTCGATGATCCCGTTCCTCGTGTTCGCGACGCTGTTCAGCTACTTCGGCCTCGCACGCCGCAAATGGCAGCAGGGAGAAGCCAATGACTGACGTCGCAGCCCAATCGAGCAACGTCGGCAAGGCCACGCCCGACACGATGGCATGGGATTCCCGCGCGCGGCGGGCGGTGATGATCTATCTGCCGCTGGCCTGCTTCGTCGTGATCCTGCTGTTTCCGTTCTACTGGATGGCGATCACCTCGTTCAAACCCAACGCGGAGCTGCTGAACTACAAGGAGCACAACCCATTCTGGATCACCTCGCCGACGCTCGCGCATATCAAGCATCTGCTGTTCGAGACCGATTATCCGCGCTGGCTGAAGACGACGATGGTGGTCGCGATCGGCTCGACCTTCCTGTCGCTGTTCGCCTCGACGCTCGCCGCTTACGCGATCGAGCGGCTGCGCTTCCGCGGCAGCCCCTATGTCGGCCTCGGTATCTACCTTGCGTATCTGGTGCCGCCGTCGATCCTGTTCATTCCGCTCGCCACCGTGATCGTGCAGTTCGGCCTGTTCGACTCGCCGATGGCGCTGATCCTGGTCTATCCGACCTTCCTGGTGCCGTTCTGCACCTGGCTTCTGATCGGCTATTTCAAGTCGATCCCCTACGAGCTCGAGGAGTGCGCGCTGGTCGACGGCGCAACCCGGCTGCAGATCCTGCGGCGGATCACGCTGCCGCTCGCGGTGCCCGGCCTGATCTCGGCCGGCATCTTCTCCTTCACGCTGTCCTGGAACGAGTTCATTTACGCGCTCGCCTTCATCCAGAGCGGCGCCAACAAGACCGTGCCGGTCGCGATCCTGACCGAGTTGATCACCGGCGACGTCTATCAGTGGGGCGCGCTGATGGCGGGCTCGCTGCTCGGCTCGCTGCCGGTGGCGCTGTTCTACTCGCTGTTCGTCGACTACTACGTGTCGTCGCTGACCGGCGCGGTGAAGGAGTAGCCAAGCGGTCATCAGATCGGAGCGGGCACACTCCATCTTCGTCATGCTGAGGTGCGAGCGAAGCGAGCCTCGAAGCATGCACGGCCGCAGTCGGGCCGTCGCCCTTCGAGACGGCCGCTTCGCAGCCTCCTCAGGGTGACGGTGAGAGGGATTGCGCAGACCGAGTAGATCCGCACTACCTCGGCACAAAGGCGACCGGCACGCTGAAGATCATCGTGCCCTGGGTGATCTCCGTCGGAAACGCCGGAAACGGCTGGGCCTGGCGAACCATCGCCAGTGCACGTGCGTCGAAGGTCACATTGCCGGAAGAGCCGCTGAGGCGGCTCGACAGCACCTGTCCGCCGCGTCCCAACGTGAAGCTCAAATGGACCACGCCGCGCTGGCCATTGCTGCCGGGCGGATAGGAGTGGAAGCGCATCAGATGCGCGCGGACGCGCTGGTTGTAGGCGGCGACTGCCGATGCGGATGCACCTGCGCTGATCGATGACGCCATCGGCGCCCGACGCTCGGCGCGCGACGGCGCACTGGTGCGCGGCGCGGGCACAGAATCCGACGGATGCTTGGCCTCGCGGCGAACCACCTTCGGCTTCACCGGTGCCGGTTTCTGCTCGGGAATGACCTTCGCGGGCTCCACCTTCGGCGGCGAAGCCTGCTGCGTCGGCGCCGGCGGCGCGACCACGTCGGGCTTGTCCTGCGGCGGTGTCGGCGCAATCTGCTCCTGTACGGCCTGCGCGGCCACGGGCTCCGGCGGCGCGGCATCCGCCTCCTGCATGACGGGGCCTGGCGGCACCTCTGCGGGCGTGATCTCGGGTGAGGAAGTGATCGGCGTCAGGTCCACCAGGACAGTCGGCACCGCGACGCCCGGCGGCGGCGCGGAGGCCCAGCTCAGGCCGAGCGCGATGACTGCCGCGTGTATCGCGAGGATCGCCACGGCCGAGAGGCCCCAGCAACGCAACCCAGCCTCATCGCCCGTGTCGTGCAGCGCAAAGGCGTTCATGGCGCGCAGTGATCGTCATTATTGGAATCGGAGGATCCGCCCGCATCACCTCTCCCCATCGGGGAGAGGTCGGCGCGAAGCGCCGGGTGAGCGACTATCTGGATTGTCAAGTTGCATTGGGGTAAGCGGCACGCGCATCGCGTGCTTTGGCGTTGAGGCGGACCAGGAGCTTGCGGGCGAGCGCAATGCGCACGACCATTTTCTCCTTGCCAGCCTTGAGCAGCCGGTCGCGGAACTCGCCGAGGCTGTTGTCGTAGCGGGCGGCGATGGCCGCGACGAGGAAGAGGATGGAGCGGACGCCGGCGCGGCCGCCGCGGGTGGGTCGCTTACCCTTGCGCTTGCCACTGTCATTGGCGATCGGGGCGAGACCGGCAAGCTTGGCAATGGCCTTGTTGGACACCGTGCCGATCTCCGGCAGCTCGGCATGGAGGCGGGCGACGGTCCGTCCGGCAACGCCCTTCATCTCGCGCCAGGTCTCGGCGAGCTTTGCCCACAGCGGGTCGTCATCGATCATCGAAGCGATCTCCCCTTCGAGCGAGAGGGATTGGCGCTTCAGCAGGACGATCACCTCGTCAATGCTCGCACGCATCTCGCCGTTGTCGAACATGCTGGCGCGGCGCTGCTTCTGGACGGTCAGATCGTCGGTGACCTGTCTGAGCCTTGTCACCAGGGCCTTCAGCCGCTGCTGGGCTTCGCTTGGCAGCGGGGTCGCTGCCAAGTTCTTGGCATGGGCGAAGCGGGCAATCACCGAGGAATCGATCCGGTCGGTCTTCTCCAGAATGCCCATCGCCTCGGCATAGCGCCGGACGCTGCGGGGATTGGTCAGCGCGCAACTGATCCCCTCCTCCCAGAGCCCGACGAACACCCCTCGCTCGTAACCGCCACTGGCCTCCATCACCGCCAACGTGACGGCGTGCTCGCGACAGAACGCGGCCAGCTTGGCAATGCCTGCGGCATCATTATCGAAGCTCGCAAACCGTTGTCCGGGTTCGATACAGGCATCGAGCCTGGCCTTCGAAACGTCCACTCCACAAATCGTCTTCTTCACGGTAACCTGCCTTGTCCATGCGATCGGAACTCAAGCGACTGTTCGGTCGTGCGTGACATGGCGAAGATCCCAGAGCTCACCCACGGTTGTAGCCGGAGGGGCAAACGGGCGACATCGCCACGCGCTTTGGCCGGTGGCCACCGGCCAAAGCGCAAGTCGCTTCCATCGCACAAATCATGGCCGTGCAGATACAAGGGGCCTCTAGTCCCATGAGGGAGCGCAACCCCTCACCCGGATCGCATCTCGCGATGCGATCCGACCTCTCCCACAAGGGGAGAGGTGGACTTCCGAGACGACAGCCGTTTCCCTTCATCGACATCAGCTTCGCCCGTCGAGACCGACCAGCGCGATCTTGAGATAGCCTGCGTTGCGCAGCAGGTTCATCACCTCCATCAGGTCGCCGTAGCTGACCGCCTTGTCGGCACGCAGGAAGATGCGCTCGTCCCGGTTGCCGTGAGTGGCGCCGTCGAGTGTCATTGTCAGCGCATCGCGCGCGATGACGTCCTCGCCGACCGCGACCGAGAGATCCGGCTTCACGGTGACGAACACCGGCTTGTCCGGCCGCGGCTGCGGCTCGGCGGTGCTGGCGGGCAGGTCGACGCCGAGATCGACGGTGGCGAGCGGCGCTACCACCATGAAGATGATGAGCAGCACCAGCATCACGTCGATGAACGGCGTGACGTTGATCTCATGCGCCTCGACGAGATCGTCGTCGCGGCGCCGGCCACCGAGCGCGCCGCTGGAGCCGAGCTTGGCGCCCATCTCCCTACTCCGCCGCGTGCGCCAGCCGAAGCAGGCTGCGATCGCCCTCCCGGCTGACCAGCAGCATCACCATCGCGGAGGCATCGCCGAGCAGCGCGCGATGCGCCGCGATCACCCGCGTCAGATGGTTGTAGATCACGACCGCGGGGATCGCCGCGATCAGGCCGAGCGCGGTGGCGAGCAACGCTTCCGCGATGCCCGGTGTGACCACCGCGAGGTTGGTGGTGTGGGCCTCGGAGATGCCGATGAAGGCGTTCATGATGCCCCAGACCGTGCCGAACAGGCCGACGAACGGCGCGGTGGCGCCGATCGTGGCGAGCACGCCCGTGCCCCGCGCGATCTGCCGCGACATCGCCGCTTCAACCCGTTCGAGCCGGAGCGCGATGCGCTCCTTGAGGCCATCATCGAACAGGCCGCCGGAGAGCGTCGCCTCGCGCGCCGCGGACCGGATGATCTGCGCCACCGCGTCGCTGCCGTCGCGGCTCGCCTGCTCGACCTCGATAAGCCGGGTGTCGCGCTCGAGCAGGCCGATCCACTGCCTGGCGATCGCGGTCTTGCGTCTGATCTCGACGGTCTTGGCGAGCCAGATCGTCCAGGTGACGAGGGAGGCGAAGGCGAGCCCGATCATCACGGCCTTCACCACGATGTCGGCGCTCTGGAACATGCCCCAGGGCGAGAGGTTGCGCGGCAGCAGCGCGGTGTCGGTCGCAGCGTCGCTCACATCAGGTGGCATGACGCCGAGCACGGCGACTGGCACCGTCCAGATGCTTCGCCCGAGCCATCGCTGCGACATGATCGCCTCCCGTCCCTATCCAGTTATCAGCCCATTCTTGGCGCCAGCCGATCCGCCAGCGCGTGGAAGCGCCGGAGCTGGTCACCGCGCAGCGCGCGCGTATCGTCGCGGCCGACGAACACCTTGAACATGATGCCGCCGGCCGAATTGATGAAGGCGATGAATGCCGACGTCTTGCCCATGAACGGACGTTCGACGAAGGCGATCGCCGCGCAGCGCTCGTGACGAAGATGGCCGTGCAGGCCTTTCGGCTGCATCAGGTTGAAGTAACCGCGGCCGACCTCACCTTTCGGAATTGCTCCGGTGAACTCGAAGATCGCATCCTCGGTGTGCACGATCAGCGTCACCTCGCCCCATTCTGCGATATCCTGCATCGCGGCTGCGAATTCGCCGGCGCCGAATTGCACCATGCTGTCCGGCAGCGCCTCGAGCACCGTACGCGGCGTGACCTTGCGCTCGCGCGCGACGTCCTCGATCACCGCGCCGGGATTATCGGCCATATACGCCTTGAGGTCGGCGAGCTCGGTCGAGAGCATCGATGCCTCCGTCACGCTGCGGCGCCCTTCCTGCGCTCGGTAATCAGCACCTCGAATCCCTCGAACTTGGGATGGCCGAGATAGAGGCTGCCGCCGGTCTCGTTGCCGGCGCGGGAATGGGCGCGGCGGAACGCCTCCGACTTGGTCCAGGCCTCGAACGCGGCCTTGTCCGCCCATACCGTGTGGGTCGCATAGAGCGTGTGGTCTTCGGCCTCCGGGCCCTTCACCAGGTGAAACTCGATGAAGCCCGGCAGATCGCCGAGATAGGATTCACGGGTCTTCCAGACCGTCTCGAAGGCTTCCTCCGAGCCCTTCTTCACCTGAAACCGGTTCATTGCGATGAACATGAAAGAGTTCTCCTGTTTGCGGCGGACGCCTCTGGCGATCCTGCCGGTTGATCTCGTTGATAACATGAACACGCCAAGGCCGCGCTGGGGGCACCAGCGCGGCCGGAGCAACCTGGATGGAAGGATCGGCTCGTCGCGTCACGCTCCACCGAGGTGAATCTTCAGCCCGGCCTTGTAGACGGTGCCCGGACCAGGGCTCGAGAACAACACGTCGTTCTGCGTGGTGCCGTCGGTCGAACTGCCCGGGATCGCGTAGGGCCGGTAGTACTGGTTCAACAGGTTGTCGACCGACGCCGTGAAGGTGATGTCCTTGGTGGCGTTCCAGGTCAGATAGAGATTGACGAGCTCATAGGCCGTCGAGGGCAGATAGCCCGCCGGAAGATCGTTGTTGGCGCCGAATGACGACCACTGCGCCGCGATCGTCAACGTGCGGTCGAGCAGGCGCACGCCCGCCGTCGTCGTCACCTTGCGCGGCGTGATCGTGGCGAGACCGATATTGGTCTGGGTGTTCTTGCCCCGCATCAGGTGACCACTGAGACCAAGGAACCAGGTGCCGGCGTCGTACATCGTCTCGGCCTCGATGCCCTCGATGCGGGCATGCGCGATGTTCTGGTATTGGTAGAACTGGCTGAAGGAGCCGAACGGCGGCACCGGGGTCGGCGTCGAGGCGACCAGATCGATATAGCCGTCGACATCGTTGCGGAACACGTTGATCTTGCCGCGGAACGTATCGCCGGCGGAGAAGATGCCGTCATACTTCAGGTTGACGCCGGCTTCCTTGTTCTTGCCGACCTCGGGCCGCAGGCCGGGATTCGGCAGGAAGCAGAACAGGCCGCTGGTGCCGTCGGGGCAGACAAAGAACGCCGGGCCGCCGCCGGTCGCGTGGCCGCCGGCAATCAGCGTCTCGGTGATCGACGGCGCGCGATAGCCCTCGGCGTAGCTGACATAGGGCGTGAAGCCCGCGACCGGCGTAACGCCGACCGTGATCTTCGGCGAGAAGCGATCGCCGCTGGTCGAGGTGTTGAAGGAACTGAGATCGTAGCGGTCGTACCTGACGGCGCTGACGATTTCGAGCCAGCTCGAATAGTTCTGCTTCAACTGAACGAAGCCGCCGGACACCGTGCGCTGCCCGCCGGGAGTCGTGATGTTGGAGTTGCCGCGGCCATCGAAGGTCTGGACGTCGTCGCGGAAGGCATCGAAGCCGTAGGTGACGGCGTTGCGCCACTCGCCGATGTCGAAGCGCGAGGTGTTGTTGACGTCGAGGCCGACCGTATCGAGCGAATAGCCGCGCTTGTCGCCGACGCAGCCGGAGATGTTGTTGCCGGCAATGCCCGCCCCGCAATAGGCCGATCCAGACGTGCTGTAGTGGTAGGTCTTGGTCTGGTCGTTGTCGGTGCGATTGCCGTAGACCGAGATGTTCCAGTCGAACAGCATGTCGTCCGGCCTGGAGTATTTCCAGCTCAGCGTACCCGTGTAGTTCCTAACGTCGGATGCGTAGACCGACGAGCCCTGGTACAGCGCGCGCTGCGCCGCGGTCAGCACCGGGCCGCGATTGAACTGGCCGATGTCATACTGATAATCCTGGAACACGCCGCCGAGCTTGATCTCGTGACCTTCGGCCGGACGGACTGTCACCTTCATCAGGCCGCCGGCGATCTCGTTGCCGGTGTTGCCGATCTCAGTGCCCGAGCCGTCCTTGTAATTGCCCTGGGTGCGATAGACGGCGCCGCCGAACACGTCGACATTGGGATCGACCCGCACTCCGCCGAACACCGAGCCCATGCCGCGATCCCGGTTGGTGCCGTAGGAGCCCGACATGTCGACGCCCCAGCGCTCGCCCGGACGCAGCACATCGTCGATATCCTTGGTACGGAACGAGACCACGCCGCCGATCGCGCCGGAGCCGTTGATGTTCGCGGTCGGGCCGCGCACCACATCGACGCCGCCGATCAACTCGGGATCGAGGAAGAACGAGCCGTTGGCGTTGTGGCCGGTGCGCTGATAGTTCTGCCGCGCGCCGTCGACGACCACGGCGACACGGCCGAAGTCCTGCAGGCCGCGGATGTTGATCACGGTCGACGGATCGTCGCCGCGCTCCTGGACCGAGACGCCAGGCACATTATAGAAGATGTCGGACAGCCGGTTCGGCTGCAGGCCCTGAATCTTCTCCAGCGTCACGACGCTCACCGGCGCCAGCGTATCGATCGCGCGCTCATCGGTCTTGTTCGCAACCGCCGTGATGGTGTCGAGCGATTGCACCGGCACCGCGCCGATCTGCGCCCGTGCATTGATGGGTGAAGACGCGGCCTGCTGCTCGGCCGGCGGCTTCGCCGGCTTGCGCTTCGCCTGCTTGGGCAGCGCCGGCGCGGGCCGCGCGGCCGACGGATCAGCGGTCTGGGCAAGACTGCCCTCCGACATGGTTGCCGCAAATGAAAACATTGACGCGCCCACAATCAGGGCGCGCGAATACCTAGCCCCGTCAGCCATACCAGCCCCAGCCCGATGATCGCTTGTTGGTTTGGCTGGCGTGCGCTCGGCAACGTGCGAGCGGCTTGCTGGCTAACGATGTCATTGCGATGCGGGCCACCCGCCCGCATCGTGTGACGATTGGTTACGTGCCGGCAACAAAGCGGTCAAGAATGCGGCGACGCTGTTTACATCGATTGTAAAGTGCGGCCGTTGGAATGCGCCTTGGCCCGCTTATACAAACATACATCATCCCCAAAAATTCGAAGGCGCAGCACCAGGACAATGTCGGCAGCTTCCGGAGACAACAGCGGCGCGGCCGGAAGGCCTACGGAAAACGCTTCGAGCGCAGCTAAAACCCTGATCATGCGCGGAAATCGCATCGACAGCCGCGACCTGTTTGCCGCCGAGCGCGAGATCATCATCGCGCATGGCGAAGAGAATTACCGATTGCGGCTGACGTCGCAGAACAAGCTGATCCTCACCAAGTGACATCAACGATGACAATTTGCCGCACGCTCGCCCTGCTCACGCTCTGCTGCCTGCTGTCACCGGAGATGGCGACCGCCGAGGGTCTCACCGTGCACGACGCCCGCGACCGCGACGTCGTGATCGACGACCCCTCGCGGATCGTCTCGATCGGCGGCGCGATCACCGAGATCCTCTATGCGCTCGGTTTCGAGGACCGCATTGCCGGCATCGACTCGACCAGCCTCTATCCCCCGACTGCGCTGCGCGAGAAGCCCGACGTCGGCTACATGCGCCAGTTGTCGCCCGAGGGTGTGCTCGGGCTTCACCCGACGCTGGTGCTGGCGGCGCAGGGCTCCGGTCCGAAGGAGACCATCGACGTGCTGGAGGCTGCCAAGGTGCCGCTGGTGCTGGTGCCCGAGACGTTCTCCGAGGCTGGGCTCGTCGAGAAGATCAAGGTAGTCGGGCATGCCATGGCTGCCGATCGGCGCGCCGCCTGCCTGGCCGCAGCGGTGGAGACCGATCTCGCGCAACTGCGTGCGCTGCGCGCCAAGGTGACGAAGCCGGTGCGCGTGATGTTCGTGATGTCGTTGTTGAACGGCCGTGCCATGGCCGCAGGTCGCAACACCGCCGCGGACGAGATCATCCAGCTCGCCGGTGCCGTCAACGCGATCGACGGCTTTGACGGCTACAAGCCGATCAACGACGAAGCCATCGTGGCGGCGAAACCCGATGTCGTGCTCTCGATCGACCGCGGCAAAGACTCGCTCAGCGCCCAATCGATCTTCGGCCATCCGGCCTTCGCGCTGACGCCGGTCGCTGCCAACAAGACCTTCGTCTCGATGGAAGGGCTTTACCTGCTCGGCTTCGGGCCGCGCACTGCCGCGGCGGCGCGCGATCTCTCACTCAAGCTCTATCCAGAGCTGGCGCCGCAGGGCGAGACCTTCAAGCCCGTCGTCCTGACGGCCAACTGCCGGCAATGAGCGTGCTGGCCGAAGGCCGTCCGCACGGGACGAAACGCCGGGTCGGCGCTGCGCTGCGGCCTGCGGCCTCGCTCACGCTTGCTTGCCTGCTCGCCGCCCTGGCCGGCACCGCCCTGGTCGCACTAACCGTCGGTGCCGCAGGCATTCCGCTGGCGCGGCTGCCCGCGGCGCTCGGCCTGTGGATCGACGACGGCACCAACCCGCTCGTCGCACGCGACCAGCTCGTGCTGTGGTCGATCCGGATCCCGCGGATCGCGGCGGCCGCGATGATCGGCGGGCTGCTCGCTCTCTCCGGCGCGGTCATGCAGGGCCTGTTCCGCAATCCGCTCGCCGATCCGGCGCTGGTCGGTGTCTCCTCGGGCGGAGCCCTTGCCGCCGCCGCGGCGATCGTATTCACCGACAGCCAGCTCGGCGAGGCCCTGCGCGTCCTGCAAAACCAGCTATTGCCGATCGCAGCGTTCGGCGGCTCACTGCTCACGACCATGATCCTCTATGCCATCGCCAGCCGCGGCGGGCGGACCTCGATTGCGATCTTCCTGCTGGCGGGCCTTGCGATCGCCGCGATCGCCAATGCCGGCATCGGGCTGCTGGTGTTCGCGGCCGATGATCGCCAGCTCCGCGACATCACGTTCTGGCTGCTGGGATCACTGAGCGGCGCGACCTGGGCCAAGGTCACGATACTGGCGCCGGTGCTGGCGATCGCTGTTGTCGCATGCCTCGCGATCGCACGCGGGCTCGATGTGCTGGTGCTCGGTGAAGCCGAGGCATTTCACAGCGGTGTCGACGTCGAACGGCTGAAGCGGATCGCGATCGTGCTGGTGTCGGCGATGACCGGCGTCGCGGTCTCGGTCTGTGGCGTGGTCGGCTTCGTCGGCATCGTGGTGCCGCATCTGTTGCGGCTCGTGATCGGGCCGTCGCATCGTCTGCTGCTTCCGGCCTCCGCGCTTTCGGGCGCGATCCTGCTGGTCGGCGCCGATACGGTGGCACGTACCGTCGTCGCGCCGGCGGAGATGCCGATCGGCATTCTGACCGCGGCGATCGGGGCGCCATTCTTCCTCGCGATGCTGCTGCGCCAGCGCGGATTGATCTCGCTGTGACCGACCTGCTCGAGGCGCAGGCGGTGTCGATCGCAGTCGGCGGCGCGACCCTGGTCGATGCGGTATCGCTGCAGATCGGCGCCGGCGAGATGGTCGCGATCGCAGGTCCCAACGGGGCCGGCAAGTCGACCCTGCTGCGCATGCTGTCCGGCGACCTCCGCCCGTCGCGGGGGACGGTCCGCCTCAAGCAGCGCGACATCCACGCCTACGGGCCGCGCGCGCTCGCGCAGCATCGCGCTATGCTGTCGCAGCACGTCAACGTCAGCTTTCCGTTCACGGTCGAGGAAATCGTCACCATGGGCGCCGGCGAGAGCCCGCGCGCCGCGGCTCGCGGGCTGGTCGAGGCCGTGCTGGACGAAGTGGGCCTGACGCATTTCCGCGCCCGGCAACTGCCGACGCTGTCCGGCGGCGAGCAGCAGCGCGCGCATTTCGCCCGCGTGCTGGTGCAGCTCGCCTGTGGTGAAGCAAGGCACGGCCCCGGCCTGTTGCTATTGGATGAGCCGACCTCAAGTCTCGATTTGCGGCACCAGCTCGATCTTGTCGAGATCGCGCGGCGACGCGCGCAGCGCGGCACCACTGTGATCGCGATCCTGCACGACCTCAATCTCGCAATGCGATTCGCCGACCGCATCCTGCTGCTGCATCGCGGCCGCCTCGCCATCGACGGCGACCGCGCCACCGTGATGCGGCCCGAGACGATCAGGCAGATCTTCGAGATCGACGCGACAATCCAGCACACCGACCACGGCGTGCCGTTCCTGCTGCCGCAAACCATGCGGCCGATCTAGTCCATCACGGTCCAGCGGAAAGGCTTTCGCCGTTTCTCCGCTCGCGGTGGGATGGGTCGCTTCGCCGCGAAGCCTGTCATCCAGCGCTAGAGCATGGTGGGATTAGCTTGATCTGAAACAGCGGCGGAGATCACCTCTCCCTTGGGAGAGGTCGATTTGCGCAGCAAATCGGGTGAGGGGTTATGGTCTATCGAGAGCGCAAGGGCCCTCACCCGGATTGCATCTGACGATGCAATCCGACCTCTCCCCGACGGGGAGAGGTCAACCGAAGCCGCCGCGAGCCGATCCAACCTAATCCAATCCCGCATTAGCCTGCCGGCACCATCACGACGCCCTTGTCCTTCGGCCAGCGCATCCGCCAGGCGAAATTGATGTCTCTGACCTCACCGGGCTTGGCCTCGAACGCCCATTCCAGCACGCCGCGCTTGTCGCGCAGATTGGTGGTGGTCGCGGGCGTGCTCGACGGCAACATCTCGACCACGATGTCGTTGGTCTCGCTGACCGGCAATTGATCGAGGACCGCGACCTTGACCGGGAAATCGTGACCGTTGCGCACCGTGGTCTTGAACGCACGCTCGTCGGTCTTCGACGTCGTCACGATCAGCCCGGCGGAGCCCTCGTTGCGCTTCACCACCGTACGCTCGATCTTGACCTTGTCGTCGGCGCCGAAGCCGAGCCGCACCGTCTCGTCCTTCGCGGTCGCCGTCATCCGGCCCCGGCCGACGAAGATGCCGTCACGGTAGATCGACACCCGCCCCGGCAGCAGCGGCGCGTCGTCGCTCTGCACAAAGCTCGCCTCGAGGAACGCGGTGGGATCGATCACCGGGACGGCGCGGATCGCAAGATCCGGCACGATCACAGCCGTCGAGATCCGCAAGCTTTTTGCACTCTCATTTGCCGCAACACTGACGCGTCCTGGAATCCTGAAGGTAGCCTGGAAGGCACCGATCTCGGCGGTCGCCTCGCGCTCCTCGGCATGCTTGCCGAGCGAGGCCTCGCCCTGCTCGACCTCCGGTGCCGGCGCAAGCGCCGAGCGCTGCATGCTGTCCAATGCCTTGGCTGCCGCGATCGGTCGCGGTGGTAACGGATACTGCACGATCAGCGAATTGAGGTCCGGTGCGCTGCCGCCGCGCGCGACGCGGACGGTGGAGACGCCGAGCGTGACGTTCGACCAGTCCTCCCCGGTCGCTTGCGTGATCTCGGCGCGGCGCACCAGCTCCATCGCCGGCTTGCGATCCCTTGCGCCGGTGTCGAGACGAGCGTCATAGAGTGGGATCCAGCGGGCGTTGGGCACCGAATAGGTCACCCGCAGCGTCGCCCTGGTCGCGGCCGTGGAAGCGACGTCGATCCGAACCTCGAGCTTGCTCGGCGGCTTGGCGGCGCGGTCGGCTTCGAGCCGCGCGACCTCGCGATCGATGTCGCGTTGCTTGCGCTTGGCGTCACGGATCGTGCTGTCAGCGGTTGCGACTTCGTCCGCGACGGCCGCAAATGCGGCGCGCCATTCACTGACCGGGCGCGCCTCGCCCTTCTCGCCGAGGCCGGCCGGCGAGGCCTCGGCAAAGCGGGTCGCGAATTTGCGCCGCGCCTCGGCGGCCGCAATCGTGCCCTGCAGATCGGCGCGTTCATCCTTCAGCGCCTCGATGCGCTTGTCGATCTCCGGCAAGTCGGCCGGCGCGATCTTACGCGGCTCGCGCGTGTCGATCGCACCGATCGACAGCCTCGCAGCCGCCTCACCTTCGACCCGCAACGAGGACGGATCGAGCAGCAACGGGAAATCCTTTGCGACCAGCGTATTGTCGCCGGCAGGCAGGTCCAGCGTGATGACGCGGGTAACGCTCGCGCCATCCGGATAGACGGTGACCGCGTCGATATTCGAGGTCGCGTCGAGATCGGCCGCATGGAGCGGCCCGGCCGCCAGGGCAGTGACCAGCACCAGGCTGGTGGTCACCAGACAATTCGCAATCAATCGCATTGATATCCCTCCGAGAAACATCGCGTGGCACGCGAGGCGCGAAGGTGCGCCGGCGTCGCGGAGCACGCTTGCTCGTGGTGAGACGCGACGAAGAAGCGACTGGTTCGATTGAGGTTTCGGTGCGGCGTGATCGTGGCGTACCGGCGGCTGCGTCATGGTGCGGTGATGTCCGAGGTATCGCTTTGTCGTCATTGCGAGGAGCGAAACGACGAAGCAATCCATCGCTTCCCATGCGCGGAGGAATGGATTGCTTCCGCCTTTGCCAAGGCTTCGGCGGACAAGTCGCTTCGCTCGCAATGACGGGCATGGAGTGAGCACAAAAAAACACGGCGCCCGAAGGCGCCGTGCTGTCGTCGTCCGAACGTCTTGGCCGAGCCGAGACCTCAGCTATAGATCTCGAACAGGCCCGCGCCGCCCTGGCCGCCGCCGATGCACATGGTCACGACGCCCCACTTGGCCTTGCGGCGACGGCCTTCCTGCAGCAGGTGGCCGGTGAGACGCGCGCCGGTCATGCCGAAGGGATGGCCGATCGCGATCGAGCCGCCGTTGACATTGTACTTCTCGGGATCGATGCCGAGCTTGTCGCGCGAATAGAGGCACTGGCTGGCGAACGCCTCGTTGAGCTCCCAGAGATCGATGTCGTCGATCTTCAGGCCGTGCCGCTTCAAGAGCTTCGGCACCGCGTAGATCGGACCGATGCCCATCTCGTCGGGCTCGCAGCCGGCCGAGGCCCAGGCGACGAACCGGCCCATCGGGTTGAGACCGCGCTTCTCGGCATCCTTGGCTTCCATCAGCACCACGGCGGCAGCGCCGTCGGAGAGCTGGCTGGCATTGCCGGCGGTGATGTACTTGCCGGGACCCTTCACCGGCTCGAGCTTGGCGAGACCTTCCAGCGTGGTCTCCGGACGGTTGCACTCGTCGCGATCGACGACGTAGTCCTTGATGCTCTCTTCCTTGGTGACCTTGTCGACCACCTTCATCCTGGTCTTCATCGGGACGATTTCGTCCTTGAATTTGTTGGCCTGCTGCGCGGCCGCCATGCGGCGCTGCGACTCCAGCGAATACTCGTCCTGGTATTCACGGCTGACCTTGTAGCGCTCGGCGACGATGTCGGCGGTGTCGATCATCGCCATGAAGATGTCGGGCGCGGTCTTGAGCAGATCCGGATCGATCGATTCCTTCGGCGAGCCGCCGCCGGGAATCGAGATGCTCTCGACGCCGCCGGCGACGATGCAATCCGAGCCGTCGGAGCGGATCGAATTGGCGGCCATCGCGATGGTCTGCAGGCCCGACGAGCAGAAACGGTTCACCGAGACACCGGCGGTCGACTTCGGCAGACCGGCGAGCAGCGCCGCCTGGCGGCCGATGTTCGGCGCGCCATGCGCGCAATTGCCGAGATAGCAGTCCTCGACATACTCCTTGTCGACGCCGGCGCGATCGACGGCGTGCTTGATCGCGTGCGCGGCGAGCGACATCGGCGGGGTGATATTGAATCCGCCACGGCCGGACTTCGCCAGGCCGGTGCGCGCATAGGAAACGATTACGGCTTCACGCATAGTTTTCTCCCTTCGAGATGACGGTCATTGTGGCGTGTCATGGCCCGTTCGTACACATATTTCGGCGGCTGCAACAGGAATACCACGCGTCTCAGAACGATAAACGCCGCCCCCGAGGCCGGAGACGGCGTTCTGTTCCGCAGATCGGAATATCAGACAGTGAGAACTCGAACGGCGATGACGAGGACACCGCGCTCCCTATCCCGCTTGCGGGGGAGGGTTGGGGTGGGGTATCGCCGCGATCGACAATCTTTGTGATGAAAGAGCCCCCACCCGGATCGCATCTACGATGCGATCCGACCTAAGAGCGAGCTTCGCTCGTCTCGACCCCGCAAGCGCAGGGCTATCGCATATGCCGCCCTTGGGCGGCTGCGCACGTACTCGGCCTCGTGGTTCGAGACGCGCCGCAAGCGGCGCTCCTCACCATGAGGGTCTACCGTTGTGCCGCAAGACAAGACCTCATCCTGAGGAGCCCGCCAAAGGCGGGCGTCTCGAAGGATGGCCGCAGGGCGTTTTTCTCCCAAATGCGATTGCCCTACCCCGCAAGCGGGAGAGGTGAAGCGAGTGCGTGGACAAGCGGGCGAACGATCACAGGTCAGAAGCTCAGCGCCTTGGCCTGCTTCACCTGCGGCAGCGCCTGCACCTTGGCAAGCACGTCCGCCGGCACCGCACCGTCGACCTCGACCAGCGCGATGGCGTCGCCGCCCTGCTTGACGCGGCCGAGATGGAAGGTCGCGATGTTGATCTTGGCGTCGCCGAGCAGGCTCGCAAACGCGCCGATGAAGCCCGGCTTGTCCTCGTTGGTCACGTAGATCATCGACTTGCCGAACTCGGCGTCGACGCGGATACCCTTGATGTCGACGAGGCGCGGCTTGCCGTCGGCATAGACGGTGCCGGACACCGAACGCACCTGTCGCTCGGTGGTGACGGTGACGGTGATCAGGCTTTCATAGTCGCTCTGCGCGGCGCGCACGACCTCGTCCACCACCATGCCGCGCTCCTTGGCGACGACGGGTGCCGAGACCACGTTGACCTCGCCCAGCATCGGCCGCAGCAGACCCGACAGCACCGCCGAGGTGATCGCCTTGATCTTCATCTCGCCGACATGGCCCTCATAGGTGATCTGGGTCTTGAGGATGCCGCTCTCGGTGAGCTGGCCGGCGAACGAACCGAGCTTCTCGGCGAGCTCGATGAACGGCTTCAGCTTCGGCGCCTCTTCCGCGGTGATCGAGGGGAAGTTGACGGCGTTCGAGATTGCGCCGGACAACAGGTAATCCGACATCTGCTCGGCGACCTGCAGCGCGACGTTCTCCTGCGCTTCGGTGGTGGAGGCGCCGAGATGCGGAGTGCAGATCACGTTGGGATGGCCGAACAGCACGTTCGCGGTCGCCGGCTCCTCGACGAACACGTCGAAGGCGGCGCCGGCGACATGCTTGGAGTTGAGCGCCTCGACCAGCGCCTGCTCGTCGACCAGGCCGCCGCGCGCGCAGTTGATGATGCGAACGCCCTTCTTCATCTTGGCGATCGCGGCCGCGTCGATGATGTTGCGCGTCTTGTCAGTCAGCGGCGTGTGCAGCGTGATGAAATCGGCGCGCTTCAGGAGGTCATCGAGCTCGACCTTCTCGACGCCGATATCCTTGGCGCGCTCCGGCGAGAGGAACGGATCGAACGCAATCACCTTCATGCGCAGGCCGAGCGCGCGGTCGGCGACGATCGAGCCGATATTGCCGCAGCCGACCACGCCCAGTGTCTTGGCGGTGATCTCGACGCCCATGAAGCGGTTTTTCTCCCACTTGCCGGCCTGGGTCGAGGCATCGGCCTGCGGGATCTCGCGCGCCAGCGCCAGCATCAGGGTGATGGCGTGCTCGGCGGTCGTGATCGAATTGCCGAACGGCGTGTTCATCACGATGATGCCCTTGGCGGTCGCCGCCGGAATCTCGACATTGTCGACGCCGATGCCGGCCCGGCCGATCACCTTCAGCTTCTTCGCCTTCTCGATGATCTTGGCGGTCGCCTTGGTGGCCGAGCGGATCGCGAGGCCGTCATAGTTGCCGATGATCTCGGCAAGTTTCTCCTTGTCCTTGCCGAGGTTGGGCTGGAAGTCGACGTCGACGCCGCGATCCTTGAAGATCTGCACGGCAGCGGGAGATAGCGCGTCGGAAATGAGAACTTTGGGTTTGGACATGTGGATGTTTCCTTTGCCCCACAGAGGGAGCAGGCCGCTCGGGCCGATGTGGTGAAGTCTCTGATCACTTCTCCCTCTCCCCGTTCTTACGGGGAGAGGGTTGGGGTGAGGGGCAGCCGCGGGCGAGGAACAAGCCGAAAGGGCCCCTCACCCGGATTGCACGGGACGATGCTGCGCATCGCCCGGAGAAATCCGACCTCTCCCCGTAAGAACGGGGAGAGGTGACAAGAGAAAACTTACGCCGCTTTGGGCAACGCTGCCTTGGTCTCGGCGAAGGCCCAGTCGATCCACTGCGTGAGCAGCTCGACGTCCTTTGCTTCAACGGTGGCGCCGCACCAGATCCGCAGGCCCGCCGGCGCATCGCGGTAATACGCGAAGTCGAAGCCGGCGTTCTCCTTCTCCACCAGCGCGACCAGCTTCTTGCAGAAGTCGGCTTGCGCTTCTGATGGAAGCGAGATGATCGCGGGATCGGTGAACTTCAGGCACACCGAGGTGTTGGAGCGGATCGCGGGATCCTTCGCCAGGAAATCGATCCACGGCGTCTTCGCCTTCCAGTCGGCAAGCACCTTGGTGTTGGCGTCCGCACGCGCGATCAACGCCTTCAGGCCGCCGATCGACTTCGCCCAGTTCAGCGCGTCGAGATAATCCTCGACGCAGAGCATCGACGGCGTGTTGATGGTCTCGCCCTCGAAGATGCCCTGGTTCAGCTTGCCGCCCTTGGTCAGGCGGAAGATCTTGGGCAGCGGCCAGGCCGGCTTGTAGGTCTCCAGCCGCTCGACCGCGCGCGGCGAGAGGATCAGCATGCCGTGTGCGGCCTCGCCGCCGAGCGCCTTCTGCCAGGAGAAGGTGACGACATCGAGCTTGGCGAAGTCGAGCGGCTGCGCGAAGGCGGCCGACGTCGCGTCGCAAATCGTGAGGCCTTCGCGGGTCGCGCTGATCCAGTCAGCGTTCGGCACGCGCGCGCCCGAAGTGGTGCCGTTCCAGGTGAAGACGACGTCGGACGCGGGGTCCACCTTGGAGAGATCGGGGATTTCACCGTAAGCCGCGTTCAGCTTGGTGACGTCCTTGAGCTTCAATTCCTTGACGATGTCGCTGACCCAGCCTTCGCCGAAGGATTCCCAGGCGAGCGTGGTGACGGGCCGCGCACCGAGCAGCGACCACAGCGCCATCTCGACCGCGCCGGTGTCGGAGGCCGGCACGATGCCGATCTTGTAATCGGCAGGGACTTCAAGCACCTCGCGCGTCAGCTCGATCGCGAGCTTGAGCTTGGCCTTGCCGATCTTCGCACGATGCGAGCGGCCGAGGGCGGCGTCCTTGAGATTGTCGGGGTTCCAGCCGGGGCGCTTGGCACAGGGGCCGGAGGAAAAATGCGGCACATGGGGCCGCGAAGCGGGCTTCGCTGCAGTCATAATCTACCCTTCCAGATAGCTGCCTCTCGGTGGGGAGAGGTTTCCCGCCGCCGGAAATAGTGGAAAGGCGTCAGAACGTCAAGAAACTTCGGATATGTCGGCCGGATATCGGCATCACGGCTGATTGATGGGGCATCGTCGACACGCGGCGCCAATTCCGCCGGCCCGTGAAACCACGGGAATCGGCAACTCCCCGGCCGAAGAGCGGCCTGCGCTCGCTCCACTCTCCCCGTCAGATCCGAGGATGGATTGCGTCGCGAAGCCTGTCATCCGGCGGCGCTTCGCGCCGGACCGATGGCTCGCAATGACGGGGCCGCATGCCTTCGCGCCAGCGCGTTAGAAACGAATCGTCATGCCGACATGGCTGCGTGCGAATCCAAGCCGCTCATAGAAGCGCTGCGCATCGACGCGGGTATGATGCGTCAACAGTTCGACGAGCATGCACCCCTTCGCGCGCGCTTCCGCGATCGCCCACTGCACAAGCTGCTCGCCGATGCCGCGGCCGCGGCAATGCTTTGCAACGCGCACGTCCTCGAGCAAACCGCGCGAGCCGCCTTGCGAGCTGATGCCCGGCAGGACCGCCAGTTGCAGGCAGCCGACGACGGTCCCCTCGCCGTCGACGGCGACGACGAGCTGCAGGTTAGGATCGCGATCGACCCGCTCGAATGCCTGATAGTAGCTTTGCGGCAGCGGATCCTCGATCCGCTCGCGCGCGCTGCCGAGCGGATCGTCCGCCAGCATACCGACGATGGCGGCGACGTCGTCGCGGCGAGCCCGGCGAATGGTGGCGGATGTCGGTGCGGTCATGGTCGTTCGTTCCGTTTCAGGTCAGCGTGCCGGCGGCAGGCCAAGCGCGCGCTCGGCATCGGCAATCCAGCGGTTGATCGCGGGATAGCGATCGAGGTCGAGGCCGCCTTCATGGGCGACCCGCGTGTAGGCGAGCAGCGAGACATCGGCCAGCGAGACGGCGTCCCCGACCAGGAAGCGGGCGCCGCCGAGATGCCGCTCCAGATGATCGAGCGCCACATAGCCGCGCTTCACCAGGTTCGGATCGAGATCCGCCACCGCCTTGCCGAGATACACAATGTGAAAGCGGCAGACCGCCACGTAGGGCTCGTGGCTGTTCTGCTCCCAGAACATCCACGCATCCATCTGCGCCGCGCGATAGGCATCTGTGGGGATCAGGTCGCTGCCGCGCGCGAGATAGCGGATGATGGCGTTGGACTGGGCCAGCGTGCGGCCGTCGTCCAGCTCGACCGTGGGCACCTGGCCCCAACCGTTCAGCTTAAGAAACTCGGGCGTCCGGCTCCCGCCCTTCATCGTATCGATCTCGATCCACGTGTAGGGCAGCGCCAGTCTGTCGCACACCCATTTCACCTTCAGGCAATTGCCCGAATTGGCGTCGCCGTAGATTTTCATGTGGTTGCGCTCCCTCGGCTCGATCGCGGCGGCAGACCCGCTTGTCCGAAATCAGGCCCGAACAACAAGCAAGCGCGACGAGGATTCATCGCGCTTCAAGGAGAGATATCGGAACAGCGACGCTGTTCGCTGTCAAGCCGTGCGGTGGTGCGTCAAAACTTGTAGCCGACGCCGACGCGCACCGTGTTGATGTTGGTATCGACGGTGGACGTGATGCGGCTGTACTCCCACTCCGCGCGCATGAAGAGACCGGCCATCAGGCTCACATCGACGCCAAGGCCGCCGCTATAGCCGTACACCAGGTGATTGTGCAGCACATCGGAGGCGCTCAGGGGCATCAGCGATGTAAACGACCCTGGCGCTCCCGTGGCGCTGATGGCGTCCGAGACGGTGACGAAGCGCGTGATATTGGCATTGCCCAGCGCGAAGCCGCCGAACATGTAGGGCAGGAAGCAGCCCCAGGCATAGCCGGCGCGGGCGCGGAAGGTGGCGAGGTCCGTGATCTCGATTGCGGCCCCCGAATCGACGCGCACGTCATGGAACATGCTGTCCGACAGCTTCGTGCCGCTGACCAGCTCCTTGGTCGCGATCGACGTGCCGCCGAAATTGTTGGCGTGCATGTAGCTCATCTCGGCTCCGACGACGACGTCATCGAACTGCACGTTGTAGCCGACGAAGCCGCCATAGGCCGGCGAGCGCTGCGATTGCTTGCCGAGCCCGAGATTCCAGTTTGCGACATCCATCTGCTGGATCACGTTGTGATCAAGCAGCGCAGAGAGCATGTTGGCGTTTGTCCCGCTGAAATTCTCGTCGGACGATCCATAGCCGGCCTGTCCGCCGATATAGAAGCCCTCCCAGTTGGTGGTCGGGCGGGCCAGCCCCTCAGTGAAGCCGCCGCGCAGCACGGGCAGATCAGCCGCGTGCGCGCCGGTCACCGCCCCGAACATCATCGCCGCCAGCAACAACCTACGCATCGCAACGCTCCATCCAACTCATCAAATTATGCGCTGATCATCGCCTGTTAACCTTAACCAATCGTTGTCGCCGGCCGCTTTCGGCATGCTCTCATTGCAGAGCTTGCGATATCGGCGACAAAGAAAAACGGCGCGGGATGATCCCGCGCCGTTTGCAATCGTTAGCCGGTGAAGACCGGACATTAACCCTTGGTGATCAACGGGGGCGGCGGCGCATAGACCGGCCCGGCGTCCAGATTCCAGCGCACGCCGAGCATTACGTCGTGCGAGGTGAGGTCCTTGATGGTGAAGGGGCTGCCGTTGCTGAATGAACCATCGAACGCGCGCGTGGGACCGGTGGTGGCGTCGCCGAGGTTGATGTAGCGATAGGCCAGATCGAGCGTCACGTTCGGCGAGATCTTGTAGGCGAGGCCCGCATGGAGGGCCCAGGCAAAGTTCCATTTGCCGGCATCGGCTCCGTAGGTGACGCTGTTATTGAGAGTGCCGACCGGGAAGTAGATCACGCCGTCGTCGCGGAACCCGCTGATCTGGTTGTAGGCCGCGCCGACGCCGGCGCCGATATAGGGCGTCACGCACCACCAGGTGCCAAGATCGACATAGGCGTTCGCCATGACGACCCATTCCGACTTGCTTGCACTGTAGTTGTCGGCCGCGGCGAAGCCGGCGAATGCTGCATTCAGCGGGATGTTCTGGGAGCCGTGGAGATTGGCCTTGCCGCGATATTCGCCGGTGAGATCGGCGCGGAACCAGTTGTTGAACTGATAGCCGACGCCGAGCTTGAAGAGCGGCGAGCTGTCAAAGCCGAAGCCGTTGTTCTGCAGCGCGCCCGGGAAGTTGGCATTGACGGAATCAATGCTTCGGCTGTGCAGGCTGTCCATGCGCTGGTTGGTCATGCCGATATCGCCGCGCAGATACCAGCCGCCGAAGTCAGCCACCGGCGGCGGTCCATAGGCCGGCGGTGGGGCGATGGGCATATCGGCGGCGAACGCCGCCGAGGACAGCAGGGATGCCGCGCCCGCGGCAATCAAAGACTTAACACTACGCATTGGCTTCGTCCTTTGGCCAGTGAGGCGAACACGCAAAAGCCCCACGTCTGAAACTCACGGGCCGAACGATGCCAGCAAATGCTTAAGCGGCACTTAACCCTAATTTTTAAGGTTGACGATCCCTCACCGACTTTCGCGCAATCGCGCCTTTGCTGTCGCGAGTGATGCAATCACGGCACAGCAAAGATGGCGATTCGGCCGCAAGTCCTAACGATACGTTGACGAATGGGCCTTGCTGCAGCGCGTGGAACGCGCGCCTGTTAGCGAATGCTTAACCCGATCGCCGCGGCGGTGACAGCGACCAGTCGCATGAGCCGATAGCGCAGGCGGGCCATCCAGTACGCCGCGGCCTCTCGATTCAGACATCGACCTCTCTGGAATACTGGATCACCCGCATGCGCGGGTGATGACACCGCGCTTCGCCGACCTGGAGCTCACTCACTTTCTTCCTGGCAGCTCGCGGCAAAATCGCGAAGCGATTTTGCGCTGAAGTGACGACTTGTCCGCCGAAGCCTTGGCGAAGGCGGAAGCAATCCATGCTTCCGCGCGCGACACGAAGGATGCTTCGCGGCGCCCGTCATCAGGCACGCATTCGCGCGGCAGGTACTAAGCGGCGGCGGCGTGGCCGAGTGCGCTGACGATATTGTCGACGACCTCTTCGACCAGGATACGGTCGTCGCCCTCGCCCATCACGCGGATCACCGGCTCGGTGCCGGACGGGCGAATCAAGAGCCGGCCGTGGCCATTAAGGCGGTTCTCGCCGTCGGTGATTGCGGACTTGACCTCGGCGTCGTCGAGCGGCTTGCCGCTGCGGTAGCGCACGTTCTTCAGGATCTGCGGCAATGGATCGAAGCGCCGGCAGACCTCGGACACCGGGCGGCGGAGCTTCTGCACCACGGCCAGCACCTGCAGCGCCGCCACGAAGCCGTCGCCGGTCGTCGAGTAGTCGGACATGATGATATGGCCCGATGGCTCGCCGCCAAGATTGTAGCCGCCGGCGAGCATCTGCTCGAGCACGTAGCGGTCACCGACTGGCGTACGGATCATGTGCATGCCGTTGCCTTGAAGGAAGCGCTCGAGCCCGAGATTGGACATCACGGTGGTGACGATGCCGGGCTTGGCGAGGCGCCCCTCTTCCTTCCAGCTCTGCGCGATCACCGCGAGCAACTGGTCGCCGTCGACGATATGCCCGCGCTCGTCGACCAGGATGACGCGATCGGCATCGCCGTCGAGCGCGACGCCGATATCAGCGCGCATCTCGCGCACCTTCTTGGACAGCGCCTCGGGCGAGGTCGAACCGCATTCCTTGTTGATGTTGAAGCCATCGGGTTCGACGCCGATCGGAACGACGTCGGCGCCGAGCTCCCACAGCGCTTCCGGAACCACCCGGTAGGCCGCGCCGTTGGCGCAATCGATCACGACGCGGAGACCTTCGAGGCTGAGGTCGCGCGGCAGCGTGCGCTTGGCGAATTCGATGTAGCGGTCATGGACGCCGTCGATGCGGCGAGCGCGGCCGAGGCTGGCGCTCTGCGAGAGGCGGCGATCGAGCGACTCGCCGAGCAACTGCTCGATCTGCTTCTCGACGTCGTCGGACAGCTTGAAGCCCTGCGGGCCGAACAGCTTGATACCGTTGTCCTCGAACAGGTTATGCGACGCCGAAATCATGACGCCGAGATCGGCCCGCATCGACTTGGTCAGCATCGCAACCGCAGGGGTCGGGATCGGGCCGAGCAGCAACACGTCCATACCGACCGAGGTGAAGCCCGCGACCATGGCGTATTCGATCATGTAGCCGGACAGCCGTGTGTCCTTGCCGATCACGACCCGATGGCGGTGATCGCCCCGCTGAAACACCAGACCTGCGGCCTGCCCCACCTTGAGTGCAAGCTCCGGCGTGATCAGCCCATTGGCGCGGCCCCGGATCCCGTCGGTCCCAAAATATTTACGGCTCATGTCACCCCCAGCGTGGGCCTCTCGAACCCACCCGCCGAGAACGCCCCAATGCCCGCCATTTTAGCGTGCATCGGCCTTATAATGTGTCAGCCGCTAAAATGGCTTCAAAAAATATGATGAATCATTACCGGCATCGAATCACGTGATTCGAAGCTAAGCCCTTGTGAAATAAAGGATTACTCCTTTGGGACGCAGCCGACCCGGCGAGCGCCTCACTGTCCCTTGCCCTTGCGCAGGACGTGCCGGTCCTCCTTGCTGGGCGCCGGCTGGGTCACGTTGACGGGGTCGGAACCCGGAAACGTCTCTTCCAACCCCTCCTCCAGGGCATCGTCCAGCCGACGCTTTTCGGCATTCTCATTCGCTTTCGGCTTGGAGCCTGATTGCGTCATCGCGCTCTCCCATCCGTCGTCGATTTGGCAGGCCTCCCAACCATGCTAGATGACGGCAACACCGTACATCTGCAAGACTTGCGACAGAGGAAGGCCGGGAACGTCCATGAAGCACATTACCTGCATCGAAGATTTGCGTCAGCTTCACAAGCGCCGGGTGCCGAAGGCATTTTTCGATTACGCGGACCGCGGCTCCTACACCGAGGACACGCTGCGCGCCAATTCCGCCGACCTGCAGCAGATCAAGTTCCGCCAGCGCATCCTGGTCGACGTGTCCAAGCGCAACCTGTCGACCACGATCCTCGGTGAGCCCGCAGCGATGCCGCTGATCCTGGCGCCGGTCGGCCTGCTCGGCATGCAGCATGGCGACGGTGAGATCTATGCCTGCCGCGCGGCGCAGGCGGCGGGCATTCCCTTCACCCAAAGCACGATGTCGATCTGCTCGATCGAGGATATCGCGGCGGCCGTCGACAAGCCGTTCTGGTTTCAGCTCTACGTCATGAGGGACCGCGGCTTCATCAAGTCGCTGATCGAGCGCGCGATCGCGGCGAAGTGCTCGGCGCTGGTCTTGACCGTCGACCTGCAGGTGATCGGTCAGCGGCACCAGGACATCAAGAACGGCATGACGGTGCCGCCGGAATGGTCGCTGTCGAAGCTGGTCGATTTTGCAACCAAGCCGGCCTGGGTGTCCGGCGTGCTGCGCGGCAAGCGCCGCACGTTCGGCAACATCGCCGGGCACGTCAAGGGCACCGAGGACCTCACCAAGCTGTCGGAATGGACCGCCTCCCAGTTCGACACCTCGCTGAACTGGAAGGACATCGACTGGATCCGCAGCATCTGGCCGGGCAAGCTGATCCTGAAGGGCATCCTCGACGTCGAGGATGCCGAGCTCGCCGCCAAGACCGGCGCGCAGGCGATCGTGGTCTCCAACCATGGCGGCCGTCAGCTCGATGGTGCGCCATCGTCGATCGAGGTGCTGCCCGAGATCGCCGATGCGGTCGGCTCGAAGATGGAGATCATGTTCGACGGCGGCATCCGCACCGGCATGGACGTGATGCGCGCGCTCGCGCTCGGCGCGAAATCCTGCATGATCGGCCGCGCCTATGCCTATGGCCTCGGCGCCGGCGGGCAGGAAGGCGTCGCCAAGGCGATCGATATCCTGGCGAAGGAGCTCACCACCACGATGGGGCTGTGCGGCGTCAACACGATCGCCGAGATCGACGACCACGTGCTGGCCGTGTGATGGAGCCGCTGTCGCCTCTCACGCAATCGTCATCCCGGCGAAGGCCGGGACCCATTACCCCAAATGCCGGTTTGGCGAAGACTGAGGCCACAGCGTTTTCTAACGATTCGCGACGGTGGCTATGGGTCCCGGCCTTCGCCGGGACGACATCGTTGAGCGAGCTTTGCTCCCCTTACATCGGTGGGGTAATTCCGTCGCGGCCGACATTGACACGATTGGCTTCCAGCCTGCCGGCGGCCAGGAAGGCGTCGCCAAGGCGATCGATATCCTGGCGAAGGAGCTCACCACCACGATGGGGCCGTGCGGCGTCAACACGATCGCCGAGATCGACGACCACGTGCTGGCCGTGTGATGGAGCCGCTGTCAATCGTCGTCCCGGCGAAGGCCGGGATCCATTACCCCAAATGCCGGTTTGGCGAAGACTGGGGCCACAGCGTCTTCTAACGATTCGCGACGGTGGTTATGGGTCCCGGCCTTCGCCGGGACGACATCGTTGAGAGAGCTTTGCTCCCCTTACATCGGTGGCGTAATCCCGTCGCGGCCGACATTGACACGGTTGGCTTCCAGCCTGCCGGCGGGCAGGAAGGCGTCGCCAGGGCGATCGATATCCTGGCGAAGGAGCTCACCACCACGATGGGGCTGTGCGGCGTCAACACGATCGCCGAGATCGACGACCACGTGCTGGCGGTGTGATGTAGCCGCTGTCGCCTCTCACGCAATCGTCGTCCCGGCGAAGGCCGGGACCCATTACCCCAAATGCCGGTTTGGCGAAGAGACTGGGGCCGCAGCGTTTTCTAACAATTCGCGACGGTGGTTATGGGTCCCGGCCTTCGCCGGGACGACATCGTTGAGAGAGCTTTGCTCCCCTTACATCGGTGGCGTAATCCCGTCGCGGCCGACATTGACACGATTGGCTTCCAGCGTGCCGTCGTCCTTCTTCGCCGCGCCGAAGATGATGATCTTGGCGCCCGGCTTGATCTCGGACTTGTCCCCGGCCACGAAGGTCACCACCGGCGTGCCGGGCGGCACCACGACTTTCTTCTCGCCGTCCTTGTACTTCACCAGGATGTTCTGGCCCTCGGTACCCTTCACCGTCTCCGCGACCGTCGCATTGGTCATGGTCGAGTTGGCCCGCAGATCCCAGGGACGGAAACCTTCCGCGGCGCCGCGCTGGTTTTCGGGAAAGATGTGCACCGCGATCGCCTTCTGTGTTCCGTCCGGCTCCGGCATCGCGGTGACGCCGATGTAGGAGCCCGGCTTGATCTCGGACAGGTCGGTCTTGGCAACGCCGAACACCGCCACATTGTCGGTCATGCGCACCTTCATGTCGGTGCCCTCGCGCGATTTGATCGATAGCACCGGGCCGTCGACAGCCTCGATGGTGCCGCGGATGCGCACCGTCGGCGGCTGCTGTGCGGATGCGAGCGAGGCGAAGGCAACGGCGAGCAACGCCGCGATCAAAGACGATTTTGGCATGATGGTTGTCCCCGAGGATTGGCTGACAGATGTGGAAACACCGGCGACGTGCAGGTATTCCAAAGGCCCGTTGCCCGGATGGAGCGAAGCGACATCCGGGGACCTCAGCGCTCGGCACTGTCGCGAGTGTCGCGGAACCTGTCATCGGGTACGCGTTCGCGCGACCGTTGGCTCCTCCGCGCTACCGAACCATCACATCGGCGGGGTGAGCCCATCGCGGCCGACGCTCACGCGATCGGTCTCGATCGTGCCATCCGGCCCTTTCTTCATGAACGCGATGACCTTGGCGCCGGCCTTCAGGTCCGACTTGTCACCTGGAACATAGGTCACAACCGGCGCCTCGGGCGGCACCACGACTTTCTTCTCGCCGTCCTTGTATTTCACCAGCAGCGTATGACCGTCATTGCCGACGACGGATTGCGCGACCGTCGCGTTTGTCATGCTGCTGTTGGGTTTGAGATCCCACGGCCGCGAGCCTTCGCCGGTGCCGCGCATGCTCTCGGGGAACACATGCACCTCGACCGCCTTCGGCACGCCATCGGGGCCGGGCACCGTGGTGGTGCCGATGAAGGAACCGACCTTGATGTCCGACAGCGCGACCTTAGTGAGGCCGAGCACAACGACGTTGTTCGTCATGTGCAGCTTGACCTCTTCACCGCTGCGTGACTTCACCGCGAGCGTATCGCCGTCGACGCCTTCAATGGTTCCACGAACCCGCGTCGGCGTGGGCGGTTGTTGCGCGAGCGCATAGAGCGTGGACGCCGCCACCATCGCTAGCGCGATAGATGGACGGACGAATGGATTGGGGCGGAACGGCATGACGTGATCTCCGGGTCGTAACCTGACCCAACACTGGACCCCTGCCTGGCGACGCTATTCCGTGCCTCAAGTCTTTGTGAGATCGGCCTCGACCAGCGCGCGCAGTTCAGGCGTGACTTGCGGACGCTGCCCGAACCACAACTCAAAGCCGCGCACCGCCTGGTGCAAGAGCATGCCGAGCCCGTCGGCGGTATCAAGCCCGCGCGCCTTTGCCGCTGCAAGCAGCGGCGTCACTAGCGGCACATAGACGATATCGGAAACAACGGCTGATTGCGGCAACCGGCCGACATCGATCTCGAGTGCTGGCTGGCCGTGCTGCCCGAGCGATGTCGTGTTCACCAGCAGCCCTGCGCGCGGCAGCAGCTCGTTGACCGCTTCCCAGCTCGCGGGAACAACGTTGCCGCCAAGCTGGTCGGCGAGCGCGCGAGCGCGATCGATCGTGCGGTTGACGAGATGGACACGCGCAATGCCACGCTCGATCAGGCCGAACACCACTGCACGCGCCGCGCCGCCGGCGCCGAGCACCAGCGCGTCCTCGGCCTTGTCCCAGCCGGGCGCGCAGGCGTCGAGATTGTTGATGAAGCCTTCGACATCGGTGTTGGTCGAACGCAATTCGCCGTCGGCAAACCACAGCGTGTTGGCGGCGCCGATGGCGCGGGCGCGGTCGTCCGGCGTCGACAACGCAAGCGCGCGCTCCTTGTGCGGGCGCGTGACATTGGCGCCGACGAAGCCGCGCAGCGACAAACGAAACAGGAAATCCTTGAAATCCTCCGGAGGCACCGCCTCGATCACATAGCCGCCTTCGATGCCGAGCGTGCGCAGCCAGTAATGATGGATCAGCGGCGAGCGGGAATGCGCCGCCGGCCAGCCGATCAGGCATGCGGCGCGGGTTTTGGAGGACGATGTCATGTCCGTGACATCGGCCAAGCCGCGGTCGCTGTCAATCCGTCCGCTTCGCGGTTTGGGCCGCCAGGATGCTGAGCGCCAACGCGGTGCCCGCAGCGAACCAGATCGCCGCGAGATTGATCCAGCGGTAGGCAAGTGCCCCGAGCAGCGCACCGGCGACCAGCGCCGCCCACAACAGCAGATTGGGCAGCCAGGCCCAGCCCGCGCCGCCGGTCAGGGCCGCGGCGATCAACTGGCCAACCTTGACCAGCGCCCCGGTGACATAGGTGAGACCGAGCCCGCCGCCGTCGAGTTGAAATACGGCGTTCTCCAGTCCCATAGCCAACACGATCGCCGCGATCGCGCTGTTCGGCCGACCGAATTCGTGAGCGGTGGCGGCGAGCGTGAGCAGCAGCGCCTCGGCGAGCAGGATCACGGGCTGGCGATGCGCGATGCGGCTGAGCACGATCAAGCTGCCGGCCGCCGCGCCTACGACGAACAGCACAATCAGCCCGAAGGCCTCCAAAGCAGGCCTCCAATCCGCCTCGGAAAGGCTCACGCCAAGCCGGGTCGAGTTGCCGCTCATGAAGGAGACGAACAGACCGCCGAGATGCAGGTAGCCGATGCCGTCGACATAGCCGGCGAGCCCGCTCAGCGCGCACGCCAGCATCACGTTGCGGCGGGATTCAAGCATGCGTTTGGAAACTGCCAAAAGCGCATCTCATCAGTCATTCCGGGATGGTCCGACGGACCATACCCGGAATTTCGAAATTCCGGATCCGCTCGCTGGCGCGAGCGCTCCGGAATGACAATCAGATCACGCCGCGTCGCGATGTGCGGCGATGATCTGGTCTGCGGCGCGGCCGGTCACTTCGGCCATCCGGTCGAACTGACGGGTGAAGCCGCCGGCGCCGGCGGTGGCCGAGCGCAGCTCCACGATGAGGTCGCCGATCTCGGCTTCCGGCATCGTGGCGCGGACGCAGTCCCATCCGGTCCAGCCATCGCGGGTGTCGAAGCCGAGAATCTGCCCGCGGCGCGCCGACAGGATCGCATTGATCTTGGCGGTCGCCTCAGTGGGACAGACGATCTCGACCATATGGATCGGCTCCAACAGCACCGGCTGGCACTGCGGCAGCGCTTCGCTGATGCCGATCCGCGCCGCGGTGCGGAACGCGAGATCGGAGGAATCCACGCTGTGATAGGAGCCGTCGGTGAGCGTGACGTCGATGTCGATCACCGGGAAGCCGAGCGGCCCGCGCGCCAGAGCATCGACGACGCCCTCTTCCACCGCGGGAATGTAGTTGCGTGGCACCGCGCCACCCACCACCTTCTCGTGGAACTCGAATCCCGAGCCGCGAGGCTTCGGCTTGATGTCGAGCACGACGTCGCCGAATTGGCCATGGCCGCCGGACTGCTTCTTGTGCCGGCCGCGCTGGGTGATCGGCTTGCGGATGGTTTCCTGGTAGCCGATCGCGGGCGGATGCGATTTGACGTTGACGCCGAAGCGGTCCTTCAGTCGCTCCTGCGCGACGCGCAGATGCATCTCGCCCTGTCCCCACAGCACGGTGTCGTGGGTGTGCGGATTCTGCACCATCGTGAGCGATGGATCCTCCTCGTTCAACCGCAACAGCGCCTGGCCGAGCTTGACGTCGTCCTTGCGGTCGGTCGCGGCGATCGAGATCGACAGCACCGGCGCGGCCGGCTCAACCTTGGCGAGCGAGGCGGGCGCGGTCTTGCCGCTCGAGACCGTATCACCAGTCTTGATCGCATCGAGCTTGCCGAGCGCAACGGCGTCGCCGGCCTCGGCCGACGAACGCTTGCTGTCGTGCGCACCGGAAACCGCGAGGATGCCGGAAACGCGGCCACTTTCGCCGGACGACGATTGCAACGTCGCGCTGTCCTCGAGGCGGCCCGCAAGCACGCGCGCCAGCGACAGCTTGCCGCCGTGCTGCAGATGCACGGTCTTGAACACGTAGGCCAGCGCATCCTTCGCATCGGACGTGCCAAGGCGCTTCGCGGTCTCGGCAACGCCGGGCGCTTCATGGCGCAGCGCCTTCATCAGCCGCAGCACGCCGTTCTCGCGGATCGCCGAGCCGAGCAGCACCGGGCAGATCAGCCCTTCGCGCAGTTCGCGCGCCAGATCATCGAACACCGCGTCGCGCGGCGGCTGAATATCCTCCAGCAGTTGCTCCATCAGCGCGTCATCATGGTCGGCGAGCTTCTCCAACATCGAGAAGCGCGCTTCCTTCTCGCGATCGAGGTCGCCGCCCTTGAGGGCTACGACCTCCGATGGCTTGTGCTCGCGGTAGACGAAGGCGCGCTCGAGCGCGAGATCGACGAAGCCTTCGATCAAGTCGCCGTTCCAGATCGGAATCTGGCGCAGCACCAGCGGCACGCGCGAGGCGGGCTGCAGCATCGCGAGCGTCTCGCGGATGCGCTCGTTGGCACGATCGATCTTGTTCAGGAACAGGAAACGGGGAATGCCGAGCTCCTCGAGCTCGCGCAGGATGATTTGCAGTTGCGGCAACTTCTTCTCATCGGCCTCACAGACCACGACCGCGGCATCGATCGCCGGCAACGCGGCACGCATGTCGTGCGCGAATTCAACCGAGCCGGGACAATCGATAAAGGTGTAAGTGTCGCCCATGAAGGTGGTGGAGGCGGCGGTCAAGCTCACGCCCATCTTGTGCTGACGCGCCTCGGGGGTGGCATCGCCGACGGAGGTTCCGGCATCGACACTGCCGGCAGTCTTGACGGCGCCCGTGCGCGCCATGATCGCTTCCAGAAGTGTGGTTTTACCGCTTTGGAAAGGGCCCACCAATGCAATGCACCGTGGACCTCGGGGACTTCTGACGTCTTGTCCCATTGCCGCCTCCTCGTGCTGGAGCTCGGCCCGTGATTGGGTCGGCGACCGTTCATGCTCTGCCTGCGTCAGGCGTTTGGCAAGCGGGAAAACGTCGCTGCGGTGCGGCGTCTTGCAACCTTGCCGCGATCAAGCGACGGGCCGGCTAATGTTCGGATTTTCGCGCCTTGTGCTCCAGTTCCGTAGCTGGCGACGGCGCGAAGTCACGCCAACGTGTCGCGATCGCACGCAGGTGCCGCACGGCAGGTGACCCATCTTGCTCGCGCCACGCGATCGTGAGCGGCGCAGTGGACCATCGGGCGCGAGCGGAACGCTGTTCTCGTCTCCGGAATGGCGCGCAGCCTCTTCGGCAAGCCAGGAGTAGCCCGCGCTACGGTTAGCGTCCCGGGCGTAGCTCGAGGCTTTCCAGCCCGGCGGCGAGATTGACGCCGACCTGGCCTTGCACGCTCAGCGGCTGCAACGCGATCGTGTTGTCGGAGCCACCGATCAACACGTTGCCGCCGACACCGACACCAAGCGTTGCGCTGCCCTGCGCGCCGGCATAGTCGCCGGAGAGCGCAGCCGGCCCGAGCCGCGCAACCGGAGCGTAGACGCCCCAGGCCAACACCGACTCCTGTGTGATGCCGAGGTCGATCCCCACCTTGCGGATGGTCGCGATGTAACGATCCTCCGGCACGCCCTCGGCGCGCAGCACGCAGCCGAGATTGGTGACCGAGCCGACGATGAATCCGATGCTGGCGCCGCCGCGGCATTCCAGGACGCCGACCTGCACCCGCTGGATCGGCTGCTGCGCGGTGACGCTGGCGATCGAGGCCGCCAGCGCAACGACGGCGGCACCGGCGAGAAAGATGAAACGACGCATGGTGGGGGGTCTCCGGCTGAAGGCGTGATGCGAGCAGAGAGCAGAGCGGGTGCCGTGCCCCTGGCGCCCGCGCTTGCTATGCCATATCACACGACGCCGCGCCAGAATGAGCGGTATTCAACTCCGGATTGTGACAGCATGTGGCGGCGTTGCCGTCGGTGCCAAGTCCCCGCGACCGGCACGAGATAAAAACAAGAGACAAAAAAGAGGCCCGCTTTCGCGGGCCTCTTGGACTTCATCGGCTTAGTGGTGGTGATGCCGGCGGTGATAGTGCCGGCGCGGGCCGCCAACGCGGACCGGTTCGAGGTCAAGCGCGGCAATGCCGGCCGCGACGTTGAAGCCGGCCTGGCCTTGCAGGCTGATCGGCTGCAGCGCATAGGAATTCGCCGGTCCGCCGACGAGGAAGTTGCCGCCCGCACCGAGGCCGACCGACGCGTTGACGCCGACGCCGCCATAGCTGCCGGCGAGCGCACCGCGCGGGACGCGGGTGACCGGCGCGCTGACCGCCCAGGCGAGCTGCGTCTGCGCGGTGACGCCGAGATCGAGGCCGACGCGGCGCACGGTCGCAATGTAAGCCTCCGGCCGGCGGCCTTCGGTCTGGAAAACGCATTCGAGCTGAGTGACGGAGCCGACGACGAAGCCGACATTCTGCCCGCCCTGGCACTCGAGGACGCCGGCCTGAACGACCGGGGGTGCTGCGTTGGCGGTGGCGATCGGCGCCAGCAGCGCGAGCGTGGCGAGGGTTAGTGTCGAAAGTCGCATTAGTCTGTCTCCGCAAGTGGAACTGAATTGCGCGCGGACAGAAGGGAAGGGTCGTGTCCAAAACAAGGCAGACCGCAAAGACGCCGTAAAAACTTCCGGCGTGTGACTATTGGGATGTGCGTGATCACGCGACAGATGAGCGGGATGTGATTTGACACGCGCGTGTTGGATTCACCGCGCGCTCGACTGCAAAACGCGCGACAACGCTCCCGCAGCTTGTGCGGGAGCTGATCTCGTTCGCAAGCGAGTTATCGCAGATTGCCGCAGAAGCGCTGGATGCGTTTGCAAGCGTCCTCGAGATCCGAGGTCTTGGTGGCGTAGGAGATACGGAATGCGGGCCCGAGCCCGAACGCCGATCCTTGCACAACGGCGACGCCCTCGCTCTCGAGCAGCTCGGTGACGAAATCCTCGTCATTGCCGATCAGCTTGCCCGACGGCCCCTTCTTACCGATCGTGCCGGCGCAGGACGGATAGACGTAGAATGCGCCTTCGGGGCGCGGGCATTCGATCCCGCTCGCCTGGTTCAGCATCGACACCACGAGATCACGGCGCTCCTTGAACACCTTGTTGTTCGCGGGGATGAAGTCCTGCGGACCGTTGAGCGCCTCGACGGAAGCCCACTGTGCGATCGACGACGGGTTCGAGGTCGACTGCGACTGGATCGTCGCCATCGCCTTGATGAGCGGCGCCGGACCACCGGCGTAGCCGATGCGCCAGCCGGTCATGCAATAGGCCTTCGAAACGCCGTTCACGGTCAGCGTGCGCTCGTAGAGCGCCGGCTCGACCTGCGCGGCGGTGGTGAAGACGAAGTCGTCATAGACCAGGTGCTCGTACATGTCGTCGGTCATCACCCAGACATGCGGATGCCTGACCAGCACGTCGGTGATCGCTTTCAGCTCGGCGCGCGTATAGGCCGCGCCGGTCGGATTCGACGGCGAGCACAGGATGACCCACTTGGTCTTCGGCGTGATTGCCTTCTCGAGATCCTCGGGCTTGAGCTTGAAGCCGCTCGCGGCCGTGCAAACCACGGGCACCGACTCGCCACCGGCGAGCGCCACCATTTCGGGATAGCTGACCCAGTACGGCGCCGGGATGATCACCTCGTCGCCCGGATTGATGGTCGCCATCAGCGCGTTGTACAGCACCTGCTTGCCGCCGGTACCGACGATGACCTGGTTCGGCTTGTAGGTCAGGCCGTTCTCGCGCTGGAATTTGTTGATGATGGCTTCCTTCAGCTCCGGAATGCCGCCGACATCGGTGTACTTGGTCTTGCCGCCCTCGATCGCGCGGATCGCTGCCAGCTTGATGTTGGCGGGGGTGTCGAAGTCCGGCTCGCCGGCGCCGAGGCCGATGACATTGCGGCCCGCGGCTTTCAGCGCGCGTGCTTTGTCCGTGACCGCGATCGTCGCGGACGGCTTCACACGGTCGAGCGCAGCGGACAGGAAGGCCATTATCATCTCCTGGCAAACGTCGTGAGCGGTCGGCCACGACTTGATTTGGATGGGATCAAACTACCCTAGGCCTCTCGTCGCTGCGTCGCAAGAAGCTTGGCGGCAAAGCCCGAAATCTTTCGCGCATGGCTTCAGGCGCGCGCAACATTCCGAAAGTTCCGGCCTCAAATCGCTCATATCCGGCAAGGGCCGCCAAGAGCTGCAATGGTCGGACCGGCCTGCCGCCGAGGCTCCCCGTCCATGCTCATCGCGGACGAAATTGCTCCGAGGACAATGCGCCGCGCAGCGAGATCTCCGAGCCTCGCCGGACGATCCAGGCGCATGCCATCTCCAGCCCGGGGACGGCTGGCCCGGCGCACGTTAAGGTTGATGGCGGCTTCGTGTGTCGAGAGGCGGCGCGCGAGCATCGCGCAAGCGTGATCCGAGTTGTTCTGCCGTGTTGATGGAATCGTTCTGCGCGCGTGCAGTGCGGTAGGCGTTTCGACTTTTTCCACTGTCCGGGACTTGCGACGCTCCCGCATCGGCATCATTGTTTAGGCGCGTTGCGGCGTGACAGGCCGTGCGCCAAGTCGCGCAGTCTTCGAGCCTTCCGTCTTTCGAGCGAGTGAAACCCCGACGCAATGTACAAGCTCTATTCGATGCAGCGTTCCGGCAACAGCTACAAGGTTCGCCTGGCGCTCGCCGTGCTGAACACACCGTACGAAGCGATCGAGATCGACATCCTGCGCGGCGAGAGCCGCACGCCGGAATTCCTGGCCAAGAACCCGAGCGGCCAGGTGCCGTTGCTCGAAGTAGCCGACGGCCGCTACCTCGCCGAGTCCAACGCCATTCTCTGGTACGTTACCGCCGGCACGCCGCTGTCGCCGGAATCACGGATCGAGCGCGCCGAGGCGCTGCAGTGGATGTTCTTCGAACAGCACGCGCTGGAGCCGAACATCGGCGCCGCCTATTTCTGGCTGTCGCTCGTCAGGGGCGGACGGGATCTCCAGACGCACGCGCTCGAGGACTGGATGGAACGCGGCTATGCAGCGCTGCAGGTGATGGAAAATCATCTCAAGAACCACGCCTATTTCGCCGCCGAGCAGCTAACGGTCGCCGACATCGCACTCTACGGCTATACCCACGTCGCCGACCGCTGCGACTTCGATCTCGGCACCTTCCCGTCGATCCGGGCCTGGCTCCGGCGGGTCGAACAGACCCCGGGCTTCGTCTCCATGGACTGGCAGGCGGGAACCGAGAACGAGCCGCCGGCCCGCCTCGTCGCCGGCCTCTGAATAGCGGGGACAGCGGGAAAACTGCCCAAATAGCGGGCAAAACCGCGCCCGCTGCCCTGTTTCTGCCGTTTTCCCGGCTTTCGCCGCCGCAATATTGCCGGCAACGACCGTCAGATTCGATCGGATGTCGCGGGTGATTCGCCCGCGTCTTGAAGGATTTAGACCATGATACGGTCGTCCGGCACGGCAGGCTTCCAGAGCTGCCCTGCCCCTGTCGCATCGCCCCGGCTGACCAATGCGATCGCCGCCTCGCTCGCGATCTGCGCGCTTACGCTTTGCCTTGTCGTCACGATCACGGTGCTGTCGAGCAACGTCACCATGGCGATGCCGATCCCGTCATAGCTCAGATTTTCGAAGGTAAGCACCTTTCCGCGCCAAGGCGCGGTGGAGACAACGCGGCTCGAACGATGAAGACACCCGTCGGACTTGTGACCGTGACGTTGACGGTGGCGATCCTGCTCGCCGCCTCGCTCTTGATCGTGACCGGCACGCGCGGCGAAGGGCGCGCACATCCGATGCGCGTCATGCCGCATGCCGCCACCCCGGCCGCCCGATAGCCCCCCCCCCCGCGCGGTCAGCTCCATTTGTGAAAGATGAAGAACGCGCCGACGGCGATGAAGGCAAAGCCCAGCACGTGATTCCAGCCCAAGGGCTCCTTCAGGTACAGCACCGAGAAGCAGGCAAACACGACCAGCGTGATCACCTCCTGCATGGTCTTGAGCTGCGCTGCCGAATAGACCGCGCTGCCCCAGCGATTGGCCGGCACCGCCAGCCAGTATTCGAAGAAGGCGATGCCCCAGCTCACCAGAACGATGATGGGCAGCGGATGCCCCTTGAACTTGAGATGGCCGTACCAGGCAAAGGTCATGAAGACATTCGAGGCAAACAGCATCAGAATCGGCAGCAGCGAAGGCGAAATGGCAGGCATCGATGTCCTCTTGAAATCCGACAGGCAGTAACCCGGCCGCGCGGAGCCGGGCTTCAGGCCGATCTGCATATCATTTGATTTGAAAGCATTGAAAGCTCGCGCGACCGGAGCGAGCACACCTTAACGCTGATAACGGAAAAGGCGGTGGGGTTGCGGACCAGGCGCCAAGTTACGGCCCTATGGTTTGCTCGACAGCGGCGAGAACGAGCATGCGGTACGACTGGCGTGCAATTTCAGGTCCGGCTCTGACGACGGCGACCGCGCTGGCCGCCTTCCTGATCGATCGTCACATCGTCCCGGTGCCCAACCCGGCGCCGCTGTTCGTCTGTATCGTCGCGCTCGCAAGCTCGATCAGCGGCATCAGCTCCGGGCTGATCAGCGCCGCGATCGCCGTTTCGGCCTCCGCACTGTTCTTCCTCGATCATCGCGCAGTGCCGGGTTATGACGCCGCCGACGTTGCGAGGATGCTGATGCTGGCGGCCACCGCTGCCGGCACGGCGGTGATCACGGGATTGCTGCGCCGGAAATGGATCGATGCCTTCGCGGCCGAGCAGGAGCACCACGCCACCGCGGCACGGCTCGCGGCCGCGCTCGACCAGGTCGACATCGGCATCGTGCTGCTCGACGCCGATACCCGCGCCGAATTCATCAACCGTGCCTTTCGCGACTACTTCGCGCTCTCGGACGCGCAGGCCGATTCCAAGCCACCCTTCATCGCGCTGATGTATCACGCCCGCGACACCGGCGCGTGGCAGATGCCCGAGGACGAACTGGGGGCATTCATCGCGGAGCGCACCGCGCACATGCGCGCGGGCGATTCCACGCCGATCACCCTCAACCTGGCCGGCGGCGAGGTGCTGCGCTTCAGTTGTACGGCGCTGCCTGACGGCGGCCGCATGCTGAGCTACACGCCGGTGACCGATCTGGTGCGGCATACCGACCACCCCGCCGAGGCCGAGTACTATCGCTCGCTGCGTGGCAGCGAACATCAACTGGCGCGGCTGTTGCGCGCCGCCGAGTAACGCATCGCGCCTTTGCATGGCATTTGATCCCGCACGATCTCGACGATAGAACGTGACAGGCCGCTCGCGCGCATCGCTCAACGCAGGATCACTCATGTCCGACGACGTCACCATTCGCTTCGTCACCCGGGATGACTACGCCCAGTGGCTTCCTTTGTGGGACGGTTACAACGCATTCTACGGACGCTCGGGACCGACGGCGCTGGCGCCCGAGATCACCGCCGTGACGTGGCAACGCTTCTTCGACGCTTACGAGCCGATGCATGCGCTGGTCGCCGAGCAGGGCGGCAAACTGCTCGGGCTGACGCACTACCTGTTTCATCGGTCGACCACGGCCATCGAGCCGACATGCTACCTGCAAGACCTCTTCACCAACGAGGCCGCGCGCGGCAAGGGCGTCGGCCGCGCCCTGATCAACGGCGTCTACACGCAGGCGAAGCTCGCCGGCTCGCCGCGGGTCTATTGGCAGACCCACGAGACCAATCACACGGCGATGCAGCTCTACGACAAGGTTGCGGAGAAGCCGGGCTTCGTCATCTACCGCAAGATCTTCTGAGGGGCCTGCCGAGGCTTTGTGGACAAGGTCAGGTGTCACCGGCGCGTTACAATGCGCCGCTAGGCTCCGGCTTGCGTAAGATCAGGCCCCCCGTCTCGGATCTTCGCCCCGAGCGGTCCCCGTCAGTCGCCGCGTCTGACCGGGACCGCTTTTTTTGCGACGTTGCCCTGCGCCACGGTAGGCCCGCACCTTGCTCCGCGCGACAATGCGGATCGATTTTCGGAGACGCTGCGCGCTCGACAATCTCGTCCGTCAGGGCAAGGTGCGCTACATCGGCAACCCCAACTTCCTGGCCTGGCGGGCGTCATCGCCGGCGCCACCCGCCCCGAGCAGATCGAGCAGAACGTCAAGACGATTGGCTGGAAGCTGAGCGCGGAGGAGATGGCCGAGATCGACCGGATCACGAAGTAAACGCTTGCTGTCGTCCCTGCGAAAGCAGGGACCCATAACCGCAGGTGCTCGTGGCTAGACTTGGATGGGGCCCCAACGCGTTCCAACAATAATCAACGGTGGTTATGGGTCCCGGCTCGCGCGGAGCCTGTCATCGGGCGCGCATTCGCGCGACCCGTTGGCTTGGCCGGGACGACACCGTGGTTGGCACGCGCTCTAAGCCACCAACCCCTTCATCGGCTTCACCGGCGCGCTGTCGGGGAATACCGCGTCCGCCAGCGCGCGCTCGCCGATGCCGAGCTGGTCGTGCAGCACGCCCTTGATCACCGCGCGGAGGTCGGTGGTCGGAGCGAGGTCGCGGGACTGGTAGAGGTTGGCGGGTTTCAGCCCTGGCCAGTCCGTGATCATGCGGCCGCCCTTCACCGCGCCGCCAGCGAGCAGCGCGATGGTGCCGGTGCCGTGGTCGGTGCCCTCGGTGCCATTGATGCGCGCGGTGCGGCCGAACTCGGTGGCGACCACAATCACGGTGTCGCGCCAGCGCTCCCCCAAGCCGCTCTCGAATTCCGCCAGCGCGCCGTCGAGGCCGCCGAGCAGTTGTGCGAGGCGGCCGACCGGACCACCCTCATTGGCATGGGTGTCCCAGCCGTCGAAGGCGAGCGCGCCGATGCGCGGGCCGTCGTCGGCCGCCATCAGCTTGGCCGCGCCGCGCGCCACCAGCCGCATCGCGCCGGTGCCGTTGATGCCGGGCTTCGGCTTCATGTCGCTGCCCTGCGCCTGCTTCTCGAGCTGCAGACCCTGCGTCAGCGCACTTGCGAGCGCGGGATCGCGGTGCTGATAGAGATCGACGAGCCGCATCGCGGTGTCGTCAGCAGCCTGCGGCAGCGCGACCGGCGACCAGCCGACAGTCGGCGCCGCGCCGCGCAGCACCAGCGGCGTGGTCGGGCCGACCGCGAGCGCGCTCATCACCCGCTCGCCCTTCGGCAACGCCTCCAGCGCGCGGTTGAGCCAGCCGGACTGCACGCGGCCCGGCCCGGGGAAGCCGCTCTCGAGCACGTCCTGTCCGTCGAAATGCGAGCGATCGCGATAGGAGGTCGCAACCGCATGAACCACCGCAGCCTGCTTGGCGCGGTACATCCGCGCGAACTCCGGCATCGCGGGATGCAGGCCGAAGAACGGATCGAGCATCACCGCCGCGTTCGGCCCATCGGCCTTCAGCGCGATCGCGCCGTGCAGGCCGGCATAATCGGGATCGCCGATCGGGGCGACGGTGGCGAGCCCATCGAGCGCGCCGCGCAGGACCACGACGACCAGCCGCGGATCGCGGCCATCGGCCGCGCGCGCGAATTTCGGCAGGTAGGCCCAGGCCGCAAAGGACGCGCCGCCGAGCAGCAGCGCACGGCGCGATGTCGCCTGCATCGTCAGGCTCTCACAGCACTCCATCGTCATCTCCTCTGGAATTCCGGCGACATCAGCAGCAGCGCCAGCGCCTGCTGGCGCGATTCCGCGCGCTCGACGGTGCGCCGGGTCTCGGGCGAGGCCGCATCCGCTGCGGCGAGCTCGAGCAGGTCGCGCGGGTCGAGCCGGTCGCCGAGCGTGGCGCCGAGCTGCGCGGAAATATCGAGCCGCAGCTTCAGCCCCTCCGGCGCAGCCCAGGCCGCGCTGGTATCGGGGAAGCCGTTCGGGCCGGCCGGCGTCCACAGCGGCTGGCCGAGCACGCTGAGGCCGTTGAGATAGCGGCCGGGATCATCGGGGGTGCGCGCCAGCAGGCGGCCGGTTGCGATCAGGAAATCGTAGGGGCTGCGCATCTTGGTCAGCGGCGCCTGCCAGGCCTCGTCGGACTGGACGAGCGCGGTCGCGACCGCCTTGAGGTCGCCGTCGGTCGTCGTGAAGACGTCCTGCAATCGCGCAACCAGGACCGGTGGCGGATCGTCAGCGACGAAATGGCGAACCAGCTTGGTCGCGATGAACTTCGCCGTCGACGGGTGCCGCGCGATGTCTGACAGTACCGCCTCGCCCTGTGCGATGCCGGTTTGCGCATAGGTCTTGCCGAGCACTTGCTGCGGACCCGGCTCGTGTGCATTGGCATTGAACACGAAGCTGCCGGGCGCGCCGATCCGGCCCTGCCGGCCGGCGAAGGTCCACCCCGTGATCACCCGCGCGAACGACGTCACGTCGTTCTGCGTGTAGCCGCCGCCGACGCCGAGCGTATGCAGCTCCATGATCTCGCGCGCCAGGTTCTCGTTCAGCCCGCGGTGTCGGTTGACGCCGGCCCGCGAGTCCGGGCCGAGCGATTGCTGGTTGTCGAGGAAGAACAGCATTGCCGGATGCTGCTCGACGGCCTTCAGCATGTCGGCGAAACGGCCGAGCACATGCGGGCGGATCGCCTCGCGCTCGAACGAGCCCGCCCACATCCGCGCCAGCGCACCCTTGTTGGCCGAGATACAGAAATGATTGGACCAGAACACGACGAGACGTTCGACGAAGCCGCAATCGGCGACCACGCCGCGCTGCAGCCGCGCCAGGGCCTCGGCACGGAACGTCTTCTGGATGATGTTGAGTGGCCGTGCCGGCGGCTTCTGTGGATCGGCCGCAGGCGGCATCCCGGCCGGCATCATCGCCGCGTTGGCGCTGTCGGCCGTCCGCGCCGGTGCCTGCATTGTGGGATCCTTCGTCGCGATCTGCTTGGCGGCGCTGGGCAGCGACAGGTTGCGCCGCTGCGGCTGCATCGCATCCTGCGCCGGCATTTCGCTTGGAGCGGACTGCGCAACCTTCGCGGCCTCGCGCGCCTTGCGAATCTCGAACTGATAGTCGAACACTTGTTTGCCGAGTTCCGGCGTCGAGAGCAGACCTGGAACTTCGAGCAACCCGCCGTTTGGGCGCGACAGTTCCGCCGTCACGAAGCCGCGCGGATCGGATGCGGCGTTGATGAGATCGCCGGATGCGCCGCCGCGCGCACCAAATCCGAAGCGATTGAGCGCGACCAGGGCGGCGTGCGAATCTCGGGCCATCTGAATTCCCTCGGCGGCATATTCCCGCTATATCTGCGCGGGATCATAGCGCGGCTCGAGATGAACCCGGGATTAATTCGTTGATTAAATCGCGGTTAGGAATGCGCCTCTCGTCATGACCGATCGATCTGAAAAATCCTCGCCGCGCCGCCTCGCTTGCACGACATGCGGTGCCGAATTCTCCTGTACGCTCGAAGGACCGTGCTGGTGTTCCGATGAGGGCTTTCGCCTGCCGATGCCGACCGACGGCGGCGACTGCCTGTGTCCCGCATGCTTGCGGAAGCTGGCCGAACAACACGCAGGCGTGACTGCGGCGTGAGCGAGCGATGGACCGTCGATGCCGTCCTGCTCGACATGGACGGCACCCTGCTCGACACTGAGAAAGTCTATTTCGACAGCCTGGTCGCCGCGCTGAACGGCTGCGGCTACATTGACGGTGTCGTCGCGCTGTGCCACTCCATGGTCGGCCTGCCCGGACCGGCCTGCGAGGCGTTGCTGCTCGACCGCTATGGCGCCGACTTTCCGCTCGCTGACATCAATCAGGCCTTTCTCGATCATCGCGACGCCATGATGCGATCGGGCCTGCCGCTGAAGCCCGGCACGCTGCCGCTGCTCGACGCACTTGCCGCCGCCGACCGCCCGATGGCAATCGTCACCTCGTCGTCGCGACGCTCGGCCGAGCGCAACCTCACCCTCGCCGGCATCCGCGAGCGCTTCGACACGCTTCTGACCCTCGACGACGTCACCCACGGCAAGCCGGACCCGGAACTCTATCTGAAAGCCGCCGCGCATCTTGGCGTGGCGCCGCAGGCCTGCGTCGCGGTCGAAGACTCCAACCATGGCGTCGCGGCCGCACACGCCGCCGGCGCCATCACGCTGATGGTGCCCGACATGGCGCCGCCGACCGAAGAGACGCGCGCGAAATGCGCGGCCGTGTTGCCGGATCTGAATGCCGTGTTGGCGATGCTGTGCGCGCGGGGCGCATTCGCGCAACGGTTGGTTTAGCCGTCATTGCGAGGAGCCAACGGGTCGCGCGAACGCGCGCCCGATGACAGGCTCCGCGACGACTTGTCCGCCGAAGCCTTGTCCGCTGAAGCCTTGGCGAAGGCGGAAGCAATCCATGTCACCGGTTGTGACGCGATAGATTGCTTCGCTTCGCTCGCAATGACGGAGACTGTTTTGCCAGCGCCGCCTCGATCAGCGACCGCGCCGCCTCGCCCGCGGTCTCCATATAGCTCGCGTCGCGATGCAGCAGCACGACGGCGAATGAGCCGTCCAGCAGCAACAGCGTCTGCCGCGCGAGCCGCAGTGGATCGGCGATGCCTTCCGCCGCGAAGGTCGCGCGCAGCCAGTCCTCGAACTTCTTCTTGTGCGCGGCACCGATCTTGATCGCGGGATGGCCGGGCATGTTGGCAAGCTCGGCCGAGGTACGCAGGAAGCCGCAGCCCTTCCACTTCGGGTGCCGCGCCGAGAGCGCCAGATTGCGGAAGATCGCCTCCACCTTCACGGGTAGGCCGCCGTCGGCTTCCGCGAACCATTTCCGGAACAGCGCCAGGTTGGGCTGATCGCGCGCGGCGAGATAGGCGGCGACGAGATTGTCCTTGCTCCTGAAGTGATAATACAGCGTCCGCTTAGTGAGGCCGGCCTTGGCCGCCACCTCGTCGACGCTGACGCGCCTGATGCCTTCGTTGTAGAACAGCGCGCTTGCGGCCTGGATGATGCGTTCGCGGGCGGGTTCGGACGGTCTGGGCATCCGCCGTATGTATACTGACCAGTGAATATACACAAATCGCCACCGCTCCTACAGTCCGCTCCAGCCCATGCGCCAATGCCGGAGACCACATCATGACTGCGCCCATCCTGCTCGACATCGACGACGGAATCGCCCTCATCACGCTGAACCGCCCGGAGCGGCTGAACGCGCTGAGTTACGCGCTGATCGACCAATTGATGGCGGCGCTCGACCAGATCGAGGGCGATGGGGCAGTGCGCGCGGTGATCCTGACCGGCGCGGGCGAGCGCGCCTTCTCCGCCGGCGCCGACATCCACGAATTCACGGAGAGCGTGAAGCAAGGCCCGGCGGTCGCGGTGCGCGATTTCGTGCGCCGCGGCCAGGCGATGACTGCGCGGCTCGAGGCATTCAAGAAACCGGTGATCGCCGCCGTCAACGGGCTCGCCTTCGGCGGCGGCTGCGAGATCACCGAGGCCGTGCATCTCGCCATCGCCAGCAATCGCGCGCAGTTCGCCAAGCCCGAGATCAAGCTCGGCATGCCGCCGACCTTCGGCGGCACGCAGCGGCTGCCGCGGCTGGCCGGCCGCAAGCGCGGGCTGGAGCTATTGCTGACCGGCGATCCGTTCTCGCCGGAGCATGCGCTTGAGATCGGGCTCGTCAACAGCGTCGTGCCGCACGATCAGTTGCTGAACGCCGCCCGCGCGCTGGCCGGCCGCATTGTCGGGCATTCGCCAGCTTCCGTCAGCAGCGTCATCACCGCGACGACGCGCGGCCTCAACATGCCGATTGCCGAGGGCCTGCTGGTCGAAAGCGAGCAGTTCGCCGCGCTGGTGCCGAGCCGTGACCTCGCGGAGGGGCTGGCAGCGTGGCAGGAACGGCGGGCGGCGAAGTATGTCGGGGCTTGACCTGTTCCCGCAAAGCTAACTCGTCATGCCCGGGCCTGACCCGGGCATCCACGACGTCCCGCGTTCAAGAACGTAGATGGCCGGGTCAAGCCCGGCCATGACGAATGGAGAGGCGCTGCCCTACCGCACCACGGCGGCGGTCTGCCCGAACAACAGCTTGCGCTCCTCCTCGGTGCGGATCGCGGGCTGGCCGAAATTCGGGTTGACCTCCTTCGCCTTGGCATAGGCGCGCTCGGTCGCGGGACGCTTGCCGATGGTCTCCAGCCAGCGCTTCAGATGCGGAAAATCGTCGATGTTCTGGCCCTGGTTCTTGTAGGGCACGACCCAGGGATAGCTTGCCATGTCGGCGATCGAGTAGTCGCCGGCGATGAATTCGCGGTCGGCAAGGCGCTTGTTGAGCACGCCATAGAGCCGGTTGGTCTCGTTGACATAGCGATCGATCGCATAGGGCAGCTTCTCGATCGCGTAGTTGCGGAAGTGATGGTTCTGGCCGGCCATCGGCCCGAGCCCACCCATCTGCCAGAACGTCCACTGGATCGCATCGTAGCGGCCGTAGAGATCAGCGGGCAGGAACTGGCCGGTCTTCTCGGCGAGATAAAGCAGGATCGCGCCGGATTCGAAAATCTGTAGCGGCTTGCCGCCGCCCTTCGGCGCATGATCGACGATGGCGGGAATGCGGTTGTTCGGCGCGATCGCCAAGAACTCCGGCTTGAACTGGTCCCCCTTGCCGATGTTGACCGGGAAGATCTTGTACTCCAGCCCCGTCTCCTCGAGAAACATCGTGATCTTGTGGCCGTTCGGCGTGGTCCAATAGTGAAGGTCGATCATGGGACGATCCTGCGTTGAGGCGCGCGCATGCGTCGCCAAAGAAGATGCGATTGCATGAATTTGGGCGCAAAGCTCCCGATGAGTCAATGGCAGCTTCGTGGCGCGCGCAAATGTGATGGCGCCCAACCGCCTCAACGAGCGTCCGATCGGCAGATGACCTCGTCGCCGGCGAGAGGTCGATTCGCCCAATCAGTGCATCCGGCCGTGCTCGCGCAAAAATCGCTCGCCGCTTTCCGTCACGGTCACGCGCATGCCTTCGATCGAGGGACGGCGCGCGACGTAGCCGCGATCGACGGCGTCCTCCCAGATCGTCAGCCGCGGGCATGAGGTCCGCCAGGTCTCGATCACCTCGGCATAGGGCCGCGGCTCGCGCGCGATCCATTCGACGAGATCGAGCACCAGGGCATCCGTCGTCTCCGCCATCCTACGTCTCCTGTGTTTCCACAAGCGCGTCGCGCAAGCCTGACCTGCAAGCAACCTCGAACCAATATGCCATGGTTCTCCCGCCCTTGGCCCGTCGCCGCAAACTGAGTTATCTTGCTCTTGCATCAGTTTTCCTGAGGGTCATGCATGCGGCGGCTGCTCTTTCTCAACGGCATCAAGGCGTTCGAAGCCGCGGCGCGCACCGGCAGCTTCGCCGGCGCGGGCCAGGAGCTCAACGTCTCGGCCGCGGCGATCAGCCGGATGGTGCATCTGTTGGAAGAGCGGCTCGGCGTCGCGTTGTTCGAGCGCAAGGCGAACCGGCTCGTCACCACCCAGGCGGGCCGCGCCTATCAAAGCGGGTTGACCCCGATCTTCGACGCGCTGGCGAGCCTGACCGCGCAGGTCACCGCGTCGAGCGCGCGCGTGCTGACCGTCGGCGTCGGGCCGACATTCGCGATGAAATGGATGATCCCGCACCTCGCCGACTTCCGCAAACAGGAGCCCGACATCGAGGTGCGGATCACCACCGGCGGCATGCAGGTGCCGTTCGCCGACGACTGGAGCTGCGGCATCCAGCTCGGCGACGGCGAATGGCCGGGCCTCGTCGCCGAGCCGCTGTTCGCCGCCGACCTGTTGCCGGTGTGCACAGCGCGGCTGGCCAACGGACTGAAGCGTCCGGCCGATCTCAAGGGCCCGAGCCTGATCCGCGTCGCGCATTCGCCCGACGATTGGCCGTCATGGCTGAAGGCCGCCGGCGTGCCGCGGCTCACCGCGCGCGGACCGGAATTCCAGTTCTACGGCCAGGCGCTGCAGGCCGCCGTCGACGGGCTCGGGGTTGCGATGGGGATCCGGCCCTATATCGATGACGACCTCGCCGCGGGCCGGCTGGTGGCGCCGTTTGCGCGCAGCGTGCCAAAGGGCATGCGCTGGTATCTCGTCTATCGCGGCTTCCGCGCCGAGCAGCGCGACTTCGCCGCGTTCCGCCGCTGGATCATCCGCGCTGCGGCTGAGCCTGCGACGCGTCAGAAGGGCGCCCGCAACGCCGGTTGACGGGTTCGGCGCGCCGGCTGGTGCCGATCCATCGTTCCGCTGTTGCCGCGCACAGATAAAACTTGCCGCTTGTGAACTCGCTCACATTTGGCGATCCGCCCGCGTGCTTGGCTCAACCGAGCAGAATCCCGGAGGTCGCGCATGATTTACGGCGGTTTTCAGATCAAGTCGTTCGAGGTGGGGACGGGGCAATGGCACGCCAGGATTCAACGGGTCGATCACGAGCCGGTCGTCATCGATGGAATCTCGTTTCCGACGCTCGACATCGGCTTTGCCTGGTCCGATCAGGATGCAGCGATCGCCGACGCCAAGAAGCATATCGACCAGTTCCGGCGACGCTCCGGCATGACAATGCCGTCCTGACTGTCGACACCGTGGTCGGCCTCGTCCCGCAGCTCACGGCTTGGCCGCCGCAGGTCAGAACGAACTGCCCGGACTGTGCGACCGAGCTCGAATTGCTGCGCGTCATTCCCGGCCGCTCCGCACAATACTGGACCATGCGCTGCGCCGGCTGCGGCGGGATCCATCTCGACGTCGTCGACAGGCCCCACGCGTGAGGCGCTCCGGTCGCGGCTCAGAGCGGGACGAGAGGTCTTGCTGACATCTGCTGACAGCAGAGCTGCCGTTTAAGTCCTCGCGTCCTTTGCCCTTTTCTCGCTGCCGGACTCGTCCCATATTCCGGCCATGGCGAAAACACCAAGCACTCCGAAAAAGCCCGGCAAATCCCCCCGATCCAAAGCGCACCGGCCCGAAGTCCAACCGATCGGGCCTGCGCTCGCCGAACTGCTCAATCCCGCGATCAATCGCGGCGACGCCGGCATGGGCTCCGGCACCGGATTGCAGCCGCCGCCGGACAATTCCTGGGACCGCCGCTCCGGCGGCGAGGCCGCCGCGCACCGCGCGCGGGCGTCGACGCGCGGAACCAGCGAACAAGTCGCCAAGCGCGACGCCTCAGGCTTCGACGAAGCGCCGCAGGCCAATTACGGCACCTCGGCCACCGTCCCAACCCTCGATCCGGAACTGGCGCGGCAGCTTGGGCTACCGACCGTCGAGGATGACGACGAGGCGCTGGCGCGGCCCCCGCGCAGCAAGATGGAAGCGCTCGGCGTCAAGGCTACTGCCGACGCGCTGGAGCATTTGATCCGCGACGGGCGTCCCGAGTTCCGCAAGGACGACGGCTCGATGAAGGTGTGGACGCCGCACCGGCCCCCGCGCCCGGAGAAATCCGAAGGCGGCGTGCGGTTCGAGATCAAGTCCTCCTACGAGCCGAAGGGCGACCAGCCGACCGCGATCGCCGACTTGGTCGAAGGCATCAACCGCAACGACCGGACGCAGGTGCTGCTCGGCGTCACCGGCTCGGGCAAGACCTACACCATGGCCAAGGTGATCGAGGCGACGCAACGCCCGGCGCTGATCCTGGCGCCGAACAAGACGCTGGCCGCGCAGCTCTACGGCGAGTTCAAGAACTTCTTCCCCAACAACGCGGTCGAGTACTTCGTCTCCTATTACGACTACTACCAGCCCGAGGCCTATGTGCCGCGGACCGACACCTATATCGAGAAGGATTCCTCGATCAACGAGCAGATCGACCGCATGCGCCACGCCGCGACGCGCGCGCTGCTGGAGCGCGACGACGTCATCATCGTGGCTTCGGTGTCGTGCATCTACGGTATCGGCTCGGTCGAGACCTACACCGCGATGACCTTTGCGCTGAAAAAGGGCGAGCGCATCGACCAGCGGCAACTGATCGCCGACCTCGTCGCGCTGCAGTACAAGCGCACCCAGGCCGAGTTCACCCGCGGCACCTTCCGCGTCCGCGGCGACGTCATCGACATCTTCCCGGCGCACTATGAGGACCGCGCCTGGCGCGTGAACCTGTTCGGCGACACCATCGAGACGATCGAGGAATTCGACCCGCTCACCGGCCACAAGCAGGACGAGCTCGAATTCATCAAGATGTACGCCAACTCGCACTATGTGACGCCGCGCCCGACGCTGGTGCAGGCGATCAAGTCGATCAAGTCGGAGCTGAAGCAGCGCCTCGACCAGCTCAACGACCAGGGCCGCCTGCTGGAAGCGCAGCGGCTGGAGCAGCGCACCACCTTCGATCTCGAGATGATGGAGGCGACCGGAAGCTGCGCCGGCATCGAGAACTATTCGCGCTATCTCACCGGGCGCCGTCCCGGCGAGCCGCCGCCGACGCTGTTCGAATATGTGCCCGACAACGCACTGATCTTCGCCGACGAGAGCCACGTCACCATCCCGCAGATCGGCGCCATGTTCCGCGGCGACTTCCGCCGCAAGGCAACGCTCGCCGAATACGGCTTCCGCCTGCCCTCCTGCATGGACAACCGCCCGCTCCGCTTCGAGGAATGGGACATGATGCGGCCGCAGACGGTCGCAGTGTCGGCAACGCCGAGCGGCTGGGAGTTGAACGAGAGCGGCGGCGTGTTCGTCGAGCAGGTGATCCGTCCGACCGGACTGATCGATCCCCCCGTCGACATCCGTCCGGCCCGCACCCAGGTCGACGACCTGGTCGGCGAGGTGCGCGCCACCGCCGCGGCCGGCTATCGCTCGCTGATCACGGTGCTGACCAAACGCATGGCGGAGGACCTCACCGAATACCTGCACGAGCAGGGCATCCGCGTCCGCTACATGCATTCCGACATCGACACCATCGAGCGCATTGAGATCATCCGTGATCTTCGCTTAGGCGCGTTCGACGCGCTGGTCGGCATCAACCTGTTGCGCGAGGGCCTCGACATCCCCGAATGCGCGCTGGTCGCGATCCTCGATGCCGACAAGGAAGGCTTTCTGCGCAGCGAGACCTCACTGATCCAGACCATCGGCCGCGCCGCGCGCAACGTCGACGGCAAGGTGATCCTCTATGCCGACAGCATGACCGGCTCGATGGAGCGCGCGATGGCCGAGACCACGCGCCGCCGCGAGAAGCAGGTCGAGTACAACAACGCCAACGGCATCACGCCGGAGAGCGTGAAGAAGTCGATCGGCGACATTCTCAACTCGGTCTACGAGCGCGACCACGTGCTGGTCGAGATCGGCGACGGCGGCGTCGCCGACGACGTGATCTCGATCGGACATAATTTCGAGGCCGTGCTCAGCGACCTCGAAACACGGATGCGGGAAGCCGCCGCCGATTTGAACTTCGAGGAAGCCGCCCGGCTGCGCGACGAGGTCAAGCGCCTGCGCGCCACCGAGATGGCCGTGGTCGACGACCCCACCGCCAAGCAGAGGGTCGTGCAAAACCGCGCCGGCGCCTATGCCGGGGCGAAGAAATACGGCGAGGCCGCAAACCTGCCGGCCAGCGCGCTGAAGAACAAGTCCGCCGCGACCTCGATCAAGGCGAGCCGCGGCGGCAAGAGCGGCTCACGGGTGCACAAGCCCGATCTCGACGAGATGCACGGCCCGGAATCGCTGCCGTTCCGGGCGAGCAGCGTGCTGCCGACCAAGCCGTTCGGCAGCACCAGCCGGATCATCCAGCCGACCAACTCACGCGAGTCCGGCCCGGAGTTCGGTCCCTCGCCGAGGTCGAGCGGCGGCGCGCCGGGCAAGCGCGGTGGGTGGAAGAAGCGGTAGGCCGCGCACCGGGCTTCTCGCCTTCCTGCGCAAGCACCGGCGATATTGGCGCGACGCAGCCGAGGATCGAGGGGATGATAGCGGCTACGGACAGCATCATCTCCCGCATCAGGCTACGTCGAACGCCTCATGGTAGCTGACATTCCCGCGCGGCGGCTCGCCGGTCAGCACGAGACGCTGGAAGTACGGGCTCGCCTCACCGCCATAGGTCAATGCCGGGTCGCTGATGAAACCGAAGCGGCCGTAATAGGCGGGATCGCCGAGCACGACGCAGCCCTCAGCGTCCAGCGCCGCGAGCCGCGCGAGACCTTCGCGGATCAGCGCACGGCCGATGCCCTGCCTTTGCATCTCCGGTGCAACGGAGACCGGGCCGAGGCCATACCAACGCCCGGCCGCGTGATCGATTCGAACCGGCGAGAACGCGACATGGCCTAGGATGCTTCCGTCGTCTGATGTCGCCACCAGCGAGACGGCGAGCGCGCCGGCCTGGCGCAGCGCTTCGACAATGCGCGGCTCCGCGCCGCTACTGTAAGGCGCCGTCTCGAACGCCATTGCTGTGATCCGGCTGATCGCCGCGGCGTCTTCAACTCGTTCATCTCTGATCTGCATGTCGCAGATAGAGCATACGGGCTGGCGACGGCAAGGCCTTGCCGGTGCGACAGATCGGCAAACGCTCGCGACCACCGCGGACCGCAAGAACGCAGACGCGCCTCATCTCAGCCGTCATGCCCGCGCAGGCGGGCATCCAGTACGCCGCGGCCTCTCGATCAGGCTCGGGCACCGCTGGAATAGTGGATCACCCGCATGCGCGGGTGATGACGCCTGAGCAGGCTGTTCGACATTGTCGCGGAGCCTGTCATCGGGGCGCGTTCGCGCGACCCGTTGGCTCCTCGCAACGAACAGATTGGTTGCGCGAGCCTGCGCCCGTGCCTAACCCGACCGCTTGTTGCTGGTGTTCTGCGTCAGGTTGCCGTGCGCGGCCTGCTCGCGGATGTTGTGCTTCTCGTCGTCGCGGTGGCCCTTGGTGGTGTCGAGGGGAACACCGGGTGCGCTGCCGGGGCCCTTATGGCTCTGATTGTCTTCGGGAACGGGCTGGACGTTTCTTGTCTTTGGTTTCGTCATCAATGTCTCCGTTACGCAAAGGAGACAACGCCGCCCTCGCGAGCGGCGTTCCGGAAACCCCGGATTACAATTTGTCGCGCGACGTCACAGCCTGTCCTGCTGCCTGTTCGGCGGTGTCGGCTGCGCCGGTTGCTGCTGTTGGCGCATCTGCATCTTGGCGTGATGGCGGCCATAGAGGCAGCCCGCGGCAGCACCGAGCACGCCGTGATGGCCTGCATAATGTCCGGCGACGCCGCCGACGATCGCGCCCTTGATGCAGCCCTTGGCGTCGGCAGCAGACGCGGCGGCAAATGATGCGATGGCAAAGATGGCAGCGAACAAGACGGATCTCATATCGTGGCTCCGGCGCAATCCTGCCGCGTCAACGGTGAAGCCGGTCCGCCCGTTCCCGCGCGGCCTGCGCAGAAAACCGCTGCGCATCCGGCCGGATCGTGCTCTAAATGCTGCGGTACTGCAGACCGTCTGTTCAGGATCATGCCGAAACCACCGATCAATTGGGTTGTTGCGCTGACGTTCGGCACTGCAGCCCTGTTCATTGCAGAAGCGGCTCCGGCGCAGGATAACGATCGCGCGCTGCTCTCGACCTTCTGTGCCGCGGCCAACATCAAGGGATCGGCCTGCACGCGCGCGAGGTCCTATCCGAACGCCGCCGGCCGCGCCTGCGATGTGACGCTGACACAGGAGCGTTATGCCGGACGCTTCCTTGCGGCCAATTCCCCCCTGCTCGTCGTCAACTATGAGAGCGAGTGCGAGTCCCACGTCACCGATTTCGGCGGCGTCGCCCTGTTCGCAAAGAATGGTCAGGCCTACCGCTTCGTCCGCTTCGTGCCGGGCGCGCAGGGCCATGACTGCATCGTCCTGCCGCGGGACGAGCGACAGGATGTGCTGGTCTGCGCGGTCGGCCATATGGGCCAGGGCAATCTCGATAGTGCGGTGGCGCGGATGGAGTTTACGAGCAAACCCGGCAAGGGCATCGCGATCTCGCCCGACTTCCTGCTCAGGGCCGAGGATACCGTGAGCGCCTACGGCTCCAACGTCGTGACCTGCAATGAAGGGCCGAAATATTTCGATCTCTCCAACTTGGCCGCCGGGCCGCGCCGGAATTCGGTCGCCATCGATGTCGAATATGCCGACGACGAAACCATCCGCACCGCCTGCGGCGAAGGCTTTCCGAAGCCGAAGGAGTTGTTCTACGACCTCGCGGCGGGCGAGGCCCTCGTGCCGCCGGGCTACGAAAAGAAGGGGCGGTTCACGATCGACCTCTTAACCCGCAAGATCGCGCCGGCGGATTAAGCCATCACCAAGCGCCCGGCGCGACGGCGAACCGGCCGGCCCCGGAGGAGAGCAGGGCCCTGACCAGCGTCAAAACCGGCTCGCCGCCGGCAGCGTGCAGGCTATCTGGCGACGACGTCAGCGATCTTGTGGTCGGACGGAGTCACGATGAGCACCCGCGGATGCGTCGCCCATGTCGCCCCAACCGGACACCCGCGGGGAGGTTTCATTAATTCGCGGATAGCTGGACCCGCGTGCTTCACGAATGCGAAGCGTCACGTGCGCACGTGGACCCCACATCGCCTCACGGAGGGCGCGCCAGACGGTCGCCATCGTTCCAGTTCGACCTCCTCACCTCGACCTCTTCCGCCTTGGCGACGCTTCAGGCACCGCGGAACCCTCATTCTGCATGCGTTCCCCGGCGAAGCATACGCCTTGAATGCTGAACCAAAATTCCTCCTGCCGCGTCAAAATAGCTGTCAGAAGACTTGGCATATTTGTCGGTTGATCGTGGGCCGGTTCGGTTCACAATGCGGGGCAAGGCGAGTCGGACCAACCGGCCGGAGTCGAACATGGGCGAGGATCTGAACCGACGGCGCGTGCTGAACTTCCTCGATGTCTACTATGCAGGCGGCATCGAGGGCGCGCTCGATCGCTGCAGCGACGACATCGCGTTCCTGGCCAATGCGCCGATCGACATCCTGCCGCATATGGGCCAGCACCGCGGCAAGGCCGCGCTGCGGCAGATGTGGACCACGATCCACAACCGCTATTCCGACATGCGCTACGAGGCGCCGATCGTGGTGGCCGAGGGCGACAGGGTCGCGGCTCAGCTCCGCGTCTTCTTCCGCAAGCGCGACAACGCGCGCGTGGTGCAGTTCGACGTCGCGGTGTTCTACACCCTGCGCGAGGGCAAGATCACCGAAATCCGCGAGATCATCGACACCTTCGATCTGGTCCAGCAGGTGCTGGAGCGCGACATCGCGGCGACGCTGACCACCGGTCTCTAGAGCATGATGGGATCAGCTTGATCCGAAATAGCGGCGGAGGTCACCTCTCCCTTGGGAGAGGTCGATTTTGCGCAGCAAATCGGGTGAGGGGTTACGGTCTATCGAGAGCACAAGGGCCCTCACCCGGATTGCATCTGACGATGCAATCCGACCTCTCCCCGACGGGGAGAGGTCAACCGAAGCCGCGGTGAGTCGATTCAACGCAACCCCATCCCGCTTGAGCATCGCGGCACGGTCTCGCGGCCTGACCTGTTCGCCCGCAAAATCCTTACGCCAATGATGAACCTCGTCGACGCAATATTGACCAACTACATGGCTTGTTGCGCTTGTCGGGGCTGAAACCATCATGAAAGTCGCATTGCTGGCGCTGCTCGGGCTTGCCCTGGGTGCCCTTGGCGGCGCGGCCCTCGGCATCGGGGCCGGCCTCGCATGGGTCGAGATCTTCAGAACCACAGATTTTGAAGGCTATAGCGGCATGCTGGTGTTCTTCACCTGTATGCCGCTGGGTGCCGCGATCGGCGGCATCGGAGGCGCCTTGCTGTTCGCGGTGGTGGCGGTCCGCGACGGCGCGATCGCGATCGAGCAGCAACCGGTCCGACGGCGCGAGCGCTAACCACGCTGAGAGGCAGGCCTCCCTTTGCATTTGCAAAGTTCCCGCGCAATTGTGCATTGCAAAAATGTCATTTGTGTTTTGGCCGATCCGCACTATCTGGGGCAGCAATAGTGATGTGCAGCAACCTGGCACGGTGTCGGCGCTGACGCCCCTGCCGCCTGCTTGCTTTGAAAATCCAGTTTCAGGAAACACGACAAATGACAGAGCACAGCCTCTGGCGTTTTTCGCGCGCATTGCATCGTGCGATCAACGAACGCCAGCTTGAGGACATTGAGCCCTTGCTCGACGACGAGGTCGAATGGGCGATCTATGGGCCAATCGACCTGTTTTCGTTTTTTGGTCAGCGGCGGGGCAAAGCCGCCGTACTCGAGGTCATCAGGCAGATCGGCGAGAATCTGCGGGTCCACCGCTTCGATCGCGAACGGATCATGCTGGGCGTGGACTCGGCGGCTTCGATGCTGCGCTATTCGCTCACCGCGCTCGACTCCAACAAGCCGATCTCGCTGCGGCTCGCGCACTTCGCCCAGTTCAAGGCCGGCAGGCTGACCAGCTTCCGCGTGCTGGTCGACAGCTTCGACCTCGTCGAGCAGACCGTGGGCTATCCGATCCATCTGCCGCGCATCGCGGTCTGACCAGCCTTAGGGGATTTCACTGTTCGTCATGTCCGGGCTGTCGTCCCGGCTCCGCGGTCTGCTTTTTGCCAGCCCCGAGCGGGCCGCACGGGTTGCCGGAACGTCTTGCGCGACTACATGCTTGGCGCGCGGGCCCGGACATGGCGATAGCTTGCCCCAGGACCTTGCCACAATTTCGTACCACGGGAACCGCATGTTGCGGCTCTGGAATTCGCGGGCTGGGAATGACCTCCACATCACGATTTGGCTCGGCAAGGCTGCCCCTTCTGGCCGCCGGCTTCAGCTTGGCCATGGCGCTTTCGGCCGCGGCGCAGACGCTTCCCGGCGGGGATGACACCGGGCCGGCCCCGGCGACCGAACAGGCGGCGCCGGCCGCCGATGCCAACGACACCGACATCCTGAAGGATATCGACGAGAGCAAGCTCGACTGGAGCCAGCTCAACACCGATTCCACCACCCTGCCCACGCTCCTGCCGAAGGGCGCGGCCAAGCCGAGCAGCACGGCCAGCAACGATCCGTCCTGGTCGTCCAGCCTCAATGCCAACGGCACGTCGGGCGTGTCGGTCAAGCAGTCGATCTCGCCGTTCCTCGACACCCGGGTGGGTGCAGACATGACAGTGGCACGGCAGGGCACGCTGACGACGTCGGAGGAGTTGTCGGAACAGATCGCCAATGGCGGCAGCCTGCCGGAGTCCGGAGGCTCCGCCTGGGCCTCGATATCAGCGCCCGGCGTGGCCTCGATCTGGGACAAGACCTCGGTCGAAGCCCGCGTCGATCCGGGCGCCGAGCAGAGCAAGATCGGAACGACCCTGAGCAAGTCGGTGCCGCTGTCGGACCAATATTCGCTCACCCTGCAGAACGGCTACAACATCACCCAGCAGGGCGTGGTGCCGATGCCCGGCATCGTCAGCCATCCGTGGCGTAGCTATGATACCGACCAGTCGGCCAAACTGTCGGTCAATGACACCGGCACCAGCATCACGGCAGGACAGACCCTGTCGACCTCCGACGACCGGTGGCTGCGCCGGATCGGCGCCGAACAGAAGTTGTTCGACGGGGTCACCGTCTCGGGTTCGGTCGGCGAGACCGCGCAGGGCACGACCAGCAAGAGCATCAGCGCCGGCTTCAAGCGGACGTGGTGAAGAATCCGTTAGTCTTGTCGTGCTAATGATCGACCATTGCCGCAACTTGGCCCAGATGCGGCCAAATTCGGCGGGACTCATAGATCTGCAACTATCATCACATCAATTCGTCGTGCGGGGGACAGCCGCGCTTCGCCATGCGAACAGGGGAAAGCCGATGAACGTTACCAACCGATCCGAAGACGCTGAGACGAATTCGGACGTCGACACCAACCTCGCCGCCGTCTCGGAGGTCGAGGCTGGTATCCGCGACTTCGTGCGCAACGACATCGCCTACCTGCGGCGGCCCGTGGCGAGCCCGGAGACCGCGCCGGTCGAGCCGAACACCGACGCCACCGTCAACAACGTCAACTCGCTGATCCAGCGCGTCGCCGGTACGTCGCTTGCCGAGATCGAGAAGCTGATCTCGGAACTCGAGAGCCTGCGCGACCTGCTGCATGCCGAGGGCCAGCGCGTCCAGCGCGAGATTTCCGGCTATGCCCAGCTCAGCCAAGCTGCGATGAAGTCGACGCGCATGATCGCCGACAACGTCACGCAGTGGAAGCGCGCCGCCGACGGTCTGCGCAACAGCTAATCTGGCACCTGCACCAAGGCTGACAGCCGCCGCCTCTCCCCAACGGGAGGCGGCGGCTTCATTTTTGTGACGGCGGCAAGAAGCATTTTCGGCTCTGATTGAATCAGAACCGAAGCCCCAGATTCTTGCTTTGACCCGTTTTCCTCACGCGAGCCGGTATCCACTTCGCTCGAAAAAAACGCTCGTAGAGCAGGCGCGAGCCAGTGCTCGCGGCGAACGGCATCTGTGACTGTGTGATGCAACACATCACACAGACAATTCTTGCAGGAATTGAGCCTTGGATGCGGAAGCCGCAGCAAACTGCTGGCAGTGCCGACCGTCGTGATGGCGTTGGTCTGGAAACGATAGAAACGCGCGCCTGCGAATCGGGATCAGCGTCTGGTGAGAGGACTCCGAGCTACCGATTGATGCTCGCGGTGGTCTCGAACGAGTAGTCGCCGTCGGCAAAGCCCTTCACGACCATTCCGGTGGCCAGCATCACAACGAGCGTCACCGTTGCGAAGATCAAGCCGACCAGTTTCAGCGCGCTGCGATCTGCCATGGGTATCCCCTGAAGCTGTGTCCCCCAACCATAGGCAGGCACAAACGTTCACAACGCGTTAGCAAAAAGCGCGTTTCACGCAACGCACAACAGCGTGGGTCGCTGTAAGTGATCCGCTAACCATGGCGTTCCAGCAACATCAGATGCCGGCGGGCAACATCAGGAACCCGGATGCCGTCGCGGCACGAATGCGGTCGCGAGGAAGGAGAACACCACTTCACCGCGCTGGTTGGTGCCGGTGTTGCGCGCCTGCAGGATGCCCCATTCCGGCCGGCTCGAGGAGGTGCGCTTGGTCTCGACCTGGTTCGAGAAGCTGACGGTGTCGCCGGCCAAGACCGGACGGATCCAACGCAGTTCGCGGAAGCCCGGCGAAGGTCCCCACACCGCGACCGGCTCGCCGCGCGCGGCGGCCTCGGCCGAAAGCCGCTTGCCGTCGGCGACCAGCAGCTTCATGCACACGGCGGCGACGTGCCACCCCGACGCGGCAAGGCCGCCGAACAGCGACTTGCGCCCCTCCTCCTCGTCGAGATGGAAACGCTGCGGATCGAACTGCGCGGCAAAGCGCTTGATGTCCTCGGCGGTGAAGGTGAACGAGCCGAAGTCGCGCCGCGCGCCGATCTCGATATCTTCAAAAAAGCGCATGCGCACAACGTCCTGACTTGAGCATGATCTTGGCGCAAACGCCTTGCGCCGGTCGCGGGGAAAGCCGCGCCACACGATTGGCCGACGCGGCCCTTCGGGTCCGCATCATGCCTCTCCGCCCGCCCCATCGCGACGGCTCACGATGATCGGCGACTCCATCTCGCACAGCACCTCGCCGCGCGCGTTGCGGATCGTGCCCTTGAAGGTGACGATGCCCGTGCTCGGCCGGCTGCGCGAGACGCGCGCTTCGACGACGTCGACGTCCAGCGTCAAGTCGTCGCCCGGGCGCAGCGGCGCCATCCAGCGCATTTCATTGACCCCGGGCGAGCCGAGCGAGGCGGTGCGGCCGATGAAGCCGTCGAACAACATTCGCATCATCAGCGAGCCGAGATGCCAGCCCGAGCCGGACAGGCCCCCGAGCATCGACTTGCGTGCCGCCTCCTCGTCGAGATGCATCGGCTGCGGGTCGTATTCGGCGGCAAAGGCGAGGATGTCCTCGCGAGTGACGTGGCGCGGGCCGAACGTCCCGAAGCGGCCGGGCCTGAAATCTTCGAAGGTCAGTGTGGTCATTGGGTGAGGATATGCCGGAAGGAAGCCCGATTGTGGCCGTTATTTGCAGCAATCACAACCTGTCCACTCGCATAGCTCGTCCCTGACTTGCCCGGCGCCCGGTTCGGGGCTAGCCCTTGGCCGCAAGGGGACAAGCCAGACGGACTGCGGCATCCATCCCTCGTGGCGAAGAGACGCTTCCAACTCCGTCTCGCGCCATGCGGCCCGGCTGGTGACCTCGATATTCGAGAGGCTTGCTTCGCAAGCTGCTCGGGATGAAGTGATCAAGCCGGTTGTGACGCAGTAGGATGAGACGCGAATCATATTCGGCTTGCCGGGAGAACCACCGATGTTCGATTTCCAGGATCTGTTTCAGTGGGACCGTTTTATTACGCCCACGATCATCAAAACGTTCTACTGGCTGGTGATCGGCGTCATCGTGCTGTTCGGGATCTCCGGCATCCTGTCTGCCCTCTCCGCCATGGCGATCAGCCCATTCGTCGGGTTCATCCTGCTGCTCGCATCGATCGCCAGCATCATTGTCGGCATCGTGTTCTCGCGCATCGTCGCCGAATTCATCCTGATCGTATTCCGCATCAACGAGCATCTCGGCGCGATCCGCGACCAGGGCGGAATGCGCTGAGGCTGCCCGCAAAGCGCAGGCTCCCGGTGAAGAAAACATGAATGCGCCGCCGCGAAGTTGAAGGCTGCGGCAAGCCGGAATCTTAGAGCTTTTGGCCTATTGCCTCCCCTGGGACGACATCGGGGAGGGTCCATGAACGCAAAGTCCCTCACGATCCGCGCTGACTGGCTTCGCGCCGCGCACGACGACGCCGCCCGATGCGCACCCGCCGTGGTTAATCCGCGGTAGCACCTGTGGTCAAATCCGAGCGAAATTGCGGCCGGGATCTTAAAGCCGGTCGCGTATCACCGTCACCGCCACAAACAAGAATTGCGCGGGGGCGTCGTGAGATCGGAAGTGCGTTCGATTGGCGTGAGGTCCAGACTTGTTGCCGAGCAGGGCTTCACGACCGCGGATATTTTATGGGCTGTCGGCATCTGGTCGGTGATCCTGACCCTGGCGCCGGTGATCATTTTCTACATGCTGATGGTGGCGTAGGCCACCTGCTTCGTCATTCCGGGATGGTGCGCAAGCACGAGAGCTCAGGTGCGCAAGTTTGCGCACCGGGGAATCTCGAGATTCTCAGGTGCGCAACTGCGCACCATAGCTCATGCTTCGCATGCCCCGGAATGACATTTCAAATGCTCAACGCCACAAAAAACGCGCGGGAGACGCGCGTTCTTTCAGTTCGGATCAGGCTGCGCGACTACGCCGCCTGCTTGTGCATCGCGCCGGACGCCGACGCCGAACCGCGGATCGCCTTGATCGAGCGCTCGATCGCGGCCCACAGCCGATTGATTTCGGCGGCGGCGCGGCCTTCCGCGGAATATTCGCGGGCGCCCTCACCCTGGCCCAGCGCCATCAGAAGATCGGCGCGATTGGTGATCTGGCCGCTCCACACCGGCGCGCGGAATTTCACCAACGCTTCACGGGCGATCGCAACGATGCGGCTTTCGACGCCGTCGCGCTGCGCCGGGGCGCCGTTGATCACGACCGCATAGGGCTTGCGAACCGAGCGGCAGGTCTGGATCGTTTCCTGCACCGCGTTGACGTCGAACACGCCGGGTCGCGCCGGAATGATCACCATGGTGGCGTGCTTGATCGCGTCGCCGACCACAGCCGAGAGATTCGGCGGCGTGTCGATGAACACCCATTCGATGCCGTCACGCTGAGCCTGAGCGATAATGCCGCCGACCGAATTCACTGCCGTCTTGATCGGTGGCTCGTTGGTGCCGCGCAATTTGTGCCAGAGAGTCAGCGAGCCCTGCGGATCGGCATCGATCAGCAGACAGGGCTTCGTTGCCTTGTGCACTTGCGCGGCAAGGTGAGCAGCCAGGGTACTTTTCCCCGAGCCCCCCTTACGCGAAGCGAAAACAATGACGTTCATACCTTGGCCTCCAGATTGACCCCAGAAGGCAAAAATGAATCAGCCCGTTGATTCGTGGAAGAAAAAAAACTTGCAATCCGCAAAGTCGCCTGAATTACCGGCACGTTCTGGCTTTTGAGTCACACCTCGCAACGACACAACTGGAAATCGAGCGAGTTAACCGCTCGATTTGACTCCTCGTGCGCGCTTTGCGGCGCGTTTGCTGCGCTCGCGCTCGATCCATTTGCGTTCGACCCAGCCGAGCAATTGCGCGGTCGGCTTCTGCAGGAACGGGACGTCCTGTGCGAACAAAAGGAGTCCGAGCGGCAGCATCCAGAGCCCGAGCACCGGCAGGAAGCTGAAGATGCCACCGAGGATCAAGAGGATCGCGAGCGGAATCCGTACATAGCGCGACGACGGCTTGCGCAGCCACGCGACGAACCGCGCCGGCCGCGCCGGAAGCCTGGCCTCGAACCAGGCGAAGTGCCGATCGATTTCCTGTCTGTAAAACTCGTTCACACATCTCTCCCGATCCATCCCGCGCAAGGCGCGATGGCGTCTTCATCCGCACCGAATACCAAACCGGAGAGATGATGCTGCGTGACAGCGTCACAAGGCGTCAGTCTGTCGCGTGCATGGCTCTTGAAATCGCGGTGACGCCATCCTTGCGCGGCCGGATCGCCGGTCGCATTTCGCGCGCGGTCGGCTTGGTCGCCTTCTTCAGCCGGTGCGAGTGCACCGGCACAGGGAAAGAAGGGGCTCCGGCTCCGGGCGCGAGCACGCCGCCGGCGGGTTGTTTCTCGATATGTCCGGAATCGGGAACTTAGCCAAGCGCCCTGAGGCCGAAGACGCCATTGAGTTGCCCAAGTCGGAGCCGCCTACTTTGGGTTTTAGACGGGGCCGCGCCCGTGAACCCTGACCAATATCTCTTAGGACTTCTCAACGCGTTTGCACGCCGCTCATTGATATTCGATACGGCAATAGGCTTTGTGGAAAGCCAAGCCGTGTTCAAGGGCGCCGTTGTGACGTCGTTGCTGTGGCTGGCGTGGTTTCAGCGAGACCCGGATCAAAAACTGCGCCGGTCGGTGGTCATTTCAACGCTTGCGGCGACGATCGCGTCACTTCTGCTCACGAAGATCATCAGGTTTTATCTGCCGTTCCGGCTGCGCCCCATCCATGATCCCGCGGTCGGCTTCACACTGCCTTACAACGTCAGCACCGAGACATTGTGGAACTGGGGCTCCTTTCCGAGCGACACGTCCGCATTTGAATTTGCGTTGGCTGTTGGTGTGTTCATGATCTGGCGCCGCTGGGGCTGGCTCGCGATCCTGTACAGTCTTGTGGTGATTTCAATTCCGCGCGTCTATCTCGGCTATCATTATCCGTCCGACATCGTCGCCGGCGCTCTGATCGGTGCCGTTGTCACGCTCATCATGAGCGGCGAAAAAATCAGGATAGCTCTGAGCCGGCGCCTGTTGCTTTGGAGTGATGAGTATCCCGGCGTCTTCTATTGCGCCTTCTTCCTTTTCACATACGAGGTCGCGGCGGTGTTCGAGAACACTCGCCAGATCCTGACCGCTGCCTGGAAGCTCTCACACCATTCGGTTTGGTAGGGGCACACTCTTACCAAGGGAGCTGGCATTCGGCATCAGGCAGCGGCCGCGCCTGGCGCCGAAAAATAGGTCCAGCATATCAGTAGGATGACGAGACTGCGGGCAATTCAACTGTAGTGGTACAGTTGGGTGGGCTCGAACCACCGACCTCCTGTTCCACAGACAGGCGCTCTAACCAACTGAGCTACAACTGCATCCTGGCACGCGGCCCTCAAGGCGGGCGGCGATTTCGGGCGGAAACTAGGTGCAACGCCGGACTTTGGCAAGGCCGTAACGCAGCGATTTCCGCGACAATCTAAGGCCGGTTCGACGACTTCCTCCAGCAAAAAGGCCCGGACCACGGCCCGGGCCTTCCGCGAACGTGAAGCGGACGCGATCAGGCGGCCGGCTTGTAATACTTCGAGGCGCTGGCCTTGATCGGCTCGGCGGCTTCGGCAGCGACCTTCTGGCCGAGCTCGGCCAGTTCCTTGGCCTGCGCGGTGTAGGTCTCGAACTGCTTGCGGGTGTGCGAGGTCCACAGCTCCAGCGCCTCCGACGGCGACTTCACGCCGAACAGCTCCTGCGCGAAGTCGAGCGAGGAGGTGGTGTTGGCCTTGAAGAACTCGATCAGCTTGGCCGAGTACTCGCTGGCGCCCTTGCTGACGCTGGTGAACACGGCCTCGACCGTGCTGTTGTGGGTCTCGGCAGCGTCCTTGAAGCGGGCGTAGCTGTCGCGGGCCTGCGACACGCCCTTCTCGGCGAACGCGCGCATCTGTTCGGGAACCTCAAAGGGAATGATCGAAGCGGAAAACGGATCGGACGGGTTGGTCATTGACGTGCATCCTTCGCAACGGGTGACTCAATGTGACCCTTGCGAACGCCCCGGAGCCTGGAAAACCGGAACGTCGAATGGATCACGCTGCCTTGGTTCACGGGAATGCCCAATTGGGGCATGGCCAATTAAACACCCATATATGTCAATTTTGTGCAACGCAACGTGAAATCGCTGCAATGCCGCAACTTTTGACCGAATCGGATGCAGGTCCCGCGGCGGGCCTCAACGCCGAGGTGGCAGCGCCGGGATGCGCCGTCATCCCCGGGGATGCCGCAATCCCCGGGGAATACCGAGCTAGAATGCGCGGGCTCAGTTCTTCGGCTTCACCGCGTTCATCGCGGCGCGGCTGATGATGTGACCCATCTCGCTGGCCTGGTCGGCGAGCGCGCGCATCTGGCTCTGCACATACTCGCTGTGCAGCTTCATGATCTCGGCCAGGTCCTTGGCCTTGACCAGCGATTGCGCATAGTTCAGCGAGTCCTGGACGTTCTTTTCGGCATAGGCGAACGCCCTGCTGGAAATGTCCTTGGCGCCGGCGCGCACGCTGGCGTTGCGCTCCTCGATCGAGCCGGCGGTCGCCTGCGCGGTGGAGACGAACTGCTCGAATGCCTTGCGCGCCTGCTCGAAGCTCGCTTCCGCCATCGATCGCATATCCTTGGGGATCTCGAATTGCTCACGCCCGTTGTCGCTCATGATCGCGCTCCTGTTGGCTAGGTCTGGGCTCGCCGCGGGCTCGATCGGCCCATGGGGACCTCGATCGCGATGCCGCGTCGCTGATGTGACGCGGTGCCGCGGTTCCGGCCGGTCGGTCGCGGCGCGTCTCGACAACGCAAAACGCCTGTGGATCGTTCAGGCAAGTTAACGTTATCCCGCCTTTGCCGTGGCACATCAGGCGCAGCCGTGGACCTGCCGCCGCCCGCTTGCGATACTAACGATCCGTTAAGGCTGTCATTCCCTGGCCGCCGGTATTTCTGGCGATCGAGGAAGAGAAGCTAACCCCATGCGGTCAAATCTTGCGTGATGAATGACGCGGAATTCCAGATCCAGGCGCTCAGCGATCACAGGCTAGCGGATCACGCGGCGAGCGCCCAACCTGCATGGCTGTGGTCGGCCGACGGCGCGCGGATCCTGTGGGCCAATCCGGTCGGCGCGCGGGTGTTCGGTGCCGCCGGCGGCAGCGAGCTGGCGAAGCGCGTGTTCGGCCCGGCCGATCCGCATCGCCGGCAGGTCGCCCGTCTCGGCCGCAGCCTCGTCGCCACGGGGGCGGTCCGGCTGGAGCGGCTGCGCGGCTTCGGGGCGGCGCCCGGACTGCTCGCGACCTGCGGCTGCGCGCGGATCGACCTGCCCGACGGCAACCATGGCGTGCTGGTCGCCGCGCTTAATCCAACAGGCCGCGTGATGCCGCTGACTGAACGGTTGCAGCGCCTGGTGCAGGAGATCGCCGACCGGCCGGCTGCGGCCTTCAGCGCCGATGGCCTGCTGATCGGCGCCAACGAAGCGGCGCGCCGGCTGCTCGGCCTTCACGATCTTTGCGACGCCGGCCTCGATGCCGCGCGCAGCGAGGCGCTGAAGCAGGGCCGCGCGGCTGCAAGCATCGGGATCGGCCGCGTGGTGCTGCAGCGGATCGGCCGCGGCGCCGACACCGCGCTGATCGCGCTGATCAAGCCGGCCCCGCATCCGGCTGCACAGACCGAGCCGGCGCCGCCGGCTGCGCCCGAAACCGCCGCGGCGCCGGAGCAACCTCCCGCGCCCCCTGTCAACGAACACGTCGTTGCCAACGACGCAGCGCCCGTGCCGGCCGACAGCCCCGCAGCCGTCTTCGCGCAGTTCGACGCGCTGGAGGTGCCGCAGGACATGCCCGCGGAAGACCCCGCCGAGCCGATCGTTGACGTGCCGCCGCCCGCAGAGCCGTCGGCCGTCACCGCAGCAGAAGCGTGCGCAGATCCCGCGCCGGCCGAAACCGCCAAAACGCATCGCGACCTCGCGGAAGACACCGCGGTGGTCGAGGCGGCGCTGACCGAAGCGCCGATGAAGGTGATGGCCGAAGAGCAAGCCGCGGTGCCGCCGCTCGCGGCCTGCCCCGACGTCAAGAGCGACGCAGGCCCGCCGGTCCCGGAGCTCTCCGCACCACCGGTCGCCCCAATCTCCCCGCCTGGCGCAGCCACGGAATCGCCGGTACCGCCATCGGCCGAGCTGCTGCCCGCGGCGCTCGCGACTGCCAGGACGTCATCGTGGCTCGACGAGCCCGTGCTCGGCACGCGCCGGCATCCGCTGCGCTTCATGTGGCAGATGGACCATGAGGGCCGCTTCTCGCTCGGCTCGGACGAATTCACCCGGCTGATCGGCATCCACACCGCGGCCGGTTTCGGCCGGCTGTGGAGCGAGATCGCCGAGACCTTCGGGATCGATCCTGAAGGCCGCGTCATGCAGGCATTCGCCACCCACAACACCTGGAGCGGCATCACGCTGAGCTGGCCGGTCGACGGCGGCGGCCGTTTGCCGGTGGAGTTGTCGGGCCTGCCGGTGTTCGACCGCAACCGAACGTTCGCCGGCTATCGCGGCTTTGGTGTGTGTCGCGACCTCGACGGGCTTGCGCGACTCGCCGCATTGCGTCGCTATGAGTTCTTCAGCGGCCCGGCCGCGCCGCAACCGCTATCGGCGAGCGCCGCGCAGGCGCGCGCCGAGACGCCGCCCGGACCCGCGGCCCCCGGGCCGGCGCCGGGCCATCCTCCGCCCGCAGCAGCGCCGCCCGATACTGCACCACCGACCGAGGACGTGACCGAGCCGACAGCATCCGAGACTTCACACCAAGCCGATCTGGACCCCGCCGTGGAAACGACCCAGGATACGCGCCAGGACATGCGCGACGAGACGCCACCGAATGTGGTGCCGTTCCGCCTCGCCGGTGACACCCGGCCGCCGTCGCTGACGCCGGTCGAGAACAACGCCTTCAACGAACTCGCCCGCCAATTGTCGGCGCGGCTCGAGAGTGAAGCGGGCCTCGCGACCACGACCGAACGACAAGAGAGCGAGGCGAATGCCGAACAGCCGTCGGCGACCGAGCCGCCCGCGAGCGAACCGCCGCGCGAAGAGCGCACCGAGAGCCCGAAGGCCGACTGGCTGGCGCAGGCCGCGCCGCCGCCGCGCGCCGACTCCAGACGTGACCGGGCGCTGCTCGACCTGTTGCCGGTCGGCATCCTGATCTACCGGCTCGACCGCCTGCTCTATGCCAACGCCGCGTTCCTCGCGCGCATGGGCTACGACAGCCTGCATGCGCTGGAAGCCGCCGGCGGGCTTGATGCGCTCTATGTCGAGCCGGGCGTCCCGCATGGGAGCAGCACGTCAGGCGCCGGCACGCCGGTGACGATCTCGGCAGGCCAGACCGCCGGTCACGACGCGCAGTCGGTTTCCGCAGAGGCGCGGCTGCACACCATCTTCTGGGACGACGACTCCGCGTTGGCGCTGATCTTCTCGCGCACCCATGACGAGGACGCGGCGATCGCAGCGGCGCTGTCGGCGCAGGATGCGGCCCTCGCACCGATCGTCGAGCCTGCACCGCCGCAGGCCGGGCAGGCCGATGCCGAGGAGCTCGGCGCGATCCTCGACACCGCGGCCGAGGGCATCATCATGTTCGATGCCGAGGGCAACATCCATTCCTGCAACCGCAGCGCGGAGGCGCTGTTCGGCTATGACGGCGAGGAGTTCGTCAAGCATACGCTCGCCGACCTGTTCGCGCCGGAGAGCCGGCACGAGATCTTCCAGTATCTCGCCAGCCTGAAATCGGCCGGTGTCGCCAGCCTGCTCGATCATGGCCGGGAGACGCTCGGTCAGGTGCGCCAGGGCGGCGTCATTCCGCTGTCGGTGACGATGGGCCGCACCCGCGCCGACGGGCCGAACTTCTTCGCGGTGTTCCGTGACCTCACGCAAGCCAAGACGAGCGAGAGCGAATTGCGCGAGGCACGACGGCTCGCCGAGCGCGCGGCGAACGGCAAATCCGATATGCTGGCGCGGATCAGCCACGAGGTGCGCACGCCGCTCAACGCCATCATCGGCTTTGCCGAGGTGATGATCGGCGAGCGCTTCGGCGCGCTCGGCAACGAGCGCTATGTCGAATACATGAAGGACATCCGCGCCTCCGGCGAGCGGGTGATCGCTGTTATCAACGACCTGCTCGATCTGTCGCGGATCGAGACCGGCAAGCTCGATCTCGCCTTCACCGACCAGAATCTCAACGAGATGGTCGAGAGTTGCGTTGCGGTGATGCAGCCGCAGGCCAACCGCGAGCGCATCATCATCCGCACCTCGCTGGCGCACATGCTGCCGCCTGTCGTCGCCGATGCCCGGGCGCTGCGCCAGATCACGCTGAACCTGATCGGCAGCTCGATCCATCTCGCCAATGCCGGCGGCCAGGTGATCGTCTCGACCGCGCTGTCCGATTTCGGCGAGGTGATGCTGCGGGTGCGCGACACCGGGCAGAGCCTCAACGACAACGAGGTCGCCGCCGCGCTGGAGCCGTTCCGCGCGCCGACCCCGTCCGATCACACCGCCTCCGCCGGCGTCAGCCTGTCGCTGACCAAGGCGCTGGTCGAAGCCAACCGCGCCAAATTCCAGATCAGGACCGCCGGCCGCTCCGGCACGCTGATCGAGGTTGTGTTCTCGCACGCGGCAGCGCGGGCGTGATGAACGATGCACACGCGCAGCGCCTCACGGTTGGCGTAAGGAGGGCATCGGCGGAAGGGCTCCCTCCCCCCTTGCGGGGGAGGGCCGGGGAGAGGGGCGCCACACGACGCGCTCTTTCGATTTGCGCTTCAACGACACACAATCACAATTGCGATAGCAACGCTTTCGTCAAACATCTCGCCCGGGCTCACCCCTCTCCCCAGCCCTCCCCCCGCAAGGGGGGAGGGAGCCTGACCGGCGTGCTCACCTTACGCGGCTGCCGCGGCTCACATGACTGATGCGACGGCAGGTGGTAGCAGGCTCGCTCGAGCCACTGCCACAGCAATCATATCTTCTCCACGATCGCCGCCTTCATGCGCGCGATCTCGGACTCGTTGCGCTTGTAGAACGTCCACTGCTTGACGCGCTTGGCGTTCAGCAGTCCGGCCTGAGTCAGGATCTTCAGATGCTCGCTCACGGTCGGCTGGCTGACGCCGAGCTTCTCGGCGATCAGCACGCCGCAGACCCCGTCCTTGACCAGATCGCCGTCGACCTGGGCGCGGAAATGCGCCTTCGGGCGCTTCAGCCATTGCAGGATCAAGAGCCTGCGATCGCTGGCCAGCGCGCGCAAAGCCGACTCGACGTTTGCATCTGACGAAGGCATATTGCTAATTAGCTAAGTGACTAACTGCTGTCAACGCCCGCCTGAGGAGACCGCCAGTGACCGAGATAACGTCACAAGAGATCACGCAATGCGCGGCGCTGATCCGGCCGCATGTCAGGCGGACACCGGTCGTCGAGCTCGATGGCAGCGAGTTCGGCCTGGCCGCAAATCCGCTGACGCTGAAGCTCGAGCTGCTGCAGCATGCGGGCTCGTTCAAGACCCGCGGCGCCTTCGCCAACCTGCTCGCGCGCGATGTGCCGGCCGCCGGCGTCGTCGCGGCCTCGGGCGGCAATCACGGCGCGGCGACCGCCTATGCCGCGATGCGGCTCGGCAAACCGGCCCGGATCTTCGTTCCGACCGTGTCGTCGCCCGCCAAGGTGGAGCGCATCCGCGGCTATGGTGCTGATCTCGTCATCGAAGGCGACCGCTACGCCGATGCGCTCGCCGCAAGCGAAATCTGGGCGCAGCAGAGCGGCGCGATGCCGGTGCCGGCGTTCGACCAGCGCGAGACCATCCTGGGCCAGGCCACGCTCGGCCTCGAGCTCGATCGGCAGGCGCCCGATATCGATACGGTGCTGGTCTCGGTCGGCGGCGGCGGCCTGATCGCGGGCATCGCCGCATGGTATGCCGGCCGCATCAAGGTGATCGGTGTCGAGCCGGCCGCCGCGCCGACGCTGACGCGCGCGCTCGCGGCAGGCCATCCGGTCGATGCCGAGGCCGGCGGGATCGCCGCCGATTCGCTGGCGCCGCGCCGGATCGGCGAGCGCGTCTATCCGGTCGCCGCGAAATATGTGCATAGCACCGTTCTGGTGTCCGACGACGCGATCGCCTCGGCTCAGGACACGTTGTGGCGCGCGCTGCGCATCGTCGCCGAGCCGGGCGGCGCCGCGGCATTTTCCGCGCTGCTGTCGGGAGCCTACACGCCGGAAGCCGGCGAACGCGTCGCCGTCGTCATCAGCGGCGGCAACACCACGGCGGTGGATTTCGGCCGCACGCGCTGACCGCTCGTTCCGGCGGCGTCGCGAGAATGCGACGCTACGTGCCCACTCACACTGTCATCGCCCGGCTCGACCGGGCGATCCAGTACGCCGCGGCCTCTCGGCTCCGTCACAGCCGCCTCTGGAATACTGGACCACCCGCATGCGCGTACGCGGGTGATGACATCGCGTGGTGTGGGGCTATGCGTCGAGAGCCCTCCTCGTTGTCGTCCCTGCGAAAGCACTATGGCATCTACACGTTTGCGGTGCCGTATACGAGGATTTGGAAGCGAGCCATCCCGATGTGGAAGGTGATTGGTCCAGGTGGGCGATGCGAGGCGTAGCCGGTCCATCCGCCGAGCTTTGCGATGATCCACGCCGCCCAGGCGACAGTGTTGGGGCGATGGTGGTTCTTCTGGAGCTCGGTGCGGCCTTTCAGGGTTTTATTGATGGCCTTGAGCGCGTCGATCTCGTCCGGCGTGAACACAAATTCGGCCGGCAATTCTTCACCGCCATTGCGGGCTTGGACAAGCTGGATGACGAGACATGCCACTCTGGTGGCGATCGCCACCAGTTTGATCAGGCCTTCAGCGCTGTCGAGCTGACTATCCTCGATGCGCAGACCCTGGCTCTTCAGCGAGCGGAAGAGCTGCTCGATGATCCAGCGCTGCTTGTACCAGGAGACGATCCGCCAGGCATCGGCGGCGGTGGCGACCGGATGGGTGGTCAGGAGCAACCAATGAATGGGCTGGGCGCCCTTCGGGGGGTGCAACTCGACGACTTCGACGAAGCTGACTTTGACGCCCTCCGCCAAGTCTTTCACGCCGGGGCGCTGCGGCCGTTTGAGCACAACGGTTCCAAAGCACATGGAGAGGTGGGCCTGGCGAGCGCTGCGATCCATCCGCTGCGGCAGATCGATCACCGCCTTGCCGCAGAAGCCGGCCCGCCCGACTGCCTGATAAAGCGTGCCGCCATCGACCAGCGCATGGTCGTGCATGGCGCGCGACAGAAGGTGGACATTGTCAGCGGGCGTCAGCGCCCAGTGGGCGAAGAAATCTCCCTCGCGGTCGTTGACGACGGTGATCATACCAGCTGCGGCCAGAACATCGCGGCCTTGCTCAGCGGTCGTCACCCAGCGCGCCGACTCCTTGTCGGCCAAGGCTCGCTTCTCGTGAGCGATCTTCGCCGTGCGCTTGCGCGTCCACACCTTGCCGCCAGTGAGCCCGAGACAGACCCCGCTGTCGGCATCGACTGCCATCATGGCATGCAGCAGCACGCCACGCGCGTTGCCTTTGCCGACCTTGCCCAAGCCGCGCCGATGTCCCGGACGGGTGTGGAACTTGATCTCGCTGGTATCTTGGATTGCCAGCACATGTCGCCCGCTGACCGCGGCTGACGTCTGCAGGCTCCAGCCTTCAACCAGCTTGTCGGTCGTGACCCGTGGATTGTTCACAAACCGCCAGAACGCCATGTTCGCAGCCCAGTCGCCCTGCGCCATCTGGCGCAAACAGACGTTGCGCGTGCAAAGCACAGCCCGGAGAAGCGCCGCCCCCTTTTATCAAGGCGAACGTCTCCAAACTTGCCAAGGGACAAATCCGGTTCCTGCTGCATCTCTGGCGCTCCTTCGAATCAAAACGCCAGACAGAGAATCATACAAGTCGCTGCGGCGACCGCACATCATGCCGTCCCGAGTCAATCTGTCGCGCCCCAAAGATGTGTAGATGCCCTAGTGCGAAAGCAGGGACCCATAACCACCGGCGCTGATTGTTACGCGAAGCTGGGACGACGAGTCCCTTCCACTACACAAGCCGCGGAGTATGGGTCCCTGCTTTCGCAGGCACGACGGTCGTGTTTGTGGTCGCGGTGTGCCCGCCTCAAATCGCCCGCGAAAATCTGCGAAACCCCGGCGCGCCGGTCAGCGCTTCGAATGCGGCGTCGCGCTTCTCTTCGGCGAAGGCAAAGCCGGCCTTGGTGTAGCAGCGTTCGGCGGCCTGGTTGCCGATCACGAACGAGATCGATGCCTGCGCAAACCCCGCCGCCTTGCCGTCAGCAAGGGCGCGGGCGATCAGGGGCTGCACCAGGCCGCTGCCGCGATGCGAGGCTGCCGTTGCGACGTGCTCGATCAGCCAGTCGCCCTCGCCGCCCTGAACCCAGCAGTTGCGAGCGTAGCTGCCGCGCGCGATCATCGCATCGGCATCGATGCCGAGCAGGGCCGCGACCTCTTCGATCGCAGCGCGCGCGGCCACGACCGTTCCCGCGGCCGGCATGGCGCACAGCGCCGAGGCCGGCACGCCATCGACCTCGGCGATCAGGAAATGAGCGACGTGGTACCATGACCGCGCCCGCGCAACCGCGAGCCGAGTCATGAACGCCAGGCATTCGCCTTCCGGCCGATCGAGCGCGATGTCGAACCAGCCGCGCGGCAACGGGCCGCGCTGCGCGGCCAGTACGATGCCGGCGATGAAACCGGCGTCGTCGGATCGTGCGGGACGGATCTGGGATCGTCCCGCTTCGAACATCTCAGGTGTTCTTCAGCGCGACGCGGAATTCGGCTTCGGTCTTGGCCTTGACCTCGTCGAGCGTGACGCCGTCGGCCAGCTCGATCAGCGACATGCCGTCCTTGCCGTGCTTGTCGATCGTGAACACGGCGAGATCGGTGACGACCATATCGACCACGCGCTCGCCGGTCAGCGGCAGGTTGCACTTCTTCAAGAGCTTCGGGCCGTCCTTGGCGGAATGCTCCATCACGACAACGACGCGCTTGACGCCGGCGACGAGGTCCATGGCGCCGCCCATGCCCTTCACCATCTTGCCGGGGATCATCCAGTTGGCGAGGTCGCCGTTCTGCGCGACCTGCATGGCGCCGAGGATCGACAGATCGATATGGCCGCCGCGCACCATGCCGAAGGAATCGGCCGAGGAGAAATAGCTGGTCGAGGGCAGCTCGCTGACCGTCTGCTTGCCGGCATTGATCAGATCGGCGTCGACCTCGTCTTCATAGGGGAACGGACCCATGCCGAGCATGCCATTCTCGCTCTGCAGGCTGACGTCCATCCCGTCCGGAATGTAGTTGGAGACCAGCGTCGGGATGCCAATACCGAGATTGACGTAATAGCCGTCGCGCAGCTCCTTGGCAGCGCGTGCCGCCATCTGTTCGCGGGTCCAGGCCATCAGACTTCTTCTCCGGTTGCAGCCGCCGTGGGGCGCGGCCTTGTGTTGCGGAACTCGATGCGCTTCTTGGCGGTGCCGACCTCGACGATGCGCTTCACGAAAATACCGGGGGTATGGATGTGATCGGGATTGAGCTGACCTGCCGGCACCAGGTGCTCGACCTCGGCGACCGTGACCTTCGCCGCGGTCGCCATCATCGGGTTAAAATTGCGCGCGGTCTTGCGATAGATCAGGTTGCCGGCGGTGTCGCCCATCCAGGCGTGGACGATGGCGAGGTCGGCGAACAGGCCGCGCTCCATCAGGTATTTCTCGCCGTCGAACTCCTTCACTTCCTTGCCCTCGGCGATCAGCGTGCCGACGCCGGTCTTGGTGTAGAAGGCCGGAATTCCGGCGCCACCGGCGCGGATGCGCTCGGCGAGGGTGCCCTGCGGGTTGAACTCGAGCTCGAGCTCGCCGGCGAGATATTGCTGGGCGAACAGCTTGTTCTCGCCGACATAGGACGAGATCATCTTCTTGATCTGGCGTGTTTCCAGCAGCCGGCTCAGGCCGATGCCGTCGACGCCGGCATTGTTGGAGACAACCGTCAGGCCCTTCACGCCGGCGTCGCGAATCGCGTCCGACAGGGTCTCGGCGATGCCGCAGAGGCCGAAACCGCCCGACATGATCATCATGCCGTCCTTGAGAAGACCATCGAGGGCCGATTTGGCGTCGGGATAGACCTTGTTCATGCAATGAATACCTGATGGAGGGCTAACGGCTGTGACATCACGGATTATTAGGCGAATTCTTCGCAATGCGTCAATCACGGCCGGGCTCGGCTCCGGGAGGCACCTGCGACATCCGGATGGCCTTGAAAGCGACAAGAAAACCCTTCAAGTTGCGAGGGTTGGCGCGGGCTTAACTGCGCAGCCCGCAATGTTCCAACAGCAACCTGACAACCTCCAACCCGACCGGACATGTCATTGACGATGGCCCAAGGAATAAAGCGCCTGGGGATGCCGATTGCGGCATTGCTCGGCCTGGCGCTGATCGCCCTGGTCGGGACATCGTGGTTCCTCAACCGGGACGCGCTGCAACGTGCGGTGGAAGCGCAGATCCGTGCCGTCACCGGGCTTGAGCTGGTCGTCAACGGCAATATTGATGTCTCGATATTTCCCGGCAGCTATGTCTCGTTCCACAATGTCGGACTGAAGGGCGCCACCACCATCGATCCCGCCTTACAGGTCGACGTGCTGACCGCGAACCTGCGCCTGCTGCCCCTGCTGCTGCGGCGGTTCGAGATCGCCGACGTCATGATGCTCCGCCCGCATATCCACGTGGTGCGCGACGCCGCCACCGGCGAGAGCAACTGGACACCGTTCGTCGAGACCATCGCAAAGGCGATGACGCCGGGCTCCGAGAACCAGGTGTCGTTTTCCGAGATCCGCATCCAGGACGGCGAGCTGAATTACGAGGACGCGACCAATCGCGTGTCCGAGGAGCTCGGCGACATTGACTTGTCGCTGGCCTGGCCCTCGATCTCGCGCTCGTTTGCGGCAACCGGCCAGTTCGACTGGCGCGGCGAGCGTGTCGACGGCTCGATCAGTGCCAGCGATTTCGCCGCGCTCTTGTCGGGCGACCGCTCCGGCCTGAAGGCGCGGCTCGCCAGCGCGCCGCTGAAAGTTGCGTTCGACGGGACCGTCGCCAATCGTACCAGCCTGATGATGGAAGGCGTCACCACCATGGACAGCCCGTCGCTGCGCAATGCGCTGCGCTGGATGGGCCAGGCACCTCCCAGCGGCGGAGGCGGCTTCGGCCGCTTCGCGCTGAAGGCGCGCACCAATGTGGTCGGCGGCTCGGTCGCACTCACCAATGTCAATGTCGAGCTCGACGGCAATGTCGCCGAAGGCGTGATGACCTATTCCAACAACGGCCGACAGACGCTGCAGGCGACGCTCGCGGCCGGCAACCTCGACTTCACGCCTTACATCTCAACCTTCCGCCTGCTCGCCAGCGGCCAGCGCGACTGGAACAGGCAATTGTTCGATCTGTCGTCGTTGTCGAGCGTCGATCTCGACATGCGCCTGTCGGCGGCGAAGGTGACGGTGGGGCCGTCCAAGCTCGGCCGCACCGCGTTCGGCGCGAACTTGCGCGGCGGCGCGCTCGCGCTCAGCGTCGGCGAGGCACAGATGTATGGCGGCATCGCCAAGGGCTCGTTCGCGGTGGCGCGCTCGGATGCGGTCGCCGACGTCAGGGCGCAATTCCAGTTCAACGATGTCGACCTGCAGGCCTGCGCCAGCGAACTGTTCGGCATCACCAAGCTGTCCGGCCACGGCAACCTCAACGTCTCACTGACGGCATCCGGCTCGAGCCCGTTCGGCCTGGCGCAATCGCTCGATGGCACCGCGACGTTGACCGGACACGACGGCGCGATCGCGGGCTTCAATGTCGAGCAGCTTCTGAAGCGGCTGGAGCGACGGCCGCTGTCGGGCGGCGGCCATTTCCGCTCCGGCACGACGCCCTACGACAATCTCAACATCTCGGTGAAATTCGCCGACGGCGTCGCGACCGCCGAGGACATTCGGGTCGAGAGCCCGGCGGCGCGGATCACGCTGACCGGCACGGCTTCGGTGCCGGCGCGCGAATATGATCTGAAGGGCGTCGCCAGCCTGACGGCGGCATCCGGCGGCGGCACCGGGTTCGACCTGCCCTTCGTGGTGCAGGGACCCTGGGATGATCCGCTGATCTTCCCCGATCCGGAAAGCCTGATCCGCCGCTCGCCCGCATCCGCGCCGCTGCTCGATGCGGTGAAGGATCGCAAGACCCGCGACGCGGTGCGTTCGGTGATCGAGCGCTTCACCGGAGGCGGAAAATCCGGCACGGCGGATGCCGCGGCACCGGCGCCGGCCAGCGCACCGGCGTCGGCCGAGAATCCAAAGTCGAACTGATCGAGCTGCAGGTTTTCCGCCCGGTGCGACCATGCCTCGTCATCTGTGCGCCGCGCGGCCCCCTACACAAGTTGGCGGTGCCGCCACCTTTATCAGGTCACAGGCATGCGCTAGTGTTTTCTCCAACCGGTTAATACCGGCGTGAAAAGGGAGAATAATGTGAGGTCCAAGGTTATTGGTGCGCTTTCGCTCGCGGTCGCTGCGGTCGGCCTGTTCGCGGCCACGGCCCCCGCTTTTGCCCAGGGCAAGACGATCACCGTCTGGTGGGGCAAGGGCTTCTACAAGTCCGAAGACGACGCACTGCTCGAGACGATCAAGAAGTTCGAGGCCAAGACCGGCATCAAGGTCGAATTGTCGCAATACGCGATCCAGGACATGATTCCGAAGACGGTCGCCGCGCTCGATTCCGGCACCGTGCCGGATGTCGCCTATTCCGATTCCTATGACGTGCAGGCGCAGGGCAAGTGGGCCTACGAGGGCAAGCTCGAGGATCTCTCGGACATCCTGCTGCCGATGAAGGACGCGTTCGCGCCGAACACGCTGGAGACGGCGCTGCTCTACGACGACGTCGCCAAGAAGAAGGCCTATTACGGATTCCCGCTGAAGCAACAGAGCATGCATGTCCAGATCTGGGGCGACATGCTGGAGAAGGCCGGCTTCAAGCAAACCGACATCCCGACCAAGTGGGAGGACTACTGGTCGTTCTGGTGTGACAAGGTGCAGCCGGCGATCCGCAAGGCGACGCGCCAGCGCATCTACGGCGTCGGCCAGCCGATGGGCGTGGAATCGACCGACTCCTTCCAGTCGTTCTACACCTTCATGGACGCCTACCACGTCAAGCTGGTCGACGACGACGGCAAGCTGCTGGTCGACGATCCCAAGGTGCGCGATGGCCTGATCCACGCGCTGAAGGATTACACCGACACCTACATCAAGGGCTGCACGCCGCCCTCCTCCACGACCTGGAAGGACCCGGACAACAACGTCGCCTTCCACAACAAGACGATCGTGATGACCCACAACTTCACGATCTCGATCGCGGCGAAGTGGTACGAGGACTCCACCAACCCGGCGCTGACCGACGCGCAGCGCGCCGCCGGCAAGCAGGCCTATGAGCACGACATCATTACTGCATCCTTCCCGAAGGCACCGGACGGCTCGACGATCAAGTACCGCTCCGACGTCAAGACCGGCCTGATCTTCGCCAACGCCAAGAACAAGGCCGAGGGCAAGGAGTTCATCAAGTTCCTGCTGCAGGAAGAGAATGTCCGTCCCTATATCGAAGGGGCGCTCGGCCGCTGGTTCCCGGTGACCAAGGCAAGCCAGGCGAGCCCGTTCTGGCAGGCCGACCGGCACCGCAAGGCGGTCTACAACCAGTTCATGGGCGGCACCGCGCCGTTCGATTTCACCAAGAACTGGAAGTTCACGATCCTCAACAACGAGAACGTCTGGGCCAAGGCCATGAACCGCGTGGTGAGCGAGAAGGTGCCGGTGGACAAGGCCGTCGACGAACTGATCGCCCGCATCAAGCAGGTCGCGGGCTAAGGCACACGATGCCGGCCGCCGCGAACGTATGTCTCTGTCGTCCCTGCGAAAGCAGGGACCCATACGCCGCGGCGGTCGTTTTGAAGGACGTTGGTCATCGGCTTTCGCAAAACAGCAAGAGCCGGTGGTTATGGGTCCCTGCTTTCGCACTAGGGCATCTACATGTCTTCCGGAGTCTTCTCAACGACTTAGCTTAGCAACGCAGAGAAACGCCGCACTTTTGCTAAGCTCTGCTCGCGAAATGGCGTCATCGAGTGGCAAGCAAGTCCTTGATCGAGAGTCACTTTTCGGTCCGGAAAAGATGTGTAGATGCCCTAGTGCTTTCGCAGGGACGACGACGTAGGCGCACGCGACATCTCGCGACAAGAGTAACCGTATGGCGATCACACTTTCTGCATCCGATGCCTCCTCGCCGCCCCTGTCGGCACGGCTGTCGCCGCCGCAGGTCTGGGGCATCGTGCTGCTCGCGCCCTATCTGCTGGTGTTTCTCGCCTTCGTGCTCTATCCGGTCTGCTACGGCCTGTGGCTCGCGCGTCATCCGGCGAGCTATGTCGCGCTCTATAACGATCCGATCTTCGCGCGCGCCGCAGTCAACACGCTGATCTTCCTGGTCATCGGCATCAACATCAAGATGCTGATCGCGCTGTTCCTCTCCGGCTTCTTTGCCCAACAGCGTCCCTGGATCCGATGGTTGTCGGTGATCTTCATCCTGCCCTGGGCCGTGCCGTCGATCCCGACCATCCTGTCGGTGCGCTTCATGCTCAATCCCGAATGGGGCATGGTCAACCAGCTCATCTTCAAGTTCACCGGCGACGACGGCCCGAACTGGCTGAACGATCCGACGGTCGCGCTCGCGATGGCGATCGGCGTTCACATCTGGAAATCGCTGCCGTTCTGGACGCTGATCCTGTTGACCGGGCGGCTTGCGATCTCGCACGACCTGTACGAGGCATCCGACGTCGACGGCGCCAGTTGGTGGCAGAAATTCCGCTACATCACCTGGCCGTCGATGCAGACGCTGTACGTCACCTGCACGCTGCTCTCGATGATCTGGACGCTCGGCGACTTCAACAGCGTCTATCTGCTCACCGGCGGCGGGCCCGCCGATCTCACCCACGTGCTGTCGACGCTCGGCATCCGCTATCTCAGGCTCGACCAGCTTTCGCTTGCGATGGCCACGATCGTGTGCGCAATGCCGTTCGTGCTGCCGCTGGTCTATTTCATGATGAAACGGTTGTCGCGATGAAGCTGCCCACCCTCCGCGAAGTCGGCACCGAAGCCAAGCTGCTCTTGATCGGCATCCCGGTCTTCATCTGGACCATGGTGCCGATCTACCACATGTTCGTGTTCGCGATCTCGCCGAAGGAAGACGCGTTCTCCGGCAAGCTCTGGCCGGACCATCCGACGCTGCATAACTTCTCGATCGTGTTCCACCAGCAGCACTACTTCCTGCGCGACTTCTGGATCCAGTTCTGGAATTCGACGGTGATCGCGCTCGCCGCCGGCGCGCTGACGCTGTTCGTCGCGACCGCCGCCGCGTTCTCGATCTCGCGGCTGCGCGTGCCCGGCGGCCGCGCCGTGATGAACCTCGCGCTGTTCACCTACTTCATCCCGGCCGCGTTCCTCGCCGTGCCGATGTACCGCACCATGGGCAACTACGGCCTGCTCAACAATCACTGGTCGCTGATCCTGGCGATGGTGACGATCGCCTCGCCTTACGCGATCTGGGTGCTGAAGCAGGCCTCCGACAAGCTTCCGGTCGAGTTGGACGAAGCCGCGACGATGGACGGGGCCACCACGCTGCAATTGTTCCGCCTGGTTTACGTGCCGCTGATGATGCCCTCGCTGGTCGCGATCGGCACCTACGCGATTCTGCTTGCGTGGAACGAATATCTCTATGCGTTCCTGCTGCTGTCGAACGACACCGAACTCACGCTGCCGGTCGCGCTCGGCAACTTCCTCGCCGCCGACGACTCGCCGTGGGAGCTGTTGATGACCACCGGCTTCATTTACGCGCTGCCGCCGGCCGCGATCTACTATGCCTTCAAGCGCTACATGGTGGGCGGCCTGACCGCCGGCGCGGTCAAGTCGTGAGCTCTCACAGCGGCGCGGCGCTCTCGCCGCGCGCATTCGACAGCTTCGAGGCGAATGAGGCGATCACGATGATCACGGCGATCAGCGCGATCACCAGCGTGCAGATCGCATTGATCTCGGGCTTCACGCCGAGCCGGACCTCGGAATAGATCCGGATCGGCAGCGTCGCCGAGCCGGGACCGGTGGTGAAGCTCGCGATCACGACGTCGTCGAGCGACAGGATGAAGGCCAGCATCCAGCCCGCGACGATCGCGGGCACGATCTGCGGCAGCGTCACCAGCAGGAACGCCTTCACCGGATTGCAGCCGAGATCGATCGCAGCCTCCTCCAGGCTGCGGTCGAGCGCGGTCAGGCGGGACTGCACCACGACGGTGACGAAGCACATCGTCAGCGTAGTGTGGGCGATGGTCACCGTCCAGAAGCCGCGCTCGGCGTTCAGCGCGACGAACAGCAAGAGCAACGACAGGCCGGAGATCACCTCGGGCATCACCAGCGGCGAATACAGCATGCCGGAGAACAGCGCGCGGCCGCGGAACCGCTCGCCGCGCGCAAGGCCGATCGCCGCCAGCGTGCCGAGCAGGGTTGCGAGCGTCGCCGATACCGCGCCGACGGCGAGACTCATCCACGCGGCTTCCAGCATGGCCGTGTCGCTGAAGAACTCGTGGTACCAGCGCAGCGACCAGCCGCCCCACACCGTGACCAGCCGCGAGGCGTTGAACGAATAGATCACGAGAATGACGATCGGCAGATAGAGGAACGCAAGTCCCAATGCCAGCGACGTCATGTTGAAACGGGTGAGCCTGGTATGTGCCATCAGCCGCGACCTTCGAGCTGGCGCCGTTGCAGACGATCGTAGAGCACGAGCGGCGGCACCAGCAGGAGGAGCAGCGCGATCGCCGCGGCCGATGCCACCGGCCAGTCCTTGTTGGTGAAGAACTCGAGCCACAGCGTCTGCCCGATCATCAAGGAATTGGAGCCGGCCAACAGGTCGGGGATCACGAACTCGCCGACGATCGGGATGAAGCAGAGCAGCGCGCCGGCGGCGACCCCACGCAGCGACAGCGGGAACGTCACCAGCCAGAACGCCTGAAGCGGCGAGGCGCCGAGATCGCCTGCGGCCTCCAGCAGCGATGCATCCATCCTGGAGAGCGTCGCATAGAGCGGCAGGATCATGAACGGCAGATAGGAATAGACAATGCCGAGATACATCGCGCTATCGGTCGACAGCCAGACCACCGGCGCGGAGACAACGTGCAGCGCCAGCAGAACCTGATTGAGCAGGCCGTCATGCTGCAGGATGTTGATCCAGGCATAGATGCGGATCAGGAACGAGGTCCAGAACGGCACGATCACCAACATCATCGCGACGCCCTGCCAGCGCTGCGGCAGCCGGGCCATGCCATAGGCGATGGGATAGCCGATCACGAGCAGGATCAGCGTCGAGGTCACCGCGACGACGAGGCTGCGCAAATAAGACAGAATGTAGAGATTGTCCTGAAGCAGCAGCCTGAAATTGTCGAACGACAATTGCGAAAAGGCGGCCGCCAGCGCGGCGCGGCCCTCGGTGAAGTCGAAGACCGGCGTATAGGGCGGCTGCGCGATCGCGGTCTGCGACAGGCTGATCTTCAGCACGAAGCCGAATGGCACCAGGAAGAACAGCACCATCCAGAGATACGGCGCGATCGCGGCAAGTCGCGCCGGCCGGGCGAAGATGCGGCGCGCGCTCATTGCTCCAGCACCAGGCAATCGTCGGCCGTGAACCACGCCACCACGCGCTGGCCGGCGAGATAGGCATCGACATCGAGCCGCGCGGTGTTGGCCATCGACGAGCGCACCACCGCGCCCGATTCCAACTTCACTCTGTAGGTCGTGACACCACCGAGGTAGTTGACGTCGGTGATGACGCCCTCCAGGCGATTGATCGCCTGCGACGTGCCTTGGTCTGACATCGACGCACGGTGCGACAGCTTCACCTTCTCGGGGCGGATCGCGACGCTGACGGTCTCCTTCGACACTGGTGGCGTCGAGTCATTGACCGAGAGTGACCCTGCCTCGGCGGTCGAGACTGTCAGCCGGCTATGTTCGCGGGACACGACCTGGCCGCTGAACAAATTGATGTCGCCGACGAACTCGGCGATCCAGCGGGAGGCCGGCGCCTCGTAGAGATTGCGCGGGGTAGCGACCTGGACGAGGCGGCCGGCATCCATCACGCCGATCCGCCCGGCCATGGTCATCGCTTCCTCCTGGTCGTGGGTGACGATGATGAAGGTCATGCCGAGCCGGCGCTGCAGCTCCATCAGCTCGTTCTGCGTGCTCTCGCGCAGCTTCTTGTCGAGCGCCGCCAGCGGCTCATCGAGCAGCAGCACCTGCGGACGACGTGCCAACGAGCGCGCCAGCGCCACGCGCTGCCGCTGTCCTCCCGAGAGCTGGTCGGGCTTACGCTTCTCCATGCCTTCGAGCTTGACGAGAGCGACCATCTCCGCGACGCGGGTCGCGATCTCGGCGCGCGCCATGCCGGCACGCTTCAGGCCGAAGGCGATGTTGTCGCGCACCGACAGATGCGGGAACAGCGCATAGTTCTGGAACATCATGTTGACGGGGCGCTCGTGCGGCAGCACCCGGGCGATGTCCTTGCCGTCGAGCAGGATGCGGCCCTCGTCCGGTGTCTCGAAGCCGGCAAGCATGCGCAACAGCGTCGTCTTGCCGCAACCGCTCGGACCGAGCAGCGCGAAGAATTCGCCGGCACGGATGTCGAGCGAGAGGTTGTCGACGGCGCGGAAATTGCCGAACGACTTGGCGATGCCTTCGATCCGCAGCAAAGGCATCTCCAGCGCGGCCGCTTTTGGCGGCGGCCTTGCTTCCTGCGTATTCGTTTCGCTCGGTATCACGTCGGTCCCCGATTCCCTGCTGGTTCGACAAAGCGCGCAAGCTAGCGGCGGATCGTCAGCCGCTCAACTGCTTCGCACGACAACTGCCGCAATATTGTCGCGCCTCGCATCTCTGCTAGACTTCGCGTCCAATTCGGGAGGACAACCGATGAACCACGACCGCTATGGCCTGCCGCTGACGACCGCGTCCGACCGTGCCGCCGCGCATTATGTCGACGGCGTCGATCGCATGCTTGCAGCCCTGCACGGCGCGGATGCCGCGTTTGACGCGGCGATTGCCGAAGATCCCGATTTCGCGATGGCCCATATCGGGCGCGCCCGCGTGCATCAGCTCAACATGGAAGGGGCCGGGGCCCGCGCCAAGGCGGCCACGGCAAGGCGGCTTGCGGCGGCCGCCAGCCCGCGCGAGCGCCAGCATGTCGAGATCATGGCGTCTGTGATCGAGAGCCAGCCCAAAAAGGCCGTGACAGCCGCCGAGCAACATCTCACCGAATATCCGCGCGATGCACAGGTGCTGTCGCTGTTGCTCGGCGCCTTCGGCCTCTACGCCTTCTCGGGCCGGGCCGACCACGATGCGGCGCGGCTGGCGCTCTGCGAACGCTACGCGCGCGACTATGGCGAGGACTGGTGGTTCCTGACTTATCATGGCTGGTCACTCACCGAGGCGGGCCAGGTCGTCTCCGGCCGCGCCATCACCGAGCGCGGCTACGCGCTGAAGCCCGAAAATGCCGGCGCCGCCCACGCCGTGGCGCATGCGCTGTTCGAGCAAGGCGACGGACGCGAAGGCCGCGCTTTTCTATCGGCCTGGCTGCCGGCGAACGAGCGCACCAGCTTCCTGCAAGGCCATCTCGCCTGGCATCTCGCCCTGATCGACCTCGAAGAAGGCGACGCCGACGCGGCGCTCGACATCTACGAGCGTCATATCAAACCGGCAGGCCGGCCCTACCCGCCGCTCAACATCTACACCGACACCGCCTCGCTGCTGTGGCGGCTCTCGCTCGCCGGCAAGGCCGACCTCGCGTCCCATTGGAAGGATGTCGCCGCCTATGGCGACAGCCATTTCCCGAAGGCCGGCGCGCATTTCGCCGACGTGCACCACGCGCTGGTCGCGGCCGCCACGGACGGCGGCGCGCTCGATCGGCGGCTTGCCGAGATGGACGCGCGGCAGGCCGACGGCAAGCTGGCGCCCGGCCCGTCCGCTATCGGCCTCTGCCGGGGAATCGCCGCCTTCGCTGCGGGCGATCACAATGAAGCCGTCCGCATCCTCGCGCCGCTGATGCCCGAGCTGGTGCGGATCGGCGGCAGCCACGCCCAGCGCGAGCTGTGGGAGGACACGTTCATCGTGGCGTGTCTTCGCGCCGGTCAGGGTCGGCAGGCGGCTGACCTGATCGGGGATCGATTGCATCGCCGCCCGTCCCGGCGCGACCTCGCATGGTCGCAGGAGGCCGCACGGCAATAGCCGTGCTCAATCCTCATGGCTGTCGGTGCAGCGTCGGCGACGCTCTAGCCTGCACCGGCCGACGCAAAGAAGCGATCCGGCCCATCGACTTCCACCAGCTTCCTGGCTCCGATCAGCCAGAACCGGTTGGCCACCGTCCGCACGAACTGGCGATCATGCGACACCAGCAGGCAACTGGCCTGACGTTCGATCAATTCCTCCTCCAGCGCCTCCTGGCCCTCGATATCGAGGTGGTTGGTCGGCTCATCGAGCAGATAGAAGTTGGGCTCAGTGAGCCGCAGCACAAGCATGCCGAGACGGGCCTTCTGCCCGCCCGACAGCCGCCCGATCGGGCGCCTTTGCATCTCGATCGACAGCCCAATCCCGGCGAGCAGGCCGCGCGCCCGCTGATCGCCAACCTCGAAGCGGCCGACGATCGCGCGCATCGGGGTGTCGGTGTCGGGGAGATCGGCAAGCGCCTGGTCGCAATAGCCTGTAACCAGCGACTCCGTGGCCGTGATCTCGGCCGGTGCCGCCTCCGCCGCCTCGATCGCCTGACGCAACGCGGTGACCAACCGGGTCTTGCCCGCACCATTCGGGCCCAGCAGCACGATCCGGTCGCCGTTGCAGATGAACTGCTGGCCGGTCCTGAACAGCAGCCGTCCGTCCGGCGTCGCAATCGCGGCGTCGTTCAGCCTGATCAGCACCTTGGCGTGGGTGTCGCGATTGGCGAGCCTGATGGTGCCGGCCGATCGTTCCACATGCGCGGGCTTTGCCGACTCCTCCAGCTTCTCGGCACGCTGTTTCAATTGCCTGGTCTTTGACAGCAGAAGATCGCTGCCGGAGTTGATGCCGAGATTGTTGAGCTTCGCGGCCTGCTGGCGGAGTTGCCGGACGGTCTTCATATCCTTTTGATGGCGGCGCGCATCGGAGGCATCGAGCTCGTCCAGCACCGCGCGCGCCCGCGCATAGGGCAACGCGAATAGCTGCGACCGCTCCGGGCGCAGGAACAGTGTCCGGTTCGTCGTTGCATCGAGAAAGGCGCGGTCATGGCTTGCGATCACGACCGGCATCTCGCGCGGCAAGGCGTTCAACCAGGTTTCGAGCCGGCCGATCTTGGCGAGGTCGAGATGGTTGGTCGGTTCGTCGAGCAACAGGACATCAGGCTCGGTCACCAGCACGCGGGCGAGCATGGCAAATCGCAACCAGCCGCCACTGAGTTGCTTCAGCGGCTTCCCCCACAGCTCCGCGGGCACTTCCAGCGATTGCAGGGCGACGTCGACCCGCCAGCTTTCGTCGGCCTGTCGCTCGCCGGAGAGCGCCTCAAGCACCGCGGCATGGAACGGCCTATCCAGCAGAGCCGGCGGTGCGTCCTGCGCGACATGACCGATGGCCAGCCCGCGCGATCTGCTGATCTCGCCTTCATGGGCCTCCATCGCGCCCGCGATGCAGCGCAGGAGCGTAGATTTGCCGCGGCCGTTGGCGGCGACGAGCCCGATCCGATCGCCGGCATTGATGACAAAATTCAGTTGGGAAAACAGCGGCGCGTTCAGCGTCACGCCGAGATTGCGGACATTGATGAGGGTCACGATGATTCTCTGGTCTGGCCGGCCGTCGCGACATCCGGGGCGTGCAGCCTGCAACGGATGGGCGTGTCAAAGCGCGGCGAGGGATTGAGGTGCAGGCACGAACTCGACAGTTCGGCGCCGCACGGCCACGAAGGGCAGACCAGGAAGAGATGTTAGACGAGTTTCCGGTCAGCCCTGCAAACGCATTTGCAGGGCGTTGACGGGGCCACGCCTGAAGTGGTGATCGAGAAATATCGCCACGACGCAGCCCTCCTTTCTCGGCTGGAAGTTGTGCTGCTCCGAGATGTAGCCGGGCATACAGCGGATGGCAAGCTCATCCGGCTGATCCAGTCCGGCGACGGGAATCCCGCCTATCCGGCCTTGCGCACGGATTCCACGACCTGGCTGCCGCCGACCAGCGCGGCAAAATGGCCGACCGGCGCGGGCCGGCCGATCAGATAGCCCTGTACCGCGTCGCAGCCTTCCTCGGAAAGGAAGCCGAGCTGCGCCTCGGTCTCGACGCCCTCGGCCACGATCGACATTTCAAGGCCGTGGCCGAGATCGATGACGGCGCGCACGATCGCTGCCGATTGGGGATTGCGGCCGAGATTGATGACGAAGGCGCGGTCGATCTTGATCTTGTCGAACGGAAACGCCTGCAGGTAGCTCAGCGAGGAATAGCCGCTGCCGAAATCGTCCATCGAGATGCGCACGCCGAGTGTCTTGAGCCGCCGCAGCAGCGAAAGACCGCGGTCGAAGTCCTCGATCAGCACGCCCTCGGTGATTTCGAGCTCGAGCCGGTCGGGCCTCAGCCCGGTCTCGAGCAGAATTGAATGGACGAGGCCGACGAGGTCGCCATGGGTGAACTGCGCCGGCGACAGGTTGACCGCGATTTGCAGCGGAGCCGCCCATGACGCCGCTTCCCGGCAGGCTTCGCGTAGGATCCATTCACCCATCTCGACGATCAGGCCGCTTTCTTCCGCGAGCGGGATGAAATCGCTTGGGGGCACGAAGCCGCGCACCGGATGGTGCCAGCGCGCCAGCGCCTCGAACCCGATGATCTCGCTGCCGGCAACGCTTCCGCCCGCCGCCGCCTGCGGCTGGTAGTAGAGCGACAATTCGCCGTTCTTGATGGCGACCGACAGCTCCTGGTGCAGCACGCGACGGTCGCGGATCTGCTGGTCCATATCGGGCTCATAAATCGAGATCGTGCCGCGCGACTTCGCCTTGGCGCGAAACAGGGCCGCACCCGAATTGGCGAGCAGCGAGGCCGCGTCGGAGCCGTTATGCGGGAATACCGCGATGCCCGTGGTGAGGCCGGTACGCACCGCCTTGCCGTCGATTGCAAAATCCTGTCCCAACGCTTCGGCGGCCTGCTCGGCCAGCGCAATGCCGGCCGCGGGCTGCCTGCCGTCGATGATGAGGCCGAATTCGTCGCCCGACAGCCGCGCGACCACGCCGCCGCGCGCCACCGTCTGCAGGCGTTGCGCCACCTCGATCAACACCTTGTCGCCCATCGCATGGCCGAAGACGTCATTGATCTCCTTCAGCCCGTCGAGGTCGACGCAAAGCACGGCGAATTCCTCGTCGGTGCCGGCGCAAGCCTCGATCATCTGCGTCAACGCCTGGAGGAAGGCGGCGCGGTTCGGCAGGTCGGTCAGGCCGTCGTGATAGGCCATGTGCGCCATGCGTGATTCAGTCTGGCGCCGGTCGGTGACGTCTTCATGGGTCTTGATCAGATATTGCGGCTCACCATTGTCGTCGAGCACGGTCATGCGGCGGGTCAGAAACAGCCGCAGCCCGTCCTTGGTCGAGATCGGATGCTCCTCGGCGATCATGCTGCGCTTGCGGATCGCGGCCTCGTCGCGGGCGATGATCAGCTTGGCTTCGCGCGGGTTGAAGATATCGGCGGCGGTGAGACCCGTGGCATCCTCGCGGCGGCGGTTGAGGATCGTCTCGGCGCTGCGGTTGGCCAAGAGATAGCGGCCGTCGCTGACGCGCTCGACGATCAGCGAGACCGGAATATTGTCGACCACGAGCTCAAGGAATTTCTTGTTGTTCTCCAGCTCGCGTGACAGCGAGCGGCGGTCGGTGACGTCCTCGAACAGGGCGATCAGGAATTCCGGCTCGCCGGCCTCGTTGCGGGCGACGACACGATTGGAGGCGAGGATGCGCTTCTCCGAGCCGCGCTCCACGAAGAATTCGCTGCGATGATAACCTTCCGGCGCGTCCAGTGCCGCGCGGTCCGCGGTCTCGATACTGGCAGCGGTCTCGGGGCGGAAGATCTCGTCGGCCCGCTTGCCGACGATATGATCACGCGAGAAGCGAGAGAAACGTTCGAACGCGCGGTTGGCGAAGATATAGCGGCCATCCTCGATGTTCTTGGCCGCGACGCAGACCGGGACGTTGTCGAGCACGGATTCCAGGAATTGCGTCGTCGAGGCGAGCTTGCGCGACAGCTTACGCTGGTCGGTGCAATCGAGGTGCGTTGCGACCGACCCTCCATTCGGCAGCGGGAAATACCTCACAAGCACGGACCTGCCGCCCGGCAGTTCGGTGACCAGTCCCTCAGGTGCCGCGGCCTTTGCAAAATAATCCTCGGCGCTGACGTCGAGCATGCCACGGCTCCGGCGCAGCTCCAGAAGCTCGGTGCCGCTCATGTTGCGCCTGATATCGGCGCGGGACAGGCCGTGGATATCGAGATAACGATCGTTGCAGAAGACGATTCGCCCGCCCGCATCCGTCATCACCACGCCCTGATTCAGGTGGTTGAGGGCCGACGAGATAAAGACATTGCGGCGCAGTTGGGCTCGCTTGGCCTTACGCAAGGCTGACAGGATCCAGAGCCCGACCGCGGCGAGGAACGACGCGACGACGACGCTGCCGATCAACAGCTCCCAGATCACGCTGGGGTCGAGGTCACCGAGATAGGTCGACGGCGCGAAGGCGCTGGGCGCCGACCAGGCCGTGCCACATGACGTGACGACGGCGATCAGGCCAAGCACTATCTTCGCCGGAATCGAATTCTTCCTGCTTGCCTGCCAATTCTTGCCAGCCATCAGCCACCCGCGGATTTTCCGAGGGAGTGTCCGGCTTCGGCGGTTTGGATCGGGTAAACGCGATCCGATGCAACTTGCAAATGCGACCTGATTTACGGCAATTGCCCTGACATGATTAATAGGCCACTAACAGGGACGGGCGCCGCAACTATCGAAGACAGCCCAAGCACTTGCCAAGAAACTTGGCGGGGCAAAACAATGATGATTGCGCGCGATGGCATCCTGTCGTTGCGCCGGAATGCCGGATCTGAAGGACGACATGGACAGGGTTGATTGCGTGATCGTGGGTGCGGGGGTGATCGGCCTCGCAGTGGCGCGCCGGCTGGCACAGGCCGGTCGCGAAGTGATTGTCATCGACGAGGCCGAGGCGATCGGCACGGTGACCTCGTCGCGGAACAGCGAGGTGATCCACGCCGGCATCTACTATCGTGCCGGCAGCCTGATGGCGCGGATGTGCGTCGCCGGCAAGCGCGCCCTCTATCGCTACTGCGCCGAGCACGGCGTCCCGCACAAGAATTGCGGCAAGCTGATCGTCGCCACCACACCTAAGGAAACCGAGAAGCTGCAGTCGATCCGGGCGCATGCCGCGGCCAATGGCGTCGACGACATGCAGCTCTTGTCGGGCGAAGCGGCACGCGCGATGGAGCCGGCGCTGAACTGCGACGCGGCTCTGCTGTCGCCGTCCACCGGGATCATCGACAGCCACGCCTACATGCTGGCGCTGCGCGGCGATGCCGAGGAGGCCGGTGCGGCATTTGCGTTCTACACGCCGCTCACGCGCGCCAAGGCTGCCGCAGGCAGGATCGAGATCGAGGCCGGGGGCGAGGCGCCGATGACCTTGGCGTGCGACCTCTTGATCAACGCCGCCGGCCTCGGTGCACCGGCCGTGGCGCGCAGCATCGAGGGCATGCCGGTTGAGTTGATACCGACGGCCTACCTGGCCAAGGGGAATTATTTCAGTTGCAGCGCGCGGGCGCCGTTTTCGCGGCTGATCTATCCGGTGCCGGAGCCCGGCGGGCTCGGCGTTCACCTCACTCTCGATATGGCGGGCCAGGCAAGGTTCGGTCCCGATGTCGAATGGATCGATCGCGTGGATTATGCCGTCGACCCGGCGCGGGCCGAGCGCTTTTATCCGGCGATCCGGAAGTATTGGCCGACCCTGCCGGACGGCGCCTTGATGCCGAGCTATTCAGGAATTCGGCCAAAGATCGTGCCGCCGGCGGTCGCGAACCAGGATTTCCTGATCCAGGGTCCCCGCGACCACGGCGTCGCCGGCCTGATCAACCTGTTCGGAATCGAGTCACCCGGCCTTACGTCATCGCTCGCCATCGCCGATCATGTCGGCGAATTGGCCGGGCTTTGAGCAAATGCAATTCCGCGAGGATGGGCGCTCGAGCGTCCATCCTGATGCGGAAAGGCTTGGTTAATTTCTGCGGGGAGTGGCTAGTGGATGGTACTGTCCGCGGTTTGCTTCAACCGCTCGATCTCGTCCTTGACCATCAATTTACGGCGCTTCAACTCGAGAATTTGCAGGTCGTCTACTGAAGGGTGCACGAGCGCTTCGTGCAGTTCGTTTTCGAGAATTTTGTGCTTGCGCTCGAGTTCGACGAGATGAGCTTGTATTGCCATACGAACACTCCTCGGTGGGTTAAACCTCAGGGTCGATCCGGACCGCTGAGTGTACACAAGTGGGCGAAGGTGTCGATGGGGAACGCAAAATGCCGCAGTCAGCTTTATCCGCCCATCTGTTGCCAATCGTGACTATGGAACCAGTTCAGCTTGCGCCGCGCGCCCCCAAGGACGATATTTCAACAGGCGGCGAGTGCTTCGCCCGCCACAACCTTATCGTGCTTATCAGTTAACGTACACCATGAACGATCAGGATGAGCGCGAACTCCACGCCGAGCTCGCACGTCTGCAACAAGAGCACCGCGACCTCGACGCCGCGATCGACGCGTTGCATCAGTCGCCCGCGCCGGACCTCCTGATGCTGCAGCGCTTGAAGAAGCGGAAGCTGCAATTGCGCGATCGTATCGCCTTCATCGAGGATCAGATCACGCCCGACATCATCGCGTGAGGCGCACAGGTCTGCATGCCACGCGATCCGGCGGCAATGGATCCGGTGGATCGGCTGGTTGCGCAGGTGCTTGTCCCCGTCATCCACAGCCGGCCGCCCGCTTCACGTTCGCGGCAACGGATCGCGACCGCGGCGGTCGCTCTTGACTCCTCTAGAACAAATAGAGAACATATTGGCCCAGCCGCCAGCCATAAGAGGGAGTTTCGCCATGACCGCACCGCCGTCCCTGCCCGACAACAGCCGCTACGAGCGGGCCTGCGACCAGGCCATCGCGATGTGCGACGGCAACCTGCGCAGCACCATCAAGGCACTGATCATGGCCAATGAATATCTGGAGACCGAGATCGAGGAGCTGCAAGCCGCGATCACCGCGCGGGGCGCTCCCGGAGTGACGCAGGCGGCCAGCGACGCCGCCTGATCTTCGAGGAGCAAATCCATTTCGAGGAGCAAATCATGGCTGATGTCACCTATTACGTGGCGCTGCCGTTCGTGCAGGACGACGATGGCACGCCGGTCGCGGGCAACGCGGAGGAATGCCAGAGTTCTGCAATCGCGTTGCGGCGCGCCGAGATGATGTCGCGGATGCCCGGCGCTATCGGTGCCGTCGCGTTCAGCCGCACCGGCGATCCCGCCATCGGCGAGTTTGGCGATGCCAAGCTGTTGCGGGCCTTCGGCAAGGTGCCGGAAGGTTTGGGCATGCCCTAACCTTGGGTCTTGGGTCCAGTCGTGGGCCCTAGTCTCGGGCCTTAGTCCTGGGCCTCGTGGCGCCGCTGTGCCTTGCGCACATACATCGCGCGGTCGGCCTCATCGAGGGCGCGCTCGACGTCCGAATGCGCGCCGAGAACCGCAACGCCGGCCGATGCACCGGCAACGACCTTGCTGCCGCGGAAGACAAAGGTCAGGCGGTCGATCACGCCTTCGAGCATTGCGGCCTTGGCCCTGGCGTCGGTCTCGCTGAGATTCCATAGCAGGATGGCAAACTCGTCACCGCCGAGCCGGCCGATCACGTCGGAGGCGCGCACCTCGCCCGACAGGGCTGTAACGATCGCCTTCAGCACCTCGTCGCCCGCAGCGTGCCCGAACGCATCGTTGATCGGCTTCAGACGATCGACATCGAGCACGATCAGCGCGCCCGAGGCATGGTAGCGCTTGATGAAGGCGATCGCGCGGACGAGCTCGCGCTCGAAACCGCGCCGGTTCAGGATATCGAGCAGGAAATCGGTTTCGGCATGGGCCTGCAGTTCCTCGATCCGGGCCTGGGCCCGCGCCAGTTGCGCCTTCAAGCGGCGAATTGTCGATTTATCGTCGGAGGCGACCGAGTCTCGCGAGGAAGCTGCGGTTCCGCTCCGGCCCGGGCCGACTTTGCGCGCGACCGCGGTGGTTTTCCGCCGTTTTGCTGCCCCGGCAGCGGTCGCGGTCGTCCTTTTCTTCATGCGCATCCTTGTTGAGGCTTGCTTATGAAGGCTTGCCGGGATTCACCAAGACAGGATAGTCCATTCTCACTCTCCTGCCACGCCTTGGATGACGCCCGGGCCGTCCCTATAATCGGTCCATGCGTTTGGTTTCCTGCACAGAATAGACGAAATGACCGCCCCGATCGCCATCATCATGGGAAGCCAATCCGATTGGGAGACCATGCGCCATGCCGCCGAGACTCTGGCAGCTCTCGGCGTCGCCTGCGAGACCCGGATCGTTTCCGCCCACCGCACCCCGGACAGGCTCTATGCCTTTGCCAAGGGGGCGAAGGCCGCCGGCCACAAGGTGATCATCGCCGGCGCCGGCGGCGCAGCCCACCTGCCCGGCATGACCGCGGCGCTCACGGAACTTCCGGTGTTCGGGGTTCCCATCGAATCGAAGGCGCTGTCCGGCGTCGATTCGCTCTATTCGATCGTGCAGATGCCGGCCGGGATTCCGGTCGGAACCCTCGCCATCGGCAAGGCCGGCGCGATCAATTCCGCCCTGCTCGCGGCGAGCGTGCTCGCCCTCAACGATCCCGCATTGGCAGGCCGGTTAGCGCAGTGGCGCCAACAGCAGACCGACGCGGTGAAGGACAATCCGGAGGCCTCGGCGTGACAGCTTCGACCGTAGTGAAGCTGAAGCCGGGCGACACCATTGGAATCCTCGGCGGCGGACAATTGGGCCGCATGCTCGCAATGGCGGCGGCACGCCTGGGGCTCAGGTGCCAGGTGTTTTCGCCGGACCCGGATTCCCCGGCCTTCGACGTGGTGCAGAGCGCGACCTGCGCGGAATATGCCGACGTCGAGGCGCTCGAACTGTTCGCCAACGACGTCAACGTCGTCACCTATGAATTCGAGAATGTGCCGGCTGCAACCGCGATGGTGCTCGCCGCACGGCGTCCGGTGCTGCCCGCGCACACGATTCTTGAAACCACGCAGGACCGGCTGATCGAGAAGGACTTCGTCAGCAGGCTCGGCATCGGTACCGCCGACTATGCCGACGTGTCCTCGGTCGGCACGATCCGCGCGGCGATCGAGCGCATCGGCCTGCCCGCCGTGATCAAGACCCGCCGCTTCGGCTATGACGGCAAGGGCCAGGCAATCATCCGCGCCGGCGACGATGTCGAGCAGATCTGGCAGGACCTCGGTACCAAGTCGGCGATCCTCGAAGCGTTCGTTCCGTTCGAACGCGAGATCTCGGTGATCGCGGCGCGCTCGGCCTCTGGCCAGGTCGAATGCTTCGACGTCACCGAGAACGAGCATCGCGATCATATTCTGAAGATCTCCCGCGCGCCCGCCGTCATTCCCGAACCGCTCGCCGCGCAGGCGCGCGCCATCGCCGAGAAAATCGCAACTGCGCTGGACTATGTCGGCGTGCTGGCAGTCGAAATGTTCGTGGTGCCCGGCAATGGTGCGCCGACGGTCCTGGTCAATGAGATCGCGCCGCGCGTGCACAACTCCGGCCACTGGACGCTCGACGGCGCCTCGATCTCGCAGTTTGAGCAGCACATCCGCGCGATCGCCGGTTGGCCGCTGGGCAAGCCGGTGCGTTACGGCGAGGTCACCATGACCAACCTGATCGGCGACGATATCCTGGACTACGAGCGGTGGCTCACTGTTCCGGGCGCAACTGTGCATCTCTATGGCAAGGGCGCACCGCGCCCCGGCCGCAAGATGGGCCATGTCACCCAGGTGGCCCCGGCCCGCAAGCCGTAAGTCACGGTCTGTCGCGGCGGCGCCCGGCAGACCAATGACGACAGACGAATGGAAATGGGATCGTGAGGATCACGATCCCATTTGTTGCTTGATCACGCGGTCTTCGCACCGGCGACGACACCGGTCGGCGCGTCGCTGACCCAGCGATAGATCACGCCGCCCAGCGCGCCGCCGATCAACGGCGCCACCCAGAACATCCAGAGCTGTGCGAGCGCCCAGCCTCCAACGAACAGTGCAGGTCCCGTGCTACGGGCCGGATTCACCGAGGTGTTGGTGACGGGAATGCTGACGAGATGGATCATCACCAGCGCAAGCCCGATCGCGAGCGGCGCAAAGCCCGCCGGCGCCTTGCCATGGGTCGCCCCCATGATGACGAACAGAAACATCATGGTCATCACCACTTCGGTGATGAAGCACACCACCATGCTGTACTGACCGGGCGAGTGCGCGTCATAGCCGTTCGATGCAAAGCCCTTGGCCACGTCGAACCCCGGCGCACCGCTCGCGATCACGTAAAGCAGTGCAGCGGCCACGATCGCGCCGACGACCTGGGCAATGATGTAGGGCAGGATCTGGCCGGTCGGAAAGCGCCCGCCTGCCGCCAGCCCGACCGTGACGGCTGGATTGAGATGACAGCCCGAGACATGCCCGATCGCGTAAGCCATGGTGACAACGCTCAGGCCGAACGCAAGCGACACACCGACAAGACCGATTCCGACCTGCGGAAAGCCGGCCGCAATCACCGCGCTGCCACAGCCTGCGAAAGTCAACCAGAACGTGCCGATGGCCTCGGCCGCATACTTCTTCATATCCATGTCGCATCTCCCCTATTTCCAATGTCCGGGTTTCAAAACGCCGGGAGCGGCCCCGATCTCGGCGCCAAATCACCCAAATCAGGGCCACACAGGGGCAGTTTCGCCGCATTTCGTGGCTTTACTAGGCCCGAAAGTCACTCCACCGGTGGACATCGACGCATTTGTCTGATACATGCGCCCCCCTAGGGTTAAGAGGCAGGCCTTTTGCCGCCCCTTGCTTTGCCAGAATTCCGAACCGATCAATTCAAAAGAGGATGCCGCGTGCAGGTTCTCGTCCGCGATAACAATGTTGACCAGGCTCTCAAGGCGCTGAAGAAGAAGATGCAGCGCGAGGGCATTTTCCGCGAGATGAAGCTCCGCGGTCACTACGAAAAGCCGTCCGAGAAGAAGGCCCGCGAAAAGGCCGAAGCCGTCCGCCGCGCCCGCAAGCTGGCGCGCAAGAAGCTGCAGCGCGAAGGCCTGCTGCCGATGAAGCCGAAACCGGTGTTTGGCGCGGGTCCGGGTGGCGACCGCGGTGGCCGTGGTGGCGCAGGCGGTGCTGGTCGCGGACCGCGCTGAGCCGTTTTACCGATCTGGATGTCTAGCAGCGCGGGCCTCGGGCCCGCGTTGTTGTTTTGCAGCAAGCGGCATTTCGGGTTAGAGCGTTTTCGAGCGAAGTGGATACCGGTTCGCGCGAAGAAAACGCGTCAAACAAGAATCTGGAGCTTGGGTTCTGATTCGATCAGAACCGAAGCTCCAGCAATGCAAAATCACCTGCAAGAGCATTTTGCACGATGGCTGTTCCGGCGCCCCGCCCCCGTTCCGGACCTCTGTGGCGCCATCGTGCGGCGCAATTGATCGCCCTTGCAATTGCGCTCGGCCTCCCTCTCGGGGGTTGCTCCATCGACTTGGGATCATGGGGCTCGGACGACAAACCGAAACCGTCAGCCGCTGCCGAGAAGCCGGCCGACACGATCACCGCACAGAATATCAGTGACGCCAAAGATCACGCGGCGCGCGGCCAGACGTTTGCACACTCCGGCAAGACCGACGAAGCGCTGACAGAGTTCGATCAGGCGCTGACGGCCGATCCCTACAACATCCAGGCTCTCTATGGCCGCGGCCTGATCTATCAGGGACAGGGCCAGCACCAGCAGGCGATCGACGATTTCACCGCCGCGAGCGGCCTGTCACCGCAAAAGGCCGAGCCGCTGCTCGGCCGTGCCACCAGCTATCTCGCGCTCGACAAGACCAAGCAAGCCGCCGCCGACGTCGACGAGGCCGTCCAGGCTGATCCCAACAGCGCGGCAGCGTGGAGCGTGCGCGGCCAAGTCTATGAGCGGCTGGGCGAGAAAGCCAAGGCAGCGGCGTCCTACAACCGCGCGCTCGCCCTGCGGCCAAAGGACGACAGCGCGCGCAACGGCCTGGCGCGCACCGGCGGCTAGAGCGCCTTTAAGCGGCTACTTCGGCAGAACCGCGTGGAACACCGACTTGGCGGCCGACAGCATGTCGTCGGCCACGGTGTGATCCTTCGGAGGCAGCGGCTCGGATGCTTCAGCACGCAGATCAAGCGGTGCGCGGGCGACCGGAATGTCGGCGGGCGGGGTCAGGCGATCGGTGTCGGATGCGTCGGCCGCATAGGGCGGCCGCGGCTGCGACGACTGATTGACCGATTGATCGGTCGGGCTGGAGACCATGATCGGCGGCGGCAGCGGCCGAATCGACGACGCAGGCGCGGGACGCTGCGCCTCGGGCAGCCGGGCCATATCGGCCGGGCGCGGCTCCTGGCGGACGGCCTCCTGCGTACGTGGCGGGCTCTCCTTGCGCAGCCGCTCGATCGCTGCACGGGCGAGATCGTTGGCGTCGCGGCCTTCGCCCGGCGCCGCTTCAGTTGCGGGAGCTGCCGGCGTGACCTTCGCCACCGCCTTCGGCGCCGCGTGGTGATGCGAGTCGGCAGGGATGCTCGCAGTCTCAGCCGGCGCATCGGCGGATTTCACGTCGGCTGATTTTTCGGCGGGCTTTTCGGTGACGGTGGCCTTCTCGGACGCCGACCGTTCGCTCAGCGTCCGCTCGGAGATGCCCTTGGCCTTCACGCCAGCTTCGGGGAGGCTGCTGACGACGGTTGGCTTCTCTGCGGGCTTGGCGACGACGGGCGTGGCAGTGGCATTGACCGCCGTCGTGGCCGGCGCTTCCGGCTTGGCGACGATGTAGTGGTTAACGATGTACGCCCCGATGATGGTCGCAGCCACCGAGGGAAAGATGTCCATCGCGAATTTCTTCAAGTAACTCAGCATGGCCCTGCCACTCCCCGCCCCGGATTTCATGCTGGAACTTTGAGGCACATTGAGGGATCAACTGCGTCGGATCGGTGGCAAACGCCTGTTCCGCCGTCACCTTTAGTGTCACTTCAGTTTCAGCCGGAGGCGGCTTCGCGCGCAAAATCGCAGCACCGCCTCCGTCTTCCAGATCATCGTGCAGCCGTTAACGCGCGATGAATTTCCACACCCGCCGACACCGATCTGCCATTCCGAAGTCGCAATTCGGCCGTGGACCGGCCGGCAGCGGTCCTCAGGGTTTGAGTTCGACCTCGAGGAACACGATCTCGCTGGCCGTCTCGTTGAGCACGTCGTGCTGGACGCCCGCCTTGCGGAAGTAAGACTTGCCGACGCCGAGCTGGGCCTTCGAGCGCTCGCCGTTCGGCGCCACGATCGTCATCTCGCCTGCAGTGATCGGCACGATGACGTAGTCCATCTCATGGGTGTGGGGACCGGTGGCACTGCCCGGCGCCAGCCGCCATTCGGTGACCCGCACCTCCGGCGTATCGACCTGAACGTCCGATGCAGCACTGAGCATGATAATTTCTCCACGTTGACGCGAATGCCGGATCCGCAATTAATGGAGAACAGGGGCTATTGGAAGCAAGGTCAAGAGCAGAAACAGCGGAACGAGAACGCTGGAGGCGATCAACAGGTAGCCGAAGAAGCTCGGCATCTTGATGCCGCGCTCCGTGGCGATCGCGGCGATCATGAAGTTCGGCGCGTTCCCGATATAGGTCAGGGCCCCCATGTACACCGCTCCCATCGAGATCGCGGACAGCGTGCCCGAGAGCGCATTCATCAGGTTGTCGACGTTGCCCCCGGCGAGCTTGAAGAACAGCAGATAGGTCGGCGCATTGTCGAGAAACGCCGACATCAGACCGGTGTACCAGAAATAGGCCACCTCCTTGGGGGTGCCGTTGGGCTCGGTGACCGCCGACAGCAGCCAGGCAAAGGCGCCATCCTTGCCGGCGTCTAGCATGGCCAGCACCGGGATGATGGCGACGAAGATCGCCGCGAACAGCTTCGCAACCTCGCGGATAGGCTCCCAGGTGAACCCGTTGGCTTCGCGGTGTTCGTCGCGCGTGAGCCAGAGCGACAACAGCGCGATCACGATCAGCATGGCGTCGCGCACGAGGTTCTGCAGTTCGAGATGAGTGCCGATGATGTCCACGGCGATTCCGGGCTTCCAGCTCGCCGACAGCAGGATGCAGCCCACGATCGCGGCAATCAGCGGGATGTTGAGCAGCCCCCGGACCCGGATCGGGGCAGACGAGGATCCGGTAAAGGCACCAGCCCGTTCGCCCCGGAAGCGCCAAGCGTCAATGACCACGAAAATCGCCAGCAGCGAACCGGCAACAATGAGCGTCTGCAGCCAGAGGCTTCGCGTGGTCCAGAAGAAATCCACCCCGTTCAGAAATCCGACGAACAGCGGCGGGTCGCCCAACGGGCTCAACGCACCGCCGACATTGGCCACGAGGATGATGAAGAAGATGACCACATGCCTGTTGTGAGGGCGAGCGAGGTTTGCGCGGATCAAGGGCCGGACCAGGATCATGCTTGCGCCGGTGGTGCCGACGATGCTCGCCATCGCCGTGCCCAGCGCCAGGATGACGGTGTTGCTGAGCGGCGTTCCCCTGATGTCGCCGCTGACGACGATGCCGCCCGCGACCGTATAGAGCGCGAACAGCAGCACGATGAAGCTCAGATATTCGGCGAGCAGCGCGTGGGTGACGGCAGCGAGCATCGCCGTGCCGCCGGCGAGCCACCAGATCGAGACGAGCGTCACGATGGACCAGGCGGCGGCGATCTTTCCGTAATGGTGATGCCATACCCTGGGGAACAGCAGCGGCCCCGTCGCGATCGAGAGCAGCAGGCCGACAAAGGGAAGCGCGAACGGCCAGCGCATCGCCGCGCCATCGAGCGTGGCGGCGTCCGCGGAATGTGGGAAGAACAGGAGCAGCAGGGCCGCTACCGGCAGATATCTCATCAGGCGAGCGCTACGGCACGAAGACCATGAATACGAACAGGGCAAACACAACCATGTGCACGAGCCCGAACAGGATGTTGGTGCGGCCAGTGCCGAAGGTGAGCATGCTGACCATGAAGGTGAGCAGCAGGATCAGCATATGTTGGTTGCTGAGCCCGAGCACGAGCTCCTTGTCTAGCATATAAGCGGCAACCGCCACGGCGGGAACGGTGAGGCCGATCGTCGCGATCGACGAGCCGAGCGCGAGATTGATGCTCTTCTGCAGATCGTTCTTGCGCGCTGCCGACACCGCCGCGACGCTCTCCGGCAGCAGGATCAGCAGCGCGACCACGACGCCGGCAAAGGCCGGCGGCGCCCCGATCTTCGCGGTGACGACGTCGACCACGAGGGAGAACTTCTTGGCCAGCAGCACGACCGAGAGGAGCGCCACCAGCAGCAGCACAATGCTGATCGCCAGCATGCGGTCCGATAACGCCGCGCCATGCTCGGCCGTCTCGTTGGCGCCGCTCACGAAATAGTCGCGATGGCGGATCATCTGGGTATAGAGGAACACCGCATAAAGCAGCACGGTGACGGTGCTCACGACCGCAAGCTGGGCGGTGGAATAGACCGGCCCGGGCGCGGTCAGCGTGAAGTTCGGCATGTCGAGGGTGATGGTCGCAAGCACGAACAGCACGCTAAGATACAGGTTCGCGCCGGTGATCTGAAAATCCTGCTCGCGATACCTGATGCCGCCGATGAAGATGCACAGCCCGACCAGGCCGTTGCAGACGATCATCACCACGGCGAACACGGTGTCGCGCGCCAACGTCGGAGCCGGCGTATCGCCGAGCATGATGGTCGCGATCAGCGCGACCTCGATGACGGTCACGGCGAGCGTCAGGAGCAGCGTGCCGTACGGTTCACCGATCCGCTCGGCGATCATCTCGGCGTGATGGACGGCCGCGAACACGGTGCCGAACAGAACCACGAGCAAGACGGCCGCGAACAGCCAGCCTGTGGCCGATGGCGCGAACACGTAACCCGACGCCGTGACTGCGGCAAACAACAGCGCCGCCAGGACGGGAAACAGCCAAGCCGACCGCGGCATCGGTCCGTGTGCGCTCATCTCGTCTGCCCCCTAATTCGACTGGACCCGATTATGCGACAGACAATCGCCGCCGTCAGCCTCCCGCAGTGTTGATAAACCGCCGAGCGGTCTCGATCGCACCGAAATCATCGAGGTTGTCATGTCCGCCGCCCGGGAAGCGGACAAACTGCTTGGGCTCGTGCGCGAGGCCGAACAGCCGCTCGCCGAAGCTGACCGGGATCACCGGGTCGTCCGCGCCGTGCATGATCAGAAGCGGCACGTTGACCCGAGCGATGCGCCGGTCGGAGTGGAACTGGTCCCGCATCAACGGGCAGACCGGGACGAAGCGAAACAGCGCGCCGGCGAGATCCGCCGTCGAGGTGTAAGGCGCCTCGAGGAGCAGCTTGCCGACCGGATGTTCGGCGGCCATCGCGACAGCCACGCCGGTCCCGAGCGAGAATCCCCAGGCCACGATTTGCTTTGCGCTGTAGCGCGCGGTCGTGAACGCATAGGCGGCCTCGGCATCCAGCAACAATCCGCGCTCGCTCGGCGTCCCGCTCGAGCCCGCATAGCCCCGATACGACAGCGCGACCAGCCCGGTGCCGTCAGCCGTGATGTCCTGGAAGCGCGTCACGCGGCGAGCCAGGAGGTCGGCATTGCCGGGAAAGAACAGGACGACGGGCCGGCCCGGCTTCGCCGGCACATGCCAGACGATGACCCGCTCGCCATCGGCCGTGGTCAGGAGATGCTCTTCGGCTTCAGGAAATCCCGCTGCATCCGGCGCGGTCCGCCCGGCCGGCGGAATCGGAAACAGCATGTCGCGTTGCTTGACGAACAACACGGCGACCCCGACGAGATAGACGACAACAGCGGCGATCAGCAGCCACCTCAGGGTCGTCATCACCAGCGCCATCCAGGTCGCCGTCGTCACGTCGGGCGTCGGAGCTTGAGCAGCCTCTCAACGTCGGACCTGATGCTCTCCGGCATAACACGGCACGCGCAAACCCGCGCATGCACCGCGCCCCAATTGATGCGCCCTTCGCGCGTGGCCCCGGGCGGCACGCGATGCAGTCGATGCCACGCCCGGTTCAGGGCCATCGGCGTCAGGCCATCGCCTTGACGATGTTCTCGGTGACCTTCTTGGCGTCGCCGAGCAACATCATGGTGTTGTCACGGTAGAACAGCGGATTGTCGATGCCGGCATAGCCAGACGCCAGCGAGCGCTTGATGAACATCACGGTGCCGGCCTTCCAGACCTGCAACACCGGCATGCCATAGATCGGCGAGCTCTTGTCCTCTTCCGCGGCGGGATTGGTGACGTCGTTGGCGCCGATGACGAAGGCGATATCGGCCTGGGCGAACTCCGAGTTGATGTCCTCGAGCTCGAACACCTCGTCATAGGGCACGTTGGCCTCGGCGAGCAGCACGTTCATGTGGCCCGGCATGCGGCCGGCAACCGGATGAATGGCATACTTCACCTCGACGCCTTCCTTCTTCAGGAGATCGGCCATTTCGCGCAGCGCGTGCTGGGCCTGCGCCACCGCCATGCCGTAGCCGGGCACGATGATGACCTTGGAGGCGTTCTTCATGATGAAGGCGGCGTCATCGGCCGAGCCCAGCTTGGCCGGCTTCTGCTCGCCGCCGCCGCCGCCGGCGGCCGCCGTCTCGCCGCCGAAGCCGCCGAGGATGACCGAGATGAACGAACGGTTCATCGCGTGGCACATGATGTAGGACAGGATCGCGCCCGAGGAGCCGACCAGCGCGCCGGTGATGATCAGCGCCGAGTTGCCGAGCGTGAAGCCGATGCCGGCCGCGGCCCAGCCGGAGTACGAGTTCAGCATCGAGATCACGACCGGCATGTCGGCGCCGCCGATCGGGATGATCATGAGCACGCCAAGCGCCAGCGCGAGGATGACGATCAGCCAGAAGTCGAGCGCGCTGCCCGACAGCACAAGCCCGACGATGAAGAACACCAGCGCCAGGGCGAGCACGATGTTGATGATGTGGCGGAACGGCAAGATGATCGGTGCGCCGCTCATCCGCGCCGAGAGCTTCAGGAACGCGATCACCGAGCCGGTGAAGGTCAAGGCGCCGATCGCGACGCCGAGCGACATTTCGACCAGGCTCTGCGGATGGATGTTGCCGGGCGTGCCGATGTCGAAGGCCTCAGGCGCATAGAACGCGCCGGCTGCGACCAGCACCGCGGCCATGCCGACCAGCGAGTGGAACGCGGCGACCAGCTCGGGCATCGAGGTCATCGGTACCCGGCGTGCGATCACGGCGCCGATGCCGCCGCCGATCGCGACCGCGAGGATGACGAGCAGCCAGGCGACGCCGTCGGCCGGCGGATGGCTCGCAAGCGTGGTGCCGACCGCGATCGCCATGCCGATCATGCCGAGCAGATTGCCCCGCCGCGAGCTGGCCGGGCTCGACAGGCCGCGCAGCGACAGGATGAACAGCACGCCTGCCACGAGATACAACAGTGCAGAGAGATTGGCGCTCATCTCAGGCCCCCAATTTTCCTCATCCCGAGGTGTTTGCGCTTACTTCGACTTCTTCTTGTACATCGCCAGCATGCGCTGGGTGACGAGGAAGCCCCCGAAGATGTTGATGCAGGCGAACACCAGCGCCACGAAACCGAAGCCGCGGGCCCAGCCCGAGCCGCTCGAGACCATGCCGACGCCCACCGCGAGCAACGCGCCGACCACGATCACCGACGAGATCGCGTTGGTCACGCTCATCAATGGCGTATGCAGTGCCGGCGTCACGGACCACACGACGAAATAGCCGACGAACACGGCGAGAACGAAAATCGACAGCCGGAACACGAAGGGATCGACGGCCTGCGCGAGATGCTCCATGGCTTGCTCTCCTTAACTCGGCTGGAAGCTGGGATGGATGACGGCGCCGTCTTTGGTCAGCGCGGTGGCCTTCACCAGCTCGTCATCCCAGTTGACCGCGAGCGCCTTGTTGGCCTTGTCGACCATGGTCTCGATGAACGAGAACAGGTTGCGCGCATAAAGGCTGGACGCCGAGGCTGCGACGCGGCCGGCGACATTGGTGTAGCCGACGATCTTGATGCCATCGAGATCGACTACCTCGCCAGCCTTGGCGCCCTCGACATTGCCGCCGCGCTCGACCGCGAGATCGACCAGTACCGAGCCCGGCTTCATCGACCTCACCATCTCGCTCGAAACCAGCTTCGGCGCGGGGCGGCCGGGGATCAGCGCGGTGGTGATGACGATATCCTGCTTCTTGATGTGCTCGGCGGTCAGCGCAGCCTGCTTGGCCTGGTACTCCTTGGACATCTCCTTGGCGTAGCCGCCGGCGGTCTGCGCGTTCTTGAACTCCTCGTCCTCGACGGCGAGGAATTTGGCACCCAGCGATTCCACCTGCTCCTTGGTGGCGGGGCGCACGTCGGTCGCGGTGACGACGGCCCCGAGCCGCCGGGCGGTCGCGATCGCCTGCAGGCCGGCAACGCCGACGCCCATCACGAACACCTTTGCGGCCGGAACAGTGCCGGCCGCGGTCATCATCATCGGAAAAGCACGGCCGAAGGCTTCGGCGCCCTCGATCACCGCCCGGTAGCCCGCGAGGTTGGCCTGAGAAGATAAAACGTCCATCACCTGCGCGCGGGTGATGCGCGGCATCAGTTCCATGGCGAAGGCCGCAATGCCGGCATCGGCCATCGTCTTGAGCGCGGCCTCGTTGCCGTAGGGGTCCATGATCGCGATGACGAGCGCGCCGCGCTTGTATTTGGAGAGTTCGGAGGCCTCCGGACGCTTCACCTTGATGACGATGTCGGCGTCCTTGACGGCGTCTGCGCTGACGGTGGCGCCGGCCGCGGTGAATTCCGAATCGGGCAAGCCGGACTTGATGCCCGCGCCGGGCTCGACCGCTATCTCGGCACCCAGCGCCTTGAACTTCTTGATGGTATCGGGCGACGCCGCAACCCGCGGCTCGGACGGATCAATTTCCTTGGCAACGGCAATCTTCATGGGCCCTCCGGCGGCGCGAGCGGCGCACGCGTCTTCAAACTAGCGTTATTTTCGCCAGATTGGATACCCGGTTTTTGCCACCGGGTTGGACAGGAAAGTGCTGCGCCGCCAAGGCCGGCAGCGCCGCAGCCGATCTAGGGGATTAGAGCAGGAAGTAGGCCATCAGGATGAGAATGATGGCGACGCTGATGGTGCCGTATTTGACCAGCATGAGGAAGCCCTCATAGGTCTGCTCATGCGCCAGGTAGTCGTTGCCGTCAGCGGTCGTGTACGCCACTTCGCTATGGTCTGCCATCCTTGTCCCCAGTCAGAAATTCGTTTCTCGCGAGCCATTACCGCAATCGCGGTGGCAGGGCAACGGCGCGGTCCCGATCGGGTCATTCGGAAGGCCAATTGTCCCGGATCCACCGGGCCAAACTGTCCTCGCTGACCTCGCCGGCCGCGAGGGAGAGGATCATCGACGTGGCGTGCGCCGGCTCCGGACTGAATCGAACGCTGTTCTTGTGAAGGAAGACCATCATTGTCATGAAGGCCATCCGTTTGTTGCCGTCGACGAAGGCGTGATTTTTCGCGAAGCCGAAGGCGTAGGCCGCCGCCAGCTCGGCCAAATCCGCTCGCTCATAACGCCATTTGTTGATGGGACGCTCAATGGCCGAGTGCAGCATCCCCCGATCGCGAAGGCCTGAAGCGCCGCCGAAGCGACGCAACTGACGGGCGTGCAGGGCAACGGCTTGGTCGACCGTGATCCAAAGCGGTTCATTCGGGTCGCTCATGCGAGAGACCCGTCACTTCGCGAGCGTCGCCAGCGTGTCGCGATATTTGTCCATGACCTCGTCGGCGATTTCCATGGTCCGCTCGAAGTCGGGATCATACGGAAGTGCCTGAAAACCTCCCCCCGGAAGCTCAGTGATGTGCAACTGCTGACCGCGCTTGAGGTCAAGCCGCTGCATCAATTCGCGAGGAAGCAGCAGCCCGTCGGAATTTCCGATCTTCTTGATTTCGATCTTCATGGCCGGAACTCATCTGCACGGCGATCGGGAACAGCGCACCATGCATTATACATCTGTATAACGCAGTTTCATCGTGCGTTCAACAGGTGTTTTACAATGAAGTTGATGGCCCGCCAACCGCTTCAGCCCATCGCCTCCAACTCGTCGATCATCCCGGCGATGACCGACAGACCGCCATCCCAGAACTTCGGGTCCTTGGCGTCGAGCCCGAATGGCTTGAGCAATTCGGAATAGTGCTTGGTGCCGCCGGCAGCGAGCATGTCGAGATAGCGCTCGGCGAAGCCTTCGGCGGCGTGCTCGTAGACCGCATAGAGCGAGTTCACCAGGCAGTCGCCGAAGGCATAGGCATAGACATAGAACGGCGAATGGATGAAGTGCGGGATGTACATCCAGAATGTCTCGTAGCCCGGCTTGATCTCAATGGCGGGCCCGAGGCTTTCGCCCTGCACGCTGAGCCAGAGCTGGCCGATCCGCTCGGCGGTGAGTTCGCCGTTCTTGCGCTCGGTGTGCACGGCGCGCTCGAAGGAATAGAACGCGATCTGCCGCACCACGGTGTTGATCATGTCCTCCACCTTGCCCGCCAGCAGCGCTTGGCGCTGTTTGGCGTTCTTGGTCTGGGACAGCAGCCGCTTGAAGGTCAGCATCTCCCCGAACACGCTCGCGGTCTCGGCCAGCGTCAGCGGCGTCGGCGCCATCAGCGCGCCGTTCTTCGCCGCCAGCACCTGGTGGACACCGTGGCCGAGCTCATGCGCGAGCGTCATCACGTCGCGCGGCTTGCCCTGATAGTTCATCAGCACATAGGGATGCGCCGACGGGGTGGTCGGATGCGAGAACGCGCCGGGCGCCTTGCCCGGTCGCACCGGCGCATCGATCCAGCGATCGGTGAAGAAGCGCTCCGCGATCTCGGCCATCCGGGGCGAGAAGCCGCGATAGGCCGACAGCACCATGTTGCGCGCCTCGGGCCAGGCGATCGTGCCTGATGCCGCGAACGGCAGCGGCGCATTGCGGTCCCAGTGCGCCAGCTTCTTCTTTCCGAACCAGCCCGCCTTCAAGGCGTAATAGCGATGCGACAGCTTCGGATAGGCCGCGCGCACGGAGGCGACCAGCGCGTCGACCACCTCGCGCTCGACCCGGTTGTTGAGATGGCGGGAATCCGCGACATCCTGGAAGCCGCGCCAGCGATCGGAGATCTCCTTGTCCTTGGCGAGCGTATTGGTGACCAGCGCGAAGGTGCGCTCGTTATCCTTGAAGGTCTTCGCCAGCGCCTGCGCCGCCGCCTTGCGCTTGTCGCCCACCTTGTCCTGCAACAGGTTCAGCGTCGGCTCGATCGCCAGCTCCTTGCCCGCGACCTTGAAGCGCAGGCTGGAGATGGTCTGGTCGAACAGCCGGTTCCAGGCCGCGTAGCCGCTCTGTGCCTTCTCGTGAAAGAGCTGCTCGACACGATCCTCGAGCTGATACGGCTTGTCCTTGCGCAGATCCTCGATCCACGGCCGGTAGTGGCCAAGCTCGGGCTCGGCCATCGCGCGCTCGATCACGTCATCGTCAACGCGATTGAGCTCGAGCGAGAAGAACAGCAGATGCACCGAGGCTGCCGTCAGCCGCTCGGACACGTCGCCGTAGAATTTCGAGATCGCGGGATCGACGCTGTCGCCGGCGTGCACGAGGCCGGCGTAAGAGCCGAGCCGGCCGGCGAGATCGTCGATCGCCTCGTAGCGCCTGATCGCCTCGGCGAGCCATTTGCCGCCGCCATCGCGAGCGGTATTTTCCGCGAGCTTGCCTTTGTAGTCGGTCTCAAACGCGACGCAATCTGCATCCATTCTGGTCAGGTCGCGCGCGACTTCCGGCGCGTCGATACCGGAGTAGAGATCTGCCAGATTCCATTCGGGCAGCTTGCCGGTCTTGTTGGCCGCCTTTTTCGTCGCCGGTTTTGCGGCGGCGGATTTGCGTTGGGCGGTCGGCTTGCGGAGTGCGGCTTCTTTGCGGAGAGCAGACTTGTTGGGAGCAGATTTGGAGCGCGAGGTCATCTTGTTCGAAACCCTACTTCAGTCGGAAAGACGGCGGCGGCAGCGGAATGAATGCGGGATGGCAACGTTTAAGAGTGCGTTAATCGGCATCGGCGACAGTGCCCCGATTCGAGACAGATAATCGTAGCGTGCGGGGAAAACCATGGCTGCCACCATTTTGATCGCCGATGACGACGCAGTACAGCGTCGTTTGGTTGAAAACATGGTGCAGAAGTGCGGCTATGAGCCTCTCGTGGTGGATAGCGGCGACGCGGCCGTGGCTGCACTCACCGCCCCCGAGGCCCGCGCGATCGACGCCGTGGTGCTCGATCTAGTGATGCCCGGGCTCGACGGCCTTGGAGTCCTCGCAAAGATTCGTGAAGCTGGTTTGAACGTCCCGGTCATCGTCCAGACTGCGCATGGCGGGATCGACAATGTGGTGTCTGCCATGCGTGCCGGCGCCCAGGATTTCGTCGTCAAGCCGGCCAGCTTCGAACGGCTGCAGGTCTCGTTGCGCAACGCGCTCAACGCCTCCGCGCTCAAGGGTGAATTGCAGCGCATCCGGCATAGCCGCGAGGGCCGGCTGACTTTCTCCGACATCATCACCCGCAGCGAAGCCATGACCGGCGTGCTGCGCACCGCCCAGAAGGCGGCGGCCTCGACCATTCCGGTGCTGATCGAGGGCGAATCCGGCGTCGGCAAGGAGCTGTTTGCACGCGCCATCCACGGCAGCAGCGAGCGCAAAGCGAAGCCGTTCGTCGCCGTGAATTGCGGCGCGATCCCGGACAACCTTGTTGAATCGATCCTGTTCGGCCACGAGAAGGGCGCCTTCACCGGCGCCACCGAGCGCCATCAGGGCAAGTTCGTCGAGGCCCATGGCGGCACGCTGTTTCTCGACGAGGTCGGCGAATTGCCGCTGGCCACCCAGGTGAAGCTGTTGCGCGCGCTGCAGGAAGGCACCGTCGAGGCGGTCGGCGGACGCAAGCCGGTCAAGGTCGACGTCCGCATCATCTCGGCGACCAATCGCAAGTTGCTCGACCTCGTGAAGGGCGGCCAGTTCCGCGAGGACCTGTTCTATCGGCTGCACGTCCTGCCGCTGACCATTCCGGCGCTGCGGCAGCGGCGCGAGGACATTCCGCATCTGTTACGGCATTTCCTGGCGCGCTTCTGCGCCGAGGAAAACCGCAGCATCACCGGCATCAGCGGCGAGGCGATGGCGCATCTGTCTCAGCTCGATTGGCCCGGCAACATCCGCCAGCTCGAGAACACGGTGTACCGCGCCGTGGTGATGAGCGACGGCGACCAACTCGGGCTCGCCGATTTCCCGCAGGCGACGGCGCATGCGGTGCCCGAGGGCAAGTTGTTGCAGGGCGAGCCGCTGGTCGTATCGCCCTCCACGGCGCCCGCGATGAATTCTGGTAACGAAATACCCATTATGCTGCCCGCCGCGGGCAACCTTTCGATGCTCAACGCCTCCGGCGATGTGCGTCCCCTGGAAGACCTCGAAAACGAAATCATCCGCTTCGCGATCTCGCACTATCGCGGGCAGATGTCGGAGGTTGCGCGCCGCCTCAAAATCGGCCGGTCGACTCTCTATCGCAAGCTCGACGACGCCGCGGCCGGCTCGCGCGCCACCGACGCCAACTAGGGTTTGTGGCCGCTTGGCTTTGTGGCCGTGCTGTGGCGCACGCAAATGGCCGCCCACGGGAACCTCTTGAACCGTGGCCTTGCGGTGACAGACAAACATCGGGCTGCGTGGCAAAAAACGCGCAGCCCGAATGAAATCAGGTGGTTCGGGGTCAGTTTGTCGTGAGTTGCCCCCGCATGGCGCTGGCTGCATGAGAGGGGCGTCTGTATCGTCTGCGTTGGTTGCGTGCAGGCGTTGCGAGTTGATTGAGAAGGCCGGCGCTTCCGCGCAAGCTGCGAGACCAAACACTGACTTGAGCTGCTCAATGCAAGGGCAGTTTCGCCCAGGGGGTGACGATGCGTGACTGTTCGAACGACCGTCAGGGATTTGACCGCGTATTGATGGCCATCGCGGCAACCTTCCTCACGGTGTCCGCGACCGCAGCTTTCGCACAGGACACATCTCGCTCCAGCCCCGCGGAACTTGCCATCGACGCCGCGATCCCGCGCCCTGAACCCGCCAATGTGCCGCCGCCGACCGCGAGCGATTTCAAGCTGGACACGACCGCCGCGCTGCCCGACGCCACGAAGAAGGCGACCGATACGAAGCCGGTTGATGCACAGGCGACCGACGCCAAGCCGACCGATGCCAAGCCCACCGATGCCAAGCCCACCGATGCAACGCCCAGCGGCGCCAAAGCCGTTGATGCAAAACCGGCCGACGTGAAGCCGGCCGAGCCGAGCGCGACTGCGACGACGACCGAACCGAAGCCCGCGGACGTTGCCACCACGCCGCCAACCGACAGCAAGCCCGCCGACGCGCCGAAGACTGACACCGCGGTCGCGCCCGCAGCGGCACCAGGCGCGGCAACGGCAGCGGCGCCCGCGACAACTCCTGCCCCTGCAACGGCAGCGGCGCCTGCGGCGTCCCCGGCTCCTGCGACTGCTGCGGCGCCAGCAACCGAGCCCGCCAAAGCCGCGAGCAACGTTCCGGCCGAGGATCAGCCTGTCGCCGACAAGCTGCGCGAGCTGCTGGCCAGCAAGACCTTGCGCACCTTCGACCGCAAGAACGAACGCGCGGCGGCCGAGAAATTCTATTCAGCCCGCGACTATGCCCCGGTCTTCACCAAGGCCGGCAAGCTGACCGAGGCCGGCAAAGGCGTGATTGCGCGTCTGAAGGATGCGGCCTCCGACGGCCTTGATCCGGACGACTATGTGGTGCCGGACTTCACCGCCGCGACTTCGCCCGACGCGCTGGCCGAAGCCGAGCTGAAGCTCGCCGGCAGCATGCTGGACTACGCGCGGCAGGCGCAGAGCGGTCGCATGCATTGGTCGCAGGTGTCGGCGGACATCCTCTATCCGGAACACCCGATCGATCCGGCGGAAGTATTCGCGCATGTGACGGGGGCGAAGGACGCCTCGAGCGCGCTCGACAGCTACAACCCGCCGCACAAGCTCTACAAGGAGCTGAAGAAGAAGCTCGCGGAGCTGCGCGGCCAGGGCGACGGCCCGGTCGTCCGGATCGCCGAGGGGCCGACGCTCCGTTATGTCGCTGCGCGCGGCAAGAAGCAGGCGGTCGAGATGGATGATCCGCGCGTGCCGGACCTGCGCAACAAGCTCGGCATCACCGAGAATCCCGAGAGCACGACGTATGACGCGACGGTCGCCAGGGCGGTGGAGAAATTCCAGAGCAGCGTCGAGCTCAAGCCGACAGGCGTTCTCGATGACCGCACCGTGAAGGCGCTGAACAGCCCGAAGCGTGACAAGCAAATCGACACCGTGATCGTCAACATGGAGCGTTGGCGCTGGCTGCCGCGCCAGCTCGGCGCCGCCAATGTCGGCGATGCCTATGTGATCCTCAACATCCCCGACTACACGCTGAAGGTGATGCAGAACGGGGCGCAGGTCTGGTCCACCCGGGTCGTGACCGGCAAGCCCGGCCAGCATGCCACGCCGCTTCTGACCGAGACGATGAAGTACATCACGGTCAATCCGACCTGGAATGTGCCGCCCTCGATCATCTACAACGAGTACCTGCCGGCCTTGCAGCAGGATCCGACGGTGCTGCAACGCATGGGCCTCAGGCTCGAGCGAAACCGCGACGGCACGATCCACATCTCGCAGCCGCCGGGTGAGGCCAACGCGCTCGGCCGCATCCGCTTCAATTTCCCGAACAAGTTCCTGGTCTATCAGCACGACACGCCGGACAAGTACCTGTTCGCCAAGCAAGAGCGCGCCTTCAGCCATGGCTGCATGCGGGTGCAGAATCCGGACCAGTACGCCTCCATCCTGCTCAACATCACTGAGCCGAACGCGCGCTACACGCCGGAGCGGATCCGCAGCATGTACGGCTCCAGCGAAGTCGACCTGAAATTTCCGACGCCGATCCCGGTCAACATCACCTATCAGACCGCGTTCGTGGATGACGCCGGCAAGCTGGAATTCCGCAAGGACATCTACGGCCGCGACGCCACCATGCTGTCGCTGCTCAGGAACAGCCGCGGCAAGGACCTCGAAACGGTGGTGGCGCATGCACAGCCGAGCTACGCGCGGCCGCCGAGCAGCAGCCTGCCCGCCGGCGTCAACGTCGCCGGTGACAACGGCGGTTGGAATTCCGGACCGAGCTTCTTCGAGCGCCTGTTCGGGGGATTCGGACAGCCGGAGCCGCAGCCGGTGCGCCGCGGCCAGGCCCAGCAGCAGCGTCGGATCTACACCCGCTGAGCTGTGGCTTCCGGCCCAATTTCGGTAGATTTTGAAGTGAAATCAACGATTTCGTCCAAGAGATGAGATCGTTGATTTTAACCATTTCCGGTCGCCGTCGCGGTACCGGGCTATTTTTCGCCACACTCAACCCGTTAGTTAACGCCCAACTTGGGGGCGGGTCGGTAAACCTCGGTTAACCCTCCCGCTTTAAGAAAGCGTTCACCGTCATTCGCAGGGGGTCTGCGAAGATGCCGACCGAACGCTCGTCGACTGGGTGGGCTTATAGTGCTGGCTGTTTTCGCACGCCGCTTCATTCCGCTGTCGCTGCCTAAGGCCGGTTACCAAGTCGGCCTCACCTCGCTATTGCTCCTGGCCGGCGCCGGGTCGGTTCACGATGCGACCGCGCTGAACGAGACCCGCACCCTCTCCTTCCACCACACTCATTCCGGCGAAGACCTCACTGTCACCTTCAAGCGCGATGGCCGCTACGACGAAGCGGCGCTGAAGCAGCTCAACCACTATCTGCGCGACTGGCGCAACCAGGATGAGACGGTGATGGACCGTCACCTGTTCGACATCCTCTGGGAAGTCTATCGCGACGTCGGCGGCAAGCAGCCGATCCAGATCATTTCCGCCTACCGCTCCCCCGCCACCAACGCCATGCTGCGCCGCCGCTCCTCGGGCGTTGCGCGCCACAGCCAGCACATGCTGGGGCACGCGATGGATTTCTACATTCCTGGCGTGCCGCTCGAGCAGATCCGCTACGCCGGCCTCCGCCTGCAGCGCGGTGGTGTCGGCTTCTATCCGACCTCAGGCTCGCCCTTCGTCCATCTCGATACCGGCAGCATCCGCCACTGGCCGCGCATGACGCGCGAGCAGTTGGTCAGGGTGTTCCCGGACGGCCGCACCGTCCATGTCCCGACCGATGGCACGCCGCTGAAGGGATATGAACTCGCCAAGGCCGACATCGAGCGACGTGGCAATGGCGACAACGCAGCGACCATCGCCAGGCCGAGCCTGTTCGCCAAGCTGTTCGGCGTCGGCAAGTCGAACGACGACGAAGATGATGCTGCTGCGCCCGTGAACGACAAACCGACGGCCAACGCTGTGGTCGCCGCCGCAGCGCCCGCCAAGCCCGCCGATCCCGTTCCGATACCGCGCGCCAAGCCACAGATCGTAGCCGCGATCCAGCTTGCGGCGGCGGACGCGCAACTCGTTCCGACGCCCAAAGATAAGCCGCAGGTCCAGGCCGCCGACAACAGCAGGCCGCAATCACCCGCCGACATCATCAACGCCCGCGGCTTCTGGGGCGATGCGACGGCCACGCCGAAGCAGGCCTCGCCGGAGCAGATCGCGGCGCTGAAAGCCCGCGAGGCCGTCGGCGCCGCCGATCCGCAAGCAACCGCCAGCGCGACGGAGAACTTCAACAAGGCGCTCGCCTATGCGCCGGCCACGTCCTCGCCGGTCGACCACGCCAACATCGTTGCGGCGTCCGCGCCGGTTCCACGCAGCGTGCGCCCGACCCGCAACGCTGCCGCGGCAGCCACCGAGATCAACACTGTTGTCGCCAAGGGCGCACAGGGCCAGGGCGTGATCATGACGTCGGCCCGCATCTCCGCCGCCAAGGGCAACGACACCTGGATGCGTGTCGTGCTGTTGGCGCCGAGCGCCAGCAACGGCATGCTGACCACGGTGCTTGGTGATACCGACATGAGCCTGATGCGCGCTCACTTCATCAAGCCGGAGACGTCGGTCGCCATGACCTTCTCGGATGATCCGATGATGGGGATGACGTGCGACCGCTTCTCGGGCACCGCCACCGCCGTGCTGGCGACCCAATCGTTCGTGCGCACCGCCTCGCTGCGCTAAACTTCAACCCCAGTCACTCGTGTTCGCGCCCAGCCGCCTCAAGCCGGCAGCCCGGCCTTGAGCAGGCCGGCCTCGTAGCGCGCCCGGTCGAGGTCGTGCTTGTAGTGCTGGGTAGCCAGGTGCGCAGCGACCGAGAACGCCGGCTCCCGCTTCAGCACCTCGGCGGCGTGCGCGCCGGCTGCCACCCCGTCACCCATCTGTGCCAGTGTCGCCGCAAGGAAGGCGTGATGGGTGTGATCGGGCCGCGTGACGCGCGAGAACGCGTCGGCGGCATCGGCGTATTTTTCGGCACAATAGCAGGCCCGGCCGAGATGGCTCCAGAAGCGCTCCGGATGGTACGGGTTGAGGCGCATTGCCCGCCTGATCCAGTCGATACCCTCCTCCGGCCGCCCGAGCCAGGTCAAGAGCTCGCCCTGCTGCACGACGACGAGGTCGTAGTTCGGGTTTAGGGCGAGCGCACGTTCCTGATGGAAGGCTGCCTTGTCGTGGTCGTCGCGATTGAGGTTCAGCGCGGCGAGGATCCGATGCACATCGCTGTCATTGTCGTCGAGCTTGAGCGCGATCTCAAGCTCCGCGGCCACCTGCTCGAAGGTCGCGTCGCGATCGTCGCACCAATTATAGACCCAGGTCTGCCCGAGCACGCAGGCCCGCCAGGCATGCGCGTGGGCATAATTGGGGTCGAGCACAATCGCCCGCTCCAGCAGACGTTGCGCTTCGGCATTGTCGTCCCGCGCCGAGCGATGATGCAGAACCTTGGCGGCCAGCACGCATTCGTAGGCCGCCATGTTGTCGGTCGGCTTGCGCTTGACGCGATCATGGGCGGCCGCCTCGACGCGACCCGGCAAGGTCGCCACGATCGCGCGCGTCATCTCGTCCTGGATCGCGAAGATGTCGGCAAGCTCGCGGTCATAGCGCTCGGCCCAGACGTGGCGGTCGGCTTCTGCGTCGATCAGTTGCACCGTGACGCGGATGCGGCCGCCCGCCTTGCGCACGCTGCCCTCCAGCACGTAATCGACCGCGAATTCCTTCGCGACGTCCTGCACCTTCACGGCCTTGCCCTTGTACACGAAGGTCGAGTTGCGCGAGATCACGAGCAGATCGTGGAAGCGCGACAGCTCGGTGATGATGTCCTCGGTGAGGCCGTCGGCGAAGAACTCCTGCTCGGGATCGCCGCTCATGTTGACCAGCGGCAACACCGCGATCGAGGGCTTCCTGGCGACCGCGGGCGCTGTGGTTCCTTGCGCATGCGCCGGGGCGGGCGTTGCATCGGAGTCGAGATGAATGCGGAAGACGCGGATCGGGCGGGCGATGTTCTTGACGGTCTGATCGCCGAGATCCTCGAAGCTCAAATCCTCCAGGCGATCACCGACTTGGTCGCGGACCGCGGCCGAAATACAGATGCCGCCGGGCTCGGCCAAAGTTTCCAGGCGGGACGCAACATTGACGCCGTCCCCGAAGATGTCGTTGCCGTCAACGATCACGTCGCCAAGATTGATGCCGATGCGAAACTGCATCCATCGCGCCGGCGCGACGTCGGTATTGCGCTTCGCCATTCGGCGCTGCACCTCCGCGGCGCACAGCACCGCATCGACGACGCTGTGGAATTCGACCAGCATGCCGTCGCCGGTGGTCTTGATGATGCGGCCGCGGTTCTTGCTGATGGCGGGATCGATCAGTTCGATCCGGTGGGTCTTGAGGCGCGCAAGGGTGCCCGTCTCGTCAGCTTCCATGAGCCGACTGAAGCCGACCATGTCAGCCGCGAGGACCGCAGCGAGCCGGCGCTCTGGTCCTGGCACATCCATCTGCGATCTGCCCGGTTATTCGCCGAGCAGTGTAGCAAATCCCGGAAATGGACCCAAGACTTATCGGCCAAGACTTATCGGCCCAGCCCTTGAAGCGACATCTTGAACGAGCCCCGCCCGCCGAACGGAGCCGCCGGCTCACAGCATCCCGAGCGCCTGCATGTAGGTCTCGAGAATGGTCTCCTGCTCCTGGCGCTCGTTCGCATCCTGCTTGCGCAGGCGTACGATGGTGCGCAGCGCCTTGACGTCGAAGCCGTTGCCCTTGGCCTCGGCATAGACGTCACGGATGTCGTCCGAGATCGTCTTCTTCTCTTCTTCCAGCCGCTCGATGCGCTCGATGATGGACTTGAGCTGGTCCTTGGCAAATCGCGTTGCGGGCTCTTCCTGAATGGCGGCAGACGTGGTGGCCATCGCGTACTCCTGAAATGGCATTGAAATGTCGCGCGAATACGCGCCACGCGCACCGCTTGTTGCGGGCGACCCTCGATTTTGAAGCGCGTTCCGTCAAGGAAACATCGCACTCATCCACAGCGCGCCCACAGGAGATGCGGGTAGGCATTTGTCCAGCATAGTCATTCCGGGATGGTGCGGCAGCACCAGACCCGGAATCTCGAGATTCCCCGATGTGCAATTGCGCACCTGAGCTTCGATGCGTGCGCATCGCCCCGGAACGACATCACATGGGCTTAATGTCCGGGGTGCGATTTCTTCATCGCAGCGAGCTGCTCGGGCGTGGCACTGCCCTGATATTTGGCCTTCCACTCCTCATACGGCATGCCGTAGACCGCCTCGCGGCTCTCGTCCTTGCTGACGGCAATCCCCTTGGCGTCGGCCTCTTCCTTCATCCAGTTGGACAGGCAATTGCGGCAGAAGCCGGCGAGGTTCATCAGATCGATGTTCTGGACGTCGGTCCGGTTGCGCAAGTGGTCGACGAGGCGCCGAAAGACCGCGGCCTCGAGTTCTGTTCTGGTTTTGTCGTCAATGTCCATTGCCGTCATCCCGATGATTCGTCGGCATCATATTTGCAGCCATATTCCCAACAGATGGGAATTGTCACAGTTTTTGCCATATCGCCGCGCAAAAGCGCCGGATCGGCCCCATATGCCGCCTGGTAACGCGGAAATGCGCGTCCCGACCGTTGACAGTTCCAGGCGGGGCACGCGAAATCGTCAATGATTTGATATAGCTTCGCCGCATGAGTCCAACAGATTCCCCCGCATCAGCCACCCGTGCCATCCGCCTGATCCAGGCCGGCGTCCTGCCGATGCTGGCAATTGCCGCGGCCTGCCTGTGGACCAGCCCGGCGGCCGCCGATTTCCGGCTGTGCAACAACACCTCGAGCCGGGTCGGGATCGCGCTCGGCTACAAGGACGCCGAGGGCTGGACCACCGAAGGCTGGTGGAACGTGTCGTCGCGCGCCTGCGAGACGCTGCTGCGCGGTAATTTGGTCGCACGCTACTACTACATCTACGCGCTCGATTATGATCGCGGCGGCGAATGGTCCGGCCAGGCGTTCATGTGCTCGCGCGACAAGGAATTCACCATCAAGGGTACCGAGAATTGCCTAGCGCGCGGCTATGACCGCACCGGCTTCTTCGAGGTCGACACCGGCGAGCAGCGTGCATGGACCGTCCAGCTGACAGAGGCCAACGAACAACAGCCGCAGAAACTGCCGGGAATGCCGGGCGGAGTAGCTCCGGACAATCCCGGAGCAATGCCCGGCCTGCCAAATCCGCCGGCCGCAGCGCCTCCGGGCGCGTCTGGTCTGCCGCCAGCCGCAACGCCCGGAAGCAAACAATGAGACGACTGCGTCGCATCAAGATCCTCGCAACCCTCGGGCCGGCCTCCTCGGACAGCGCGATGATCCGCAAGCTGTTCGAGGCCGGCGCCGACATGTTCCGCATCAACATGAGCCACACCCCGCACGACAAGATGCGGGAACTGGTCAAGACCATCCGCAATGTCGAATCGAGTTATGGGCGGCCGATCGGCATCCTGGTCGACCTACAGGGGCCGAAGCTGCGGCTCGGCGCCTTCGTGGAAGGGTCGACGCAGCTCAAGAACGGCCAAACTTTCGTTCTCGATTCCGACAAGACGCCGGGTGACAACAATCGCGTGCAGCTTCCCCATCCGGAGATCCTGGCTGCGCTCCGTCCGGGCCATGCGCTTTTGCTCGACGACGGCAAGGTCCGGCTGATCGCCGAGGAAACCTCCCCTGAGCGCGCCGTGACGCGCGTGGTGATCGGCGGCCGGATGTCGGATCGCAAGGGCGTCAGCCTGCCCGACACCGATCTGCCGGTCTCGGCGATGACGGCAAAGGACCGCGCCGACCTCGATGCCGCGCTGACCACCGGCATCGACTGGGTTGCGCTTTCCTTCGTGCAGCGCGCCGAAGACGTGCACGAGGCCAAGAAGATGATCCGCGGCCGCGCCGCCGTGATGGCCAAGATCGAGAAGCCGCAGGCGATCGACCGCCTCGCCGACATCATCGATGCGTCCGATGCGCTGATGGTGGCGCGCGGCGATCTCGGCGTCGAATTGCCGCTGGAGCGGGTGCCGAGCCTGCAGAAGCAGATGACGCGCATGGCGCGTCGTGCCGGCAAGCCGGTGGTGATCGCCACCCAGATGCTGGAATCAATGATTCAGACGCCGGTGCCGACGCGCGCCGAGGTCTCCGACGTTGCCACCGCCGTGTACGAAGGCGCCGACGCCATCATGCTGTCGGCGGAATCGGCCGCCGGCAAGTTCCCGGTGGAAGCGGTCTCGACCATGAATCGCATCGGCGAGGAAGTGGAACGCGACCCGACCTATCGCGGCGTGCTCAACGCCCAGCGCGTCGATCCCGAACCGACGGTGGGCGACGCCATTGCCGATGCGGCGCGGCAGATCGCCGAGACGCTCGATCTGTCGGCCATTATCTGCTGGACCTCCTCGGGCTCGACCGCGATCCGCGTGGCGCGCGAACGCCCCAAGGTGCCGGTGGTCGCGATCACGCCGAACCTCGTCACCGGCCGCAAGCTCTCCGTCGCCTGGGGCGTGCATTGCGTGGTCGCGGAGGACGCGCATGATCTCGACGACATGGTCAACCGCGCCGGCTCGATTGCTTTCCGAGACGGTTTCGCCAAAGCCGGCCAGCGCGTCATCATCGTCGCCGGCGTGCCGCTGCGCGAGCCCGGCACCACCAACATGCTGCGTATCGCCTCGGTCGGGCCGAACGGCGAAGCGGAAGTGGTCTGACGACGCCGCAGCGTTCCGGATCCGCTCCGTGCATGACCCGGAACTTGGGTGGACCGATCAGCCCTGCAACGATGCGTCGAGCGTGATCTTGGTATTGAGCAGCTTCGAGACCGGGCATCCGGCCTTGGCCTTGCCGGCCAGTTCCTGAAACTTCGCGTTGTCCGCACCGGGGATTTTCGCACTGAGCTTCAGGTGCACCGAGGTGATGGCAAAGCCGTCATCGACCTTTTCCAGCGTCACGTCGGCCGTAGTCTCCATGTGCTCGGCCGTGAGCTTGGCCTCGCCCAGGATCAACGACAACGCCATCGTGAAGCACGCGGCATGCGCCGCACCGATCAGTTCCTCGGGGTTCGAGCCCGGCTTGCCCTCGAAGCGGCTGGCGAAGCCATAGGGATAATCCTTCAGAGCGCCGCTCTTGGTCGATATCGCGCCCTTGCCGTCCTTGATGCCGCCCTGCCATTTGGCCGAGCCATGGGTCGTCGTCATGCGTTGCTCCTTGAGGTTCGCCGCACCCAGCGCCCGAAGCTACAACGCCGATGCGACAGAAAGTGTTCGCATCGCGGCCCGATCTCAGGCGCCGACCAGCGCCTTCGCCGGCGTCGTCGCCTGCACCACGAGCCCACGGGCGCGCGCATCCATGACGCCGACGGCGCGCAGGGCGAGCAGGGTCACGGTCTGCACCGCATCACGCAGCTTCACGGGATCTTCGAGATTGGCCGGCGCCAGCGGACCGACCAATGCCTCGTGCAGCGCGCCGAGCAGGGCTGTGGCCGCCAGGCCTGTGTCCTGGGCCGGCAGATGGCCGGCTCGCACCGCGGCATCGATGCGCGTCGCAAGCTCGCCGGAGATGTCGCGGCGGCAGGCCAGACGCGAGGCGGTGACGTCGACATCGACCGGCTCGGCAAGAATGCCCCAAGCGAGCTTGCGGTGCGACAGCACGTGAATCGCGATGGTTGTCACGGCGGCGGCCAACGCCGATGACGGTCCAGGCGCAGCATCCGCCGCGCGGCGGATCGCGGCGAGTTCGTCACGCGATACATCCGCGATCAGTTCCGAGATCAGATCGGCCTTTGAGGGGAAATAGCGATAGACGGTACCGGCTGCGACATTGGCGCGGACCGCGACCGGAGCGATCTGGACCGCCGCCATGCCGCCGTCAGCGGCAGCGTCGCGCGCTGCGGACAGGATTGCGCTGCGCCGGGCAGCCAGCCGTTTCACGACTTGATGAGTGCGCCGATACACCATGGCGTTGCCATCCCCCCGAGCGCGCAGCCTACCGGCGCCCACCGGCAGAACGCACGCATCTTCAAAGCCTTGAGCGATTGATCCCGCAATCGTCACAAGAAGTGAACAACTATTCAGACAGAAAGACAAGGTGGAATTGTAAGGAATTTGCGACAGCGAAAGGCTGGCCAGGATTGCGGCAGCAACGTCCTTGACGATGGGCTGGCACCGACCAGGACATCGCAAGGCGCACGCGACCGGCACGGATCGACATTGCGCACGGCCGTTATCCTCATCTTAAAGGACGTCGAGGACTCTACCGCTCTCATCATCGGGTGCGGCCATGACTGAATCGGACGCCCGCCTTGCCTGGCGGCTCTTCAATCTCAACTGGATTCCGATTGCTGCAATGAGCTTCGTGCTCCTGCTCGCGGTGCTGTTTGCAGGCTTCTCGCTCGAGCCGGTCACGTTCGGCGTGATGAGCGGCATGGCCGGCGAATTCGCGCTGATGGTCTATCTGTATTTCTGGGCGCGCGGATCGGCGACTGATCCGAAACTGCTGTTCGGGCTCGGCGCCATCGCGCAGTTGCTCTTGATCGTGACGATCATGGGACCGCTGACCTATGTGGCGCTCGCGCTGAACTGGCCGCTGCAGGATCACGCCTTCCTCGCGATCGATCGCGCGATGGGACTCGATCCGGAGATGCTGCTCCACTTCGTGAACGACCACGCATGGCTGATGAGCTCGCTTGTCACCGGATATGGCTTCATCAAGTGGTTTCTGCTGGGCGTTCCGATCATCCTGGCCGCAACGCTGCGACTGGTCAGGCTGCAGCAGTTCGTCGCTGCATTCAGCCTCGCATTGGCCATCACGCTCGTGATCTCGGCGCTCGTTCCGGCAATCGGCACCTTCTACGGCCTGAATATCTCGCCCGCCGATTTCCCCGCCGTCCACGCCGAGATCTATGCGGCCCAACTGCGTGACATCCTGGCGGTACGTTCCGGCACGCTGCATCATCTCGAACTGTTCAAGCTTGCGGGCGTCGTGTCATTCCCGAGCTTCCACGCCGCGTCCGCCGTGCTCTACTTGTGGGCGCTGTGGCCGGTCCGCCTGATCGGCATCGTGGCGGCCGCGATGAATGTCCTGATGATTGCCTCGACACCGGTGATCGGTGCGCATTACGTCATCGACGTGATCGGCGGGGTGCTGCTGGCCGTGCTCTGCATCGTCGCGGCAAAGTACGCCACCGCCTTGCTCGACAGCCGGGCGACGGCTGCCGCGCTTGGCTATGCCCCGGCACGGCCGCTCGAGGCCGACGTGCGCTGAGCGCTGTTTCGGTTCGCCGACACTAAGGGCGTGCCGTTGTCGGCATGGTAAATCGCGATCCAAGATGATCGTTCGATTTCGAGATATCTGCGCCGGCAATCGGCACGGTCTGCCGCGCTTCGCGTGATCTTTCAGTGACTCGTGCCGCATATCGCTCGGCCGCAGGAGCTTTGCCGCGTTGTCGAGCGCTGAACTGTTGGCGGTTTCGGTAAGCCGAACCACGTCGATTGCCGGATCGAATTTACTCGACTTTAGATAAGTTCCCCTAAGCCACCAAGTGGCTCGCGTCCGACGGCCGGCGAGCGCAGAGAGCCATCGGGCTCGCGTCTTCGTGAGGGATCGGTGGACAGGATCCAAGTCTGGCTTGAGCCGACATTCGACAAGATTGCGAACGCGGCGAGCCCCTTCCTTCTGAGATCGGCAGTTTACCTTTTTCTGATCTCGTTCATCTGTCTGTTCTACATTCTGAACGCGCCGCTCTTGCTTGCTCACTATGATCTGGGCTGGCATCTCGCCGCTGGAGACCTGATCCGGGAACGCCATAGCGTCCCTCTCACAGACCCCTGGTCATTCACCCATGGCGACAAGCAATGGTATAATCTGTCCTGGCTCTGGGACCTACTTGCCAGTGTGACGTATCAATATACAGGTTTTGGCGGCCTGCTCCTGAGCACCGTTGCCTGTGGCGCAGCGATCGTCGGCATCCTGGCGTCCATCTGTCTTGGCTACGGTGCGTCCGCGGTTGCGGTTTGTATTTCGGTCTTCCTGGCCTGCCTGCTCTATCCCGCCTACTACGCCACGCCGAACATCTATCTCGCGGTTTCGCCGAATACATGCACGATGTTGCTGTGTGTGGTCTTCTACCACCAATGCCTGCGAAAGACCCGATGGTTCGTACTTCCGCTGCTGATGGGGCTTTGGAGCAATTTGCACGGAGGCTTTCTGCTCGGCTTTCTCGTGATCGGCGTTTTCTTCGGCGTAGCCGCAATGAGAGGAAACTGGGCCGAGTGCAGAAGGTTCGGTCTCGTTGGGATCGGATGTCTTGCCGCGACATTCGTCAATCCGCTGGGCTGGAACATCTATGCCGGTGTCGCCGCGACGGTGGGGCACTTTGTCCAGGGAAACATCAGCGAATGGCGCTCCTACTATCACAACATGGAAATGCCGGGCAGCGTCCCCGGCATCCTGTATATGGCGGCTTTCGTCGCGCTTGAACTTCATTACAGAAATTCAAAGCCGATCCCTCTCCAACCAAGATTGATGGCCTGGCTCTTCTTGATCCTGGGGCTTGATCAATTCAGATACATTGCGTTCTTCTTCATCTTCTCGACCGTGCCGATGGCGCTTCATATCAGCCGGTTGCTGCCCGAACGACTCAACGAGTTCAGCGTGAGGGGACCGCTGCTGGCAGCCGGACTTGCCGGCCTGTGCGCATTGCCGATGGCATTCCTGCACGTTGCACCGACCCTCGACCTGCCCGACATGCTATCGACTGAAGATGCAGCCTATCTACAGAAGCATTTCTCTCACGCGCGAGTCCTGAACCATTGGAACATCGGCGGCTATCTCATCTTCCGCACGCACGGGACTGTCCCTGTATTCGTCGACGGCCGTGCCGCAACCGCTTACCCGGACGATCTGCTGCACGATTATTTCAAGCTGGCGCGCTGGGAGGTCGATGAGGCGGCCTGGGATATGGTGCTCAACAAGTACCGGATCGACGCGGTGCTGTGGGTAAAGGCGCACGAACAGTTGCGGCGGTTTCTCGTCGATCGGCGCGGCTGGCAAGAACAATACAGCGGCGCATTCCAGACCCTTTATGTCAGGCGCGCCCTCAATCCCGCCGATGAAGCCAAATGACAAGTAGCGCTGCGATTCTGCCCGCCGTCACCGTCCCCACCGCCAAGGCCGAAACATTCGCTGGACGGTACGGCGGCCTCTGTGCGCTGCTGCTGCTTGCCGCGGCTTTGCGGCTGCCGCTCGCTTTTTGGCCGAACGTCATTCACAACGACGAGATATATCAATATCTCGAGCCTGCCTGGCGCCTGCTCGGCCACCAAGGGGTCGTCACCTGGGAATGGCGGGATGGAATTCGGAGCTGGTTTCTGCCGACCTTGTTCGCAGGACCGATCGCACTCGGCGACTGGCTGGCACCGGGCGGGTGGGGTGCCTTCGTCGCGCCTCGCCTGATCGCCTCGCTTGCGTCACTGTCGATCGTCGTGACGGCTTGGCATTTCGGCGAACGCATTTCACGCACGCACGCGACCGTTGCAGCGCTTGCCGTCACAGTCTGGTTCGAGCTGATCTACTTCGCGCCTCACACGCTAAGCGAGCCCTTGGCCACGGCCGTCATCTTGCCGGCCGCCTATCTCCTGACGGGACAGCTTTCCCGGAGCCGCCTCTTCATGGGCGGCGCACTGCTCGCTCTCGCCTTTGTCTGGCGCTTCCAGTATGCGCCAGCCTCGGCGGTGTTCGCATTGGGAGCGTGCTGGAGGGACCCACGAAACGCGCTCCCCATGATTGCCGGAGGACTGGCGACTTTGACGATCGCAGCCGGCATCGACGTGCTGCACGGCTCGACGCCGTTCGCATGGCTGATCCTGAATATTCAGCAAAACCTCCTGCATGACCGCGCATCGGAATTCGGCGTCGCGCCACCGTTCGCTTACGTTACCCTGATGCTATCCTTGTGGTCGGGAGCGACGCTGCTGATGCTACCTGCGCTTCGGCGCGGATGGCGGCATGCGCCTCTGCTGATCGTCGCAGCGGTCGTGAACATCGCGTTTCACAGCATGATCGCGCACAAGGAATATCGCTTCATCTTCCTATCGATCGTGCTGCTGGTCATCGCCACAGGCCTTGGCTCCGCAGACTGGGTTCGGCTGATACGGCAACAAGCACCGCGCGCTTGGCGCTTCTGGGCGCTTCCGATCGTGTGCGGCGCCTGGGTGCTGCTATCGCTCAGCCTGTCAGCCACGCGTTTCATGCACGAATACTGGGTGCTCGGCCTGGGCGAGGCCAACCTGGCGGCGGACTTGAGCAGCGATCCGGAATTCTGCGGTTTGGCACTATACGGCCTGCCCGCTCCCTTCTTGCCTGGGCGCGGCCAGCTCGCGCTCGGGCGGCCCGTTTATTCTTTCTATCCGTCGGACCCTCTGGCCAAGGGCCAACTTCCGGCCCTGGTGAAAATGCACCAGCAGGAATTCAACCGCATCGTCGGCCCGATGACGCTCGCAAGCGAGTTACCTTCGGATTTCTCGCCACGAGGCTGCGCACTGATGAGCAGCGATGACGTGACAGCCTGCGTCTTTGCGCGACGCGGCACCTGCGATCTGGCTGCGAGCAGTCCGTTCAAGATCAATGAAGTGCTCACACGCCTGAACTACTAAGGCACGTGGAAAGCGGTCTCCGATTCGCCGCTGACGCCGTGGATCGACGCCAAGCGTCGTCGTGACGCGATACCAAAGGGTCGCGGCGCTATTTCCGCACCGCGCCCCGCTCTTTCACCGGGATGACGAATTTCAGCCCCGACCAGACCTCGTCCACCGCGCAGACCTTGATGTCGACGAGCCCGGTGGCCAGCGCGGTCTCGCGTACCATCGTTTCGGTAAGGTCGGTCGCGACGCCCGAGCTCTTCTTCGGCCAGGACACCCAGATCATGCCGTCCGGCGCAATCGCCTGCCGGTAAACAGCGAGCTTGGCCGCAAGCCCTTTGGTCTCGGCCGCGAACAAATGCACCACGTCCAGCGGTCCCTTCGCGGTCTTTGCCATCCGCACACCGAGAGGCAATTCACCGACGATGTCGGCATAGGTCACGGACAGTCCGTCCACGAAAATACAAAAGCCCGGCTTGAGGCCGAGCTTTTGCACAACTGACTTGCCGGAGGTGCCGGCCATGGCTGCGGGGCTTACGCCTGCGGCTGCGGCTCCATGCCGGCGTCCGGATCGGGACGTGGGCGCGGCTTGCCGGCCGGCGGCACCGCCGACGCGCGCGGCGTTGACGGCTCCAATACCGACTCGCGATTGGGCTTCTTGCCCTTCAGGAGGTCGGTGATCTCTTCGCCGGTCAGCGTCTCGAACTCGAGCAGGCCCTTGGCCAGCATCTCGAGGTCGTCGCGCTTCTCGGTGAGGATGCGGGTCGCTTCCTTGTAGCCTTCCTCGACCAAGCGCTTGATCTCGGAATCGATCTTCTGGACGGTCGCCTCGGACGCATTCTGCGTGCGCGAGACCGACATGCCCAGGAACACCTCGTCCTGGTTCTCGCCATAGGACACGGTGCCGAGCTCTTCCGAGAGGCCCCAGCGCGTCACCATCATGCGGGCGAGGCGGGTCGCCTGCTCGATGTCGGAGGCGGCGCCCGAGGTCACCTTGTCGCGGCCGAAGATCAATTCTTCGGCGACGCGGCCACCCATCATGATCGCGAGACGCGACGTCATCTGCTCCAGCGACATCGACAGCTTGTCGCGCTCCGGCAGTTGCATCACCATGCCCAGCGCGCGGCCGCGCGGAATGATGGTCGCCTTGTGGATCGGGTCGGTCGCGACGACGTTGAGGCCGACGATGGCGTGGCCGCCCTCGTGATAGGCCGTCAGCAACTTCTCTTCCTCGGTCATCACGAGCGACTTGCGCTCGGCACCCATCATCACCTTGTCCTTTGCCTCCTCGAACTCGGCCTGCGTCACCATCCGCTTGTTGCGGCGTGCGGCGGTCAGCGCGGCCTCGTTGACGAGGTTCATCAGGTCGGCGCCCGAGAAGCCGGGTGTGCCGCGCGCGATGGTCTTGAGGTTGATATCCGGCGCCAGCGGCACCTTGCGGACGTGAACCTTGAGGATCTGCTCGCGGCCGACGACGTCCGGATTCGGCACCACCACCTGGCGATCGAAGCGGCCGGGACGCAGCAGCGCGGGATCGAGCACGTCGGGACGGTTGGTCGCCGCGATCAGGATCACGCCCTCGTTGGCCTCGAAGCCGTCCATCTCGACCAGCAACTGGTTCAGCGTCTGCTCGCGCTCATCGTTGCCACCGCCGAGACCGGCGCCGCGATGGCGGCCGACCGCATCGATTTCGTCGATGAAGATGATGCAGGGCGCGTTCTTCTTGGCCTGCTCGAACATGTCGCGGACACGGCTCGCGCCGACACCGACGAACATCTCGACGAAGTCGGAACCCGAGATCGTGAAGAACGGCACGTTGGCTTCGCCCGCCACCGCGCGCGCGATCAGCGTCTTGCCGGTGCCGGGCGGGCCGACCAGCAGCACGCCGCGCGGAATCCGTCCACCAAGCCGCTGGAACTTGCCGGGGTCACGGAGAAACTCGACGATCTCTTGCAGGTCCTGCTTGGCCTCATCGACGCCGGCGACGTCCTCAAAGGTCACGCGGCCATGCGCCTCGGTCAGCATCTTGGCGCGCGACTTGCCAAAGCCCATCGCCTTGCCGGCGCCGCCCTGCATCTGTCGCGACAGGAAGATCCAGACGCCGATCAGCGCGATGAACGGCAACCAGGAGACGAGCAGCGACACGAACCACGGCACGTTGTCGCCCGGCGGCTTCGCGGTGATCGAGACCTTGGCGTCATAGAGGCGCTTCACGAGGTTGGGGTCGCTCGGCGCATAGGTCTGGAAGCTCGAGCCGTTGGTGAAGGTGCCGTGAATCTCCGGTCCCTGGATCACGACGTCGCGGACGTGGCCCTGATCGACTTCAGTCAAAAGCTGCGAAAACGAGATGTCCTGCGAGGAGGTGCGCTGACCCGGATTCTGGAAAAGCGTGAACAACGCCAGCAGCAGCAAAACGATGATGACCCAGAGGGCGAAATTCCGCAGATTGGCGTTCATTGTGTTCCTTCGTGGTCGCGCGGATCGCGGCCTCTCCTATCCTTGGGCCGGCTCTGTGGGAATCCCCAGGGAATCCATCCCGTCGATGGCATACAATTTAGGTGCCGCTGGGGTCGATGCCAAGGGAACCACGCATGACTATTTACCGCATCCTAGCGCAATTCCCGGTCAAATAATGGCGTGGAATCCGGTGTTTTTCGGGGTGGTTAAGCCTCTCTGGCGGATTGTGACGACGGTCGGATCAATCGCCGGGTCATCGTGAGCGCGCGCCGCGGGGCGGCGCTGGTTCAACCCGGATTCGACCGCCGGCTACGCTGATAACGGCCCCGGCAAGCGTCTGTTTCAGCCTCCCTCCGCGTTGCGCGATGACGCGATCCAATACCGCGAGCAAGGTCTCGACCTTGCCGAGCTCGGCGGGCCCCTCATGTCCGGCCCGGTCGATGGCGCGCTTGAGCAGGCGAAGACGAATCTCCTCTGGCATCGCGGCAAACAGCGCGGCATCGAAGCCTGGGCGGGAAGCATCTTTCTCCTTCAACGCGAGATAGCGCTCGGCGCCGTCCGCCAGCACCTCAACGGCGGCATTGGCGCGCGCAAGTCGGGCAGCGAGCCGCGCCAGGCTCCTTGCGTCGCCGCCCTCCTCCGCCAGAGCCGGCATCAGCGCACGTAGCCGTGGGCGCGTGAATGCGGGATCGCGGTTGGTCGGATCGTCGGCGAAACTAACGCGCGCCTTGTTCAGCGTTGCAATCAGCCGCGCCTTGGAAATATCGAGCAAGGGCCGCATCAACCGAACCCCCTCGCGCTCGGTCTCGCGTGCCATCGCCGATAGACCGGCGATGCCGCTGCCGCGCAGCATCCGCATCAGGAGCGTCTCGGCCTGATCGTCGCGGGTATGCGCGGTGAGGACATGCGTGGCACCGTGCTTGCGCGCAGCCTGCGCCAGCAGCCGATAGCGGGCTTCGCGGGCCGCCGCCGGCACGCCTGTCCTCGGCTTGGGTCCGGTCCAGCGCAAGGTGCTGTGCGGCAGGTCGAGGCTTTGCGCCAGCCGCTTGACGTCGCGGGCCTCGCGGGCGGCTTCCGGGCGCAGGCCGTGGTCGACGGTGACGGCAATCAGGCGCGGGCCGCGCGACAGCCCGCGGCGCCAGCGTGCGGCGAGCCACATCAGCGCGACGGAATCGGGACCGCCGGAGACCGCGAGCACGATCGCAGGCGTGGACGCCAAGCCCGCGAACAGGCGTTTGGCATCCTTTGCCGGGATGGCGGATTCGTCGTCGGGCATCGCAAGACCAGCATGTTGCGAGAAGGCCGGATGCGGCCTCCCCACGGCTGGTTTAGCACTTCACCCGTTTTTGCTCACGGTCGACAGCGGCCTTCACGCTGCCGGACGCCCGCGGATATTTCCGCGTCACTTCGCCGAACGCGGCGCAGGCGGCTTCCTTTTCCTTGAGCGCTGCCAGCGACTGGCCAAGCCGCAACAGCGCATCCGGTGCCTTGGCCGACTTGTCGTATTTGGTCGTGACGCCGAGGAAGGTCTCGGCGGCGTCGCGATATTGCTGGCGTTGGAAATAGCTTTCACCGAGCCAGTATTGCGAATCCGCGACCAGCGGGTCGCTCGGATATTTGTGAGCGAAGTTCTTCATCGTCTCTTCGGCGAGCGCGTAGTCCTTGCGCTGCATGTAGCCGATGCCGAGGTCGAACTCGTCCTTCGGCGTGGCCGATGGCGGCAAGGTGGTCAGTCCGCCACCAGCACCGGGAGCGCGCTGCGGGGCCGTATTGGCGAGATCGAGCGGCTCGCCTGCACCGCGGCCGCCGGGAGCGCCGACCCCGGCTTCGCTCGGCATCGGCAACTGGCCGCCGCCCAGCGCGCGGGGTGCGCCGGGCGCGTTCGGGTTCTGGTTGGGATCGAAGGCATCGCCGCCGCCGCGACGGCCGGGGGCCGCAACCGGCGTCGGCTCCTGCACGATCGGCGCGGGAGCCGCAATTTGCGGCTGCTGGCCATAGCCGCCCTGCTCCTGCCGTCCGTATCCCGGCTGGGGCTGGCCGTAACCCTGCTGCGGCTGCCCATAGCCGGGCTGCGCCTGCGGATAGGGCTGGGGCTGTTGCGCCGGCGGCGCCGCCGCGACGCTCGGCTGCGGCGCCGGCTGGCCGGGCGCGCCCGGCGGCTGACCGCCAAGCTGGCGCAGCCGCTCCTCAAGCTGACGGTTGCGGTACTGCAGCTCCTCGTTCTGCCCGGTCAGTTGCCGGAGCTGGTTCTCGAGCCGCTCGATCCGCATCTCGGCATCGGCGTCGTCGGATTGGGCAAGAGCTGGAACGGAAACGGCGAGCATCGCCGCGATCGCCGCGGCGGAACTAAGTAAATGCAATCTGGATGACATTTTGCCCTGACGACGATATCGACGTGAAAAGCGAGCCACATTGGGGGACGGAGTACGCCGGAATTGTGACTGGCCGTTCAAATCCCAGGCAGCGACGCGCGGCTATGGTTTAGTGCCGGCGCCGCAACAAGCAAGCGGGCAATTCGCACAACATCGTTCATCAAGCTGACAGCGCGCTGACAGGGCTGTCGCGCCGGCAAAGTAAAACCGGCGCCCGAGGGGCGCCGGTGAAATATTGGCCTGGGCGGCGGCTCAGGAGCTTGCGTTCAGCACGGTGACGGCGCGGCGGTTCTGCGACCAGCAGGAGATGTCGTTGCAGACCGCGACCGGGCGCTCCTTGCCGTAGGAGATGGTGCGCATGCGGCTGGGATCGATGCCGCGCGAGACCAGATAGGAACGCACCGACTGGGCACGACGGGCACCGAGCGCGATGTTGTACTCGCGGGTGCCGCGCTCGTCGGCATGGCCTTCAATGGTGAAGGAATAGCGATTGTAGGTCTGCAGCCACTGCGCCTGCTTGTCGAGCGTCGCGATCGCCTGCGGGCTCAGATCGGTCTGGTCGCTATCGAAAAACACGCGGTCGCCGACATTGACCACGAAATCCTGCTGGCTGCCCGGGGTCGCGGCGCTCGCCATCGCTCCATCGGCGCCGAGGCCGTTCTTGTTGGCGCAGGCACCCATCGACAGCGCCACCGCCAGAACCGCCGCCAGCTTCATACCCTGGAGGATACGCATCTGATGTTTCATTCCGGAGCCTCCACGCTCACGCTCTTCGTACTGTCATCCGATCTACAGGGCGATGGTTAAGCGAACGTTCCGTCAACCTTGACGAGACCTTGCCGGACCGCATCAAATGCCAGCTAATCGCGAAAAGCGCCCCCGATGGTTAATGGGTGGCAAATGTGGCGCGACGGTGAAGAGAAGGCAAGCTGCACCGGAACCGGCCTGTTTTACAGGTGATTTCGCGCCCGCTAGTGGCCGAACGGCGACAGGTGGTAGCGATTCGCGCGGACAAGGCAGCCGCAGCGGATCGACGGCTGCAGGCTAATTCCCAGTCAGGGATTGGGGACAATCGAGGGCCGCTCGAATGGCCGGACAAGACTGTCGGCCGCGGAGTGACCTTCGCCGCGCTCGAACAGCATTCGCCGCTCGAAGGCGCTTGAGCGCAGGAACGGGTAGCGGGCAAGCACCCTCTCACGCACCGACGGCAAATGCGCGGCCATGAGCCCGACCGGCTTTACGAGCCCGGGATAGAGGCGTGGCTCGGACCAGGTCTCGTGCAGGAACACTCGACGGTAGAACGCCATGTGCTCGGGACGTACCGGGGCCAGGCCGTAATCCGCGTTGAAATGCACGCCTGCGGTCGAGCCAAGGCGAACCGTGACATAGGGCAGTTCCGGACAGTTCCGCGCCTTGTCAGGATCCGCGACGAAGCGCGTTGAATCGATGAAGACCAGGCCCTGATCGAGCTTGGGGTGCAGCACGTCGCCGAACACCTCGACGGTGGGCGCGATGCGGCACTCCGGCGTCACCACCGTGATGCGAATCGAGCTGCACAGCTCGCCCTGCAGATAGACGCCAAAGACCCAGGCGTTCGGCGCCTCGTCAAACTCATCGACAACGCGCTCGTGCGCCGACGGACGGATCGCGCCCTCACGCAGATAGGCCCGATAGCGCAGCCGATAGATCTCGTCCTTCTGCTCGGGGGTCTGGGCGAGGCGGTAATCGACTTGATCCAACGGGTCCGCAAGCCGTCCTGTCGCGGGCTTGATGGCTTCGGCCGCGGACCTCATGAGGTACTCCATTACAAGCAAAACAACTTCTGCGCGCGCCGGAAAAGATTAACAGCATCTTAATTTTATGCAAAGCAATCGCGGGAACACAGTTAATCCGCTACCGCAAGGGGCATATCCCGTTGCGTGCAGACCTTATCTATGACAAGTATAGATTGAGAACCGGTCAGGCGATCGAGCGCGACGGGATCACGTGCAGCTTCTCGTCGCCCCGCCGGCCATGCGATGCGTTCAATAGCTGCCGGATTCGCACCGCTGGAACCGGCCTGCTGAACAGGTAGCCCTGAGCCTCGGTCACCGCGCCGTCGGCGCTGATCAATTCGAGCTGGTCGTTGGTCTCGATGCCCTCGACGACCACGGACATGCCGAGATCGGCCGAGAGGCGCGCCACGCCACGCAACAGCGTCAGCGGTCGATCGCTGTCGATGCCTTCGAGGAAGGACCGGTCGATCTTGACCTTCTGCAGCGGGAAGTTGTGCAGATAGCTCAGCGAGGAATAGCCGGTGCCGAAATCGTCGAGCGAGATCCGCACGCCGAGCGTACGCAACTGCGACAGCAGGTCGTGGGTGAGCTGGGTGTTGTGCAGCAGCGAGGATTCGGTGATCTCGATCTCCAGCCGGTGCGCCGGCAGGCCCGAGACCTCGAGCGCATACCGCACCTCGCTCAGCACGTCGCGCTGGTGGAACTGCTGCGGCGAGAAGTTGACGGCGACGCTCACCGCCTCCGGCCACTTCATGCATTCCATGCAAGCCTTGCGCAGGATCCAGCGGCCGAGGTCGACGATCAGGCCCATGTCTTCGGCAACCGGAATGATATCGACGGGCGAGACCGTACCGCGCGCGGGATGGTTCCAGCGCAACAGTGCCTCGCAAGCGCTCACCTTGCCGGTCCGCAGGTTGATCAGGGGCTGATAGAACAGCTCGAACTCCTCGTTGGCGAGCGCCTTGCGCAAGTCCAGCTCGAGGATGCGCCGCGCCTCGACGGTTTGCGCCATCTCGTCGCGGAAGAAGCAGAACGTGCCGCGGCCGTCGGCCTTGGCGCGGTAAAGCGCCATGTCGGCGTTCTTGAGCAGGGTATCGGCGCTGACACCGGGCGCGGTCATCGCGATGCCGACGCTGGCGCCGATCTCGACCAGATGATTGTCGATCTTGTAGCGTTCGCTGAGCCGGTCGACGATGCGCCGGGCGAGAGCTGCGGCATCGTCGTGCGACTGGATGTTCTGCTGGAACACGACGAACTCGTCGCCGCCGAACCGCGCGACGAAGTCCTCCGGGCGCAGCATCTCGCGCAGCCGATCGGCAACCGCGCACAAGAGCTGGTCGCCGCAGGGGTGGCCCAGCGTATCGTTGACCTGCTTGAACTGGTCGAGGTCGACGAACAGCAGCGCCGAGCGCTGCTCACTGCCATAGCGGGTCGCAAGCAGGCGGCCGATCTCGTCACGGAAATTGACCCGATTGGGCAGTTGGGTCAGCTCGTCATAGCGCGCGAGGTGGCTGATCCGCGCCTCGGCGTCCTTGCGCTCGGTGATGTCCTCGACCAGCACCACGGTGCCACCGCCGCTCATCGGCTGGAAGGTCCATGACAGCGCGCGGTTCCTGCTCGCGTCGGGATCGCTGGTGACGATCTCGCCAGCCTGCGAATTCTCGATCTCGGAGAGAATCTGCCTGGAGGTCGCTGCCGATATTGCGCCGGACAGCACACAGGCATTGCAGATATCGGATGCGCTCGCACCGCGCTGGGCGAAATCGTCCGTCAGTTGCATCATCTCGATGAAGCGGTGATTCATCACGGCGAGACGCCCGTCGGCGCGGAACATGCACAGCCCATGCGGCATGTTGTTCAGAGCCGTGTCGAACTGGCCGGCCAGCGCCGCTTCGCGCTCCTTGGCGACCCAGGCGTTGACGTAGATCCGTTGCAAGCTCGAGGTGAGGTGCCGGATGGCCGTGAAGAACACCAGGCTGAGCAGCGCAAGGGCGATGTGATAGGGTCCGCCGACATACAGCAGCGCTACGATCAGCGGGCCGATCGACAGCAACAGGTGCAGATGAAAGATCTGCGGCCGGCCGAAGGTTCGCCCCACCCCCGCCGACGTGTAGGCGACCACGGTCGTCACGCACAACATATGCGCGGCGGCATCGCTGGTCCTGAGCAGGACGGCGGTACCCCAAATGCCGAGCACGATGCCGTATGCGATCGCCCCGAGCCGATACCGCCTTTCCCAAACCACCGACTCCTCGACGGTGAGGCGAGAATTGCGCTGCTTGTAGCGGTACATCTGCTGCGCACGCGCCAAGCCCACCACGATGAAGAGCGGCACGCACAGCCAACACAGAAGGTCGCCGGTGACGGTCGCGATCACCGCGCCGGCAATCGCCGGGCCGAAGGCGCCGAAGATCATGGGCGCAGGATTCATAAAGAGAGAATCGACCAGCGCCGCGGAGATCGTCGGCGGCATCGGCTGATCCGGTTCTCCCGTCTGACTTGCAATCTGCATTGGAGGGGCGCGCGTCCTTATCAAGTCGCACTTCTACCCGGTGCTGATGAAGTCTTTCTGAGGGAACATCGTTAGCGAGAGCTTGCCTCGCTCGGCACGTAACCGATATCTTCCTTTCATTTCAATGCGATAGCAACTAGACCAAGGCCGGCGGCAGGGTTCCCGAGTATTCTCTTTACCTTGTCAGGACAACAGCGGCGACCAGGCCGGGTCGGACGCGAAGCCCGGCGTCGGCACCCGCAGCTCGTTGCGGCCGGAGACGTCGACGGTAAACAGCGACGGCCCGCTGTTGCCGCCAGGGTCGCGGAAGAACATCACCACGCGGCCGTTCGGAGCAAAGGTCGGTCCCTCATTGTGGAAGCCCGAGGTCAGGATGCGCTCGCCCGAACCGTCGGGCTTCATGATGCCGATCGCGAACTGCCCGCCGCCCTGCTTGGTGAAGGCGATGTAGTCGCCGCGCGGCGACCATACCGGCGTCGAGTAGGTGCCGTCGCCGAACGAGATGCGCTGCGCCTGGCCGCCGGTGGCGGGCATCACATAGATCTGCGGCTTGCCGCCGCGATCGGACTCGAAACAGAGCCGTGAGCCGTCGGGCGCATAGGACGGCGAAGTGTCGATCGCCGGCGTGTCGGTCAGCCGCGTCATCGCCTTCGAGCGCAAATCCATCACGAACAGGTTGGCGTTGCCGCCTTGCTGCAAGCTCATGATGATGCGCTGGCCGTCCGGCGAGAAGCGCGGCGCGAATGACATGCCCGGGAAATTGCCGACGATCTCGCGCTGGCCGGTTTCGATATTGAGCAGATAGACGCGCGGGTCACCCTGCCCGAACTCCATATAGGTGATCTCCTGGGTCGACGGCGAGAACCGCGGCGTCAACACCAGATCCGCGCCGCGGGTAAGATAGCGCACATTGGCGCCGTCCTGATCCATCAGCGCCAGCCGTTTGACGCGGTGCTGCGCGGCGCCGCTTTCATCGACGAACACGATGCGGGTATCGAAATAGCCCTTCTCGCCGGTCATCCGCTCGTAGATTTGGTCGGAGATGATGTGGGCGATGCGTCGCCAGTACTCCGCCGACGTGTCGTACTGCTGGCCCGCGAGCTGCTGGCCGGTGTTCACGTCCCAGAGCCGGAATTCCGCCTTCACGCGCCCATTGGCCTGACGCGTCATGCGTCCGGTCACCAGCGCCTGCGCGTTGATGCTCTTCCAGTTGTTGAAGTTCGGCGCCGCGTCGATGTTGACCTGCTTCTCGAGATAGGCGGCCTGGTCGATCGGCGCGAACAATCCGCTGCGCTTCAGATTGTTGGTGATGACCTGCGTCACGCCGACGCCGACCTCGGTGTCGCCGGGCGTTCCGGCAGCAAAATTCGGGATCGCGATCGGCACCGGCGCGAAGTCGCCCTCGGGGATCGTGATGCGCTTCTGCGCGACGGCTGCGCCGCCGCTTCCAGCCAGCGCACCGAGCGCGGCCATTCCGGAAATCATCTGGCGGCGATTCAAGCGAAACGTCATGGCACGCAAATCTCTTGTGTCGGTCATTGTCGGTAGGCTTTTGTTTGCTATCGGCCAAGCGCCACGGCGGCCTCAGGTCTTTCGCTCTGTGAACACCGGCGCAAAATATTTCCATTCATCGAAATACGCCGCCGGCAGATTGTACGGCTGGCATTCGATGATCGCCCGCAGCGCGCTCTCCTGGTAGACGCGCAGATAAGGCGTCGCCGGGTGGCCTTCCGGCACCGGCATTCCCTCGAGGGTCCCATCGCGCTTCAGCTTGATCGAGAACACGGCTTCGGTCTGCTGCGCTTCGAGGCCGCCATAGGGCTTCTTCCAGCAGCGCTCGACCTGCTGCTTGAACATCGCGCCCCAGGTCGCGGAATTGTCGGCGGCCTTGCCCTTCGAGGTGCCGAGCGCGGCGTTGGAATTGAGCGTATCGCCGGTGATCGAGGCACGTGTCGGGTCGCGCTTGTCGAGCAATGCTGCGATCTTGCTCTGGTCGAACACGCGCTCTTTCGGCTTCTGCTCCGGTGGCGGCTTGGCGGCCTGCTGAACCGGCTTCGGCGGCGGCTTCTTCTCTTCCTTCTTGATCGCTTCCGCGATCGGGTCGGGCTTTACCGGATCGGGCTTCTTCTCGACCGGCTTCGGCTCTTCCTTCGGCTTATTTTCGACCTTCTTCGGCGGATCCGGCTTCTTCTCCTCCGGCTTCTCCACCTTCGGCGTCGGCGCCGGCGCGGTATCGGTCACGACCGGCGGCTTCTTGTCATCGATCTTGCCGACGGCGTCGTCGACCGGCTTGGCCTCGGCGACCTTCTCGACCAGCGGCTTGGGATTGTCCTTCTTGCCGTCCTTCTGACCGGCCATGACGTGGGAGAGCTGGTCGGAGGAGATCACGTCGACGGCGACGGTGTCTTCTTCCGGCATCACGAAGGCCTTGGTCGAAAACGACACGAGGCCCCACCCGATCACGAGGACGTGCAGGGCAATCGACGCCGCCAGTGTCTTGTCGACCTTGACCTTCAATTCAGGCTTCCCCGTGCCGCTTGCCGCACATGAAGTTTAAGTGCCCCCTTCCGGGATGATGACGATGTTCGCCTTGAACCCGGCGGTCCGGATCTCCCCGAGCAACTTCATCATGTCAGTGTAACAAACGTCCTTGTCGCCGCGCAGATAGACCACGCTCTCGGCGTCCGACCGGGTTTCCCTGATCGCCTTGATCTTCGGCAGCAGGTCGGCAGCCGCGATCGGCGCATCGCCGAGATAGAGCTCGATGTTCGAGTTGCAGCCGCCGCCGGTGCGCTTGACCGACAGTGTCAGCGGCGGCTGGTTCGACGAGATCGACTTGCCGCCGCTCGCGACCGGCAGGTCAATGTCGATGTTCGACGTCATCAGCGGCGCTGCCACCATGAAGATGATCAGCAGCACCAGCATCACGTCGACCATCGGCGTGACGTTGATCTCGGCCATCACCGGCTTGCGCCCGCCGCGACCGCGTCGGCCACCGCCGCCGGACGACCCTGCCATGCTCATCGCCATGATGGAGCGCTCGCAAAAGTGATCATCGTCTGTCTCACCCGCGCTCGTCGATCTGACGCGACAGGATGGCGGAGAACTCGTCGGCGAACCCCTCCAGGCGCTGGGCCTGCCGGTTCACCTCGGAGGTGAACTTATTGTAGAAAATAGTCGCCGGAATTGCGGCGATTAGACCAATTGCTGTAGCGAACAGCGCTTCCGCGATGCCCGGCGCCACCACGGCCAGGGAGGTATTCTTCGAGGCTGCGATCGACTGGAAGCTCGACATGATGCCCCAGACGGTGCCGAACAGGCCGACGAAGGGGCCCGCCGAGCCGACAGTCGCCAGCACCAGCAGCCGCCGCTCCAGCCGCTCCACCTCCCGGGCGATCGAGACGTTCATGACCTTGTCGATCCGGGCCTGGAGGCCGGCAAAGGAACGCGACTGGCTCTCGAACGAGCGTTTCCATTCCCGCATCGCCGCCACGAAGCAGGCCGCCATCGACTGGGTCGGCTTGGCCGACAGCGCCCGGTAAAGCTCCTCGATCGACTGGCCGGACCAGAAAGCCTGCTCAAACCGGTCCATCGAGCGCTTGGTACGCGCGTAGAGCAGGACCTTGTCGATCGCGATGGCCCAGACCCAGACCGAGCAGGACAGAAGTCCCAGCATGACGCATTTGACGACCCAATGGGCCTGCCAAAACAGCGCGATCAGCGACACATCGCTCGATGCCAGTGGCAGAGATGATTGAGCCACGTCGGCGGGAGTCATCGGCAATATCCTCTCAACGCAAGTGTCCCCAACAGGCGGTCCGCAAATCGGCACCGGTTCCACGGCCACGCGCCAAGCGCGGCAAAACTGCGCGAGAGCCTTTTACATCTGTCGCATGGGGGGCCCGTCCAAAGCCGGGCCCTGCTTCCCCTGCCAACATGTCAAAACGAGGGCTTTTCACGCGGCATTCCGACCCTAACCAAACGCTAATCATGGTTAAGGCGAGGTTACCAAAGGGAGATTCCGGGGCCGGAAATGGCGCCGGATGAGCCGGTTGCTAGGTTCCGAGAGTTGGCAAGGACCGGCCTGCGCCCGCCCGCCGGCGTCGCCCTGGCCGGAGCCCATAGGCCGACGGAGACCGTAGGGCAATTGTCAGTTCGTCGCTATGGCGAAAGCCGGCGCTGCATCCACCGCCGTCGTCCCTGCGAAAGCAGGACCCATACTCCGCAGCGGCTGTTGTGAACGGGGCGCTCGTTCCAGCTTCGCGCAGCGATAAACATTCGTGGTTATGGGTCCCTGCTTTCGCAGGGACGACAGCGAGCGTTTGGAGCGCTCTGAGTCATACATCCGCGATCTCGCGACATGAATCGTCCGAGCTTTGCATCTCGTTCCGCCCCCTCGTTGAATGGAGGGCGCAGGGAAAGCCGGGTGCCGATCGCACCCATGGGTCCCGCGTAGTAAAAAACGCGGCAGGTAGGACCACAGGTGAGACCGAAGAACACTCCGGCTTTCCCTGCGCGATGGTTTTACGGCTTATACGTGCTCGCCCCGGCGAGACTGGGCTTGGTTGTCACCGTCCTCGCGAAGATGCTGCGCATCTCGCGGGAGACACCCGCCACTAGGTGTGAGCTAGTGATTGGCACGTTAGGAATGCACCGGCGGAAGGGTTCCCTCCCCCCTTGCGGGGGAGGGTTAGGGAGAGGGGTGCCACTCGACGTGCTCTCTCCATATTCGCAAAGCGACACGTGAAGGACGATTGAAAGGGCACTGCGCCCATCGATCATCTCGCCCGGGGCCACCCCTCTCCCCAGCCTTCCCCCGCAAGGGGTGAGGGAGCCTGGGTAGCGTGCTCCCCTTACTGTCATTTCGAGGACGACACGTAGCGCGGCGTTCGAATTAATGCTGACGGAGATGCTCCGCCCGGTTCGCCGGCGGCCAGCTCCAACTTTCCGTTCACGCCAGATGCCGCACAATCGCGAGCCCTGCGAACAGGCCCGCGATCGAGAGCATCACCGACCCCAGCACGTAGAATACGGCTAGTCCGACTTCGCCGCGTTCGTAGAGCAACGCGGCATCGAGCGAGAACGCGGAGAAGGTGGTGTAGCCACCGAGAATTCCCGTCATCAGGAACAGCCGCCACGGCTGGGACGCCTCGCCCTTGAAGGCGAGGTAGCCGGCGATCAGGCCCATCACGGTCGAGCCCGTGATGTTGATGATGAAGGTGCCGTAGGGAAACGCGGTGCCGACGCAGCGCGCGCAGGTGATGTTGATCAGATGGCGCAGCGTCGCGCCGAGTCCGCCGCCGAAGAAGACCAGAAGATAGCTTGCTGCGTTACCCACCATTGCCCCGCTGGTGTGGTGAAGTGAGAGTATCCGAACTCTCGTGCTTTCACCCTCCCCTGAAAGGGAAGGGTCGACGCGAATGAAATGAGCGGCGGGGCGGGGTCACAGTCTCTCCGTTGAAAGACTGTCGGTGTTGAGAGATGACCCCTCCCCGGATCGCTTTTCGCTTCGCTGCATGCGAACCGACCCTCCCCTTTCAGGGGAGGGTCAAGAATGCCGTCAGAGAACTGACGACCAAGCGCGATCAGCCGGCCTTGCCGAACAGCTCGTCGACATAATCCCAGTTGATCAGGTTGTCGACGAACGCCTTCAGATAGTCCGGACGGCGGTTACGGTAGTCGATGTAGTAGGAGTGCTCCCAGACGTCGACGCCGAGGATCGGGACCGCGCCGTGGACCAGCGGGTTTTCACCGTTCGGCGTCTTGGCGACTTCGAGCTTGCCGCCCTTGACCTGCAACCAGGCCCAGCCGGAGCCGAACTGGCCGGCGCCGGCGGCGGCGAAGTCGGCCTTGAATTTCTCGAAGCCGCCGAGGTCCTCGTTGATCTTCTTCTCCAGCCGGCCTGGCAGCTTGCTGCCGCCGCCATTTGGCTTCATCCACTTCCAGAAGTGGATGTGGTTGTAATGCTGACCCGCATTGTTGAAGACGGCGGCATTTTTGCCGAACGACCCCTTCACGATCTCCTCGAGGGACTTGCCTTCAAATTCGGTCCCCTTGATCGCGTTGTTGCCGTTCGTGACGTAGGCCTGATGATGCTTGTCGTGGTGAAACTCCAACGTTTCCTTCGACATATAGGGCGCGAGGGCGTCGTGGGCGTAGGGCAGATCGGGTAGCGTGAAGGTCATGGGGTAATGTCCAACAGTGGTGGGAGACTACACTTAACGGGTCCCCCTTATAGAAGGTTCCAACGCGGAGAAACACCGCATTTTCGGATCGTGTATGACAGGTCGGCGGAGCCGAGGACCGAAGATATGAGCATCGAGATCGACATCCTCAACGGGGATGCGTCATGGCAGCGCGCCGAAGCGCTGCACCGGGCGGTGTGGGGCCGCCATATCGTGGAGAAGCAACCGTGGGCGCATATCGAATGGGCTCACGCGGATTTGCGCGTGCTGATCGACGCGCCCGATGACGGCGGGCTCGCCTGCCATGTCGGTATCTACTTCCGGACCATCACCTGGAATCGCCACAAGGTGCATGTCGGCGGCATCGGCGGGGTCACAACCCGCGAGGATTGCCGGCGACGCGGCTATGCGAGCCTGGCCATCGACGCCGCCGTGCACACCATGCGTGCCAACGACGCGGTCAAATTCGCGATCCTGTTCTGCGAGCCGCACAATTTCGCGTTCTACCAGGCGCGCGGCTGGCATCCCTTCACCGGCGAGGTGTATTGCGAGCAGCCCTCCGGGCAGATCCGCTTCGAGGCGATGGCGCCGTTCGTCTACGACATCGTCCGCGCTCCACGCGACGGCAAGATCGACCTATGCGGTCTGCCGTGGTGATCCCTGCGCCGGCAGAGGTGGTGCGCGCCGGGCACGGCCCTTAAGATGTCGGTCATCATTTATTGACCGCGGGCTTCATCAATTTGACGTCGAATGGCATCGGCAGCGTGCTCCCTCTCCCGCTTGCGGGGGAGGGTTGGGTGGGGGTTCTCTCCACCAATCACATCGCGGCAAGACCCCCATCCGCCGCGCGCTGCGCACGCGTCGGCCTTCCCCGCAAGCGGGAGAGGCGAAGCGAACGCGTGGACAAGCTGGTCACCCGTCCTCGATGTGCGCGAGCCCTTGCTGCATGACCATTGATGCCCCGATCGACGACACACGCCCCGCTGCCGTCGCGGCCGCGTCGCAGGTCAGCCACCTGTTGACCGCACCGATCCTGCCGACGCTGCTCCGCCTTGCGGTACCTAACACGATCGCGATGTTCGGCTCGACGCTGGTGGCGGTGGCCGAGACCTCCTATGTCGGCCGGCTCGGCACCGAGCCGCTGGCCGGCATCGCGTTGGTGTTTCCATTCGCAATGCTGACGCAGATGATGTCGGCGGGCGCGATGGGTGGCGGCGTGTCGTCCGCGATCAGCCGCGCGCTTGGCGCCGGCAACCGCGACCGCGCCGCCGAGCTTGCACTGCATGCGGCGATGATCGGCGCCTGTGCCGGACTGTTCTTCACCGTGATGATGCTTTGCTGCGGGCGCATGTTCTACACGCTGCTCGGCGGACGCGGCGGCGTGCTCGAACAGGCGATGCACTACTCGCAGGTGCTATTCTCCGGCGCAATCTCGATCTGGCTGGTCAACACGCTCGCCTCCGTGGTGCGCGGCACCGGCGATATGCGCACGCCGTCGCTGACGCTGATCTCCGTCTCCCTGGTACAGATCGCCGTCGGTGGCGTGCTCGGGCTCGGGCTGCTCGGACTTCCCAGCCTCGGCATGCGCGGCGTCGCCGCAGGTCAGCTCACCGCCTTCACGCTGGGCGCGATCTTCCTCGCCTGGTATCTCCTCAGTGGCCGCAGCCGGTTGACACTCGATGTCGCCGCGTTCAAGGTCCAGCGCGGCATGCTGCTCGACATCCTCAAGGTCGGTGCGATCTCCTGCCTGTCGCCGCTGCAGAGCGTGCTGACCATCCTGATCTTCACCAGGATCCTGGCCGGCTTCGGCACCGAGATGCTGGCCGGCTACGGCATGGGATCGCGGCTGGAATTCCTCCTGATCCCGATCGCCTTTGCGGTCGGCGTCGCCTCCGTGCCGATGGTCGGCATGGCCATTGGGGCGGGCCTCGTCGCGCGGGCGCGCAAGGTGGCCTGGACCGCTGGCGCGGTCGCGGCACTCGTGGTCGGCCTTGTCGGACTCGTGGTCGCGCTCAAGCCGACGCTGTGGATTGCGCTGTTCACCAGCGATCCCGGCGTGACCGCGGCGGCCTCCTCCTATTTCGCGCTCGCCGGTCCCGGCTTCGGCTTCTTCGGTGTCGGCGTCTGCCTTTATTTCTCCGCGCAAGGCGCGGCGAAGGTCGGCGGCCCCGTGCTCGCCGGTACGATTCGCCTGCTGCTGGTCGGTATCGGCGGCTGGTGGCTGGCTGCTTCCAGCGCGCCGGCGTGGACGCTGTTTGCGCTGGTCGGCGGTGCCATGGTGGCATTCGGGCTCGCGACCGTCATGACGATCAAGCTAACCCGTTGGGGCGATTGATCGGGCAAAGATAGCAGTCGCAGAAATCTTTCGACTTGCCATGCCGGCCGGCCGCTCACCCGCAATTCAAGCTCCGCGTGCGACCTCCTCCCGCAAGCGCGCAAGGTGAAGACGAGCAGCTACGCCGCCCCCTTCTTCAACACCGTAGCCGCGGAGGCGTAACCGCCGCGGGCGCCGTCGATGAAATGGACGTGATCGCTGCGCATCACCGATGGTGTGAAACAGGTCATCATCGCGGCGTCCTGACGGTGCAGGCCATAGCGCACGACGCCTTGGGCCGCGGCGGCGGCGAGCCGCTGCTCAAGCTCGGCTGCAAGGTCCGGCGTGCAATCCAGGATCATGCGCAGGCCGTCGTCATATTTGCGGAAGTCTGAATTCTCCACCACCTGCTGCAGATAAAGCTTCGGGACGAACTTGCCGACCTTGATGCCGAGCCGAAACACCACGTAGGCCCAGAACGCAAAACCCAGCACGACGGCGCGTTGCATCGCGAGCGGGCCGCCGCGCCGCCTGGCGCGCGCTTCGTATTCCATTCCCTGCGGCGGGAAGCGCAGCGGCGGACCGCCTGCCGGGACCGGGCGTCCGGCCTCGGGGCTCCTCTCGACCCGCACGACGATGTCCTCGATCACCTTGCGGAAAGCGGCCGGATCGGCGCTCGTCCCCGGCACAACGAGCACCGACAGGATGACGCCGCGGACTGATGCCATCTCCTCGAACCGGCAGGACAGGCCAGACAGGTCGGGCTGGGTGCCCGGCGGCGCCGGATCGACGGCGAACTCGCCGCGCTTCATCGCGGCGTCGGCGAAGGCCAGTCCGCCGCCGGAGAACATCGCATAGGACAGATTGGCCGAGGGCCCGAAGCGCGCGACGCGGACATCGACGCCCGCGGCACGGATCGAAGCCATCGGCACCAGCGCGACGCGCATGACGAGATCGAGGTCGTCGCGGACCCAGCGCGCGGTCGCCGCCAGCGCCGCGCGCGCTCTGTCGAGATCTTCGGGCGCGACCGCGAAGCTCGCGCCATCGCCACCGAACACGAAGGGGAATTCGCGGCCCTCCAGCGCATTGGTGACGGAAGCGATCACGGAGGCTCCGGCCATATTGACGGCCTTGTAGCGCTGCGCCGCGATCGCCTTGGTGGATTCCACGATGTCGGCGACCCCGACGGTCCAGTTATCGGGCAACGGCGCATACAGCGCCGGATCCATCAGGCGGGTGAAGCCGCGAAACACCGGGATGCCGCCGTAGAAAATATCGCTGCCCGTTTGCATCGCCCAATCGCGCCGGTCCGTTTCAGGAGTGATGTAGCAGATACGGGCGAGGTTGGGATCGGTTTTGCAGCGTCGCCCGGATGGAGCGAAGGCGGCGTAGATGGGGTAACGGGCCCCCGGTCCCCTTCCAAGCCAGCCGCGCTAGCTACGGCGCTATTTGGATGGCGCGCGTCGCGCGGCTGGCTTGGAAGGGGGCGGTCGTCCCTCACATTGATGGTGTAACGGAGTCGAGGCAAGGCCTCGCTCCAAGCATCGAGGAGAGACGACCATGGACCATTATGCCGGAATCGACGTGTCATTGGAATGCTCCAGCGTGTGCGTTGTCGACGCGAACGGCAAGATCACTCGGGAGGCGAAGGTGGCGAGCGAACCGGAAGCGCTGATCGGCTGGTCCCGTTCGCTCGGGTTCGAGCTGGCCAGGATCGGGCTGGAGGCCGGGCCGCTGTCACAGTGGCTTTACGCGGCGATGAAGAAGGCTGGCCTTGCGGTCGAGCTATTGGAGACACGCCACGTGAGCGATGCCTTCAAAGCGATGCCGGTGAAGTCGGACCGCAACGATGCCCGCAACATCGCGCAATTGATGCGGCTCGGCTGGTTCCGGCCGGTGCATTGCAAGTCGATGAGTGCCCAGGAGACCCGCGCGATGCTGACGGCGCGCAAGCTGATCCAGGCCAAGCTTCAGGACCTCGAGAACAGCTTGCGCGGGATCTTGCGTGGCTTCGGCCTGAAGGTCGGCAAGACGACGAAGCGCAGCTTTGCGGCACGGATCGGCGAGCTGGTGGCCGGCCATCCAGCCCTCGAGGCGATCGCCGCGGCGACGCTGGCAGTTCATGCGGTGTTGCTGCGCGAGTTCAACGGTCTTGAGAAGCGGGTGCGGGCGATGTCTGTGCTGGACGCCAAGGCCAGGCTGTTGATGTCGACGCCGGCCGTGGGGCCGGTCATCTCGCTGACCTATGCCAGCGCCATCGATGACCCCTCGCGCTTCACCTCCTCGAAGCGGGCGGGACCGCTATTCGGGTTGACGCCGAAGAAGCACCAGTCAGGGGAGACCGACCACTCCGGCCGCATCAGCAAAAATGGCGACGCTGCCGTGCGCGAGGCCCTCTATGAGGCTGCCCACATCATCCTGACCAAGCCGATCAAGGGCTGTGCACAGCTCAAGAGCTGGGCGATGCGGATCGCCAGGCGCGCCGGCATGAACAAGGCTAAGGTGGCGCTGGCGCGCAAACTCGCCGTGATCATGCTGCGCATGCTTAAGGACAACGTCCCCTTCAATCCGGCTACCAAGGCAACCGCAATGGCGGCCTAACAGAGGAGCGCACAGGTTCGGGCGGGTCACGACACCAGCCTTCCCGAAGCAAAGTCCCTTCGCCGGGACGATGGATCAGGTCAGGCCGTCATCCGGGTTGTCGACGCATCCAACAATGCGATCACGCTTCCGTAGATTGGCCGACCTGCTCCTCCCTAGAACCCCATCAGGCGACGGCCACAGCGCCGATCCCGTACAGAAGCAGGTTCCCGGCGAGCGGATGACGCAAAAGGGATTGACTAACCAAGGCCCGTTACAGAAGCCCGGATGCAGCGCAGCGAAATCCGGGGCACGTCAAGGTATGAAAAGCCCCGGATTGCGCTTCGCCGCATCCTGGCTACGAGTCCCAGCCTACTTCGCGACGCCGCGCAGCACGAGCTGGTTCATGCGGCTGGCGAACGCGGCGGGATCATCGGGCATTTCGCCGTCGAGGATTTGCGCCTGCTCGAACAGCAACAGCGACAGATCCTTCGCCTGCGCGGTGTCAGCCGCGAGCGCCGCGACCAGCGGATGACGCAGGTTGATTTCGAGGATCGGCTTCGCCACCGCGCCGCGGTTCTGCTGGGCGAGCAGCCGCTCCAGCGCACGGTCGCGCCCGTCGCCGCCGGCGACCAGACACGACGCGCTCGACGTCAGCCGCTGCGAGGCGCGGACGTCGGAGACGCGCTCACCGAGCGCATCTTTGACGATGGCGATCGTCGTCGCGGCGTCGGCCGCCGCGTCGTCCTTCTTGTCGTCCTTGTCGTCGGTGAGCGGGATCAGGCCGAAATCGACGTCGCCCTGGCTCAGCGACTTCAGCGGCTTTCCGCCGAATTCGAGCGGCGCCGAGGTCCAGAACGCATCCACCGGATCGGTCAAGAGCAACACCTCGATGCCGCGGGCGCGCGCCGATTCCAGCTTCGGATTCGACTTCAGGCGTTCGAGGGTGTCGCCGACGAGATAATAGATCTCGGTCTGGTTCGGCTTGAAGTCATCAACATATTGCTTCAGCGAGCGCTTCTCGCCCGCGGTGCTGGTGAAGCGCGACAGCGCCAGGAGCTTGTCGCGGCGCTCGAAATCCTCCCACAGGCCCTCCTTGATCACCGGGCCGAACGCATCCCAGATCTTGCCGAAGGTCTCCGGCTCCTTCTCACCGAGGGTCTCGAGCTCGCCGATGACGCGACCGGTGACGGCTTTGCGGATCTGCGCGAGCTGCGGATTGTTCTGCAGCATCTCGCGCGAGATGTTGAGCGGCAGGTCCTCGCTGTCGATCACGCCGCGGATAAAGCGCAAGTACGCCGGCAGCAGCTCGGCGTCGTCGGCGATGAAGACGCGGCGGACATAAAGCTTGACCTTGCCCTTGCGCTCGACCTGGAACAGGTCGAACGGCTTGGTCGACGGTGCGAACAACAGCACGGCATAGGACTGCCGGCCTTCGGCGCGGTAATGCAGCGTCATCGCCGGCTCATCGAACGCGCCCGCGATCTGCTGATAGGCCTGCTTGTAGTCTTCCGGCTTCAGCTCCGATTTCGCGCGCTGCCACAGCGCGCTCGCCGAGTTGATCTGGCGCGGCTCGCCCTCTTCCGGCACCAGCAGGATCGGAAACTGGATGTGATCGGAATATTCGTGGATGATGCGCTCGATCTCATAGGTCTCGAGATATTTCGCCGCGTCCTTCTTCAGATGCAGCACGATCTCGGTGCCGCGCGCGACGCGCTTGGCGGCCTCCTCGCTCGCCGGCGCGATCTCAAAGCCGCTGCCGCCTTCCGACGACCATACCCACACCTCATCAGTGCCGGCGCGGCGGCTGGTGACGACGATCTTCTCGGCAACCATAAAGGCGGCGTAGAAGCCGACGCCGAACTGGCCGATCAAATTGGCGCCGTCCTTGGCTTCGGTCAGCTTGTTCAGGAACGACTTGGTGCCGGAGCGCGCGATGGTACCGAGATTGTCGATCAGCTCCTGGCGGTCCATGCCGATGCCGCTATCGATCACGGCGAGCGTGTTGGCCTTCTTGTCCGGGACGATCCTGATCTCCGGCGGCGCGCCGTCGGCGATCAGGGCCGGATTGGCGATCGCCTCATAGCGCAGCTTGTCGCAGGCGTCGGACGCGTTCGAGATCAGCTCGCGCAGGAAAATATCGGTCTCGGAATAAACCGAATGCACCATCAGGTGCAGTAATTCGGCGACCTCGGCCTGGAACGGCTGGGATTCGGCTGAAACAGTAGTGGTCATGGGGGAACTCGGGCAATCCAGGAGGGTGGGAAAGCCCAGATATAGCGCGAGCGCGCCGGCTGGCAAGATTTGCAGCCGTGCCGGAGCGATCGGTCCGGCGGCCGGATGCGGTCAGCCGCGCTCGGAAATGGCGGCGATATAGCGCTGGACCGAGCGGTCGAAGGCCGGCTTCGCGCCGGAGGCGATATTCTTGCCCCACCAGGCGCCGTAGATGCGGTCGAAGCCGAGCGGCTCGACCGCGCGCGCGATCACGCGCACCGCGGCGGCATTGAGCGGGATGTAGTTCGGGTAGGAATACATGAAGCTCACCGAGCGACGGTCCATCGCGACCATCGCGATGTCGCCGGTGAGCAGCGCGCCGCGGCCGTCGGCGCCGCCGCGCCAATGCAGCACGGTGCCGCCGGCGAAATGGCCGCCGGTGCGCAGCAAGAGCACATCGTCGGAGAGGCGATAGCTGTCGCCGCGCCACGGCACGATCGACGGATAAGGCCGCGTCACCCATTGCGCGTCGTCGCCATGGAGATAGACCGGCGCGTCGCCGAACGCCGCGCTCCAGTCCGCGACTGCGCCATAATAATGCGGATGCGAGATAGCGATCGCCTTCAGGCCACCCAGCGATTTGACATGCGCGATCGCCTCCGCTGTGGCCAGCGGCACGCAGTCCCACATCACGCAGCCGCCGCGATCCGGTACCAGGAGCGCGCGCTGCCCGATCGCGAACGACGGCTCCAGACCGATCCCGACCAGCCCCATGTCGTCGCGCCAGACCAATCGGTGCCGCTGCGCCAGCTCGTCACGCGTCAGCCAGGCCTGTCCGTCCCAATTGACGTATTGCCGTTCGTCCTCACAGATCGGGCAAGCCGACGGCGGTGTGGCGGCTTCAGGAAATTGCGCGCCGCATTGTTCACAGGTCCAGAGGGGCATCAGCATTCACCATCGCTCGCGGGATACGAGCACGATCATACGCGCAAGCCGTGATGCGACCTACCAACAGCATCGTGAGCGTGGCCTCGCTTGAGGCGATGTCCACAAGTGCTCGCGCGAAACCAATGCTGAAGCGATTGGAACGTTCCGTTCAGAACTCGTCCAGGCTCTTGCGCAGCGCGATCTGTCGATCGTTGAAGTCTTCCCCTCGGGCAACCCGGAACATAGGATCACGCCGTCAGGGACTCGCCATTCCGGAGGATCGCACCGAGGTCGCGCTCCGATCACTGCGTCGCAACGAAGGCCTGCTGGACCGCCTTCGGCTCGGTGATACCGTTGGCAATCAGAAGCTCCAGCAACACCCGCGCCTTCTGCGGGTTGAGGTCGAGCGAGACGGCGAAGCCGAGCTCATCGTCGTTGACCTCGACATTGCGATTCACGAAGCCCGAGCCGACGCGGCTGGACCGGACCACCACGACGCCCTGCTTGACCGCGGCGGCGAGCGCATCGATCGCCGCCTTCGACGAGTTGCCGTCGCCGACGCCCGCCAGCACGATGCCCTTGGCGCCGCGCTTCACCGCATCCTCCACCGGCGCAGCGTCCATGTTGGCATGCGAGTAGACGATGTCGACGCGCGGCAGCGGCGCAGCCTCCGGCAGCTTCAGCTTCGGCGTCTTGGCCGGCACGGCCGGCTGCAGGAAGCGGAGCGAGCCGGTATCGACATAGCCGACCGGTCCGGCGTCGGGCGAGCGGAAGGTCTCGACGCTGGTGGTGTTGGTCTTCTGTGCCCAGCGCGCGCCGTGAATGGTGTCATTGAGCACCACGAGCACGCCGCGCCCGCGCGACTCCGGCGCCGCCGCGACCTTCACGGCCTCATAGAGGTTGGCGGGGCCGTCGGCGCCGATCGCGGTCGAGGGACGCATCGAGCCGACCATCACGATCGGTAGCTCGGTCTCCAGCACGTTTTGCAGGAAGAACGCGGTCTCCTCCATCGTATCGGTGCCGTGCGTGATCACGATGCCGTCGGCTTCCTTCTTGTCGATCGCAGCGCGGATGCGCTTGACGAGGTCGAACCAGACCTTGTCGTTCATGTCCTGCGAGCCGATCGCGGAGATCTGATCGGCCGAGAGCTGCGCGATCTTGTCCATGCCCGGAACGGCGGCGACGAGATCCGCCGCGCTCACCTTGCCCGAGTCATAGGCGTTGCCGGCGCGCGCGCTGGCCTGACCTGCGATGGTGCCGCCGGTGCCGAGCACGAGCACGCGCGCCCGCGCGGCATCGGAGGGCTGCTGCGCGGCGACGGGAGATGCGAGCAGCCCCACCACGAGGACGAAGGCCAGGCCGAGGCCCAGCGTGAAGCGATGCAGTTGAAGCGAATGCGACATCGTCTCTGTTCCTTTCGTCTACGCTTGGCCCCCGCGGACCTCGCGGGCGCGACCGCTGCGGGATGCTGACGTCAGCGGCTCGTCTTGCCGGCCTTCTTGTACTCCTCGTAGTACTCGGCGGCGAGCTTGCGCAGCGCCGTGCCGATCGCAGCGTATTGATATTCGTTCAGATTGGCGAGCGATGCACGGCCGGACGGATGCAGCACGCCGAAGCCGCTGCCGGGGAGCAGCACCACGCCGGTCTCGTCCGCGACGCGGAACAGGATCTCCGTCGGGTTCTGCGTCTTCAGCACCCAATCGGCGAACTCCGCGCCATAGAGATCGCGCGAGGCGTCCTCGAGGCTGACCAGCGTATAGTAGTCGACGCTGTCGGCGTCGTCCTTCTGCGGCAGGCCGAGCTTGCTGTAGAGCGTCGCATCCCTGTGCCGGATCAGGGCCTTCACCGCCTGCTTGTACTCCTGACGGGTGTCCATCAGATTGAACAGCGAGAACAGCACCATCTGCACCTGCTGCGGGGTGGACAGGCCGGCGGTGTGGTTGAGCGCGACGGCACGGCTGTCGGCGACCAGTCGGTCGATGAACTTGACCTTTCGCGGCTCGGTGGTGAGCGACGAATAGCGCGCATCGAGCTCCTTCTTGGCCGCCTCCGGCAGATTGGCGATCGTCCGGTCGATGACATTGTCGCGGGTCATGGCGATGACGCCGAGGCGCCAGCCGGTCGCGCCGAAATATTTCGAGAACGAGTAAACCAGGATCGTGTTCTGCGGGCAAATCGCAAACAGCGATTTGAAATCGTCGGCGAACGTGCCGTACACGTCATCGGTCAGGATGATCAGGTCGGGCCGCTTCTTGACGACCTCGGCGAGCGCCTCCAGCCCGGCGTCATTCATCTTGACGGACGGCGGGTTGCTCGGGTTGACCAGGAAGAAGGCCTTGATCGCGGGATCCTCGAGCTTCCTGATCTCGGAGACGGGATATTGCCAGCCCGCCTTCGGATCGGCCTCGATCAGCACCTCCTTGAGCTGATAGTCGTTGAGCTCAGGTATTTCGAGATACGGGGTGAAGATCGGCGAGCCGATCGCGATCTTGTCGCCGGGCGCGATCAGCCGGTTCTCACGCATCGAGTTGAAGATATAGGCCATCGCGGCGGTGCCGCCCTCGACGGCGAACAGATCGACCTCGTCGGTCGTCATGGTCTGCGCGCCCATCTCCCGAATGACATATTCGCGAACGATCCGCTCGCTGACCTTCAGCATCCGGTCCGGCTCCGGATAATTGGCGCCGAGTATGCCGGCTACCATCTCGAACAGGAACTTATCCGCGTCGAGGCCGAGCTGATCGCGGACATAGGACAGCGCCTTGCCGAGGAAGACCACGCCCGGCTTGTCGCGGTTGTCGGCCACGAAGGTGTGGAAGCGGGCGCCCAATCCCTCCGGCCGCGCCAGGCCACCGATGCCTTCGGACATGTAGGAGAAGGACAGTTCAGCTTCCGACACCGCGAACAGGCCGAGCTGGAAGAAGGCGCGGCGCGGCACCGTTGCCAGGAAGTTGGGGTTGCCGCGTCCGGCGTTGAGCATCAGGCGGTCGGCGTGGCTCGAGGCGAGCGCGATCAGATTGTCCTTGAGCTCGAATGGGCTCAGCTTGGAATATTTCGAATAGTCCGTTTTGGCCATCTTCGATTCTCCTTCTCTGATACAGCGTGCGACGCGCGATCTCACGCGAACGCGACGATCAAGGGGCCAAGCAGGGTGAGAAAGACGTTCGCCAGCGCATAGGTGATCGCGAAGGGAACGGTGGGGATGGAATTGCCGGCCTTGTCGAGCACGCCGCCGAACGCCGGGTTGGCGCTGCGCGATCCCGACAGCGCTCCTGCGAACACGGCCGCGTTGTCGTAACCAAGCACGTAGCGGCCAAACAGCATGGCCAGGATCAGCGGGACCAGAGTCACGACCACGCCGATCAGAAACAGCGTGAGGCCGCTGCTTGCGATGGTGTGGATCGCCTGCTGGCCCGACTGCAGCCCGACGGCGGCGACAAATCCGGCGAGGCCGAGATCCTTGAGGATCTGCGAGGCCGCTACCGGCATGTTGCCCATGGTCTGGTGCCGGCTGCGCAGCCAGCCGAACACAAGGCCCGACAGCAGCGCACCGCCGCCGGCGCCGAGCGTCAGCGGAATCGAGCCGGCCCGCACCACGATCAGGCCGATCAACAGACCGACGACCAGGCCGGCGCCGTGGAACACGAAGTCGGTCTTGATATCGGTGGTGAGCGGTGCGCCGGCCTCCGCCACTATGCGCTTGAGGTCCTGCTCGGTGCCATAGACGGTGATCACGTCGCCGACCTTCATGACCGTCTGGTCGCTCAAGGCGAGCGGCTCGTCCGCACGCCTGATGCCGAGGATGTAGATGCCGTGCCGGAGCTCCGGCGTGGTGGAGCGCTTGATCTCGGCCAGCGACTTGTCGGCATAGACCGGATTGCGCAGGATCACGTCCTGCGTATCCATGACAAGCTCCATGCCCGGCTCGCTTTCGAGCTCCATGCCGAGCCCGCCCGCGGCAGCAACGACGCCGGCCCGCCGGCCGACCACCAGCACGACGTCGCCCTGCTTCAGCGCGACGTCGGGCGTGACCGGCACGAGCTGGCCGTTGCGCTTGATACGCTCCACCGTGATGGTCGCATCTCCCGCCGATTGCTCGATCCCAGCCACGGTCTTGCCGGCACCACCGGTCACTTCATAGAGGCGGCCGACGATCTCGGGTATCGCCGGCGCTTCGCCCGGACCGAAGACGACCGCGCCCTTCAGCCGCTCGGCCTCGGCCTTGATCGCGTCGTCGCGGATTTCGCGGCCCATGAACCGCGGCAGCAGGTTGACACAGATGATGATCGCGCCGAGTGAGCCGAAGATATAGGACACCGCGTAGCCGATCGCGACATTGGCCTGCAGCTTCTGCGCTTCCGCCGCCGGCAGCCCGAGACGGGACAGCGCGTCGCCCGCCGTTCCGATGATCGCCGACTGCGTCAGGCCGCCGGCGGCAAGCCCCGCCGCCATGCCCTTGTCGAGCGAGAACAGCTTCGCCATCACGATAACGGTGACAAGCCCGGCCACCGCCGTGAACACCGCAAGGAAGATTTCGCGCAGCGACTGCCGGCCCAGCGACTTGAAGAACTGCGGACCGCTTTCGAAGCCGACGGCATAGATGAAGAGCGCGAACAGCAGCGCCTTCTCCCCGTTGTCGACCGATACACCGAACAGGCTGAGCACCACGGCCGCCAGCAGCGATCCGGCAACGCCACCGAGCTGAAACTTGCCGTAGCGAAACTGCCCGATCGAGTAGCCGACCGCGAGCGACAGGAACAGCAGGAGCTCCGGCGCTTGCTTCAGGTACCCCTGTATCCACTCCATCGTCGCCTCCCGTTGCAGCGAAGTTCAAGCCAGGTCAGCCGTCGCTCTCGTGATTGCGACGAGGTCGTGCGCCTGCGCCCGGGATGCGCGTCAATTGCGGCGGGACACACAGGGCGAAGGCTGTGTCGATGATGCCCAGCGGGACCGTTGGGGCAAACGAGGCGCCGGTCCGGCCACGCCAGATTGCTGTCATTGCTAGGGAGCCGGCGGAGCGGTGCCGCGACAGGGACGCAGAAGCGGAGATCGGCTTGATCGGGAAGGCGTGGGATATTGCGCGACATCAGCCGAATGCTCCCTGGCCCGTCTCGATCAGGCCAACGCCTCATCCGTGGACATGGGTAGTTCGATTGGGCAATGCAACCGGACCTTGATTGCAGCACTATTGCAGCGCGACATCTTCATTTTGATTTCACCGCAAGCCAAATGCCGATGTTCCGCATGCCGACGCGCAGGAATTGCCGTGGCGCCCTCGCGCGCTGCACGCCAATCTCGTCGCGGTGATAAATCACCCGTTCGCAACCTTTGGTTATGCAACCAATAGACAAAGTTGCGACCGACATCAACCGTGTGCTCACGTGGTGCCACGCGCGAACCAACCGGATACCGTATCAGCGACGATACGTCTCAGGGCCGCACGTGCATGGGCACGCTCGCCCGCCGCGGGTGTGTGCCCGCGTGCGTCGGCTTCCAGGCCGCGATCTTTTCGTAAAACCGCTACACACTTTTCCGGATCGTGTTCTAGTATGACACGGTGCAGGCTTGCGAAGTGGAATTCGCGGGTTCGGGAAGGGAAACGAACCGATGGAAATCAGGGCTGTCCTGCCGCCGCGTGGACGCGACTATCGCCTCGATCTGCTGCGCGGGTTCGCCAACTGGGCGATCTATCTCGATCACATCCCCAACAACGCCGTGAACTGGATCACGCAGAAGAACTTCGGCTTCAGCGACGCGGCCGACCTGTTCGTCTTCATCTCCGGCTACACGGCTTCATTCGTCTATGCGCGGATGATGCTGGAGCGCGGCTTCGTGATCGGCGGCACCCGCCTGGTCAAGCGGGCCTGGCAGATCTATGTCGCGCACGTCCTACTGTTCGTCATCTACATCGCCGAGATCGGCTATCTCTCGCAGCGCTACCACGACCCGAACCTGCAGAATGAGTTCAACGTCGCGGGCTTCATGCAGAACCCGGCCGAGACGCTCTATCAGGGCCTCATCCTGGCGTTCAAGCCCGTCAACATGGACGTGCTGCCGCTCTATATCGCGCTGATGCTGGTATACCCGCTGGTGCTCTGGGCGATGCTGCGCCGGCCGAATTTGACGCTGGCAGCATCATTCCTGCTCTATCTGGCCGCGCGCCATTTCGGCTGGAATCTGCCGGCCTATCCAAGCGGCTCGTGGTACTTCAATCCATTCTGCTGGCAATTCCTGTTCGTGTTCGGCGGATGGTTCGCGCTCGGCGGCGCGGTCGAATCGATGTCGTTCATCCGCTCGCGCACGTTCCTCTGGCTGGGCGCGGCCTATCTGCTGTTCGCACTTGTCATGACGTTCGCGGGTCGCTTCCCCGAGCTCGGCCAGGCAATGCCGGCGTGGCTCTTTGACGCGTTCAACCCGAACGACAAGACCAACCTCGCGCCCTATCGCGTGCTGCATTTCGTGGTGCTCGCCTTTTTCGTCACGCGCTTCCTGCCGCGCGACTGGGCCGGCCTGCATTGGGCGATCTTCCGCCCGATGATCAAGTGCGGTCAGCAATCGCTCGAAGTGTTCTGCACCGGCGTCTTCCTCGCCGTGATCGCGCACCTCGTGCTGGTCGAAGTCTCCGGCAGTATCTGGATGCAGATCGTGGTCAGCGCGGCCGGCATCGCGCTAATGACCGCACTTGCCTACTACCGCTCCTGGTCGAAGAAGGTCGACAAGGCGCCGGCGAAAGTGCCGCCAAGCCCGGCCCCTGCGGAGTAGCTCAACTCGATTTCGCTGGTGGCACCAGGTTTGCGGCCTCCGCGAGTGGTCAGCCATCACGCTCATCTGCTAGAAGGATGCGATGTCCCGCGCCTTCTATCACGATTATCCTGACATCCTGCAGCTCGAAGCCGACGTGCTCGATGCGCGCCCCGGCGCGGTTCTCATCGAACGCTCGCCGTTCTTCCCGGGAGGGGGCGGACAGCTTGCCGACCGCGGCACATTAAGATGGTCCGGCGGCACGCTGCCGGTGACAGAACTCGGACGCGACGAACGCGGTCTCTGGCACATGTTTCCTGGCGATGCCCTGCCCTCGGGCAAGGTCGTGCTCGAGGTCGAGCCGGCGTTTCGCGCGCTGATGTGCGAGCTGCACACTCTCGCCCATGTCATCAATGCGCTGGTCTATACCCGGTTCGGCGGCGCCTTGCTCACGGGCGCCCAGCTTAATGCCGACGGTACATTCCGCGTCGATTTCGATCTGCCCGGCGCCGACAATGAGGGCTTGCGGGCGCTCGAGGCGCCGCTGAACGACGTCATTCGGCGCGACCTTCCGGTGAGCGCATCCTTCATGGCGCACGCCGACGCGCAAGCCATCCCCGGCCTGTTCCGCAGCAAGGCCGTCGCTCCCCCGGTCGGCGACGACGGCCTCGTTCGCATCGTCGAGATCTTCGATCTCGATCGCCAGGCCTGCGGCGGGACGCATCTTGCCTCCACCGGGCTGGCCCGTCCCGCGCGGATCGTGAAGATCGACAACAAGGGCCGTCAGAACCGCAGGATCAAGATTGCGGTCTGATCGGCTCCGGCCTATTTCGCGAGTGGCTTTCCGGCCGTCTCCGGCGCCAGCGCGATCAGCGGCAGGCCCACCACATAGATCAGCGACAGCGAGGAGATCGCCAGCGGGAAGCTGCCGGTGCGGGCGGCGAGCGCGCCGATCAGGGTGGGGCCGGCAGCGCCAAGCACACGGCCCATGCTGAAGGCGAAACCGGAGCCCGCGCCGCGCAGCGCGCTTGGAAACATCTCCGGCAGCCAGATCGTGAACAGGCCGAACACGCCGTTGGTGAAGAAGCCGAGCACGGGCAGCAGCACCATGAACAGCGTCAGGCTGTCGAGCCATTCGATCGCGACTTCATAGGAGACCACGACCGAGATCAGCCCGCCGATGAAGAACAGCACCGCGGTGCGGCGCCGGCTGCCGAGCCAGCCGGTGATCGAGGGCACCAGGAAGCAGCCGATCAGGGTGCCGACATTGGTGATGAGCCCGGCCACGGCGCCCATCTCCTGCGCGTGCGCGGGGGTCGCACCCGCTGCCGTCAGCTTGGTCGAGATCACGGTGGGCGCCCAGAAGTTCGACGACCACAGGCCGAAGATGATGCAGGCCATCATCAGCGCCGCGGCCCAAGTGGCCCGCGCCTGATCACCGGCAAACAAGGCCGTCACCGGTGGCCGCTCGCGCGCGGCGCTGTGCGCCGGTTCGGGAATGTTGCTGCGCAGATAAGCAATCAACAGCGCCGGCAGGATGCCGATCAGGAACATGCCGCGCCAGCCGAGCGTGCTGCCGATGGCAAGCGTGACGGCGGCGGCCAGAAACAGGCCGGTCGGCGTCGCCGTGTGCAGCCATCCGGCCAATCGCACCCGGGTGTTTTCAGGCACGGATTCCTGCAACAGCGGCGTGCCCGCAGCCCATTCACCGCCGATGCCGAAGCCGGCCACGAACCGAAACAGCGCGAACATCACGATGCCGGTCGCAAGGCCGCACAGCGCCGTGAACAGCGAGTAGACCAGCACCGTCCAGCACATGATCCTGACGCGCCCGTAACGATCCGCGGCCCAGCCCCATATCATCGAACAGGCCCAGCCCAGCATGAAGATCGAGAACAAGAGCCCGCCATAGATGCCGATATTGGCCTTTGTCGCCGCGATCCCGCTCGCGGGCAACAGATCGCTCAACGCGCCGACAAGGACATAGCCGTACATCGATGAGTCGAAGCCATCGAGCATCCAGCCGAACCAGGTCGCCCAGAACACTTTTCGCGGCGACACGGCGCCAGCCGCCGCGACTGGCGGCGCAAGGGTATCGACGATGCTCTCGGTCATGTTTCCTCCGAAGTCTTCTTTTTGCGCGCGAGACTATGACGGGGTTTGCATGAACCGACATCTCCGGCAAACGCGACGGAGGTATCCGGCACGTGAATGACGCAGCACTCGCGGCGGATCGCTCAAGGCGCGAAGAGCCTGCGCCGTGCGGGATTGTGCCGCGACGCTGCGGGAGGTCGCCTCGCTCGCGCCGGGATCGATATTCGCAATGAGCTTCCTGCTTCCGCTGCAGCTCGCGGATGCGGAGACGCGGCCGGGACTCGAGTTGGCGGTGAAGGGCGCGCGCCAGCGGAACGCCGTTCATGAGCTTCGTCACCCCCGCCGGAGATCATCGCGCTCGCCCGCAACGCCGGCTTCCGCGCAGCGACACCATGTCTCGACCGACGATCTCGCCGCACGCTATTTCGCCGGCCGATCGGACAGCCCGTGCCCTGCCCGTAATGCCGAGGAGTTGCTCGTCGCGCGGACCTAGTCCGGCAGCGTCAAACATCGCCGTCGATAAATGGTGCAGACACGAAAAAGCCCGCCGTGTGGCGGGCCGTTTCGCCTCTGCCGGTTGAGAGATTTGGTTGCGGGGATAGGATTTGAACCTATGACCTTCAGGTTATGAGCCTGACGAGCTACCGGGCTGCTCCACCCCGCGTCAAACCATTGCATGCCTTGCAGAAGGGGCGCCCGAGCCGGTCGGCCAACGCTTAATACGGCGCCGATCGATCCGTCCGGAGGGCTTCCTGAGAAGGCGACCCGGGCCGAAGCCGGCGGGTGCGAGGGGTATGTATCAACGTCGTCCCGGTTTGGAAAGCCCCGCGAGCAGGTTTTTGAGGATTTTGTGACGCCGAAATCGCAGGTTTTCCTGACAAAAATTGCCGCGAGGAACCGGCTCTTGCCAGAAACCGCGCAAAAGCGGAGCTTGGCGCCAACAAAAGCGTCATGGAAACGTCATCTGAGGGGAACGCCATGGAGCGGCCATTGAAGAGTCCCGGGCTTCACACGCTCGAGGATACCTTCCAGCGCCAGGTCGAGATGTCGCGAAACGAGCCCGCGCCGACCCTGCAGGCCCGGCTGGACCGGCTCCGGCGCCTGCGCGCCGCGGTCAGCGAAAACGAGGCGCGGTTCGAGGCGGCGATCTCGGCCGACTTCGGCCACCGCTCCACTGTCGAGACCGTGATCGCCGAGACCATGCTGGTGCTCGGCGAGATCAAGCATGCAGCCACGCATCTCAAGCGCTGGATGGCGACGCGAAAGATCCCGACCACGCTGCAATTCGCGCCGGCCAAAAATCGATTGATCCCGCAGCCGCTCGGCGTGATCGGGATCATCGCGCCCTGGAATTATCCGCTGCAGTTGACGCTGGCGCCCGCGGTCGCGGCGATCGCGGCCGGCAACCGCGCGATGATCAAGCCGAGCGAGTCGGTGCCGCGCTTCGCCGAACTGCTGATGGAGGCGATCGAAAAGAAGTTCGACGCCAGTGAACTTGCGGTGAGCGAGATCGATGACGACATCGCCAAGGCCTTTGCCGCGCTGCCGTTCGATCATCTGATCTTCACCGGCTCGACCCGCGTCGGCCGCCTGGTCGCGGCAGCCGCCGGACGCAATTTGACGCCGGTGACGCTCGAGCTCGGCGGCAAGTCGCCGGTGATCATCGACGGCTCCGCCGACATCGACGAGGCCGCCCGGCGTATCGCCTATGGCAAGCTGCTCAATGCCGGGCAGACCTGCATCGCGCCAGACTATGCGCTGGTACCGGAAGCCTCCGTGCAGCCCTTCGCGATGCGGCTGCACGGCCACATGCAGCAGATGTACGGCACCGATCCCGCCAACCCGGACTACACGTCGATCATCTCGGATCGGCACTACACCCGTCTCGAAGGCCTCGTCGCCGATGCCGCGGCGAAGGGTGCCAGCATCATGCAGCCGGCCGCGCCCAACGATCCCGACTGGAAGAGCCGGCGCAAATTCCCGCCGACGGTCATCGTCGACGCGACGCCCGAGATGGCCGTGATGCAGGAGGAGATCTTCGGACCGCTGTTGCCCGTGATGGGCTATCGCGACGCTGCCGAGCCCATCGCCTACATCAACAACCACGACCGCCCGCTCGCGCTGTACTGGTTCGGCACGGACACTGCCGCCCGCGACGAGGTGCTGGCGCGCACGGTGTCGGGCGGAGTGACCATCAACGACTGCCTGTTTCACTTTGCTCAGGCCCACCAGCCGATGGGCGGCGTCGGTGCATCCGGCACCGGCGCCTATCACGGCGAATGGGGCTTCAAGACGCTGACCAAGATGAAGCCGGTGTTCTACCGCTCGCGCTTGAATCGGCTGGCCGACCTTTATCCGCCCTATGGGGCCAAGATCGCGCGGCTGGAGAAGCTAATGCGGCTGCTGTCTTAGCATGTCGCGAGAATGCGGATAGACATTCTCTCTCAGTCGTCATGGCCCGCCACCGGGTCGCGCGAACGCGCGCCCGATGACAGGCTCCGGCGGGCCATCCAGTACGCCGCGGCCTCTCCGTTCAAGCACCGGCCTCTCGAATACTGGATCACCCGCATGCGCGGGCACCGCGCCGTTTGACCCCTGAACTTGCAACTGCCCCTGTCATTGAAGTCGCCGAACCGCTGTGAGGCGCTGGTGATGAGGATGATTTCTTTACCGACGTCGAATAGGTCGAACATCGACAGGTTCCCGGATCGAGTGGCCCATTGATCGCTACAATTGCGCCGAATGTAATCCTGATTCATTGACCAAGGGACCGTGGCGCAATGGGGTGAGGACTCCCGTCCATGAACAGTTTCGATGCTGTCGTCACCCTCGGGCTACTGTTCGCGATCGTCACGGGCTTCAGCACCGGCCTGTTGCGCAGCGCGATCACGATCCTCGCCTATCTCGTCGCAATGCCGATCGCGGTGGCGATACTGTCGATGATCGGCCCAGGCATCGCAAACCTGCCGGCGTCGCCTTTTCCCCCCAACGGAGTGCTGTTGTTCGCCCTCTTTCTGGTGACCGGCGTCGTGCTCGGAAAGCTGGCGCGAACGATGCTCGACGACGCGGTCGGTTCAGAAATCGGGATCGGTGACCGGCTCGGTGGCGCGCTGCTCGGCGCGGTCAGGGCCGGGCTCGTCGTCACCACCCTTGTCCTGGTTTTCGATCAGCTCGTGTCGCCCGCAAGCCAGCCGCAATTCCTCAATGGATCGCGCTTGCGGCCATTGTTTTCGGCTGCCGGGCAAACCGGCTTCCGCGCGTTGCCACCGGAGGTCACCATGGCCATTGAGCGGTTGCGGCGCGAGCGCCGCATCTAGAGCGTTTTCGAGCGAAGTGGATACCGGTTCGCGTGAAGAAAACGCGTCAAAACTAGAATCTAGAGCTTCGGTTCTGATTCAATCAGAACCGAATATGCTCTAGTCTGTTGTTGCCGGCATGCACTTATGCATTGGATACGCCTTATCGGCGACGCCCGGCCTGGCTAGAATGCCGTCGAACCCTTACAAACCGACCCGACACTACAGGGAGTGAAACCGTGGATCTTGGAATCAAAGGCCGCCGCGCCATCGTCTGCGCATCGAGCAAGGGACTGGGCCGCGCCTGCGCGATTGCACTCGCCAATGAGGGCGTTCATGTCACGCTGACGGCGCGCGGCGCCGAGGCGCTGAAGCAGACCGCCGACGAGATCCGCAAGGCGCATCCCGACGTCACGGTCAGCGAGATCGTCGGCGATATCACGACGCCGGCGGGACGCGAGGCCGTGTTGAAAGCCTGCCCCGATCCGGACATCCTGATCAACAATGCCGGCGGCCCGCCGCCCGGCGATTTCCGCAACTGGACCCGCGACGACTGGATCAAGGCGATCGACGCCAACATGCTGACCCCGATCGAGCTGATCAAGGCGACCGTCGACGGCATGATGGCGCGCAAGTTCGGCCGCATCGTCAACATCACCTCCGCGGCGGTGAAGGCGCCGATCGAGATTCTCGGCCTGTCCAACGGCGCACGTGCCGGCCTCACCGGCTTCGTTGCCGGCCTGTCGCGCAAGACCGTGATCAACAACGTCACCATCAACGGCCTGTTGCCGGGCCCGTTCGAGACCGACCGGCTGCGCGGCACCGCCAAGCCCGAGGCCGAGAAGCGCGGCGTTCCGGTCGAGCAGATCCTGGCCGATCGCGCCAAGCTCAATCCGGCCGGCCGCTTCGGTCAGCCCGACGAATTCGGTTACGCCTGCGCCTTCCTGTGCGGCGCCAAGGCCGGCTTCATCACCGGGCAGAACATCCTGCTCGACGGCGGCGCCTTCCCGGGCACGTTGTGAGGGCGGTCTGGTACGAGCGCACGGGCGCGGCGGCGACGGTACTCACTGTCGGTGAGATGCCGACGCCCGATGCGGGCCCCGGCGAGGTTCGCGTCCGCCTCGAAGCCTCCGGCGTCAATCCCGCCGATGTCGGCCGCCGCAGCGGCAGCTATCGGCAGATGGAATTTCCGCGCGTCGTTCCGAACAGCGACGGTGCCGGCGTCATCGACCAGATCGGCGAAGGCGTGACGCGCTTTAGCGTTGGCGATCGCGTCTGGCTGTTCAACGGCCAGCGCAACGGCCGCGCCTTCGGTACCGCGGCGGAGTACATCACGATCGCCGACCACCTGGTGACACCGCTGGCCGATGACGTGTCCTTTGCGGCCGGCGCGACGCTCGGCATCCCCGGCATGACCGCGTGGTGCGCGCTGTTCGCGGATGGGCCGATCACGGGACAGACTGTGCTTGTCACGGGCGGCGCCGGCGCAGTCGGGCACTATGCGGTGCAACTGGCGAAATGGGGCGGCGCGCGCGTGATCGCGACCGTGAGCTCGCAGGTCAAGGAGAAGCAGGCGCAGCTCGCCGGCGCCGACATGGTGGTGAACTATCGCACCGAGGACGTGGTCGCCAAGGCGATGGCGTTCACCGAGAACCGCGGTGTCGACCGCGTGGTCGACGTCGATTTCGGCGGCAACCTCGCGACCACGCTGAAGCTCATGGCGCAGAACTCGACGATCGCGGTCTATGCGACCAACGGCAACCGCACGCCCACCGTGCCGGTGCGCGAGCTGATGGAAAAGTGCATCACGGTGCGCTCGCTGGTGCTGTTCGCGCTGCCGCCGGCGCTGCTCGCAGCCGCGCAACAGGACATCACCAAGTGGCTCGCGGCCGCGCCCCGCATACACAACATCGCCGGACAATTCGCGCTGGCCGAGACCGCACAGGCTCATCTCGCCGTTGAGAAGGGCGACAAGATCGGCACCGTGATCGTCGACTGCGCGCGGTGATGGATCAGCCCTCGTGCCTTGCTCTCCTCGCCAGCGGGACGAGCTGAGGCAGCGGGCTAATGGATCGCTGCGGCGCCTTCGCCGCCCGGCAGAAGACCGAGCTCGTCAAGACCTTCGGCAAGCAGGTCGCCCAGCATCGGCTCACCAAGGAGATAGCTCGCGGTATTATGCCCCCTGTGTCCGCGGGCGGCTTCGCGCCTGAGATCCGGCCATTCCTCGATCGAACCATCGCCGCGGCCAAGCCGCATCAGGGCAATGAGATCGACCTGCTCGTCCTCGCTCAGCGCGTCGATGAAGCCGGCGATCTCGCGCACCACCGGGTCCCTGCCGTCATCCTCCAGCACGTCGATCATGTCGTCGTCAGCGCTATTCGAGCCGGAGTCCGGATCAACCGCTTCCTCCTTGACGTCGAATTCCCGGGCCTTCTCGATCAGAAAGCCGACCTTTTCAGGAGAGATCGTGAGTTCCGGCATTCGCGCACTCCTCTTTCTCACGAGGCGGTAACGCCGAAGGCGCCGACTTGATCCATTGCGCCGCGGCGCGGAAACCCGCATGGTTGGACAGAGCAACAAGAAACGGAGGACACGCAGCATGCACTGGACCGTGGGCGAGGTCAGGATCACCAAGATCATCGAGCTCGAGACTGTCGGCAGCACGCGCTTCATCCTGCCGCTCGCCGGCCGGGAAGAGATCCAGCGGCTGCCCTGGTTGATGCCGCATTTCGCAAGCGAGGACGGCCGGCTGAAGATGTCGATCCAATCGCTGCTGGTTGAGACGCCCGAGCACCGCATCATCGTCGACACCGGTCTCGGCAACGACAAGCAGGGCCGCAATGTGCCGACCTGGAACAACCGCACGGATCCGTTCCTGGAGAAGCTGACGGAGGCGGGCTTCGCACCCGACAGCATCGACACCGTGCTCTGCACGCATCTGCATGTCGATCACGTCGGCTGGAACACCAGGCTCGTCGATGGCAAGTGGGTGCCGACCTTCGCCAATGCCCGCTACATATTTGGCAAGACCGAATTCGATTACTGGCGCGATCACAGCAGCGATCCCGCGCACGCTGCCGTGTTCGCGGATTCGGTGAAACCGATCACGGACGCCGGCAAGGCCGAGCTTGTGCCGAGCGACCATCGGCTGACCGACGAGATCACGCTGATCCCGACGCCGGGCCACAGCCCCGGTCATGTCAGCATCCACATCACGTCCCGCGGAGAGGAGGGGTTGCTGACCGGCGACGTCGCCCATCATCCGTGCCAGATGTACCACCTGGACTGGTCGTCGACGGCGGACTCCGACCAGAAGCAGTCGGCCGCAACGCGCCGCGCGTTGTTCTCGCGCTTTGCCGATACCCCGACGCTGGTGATCGGCGGGCATTTCGGCGCCGGCCACATCAAGCGCGATGGCGATGCCTTCAGATTCGTTGCGCTGACGTGACCCGGACGGTGTGCGGCCGCCGGCGTGCGGGCCGATGGCTCAGGCACGCCTGCGCCACCCTACCCTGCGCTTTCGGCGGTTGAATTTCCCCGCATGCTGTTCCATGAAGCGTACCGAGGTATACCAGCAACAATCCTCTAGGTACCGCAGGGAGTGATCACTATGAAGCTTGTTCGTTATGGCGAAAAGGGCGCGGAAAAGCCCGGTCTGATCGACAAATCCGGCCAGCTCCGCGACCTCTCGGCCCATCTGAAGGACCTCACCGGCGACGCCTACGCCCCGGAGCAGCTAAAGAAGCTCGCCGGCCTCGATCCCGCTTCCCTGCCCGCAGTCTCCAGCAAGCCGCGCCTCGGCGCGCCCGTCACCGGCATCTCCAAATTCGTCGCAATCGGATTGAACTATGAGGATCACGCCAGGGAAACCGGCGCGCCAATTCCGAGCGAGCCGATCTTCTTCATGAAGGCGAGCACGTCATTGTGCGGCCCGAACGACCAGGTCGAGAAGCCGCGCGGCTCGACCAAGCTTGACTGGGAAGTCGAGATCGCCGCCATCATCGGCACCCGAGCCAAGTACGTCTCGGAGGCCGACGCCCTCAATCATGTCGCCGGCTACTGCATCTGCAACGACGTCTCCGAGCGCAATTTCCAGACCGAGCGGCTGGGTCAATGGACCAAGGGCAAGTCGCACGACACGTTCGGTCCGGTCGGCCCGTGGCTTGTCACCAAGGATGAGATCGCGGACGTGCAGAACCTGTCGATGTGGCTCGACGTCAACGGCCAGCGCCGCCAGACCGGCTCGACCAGAACCATGATCTTCTCGATGGCGAAGTGCATCTCCTATGTCTCGCAGTTCATGACGTTGCTGCCCGGCGACATCGTCACCACCGGCACCCCGCCCGGCGTCGGCATGGGTATGAAGCCGCCGACCTATCTCAACGTCGGCGACGTCGTAACGCTCGGGATCGAAGGCCTCGGTGAACAGCGCCAGGAGATCATCGCGGCGTAGGACGCGACTGACAACGACCGTCATTGCGAGGAGCGATAGCGACGAAGCAATCCATCTTTCCGCGTACTTGGAGACAACGGATTGCTTCGCTTCGCTCGCAATGACGGAAGCGGAGACAATGAGCCTATATCCCCAGGGGGCCTCCTGATGAAACTCACCTTCTCTCCCGCCTCCCCTTTTGCCCGCAAGGTGCGCATCGCGGCGATCGAGCTCGGCCTGATCGACAAGATCGAGCTGGTGCCGGCCACCGTCGCGCCGGGGCAGGCCAACGACGAATATTCGAAGATCACGCCGCTGAAGAAGCTGCCGGTGCTGATCCTCAATCACGGCGACGTCATTCTCGATTCCTATGTCATCGTCGAATATCTCAACGAGCTCGGCGGCGGCCGGCTGATCCCGGGCTACGGCCCGCGGCGCTGGAAAGTGAAAACCGATCACTCGCTGCTCAACGGCATGCTCGATTCCATGCTGCTGTGTCGCTACGAGAAGATGACGCGGCCCCACGGCTCGGCATGGCCGGCCTGGTATGACGATCACTGGAATCGGGCATGGACCGGCATGGCGCGGTTCGAGAACCAGCCCGAGGTGCTGAACGGCCCGTTCGACATCGCGCAGATCGGGCTGGTTTGCGTGCTCGGCTATGCCGACTTCCGCTTCGCCGATTGCGGCTGGCGCAAGGCCTATCCAAAACTCGACGCGTTCTACCAGAAAATGCAGGAACGACCGTCGGTGAAGATCTCGGCGCCGCCCGCGGCGTAACACCGGGACAAACGGGGAGATGAGCATGAGCGATCGCCTCCCCAAAATCCTTCTCTGCGCGAGCCTTTTGCTCGCGCCGATCCCGTCAAGTACGTCAGCAAGGGCGGACAGCATGGCGATCGGTCAACGAAATCTCGCTTGCGGATCACCGTCGTCGCTCGACGATGGCTGGGTGATCGCCTCGCCCGAGAGCGTCGGCATGGACGGCGCGCGGCTCTGCGGCATCGCCGAACGAGTGCAGCTCAGGAGCTCGGAGGTTCACGCCGTCGTGGTGGCGCGGCACGGCAAGCTGGTGTTCGAGCAATATTTTGCCGGGATCGACCAGCCATGGGGTCATCCGGCGGGCCGCAGCGAATTCACGGCCACCACCAAGCACGATATGCGTTCGGCGTCGAAGAGCGTGATGTCGCTGCTCGTTGGCCTTGCCATCGACCGCAAACTCATCGCTGGCGTCGACGAGCCCGTGCTCAAGTTTTTCCCGGATCATCAAGCGCCGCGACCGGCGGGATGGGACTCAATCACGCTGCGCCATTTGCTGACGATGTCGTCAGGCATCAAATGGGATGAGACGCTGGCATGGGCTGATCCTGGCAACGACGAGCCGCATCTGGGATATGAGCCTGATCCAGTGGGCTATGTGCTTTCGCGGCCGATCGCCGCGCCGCCAGATACGTTGTGGACCTACAATGGCGGTGGGACCGACCTGCTGGGTCACATCGTTGAACGGGTCTCCGGCAAGCCGCTCGAGACCTTTGCGCGCGAGGTGCTGTTCCAGCCGCTCGGCATCACCGATCTCGAGTGGAAGACATATCCGAAGAACGGCAAGATCGCGGCCGCGGCCGGCCTCAGGCTGCGGCCGCGCGATGCTGCCAAGATCGGCCAGCTCGTGCTCAATCACGGCATCTGGAACGGCCAGCAGATCATCTCACGGGATTGGATCGCGCAATCGATCGCGCCGCGTTTCCAGGCGGTCGGCTATTTTGGCGGCACGCTGTTCTACGGCTATCAGTGGTGGCTGGGGCGTTCCTTGTCAGACGGCAGGGAAGTGACGTGGGTCGCGGCGTTCGGTTGGGGTGGCCAGCGCATCATCATCGTCCCCAATCTCGATCTTGTGATGATAACGACCGCCGCGCAGTACGGTCTTCCGAAGGAAGGCCTTGCGGCGATGGATATCCTTGCCAACATCGTTATTCCCGCCGTGCGCGACGCGCACTGACTTTCCAAGGAAAGCACCATGAGCCTGAAATTTACCGTCGGCGATCTCACCATTCATCGCATCATCGAGCAGGAGACCACCTTCCTGCCGGCACTCGACATGCTGCCCGGACTGACGCCCGACATGCTCGCGGAGAACCGCGCCTGGATGAAGGCCGCCGGCGCGCTCGACGACAGCGACACGCTGATCCTGGCGTTCCAGTCCTACGTCGTGAAGACGCCGCACCACACCATCCTGATCGATAGCTGCATCGGCAACGACAAGCCGCGGCCGACACGGCCGAGCTGGAACATGAAGACCGACGACGGCTATTTGCGCGCGCTCGCCGCAGCGGGCGTTACGGTCGGCGACATCGATTACGTGATGTGTACGCATATGCATGTCGACCATGTCGGCTGGAATACACGGCTGGAGAACGGCCGCTGGGTGCCGACCTTCCCCAACGCGCGCTACGTGTTCGACAAGACCGAGTTCGACTACTGGACCGAGACCAATGCGAAGGCTGAGGTCGGCCCGTTCGTCGACAGCGTGCTGCCGGTGGTCGAAGCGGGCAGAGCCGAGATTGTGCGCAGCGATTTCGCGATCGGCGATCACACCCGCATCCTGCCGACGCCCGGCCACACGCCGGGCCATGTCGCCTTCAGCTTCGGCCGCGGCAAGGACGACGCGGTGTTCTCAGGCGATCTGATGCATTCGCCGATTCAGACGCATTATCCGGAGCTGTCGCCGAAGTTCGACGTCGATCCTGCGCTCGCGGCGAAGACACGCCGTAGCTTCCTCGAGCGTTATTGCGACACCGACACGTTGTGCTGCCCCGCGCATTTCCCCTCGCCGTCGGCCGGCAGGATCAAGCGGAAGGGCAACGGATTCGTGTGCGAAATGGCGTAGTCGTTCGCTCACTTCACCTCGCCCCGCTTGCGGGGAGAGGTCGGATTGCATCGCAGGATGCAATCCGGGTGAGGGCGTACAGGTCTTTCGGCTGCCACCGCCTCGTGGATAGAGCCCTTCACCCCAACCCTCTCTCCGTAAAGAACGGGGAGAGGGCGTGGAGAGACCGCCCGGCCTCAATCGAACAAGCTCGGCGTGTGGTTCACGACCGCGCCTTCGATCTCCAGCATCTTCAGCTTGGTGACGACGCCGCCATTGGCGGAGAAGCCGCCGGGCTTGTTGCCCGCCGCCAGCACGCGGTGACAAGGCACAACGATCGGGCACGGGTTGCGGCCGAGCGCCTGGCCGACGTCGCGCGACAGTTCGACGCCGCCGAGCTGCTTGGCAATCTCGCCATAGGTCATGGTCTTGCCCGGCGGGATCCTGCGCGCGATGTCGTAGACGCCGCGGTTGAACTCGGGCACGCCCTCGAGATCGAGCACGATGTCGGCAAGGTCGTTCGGCTTGCCGGTCAATAGCTCGACCATGCCGTCGATCGCGTGCTGCACCTCGGCCGGCGGGGCCGCTTCGGTGACGTCACCGCTGCGCTGGACAATGCGCTTGCGCGTCTTTTCTTCGTTACCCATCGGCAGTTGCACGCCGGTGATGCCGTGCTCGCCCCAGACCACGCCGCAGGCGCCGATCGGGGTGTCGAAAATCGCAAAATTCTGGCCCGTCATAGCTCGCTCCAGATGTTCCATTGGATATTTCCTGGGCTCATCTTCTGAACCTGATGTTGGAGCGGAATCTAGGCTTGGAGAATGTTGCTATCCACCCGAATCCTGTGGGAACTTCTCCCAAATCAACAACATCACGCAGTTCGCGAGCCCCTATGCAAAGCCTCCACGTCAACGGTTTCGATATGCCCTATCTCGATATCGGCGTGGGCCCGCCGCTGGTCTGCGTGCACGGCTCGCTGTGCGATTTCCGGATCTGGTCGGCCGTGCTGGGGCCGCTGACGCGCAAGCACCGCGTGATTGCAGTCAGTCTGCGGCACTTTTTCCCGGCGCAATGGGATGGCGTCGGCGACACCTATTCGATCGCCCAGCACGTCGACGATGTGATCGCCTTCATCGAGAAATTCGACTCAAGGCCGGTCGACCTGATGGGCCATTCCCGCGGCGGTCACATCTCGTTTCGGGTCGCGCAGCGGCGACCGGATCTCTTGCGCAAGGTGATCCTCGCCGAACCCGGCGGCGAGCTTGACGGCACGCTCGATCCTGACTTCCAACCCGGCCCGTCGCCGCTCGCGGCGCGGATCGCGGCCTCCGCCGACCTGATCGCCAAGGGCGATATCGACGGCGGCATGCAGATCTTCATCGACGCGTTGGAAGGCCCCGGCGCCTGGCGGCGCCTGCCGGCCGCGCCGAAACAGATGCTGCTCGACAACGCCACGACGCTGATCGGCCAGACGCGCGACAAGCGGCCGCCCTTTTCCAAGGCGGATGCGGAGGCGATCAAGGCGCCGACGCTTTTCATCGGCGGCGCCAACACCAAGGGCGTGCTGCCGAAGGTGCTGCATGCGCTCGCCGCCAATGTGAAGGACGCGCGCGTCGAGATGATCCCGGGCACCACGCATCCGATGTTCGAGCAGGCGCCGCGGCGCTATTGCGAGATCGTGCTCGAGTTCTTGGCAAGCTGAGCTTACTTACCTCGCCCCCTCACCCCGACCCTCCAAGAGCGAGCTGCGCTCGTCTCGCCCCCCGTGAAGGACGGGGAGAGGGAGAACAGCGGCTCACATCTTCCACGCGCCGACCGGTTGGCGCACGGCGACGTTGAGCCGATTCCACACATTGATCTCAGCGATCGCGAGAACCAGCGCCGCGAGTTCGCGTTCGTCGAAATGCTTGTCGGCCTCGTTCCAGATCGCGTCCGGCACCGGATCCTCGCGGTCGCTGAGCCGGGTCAACGCTTCGGTGAGCGCGAGCGCGGCGCGCTCGGCTTCGGTGAAATAGGGCGTGTCGCGCCAGGCGGCGACGGCGAACAGCCGCTCATCGGTCTCGCCCGCGCGCTTGGCGAGCTTGGGATGCATGTCGACACAGACGCTGCAGCCGTTGATCTGGCTGGCGCGCAAATGGACCAGCTCGAGCAGCCGTTCCGGGAGCCCCTGCTTGGTGCTCTCGTTGAGCACCTGGATCGCCTTCATGGCCTCCGGGATGACCATGACCGGGTGGTTCATACGGGCTTGCATGGTGTCAGTCTCCTGCTTTGCATTTTTTGACGCGGCCGTGCCGATCTGCTGTCACATCGGCCGGGTTTGCTCCGTCATGGCCGTGACGGAGCAAACCCAAGGGAATGTGACCGATGGACGAGAAAAAATTTCTGGCCGAGCAGTTCGAGGCCAACCGGCCCCGCTTGCGGGCTGTGGCCTATCGCATGCTGGGCTCGACCGCCGAGGTCGACGACGCCGTGCAGGAAACCTGGCTGCGGCTGAGCCGCACCGACGCCGCGACCGTCGACAATCTCGGTGGCTTCCTGACCACCGTGATCTCCCGCATCTGTCTGGACATGTTGAGGTCGCGCAAATCGCGCCGTGAGGAGCCGATGGGCCCGCAGGTGCCGGAACCGATTGCCGACAGTGATCACGAACGGGAGGCCGAAATGGCCGATTCCGTCGGCGCCGCGCTCCTGGTGGTGCTCGAAACGCTGGCCCCGGCCGAGCGGCTCGCCTTCGTGCTGCACGATATGTTCGCGGTGCCGTTCGAGGAGATCGCGCCGATCGTCGGCCGCACGCCGGCCGCCGCGCGGCAGCTTGCCAGCCGCGGGCGACGCCGTGTGCAAGGCACGCCGCCCGCGGCGGACGCTGACCTCAGCCGGCAGCGCGGAATCGTCGAGGCGTTTCTCGCGGCCTCCCGCAACGGCGATTTCGAAGGGCTGCTCGCGGTGCTCGATCCTGATGTGGTGGTGCGCGCTGATCAGGCCGCGCAGCGGCTCGGCTCGCTTCCGGAGATCCGTGGCGCGGCGGCCGTCGCCGAGGCGTTCAAGGGACGGGCAAAGGCGGGAAGGCCCGCGCTGGTCGATAGCGAGATCGGCATTGCCGTCATCCTTGGCGGCCAGTTGCGCCTCGTGCTGCGCGTTACGATTGCCGGCGACAGGATCGCCGCGATCGAGGCGGTCGCCGAACCAGGGCAGATCGAGACGTTCGATGTCGAGGTGCTCGATCGCGCCTGAGGCTGGGCGCTTGCCGCAAACGGCGTCGCCCGGCCATGGCCAGAACAGAAGCTCATAGTTTTCAATCGATTACATGAATCGGAAAACGAACGCTTGACCGTTCGCGGTCAACGCCGTAGCCTCCGCTTCGAATACGGAATTCCGTATTCCATGATGGATGGCCGGCATGATCCCATTGGACCCGCTTCCGAACCTGATCGACCAGGTCTATGCGCGGATATTGGAGGCGATCATCGATCGCACGCTGCTGCCCGGCCAGCGCATCACCCAGAATGAACTTGCCGAAAAACTCGGCGTTTCGCGCCAGCCGGTCTCGCACGCATTGCATCTCTTGCACCGGCAAGGCCTCGTCGCCGAAAGCGGCCGGCGTGGCTTCGAGGTGACCCAGCTCGATCCGCTGCGTATCCGCCAGCTCTACGAGGTGCGCGGCGCGGTCGATGCGCTGGCGGCACGGCTCGCAGCCGTGCGTGTGAAGGAAGACCCGGCGGGACGTGCGCAGCTCGCGGCGGCGCTCGAAGCCGGGCGCGCGATCGATGGCGACACGCCGCTGGCACGCCTGATCGCCCTCGACGTCGACTTCCACAGCGCGATCTATCGCCTGGCCGGCAACTCCGCGATCGAGGAAATGATCGCGCCGCAATGGCCGCACATGCGCCGCTCGATGGCAACCGTGCTTGCCGAGCTGGATTATCGCGACAGCGCCTGGACTGAGCACGAGGCTATCGCCGCGCAGATTTTCTCCGGCAACGCGGCAGGCGCCGAGGCCGCCGCGCTCGCGCATGCGCAGACGGCGGGACGGATGACGGAAGAGAAGCTGAGGGCAATCGACGTAGCGGCGTGATTTTCGCGTCGTCGTTCCGGAGCGGTGCGAAGCACCGATCCCGGAACCTCGAGATTCCGGGTTCGCTGCGCGTGTCCCGGAATGACAACAACGAACAACAGGAGGAAAGCACCATGAAATTGACCCCGGAGCAGGTCGAATTTTTCCATCGCGAAGGCTGGCTGTTCCTGCCCGAGCTGTTCAGCCAGGAGGAGGTCGATTTCCTCGCGCGCGAGGCGGTCTCGATCTATGACGCCAACCGCCCCGAGGTGTGGCGCGAGAAGAGCGGCGCACCGCGCACAGCGTTTGCCGCGCATCTCTACAACGAGGGGTTCGCCGTTCTCGGCGCGCATCCGCGCATGATCGAACCGATCGAGCAGGTCTTCGGCGAGAAGGTCTACATGCATCAGTTCAAGATCAACGCGAAGGCTGCCTTCACCGGCGACGTCTGGCAGTGGCACCAGGACTACGGCACCTGGAAGCGCGACGACGGTATGCCGGAGCCGCGGGCGATGAACATCGCGATCTTCCTCGACGAGGTGATGCCGATCAACGGCCCTCTGATGCTGGTGCCGAAGAGCCAGACCGCCGGCGACCTCAAGGCCTCGCACGATCTCGAGACCACATCGTACCCGTTGTGGACGCTGGATGAGGAGACTGTCACGCGGCTGGTGAAGCAGGGCGGCATCGTCGCGCCGACCGGCAAGGCCGGCGGCATGCTGATGTTCCACGGCAATCTGGTGCACGGATCGAGCGGGAACATCACGCCTTATCCGCGCAAGATCGTCTACCTGACGCTGAATGCGGTTTCGAACTACATCCGCACCCCGACGCGGCCGGACTACATTGCGCACCGCGATTTCACGCCGATCCAGACCGTGGACGACGACGCATTGCTGCGGTTGGCACGTGCGCCGCGGCAGGCGGCAGAGTAACGATCAGCACACAGTCGTCATGGCCGGGCTTGACCCGGGCATCCACGAACAAGCACAAGTGCTCTCGCCAAGGCGTGGGATGGCCGGGTTACGCCCGGCCATGACGAATTTGGAGACGGTCTACGCCTCGGCGCACCAACATCGGATCCACATCATGAATCTGCATCACCTCCTCCAAACCCGCGCCGCAGCCGGAAAACCCGTCCGCGTCGTGCTGATCGGCGCCGGAAAATTCGGTTCGATGTTCCTGTCGCAGCTGCCGCATACGCCGGGGCTTGAGGTGCCCGTGATTGTCGATCTCGACCCTGATCGTGCGCGCGAGGCGTGCCGCACGGTCGGCTGGGACGACGAGCGGATCAAGGCGACCACCTTCACCGACGACGGCGCGCGGGCGGTCGCCGGCGGCGCGTTCGACGTGGTGGTGGAAGCGACCGGCAATCCCGCGGTCGGCATCCGCCATGCCCGCGCCGCGATCGCCGCCGGCAAGCATGTCGTGATGGTCAATGTCGAGGCCGACGTGCTGGCGGGACCGCTGCTCGCCGAAGAAGCGCGGAAGGCCGGCGTGGTCTATTCACTCGCTTACGGCGATCAGCCGGCGCTGACCGCAGAGATGGTGGATTGGGCGCGCGCGACGGGCTTCCGCGTGGTCGCGGCCGGCAAGGGCACGAAGTACCTGCCCGCCTATCACGACGTGACGCCGGAGGGCGTCTGGCAGCACTACGGGCTCACCGCAGGCGAGGCGCAATCCGCAGGCATGAATCCGCAGATGTTCAATTCCTTCCTCGACGGCACCAAATCCGCGATCGAGATGGCAGCGATCGCCAACGCTTGCAGCCTCGACGTGCCTTCACAAGGACTGCTGTTTCCACCCTGTGGCGTCGACGACCTGCCGCATGTGATGCGGCCGCGCGACAAAGGTGGCGTGCTGGAGAAATCCGGCATCGTGGAGGTGGTGTCGTCGCTGGAGCGCGACGGTCGCCCGGTGTTCCGCGACCTGCGCTGGGGCGTCTACGTGGTGCTGGAAGCGCCGAACGACTATGCCGCCGACTGCTTCAAGCAATACGGCCTCAAGACTGATTCATCGGGCCGCTTTGCCGCAATGTACAAACCCTATCATCTGATCGGGCTCGAACTGAACATCTCGATACTGTCGGCCGCGCTGCGCAACGAGCCGACCGGGCAGCCGCGCGGCTTCCGCGGCGATGTCGCGTCCGTCGCCAAGCGCAACCTGCGTGCCGGCGAGATGCTCGACGGCGAAGGCGGCTACACGGTGTGGGGCAAGCTGATGCCGGCTGCCGCCAGCCTCGCCGCCGGCGCGCTGCCGATCGGGCTCGCGCATCGCGTCAAGCTGAAGCACGACGTCGCCCATGGCGCCGTCGTGCGCTGGAGCGATGTCGAGGTCGACGAGAGCAACGACACCATCAAGACGCGCAAGGCGATGGAGAAGGCGTTTTCACGCTAACGAACTCGCTCGACTCGAAAGACGAAAGAGCTCTCAACTTCTCCCCGTCCTCTACGGGGAGAGGTCGGATCGCGCCGGCGATGGGCAAGTCATGCTGCTAACCAAGCCGCGACGTGCTCACCGGATGGAGCCCCTCACCCCAACCCTCTCCCCGTAGGAACGGGGAGAGGGAGATGAGAGAGCAGAGGCTGACTGACTCAAGGCAGCAACCGGCTGGCCTTCGCCCGCTTGAACCATTTACGGAACATCACCTCGGTGTCCATCATCTCGGTGAAGCCGGCCTGGTTGATCTTGACGGTCGAGACGATCGAGGGCGGGCCCGCCTCGGTTTGCCCATAGCGCATGCTGTAATCGGCATACTGGAACGACAGGCCGACGAATTCTTCGAGACCGGGCGCGATCAAACCATGCGCCTTGCGCAGTTCGTCCCACGGTGCGATCCATTTCGGATATTCCCGTGCGAGCGACAGCGGCACGTGGCGGCCCGGCTTCATCTCGAGCGCATCTGCGATCGCCGGCCAGATGTTGTCCCAGGTGAAGACGTCGCCATTGGTGACGTTGAAGGCCTCGTTGCGCGCGGTCTCGGCTTCGCCCGACCAGGCAATCGCACGGGCCAACAGATCGACATCGACCGCTTGCGCCACCCGCGGCGCGCCGCCGGGATAATCGAGCGGCCGACCCTCCGCGCGCAGCATCGCGGCGTAGACGCCGAGCGGCGGGATCAGGTCCATCGCGCCGCCCATGGCCTCGCCGATGATGAGCACGGGACGCAGGATGCTCCAGTGCCAGCGCTTGCCCTGTTGCAGGTCGCGCAGAAAGTTCTCCTGCGCCCAGTAGAAGTTCGGCTGCTCATACATTTCCGAGCGGCCCTCGCGCGCCGGCACCATGAGCGGCCGGACGTGGATGCCATAGGCCTTGGTGCCCTGCAGCAGCGCGACATGCTTCAGGTCAGGCGCGATCGGTTCGAGCGCCCCCATCAAATTGCGCAGCATCAGGTCGTTGGTCGCGATCTGTTGCGCCTCGCGCCAGCCGTCGACCAGGTTCGGGGCTTCATAGAGCGCGGCATAGATCAAATGGGTCGCGCCGTTGAGCTCGGCTGCGGCGCGCCGGCAATCTTCCGCGCTCACCAGGTCGATCGGTACGTGATGCGCGCCATAGAGATCGCGCGGCTTGCGGCGCGACAGCGCGATGCGCTCGCAATCACCGGATGCGCGGAAGTGTCGCAAGGCAGCGCTGCCGACGAGGCCGGTTGCGCCGGCGACCACGACTTTCTTATGGGCCATGTCCTTGAACTCCCATCACGCTCGTCCCCTTGCCTAGCAGATCGCAGCGCCTCGGGCAGCGTCTGTCCTGCTCTTCGCACCGCGGCATCTTCCCTGATGTTCGCAGCCGTGGTGAGCATGGACGCTTGATTTCCTGGTTCGAACGGTCATCCTCACCCACGGAACCGCATACGCGGCATCCACCAACAAGAGCCGTCGAGGGCCACCACGCACACTCACCACAACAACGTCGATCGATCGGCGAAGAAAGACGGCAGCAAGATCGTTCCCCGGTCGAGATCTCGACAAACAGGAGGGAAACGCATGAAACGTCGTGATTTCTTGAAGACCGGCGGCGTCGGCTTGGCCGCGAGCGCGGTGGCGGCACCTGCCGTTGCGCAGTCGATGCCGGAAGTCAGGTGGCGGCTGGCGGCAAGCTGGCCGAAGGCGCTCGATACGCTCTATGGCGGCTGCGAATTCTTCTGCAAGCGCGTCGCCGAGATCACCGACAACCGATTCCAGATCCAGTCATTTGCGGCCGGCGAGATCGTGCCGGGCCTGCAGGTGCTGGATGCCGTCTCCAACGGCACGGTCGAGATGGGCAACACGGCGCTGTACTACTACTGGGGCAAGAATCCGGCGTTCACCTTCGGCACGTCGCTGCCGTTCGGCCTCAACACCCGCCAGCACATCTCCTGGCTGCAATGGGGTGGCGGCAGCGAGCTCATCAACGATCTGCTCAAGGACTACAACTGCGTCGGCATTCCGACCGGCTCGACCGGCGCCCAGATGGGCGGCTGGTTCCGGAAGGAGATCAAGTCGATGGCCGATCTGCAAGGCCTGAAATTCCGCGTCGGCGGCTTCGCCGGCACGATCATCGCCAAGGTCGGCGGCGTGCCGCAACAGATCGCGGGCGGCGACATCTATCCGGCGTTGGAGAAGGGCACCATCGATGCCGCCGAATGGGTCGGGCCGTATGACGACGAGAAGCTCGGCTTCGTGAAGGTGGCGAAATTCTACTACTATCCTGGCTGGTGGGAGGGCACCGGCCAGGGCCACAACGTGATGAATGCCCAGAAGTGGAACGCATTGCCGAGACATTATCAGGCGGCGATCCAGGCCGCATCCGAAGACACGTTCACCTGGGTGACCGGCAAATATGACGCCGTCAATCCGCCGGCGCTGAAACGCCTGATCGTGGCCGGCGCGCAATTGCGGCCGTTCCCACAAGAGGTGCTGGAGGGCTGCTACAACGCGGCCAACGAGATCTATGCCGACCTCGCCAAGAGCAACCCGCATTTCGGCAAGATGTATGCGAGCCTGACGAGCTATCGCAACGAATCGCTCGCCTGGATGCAGGTCGCGGAGCTCTCGTTCGACAGCTTCATGATGCGGATGCGCACGCGGACATAAATAGCAAAACCTCGCCCGAACGAGTCGGCACAAGAAAAAAGCCCCGGAGAGTTCTCCGGGGCTGCATCTCGATTCGATGGCGGCTCAGTTCTCGTCGCTGCCGCCGAACGCTGTCATCAGCTTGTCGTAGTTCTTCGTGACCAGGTCGATGTTGCCCTTGTTTTCGACCGCCGGCGGCGGCGACTTCAGGGCCTCGTTGAGATCGGCGAGCGCTTCCTTCTTGTCGCTGGCCGACATCTTCTTGTCGGCCTG
>NZ_CP120701.1:7407500-8028262 GCF_045571485.1 Bradyrhizobium sp. ORS 111
AAGGCCCGGGAACGTATTCACCGTGGCGTGCTGATCCACGATTACTAGCGATTCCAACTTCATGGGCTCGAGTTGCAGAGCCCAATCCGAACTGAGACGGCTTTTTGAGATTTGCGAAGGGTCGCCCCTTAGCATCCCATTGTCACCGCCATTGTAGCACGTGTGTAGCCCAGCCCGTAAGGGCCATGAGGACTTGACGTCATCCCCACCTTCCTCGCGGCTTATCACCGGCAGTCTCCTTAGAGTGCTCAACTAAATGGTAGCAACTAAGGACGGGGGTTGCGCTCGTTGCGGGACTTAACCCAACATCTCACGACACGAGCTGACGACAGCCATGCAGCACCTGTCTCCGGTCCAGCCGAACTGAAGAACTCCGTCTCTGGAGTCCGCGACCGGGATGTCAAGGGCTGGTAAGGTTCTGCGCGTTGCGTCGAATTAAACCACATGCTCCACCGCTTGTGCGGGCCCCCGTCAATTCCTTTGAGTTTTAATCTTGCGACCGTACTCCCCAGGCGGAATGCTTAAAGCGTTAGCTGCGCCACTAGTGAGTAAACCCACTAACGGCTGGCATTCATCGTTTACGGCGTGGACTACCAGGGTATCTAATCCTGTTTGCTCCCCACGCTTTCGTGCCTCAGCGTCAGTATCGGGCCAGTGAGCCGCCTTCGCCACTGGTGTTCTTGCGAATATCTACGAATTTCACCTCTACACTCGCAGTTCCACTCACCTCTCCCGAACTCAAGATCCTCAGTATCAAAGGCAGTTCTGGAGTTGAGCTCCAGGATTTCACCCCTGACTTAAAGACCCGCCTACGCACCCTTTACGCCCAGTGATTCCGAGCAACGCTAGCCCCCTTCGTATTACCGCGGCTGCTGGCACGAAGTTAGCCGGGGCTTATTCTTGCGGTACCGTCATTATCTTCCCGCACAAAAGAGCTTTACAACCCTAGGGCCTTCATCACTCACGCGGCATGGCTGGATCAGGCTTGCGCCCATTGTCCAATATTCCCCACTGCTGCCTCCCGTAGGAGTTTGGGCCGTGTCTCAGTCCCAATGTGGCTGATCATCCTCTCAGACCAGCTACTGATCGTCGCCTTGGTGAGCCATTACCTCACCAACTAGCTAATCAGACGCGGGCCGATCTTTCGGCGATAAATCTTTCCCCGTTAGGGCTTATCCGGTATTAGCTGAAGTTTCCCTCAGTTGTTCCGAACCAAAAGGTACGTTCCCACGCGTTACTCACCCGTCTGCCGCTGACGTATTGCTACGCCCGCTCGACTTGCATGTGTTAAGCCTGCCGCCAGCGTTCGCTCTGAGCCAGGATCAAACTCTCAAGTTGGACTTGAAACCTTGAACCGGCTGATCACAACGTTTGACGAGGTCCCACCATTCTTCACCGGCCGAAGCCGGCAAGCTGCCCACGATTCACATCGCTGGCAGCGATGGTGTAACCTTTAAAACGTGTACCGCCGAAGTCTTTCGTCCACTCTCAGACAACGAAAGCCGAAGCTTTCAGATGTTCCGAGAGACGCAAGGACTCCGCCGTCCACGTTTCTCTTTCTTCATCTTCACTTGTCAAACAGCCCGGGATCCGAAGACCCCACACCCTATAGGGTGGTTTCGCTCTCAGCAACCGACGGTGAACCCCAGCCGACCTATACTAAGTCGACCGTTGCGTCACTCATCGAGGTGAGGAGCATCAAGGGCGCGAATGCTTGCCTTGGCCCCGAGGGCCAATGCAGCGCCGCGCTCAGTGGGTGCCTTATAGGCCGGCCCCTTCCGGCTTGTCAACGCCCATTGTCAGAAAATCGTCGCACGACGACAAACTTTTTTCAGGTGCGGAAAAGCCCCTGATTTTTGGGGACCTTACGCCGCACTTGAGCCATAATCCTGCGACGTTCTGACGATAGTTATGCACTGAACCGCTCGAAACCTGTGGGGGCTCGGGCGGCTTTTCGGGGGGAACAGGCGATTTCTCCAAGAACCCGTCGCCTCTCCTCCTTCACGGCCGAGCAACATCGAGAGATCTGCACACCATTGACGTTCGAGATAGCGGCTAGCTAATGGCCATCGTCTCCCGGACTTCGATGCGAGTGGCTCGCTACGTTGCCGCAATCCCTCTCTAGAGGGCTAAGGCGGGACACGGGACGAGCGAAGGGTCGATCGCATGTTGGTGGAATTTGGGGGGACACTGGGTTGAGCCAACGGGCGTCACGCGGCAGCGGTTATGGGCGCGAGACCGGGATGATCGATCTCGGCCACGAACCGCCGCTTTCCGTCGACGGCACCGAGGCCGCGGTGATTGATCGCCGCCGTGTCTCCGTTCAGTGGTTCAGCGGCACGATTCTGACCGGACTATGCGGCGCGGCCCTGATCGGCGGCGCCGTTTTTGCGTCGCTCGATGGCGAGATGACGTTTGCCAAAGTGCCCGAGCGCGTCGAGAGCGCGCTGCGCGGCGCGCTTGGCGCCACCGATCGCGTCGTCAGCCTGCACAAGGGCGATCGTCTGCCGCCGCCGAGCGATTCGTCAGCCTCCCGCACCTTGATGCGCGTCTCGACGGTGACCCGCGTCGGCAATCGCGACGTGATGCGGGTGCGGCCGTTCATCCGCATTTCCGGCAATCTCGCGATGACCACGAGCGATCTGTCGGCGAAGGTCCCGCCATTCAACGCCCAGCGTTTGCTGGCGGACGTCGGCACCAACACCCCGGCCACCGCCGAGGATCCCAACAATCCCGAGGCCGTCGAGCCCGATGCCGAGGTCTCCTTCGTCACCAAGGATCTCAGCAGCGTGCTGCCGAAGGCGAAGCTCGCCGCCATCGTCCCGCTCGACGACGTCCTGATGCGGGTACGCGACGCCGCGAACTGGCGCGGCTCCGGCGGATCGGTCCGTTACACGCTCGCGAATGCCACGGCCGACGCGTCCGGCGCCTCGGACATGAGGATGGCCTACGCGGCCGAGGGCAATGTCTCCGATCCCTATGCGGGCTTCGAGACCCGCGTGGTGCCGGAGAACGTCACCTTGCTGCCGAAGACCAAGGAGCAGGTCACCGGCGGCAATCCGGTCGGCGAGCGCGTCCATGTCGTCAAGAAGGGCGACACCATCGTTTCCATCCTGCGCGATCAGGGCGCGACGCCCGACGAAGCCAGGGCGATCGCCGCGAATCTCGGTCCGCGCGGCCGCGATGGCGGCCTGAAGGAAGGCCAGAAGGTGCGGATCCTGATGGCGCCGGCCGCGCCGGGACCGGGCGTACGGCTACAACCCTATCGCGTGATCGTGGCCAACGATTCGGTCATCGAAGCCGTGGCCGCGCTGTCCGACATGGGCAAATATGTCGCTGTCGACGCGCAGAGCATGAACACAGTCACCGATACGGCGGACAATTCCAGCGACGATGACGAGGATGACGGCAGCGGCGTGCGGCTCTATCAGAGCATTTACGAGACCGCGCTGCGCAACAAGGTGCCGCCGACGGTCATCGAGGACATGGTCCGCATCTACTCCTACGACGTCGACTTCCAGCGCAAGGTGCAGCCCGGCGATTCCTTCGACGTGTTCTATGCCGGCGAGGATGAAGGCACGACGAGCACCGACAAGACCGAGGTGCTCTACGCTGCGCTGACGGTGGGCGGCGAGACCAAGAAATACTACCGCTTCCAGAGCTCCGACGACGGACTGGTCGACTACTATGACGAGAGCGGCAAGAGCGCGAAGAAGTTCCTGGTGCGCAAGCCGGTCAACAACGCGATCATGCGCTCGGGCTTCGGCGCCCGGCGCCATCCGATCCTCGGCTATGTGAAGATGCACACCGGCGTCGACTGGGCGACCGCCTACGGCACGCCGATCTTCGCCTCCGGCAACGGCGTGGTCGAGAAGGCTGAACTCGAGGGCGGCTACGGCAAGTATATCCGGATCAAGCACGCCAATGGCTACGAGACCGCCTATGGCCATCTGTCGGCTTTCGCGAAGGGCATGGAGGCCGGCAAGAAGGTGCGGCAGGGCCAGGTGATCGGCTTCGTCGGCTCGACCGGTCAGTCAACCGGTCCGCACGTCCATTACGAAATCCTGGTCAACGGCCGCTTCGTCGACCCAATGCGCGTGAAACTGCCGCGCGGCCGTTCGCTCGAAGGCCCGATGCTGGCCGCCTTCGAAAAGGAGCGCGACCGGATCGACACCCAGATGAACAGCCGCGGCAACTCGCGCATCGTCTCCGACGCCACCGGCAGCGCTCCAATGACGCGCTCCATCAGCAATCGCTGATCGCATCCCCGAGGGCCTGTACGAGCCGCCTGAGCACGCCACTACGCCGCCATTGGAACCGGGTGGCGCGTCGCAACAGGCGCCTGCGGAGCCCTGATGGCGGCGATTTCAGCCAAATTTAGCGGAACAAGACCGGAACCTGTGCGGGCGCCGCCCAGTTGACTCGTAGGTGAAACCTCCAATGGAGGGTTGTCATGGAGAACTGGACGAACGCAAAACTGTGCGACGTCGCGAACCTGATCCTCGGCGCGATTCTTTTCGTGTCGCCGTGGCTGTTCAAGTTCGACGACGGAGCGGTTTCCACCAACGCCCATATCGTCGGCCTCGTCATGGCGATTCTTGCGATCGCCGCGCTTGCGGCATTTGCGGTGTGGGAGGAGTGGCTGAACCTCATCGTCGGGCTTTGGGCGCTGGTCTCGCCCTGGGTTCTTGGCTTCCAGGGAAGCACCACCCCGATGACCGTGCACGTGGTCATTGGCATCGCCGTCGCGGTCCTCGCCGCGATCGAGCTCTGGGCAATGTCCCAGCATCCGCCACGGCTCACGACGCACAGCTAAGGCATTGAAGAACTCGTGGATCCTTACCCGCCGACCGCGATGGTCTGCGGGTAAGGGCATCTCTGTGCCCAATGAGGATTTGCAATCATGACCCGGCTTACCCGCGACGACGTGTTGAAGGCTGTCGGCCAAGCCGACGACGTGACGATCGCCAGGATCATCGCATCGGGCGCAACCGTCACCGAGCTTGCCGAAGCCCAGGCCTGGCTCGCCAATGACGAGCCGCTGATGAATGCCGGCAAGCCGCTCGCCACCGGCCGCGCCCGAGAACTGGTCGACATCCTTTCCGAGCTCGAACCCAGCGAGGATGACGATCCGGCTCCGCCGAGCGCCGCTCCGCAGGAATGACCGCTACGGCGCAAGGCTCGCACAGACCAGGAATACGATTCCGATCGCGGTCAATCCGAAGGCGACGGCCGCGAGCGGCAACAACATATCAATCGCGGCATGGGTGCTATTGAGCGTGCTGCCCCACACTGCGAAATCGGCAGCGCGCCATTCGCGGAACGGGACCGTCTGCTGATGCGCATCGAGCGGACGGCGATGTTTTTGCCAGATCAGCGACAGCAGCCACGGCAGCAGCACCGCGACGAACAGCAGCACGCTGACCATCGCAAGCGAAAGCTCGATATCGCTCTTGCGATCGAACAGGAGCCACGCCGCGAGCGCAAACCATGCGACGAGGCCGGCGGCCAGGCCATAGACATACGGGTGGAGCCCGTCATAGACGGGCCGGTTGTGGGCGGTCAGTTCCCTGCTCATCAGATACACCTTCCTGTGAGAGGGATCGGCGGCGCGGTTTCGCGATCACGCGAATACCAAGCCCAATTCTATTTTCGGAGGCAGCACCGTGGATATTGCCGCGCCAACCGATCGGGCTGAATGGCAAACGGCGGCCGCTCGCAAGCAGTTTCATTAAACTTCGGCGAGCTATCGGGAACCACGGCGCGACACATGACCGTGCGATCGATGGATGCAGCCTGTCGCCAGGCTGCATCCAGATTGGTGAGGTGATCAGTTCAGCTTGCGCTTCGGGACGGGCGTCTCGAACTGCACGATCTCGGCGGTGTTGGGCACGCGACCGTTGAAGGTCAGCACGTTGCCTTTCTCCGAGATCACCACGCGATCGCCATCCTTGACCTCGCCGGCGAGGATCATCTCGGCGAGCGGATCCTGCACGCTGCGCTGGATCACCCGCTTCAACGGGCGAGCGCCGTAGGCCGGATCCCAGCCCTTCTCGGCGAGCCAGTCCCGCGCCTTGGCGTCGAGCTCGAGCTCGATCTTGCGATCCTCGAGCAGCTTGGTGAGCCGCGCGAACTGGATCTCGACGATCCGGCCCATCTCGCTCTTTTGCAACCGGTGGAACAGGATGATCTCGTCGATGCGGTTCAGGAACTCCGGCCGGAAATGCGAACGCACGACGCCCATCACCTGGTCGCGGACCGCGGACGTGTCCTCGCCCTCCGGCTGGTTCACCAGGAATTCCGAACCGAGGTTCGATGTCATGATAATCAGCGTGTTGCGGAAGTCGACGGTGCGGCCCTGGCCGTCGGTCAGACGGCCGTCATCGAGCACCTGCAGCAGCACGTTGAACACGTCGGGATGCGCTTTCTCGATCTCGTCGAACAGCACGACCTGATAGGGCCTGCGCCGCACGGCTTCGGTCAGAGCTCCGCCCTCGTCGTATCCGACATAGCCGGGAGGCGCGCCGATCAGTCGCGAGACCGAGTGCTTCTCCATGAACTCGGACATATCGAGGCGCACCATTGCGGTCTCATCGTTGAACAGGTCAGCGGCGAGCGCCTTGGTCAGCTCCGTCTTGCCGACGCCCGTAGGGCCCAAGAACATGAACGAGCCGGTCGGCCGGTTCGGATCCTGCAGGCCGGCACGCGCACGGCGCACGGCGGTTGCCACCGCATGAACGGCCTCGGCCTGACCGACAACGCGCTTGGCAAGCGAATCCTCCATTCTCAGGAGCTTGTCCTTTTCGCCCTCGAGCATCTTGTCGACCGGCACGCCGGTCCAGCGCGAGACGACCTGCGCGATGTGGTTGGCGGTCACCGCCTCCTCCATCATCCCGCTGTCGTTCTGCTTGCCGCTCTCCTTGGCCTCGATCTCGGCAAGCTTCTTCTCCAGCTCAGGAATCCGGCCATAGGCCAGTTCGCCCGCCTTCTGGAATTCGCCGCGGCGCTGCGCGTTGGCGAGTTCGACGCGGAGCGCATCGAGCTCGCTCTTCAGTTTCTGTGCATTGGAGAGCTTGTTCTTCTCCGCGCTCCAGCGCGCCGTTAGCGCCGCCGACCTCTCCTCGAGTTCGGCGAGCTCCTTCTCTAGCGTCTGCAGGCGGCTCTTGGAGCCGGCATCGCTCTCCTTCTTCAGCGCCTCCTGCTCGATCTTGAGCCGGATGATGTCGCGGTCGAGCGAATCGAGCTCTTCCGGTTTGGAATCGACCTGCATCTTCAGCCGCGCCGCCGCCTCGTCCATCAGGTCGATGGCCTTGTCGGGCAGGAAGCGGTCGGTGATGTAGCGGTTCGACAGCGTGGTCGCGGCCACCAACGCGGAGTCAGTGATGCGGACGCCGTGATGCTGCTCGTACTTGTCCTTCAGGCCGCGCAGAATCGAGATCGTGTCCTCGACGGTGGGCTCGCTGACGTAGATCGGCTGGAACCGCCGCGCCAGCGCGGCATCCTTCTCGACATGCTTGCGATATTCGTCGAGCGTGGTTGCGCCGATGCAGTGCAGCTCGCCGCGGGCGAGCGCCGGCTTCAACAGGTTGGACGCGTCCATCGCGCCGTCGGCCTTGCCGGCGCCGATCAGCGTGTGCATCTCGTCGATGAACAGGATGATGCCGCCCTCGGCGGACGAGACCTCCTGCAGCACCGCCTTCAGCCGCTCCTCGAACTCGCCGCGATATTTCGCGCCGGCAATCAGCGCGCCCATGTCGAGCGACAGGAGCTTCTTGTCCTTCAGGCTCTCAGGCACATCTCCATTGAGGACGCGCAACGCCAGGCCCTCGACGATCGCGGTCTTGCCGACACCGGGCTCACCGATCAGCACCGGGTTGTTCTTGGTTCGCCGCGACAGCACCTGGATGGTGCGGCGGATCTCCTCGTCGCGGCCGATCACCGGATCGAGCTTGCCGTCGCGCGCAGCCTGGGTCAGGTCGCGAGCATATTTCTTCATCGCGTCATAGGCGTTTTCGGCGGTCGCCGAATCTGCCGTGCGGCCCTTGCGCAGCGCTTCAATCGCCGCGTTCAGGCTCTGCGGCGAGACGCCGCCCTTGCTCAGGATGGTTGCGACCTCGCTGTTCTTCTCGAGCGCGAGCCCGAGCAGCAGCCGCTCGACGGTGACGAAGCTGTCGCCGGCCTTGTCGGCAGCCTTCTCGGCCGCATCGAAGGCGCGCGCCAGCTCCGGAGACAGGTAGACCTGCCCGGCACCGCTTCCCGACACTTTCGGCAGCTTGTTCAGCGCCTCTTCGGTCGCTTTCAGGATCGCTCTGGAATTGCCGCCGGCGCGGTCGATCAGACCGCCGGCGAGCCCCTCGCTATCGTCCAGCAGCACTTTCAGCAGATGCAACGGCGAGAACTGCTGGTGGCCATCGCGCATTGCGAGCGACTGGGCAGACTGGATGAATCCGCGCGCACGCTCGGTGTACTTCTCAATGTTCATTCGTTTTCCCTCGGCCTGCCGTCACCACCCGGGGCGCGATCAGCAAAAGTGGGCACCGGTTTTGCGTCCGATCGCGCCCAAACCTTTAGGTTTGCGCGTGGTCTTGTCGCGAAACCGCACACACTTTCGCGGACCACGCGCGAAGGCATGACAACGGCATCTTCATTGGGTTTCCGCGGGCCGCGTTGACTTCCTCAACCAGCCTCTGGTCGTCGCCATCATTTCTTAGGCTTGCCGCAGATGTGGGCACTTGGTTCCAAAACGGAAGAGCCACAGCCTGTGATTTCGCCCGGTCGAGCTCAGCGCCGCACGATGGCGACGAGGTAGCGGCAGGACTGAGCACTCTCATTACGGAAGACGATGTCCGACGGCGGGCCAAGCTCGATACGGTCGCCCGCAGCGAGCTCGTGACGGACCGCTCCCTCCATCAGGATGAGGCGGCCGTCGATGACCCAGACCACCTGACGGATCAGATGATAGGCGCTGGCGGGGAAACCGACCTCCTGCGCGGCCGGAAGCTCGATCTCGACCAGCTCCAGTGGATTGGCAGGATGCAGGAACACCTGTCGCCGCAGATAGGCCGCCTTCGGATCGCGCCAGATCGGCTGATCGTTGGCGCGCTGCAGGCGGGAGCCTGCTGGCACTGTCGTCTCGAACAGCGCGGCCATGGTCAGGCCATAGGCCGTCGCAATCCGCGACAGCGTCGCCGCCGTCGGGCTCGCCTCGGCCCGCTCGATCTTGCTGAGCATGGCCTTGGACACGCCAGCCCGGCCGGCAAGCTCCGCAAGCGACCAGCCACGACCCTCCCGCTCGGCGCGCACGCGCCGTCCCAGGGTTTCGTCGGCCTTGTCCTCTATAATTGACATGTCGTCTTATATAGTAGACGATCAGGTTCATTCAAGAGGTCCGATCGAGGAACCCGCAATGACCATCCGCCCCGCCACCGAGCACGACATCCCTGCGATCACCGCGATCTACAACGAGGCGGTCGCCAACTCGAACGCGGTCTGGACGGAGCAGCAGGTCAGCGAGGCCGAACGGCTGGGGTGGATGAAGGCAAGACAGGCGCTCGGATATCCGGTGCTGGTCGCCGCCGAGGGACCAACTGTCCTCGGCTATGGCACATTCGGCGACTTCCGGGCTTGGCCGGGCTACCGCTACAGCGTCGAGCACAGCGTCTATATCCATGCCGACCACCGCGGCCGTGGACTCGGGCGCTTGATCGTCGAAGAGCTGGCGGTCGCCGCAACCGCGCTTGGCAAGCACGTCCTGATCGCCGGGATCGACGGTGGCAATCAGGCCTCGCTCCGGCTGCATGCCGACATGGGCTTCGTCGAGGTGGCGCGGATGCCGGAGATCGGCCGCAAGTTCGGCCGCTGGCTCGATCTCGTGTTCATGCAGCGCGTGCTGGACGCACCCGGAGCTGCGCGCGGCGACTAGCCGTTTTCCTGTTCCCGGAGGTTCTCGTCGCGCCTCAAACAGGTTAGATGGGGCAGATGGACAACACGCATACCTCCGCCGCCAGGATCGCCGGCATCTACCGCTATCCCGTCAAGGGCCTCACGCCCGAACCCCTGCCCCATGCGGAGCTCAGGACAGGCCAGACGCTGCGGTCCGACCGACGCTACGCGATCGAGAACGGCCCGAGTGGCTTCGATCCAGCGGCGCCGAACTGGCTGCCCAAGCCGCACTTCCTGATGCTGCAGCGGGACGAGTGGCTGGCGCCGCTGCGGGCCCATTTCGACGATGACAGCCACGTGCTCACGCTGCGGCGAGATGGCGCCGTGGTGGCCCAAGGCGATCTCGAGACGGCAGAAGGCCGTGTGGCGATCGAGCGCTATTTCGCCGCTCAACACGCCGGTGAGATCAAGGGACCGCCCAAGGTGCTGACGAGCCCCGGCCACAGCTTCTCCGACGTCGCACGCAAGGTGGTCTCGATCATCAATCTCGCGAGCCTGCGCGCGATCGAGACCATGGTGCAGGCGCCGGTCCATCCGTTGCGCTTTCGCGCCAACCTGTATGTCGATGGCTGGCCTGCCTGGCATGAGGCCGGCCTGCTCGACCAGACCATCGCGATCGGCAGCGCGCGGGCCAAGGTGGTGAAGCGCATCACCCGCTGCGCCGCGGTCAATGTCGATCCCGACACCGGCGTGCGCGACCTCTCTATTCCGAACATGCTGATGCAGCGCTTCGGCAACAACGAATGCGGTGTCTACGCCGAGATCATCGGCGACGGCAGTGCGGCCATCGGCGACACCATTGCCGCCGAACAGCCGACGCTGGTTTAGGTGCTTCTCGTAATCGCGCAGGATGGGTAGAGCGCAGCGAAACCCATCACCCCTTTTGTCGTTGCTCTACCCACCCCACTCCAACTCAGTTCGTCGGCATCACGTAGGCATAGATCCGGCCGCGTGACACCGGCGCTTCGCGGACGCGGTTGCCGTTGTTGCCCGAGATCATGATCGGATTGCCCTTGGCATCGATGCCGGTGATGATGCCGACATGACCGCCGCCGCGGCGGCTCATCACAGCGATGGCGCCGACCTGTGGTCCGGAAACGCGCTGGCCGTAATGGGCGAACGAGCTCGCCATGTCGGAGCCGGTGCCACGATAGCCCGACCCCTTCAGCACCATGTTCATGAAGCGCGCGCACCACAGGCTCGAGCGGCTGGTCGGATTGCCGCCGAGATAGCGACGTGCCTCGGCCACGAGACCGGACGAACCGAAGCTGCTTGTTTCGGTCGCGGCGACCGTGTCCGGCGTCACGCTGGCGTTGGCATCGGCGAGATCACGGCTCTGCATCCGCGCGACGCCGCGCTCCCAGCGCGAAAGGCGCGATGCATGCCGATAGTGATGATGGGCGGCGTGGTGGCGCGCGTGATGGCCGGCATGGGCCGAATGCGGGTGACGTGAATGGTGTGGACGGGCGGAAGCAGGAGCGGCGGAAACGAAGGCGAGAGCAAGCGAACCCAGAGCCAGCGCGACGAGACGAAGCGACCGGCAATACGCAAACAACTGAATCATACTTTCACGAGATCCTCTGTGATACCCCCATCCCCACGGTGTTCCCTGGGGAACACGGTGTGGTTTGAAAATCGAGATGTGGCGAAAGGAAGGCTGCATGCGGCACTGCGGAAACGATCTCTGGGTCATTCCGCGCAGATCTAACGACGCGCAGAATTCCAGAATTGCCGCGCATTGCAGCTTGGGAAATTAATTGCAAATCTAGCGCCGCCTACGGGAAGGAAATTCAGATGCCAGCGGCCGTCACGAAAGATAATGTCCGCCTCCATTTCGAAGAGGCGGGTAGCGGGAGCCCGATCATTTTCCTGCATGAGTTCGCCGCGGACCACACCAATTGGGAGCCGCAGATGCGGTATTTCTCCCGCGGCCACCGCTGCATCGCCTATTCCGCGCGCGGCTACACGCCGTCGGACGTGCCGCCGAACGCCGACGTCTATACGTACCGGCATTTCTATACCGACGCGCTTGCGGTGCTCGACCACCTCGGCATCGCCAAAGCGCATTTCGTCGGCCTTTCGATGGGCTCTTATTCGTCATTGCAGGTTGCTCTCAACGCGCCGGAGCGCGCACTCTCGATGACACTGGCCGCTGTCGGCTCCGGCTCCAGCCTGGAGAATCTCGACGCTTTCCGCGCGCAGTGCCGCGCCAATGCCGAGCAGTATGAGGCGATCGGCTCGGTCGAGGTCGCGAAGGTCACGCGCGAGGCGCCAAGCCGGATTCCGTTTCTGCTGAAGGACCCGCGCGGGCATGCCGATTTCTACGCGGCGCTGGCCCGACATGACGCCAAAGGATCCGCCAACACGATGCGCAGCTTCCAAGGCGGCCGCCCCTCGATCTACACCATGACCGAGGCGATCCGGCGCGTGCCGACGCCGGCACTGATCCTGTGCGGCGACGAGGACGACAATTGCATCGAACCCAGCATGTTCCTCAAGAAGCATCTGCCGGCGGCAGGCCTCGCTTTCTTCCCGAAGTCGGGCCACGTGCTCAATCTCGAGGAGCCCGCGCTGTTCAACGAGATGGTGGAACGCTTCATCGCGCTGGTCGAGGCCGGCCGCTGGCCGGTGCGCGATCCGCGCTCGCTGGTGGCAGTATCGGTTTGACAGATCGTCAGTGCGAGCCACCCGGTCGGCGCGGAGCGCCGCCGGATGACAGGCTCCGCGAAGCATTCCATTCGCCCGCACATGCGGAGAGATGGATTGCTTCGCCACTTCGCTCCTCGCAATGACGGCAGCTATTTCACACCGCCCCGGCTCAGCAGGAACACGCCCTGTTCGCCGAACATGTTCCAGACCCACCAGGGCAGATTGAGCGGCACCGGACGGCCGTAAAGATCGAGCGCCACCGCGCGCTCCATCTTGACGTTGATCTCGTCGCAGAGCTGCACGAAGTCCTTGATGGTGCAGAAATGGATGTTGGCGGTGTCGTACCAGGTCGCCGGCAGGTTCTCGGTGCGCGGCATGTGGCCGCCGATCAGGAGCTGCAACCGCATCTTCCAGAATCCGAAATTCGGGAACGAGACGATCGCGCGATGACCGATGCGCAGCAGATTCTCCAGCACCACTTTCGGCTGCCGCGTCGCCTGCAGGGTCTGCGACAGGATCACGTAGTCGAAGGCGTCGTCGGGATAGTTGGCGAGGTCGGTGTCGGCATCGCCTTGCACCACCGCGAGCCCCTTGGCGACGCAGCGGTTGACGCCCTCGCGCGACAGCTCGATGCCGCGGCCGTCGATGCCGCGGCTCTCCAGCAGCTCCAAGAGGTCGCCGTCGCCGCAGCCAACATCGAGCACGCGCGAACCCGAAGCCACCATGTCGGCAACCAGCAGATGGTCCGTGCGGAAGCTTCCGGTGCGCTCGTGCTCGACGCCCGGCAGCGGCAGGGTTTGCTGGATGCTCATGACTGGCCCTCGCCATCCTTAAGCCCGCGCGCCTTGCCCGCGGCCTGCAGAAAGGCGCGCGCGATGTCGAAGAATTCCGGCACGTCGAGCAGGAACGCGTCGTGGCCCTTGTCGGTCTCGATTTCGGCAAACGACACCCGCGCATTGGACGCATTCAGCGCATGCACCAGTGTGCGCGATTCCGAGGTGGGAAATAGCCAGTCGCTGGTGAACGACACCACGCAGAAGCGCGTCTTGATGCCGGTGAACGCATTCGCCAGCACGCCGTTGTGGTCGGCGGCGATGTCGAAATAATCCATCGCACGCGTCAGATAGAGATAGCTGTTGGCGTCGAAGCGCTCGACGAACGACGAACCCTGGTAGCGCAGATAGCTCTCGACCTGAAAATCGGCGTCGAACGAGAAGGTCGGCAGCTCGCGATCTTGCATCCGGCGTCCGAACTTGCGGTGCAGGGCGGCGTCCGACAGATAGGTGATGTGCGCAGCCATCCGCGCCACCGCCAGCCCGCGATGCGGCAGGGTGTGGTTCTCGGCGTAGCGGCCCTGATGCCAGTTCGGATCGGCCATCACGGCTTGCCGGCCCAACTCGTGGAAGGCGATGTTCTGTGCCGAATGACGCGTCGCGCAGGCGCTCGGCAGTGCGGAGAAGACCCGCTCTGGATAGGCCACTGTCCATTGCAGCACCTGCATGCCCCCCATCGAGCCGCCGACGACACAGAACAGCATGTCGATGCCGAGCCGATCGATCAGCATCGCCTGCGCGCGCACCATGTCGGGGATCGTCACGACCGGAAAATCCAGCCCCCACGGCTTGCCGGTGGCCGGGTTGGTCGAGGCCGGACCGGTCGAGCCCATGCAGCCGCCGATGACGTTGGCGCAGATGATGAAGTAGCGGTCGATGTCGAGTGGCAGGCCGCGGCCGACCATGTTCTCCCACCAGCCGGGCTTGCCGGTCATCGGGTGGACATTGGCGACATGCTGATCGAGCGTCAGCGCGTGGCAGATGAGGATAGCGTTGGAGCGGTCGGCGTTGAGCTCGCCATAGGTCTGGTAGGCGATCTGGAACGGTGCGAGGTCGACACCGCAATCGAGCTTCAGCGGCTGATCCATGCCGAACTTCGCCACCAACGACGACGGATGATCGGCCTCATGGGCGCGATCACCACTGTTGATCGAAGGGCTCGGTATCGGACGCACGTTGCTCATTTAGGCGACCCCGCCTCCGCGCGGGAGGCCTCGAACAGAAATCAGGCCATAAAAAACCCGGCCTGAACAAAGGTTCGGCCGGGAGCTGATCTGTCCCCGGCCTGTTTAGCGAGTTGTTTAACGTGGCTGCAAGCCGGCCGGCTCAAATGACCACGGAAGTCGAGGGAAACTAGTCTTTGAACCCCGCGTCGTCAAGATTGGCCTCGCCCGCCCCATGGTTAACCCCGATCGCGCAAGGCACGCCTGCGACGTTTCTCTTTGCTTTCGGCGGCGGTCTTTCCTAATCAGGGACGTCGTCATCGGGCCGCCCGGATCACAAGGTTTTCAGATGTCCAACCCACCCCCGTCGCCGCCTTCGCTGCAGGACCTGCGCAAGGAGATCGACGCCATCGACGAGCAGGTCCACCGCCTGCTGATGGCGCGCGGCGACATCATCGACCGCCTGATCCAGGTCAAGAAAACCCAGGAGGTCGGCTCGGCCTTCCGCCCGGCACGCGAGGCTAGCATGATGCGCGAGCTGGTGAAGCGCCATCACGGCATCCTGCCGCTCGACACCATCGAGAGCATCTGGCGCGTCATCATCTCGACCTTCACTTACGTACAGGCGCCGTTCTCGGTGCATGCCGATGTCTCGGTCGGCGAGTCCGCGATGCGGGATTCGGCGCGATTCCATTTCGGCTTTGTGGTGCCCTATGTCGCACATTTCAACGCGCAAGCCGCGGTCGATGCGGTGGCGAAATCCAAGGGCGACCTCGCGCTGGTCTCGGCGATCGCAAGCCGCACGCCGTGGTGGAACGCGCTCGAAGCGGATGGGGCGCCGAAGATCATCGCGCGGCTGCCGTTCCTCGAGCGCGCCGACCATCCTGCCGCGCTGCCGGTGTTCCTGGTCTCGCGGGTCGCCGACGATGCCATGGTGACGGAAGTCCAGATGTGGAGCGTGCGCGTCTCCGGCTGGAACGCAGACGTCGCGCGCGCGCTGGCGCCGCTCGCTGAAATCGTCGCGGTGCCCGACACCGCCTTCGACGGCGCGGCGCTGCTCATCTCGGTCGCAGGGACCGGCTTCGAGGCGATCAAGCTCGCCTTGATCGAGGCCGGCGCCTCGGTCCGCTCGTCGGCCCTCGTCGGCAGCCACGCAACGCGCTATACGGTGCCTCCTGGCAGGCCGGCCAGAAGCTAGACCGACCGCCTCTATACTTGTTTTGACACGTTTCCTTGCGCGAACTGGTATCCAGTTCGCTGGAAAACGCTCTGTCCGGAGTTGATGATGTCCCGCCCCGTGCCGAACCCCGGCATCCTCGATATTGCGCCCTACGCGCCGGGCAAGAGCCCGGTGCCGGAACCGGGGCGCAAGGTGTTCAAGCTGTCGGCCAACGAGACGCCGTTCGGCCCGTCGCCGAAGGCGATCGCGGCCTACAAGCAGGCCGCCGACCATCTCGAGGATTATCCGGAGGGCTCCTCACGCGTGCTGCGCGAAGCGATCGGCCGCACCTACGGCCTCGATCCCGACCGCATCATCTGCGGCGCCGGCTCCGACGAGATCCTCAATCTGCTGGCGCATACCTATCTCGCACCGGGCGACGAGGCGATCTCGACCACGCACGGCTTCCTGGTCTATCCGATCGCGACCATGGCGAACGGCGCGAAGAACGTCATCGCCGCTGAAAGCAATTTCACCGCCGATGTCGACGCCATCCTGAAGGCGGTGACGCCAAAGACCAAGCTGGTCTGGCTCGCCAACCCGAACAATCCGACCGGCACCTATCTGCCGTTCGACGAGGTCAAGCGCCTGCGTGCCGCCTTGCCGTCGCAGGTGCTGCTGGTGCTCGACGCCGCCTATGCGGATTACGTCTCGCGCAATGATTACGAGTTCGGCATCGAGCTCGTCGCCACCACCGACAACACGGTGGTCACCCACACCTTCTCGAAGATCCATGGACTCGCCGCGCTGCGCGTGGGTTGGATGTTCGGACCGGCGCATATCGTCGATGCCTGCAACCGCATCCGCGGTCCGTTCAACGTCTCGACCCCGGCGATGCTGGCGGCCGCGGCAGCGATCGAGGACTCCGCGCATGTGCAGATGTCGAAGGTGCACACCGAAAGGTGGCGCAACTGGCTGACCGAGGAGATCGGCAAGCTCGGGCTCAAGGTGACGCCGAGCGTCGCGAACTTCGTGCTGATCCATTTCCCGACCGACAAGGGCAAGACCGCGGCGGACGCCGACGCTTATCTCACACGGCGCGGCCTCGTGCTGCGCGCGCTGAACAATTACAAGCTGCCACATGCGCTGCGCATGACCATCGGTACCGAGGAAGCCAACCGCCTCGTGGTCGAGGGCCTGCGCGACTTCATGGCCGGAAAGTGAGCCCAACGTGACCTCTGCCCCGCTCTTCAAACGCCTGGCGCTGATCGGCTTCGGCCTGATCGGCGGTTCGATCGCGCGCGCTGCCCGCGCGCAAGGCCTGGTCGGCGAGATCGTCACCACCGCACGTTCGGAGAAGACGCGCGCGCGCGTCGCCGAGCTCGGCATCGTCGACAAGGTCGTCGCGACCAATGTCGAGGCGGTGAAGGATGCTGATCTCGTCATCCTCTGCATTCCGGTCGGCGCCTGCGGTCCGGTCGCGGCCGAGATCGCGGCACACCTCAAGCCGGGCGCCATCATCTCCGACGTCGGCTCGGTGAAGGGCGCGGTCGTCAAGGACATGGCGCCGCACCTGCCTGATGCCGTGCACTTCGTGCCGGCGCATCCGGTCGCCGGCACCGAGCATTCGGGGCCGGATTCCGGTTTCGCCGAGCTCTTCATCAACCGCTGGTGCATCCTGACGCCGCCCGATGGCACCGATCCCGTCGCGACGGACCGGCTCCGCGCCTTCTGGGCCGCGCTCGGCGCCAAAGTCGAGATCATGACGCCGGATCATCATGATCTCGTGCTCGCGATCACCAGCCATTTGCCGCATCTGATCGCCTACACCATCGTCGGCACCGCCGACGAGCTGGCGCAGGTCACGGAATCCGAGGTGATCAAGTTCTCGGCCGGCGGCTTCCGCGACTTTACCCGCATCGCAGCGTCGGATCCGACGATGTGGCGCGACGTGTTCCTCGCCAACAAGGAGGCCGTGCTGGAGATGCTCGGCACCTTCAACGAGGACCTGTCGAAGCTCACCCGCGCGATCCGCCGCGGCGATGGCGAGGCGTTGTTCGACCACTTCACCCGCACCCGCGCGATCCGCCGCGGCATCGTCGAGATCGGCCAGGATTCCGCCGCCGCCGACTTCGGCCGGCCGCATGCGAATCTGGGGAAGGCGAACTGACGCGATCGTTGCCGCCGGGATGGAGCGAAGCGAAATCCGGGCGCACTGTCATCACCCGAGAAAGTCCGGGATGACCTCAGTGCCAAGTTCTCCGCTGTCGTTCCTGCGAAAGCAGGGACCCATAACCACAGGATTGTGTTGTTGAAGCGCACTGTGGCTCCAACCTCGCAAGACAATGCGCGGTCGTGGTTATGGGTCCCGGCTCAAGGCCGGGACGACAGCGAGTATGTGACGCAGCTTGTGTGTCATACATTCGCGTTCTCGCGACATGTTTGTCCGAGCTTTGCATTTCGCCCTCATCAGGTAGAGGGCGCAGGGAAAGCCGGATGCCGATCGCACCCATGGGCCTCGAGCAATGGTAGAAAGTTCGGGGGTAGGACCACAGGTGGCCCCTGACGCTCAATCACTGAGTTGCCCGACGTGGCAAGACCCGTGCGCTCTCCGCATTGATTACAACGACCAGCGAACGCGAGTTGCGACGACAACACCTCATCAATCATCTCGCCCGGGGCCACCCCTCTCCCGCAAGGGGAGAGGGAGCCCGAGCAGCGTGCTCACCTCTCCGGTTGCTTCGCGTCTTGCGTCAGCGCAATCCCGGTCAGATCGTTCTCACCTTCGACGACTTTGCGGTTCTTGGACGTTTCGCCTTGGCGTGACTGTCCCGTACAACGGACCGGTTGCGTGTCTTCACGTCCAGTGCCGCCTGTTGCGTTTTGGCGCCGTGGTTGTGCGCGGCATATTCCTTGCCGTCGATCGGGGCGGTGTGCGGCGGGTCGCGATCGAGATAGGGGCGCCCGACGCCGAACTCCCGTCCATGCGCGTCGATCCATTTCCAGAGCTTGTCGGATGCCCGCCATCGCTCGTCGCGTGTCGCGCCATCGACGCTGACAATATCGGCCGCAAGTCCGTGGCCGTAGCCGCCACGGAAGCTGCCGCCGTGATAAGATCTGTCGCTCGCCGCCTTGAGGCCGCTCGCAATCGATTGCCGGTAGTCATCGCGGAATGCGCTGGTGATGCCCGGCGACAGGCCGGCCTGTTCCGCCGCGAGCAGCGCATGAAAGAGCTTCAGCTTGAAGCTCCGATCCATGCCCCCGATGACGTAATCCGCCATGGGCAAGGTGGCTCGCTGGGCTGCCTTCGCGTCCTTCCAGGTGAAATCCTCATCGACAAGCTTGATGAAGGTTCGAGTGACTTTCACCATTTTCTTCTTTTTCTTGACCATCACCGTCCGTTGTTCGGGCACCTTGATGGTGTCTTCCTTCGGCGTCCTCTGATAGAGCGCCCACAAATAGCGGTCGATGCAGACGTTCACGTCCCAGCACTCATCGAGAACCTCGATGGAGCCCACCGTCACCTTGGCCTCGCGAGGCTCTGGATCCGGCGTGTTCACGACCGGTGCCTGAGCCGGTTGGATTTCCGGCGACAGCGGCGGATCGGTCAATCGGACCTCTTCGCCGGTGTCCGGCTCCTGAGAGGTCGGCTCCGGGTTGACGGTCGCCACCGCTTCCGAGCCGCCGGCGGTCACCACATTGGCGATCTCGGCTGCGGTGTTCGACCCGGCAGTTGCTGGTGATGGGGCGGGTGCGGCATCGGCGACGACGGGAGGGGCACGGACCTCATCCATTGACGCGCCGATATTCTCGAGTCCCGCCGAACCGAACATCGCAAACCCGGCGACAATGCAACCGGGCAGAACGACTGTCCGGCACACCGCCGCCGCCCCGATTCCCCGTGCGTTCATCATCCCAGCCTCCAAAGGCTCCTCGGAGCCTGATTGCACAGCCAAGCATGTGACGAGGCTTGATTGTCGGCTCAGGGAATGGTCGCGCAATGGCGAAAGAAGGTTAACGATCCATCTTTCCGGGGGATGTTGCCCGAATGCAACTCGGCTCTGCAGACGCTCGCCGCTGCGAAGCCCGCCTCTAGCGGCGACGCTAGCGCCGCACTGTCTTCGCGGCGCTGCAGGCCGATCCACGCGCGCCCGCCATCGCGGCGACCGTCCGCGCCAAGCGCTGGCGGCCGAGCAGCCCGGCGGTCGCGAGCATCGCCAGGCCGCCGATCCACCAGGAGCCGATCACGAAGGCCCAGGTCCGCGACGGCGCCTCGTCGAAGATGATGCCATAGACCGACACCAGCGCGGCCATCGCAGCAAGGAACGTGCCGCTCGCACTGAGGAGCTCGACCGCATCGAGCTTGCGCGCACGGATCGCCGCCGACCGCCGCGGCACATCGATCCCGAGATAGAATCCTGCGGCACCGATCAGAATCGTCATGGCAATGAAGGAGACCGTGTCGAACATCGCGACATGGCCTTTCGCGAGATGGGCGGCAACGAAGGTCCCGCCCATGGCGCCAGCCATCGCCAAGCCGGCTCGCTGCAGCACATGCGCGGCCCGGCTGACCATCATCAGCTCGCGCGCGAAGGCAGCTCTTCCCCCGGGTTTGCTTGCGATCCTCATCTGCAGTCTCCCTTAGAACGGGTAGTAGCGGAGCTGGGTCATGACGATGTGGTCGTCCGTCTTCGGCGCGCCGCCGACGCCAGCGAACGCGAAGCGCTGGGTGTAGGAATATTGCGCGCCGGCCTTGATGGTGCCGTAGCTGCCCTTGAAGATCGTGTCGTAGAAGCCCGCGGTGTACTGCCTGACTTCGGAGGTATTGCCGTTGCAGGTCGCCGCCGGCGAGTTCTCGATGTTGCAGCCGAGATTGTTGTAGAGCGGATTGCCGTAGCCGAACGGCACGGTGCCAACATTGGAGAACGTCGCCTTGGTCTTCTCCAGGCCGGCATAGGCATAGAGATCAAGCGACGGCGTCGTGTGCCAGACGGTGCCGACCAGGAATGCCGTGATCGGCAACGGCTGGATCGAGCCGTCCTGCCGCACGGTCACGTCCGGGAATGGGGTCGCCGTGAAGCGGCCAAGCGCGCCGTAGGAGGCCGAGGCCTGCACCTCCAGCGTCCTCGGCACGATCTCGGCCGAAAGATGCCCGCCGAAGCTGACGGTGTTGACGTCATGATTGGCGAAATTGAAGCGATCGTAGAAATCGCGATACAACGCCCAGCCCTCGAGATGCAGCTTGTAGGGCCCGAGCTGCGGATCCCATGCCGCCTTCACGGTGACATCGGGAACGTGGTTGAGGCTGACATTGTTCAGGCTGTTGAAGAAGCTGCCGCCCGGACCGGTCAGGTTCACCAGCAGGTTCGGGTTGAGCACGCCTTGCGGCCCGACCGCGGGCGTGCCGACCAGCGGCGTGTTGCCGCCGAAGAACGAGGTCTGCGGATTTTCCGCCGAGATTGCCAGCTTGAGCTCGGGCCCGAAATCCTGCCAGACGCGGATGCCCGGCTGCCGCGCGCCGAGGAAGCCCGGCACCAGTTCGAAATCGATCACGCCGGGCGTATCGGCCGCGCGCGGATCGATGCCCGCCTTGCTCGGCGTGTTCAGCGACCAGCTCTGGCCGGCGAGCACATGCAGGCCGAGATCGGTGCGATCGATCTCAATGCTCGCCTGCCGCAGCCGCGGATTGAACGAGTTGGTGGCGACCGAATTGGCGGTCTGCGCTGCGCCCTCGAAGTCGATCTCGCCATAGCCGGCGACACGGACGTCCGCCGTCGCATTGGCTTCGGCGAGCACGGAGAAACGGGTCTGGCGCGCGGTGAAGCGCGCTTCGTCGGTGTTGAAGTTCTTGCTCTGCGGGAACGGAATGAAGTTGTAGATCGAGCCGCTGTCAGAGGCGAGATTGCGGCTGCGATAGATGCCGGTGAGATCGATCCAGCCGCCGAAGGTGAAGGTGACGCCCTTGTAGCAGAGCTTGCCTGGCACACAGGGATCGAACGGCGATGGCGCCTTGGTCGCGACCTGCGTGTCCGCCCGCGCAGCCAGCGCCTCCTGCCGACGCGCCTGCTGCTCCATGCGCTGCTCGAGCTGCTTCAGCCGCGCCTTCAATGCACGCAGCTCGGAGGCGTCGTCGTCGGCCCATGCCGGACCGGCCACCACCAAAATGCCGCCGAGCAGAATCCCCCAGAGTCCTTTCATGTGCTCCCTCCCACGCGAGGATGTTTCCTCAGGGTGGAGAGAGCGGCGCTCGACTGCGGATATTCGCGACGAGACGCGATATTCCGATCACGTTTTTCTCATCGCGATGGCGGGAATGTTTCGCCGGGGTCGGCGATATCGCGCGCGAAGCCTGTTTGTCGCTCTCGCGCTGACGCGGAGAGCCGTGAGCTGGGGCAAGACGGTGTCGGAGGTCACTTCCCCCTGGGAGATGTGAACCGAAAAGGTTCATCCCGCTCTATCTAAAGCGGGATCAGTTTTGGTTTGAATCGGCTTGGCGCGGCCTCGATTCACCTCCCCCAAGCGAGAGGTGAACTTTCGACGCCGTTCCAGCTAACCTCGTCAGGCTTTAGAACAGCGGCGGAATCTGCGCCACTTTCAGCGGTCCCAAAAACACCGCGCCGTCGGCGAAGCGCAGCGGGAAGCTGCGCGCCTTCTTGCCCTCGAGCATGGCTTCGGTGCCGAGCGAATTGATGCCGGCGGTGATGCCGGCATTGGCGTTCTGCTTGATCACCTTGCCGAGACCGGGAATGGCGCGATCGAGCGCGCCGAGCAGATTGCTGAGATCCTGGCTCTTCACACCCGGCGCGACGCGATCGAGCGTTGACTGCGGCACGCCGTCGTCCAGCATCTTGTCGATGCCGAGCGCGGGGATGATGCGCTCGAGGCCGGCGACGGTCATCTGTAGCTCACCCTCGATGCGCCCCTGCGCGTTGAGGCGCAGCGTGCCTGCGGCGACCGAGAGAACGTCGCCCTGCTCGATCCGCGACTGCATGATCTCGACGCTGCCGCCGGCGGCCTGAAGCTCGCGGAAACGATCCGGCCACGGCTTCGGCGAAAGGTCCTTCAGCCCGTTCAGCCGCGCATGGATATCGGCGTTGAACGGCTGGGTCAGCAAGGGATGGACGTCCTGCAGGGTCCCGTTCGAGATCTGCAACACGGTTTCGACCGCCGGGCTGTCCGGGGTCGGCCCCTCGACCTGCCGGCCGTGCAGTTCGACATGACCCACGCGCGCCAGCGGCACCGCCGTCGCGCCGCCGATGCGATCGACGGCGAGATCGTCGAACACCAGCGAGGCGCGCTGCGGCACCGCCGGCAGCCCGACCACACTGCTGCGCCCCTTGCTCCAGTCGATCGACAGCGACGGCGACGCGCCGTGTTCACCGAGCGTTGCCGGCCCCTTGAATTCCGCGATCACGAGCCTGGGATCGTAGATCTGCGCCACGACCAGGATCTCGGCGAGCCGTGCGACGAACGAGGTTTGCGGCGAGGCGGTCTGCGAGACCAGCATCACGCTCGGATCAGCACAGCGGATTTCCAGCCGAAACGGGTAACCGGCCACCGACCGTTTGCCGCAGTCATAGACCCGGCCGGCCTTCGCCTCCTGCGCGCGCCAGGCATCGGCCTGCACCCCGACCTGCGAGGCGGCATAGAACCAGAACCCGCTCCACGCCACCGCGGCGACGAGGACCAGGGCGGGCACGATGTAAAGGCCAAAACGCGAGCGCCGGCGCGGCACGGAGGTCTTGTCGGACATATCGGGTCCTTTGGCGGGCGAATTTGTCAAAATCTAAGCGGCGGCAAGCTCTGGAAATACCACGGAATTTGCTTCGCCTCGGCGATTCGTTCTGCTAGCCCATCGGCGCCATGGCAGCAAATCATCCCTCATCATCCGGCCCGGCTGACGGCGACCTCTGGGTGTTCGGCTACGGCTCGCTGATGTGGAAGCCGGGCTTTGCCTTCATCGAGCAGCTTCCAGCCCGGCTGATCGGCGAGCACCGCGCGCTCTGCGTCTATTCCTTCGATCACCGCGGAACGCCGGAAAAGCCCGGCCTGGTGCTGGGCCTCGACCGCGGCGGCGCCTGCCGCGGCATCGCGTTCCGCGTCGCTGCCCACCTGCGCCACGACACCATCGCTTACTTGCGCGCGCGCGAGCAGACCACCAATGTCTATCGCGAGGTGATGCGCTCGGTGTGGCTCGAGAACGAGGCACGGCAACGGGTCAGCGCGCTGGCCTATGTGGTCGACCGCGGCCACGTGCAATACGCCGGACGGCTGTCGCTCACGGAGCAATTGCGCCTTGTGCAGCAGGGCCACGGCCGCTCCGGCAACAATCGCGATTACGTGCTCTCGACCGTGGCCTCGATCGAGAAGCAGGGCTTTCGCGACGCGCAGCTCCACCAGCTTGCGGTGATGCTGCACGACGCGCATCCGGCCCATCACCCGCTGCTGGATACGAGAGAAGCGTAGGACGGGTGAGCGCAAGCGTAACCCACCATCTTCCTCGCAAGGGACGTCGGTGGGTTTCGCTTCGCTCGACCCACCCTCCAAACTGGTCGTGGTGCCCATATCGCGGCGATGTGCGTTTTATTCCAACCAAGCTCTGAGGCCCGGCGAGGCTGCTCGCAGCAACGAAATCGCGGCGGAGGTGTGGCGGCGTCCCCTGAGATTTGGGCTTTTGTCTCGCGACGCGGACGGATAGAAGCTCATCCGCAACGACGCCGATCGTGAATTCGATGAATCTTTCCGCCCTCTTTGTCCGCCGTCCAGTGGCTACCACGCTGCTGTCGCTGGGACTCGTGGTGGCGGGCGTCATCGCCTTCTTCAAGCTGCCGGTCTCGCCGCTGCCCGATGTCGACATTCCGACCATCATGGTGCAGGCGACCCTGCCCGGCGCCAGCCCCGCTGATGTCGCCGCCACGGTGGCAAGCCCGCTCGAGCGTCACCTCGGCCAGATCGCCAGCGTCACCGAAATGACGTCCGCAAGCTCGCTCGGTTCCGCCCGCATCACGCTGCAGTTCGACATCGACCGCGACATCAACGGCGCCGCGCGCGACGTGCAGGCCGCCATCAACGCCGCGCGCGCCGACCTGCCGAGCAACCTGCGCACCAATCCCACCTACCGCAAGTTCAATCCGGCCTCGGCCCCGATCCTGATCTACACCCTGACGTCGGATACGCTGACGCCGGCCGAGCTCTATGATGCCGCCTCGACCGTGCTGGCCCAGAAGCTGTCGCAGGTCGAGGGCGTCGGCGAAGTCTCGGTCGGCGGCGGCTCGCTGCCCGCCGTGCGCATCGAGCTGGTTCCGTCGGCGCTCTATAAGTATGGCATCGGGCTGGAGGACGTTCGCGCCGCGCTCTCCAGCGCCAACGCGCACAGTCCGAAGGGCGGCATCGACGTCGGCGCGCGACGCTACCAGATCTACGCCAACGACCAGTCGCGAAAGGCCGACGACTACAAGCCGCTGGTCGTCGCCTACCGCAACGGCGCGGCGGTGCGGCTGACCGATGTTGGCGACGTCATCGATTCCGTGGAGAACGTCCGCACGCTCGGCCTATCCAACGGCAAGCCGGCGATCGTGATGATCGTGTACCGGCAGCCCGGCGCCAACATCATTAAGATGGTCGATCAAGTGAAGAGCCTGATGCCGCAGCTCAAGGCTTCGGTGTCGCCCGCCATCGACATCACGCTCGCGGTCGACCGCTCGAAGACGATCCGGGCCTCGCTGCACGACGTCGAGATCACGCTCCTGATCGCGGTTGCCCTGGTGATCCTGGTCGTGTTCGCCTTCCTGCGCAACGCGCGCGCGACGCTGGTGCCTGTGGTCGCAGTCGGTGTGTCGCTGATTGCGACCTTCGCGGTAATGTATATGTTGGGATACACTCTCGACATCTTCTCGCTGATGGCGCTGACGGTGGCGACCGGCTTCGTGGTGGACGACGCCATCGTCGTGCTGGAGAACATCACCCGCCACATGGATGCCGGGATGTCGCGGCTGGAGGCGACGTTGCAGGGCACCCGCGAGGTCGGATTCACCGTTCTGTCGATGAGCGTGTCGCTGATCGCGGTGTTCGTTCCGATCCTGCTGATGGGCGGCCTGGTCGGGCGCCTGTTCCGCGAATTCGCCATGACGATCACGATTGCGATCGTGATCTCGCTCGTGATCTCGCTGACCACGACGCCGATGATGTGCTCGGTGCTGTTGCGCACCGAGCGTGGCCAGCGGCACGGGCGGCTCTACCGGGTCTGCGAGCGTGCCTTCGAGCTGATGCTGAGCGGCTACCGGTGGACGCTCGCCATCGCATTGCGTCACCCGGTGCTGGTGATGCTGATCCTCGGCACCACCCTGTACCTGAACTTCCATCTCTACGGCGTCGTGCCGAAGGGCTTCGTCCCGCAACAGGATACCGGACTGCTGATCGGCTCGATCCAGGCCGACCAGAGCACCTCGTTTCAGCTCATGCGGCAGAAGCTGACGCAGTTCATCGGCATCGTCAAAAGCGATCCCGCGGTCGACACCGCCGTCGGCTTCACCGGCGGCGGCGCGGGCCCGGGCGGCGGAACCAACACCGGCACGGTGTTCGCGTCGCTGAAGCCGATGGGCGAACGCAAGATGCGCGCCGATCAGGTGATCGAGCGGCTGCGCGAGAGATTGTCGGAAGTGGCGGGCGCTACCCTGTTCCTGCAATCGATCGGCGACCTCGGCGCCGGCGGGCGGTCGGGCAACGCGGCGTATCAATACACGCTGCAAGGCTCGACCTTCGCCGAGCTCAATGAATGGACGCCCAAGCTCGTCGCAGCGCTGCAGAAGGAACCGACGCTCGCCGACGTCAACAGCGACCAGCAGAATAAGGCCCTGCAATCCAACCTGATCATCGATCGCGACGCCGCCGCCCGCCTCGGGATCACGGTCAGCCAGCTCGACAACACGCTCTACGATGCCTTCGGGCAGCGCCAGGTCTCGACGATCTTCGTCGCACGCAACCAGTATCACGTGATCATGGAGGTCGCCCCCGCCTATTCGCAGGACCCGGAAACCTTGAAGCAGGTCTATATCTCGACTTCCGGCGGAGCGGCGACGGGATCACAGACCACCAACGCGGTGGCCGGAACGGTGGCCTCCTCCTCGCAGAAGAGCTCGGTCAGTTCGGTCGCGGCCAACGCGGTGCGCAATCTCGCCACCAACTCGATCGGCGCCACTGGCAAGGGCGCGTCATCGACCGGGACGGCGGTCAGCACCAACCAGGAGACGATGATCCCGCTCGCCAGCGTCGCGCGGTTCGAGCAGGGCGAGACGCCGCTGGTCGTCAACCATCAGGATTTGCTGGTCGCCAGCACCATCTCCTTCAACCTGCCCCCGGGCGCCTCGCTGAGCACGGCGACCACCACGATCGAGACGGCCATGAAGCAGATCGGCATGCCGGCAGGCATTCACGGCGCCTTCGCCGGCGCCGCCAAGATCTTCCAGCAATCGCTGGCGAACGAGATCTATCTCATCCTGGCGGCGCTGGCGACGATCTACATCTCGCTCGGCATGCTCTATGAGAGCTACATCCATCCCCTCACCATCCTGTCCACTCTGCCCTCGGCCGGCGTCGGCGCAGTGGCCGCGCTGATGCTGTCGCACACCGAGTTCGACATCATCGCCATGATCGGGGTGATCCTCCTGATCGGCATCGTGAAGAAGAACGCGATCATGATGATCGACTTCGCGCTCGATGCCGAGCGCCAGCGCGGGCTGTCGTCGCGCGACGCGATCTACGAGGCCTGCCTGATGCGGTTCCGCCCGATCATGATGACGACGCTCGCCGCCCTGTTCGGCGCGGTGCCGCTGATGATCGGCCTCGGTGAAGGCAGCGAGCTGCGCCAGCCGCTCGGCATCGCGATCTTCGGCGGGCTGATCCTGAGCCAAATTCTGACGCTCTACACGACGCCGGTCGTCTATCTCTATCTCGATCGCGCCAGGCACTGGACCATGCGGCGACGGGCCGCCCGCCGGGCGCGTTCGAGCATGGCCGGTCGTTGACAGGCCGGTCCCGATATTGCCAACTTGCCGCCGACCGCAAGTGCAGGGGACAAGGCTTTGGCAGTCGCGCCTGAAATCTCGGTGTCGCGCTGGTTCAACACCGGCGAGCCTCTGACGCTGGCCGGGCTGAGCGGCCGTCCGGTTCTGCTGCACGCGTTCCAGATGCTGTGCCCGGGCTGCGTCGCGCACGGCACGCCGCAGACGCAGCGCGCCTTTGAGCTGTTCAAGCATTCCGACCTGCAGGTGATCGGCCTGCACACGGTGTTTGAGCACCACGCCGCCATGACGGCGGTGTCGCTGGAGGCCTTCATCCATGAATACCGGCTGACTTTCCCGATCGGCGTCGACGAGGCCGGCGACGGCACGCCGATCCCGGTCACCATGCAGCGCTATGGCATGCAGGGAACGCCGACCAGCATCCTGATCGGACGAGACGGCAGCGTCGTGCATCACGGCTTCGGTCAGCAAAGCGATATGGCGCTCGGCGCCATCATTGCAGCAGAGCTCGCCGCCGTGCGCTGACACTCAGTCCGCGAGCTTGCCGCGCCGCTTCACGCGACTGCGTTATGACGGCACAGCGCAAGCCGTGATATCGTTTTCTCAATCAACGGAACATGGACGCGCGGGAGGATAATATCGTGAAGACCTATCAGCTCTACATCAATGGCCAATATGTCGACCCCGCCAACGGCGAGTGGTTCGAGACGATCGATCCCTATCGCGGCGAGGCGTGGGCGAAGATCCCGCGCGGCTCGGCCGCCGATGCCGACAAGGCGGTGAAGGCCGCCAATGAAGCGATGTGGCGCGGGCCGTGGTCGAAGATGACGGCGTCCGCCCGCGGCAAGGTGATGCGCAAGCTCGGCGATCTCGTCGCCGCCAATGGGGAGCGCCTCGCCGAGATCGAGGTGCGCGACAACGGCAAGCTGATGGCGGAGATGCTGGGCCAGCTCCGCTACCATCCGGAGTGGTGGTGGTACTACGGCGGGCTGGTCGACAAGCTCGAGGGCGGTCTGGTGCCGATCGACAAGCCGGACACCTTCGCCTACACGACGCATGAGCCGGTCGGCGTCGTCGCAGCACTCACCGCCTGGAATTCGCCGCTTTTGTTCGTCGCCTGGAAATGCGCCGCGGCGCTCGCCGCCGGCTGCGCCGTGATCGTCAAGCCGTCGGAGTTCACCTCAGCCAGCACGCTGGAATTCGCCGCGCTGACCAAGGAGGCCGGAATTCCCGACGGCATCTTCAATGTGGTGACTGGCTTCGGACCCGAGATCGGCACCGAGCTGATTTCGCATCCCGGCGTTGCCAAGATCACCTTCACCGGATCGGATACCACCGGCGCCAAAGTCTACGAGACTGCGGCGAGGAGCCTGAAGCGTGTCTCGCTCGAGCTCGGCGGCAAGTCTCCCAATATCGTGTTCGAGGATGCCGACCTGACTGCCGCCGCGGCCGGCGCCATTTCCGGCATCTTCGCCGCGACCGGCCAGACCTGTATCGCCGGCTCGCGCCTGTTGGTGCAGAGCTCGATCAAGGAGAAGTTCGTGGAGCGCGTGCTGGAGCTCGCCCGCTCCGCCAAGATCGGCGATCCGATGCGGCCAGACACCAATGTCGGGCCGATCACGACGCCCGCGCAGTACAAGAAGGTGCTCGACTATATCGACATCGCGAAAGCCGAGGGCGCGCGCTGCTTGCTCGGCGGCAAGCCGGCGTCCGGCGCCGGCATTTCGGGTGGCCAGTTCGTCGAGCCGACCATCTTCACCGATGTCGACAACACGATGCGGATTGCACGCGAGGAGGTGTTCGGGCCGGTGCTGTCGATCATCTCTTTCGACACCGAGGAAGACGCCATCCGCATCGCCAACGACACGATCTACGGCCTGGCGGCGGGAATCTGGACCCGTGATCTCGCGCGCGCCGTCCGCGTGCCGAAGCAGCTCCGCGCCGGCACCGTGTGGGTGAACACCTACCGCGCCATCAGCTACATGATGCCGTTCGGCGGCATGAAGTATTCCGGCGTCGGCCGCGAAAGCGGCATCGACGCGGTGCGCGAATATCAGGAAACCAAGAGCGTGTGGATCTCGACCGCGCAGGACGTGCCGGCCAACCCCTTCGTGATGCGGTGATTGTTATCTGCGGCGCGCCGCATCAGTGCGGCGCGCTGTCAGGGATTGCCGACTTCGAAGGCCAACAGGACGTTGCCGGGCAATCCACTCCATTGCGCGTAGCCGGAATTGACGTACAGCATGCCGTCCACGACGATCGGGCCGGGTCCATCCATGGCACCGCCACGAGCTGCAACGCCATTCACCGTGGTGTAGTCGCGCGCGGTGTCGATTTCCCAAAGCAGCCTTGCGCTATCGGTCGCGTAGGCGCGCAGGAAGCCGCTTACGCCGCCCGAGAAGACGACGCCGGGAATGACGGTGACCGCTGCGGACAGGGCGGGACTGCATTGGGGGCGGTCGCCACAGGCGACTGGCGCGACCTGCATCACGATTTTCCCGGTCGCAAGATCAAGGCCGAACAGGCCTCCGCCTTCACTTGCATTCAGACGCCTCGTGCCATCACGAAGGAACCGCACATCCGAGTTGGCGACGTAGACTCGGTCCTGGTCCGCGGCGGAGCCCCACTCAGTCCCTCCTAACGGGCCGCCCTTGCCGATCCGCGTCTGCCACACGATCTTGCCTTCATGGTCGGGATCCAGCGCGTGGACCACGCCGGATTTCTGCCCGATGACCAGCACGCGTTGTCCGCCGTGCAAGCTCACCAGGATGGGCGATTGTCCAAAGTCATGGTCGGGGCCACGATCTTCCGGGCAGTTGCTCTGATCGAGGCCGAAACACGCAACGACGAAGCTGTCCTTGGGTGTAGTCTGCTGATGCCAAAGCATTCGGCCGGTCGCAAGATCGAACGCGAGGATGGCATCGCTGGTGTCGGTTGCGGGGTCGGAATAGCTGTTCGATGTCGCGACATAGAGCGCCTGGCGCTGAACATCGATTGTCGGTGCGGACCAAACCGACGCTCCGGCCGGACCGAAGAGCTGCGTTCCGATGGCGTTCGTCCGCGTGGGATGCGCCGCTTCAGGGATGGTATAGGCTTTCCAAATCTGTGCGCCGGTCTCGGCCTTCAGCGCAACGACGCTGCCGCGAAACGTGCAGCATTGATAGGTGGGGCGCGACCCCGTAGCCTCCTCGATCGATGAAACCCCGACATAAACAGCGCCGGAATAGACGCTTGGTGCACCGGTAATCCGGGCGGCTGGATGATCGTCGACCTTGATCTTCCAGATCAGCGTGCCGGTCGCCGCATTGACGGCGTAGACGTTGGCATGCACGTCGCCAAAGAAGACGGCAAATTCGCCGTTATCGAGCGGGGCAAAACTGATGGCGGCGCGCACCGGCGCCTCGGTCGGAAAAGTCCAGCGGGTGCATCCGCTTTTCGCGTCGAGGGCGTGGACCTTCCGGTCGCCGCCACCGACGAACAGCAAGCCGCCGACGACAGTCGGTTGAGCGTAGGCGTTGGACGTGTCAGGAAATCCGAACGCCCATTTCAGACGTAACTGAGGGACCTCGTCTCGCGCGAGCCCGGCCATCGCCGCCGGCTGAAACCGCGTGTTGTTGAGATCCGCGCCCCAACCGTTCCACCGCGGCCCATTGACCGCTTGCGGAAATCCGACCTCGCTCGATGCGCATTGGCCTACATTCTCCGTCGCCGCATGCGAAGCGACCTTTCCGGTGACGAGAGAGGCGATAGCCACCCGCTCGTCATTGGTCAGCCCCTGCGCGAAAGACGCCATCGTGCCTGTGGCGATCGCACCCAGAACCTCACCGAACGATCTTGATTGCAGTGCGGCGCGACTTGGCGCGCGCACATCCTTGTTGCTGCTGTCATGACACTGCGCGCAGCGTTGCGCATAGAGGGTGGCACCGCCAGGCTGTGCGGTCGCAGGGAGTGAAAACGAGATTAATATAACGGCTGTCGCAGCACCCAGTTTCATCGCGTTTCACCGGCGTTGCTTATGATGACAAGAACGATTGTAGCGTAGCAGAACCGGGATGGTTGCCAACGTGCCTGGCTACACAAACAAATCCCGTGCGGCCGACGGGTCGCAGTCCGCCTGCAGCCAATCGCCTCTCATCGTATCGGCCCGATCTGTCCCGGACGTCCAGGTCTTTGTAGATGCAAGCAGCCAAAACGTGAATGTCCCGGACAAGGCCGGGTGTGACGATTTGTGGAGGGAGCCCCGCTCTAACCCTTCGCCGGGCTCGGCTCGCCGCCGAACAGTTGCGCCTGCTCGGCGCGGGCGGCGTCGACGATGCGGCTGGTGGCAGTTTCGATCTGGTCGCGCAGGCGGGCCATGAATTCGTCGCGCGGCAAGCCCGGCGGCAACGGATCGAGAAATTCGACCACCAGCGTTCCCGGATAGCGCATGAAGGTGCGGCGCGGCCAGAACAGTCCGGAGTTGAGTGCGACCGGCAGGCACGGCACGCCGCTCTCGACGTAGATCTGGGCGACGCCGGCCTTGTAGGCCGGTGGTGCGCCGGGCGCAGTGCGGGTGCCTTCCGGAAAGATGACGAGCTGGCGGCCAAGCTTCACCTCGGCCGCCGCGCGCTTCAGCGTCTTGAGCAGCGAGCGCGGGCCGCCGCCGCGCTCAACCTCGATCATCCCCGCCTTCTTCAGCAGCCAGCCGAACACCGGGATCATCATCAGCTCGCGCTTGAGGATGAACAGCGGATGCTCGAAGAAGCGCGCCAGCGCAAAGGTTTCCCAGAACGACTGATGCTTGGAGGCAATCAGCAGCGGCCCTTTCGGAATCTTCTCGACGCCGCGAAATTCGATCCTGATGTTACAGACCACGCGCATCAGGAACAGGCTGGTGTTGGCCCAGGTCGCCTCCAGCGCCATCAGCGCCGGCCGCGGCAGCAGCAGCGTCGGGATCGCGATGATACAGAGCACCACCAGCACCAGGTAGAACAGCACGTTGAAGACGAGTGAGCGCAGGAAGATCGAAGTCATCTCAACGGCTATCCCTTGTGAAGTCACCGGTCATTCCGGAGCGCGCAGCGAACCCGGAATCTCGAGATTCCCCGATACACAAGTGTGTATCCGAGGTCTGGTGCTTGCGCACCATCCCGGAATGACGGTGCCAAAAACATCAATTGGCCTGCGCCGTGGTCGGGGGGCGCGGCGTGGCCGCCGGCTCGCCGAGATCGAAGGTCGGGTCGAGGCCGACATCGGCGAGCCGCACCCGCACCTCCGCGGCGACGTATTTGGCGTATTCCGATAGCAGCAGCCGGAAGGTCGCGCCACTCGTCCACCAGGGCTCGTCGCGCCATTTGTCACCGACCACCGCGAACGGGATCAGCGTGACATCCGGCATCGCGTGCGACAGTTCCACGATGGCGCGCGGCATGTGGTAGTTCGAGGTCACCACGATCAGCGACTTGAAGCCGCGCTCGCGCACCCAGCGACGCGTTTCCGCTGCATTGCTGCGGGTGTTCACCGCGGAGCGGTCGAGATCGACGCAGCAACTCATCAGCCCCTGGCTGTCCGGCACCGAGCGCGAGATGTCATGCGCGCCGTTGGTCGGATGCACGCCCGAGATCAGCAGCCGCTTGCCGTAACCCGCCGCCAGCAGCTCCATCGCGTCCGACACCCGCGACGAGCCGCCGGTCAGCACCACGATGCCGTCGGCATCGTGCGGTGGATCGGTCTCGGCGCCCCGCAATTGCGACAGAAAGCCGACGAAGCCGACCGCCGCGGCGACGAACGCCAGCGCCAGCGAGGCGACCACGGCCGCGCGCAGCCGGCCCCGCGGGGGCGCGGCACGGCTGTCGAGCGACGTATCGTCGGTCTGCGAACTCATATGATGCGATACCCTTCCCTCCGGGCGATTTTAGAGCATGATCCGAAAAAGTGGAAACCGGTTTCCCCGCGACAGAAGCGAAGCAGCCGCGCTGCGAAGTCACGCGTGATGAGCGCAGGGATCACGAAGGCGGCATCCATGATCGCGACCGCGCAACCGTCAGTCGATATCATCGAGTGTTGCAAACAGCGTGCGGCGCGACGCCCAGGCGGTGATCGCGGCGATCAGCACCGCCTGCGCGGCCAGCGCCAGATAGCCGGACGGGCGCAGGGAAAAGGTGCCGAGCAGCGCCGCAAACTGGTCGCCGACCGGCGTGCCGGAGAACCAGTTGGCGATCGATTCGGAGAAGCCGAAGGCCAGCATCGCGGCGCCGCCGCCGATTAGCCCGCCTTCGAGACCGAGCCTGAGAAAATGCCGCAGGAAGCGGTTGGCGATGTAGCTGTCGCCGGCACCGACGAAATGCAGCACCTCGACAATCGGGCGGTTGGCAGCCATCGCGCCGCGGGTGGCGAACGAGACCGAGATGATGGTGGCGACGATGACGAGAATGAGGATGCCGACGCCGGCAAATACCGTGGCGCCGGTCATGGAGCGCATGCGCTCGATCCAGGCGCGGTGATCGTCGACGCTGGCGGTCGGCGCGGCCTGCGTCACCCGCGTGCGCAGCGCGGCGAGATCGAGCGTCGCGCCGGGCTGCACCCGCGCCACGATGACGCGCGGCACCGGCAATTCGTCGATCGAGAGACCGCTACCGAGCCACGGCTCGAGCAGCTTGGCCGACTCCTCCTTGGTGAACGGGCGAACATCGAGAATGCCCGGTTGCGCCCGCATCGCGTCGACCGTCGCCTGCACGTCGCGGTCGAGGTCGCGGCCGGCCGCGGGACGCACCTGGATAGTGATCTCGCTTCCGACCTCCGACTGCCATTCTGCCGCCGATGCGCTGACCAGCAGCACGGTGCCGGTCGTGATCGAGGCCAGGAAGGTCATGATCGCGACGACCGCGACCAGCGCGCGGCCGGCGATCGAAGCGCGCGGCACGATCGGCGACATATTGCGCGCCGTCGCCGGCACCTGCGGGCGCTCGCGCCCGAGATCCACCAGCGACACCTGCTCCTCGCTCCTATTCATAGACGTGCAACCGTCCCTGGTGCAGCACCAGCCGCCGCGCCTCGTACTGATCCATCAGCGTGATGTCATGGGTCGCGATGATGACGGCGGTGCCGGATTTGTTGAGCTCGATGAACAGCCGCAGCAGGCGACGCCCGAGCGTCGGATCGACGCTGCCGGTCGGCTCGTCCGCCAGCAGCAGTTGCGGCCGCGAGATCACGGCGCGCGCGATCGCGGCGCGCTGCTTCTCGCCGCCCGACAGGATCGGCGGCAGCGCGTCCATGCGCTCGCCGAGGCCGACCCATTTCAGCAGATCGATCACCTCGCGGCGGTAGCTCGATTCCTCCCGTCCCATCACGCGGAACGGCAGCGCCACGTTCTCGTAGGTCGTCATGTGGTCGAGCAGGCGGAAGTCCTGCAGCACAATACCGATGCGCTTGCGCAGATCAGCGACCTGGTCCTTGTTGAGCAGGGAGACGTCTTTGCCGAACAGATTGACCAGCCCGCGCGTCGGCCGCAACGACAGGAACAACAGCCTCAGCAGCGAGGTCTTCCCCGCCCCCGACGGTCCGGTGAGGAACTGGAACGAGTGCGCCGGGATCACGAAGGAGAGGTCGCGCAGGATCTCCGGGCCGAGCCCGTAGCGCAAACCGACATGTTCGAACCGAACCAAAGCACTAGCTCCGTTCGAGATGGGCAACAGCCCGAAACCCTGCACAACGGGCCCACCTGCCGGCGAACCGGCGGCGGACCGCCCAGCAGCCTTGTGCGTCGGTTATGGTTTCCGATTCGTTAACAGTCGCTGGGTAGCATCCGGGCAGAGACACGGTGAAGATTCGGCTCCATGCACATCGTTTGCCCGTATTGTACAACATCTTACGCCATCAAGCTGGCCACCCTCGGCGAGGCCGGACGCACCGTCCGCTGTTCCCGCTGCAAGGAAGTTTGGCTGGCGCGGCCGGAGGATGCGGTCGGGGCCGCGGTGTCGACCATGGCGGCAGCCGACCCTTATGCCGGCTCCGCGGCCGCCGAATGGGAGGCGATGGCCCGGGAGGAGGACGCGGAAGCGACCCCCGTGGTCGAGAGTCCCTCGATCTCCGCCGATTGGCCCGCCGAGGGCGATAGTGCCGTAGGGGACTGGCCGGCGGTGGCCAAGGAAGATGCGGCGGTCCGTGGCGACGTCCAGGTTGCCGACGGAACCCGGCGCCGCCGCCTTCGCCTGCCGACCCTGTTCCGTCCGCGCCAGTTCCGCCTACCGTCGTTGCCGCGGATTCCCTTCATGCCTGTGGTCGGTGCCCTGCCGACCTCCTGCACGGCGATGGCGGCGCTGCTCGTTGCACTGCTGGTCTGGCGCAATGATGTGGTGCGCCTGCTGCCGCAAACGGCGCTGTTCTATAAGATGGTCGGGCTCGAGGTGAATTTGCGCGGGCTCGCATTCAAGGACATCAAGGTCACCAACGAGACCCTCGACGGCAAGCCGGTGCTGGTGATCGAAGGCATGATCGTCGGGCAAACCCGCAAGCCGGTCGAACTGCCACGACTGCGCTTTTCGGTCCGCGACGCGCACGGCAGCGAGATCTACGCCTGGAACGCGGTATTGGAGCAGTCGGTGCTCAAGCCCGGCGAACGCGCTTTCTTCAAATCGCGCCTCGCCTCGCCGCCGTCCGAAGGCCGCAATATCGACGTACGTTTCTTCAACAAGCGGGATCTGATCGGCGGCCGCGCCTGAGACCGCCGAAAGATCGCCCCGCCAACCGATTGATCGTCATGCCGCGTGTCCTGATTGCCGACGATGAAGACTCGATGCGCTCGCTGGTGGCGCGCGCGATCGCGATGGACGGCCACGAGACCGTGACCGCGCAGGATGGCGCCGAGGCGCTCGATATCCTGACCCGCGATCAGGGCGCGTTCGACCTGCTGCTCACCGACATCCAGATGCCGGTGATGGACGGCATCGCGCTAGCGCTCACCACGGCGCGCGACTTTCCCGAGCTGAAGATCCTGCTGATGACCGGCTTTGCCCACCAGCGCGAGCGCGCCTCCGGCCTCAATGCGATCGTGCATGACGTCGTGACGAAGCCGTTCTCGGTAGCCGATATCCGCACTGCGGTGGCGGACGCGCTGGCAGCGCGGAGGGTTTAGCGGCGCGTGATTGCCGGGCGCCGCTTCGCGATCCAATCGGGATAACCCGGCAGTCCGTCACGAAATGGTTGTTCCGAACCTTGACGGATGCGCGGGTCAAGCCCGCGCATGACGAGTGTCAAATTTCGGACGGAGCGGCTCGTCACACCCACCCTCGTCATGGCCCGCGCATGCGGGGCATCCAGTGCGCCGCGGCGCCTCGATTCAAGTGCTGGTGTCTCTGGAATACTAGGCCATCCGCCTCTGCGGGTGGCGACAGTGTGGGGTGCGGTTCCGCTCAGTAATCCTTCAACAGCCGCTCGATGTAATCGAGCTCGTTCTGCGGCCGTGACGGATCGGCGAGGCGGCGGCGCAGTTCCTCCAGGATCCGGCGCACGCGCTGCACGTCGATCTCGCCGGGGACCTTTACCGTATAGTCGTCGCCGAATTCGCGGCCGTGCAGCGGCCGGCCCAGCGGGTCGGTCTGGTTGCCACCGCTCTGCTGGCGGCCGGCGCGGTTGCCGGGGCTGTTACCCGGCTGGTCGCCATCGCCCTGCTGCATGGCCTCAGCGAGGCTCTGGGCGCCCTTGCGCAGCGCATCGAGCGCGCGTCCCTGCGAATCCACCGCGCCATCGGCATTACCTTCGCCGAGCCGCCCGGAGGCATCGCCCATCGCGGAATCGGCCTGGTCGAGCCCGTCGCCGTCATCGGCCTGGTCGCCGCCTTGCTCGCCCTGTTGTCCCTGTTGACCCTGCTGCGCCTGGTCGCCGCGCTGGCCCTTCTGGCCGCGCTGATCCGCTCCCATGCCGCGCTTGGCGAGCTCCTCCTGCAGCTTCTTCAGCCGGTCGCGCAGCGCCTGCTGATCCTGCTGCAGGTCGGACATCGACTGGTCACCCTGCTTGCCGCGCATCCGGTCACGCCGCGAATCCTGACCCTGTTTGAAGGTCTTGTCGCGCAACTGCTGCTGCTTGCGGATCATGTCGCCGAGCTCGTTGAGCGCCTGCTCCATGTCGTTGTCGCCCTGCCCCGGCTGCGCCATCTGCAGATTTTCCAGCATCTGCTGCATCTGATCGAGGAGCTGCCTCGCAGCCTCCTTGTCGCCGGAACGCGACAGCCGCTCCATGCGGTCCAGCATGTTCTTGAGATCCTGCTGGCTCAGCGTCTTCGTGTTGGGATCGAGCGGCCGTGCCAACGCTTGCGGATTGTTGCGGGACTGCTCGGCGAGCTCGCGCAGGAAATTGTCCAGCGCGGCGCGCAGATTGTCGGTCAGCTTCTTGATCTCCTCGTCGCTGGCGCCGCGCTCCAGCGCCTGCTTGAGCGCGTCCTGCGCTGCACGCAGCGCCTTGTCGACGTCGGAGATGTTGCCGTCCTCGATGGTGACGGCCAGCGCCCACATGCTGGCGACGACCTCGCGCAACTGGTCGTCGGTGCGCGCCGCCTCGAGCTGCCGGCTCACATTGTAGAGGCCGAGATAATAGCCGGCCTCCGGCGTGAACATCTCGGGCGCGATCATCAGCCCGTCGAGCGCGGCGAACACCTGCCCGTTCTGGTTGGCGTCCAGCGCCAGGATCCGGCGTTGCTCGATCAACGCGCGCGCCAGCGGTTTGGTGAACACGCGCTCGGGAAGCCGCATGTTGAACGGCTCGCTCTTGCCCTCGTTGCCGGCCTCATCCTTCGCCGTCAATGTCAGCGTCACCTCGGCGCCTGCGTAGGGATCCTCGCTGAGATCCTTCACAGTCTGGCCGACGCCGTTGCGGGTCCGCGCGTTGGGCAGCACCAGCGGGAATTGCGGCGGCTGGAACAGGGGCCGCGGCTCCGCAGCCTTGTCGCCGTCGCGGCTCGGGTCTTTCGGCATCTCGCTCGGGCGTGCGGCAAATTGCGCATGGGCTTCGGTGACGCCGTAATCGTCCTCGAGCCTGTAGGACATTTGCAGTGCGCCGTGCGCCTGCCGCTCCGGATCCTTGGCGAGTGCGATGCTCGGCGCACGGTCGGGGATCGCGGTGAACTTCCACTGCGGCTGTCCGGCCGGCGCCCGGACATGGGCGGTGCCGTCGCCGGCGATCTTGAAATGACGCTCGCTGGTGCCCTTGGGTGCCTCCTCGGCGGCCGCGACCTCGGTCACGCCACCGCCGGCCACGACGTCGATGGCGCCGCCGCTGGAGCGCACCAGGAGCGTGCTGCCCGCCGGCACCGCCAGCGGGCCGTTGTCGGCCGCAGCGGCATCCTTGTTGGCATTCGACAGGATGATCGGCGGCCTGCCGGTGTAGTTCGGCGGCGTCACCCAGGCATCGACGCGGATGTTGGCCGGCGCCATGATGCCGTTCCAGTCGAAGGCCGAGCCGACGCGCAGGCCGCGCTCGTCGCCGGCCGCGATATAGGTCGCGACCATCATCACGATCACCAGCGCACGCAGCGCCCAGGGATCATGAAGCGCGACGCGCGGCCGCGGCAGACCGGCGCGGATGCGCCTGATCGAGGCCAGCGTGCGCTCGCGCTGCGCCTGCCACAGCGCCAGCGTGAACGGATCCTGGCTCGTGACCGTGTCGGACAGGGTGGTCGCCGGACGATGGCGGATGCCGGCGCCGCGATCGAGCCGGCTCAGGCCCTCCTCGCGGGTCGGCCAGCGGAAACGCAGCAGCGGCACCAGCGCCGCCAGCGCGGCGAGCCCGAACAGGGTCGTGCCGGCGACCCGCGCGACAAACGGCAACACCAGCCATAGCCCGGCCCATGAAGCGACCAGGAACAGACCGGCGACCGTGAGGAACCGCGCCAGATGCGGCCAGGCCCGTTCCCACGCGATCGCGAATTTTGCCCGTTGCAGAGCCTGTGTCAGTTTCAGCCGCGCGATCGCCTCGCTGTCGCGCGCGGCGCGTAACGTAGTCTCTGACGGGTCGAGGTTGGCGCCGCTCAATCAAATCTCCGGGTTACCGGGCAGGTCAGCGTAGCACAGCGGCACCATTGAGGCACCCGCTTCGGGGCGTAGCCCACACCGGGAATTTCGCATAACACGAAGGCGTGACTGCGGCGTCTCCACCCCGTAACGTCCCGGCCGAACCATCGCATCAAGGTAAGGAACATCATGGACCAGAAAACGCACGACAAGGGGCTTGAGATCCGAAAGGCGGTGCTCGGCGAGGCCTATGTCAACAATGCGCTGAAGAATTCCGACAGCTTCAACAAGCCGTTCCAGGAACTGGTCACGGAATATTGTTGGGGCGCGGTGTGGGGCCGCGAGGAGCTGCCGCGCAAGACGCGCAGCATGCTGAACCTCGCCATGATCTCGATCCTCAACCGGCCGCACGAATTGAAGGCGCACATCAAGGGCGCGCTGACCAACGGCGTCACCCGCGACGAGATTCGCGAGATCTTCATGCAGGTGTCGATCTATGCCGGCATCCCCGCCGGCGTCGACAGCTTCCGCATCGCGCGCGAAGTGTTCGCCGAGCTCGACAAGGCGTGACACAGGCACTGCTCCCTCGCTGTCGTGCCGGGCAAGCCAACGGGTCGCGCGAACGCGCGCCCGATGACGGGCCCACCGCGACGCAGGGCCCATAGCCGCAGCACGGGACCGCTCCGGCGGCCGTGGCCCCGGCTGAACGGGACAATTCGGTCCCGAGGTTTGGGTTCCTGCGTTCGCGAGAACGACATCGAGATCGGCGCCAGGCTGCTTAGCGCGCGACAACATCGCGTCACAATGTAGAGGAAACGACCTATGGACATCGGATTCATCGGCCTCGGGAAGATGGGCTTCCCGATGGCGCGCCGGCTGATCGAGGCCGGTCACAAGCTCACCGTGTTCGACACCCGCAAGGATGCCGTCGACCAGCTCGTCGCACTCGGCGCTACGGCGGGATCGTCGCCGAAAGACATCGCCGACCGGGTCGACACCGTGATGGCCAGCCTGCCGTCACTGCAGGCTTCGCTCGACGTCGCGACCGGCCCGGGCGGCGTGATCGAGGGCACACGCGTCAAGCGCTTCATCGATCTCTCGACCGTCGGTTCGCAGATGGCGGTCAGGATTCACGATCTGCTGGCAAAGAAGAACATCGTGCAGATCGACAGCCCGGTCTCCGGCGGCGTCTCCGGCGCCGAGAAGGGCACGCTTGCGGTGATGGTGTCGGGCCCGAAAGCCGATTTCGAGCTGGTGAAGCCGGCGCTCGACATCATCGGCAAGGTGTTCTTCATCGGCACCAAGCCCGGCTCCGGCCAGACCATGAAGCTCGCCAACAACTTTCTGTCAGCGACCGCGATGGTCGCAACCTCCGAAGCCGTGGTGATGGGCGTGAAGTCAGGGCTCGATCCGGCGGTGATGATCGACGTCATCAATGCGGGCTCGGGGCTCAACACCGCAAGCCGCGACAAGTTTCCGCGCTCGGTGCTGCCGCGCAGCTTCGACTTCGGCTTCGCCACCGGACTGATGGTGAAGGACGTGCGGCTCGCGGTCGAGGAGATGAGATCGCTCGGACTGTCGATGGAGGTTGCCGAAGCAGTCGGCCGACTCTGGGAAACCGTCATCCGCGAGGAGGGACCGGAGTCCGATTTCACCGCCGCGATCAAGCCGATCGAGAAGGCCGCCGGCGTGATCGTGGGTGGTGGAAGAGGTCATCACGCCGCCAAGTAACAACTCAAGTAACAGCTGTCGTCCCGGCGAAAGCCGGGACCCATAGCCACGAGTCTTGGTGGTGACAGAAGCCGGAGCCCCAGCTCAGCATAGCAATCAGAGTCGGTGGTTATAGGTCCCGGCCTTCGCCAGGACGACACCGTTGATGTGGCACGCGCTGTGGCCTCACAACCACGGCGCCGGCTTGTCCATCGCGATCAGTGCATCGATGTCGATGCGCGGGCGGACCACCGCGTACTGGTCGTCCTTGACCAGCACTTCCGGCACCAGCGCACGCGTGTTGTAGGTGCCGGACTGCACCGCGCCATAGGCGCCGGCGGTCATGATCGCCAGGAGATCGCCGGGCTTGGGCTGCGGCAGCGAGCGATCCAGCGCCAGATAGTCACCGGTCTCGCAGACCGGCCCGACCACATCGGCGACGATGCTCGGCGCGCCCTTCGCGGGCTCCCGCACCGGGAGGATGTCGTGATAGGCCTCGTACAACGTCGGACGGATCAGGTCGTTCATCGCGGCATCGATGATGACGAAATTCTTCGCCTCGCCCTGCTTCACGTAGATCACGCGGGCGACGAGGATGCCGGCATTGCCGACGATCAGCCGACCCGGCTCGAACATCAGCGTGCAGCCGAGATTGTGCGTCACGCGCTTGACCATCGCGGCATAGGCGTCGGGCGCCGGCGGCGCGGCGCGGTCCATATAATAGGGAATGCCGAGGCCGCCGCCGAAGTCGATGTGCGAGATGGTGTGGCCGTCGGCGCGCAGCGTCTGCACGAATTCGGCGAGTAGCCGGAAGGCGGTCTCCAGCGGCCCGAGATCGGTGATCTGGCTGCCGATATGGACGTCGGTGCCGGTGACCTTGATGCCGGGCAGCTTCGCCGCGCGGGCATAGACCTCGCGGGCGCGGCTCAGCGGAATGCCGAATTTGTTCTCGGACTTGCCGGTCGAGATCTTCGCATGCGTGCCGGCATCGACGTCAGGATTGACGCGCACCGAGATGCGCGCGGTCTTGCCCATCTCGACCGCAAGCCGCGACAACAGCTCGAGCTCCGGCTCGGACTCGATGTTGATGCAGAGGATATCGGCGGCGAGCGCGGCGCGCAGCTCGGCCTCGGTCTTGCCGACGCCGGAGAACAGGATCTTGGAGGCCGGGAAGCCCGCGGCGAGCGCCCGCTTCAACTCGCCGCCCGACACCACGTCGGCGCCGGCGCCGAGCCCAGCCAGCGTGCGCAGCACCGACTGGTTGGAGTTCGCCTTCATCGCGTAGCAGACGAGGCTGTTCTCACCGGCGAAGGCTTCGGAGAAGACGCGGTAGTGCCGCTCCAGCGTCGCCGTCGAATAGCAGTAGAACGGCGTGCCGATGGCTTCCGCAAGCTCAATGAGATTGACCGCCTCGGCGTGCAGCACGCCGTTGCGATAGTCGAAATGGTTCATGACACGCTTTTGGTTGTCGAATTAATTACCGAGCAGCGGGTCGAGGATAAAGGACTTCTTGCTGCCTTTCGGCGCGCTCGGCCCGGCATCCGCCCCATAGGTCGGGTTGAACACGCTCGGCTGGCTGGCGCGCTCGGTCTCGGTGTCGCCGTTCACCTGCGCGGTCGGAGCGGCGTTCGACGCCGTCGGCGGCAGGTCGAGCGGTCCCTTGCGGCCGCAGCCGCCGAGCACGAGCGCGGCTGCGCTCAGCACAATGATGGCCCATCCCGACGGGGTCAGGCTTGTCTTGCTGGTCACGACGAAAATCCCCAATTCGGGCTGCACCATACAAACATTGCCACGCTCTGGCGAGACCCGGGCGGCCTCGAAATGACAGCGAAATTTCCCGTTCAGCCCAATTTTCGCTCTTTTTCCAGCCGCTTGGCCCAAGCCTTGGCCTGCGCCAGCACATTCTTCGGCGCCGTGCCGCCGAACGAGGTCCGGCTCTTCACCGACGACTCGACGCTGAGCACCTTCAGTGCGTCGGCCGTGATCTTCGGCTCGACCTCCTGCATCGCCGCCAGCGGCAATTCGTGCAGCGCCACGCCCTGTTCCGAGGCGAGTGCGACGATCCGCCCAGTGACGTGGTGGGCGTCGCGGAACGGCATTTTCAGGCTGCGCACCAGCCAGTCGGCGAGATCGGTCGCGGTGGCGTAGCCCTCGCCGGCGGCGGCCTTCATGCGTGCCTCGTCCGGCACGAGGTCCTCGACCATGCCGGTCATGGCGCGGATCGCGAGCGACAGCGCGGCGAATGCCTCCATCGCGCCTTGCTTGTCCTCCTGCATGTCCTTTTGATAGGCGAGCGGCAGGCCCTTCATCACGATCAGCAGCGCGGTGAGCGCGCCAATCACGCGGCCGGTCTTGGCGCGCACCAGCTCGGCGGCATCAGGGTTGCGCTTCTGCGGCATGATCGAGGAGCCGGTGGTGAACTTGTCGCTCAGCCTGACCAGGCCGACCAGCGGCGAGGTCCAGATCACGATCTCCTCGGCAAAACGTGACATGTGCACGGCGCAGATCGCGGCCGCCGACAGCGTCTCCAGCACGAAATCGCGGTCGGACACCGCATCGAGCGAGTTGGCCATCGGACGGTCGAAGCCGAGCGCCTTGGCTGTGGCGGCACGGTCGATCGGAAACGAGGTGCCGGCAAGCGCGGCAGCCCCGAGCGGCGATTCGTTCAGCCGCTTGCGCGCATCGGCGAAGCGGCCGCGGTCGCGGCCAGCCATCTCGACATAGGCGAGCAGATGATGGCCGAAGGTCACCGGCTGCGCGGTCTGCAGATGGGTGAAGCCCGGCATCACGGTTCCGGCATGCTCCTCCGCGCGTGCCACCAGCACCGTCTGGAATGCAGCCAGCGCCGCATCAGTCTCGTCGATCGTGTCGCGGACAAAGAGCCGGAAATCGGTCGCGACCTGATCGTTGCGCGAGCGCGCGGTGTGCAGCCGGCCGGCGGCCGGTCCGATCAGTTCGGACAGCCGCGACTCGACATTCATATGGATGTCCTCGAGCGCGCGCTTGAAGTCGAAATCGCTCCTGCCGATCTCTGACAAAATCGTGTCTAGACCTTTGCGGATATTTTTCGCATCAGCAGCGGTGATGATGCCTTGCGCGGCCAGCATGGCGGCGTGGGCCTTGGACGCGGCGATGTCCTGGGCATAAAGGTGACGATCGACGTCGATGGAGACGTTGATTTCCTCCATGATCGCGTCGGGACGCTCAGAGAACCGTCCGCCCCACATCTTGTTGCTCATGACTTCTCGCTCACGACTTTGTATTTGAGGCCACGCTGTTTCGTGCCGGAGCGGCGAAACAGCGCGGCGGTTCCGATCGTAATTCCCGGCACTGCATAGCCATAACTGCCCCAGGATGACAAACGATATGCCCGAGACGACCCCTCCCAAGCCTGCCGCCACGCGCCGGATTCCGCTCGTGCTGGGCGCGGTGCTGATTGGAGCCGTGATCGGCTACGTCGCCGTCTCCAACCTTAAGCATCCCGGCGGCGATGTGGCCTGCAATGGGGCGGTGGACCTGGCCAAGAAGATCGCCCCGCTGGCTCATGGCGAGGTCGCGGCGCTGACCATGGCGACCACGCCTCTCAAGCTGCCGGATCTCACCTTCGAGGACGCCAACGGCCAGCCGAGGAAGCTTTCGGACTGGCGCGGCAAGACGGTGCTGGTGAACCTGTGGGCGACCTGGTGCGTGCCCTGCCGCAAGGAGATGCCGGCGCTCGACAGCCTGCAAACCAAGCTCGGCGGCAAGGATTTCGAGGTGGTCGCGATCAACATCGATACCCGCGACCCCGACAAGCCGAAGAATTTCCTGAAAGACGCCAACCTGACCAATCTCAGCTATTTCAGCGACCAGAAAGCCAAGGTTTTTCAGGATCTTAAGAACATAGGCAAGGCATTGGGAATGCCGACCTCGGTGCTGGTCGACGCCAAGGGCTGCGAAATCGCCAATATCGCCGGGCCCGCCGAGTGGGCCAGCGACGACGCCATCAAGCTGGTCAAGGCTGCGGTGCAGCCGGCCCCGGCCGGATTCTAGATTTCAGGCGGTGGGTGTCAGGCCGTGACGTTGAGGTTGCCGCCGACGCCGGGCGCCAGATTGGCGGTCGAGGGCGTGCCGAGCAGGGTCTGAACCGCGAATTTCTCCGCATCGAGGTTCTGCTTGGTCAGCCGGGTCGCGATCTGGCCCTGCAGGTTGCCCTGCTGCATCGACAAGATGCTAGAGCGGTTCCCGATCAGGTTGGCTCGTATCCAGCGGCTTTGAAGTAGTTGACGCATTCGCGGGACGTGAAGCAGTCGAGGCAGCGCCCGATTGCGCTCCACAAGCCTTCGACGGTGCGCGCGGCAGCCGTGCGCAGCAGCGCTTTCAGCTTGGCGAAGGCGTTCTCGATCGGATTGAGGTCGGGGCTGTAGGGCGGAAGATAGAGGAGCTTTACGCCGGCAGCCTCGATCGCCGCGCGCACGCCGGCGCCCTTATGGCTGCCGAGATTGTCCATGATGACGATATCGCCTTTCCGCAATTCGGGGACCAGCACCTGATCGACATAGGCCTGGAACGCGCGCCCATTGATCGGTCCATCAAGAACCATCGGCGCGACCATGCCTGACAGCCGCAGGCCGGCGACGAAGGTCGTCGTCTTCCAGTGGCCGTGCGGAATGGCGGCATGCAGCCGTTCGCCGCGAGGCGCCCGCCCGCGGGTTCGCGCCATATTGGTCGACGCCCATGTCTCATCAATGAAGACGAGCTTGTCGGGATCGAGGTCGATCTGGCCATCGAACCATTGCTCCCGCTTCTTTAGGACGTCTGGCCGCTCCTGTTCGGCGGCGTGCGCGGTCTTTTTTTGAGCGTGATCTTGCGGCGCTGAAAGAAGCGCGACAACGCCGAGACGCTGAAGACGTGTCCATCGGCCGCGAGCGCCGCCTTCAGCTCCTCCAACGTGCTGTCCGGCCTGGTCGCAAGCAGCGCAAGGATGCGCTCGGCCTGCGCTTCGATCGCCTGGGAGCGTCGGTCGCCGCCCTGCGGCTTTGGCGTCACCTCGCCCGTCGCGCGCGCTTGCGCCACCCAACGGATCGCGCTCGATACTCCCACACGGAAGTGCGCCGCAGCCGCTCGACACGACATGCCGCCCTCAACGGCGCCGACCACACGCTTGCGAAGATCGACTGAAAGAGATGCTGCCATACCCGCCGGCCTCCTTCACCGGCAGGCAGCTTGAATCAGAACCAGCCCGATTTGGGAATCCCAAACGATTCAATCCGGTCGGGACCCGCTCTAGTGACCATGCTCATTGTGTCCATACGCGGTATTCCCAACTCCGGCTTGCAAGTACGGAGGGCATAGCGCGGAGGGGTTAACGGCCGGTAAGAGCGCGCCGCGTCGGGCGGACGCATCGCCAGCCCGAGAGCTGATAGCGGAATTACCGCGTCGGGATCGGCTTATCGCCGCGATAGTCGTAGAAGCCGCGCTGGGTTTTACGCCCGAGCCAGCCGGCCTCGACATATTTCACCAGCAGCGGACACGGCCGGTATTTGGAGTCGGCCAGACCCTCATGCAGCACCTGCATGATCGACAGGCAGGTGTCGAGGCCGATGAAATCGGCGAGCTCGAGCGGCCCCATCGGATGATGCGCACCGAGCTTCATCGCGGCGTCGATCGCCTCGACGTTGCCGACGCCCTCATAGAGCGTGTAGATCGCCTCGTTGATCATCGGCAACAGAATGCGGTTGACGATGAAGGCGGGAAAATCCTCCGACACCGCGACCTGCTTGCCGAGCTTGGCAACGAAGGCCTTCGCGGTATCGAACGTCACATCGTCGGTCGCGATGCCGCGGATCAGCTCGACGAGCTCCATCACCGGCACCGGATTCATGAAGTGAATGCCGATGAAGCGCTCGGGGCGATCGGTCGACGCCGCGAGCCGCGTGATCGAGATCGATGAGGAGTTGGAGGCGATGATCGCCTCCGGCTTCAGCACGGCGCAGACATCGTGGAAGATCTTGCGCTTGGTCTCTTCCTTTTCGATTGCGGTCTCGATCACAAGATCGCAATCCGCCAGCGCATCGAGCGTCTCGGCTGGCGTGATGCGGTCGAGCGCCTGCTTGCGGTCGGCGTCGGAGATGGTCTTCTTGGAGACCTGGCGGGTCAGGTGGCCGTTGATGGTCGCCAGCCCTGACTTGAGCCGCTCGGCGGACACATCGTTGAGCACCACGTCGAAACCGGCCAGCGCGGCCACATGCGCAATGCCGTTGCCCATCTGGCCCGCACCGATCACGCCGACTTTCTTGACTGTCACCGTCATCTTGTCATCCACCGGAACGGCGCGCACATCGCGCCTGCCCAATCCCAACGATACCCGAAGCGAAGCCTTCCGGATGCCCTATTGGCCGGAAAATTGGCCCCCGAGCTCATGATGCAGGAGGAAGCGCGTCATGACCTCATCTCTTTGTTTGAGCATGATCTTTTCGGGACACCGTTCCCGTTTTCTCAAAACCACGCCCGAAAAAATAACACCGGCCGGAGCCTAACTCATCCGGCCGGTGTCGTGTCGCTTACTTTCCGAGCTTGCCGAGCGCTTCGGTCAGCTCCGGAACCGCCTGATAGAGGTCCGCGACCAGGCCGTAATCGGCGACCTGGAAGATCGGTGCGTCCTCATCCTTGTTAATGGCGACGATCACCTTGGAGTCCTTCATGCCGGCCAGGTGCTGGATCGCGCCGGAGATGCCGATCGCGACATAGAGTTCCGGGGCGACCACCTTGCCGGTTTGGCCGACCTGCCAGTCGTTCGGCGCATAGCCGGCATCGACCGCGGCACGCGAGGCGCCGACGCCGGCGCCGAGCTTGTCGGCGAGCGGCTCGATGTACTTGGTGAAGTTCTCGCGGCTCTGCATCGCGCGACCACCGGACACGATGATCTTGGCCGAGGTCAGCTCGGGACGGTCGCTCTTGGCGACTTCCTCGCCGATGAACGAGGAGAGGCCCGGATCGGCCGCCGCCGCGGCGTTCTCGATCGCCGCGCTGCCGCCCTCGCCGGTCGCGGCGAAGGTCGAGGTGCGCACCGTGATGACCTTCTTGGCGTCCTTCGACTTCACGGTCTGGATCGCATTGCCGGCATAGATCGGCCGCTCGAACGTATCGGGCGCAACCACCTTGATGATCTCGGAAACCTGCATGACGTCGAGCAGCGCCGCGACGCGCGGCATCACGTTCTTGAAGCGCGAGGTCGCGGGCGCAACGATCGCATCATAGCTGCCGGCGAGCGAGACGATCAGCGCGGCCAGCGGTTCGGCAAGATCGTGCTCATAGGCGGGCCCTTCGGCCACCAGCACCTTCTTGACGCCGTTGAGCTTGCTTGCTGCTTCCGCGGCCGCCTTGGTGCCCTGGCCGCCGGCGATCAGCACATGAACGTCGCCGCCGAGCTGGCTTGCCGCGGTCAGCGCCTTGTTGGTGGAGTCCTTCAGGGTCTCGTGGTGGTGTTCGGCAATCAAAAGCGTCGTCATCAGAGAACCCCGGCTTCGGTCTTGAGCTTGTTAACGAGTTCGGCGACGTCCTTGACCTTGACGCCTGCCTTGCGGCCCGCCGGTTCCGCGGTCTTCAGCACCTCCAGACGCGGGGTGAGATCGACGCCGTAATCGGCCGCCGCCTTGTCGTCGATCGGCTTCTTCTTCGCCTTCATGATGTTGGGCAGCGACGCGTAGCGCGGCTCGTTGAGGCGGAGGTCGGTGGTGACGATCGCCGGGCCCTTGAGCTTGACGGTCTGCAGGCCGCCATCGACTTCGCGCGTGACCTTGAAGTCGGAACCATCGACCTCGAGCTTGGAGGCGAACGTCGCCTGCGACCAGCCGAGCAGCGCCGCCAGCATCTGACCGGTCTGGTTGGAATCGTCGTCGATCGCCTGCTTGCCGAGAATGACGAGGCCGGGCTTCTCCGCCTCAACCACCGACTTCAGGATCTTCGCAACGCCGAGCGGTTCGACATTGCCCTCGGCCTTGACGAGGATGCCGCGGTCGGCGCCCATCGCGAGACCGGTGCGGATGGTCTCGGAAGCCTGCGCCGGTCCGATCGACACCACCACCACCTCGGTCGCCTTGCCGGCTTCCTTGAGCCGCAACGCTTCCTCGACGGCGATTTCGTCGAACGGGTTCATCGACATCTTGACGTTGGCGAGCTCGACGCCCGATCCGTCACTCTTGACGCGGACCTTGACGTTGTAGTCGACGACCCGCTTTACCGGCACAAGAACCTTCATCGATCCTCTTTCGCTATGATTTTGTGGGTTTCGGTTGGCTGGCGCGGAACCTAAAGGTCCGGATACCCCCGGTCAACGCGCGTGAGCCAAAAATCCGGCCTCCCGATTTGAGGCAGTCTAACGGTTCTGGCCCGGCACCCACAACACGTCTCCCGCCCCCTTGTTATTCTGGAAGCGGCTGGCAACGAAAAGGAAATCCGACAGGCGGTTCATATACTGGATGCCAGCGGCATTGACCGGTTCGTCGGGCCGGGCAGCGAGTTCCACCATCATGCGTTCCGCCCGGCGACATATCGTGCGGGCGAGGTGCAGATATGCAGATGCGGCTGTCCCGCCGGGCAGCACGAACGAGGTCAACGGCGCGAGCTGATCATTCAAGCTGTCGATGTCGCGCTCGAGCCGCTCGACCTGGCTCGCCAGCATCCGCAAGCGCTCGGCCTTGCCCTCGCGCTCGGGCACCGCAAGGTCGGCACCGAGATCGAACAGATCGTTCTGGATCCGCCCGAGCATGGCGTCGAGCTCGGGACTGTCAGCGAGATGCAGCCGCACCACGCCGATCGCGGCATTGGTCTCGTCGACGGTGCCATAGGCAGCGACGCGCAGATCGTATTTCGGACGGCGTTCGCCGGAGCCGAGCGCCGTGGTGCCGTCATCGCCGGTGCGAGTGTAGATCCGATTGAGAACGACCATGACCAGCTCCAGTGTTCGTGTCCACCTCTCCCTGTGGGAGAGGTGAAGAGCCTGCCTCAGCTAGCGTCCCATCGCCCAGACCGCGAGCATGGCGATGACGATCGCGACGAACTGCAACAACACGCGCAGCCGCATCAGCCTTTGCGATGTGTTCGGCGAGCCGCCCTTCATCATGTTGACGAGGCCGAGCAGCAGAACCAGCGCCACGGCGGCGACGGCGATGGGAAGGATAAACGAGCTGAGAAAGGATGCCATCGGCGGTACATAACACTGCGCGGAGCGGACTTCCACAGACCGCAGCGATGCAACCAACTGGCTTTTCATCGCATAATATCAGATGCTGGCCCTGCTTCGGGTCGACCCCTTCGACAATGCCCGGTGGAATGTGAAACAGCTTCGTTACGTCTACCGCGTCGTGATGGATGCCTTCTACACCTTTCTCTCCGACGACGGCTGGGCGATCGCGAGCCACATCGCGCTGTCGACGCTGATGGCGCTGTTTCCATTCCTGATCGTGCTGACTTCGCTGGCCGGCTTCTTCGGCTCCAAGGAGCTTGCCGACCAGGCCGTCGGGCTGTTGCTGCAGGTCTGGCCGCAGCAGGTCGCCGAGGCGCTGTCCGGCCAGATCCACGACGTGCTGACCAACACCCGGGGCGACATCCTGACCATCGGCGCGGTGCTCGCGGTCTATTTCGCCTCCAACGGCGTCGAGGCGCTGCGGGTGGCGCTCAACCGCGCCTACGCCGTCGCCGAACCACGGCGCTGGTACTGGCTGCGGTTGGAATCGATCGGCTATACGCTGGTCGCGGCCTTCACCTCACTCGCGATGGCATTCCTGATCGTGCTCGGACCGCTGATCATCGAAGCTGGGCGGCGATATATTCCATTCTTCGTCGAATCGAACGAGAGCCTGCTCAACACCGCCCGCTACGGCACAACGATCCTGGCCCTGATCATTGCGCTGTTCATCCTGCACGCATGGCTGCCGGCGGGCCGCCGCAGCTTTTTACAGATCCTGCCCGGCATCATCTTCACCATGGTGGCATCGCTGATCTCGGGCATTGGGTTCGGCATGTATCTGGCGCGCTTCGCCAACAACTACGTCACGATGTATGCAGGACTGGCCTCGGTGATCATCGCGCTGGTGTTCATGTATTTCATTGCCGCGATCTTCGTCTTTGGCGGCGAGCTGAATGCCGCGATCATCAAGTCTCGGTTGCCGCGCGGCGTGTCGCTGCAAGCAGCGCAGTCGCTAGCGCCCGCGGAGAGACAGGCTTGACCAGGAAGGCGTCGGCGCCTGCGGCGCGCGCAGCATCCTCATCCTCGCTACGGCCGGAAATCCCGATGATCGCGACGCTTCCATGCGGCGACGGCAACGCGCGGATCCGCTTGATCGCTTCGACTCCGCCGATGCCCGGCAGCACCATGTCCATCAGCACGGCGTCGAAGCGACCTTGAGTGAGCCGATCGGCTGCGGCTTCGCCCTCGCCGATGAATTCGGTGTGATGACCGAGTTCGGTCAGGATCGTGTTGAGCACGACGCGGCCGAACGGATTGTCTTCCACGCTGAGCAGCCGCAGCCCCTGCGACGCGCGCGCTGCGGCGGCGTCATCCGACATGCCGCCGATCGGTCCCTTGGCCGGCGCGAGCACTACGCTCAGCGTGAAAGTAGTGCCGCCGCCCTCGCGCTGGACCGCGACGATGTCGCCGCCCATCGCAAGCGCGAGCTGCTTGACCGAGGACAGGCCGAGCCCGGCACCGCCGAACCGCGAAGCGATCGAGACATTGGCCTGAGAGAACGGCCGGAACAGGCGCTTCACCTCCTTGAGCGTCAGCCCGATGCCGCTATCGGAAATCGCGAAGCTGACACCGATCTTGCCCTTCGCGGCCCGAGCCGGCGCCACCCGTAGCGCGATGCCGCCGTGCTCGGTGAACTTGACGGCATTGTCGATCAGGTTCTCCAGCGCCGCCCGCAAGCGGACGGGGTCGCCGACCGCAAAGGCAGGCGGTTCGTCTGATATCTCGACGGTGGCTTCCAGCCCCTTGGCAGCGGCGCGGCCGGCCAGCGAATCGCCGGCACTGCGCGCCAGCGTGTGCAGATCGAAGAAATCCTGCCGGACCTCGAGGCCCGGGCCCTCGCTGCGCGCGGCATCGACAAACAGAGTGGCAAGGCTCGCCAGATGTTCCGCACCGGCCTTGATGGTGTCGACCCAACGCCGCTCCCGCTCGCCGAGATCGGAGGTCGCGAGCAGATTGCTGATCGCCAGGATCCCGGTCAGCGGCGTCCGCACCTCATGGGCAAAAGCGGCCAGCGCGGTTTCAACCATCCCGGGACCGGCCTTCCTGCTCACCTTGGGTGCGGCCCCCTTGCTGCGCGGCTTGGCCGCCTTGACGGCCTTCTTGGCAGCGCCGGACCTTGGTGCGCGCGTTCGCGGGGCGCGCATCTTGGACGGCGCCCGCTTGGGTCGCCGCTTGTTGCGCCTTGCGCGCGATGTCGCCGCCATGGTTTCCGTAATCCCGTCCCCGGGAGCCAGCATGGCATGTCAGGAGTGCCGGAGTCACGGCGGTGTGTGCAGCCCGCGACCGCAAAGCGCCGTGATGGTAACCGGATTTCCTTCGCGACCGCACGCCGGTGAAATCTACGGCAGGCCCACGAGGCGGCGAATGTCGGCCGGGCTCACGCCCTTGCTCCGCAACTCGCGCAGCCCGGTCGCTCGCGTCGATTTCGACAGCTTGTGGCCCGCCTCGTCCCGAATCAGCCGGTGATGCCGGTAGGCCGGTGGGGCCAGGCCGAGCAGGTCTTGCAACAAGCGATGGACACTGGTCGACCAGAACAGGTCGGTGCCACGGACCACGTCAGTAACGCCCTGCAGGGCGTCATCAATCACGACTGAGAGGTGGTAGCTGGTCGGCGTCTCCTTGCGGGCCAGGATCACGTCACCCCACGCCTCCGGCCGCGCGGCGACCTCGCCGGTTTCACCGGCCGGACCCTCGCCCGATTCGCGCCAACTAAGGCCGCCGGCGCGCCGGCGTGCCGCGGCCATGTCGAGACGCAGCGCGAACGGTGCACCCTGCCCGATCAGCCGGTCGCGCTCCTCCGGCGGCAGCGACTTGGCCGTGCCCGGATAAAGCGGCGCTCCATCCGGATCGCGCGGCCAGGCGCTCCTTGTTTCCCTTTCGGCGACCAGTCGCGCGATCTCCGCCCGGCTCTCGAAGCCCGGATAGACCAGCCCCTGCGCCGACAGCCGCGCGATTGCCTCGCTGTAGGCGGCAAAATGCTCCGATTGCCGCCGCACCGGCGTCTCCCAGGCGATGCCGAGCCAGGCGAGATCCTCGTAGATCGCCGCTTCGAACTCGGGCCGGCAGCGCGCCCTATCGATGTCCTCGATCCGCAGCAGCAAGCGTCCGCCCGCCTGCCGAGCCAGGTCGAAGTTGAGCAGCGCCGAGAAGGCATGGCCGAGATGCAGGTAGCCGTTCGGGCTTGGGGCAAAACGGAAAACGGGTGGCATGGCGATTGGTCGCGCGTCATTGCCGGGCATAGCCGTCTGAAGGACGGCGTCGCTTCCGCTCGCCTATGCCCGGCATCCATCTGAAGGAGACTCTGTTACGATAGGCGATGGTGCGGGTCATCCCCAATCAAGTTCGAGCCTCATGCCCCCGCGCGACACAGTGATGCCGATCCCACAATGCTGATCCATCTCGAAACCCAGGCCGACCTCGACGACGCGGTTAACAAGCTGGTCGATCAAGACCGCCGTCTAAGACCAATCCTCGAAGTGACGGGCATGCCAGCGATCCGCCAGCGCGAGCCGGGCTTTGCCGGGCTTGCCGCTATCGTCTGCGGGCAGCAGCTCTCGACCGCGAGCGCCGCGGCGATCTGGGGGCGCATCAGCAAGGCGTTCGATCCGTTCCATCACGATGCGATCCGAAAAGCCCGCGCCGACCGGCTTGGTCGGCTCGGCCTGTCCGCCGCCAAGATCAAGACGCTGAAGCACATCGCGCGCGAGCTCGCCGAGGAGCGGCTGAACCTCGAGGTGCTCGCCAATGAGGACGCGGACGCCGCCCACAATACGCTGACCGCGCTGCCCGGCATCGGGCCATGGACCGCCGACATTTACCTCCTGTTCTGCCTAGGCCATGGCGACGCCTGGCCCGCGGGCGACCTCGCGGTGCAGGAAGCGGTCAAGATCGGCCTCGGGCTCAAGGAACGGCCGACGCCGAAGCAGATGGCGCCGCTCGCCGAACCATGGCGCCCGCTGCGCGGCGCCGCCGCGCATCTGTGGTGGGCCTACTATCGCGTGCTGAGGAAACGTGAGGGCGTCATCGCCGGCGACAAGCAAGCGAACAACGTTTCAAACTTTGTTGCTGTTGCGGAGCCCCCCAGGGGCAAGGCAAAGATCGCCCCGCGCAAAAGGCCGGGATCGAGGTCATGAAATCCACCGACTTCATCGTCATCCGCAACAATTTGCAGCAATGCAAGATGATCGAGATGCACCTGCCTGATCCCGCAGCACTGCCCACCGATGCGCTGCTGGTGAAGGTCTCGCGCTTCGCTTTCACCGCCAACAACATCACCTACGCCGTGATCGGCGAGCAACTGAAATATTGGCACCTATTCCCGGCGCCCGAGGGCTACGGCATCATCCCGGTCTGGGGTTTTGGCGAGGTTCTCGCCTCCAAGCATCCCGATGTCGAGATCGGCGAGACGCTGTTCGGCTATTTCCCGATGGCGACGCACCTGGTAATCGAGGCCAGCGACGTCAGCAAGCGCGGCCTCCGCGATGCTGCCGCGCACCGGCAAGAGGTATCACCGGTCTACAACGCCTATGCCCGCGTCTCCGGCGACCCGACCTATGCCGGACGGCAGGGCGACTATCGGGCGCTGCTGCTGCCCCTGTTCATGCTCTCGTTCCTGGTCGACGACTTCCTGGCCGAAAATGACTTCTACGGCGCACGCAACGTCATCCTGTCGTCGGCCTCGAGCAAGACCGCGTTCGGTCTCGCCCACCTGCTGCATCAACGGCAGGGTATCCGCGTGATCGGGCTGACATCCAACGGCAATGTCGGTTTCGTCACGTCGCTCGGCTGCTACGACGAGGTGGTCACCTATGACCACATCACCGCGATGCCTGCGGCTGAGCCCGTCGCCTATGTCGACATGGCCGGCAACAGCGCGCTGCGCGAGACGCTGCACCGGCACTTCGGCGCGCGGATGGTCTATTCCGGCCGGGTCGGCTTGACCCATCGCGCCAGCGAACCGGACGAACCGGCTTTGCCCGGCGCCAAGCCGGTCTGGTTCTTCGCCCCGGATCAGATTCGCAAGCGCGCCAAGGAATGGGGACCGGGCGGCGTCGACCAGCGGTTCAGTGCGGCCTGGGCGGGGCTCGCGCCGCGACTGCCGGAGTGGCTCGACGTGATCGAGCGGCGCGGACCATCCGAAGTGCGCGAGGCTTATCTCGATACCCTGCAGGGCCGGGTTCCACCGAAGCAAGGCTTGATCCTGTCACTGGCCGAATAGGCGGCATCCCGTCACGTTCATTCTGCAAGCCCGCGAAATGGGTATAGGCTTTGGCTATGTGAATGCCGCCCAGACGGCCGATGACGAGAAACGTCCGATGCTCGACAAGACCGACGACATTTCGGTTGCCGCCGACAATTGGCTTGTGCAGTTCGAGGACGCGCTGGCAAGCCCCGACGATGTGCTGCTGAAGCCGCTGTTCCATCCCGACAGCTACTGGCGCGACGTGCTGGCGCTGAGCTGGAACATCCAAACCGTCAACCGCGGGTTCGCAATTCTCGAGGAGCTACCCGCGCATGCGCGACGCAGCGCGCCGCGCAACTTCCGCATCGATGCCGATCGCGCAGCGCCCCGGCGGGTGACGCGTGCCGGCACGCAGGCGATCGAGGCAATCTTCAAGTTCGAGACATCGGTCGGCCGCGGCCATGGCATCGTGCGTCTGGTTCCCGATGCTGGCGACGGCGGCCGGCTGAAGGCCTGGACACTGCTCACCGCGCTCGAGGAGCTCAAGGGATTCGAGGAACAGCAAGGCCATACGCGGCCCCGCGGCCAGGCTTACTCGCGCGACTTCCGTGGACCCAATTGGCTCGACCTGCGCAAGGCAGCCGCCGAATATGGCGACCGCGATCCCGCCGTGCTCGTGGTCGGCGGCGGGCAGGCCGGGCTCGCGATCGCCGCACGGCTGAAGCAGCTTGCGATCGACACGCTGATCGTCGATCGCGAGGCACGCGTCGGCGACAACTGGCGCAAGCGCTATCACGCGCTGACCCTGCACAACCAGGTGCAGGTCAATCACCTGCCCTATATGCCGTTTCCTCCGAACTGGCCGACCTACATCCCCAAGGACAAGCTTGCCAACTGGTTCGAAGCTTACGTCGACGCCATGGAGCTGAACTTCTGGACCGGCACGGAATTTGTCGGCGGCAGCTATGACGAGGCGCAGGGGCGCTGGAACATCGAGTTGCGCCGCGCCGACGGCACGACGCGCAGGATGCAGCCGCGCCATGTCGTGATGGCGACCGGCGTCAGCGGCATCCCGAATCTGCCCGACATCCCCGGCCTGAAGAATTTCTCCGGCAAGGTGGTGCATTCCAGCCGCTACGAGGATGGCGAGGACTGGACCAGCAAATGCGCGCTGGTGATCGGCACCGGCAACAGCGGTCACGACATCGCGCAGGATCTGCATTCCTTCGGCGCCGATGTCACCCTGGTGCAGCGCTCATCGACCCTGATCACCAACATCGAGCCGTCGGCGCAGCTCGCCTATGCCGCCTACAATGAAGGCACGCTCGAGGACAACGATTTGATCGCGACCTCGATGCCGCTTGCGCTCGCCCGGCGCAGCCACGTGCTGATGACGGAACGGTCGAAGGAGCTGGACAAGCCGCTGCTCGATGACCTCGCCCGGGTCGGCTTCAAGCTCGATTTCGGCGACGGCGGCACGGGCTGGCAGTTCAAATACCTCACCCGCGGCGGCGGTTACTACTTCAACGTCGGCTGCTCGGACCTCGTCGCGAGCGGCGCGATCAAGCTCAAGCAATTTGCCGACATCGAGACCTTCGTAGCCGAGGGCGCGCGGCTGAGGAACGGCGAGACGCTTGCAGCCGACCTCATCGTGCTCGCGACCGGCTACCGGCCGCAGGAGGAGCTGGTGAAAAAGCTGTTCGGCGAGGCGATGGCCGCGAAGGTCGGCTCGATCTGGGGCTTCGGCGACGGCCAGGAGCTGCGCAACATGTACACGCGCACGCCGCAGCCCGGCCTGTGGTTCATCGCCGGCAGCCTCGCGCAATGCCGTATCAACTCGCGCTACCTCGCCCTGCAGATCAAGGCGATCGAGGAAGGCCTGTTGCCGCGCGACGTCGGGCCTGTGGCAAAACTTCCGTAACCTTCAGCCCGCGCAGCCAGATGGATTGCTTCGCTGCGCTCGCAATGATGGCCGCCTCACTCCGGCTTGACACTGGACGCCGTCACTTCGCGAAGTCAAACCTCCCCGATCACCTCGCGCCGGCGCTGCTCGGACTCTTCCGCATAGCGCCGCATCGCGTGGGCCTCGGTGAGCAAGCCGATCGGCCGCCGGTCGCTGTCGTCCTCGACCACGGCAAGCGACTCGGCCTCGGCGGCGTCGAACACTGCGATCGCCTCCTGGATGTTCATCACCGGATGCAGCACCACATCCGCGTAGCGCAAGATGGTAGCAAGCCCCTTGTCGGCCGCGAGATCGGGCGCGTGGGCATCCGCGACCAGCGCCAATCCGGCATAATGCCCCTGGCCGTCGATCGCGACGACCTGCGTCTTTGAACCCGGCGGGAATTTCTCGCGGAATGTCTTGATCGGCATCGCGGCATCCACCGTCGCCATGTCCTGCCGCATCATCTTGCCGACGGTGAGATCGCGGATCCAGCCGACGTCGGCGGCGCTGCGGATGGTCTCGCCGCGCAAATGCAGCCGCCAGGTCGCGAACGAATAGCCGAACAGTTCGCGCGTGATCATCGTCGAGATGATGACAGCGACCAGCACCGCGGCGGAGAGCCAGAGATTGCCGGTCGATTCCAGCGCGATGAACGACATCGTCAGGGGACCGCCGATCACCGAGGCCGACAGCGCGCTCATGCCGATCACCGCATAAGCGTTGGGATCGAGGCTCAAGCCCGGCCAGACCACGTCGACGCCGGCGGCGAACAGGCGGCCGCCGAGCGCGCCCATGAACAGCGTGGCAAAGAACAATCCGCCGCGAAAGCCGGTGCCGAGCGAGACAATGGAGGCCATCGCCTTCAGCACGAAGATGCCGGCGATGACGGCGAGCGGCATCGCCGCAAGTCCGGCGACATACAGCGCGCCGTGGCCCGACGACATCACCTGCGGCGTCACCAGAGCCATGGCGCCGACAGCAAGCCCGCCGAGCGCCGGCCGCAACGGTGGCCAGAGCCGGATCTTCGTCAGCAGCGTCTCGCACAGCGTGACCCCGCGCATGATCGCAATGCCGGTCAGCGCTGCGATGATGCCGAGCAGCGTGGCGATCGCGATATCCCGCCCGAGCAGATCGCCGACGGTTCCGACGCCGACCCCGAGTGGCAGCAGCGCGAAGGCGTGGGCCACGAAATAGCCGGTGACCGCAGCCACGCCGACCGGCGTCAGGCTCGCCGGCGTATAGCCACCGATCACAAGTTCGAAAGCATAGAAGGCGCCCGCCAGCGGCGCACCGAACGCGCCGGCGATCGCCGCCGCCGCACCACATCCGACCATGATTCGCTGGTCGTTGCGGCGCAGATGGAAACCACGGCCGAGCGAGGCGGCGAGGCCGCTGGCGAGCTGAGTGTAGCCGGCCTCGAGCCCGACCGAGGCGCCGACGCCGCTCGACCAGATCGTCTGCAACGCCACGATCAAGCTGCCGCGGAACGACATCCGCCCGCCATAGAGTGCGTTGGCCTCGATCGGGTCGATTTCGCGGGCCGGCCGAACGCGCAGCAGCAGGAGGAACGCGATCCCCAGCAGCAGTCCGCCGAGCCCGGGAACCACGATCGCACGCAGCGGATCGATGCTCGGCTGGCTCGACAGCCGCTCACCCCACGGCAAATTGAACAGCATGGCATGCAGCGCCGTGACCAGCCCGCTCATGGTCGCCACAACGAGCCCGCCCACGGCCCCGATCAGCGCGGCCAGCACCACCAGGCTTGTTTCGTGCGCGCGCACGAATGCGCGGAGCCGGCGCGGCGCCTCCAAATAGCTGGACGTCGTGGTCGTCATCGGCAGGATCCGTCGGTGGCCGACAAAGGCCTCCCGGCTCCCTTTAGCGGGCCTGACGGGGCGGATGCAATCGGGGCAGGAACATGGCAGCGCAGGGCGGATAAGCCGCGCAACGCTCTTCACAATCCCGTCACGCTGCCTGTAGTATGTGAGTGCATGCTGCTTCGCAGCTAATGGGAGTCAGGAGCGTTATTTGAACGCACATGTCTCGCAAGGCGGATGGCCGGTCCTGGTGCTGAACGCGGACTTCCGGCCGCTGAGTTACTACCCGCTGTCGCTCTGGTCCTGGCAGGACGCGATCAAGGCGGTGTTCCTCGATCGCGTCAACATCGTCGAATACTACGACAGGGCGGTACGAAGTCCTTCCTTCGAAATCCAACTGCCGAGCGTCGTATCCCTCAAGTCCTTCGTCAAGCCGACCACCCACCCCGCCTTCACCCGCTTCAACGTCTTCCTTCGCGATCGCTTCGTCTGCCAATATTGTCTCTCGGGCGACGACCTCACCTTCGATCACATCATTCCGCGCAGCAAGGGTGGCCAGACCACCTGGGAGAACGTCGTCGCTGCCTGCTCGCCCTGCAATCTGCGCAAGGGCAACCTGACGCCGCAGCAGGCCAAGATGTTTCCGAAGCAGACCCCTTTCGCGCCGACGGTGCACCAGCTCCACCGCAACGGCCGCCTGTTCCCGCCAAACTACCTGCACGAAAGCTGGCTCGACTATCTCTACTGGGACACAGAGCTCGATCCGTAAACGTAGGTCGACGCTTACAAGCGCCCCACTATTTGTTCCCTTACCTTGCAGTCTGCCAACTGCCGCGCGGTCATCCGCTATTGCGGGGCCAGTGCGTATCCGGCTAACCTTTTGGTGGCGGGGCTTCGTTGGAGGCAGGGATTGTGCATCCACGCTTGGTCGTTCTGTCAGCCCTGTGCCGCGACATCACGATGCCGATCCTGGTCGTGCTCATTGTGGCGTCGTCTGGCCCGATGCGCCTTCGCGACGATCTTGGCCTGACGCCCGCAACACGCAGCGCTCCGCCATCTCTGCCCCACGCCGCGACCGACGTCACCGTAGATTTGAGCGCGCACGCCAGTGTCAACGCGCCGGTCACTGACGTGTCCGCAAACGAGCCCGCGACATCGATTCCAGCGACATCGATTGACGGGCTGGCCGGGACAGACATTGAAACAATTCCACCGGCTGCGTTGACGCCCGAGCGAGAGGCTGTGCAGCCGACAGCTCTTCCCCCGTCGGGCAGTAGCGACGACCAGAACACAGAGGCGACCGACGCCGCCGTTGTTGACGAATGCCTGGTCCTGGAAGTTTGCGTCGATCGATATCTGTGGGCGCTCTATCAGCGCGCTCCCAAGGAGGACACAATAAAGACCGAGACGTCCGAACAGGTCTCTGCGAAGAAGAAGGGCAAACTGGTCACGATCACAAAGACGATCGCAAAGCTCACCGATGAAGATTTTTCGTGGAAGGACGCGAAAGCTGCCGACAGGGCCGGCATGTCTCTGGAGGCCTACGTCATCGGTGGGATGGATCGTGACTTCAAACTGAAGCTATTCTACATGCTTCATGCGGCCCAGAAGGAAGGCCTGTCGCCCGGCATCACCAGCGGCTTTCGTGACGACTATCGCCAATCAATTGCAAGCGGCCTGAAGGCTGCCGACAACCGTTCCTATCACGGCGGTACTCTTCGCGGAGGCTATGGCCACGGACTGGCGGCCGACATCGTCAGCATCGACGGCGCAACGCGGACACAGCGATATGCTTCGAGTCAAATTCTCTGGAAGTGGCTTGATGAGCACGGCGGCGAGTTTGGCATCGGACGCCCCTACCTTGATAGAGACCCACCCCACGTCGGCCCGATCGACGGACAGGAATACGCCGAACACCGTCTTGGTGTCCGGACCAGGCGAGTTGAAGCGGCAGAAAAGCAGAGCTCACCTGGAAAACACACGATCGGAAAGCGCGCCAAAACAGCGAGGCTGTGACCAGATCAAGATGCGATTGAATTGAGATCATGCTCACGCTCAAAGCGCGGTAACGCTTCAACTCAATCGCATCGCTCTAGTGCGTCGAGGCAGTCTGGTCATTTGCAGCGCCGTCCTTGACCGGCATGCCGTCGGCAATGTCGATGGGCGGATTCAGTATGACCCGCTCACCCGGATCGAGGCCTTGCTTGACCTCGACCTCGGCGCCATTGTCCGCTGCAAGCTCGATATGCCGCAAATGTGCGCGGCCGCCTGCGGCGATCGCAACGCTGAGGCCCCGCTCATCGAAGATGACGGCTTCGGCCGGCACGATGATGACCGGTCGCTTGCGCGGAATACTGAACCGGACCGTGCAGTAGAGGCCGGGATGAAGCGTGCCGTCCGTGTTGTCGACGTCGACTTCCGTCAAGAGGGTCCGCGTGCCGGCCTGCAAAGCGTTGGCATTGCGGGAGATCGTCCCCCGGAAGGTCCGCCCCGGAATTTCCGGCACGATGACGTCGGCCTGCGCACCGTCCTCGATCGCCAGCGCTGCATCTTGTGGCACGTAAGACTGGACGCGCAGAGTATTGGTGCGCGCGATCGAAAACAATGGTGTCCCGGTGGCGGTATCCGCGGTCACCAGGCTTCCGACATCGACTTGACGCGAAGTTATGATGCCGTCAAAGGGCGCGGTCACGCGCTCGAAGCCCGTGAGTTGCTCAAGCCGCGAGACTTGCGCCTGTTGCGCGGCGAGGTTGGCCGTGGCGACGCGGACCCCGGCCGACTGCGCCGCGAACCCCAGGCGGTCGGTGTCGCCCTGCTGCTGGGACTGCCAGCCCTGCCCCACAAGGCGGGATGTCCGTTCGTTGTTCGAGCGCGCGAGTTGCTCGTTGGCGCGGGCTTGTTCGAGCGCGGCTTCGAGCTGAGTCTCCTGCGCCCGCGCCTGAACCAGTTGCTGGTCAAGATCCGGCGCAGCTATCGTCGCCAGGAGATCACCGGCATGCACACGGCTGCCGATGTCGATCCTGCGCTCCTTGATGTATCCCGTCGCCCGCGCAAAAAGCGTGGCGTTCTCGAATGCCTCCGTCGTACCCGTCAGGCTAAATGTTCTCGGATTGGTTGTTGCGTTGGCCGACCGGGTGCGCACGGCCGGCACCATGTTCTGCTCATGCCTCAATGTTTGTTGCGCCATCGCGCTGCTTTGCCCGCGCCGCCAGGCGCCATAGCCGATGAGGCTGCCGATCAGCACAACGGCAACCAGCAGCGCGCCCCAGGCGACGCGGCGGCGCCGCCCGGATTGATCATGGTCAGGCTGCCGTTCGGGTTCGATCATTGCTGGTCCTCACCTGCATTCCGGCGTTGAGGTCTCGTCCGGACTTGCTCATGGCGGCCCAGTACGGAATAGAGATATGGGACGATCAGCAACGTCGTGATGGTGCCCATCAGGACCCCTCCAATGACCGCGCGCGCGAGCACGGCGTTCTGCTCGTTGCCCGCACTGCCGAGCGCCATCGGAATCATGCCAACCACCATGGCGGCTGCCGTCATCAACACCGGGCGCAATCTGGTCTTGCCCGCCTCGTGCGCCGCCTCTGTTGCCCCGACGCCCGCCTGGCGCCGCTCCCGCGCGAACGCCACGAGGAGGATCGAGTTTGCGGAAGCGACTCCTATCGCCATGATCGCGCCCATCAATGAAGGCACGCTCAACGGCGTTTCAGTCGCAAACAGCATGAGCACGATGCCACAGCCCGCGCCCGGCAGCGCCAGAAGCACGGCGAGCGGATCGAGAAAGCTCTGGAAGTTGACGACCATCAACAGGTAGACGAAGAGGACGGCGAACAGAAGTCCGATCAGCAGATCCTTGAATGCGGAGTTCATGCTTTCGATTTGGCCGCGTACGGCGATGCGATTACCCGGCTTGAGCTTGCCCTGGAAATCGCTGACGATCGCCTGGATCTTCCTCGCCGTTGTGCCGAGATCGGAATCCTGCACGCTGCCGTAGATGTCGTAGGCCGGCTGAACGTTCGAGTGATTGAAGACGGATTGCACCGACTGCCGTGTCATGCTTGCGATGTTTCCGAGCACATTGGGGACCGGCGCTTGCGTGCCGGCTTGGCTTGTAATCGGCGTATTCTTGATGTCGTCGACGCTCCCGATCCGGTATTGCGGCGTCTGAACTGCAAGATAGTAGGGAATTCCGGCCTTTGGATCCGTCCAGAAGTTGGGTGAAACCTGCTCCGACGAACTCAGGCTGGTATTGATGTCGTTGGCGACGCTGTTGACGGTGAGCCCCAGTTCCTGCGCGCGATTGCGGTCAATGTCGTAGTGCAGTTCGGGCGCATCGAGCTCCTGTTGGATGTGCACGTCCACAAGACCCGGCAGAGCGCTCAAGCGCTGCTTCAGCGTCTTGGCAAGCTCGCGATTGCCGGCGCGGTCCTGCCCTTGCACCTCGACGTCGATCTGCGAGGGGATACCGAAGTTGAGGATCTGGGTGACCATATCGGCCGGCTGAAAATAGAAGAGAACGTCGGGGAACGCCTGATGCAACTCCTCGCGCAGGCTTCTGACATAGTCGGCGGTGGGACGATGGCCTTCATTGAGCGAGATCAGGATTTGTCCATCATTCACCCCGATCGTGGAGCCATCCGTGAAGGCGAGGTTATAGAGCCGCTGGGGCAATCCGATATTATCGAGAACGAGACCAAGATCCTCCGGCTTGATGTGCTCGCGGATCTTGTTCTCGACGGCCTGGAAGGTGCGCTCGGTATCCTCGATGCGCGTTCGCGCAGGTGCGCGCACGTGAAGCTGAATCAATCCAGCATCGACCGGTGGGAAGAAATCGAGACCGACGAACGGGGCGAGTCCAATCGCTCCGCCGACGATGGCGACAGCGACGACCGGGACCACGATTCGGCGGGCCAGGAGACTGCCGAGCAGCCAATCATAGAACTCACGGAAGCGCTCGAAACCGCGGGTAAAGTGCCCGTGAAACCACGCCAGGAATCTCGCGGGGGCCGACTGGCCGGAATCCCCCGCATGTTCGCTCCGCAGCAGGAAGCTGATGATGATCGGGGTGAGCGTGCGTGCAATCAGGTAAGACGCAAGCATCGCAAATGATACGGCAAGCCCCAGTGGCGTGAACAGGAAGCGCGCTGGTCCCTGCAGGAAGAACAGCGACACGAAGACCGAGCAGATAGCCAGCGTCGAGACGAGGGTCGGAAGGGCGATGCCGGCGGAGCCCTCAAGCACGGCCTGATCGAAATCCATACGGCGCTCGAACAGCCGGTGCGTGTTCTCGATCGCTACCGTGGAATCATCGACGAGGATACCGATAGCCAGTGCAAGGCCGCCGAGCGTCATGGTGTTGATGGTCTGTCCCATCACTGCAAGTACGGCGATCGAGGTGAAGATCGAGAGCGGAATCGAAACCGTGACGATCAACATCGAGCGCCACGACCCGAGGAAGAGCAAGATCATCAGCGCCGTCAGCGCCGTCGCGATCAAGCCCTCGCGCACCACCCCGTCGATCGCCTCGGATACAAAGGCAGACTGATCGAACAGAGGCCGAATCTCCATTCCGGGCGGAGCCGCCTTCTGAATCTCCGGAAGCGCCGCCTTGACGCGATTCACAACGTCGAGGGTGGACGCGTCGCCGTTCTTGATGATTGTAAGCAGGATCGAGTGGCGGTCCTCGGCGCGTACCACGTTCTGCTGCACAGCCCAGCCATCACGGACATGAGCGACGTCCTTGAGCGCCACCGTCGTATTGCCGACTTGGCGAATCGGCACGCTGTTCAACGCTTCGACGGTCGACGGTTGCGCGTTGATGCCGACGATGTATTGCTTGCTCCCGATCTTGGCGTCGCCTGAAGGCAGCGTCAGACTTTGCGCATTGACGGCGTTGACCACGTCAGTCGGCGTCACGCCTTTCGCGCGCAGCGCCTCCGGGTCTATATCAACCATGACCTGACGATACTTGCCGCCGTAAGGCGTGGGTAGTGTGATGCCCTGGATCGGCGCAAGCGCTTGCCGCATGCGATAGATGCCGTAATCATAGAGTTGCTGCTCGTTGAGACGATCTGAACTCAGGCTCAGTTGGAGCACCGGCACGCTGGACGCGTTGTACTGGACCACGATAGGCGGCTGAATGCCTTGGGGCATCAGGCTGCGGATCGAGTTGCTCGCCGAGACAATCTGACTCATCGCGAGATCGACATTGACGTTGGGCTGAAAGTAGATTTTCTCGACACTGATGCCGGACAGCGTCTGCGACTCGATGTTGCGCACATTATTGACGCTCGAGCTGATCGAATACTCGCTATATGTGGTGACCCGCTGTTCCATCTCCTCCGGCGTGAGGCCGGTATATTGCCAGATCAGCGTGATGACGGGGACATCGATCCGCGGAAAAATATCCTTAGGCGAGCTCAGGATCGCGCTCACGCCAAGAACCAGCATGGCCAGCGCCATGACATAGAACGTATGTCGATACTTCAGAGCAAAGTGTACGATCGCCATCAGAGCATTCCGGTGTCGCGGATGATCTGCGCCGAGCCGGGTCTTTGCGATCCCGTTCTGACACGACGGCTGGGTAAAGCGAGCGCATGTTGGATCGTTCCGACAGACGCGTAGCGCGCGCATGCATCGCGTGATTTTGAAGCTCTGCGGCCGCGAGCGACGATCATACCCGTCCGCTCGCGCCGGACTTAGTCAGCACTGCTGCTGCATACCGGCCTTGCGGATAGAGCGGCCATCCCTGCGAAACACGAATGGCCTGCCTCGCGCGGCCTCCTGGACGCCGGACAAGCCCGACGAGTGCGACTCGATTGTTTATCGATGCGCGCGTCGGGGAGACTTGGCCCGGCCATTGGTCCTCCACTTATCCCGGATCGGGGGACGAAGACTCGGATTGATCGGGCAGCCGGTCCAAGGTCACATTTAGTGAACTCTCCTGCCCATTGCGAATCATCGCGACTCGAATCGAGGAGCCGGGTGACATCGCATGGATCTTCTTTGTCAGGTCGTTGGCAGTCTTGATTGGCTGACCATCAACCGACGTGATCACATCTCCGCTCTTTAATCCGCCTTTCGCGGCGGGGCCGTCGCTGCGAACATTCGCAACGATCGCACCATGAAGATTGCTCATGCCGAGACTGTCAGCGATTTCGGGCGTCACCGATTGGACTTCGGCCTGCATGGATCCGCGCGTGACGCTGCCCTTGTCCTTCAATTGGGGGATCACGGATTTGGCGGTATCGGCCGGTACTGCGAAAGCTACTCCTGCCCAGCCTCCGGATGGCGAGACGATCATACTGTTGACGCCGATGACCTCGCCGCTGGTGTTAAAGCTCGGTCCGCCCGAGTCACCGGTGTTGATTGGCGCATCGATCTGGATGAATCCTTCGCTGGCGCCGGTCCCGATTTCACGCTCGCGCGCCGAAACGATGCCCGCCGTGACCGTCCCACCGAGCCCAAACGGACTGCCCGCGGTGAGGATCCATTCCCCCACGCGAGGAGGCTGGTCGGCGAGCCTCACGTAGCTGAAATCCGTCCGCCCATCGACCTTGAGCAAGGCAAGGTCGCTGAGCGAATCCGCCCCGACGACTCGCGCCTGATAGGTCTTGTTATCGTTCGTCCGGATCTGAACAGTCTTGTTGTGTTCGACAACATGGCTGTTTGTCACGGCATAGCCGTCTGATGAGATGAAGAAGCCTGATCCAACCGCAACCGCTTCACGCGCATTCGGCTTCTGCGCTGAGCCCGATCCATCGGAGTCCGGCATCTTTTCCTCGTCTTCGTCGTTCGGAGTGCGTTGATCGGGCACACCAAACTGGAAGGGCTGACCGGGAAGCACTTTCCGCGTCGCTGCGGTCCGGGAGACGACTCCGATCACCGCGGGCTGCACTTTTTCCGCGAGGTCGGCAAAGTTAGGTGCACCGTCATGCCGGGTATCCGCCACACGATGCATCCAGACCGGCGCCCTCATGGAGGATCCGGCGATATTGGGTTGATTGGGTTGCGAATGCACGATGCTCGCACTCACCAGGGTCGCAGGAGCGATGATGCTCCCTATGAGAAATGCTCGGGCGTAGAAGGACAGGTTTGGGTATTCCATTCTCATGTCCATGTCTCGTTGTTGCCCAGCCGGCTTGCCATTGTTCCCGAGGTCCAACGATTTGCCGGGAGGGCCGTTCCAATTGCCCTCTCGCCAAGATCAGTCGTGCGGGCTTGCGTGCACGGGATCAGGCGCGTGCATAAGGGCTCGTACCGAGGCGGTACGGGGCTCAGAACTTGAAAGCGTAAACACGTTCATCGGCCCCGATATACAGCCGGTCCTTCGTCGCGATGACCGACTGAAAGCGTCTGAGGCCGCGCAGGGTCTCGCTGGCATAAATCTGCTCGCCGGTATCGCCCCGGAACGCGTGCAGCCGATTGTCCCCTTCAGCGCCGAGCATCCACACGATCGGATTGGAATGCCCGTCCGTGGTTGTCACAATGGGAGAGCCACGGCCGCGGACAGCGCCGCACCACGCCGTGGCCATCGCCGGCTTGGCGCCTGCCGTGATCTTTAAGACGGTCAGTTCACCCCGCTTCTCCGGGCACTGCGCGCCCTGAGCCCGGAACGCGACAAAGACGCCGTCGTCGGCGCGGTAGGAGGCGGGCGAGGTGATGATCAACGACTGCGATACTACTTTCACCGCCAACTGGCCACCGATGCCACCGAGATCATTGCGATCGAGAAGATAGGCCTTGCCATCCTTGCCCAGTGCCAGGATCAGCGCGTGATCGCCGCCCGCGCTGGGAACGTCGAGAGGAATTGGATTGCTACCTCCAAGATCGACATCGCCGGCATCGAGTGTTTTCCAGTCTGACGGGGCAAAATAATCCTTCTTGTCGTCGCTGCGGTGCAGGTCCGCGCCAACACGAAACACGGCTTCGCCGTCGCTCCAAGTTTGCGCGCCAAATGTATTGCCGGTGGTGAAATAGATGTCATGTCCGACAACGCTCGGTCCGCCAGGCGACCAGCTCCCGCCCCCACGCGCCCGTGTCTGGAAACTGATCAGCTTGCTCGGATCACGCAGGGGAATTCCGACGATCCAGCCATGATAATTGCCGCAATCGCCGAAATGGCCGCCGAAGGCGACGTAGAGCGTGCCGTCAAGCAATGTAAGCGCGCTGCGTTGGTTCTGCACGCTCGCATCGAAGTGCCGCCCCGTCGTTTGCAACACACCGGCAACGTCAATCGGCCAGCCGGGAAGAACGCTGCCATCCCTCATCGAAAGGGCGAACACCTGATGGCTCGGCCCGCTTGCCCGCTCGACCGCCGCATCGAAATAAATGGCTTGCGTTGCGGGATCGATGACCGGTGTGCCGGTGATGCCAAGCGGATTGATGTTTCCGCACGGCAATGACGACGCCCGCACGGGACGCCCGACCGTGCGTTTCCACAGTTCCTTGCCAGTGGTCGCATCCAGGGCATACACGACGTCGTCTTCAGTCGCCACGAACAGCATCCCGCTGTTCGCTCCGGGAGGCTGCCAGTAAAGCGGCTGGGCATATGTGGGCCCCGCGATACTGGCGTTGAACATCCCGTCGGTCTGGATCGATTTGGCCTTCTCCCAGGACAGTGCCGGGACGACATAGTGGCCGCTCCGGCCGCTATCAGCGTGGTAGGTCAGGACTGCACTGTCCTGGGCGCCGGCCGATGGGGCTGACAGCGCAAGAGAGACGGCTCCAGCCAGCGCAATTGAAATCGACGAGGCGCGCCGGCTGTAGATGTGCCCGACGACCCTGCTACTCGGCGCCCACCAACACGGGGAGCCGTTCGCATCATCCTGATGGCTTGCTCCGCGGCCCAACAAAGCTCCGAGGCAAAGCCAGCTCACTGTCGATCACCAAGGACCTCGGTAATTTCATAGAGGTGGGGATCGATCCCGTCAGTCACGCTTTCGAACTGGCTCCAGGCCTTCCGGAATTCGGGCGATTGGTGTGCTGCCCGGAGCTGGTCGCGGGTTTCCCATTGAACATAATTCACGATCCGGCGCCCATCGAGGCTTCGATGCAGGCTGATCGAAATGAATCCCGGTTGACGCTGCATGAAGCGAGCGCGCTCCGTCATGAGCGACAATGCCTCGGCCTGCTTCTGCGGTTCAGCTTCGATGATGGTAATCTGCGTGACGGGCCGTTGTTTGGTTTCGGTACGCGGCATGATGCTCTCCTTTGCAAGGTTATCGATCGATCTCTCCGAAAACGATATCCAGCGAACCGATGATCGCGGCGACATCGGCCAGCAAATGTCCGCGACAGAGCAGGTCCATCGCCTGCAGATGCGCGAACGAAGGTGCGCGGATCTTGCACCTGTAGGGCTGGTTCGTCCCGTCGGAGACCAGATAGACACCGAATTCGCCCTTGGGAGCCTCTACGGCCGCATAGACCTCGCCGGCGGGAACGCGAAAGCCCTCCGTGTAAAGCTTGAAGTGGTGGATGAGAGCTTCCATCGAACGCTTCATCTCACCGCGGCGTGGGGGAAACACCTTGTTGTCCTGCACGGCGACGGGACCCTGCCCATCGGGTTCGCGGAGCTTGCTGATACACTGTCGCATGATGCGCACCGACTGGCGCATTTCCTCCATGCGAACCAGATAGCGGTCATAGCAATCGCCGTTCTTGCCAATTGGAATATCGAAATCCATTTCCGGATAGCATTCGTAAGGCTGCGCCTTGCGCAGGTCCCAGGCGGCGCCGGAGCCACGCACCATGACGCCCGAAAAGCCAAGCCCCCAGGCTTGCTTCAGCGTGACCCTGCCGACGTCGACGTTGCGTTGCTTGAAGATGCGAAGTCCCGTCAACAAGCGATCCAGATCGTCCACCACACGCAAGAACGGATCGCAGAAGGTCTCAATGTCGTCGATCAGCTTCGGCGGCAGATCCTGATGCACACCACCGACACGGAAGAAGGTGGCGTGCATGCGCGCGCCGGATGCCCGTTCGTAGAACACCATCAGCTTTTCGCGCTCTTCAAATCCCCATAACGGCGGAGTGAGCGCTCCGACATCCATCGCCTGGGTCGTGATGTTGAGAAGATGGGAAAGCAGGCGTCCGATCTCACAATAGAGCACGCGGATCAACTGGCCGCGGCGCGGCACTTCGAGGCCGAGCAGCTTTTCGGCGGCAAGGCAGAATGCATGTTCCTGATTCATCGGCGCGACATAATCGAGCCGGTCGAAGTACCCGATCGATTGCAGATAGGTCTTGTGTTCGATCAGCTTCTCGGTGCCTCGATGCAGCAAGCCGATGTGAGGATCGACACGACGAACCACTTCGCCATCGAGCTCGAGCACCAGACGAAGCACCCCGTGGGCCGAAGGGTGTTGCGGACCGAAATTGACGGTGAAATTGCGAAGCCCTGCTTCAGCCATGGCAAACTCGCGGTTATGGCGCCGGTGGATCCGTGACCGGCGTAGCTTGATCACGCGTACTGCTGGCGCGGTAACCCCCGGCGCAGTGGCGCCGCCACGAGCGATCAATGGCGCCGACGGCTAAAGGACGCTTGCGGAACGTACGACGCAGCCTCGGAAATGGGTCGTCGGATGATCAGTATGGCGTCGAACGCAGCCCAGCTCGCGTTTGTTCCTAAAGCTCGCGCGGCCTTCGCGGGAAGTTGTACGAGCTCACCATGCTCCGGATGGAACTCAGGAACGCCTGCACCTGCATTCAGTTAGCCAAATGCAAGAGGCACAAGATTCTGAGCATGGCCGCGAGATGGCTTCTGTAGGACGCAGACGCGGCGGTCGTCAGGCTGAAGCTTCGGAGGAGATCGTCGAAAAAGGCGACATCTATTTCGCCTACCGACCGCGGGTCGGGGAACACAGTGCCGAAGGCTTGGCTGACGTCCAGCGCTTTTACATGGTGATGAAACCGGAAAAGCAGCCGCGGCTTCGCGTGGCTGTCCTCGGGCGCAAGCGACTACCTGAAGCGCGTGACCACGAGCGCATATGGGGCTTCGTCGAGGCAATCGAGCGCGGTCCTAATGTCGAGGAGGAATTCCGAACCCATCGTTATGCGAGCAGGACGCGCGGCGAACGCACGCAGCCGCCGGTGCGGCCAGCCGGCGAAGGGGTTTACGCGCTGATCAGGCGTGACCGCAGCCTGCATCTGACCTACGAACTCGAACTGCCGGAGCGGCCGGGCGACGTTCAGCAGGAGCTGAATATCGAGCGCGAGGCGGCCTACATTCTCTCCATCAAGAATCCCGACGCCGGCTCACCGCCCGGCGCGGGACTATCGGAACGAGATGAGGCGCGCTACCCGAGACCGCTTGAGAGGGAATTCCGCGGTCGGCGCTTTGCATCTGAAGACCCACGCCTTCTCGACTATGAGGGCGCCGAGTTCATCCTCATTGGTGCCCGCGCCGACCCCGAGCGCGCCTATGCGGTCGACATCGAGACCGAGCGCGAAACTGCCCGCAGTGCCGACATCTTCCGGCAGCTCAAGATGTCGCGGCGCGAGCATCCGATCGGTCCGCTGATCAAGGGTGAATGGCGATAGCCGAGGCTCCTGCGGAGCCAGAATTTGCGGAGGAACAGGGATGGACGTTGGCTTTATCGGGCTAGGAGCCATGGGATCCGCCATGGCGCGCCGGCTCATCGAACTCGGTCACCATGTGCGGGTCTGGAATCGCTCGCCTGAGCCCATTGACAGCATCGTGCGAATGGGGGCGCATCGTGCCGACACGCCGCAGGATGCGCTTTCCGCACCAGCCGCCATCACTATGCTGGCCAACGACGAGGCCGTGCGCTCCGTGCTGCTTGAAAGCGGAGCGCTACGCTCGTCTTCGCGTGGGCTCGTTCACGTGGTGACCGCCACGATCTCGGTCGATCTGGCGAAGCAACTGGAGAAGGTCCACTCCGAGTGCGGCGTCGCTTACGTGGCGGCTCCGGTGCTCGGTCGGCCCGATGTCGCTGCGCAAGGCGGGCTGCACGTGCTTGCGGCGGGAGACGCATCGGCGATCGGATGCGCCCAACCGCTGCTCGATGCCATCGGCAAGAAGACCTGGTACGTGTCGGACCAGCCGCATAAAGCCAACGTTGCAAAGGTCGCCGCCAACCTGCTGCTGGCATCCGCGATTGAGACGATGGCTGAGGCGATCACGCTTGCGGAGCGTCACCAGCTCGATCCAGCGCGCATGATGGCGGCGCTGACGGGAAGCTTGTTCTCGGCTCCCGTATATCAGACCTATGGCGAGCTTATCTTGAATCGGACATTCGAGCCCGCCCTCTTCAAGGCGAGCCTCGGCTTGAAGGATGTGAACCTGGCGGTTTCAGCCGGCGAGTCGGCCGGCGTTCCGTTACCGATCGCCGGCCTGGTGCATGACTCGCTGCTCGACGCCATCGCGCATGGTCATGGTGAGTCCGACTGGGCCGCGTTGGCCACCGCATCGGCACGGCGGGCGGGTCTCGAGGGCAATTTCCGAAAGCATTGATGCTGGCACGTCGTCGGCCCGTGCTCGAAATTGGGAGACGAACATGAACCGAACAATCGAACTCCTGGCGCAGGGACAAAGCTGCTGGATGGATGATCTCACCCGGCAAATGATCCGCAGCGGCGATCTGGCACGGCGGGTTGGTGAGGAAGGCCTGCGCGGCATTACCTCGAACCCGGCGATCTTCGAGAAGGCGGTGGCGGACAACGCGGACTATGCCGATGACATCGCCCGGGCTACCGCCGCAGGCCAGTCGCCGGCCGGGATCTACGAACGGCTGATCACCGCGGACGTCCGTGACGCCTGCGACATCCTGCTTCCGGTCTACAAGGAGACCGATGGCATCGATGGTTTCGTCAGCCTGGAGGTGTCGCCTCACCTCGCTCATGACGCCGAGGCCTCAATGGAGGACGCGCGCAAGCTGTGGAAGGAAGTCGACCGGCCCAATCTGTTCATCAAGATCCCGGGCACGCCGGCGGGCGTTCCCGCCGTCGAGCAGTTGCTGTTCGAGGGCATCAACATCAACATCACGCTCTTGTTCTCGATCGCCCGCTATGAGGCCGTGGCCGAGGCCTATCTGCGGGCTCTCGAGCGGCGGCTGGCCGCCGGTCGATCACTCAATCATATCGCGTCGGTGGCAAGTTTCTTCCTCAGCCGCATCGACGTGCTGGTGGATCGGCTGTTGCGGCAGCGCATCGTGCCGGACCGTCCTCCTCCCGATCCCGATCCGCGTACGCTTCTGGGAAGGGTCGCGATCGCCAACGCCAAGCTCGCCTATCAGGCCTTCAGCCGTCACCTCACAAGCAATCGCTGGATGGCGCTTGCCGAGAAAGGCGCGCGCCCGCAACGCATGCTGTGGGCGAGCACCAGCACCAAGAACCCGGATTATCCCGACCTCATGTATGTCGAGCCGCTGATCGGCCCGATGACCATCAACACCATGCCGCGCAAGACGATTGCGGCGTTCCAGGACCATGGCACCGTGCGGGCGACCGTCCAGCAGGGCGTCCCGGACGCGCGACGCGTGATGGCCGACCTGGAGCGGCTCGGAGTGTCATTCGACCTTGTCACCGCTCAGCTCGAGAACGATGCGGTCCAGAAGTTCATCGATCCCTTCGATTCCCTGCTCAAGCAGCTCGCCGCCAACAGTGAGCGGGCCAGGGCCTAGCGATCAAGTCGCGGGGTGAGGTGAATCAGGCGCCGCCTCGCCGGCGGCGCCTGATTCCTTCGCGACCTCGCTGGCACATGTGGAACCCAGCCTAAGCCTCACGCTCGAACGATAAGGATCACCGTCGAACAAGGAGAGGACTCATGGTGCGATCAATCCAGTCGCATCATGATTTAGCCGCGCCCCTTGTTCGCGACATGGTCCTGCAGTTGCTCGGTCGCGATCCATTTCCTGTCTTGGCCCCGCTCACGCGAATGCTCGGCCTTGTCGCGATTGGACAGGATCATGTTCTCGCCGATCAGATCGTCCCGCGGGTTGCTCAAACCTCCACTTCCGGCTCCCTTGCCCTTGTTTGTCGCGCCGGATCCGAAATGCTTTCCTGCTTTGTTCGTCATGCATTCGACCCTTATGGCTTCCGTCCTCTCACTGCCCCGTTTTTCGTTTCAGGGCCGGACGATTGTGCTTGTTGTGCTGGCTCTCCTGATTGAGACCGCCGCGACTCACCGGAAATTCCGACTGCCGCGCACTGCGGTTGGCGAGCCGAGGGGCGCTGTCTCCTTCCGCGCGGGCAATGTCCTGCTCGACCTGCCGCGCATCCGGGACATCAGGCTTCCGTTCCAGGATCCGCAACTGCTGTTCGTGGGTCATTCTGCCCTGCAGCTCGATCGAACGAGACGGACCGCCATGGTCCGAGCCTCGACGCGAGCGGCCCGCGCGACGGCGCGGTTTCTCGAGACCGCCTTGCGGATTGGTATCGTTTTCGACGTCGCCTTCGAAGGTGTTTTCGCCTTCCAACGCATCGACATCGTCGGGCAGCGCCTGCGCCATTGTGACGCCCTTCGATCCGCCAATCAGCGGATTGCGACGGAGATCCGTATCAATCGGCTTCCTCAGTTTCAGATGTCTGCTCATGAGATCCTCTTCTCGATCGCCGTGTTCCTCCGCCCTTGTCCGCAGGGCGATGAGCATGGTGAAGGTCGCGTTCGCCACCGCCACCGGACACTTTACTGTGCCGCCGCAAAGGATCGTCCGCGGCCGGCTTCCTGACTTCGAGTGCGGCCTTTGCGTTTTCGCGCGCGGCTCCAGGGCCGCCCTGCCGGATGCTCGCGCGTGTCTTCGTGGAAGTCGACATTGCTACCGGTCCTGCTGATATCCTTGGTGGGTCGTGTTCTGCCGGGTGTTGCCCTGGTGGGCCTGCTGATCGGGTTTCTCGATATGCTTTTTTCCGGTTTGAGCTTGATGCGGATTTCCCGATTTCGGATCACCAGGCCCCTTGTGGCTTTGATTGTCATGGGGAACTGGAGGAGGCTTCGTCATCATTTGCTCCCTGGTTTTAGCTGCTCCCTGGTTTCCTGCCTGGCTTCGCGTCACGCAGCCGACGGGACACCTTGCGCTGGCCATAGCGCGCGAACCTCCTCGGGGAGCGAATGCCGGACTTTTTCGGCCTGGTTGGGATCGATGTGGTGGTTCAATACACGGAACACCGCACGCGCCGCCTCGGCCGAATCGACCGGCTTATCCGAGTTCATTTGCGCCGATATGAGTGCAAGGAATTCCTGCTGCGAGCGCCACGTTCGCGGCGTCTCGCTTGGCCGCCATTGTTCGAAGTAGGTCCCGCGTACCAAGAGCGGCAGTTGCGCCCCAAGGTGAACAGCGAGATTGAGCGGAACGCGATCACGCACCGTTCGCAACACTGCACCCAAGACGTGCCACGCTAGCTGCTTGTCGCGGGGTAGCGTCGCCATGATTTCATCCAACCATACATTCGTAAGGTGGATCGTTCTGTCGAATACATCGAGACCTGTTGCGCTCATGGGACTCATCCATCGTTGGTCCAACATGGGGGCAATACGACGTCCGCAGATAGGTTCCGAAGTGTTGATTTTGAGAGAGCATTGACAAGATGGAAAAGCAAATCGCAACCAATCAACGCGCCGCTTCTTCGTGATCGCGGCGCCGTTGTGGTTGTTCCGTTGAAGCATCCGTTCGAACAATCACGCCAGCCGCGGAACGCTTGAAGAGAACGCTGGAAGAGATTTGGTCGCTCGACCTGACGCACTTCGACGCGATGATCGGCGTGAAGGGAAACCCAACGCCGCGCGGGACGTTGACTGGCAATCGATGCAGGCTTGAGGAGGACGCCTATGCAGGTGAAGCAAATCATGCAGCAGAAGGTAGCAATTGCTGACCCGAACATGACGATCCGCGACGTTGCCCGCAAAATGCGCGCCGGAAATATTGGTTGCTTGCCCGTCGGCGAGAACGACCGATTGATCGGCATGGTTACGGATCGCGACATCGCCGTGCGGGCGGTCGCGGATGGCCGCGCGCCGGGAAACACGTCGGTTCGTGACGTGATGTCAGAGGGCGTCGGGTACTGCTTTGAAGATGACGATGCAGAAGCGGCGGCGCAGATCATGGCCAAGCATCAAGTCCGGCGATTGCCGGTACTCAATCACGACAAGCGGCTGGTCGGGGTGATCGCGCTTGCCGATCTCGGCCGGTCTGAGGCGCGCTCGGCGCAAGGCGCCCTGCAGGGTGTCTCCGAGCCGACCGACAAGGAACGTCGTCACATCTAGGATTAGCGGCTGCAAAGCCGTGAGCGACGGCAATCCCATTGACCACTGGAGAAGGAGACGGTCATGACGTTCAGCTTGACAAGTCCTGCGTTCGCTGACGGCGGTCAGATTCCGGCAAAATATACTGCGGATGGCGAAAACGTCTCTCCGCCGCTGGAGTGGTCCGACGCGCCGGCGGAAACCAAGAGCTTTGTGCTGATTGTCGAGGATCCCGATGCGCCGTCCGGCACCTTCCGCCATTGGGGATTGTACAACATTATGGGCGAAAGAGCGATGTTGCCCGAGAGGGTTGGCCGCGGCGCGAAAACGGAGAAACTGGGCAAGGGCGTCAACGATTTCGGCGAACCGCGTTACTGCGGCCCCGCGCCGCCCAAGGGACATGGAACACATCACTACCATTTCAAGCTTGCGGCGCTAGACGTTGACGCGTTGTCACGAGCCCCCAAAATGTCCGTCGAGGACATCTGGAAAGCCGCCGAAAAACACAGGCTCGCTGAAGCTGATCTGGTCGGAACGTACAGCCGCTGATGAACCCATCTAGCCGCCTACCCTGCAACGCATCCACCAGCTCAGCATTGCCAGCAGGCCTGGTGCGCTGGAGTGGGGTTATGAAAGCAAAACGTGAGCAGAGCTTTGAAGAGGCTGCGGACTTGGTCCTGCATGCAGAGGTGGCGAACGGCTATCTGAGGGAGCTATGCGTGGCCTGTGCAAATGGCGACAAGCCCGCGGCGCGCAGATTCCTGCGCGAAGCGATTAGCGAGCTCGATATTGCGCGGGCGCTCTTACGGACCGGGATCGAATGACCCCGCGGACCATCTTCGTTCGTCGGATGGCCGCGAAACCCCGCGAGGCCACATGCCTTCCATCCGGCCCCCTTGCCTACGCGGGCCGGTGGATCGGTGCGCTCCTCACGATCAGAACTTCACGTTGATGGACAGTTCCGCCGTACGCGGCATGCCCAGCAGCCACTGCCCCGTACCGTTCGAAGTCACCGCGTAGACCTTGTCGAGCAGGTTGTAGACGCGGAACGCGACCGTGGTGCGGTCATCCGGCTTCCACCTGACACCGCCGTTGACCACGTTGTAGCCTGGCCTCGCCTGGGTGTTGGCAAGATCGGAATACATCTGGCCGACGATCTGCACCCCGCCATAAACCGACCAGTTGGGCGCGAAGTCCCAGGTCAGCCAGATGTTGGAGACCTGCTGCGGAACGTTGACCGGCACATTGCCGTCATAGCTGACGATCTTGCCGCCGACGACCTGGCTGTTGTTGTCATACCGGGCGCGCAGCACGGCGAGATTGGCGTCGATGCGCCAGCCGTCATTCAGCGCGAGCCCGATCGATCCCTCGACTCCGCGGGATGATTGCTGGCCGATCTGAAGCGCCAGGCCGCCGGTGGGATTGCTGGGATCAGGAATGGTCAGCCCGGTCTTGATGATCTCATAGGCCGCCAGAGTCCACTCGCCGCGGCCGCCCCAGAACGACTGCTTGACCCCGATCTCGGTCTGCTTGCCCGTGGCGAGCTGGAAGGTCTTTTGCGTGGTCGAAAGTGAAATCAGATTGGTGACCGGATCGACGCCAACGGCATATTGGCCGTAGAAGGCGAGGTTCTTGACCGGCTCATAGACGAGGCCGGCGCGCCAGCTGGTGCCCGACAGCGTGACGTCGAAGCTGTTCGACGGCACGCGATAGTCGGTACGATCGACCTCGGGGCGGTCATACCTGACACCGGTGACGAACGACAGTTGGTCGGTCAGCGAAAGCCGGTCCTCGGCAAACAGCGCGTATTGGTTGACGATTGCATTGAAGCCCGGTGCGGTTGGAGACGTCGTCGCGAAGAATGACCCGGGATCGAAGACGTAAGGATTGACCGACGATGCGCCGGCGTAGGGCGAATTGTTGGTGTGGGTGAAGTCGATGTGGTTGACGTCGAATCCCGTAACGAACTGGTTCGCAAAGCCGAAGATATGACCGCTGAACGTCGTATCCATCCGGTTGCCGAGCTGCTTCTGGTCGTGGAAGATCTCGATATAGCTGGAGCGATCGATTAGCTGGGTCGCCGGATTCCAGGTGTAGTTCTCGATGTCGCGCCAATGCCGCTCGCTGGTCAGATAATAGAGCGTATTGTTGACCTTGATGCCGTCGGCGACATCCCATTCGGTCTTGAATTGGGTCCAGTTGTCCCGATAGCGAATGGTGCTGTCCGATGCGTTGTAGTTCCTGAAGCGTAGCGCATCGAGGATTCCGCCGTTGATGACAGGCGTGCCGAAATAGCGCGACGGGCTACGGTCGCCGTAGTCCTCGGAAAGCGTGAAGGCGAGATTGTCGGACGCCTGCACCCGCACTGCCGCGGAGACCGCCACATTCGATGTCTTGTCGCGATCGACCCAGCCATCCGACATGTTACCGGTGGCATTCACGCGATACGATACATTGGGATTGATCGGCCCGGCGCTGTCGAGCGCGAGCCGTCGCGTCATGTTGCTATCAAGCGAGACCTCGGCGTCGTTGTAAGGCGTTGCGAGCGGCTTTTTCGGGATCACGTTGATGACGCCGCCGATCGCGCCTTCGCCGTACAAGACCGAGGCCGGGCCGCGCAGCACCTCGATGCGCTGCGTCGACCAGGTGTCGTATGGGAAGGTCAGGGTTCCAGAGCCGACATAGAAGCGCGTGCCGTCATACAGCGTCATCACCGAGTTGCTGCCGGCGAAGCCACGGGTACTGAACGACAGGCCGCCATTGCCGGGAGCCGGCGTTGCGATGAAGCCGGCCCCGTCCTGGGTGACGGCGTCGATCACATTGTGCTGACCGCGTTCGGCGATGGTCTCCGACGAGATGACCTCGACGCTGGCCGGCGTTTGCAGCGGTGTCAGGTTGAGGCGGCTGCCAGTTGCTTCCGGCTTGGTAGCATTGAGCGTCGGTGACGCCGATGCGGACGACACAGCGGACTGCGACGTGTCATGGGCTGCCGGATTTGTCGTGAGCCTCGATCGCGACCGAACAGCGGCCGTGTTGTTGCGCGAGGGACGCTTCGGCTTCGCGGCCTCGGGAGGCGAGATCTGGATCGGATCCAGCCTGGTTGACGGAGCGGTCTGCGCCCAGCTTTCGGCCGGCAGCAGCGATGACAACGAGCAAACGAGGCCAAGGCGCCATCCGAGCGCAATGGGGGAAGATGAAGACATAAAGGGACTCGCGGTTAACGTGGCACGTCACCGCGAACGCGGGCACCGCATGCCCAAACGGCAATGCGCCGACCCCACCAGGACGCCCCGCCCGATGTGCTCGCGTGTGACCACGACTGACGGCAGGTCTCCTGGCTCACGGGTTATCGCCTGTCGACGCCTTCCCGGGCAGCTCGGCCCAGTGGCATAGTGACGAAAGGCTCGCCGTTTACAGTTGCGGGGACAGCTACGGCCTTGGGCCGACGCCCGCACCGCATTCCCTTTTGATCTCCCGAAGGAGAACCGTCGCCATCAAGATAGGTTTATTCGGAAACGACTGTCAACGATTCGGCCGCGCGCACTGCAAACCAGACAAACCAGAGTACTCCCGTAGTGGCGTGGGGCTTCGCGACGAACAGTCAAAGTGCGGCACGCGAACCATCAGCGTCGCACGGTGAACTCGTCCGAACTTCGTCGCGATTCCCATTTGGCCTGCTCGAGCTCCGGCCGGTCACACTCGGCCTCGGGGTAGCCGATGCAGAGATAGCCGATAAACTTCCAACTCTCGGGTACGTCGAGAATACCGTGAACGCGGATCGGATCGAGGATCGACACCCAGCCGAGCCCAATGCCCTCCGCACGTGCGGCAAGCCACATCGAGCAGATCGCGGCGACGACGGAATATTCGGTGGTTTCGGGCATCGTCGCGCGCCCCAGGCCCGCACCGATGCTGCTCGTTTTGTCCGCGAAAACGGCCAGATGGCCCGGCGCCTCCTCGAGCCCCGAAAGCTTGAGGGTGGCATACTTCGCCGCGCGCTCACCGGAATAGGACTGCAGGGCATCGGCATTGCAGAGCTTGAAATCCTCGATCACCGCGCTGCGCCTCGCCCTGTCCTCGACGATGACGAACCGCCACGGCTGGCTGAGGCCAACCGACGGAGACAGGCAGGCGGTCTCGATCAGCCGCTCCAGCGCGCCGTCCGGCAGCGGATCTCTTCGAAAGCGCCGCACGTCACGGCGCCACACGAACAATTCGTGCAGTTGCCGGCGAAACGTATCGTCGAATGAGACCATCAGGCTCGTCATCCGATCTTTATTTAAGCTTCAGCGGCAGGCCTGCCACCACGAACTCCACCTCTTCTGCGACGCCGGCAATGGTCTGGTTCATGAGGCCGGCGCCGTCACGGAAAGTGCGCGCTAGCGCATTGTCGGGCACGATGCCGAGACCCACCTCGTTGGTCACCATGATCACCGGGCTGTGCTGCCGAGGCAGCGCCTCGGCAAGACGTGCAACGTCCTGCGACCAGTCGCGCCCGGCATGAAGCAGGTTCGACAGCCACAGCGTAAGGCAGTCGACCAGCCTTGCCCCGCCGCCGTCGGTCTCGGCCAGGGCCGCGACGAGGTCGAGCGGCACTTCCCGTTCGATCCAGTCGCCGCCTCGCCGCGCGCGGTGGCGCGCGATGCGCTCCACCATCTCCGCATCGAGCGCTTCGGCCGTCGCAATATATATGGGCTGTCCCGGAAACGAGCGCGCGCGAGATTCGGCCCGTCGGCTCTTTCCCGATCGTGCTCCGCCCGTTATCAGAATGACGGCCATCATGAACTCCTGTCGGGCCAGCACTAATCACCAAACGCTGCCAAAGACAAAGCCGAAATCGATCACGGGAGGGCTTGCGCTCGCGCGGGGTCTTGCGCATCAGGAGAGATCGAGGCGGGAGACGTGCGTGAGCTTTGCGGGAGCGATGGCGGTGGCGATGGCGGTCGACGCCTTAATCGGCTGGCCGGATTGGCTGTTCGCGCGCGTCGGTCATCCCGTGACCTGGCTCGGCCGGCTGATCACCGCCGTCGATACCGGCTGGAACCGGACGTCGGCTTCGCCTGCGCAGCGTCGCGCAGCCGGCATCGCGGCGGCAACTCTGGTGATCGCACTGGCAGCATCGCTCGCCTGGGCTGTTCAGATCGTGCTCCCCGCAGGCTGGACCCGCATTGTCCTGATCGGAATTCTGGCATGGCCGCTGGTTGCCTTGCGTTCACTCCATGACCATGTCGCCGCGGTCGCGGATCCGCTTGCGTCCGGCGATGTCACGGGCGCACGCGCGGCGGTTTCGCGCATTGTCGGACGCGATGCCGCTACGCTCGATGATGCCGGCATTGCGCGCGCGACGATCGAGAGCCTGGCCGAGAATGCGTCCGACGGCATCGTCGCGCCCGCGTTTTGGGGCGCACTGTTCGGACTACCCGGCATTGTCGGCTACAAGGCGATCAACACGCTTGATTCCATGATCGGCCACCGTACCGCGCGGCATGAGGCGTTTGGCTGGGCTTCCGCCCGCATCGACGACCTTGCCAATCTCATCCCGGCGCGCCTCACCGGCCTGCTGTTCGTACTGCTTGCGTCGCAGCGGGCGCAGGCGTGGTCATGCATGCTGCGGGACGCGAGCCGTCATCGCTCGCCGAACGCCGGTTGGCCGGAAGCCGCGATGGCCGGCGGGCTCGGCGTGCGGCTGAGCGGTCCGCGCATCTACCACAGCAGCGTTGCGAAGGAGCCTTGGTTGAACGAAGCGGCGCGCGATCCCGTCGCCGCCGATATCCGCCGCGGACTGAAACTCTATCGTCGCGCCATGATGCTGCTGGCCGCGATATTCGCGATCCTGGCCTTGGTGTGAGGGAGCCACAAATGCGTGAGCACGGCGGCAATCTCGATATCGCGCAGCAACGGTTCGGTGGCCGGCCGGACGACTGGATCGATCTGTCGACCGGAATCAACCGGCTGCCTTATCCCGTGGTCGATGTGGACCCGAGACTCTGGAACGCGTTGCCGTCGCGGACCGACATCGAATCGCTCCATGATGCGGCACGGCACGCCTATGCCACCGATGCGCCGATCGTGGCGCTGGGCGGCGCGCAGGCGGCCATCCAGTTGCTGCCGCATGTATCGACGCGGGGCCGGGTGCGCATCCTTGCGCCGACCTACAATGAATACGCCGCGGTTCTCTCGGCCTCCGGCTGGGACGTCACCGAGGTTTCCGATCTCGAAGCCCTCGCGGGCGCCGATCTCGCCGTGGTGGTCAATCCCAACAATCCCGATGGAACACGTCACGATCGGAGCGAGCTGCGGGCGCTGCGGCCGCGTGTCGGCCGGCTCGTGATCGACGAGAGTTTCGCCGACACCGTTCCGGACCTGTCGCTTGCATCACGGGCCGCGCAAGATGGTCTCCTCATCCTGCGTTCGTTCGGGAAGTTCTACGGGCTCGCCGGCCTGCGGCTCGGTTTTACGATCGGCAGCGAGCGGGAGATCGCCGCGCTTGCGGCGATGGCCGGCCCGTGGCCGGTGTCGGCTGCCGCGATTGCGATCGGGCGGCGCGCATTGCGCGACGATGCCTGGAAAATGGCCACGTCGGCACGTCTCGCAAGCGATTGCCTCAGGCTCGATGCGATGGTCCGATCGCAGAGCTGGACATTGGTCGGCGGCACGCCGCTGTTCCGGCTCTACGAGACCGGCGACGCCCTGGCTGCGCACGAGAAGCTGGCGCGGGGCCAGATCTGGTCGCGCGTCTTCCAGCAACGCCCGGGATGGCTACGCCTTGGTCTGCCCGGGAGCGAAACGGAATGGTCCCGTCTTGCCGCGGTGCTGTCGAGCTAGCGCTTCACCGCGCCAATGCAAGCAACCCATCCACGTCAAGATGCGCCTCGATGTGATCGGCGAGTGCATCGAGCGCGCCGTCAACCCTGGCGCCGTACGCCTGGTCCGTGGCGGGAACGTCGAGTTGCGCCAGAAAAGCCTTGCGGAAATGGTCTGACGCGAACAGGCCGTGCAGGTAACTGCCCTGAACGCGTCCATCGCTGGACACAGCGCCTTCCGGCGCGCTGTCAACAAACGCGAACGGCCGGGCCCGATCCGGGCCGTCGGTTCGCCCGATATGGATCTCGTAGGCGCTGATCGGTTGACTGGTGGCGGCATTGATAGCGTCGACGCGTATCAGCGTCTTCTGCTCGGTCATGACGGTCGCAACATCAAGAAGTCCGAGGCCGCGCGTCTCACCGGCGGGGCCTTCGATCCCGTCCGGATCGGCCACGCTCTGTCCGAGCATCTGATATCCGCCGCACAGACCGAGCACATGGCCGCCGCGGCGATGATGCGCCAGAAGATCGATATCCCAGCCCTGCGCGCGCAGAAAGGCAAGGTCCCCGCGGGTTGATTTCGAGCCCGGTACGATCACGAGCCTGGCGTCGCCCGGAATGGCTTCGCCGGGACGCACCATCACGAGGTCGACGCCCGGCTCGAGCTTGAGCGGATCGAGATCATCGAAATTGGCGATGCGCGACAGCGCCAGAAACGCGATCTTGCGCTGGCCGGGCTTGCGCGCCTCGCCAAGTCCGAGCGCGTCCTCGGCCGGAAGCTCGCCGGCGCGGATGAAGTAAGGCAGCACGCCAAAGCCGCGCCACGACGTACGGGCTTCGATCAGCCGGTAGCCGTCGTCGAACAGGGTCGGATCGCCGCGAAATTTGTTGATGATGAAGCCGCGGATCATCGCGGCATCCTCGGGATCGATCACCGTCTTGATGCCGACGAGTTGCGCGATGACGCCGCCGCGATCGATATCGCCGATCACCACCACCGGGACGTCGGCCTTGCGCGCGAAGCCCATGTTGGCGATGTCGGCCTTGCGCAGATTGACTTCGGCGGGGCTGCCGGCCCCTTCGACCAGCACGAGATCGGCACGATGCTTCAGCCGCTCGAAACTCTCCAGCACCGCACCCATCAGCGAGGGCTTTATGGCGGCATATTCCCAGGCACGGGCGGTTGCGACGCGCTTGCCCTGCACGATGATCTGCGCGCCGACATCGCTCTCCGGCTTCAGCAGCACCGGGTTCATGTCGGTATGCGGCTCGACGCCGGCGGCGAGCGCCTGCAGCGCCTGCGCGCGTCCGATCTCGCCGCCGTCAGCGGTGACGGCCGCGTTGTTCGACATGTTCTGCGGCTTGAACGGCAATACACGGAGGCCACGCCGCTTCGCCGCGCGCGCAAGGCCCGCGACGATCAGCGATTTGCCGACGTCCGAGCCCGCTCCCTGGATCATCAATGCGCGCGCCATCGCGTGGTCCAGCTACGCCGTCAGAACTCGACGCCCGGCTGCGCCTTGATGCCGGACCGGAACGGATGCTTCACCAGCGTCATCTCGGTCACGAGATCGGCGATCTCGATCAGTTCCTCCTTGGCATTGCGCCCGGTGAGCACGACATGCGTCATCGGCGGCTTCGAGGTCTTGAGAAAATCGACGACGTCGGCGATCGCCAGATAGTCATAACGCAGCGCGATGTTGATCTCGTCGAGCACGACCATGCGCAAGCTTGGATCGGAGATCAGTTGCTTGGCTTTTTCCCAGCCGGCTTGGGCGGCGGCGATGTCGCGGGCGCGATCCTGCGTTTCCCAGGTGAAGCCTTCGCCCATCGCGTGGAATTGACAGAGGTCGCCGAAGTGTCCGGTCAGCAGGCGGCGTTCACCGGTATCCCAAGCGCCCTTGATGAACTGCACCACCGCGCAGGGAAACCCGTGCGCCACGCAGCGGACGATCATGCCGAAGGCGGAGGACGATTTTCCCTTGCCCGCGCCGGTATGGACGATGATCAGTCCTTTCTCACCGCTCTTGGTCGCCATGATTCGATCGCGAGCGTCTTTCTTTTTAGCCATCTTGGCGGCATGGCGAGCTTCCAGCGCAGCCTCGGAGCCACCGGCTTCGTCCTCGGCGGCATCTCGTTCGGACATCATCTGACGTTCCTTCGGCTTGACAAGTTCCGGGCTTGGACGAATGGTGAGCCCTGCGTTGGTGCCTGTCCTACGACAGGCGAAGAGGGAATGCGATAGGGCTCAAGTCGGCCCGAAGCGCAGCCGCCCCCGCGACCGTGACCGGAGAGATGCCCAAAGCCACTGATTCCAAAAGGAATCGGGAAGGCGGGGATCGAAGGGATAACCCCCTGCTCCGCAAGCCGGGAGACCTGCCAGCGCAGACGTTGAGACCAGCGGACGGGGTGTTCCGCGACGGGGAACGAACCTTTCCATCGAACGGTTCGTCTGCCTCATCGCCTCCCGCTGTCAATCAGGAAGGGCGATGAGCGTTACACTTCATGTCTGCATCACCTGCCGCGCCGGCCAGACGCTCGCGGAAGGCGAGACCACGCCTGGTGCGCGCCTGCATGCCGCGATCCGCGATGCCGGTGTGCCTGACGGCGTCAATCTGATTCCGGTCGAATGCCTGTCGGCGTGCAGCCAGGGCTGCTCGGTCGCGCTCAGCGCGCCGGGACGGTGGTCGTATGTCTATGGCCGCCTGTCCGAAGCCAATGCGACGGATGTGGTCGCCGGTGCGTCCGCCTATGCGGCGGCACCCGACGGCATCGTGCCGTGGCGCAGCCGGCCGGAAATCTTTCGCAAGCAATCACTCGCCCGCATTCCACCCATCGCCGTTGTGCCAGAGGCCGCAGAATGACCACGCTCACCAAGGTGCCCGTCACCGTCGTCACCGGCTTTCTCGGATCGGGCAAGACGACGCTGATCCAGCATCTGATCAGGAATGCCAACGGCAAGAAGCTTGCGGTGCTGGTGAATGAGTTCGGCGGCGAAGGAGTCGACGGGGACATCCTGAAGTCCTGCGCCGACGCCAATTGTCCAAGCGAGAACATCGTCGAGCTCGCTAATGGCTGCATCTGCTGCACAGTCGCCGACGATTTCATCCCGGCGATGGAGCAATTGCTGGCGCGCCGCGTGAAACCCGATCATATCGTGATCGAGACATCGGGGCTCGCGCTGCCTAAGCCGCTGCTGAAGGCGTTCGATTGGCCGGAGATCCGTTCGCGGATTACGGTCGACGGCGTGATCGCACTGGCCGACGCGGAGGCTGTTGCGGCCGGCCGCTTTGCCCCCGACCCGGCCGCGGTCGACGCACAGCGCGCCGCTGACGACAATCTCGACCACGAGACGCCGCTGTCCGAGGTGTTCGAGGATCAGATCGCCTGCGCCGACATCGTGCTGCTGACCAAGGCGGACCTCGCCGGCGCTGACGGCCTCGAGGCCGCGAAGTTGGCGATCGCGGCCGAAATGCCGCGGCAGGTGCCGATGTTGCCGGTCGTCGACGGCGCGGTCGACGCGCGCGTGATCCTGGGTCTCGCGGCCGCCGCCGAAGATGACCTCGCGGCGCGTCCGTCTCACCACGACGGCGAGGACGAGCACGAACACAATGACTTCAACTCCGTGGTGATCGATCTCCCGGAAGTCTCCGATGTCGATGCTCTAGTTGCATCGGTCAAGGGACTGGCGCGCGAGCAGAATGTGCTGCGCGCCAAGGGCTATATCGCGATCCAGGGCAAGCCGATGCGGCTACTGGTGCAATCTGTCGGCGAGCGGGTGCGACATCAGTTCGACATGCCCTGGGGCGCGCGGCCGAGGCAGTCGAAGCTGGTCGTGATCGGCGAACACGGCGAAATCGATGAGGCCGCCATCAAGGCGCGACTTGGTGTCTGATGCACATCGTCTTCCGCGAGAGCCGCGGTCTCGAGGAGACCGCGACACCAAGGGATCTCGGCCAGGCTCCAGCCGAGCTCGTGGTGCTCTCGTTCTCCGACAGCGATCTTGCCGCGTTTGCTTCCGGCTGGCGGCGCGGCCGTCGATCGCTGCCGTCGCTGCGGCTCGCGAATCTGGCCGACCTGCGCCATCCGCTGTCGGTCGACACCTATATCGAGCGGACCTTGTCGCAAGCGCGCGGCATCTTTGTGCGCCTGATCGGCGGCGAACCCTACTGGCCATATGGGCTGGCCGCGCTGCATCGCCTGGCGAAGGAGCGCAACATCGCGCTTGCGGTGCTGCCGGCGGACGGTCGCGATGACCTGCGGCTCGATGAATTCTCCACCCTGCCGGTCTCAACCCTGCGCAGGCTCAAGGTGCTCTGCGACAAAGGCGGCCCGGTCGCGGCGCAGGCCGTGATCGCCCAGCTCGCGCTGGCGTCGGGACTGTATGCCGGACCGGTCGTCGGCGAGATCGACCTTCCGGAGTTCGGCTTCTACGATCCCGGGCTCGGTGCCGCCACGGCGGCGCCGTCACCAGATCACCGGCCACGGGCGCTGGTGACCTTCTATCGTTCCTATCTCGCAGCCGGCGACACGGCACCGGTCGACGCGCTGATCACGGCGTTGCGGCAGAAGGGCTTTGATGCTTACGGCGTGTTCGTCACCTCGCTGAAGGCAGCGGGCGTCGCCGAGTGGATGCGCACCCAGTTCGCGCATTGTCCTCCCGCCGCCATCGTCAATGCGACCGCCTTTTCCGCAATCGGCGACGACGGCACGACGCCGTTTGAGTCCGCGTCCTGCCCGGTGTTCCAGGTCGCGCTGTCGACAGCGCGGCGCGATGATTGGGCCAAGTCGCTTCGCGGTCTTTCTCCCGGCGATCTGGCGATGCACGTGGTGTTGCCGGAGGTCGACGGTCGTCCGTTTGCGGGCGTCGTGAGCTTCAAGTCGCCCGGCGAGCGCGATCCCGATCTCCAGTTTGCGCGTCTTGCGCACCGGCCGGACGACGAGCGTGTCACCGCTGTGGCCGCGCGCGTCGCCGCCTGGCACCGGCTCGCGACCAAGCCGGCGCACGAGAAGCGGCTCGCTGTCGTGCTCTCGAACTATCCCGGCCGTCCCCATCAGATCGCGCATGCGGTCGGGCTCGATGCCCTCGCTTCGGTCGACGTGCTGCTGTCCGATCTCGCAGCCGCGGGCTTCGGCATTGCGACCGTAGGGCCGCTCGGCGCCGTTCTGCTGCGGCAGAAATTGACGTGGAGCGTCGACGACTATCGCGCTGTGCTGTCCTGGCTTCCGCGGCAGCTTCAGGATGACCTCGCGAGCGCCTGGGGCGCGCCGGAGGATGATCCAGATTGCCGCAACGGCGAATTTCACTTCGCCGCAATACAATGCGGCAAGTCCGTCATTGCCGTTCAGCCGGAGCGCGGCAACATCAACCAGCGCGACGCCGACTATCACGATCTCGCGCGCACGCCTCGCCACGCCTATGTCGCGTTCTATCTCTGGCTCAGGCAGCAAGGCATCGACGCCATCGTGCACATGGGTGCGCATGGCACGCTCGAATGGCTGCCGGGCAAATCGGTCGCGCTGTCGCCCTGCTGTTGGCCGGAGGCGTTGATCGGAGACCTGCCGGTGATCTATCCGTTCATCGTCAACGATCCCGGCGAGGCCGCACAAGCTAAGCGGAGGATCGGCGCCGTCACGATCGGCCACCTGCCGCCGCCGCTCACGAACGCCACATTGCCGGAGGGCATGCGCCGGCTCGAACGGCTGCTCGATGAATATTCGACCGCCGACGGCCTCGATCCCGCACGGCGCCAGCGCCTGATTGCTGATATCCGCGAGGAAGCGCGCCTCGCCGGGCTGGAGGACGATCTGGGTCTCGCCGCATCCGTTTCGGCGGCTGAGGCCATTCCGCAGATCGATCGCTTCGTCTGCGATCTCAAGGAAAGCCAGTTCGGCGACGGCCTGCATGTGTTCGGCCAGGGCGCGTGTGGCGAGGCAGAGAAGCGTGCGCTGCGCGATGCGCTCTCCGGCCGCCGCGTTGCGCCGGGACCTTCGGGCTCGCCCTATCGTGGGCGCCGCGACGTGCTGCCGACCGGACGCAATCTGTTTGCCGTGGACCCACGCGCGGTGCCGACGCCGTCGGCGCATGCACAAGGCGTCAGGCTTGCCGAGGAGCTGCTGCGCCGTCACCTGCAGGACCACGGCGACTGGCCGAAAGGGCTCGTCGTCGACCTCTGGGGATCGTCGACCATGCGTACCGCCGGCGAGGATTTTGCGATGGCGCTGCATCTCGCAGGTATCGCGCCGCGCTGGGATCACGGCTCGGGCCGGGTGACGGGCTACGACATCATCGCACCGGCAGAACTGGGCCGCCCGCGCATCGACGTCACGTTGCGCGTGTCGGGGCTGTTCCGCGACGTCTTCTCAGGCCTTGCCCAACTGTTCGAGGCCGCCGCCGGGGCGTTGTCGGACCGCAGCGAGGAAGGCGACGAGAATCCGTATACGCAGCGCGTCTCGCGCGTGTTCGGGCCACGTCCCGGACGATATGGCGTTGGCGCCGGCGCGACACCGGATGTCTACACACCAGAATCGCGCGACGCAGCCGGCGAGGCCTGGCTGTCGGCGTCATCCTGGTCATTTGCGTCCGACGGCGAGATGCGCTCCGACCGCGCCGGCATCGAGGCCCGGCTCGCTGCAGCCGATGCCTTCGTTCATACCCAGGATCTCCCGGAGACCGACCTGCTGCTGGCAGCGGACTATGCCGCGCATGAGGCCGGTGTCGCCGCGGCGGCCGAGCGCCTCGGCGCGAAGGCCCCCTCGCTCTATCACCTCGATGCGACACGGCCGGATCAACCGCACGCCCGCCCGCTCACCGAGGAAATATCGCGCGTGGTGCGTGCGCGCGCCACGAACCCGGCCTGGATCGCGGGCATGATGCGTCATGGCTTTCGCGGCGCGGCTGAAATCACCGCGACGCTCGAACACATGGCGGCCTTCGCCCATCTTGCCGGCGCGGTGCCGCCGCATCTGTTCGATCTCTACTATGATGCGACACTCGGCAACGGCGACGTTCGCGCCTTCATGGCGCGCGAGAACCCGGCAGCGCTGACGGCGATGGAAACGTGCTTCACGCGATTGCATGAGGCTGCACTCTGGAAGACGCGACGCAATTCGATCGCCGCCGCGCTGCGGGAGGTCTCATGAGCGCCGTCGCGATCAAGGGCTGGTGTCCCGGCGCGCTGCGCCCGATGCAGTCGGGCGACGGGCTCGTGGTACGCATTCGCCCGCGTGGCGGACGGCTGGACGCAGCGCAGGCAGCGGGAATCGCCGAGCTTGCCGGACAATACGGCAACGGGCTGATCGATCTGACCAGCCGCGCCAACCTTCAGATCCGCGGCGTCGAAGATGGTGGCCATCTGCCCTTGCTCGACGGGCTCGCGCAGCTCGGATTGCTCGATCCTGATCCGGAGACCGAAGCGCGGCGCAACGTTCTGGTGACGCCGTTCTGGACTGAAGGCGAGGAGACTTGCGTGCTCGCGGCCGAACTCGAGCTCGCTCTTGGCGGCGCTTCGCCCGAACTTCCGACCAAGTTTGGCTTTGCGATCGACGATGGCCGCGAGCGGGTGCTGGCCGGCGCGTCTGCCGACATCCGGATCGAGCGCGACGCCGCCGGCAGGCTGCTGGCGCGCGCCGATGGCGAAAAGTTCGGCCGTTACGTCACACGAAGCGAGGCCGTCCAGGTCGCCCTCGCGTTGGCCGAATGGTTCATCGCGTCGGGCGGCGCCAACGGCGACAGGCGCCGGATGGCAGCCCATCTCGCCACCGGCGCGCACCTGCCCGATACGTTTCGCGGCGATGCTGAGCCGGCGCCCCGTGCGGCCGATTCGCTTCCCGGCCTTTATGCGCAAGGCGCGATGGTGGGAGCTGCGTTCGGCCAATTGACGCATCGGACGCTCGGCCGCCTCGCCGCCGGCGCGCAAGCCCTTCGCCTGACGCCGTGGCGGATGCTGCTGGCGGAAGGGATGCGCCAGATGCCGCACGATACCGACCTCATCACGCGGGGCGACGATCCGGCGCTGCGCGCGATCGCCTGCAGCGGTGCGCCGCGCTGCCGTGAGGCGCATGCCGATACGCGCGCGCTGGCATCCGTGCTTGCACGGCATGTTCCGGCCGATGCCCGGCTGCACGTATCTGGCTGCGCCAAGGGCTGCGCGCACGCCGGACCGGCCACGATCACGCTCGTTGCCACACGCGAGGGTTTTGACCTCGTCCGAAACGGCTCGACGCGCGATACGCCTGTGATGCGGGGACTGCGCGTCGCGAGCATCGTCGCGGATCCCGCCTTGCTGGTGAGGGACCGTTGATGCCGTATAGCTATGAAACCGATGGCGCCGCTATCTATCGGCAATCCTTCGCCACCATCCGGTCCGAGGCCGACCTCGCCCGCTTCACGCCCGACGAGGAGCCGGTGGTTGTGCGCATGATCCATGCCGCCGGCATGGTGGGGCTCGAAGCGCATATCCGTTTCACGCCCGGCATGGCCACTGCTGCACGCGCCGCCCTGCAGGCCGGCGCGCCGATCCTCTGCGACGCGCGCATGGTGTCGGAAGGAATTACGCGCTCGCGCCTGCCGGCCGGCAACGCCGTGATCTGCACGCTCGGCGACGCCGCCGTTCCCGCGCTCGCGCAATCGATGCGCAACACGCGCTCCGCGGCAGCGGTCGAGTTGTGGCGGCCGCGTCTCGCCGGCGCCATCGTCGCCATCGGCAATGCGCCGACCGCCCTGTTTCATCTGCTCAACATGCTGGAGCAGCCCGATTGCCCGAGGCCGGCGGCGATCATTGGCTGCCCGGTCGGCTTTGTCGGCGCGGCCGAATCCAAGGCGGCGTTGATGGCCGATCCACCTGCGCCTGCGCTGACGGTCGAGGGGCGTCTTGGCGGCTCGGCGATCACCGTTGCCGCGATCAACGCGCTGGCGAGCCGGAGCGAATAACGATGGGGCGTATCATCTGCTGTGGCCTCGGGCCAGGCGATCCGGACCTGATGAGCGTACGTGCCGACCGCACCGTGCGTGCGGCAAGGCACGTCGCCTATTTCCGCAAGAAGGGCCATCCCGGTCAGGCCCGCCGCATCGTCGAAGGGCTGCTCGCCGCTGACGTCTGCGAATACCCGATGGAATATCCGGTCACCACCGAGATCGCGTTCGACAGCCCGGACTATGCCCGACTGCTCGCTTCCTTCTATGACGAATGGACGGAGCGCCTGGCGCGGCTGGCGCGCGCCGTCGACATCGTCGTGCTTTGCGAAGGCGATCCCTATTTCTACGGCTCGTTCATGCATCTGCATTCGCGGCTGCAAGGCCGCGTCGAGATCGAGGTGATCGCCGGCGTTCCCGGCATGGCGGGCTGCTGGAATGCCGTCGGCCGGCCGATCGCGCTCGGCGACGACGTCACGACTGTCCTGATGGGCACGCTGCCGGAGGCGGAGCTCGAGCAACGGATGCGCAATTCCGACGCGCTGGTCATCATGAAGACCGGACGCAACCTGACGAAGGTTCGCCGGGCGCTCGCATCCGCCGGCCGCCTCAACGAGGCATGGCTGGTCGAACGCGGCACCATGCCGAATCAACGCGTCGCGCGACTCGTGGATGTCGACGCGGCCGACTGCCCATATTTCGCGATCGTGCTGGTGCACGGGCAAGGCCGTCGCGGGGGGTCAGTGGAATGACCGGGACTTTGACCATCGCGGGACTGGGACCGGGCGACGAGGCGCTGATCACGCCGGAAGTGTCCGCGGCGCTGGCGGCCGCAACCGACATCGTCGGTTACGCGCCCTATGTCACGCGCGTGCGCCCACGCGACGGGCTGACACTGCATCCCTCCGACAACCGCGTGGAGTTGCAGCGCGCCGCCGAAGCGCTGCGGCTCGCATCCGAAGGACGCCATGTCGTCGTGGTGTCCTCGGGCGATCCTGGTGTATTTGCGATGGCGTCCGCCGTGTTCGAGGCACTCGAGGCGTCCCCGCACTGGCGCGACCTACCGATTCGGGTTCTGCCCGGTGTCACAGCCATGCTCGCGGCGGCGGCGAGCGCCGGCGCGCCGCTGGGCCACGACTTTTGCGCGATCAATCTCTCCGACAATCTGAAGCCGTGGCCTGTGATCGAGAAGCGCCTGCGCCTCGCCGCCGAAGCTGATTTCGCGATCGCGATGTACAATCCGCGTTCAACGAGCCGGCCCGATGGCTTCGGCCGTGCACTCGAGATTTTACGCGAAGCCGGTTGCGGCGAGCGCATCGTGGTGTTCGCGCGGGCGGTGAGCACGCCCGAGCAGCGGATCGAAACGGTCAAGCTGGATGAGGCGAGGCCCGAAATGGCCGATATGCGGACGCTGGTGATCCTGGGCAATTCAGCGACCCGCCGCGTCGGCCGCTGGGTTTATGCGCCGAGGCATATGCGATGACCGAGCCACTCCATCACCTCGGGGACACTTTCCGCCCGCGGCCTGTCGGGCAATTGCGGCCGCGAGAGCATGATCACGGGAAGGCCGAGCGTGCGGGCGGCATCGATCTTGGCGCGCGCCCCCGACCCGCCCGAATTGCGGGCGACGATCCATTCGATCCCGCGCGCACGCAGCGTCTCCAGTTCACCGTCGAGCGTGAACGGTCCACGCGACACGATGACGTCGGCATCGGGCAATGGCAGCGCGCCTTCAGGAGGATCGACGAACCGCAACGTATAGGCATGCTGCGGCCTCGCGCCGAAAGGCGCGATGTGCTGACGGCCGATGGCGAGAAGCACGCGAGCGCGGCGCTCCGGCAGGGCCGCGACGGCGGAGGTGATGTCCGCGACCTCGATCCAGGTGTCGCCCGGCGTCTTGACCCATGGCGCGCGCTCGAGTGCGAGCAGCGGCGTGCTGGTTTCCGCGCAAGCGGTGACCGCGTTGCGGCTGATCTCGGCGGCGAACGGATGGGTCGCGTCGATCACATGGGTAATGCCTTCGCGACGAAGATAGTCCGCGAGACCTGTGACGCCGCCGAAGCCGCCGATCCGGGTCGGCAGCTTCTGGCCGGCAGGCGCGCGGGTGCGGCCGCCATAGGAGTAGACCGCCTCAAGCCCTACTTGCACGATGGTCTCGGCGAGCAGATTGGCGTCGGCGGTTCCGCCCAGGATCAGGGCGCGCGTCATGGGTAATCCCTGGTTGACCATCATCGGCATCGGCGAAGATGGCCTTGCCGGCCTCTCCGACGCAAGTCGAAAGGCGCTACGCGACGCCGAGACGGTGTTCGGCGGCGAACGGCATCTCGCTTTGGCCGGGATCACCGAGCGCGGCCGTGCCTGGCCGGTGCCGTTCGATGCGGAGATCGTGCTGAGTTGCCGTGGCCGTCCGACCGCAGTGCTCGCCTCCGGCGATCCGTTCTGGCATGGCGTCGGCAGCAGTCTGACCGAGAAGCTCAAGGCCGGCGAATGGGTCGCGCATTCCGCGCCGTCGACGTTCTCGCTTGCGGCCGCGCGTCTGGGTTGGCGGCTTGAGAACATCGTTTGCCTCGGCCTTCACGCCGCGCCGTTCGAGCGGCTGTTGCCGCATCTGGCGCGCGGCGCACGGATCGTCTGTCTGGTGCGTGACGGCAGGGCGGCCAGCGATCTCGCGCGCTGGCTCTCGGAACGCGGCTGGGGAGCATCGTCGATGTGGCGCCTGTCCGCGCTGGGCGGTCCGCGCGAACGCATCACGCAACATCGCGCGGACAACTACGCGGCCGATCCGATCGAGAGCCCGATCGCGGTTGCGCTAGAGGCTGCGGGATCACAGGGCATCGCGCACAGCGCGGGGCTTCCGGATACACTCTTTGTACATGATGGGCAGCTCACCAAGCGGCCGATCCGCGCGCTTGCACTATCGGCGCTTGCACCGCGGCTCGGCGAGAGATTGTGGGACATCGGCGCCGGCTCCGGCTCGATCTCGATCGAATGGGCGCTCTGCGGCGGCACGGCGATCGCCGTCGAGGTGCGCGGCGATCGCGCTGACAATATTCGCAGCAATGCCGCAAGCTTTGGAATGACGCACCGGATCACCCTGATCGAGGATGCAGCGCCTGGAGTCCTGGCGAGCCTCGCGACGCCGGACGCCGTCTTCATCGGCGGCGGCCTCGATGCCGCGATGTTCGATGCCGTGTGGTCGCACATCGCGCCTGGAACCCGGCTGGTTGCGCATGCCGTGACCCTGGAGACCGAAGCCCTGCTTGCCGATCTGCATCAACGCCATGGCGGCGAGTTGATGCGGGTCGAGATTGCCCATGCAGACCCGCTGGGCAAGTACCGCTCGTGGAAAGCCACGCGGCCGATCGTGCAATGGAGCGCGGTCAGATGAAGGTCGCAGGATTCGGATTCAGGCGCGATGCCACGCTCGCCTCGCTGCGCGAGGCGCTCCGCGAAGCCGGCGGCTCCGAAGGCCTTGCAGCCGTCGCCACGGTGAGCGACAAGGCCGACGCGCTTGCGCTGAAATCGCTGGCGCACGAATTGGGGCTGCCGATCAGGAGCGTTCCCGCAGACGTGTTGGCCGAAATCGTCACCGTGACACAGTCTGAGCTCATCAAGGAAAAGTTCGGCGCGGGCTCCGTCGCTGAATCTGCGGCGATCGCAGCCGCGGGGCGCGGGGCCCGCCTGATTTCCGCGCGGGCCGTTTCACAGGATCGGATGGCCACCGCGGCGATCGCGGAAGGAGACGGCAAATGACGGTGCATTTCATCGGCGCAGGACCGGGCGCGGCCGATCTGCTGACCTTGCGCGGGCGCGATCTGATCGCCTCCTGCCCGGTATGCCTCTATGCGGGCTCGCTGGTGCCGGAGGGCGTGCTGGCGCATTGCCCGCCGAATGCACGCATCGTCAACACCGCGCCGTTGTCGCTCGACGACATCATCGCGGAGATCGCTGCCGCGCACGCCGACGGCAAGGATGTCGCGCGGCTGCATTCCGGCGATCTTTCGATCTGGTCGGCGATGGGCGAGCAACTGCGCCGGCTGCGCGCGCTGCAGATTCCCTACTCGATCACGCCGGGCGTGCCGGCCTTCTCCGCCGCGGCGGCCGCGCTCGAGACCGAGTTCACGCTGCCCGGCCTTGCGCAATCCGTGGTGCTGACGCGGACGCCCGGCCGGGCCAGCGCGATGCCAGAGAGTGAAACACTTGCCGCCTTTGCCGCAACCGGTGCGGTACTCGCCATCCATCTGTCGATCCATCTGCTCGACAAGCTTATTGTCGAGCTCACGCCACACTACGGCGCGGACTGCCCGGTCGCGATCGTGTGGCGCGCGAGCTGGCCGGACCAGCGGATCGTGCGCGCGACACTCGGCACGCTCGATGCCGCCGTCGGTCCCGAGCTCGAGCGGACCGCACTCATCCTGGTCGGCCGGACGCTGGGCGCGGAAGAGTTCGCCGAGAGCCGGCTTTACGCCGCCGACTATGACCGCCGTTACCGGCCGCTCGGTCCGGCGCCGCGCTTTCCCGAGGCATCGTGATGACCGCCGGGCTTGTCATCTCCGCGCCCGCATCCAGCGTCGGCAAGACGACGCTGACGCTGGCGCTGGCGCGCACTTACCGGACTCGCGGGCTGAAGGTGCAATGCCTGAAGAGCGGGCCCGACTATATCGATCCCGCCTTTCATGCGGTCGCGACGGGGCGCGTTTCCGTCAATGTCGATAGCTGGGCCATGCCGAGCGCTGCGATCCGGCATCTCGCCAGCCGCGGCGCGGATGCCGATCTCGTCCTGACCGAAGGCTCGATGGGCCTGTTCGACGGTGTCGCCGTGCGCGGCGCTTCCGGCACCGGCGCTACCGCTGACATCGCCGAACTGACGGGCTGGCCGGTCTTGCTGGTCATCGACCCTTCCGGCCAGGCGCAAACGGCGGCGGCGGTTGCGGCCGGATTGCGCGACTTCCGCGCCGGCGTGACACTTGCCGGCGTGGTGCTCAATCGCGTCGCGAGCCCGCGGCACGAAGACCTGGTGCGCCACGCGATGGCGAACGCCGGCATTCCCGTGTTCGGGGCGCTACCCCGCCACGCCGAGATCACTTTGCCGAAGCGGCATCTGGGCCTGGTGCAAGCCGAGGAGCAAACGCAGGTCGACGGCTTGATCGAGGAGGCGGCGCGCTTCGTCACAGAGCATGTCGATCTCGATGCCGTGCTGCAATCGGCCCGCGCCTGGTCACCGCCACCGGGCACCGAAGGATTCAAGATCAATCCACCCGGACAGCGCATCGCCCTGGCGCGCGACGCCGCATTCTCCTTCATCTATCCGCACATGCTGGAAGTCTGGCGCAACGCCGGCGCCGAGATCACGATGTTCTCACCGCTGGCCGACGAAGGCCCCGATGCGAGCGCCGATGTCTGCTGGTTGCCGGGCGGCTATCCCGAACTGCACGCCGGCAAGATCGCGGCCAACACGCAGTTTCTCGGAAGTCTGCGGGCTTTTGCCGAGACGCGCGCCGTGCATGGTGAATGCGGAGGCTATATGGTGCTCGGCAGCGCCCTGACCGATGCCGGCGGCGTGCGCCACGCGATGGCGGGCCTACTCGGCCTGGAGACCAGTTATGCCAAGCGCCGCATGCATCTCGGCTACCGGCTCGCAGAGCTTGCCGCGCCAATGCCCGGGCAGCGCCCGGGCACGCGCCTGCGCGGCCACGAATTCCACTATTCCACGATCATCTCGCAGCCCGATACGCCTCTGGCGGTGGTCCGCGATGCGACTGGGGTAACCGTTGCGGAAACCGGCTCGCGGCGCGGCCACGCGACCGGGACATTCTTTCATTTGATCGCGGAGGACCGGTGAGCGGTTTCGTCTCCTTTGTTTCGGCCGGCCCCGGCGACCCCGAGCTCCTCACGGTGAAGGGTGCCGCGCGCCTGCGCGACGCCGACGTCGTGCTCTATGACGATCTCGCGTCGGGTGCGATCCTCGACCTTGCGCGGTCGGGCGCCAACCTCGTCGCAGTCGGCAAGCGCGCTGGCCGAAGGTCGACCAATCAGCAGCATCTCAACCGGCTATTGATCGACTACGCCGCCACCGGCGCCCGCGTGGTGCGCCTGAAATCCGGCGACGCGGGAATCTTCGGCCGGCTCGAAGAAGAGATCGAAGCGCTGCGCGCGGCCGGCATCGGCTACGAGATCGTTCCTGGCGTGACCTCCGCCTGCGTCGCGGCCGCTCAGGCCGGCATCCCCCTGACGCGACGACACACCTCGCGCCGGGTCCAGTTCGTGACCGGCGCCGACGTCACCGGCGAGTTGCCGGCGAACCTGAACCTGGCGGCGCTGGCCGATCCGGACGCGACGACCGTTGTCTACATGGGGCGACGCACGTTCCCGGCCCTGGCCGCGAAGCTGATCGCGCACGGTCTCTCGCCGGACACCCCCGCACTGTTCGGCGAGTCGCTGGGCCGTGCCGACCAGCAGCTTGCCCGCAGCACGATCGCAGAACTCGCCGAGCAACTCACGAATGCGGGCCCGGCGACTGCAGCGACGGTCATTTTGTTCGGTCCGCTGGCCGGCGATCACGCGTGATGCGGTCATGTTGACGCTTTCCCTGATCGGCATCGGCTGCGGCGACCCCGCCCAGCTCACGCGCGCCGCAATCGGCGCCATCAACGCCGCTGATCTGATTCTGATCCCGCGCAAGGGGGCCGCGAAATCCGATCTTGCCGACTTGCGCCGGACGATTTGCGCCGACGTGCTGACCAATGACCGGACGCGCGTTGCGGAATTCGACCTTCCAGTGCGCGACACGGCCGAGGAAGACTATCGCAAGGGCGTGGACGATTGGCATGACGCCGTCGCCGCAGCGTGGTCGCGGCAAATCGCCGACCATCTCGGACGCGAGGGACACGTTGCGCTGCTGATCTGGGGCGATCCGTCGCTCTACGATTCCAGCCTGCGGATCGCGCAGCGGCTCGATCCCTTACCAAAGATCGAGGTGGCGCCGGGCATCACCTCGATCCAGGCGCTGTGCGCGGCGCATGCGCTGCCGCTCAACGAGATCGGCGAGCCCTTCCTGGTCACGACCGGGCGGCGGCTGCGCGACGGCGGCTGGCCCTCCGGCGTGGATACGGTCGTCGTGATGCTCGACGGCGGCGCGGCGTTCCAGACGCTTGACCCCAAGGGGCTGGAGATCTGGTGGGGCGCCTATCTCGGCATGCCCGACCAGATCACCATCGCGGGTGCGCTCGCCGAAGCCGGTCCCCGCATTGTCGCCGCGCGCCGCGAGGCACGCGCGCGGCACGGCTGGATCATGGACTGCTACGTCCTCAAGCGGCGTGATCCGCCGATTTGATCGACCGATCCGCCCCGGCTGATGTGTTATCCGGGCTCGACGCACCCTTGCATGATCGCATCGATCTCGGCGCGCGACAGAGCGCCCATCTCGGCAATGAACACGATCCGCGTGCGCGGCACACCCGGCGCCGGCGCCTCGCCGGCCGCGAGCGTTGCGCGTCCGCCGGCAAGCTGAAACACCGTCAAGCGTCCGGGCTGCTCCACCGTCTCGAACAATCCCTTCGCCCGCGCGAGCTTCGGCGCCATCCGGCTGATGGCCTGCTGCAGTCGCGGCAGGCTTACCTTGCGTTCCGAGGTCCAGCTCAGCGTCTCGAACCGCTCGACCGCGGGCCGGCGCGGCTCCGTCTCGCGCGGCGGCGGCACATGGTCGAGGTCGGCGGGAAACAGCAGCGCCGCGGGCAGCTCGCCATTGATCGCATCGACCACCACGGCCGCAGGACGGCGCGCCCGGACCGCCTCGCGCATCTGCGCACGCTGCTCCGCGCTTGCCAGATCGACCTTGCTCAACGCCACCACATCGGCCGCGCGCAGTTGCGATCGCAACAGCGCATCGTCGAGCTTGGCCGCGGGCTGCGTCGCGTCCACCACGCACAGCACGGTTTCCAGCGGCGCCTCCCGCCAGATCACCGGATCCATCAGATTGCGCACGACGTCGGCGGGATCCGCCACGCCGCTGGTCTCGATCACGATCAACTCGGGGCGCGGATCACGCCGCAGCAGCGTGGCGAGCGTGCGAATGAGGTCACCTTCCAGCGTGCAGCAGATGCAGCCATTGCTCAATCTCACCACTCCGTCGCTGGCGCCGGCGATCAGCTCGGCGTCGATATTGATCGCGCCGAAATCGTTGACCACGGCGGCGATCCGCCGGCCCTCGGCATGCGCCAGCAGATGGTTCACGACCGTGGTCTTGCCCGCCCCCAGAAAGCCCGCGACCAGCAGGATCGGGACCGGCACGATCAGCTCTCGGCGGTAACGGGCCGACGCACCGGCCGGCCGGGCCGCGCAGTCACATCGAGCACGCCGTCGGTGATCAACGGCTGGCCGCTGACCACGAGGTGCCGCACGCCATCGGCCGGACGATTCATCGCGGTGAAGGCCGCGCGATCGCTCAAGGTCTCGTAGTCGAACACCACGATATCGGCATCCGCGCCCACCTGCAGCCTGCCCTTGGCGCGCATCGCCGGCGTGCTCGCGGCCAGGATCTCCGCCGGGATCAGCGCGCATTTGCGGATGCCTTCGAGCAAGGAGATCGCCCGCCGCTCGCGCACCCACTCGCGGATAAAGCGCGTGAAGCAGCCTGCCGATCGCGGATGCGAGGTTGCATCATCCGGCAACGGCCAGGCATCGCCGGTATAGACCTTGCCGCTCGACAACGTCCAGGGCATCGCGTCGGACGCGATCGCGCCACCGGGATAGAGCACCGAGATGTCCAGGAGATCGCGGTGATGCGGATTGTTCTCGATATCGAGCACGTGCCACAGCACCAGCGTAGACGGTTCCTCGGCCTGCGCCGCCAGCAGCTCCTCGCGGCTGCCGAAGCGGTGGCCGTCGGTCACGCGCTGCACCGAATCGTAGCCGAGGCCGTTGCGCTCCTCGAACTGCGGATCGCTGAAGAAGGTCGCCGCCAGCACGGTCGAGCCGGTGCCGTAGGGATAGGCCTCCACCGTGATCGGCAGGCCTTGCGCCTGCGCCTTCGCGATCAGCGCCGCGCAGCGCTCGACATCGGTCTTGCTGGATGAGTTGAAATGGCAGATGTGCATATGCGCGCCGGTGGCGCCGGCATAACCGATCAACCGGATATAGGCCTCGGCCGCGCTTTCCGGATCGATGCGCGACATGTAGGCGACATGGGTGAAGGTCGGCACGGCATGCGCCGCCGCCAGTTGGCACACCGCGGTCAATTCCTGCACGCCGGCGCCTGGGGCATAGGCGTTGAGAATGCCGATCCCGATGCCACCCTCGTTCAAGCCGTTGCCGAGGCGCGCGAGGATACCGGCCACCTCGCTCTCGCTCGCCACGTTCTCGATCCAGCGGCGGTCGCGCATCGCGCTGCCGAACGATTCCAGCGAGCTCTCCTCGTTGGAGCCGGTCATCGCGCCGATGCGCGCGAACGCCCAGTTGGCGGCGGCGCCATAGTTCAGCACGCGCCCCTTCTCGGCCTGCCGGCGGTACCAGGACGCGACCGGCAGCACGCCCGCTTCGAGATCGAGCGTCGTCGTCACCCCGTCAAAGGCCTGCATGCGGTCCGCCGGAATAGTCTGGCCGTGCGCGTGCAGGTCGATGAAGCCGGGAGCGACCACAAGACCGGTCGCGTCAATCTGCCGCTCAGCGCCACCCAGCCCGGTACCAACAGCGGCGATCCGGCCATCCAGCACCGCCACGTCGCCGACAGCATCCATCCCGCTGGCCGGATCCACCACCCGGCCGCCGCTGATCACCAAACCGCCCATAGTGCCACTCCCGCATTCCAAAGCTGAGGTCTCACGCTTACGACCGACTGCACGCAACGCCAAGACACAAAAAGGCATCGCATCCCTGACGCGACCGGCTGGTCTGAATCGGCGGGCCTGAAGGCGGGCCGGCGCTCGTCATCGGCGCGGCGTCATTTTGCGGTACCATTGTTCCTCCAGGCGAGATTGCTGCCCAGAATCTCACCACCTACCGTAACAACGGAGCCATGACGATGAGCTACATCACGACGAAGGACGGAACGAGGATCGCCTACAAAGACTGGGGAGCAGGACAGCCGATCGTGTTCTCCCATGGCTGGCCGCTCGCCGGCGATGCCTGGGACGCCCAGATGCTGTTCTTCGGCCAGAACGGATATCGCGTCATTGCTCACGACCGCCGCGGTCACGGCCAGTCGGACCAGCCGTGGAACGGCAACACGATGGACCAGTATGCCGACGACCTCGCGGAGCTGATCGAGAAGCTCGACTTGAACAATGTGGTTCTGGTCGGTCACTCCACCGGCGGCGGTGAGGTGGCGCATTATATCGGCCGGCACGGATCGAACCGCGTCGCCAAGGTCGTGCTGGTCGGCGCCGTACCGCCGCTGATGCTGAAGACCGACGCCAACCCGGAAGGCACGCCGCTCAGCGTGTTCGACGAGATCCGCAAGGGCACGGCGACCAACCGGTCGCAATTCTTCAAGGATCTCACCATGCCGTTCTACGGATTCAATCGTCCCGGCGCGAAGGTCAACGACGGCCTGCGCGAATCGTTCTGGCTGATGGGCATGCAGGGCGGCATCAAGGGCGAGTACGACTGCATCCACGAATTCTCGGAAGTCGATTACACCGCAGATCTGAAGAAGATCGACAAGCCGACGCTCGTGATCCACGGCGACGACGACCAGATCGTTCCGATCGCAGCCGCGGGCGAAAAAACCGCAAAGATCGTCGAGGGCGCGCAGCTCAAGGTCTACAAGGGCGGCTGCCATGGCCTCGCCCAGGTCGATGTCGCGACGTTCAACGCCGACGTTCTCGCCTTCATCCGGGCGTGAGCCAAGCAGCCGGACCGGCTTCGGCCGGTCCGGTTGCTACGTCCCCGCGGCACGTCGCGAAGATAGACCTCTCAAATGCCCTCGAATTGCAGCCGCGCCAGCCGCGCATAGAGGCCGTTGGCAGCAACCAGCTCGGCGTGGGTGCCCTGCTCCACGATCTTGCCCTGGTCCATCACCAGGATGCGGTCGCAGGACAGGACGGTTGCGAGACGGTGCGCGATGACCAGCGTGGTGCGGTGGCGCATCAGTTCCTCCAGCGCGGTCTGCACCAGTGTCTCGCTTTCGGCATCGAGCGCCGAGGTCGCCTCGTCGAGCAACAGCAGCGGCGCGTCGCGCAGGATCGCGCGTGCGATCGCGATGCGCTGGCGCTGGCCGCCCGACAGCGTCACGCCGCGCTCGCCGAGCTGGGCCTCGAAGCCGCCGGGCAGGCGGCTCAGGAATTCGCTGGCATGCGCGAGATCGGCGGCGCGTTCGACCTCGGTATCGGTGGCATCGGGACGGCCGAAGCGGATATTTTCGCGCGCGCTGGCAGCGAACACGACGGAGTCCTGCGGCACCAGCGCGATGCGCGCCCGCACGTCGGCCGGATCCGCCTCGCGGATCGGCACGCCGTCGAGCGAGATCGTGCCCGACTTCGGATCGTAGAAGCGCAGCAGCAGATGGAACAATGTGCTTTTGCCGGCGCCGGATGGACCGACGATCGCAACCTTCTCGCCCGAGCGCACCGATAGCGACACGCCGTCGATGGCGAGCGCCTTGGGCCGGGTCGGATAGGCGAAGCTGACCTGATCGAAACCGACATCGCCGCGCGACGGTTGCGGCAGCGCCCGCGGCGTGGCGGGCGCGGCGATCGCCGGCTTGACGCGCAGAATCTCGAACAGCCGCTCGGCGGCGCCTGACGCGGCCGAGACCTCGCCCCAGACCTCGCTGAGCTGGCCGAGGCCGGTTGCGGCGAACGCGGCGTAGAGGATGAATTGACCGAGCCGGCCCGGGCTGATCGTGCCGACCAGCACGTCGTGCGAACCGACCCAGAGGATCACGACGACGCTGGTGAACACGATGAAGATGATGATCAGCGTCAGCACCGCGCGCGCCTTGGTCGAGCTGCGTGCCGCCTCATAGGCCTGCTCGACCTCGCGGCTGAAGCGGTTCTTGGCAAACCGTTCGCTGGTGTAGGCCTGCACGGTGCGGATCGCGGTGACAAGCTCGGACGCATAGGCGCTGGCGTCGGCCAGCGTGTCCTGCGCGTTGCGCGACAGCCGCCGCACCCAGCGCCCGAACGCAACCAGCGGAAGCACGATGATCGGGATCGCCAGCAGCACGAAGCCGGAGAGCCGTGGGCTTGTGATCACCATCATCGCGGCGGCACCGATGAACAGCATCAGGTTGCGCAGCGCGATCGAGACCGAGGCGCCGACGGCGGACTTGATCTGCGTGGTGTCGGCGGTGAGCCGCGACACCAGCTCGCCGGAGCGCGCGGAATCGAAGAACGACGGCGACAGCGAAATCAGATGCGCGAAGACGTCGCGCCTGAGATCGGCGACGATGCGTTCGCCGATCGTCATCACGAGGTAGTAGCGCGAGGCGCTGGCACCGGCCAGCACCGCGACGACCGCGATCATCACGCTGAAATAGCTGTTGATCATCGCGACGCCTTCGCGCGTGAAGCCCAGATCGATCATCCGCCTGACGGCGACCGGCACGATCAGGGTGGTGAGGGCCGCGACCGTCAGCGCGATGAAGGCAAGGATCGCGCGTCCCTTGTAGCGCGCCACGTAGGGTGCGAGCGCAAGCAAGGGCTTCAGCCGCGCGCGGCTCTTCGCCGGCTCCGTCAACTGGCTCTCGATGAAGGCTTCCTCCTCGAGCAGCGCATCGCGCGGGGGCTGCGGGGCGCCACGAGGGGTCTCAAGCTGTTCGGCTACGCTCATAAATCCGGACCGGTTTCTTTGCCCCCAGATAGGCCCGCCGACCCCCGGCTGGCAAATCCGGTAAAGTCCCAATCCGGTGATGGGCTTAGCCCGTTTCTTGGCTTGTTTTAGGGGGTCCCTTGCGTTATAGAGCCGGCCAAATCCCGTATCCGTGACATCTTGAGACGGGCGCCGGCGCGCCGAAGGAACTGCCATGAAAGCCGATATTCATCCGAATTATCATACGATTAAGGTCGTCATGACCGACGGCACCGAGTACCTGACCCGCTCGACCTGGGGCAAGGACGGCGACACGCTGAACCTCGACATCGACCCCAAGTCGCACCCGGCCTGGACCGGCGGCACCCAGCAGATCATGGACCGCGGCGGCCGCGTATCCCGGTTCCAGAAGAAGTTCTCGGGCTTCCTCAAGAAGGACTAAAGTCGTCCGGACCGACCGCCATCGCGGTCAGATGCAAACGCCCCCTTCGCGGGGGCGTTTTATTTTGGGGAGGTTAGCGATCCTGGAAGGCGAGCCGCGCCCCGAGCGCGACCAGGATGCTGCCGCCGATCCGCTGCATGATCCGCTGCGAACGGTGCGAGCGCCGCAGGTTCGACATCACGGCGCTGGCGAAGATCACGCAGACGATGTCAACCAGCGAGAACGTCAGATTGACGATCGTGCCGAGCGCAAGGAGCTGAGCCCAAACCGGCAGGCTCGCCGAGGCGTCGACGAATTGCGGCAGGAACGCCAGGAAGAAGATCGCGGTCTTCGGATTCAGGATCTCGACGACGACGCTTTGCGCAAACGCGCGCGTCACGCCGAGCGGCGCGAGATCGGGGCGCTTCGCGCCACCGCGGTCACGAAACAACGACAACCCCAGCCAGACCAGATAGGCCGCGCCGGCGAGCTTCATCGCCACGAACAGCGGCGGCACCGCGTGAAACAGGAACGCAAGGCCGGCAGCCGCAGCGACCACATGGACGTAGCCGCCGAGATGCAGGCCGAGCGAGGCCATCAGGCCTGCGCGCCTTCCGCCGGCGAGCGCGCGAGCCGCGGCGTAGAGCATGGCGGGTCCCGGGATCAGCGCAAAGGTTACGGTCGTGGTCGCGAACGCGAGGTACAATTCCATTGCAGGCATTCGTGCCTCAATCCATCGGGATCATCGCCGCCACCTCGCGGTCGACCGGATTGTCGCTGGCGCTGAGCCCGGCGACGACGCCCGCGCGATCCTCGAGCTTGCGGTTCTGGCTCATCTTCTTCTTGGCGTCGATCCGCGTGATCGGCATCCGGATGCCGACGATGCCGCGCAGTTGCGCCTTGATGAAATCGGCCGGCGCATCGCTGAGCTGCCAGACTTCTGCGCGCGAACTCTCGTGCAAGTTTGTGAGGCGCGTCACGACGTCGAGCAAACGATCCGCGTCCTCGAAGAACTCGGCCGGCCCATATGCGTGCACGGCGACGTAGTTCCAGGTCGGCACCACCTTGCCGTGCTCGGCCTTGGTCACGTACCAGGACGGCGTCACATAGGCGTCGGGTCCGGTGAAGATCGCCATCGCCTCGCCGACCGCTGGCGCCTTCCACTGCGGGTTAGGCCGTGCGACGTGACCGTATAGGGTACCGTAATCGCCCTCGCCTTCGTCGAGAATGAGCGGCAGTGGCGTGCCCATTAGCCCGTCCGCAGTTGCGGTGACTAGTGTCGCGAGCCGCGATGCCCGCATCGTGGCGTGGATCGCGCCAAGCTCGTCGATCTTGAAATGTGGCGGCACGTGCATGGAAAACCTCATCGGCTATCAGCTCGCACAATAGCCCCATAGTGGTCTATGATAAGGACCATTTTCGACCATACTGACCGAACCACTATGCCACGCCCGCGCGCCATCATCAGCATTCCCTCGCTCGGCGCGGTCGACCGCGCCGGGGGGCAGGTCGGACGCCAGATCGCGCAGGCGCTGCGCGCGGCGATCACCAAGGGCGAATTGAAGCCGGGTGAATTGCTGCCCTCGACGCGCGCGCTTGCGGCCTCGCTGCGGGTCGCGCGCGGCACGGTGGTCGAGGCGTTCGAGCAGTTGCAGGCCGAGGGCTACCTGGAATCGCGCATCGGCGCAGGCACCCGCGTCGCCTCGACGCTGGCCGAGCCGTCTCGCCCGGTCCGCGCGCGGATCGAGCGCGATCCCAAAACTCAGCCGATTCAGTTGCCGCCGCGCGCGCCGCGACTGGCCGAGGTTGCCACAGCCTTCACGCCGATGCCGGAGACACCGTTTGCGATCGCCGTTCCCGGCGGCAGCGTGGCGCCCGATGCCAGTTGGCGACGGCTCGGCAACCGGGTGCGGGCGTCGCGCGCAGCGGCACCCGCGAGCTACGGCGATCCGCGCGGCGTGATGGAGTTGCGGCGCGCGATCGCCGACTATGTCCGGACTTCGCGCGCGGTGCATTGCGAGCCTGAGCAAGTCGTGATCACCGCCGGCACGCAGCAGGGCCTCTACCTCGCCGGCCGCGTGCTGCTGTCGCGCGGCGATCATGTCTGGGCCGAGGACCCGGCCTATCCCGGCATGACCGCCGTGCTCGACGATCTCGATCTCGTCACGACGCGCGCGCCGGTCGACGCGCAGGGCATCGATGTCGACGCCGGCCTTGCTGCGCGTCCCGATGCACGCGCCGCCTTTGTGACGCCATCGCATCAATATCCGCTGGGCATGCCGATGAGCATGGCGCGTCGCAACGCGCTGCTGGCATGGGCGCAACGCCAAGGTGCCTGGATCGTCGAGGACGATTATGACAGCGAGTTGCGCTATGCCGGCCATCCCTTCCCGTCGTTGCAAGGTCTCGACCCGTCGCGCGTGATCTATTTGGGCACGCTGAGCAAGGTGCTGTTCCCATCGCTGCGGCTCGGCTACGTCGTCGCGCCTGCGCCGCTGGTCGATGCCTTTGCCGGCGCGCGGGCGCTGCTCGACCGGCATTCACCGACCAGCGACCAGCACGTGCTGGCAGCCTATATGCGGGAAGGCCTGTTCGAAGCGCACATCAGGCGCATCCGCGGGGTCTACGCCGCGCGGCGCGCCACGCTGATCGCGGCGCTCGACCGTCACATGCCCGATGACGTTACGCTGCAGCCGAGCGACCAGGGCATGCATCTGCTGTTGTGGTTGCCGCAAGGCACTGACGACGTGCAGCTCGCGAAGGCCGCATTGGTCGACGGAATCGTCGTGCGGCCGATTTCGCCGATGTACCGGGCCACACCGCAGCCCGGCCTGATGCTTGGCTTCGGCGGGTTCGCGCCGGAGGAGCTGGAGGCCGCCGCGTTACGTCTGCGACGTGTGATGGATCAGCACGGCTCGCAGCGGCGCAGCCAACCACGCCGCGCGTCGTGACGACGCTTGGCGTCGGCCTTACTGCTCGAACGCCGCCTTGAGGCGGTTGAGCTGCGGCACCAGCGGGTTGCCGATCGCCGAAGGATCGAAGGCCGGGGCGTGGATAGTGGTGTCGAGCCGGCGGACGCGGGCCTGCAGGTCCATCGAGCGCGCGATCAGGCCCTGCAACTGCTCGGGCAGCTTCGCGATCATATCGGCCGGGCCGGGATCGGCGGCCGACAGCTTGACCTTGGTCTTCTCGCGATTGGCCTGGGTGAGCGTCATCTCGCCCTCCTTGACCGCGCGATGCAGCAGCAGCCACGAGGCGAGCTGCATCAGTCGGGTGGTGAGGCGCATGCTTTCGGTGGCATAGGTCAGGCTCACCGACCGTTCGAGCGCCTTGGCCTCGGCGCGGCCGTCGCCGTCCAGATAGGCGGCGGTCTGCTCGACCAGATCCATGCCTTCCCGGAACAGCACGCCAAATGCTGCCGAATTGGTCAGCCGTTCACTGAACAGCACAAGCCCGGCTTCGCTCTGTGAACGATCCGCCATGGTTAACGCCCTCACACCACCGTAACGCCCGCCGGCGTCTGTCGCGCCGGCTTATGATGAACAAATCATTGCGCGGGCGTGGCGAAGAGTCCAGCCGCAACCGGATTTATGGTTTCCAGCCGGTGGGACGCATAAAAAAGAGCCGCCGTTTCCGGCGGCTTTTGAAGTTGATAACAGGGAGGCGTCAAACAGAGTGGACAGGAGCCACTCGGTGTCCAAACGAGGACAATGCAGTCATAATCGAGAAAGCTTAATTGATCGTAAATGAATGGTTTTCTTCAGGCTTTGTTTGCCATGTCGGCCAGCGACCTAGTTTGAGACAGTCCCCTCACGAGTCGTCCCGGCGAAGGCCCATAGGCGCTAAGGTAGTTGGATTGCTTGATAGCGACGCTTGTGTCTGGGCGGCTCGCGGAGGTGCCGTCGGAGCGTGGAGCGGAGTCTGCGGAGGCAAGCGATTGCGGGCTGGGGAATGATGGCTTGCCGGAGCGAAGCGACGAGCTGGTGCAGGAGTCGCCACGCCCCTGGGCGGGTCAGGCGGCGTCGGCCAAGCGGGGAGAGTCCTCGAGTTCGTCGACGAGCGGCTCGAGCAGAAGAATGATCAGCAGATGGGCAAGGATATGGGGTCTGGCGGATCGCTCGTCAGTTCCGGGCGGCCCCTTCAGGCCAATCAAGCTTTTCAGCCGCTTGAAGCCGAGCTCGATGCGCCATCGCAGCCGATAGAGGGCGAGAATGTCGGCCGTCGTGAAGTCCTTTGGTTTGAGTGAGGTCACCAGGATCACCCAATCTGCGGCGTCCAGTGTTTGGCTGGAGAGCTGATGGCCTCCCTTTTGTGCGGTCCGGCGTGCCTTGCGTCGCGCAGCCGCGGCAGCTTGCGCCGGCTTCCTGATCGCAACCAGACGCACGGCGAGCGGCGCGCCAGACTTGCGTTTTATCCAGATCGGCCGATCGATCATGCCGCCTGCCGTGGCTTTGCGCAGTTCGGCCGTGAGATCAACCAGACCACCTTCGGCATCAAGCCAACGCGCGCTCTTCCAGCCGGACCGGATCACGAAGTCCGCACCGGCATCGCGCAGACGTGCCATCCGCTCGGGCTGCAGATAGGCGCGATCGGCAAGACGGATTTCGCCGGCAACCGCCGGTATCCGATCCAGCGTCTCGCCCCCGCGCTCATCAGTCAATTCGAAGTGACCAAAACGCTCCCGCGGAAGATCGAACGCACTGTGGACGCGCCACACCGCGTTCTTGTTCCTGCCGCTCGTCCCAGCCTTGGGGACCGTCGTGGCGTCAACAATGCGGATCAGGCGACCGCGGCTCGCCTTCGGTGCGCCGCTCACAAGCGCTTGGCCTACCAGGCGCGCCAGCCAATCCCCGCATTGACGCAAGCGATACAACAGAGCCACGTTGGAGATATCGACAAGGCCCACCGAGGTTGCCCAGGCCGTTGTCAACCGCAGACCCCCTCGCCGAGACAGTACGCAAGGATCAGACGCAGCAAATCGACTGCATTGCTAATCTCTCGCGGCCGGACAAACGCCTTCGTCTCGCGGGCGCTGACCTCCAGAGCATCGGCTCCGCCAAGCCGCGCAACAACACGCGCCCAGTCTTCGTTCACAAGCGATTCGTGTCTCATCCCATCTTGGAATCACAAGCAAACCCAACCCGCAAATCCTATTTTAGCGCCCATGGGCGAAGGCCGGGACCCATAATCACCAATGCCCGAGTGGCGCTCGGCCGTGGACCAGCCGTACGCGGCAAGGAACAGCCGTGGTTATGGGTCCCGGATCGCGCTCGCCTTGCTCGCTTGTCCGGGACGACGTGATGTGATGTCGGCAGCGCTACGACTTGAAGAAGGCGTTGGCGGCATCCTTCGACGCGCGCTTCTTCGTCATCGCCTCTTTCAATCGATCCACTTCCGCGGTGAGCAGCGCGATCCGCTCGGTCAATTCCTCAACCGACAGCAGCGAGAGATCCTGTCCGATCTCATGCGTGATTTTCTTCCGTGGCCGGTCGTCGTCCTCAATCGGCATGTGTCCTCCCGGCGATGATGATCTGGCGCCTCACGCCCAGAGATGATAAATGATGATGCAGGGAGAATTTTGCAGTGACTTTCGCACGCGTGCAACAGCAGACGCGAATGCCCCGGCCCGACCGCGAGGAGTCTGACCGGACGGGATAGCGCGCGTCCGCGCGCGAGGCATCAGCCGACCCCAAGCCCTTCCGATCATGCGGGAGGGCTTTTTGATTTTCCGATTTGAGTTCTCGGGGGTCGGCATCGTCAAACGCGAAAGACCGCATCCCATGAGCAAGATTCTCATTACCAGCGCGCTGCCCTATGTGAACGGCGTCAAGCACCTCGGCAATCTGATCGGCTCGCTGCTGCCCGCCGATGTCCATGCCCGCTTCAGACGGCAGATCGGTGACGACGTCCTCTTCATCTGCGCCACCGACGAGCATGGCACACCCGCCGAACTCGGCGCCGTCACGGCCGGCCAGGACATTGAGACCTTTTGCGACCAACAACATGCGATTCAGGCCGACATCTACCGCCGCTTCGGCCTCTCCTTCGATCATTTCGGGCGAACCAGCTCGGCGCACAATCATGCCTTGACGCAACACTTCTATCGCCGGCTCGACAAGGCCGGCCTGATCGAGGCGCGCGAGTTGCAGCAAATCTGGTCGCCGGTCGACCAGCGCTTCCTGCCCGACCGCTACGTCCTCGGTACCTGCCCGCATTGCGGCGACGCTTCGGCACGCGGCGATCAATGCGATCAGTGCGGCACGCTGCTCGATCCAACCGAGCTGATCGCGCCGCGATCCGCGCTGTCGGGCGACCACGCGCTGCAAATCCGCGCGAGCCGCCATCTGTTCCTGCGCCAATCCGAGCTCGTCGCACAGCTTGGCGCATGGATCGACGGCCGCACCGGATGGCCGCCTTTCGTGGTCTCGACCGCGAAGAGCTGGCTGACCTGCGAGCTCAGGGATCGCTGCATCACCCGCGACCTCGCCTGGGGCATTCCGGTGCCGCGCGAGGGCTTCGACGGCAAGGTGTTCTACGTCTGGTTCGATGCCCCGATCGGCTACATCGCCGCGACACAGGAATGGGCTGCTGCAGCACTGGGCCGCGACTGGCGGCAATGGTGGTGGCAGGCTGACGATGTCAGCTACATCCAGTTTCTTGGCAAGGACAATATCCCGTTCCATACCGTGAGCTTCCCGGCGACATTGCTCGGCTCGGGCGAGCCGTGGAAGACGGCCGACGTGATCAAGGGATTTCACTGGCTCAGCTATGAAGGCGGCAAGTTCTCGACCAGCCGCAATCGCGGCATCTTCACCGACCAGGCGCTGGAGGAATTGTCGGCAGATCTCTGGCGCTGGTGGTTGATCGCAAACGCACCGGAGAGCGCCGATACCGATTTCAACGTCGCGAAGTTCACAGCCGATGTGAACAAGGATCTCGCCGACATCTTCGGCAATCTCGCCAACCGCATCATCAGCTTCGCCCACCGCGCCTTCGACGGCCGCATTCCCGATGGCGGTACGCCTGGTGATGCCGAACGGCGGCTCGCTGAGGAATTGCAGCAGCTCATCGCAGCACTCCGCCGTCATCACACGGCGCTGGAATTTCGTGCCGCTGCCGCCGCGACCCGCGCGATCTGGGACGCAGCGAATGCCTACCTGCAGCACACAGCACCATGGGCTGCCGTCAAATCCGATTCCGTTCGCGCGGCCGTCGTGACACGGACCGGACTGAACCTGGTCGCGATTTGCGCCACCTTGGCGTGGAGCATCATCCCTCACCTCGCCGAACGCGTGCTGCGCGCGTTCGGCCGCGACGAAGCCGTTCCGCGCTGGCCCAATGGCCCACTCGCGCCGCTGCTCGACGGCGATGCGGGCGCGCCGGTCGCAAGGCTCGGCCCATTGGTTGAAAAAATTGCGCCCGAGAAGGCCGCCCATCTTGTGACACGGTTCGGGGCTTAACGGCGTTCCACTCCGCCTGAAAAGGCGATATGCCATCCATCCGCCGAGCCCTTCATTGACCAAGGACGAACCATGCCCAAGCTGCCCGCGCAAATGACCGTCGTCGCCATCAGCAAGCCGGGTGGCCCGGAGGTGCTGCTGCCGGAGACCCGCGCGGTGCCGGTTCCGGGCCCGGGTGAAATCCTGGTCAAGGTCGAGGCCGCCGGTGTCAATCGTCCCGACGTCGCGCAGCGCTCCGGCTCCTATCCGCCGCCGCCCGGCGCGAGCGATCTGCCCGGCCTCGAGATCGCCGGCGAAGTCGTCGCGCTCGGCGACGGCACTGTCAGGCACAAGATCGGCGACAAGGTGATGTCGCTCGTCGCCGGCGGCGGCTATGCGCAATATTGCATCGCGCAGGACGGACAGGCGATGACGGTACCGCCTGCGCTGTCGATGCAGGAAGCCGGCGCGCTTCCGGAAACGCTGATGACGGTCTGGCACAATGTGTTCGAGCGCGGCGCGCTCAAGGCCGGCGAGACGCTTCTGATTCATGGCGGCTCGTCGGGCATCGGCACGATGGCGATCCAGCTTGCGAAAGCGTTCGGCGCCAAGGTGATCGTCACCGTCGGCTCGCAGGACAAGGCGGATGCCTGTCGCAAGCTCGGCGCCGATCATGCCGTGAACTACAAGACCGAGGATTTCGTCGACGCGGTGAAGAAGATCACCGGCGGCACCGGCGCCAATGTCATTCTCGACATGGTGGGGGGCGACTACATCGAGCGAAACTACGAGGCCGCCGCCGTCGAAGGCCGCATCGTCCAGATCGCGTTCCTGTCGGGAACCCCCAAGGCCACCGCCAATTTTGCCAAGCTGATGGTCAAGCGGCTGCACCACACCGGCTCGACGTTGCGCCCCCGTAGTAATGCGGACAAGGCGGAGATGGTCGCGGCGATCGAGGCGAAAGTAATGTCGCTGCTGCGCGATGGCCGCATCAAGCCGCTGATGGACAGCACTTTCCCGCTGGAAAAGGCCGCTGACGCGCACCGGCGGATGGAGACCAGCGAACATATTGGCAAAATTGTGTTGGCCGTCTAACGATCGCACCGGGAGCGAAGGCGGAAACCCTTTGATTCCCTTCGCTTTCATGGCATCTATCGCGCCACCCCTGAGCCGATCGTCAGGCTGGGGCCGTTTGTCGATCGCGGAGTACTGACATTGCGTCTGATCAGGTGCCTTGCGCTCTTGGCGCTGGGTCTCATGATGTTTGCTGCTGCGCCCGACGCGTATGCACTCGACGCCGTCAGCGTCCGCAGCGACGCGCCCGCCATCGATCTCACCGGCGTCCTTGACCATCAGCGCAGCGAGACCGATCGCATCCAGGTATCCACGGCACCTGGAACCGATGGCATCGTACGCCGCATCGAGGTGCGCGCCCGCGAAGGTGGGACGAACTGGGTGGTGTTCGCGCTCGCCAACAACACCGACGACCAGCTCGACCGTCTGATCGTCGCGCCGCATTATCGTATCGTATCGTCCGGACTGCTGTGGCCCGATCTCGGTCTGTCGCGCATCGCCACGATCACGCCGTCGGTCGGTGATCGTCCCGAGCGGCAGGAGAGTCCCACCGCCGACGTGTTCCGCATCACGCTCGATCCGGGCGCGGTCGTCACCTATGTCGCGGAACTGCGCACCGACAAGCTGCCGCAGCTCTATCTGTGGGAGCCCGAAGCCTACAAGGACAAGGTCAATTCGTTCACGCTCTACCAGGGCATCGTGATCGGCATCTCCGGCCTGCTGGCGCTCGTGCTCACGATATTGTTTGTGGTCAAGGGCAGCATCATGTTCCCGGCCGCCGCGGCGCTGGCCTGGGCGGTGCTGGTCTATATCGGCGTCGACTTCGGCTTCTGGGGCAAGGTGCTCGACATGTCGAACAACGCCGAGCGCGTCTGGCGCGCCGGCGGCGAGGCGATGCTGGCGGCGACACTGCTCGTGTTCCTGTTCGCGTATCTCAATCTCAGTCGATGGCACGTGCGCTATTCGCACATCACGATTGGCTGGCTCGCCTTCCTCGGTTCGCTGGTGGCGCTCGCGCTGTTTGATCCGGCGGTCGCCTCCGGCATCGCGCGCATGTCGCTCGTGATGATCGCCTTCGCCGGCTTCGCCCTGATCGTCTATCTCTCGACCCACGGCTTCGACCGCGCGGTGCTGCTGATCCCGACCTGGTTCCTGCTGGTGGTCTGGGTGATCGCGGCCGGCATGACGGTGGCGGGCTCGGTCACCAACGACATCGTCGGTCCGGCCTTGCTCGGCGGTCTCGTGCTGATCGTCATGCTGATCGGATTCACGGTCATGCAGCACGCCTTCGCCGGCGGCGGCGCCACCACCGGCGTGGTCTCCGATGTCGAGCGCCGCGCGCTGGCGCTGACCGGCTCGGGCGACCTGATCTGGGACTGGGACGTTTCCGCCGACAAGGTGTTCACCAGCCCCGAGACCGAGGCCTTGCTCGGGCTGAAGCGCGGCACACTGGAAGGCCCGGCCGCCAAATGGCTCGAGGTGCTGCACCCGCTCGACCAGGACCGGTTCCGCGCCGCGCTCGACAGCGTGCTCGACCAGCGCCGCGGCCGCCTGGTGCAGGATTTCCGGCTGCGCACGCCGGACGGCCATTTCATGTGGTTCGCGCTGAAGGCGCGACCCGTGGTCGGCTCCGACGGCGAGGTCTCGCGCGTGGTTGGCACGCTCACCGACGTCACCGAGTTCAAGAACTCGGAAGAGCGGATGCTGCATGACTCCGTGCACGACAATCTGACCGGCCTGCCGAACCGCAAGCTGTTCATGGATCGGCTCGGCGCGGTGGCGAACCTCGCCAAGACGATGCCGAACCTGCGGCCGACGCTGATGGTGATCGACCTCGACCGCTTCAAGCAGGTCAACGATTCCGTCGGCATCGCGGTCGGCGATTCCATCCTGCTCACGCTGGCGCGGCGCCTCACCCGCATCCTCAAGCCGCAGGACACGCTGGCACGGCTCGCCGGCGACCAGTTCGGCCTGATTCTGTTGTCCGAACAGGACGCGGCACGGATCACCAATTTCGCCGAGACCATCCGCAAGACCATCCGCGCGCCGATCGCGTTCAACGACCGTGAGATTTTCCTGACCGCCTCGATCGGCCTTGCCTTGTCCGATCCGCAGGCGCCGCTCACCGACGAGATCATCAAGGACGCCGAGCTTGCGATGTATCACTCCAAGCGCATCGGCGGCGACCGCATCGACGTCTACAAGCCGGCTATGCGCGCGCGGAAGACCGACCGCCTGACGCTGGAGAGTGATCTGCGCCGTGCCATCGAACGCCAGGAGATCACCATCCTGTACCAGCCGATCGTGCGACTGGAAGACCGTTCGATCGCGGGCTTCGAAGCGCTGGCGCGCTGGGATCATCCCAAGCTCGGCCGGATGTCTCCGTCCGAGTTCATCAACGTCGCCGAGGAGATCGGCCTAATCGTCGATCTCGGCATGTTCGTGATGGACCAGACCGCCCGCCAGCTCGCGGTGTGGCAGCGCGCGATGCGCGCCCGCGAACCGATCTTCGCCTCCGTCAACGTCTCCTCGCGGCAATTGCTGCGCCACGATCTGATCCATGACATCCGCACGGTGCTGTCGCGCTCCACCGTGGCGCGCGGCACGCTGAAGATCGAATTGACGGAATCGCTGGTCATGGAGAATCCGGAGCACGCGGCCCAGATGCTGGCGCGGATCCGCGAGCTCGGCACCGGGCTCTCGCTGGACGATTTCGGCACCGGCCACTCCTCGCTGTCTTATCTGCAGCGCTTCCCGTTCGACACCATCAAGATCGACCAGTCCTTTGTCCGCACCACCAGCCGCGGCACCCGCCCGGTGATCCTGAAATCGATCATTGCGCTGGCGCACGATCTCGGCATGGAAGTGGTGGCCGAAGGCGCCGAGACGGATTCGGATGCGGTCGAGCTCTACCAGCTCGGCTGCGAATACGCGCAGGGCTTTGCCTTCGGCGAGCCGATGGATGCCGACGCGGCGACCCGGCTGCTGACCGAGGAACGCCTGGAGGCCGCGAGCTAGGCTCGGCGGAGGCACTTCGCCGCCGCTTTCGCGGACGTCATACTCCGCGAACGCGGAGTATTCAGTACGCTGCGGCTTGTCCGTATTGCTTCGACGGTTCTGGAATACTGGATCGCCCGCCTGCTGTTTAGCCCGAAGACATGGCTGACACCTGTTCGGACACATCACTGACAGGTTGGCCATCGGTCAAGTCGATTGATGCGATTTGCCAACTGGCGAAGAAGATTCCGTAGTGGCCGTCGCGATCGAGCGGCCGGATAGCAAGACGCTCGCCGAAGAAGGCCTGCGGAACTTTCCAGAACCGTCCCTTGAAGGAGATGTAGCTTCGGGTCGACGAGACGGTCCGAACCGTCTCGCCGACGTCGTATTGCACCTGCGGAAGACGCGCCGGCATCGCGCGTGAACTCGGCCGAAAGCGATCGGCGGGCACCTGCATAGCGAGCCCCTCGTGAGGCCGCTCCAGATTGTAGATCATGCGCCAGGCGTCGAGCGCGCGTTGGACCTCCGGCAAGGTGCGGAAGAGATGCATGGCAAACACTTCCGCGTTGAGGGTGCGATGGAAGCGCTCGTTCTTGCCGCGGCCCTGCGGGTGACACGGTCTGGCATGCACCACCCGGATGCCGAGCTTGAGCAGCCACACCTTCAATCCGGTCCAGCGCACGCCGGATGTGTCGCCCCAAGGTGAGCCATTATCGATATAGAAGGCGTCGGGCAGCCCATAGCGGCGGAACGTGGCCGTCAGATGCTCCTGCACCATGGGTCGCTGCTCGTTCGCACATGCCTTCAGGCACGGGACATAGCGCGAGTGATCGTCGACCACCGTCAGCGGATGGCAACGCATCCCGTTGGCGAGCGGTATGTGGCCTTTGAAGTCCATCTGCCACAATTGATTGGGAGCTTCCTTCTCGAACCGATGTCCAGGGTTGGGCGGCGCATTCTCGCTCGGCTTGATTCTGTCGTTCCGACACAGGATCCGATGCACGGTGGACGGGACAGGCACAGCCTGCCCGCCACGCTTGAGGCAATGGGCGATCTTGCGTGCTCCCCAAGCCGGATGCTTGTCGCGGACGGCGACAACTTCCGCTTCCACCACAGCGGCGCTGCGCTTGGGCATCCTCTTCGGACGGCGCGACTGATCCGCCAACTCCCGATCTCCGGCCTGCCAGCGCCTCAGCCATTTGTAGCCGACGTCAGGGCTGATCCCGAACCGGCGGCATAGCTCCCGCCGGTTCGCTCCTTCCTGCATCGCAAGACGCACGAACTCGCGTCGCTGATCCATGACTGACACCTCGCTCCACGGCATGGACGGCCTCCCGAATCGGACCAATCCAGCCATTCTTGATGTGTCAGCTATGTCTCCGAACACCTGTCAGTGATCTGTCCAGACTAAACATCAAGCCGGGCGATGACGACCTAGGGAGTCGCCCCTCTCGCGCCCCGCGGCATCCGCTTGAACTTGACGCTCTTGCCGTCGGCCTGACGCGTGGCGATGTAGCCGCCGTCGAGACAGGCTTCGCGCTGCGGCATCTTCTCCTGCGGGCTGCGCAAGCTGTCCCACCACGATGCGCGCTGCGCGGCGCGCGGCAGCGACGCATCGATGATCGCCTCGATCTCGTCGAAGGTCAGCACGAATTCGGGGAGATGCTGCTTTTTCAGGTAATCGCGCAGCGCGTCGTAGTCGTTCACAGCGGCCTCGATGGCAGGATTCGACGTTCCAGCGACCACCGGTTAACTCATTCGGCGGGCGTTGTCGCCATTTAAGGCGGCAACACGATTTCCGAGCGCAATCGGCATCGGCATTAACCATTGTGGGTTATGGCGGTAGGCGGCCACCTGGTGTACGCTGATCGTGGTGGGCGCTCATTCATCAACGGCAGCGGGGTATCGCCATGCCATTGTTGGAATTGCCGCACTGGTTGATCATTTCGGGAATACTTCTCGTGGTGATCGGACTCGTTGGCCTGGCCTTCAGGCCAAGGACGGACGCAGAACGCGAACCCGAGCTGCTTCCGGGGCACCTCGACGCCTGGAAGGCCGAGCAGCATCGATCCTCGGAAGACCAGCACAAAAGCGCAGCTTGACCGCTGAGGCGAGCTGACGGGAGGGGCGGAATCCACCGCTCCACTGTGCAGCCAGCAGCGGATGATGCTTGCCGCCGAGATCGTTCCGGCGAGAGCCGAAAGCCGATGTCGCGCGAGACCCACAGCCGTCGTCCTGGCGAGCGCCGCGCCACCCGTCGTCACCGGGTTGAGTTGGGAAGAGGATTGTGGCCCCAGCGTCGCGCGACAACTGACATTTGGGGTAATGGGTCCCGGCCTGCGCCGGGACGACGCTAAGGATAGTTCTGACGTGATGTCTCAACACCGTGATTGGGCAACACTGAGTTGCACTTCTTGAAAACCGAAATGATTTGCGCAAGGAGCTTGCCACGTCGGGCAACTCAGTGATTGGCGCGCCAGGGAGCCCTTCCGCTAGTGCTTACCTCACACGAGCGAAAGCGGCAGACTCTGGAATGACAGCGACAGCGCGGACCGCTGTCACCTCTCCAGATACTTCTTCATGTCCGCGCGCAGGCCGTCGCGCAGATCATCGCGCTTGAGGCCGAAGGCGATGTTGGCGCGCAGGAAGCCGGCCTTCGAGCCGCAATCGTGACGTTCGCCCTCGAACTCGACGCCGTAAAATTTCTGCGTCTTCGCCAGTCCGATCATGGCGTCGGTGAGCTGAATCTCGCCGCCGGCGCCGCGCTCCTGCTTCGCCAGGATATCGAAGATCTCCGGCTGCAGGATGTAGCGGCCGGTGATCGAGAGGTTTGAAGGCGCAGTGCCCTTCGGCGGCTTCTCCACCATGCCGTCGACCTCGAAGATCTTGCCGGTGCGCTTGCCGACACCGCAGATGCCGTACTGATGGGTGAGATGATCAGGCACCGCCTCGACCGCGAGCACATTCGCCTTGTCGCCGAGCTTGGCTGCGGCCTCGATCATCTGCTTGAGGCAGCCCGGGGTATTCAGCACCAGCTCATCCGGCAACACCACGGCGAACGGCTCGTTGCCGACGATGTCGCGCGCGCACCACACGGCATGACCCAAACCCAGCGGCGCCTGTTGCCGGGTGAAGCTCATCGCACCGGCCTCGGGCTGGTTCTGCGCCAGGATCTCCTGTTCGGCCTTCTTGCCGCGCTGTGCGAGCGTGGTGTCGAGCTCGAACATCCGGTCGAAATGGTCTTCGATCACGCCCTTGTTGCGACCGGTCACGAACACGAAGTGCTCGATGCCGGCTTCCCTGGCCTCGTCGACCACGTACTGGATCAAGGGCTTGTCGACGATGGTCAACATCTCCTTCGGCATCGCCTTGGTGGCGGGCAGCACACGGGTACCGAGACCGGCGACGGGAAAGACGGCTTTGCGGATTTTCATGGGATTATCGGAAGCCTTCAAACAAGTGGGAGGGGCAATCGGCCCTTGGTAGCTCGTTTGCAGCCGCTAACAAAGGCAGATGAAAGGCAGATGTAATGGAGCGGCTTATTTCCGCCGTTCCAGTCGGCCAGATGACGCGCCATCAAAATCTCGCCTTTGTTAAGCCGTTGGAAACCGTGACGGGGCCTTCTGAAACGGCGGATTTTTGGGCAGGCGCACCATATGCGGTCGACGGGAACATCGAGAACCTACCGGATTAGCGCGATCACAATCGCGCTGTCGCTGCTGATCCCTGTGCTGACGCCCGGCAGCGCCCGTGCCCAGTCGGCGAGCAACGGGCTGACCGACCTGATCGACAGCATCTTCTCAAAGGCGAACCAGCCGCCGCAAGCCGCCACCGGACCGGACGGTGCCGCGCCGCCCTGGAGCGGCGAGGACGGCGCCTCCGGCCATCCGTTGATGACTGCGAGCGCGATCCGTCAGGCGGCGGCGAATTTCCCGAACTGCATCGCGCAGATGTGGCCAGATGCCGCACGGCGGAACATCAGCCAGGAGAACTACGAGCGCTTCACCGCGAGCCTCCAGCCCGACCTGCGCATCATGGATCTCCTGGACTCGCAGCCGGAATTCACCAAGGCGATCTGGGACTATCTCGACATTCTCGTCAGCGACGCGCGGCTCGCCAAGGGCCGCGAGATCCTCGCGAAATACAAGCCGCAATTCGACGCCACCGAGCGAGCCTATGGCGTCGACCGCTACATCATCGCGGCGATCTGGGGCATCGAATCCAACTACTCGACCCAGATGGGCGACCGCAGCGTGGTGCAGTCGACCGCGACGCTCGCCTGCATCGGCCGCCGTCAGGCCTACTTCAAGGACGAATTCCTGTCCGCGCTCGAGATCCTCAACCGCGGCGATCTGCGTCTCGAACAGATGCGCGGCTCCTGGGCCGGCGCCTTTGGCCCGACCCAGTTCATGCCGACCGCCTTCAAGCGCTACGCCGTCGACGCCGATGGCGACGGCCGCCGCGACGTCGTCGACAATCCGGCCGACCTGATCGCCTCGACCGCCAACAATTTGAAGAAGGACGGCTGGCAGAACGGCGCGAGCTGGGGCTACGAGGTCGTGGTTCCCCAGGGCTTCAACTACATGCTGGCCGATCGCGCCAAGGCGATGCCGTTATCGCAATGGGCGCATCTCGGCCTGAAGCGCGCCAACAACCAGCCGTTCCCGCGGCCGTCCGAAAAAGCCTATCTGCTGGCACCGGCCGGCACCGAGGGCCCCGCCTTCCTGATGCTGCAGAACTTCCGGGTAATCATGAAGTACAACCCGGCGGAGGCCTATGCGCTCGCGATCGGCCATTTCGCCGACCGCCTGCGCGGCGGGCAGCCCTTCGTGCAACCCTGGCCGCGCCAGGAACGGGTACTGTCCCGCGCCGAGCGGCTGGAACTGCAGCAACTCCTCGCCCAGCGCGGCTTCTACAAGGGCACCCCCGACGGCCAGATCGGCGGCCTGACCCGCGATGCGCTGCGCGGCTTCCAGGTCTCGATCGGGGCGCCCGCCGACGGATTCGCCACCTCCGAGGTGCTGGAACGGCTGCGGGGGCGGTGACACCAGGGCTCATGGCTCCGTCCACGTCCCGCGGAAGGGGCCCGCTCCGACGTGGCGGCGTTCCCCGACGCCCAAAGTAACCCTGACATCCGGCATTTTGCCCGCACCTTGACGGCGGCCGGACAAGCCCGATTTAAGGTGGAAAAGCTGCCCGGGTGCGGCCCGATTCCGCTAGTATGCTTGGGCACTTCCAGACTATTGCGACCGAAATTCATGCGACAGCCGAGATCTTTTTTGCGCATCTTCACCGAAGCCGGCCCGCTGGTCGCGCTGACGGTCGCAATCGTGCTCGGCCTCGCCGCACCCGCCTCGGCGCAGTTCTTCAACTTCCCGGGCTTCGGCGGACCGCCGCAGCGACCGGCGCCACATCGTGGTGGCTGGTTCGGGTCCGACTTCTTCGCGCCATTCCAGCATCAGCCTCCGCAGCAGGCTCAGCCGCAGCGGCCGCGCGAGGATTTCTCACATGCCCCGCCGCCGGCCAAGCGCGAGGCTACGGCCGAACGTAATGTACTGGTGCTCGGCGACGCCATGGCCGACTGGCTCGCCTACGGGCTCGAGGACGCCTATTCCGACCAGCCCGATATGGGCGTGATCCGCAAGCACAAGACGACGTCGGGCCTGATCCGCTATCAGCCCAAGGGCGATCCGGCGGACTGGGCGGCCGCCGCCAAAGGCATTCTCGCCACCGAGAATCCCGATGCGATCGTCGTCATGCTCGGCCTCAACGACCGCACGGCAATCCGCGAACCGGCGGTCGAGAAGAAAGCCGACAAGAAGGACGAGAAAGACAAAAAGGACGCGCGCGCCAAGCCGGACGCGAAGCCCGGCGACGCCAAGCCGGATGCCGCGGCCAAGCCCGACGACAAGCCATCCGATTCCGAACCGTCGCCGGACGATGAAAGCGACTCGCCGCAGCCCGCGCCCGAGAAGGCCGCGCGCACGCCGAACGGACTCTACGAATTCCGCGACGAGCGCTGGGCCGAACTCTACAGCAAGAAGATCGAGGAGATGATCAATGTGCTGAAGAGCAAGGGCGTGCCGGTGCTGTGGGTCGGCCTGCCCGCGATCCGCGGCCAGAAGGGCACCTCGGACATGCTGTTCCTGGACGCGCTCTATCGCGACGGGGCCGGCAAAGCCGGCATCACCTATGTCGACGTCTGGGATGGATTCGTCGACGAGTCCGGCCGCTTCCTGCAGAAAGGCCCCGACTTCGAAGGCCAGATCCGCCAGCTCCGCACTTATGACGGCGTGTTCTTCACCAAGGCGGGCGCACGCAAGCTCGCCCATTATGTCGAGCGCGAGGTCAACCGCCTGCTCGCCGCGCGCTCAGGCCCGATCGCGCTGCCAAACGAACCTGCCACCCCCGACACCAACGCCGAGCCCGGCAAACCCGCCCCGCGTCCGTTTGCCGGACCGGTGCTGCCGCTGGTCGCCTCCTCGGTCGGCTCCGATCAATTGCTCGGCGGACCGGGCTCGCGGCCCGCCGCCGTCGATGCGCTGGCCGCGCGCACGCTGGTGAAGGGCGAACCGCTGGCGCCGCCGGCCGGCCGCGCCGACGATTTCGCCTGGCCGCGGCGCGAGATCGAACGCGAGCTGGCGAAGGGCGACGCGCCGGTTGCCGCGGCGCCGCCGCCACCGACCACGCCGGCGCCGGCCAATCCGCCGCCGACGACCACGGCGATCGCCCCCGACGGCTCGATCATTACGCGGCCGCAAAGGCCCAAGCGGGCGTTCCGCCCGGCCCAGGCACAACCGCCGCCGCAGCCGCAACCCTGGTACCGCGAGTTCTTCGGCTTTGGCGCGCCACAGCGCCCGTTGCTGGCGCCGCCACGGCCGCCGCGACCACCCGCCAATGTCGGCCGATCCGCGTCGGTGCCGCCACACAACCCCATGCAGTGAGTAGTGAGCGCTGCGTCGCGTCACGCGGGAACAGTTACGGGCGGATAGCCGAAGCCAATCCGCTGCTGCGCTACGAGGTTTGAAGATGTCATCGGGTCGCCCGTTGCGCGGACCAGTTGGCTGATCCGACTGCGTCACAACTCTTATGGTAATAAGAAGCGCGGAACGCCCGTCTCTGGACAATGCTGCGCATCGTCAGGCCACCATGAGGCCTCATCTGTCGGCCTACATCCTTCGAGACGGCCGCGTTGCGGCCTCCTCAGGATGAGGAGGTACAACTTTCATGACGCAGCAAGACTAACCCCCACGCCTGCGCAACCTCACTCAGCCGAAATAGCGCCAACGCGGCGGCGGACGGCGCGGCTGGCGGGTCATCAGCAGTGCCAGCGCAAATCCGATGCCTCCGGCGATCAATAGCGCGCCGAGCGGATTCTCCTGCACCGACCTCGCCATCGCCTTCTGTCCGCTGCGGATCGTCTCGCCGCGATGCTCATAGGCATCCTTCGCATAGTTGGCTGCGGTGTCGGCGGCGTCGCGCGCGGCATCCTTGGCCTGGCCGTAGAGGTCCTGCATGGTGCCGGCAGCCTCGCGCATGCGGCCCGAGGCCTGCGTGCCGGCGTCACCGGTCGCATCACCGACCGCACCCTCGGCCTTGCCGGCGAACTCCTTGGCCGAACCGTAGATCCGATCCTTGTCCATCGCGTGCTCCCTTGATGTTTCAAGGCTAACCGGGCGCGCGCGAACGAGTTCCTAGAGCATCATCACACTAGAGAATGAGCCCGCCGTCGACCACGATGGTCTGGCCGACGATGTAGGACGCCAGCGGCGAGGCGAGGAACAACGCGGCGCCGGCCATGTCGGCGGGCGTGCCGAGACGCTTCAATGGAATGCGCTCGAGCGCGCCTTCGAGACGCTTTGGATTTGCCGTCGTCACCTTGGTCATCTTGGTGTCGACGAGGCCGGGCGCGATGCCGTTGACGCGGATCCCGTCCTCGGCCCAGGCCTCGCCGAGCGTGCGCGTCAAACCGACCGCGCCGGTCTTCGAGGCGTTGTAGGCCGGATTGCCCATCGTGGAATGATAGGCCGCGGTCGAGCTCACGATGATCAGCGAGCCCTTGCTCGCACCGAGCATGTCGTGGAATTTGGTCGCGCAGGCCATCAGGCTCATCAGGTTGACCTCCATCACCTTGCGGAAGCCGTCCATCGCGAATTCTCCGCGGCGGTAAATCACCGCGCCCTGCGCCAGCACCACCACGTCGAGACGATCGAAGGCCGGCTTGAACGCCTCGATCGCCTGCGGATTGCTGACGTCGAGCTGCGCATAGGTGAGGCCTTCAAGACGTGAGCCGTCCTCGGCGGAGTAATCGCTCGCCTGCGCGCGTGTGCCGCAGACGGCGACGTGCGCGCCTTTGGTGCGGAATGCCTGCGCGATGCCGTTGCCGATCCCGCTGGAGCCGCCGACCACCAACACCTGCTTGCCTGTGAAATCGAGTTCGTTCATCGCGTTCCTCTCTCGCTTTGCTTTTCCTTGATTGAGCATGATCCTTTTCGAAAAGCCACCATCGGACTTGCGTTAATGCGCTGCCGACGCGTGCCGATCGGATGATCGGTTTGACGCGCTTGCGGATCGGTGCCAGCCTTGTCGGCCCCACAACTGATCAAGCATCTTTCCGCGAGCACCATCATGTCCGAATTCAAGCAGCTCAGCCGCTCGGTGAAGGGCCTCACCGTCCTCGTCACCGGCGCAGCCAGCGGCATGGGCCGCGCCACCGCCCGCGTGTTCGCCGATGAGGGCGCCAACGTCGCGGTCACCGACCTCACGGTTGAGGGCACGCAGGCCGTGGCGAACGAGATCACCGCAGCCGGCGGCTCGGCAAGAGCCTGGGTGCTTGACGTCGCCGACCGCGACGCGATCACGAGCGTAGTCAACGACGTCGCCGCGCATTTCGGCGGGCTCGACATCATCGTCAACAACGCCGGCATCTCGGTGCGCGTGCCGATCGATGATCCCACTTACGAAGATGCCTGGGCTAGGGGCATCGCGGTGATGCTGACGGCGCATCCGCGCATCATCCGGGCCGCGCTGCCCTATCTGCGTAAGTCGGCTTCGCCGCGGATCGTCAACATCGCCTCGACCGAAGCACTCGGCGCGACCGCGCTGCACAGCCCCTACTCCGCGGCCAAAGGCGGCGTGACCAGCCTGACCCGCTCGCTCGCGGTCGAACTGGGACGCGAAGGCATCACAGTGAACTGCATCTGTCCGGGGCCGATCCGCACGGCCATCACCGATCGCATCTCCGAGGAGCACAAGACGATCTACGCCAAGCGCCGCACCGCGCTCGCCCGTTACGGCGATCCGGAAGAGGTCGCGCATATGACGCTGAGCCTGTGCCTGCCCGCCGCCTCCTTCCTGACCGGCGCGGTCATTCCGGTGGACGGCGGCCTGATGGCCAGGAACGCGTGAGGCTGTTGCAATAGCTCGGCCTGCGAGCGCAACCACTGCACTGAAGCGGCAACTCAGCGCAACCCCGCATGCGGTACGATGCGTTGACAGGCCGCGCGCCGGGAGTAGCCTTCCCGCAAACGAAAGCGGGTCAACCGCCCGCAACGCACGGGGAGATACGCCATGACGGTCCTGATCCGGCAGCTTCACAAGCATTTCGTCGGCGAGGTCTCCGGCGTCGATCTGCGCAAGCCGCTGACGAAGCAGGAAGCGATCGACATCGAAGCCGGCATGGACAAATACGCGGTGCTGGTGTTCCACGGCCAGGACATATCAGACGAGCAGCAGCTCGCCTTCGCGCTGAATTTCGGCGAGCGGGAAAAATCCCGCGGCGGCACGGTGACGAAGAAGGAGGACTATCGCCTCAACTCCGGACTGAACGACGTCGGCAACCTCGGCAAGGACGGCAAGCCGCTGCCAAAGGATCACCGCACCCATCTGTTTAATCTCGGCAACTGCCTGTGGCACTCCGACAGCTCGTTCCGCGTCATTCCCGCCAAGTTCTCGCTGCTGTCGGCGCGTGTCGTTAACCCGAAGGGCGGCAACACCGAATTCGCCGACATGCGCGCTGCCTATGACGCGCTCGACGACGAGACCAAGGCGGAGATCGATGATCTGATCTGCGAGCACTCGCTGATGTATTCGCGCGGCTCGCTCGGTTTCCTCGACTACTCCGACGAGGAGAAGGAGATGTTCAAGCCGGTGCTGCAGCGCCTGGTGCGCACCCACCCGGTGCATGGCCGCAAATCGCTGTATCTCTCATCGCACGCCGGCGCGATCAGGGGCATGAGCGTGCCGGAGGCGCGGCTCTTGCTGCGCGATCTCACCGAGCATGCCACCCAGCCCGAATTCGTCTATGTGCACAAATGGACGGTGCATGATCTCGTGATGTGGGACAACCGGCAGACCGTGCACCGCGTGCGCCGTTACGACCAGTCGCAACCCCGCGACATGCGCCGTGCCACGGTGGCGGGAACGGCACCGACAGTGGCGCAGGACGCGGCGGCGTAGCACGCGGTTTCTTGCGCGCTACCGTCGCGGCATACTCCACCTCTCCCCTTGTGGGAGAGGTCGGATTGCATCGCAGATGCAATCCGGGTGAGGGGTTTAGGTCTATCGGCGAGTAGAGGTCCCTCGAGAGACCGCGACTCCTCACCCGGACCGCATTTCGCTTCGCTGCATGCGATCCGGCCTCTCCCACAAGGGAGAGGCGCGTTCGAGCAAGCGGCGGCTGCGCGGACTATCACTTTCGCCGGGACGACATCAAGTATGCGGCATGTCCTGCGGCTGATTGGCAGCCACCCCTCAGGCGTGCCCGGCGTCGTTCGAGAGCATGCCGGGATCGATGCCGATCTTGCGCAGGGCGCGTGCGTATTTCTCGTCGACGTCGTCGCCGAAGATCAAATCCGGATCGGCGTCGCAATGCAGCCAGCCATTGTGCTGGATCTCGTTCTCGAGCTGGCCCGGCGCCCAGCCGGCGTAACCCAGCGCGAGGATCGCGTGCCTCGGACCGGCACCCTTGGCGATCGCCTTGAGGATGTCGAGGGTCGCCGTCAGCGAGATGCCGTCGTCGATGTTCAGCGTCGCATCCTGGATGTAGAAATCGCTGGAATGCAGCACGAAGCCGCGGCCGGTGTCGACCGGGCCGCCCTTCATCACCTTCATCATCTCGGCATTCTCAGGCAGCTTGATCTGGTCCGCCTCCTTGATGATGTCGAGCTGAACCAGGAGTCCGGGGAAGTCGATGCTGCCCGCCGGGCGATTGACGATGATGCCCATGGCGCCCTCCGACGAGTGGGCGCACATGTAGATCACGGAGCGTTCGAAGCGAGGATCGCTCATCACCGGCATCGCGATCAGCAACTGCCCATCGAGGTAGCCATCGTCGGCTGCGTTGTGACCGATGCCGGCGCTTCTGCCCGAGACGGTCTTGCGTGTTTTGCCTTCAGGGCTCATCGGCAGAGGCCTTTCCTGCTGATCCGGCATCCTGATATTGGGTGGCGGTTCTGTCAATCAACCTCCGCGCCGGGCGCGGCAATGCATCACAAGCAATTCAATGGTTTGCAACAAAAGTTGCAGGTAAAGACGTTTCATGATCGTTATAGTTCCATTGCGGGCCGCATTCGGCTTTGCCGCTATTTTGTCCGTCGCATGTATGGCAACCGAGGTCCGCGCCGATGACGCCTCGCCGTGGCAGCAGGATGCGCATTCCGCGGTGCGGCTGCTTGCGGGATCGCGCAGCGGTGCGGTGCTGCTCGGCGGCATCGCCTTCCAGCTCCAGGACGGTTGGAAGACCTATTGGCGGACACCTGGCGATTCCGGCGTGCCGCCCAGGTTTGACTTCTCCAAGTCGGACAATGTCGAAGCGGTGACCGTGATGTGGCCGGCGCCGCGGCAGTTCGACGACGGCGCCGGCGGCACGTCGCTCGGCTACAAGCATCAGGTGGTGCTGCCGCTGCGCATCGTCGCGAAGAATCCTGACAAGCCGCTGACGCTGCGCGCCGACATCAACTATGCAGTGTGCGAGCGGCTCTGCGTGCCGGTGGAGGCGAAGGCCGAGCTGACATTCGCGAGCGTCGCCAGCACCGAGGACGGCGCGCTGACGGAGGCCCTCAACGCGGTGCCGAAGCCCGCCAATCTGGGCGATCCGAACCCGGTCACGATCCGCGACGTCAAGCGGGATGGGCACAATGTGCTGGTCGATGTCGCCGCGCCGGAGACCAAGGGCCTTAGCCTGTTCGTCGAGGGGCCGACGCCCGACTGGGCGCTCCCGGTGCCGAAGCTCGTCGAGCACGCGCCGCCCGGCGTGAAGCGTTTCACCTTCGCGCTCGACGGCCTGCCGCCCGGCGCCAAGCCGGACGGCGCCGCGCTGAAGCTGACGCTGGTCGGCGGCGACAAGAGCTACGAATTCAATATCAACCTGAACTGACGCCGAGGGCTGGTTCCGCGGCGCCGGGTGCCCGCGCCCAACCCAATCTTAACGTTTCGTTGATAGATCGGGCCATTGCCGCCGCCTCGCGGCGTCTTGGGAATTTCCCGCTTTGGCCGTGATGGATACCCAGTCCGCAACCACTGCACCGTCAGGCCCGATCGCTCGTCTGCGTGGCGCAACGTCGCGCCTGCTTGGCGGCACCAACGAGGCTTCCGTCACCAAGCGGCTCGCCGGCACCATCTTCGTCATCCGCGTGATCAGCGCTGCCATCGCCTATCTCGCGCAGATCCTGCTGGCGCGCTGGATGAGCGGCTCGGACTACGGCATCTATGTCTATGTCTGGACCTGGGTGCTGTTGATCGGCAGCACGATGGATTTCGGCATCGCGGCCTCCGCGCAGAAGATCATCCCGGAGTACCGCACCAGCGGCGACCACGCCTTGCTGCGCGGCTTCCTCTCCGGCAGTCGCTGGATGACCCTTGCAGCCTCCTCGGCCGCGGCTCTGCTGCTGGCGGGCCTGGTCCGGCTGCTGTCACCCTGGATCGACGCCGATACGATCATGCCGCTCTATATCGGTTGCCTGACGCTGCCGCCCTTCGTCGTCGCCAACACGCAAGACGGAATCTCGCGCGCGCATGACTGGATGCAGCTCGGCCTGATGCCGCAGTTCATCGTGCGCCAGGGGCTGATCATCGCCCTCACCGCCGGGGCGCTGGCGCTCGGCCTCCATCTCGGCGCCACCGTCGCAATGGCCGCGAGCGCGGCAGCGGTGTACATCGCCGCGATCGGCCAGATGATCGTGCTGAACCGCCGCCTCGCCGCGCATGTCGGACCTGGCGAGAAGGCCTACGATATCAGGGGCTGGCTTGCGATCTCGCTGCCGATCCTGCTGGTCGAAAGCTTCTATATGCTGCTGTCCTACACCGACGTGCTGATGCTGCAGCAGTTCCGCCCCTCCGAGGAGGTCGGCGTCTACTTTGCCGTGGTGAAGACGCTCGCGCTGGTCTCCTTCGTCCATTATGCGATGTCGGCGACAACGGCGCACCGCTTCGCCGAATACAACGCGCTCGGCGACAAGGACCGGCTGTCGGCCTATGTCGCGCACGCGATCAACTGGACGTTCTGGCCCTCGCTGCTCGCGACCATCGCCCTTCTCGCGTTCGGCGAGCCTCTCTTGTGGTTGTTCGGCCGGAACTTCGTGGCCGGCTATGACATCATGCTGGTCGCCGCGATCGGGCTGGTCGTCCGCTCGGCGATCGGGCCGGTGGAGCGGCTGCTCAACATGCTCGGCCACCAGCATATCTGCGCGACCGCCTACGCCGTGGCCTTCCTCATGAATGTCGGGCTCTGCATCGCGCTGGTGCCGCGCTACGGCGGCATCGGCGCAGCGGCATCGACCTCGCTGTCGCTGACATTCGAGACCATCCTCTTGTTCTACGTCGTGCGCTCCCGCCTCGGGCTGCATGTACTGGCCTTCGGCAAGGCGCGGCCGGCGCCATAGCTTTTTCGCTGGCTCCAGCATATATTTGCAGAATGACGGCTACAGAACTGAAAGACCTGCTTGCGCGCGTTCAATCCTGGCCGGAGTCAGCGCAGGATGAGCTTGTGTCGCTTGCCAACCAGATCGAAAGCGAGCTGCTCGCAGATGACTACGTCGCGACCCGCGACGAGTTGCGAATCATCGACGCAGCCGTGGCATCCATCGACGCCGGAGAAAGTGCGACCGATGCGGAGGTCGCAGCAGCATTTGCCAAATTTCGGCGCAAATGAAGATCGTTTTCTCGCGGCAAGCGCTGAAAGACCTCGACGAAATCGCAACCTACTATTCAATCCACGCCAGCCCAGCAATTGCTGCGGCCGTCGAACGTCGCTTCCGCGATGTCATTGATCGCGTCGGCCGCACGCCCGAGGCAGCGCCGCGTGTCTCGCACCGCTCTGCGGTTCGCGCAATCACCGTGCTGCGCTATCCATTCCGGATTTTCTATCGGGTCCGCAGCGATACAATCGACATCTTGCACATAAGGCACACGTCCCGCATGCCGTTCTCGCCGCCCGATTTGAAGCCCGGCTAGGCAAGCTGGTTTCCCCGCCCCAACCAAAAGCCGGCCCTGGTCCAACAGAGCCGGCCGCACGTGGTTGACAAATCCCGCATCAGTCCGCGGGAAAGGACTTACTCCGCGGTCCAGCCGCCGTCGATCGACAGGTTGGCGCCGGTGATCTGCGCGGCGTCGTCACTGCACAGGAACAGCGCAAGCGCTGCGACCTGCTCCGAGGTCACGAACTCCTTGGTCGGCTGCGCGGCCAACAGCACATCCTTGATGACCTGCTCCTTGGTCATGTTGCGCGCCTTCATCGTGTCGGGGATCTGGTGCTCGACCAGCGGCGTCCAGACATAGCCGGGGCTGATGCAGTTGCAGGTGATCTTGTGCTGCGCGACCTCGAGCGCGACCGTCTTGGTGAGGCCGGCGATGCCGTGCTTGGCCGAGACGTAAGCCGACTTGAACGGCGAGGCCACCAGCGAGTGCGCCGAGGCGGTGTTGATGATGCGGCCCCAGCCGCGCTTCTTCATGCCCGGCACCGCGGCGCGGATACCGTAGAAGGCGGACGACAGGTTGATCGCGATGATCGCTTCCCACTTCTCCGGCGGAAACTCCTCGATCGGCGAGACGAACTGGATGCCGGCATTGTTGACGAGAACGTCGACCGAGCCGAAGGTCCTCTCGCCGAGCGCGACCATTTCGGCAATTTCCGCCGGCTTGGTCATGTCGGCCGGCGAATGCACCGCCTTCACCTTGAAGTCGGTCTCGATGCCGGAGCGCTCTCTCTCGATGTCGGCCGGAACGCCCATGCCATTAAGGACAATGTTGGCGCCGGCGCCGGCGAAGGCGCGTGCGTAAGCCAATCCGATGCCGCTGGTCGAGCCTGTCACAACGGCGGTCTTGCCTGTCAGCGTACCCATTCTTGTTCGCTCCTATCTGCTTTCGGGGGCTTTGGGTTCGTCCCCCGTGAGGTCGTAAGTCACCATCGTTTCCCCGGACTGCGGCCGTTCTAGCCATTCTTTGTGACGCATCGACAAATGGACATCACGGACACCGGCGTTCCAGTGCTCGACCATGGCGACATGGGAGAAGTCGTAGTCCTTGGAATTGGTCTCGTAGTTCTTGCTCTTGTAGATCAGGTGAACCACCGTGACGGTGTTCTCCTTCGAGGCCTTGCGCAACAGCTCGACCGACGGATCGTTCTTCAGGTAGTCCGGCAGCTTGCTGATGAGGTCGCGCACGGCCATGCGGGCATTGTGGATCTGCTTGTTCTTGTCGGTGTTCATCCGCGTCCGGCTGGAGTAGCGGATGTCCTTTTCGCGCTCGGCGGCTTCCAGCAAGGTCTCCGGCAGCGGTCCCCGCGCGCTGAACAGATCGACCTGGAAGATCAGCAGATCCCGATTGATCTCGTCGTCGAGCACGAAATCGAGCGGCGTATTGGAGGCGATGCCGCCGTCCCAATAATACTCGCCTTCGATGACGACGGCCGGAAAACCCGGCGGCAGCGCGCCGGACGCCATGATGTGCTCCGGACCGATGGTCTTGCCGCGCTTCTTGAACTCGTAATTGTCGAAATAGCGGAAATTGCCCGAGGTGACGCTGACCGCGCCGACCGACAGGCGCGTCTTCAGATCGTTGATGCGATCGAAATCAACCAGGCGCTCCAGCGTCCTTTTCAGCGGCGCGGTGTCGTAATAGCTCAGCGATTGCGAGCTGCCGGGCGGCCACAGCGGCGCCGGCGGAATGCGCGGCGCGAAGAAGCCCGGCACGCCGAAGGTTGCGATGATCGCGGCGCTGGTCTCGTTGAACAGCGAGCGGGCGCGCTCATGGTTCGAAACCGGATTCCAGGGCACCGGCGACGACACCATCTCCCAGAATTCCTTCAGGCGCGGCACCCGCTTGCTCGGCTCGTTGCCGGCGATGATCGCGGCATTGATGGCGCCGATCGAGATGCCTGCGATCCATTCCGGCTCGAAGCCCGCGTGACAGAGCGCCTGAAAGGCACCGGCCTGGTAGGAGCCAAGCGCACCGCCGCCCTGGAGCACCAGCACGCGCTGCGCTTGCGCGGGCGCCGAAGCTGGCGCGGAATCCGACATGTTCATTCGAAACCGTTCGGTCAGAAATGACTTCGGGCGGCACCGTGGCGAGAGTTCGCGACGGCGTCAATCGGTCAGATGCGAGGTCGGATCACGCTGAATTTATCGAAATCAGGTTGCCGCGAGAATGAGCGTCCAGAACACCTTGTATTTGGTGTTCGGAGCATAGACCGCCGCGATGCCCATCTTTGTGACACCGCTCTTCAGCATGTTGGCCTTGTGCGGCGGTGAATCGCGCCAGCCCGAAAATGCTTCCGCGAGCGTGTGGTATCCGGCGGAGATGTTCTCGACCGCGACGGTTGCGGGATAGCCGCCGGCCTCAAGCCGTTTGCCGAGGGGGGCCTTCACATCGTGGTCCATCTTGTTGCGGGCGGCCATTGCCTGCGACTGCTGCTCGGCAAGCCGCGTCAGGTCCGGATCCACCACGACGGTGCCGAGCCCGTTGTTCTGGCGGTATTGGGAGAACATGATCGCCGCCGCCTGGGTGTCCAGCACCGCGCCGGGCTGAGCCATGTTCAAATACATGGCCGGCTCTTCCGGGATTTTGGTCTCGGCGGCGCAGCCGGCAAGCACCAGAAGCCCGAAAAGGGCGACGATCGTCCGTGTCACTGAGAACCCCCAAGGTTGGAGCGCCGTTGTTGCATGCCAACCGTGGCTGAATGGTGAACAGGGGCTGACTTCGACCAGCAAAAGCCGCCATCTGGGCTACGTGGCCCACGGGGCCCCTTGCTTCTCCTTCCCCCTGAAAGGGGGAAGGTCGGGATGGGGGTCAGCCACAGGCCACAGCAGATGTCGTGGAGACAGATCCCCACCCGCTTTGCTCTGGCGAGCAAAGCGACCTCCCTTTTTAAGGGGAGATTTAAGCCCGTAGCCCGGCGGAATTACCTCTGCGCCGCAAAGATGCGGTAGCGGCGGGGCTGCAGCGAGACGATTTCGCCGGCCTGCAGCTCGCGATCGCGCGGGGCGTCGATCTCGATCACGGTCTTGCCTTCGCTCCCGGCCAGTGTGACCTCCGCGCGCTGGATCGGGCCGAACGAGCGGACGTGCCGGATGGCGCCTTCCAGCGCGCCGGCTCCCGCCGGGCCGATCGCCATGTCATGGCGACGGATGAACAGCTTGGCCGCACCCGGTGCCACGCCATCGGCAAGAAGGTTCAGCGGGCGGCCGTCCAGCCGCACCGCGTCGCCGGCAACATCGACCGGCAGCACGATGGATTCGCCGATGAAGCCGTGCACGAAGGCGGTCGCCGGATTGTCGTAGACGTCGCCGGGCGAGCCGATCTGCTCGATCCGGCCCTTGTCCATCACGACCACGCGGTTGGCGACCTCGAGCGCCTCCTCCTGGTCGTGGGTGACGAAGATCGAGGTGACGTGGATCTCGTTGTGCAGCGAGCGCAGCCATTGCCTGAGCTCCTTGCGCACCTTGGCATCGAGCGCGCCGAAGGGCTCGTCAAGCAGCAAGATCCGCGGCTCGATCGCGAGCGCGCGCGCCAGCGCGATGCGCTGACGCTGGCCGCCGGACAATTGATTGGGATAACGGTTGGCGAGCCAATCGAGTTGGACCAGATCAAGCAGCTCCTTGACGCGGGCACGGATCGTCGCCTCGTCCTTGCGGATCGCGCGCGGCTGCACACGCAAGCCGAAGGCGACATTCTCGAACACCGTCATGTGGCGGAACAGCGCGTAGTGCTGGAACACGAAGCCGACCTGACGCTCGCTGGCGCCGCGGGTCAGCGCATTCTCGCCGTCGATCGCGACCTCGCCGCTATCGGGCCAATCCAGTCCCGCGATGATCCGCAGCAGCGTCGTCTTGCCGGAGCCGGAAGGCCCGAGCAGCGCCAGCAGTTCGCCGTCGGCGACTTTGAGATCGACATTGTCGAGCGCGGCAAAGCTGCCGAACGTCTTCACGATGTTCTTGACTTCAATCGCCATCGGGCGCCTCATTTTCATCCAGCCGCCGCTCAAGGATGGTCTTCACGACAAGCGTGATCAGCGCCAGCATCGCGAGCAGCGACGCGATCGCGAACGACGATACGAACTGATATTCGTTGTAGAGAATCTCGACCAGCAGCGGCATCGTGTTGGTCTCGCCGCGGATGTGGCCCGACACCACCGACACCGCGCCGAACTCGCCCATCGCGCGCGCGTTGCAGAGCAGGACGCCGTAGAGCAGACCCCATTTGATGTTGGGCAATGTGACGCGGAAGAAGGTCTGCAACCCCGATGCGCCGAGCGAGATCGCCGCCTCCTCCTCCTGCGTGCCCTGCTCCTGCATCAGCGGGATCAGCGCGCGTGCCACGAACGGGAAGGTGACGAACACGGTTGCCAGCGCAATGCCGGGCACCGCGAACAGGACCTGGACGTTATGCGCCTGCAGCCACGGGCCGAAGTAACCCTGCGCGCCGAACAGCAGCACGAAGACGAGACCGGAGATCACCGGAGAGACCGAAAACGGCAGATCGATCAGCGTGATCAGGAAGGTCTTGCCGGTGAACTCGAATTTCGAGATCGCCCAGGCCGCGATCACGCCGAACACGAGGTTGAGCGTGACCGAGATCGCCGCAATCAGCAGCGTCAGCCAGATCGCGGCCAGCGCCTCCGGCTCGGCCAGCGCGGCGAGATAGGCGCCGACACCCTTCGAGAAAGCCGACGCAAAGACCACGACCAGCGGCAGCACGACGAACACACCGAGGAAGGTCAGCGCCAGCGCGATGATGATGAAGCGGACCGGCCCCGGCTCGGTGCGCAGATTGCGCGGCGCCATGACGGGCTGTGCGCGCGCGATCTCCAGACGCGGCGCCGGAGCCGCGACGCTGACGTCGGTCGCGTAGCTCCGCAACTGCGGCGCGGAGGAGACCCATCCCGTTTGCATCGACATAGCCGGTCCTCAATGCACGGGAATGCGGGCCTGGGCCCAGCGCTGCAGCCGGTTGATCAGGAAGATGATCAGGAACGAGGCCACCAGCATCACGACCGCGATCGCGGTGGCATCGGCATAGCGGAATTCGGACAGCCGAATCACGATCAGAAGCGGCGCGATCTCGGAGACGTTGGGCAGATTGCCGGCGATGAAGATCACCGAGCCGTATTCTCCGATGGCGCGGGCAAAGGCGAGCGCGAACCCGGTGAGCAGCGCCGGGATCAGACTCGGCAGGATGACGCGAAACACGGTGTGCCAGCGATTGGCGCCGAGGCTTGCCGCGGCCTCCTCAATCTCGGGATCGAGATCGATCAAGACGGGCTGCACCGTGCGCACGACAAAGGGGATGCCGATGAAGATCATCGCAACGAAGATGCCGATTGGCGTGAACGCGACCTTGATGCCGAGTTCTGCGAGTGGCGCTCCGAGCCAGCCCTTCTGCGCGAAGAGCTGCGTCAGTGCCACGCCGGCCACTGCGGTCGGCAGCGCGAACGGAATATCGACGATGGCATCGAACAGCCGCCGGCCCGGAAAGCGGTAGCGCACCAGCGCCCAGACAATTATGGTGCCCATCACCAGATTGACGCAAGCCGCGGCGAACGACAGCCCGAACGAGATTTTCAGCGCGCTCAAGGTGCGCCGGCTGGTGATGATGCCCCAGAACTGATCGAGGCTGAGCTCGAACGTTTTCAGGAACAGGCCGGCCAGCGGGATCAGGATGATGACGGACAGCCATGTCAGGGTCAGTCCCATGGTGAGACCGAACCCGGGCAAGGTGCTGCGCCGTGCGACCGCTATGCTCACAAATCCCCCTGTTCGAACCGAAGCACGATCATCGCGCTTTGCCTTTTTTGTCTGCGCATGATCCCTTCAGGAAACCGCTTCACACTTTGCGCTAGCGCGGCCCTCCGGGTCCGGATCATGCGCCAGCCGATCAGTTCTTGTAGATCTGGTCGAAGATGCCGCCTTCGGCGAAGTGATCCTTCTGCGCCTTGGTCCAACCGCCGAAAACGTCGTCGATGGTGAAAAGTTCAACCTTGGCGAAGGATTTTTCGTACTCCTTGGCGATTTCAGGATCGCGCGGCCGATAGGAATTGCGCGCGGCGATCTCCTGGCCTTCCTTGGTGTACCAATACTTCAGATAGGCTTCGGCGACAGCGCGCGTGCCCTTCTTGTCGACGACCTTGTCGACCACCGCGACCGGCGGCTCGGCGAGGATCGACTGCGGCGGCGCCACGATCTCGAACTTGTCCTGGCCGAATTCGCGTTGCGCCAGGAAGGCTTCGTTCTCCCACGCCAGCAGCACATCGCCGACGCCGCGCTCGACGAAGGTCACCGTCGAGCCGCGCGCGCCGGTGTCGAGCACAGGGACGTTCTGGTAGAGATCGGCGACGAACTTCTTCGCCTTCTCGGCCGAGCCATATTTCTTCAACGCATAGCCCCAGGCGGCCAGATAGTTCCAGCGCGCGCCACCCGACGTCTTCGGGTTCGGCGTGATCACGGCGACGCCAGGCTTGATCAGATCGTCCCAATCCTTGATGCCCTTGGGATTGCCCTTGCGCACCAGGAACACGATGGTCGAGGTATAGGGCGAGGCGTTGAGCGGCAGCCGCTTCTGCCAATCGGGAGCGACAAGGCCCTTCGCGGCAATCGCATCGATGTCGTAAGCGAGCGCCAGCGTGACGACGTCCGCCTGCAACCCGTCGATCACCGAACGCGCCTGCGAGCCGGAGCCGCCATGCGACTGCTTGATCTCGACGGTCTTGCCGGTCTCCTTCTGGTACGCCGCGGCAAATGCCTTGTTGAAGTCGACATAAAGCTCGCGGGTCGGATCATAGGACACGTTAAGCAGCGAATAGTCGGCGGCGAAGGCCGAGCTTGCCCACAGCAATCCCGCGATCAGCGGCAGGATACGACGGATCATTTCTGTCTCCATTCAACCCGAGAACGTCGGGGAACACGCCCGGACATAACTCGCGGTGAAGTGGTCTCAAGTCAACGAAACCGCTTTTCATTGTTTGCGGCCGCGCAGCGTAGCTGTGCTACGAAGCTGTCGCGCTGCGACGTCTTTGTCGTGTGAGCCTTTGTTTGGGCGTGATCTCTTCGGAAAACCGCTTCACACTTTTCCGGATCACGCCATCTTGGCCGTATGGATGCCGCATTCCGTCTTCGCCCGGCCACGCCAGCGGCCGGCGCGCGCATCCTCGCCGGGTGCGGACCGGCTGCTGCAAGGCATACACCCGACCGAGAGATAACCCGATGCGACAAGTGGATGCGGCGGCAGCTTGCCGAGCGTGTAGATCGCCTCGATCTCCTCGCGGGAAACGTTGGCGAACGGGTTGAATTTCAGCTTGTTACCGTCGTCCTCGACGACCGGGATGTCGGCACGGGCGCCGCCCTGGAACCGTTTGCGGCCATTGATCCAGGCCGAGAACGGCTTCAACGCCCGCGCCAACGGCTCGACCTTGCGGATCCGGCAGCAGGCGTCGGGATCGCTGAACCACAGCTCGCGATCGGGATCCTCGCGCGACAGCGTCTCGTCGAGCGGCTTGATCGAGCGCACATCAGTGAGGCCGAGCGCCGCGATCAGCGTGTCGCGATAGGCGAGCGTCTCCTCGAACAGCCAGCCGGTGTCGAGGAAGATTACGGGGATCGACGGATCGACATCCGCCATCACCTTGAGCAGCGCTGCGGACTCGGTGCCGAACGACGACACCAGGGCGAGCCGCTCGCGACCGACCGTCTTCAAGGCGGTGGCGATCACCTCGGCGGGCGAAGCTGTGCGCAGCGCCTGAATGAGCGCATCGGCCGATGGCAACGTGCCGGGCGGCGGTACTGTCAGCTCTGGTGCGACGATGCTCACTGGCCGGCGCTCTCCGAGTGACGGAGCTGCATGCGGCGGTTGAGCGCGGTGATGCGGCCATCGCCGGTCGGCTGATAGAACACCGAATAGCGCTTCATGGTCTCGGCGAAGGCATCGGCGTCCGCCTCCTTCTTCACTTCGAAGGCATCGAAGCCGGCGCGCGTCATGAACACGAACTGGTCGCGCAACACCTGGCCGGTGGCGCGCAGCTCGCCGTCATAGCCGTGACGCTCACGCAACAGGCGCGCCTGGCTGTAGGCGCGGCCGTCGCGGAAGGTCGGGAACACCAGCGCCACCGCGGCGATGCGATCGAGATATGGCACCAGCTCGTCGAGGTCGCGGTTGTTTAGCCAGACCACCCCTAGCTTGCCGGAGCGGCGCAGCAGCGCCTCCGGATCGGCCAGGAAGCGCTCTGCCGTGACCAGGATCGCGCCGTCGTCGCCGGGCAGCTCCGCGCCCTCGGCGACATGGACGAAGAGGTCGGTGGTGATCCGTCCGTTCTTAACGAGTGGCATAGACGCGCTCCCTGAAAGGCTCGACGCCCAGACGCTTCACCGTATCGACGAACAGTTCCTCGGGACGGTCGCGCAGCGCGAGATAGGCTTCGACAATGTCTTCGATCACATCGGCGACTTCCGCGAACGGAACGGCCGGGCCGATCAGCGTGCCCATCTGCGCGTTCTCGTCGGCGCGGCCGCCGACCGTGATCTGGTAGAATTCCTCGCCGTTCTTCTCGACGCCGAGAATGCCGATATGGCCGACATGGTGATGGCCGCAGGCATTGATGCAGCCGGAGATGTTGATGTGTAGCCGGCCGATCAGATCGGCGGTGTCATGGTTGGCGAACCGGCGCGTCAGCTCCTGTGCGATCGGTATCGAGCGCGCATTCGCCAGCGAGCAGTAATCCAGCCCCGGGCAGGCGATGATGTCGGTGACGAGGTTGACGTTCGGCGTAGCCAGGTCGAGCCGGTCGAGCGCCTTGAAGAGCTGAGGCAGATCGCGCTTGGCGACATGCGGCAGCGCCAGGTTCTGCTCATGGCCGACACGGATCTCGCCGAAGGAATACTCGTCGGCAAGGTCGGCAATCGCATCCATCTGCTCGGCGGTGGCATCGCCAGGCGGACCACCGACCGGCTTCAGCGACAACGTCACGATCGAATAGCCCTGCACCCTATGCGGCGCCACCGAGTTCTTGCGCCAGCGCTCGAACAGCGGATCAGCCGCGGCTCGCTTCAATTCGTCCGGCATGTGCGGCAGCTTCTCGTAGGTCGGATAGGAGAAGCGCGAGCGAACCTCCTCGATGGCGGCGCGGTCGAGCCGTAGCTCGCCGTCGCCCATCTGCTTCCACTCTTCCTCGACCTCCTTGGCGAACTTCTCGACGCCGAGCTCGTGCACCAGGATCTTGATCCGCGCCTTGTAGATGTTGTCGCGACGGCCGTACTGGTTATAGACGCGCAGGATCGCCTCGATGTAACTGAGGATGTCGCGGCCATGAACGAACGGCTTGATCGACTTGGCGATGAACGGCGTGCGGCCGAGGCCGCCGCCGACCAGCACCTCGAATCCGGTCTCGCCGTCGGCATTCTTGTGCAGGCGCAGCCCGATGTCGTGGATCTTGATCGCGGCGCGGTCATGCTCGGACGCCGTGATCGCGATCTTGAACTTGCGTGGCAGGAACGAGAACTCCGGGTGCAGCGTGGTGTGTTGACGGATCAGCTCCGACCAGATGCGCGGATCCTCGATCTCGCCGGGCGCGACGCCGGCCCATTGGTCCGAGGTGACGTTGCGCATGTTGTTGCCGGAGGTCTGCATCGCGTGGATGCCGACCTCGGCGAGATCGGCCAGCGCATCCGGCAGCTCAGCGAGCTTGATCCAGTTGAACTGGATGTTCTGCCGCGTGGTGAAATGGCCGTAGCCGCGATCGTAGCGGCGCGCGACATGGGCGAGCCGGCGCAGTTGCTTCGAAGACAGCGTGCCGTACGGAATCGCGACGCGGAACATGTAGGCGTGCAATTGCAAATACACGCCGTTCTGCAGCCGCAGCAGCTTGAATTCGTCCTCGGTAAGCTCGCCGGAGAGCCGGCGCTTCACCTGGTCGCGGAATTCCGAAACGCGCTCGTTGATGAGCGTGCGGTCGAGTTCGTCATAAGCATACATGATCGATGAGCCTTACGCCGGCAGACCTTAGGCCGGGACTTGGAGGTCGATGGTGACGCCCTTGGCGCGGATGTGTTCGCGGAGATTGCCGGGCCGGACCTTGCCGCCGTCCTTGAGCTCGACCGGCGCGATATAGGCGCCGACCGCACCGACGTCATCGGCCACCGCGTCGGCCAGCAGCGCACGTGCATCATCGGATGTGCTGACGATCGCCGCATCAGGCAGATCGGTCGACCAGCCCTTCTGGGTGGTGCGGTACACCACAGCACCATCCCAGGTGCGGTTCGCGGTCACCACCGACGGCCCAGTGATCCGGATTTTCTTCTGTTCGAGCGGAGAGGTCATTGGGCAGCTTCCAGCAGTTCTGTGATGACTTGGGTGAGGTTGGATTGACGCCAAGGCGCGGAATGCGCGACCACGTCGCCAATGATGAGGATGGCGGGACCGCCATCGATTTTCTTGACCAGTTCGGGCAGCCGCGCGAGCGTGCCGACCGCGGCTTTGGCGTCTGGGCGCGTCACGCGCGCGAACACGCCGACCGGGGTTTCCGGCGAGCGGCCTGCGGCAAGCAGACCGGCGCTGATCGCAGGCGCCGCGGTCATGCCCATGTAGACGACGACGGTCATCTTCCTGTCGGTCAGCACCGACCAATCGACGTTACAGGCGTCGTGCGCCTTGTGCGCGGTGAGAAAAGTGATGCGCAGCGCCTCGTGCCGATAAGTCAAGGGCGCCTCGAACTGCGCCGCAGCCCCGAGACCGGCCGTGATGCCGGGAACGATCGAATAGGCGACGCCGGCGTCGCGCAGCGCCTCGATTTCCTCGCCGCCGCGGCCGAAGATGAAGGGATCGCCGCCCTTTAGCCGCACCGCGCGCTGGCCTGACTTCGCGGCCTCGATCATCAGCTTGTTGATCGCGTCCTGGCCGATGCCGGGCTTGCCGACACGACGGCCGACCGGAATTCGCGCGGCGTCGCGCCTGATCCGATCCAGAATCTCTGGTGACACCAGCTCGTCGTAGAACACGACGTCGGCGTCCTGCAGCGCGCGCAGCGCCTTGACGGTGAGCAAATCGGGATCGCCCGGACCGGCGCCGACCAGCGTCACATGCCCTTCGGCCTTGCCTTCCGCATTTGCACCGGCAAAGGCGACCGGATCGGCGATGGCACCCAGCGCCTGCTCGGCCTCGTCGTTGCGGCCGGCCAGCACCAATGCGCCGATCGGACCGTCCACAATCCGCTCCCAGAAGCGGCGGCGCAGCGAAAACTCAGGAAGGCGAGCGTGGATCGATTTGCGGAAGCGTCCGATGAAGCCTGCGAGATCGCCGATGCGCGCCGGCAGCACCGCCTCGATGCGCTCGCGGACACGGCGCGCCACCACGGGCGATGCACCACCGGTGCCGACCGCAACCACGACATCGCCGCGATCGACGATCGCCGGGAAGATGAAGCTGGAATGCGCGAGATCGTCCATCACGTTGACGGGCAGGCCGACCGCCTTCGCGCGCAGAGACATCGCGACGCCGACGTCGCCCGCACCGGCGCACAGAATGGCGATGACATCGGAGAGGTCGGCCGCGAGCGGATCCCCCTCGGCGCGTTCGACGCGCGCCGCTTCGTCTGCCGCAAGGCCCGCGACATCATGATCGCCGTCGGTCGCATACCAGCGAATGTCGGCGCCGGCGGCCGCGAGCAGGCGCAACTTGGCGCGCGCGAGCTCGCCAGCTCCGACGAGCAGCACTTTGCCGCGTTGCAGATCCAAAAAGACGGGCAGGTATCGCATCAGGCACTCGCTTCCCCAACTTGGGGGTTGACTGAAATTATTTTCTATTTATCTCTGGATCAAGGCCGGTAAATAGAAAATTATTTCTTCTCTATTGCGGCGCAACTTTGGAATTTTCACCTCCATCGGCCGAGGGCCAATAGATGCATCTTCTCGACAACGAATCCGCCGCCGCCGGATCGCGGACCGCAGCCCTCCCGAAAGCATTTTCCGTGCCGACTATTTCGGCCGATCGGGCGGCCCCGTCGATGGATCATCTCGACGAGCTCGAGGCGCAGAGCATCTACATTCTGCGCGAGGCGTTCGCGCGGCTGAAGAAGCTCGCCCTGCTGTGGTCGCTCGGCAAAGATTCGAACGTGATGATCTGGCTGGCGCGGAAGGCGTTCTTCGGCCGCGTCCCCTTCCCGGCCTTGCATGTCGACACGGGCAAGAAGTTTCCGGAGATGTATGCGTTCCGCGACCGGTTCGGAAAGGAATGGGAGCTCGACCTCCGCGTCGAGCCCTGCCCGCCGATCGACAGCGTCGATCCGACATTGCCGCCCGCCGCGCGCTCCGCCGCGCGCAAGACCGAGGGCCTGAAGCTGGCTCTGGTCAAGCACGGCTTTGACGGTCTGATCGCCGGCATTCGCCGCGACGAGGAGGCGACGCGCGCCAAGGAGCGCGTGTTCTCGCCCCGCGGCGTCGAGGGTGATTGGGACGTGCGCGACCAGCCGCCGGAGTTCTGGGATCATTTCAATGCTTCGCCGCCGCAGGGCGCGCACTTGCGCATCCATCCGATCCTGCATTGGACCGAGGCCGACATCTGGGCCTACACCAAGCGCGAGAACATCCCGATCATTCCGCTCTATCTCGCCAGGGACGGCAAGCGCTATCGCTCGCTGGGCGATGCCGACATCACCTTCCCGGTTGCCTCGACCGCGTCGAACATCGACGAGATCCTGACCGAGCTCGACGGCACCAAGGTGCCGGAGCGCGCCGGCCGGGCGCTCGACCACGAGACCGAGGATGCGTTCGAGCGGCTGCGTGTCGCCGGTTATCTCTGATCTCATATTGGCGCGAGCGTTTCGATGAACATGATCCTCCCCACCGCCTCGATCTCGGCAACGCCCAACGGCACCACGCGGCCGCAGGTCCGCATCGTCATCGTCGGCCATGTCGATCACGGCAAATCCACTCTGGTCGGCCGCCTGCTGCACGAGACCGGCAGCCTGCCCGACGGCAAGCTGGAAATGCTGAAGGCGGTCAGCGCGCGGCGCGGCATGCCGTTCGAGTGGTCATTCCTGCTCGACGCGCTGCAGACCGAGCGCGACCAGGGCATCACCATCGACACAACGCAGATCCGCTTCCGCACCCGTTCGCGCGACGTCGTGCTGATCGACGCGCCCGGCCACGCCGAGTTCCTGCGCAACATGATCACCGGCGCCTCGCAGGCCGACGGCGCGGTGCTGATCATCGATGCCCTCGAAGGCGTGCGCGACCAGACGCGGCGGCATGGCTATCTGCTGCATCTGCTCGGCGTGAAGCAGGTCGCAGTCGTCGTCAACAAGATGGACCGGGTCGATTTCAGCGCTAGCAGATTCAAGGAAATCAGCGACGAGATTTCGGCGCACCTGATCGGCCTCGGCGTGACGCCGTCGGCGGTGATCCCGATCTCCGCACGCGACGGCGACGGCGTCGCCGCGCATACGCCGCGGATCGGCTGGTACGCTGGACCGAGCGTCGTGGAGGCGCTCGATGCGCTGGAGCCGGCGCGACCGCTGGCGCAGCTTCCGTTGCGGCTGCCGGTGCAGGCGATCTACAAGTTCGACGACCGCCGCATCGTGGCGGGCCGCATCGAGTCCGGCAGTCTCAAGGCGGGCGACGAGATCGTGATCATGCCGGCCGGCAAGGTCGCCAGGATCAAGACGGTCGAGAGTTGGCCGGTGACGCCGGGCGACGGTCCGCAAAGCGCGGGGCGCTCGGTCGGCATCACGCTCGACCGCGAGCTGTTCCTCGAACGCGGCGATATCATCGGCCATCCCGGGCAGAGCCCGCGCGACACCCGCCGCATCCGCGCGCGGATCTTCTGGCTGCACGACAAGCCGCTCGCCAAGGGCGAGCAGATCCTGATCCGGCTCGGCACCCGAGAGAGCCGCGCCACCGTTGTCGCGATCGAGAAGGCGATTGATCCCGGCGCGCTGTCGAATGAGGAGAACGCGGCGATCGCGCGCAACCATGTCGGCGAGATCGACATCTCGCTGGCACAGCCGGTCGCCACCGATCCCTACACCGAGAATCCGCGCACCGGCCGCCTGGTGATCGAGGTCAACGGCCGCATCGCCGGCGGCGGTCTCGTGCTGTCGGTCGACGCGGGCCGTCCTGCCGTGCCTGTCGACATTGTGCCGGTCGAATCCGCGCTGCGTCCCGACGAGCGCTCGGCGCGTTACCGCCACCACGGCGCGGTGATCTGGCTGACCGGCCTGCCCGGCTCCGGCAAGTCGACGCTGGCACGTGCGCTGGAACGTCGGTTGTTCGGCAATGGCGGGTCGCCGATCCTGCTCGACGGCGATACGCTGCGCGCCGGCCTGAACGGCGATCTCGGCTTCTCGCCGCAGGACCGCGCTGAGAACATCCGCCGCCTCGCCGAGGTTGCGACCCATCTTGCGCGCAACGGCCACATCGCGATCGTCGCCGCGGTGTCGCCGTCGGCGGCCGATCGTGCGGCCGCGCGTCGCATCGCCGACAGCGCGTTCCGCGAGATCTACGTCGCGACGCCGGCCGAAGTCTGCGAGACACGCGACCCCAAGGGTCATTACGCCAAGGCCCGCTCGGGCGCGTTGCAGGGCTTCACCGGCATCGGCAACGACTATCAGCCGCCGACTGGCAACGAACTGACCATCGACACTTCGAACCGCTCGGTCGCTGATGCCACCGACGAGATCGAGCGGATGCTGACGAGGACCGGCATCGTGTTCGATGAGCTTACCGATCTCGCGGCTAACATCTGATCTTGCTCGCCTGTCATCGCCCGGCTTGACCGGGCGACCCAGTATTCCAGAGACGTCAACGCCCGAGCCGAGACGCCGCGGCGTACTGGATGCCCCGCATGCGCGGGGCATGACACCTGAGTGGGGCGACAGGGGCCTTCTCAGAGCCGGGTTTTTAGGGCTAAAAGGGCCGTGAACGCGGCCCTTTGGCGCGTTTTTTGCTGTTTTCGCGTGAAAACGGCCTCGAAACGCCCGGTTCTTTTGAGAAAGCCCATCATGACTCGTGTCGACGCCCACGGACTGAAGATCGCCCCTGTCCTGTTCGATTTCATCGCCAAGGAGGCGACACCCAAGACCGGGATTGCGCCCGATGCGTTCTGGGCCGGACTTGCCGCCATCATCCAGAAGCTCGCCCCGCGGAACCGCGAACTGCTCGCCGTCCGCGACACGCTCCAAGCCAAGATCGACGACTGGCACCGCGCCCACAAGGGCAAGGCCTTCGACACCAACGCTTACACCGCCTTCCTCAGGGAGATCGGCTATCTGCTGCCCGAGCCCGCGACCCACAAGGTCGAGACCGCCAATGTCGACGAAGAGATCAGCAAGATCTGCGGCCCGCAGCTCGTGGTGCCGCTGACCAACGCCCGCTATGCGCTGAACGCCGCGAACGCGCGCTGGGGCTCGCTCTACGACGCATTCTACGGCACCGATGCGGTCCCGCATGATCCGAGCGAGACTGGCAAGGGCTACAACAAGGCGCGCGGCGACAAGGTGATCGCCAAGGCCAAGGCCTTTCTCGATGCCGCCGCGCCGCTCGCGAGCGGCAGCCACACCGATGTCACCTCCTATGCCGTCGTTTCCGGGCAGCTCTCAGCCAAGCTGAAGAGCGGCAATGCCAGCGCATTGAAGAACGGCGCGCAGTTCGCCGGCTACCAGGGCGATGCGGCCCAGCCGTCCGCGATCCTGCTGGTCAACAACGGCCTGCATGTCGAGATCAAGATCGACCGCAACAATCCGATCGGCAAGGACGATCCTGCCGGCGTCGCCGACATGATCATGGAAGCCGCGGTCTCCACCATCCTCGACATGGAAGACTCGGTCGCCGCGGTCGATGCCGAGGACAAGGTGCTGGTTTATCGCAACACGCTCGGCCTGATGAACGGCACGTTGTCGGCAGATTTCGAGAAGGGCGGCAAGACCATGAGCCGCTCGCTCAATGCCGACCGCATCTACAAGACGCCCGCGGGCGGCGAATTGAAGCTGCACGGCCGCAGCCTGCTCCTGATGCGCAATGTCGGCCACCACATGTTCACCGACGCCGTGCTCGACGCCAAGGGCGAGGAGATCCCGGAAGGCATCCTGGACGCGGCGGTCGCCGGCCTGCTCGCGATCCACGACCTCAAGGGCAACTCCAAGGTCAAGAACAGCCGCACCGGCTCGGCCTATATCGTCAAGCCGAAGATGCACGGCCCCGACGAGGTGCAGCTCACTTGCGATCTGTTCGCCGAAGTCGAGAAGATGCTCTCCCTGCCGGAGAACACGCTCAAGGTCGGCATCATGGACGAGGAGCGCCGCACCACGGTCAACCTCAAGGCCTGCATCCAGCGCGCCTCCAAGCGCATCATGTTCATCAACACCGGCTTCCTCGACCGCACCGGCGACGAGATCCACACCTCGATGGAAGCGGGGCCGATGATCCGCAAGAACGACATGAAGGCGCAGCCCTGGATCAAGGCCTATGAGGACTGGAACGTCGACATCGGCCTGATCGACGGCCTGCCCGGCCACGCCCAGATCGGCAAGGGCATGTGGGCCGCGCCCGACAAGATGGCAGACATGCTGGCACAGAAGCTCGGCCATCCGCAGGCCGGCGCCACCACCGCCTGGGTGCCGTCGCCGACCGCAGCGACACTGCATGCGCTGCACTACCACCAGGTCAACGTGCTCGCCCGCCAGCAGGAGCTCGCCAAGGGCGGCCAGCGCGCCAAGCTTTCCGACATCCTCACCATCCCGGTGTCGCAATCGAACTGGGCGCCCGACGACGTGAAGCAGGAGATCGACAACAACTGCCAGGGCATCCTCGGCTACGTCGTGCGCTGGATCGATCAGGGCGTCGGCTGCTCCAAGGTGCCGGACATCCACGATGTCGGCCTGATGGAAGACCGCGCCACGCTGCGCATCTCGAGCCAGCATCTGGCTAACTGGCTGCATCAGGGCGTCGTCACGAAGGATCAGGTGATGGAGTCCTTGAAGCGCATGGCCGTCGTGGTCGACAAGCAGAACGCCGGCGATCCGCTCTACCGGCCGATGGCGCCGGCGTTCGACGGCGTTGCTTTCAAGGCCGCCTGCGACCTCGTGTTCAAGGGCCGCGAGCAGCCGAACGGCTACACCGAATACATCCTCACCGCGCGCCGCCGCGAGGCCAAGGCCGCGGGCTGATCCGAGCGACCTCGGTAGCCAGCACAAGCCCCGGCGTGGAGCCGGGGCTTTTTTGTTGGCGATGCACGGCGCTAGAACACCGCGAGATATTTCAGCAGCGAAACGATGCCGATGATGATGACGACGACGCGCGCGATCTGCCTGGCGCGGCCGTCGAGTGGCAGCATGTTGATGAGATAAAGAACGAGAATAACGACAAGGAATGTGACGAGTACGCCGACCAGCATGCGGGCTCCTCAAGACATCGGTGAAAGACAGCCTTCCCCAACGTCCGACATTTGGGGCCAGTTCCGGCCCTGACATCATCCGGACAACGGACCGCGGACTACTGCCGCGCCATCACAGGCGGATGCCCATATTTGGCGCGGATGCGTTCGGGCACCGGCGTGAAGCTGAGCTGCGCGCCGCGCCGGTCCGCGCCGCGGGCAACCGACATCAGCCCATCCTTGCCGGCGACGATGTCGCCCTTGCGCAGAGTCGGATCGTCCTCGACCTTGATCGCGGCCAGGCCGACGGAATCCTTGCCGTTGCAGGTGCACCCCGCGACGATTTCGTCGCGATAGCGGAATGCGTTCGGCAGCTCGGAATACGGCTGTCCGCTTTCGGTGGCGGCACTGTCGATGCCGCTGCCATAGACGACTTTGGTCTCGCTCGCCGGACAGAAGCTGCTGCAGATCTCCGCCTTGCTCTCCCTGCCCGAGGCCGAGATCGGGAAGTAGCGGCCGTCGCAGGTCCGCACGCAATAGGCCTGGCCGCCGCCATAGTGGGGGCGCTCCACCCGCGGCACGACAGGCGCGAATCCGTCGTCGAACGGCATCTGAATAACCGGCTGATGTCCCCGCATCAGGCTACCGAACAGCGCCGAGAAGAAATCCTGGGCCTGCGCGGCGGGAGCAAGCGCGAGGCCGAACAACACGGCCGTCCCGAGCACCCGCCGCCTCGCATTCCATTTCGCCATGCCGTCCTCAATACTGCGCCGAGGAGACCGGGATGTTCATCGCCTGACGGCCCGCGCGCTGCGTCACCACTGCGGGGCGCGCCGGCGTCAGGCCCGGACGGACCGAAATCTCGGCCGCCGCCGGGCCGAGTTCACGAGCGGCGATATGCGGCCCGTTCTTCGGCAGCACCACGACCTTGGTCCCGACATTGACGCGGTTGAACAGGTCGGTGACGTCCTCATTGGTCAGGCGGATGCAGCCCGACGACACGAACTTGCCGATTGTCGACGGATCGTTGGTGCCGTGGATGCGGTATTCGCTCGCGCCGAGATACATCGCCCGCGCGCCGAGCGGGTTGCCCGGGCCGCCCGCCATGAAGCGCGGCAGGTAGGGCTGGCGCTTGATCATCTGGGCCGGGGGATGCCAGTCCGGCCACTCCGCCTTGTGGCTGATGGTCTGCACGCCGGACCAGGTGAAGCCCTCGCGGCCGACGCCGACACCGTAGCGGATCGCGCGGCCGCCGCCGAGCACGTAATAGAGCGCGGTGTTGCCGGTATCGATGATGATGGTGCCCGGCGCTTCAGTCGTGGTGAGCGCGACGGTGGTGCGGCGCAGGCGCGCCGGCAGAGCACCGTCCTCGGTCGCGGGATCGTTCAACACCCCGTCGGTCGGAAACGCGCCGGGCTCGGTCGACGCATAGCCAAACGCCCGGGTGTAGACCTGCGCGTTGGCCGAGCTGGTGGCGATGAATGGCGTCACGAACAGGACGCTGACGAGGGCAAAGGTGCGCGTGGCGCGCGACGAAAGCCGGCGGCTGACGAGAGACTGCTGTGTCATGTGCTGCCCCTGAAGGGATGCGCATCGTGGTGATGCGATGCGGGACAAACGCACGCGGCCGTCTGGCGGTTCCGCCGCGAATCATCTCAAGGCCGCGACTGTCAACCCACGCAGCCTCACGATTCCGCGATGGAACCTTTATCGAAGCGCGCGGTTGTCGTTCGAACAATTTCGACGCGCGGGATGACTTCGCGGCGCGGATGTAGTCGTGCCCGCGCGGGAGAGGTCTGGTGCGCGTTCTTCCTAGCGAACGTTTCCTCACCGACACGCCGGAGGGGACGCCGGTCCCCGACAGCAAGGCCGAACGGCCGCCGCTGATCCGCCGCGCTGAGGTCGTGGCCTTCACGCTGGTCGCGCTTCTCGTGATCGCCGTCGTCACAGTGCTCGACCTGGCACGCGCATTCTTCCTGCCGATCACCATGGCCTTCGTCATCGGCACCATGTTGTCGCCGGCGGCGAGCTTCCTCGAACGCTATCGGATCCCGCGTCCGCTGGGTGCGGTGCTGATCGTGATCGCCTGCGCGGCGGCGGTCGCCGTCCTGGTCGGGTTGATCTCCTCGCCGATCGTGGAGTGGAGTTCGCGCCTGCCCGAGCTCGGTGCCATCCTGAAGCAGAAGCTGCACGTATTCGACCGCCCGCTTGCGCTGTGGCAGGAGCTGCAAAGCATGATCGGCGGCTCCGAGACGCTCCCTGCCCTCCAGCTACCGAAGTTCGAATGGGTGCAGCCTACGCTGGAATTCCTGTCGCCGACCTTCACCGAATTCCTGTTGTTCATCGCGACCCTGATCCTGTTCATCGCGAGCTGGAAGGATCTGCGCCGGGCGCTGGTCATGATGTTCCGCGAGCGGCAGGCGCGGCTGCGTGCGCTGCGGATCCTGAACGAGGTCGAGACGCATCTCGGCAACTACCTGCTGACCGTGACCATGATCAATACCGGGGTCGGCATCGTCACCGGGGCGATCTGCGCAATGACGGGTATGCCCCGCCCGGCAGGTCTCGGCGCGCTCGCCGCGACGCTGAACTTCATCCCGATCATCGGACCGGTCGCGACGTTCGTGGTGCTGGTCACCGTCGGTATCATCGCTTTGCCGAGCATCGGTGCCGGACTGATCGCGCCGGCCTGCTTCACCGTCGTGACCTTCCTGGAAGGACATTTCATCACCCCGACGATCGTCGGCCGCCGGCTGTCGTTGAACGCGCTCGCGGTCTTCCTCTCGCTGGCGTTCTGGACCTGGCTGTGGGGTCCGATGGGCGCCTTCCTGTCGTCGCCGCTTTTGATCGTCGGGCTGATCGTGAAAGAGCATTTGATGCCGGTCAATTCGTCGCAGCTACCTGAAGGCTAGATGCGTTTCCAGGCGAACTGGGCACCGGTTCGCGCGAAGAGAACGCGTCAGACGCGAATGGGCGGTTTCATCGCTGGAACTTTGCCAACCAAGTAGCGTTTTTTCCACGCCAGGCTTTCCGGCAGTGCTTTCGATATCGGGCACGTCCAGCGCATTTGGGATCAAGAACATGACGGACAAAGCGACCTATGAACGTCTCGAACAAGATGTCATCGCCGTGAAGAACGATATTGCCGCCCTCACCCAACAGATCACCGACGCGCTCAATTCCTTTGCCGGCAATGCCGGCAAGCAGGCCCGTCGCCGCTACACCGAGGCGCGTGCCAACGCGGAATCGGCACTCGACGACATGTCGGAGCGCGGCAGCGCGATGATGGGCGCGGCCCAGGATGCGGCCTCCTCGATCGAGGATACGCTGGAGGAGGTGATCACGCAGCGTCCGCTGGCGACCGTCGGGCTCGCGCTCGGCCTCGGCTTTCTGATCGGCGTCACCTGGCGCCGGTAGGCGGCCAATGGCTTTCCGCGAGTGAGGCGAGCGATGGCCGTCATGCGCAAATCACGTCCCTTGGCGAGGTGGCGGCGCTGGCGCGTCGCCACCTCGTTTGTCGAAGCATTTTACAGGGCGAGGCATCGCAATGCTTCAACGGCTGATCGATGACGCCAAGCAATCCGCCGGGAATGCCCTGCGGTTGACCTCGCTCGCCGGCGCCATCGCCGTCGCGCTGTTCATCACCATCGTCTTCCTGTGCGCAGCCGCCTTCGTGTTCGTGCTGCAGCACTACGGCCCGGTGGAGGCGTGCCTTGCGGCTGCCGCGCTGTTCTTCGTGATCACGCTGATCGCCGCCGTCGCCTACACGATGCGCAAGCGCGAGATGAAGCGGCACGCCGAAAAGATGGCCAAGGCAGCGGCGGCCAACGCATTCACCGATCCGGTGGTGATCGCCACCGGCTTGCAGATCGTCCGCGCCATCGGCGCCAAACGACTGATCCCGATCCTGGCGGTCGCCGGCCTCGCGCTCGGCCTGATGGTCAGCCGCGCGGAGGGTAACCGCAAGCAAGCGGAGGAGTAGCGGCCCACGCCGCCGTTTCAAAATGTCAAACAGCCTTGCCGCCTTGCCGCGCTGTCGTCACCCGCGAAGGCGGGTGACCCAGTATTCCAGAGGCCTTCGTTCAATTTGAGAGGCCGCGGCGCACGGGATGTCCGCCTGCGCGGGCATGACGACAGTGAGTTTGTGGCGCGACCGCAACGTCGCACTCCCGTCATTGCGAGCCAACGGGTCGCGCGGATGCGCGCCCGATGACAGGCTCCGCGACGCAATCCGTCTCTCCGCCGTCGTCCCCCGCATGCGGGGGATCCGGTACGCTGCGGCCTCTCGGATCAATCTCTGCTGCCTCTGGAATACTGGATCGCCCACCTTCGCGGGCGATGACAGTCATTGAGATATGGCATTGCGTTCTCGCGACATGAATTGTCCGAGCTTTGCATCTCGTTTCGCCCTCTTCGAGCAGAGGGCGCAGGGAAAGCCGGGTGCCGATCGCACCCATGGGCCCGGTGCAATAAAATAGCACCGGAGGTAGGACCACAGGTGTAACCGGAGCAAGCCCGGCTTTCCCTGCGCGATGGGTTACGGCTCATACGTGCTCGCCCCGGCGAGACTGGGCTTGGTTGTCACCGCCGTTGCAAGACGCAATTACGTCTTGCAACAGGACACCTGCCACTAGGGCGTCAGGCCTGCACGACTTCACCGTCCGCCTGGTGCGCCCTCGTCAGTTGCGCAAGCGGCGTCCACCGCATCTCACCCAGCACTCGTGACGATCGCGAAGCGCCCCTCAAGCGGGTGAGACGGGTTATTCATACACTGAGTTGCATTTCATGAAAACAGAAATAGTTTTGCATGAAGGTCTTGCGCCGTCGGGCAACTCAGTGCCAAGGGGCGGCGCGCCATCTGGCGCAAGCCCGGGCTGGCACAGACATGGATCGGGGTCACTCGCCGTGCCGACCCGTCACGGATCGGCGCAACCGGGCTCAGGTCACGCAGCGGCCGGGTTGCAGCAGCTTAGCCACGTCGGTCAACACGCTGACGACAGGCTCGCAGGCGATCTTGCGGGCTTCACCTGGACGAGCCAGGCCAGGCCCCGCCGGGCGGTTGCGCGCCTCTTCCTTGATCACGGGGACGAGGACCAGGACGGAGGTGGCTGGAAGCCCGTCGAACTTCAACGCGACGGTCTTGGTTTTCGCGCCGACCACCGGCGCCGCGACACGGTCGGTTTTGACGGCGCGATTGACGGCGCTCTCGGGCGCCGGGGTCGTGGTGACCTGTTGACCGCCGATCAAATCATGGCCGGACGCGAGCTGAACGGCTCCGAGCGTCAGGCCGACAGCGAGCGCGCCGAAAATTCCCTTTTGAATCTGTGACATGGTGATGTCCTTCGCCCCGTGAAAAATTGCCTTTAAAATTCCCTTGGCGATCCCGGACACAACGCGAACAAAAGCTGTGGAGTTCTGGCCCTCCGCAATCACTTAACCGTGTACAAAAATTTTTTGACTCGCGAGGAACGACTCTGGGGGTTTCCGAGTCGTTACGGCAGCCGGTTATTCCCCCTGCCCCATTGACCGGCGACGTAGGGCGCGATCGTGGTGATGCCGGTCGCGCCCTGCTTTTGTCTGCACGGCGCTGAACCGTTGAGGCCGGCCGCTGTGCGCGCCGTGGCTACTTTCGCAAGCTCGCCCAGACGCCGCCGAGGATCAGCACGCCTCCGACCACGTGAAGCATGGTCGGAGGCTCGCCGAGGATGATCCATGACAGGATCGCGCTTGCGAACGGCGCGACGTAGAGCACCAGTGACGTCCGTACCGAGCCGAACTTGCCGCCGAGCCAAGCGAACCCCGCATAGGCAAGCAGGCCGGGCACGAGGCCGGCGAAGACATAGGCCTCGGCTGCCCTGGCATTGAAGACCTCTGCCGGGTCCATCCAGATCTCGCGGAGCGCGGGCGGCAAGGAGAACAGGGCGCCGGCCGCGGCGAACAGGCTGACCCGCGCCAGCAGCGAGGCCTGCGGCGCGACGCGCGATTGCACCAGCGTGTAGCCCGACCAGCCAAGCATTGCGAACACCACCAGCAGATCACCCCATGCTGCGCTGGATTGCGTCAGCGTTGCCAGATGGCCGCCCGAGACAATCAGAAGCGCGCCCGCGAACGCGAGCGCCGTCCCGAGCCACTGCAGCGGGCCGATATGCTCGATGCCGAGCGCTGCCGAGATCAGCAGCACCATGATCGGCGACAGCGCGAAGATCAGCGCGATATGGATCGCGGTCGTCGTGATGCCCGCGATGTAGACCGGGCCGCCGCACAGGAACATGCCGAGGAAGCCAGCGGCGAGAATCGGCCAGAAAGTCTGCTTCGGCGCGATGTTTCCGTCCCGGATAGCCGCGATCGCAAAGGGCGCCAGTCCGATGGCGATGATGCCCCAGCGGAAGAAGGCCAGCGAAAACGGCGGCACCGAGCCGGCAAGGCCCCGCGCCAGAACCTGGTTGGAGGCCTGCCCGACCGCGACCAGGATGAAGCCGGTCAGCGCGACCGCGTCCTGCCAGCCCGTAGCCGGACGGCTCACAGCTGCCTTCGGCACCTCCGCATCCATGACATCGCTCCCTCAGCCGGCGCGCCATCGATGAAGCCGGTTTGCCCCAGCGCAGGCGCTCGCCGTCACCGTCCGCCGCTACTGCTCCGCCGCCTCGCGCTCCATGTCGCGGCCGGAGAGGTCCTCGCCATGCATGTTGGCGTATTCGCGCGCCATCTCGCGCATCAGGAATTTCGCCGGAACGTCGTGATAGGTGCCGTGGTCGCTGACATACTGCATGTAGGCGCGCCCGGCACCGTCGAACGGATGCAGCAGCGCGTCGGAGTGGCCATCGAAATCGAGCGGCTTGACGCCGAGCTTGGCGCACAGCGTGTCGTTGAAGGTCGGCGTCGCCTTGCGCCAGGCACCGTCGACGAACACCTCGGTGAAGCCGTGCCAGGTGAAGAGGTCGGTCCCCATGCTCTGGCGCAGCTTCTCGGTGCTGAGATGGTTGCAGACATCGGCGAACCCGACACGGGCCGGAATGCCGTGGACACGGCAGGCGGCGGCGTAGAGCGCCGCCTTGCCGACGCAATAGCCGTGACCGGCGGCGAGCACGCTGGACGCCCGGTAACTCTCGGGCGTGCGCATGCTGACATAGGGATTGTAGCGGATGCCGTCGCGCACCGCCTTGTACAGCAGGCTCGCCTTGTCGCGGGCGCTTGCACCGGCAGGGACCGCGGCGCGGGCAAATTGCTCGACGGCCGGATGATCGCTGTCGATATATTCGCCTGCGACGGTGTAGAGGCGGCTGATCGTATCGGGGAGTGTGTCGGCCATGCCGCGTACCCTTCGCCGTTGCGTTGTCCTCGTGCGAGCGGTTTTTTCACCTCGCTTGGCAACGCTATAGCAAGCCCCCTTGCCGCAGTTCAATGCAGCAATCGCACGCCTGCTCCCGACCCTTGTCTTGATGCGTTTTCCTTGCGCGATCCACGTCGCTCAAAAATGCCCTAGTTCCTGAAGCGTTCGTCCCACCGGGGCGGCGGCCTATAGCTGCGCCGCTTCGCCTTGAAATATTCGCGCGCAAAATGGATGCCGATGCCGATTAGAAACGGCGGGGCGAGCGCGCCCGCAAGCATGAGCGCGGTGATCGACTTCGGCGTCAGGATGTCCAGCACCATCGACGCCAGCAGCCACAAGGTGGCAGCAATCACTGCGACGTCGATATGCTTCATTCCCCGTCTTTCCCTGGTCTTTCTTGGCGTTGGGCCCCAAACGGGTTGCATACTACCGACTGGCCCTGCATGAGCCAAGGATTCCGGGCCACGGATCGCGCCTCCAGCCCTTCACATTTTTGGAACGGCACGCGAACGGGCCACGTTCTCCTAGATCAAAAACCGCAAGCGGAGCCCGCCATGGACGATCGCAGCGATATCCACAGCCCCGCCCACGCCGGCGCCTCGGTGAGCCAGCACGGCGTCAATGATCCGGTCGATGGGACCGACGTGAAGCGGACATTCGACGACAACCAGACCTCGCACGAGCGTGAGCAATGGGCGGCCGACGTCCGTGCCGACGCATCGCCCAAGCGCAGCGAGGCGTTCCTCCCCGAGGCACTGCGGCGGAAGCCCGCCGCGCCATTGAACGCGCGCACCGGCCGCCACCCGACCGACTAAAGTCGCGCCAGGACCCAATCGGTTTAATCACGGCCTCGATTCATCTCTGCGCGATGGCGCAAGGTGATTTGCGCAGCAGTTCGGTAAGGAGCCGCGGCGCTAACGAGAGACCGTAATCCCAATTCCTCACCGGGCGCTGCGCCATAGCCGAAGCAGCGCTTCGGCGTTCTCGGATGGCCGCCGAAGGCGGCCTATGCCTCTCCCAAAGGGGAGGTGAAGCACCGCCGCCGCTCCAACTCGACCTAATCACGCTTTGGCGCCGGCTTGAGAGCGCTGCGGCGCGACTGCCCGCACCAGGAACAGGCCGCCGAACAGCGCGCCATCGCGGCAGCAGGCACCTTCCTGACCCTCGGCCTCCCAGGCAATGGATTGATGCAGCGAGCGCTGAACGCCGACCGAAGCGAGCCGCGTCGCTCGGCCGCGGAAGATGCGTCGGACAGAGCTGGATGAAATTAGAATGAACTGATCAAGGCGCTCCGCTTCTTTCGTCTGCCTGCTTGCAGAGGAGAGGGATGGGGTATCCCGCACCCCGGTGGAGAACCCGCCGCGAGAGCCGCGCGCTGATTCAGTCTCGTTGCTTCAATGCCGTGCTCAACGGCGCAAACGCGGCGGTCGCCGAGCCAGCTTGAGCGCGTTGCCTAATCATCGCGACAGCATCGCATTCAGTTCGGCCGCGGCCCGCAATTGCTCGATACGGGCGATGACCTGCTCGCGTTTGGCACCGGCAGGCAGCCGCGCCAATTCGCCCTCAAGCCGCAGCCTGTGCTCCTCGAGACGCTGCTCGAACGTGTGCGGCTCAGATCGTTTCCTTTTTCGAATCGTCTTCTGTGTCGTCTGCATCGTCCACCTTTGGCGGTTGAAGACCAGGACTATTGGCCCAGCGGTCCAATTGCTCGATGACCCGCGCGTGGCTCGGTCGCAGCGGCTCTGGCGCGGCAGGCTCATCGGATAACTTGCGGGGCAGCTTGATCTCGTTGGTCATGGCCACTCTCCACCATAGAAAGAGCCAAACAGCGGATTCGTTCCGCTCAAATTCTTGCAAGCTATTGATTTCATTTGATGATTTTACTAATTTGACTTTTTTGTCGGGACTTGAGGAACCTGCCCCGAATTGGTTTGTTCAGCAAATTGCTCAATTGGCTAAGTTTGGGTGGCTTGCAATGAATGAGCTTCGTGCCGAGCGTCTTCAGGTCATGCTCTCCCCTGAGGAATTGACGGCAATTGACGATTTCCGATTCAGGCACCGGATGCCGACCCGCGCTGCGGCGGTGCGTGAACTGCTCAAGCTCGGCCTCGCCGGCCGGCCGGTCGATGCCGCGATCGGAGTGAAGTCCAGCGAATTTGGGGTATTCAATCGAGGACCTGAGGGGCACACGCACGCCGAGCCGGACGTGCCCGCGAAGGATTGACGGCGCGTCCGCGCGGTCTGTGCACGGGGCACAATGCGGCGCTGGCTCAAGCTCCGCTGAAGAGGTCCACGATCCCCTTCAGGATGCAGACCACGAGCGCCGACGAAAACGTCGCCGTGCCGAGGTCCGCGATATAAAGTAGCTGCGCCCTCTGCTCTTCATCTAGCTGCGCGAGTGCCTTGCGCATGGCTAAGCTCCTCTCTTGCAAAGAACGCGCGCGAACGACGGCGGTTCCGTTTCCGCTGTCGGAGGATGAGCCGCTGCATCAGGCCCGCTGCAGCGCCAGCGTCACGCCGCCGAGGGTGAGCACCATGGCGCCGATTTCGCGCAGGCCCAAGGGTTCGCCCAGGATGACCGCGGCGGAGACCACGCCGATCACGGGCACCAGCAGCATCCCGGTCGACGCCGAGGTCGGCGGCAGACGGCGCAGCGTCTCGAACCAGGTCAGGTAGCAGATGCCCATCGGCATCAGCGTCATATAGACGAAGCAGCCGATGCCGAGCGGCGTGATCGCCGTGTAGTCCGGGTGCTCGAACAGCACACCCAGCACCAGCATCACCAGGCAACCGATGCCGACCTGCCAGGCAACCACGGTGAGCGGCGGCATCGGCAGCGGCTTGCGGTTGAGCACGTTGCCGAGCGCGAACAGGATCGCGCAGGAGAGCGCGAGCGCGATGCCGGTCAGCTTGCCTGCCGTGAAGGCCAGGCCGCCTCCGCCCAGCAGCAGCACGACGCCGGCCACGCCGAGCACCAGCGCCGCAAGGTCCCGCAGCGTCGGCCGGATATGGAGGACCGGCCAGGCGAACAGCATCGCCCAGATCGGCATCGTGTAGGCCAGCAGGGCGCCCTCGCCGACGGTGACGAACTTCATTGCGATGGTGCCGAAGCCCATCCAGGCGAAGACGTTGGTGAACGAGGCGAAGAGCAGCCGCGGAATCGCATCGCGCGGCACCGCGAGCGACTGCCCGCGCGCCAGCGCGAGCAGCCCCAGGATCAAGGCGGCGCAGGTGCCGGCCAGCCCGCGCGCGAACAGCGGCGGCCATTGCTGCAGCAACAGCTTCATCAGCGGCCAATTCAGCGCCCAGCCGCACGCCGTCACCACCAGGCAGAGAAAGCCGATCGATCTATCGCGCTGCGTCGTATCCATGGCCTGCGCTTAGCAGGCGGACGTACCCGGCTCCACCGCTTGCGATGCATGCCGGGCCGCGAAAAATCCGCAGCCATGAAAAAACCGGCGCACCTTTCGGCGCGCCGGTACCAGGTTCTGCCAGCCTATCTGAATTCAGGACATCATGCCGACGCTGCACGCGCGGTGCGGTTGCGCGAGTTGCGCTGGAAGAACAGCGCCTGGCTCGCCACCGCCGACACCATCGCCGGCTGGAACGGCTTCGAGATCAGGAATGCCGGCTCCGGCCGCTCGCCGGTCAGGAAGCGCTCGGGATAGGCGGTGATGAACACCACCGGCACTTCGAACGTGCGCAGCAGTTCGTTCACCGCATCGAGGCCCGACGAGCCGTCGGCAAGCTGGATGTCGGCGAGGATCAGGCCGGGCTTCTTGTTCTTGGCAAGCGCCACCGCATCGGAATGGGTGCGGGCGACGCCGATGACGTTGTGGCCGAGATTCTTCACCAGGCTCTCGAGGTCCATCGCGATGAAGGTCTCATCCTCGATGATCAGCACGTCGGTGGCGATCTCGGCGGCCATTTCGCGGCCGGCGGCGTCGGTGAGCTTGCGCGTCTCGGCGATGTCGGTGCCGAGGATGTAGCCCACCTCTTCCTCCGAGAAGCCTTCCAGCGACAGCAGCAGGAAGGCCTGGCGCGGCAGGGGCGTGATGTTGGAGAGCCTGCGCTCCGGCGGCAGCGACAGCGTCGCAACATCGGCGTTGTCATTATTCACCGACACCGAATTCCAGATCTGGGTAAACAGCCGGAACAGACCGGCGCGCGGGCCGTGCGTCTGATCCAGCAATGATCCATCCTGCAGCAGGGCCTCCAGCATGGCGCCCACATAGGCGTCTCCCGACGCCTGGTTTCCCGTCAGCGCGCGCGCATAACGGCGCAGCAACGGAAGATGTTCAGCTACGACCTGCGATCGGGACATTCCGACTCCATCCTGTTTTTAAGCCCTGCGGCCTGAAACCCGTTGTCCTGCGCCGATGTGTCAAGCGGCGACGTATCAAGCTCCTAGGGCAACCCCGGTTCCCCTGCATGCCCGACTACGCGCGAAAGGCAAAAAAGTTCCACGAAATTGTTCCAGCATCCCGGAACTTTCTGCGCAACTTTGCATTAGCTCCCAACCGACGAGGCGACGCGGCCAACCTCTCTGTTCGAGGAAATGACTTGGAAATCAGAGACTTAACTCCCGGGGAAACGTGGATCAGATCATGAAGGAAGTAAAGAAGCAGGGCGGTCTCAACGCCGAGATTCAATCGAGAATCGGCCACCAGCTTCGCGCCATGTATGACGACGTGGTGCGACAGGGAGTGCCCGACCGCTTTGCGGAGCTGATCCGCAAACTCGACGGACCAGAGGCTGCTGCGGCCGCGGTTGCCGGGGGCGATGCTGACAAGAACAATGGAGGGGACTAATGCCTCTCACGAATGAGCTCCGCGACGACATCCTGGCGTCCGTGCCGAGTCTGCGTGCGTTCGCGATCTCGCTGTCCGGTAATGGCGACCGCGCCGACGATCTGGTGCAGGAGACGCTGCTGCGCGCGATCGCCAACATCGACTCGTTCCAGCCGGGCTCGAACCTGCCGGCGTGGCTGTTCACCATCCTGCGCAACCTGTTTCGCTCCGACTACCGGAAGCGGCGGCGCGAGGTGGAGGACGCCGAGGGCAACTATGCCAAGACGCTGAAGAGCCAGCCGTCGCAGGCCGCGCATCTCGAGTTCGAGGAATTTCGTGCCGCGCTCGACAAGCTGCCGCAAGACCAGCGCGAGGCGTTGATCCTGGTCGGCGCCTCCGGCTTCTCGTACGAGGATGCCGCGGCGATCTGCGGCTGCGCAGTCGGCACCATCAAGAGCCGCGTCAACCGCGCGCGATCGAAGCTGAGCGCCCTGCTCTACGTCGACAGCGCCGAGGATTTCGGCCCCGACAACACCGTGCGCGCCGTGATCGGCGGCAATGGCGGCTAGGCAACAGACACACCGAAGCGAAAAGGCGGCTCGACTGGGCCGCCTTTTTCGTTTTGGGTCGTGCAAGGTTGACTCGGCGAGCGCGATCACGCCGCTGAGCCTGCGGCGAGATCACGCTCAATCGTCACGGCGCCTTGTTCGAGCATGATCTCTTCGCAACGCCGTTTCGCACTTTTCCGGATCTAGCTCGCCATCGCATTCCTGAATGCGTCGGCCTTGAAGCCGTTTCTCAGCTCCAGGATCTTCGCGGCGATTTCGGTCACCGGGACCGGATGACTGAAGAGGAAGCCCTGGGCCTCGTTGCAGCCTTCAGCCCTCATATGGTCGAGTTGCTCGACCGTCTCGACGCCCTCGGCGATCGTCGTCATGCCGAGGCTTCTGCCAAGGCTGATGACGGCGCGGACGATCGATTTCGATCCGTGGGCCGCCGTCGCGTCCCGGACGAATGACTTGTCGATCTTGAGCTTGTCGAAGGGAAAGCTGCGCAGATAGCTCAGCGACGAATAGCCGGTGCCGAAATCGTCCAACGCGATCCGCAGCCCCTGCGCCTTCAGCTTGTGGAGCGTTGCAATGGTCTCGCTGCTGTTCGCCAGGAAAACGGATTCGGTGATCTCGAGCTCGAGCCGGCGCGGCGACAATTTTGAAGTCGTGAGCGCGCCGGAAATGATGTCGATCAGTCCCGGGTCGCGAAACTGCGCCGCGGAGACATTGACCGCAAGCTTCATCTCGCTCGGCCAGGTGACGGCCTGTTCGCAGGCGCGGTTGAGCACCCATTCCCCGAGCTGCACGATGAGCCCGATCTCTTCCGCGATCGGGATGAACTGGTCGGGCGGCACGAGCCCCCGCTTGGGATGATGCCAGCGCAGCAAGGCTTCGAAGCCGCAGATGCGGTCGAGATGCAGATCATAGAGCGGCTGATAAAACAGCGCGAACTCGTCCCTCACCATGGCCTCGCGGAGATCGAGCTCGAGCGCGCGGCGCCGCTGCAGGCTGGCGTCCATCGCCGGTTCGAAGAACCGCCAGGTCCCCCTGCCCTCCATCTTGGCGCGATACAACGCCACGTCGGCGTTCTTCAGGAGCTTCTCGCCGGTCGTTCCGTCGTTCGGCGATACCGACATTCCGACGCTGCATCCGACGACCACGCGATGCCCGCTCAGTTCGTATGGGGCGCCGACACACTCGACGATGCGCCGTGCAAGCCGCTCGGTGTCCTCGGCGTTCTGGATGCCGCATTGTATGACCGCAAACTCGTCGCCGCCCAGGCGCGCCACGGTATCGACCTCGCGGACACAGGCATTGAGCCGGTCGGCGACCGCGCACAGCAATTCGTCGCCCACCGGATGCCCGAGCGTGTCGTTGACCTGCTTGAAATTATCGAGGTCGAGGCAGAAGACGGCAAAGCCGAGACCGCGGCCGGCCTGCGCCACCGCCTGCTCGATCCGTTCGGCGAGCAAAGTTCGGTTTGGCAGCTTGGTCAGGGCATCGTGCCGGGCCATGAATGCGATCTGCGACTCGGCCCGTTGTTGCTCGGTCACGTCCTCGCAGGTGACGAGCCAGCCGTCGTCGGATGTCGGCCGCTGCGCGATCGAGATGATGCGCCCATCGCTCAGATGCTGGAGATAGTTGCCTCCTTCGCGCCCGTCGATCGACCGGTCGCGCTCCGCCAGCAGATCGGCCACGGTACGGCTGCCATGATTGCCCGCGGCAACGCTCATCTCGAGGACGTCCTCCAGCGTCATCCCCGGCACGATCAGTTCGGGCGAAACATCGAAGATCTCGCAGAAGCGCGGATTGACGACCTGCAGCCGCCCGTCGCGGTCGTAGAGGCACAAGCCCTGCGACATGTGGGTCAGCGCCGCATCGAGCCGCAGATTGGTCGCGTGCAGCTCCGCCTTCTGCTCCTTCAGCGTGGTGATGTCGCTGTAGACGAGGACGACGCCGCCTTCCTGCGTCTCGCTCCGGCTCACGCGCAACCATCGGCCGTCGGAAAGCTGCGCTTCGCTCGCGAATCCATTGGCCTCGCCATCGGCCGGCGCCGCCGTATCGATCCGGTCCGAACGTAGAAGCTGGGGTGAGAGGCGGATGAGCTCGCTTGCGCGCGAGTTCGCCAGCGCGATCTCGCCGTCCGCGTCCAGCAGCACGACGCCTTCACGCGATGTCTCCAGCGCATCGGACAGCCTCGTCTGCGCCGACCGGCGCTGCGACACCTCCTGATCGACCGTCCGCCTGATGTTGTCCCGCATGGTTTCCATCGCGGTCAGGAGGGTGCCGAGTTCGTCCGTGCCACCCTTGGGAATCGTCGCGTCGAGATCGCCGCCGGCGATACGCCTTGCCGCCTTCGACGCGATGGCAACCGGTCCAATGATGCGGCGCGCCAACAACCAGGAAAACAGCGCCGACAAGAACAGCGCAGCGGTCAACCCCGCCACGTTGAGTTGCAGATCGCGCTTGATCGTCGAGAGCGCCCGCTGCCGAAACAGAAAGCCATCGCCCGCCGTATAGTTGACCAGCAGTTCGACTTGCTGACTGACGATCTCGGAGTATCGATCGACGTCGCCGACCGACGTGCCCGGCGCATGCAGGCCTGACGCAGCGCCCGCCTCGGAAGATGATTCGACGGCGCGACGATGCAGCGCCATCCAGGCGTCGGCGGCTTCCTGCACCTTAGCGGCGGCCTTCGCGGCCCGCGACGATTGCGACCGATCGGCCGCGACGCTGAGATCTTCCGACAGCGTCTTCGCCAGCGATTCGATCTGACCGTCGAGCCTGGCGCGGGCCGCCGGATCGGTGGTCAACAGGCGTTGCGACGACGCCACTCGCATGGCGGCAAAGTCCGCCCCCGCGGCCCGGGCATAGTTGATCGACATCAACGATTTGTCGAACGTCCTCGCCACCAGATCGCCGGCATGGCGGATCCCAAGCACGGAGTATCCGCCGAGCGCGACTGCGATGGCGCTCATCGCGAGGGAGAAAATGAGAATTTGAGTACGAATTGAGCCTTTGGTCAAAGCAACACGCGACACGCGCTCGGCAACAAACCGAAACACTGCAACACTTCCCGTTCTCAGGCTGGAGCGAAGGTCCATGTCCGTGTCCCGCCGCAGTACACGTTACTCAAGCCACGCAGAACACCTGACGCAGCGGAAAGAAAACTGCATGCGTAAATAGCGCTAGTTGTGACGGCAACTCATGCCAAAATCGTTAAGATCAACCACCGATAATCACCATCACGGGTAATCCTGGACGCACCATTTGCGCCGTAGGATGTCTGATGTCCGACTTTCAAGCGGGGGTCAAATGCAGTCAGGCTTGTTGCGCGATATGAGGCTGGGCAGGTTCGGCGGCGTGCAGGTTGCGGCCGCAATGATCGCGGGAGCGCTGGTCGGAACGGCCCTGGGCGCAAGCCCTCTTGCCATCTCACAGAAGGATCGGGAATTCAGACCTGCGGAGATCTCGATCAAGCGTGGCGAAACTTTACGGTTCATTAACGACGACGGCGAACTCCTGCATCACGCATATTTGAGCTCGGACAAGTTCAGCTTCGATTCCGGCGACCAGCAGCCGGGCAGCAAATATGACGTCGCCTTTCCCGTCTCCGGCGACTACACGGTGTTGTGCGGCATTCATCCGAAGATGAAGCTGACCGTCCACGTCGCCAAATAGCGGTCTCAAGCAGAGAGCGCAGGCGTGCGATCCTACAAGATCGACGTCTTGAACAGCGCGGCGTGACCGGCATAGTAGACGAACAACGTCACCGTCAGCGCCGCGCAAAGGCTGACGGGCGCGAGCCACGCCGCACGAACGTCGCGCGCGGACGTCCGATCGTCGCAGGCGATCGCGAGCAGGACGGCCACGATCGCCGAGTGCCCGATCGTATCGATCTTTCCGAATTCGAAGCATGCGCTGATGAACATCCCGGTCAGCACCACGGCCGCACAGCGCCGGATCAGCGGCGTCCATAGCAGCGCGAAGGCCAGCGTAAATTCCACCATGCCCGCGGCGCGCATGTAGAATTCGTTGTCAAAGCCGAACGTGATGGTGGCGTGCTCGATGAGCAGAGGGAAGCTCCATTCCGGGTAAGCCCATTTTTCGATCGAGGCCCACATCAACGTCACGCCGGCCGAATACCTGACCACATCGAGCGGCGAAATTCCGAATAGATCCTTCTTGAGTCCGACCAGCGCCAGGTAGGCGGCGACGCCGAGAAAGATCGGATAGTCGGCAAGATGAAAGACGCCGTAGTCGTGCACGCCGATTCCGAACAGGATCACGATCCCGACTGCGGACAGCGGCAGTGTACGTCGCGACAGCATGCCGGCGGCGATGCCAAGCTGCAGCACGCCCACGAGAGGCGAGGTCGTCTTCAACTCCGGGGTCAGCAGGATTCCGCCGACGGCCCAGATCGAGATGAAGAAGAAAGCACAGACGGCGCGGATCATCGTCTCCGTGCGCAGCCGCAACGGCTCGGTGATCCGGTCGAGGGCGCGGATCGTTGCCGTACCCAGAGCGGTCGGCTCGATCAGACAGCCGGCGAACAGCCAGAAGACCGCTACGCCGAGCAGCAGTTCGAAATCCTGACAGAGAACATTCTCGAGACCGCGGGGCTGCCCGGCGACATCATAGGCACAGAACCATTTGACGTGCGCCTCGGCCGCTTGCGCCGCTATGACGCAAAACAGAATCCCGAGAATGCACTTGGCGAACACAGAGCGCCCAACCGGTGCCGAACTGGCACCGCGCCCCCACCCATTAAACATTTTAACTACCGCCCAACATCAACGATTTATTCATCTTACATCAAATTTTAACGGTTTTTGCCAGCCAACACCCACTGGTTGTTTCGTGGTTAACAATGCCCGGCAGCCCCCTTCCGCCGCTTTCCGCCAATTATCTCGGATTTTAACTAGTTCCGGCACGGAGCCTCAATTCGACCTGTCGTAATGAAGCGCCGACAAGGCGGACAGGGAGGCCGGTACATGCTCGGAGCGTTGAGCGTCGTGAGCGTCGGGGTAGGGTCGGTGCTGGCCCTCGGGGCAAAACGGTATCCGGAGCGGACCGACGCCCTGGAAATCTGCGCGGGCGCGCTTCTGGTCGTGGGTCTCGGCCTGATGGGATGGGTGCTGCCGAGCGTATCCTGACGCGCGTCAGTCGGCCGTCAGCGCGGCAGCCTTGGCACGGCGGACGGTGGCGAGGATGCGGTCAGCGTCTGAAGGAAGGCGATCAGGTCCTTCTTCTCGCTTGCCGTCAGGGACAGCGGCTTGATGTCCGGCGACCGGCTCGGCCGATCGATCCCGCCCTTGTTGTACAGCTCGATGACGTCTTCCAGGGTCGCGACCGATCCGTCGTGCATATAGGGCCCGCGGCGCGCAACATCGCGCAATGTCGGCGTCTTGAATGCGTACCGCAGCTTCACGGAGGTCGGAAAAAAGCTGCCCCGCCCGATGTCCTTGCCCTTGGCGGTGCCGATGTCCTGAAACGATCCGTCCGAGAAGGACGGGCCGCTGTGGCAGGACGAGCAACGCGCCTTGCCGTTGAAGATTCGAAAACCGTGCTGCGCGGCCGCGCTGATTGCCGCATCGTCTCCGTTGATCCAGCGGTCGAACGGCGCCTCGCCTGCCACAATTGAGCGTTCAAAGGTCGCCAATGAGGCTTCGATCCGCGACCGCGTGATCGCGCCGTCGCCAAAGGCACGGGAGAACGCATCGACGTAACCGGGAATCGCCGAGAGGCGGGCAATCAATTCCGGCTCCGTCATATTCATGTTGGCCGGGCTCTCGATCGGTCCGAATGCGACGGACTCGAGAGTGCCGAACTTGCCGTCCCACCCGAGCGGTTCGATGAAGGCCACGTCGATCAGGGTTGGTGCGCGAAGCGGCAGCCCCTTGGGATCCTCGCCGATGGCACGGGGGAGGCCGTCGGCCCACGACAGCGATGGGTTGTGGCAGGACGCGCATGAGTGCGTCTTCGACCGCGAAAACAGCGGGTCAAAGAACAGCATTTCTCCAAGATCGGATTTCGCCTTGGAATAGGGGTTGCTGCTTGGGAAGGGAACGGCATCTGGCCGGCGATAGCTGGCCCGGACCTTCGCAAGGTCGTCCGGCGTCTCCGTCCCGGTCAAGGCGAACGACAGCCCTGCCGGCAAAATTGCCGCCAGCAAAGTCAGGCTGACCCAAAGCCGCATCGGGGTCCTCAGACGGTATCCTGGTCCATTAGCCTCAAGCATGCTCAATGAAGGTTTAACAATGAGTTGCAAAGCAGCCGGGAGGGCGGCGAATGTCCCAGGGGAGGTTCCGCGGACCGGTCGTAACGCCATTCGCGGCAACGCGAAATGACGGCCACCTGCCCGTGATTGGCCCCCCGGCGCGATACCGCCGGCCCGCTATTTGATTTTGATGGGACGGACCGGGGCCGAGAACTGCTCGGTGCGGTCGCGTTCGGTCATGTCGACGACGGTATCCATCGGCGCGATCAGCTCGTAGACATAGGAGACGTCGGTGAAATAGCGCTTCGCCGTCCCGCCCAGCGCCTCCGGCGCGACGCGATCGAGCAGGATCAGGCCGAAGTCGCTGTCCGGCCGCCGCGTGGCCTCGCTGGTGTTGAACTCCTCCCAGCGGAAATGGAAGATCGCGTCCGCGGCGTCGCCGTTGACTTCCCAATTTGCGACGATGTGCGGGTGCTTGCCGACCAGCGACAGCCCCTCGTCGGAATGCGAGGCAAGCTCGAAGAACAACAGCGACAGCGATTGCGCCGCGCGGGCGCTGACGGTGATGTCGGGGCCGTTCACCGCGATCCGGTCGGCATGCGGGATCGATCGCGATTCGAACAGGCCCTTCAGCTTGACGCCCTGCCACTGGCTCTCGCTAAGCAGCGTCACGACATTCGACATTGCGTGGATGCGGCCGATCAGAAGCTCGCGTGCGACCTCGATGTCGGAACCATGGCGCAGCGTTCGCGTCACAATCGACTGGATCACCGCGAGGATGTTTTTGACGCGATGGTTGAGCTCGTCGATGACAGCGGTCAGCCGCCGCTCGAAGCCGATCCGCACTTCGATCTCGCGGCTCAGACGCAGGTTGTTGTAAGCGACATAGCCGAACAGGCCGCAGACAATGCCGGTCAGTGCGAGTCCGATCGCGGCGACGATGGTCGCGGTCTGCTGCGCGCGCATCGTGGCGTTGCTCTTGGCGTAGTAATCCAGCGACCAGTCACGCCCGCCGAAGGTCACGGTGCGGACCATCGACGGCGCCGGCCCCTCCTGGCGCACCGCGCGCGAGGTGACGACGCCCTGCTCGTTGGCGATGAACTCGTCGTTGGAATCGCGTGGGTCCTTCAGCGCCACCGAAAACAGCGAGGTATCGTCATTGGTCAGCATCAGCGATGACAGCTCGTACGAAAAGGTGATGAAGCCGGCCGGCTCCGACGCGTGCTCCTGGAACACCGGCGCGGCGAGCGCGACGCCGACCGGGCCGTTCTGTCGCAGCAGCGGGATCGGGTCCGACGCAACCGGCTTGGCCTCCGCCATCGCCCGTGCCAGCATCGGGCCGACCACCGAATGGCGATCGAACGCGCGGCCCGGGATGCTCAGGGTTTCCTGGTTGCGCGGCTCGACGTCCATCAGCACGTTGATCGGCCGGTCGAGCGCCTTGAGATCGAGCGGCTGATCGTCGAAGTCGCGGATCGACGGGTTGGTGAAGCCCGCGGCTTTCAGCTCCGCCACAGCCGCCGACAGCTCGTTCGGCTTCAGCCGCGCAATCCAGGCGGCGACAACGAAATCGGTCTTGAAAGCGTAGATCGCCGAGCGCAGCGGCTGCAGCATATTGGCCTTCACCGTCGAGGGCGAGCGGAACAGTCCCGAAGCCACCCGTGCCAGCAGCTCGCGCTCGGTCAGACGGTCCTGCACCAGGCTGGCGTGGACATCGATCGCCCGCGCCAGCGCGATGCTGTCGAGCGCGAGCTCCTGATCGTGCACACGATAGGCCGCGAGACCGGACAGCAGCACTCCGATCAGCGCGATCAAGGCAACGATAAAGCCCAGCCGAACCACTCGCTTACTCGGCAATCAGGGGGTGACAGAAGGCGATGGAAGGCATCTGAAGTCTGCGGGGGCGGCGACAAATCAGGGTGCGATGAACGCCAATCGCTGCGGAATATGGAGTAGCGATCATCGGTACGCAACAAGAGCTGCTCGGCAACATTAACGCCGACGCCACTGGCTGATCTGTGGCGACGCCAGAGATTGCTAATCGGCGAACTGGGAAATTGTTCCGGCGATTGCGCAGCTTTTTTGCGGCAAGCGGATGCGCGGCCTGCCAAATCCGCCATGCTGGCGAGGCCGCGCAACCGGCCGTCTCAAAGCAGGCTACCGAGCGGGCCGTTCATCCTACGAGCCACGCCTGCCGCGCTGCTCCAGCGAGAAAGACGAAGCCCCTGCGCGAGGATGACGGGCCGGCGTCAGGGAGCCCGCCACAATGATTAACGACCGGCCGCCTGCGACCGAAGGCCGCCCTTGCTCTCGATGAAGCTTATGATGCGATCGAGGCCGTCGCTCTTCTTCAGGTTGGTCATCACGAAGGGCCGCTCGCCACGCATTCGCCTGGCGTCGGTGTCCATCTTTTCCAGCGACGCGCCGACATAGGGGGCGAGGTCGATCTTGTTGATCACCAGCAGGTCGGACCGCGTGATCCCGGGACCGCCCTTGGAGGGAATCTTGTCGCCCGCGGCAACGTCGATGACATAGATCGTCAGGTCGGCCAATTCCGGCGAGAACGTCGCGGCGAGGTTGTCGCCGCCGGATTCGATCAGCACCAGGTCAAGATTGGGAAACTTGGCCCGCATGTCGGCGACCGCCGCGAGATTCATCGAAGCATCCTCGCGGATCGCGGTGTGCGGGCAGCCGCCGGTCTCGACGCCCGCGATACGATCCGACGTCAGCGACCCCGACCGCACCAGGAACTCGGCATCCCATTTGGTGTAGATGTCGTTGGTGATCGCGGCGATGTCGTAGCGTTCACGCATTGCCTTGCAGAGCAGATCCATCAGCGCGGTCTTGCCGGAGCCGACCGGGCCGCCGACACCGACGCGCAACGGACCGTGGGAAGTGGGCATGTGAGATTCTCTCTCCGTTATCGTCGTCCCTGCGAAAGCAGGGACCCATAGCCACCGAATTCCATTGGTGTAAACGGCTGGGGGCCCAACCTCGCATACCCACAAAGGCCTGTGGTTAAGGGTCCCCGCTTTCGCGCTAGGGCATCTACATGTCTTCCGGAGTCTTCTCAACGACTTAGCTTAGCAACGCAGAGAAACGCCGCACTTTTGCTAAGCTCTGCTCGCGAAATGGCGTCATCGAGTGGCAAGCAAGTCCTTGATCGAGAGTCACTTTTCGGTCCGGAAAAGATGTGTAGATGCCCTAGCGCTTTCGCGGGGACGACAGCTGGATTGTGTCGCACATCATGACCGGAACAGCCTCGTATACTGCGTCTCGTGGCGCAAGCTTGCGAGATCGGCGCGGAAGGTCGCGCTGCCGAGATCGTCGAGCGATGCCGCCGCAGCTCGCCGCGCGGTCGCTGTCACATCAGGCTCGAGATCGGCCAGCACGCGCTGGCTGTCGGTTTGCCCGAGTGGGATCAGCCGGCTGCCCGCGGAAATCCAGTTCGACACCACGGCGTGGAGGAAGGCGTGCAGCGATGGCGCGAGCCGGATGCGGTGCGCCGCGCTGACGAGGCCGACGGCGACCGGATAGACGATCGGGCCGCCGCAGGCCGCAATGATCGCGTCGAGGCCGGGTGAACTCCAGGCCGCCCGCGCAATGTCGATGAAGGCGCGGCCCTGCGTCGTGGTCTCGAGCTGCCGTTCGCGCGACGGTGCAAGCGCAGCCGCGAGCTCGGCCACTTCGCTCAATGCGGCATGATCCTGATCGGACACCGCGCGATGGCTTTGCGCCAGCAAGACGCTGTCGCAGAAGCCGCTGCCGTCGGTCAGCATCGCCGCCAGCCAGCCGCGGAGCGATGCGGCGTCCGTAATGTCGCCGGCCTCCACCGCCCATTCGATGCCGCTGGAATAGGAGAACGCGCCGACTGGAAACGACGGCGACAGCCATGTCATCAGCCGGTACAGCGCCCCCGACTCGCCCTCCGTCATCCCGTCGCTGACCGCGGCGGGAGCCGGCTCATTTGTGGTCATGAGCATGGGAGTGGTCGTGATGGTGATGATGATCGTGACCACAATGGGCGTCGTGGTGGTGATCATCGCCGTGACGATGATCATGGGCATGATGGTGATCATGGCCATGATCACGCGCATGGCCGCGGGCGTGATCGTGCCCGGTATGGCCGTGTGCATGCGGCTCCTCGGCATGCCCGTGCCCGGCATAAGCCCCGCCTTCGGGATCGAACGGCGCTTCGATCTCGATGACGCGGGCGCCCAGTCCCTTCACCATCGCCTCGATCACGTGATCCCTGCGGATGCGCAGGCCCTTCGGCATGATCTGCGTCGGCAGATGGCGGTTGCCGAGATGCCAGGCGACCCGGATCAGGTGATGCGGATCGCTGCCGCGGATTTCCACCAGCGGCTCCGGAGCGGCGACCACCTCGATGAGGCGGCCATCCTCCAGCACCAGCGCATCGCCGCCGCGCAACGCCACGGCGGCCTCGAGATCGAGCAGGAACTCAAGCCCGCGCGTCCCCGTCATCGCCATCCGCCGCCGGTGCCGGTCGTCGAAATCGAGCACGACGGTGTCGGCCGGCGGCTCCTTCCAGCGGTAAAGTCCCAGAACCCTGGTCGCGCGGATCATGCTCGTCTGCCTCGATATCCCGACGTTCGGTGGCTTCATCACTCGAGACGGCGCTTCGCGCCTCCTCAGGATGAGGTCTTAGATCCTCATGGTGAGGAGCGCGGCGCTGCCGCGCGCCTCGGACCATGGGGCCACCAAACGGGTCCACATTAGAACTTCTCGACCTTGCCGTCGCTGATGATCTCGATCACCGTCGGCCCGGTCTTCATTTGCGACGAATATTCCCGCCACACTTTCATGTGCGGTGCGCGAGCATGCGCATTGAGATCGTCGCGGCTCTCCCAGCGCTCGACCACCACATAGAGGTTTGGATCGTTGACGCTGACATGGCCGTCATAGGCGAGGCAGCCCTTCTCCTTGCGGGTCTCGACCGTGCAGTCCTTGTGCCCCTTGATGAAGTCCTCGCGGCTCTCCGGTTTCATCGGCGTGGTGGCGATGACATAGATCATGGATTGGCTCCTTGTTCTTCTTGACTAGCGGACGTCGACCTTCTCGGGCGTGATCACCTCGATCTTCGGCGGCGCGGCCATGCATTTCACCGCGACCCGGCCGAACGTCTTCATGTGCTCGGCGGCGCGATGCGGCACCAGCGCCTCGGCATTTTCCCACTGCTCGACGAACACCATCTTGCTGTTGTCGGTGACGCTCTCATGCAGGTCGTAGGCGATATTGCCCGCCTCCTTGCGGGTCTCCTTGATGCAGGCCGTTGCCGCGGCGATGAATTCGGCGCGGATCTCGGGCTTGATGGTCAGCGTGGCAACGACGTAAATCACGGAAATTCCTCCCGGTTTTCTTTTCTGGCTGGAGTCTTATTTTTTGACGCGTTTTCTTTCCGCGAACCGGAAATCCACTTCGCTCGAAAACGCTCTGGTTACCGGGAGCGGTTTTAGAACATAAAGTAACGCTGTGCCATGGGCAGCACCTCCGCCGGCGCGCAGGTCAGGAGCTCGCCGTCTGCGCGTACCTCATAGGTCTCGGGATCGACCTCGATCTCGGGGGTGGCATCGTTGTGGATCATGCTCTTCTTGGAAATCTTGCCGCGGGTGTTCTGCACCGCGTAGAGCTTTTTGCTGATGCCGAGCTTGCGGGCGAGGCCGCCCGCTGCGGCCGCCTTCGACGTGAACACCACCGATGAGGCGGTGAGCGACTTGCCGAACGCGGCGAACATCGGCCGGTAGTGCACCGGCTGCGGCGTCGGGATCGACGCGTTGGGATCGCCCATCGGAGCGGCCACGATCGAGCCGCCCTTGATGATGCAGTCCGGCTTGACGCCGAAGAAGGCCGGCGACCACAGCACGAGGTCGGCGAGCTTGCCCTTCTCGATCGAGCCGATCAGCTTCGACACGCCATGCGCGATCGCAGGATTGATGGTGTATTTGGCGATGTAGCGCTTGACGCGGAAATTGTCGTTGTCGTTGCCCTTGTCCTGCGGTAGCGCCCCGCGCTGCTTCTTCATCTTGTCGGCGGTCTGCCACGTGCGGATGATGACTTCGCCGAGCCGGCCCATTGCCTGCGAGTCCGACGACATCATCGAGAGCGCGCCGAGATCGTGCAGGATGTCTTCGGCAGCGATGGTCTCCTTGCGGATCCGGCTCTCGGCGAAGGCGAGGTCTTCGGCGATCGAGGGATCGAGGTGATGGCACACCATCAGCATGTCCAGATGCTCATCGATGGTATTGCGGGTGAATGGCCGCGTCGGGTTGGTCGAGGACGGCAGCACGTTCTTCAGGCCGGCGATCTTGATGATGTCGGGCGCGTGGCCGCCGCCGGCGCCTTCGGTGTGGAAGGCATGGATGGTGCGCCCCTTGAACGCCTTCACCGTATCCTCGACGAAGCCGGATTCGTTCAGCGTGTCCGAATGCAGCATCACCTGGACATCGTGATCGTCGGCGACCGAGAGGCAGGTGTCGATCGCCGACGGCGTGGTGCCCCAATCCTCGTGCAGCTTCAGCGCGCAGGCGCCGGCCTTGACCATCTCGACCAGCGCCGCCGGGCGCGACGAGTTGCCCTTGCCCGAGATGCCGAGATTGACCGGAAAGGCATCGAACGACTGGATCATCCGGCCCATGTGCCACGGGCCGGGCGTGCAGGTGGTGGCGAAGGTGCCGTGCGACGGGCCGGTGCCGCCCCCTAACATCGAGGTGACGCCGCTCATCAGCGCATGCTCGATCTGCTGCGGGCAGATGAAATGGATGTGGCTGTCGAATCCGCCGGCGGTGAGGATCTTGCCCTCGCCCGCGATCACATCGGTGCCCGGACCGATCACGATGGTGACGTTGGGCTGGATGTCGGGATTGCCGGCCTTGCCGATCGCGGCGATCATCCCGTCCTTGATCGCGACGTCAGCCTTGACGATGCCCCAGTGGTCGACAACCAGCGCATTGGTGATGACGGTGTCGGCAGCGCCCTGCGCGTTGGTCGCCTGCGACTGCCCCATGCCGTCGCGGATCACCTTGCCGCCGCCGAACTTCACCTCTTCGCCATAGGTGGTGAGATCCTTCTCGACCTCGATGATCAGGTCGGTGTCGGCGAGCCGCACCTTGTCGCCGGTGGTCGGGCCAAACATGTCGGCATAGACGGAACGCTTGATCTTGACGGCCATGTCAGCCCCCTGCTTCTGCGAGCGCAGCCCTTGCGCGCGCAACGGTGTCGTCGAAAATGCGGTCAAGCCGCGGATTGATGCCCCGGCAACCTGCGGCCACCTGCTCGGCCCAGGCTGCATAATCGGCGAGATCGGCGCGCTCGTCCTGGCTTGGATGCGGCACAATCCGCGCACCGATATTGCTGACCTTGTCGGCGATCTTGATCAGCTTCGCGCCAGGCGATTTGTGCGTGGCGTCCTCGATCTGCTTTTGCCGGCGCGCAGGCTTCGAAAGGCTCATGTCGTCGGTGCATTCGACGACGAACGAGGCGACGCTCTCGCTGAATTCACGCGCCAGTTCCTCGCGGGTGGTCCCGGTGTCCTCGATGGTGTCGTGCAGCCAGCCCGCCGCCACCAGCTCGGCATCGGCGCCATCGGTGACGGCGGCGAGCAGGTTCGCAACCTCGGCAAGATGGTTGATATAGGGCTCGCTCCCCCGCCCCTTGCGCGCCATCCCGTTATGACGGCGCGCAGCAAACTCGGCAGCTTCGGAGATCAGACGGATCGCGGGGAGCATCGGCTTACGGCGCTCCGTTTCGATTGTACTCGCACTTGGCGCAGGATCGAGAAGTAACTTCCGTCAGCGCTCGGGGCTTACCCCTCTCCCCAGCCCTCCCCCGCATCCGCCTTCGCCGAGGCTTCGGCGGACAAGAGGAGGGAGGGAGCCTGACCGACGTGCTCACCTCACTGCACCTCACCGCTTCTCTCCATCGCATCACTGCTCCTCCGCGCCAGCGCGAGCAAGTGGATCGCCATCAGATGTAAGGGAATCACCGGCGGAAGGGTTCCCTCCCCCCTTGCGGGGGAGGGTTAGGGAGAGGGGTGCCGCTTGCTCGGCCGCTTCCATGATGCTCAGCGCCACACCTTCCAGATTTCTCAACACGTCGTCGTTGGTGAAACGCAGGACCCGATAGCCGCGCGACGCGAACCATTGATCGCGCCGTTCGTCGCGCCTGATGCGTTCCTCGAAATCGTGGCTCTCGCCGTCGACCTCGACCACGAGCTTGCAGGAATGCGCGACGAAATCGGCGATGTAGTTGCCGATCGGGGTCTGGCGACGGAACCCCAGCCCTGCGAGACGGTCGGCCTTCAAGTGACGCCACAGCAGCATTTCCGCGCGCGTCATGGTACGGCGGAGCTGTTTGGCGCGAGTGCGCTGACTGTCGCCTACCTGAGTATGCGGCATACCCCTCTCCCCACCTTCAGCGCAACCTCCACTGCCGGAGTTCGGGGCTTACCCCTCTCCCCACCCCTCCCCCGCAAGGGGGGAGGGAGCCCGCCCGCGGTGCTCACCTCACCGTCGATTATCGCCAAAGTTCTCATCGCGTCAGGTCAAGCTCACAACTTGCCCTTCACCTCGGCGCGGAAGCCGTGGATCACGCGCTTGCCGGCGAGCGCCACGAGCTGGACGTCGCGGGTCTGGCCGGGCTCGAAGCGGACGGCGGTGCCGGCGGCGATGTCGAGGCGCATGCCGCGAGCGCGCTTGCGGTCGAATTTCAGCGCCGGGTTGGTCTCGAAGAAATGATAGTGCGAGCCGACCTGGATCGGCCGGTCGCCGGTGTTGGCGACCGACAGCGTCACGGTCTTGCGGCCGGCATTGAGCTCGATCTCGCCGTCCTTGATGAAGAGTTCACCGGGGATCATGTCGCGCTCCTATCGGATCGGGTCGTGCACGGTGACGAGCTTGGTCCCATCGGGAAATGTCGCCTCGACCTGGATGTCGTGGATCATCTCGGGGATGCCGTCCATCACCTGATCGCGGGTCAGCACCTTGGCGCCGGCCTGCATCAGCTCGGCGACCGTGCGCCCGTCGCGCGCACCCTCGACGATGAAGTCGGTGATCAACGCGATAGCCTCGGGATGGTTCAGCTTGACGCCGCGCTCGAGCCGGCGGCGCGCTACCATGGCCGCCATCGAGACCAGGAGCTTGTCCTTTTCGCGGGGAGACAAATTCATGCGAGCACTCTGTCGTTCAGGGACCTAGTTGAGCCACAGCCGCGGCAGCGCGGCGATGGAGGCACGACCGAGCACAGCGATCATGTCGGCGCGCAGCCGGGTGGCATCTTGGGCACAGAAGCGCGCCATTGCAAAGCCATTCCAGGCGGAGATGCCGACTTCGCCGCCGAAGCTCTCGGATGCCTCGCGGATGCGCTCGACCAACGCCGTGTCTCCAGGCACGATCAGCGCGGTGCCGATCGCCGTGCCGCCGCCGGCGACCGCAGGCTTGGCGAGTTTCTCGCCGATCTCGCCCTCGAGACGGACCGTCTCGGCAAACACCAGGCGGCCGCCGCGGCGCATCCGCCAGCGGTCGATGAACTCGCCATGGCGCATGGTCTCGCCCATCGCGGCGCGGCCGAACACCACGATCTCGCAGAGCAAGAGCGAAGCATCTTCGGCAAGATCGATGTCGAAGCGGCGCTGGATGCGGGCGCGATCGAACAGGATCGTCTCCTGCGGCAGCCAGGCGAGATGTGCGCCCGGCCCTGCCTTCAGCGCGATATTCAGCCGAGCGGCCGCGCTCTCATTTTGCGTGGACGCGTTTTCTTCACGCGAACCGGTACCCACTTCGCTCGAAAACGCTGTCGATGCGCGATAGACCTTTTCTGCCGCGGCCGTGGTCAGCGTCAGGCGAGCCTCCTCACCGGCCGTGATCGCGATCTCGAAGTGGTCGCCGCCTGCAATGCCGCCGGCGGTGTTGACGAACATCGCCGACAGGCCGTCGTCCTCCGGTGACGGGAAGCGCACCCGCAGCGAGCCCGACTCGTGCAGATCGCCGCGCCGGGTGACGCCGTCCTTGCTGTGCACGTCGAACCGCACCGTGCCCTGGGCGCGGTTGGCTGCGAACGTCGCCGCCGCTGCACCTGCGATCCCGATCCGCATTCCCCCAAAGGCTCCCTCGCGCGCGCCGCAAGACGCGGCGCCACATCGTGTTCACAGCGCCATCTGGCGGCTGATCTCGGCGGGATCGAGGTTCGCGCGGTCGCAGGCATATTTCACCGCACCCCGGTCCATCACGGCAAAACTGTCGCCGAGTTCGCAGGCAAAGTCGAGATATTGTTCGACCAGCACGATCGCGATGTTGCCGAGGTTGCGCAGATAAGAGATGGCGCGGCCGATATCCTTGATGATCGAGGGCTGGATGCCCTCGGTCGGCTCGTCGAGCAGCAGCAGCTTTGGCCGCATCACCAGCGCGCGGCCGATCGCGAGCTGTTGCTGCTGGCCGCCGGAGAGGTCGCCGCCGCGGCGGCCGAGCATGGTCTCCAACACCGGAAACAGCGAGAACACGTCGTCGGGGATGTTGCGGTCCTCGCGCTTCAGTGGGCCGAAGCCGGTCCTCAGGTTTTCTTCCACCGTGAGCAGCGGAAAGATCTCGCGGCCCTGCGGCACGAAGCCGATGCCGCGCCGCGCCCGCTCATAGGGCTTCAGCGCGGTGATGTCCTTGCCGTCGAAATTGATCGCGCCGGAGGCGATCGGATACTGCCCGACCATGGCGCGCAGCAGCGAAGTCTTGCCGACGCCGTTGCGCCCGAGCACACAGGTCACCTTGCCAGGCTCGGCGGTCAGCGAGACGCCGCGCAAGGCCTGCGCCGCGCCGTAATAGAGGTTGATGTTGTCGACCTTCAGCATCGCTTAACGCCCCAGATACACTTCGACCACCCGCTCGTTCGACGACACCTGGTCGATGGTGCCCTCCGCCAGCACCGAGCCCTCGTGCAGGCAGGTCACCTTGACGCCAAGCTCGCGGACGAAGGTCATGTCGTGCTCGACCACCATGATAGTGTGGTTCTTGTTGATCTGCTTGAGCAGCTCGGCGGTCAGATGGGTCTCGACATCGGTCATGCCGGCGACCGGTTCATCGACCAGCAGCACCTTCGGGTCCTGCGCCAGCAGCATGCCGATCTCGAGCCATTGCTTCTGGCCGTGCGACAGGCTGCCGGCAAGGCGGTTGCGCGCATCGGTCAGGCGAATGGTCTCGAGCACCTTGTCGATCCGTTCGGACTCGGCCTTGCTGCCGCGCCAAAACAGGGTGCCGCGAACGGAATGATCGACATTGAGCGCGAGCAGCAGATTGTCCTGCACGGTCTGGCTCTCGAACACCGTCGGCTTCTGGAATTTCCGGCCGATGCCGAGCTCGGCGATGCGGGTCTCGTCCAGCCGGGTCAGGTCGACGGTGCCGTCGAACAGCACCGTACCCTCGTCCGGCTTGGTCTTGCCGGTGATGATGTCCATCATCGTGGTCTTGCCGGCGCCGTTCGGACCGATGATCGCCCGCATCTCGCCGGGCTCGAGCGTCAGCGACAGGTTGTTGATGGCGTGGAAGCCGTCGAACGAGACGTGCACGCCGTCGAGATAGAGCATGGCCGAGGTGGCGCGGGTATCCATCACGTTCATGGGCCTACTCCGCCATCTTCGGTGCGCCGACGCCGTCCTCGCGCGCGGCACTCTCGGCATCGGGCCAATCGCGCTGCGCCTTCCACGGCTCCCACCAGGAATTGAAGGTGCCGACGATGCCCTTGGGCAATAGCAACGTGACCAGGATGAACAGCGCGCCCAGCATGAACAGCCAGTACGGCGCGAGCGGCCCTGAGGTGAAGTAGGTCTTGGCGTAGTTGACGACGATAGCGCCGATCGCAGCGCCGACCAGCGTGCCGCGGCCGCCGACCGCGACCCAGATCACGGCCTCGATCGAGTTGCCCGGCGCGAACTCGCTCGGATTGATGATGCCGACCTGCGGCACATAGAGCGCGCCGGCGACGCCGGCCATGCAGGCCGACAGCGTGAATACGAACAGCTTATAGGATTCGACGCGGTAGCCGAGGAAGCGGGTGCGGCTCTCGGCGTCGCGCACCGCGATCAGCACCTTGCCGAGCTTCGAAGTCACGACCGTACGGCAGATCGCGAAGGCGATGATCAGCGCGAGGCAGCTCAAAAGGAACAGCGCGCAGCGCGTGCCCTCGGCCTGGACATTGAAGCCGAGGATGTCCTTGAAGTCGGTCAGGCCGTTGTTGCCGCCGAAGCCGAAATCGTTGCGGAAGAAGCCGAGCAGCAGCGCATAGGTCATCGCCTGCGTGATGATCGAGAGATAGACCCCGGTGACGCGGGAGCGGAAGGCGAGCCAGCCGAAACAGAAGGCGAGCAGCCCCGGCACCAGCAGCACCATCAGCGCCGCGAACCAAAACTTGTCGAAGCCGTGCCAGTACCAGGGCAGCTTGTCCCAGTTCAGGAACACCATGAAGTCGGGCAGAATCGGGTTGCCGTAGACGCCGCGGCTGCCGATCTGGCGCATCAGGTACATGCCCATGGCGTAGCTGCCGAGCGCGAAGAACGCGCCGTGGCCGAGCGAGAGGATGCCGCAATAGCCCCAGATCAGATCGATCGAGAGCGCCAGGATGGCGTAGCAGACATACTTGCCCCACAGCGCCACCAGATAGGTCGGCACATGGAGCACCGAGCCCTGCGGCAACAGCAGGTTGGACAGCGGGATCAGCACGCCGAGACCGGCGACGATCAGGATGAAGCTGGTCGCGGCGCGGTCCAGCGAACGGGTGAGGATGTGCGGGCTCATGCTTCCACCGCCCGTCCCTTGAGCGCGAACAGGCCGCGCGGTCGCTTCTGGATGAACAGGATGATCAGCACCAGGATCGCGATCTTGCCGAGCACCGCGCCGGCCACCGGCTCCAGGAACTTGTTGGCGATGCCGAGCGTGAAGGCGCCGACCAGCGTGCCCCAGAGATTGCCGACGCCGCCGAACACCACGACCATGAAGCTGTCGATGATGTAGCTCTGGCCGAGATTGGGGCTGACATTGTCGATCTGCGACAGCGCCACACCGGCAATACCGGCGATCCCGGAGCCGAGCCCGAAGGTCAGGGCATCGACCCGCGAGGTGGCGATCCCCATCGAGGCCGCCATGCGCCGGTTCTGCGTCACCGCGCGCATCTCGAGCCCGAGTGCGGTGTAGCGCAGCATCGCGAGCAGGATGGCGAACACCGCGAGCGTGAAGCAGAGGATCCAGAGCCGGTTATAGGTGATGGTGATCTGGCCGAGCTCGAACGCGCCGCTCATCCAGGATGGGTTGCCGACCTCGCGGTTGGTCGGCCCGAACACCGTGCGCACCGCCTGCTGCAACACCAGCGACAGGCCCCAGGTCGCGAGCAGGGTTTCCAGCGGGCGGCCGTAGAGGAAGCGGATGATGGTGCGCTCGATCAATACGCCGATGCCGCCCGCGACCAGGAAGGCGAGCGGCACAGCGATGAACAGCGAATAGTCGAACAGAGCGGGATAGCGGCCGCGGATCACCTCCTGCACGACGAAGGTGGTGTAGGCGCCGAGCATCACCATCTCGCCATGGGCCATGTTGATGACGCCCATCACGCCGAAGGTGATGGCAAGCCCGATCGCGGCGAGCAGCAGCACCGAACCGAGCGAGATGCCGTACCAGGCGTTCTGCACCGCCGACCACATTGCGAGATTGCTCTGGATCGAGGAGATCGCGGAGCTGGCGGCTTTTGCGACCAGCGGCGGCTGGTCGGTGCCGACATCGTTGAGCAGCGCCAGCGCCTCCTGGTCGCCGCGCGCCTTGATCACGGCGACGGCGTCGAGCTTGTCGCTGTCGGACGCATCGGACTTGAACAGGATGATGGCGGCACGCGCCTCGGCGAAGGCTTGCCTGATCGATTTGTTGGTCTCCTTGGCAAGCGCGCCCTCCACGGTCGGCAGCAGATTCTCCTCGTGGCTCTTGAACACCGATTGCGCGGCGGCAAGCCGCTTGGCCGGATCCGGTGACAACAAGGTCAGACCGCCGAGCGCGGCCGCTATGGTGCGGCGCAGGCGGTTGTTGACGCGGACATCCGCGACGTTGTCCGGCAGCTTGTCGACGGCGGCGCCGGTCGCGGCGTCGATGATCTTGCCGTCGCTCCGCGTGACGAACACCTTCTTGGTGTCCGGATCGGCCGACAGCCGGCCATCCTGCAGCGCGCCGAGGATCGGCGATGCCAGCGGATTGCCCGAGGATGCGACCTCGCCGATCGCAGCTTCAGTGTCAGAGAAGTCGTCATTGGCGAATTTGGCGACCGAATCCTCGAACGGCCCAGCGAGCGCCGGCGCGACGAGGCAGGTCAGCAGCAGGACAGATAGCAGCAGCGCGCGAACGCGGTCAAAACAATCAACAAGCACGTCGATAACCCCGGCAGGAGTGTGAGGAGAAGGCGGCGAGCGATGCCGCCTTCTCCGGTGTCTTGGAAGGTCGTGTTGTGTCGTGGATCAGCTCAGAAGCACCGACTTAGGAGCCCTGGCCGCCGCACTTGTTGGTCTTGGTGTTCCAGTTGCCGCACTTCTTGCCGACCCAATCGCCGATCAGGTCCTTGGAGCCCTCGAGCTCCTTCGACCAGGCGTCGCCGGCCACCAGACCCGGGGTCTTCCAGACCACGTCGAACTGGCCGTTGCCCTTGATCTCGCCGATGAACACCGGCTTGGTGATGTGGTGGTTCGGCAGCATCTTCGACACACCGCCGGTCAGGTTCGGCGCCTCGATACCGGGGAGCGCGTCGATCACCTTGTCCGGATCGGTCGACTTCACCTTCTCGACCGCCTTCACCCACATGTTGAAGCCGATGTAGTGCGCCTCCATCGGATCATTGGTCACGCGCTTCGGGTTCTTGGTATAGGCCTGCCATTCCTTGATGAACTTCTCGTTCGCCGGCGTCTTGATCGACTCGAAGTAGTTCCAGGCGGCGAGATGGCCGACCAGCGGCTTGGTGTCGATGCCGGCGAGCTCTTCCTCACCGACCGAGAACGCGACCACCGGGATGTCGGTCGCCTTGATGCCCTGGTTGCCGAGCTCCTTGTAGAACGGAACGTTGGCGTCGCCGTTGATGGTGGAGACCACGGCGGTCTTCTTGCCGGCCGAGCCGAAGGTCTTGATCTTGGAGACTTCGGTCTGCCAGTCGGAGAAGCCGAACGGCGTGTAGTTGATCATGATGTCATCGGGCGCAACGCCCTTCGACTTCAGATAGGCCTCGAGGATCTTGTTGGTGGTGCGCGGGTAGACATAGTCGGTGCCTTCAAGCACCCAGCGCTTCACCTTCTCTTCCTTCATCAGGTAATCGACAGCCGGGATCGCCTGCTGGTTCGGCGCCGCGCCGGTGTAGAACACGTTGCGCTCGGACTCTTCGCCCTCGTACTGCACGGGATAGAACAGGATGTTGTTCAGCTCCTTGAACACCGGGAGCACGGACTTGCGCGACACCGAGGTCCAGCAGCCGAACACGACCGCGACCTTGTCCTTGGTAATCAGCTCACGCGCCTTTTCCGCAAACAGCGGCCAGTTCGATGCGGGGTCGACCACGACGGCCTCGAGCTTCTTGCCGAGCACGCCGCCCTTCTTGTTCTGCTCGTCGATCAGGAAAAGGATCGTGTCCTTCAGCGTGGTCTCGCTGATGGCCATGGTGCCGGAAAGCGAATGGAGAACGCCAACCTTGATGGTGTCGTCGGCCGCTTGCGCGGGCGAGAACGGCGAGGACGCAGCCAGACCCAAAACCAGGCCGGCCGTCGCCGCGAGGGCGCGGCGACGGGTCATCGTCGCTATATCGTGAGTAAGCTGAGTAAGCATGAAATGTCATCTCCCTGACGCAGGCGTGAACGCTGCGAAACGGCCCGTCTGGCCGCCTGCGGTTAAGGGAATCGCAAGAACCGTGCCACGGGCTGTGCACGCGATAAGCCAATGAACCAGTTAGATAATTTCACGAGTTCCGGGGAAATACGGAAATCGACTGCCCATTCATTGGGCCGCGCAAATGGACGCCGAAAGGGCAATCTGATTATTTTATGAGCAAATTTGGCCTTTTGGCTAAATTTCCGGCACGCACCCGCGTCAGTGTGCACGACGATCGGGCTGGGCGATCCACGATCTCGCATTTGCGGCATCTTGAAAGCGCCGTGTTCCTGGGCCATATCTGAGGCGTCGCCGCGAGAATCGCGGAGCGACCCGCGAGCTGCGTGTTCCTGGCCGTCTCAACGGCTTCTGGCTCGCCCTATCAGCCAACCCAGCCAGATGCCCTAGACACGCGGGTGTCCCGATGCCCTCGTGCGATCCCGGCGATATCGGCTGGGACGACGACTGCTTTTATGGAAAGACCAATCTTTTGACTTCCTTTCAGGATTTCGGCCTCGCCGATCCCATCGCGCGCGCGCTGCGCGAGGAAAACTATCTCACGCCGACGCCAATCCAGGCCCAGACTATCCCGCTTGCGCTCGCCGGCCGTGACGTTGTCGGCATCGCCCAGACCGGGACCGGCAAGACGGCCTCTTTCGCGCTGCCGATCCTGCATCGGCTGCTCGAGAACCGGGTCCGCCCGCAGCCCAAGAGCTGCCGCGTGCTGGTGCTCTCGCCCACCCGTGAGTTGTCTGGGCAGATCCTCGACAGCTTCAACGCCTATGGCCGCCACATCCGCCTCACCTCGGCGCTCGCAATCGGCGGCGTGCCGATGGGCCGTCAGGTCCGTGCGGTGATGCAGGGCGTCGAGGTCATGGTGGCGACTCCCGGCCGCCTGCTCGACCTCGTGCAGAGCAACGGACTGAAGCTCAATCAGGTCGAGTTCCTGGTGCTCGACGAGGCCGACCGCATGCTCGACATGGGCTTCATCAACGACATCCGGAAGATCGTCGCCAAGCTGCCGATCCGGCGGCAGACGCTGTTCTTCTCGGCCACCATGCCCAAGGACATCGCCGAGCTCGCCGAGGCGATGCTGCGCGACCCTGCCCGTGTGGCGGTGACGCCGGTGTCGTCCACCGCCGACCGGATCGCCCAGCGCGCGATCCAGGTCGATTTCGCCGCCAAGCCGGCGGTGCTGGCCCAGCTCCTGAAGCAAGAGCCGGTCGACCGCGCCCTGGTCTTCACCCGCACCAAGCACGGCGCGGACAAGGTGGTGAAGGGTCTCGCCAAGGCCGGCATCGAGGCCAACGCCATTCACGGCAACAAATCGCAAAACCACAGGGAACGCGTATTAGCGGCGTTTCGTTCCGGCGAGGTCCGCACGCTGGTCGCGACCGATATCGCCGCGCGCGGCATCGATGTCGACGGCATCAGCCATGTCGTGAATTTCGACTTGCCCAACGTGCCGGAAACCTACGTCCACCGCATCGGCCGCACCGCACGTGCCGGTGCCGACGGGGTCGCGATCTCGCTGATCGCGGGCGCTGAGGAAATGGGCTATCTACGCGATATCGAGCGGCTGATCCGCATCGCGGTGCCGCGGGAAGACCGCCGCACGCCGGGCCACCGCGACGCCGCGGCGCCGGCGCAGCCTTCCCAACCGCACCGGGGCGGCCGCTCTGCGCCACGCGCACATAATGTCCGTGGGAATGAGGCCGCTCCAGGCGCAAAAGGCCCTCGCCGTCGCCGCCGTCGAGGTGGTAATAATGGGGCGCCGCAGACGAACCGGGGCGAGTCGCCACGTCCGTCGCAGGCCGGCAGCAGCGAAAGCATTCAGGGCGTCGCCTTCTTGCATCGCGAGAGCCGGCCGAAATCGCAACCCAACCGCAACAAGCAACCGCAGCACTAGCCGTCGCTCGATCTGGAGAAACACATGGCTAAGGAAGAGCTGATCCAGTTCGAAGGACTGGTGACCGAAATCCTCCCCGACGCTCGTTATCGGGTCCAACTCGATGCCGGACACGAGATCGTTGCCTACACCGCCGGCAAAATGAAGAAGAACCGCATCAAGACGCTGGCCGGCGACCGCGTGACGATCGAGATGTCGCCCTACGACCTCGAAAAGGGCCGATTGATCTTCCGTCACAAGGACGAGCGCCCGAGCTCCCCCGGCGGTCCGCCGCGGGGTGGCCAGCAGCGCGGCGGCCAGTTCCGCCGCCGCTGAGCGAAACTTTTGCAACTGCTGCGCGCATGACATGCCGATGTCCTGCGCAATAAATGGCCGGCGCAGGCGCCGCCAAAAAATCGCGCACGTCAGGATTGTTTTGAACCGTTCTATCGAATAATATCGGGTATCGATTTTCGGCCGGACGACATTAGCTAACACCGGTACAGCCGGTTCAGACGCTGACGACCCTTCCAAAAATTCGATCTCACCACCCCGCCGACCAAGCGGGCTTTGAACTGTCTATCTGAGAAGGGACTACCCACGTGAGCATGGGAACCGTGAAGTGGTTTAACGCGACCAAGGGTTACGGCTTCATCCAGCCGGATGAAGGCGGGAACGACGTGTTCGTGCACATCAGTGCTGTCGAGCGCGCCGGCCTTGGCACTCTGCGTGAAGGCCAGAAGATCTCCTACGAGATCGTGGCTGACCGCCGTTCCGGCAAATCCTCGGCCGACAACCTCCGCGCCGCCGGATAAGCCGATTTCCGGAGCGCGTGAAGCTCCGGCAATTGCCGTCCAAGACAACAAAGGCCGCATCCTCGGATGCGGCCTTTTTTGTCTGGCTCACTGACGAGCGATCGCGGCAGCGGCCTGGAGCATTTTCGGTTTCTGACTGAAGCTTCACGCTACTTCGCTCGAAAGCGCTCTAATTGGTCGGACAACCCGTCGTCGGCACAGTTCCGGAGCTTCCCGTGTAGTACACGCAGGCCGACTGGCGGGGGCGGGTATAGGCGACGTCGCTGAGGTTGATGCCAGCCGACGACATCACCCAGCCGACTGTCGGCTTGTAGAGGTAGTTCACCTCGCTGAAGATCAGATAGGCGCCTCCGACCTGCAGCGCGGGAGGAATCGTGACGGTGCTGGCCGTGGCGCGCGGTGCCGCGCCCTGGCTCCACTGCACGCGGGCGGCCAGCGTGTTGGGATCGACATAGAGCTCGGAAATCGTCATGTTCGCCGGCGTCGCCGAATAGGGCGTCATGATGCCGATGCTGGCATTGAAGAAGTTGCTGAGATCGCTATCGGCCACCGCGGTCGACTGCGAGGTCAAATCGGACAACGTTCGCGCCACCAGCGTCACCTTGCGGTCGACGGCGACACCGGACGAGAACTCGACGGTGCCGAAGAACATCACCAGCATCACCGGCAGCACCATCGCAAATTCGACGGCCGCGAGCCCGCGTCCGTCGCGCGCGAAGCGGCGCAGGCGAAGCCGGATGCGTGATATCCGCTGCATGGTCCGCATCAGAAGGGCTCGTTCTTGAAGGCTGCGGTTGCCGTCAAGAGCCGCTTGTTGTTGTTCAGGTTGGCGGCGTTGAAGCCGAGCCCGGTCACGAACAGCGGCCATTGATAGAACAGGCGGACCACGACGATGTTGCCGGCGCCACCGATATTGTACTGCATGGCCGGAAGGAAGTTGCCGCTCGAATCGATCGGCGGAGTGATGTTGACAGAGCCGAACTGGTTCGCGGGATAGCTGCGAACGTCGACATAGATGCCGTTCTGGCAATCGAACAGAATGTTGATCTGATTGCAGACGAAGGCCTTGAACTGCGCCTGAGTGCAGGGCGTCGAGCAGCCCGTGACCTGCCCGTTCTGCGCCTGGCCGGTCAGAATCGTGCGCGCGGAATCCTGCGTCACGGTCTCCAGCACCTGGCCGGCGAAGAATATCATCGCCGTCTCGATGATCGCGAAAAGCAAGCCGAAGAACAGCGGCGCGACCAGCGCAAACTCGACGACGGCCGAACCGCGGCGATTGCGGCCAAAGCGTCGGAGACGTTTGAAGGAAAAGAGACCGGGCAGCGACATCAACGACCCCAGATGACTGGCGGCAACAACTAGCGAAGACTCATTGTTGAAGTGTTTCCCCGGATCGAGACGGGGCGGCCCGTTCCGTTAAGTCAATCCTAACCGTGTCGGATTGCCGGCCCGCGATCGACGGTGGCCCCGGCGTCCGCGAACGCGCCGGGGTTAAGGAGTCTCAGTTCGTCGGCTTGGCTGCAGCGGCGCCCGAACCGGCGGCCTGGCTGCTCAGCGTGCCGGCCTGGTCCATCGTCGCCTTGAAGTAGGTCTCGCCGTCGCCGAGGGTGACGCGGCGCTGGCAGACCGGCATGCAGCTATATGTCTCGCGGTCGACCCCGCGATAGACAGTGACGAGCTGATCGGTCGGGCCTTCGACCTGGATCTGGCGATCCACCAGCACCTGGCCGGTGCGGTCGAGCGCGATGAAGTTGGTCGCGCCGTAGCCCTTGCCGGTGACGACGACCACCCCGCCATTCTGCAGCGTCACGTCGGCGATCAGCGGATTTCCGACGACGATGGTGGCGATACCCGAGGGCAGCTTGACGAGCTTAGCCTGGTCAACATTGACCGCGATCCGGTCAGGATCCGGCGCAGCCGTGGAGACGGTGGGCCACAGCAGCATGACTGCGGCCAGGGAGATGAATCCAACGCGCGCGACGGCGCGAATACAGTGGGACTGAAACGACATACTCTACCCCGGGACGTTGACAGCCGGCAAAAGCGATACGCAGCGGACCGGCGCCCGACGTGGCAAATCTGACCGCAATTCATTTAAGAAGAGCAAAAATGGCCACGCCAATTGAAGCGGATGCCGCGACGCCTCGGTCGACTATCGTCTAGCCGAATCCTGCCACCGGCGAGAAGACTGGCCGGCACGCGACGCCGGGCCAATCGCATCTCGTCGCGCTTTGGGACGGCACGGATCGGGACGGCTGAGCAGCATCGCCACCTGAACCTTTCCGTTTCAGATTATCGCAATCTTAAGGGGTCTCGCGCAGCTTCCGCCGAGCGAACCGCGAGGGGCCCACGTGTCGTCGATAGGGATCGAGAAACGCACCGCCAGCTCCGGCGTCCGCGGCCTGACGCTCGATCCGGTCCGCATCCGGTCCGCCCTGGGACGCTGGTTCATGTTCAGCGACTACGGTGCGGCCGCGCAGCGACATATGGCCATCGTCTGGTCCTGCGTGCTGGGGTACGTCCTCGTCGACGTGATCTGGCTGCAAGGCTCGAGGTTGGCGTTCGCACCCTCGAACTGGACCGTCCTTCTGCAAGGCGTCGCCTACAGCGCGTTCGCCGGTGTCTTTATCGCTGTTGCATCCGGCCGCCTTGCCGGAGACCATCGGCGCCCGGCGGTCTTGCTGCGACGGGTTCTGCTTCTTACGGAATTGCTGTGGCGTACCGCCCTGCCCATCGGCGGACTGCTGGTCGCGGGGGCGCTGTTGACCTACTTGATCACCGCCGCAAACCTGCCCGCGCGGGACGACGTGTTGGCGGACATCGATCACCTGCTCGGCTTCGACTGGCCGAGCTTCCTGCAGGCAGCGAATGCGAGCCCACTGGTCGTGAAGCTGCTGGTCAGGGCCTACAACGCCCTCGGTCTGATCTCCGAGTTGGTCCTGATCTCGATGGTGCTGCGGCGACGCGGGGACAGGATCGCGGAATTCCTGGCCGTGCTCAGTCTGAGCACTGTGGCGGTATGCATCGGCATGGCACTGGTGCCGGCGGCCGGCGCCTTCGCGCATTTCCGCCCCGCCCCGCACCTGTTCGCGAACTTCTCGGCCGCGTGCGAGATGTGGCCGTTCTATCGAAGCTTCGTCGCTCTTCGCGACGGAACGCTTTCCGTCTTCGATCTGTCGGCCCTTGACGGCATCGTCAGCTTTCCTTCGTTCCACACCATGCTGGGGGTGATGACGGCCTACGCCGCGCGCGATACGCGCTGGCTCCTGATCCCCGTGCTGGCGGTGAATGGAACGATGATCCTGGCAACGATGCCGGTCGGAGGTCATCACCTCTGCGACGTGCTGGCCGGCGCCGCCCTGACCATTGGTGCAATCCTTCTGGTCCGTCGCCAGAGTACGGCGACGCCGATCCACCTTCAGCACGCGCCGGCCGGCGCCTGACCGATCGACGCAGATCGCGCGTATGTCGAAGCGCCCGCATCGGCGCGGCAGCAGTAGCCATAGCCGGGACTGGTCAATTGGCGGTGCGCGCGTAGACCACCGCGTGATCGTCAGCGTAGACACGCTGCCAGCCGCCGATGTGATCCAGCAGCTTGATCGCAGGCGTCGTCGGCTCCAGCATCACGGCATCGATGCTGTAAGTGCGGAGTAGATCGATGAAGCAATCGACATCCTTTAGCTGCAGCGCACGGTAATAGGCGACATCGAACGCCTCGCCATACAGCTCGGCACGGCCGTCGACGAACACCGGCACCTGTCGCCAGATCAGGTAGCCGCCGAACGGAAGGTCGTTAAGGACCCGCCTGAGGTTGCGCGCCTTCAACAGGTCGACCGCGGCCTCAGGCGATTGCGCGGCAGGCGGCGCGATGCGATCGCTTCCGGCAACAGCCCAGGTCGAGCCGCAGAGCGCGACCAGCAGCGCGACTGCCGGTGCGGCCCTGAGCCGAACCACGCGAGCCGCCTGCAAGCCGAACTGGGCCGCCACCGGCGTCAGGACGACCATCGGCAGCAACAGGGCGAAGATCTCGATATTCCGGACGTGGGACAACGCCATGTACAGCAGGCCGAGCACAAGAGCGATCCGCGGCGGCGGCAGCCTCACGCCGCGGTAGAGCGCGGCGGCGATCAGGGCGATAACGGCAAACTCGAAACCGCCGCTGCGGCCGAAATCCACCGGCATCCATTCCCCGATGAGATGCAACAGTTCACCGAGACTTAGAATCTTCAGCGAAGCGAAGATCGAACCCCAGCCATAGGGCGTCACGCAGCACGCGGCCAGCGCGGCGATCCCGAAGCCGGTCCAGCGCAGCGCCAGCGGCGGCCGCTGCGCTGGCGCGGCGTTCCAGATGGCGTCGAGTGCGAATGCGCCGACCAGCACCAGGCCGAACAGGAATCCGCCGTGTAGATTGGCCCAGAGCGCAATCAACGGCAGCAGCCAGAACGACGGCGCCTGGCGGTGCTCGCTGGCGCCCATCAGACCATTGGTCCAGGCGATCATGACCGGCAGCACCAGAACGTGCGGACGGGCCAGCAGGTGCGAGGTCGACAGCGCAAATGCGGCGAGCGCAACCACGCTCGCATAGATCGAGGGCATCCGGCAGCTCAGTATGGCGGTGAGGTGCGCGAACGCAGCGGCGATGCAAATCGCGGCCAGCGCCGCGGGTCCGGTCCATCCGGCCAGATCGTAGGCCAACGCGTACAGAACCTGCGAAAGCCATGACGACGACATCCATGGTTCGCCGGCCCTGGTGAACGAATAGATATCGACCGACGGCACCGTGCCGTGATCCAGAATCCATCGGCCGACGGCGATCTGCCAGTAGGTGTCGGAGTCGGCAAGCATGCTGCTGCCGGCGAACAGCAGCAGCCCATAGATGCCGCACGCCACCAGAAACCAGGCGGGCACCTCGCCGAGGACCGAGGCTCTGTCCCGTGGAATGGTTGCGTTCTCTGAGCTCATGGCGGCATAGGCCGGACAATCAACTCATTGACGAAACGGGTAGGCCAGTTGTCCGCCGATCTCGGCGGGAATTGCCTTGTCGTCGGCACCGTAATTCGCGGGCAGCACGTTGTCGGGCATCCGGAATGTTCCGAACAGGATATCCCAGATCGGGAAGGTGCCGGCAAAGTTGGTGTCGCCGCCTTCATCGACGCTGGTGTGATGCCAGCGGTGAAAGACCGGCGTCGCGATTACGTATTTGAACGGACCCAGCGTCCAGTTCAGGTTGGCGTGGACAAAGGCTGAGTGGAATGTGGTGAACGGGCCGACCCACAGCATGATGTTCGGCGAGATGCCCGCCATCAGCAGGACGACATCAACCGAGATCGTTCCGATCAGCAAGTTCACGGGGTGGAAGCGCGCCGCGGAAATCCACTCGAGATCCTCTGACGAGTGATGGATCGCATGGTATTTCCAGAAGTCACCGCCGTGAAACATCCGGTGCAGCCAGTAGAGCATGAAGTCCGACGCAACCAGGAAGAGGATCGCCTGCAGTGCAAGCGGAAGCTTCGACAGCGGCCCGTGTCCGTTGTCATAGAATGCGATCAGTTCGTCCGCGCCGTGCACGTTGAAGACAGCCGCGGCACCAACGACCAGCAGCCCGATGCGAAACACGCGCGCGAACACCGGCACGAAGAACCAGTAGCAGATGTCGGTGACGAGCTCGCGCTTCTGCCACCACGGCTTGCCGGGATTGCAGGCCCAGAAGTGAGTCAGCACGGTGAAGATGACCGCCAGCATTGCCGTGATCGGCATGACCTTGATCATGGTCTGGCCGAGCATCTCGATGACTTCAAGAGGGAGTGTGGGCATGGCGGCCTCGTCCAATGGCAGCCCTGATGGGTATCGAGTTGCGCTTAAAGACCCGTGAATCCTGGTCGACCCTGAAATCCCGGAACAATTCGCGATTTTCGCAATCGGCTTAATGCCAAATTTACTGTGCGCAACAACTGCGGGGTCCGGCCATTTTTGCGCGATCAAATTAACTGCGCCGCAATTGTCGAAACCTAGGGTGCCGCGATGGTCACGGTGCTGAGAACGCCGGCCAGACCAACTATAGTTCGACCAGCCACGTGTACACAGGAGTCATTTATGAAGAACCTTGTTTCGCGCTTCGCGAAGGACGAGTCCGGCGCGACCGCTATCGAGTATGGACTGATCGCAACCGGCATCGCGATCGCGATCATCGCTGCGGTCAACGGCGTCGGCACGGCGCTGTCCGGGAAGTTCGTCACGATCTCGACCTCGCTCAAGTAAGCCGTTCCGGCGAGTTTGCCTCAAAGGTCCCGGTGCTCCCGGGACCTTTACTGTTTTGGGCCGTCGCTCCCCTCTTCTTCAAAGGCTGCGAACGGCTCTTTCCCGATTGTTCACCATTGGCAGCTAGCGTCGGATTTCGACCCCAGCTCCGGCTTGATGGCGTTTTCATCCATGATCCTCGACATCGCGCGCTTGATGCTGTTTCCGGCCTTGATGGCATTCGCGGCAGCGAGCGATCTGCTGACCATGACGATCCCGAACCGGGTGTCTCTGGCGCTGCTCGCCGGCTTCGCAGTCCTGGCGCCGCTGTCGGGGATGGGAGTTCACGACATCCTCAGCCATGTCGGCGCCGGCGCGCTGGTGCTCGCGGTGGCGTTCGCCATGTTTGCGATGGGATGGGTCGGCGGCGGCGACGCCAAAATCGCGGCGGCGGTCGGCCTCTGGTTCGGCTTCGAGCACCTGCTCGAATACCTGGTCCTGGCATCGCTGTTCGGCGGCGTGCTGACCATGCTGCTGTTGCAGTTCAGGCTGTGGCCGCTGCCGTATCGGCTCGCCTCGCAGACGTGGCTCGCCCGCCTGCACGACAAGCGGACCGGCATCCCTTACGGTATCGCGCTCGCGCTCGGTGCATTGCTGGTCTATCCGGAGACCGTCTGGATCAAGACGATCGATCTCGCCCATCTCGCCATGCGCTGAGAACCACGGGTAACCAGCCGTTAAGCCGATTTAGATACGCCTCATTAACCATGCTTTGACGAATAGCTGGTCAACTCCCATCACGGCGGCGGCAGCGTCGCGGTGTCATGTGGAAAGTGAAGCGTGATGAATACGGCCCGCATTGTCGTCCTCGCTATCGCAGGCTGCGCCGGCCTCGCCGCGCTCTATCTGGCGAGCGGAAGCGACAACAAGCCTGCCCCCGTCGCAGCCCCCGTCGCGCAGCTCCCGACGGTCGATATTCTGGTCGCACGGTCCGATATCGGTCTCGGCCAGACTGTGAAGCCTGACGACCTGCAGTGGCAGACTTGGCCAGCGGCGACCGCCAGCAACAGCTTCATGCGCCGCGACACCCGTGCCGACGCCATCAAGGACGTCACGGGCTCGATTGCCCGCGCCCCGTTCATCCAGGGCGAGCCGATCCGCGAGCAGAAGCTCGTCAAGGCCGACGGAAGCGGATTCATGGCAGCAATCCTGCCGAGCGGCATGCGCGCCGTATCAACCGAAATATCGCCTGAAACGGCAGCCGGCGGCTTCATCCTGCCGAACGACCGGGTCGATGTCCTGCTGTCCCGACGGGACAAGAATCCCGACCGCGCCGGCGCCGACGTCGTCAACTCCGAGGTGATCCTGACCAATGTCCGCGTGCTCGCGATCGATCAGGCTCCGAAGGAGAAGGACGGCACCAACGCCGTGATCGGCAAGACCGTGACGCTGGAGCTGAAGCCCGAGCAGACCGAGACGCTGGCGCGCGCGCGCCAGAGCGGTACGCTGTCGCTCGCGCTGCGCAGCATCGCGGATCTCAACGCGACCGACCTGCCGACCGATGACAACCACAACAGACGCGGCGAGACGGTGAACGTCATCCGCTACGGCGTTGCCAGCCAGGCAACGATGCAGAAGTGACGATGAGGGCACAGGGGATGAGCTGCGGGGCAACTCAACGGGGGATGCGGACTTCTGTGGTCCGTGCCCTGTCGTTTTCGGCGGTCGCAGCATTCACGCTCAACCCGGCGCTGATCCCGGTTATGGCAAGCGATTATCGCGTCCCGGCGCCGATTTCCGCCGACGGCCAGATGAATGCGCGCTTCCTGTCGCTGGGCATCGGCAAATCCGTGGTGATCGATCTGCCGCGGGACATCAAGGACGTGCTGGTCGCCGATCCCAAGATCGCCAATGCCGTCGTCCGCTCGGCGCAGCGCGCCTACATCATCGGCGCGACGGTCGGGCAGACCAACATCGTGTTCTTCGACGCCGCCGGCCAGCAGATCGCCGCCTATGACATCGCCGTCAAGCGCGACCTGAACGGCATACGTGCCGCATTGCGACAGGTGATGCCCAATGCCGACATCCAGGTCGAGGGCATCGGCGACAGTATCATGCTGTCGGGCACCGCATCGAGCCCGATCGAGGCGCAGCAGGCCAATGATATCGCAGCGCGGCTCGCCGGCGGCGCCGACAAGGTCGTGAACTCCATCGCGGTCCGCGGCCGCGACCAGGTGATGCTGAAGGTCACGGTTGCCGAAGTCTCGCGCAGCCTTGTCAAGCAGCTCGGCATCGATCTTACCGCCAACCTCAACTACGGCACGGCGGTCGTGAAGTTCAACAACAGCAATCCGTTCACGGCGAACACCGCGCCGCTGGTGCCGACCAACGAGATCACCACCTCGTTCGGCGCGACGCCCTCGGTCTCGGCGACACTCCGCGCAATGGAAAGCGCGGGCATCGTACGGACGCTCGCCGAGCCGAACCTGACGGCGATCTCCGGTGAATCGGCGACCTTCATCTCGGGCGGCGAATTTCCAATTCCGACCGGCGTGACCTGTCAGACGTCGTCGACCGGCACGATCGGCAATTGCGTCCAGACCGTCAGCTTCAAGAAATTCGGTATCTCGCTGAACTTCACGCCGGTGGTGCTCACCGAAGGGCGGATCAGCTTGCGGGTGATGACGGAAGTCTCCGAAGTCTCGAACGAGAATGCGCTGACCGGCGGCCAGGGCGGAACGACGATTCCCTCGATCAAGACCCGCCGCGCCGAAACCACGCTGGAAATTCCATCGGGCGGTTCGATGGCGATGGCCGGCCTGATCCAGGACCAGACCAAGCAGGCGATCAACGGGCTTCCCGGCCTCGCCTCGCTCCCGGTGCTCGGCACGCTGTTCCGCAGCCGTGACTTCGTCAACAAGCAGACCGAGCTGATGGTGCTGGTCACGCCCTACGTCGTCCGCGCGGTGGCGCAGAAGGATTTGTCGCGACCGGATGACGGCTTCGCCAACGCGTCCGATCCACAGGCCGACCTGCTGGGCAGCATCAATCGCATCTACGGCGTACCGGGACGCACCGACCCGGCGCGGAATTACCGCGGCACTTACGGCTTCATTACCGACTGAGGCGGGGACGATGACGCAGACGACATTCATGACACCCGCCGGTTGGACGCGCGCGCTCTGTCTCAGCGGGGCGCTCCTCGGTCTTTCCGTGGCACTCGGCGCCTGTCAGCACACCAACGACGACAGCCTCGCGATGATCAATGCGCCGGCCGACTACCGCCAGCGTCATCCGATCGCCGTCACCGAGGCTGATCGCTCGATCGTGGTCTTCGTCGGTCGCGGCCGCGGCGGCCTGACCGCCGAGCAGCGCGCCGAAGTGATGGGCATGGCGCGGGACTGGATGCGTGAGGGCACCGGTGCCGTCAGCATCGACGTGCCCGTCGACACCCCGAACGCCCGCGCCGCTCAAGATTCGCTGCGCGAGATCCAGGCCACGTTCGCCGCCGCCGGCGTGCCGCCGCGCGGGGTCATCGTCCGCAAATATCATCCCGACGATCCGCGCCAGATGCCGGCGATCAGGGTGAACTATCCGAAGATGACGGCGGTCGCCGGACCGTGCGGCCTGTGGCCGGAGGATCTCGGCCCGTCGATCCACAACAAGTCCTACATCGAGAACAAGCAGTACTACAATTTCGGTTGCGCCACGCAGCGCAACTTCGCGGCCATGGTCGAGGATCCGACGGATATCGTGCAGCCGCGCGCCGAAACTCCGGCCTATACGCCGCGTCGTAACATCGCCTTCGACAAGTACCGCAAGGGGACCACCACCGCGACGACCTATCCCGAGTCCGACAGGGCCAAACTCAGCGACACTGGCAAATGATCACCTACGCGAGACAAAACTCCGAAGAGCAGCCGGACGTCACCTCGCCCGCGGAGGATCATATTGCGCCGGCGCCGCGGGTTTCGGTGCAGGCGTTTTGCGAGACGGTCGAGACCGCTGCCGCCGTGCAGTCGGCGGGCGAAGATCGCCGGCTGGCCAAGGCGCACCTCAAGATCCAGATGGGCGGGATGGCGGCAGCCATCGAGGCCTATCGCTCGGCGCCGACGCCCAACGTCATCGTTCTCGAAACCGAAGCCCGCAACGACATCCTGGCCGGCCTCGATCAGCTCGCCACGGTCTGCGACGCCGGCACCCGCGTGATCGTGATCGGCCGCGTCAACGACGTCACGCTGTATCGCGAGCTGGTGCGCCGCGGCGTCAGCGACTATGTGATCGCGCCGGCGCAGGCGATCGACGTGGTGCGCGCGATCTGCAATCTGTTCTCGGCGCCCGAAGCCAAGGCGGTCGGCCGCATCATTGCCATCGTCGGCGCCAAAGGCGGTGTCGGCGCCTCCACGATCGCCCACAACGTCGCCTGGGCGATCGCCCGCGACCTGGCGCTGGATTCCGTCGTCGCCGATCTCGATCTCGCTTTCGGCACCGCTGGCCTCAATTACAATCAGGACCCGGCGCAAGGCATCGCGGATGCGGTGTTCTCGCCCGACCGCGTCGATACCGCCTTCATCGACCGCCTGCTGTCGAAATGCACCGACCATCTGAGCTTGCTGGCGGCGCCGGCGACGCTCGACAAGGTGTACGATTTCGGATCCGAAGCGTTCGACGCGATCTTCGATACGCTGCGCACCACGATGCCCTGCATCGTTCTCGACGTGCCCCACCAATGGTCGGGCTGGACCAAGCGGGCGCTGATCGCAGCCGACGACATCCTGATCGTGGCCGCGCCCGACCTTGCCAATCTGCGCAACGCCAAGAACATGTTCGACCTGCTGAAGGCGGCGCGACCGAACGACCGCGCCCCGTTGTACTGCCTGAACCAAGTCGGAATGCCGAAACGCCCGGAGATCGCGGCCGGCGAGTTCGCCAAGGCGATCGAAAGCCAGCCGATCGTCGCCATCCCATTCGATCCGCAAATCTTCGGTTCGGCCGCCAACAACGGCCAGATGATCGCGGAGATCTCCGCCAATCATCGCGCCGTCGAGATGTTCCTGCAAATGGCGCAGCGGCTGACCGGCCGCGGCGAGACCAAGAAGCCGAAGAGTTCGTTCCTGTCACCCCTGCTCGACAAGCTGCGGGCGAAGTAGCGGCCCGCGTGGAGACGAGACGTCGTGTTTGGTAAGCGTAGCGGAAGCGATTCGGACCTGCGGGCGCCCAAGCCCGCATTTCAGACCCCGGAGCCTTCCGGGCCGTCGGCGATGCCGCGCGAGTCCGCCGCACCGGCGATATCGTCGCCGCCGCTCGCCCCGGCGAAGCCGGCGCCCGCTCCCACCATCGAGACCCGCCGCTCGGACAACTATTATCAGGTCAAGGCGACGATCTTCGGCGCCCTGATCGAGGCGATCGACCTCGCCCAGCTCGCCAAGCTGGACAGCGAATCGGCGCGCGAGGAAATTCGCGACATCGTCAACGAGATCATCGCGATCAAGAACATCGTGATGTCGATCGCCGAGCAGGAGGAGCTGCTCGACGACATCTGCAACGACGTGCTTGGCTATGGACCGCTGGAACCCCTCCTGTCGCGCGACGACATCGCCGACATCATGGTGAACGGCGCGGGCACCGTGTTCATTGAAGTCGGCGGCAAGATCCAGCGCACCGGCATCCGCTTCCGCGACAACCAGCAGCTTCTGAACATCTGCCAGCGCATCGTCAGCCAGGTCGGCCGGCGCGTCGACGAATCCTCGCCGATCTGCGACGCGCGTCTCGCCGACGGCTCCCGCGTCAACGCCATCGTCCCGCCGCTCGCGATCGACGGCCCCGCGCTCACCATCCGCAAGTTCAAGAAGGACAAGCTGACGCTGGAGCAGCTCGTCAAGTTCGGCGCGATCACGCCGGAAGGGGCGACCATCCTGCAGATCATCGGCCGGGTCCGCTGCAACGTGCTGATTTCCGGCGGCACCGGCTCCGGCAAGACGACGCTGCTGAACTGCCTGACCAATTACATCGAGCACGACGAGCGTGTCATCACCTGCGAAGACGCCGCCGAACTCCAGTTGCAACAGCCGCATGTGGTGCGGTTGGAAACCCGCCCGCCGAACATCGAGGGCGAAGGCCAGGTCACGATGCGCGAACTGGTCCGCAACTGCCTGCGTATGCGCCCGGAGCGCATCATCGTCGGCGAAGTCCGCGGACCCGAGGCGTTCGACCTGTTGCAGGCGATGAACACCGGCCATGACGGCTCGATGGGCACGCTGCACGCCAACAATCCGCGCGAGGCGCTCTCGCGCTGCGAATCTATGATCACCATGGGCGGATTCTCGCTTCCATCCCGCACGATCCGCGAGATGATCTGCGCCTCGATCGACGTCATCATCCAGGCCGCTCGCCTGCGCGACGGCTCGCGCCGCATCACCCACATCACCGAGGTGATGGGCATGGAAGGCGACACCATCATCACCCAGGACATCTTCCTCTACGACATGATCGGCGAGGATGCCAACGGCAAGATCATCGGCAGGCACCGCTCGACCGGCATCGGCCGGCCGAAATTCTGGGAACGCGCGCGCTACTACAACGAAGAGAAGCGGCTTGCGGCAGCGCTCGATGCCTCCGAAGCGCCGCCGCCGACCTGAGGAAGCGCAAGATGCAGATGCAAACCCTTGCCGTGGCGTTCCTGGCCGCAACAACCGTGGGCGGCCTCGCCTGGGTCTTCCTGTATCCCTATCTGTCCGGGGAAAAGAAGGCCGAGTCCCGGCGCGCGTCGGTGGCGCGCTCCGAGACGAGCGCCGCGCGCGGTCCCGAACGCTCGCAGCGCTCACGCCGCGAGCAGGTCGAGGGATCGCTGAAGGAGCTGGAGGCGCGGAGCCAGAAGGACAAGAAGATCCCGCTCGGCATGCGCATCTCGCAAGCCGGACTGGAATGGTCCGAGCAGAAGTTCTGGATCATCTCCGGCGTGCTCGGCTTGTTCGGGTTCGGCGCGGCATTCCTGGCCGGCGGCGGCCTGCTCGGCGCGGCCGGCATCGGCTTTGCGATGGGCTTCGGGCTGCCGCGCTGGCTGCTTAGCTTCCTGAAGAAGCGGCGGGAAAAGGCATTTCTGAAGGCGCTGCCCGACGCCGTCGACGTCATCGTGCGCGGCATCAAGGCCGGTCTGCCGCTGTTCGAATCGATCAAGGTAGTCGCCGCCGATTCGCCGGAACCGCTACGCAGCGAATTTCTCGCCATCATCGAAACCCAGGCGATCGGCATGCCGCTCGCCGAGGCCTGCTCCCGGCTCTATGAACGCATGCCGCTGCCCGAGGCGAACTTCTTCGGCATCGTGATCGCGATCCAGCAGAAATCCGGCGGCAACCTGTCGGAGGCACTCGGCAACCTGTCGAGAGTGCTGCGCGACCGCAAGAAGATGGCCGAAAAGATCCAGGCGATGTCGATGGAAGCCAAGGCTTCGGCCGGCATCATCGGATCGCTGCCGCCGATCGTCATGCTGCTCGTGTTCATCACGACGCCCGATTACATCGCGCTGCTGTGGACCCATCCGACCGGCCAGTTGATGCTGGTGTGCTGCGCCGTCTGGATGTCGATCGGCGTTCTCGTGATGAAGAAGATGATCAACTTCGATTTCTGACGGTGCAGCATGATCGAGTTCCTTGTCGCTAAGCTCCACGACGTCAGGTTCATGACCATGCTGCTTGCCTTCTTCGCGGCAAGCGCCACGGTCTATACGCTGGTGATGCCGCTGTTCGCCGGAGGCAACCTCAACAAGCGCATGAAGGCCGTCGCCAGCGAGCGCGAGCGCATCCGGCAGCGTGAGCGCGACCGCCTGGCCAAGACGGAGAAGGTGGCGCTGCGGCAGACGCCGAAGCAGATCGTCTCCAAGGTGGTCGACGACCTGAACCTCACCAAATGGCTGGCTCAGGAGGCCGCGCTCGAGAAGCTGGTGATGGCGGGCTATCGCGGCCACGCCCCCTACGTGACGTTCCTGTTCGCGCGCGCGGTCGCCCCGATCGTGCTTCTGCTGGCTGCCATCGTCTATACATTCTTCATCGTGGGTGCCGGCTGGTCGATGCCGATCAAGATCGGCATCTGCGTCGCGGCAGCCTATGCCGGTCTGCAGGCTCCGATGCTGTTCCTGAGGAACGCCATCGCCAAGCGTCAGCTCTCGATCAAGCGCGCCTTCCCCGATTCGCTCGACCTGCTGCTGATCTGCATCGAGTCAGGCATGTCGGTCGAAGTCGCCTTCCGCAAGGTGGCCCAGGAGATCGCCGGACAGTCACTGGCGCTGTCGGAGGAGTTCGCGCTGACCACGGCGGAGCTCTCCTATCTGCAGGATCGCAAGGCCGCCTATGAGAACCTGGCGCGTCGCGTCGGGCTCGAGGGCGTCAAGTCGGTGTGCCTCGCCCTGCAGCAGTCGGAACGCTACGGCACGCCGCTCGGCCAGAGCCTGCGCGTGATGGCACAGGAAAATCGCGACATGCGGATGAACGAGGCCGAGAAGAAGGCGGCGGCGCTGCCGCCCAAGCTGACCGTGCCGATGATCCTGTTCTTCCTGCCCTGCCTGTTCATCGTGATCCTCGGTCCGTCCTACATCAAGCTGACGGCGATCTATTAGGACGCGCGGACACACGGAAACGACGACGCCCGGCTTGGCCGGGCGTTGCTTTTGCGGGTTACATCGGACAGACCGCAGCCTTGCTGATCGCCTCTGCTTCAGTCGTCCTGGGCGACTACCGGAGCGGATTTCGACGCGGTGCGCGGACCGTCCTTACGGTTCAGCATGTCGCGCAGATAGGCGACATTGGCCTCCGCCTCGCCCGGTGGCAGATCGGCCTTGACGATGCTTTCGGCTTCCGTGAAGCGGCCCTGCAGGCCGACGACGAGCGCCAGGTTTTGCCGTATCCGCCCGTCGCTGCGCGCGCCGGCATAGGCACGGCGCAGCGTCTCCTCGGCCTTGGGCAGATCCTTGGTCAGCATGTAGGAGAGGCCGAGATTGGACAGCACCGACGGTTCGTCCGGGGCGATCCTCAGCGCGCTCGCGTAGTAGCGGCGCGCCTCGTCGTGACGGCCCATCTTGTCGAGCGTCGTGCCCTGCACCGACAGAATGCGCCAGTCCGGATTGTCCGGGCTGTGCGCACGGCTCAGCACGTCGAAGGCGGCCTGCGAATTACCGTTGTCGGCGAGCGCGCGGCCGTAGGCGGCAAGCAGCAGCCGGTTGCCGGGATTGGCGATGGTCGCTTGTTCCAGCACGGCGCAGGCCTGCGCGCGCTGGCCGGTGGCCCGCAATGCCTGGCCGTACGCCAACGCAGCGTCGACATCCTTCGGATTCTTGCGGTAGCGCTCGCCATAAACTTCCGCGGCCCGGTGCGGATCATCAGGCGCGGATGGCGTCCGGGTCGCCAGGGATCCCGTCACGTCGGACATGGTCTGACAACCGCCGAGGCCCGCAGCCAGGATCGCCACGACGGCCGCGGAAACGACATGCCGGGCAGCAAGCCGGCCCAGGTTGGACTGTCCACGCATGGCGCTTTGACTCACGAAATCGGGCAAATGGAACGAGCCGAATGGGCCAGCAATAGACTGTTAAGCCTAACGTCTGGTTAATTGGGTTCCGTCGCGAACGCGGCGACGAGGTCCGATTCTGCCGGTGCCGCCAACCGCTGCCGCGCTACCATCCACGGCGAAAGGCGTGTAGTAGCGACCTACGACGCCAGAATAGCCGAGAATCGCATGTCATCCGTGTTCGAAACCGCACTTGTAACCGACGCGATCCCGATCACTTTCGTCACCAAGACGACATGGGATGCGATCCGGAGCGAGTTGCCCGCGCCGGCGCGGCAGTTCGCCGAGGCCAACGGCTTTGCGGCCAAGCCCGGCAAATGCCTGGCACTGCCGGCATCCGACGGCAGCATTGCGCAGGTGCTGTTCGGCCTCGAGGAGGACAGCCACAAGGCGCGCGATCCGTTCCGGCCGGGCGCTTTGCCCGGCTTGCTGCCGCCGGGCGTTTACCGCTTTGCCAACGCGCCGCACGACATCAGGCTTGCCGCGCTCGCCTTCGCACTCGGCTGCTACCGCTTCAGCCGCTATCGCAAGAAAGAGGCGCCCGAAGTGCGGCTGGTGCCGCCCGAGGGGGTCGACGCCGCCGACATCACACGCATGGCGAATGCGGCGGCACTTGCGCGAGACCTCATCAATACGCCGTCCAACGACATGGGCCCGGCCGAGCTCGCGGGCGCGGCGCAGGAACTGGCGACGCGGTTCGGCGCCGGCTTCAACTGCATCACCGGCGCGGCGCTGGAGCAGGGTTTTCCGCTGATCCACGCCGTCGGCATGGCTTCGGCGCGCGCCCCCCGGCTGATCGATCTGACCTGGGGCGATCCGGCGCATCCGAAGGTGACGTTGGTCGGCAAGGGTGTTTGCTTCGATACCGGCGGGCTCGATCTCAAGCCGTCGAGCGGCATGCTGCTGATGAAGAAGGACATGGGCGGCGCTGCCAACGTGCTGGCGCTGGCGCAGATGGTGATGGACGCCAAGCTGAAGGTGCGGCTGCGCGTGCTGATCCCGGCGGTCGAGAACGCGGTCGCCAGCAACGCGTTCCGCCCGCTCGACGTCTTCCGGTCGCGCAAGGGCATCACCGTCGAGATCGGCAACACCGATGCCGAGGGGCGGCTGGTGCTCGCCGACGCGCTGGCGCTGGCCGATGAGGAGAAGCCCGATCTGCTGATCGATCTGGGCACGCTCACAGGTGCGGCGCGTGTGGCGCTGGGACCGGATCTGCCGCCGTTCTATACCAACGACGAGACGCTCGCCGGTGACATCGCCGCCCTCGCCAAAAGCGAGAACGATCCGCTGTGGCGCCTGCCGCTGTGGCCGGCCTACGACGCCTGGCTGGACTCCAAGACCGCCGACATCACCAACGCGCCGTCGGGCGGCTTCGCCGGCTCGATTACCTGCGCGCTGTTCCTACAGCGCTTTGTCGAGCACGCGAAAGCCTGGCTGCATGTCGATATCTATGGCTGGACGCCGACCGCGAAGCCCGGCCGCCCCGAGGGCGGCGAGTGTCAAGCCGCGCGTGCGATCTACAAGCTGCTGAGCCAGCGCTATGCATGACCCGCGCCTGACTCCGGTCCGCGATGACCTTGCCGCGAAATATCTCGAGGGCAGGGTCAAAGCCGCACGCTTCGTCGAGGGCGAGGAATTCGAGGTCGGCGAGGCCATTGCTCCGCTCCGCTGCGCGCCGGGCGCCGATGCCGAACAGATGACGCAGGCGCTCAAAGGCGAGCGCGTCACCGTCTACGACCGCAACGGCGAAGGCTGGGCGTGGGGCCAGCTCACTGATGACGGCTATGTCGGCTGGATCCCCGAGGCTACGCTGACCAAGCCCGGTCCTGCGCCGACCCACAAAGTGACGGCGCTTCGCACGCTTGCCTTTCCGGGACCGTCGATCAAGCTGCCGCCGGCCGACGCGCTGGCGATGGGAACGAAGCTGACTGTCGTCCGCGAGGACGGCGCCTTCGCCGTGACCCGCGAAGGCTGGCACCTGCCACGCCTGCATCTTAGCCCGCTCGATTCGGTGGAACGGGACTTTGTCGCGATCGCCGAGCGTTTCGTCGGGGCGCCGTATCTCTGGGGCGGCAAGTCGAGCCTCGGCATCGATTGCTCCGGCCTCGTGCAGGTCGCGCTGACCGCGGCCGGCACCGGCTGCCCGCGCGACAGCGACATGCAGCAGGATGGACTCGGCCGCGACCTGAGCGCAGCCGAGCAGAAGCATCTGCAGCGTGGCGATCTGATCTTCTGGAAAGGTCATGTCGCTATCGTGCGCGACGCCTCCACCATCGTGCACGCCAACGCGCATCATATGGCAACCGTGATCGAGCCCACGCAACCCGCCATCGCGCGGATCAAGGCCGCCGGCAGCGAGGTCGTTACGATCAAGCGGCTGTAGGCAGATTCTGTAGGATGGGTGGAGCGCAGCGAAACCCGTCGGGCTGCAAACGGCGCGGCAAGATGATGGGTTTCGCTTCGCTCTACCCATCCTACTCGGATCACTACGTCGCCACCGCTCCCTCGCCGTCGGTCTCCAGCCGGAACGCGGCGGCGAACAGTGCGCGGGTGTAGTCGCTCTTCGGATTCTTGAACAGCACGGAGGCCGGTCCTTCCTCCTCGACCTTGCCGGACTTCATCACGATCAGGTGGCTTGCGAGCGAGGCCACCACGCGCAGATCGTGCGAGATGAACATGTAGGTGAGATCGCGCTTGCGCTGCAAATCGCGCAACAGGTCGACCATCTGCGCCTGGAGCAGCATGTCGAGCGCCGAGGTCGGCTCATCCAGCACGATGAAGTTCGGCTCCAGCACGACCGCGCGTGCGATCGAGATGCGCTGGCGCTGACCGCCGGAGAATTCATGCGGATAGCGGAAGCGCCAGTTGGGATCGAGGCCGACGTCCTGGAGTGCCTTCACCACCCGCGCCTCGCGCTCCTCGCGCGATAGCTGCGGCTGGTGCACTTCGAGCCCCTCGGCGATGATATCGGCTACCGACATGCGTGGACTAAGCGAGCCGAACGGATCCTGGAATACGATCTGCATGTCGCGGCGGAACGGCCGCATCTGCTTGAAGCGCAGGCCCTGGATCTCGTTGCCGAGGAACACGATCGGTCCGTCCGACGAAATCAGCCGGAGCAACGCCAGCCCCAAGGTGGTCTTGCCGGAGCCGGACTCGCCGACGACGCCGAGCGTCTCGCCCTTGCGCACGGCAAGACTGACGCCGTCGACCGCCTTGATATGGCCGACGGTGGAGCGCAACAGGCCGCGCTTGATCGGAAACCAGACCTTGAGATTGTCCGCCGACATCACCACCGGCGCGCCGGGCTGCGGCGGCGCCGGATCGGGCTTCGGCTCGGCCGCGAGCAGCGCGCGGGTATAGGCGTGCTTCGGCGCGGTGAAGACCTGCTCGACCGGGCCCTGCTCGACGATCTTGCCGTTGTTCATCACGCAGACCGTGTCGGCGATGCGGCGGACGATGCCGAGATCGTGGGTGATGAACAGCAGGCTCATGCCGAGCCGGGTGCGGATTTCCGCGAGCAGCGTCAGGATCTGCGCCTGCACGGTGACGTCGAGTGCCGTGGTCGGCTCGTCCGCGATCAACAGATCGGGCTCGTTGGCGAGCGCCATCGCAATCATCACCCGCTGGCGCTGACCGCCCGACAATTGGTGCGGATAGCTCTTGAGCCGCGTCTCCGGTTCGGGGATGCCGACCTGGCGCAGCAGTTCCAGCGTCCGCGCCCGAGCCGCCGCGCCGCCGATGCCCCGGTGCAGCGACAGGATCTCGCCGATCTGCGCTTCGATGGTGTGAAGCGGATTGAGCGAGGTCATCGGCTCCTGGAAGATGATCGAGATGTCATTGCCACGAACCTCGCGCATCTCTCGGTCGGACGCGGTCAAAAGGTCCCGGCCGCGAAAGCGGATTGCACCGGAGGGATGCGACGCCACGGGATAGGGCAGCAGCCGCAGGATCGACAGCGCGCTGACCGATTTTCCCGAGCCGGACTCGCCGACCAGGGCCACGCACTCCCCGCGCTTGATCGAGAATGAGATCCGGTCGACCGCGACCGAGCGACCGAACGCTACCGAGAGTTCGGAAACATCGAGCAGCGGCTGGTTGATGGCATCCATGCGTCAGCCCTTCGAGAACGTCTTGCGCGGATCGAAGGCATCGCGCGCGGCTTCGCCGATGAAGATCAGCAGCGACAGCATGATCGCGACCGAGAAGAAGCCGGTGAGACCGAGCCACGGCGCCTGCACGTTGGCCTTGCCCTGCGACAACAATTCGCCGAGCGACGGCGATCCGGGCGGCAGGCCGAAGCCGAGGAAGTCCAGCGCCGTCAACGTCATCACCGAGGACGACACGATGAAGGGCAGGAACGTCATGGTCGCGACCATCGCGTTCGGCAGCAGGTGGCGGAACATGATCACCGCATTGGAGACGCCGAGCGCACGCGCCGCCTGGATATATTCGAAGTTGCGCCCGCGCAAAAACTCGGCACGCACCAGGCCGACCAGCGAGACCCATGAGAACAACAGCAGAATGCCGAGCAGGATGAAGAAGCCGGGCGGCAGCACCGCCGAGATGATCAGGAGCAGATAGAGCGAGGGAATCGCGGTCCAGACCTCGATCAGCCGCTGGAAGGTGAGGTCGATCCAGCCGCCGAAATAGCCCTGCACGCCGCCGGCGGCGACGCCGACGATCGAGGACAGGATGCTCAGCGTCAGACCGAACAGCACCGAGATGCGGAAGCCATAGATCAGCCGCGCGAGAACGTCGCGGCCCTGATCGTCGGTGCCGAGCCAGTTATATTCGAGGTCACGGCAGCTCTTGAGTCCCTTCCGCTGCACCACGTCCTTGCACTGCGCCTCGGTCAACCACCAGGTCGGCGGCGATGGCGCCGGGGTCGGCAGATCGAGGTTGCGGGTGTCATAGGAATAGCGAATCGGCGGCCAGATCATGCTGCCGCCCTTGGCGGCGATCTGCTTCTGCAGATAGGGATCGCGATAGTCGGCCGCGGTCTCGAAATCGCCGCCGAAGGTGGTCTCGGCATAGCTGAACAGCACCGGCCAGTAGTAATGGCCGTCATACTTGACGACGAGCGGCTTGTCGCTGGCGATGACGTTGGCGAACAGCGACACCACGAACAGCACGAGGAAGATCCAGAACGACCAGTAGCCGCGGCGGTTCGCCTTGAAGTTCAGCCAGCGCCGCTTGTTCAGCGGCGACGGCGCGAAGCCGTGGCGCGTGGCAGGCACCGCCTCGCCGAGCGGCGATTGCGTCGTGGTCTCGACCGGCTTTGGCGCGAGCATCGTCATCAGACCTCCCGCGCCTCAAAATCGATCCGCGGATCGATCCACATATAGGTGAGATCGGAGATCAGATTGACCACGAGACCGACCAGCGAAAAGATGAACAGCGTGCCGAACACCACCGGATAGTCGCGATTGAGGACGCTCTCGAAGCTGAGCAGGCCGAGCCCGTCGAGCGAGAAGATGGTCTCGATCAGGAGCGAGCCGGAGAAGAAGGCGTGGATGAACGCGGCCGGGAAGCCCGCGATCACGATCAGCATGGCGTTGCGGAAGACGTGACCATAGAGCACCTGCCGCTCGCTGCAGCCCTTGGCCCGCGCCGTCATCACATATTGCTTGCGGATCTCGTCGAGGAACGAGTTCTTGGTGAGCAGCGTCATGGTGGCGAAGGCGCCGAGAGCCATCGAGATGATCGGCAGCGTGATGTGCCAGAAATAGTCGATGATCTTCCAGTACCAGGGGAATTGCGACCAGCCGTCGGACGTCAGTCCGCGCAACGGGAAGATGTTGAAGAATGAGCCACCGGCGAACAGGATGATCAAAAGGATCGCGAACAGGAAGCCCGGAATGGCGAAGCCGATGATGATCACCGCCGAGGTCCAGGTGTCGAACCGTGATCCGTCCTGGACCGCCTTGCGAATTCCGAGCGGAATCGAGATCAGATAGGTCAACAGCGTCATCCAGATCCCGAGCGAGATCGAGACCGGCAGCTTCTCCTTGATGAGCTGGATCACGCTGATGTCGCGGAAATAGCTCTTGCCGAAATCGAAGCGGGCGAAATTCCAGACCATCAGCGCGAAGCGCTCCGGCGCCGGCTTGTCGAAGCCGAACTGAACCTCGAGCTTCTTGATGAAGTCCGGATCGAGGCCCTGCGCGCCGCGGTATTTCGAGTTGATCGCGCTCGCTGCGGCGCTGTTCTGGCCGCGCTGTGCGGCGAAATCGCCGCCGCCGCCGGACACGCGCGAGGTGCCGCCGGTATCGGCGCCGTTGATCTGCGCGATGACGCGCTCGACCGGTCCGCCCGGGGCAAACTGCACGACCACGAAGGAGACGAACAGGATGCCCAGCAGCGTCGGCAACATCAGGAGAATGCGACGGGCGATATAGGCGCTCATCGGCTACTTCGCCTGTTCCAGCTTCGCGGCCTTGGCCGCATCGTACCACCAGTTGTCAGGCGCGCCGACGCCCGACGCATATTTCGCCGGCTTCTCCGGATGATCGAACTGATCCCAATAGGCGATCGGGTGCGTGTTGCGGTACCACTGCGGCACCCAATAGCGGCCGGCACGAAACACGCGATCGAAGGCGCGGCAGGCGACCGTCAGCTCATGGCGGCTGTTCGCGCCGATGATCTTTTCGATCAATGCGTCGATCACGGGGCTGGAGATGCCCGCCAGATTGTAGGAGCCCTTGGTCTTGGCCGCCTGCGAGGAAAAGAACGGGCGCATGCTGTCGCCGGGTGTTGCCGACGAGCTGAAACGCTGCATGGTCAGGTCGAAGTCGAAATCCTCCACCCGGGCGCGATACTGCACGGCATCGACCAGGCGGAACGTCGCATCAATGCCGAGCGTCCCGAGATTCTTGATGAAGGGCCCGTGGTGCGGCTGCAGCGAAGGCTCGTCGGCCAGAAATTCGATGGTGAACGCCTCACCGTTCGGCAGCACCCGCTTGCCGTCCTTGATCACACAGCCGGCCTCGTTGAGCAGTTGCGCCGCCTTGCGCAGCAACGTGCGATCCTGGCCCGAACCGTCGGACATGGGCGGCACGAACGGCAGGGCGAACACCTCGTCCGGCATCTGGCCGCGGAACGGCTCGAGCAGCGCGAGCTCTTCCGGCGAAGGTGGTCCTTCCGCCACCATGTCCGAATTCTGGAACGGCGAGACCGTTCGCGCATAGGCATCGTACATGATGGTCTTGTTGGTCCACTCGAAATCGAAGGCGTTGATCAGCGCCTCGCGCACGCGGGAATCCTTGAACTTGTCGCGGCGGGTATTGATGAACCAGCCCTGTGCGCCGGACGGCGTGTCGTCGGGCAGCGTCTCACGCCTGACGCGGCCGTCCTTCACCGCGGGGAAATCGTAGCGGGTCGCCCAGACCCGGGCGGTGAACTCCTCGCGGAACAAGTAGCTCTTGGCGGTGAAGCCTTCGAAGGCGACATCGCGATCGCGATAGAATTCGTAGCGTACGGTGTCGAAATTGTAGCTGCCGCGATTGACCGGCAGGTCGGCGGCCCACCAGTCCTTGACGCGATCGAATTCGATAAAGCGATTGACCTCGAACTTGCCGACCTTGTACGGCCCTGAGCCCAGCGGCGCATCGAGCGTCGATTCATCGAACGGCCGCGTCGCGTAGTAGGCCTTCGAGAAGATCGGCAGGCCCGCGACGAAGAGCGGCACGTCGCGCGCGCGATTGGGCGCGAAGGTCACGACGACGGTCGCATCGTCGCCCGCCTCGGCCTTCACGAAGTCGCGCAACTGCACGATGATCAGCGGATGGCCCTTCTCCTTCAGCACGTTGAGCGAGAACGCGACATCCTGCGCGGTCAGCTTCGAGCCGTCGTGGAAGCGCGCCTCGGGCCGCATGGTGAAGCGGTAGATGAGCTTGTCCGGCGAGATCTGCACCGATTTCGCGGCATAGCCATACATCGCATCGGGCTCGTCATTGGCGCGCGACATCAGCGTCGCGAAGGTCATGTCCATGCCCTGCGCGCCTTCGCCTTTCAAAACGTAGGCGTTGAGTGAGTTGAAGGTGTAGTAGGACTGGTTGTTGCTGCGCACCGACGGGATCAGCGAAAACAGCCCGCCCTTCGGCGCCTTCGCATTGACGTAGCCGAACTGCTTAAAGTCCGCCGGATACTTCAGGTCGCCGAACACCGACATGCCGTGCATCTCGGTTCCGTTGTCGGCGGCTGCAGGGGCTGCGCGAAATCCTGCAGCACTCAACGCACCGATGCCGAGACCGAGTGCGTGCCGACGGGTGAGTAGCGCCATGCGCAAATCCTTAAACCTATGAACTCTTGAGCTTGGCCGCCTTGTCGGCGTCGTACCACCAGATCAACGGGAATCCCGAAAGACCGTATTTCGGCAACTCGGCCGGGCGACCGAACCGGTCCCAGCGTGCCGTGCGCACCTTCGGATAGTTCCACTGTGGGACCACGTAATGATTCCACAACAACACGCGGTCGAGCGCTTTGGTTGCAGCGACGAGATCTTCGCGGTCCGTCGCAAAGATCACCCGCTCGATCAGCTTGTCGATTGCCGGGTTCTTGATGCCGACGATATTGCGGGATCCCGGCGCGTCGGCGGCCTTCGTTCCCCAGAATTCGCGCTGCTCGTTGCCGGGAGACAGGGATTCCGGCCAGGACCCGACCACGATGTCGAAATCCCAATCGCGAAGCCGGTTCTCATATTGAATTGGATCAATCGTGCGCACACTGACCGACATTCCAAGCCGCTCGAGCGAGGGCTTGTAAGCCAGCATGACCCGCTCGAAGTTCGGATCCTCGCTAAGCAATTCGATCGAGAACGGCTCGCCGCTCTTTGCATTCACCAGCTTGCGGTCGCGCACCTCGTAGCCGGCCTCCTTGAGCAGGCGTAGTGCCTCGCGAAGATTGTCGCGCACGGCTTCGGGATTTCCGCCAACCGGATTCGTGTAGGCCGTGGTGAATACCTCGGCCGGCACCTGCCCACGCAACGGTTCGAGAATGGCGAGCTCCTTGCCATGCGGCAGGCCTGTCGCCATCAGCTCCTCGGCGCCGTCGAAATAGCTGGTGATGCGCTTGTACTGGCCGAAGAAGAGCTGCTTGTTTATCTCCTCGAAATCGAAGGCAAAGTTCAACGCCCGCCGGACGCGCGGATCAGCGAATTTGGCGCGACGCAGGTTCGGAGCGAAGGCCTGCATGATACCGGAACTGCGGTTGGGAAACTCCTCCAGCACCACGCGTTTGTCGGTGACGGCCGGAAAATTATAGGCGGTCGCCCAGGCCTTCGCGCTGTTCTCGGTACGCCAATCGATCTGATCGCCCTTGAACGCCTCGATCGCAACCGTGGGGTCCCTGAAATACTCGTAGCGCAGCTCGTCGAAATTGTAGCAGCCGACATTGGTCGGGAGATCGCGCGCCCAGTGGTCCTTGACCCGCTCCAGAGTCACGGTCCGTCCCGCGACGAATTCCTTGATGCGATAGGGCCCCGATCCGAGCGGCTTCTCCAGCGTTGTCGCGGAGACATCACGCTTGCGCCCTTGGCTGTCGGTGCCCTCCCACCAGTGCTTGGGCAGGATCGTCAGTTGGCCCACGATCTGCGGCAGTTCGCGATTACCCGGCATGTCGAAGACAAACTTCACTTCGCGATCGCCGACCTTCTCCGCTCGCACCACATGGCTGTAGTAGGCGGAAAACATCGGATGATGCGTCTTGAACGCGCCGAGCGAAAAGATCACGTCTTCCGGGGTGACAGGCGCTCCGTCATCCCACTTGGCCTGAGGGCGCAGCCGATAAACGACATAGGAGAAATCGTCGGGATAACTCGCAGCCTCCGCCAGCAATCCATACTCGGTTGAGACCTCGTCGAGCGAGGGCGTCGTCAGCGATTGATAGATTTGCGCAACACCGCCGGCGATCGAGCCCTTCACGCCCGAGACGACGATGTTGAAATTGTCGAAGGTGCCGATGGCGATTTGCCGGACGAGGCCGCCCTTCGGGGCATCCGGATTGACATAGTCAAATCGCTTGAAGTCGGCGGGGTATTTGACGTTGCCGAAGAGCGACAGACCATGCCGCCATTTGAGCCCGCTCGGGGCGTCATCCGCGAAGGCCGGCGTGACCGACAAGCCGGAGTTGAGCCCAAGCGCGGGAGCCATTGCGGCCAGCGCGCTGCCTTGAAGAAGATGTCGTCGGGTGATCGCCAAATTCGTCTTTCCTGCTTGCGGCCCCCGGTTACATGGGACCCAATATAAGGCAACGGTTCGACAAATTACGTTGCTTTTTCCTCATGATAATAACCCAGGAACCGTCCCGCTGCGGCGAAACGTCCCGATAACAAGCCCGCGACACCCGATGCCCCATGCGAAAACGGCCAGGCATTGCCTGGCCGTTTCGTTCCCGCTTGATCGCGAAAACCAAATCGCTACTTCGAAGCCGTCGGGAGCGGAGCGGGATGCTCCGAATTCGAGTTCAGATAGGCGATGATGTCGGCGCGCTCGCTGTCCTTCGGAACGCCGGCAAAGCCCATCGCGGTGCCGGGGATGAAGCCCTTCGGATTGGTGAGGAACTTATTGAGGTCGTCAAAGGTCCAGGTGCCGCCCTTGGCCTTCATCGCGGCCGAGAAGTTGAAGCCGCGGCCCTCGCCCCTGGGCTCGTTGACGATGCCGTAGAGGTTCGGACCGACGCGGTTCGGACCGCCCTTCTCGAAGGTGTGGCAGGCCTGGCACTTCTTGGCCGCGGCGGCGCCCTTCTCGACGGAGGCGGTCTGCAGGAGCTTCTCGATCGGCTCCGACTTGGCCGCAGCAGCCTCGCCGCCACCAGCAGGGGCCTCCTCCTTCACCGCGATCTCAAAGCCAGGCTTCTCCGGCGCCTTCGGCGTGAACACCGCGCCAGCGGCAAAGCTCGTCACCAGGACAACAATGCAGGTGCCGAGAAGCGCACCGAGAATCTTATTGAGTTCGAAGGAGTCCATTTCGGGTCAGGCTCCGGGCCTTGAATGTCGACTTCAGGCCGGGAATACGGCCGCGCGGAAGGACCTGGGAATCGGCCTATCGCACCGCCCCCCAAGCAGCGTTTGAGATATCGGTTTGCCCGCGCTCTGGCAACCCGTATAAACGCGCCGGATTCAACCCCCTCCCCATCAATTTCCGTAGGCCGGACGGGCCCCGACACGAATGACCGAACCGCGTACCCTGGTGCTGATTCCCGCCCGCCTGGCCGCCACGCGGCTGCCGAGAAAACCGCTCTTGGACATCGCGGGCCAGCCCATGATCGTCCATGTGCTGCGGCGAGCGGAGGCGGCCGGTATCGGCCGGGTTGCGGTCGCCACCGACACATCGGAGATCGCCGACGCGGTGAAGGCGGCAGGCGGCGAGGTTGTGATGACCAGCGCCGACCATCCGTCCGGCTCGGACCGTGTCCACGAGGCGATGACGATCCTCGATCCGGACGGTACGGCCGAGATCGTGGTCAACCTGCAGGGCGATTTCCCGACCATCACGCCCGAAACCATTCGCAGCGTGATGCCGGCACTGGCCGACCCCGCCGTCGATATTTCGACGCTCGCCTCGCAGATCCACACTGAGGACGAGGACCGGGCCCCCAGCGTGGTCAAGGCGGTCGGTTCGCCGATCGGGGCGAACCGGCTGCGCGCGCTTTATTTCACCCGCGCCACCGCGCCCCATGGCGACGGGCCGCGCTACCACCATATCGGCCTCTACGCCTATCGCCGCGCCGCGCTGGAGCGTTTCGTGCGGCTGCCGCCCTCACCGCTGGAATTGCAGGAGAAGCTCGAGCAGCTTCGCGCCCTGGAGGCCGGGATGCGGATCGACGTCACCATCGTCGACACCGTCCCGCGGGGCGTCGACACTCCCGCCGACCTCGAAACCGCCAGGCGGATACTTTCCAAAGCCTGACCGGGTGCTAAAAGGCCCCGCAGGAAAGAGACCATGACCAAGAAGCTGAAAATCGCGTTCCAGGGCGAGCCTGGCGCCAATTCCCATATCGCGATCGTCGAGGCCTATCCGAACGCCGAGCCGATGCCCTGCGCGACGTTCGAGGACGCGCTGGCCGCGATCTCCTCGGGCGAGGCCGAACTCGGCATGATCCCGATCGAGAATTCGGTCGCCGGCCGCGTCGCCGACATCCACCATCTGCTGCCGGACTCCGGCCTGTTCATCGTCGGCGAGTGGTTCCTGCCGGTCCGCCACCAGTTGATGGCGATCAAAGGCACCAAGCTCGCCGACATCAAGACCGTGGAGAGCCATGTCCACGCGCTCGGCCAGTGCCGGCGCATGATCCGCAAGCTTGGCATCCGGCCGCTCGTCGCCGGCGACACCGCCGGCAGCGCACGCGACATCGCCCACCGCGGCGATAGCAGCGTGGCGGCGATCGCCTCGCGGCTCGCCGCCGAGATCTACGGTCTCGACATCCTCGCCGAGGACATCGAGGACGAGGCCCACAACACCACCCGCTTCGTGGTGCTGGCGCGCGAGGCCAAATGGGCCGAGCAGGGCTCGGGACCGCTGGTCACCACGTTTGTCTTCCGAGTGCGCAACCTGCCCGCGGCGCTCTACAAGGCGCTCGGCGGCTTTGCCACCAACGGCGTCAACATGACCAAGCTCGAGAGCTACATGGTCGACGGCAACTTCTTCGCCACGCAATTCTATGCCGACGTCGACGGTCACCCCAACGACCGCGGACTCGCCTTTGCGCTCGAGGAATTGAAGTTCTTCTCGCGCGAATTCCGCATCGTCGGCGTCTATCCCGGCCATCCGTTCCGCGCGACCTTCAGCGAGCGGCAGGACTGAGCCGCACGCGCGCTCTTTCCAAGCGTCGTTCCGGCGAAGGCCGGGACCCATACGCCGCAGCGGACGTTGCGGGTGGGACTCGTCGTTCAAGAATGGCGCAACAATCACCATAGGTGGTTATGGGTCCCGGCCCCCGTGCGCAATTGCGCACTAGGCCGGGACGACGATCATTACGCCGCCCTCTTCAGCCCGAACGCCTCGGCGAGCAGGCTGTAGGACTTCTTCCGCGCCTCGTGGTCGTAGACCGCGGTGATCACCATCAACTCGTCGGCCTGGGTCGCTGCGATCAGTGGCTGCAGCTTGGCCATCACGGTCGCGGGGCTGCCGACGAACAACCGCGAGCGGTTGCGTGCGATCGAGGCGCGATCGGCGTCGGTGTAGGGATAGGCCTCCGCCTCCTCGACGCTTGGCAGCGGCAGATACTGGCCGCGGTCGCGGCGCAGCCGATTGAGATCCATCGACATCGCGAGCGTCTCGGCTTCCGCATCGGTCTCGGCCGCGACGACGGCGACCGCGAGGATCGCCGCCGGCGCGGCGCGCCAGCCCGACGGCGTGAAATGCGCGCGATAGTTGGTCATCGCGGCAACCGCGTCATGGGTCGCGAAATGATGCGCGAAGGCGAAGCCCATTCCGACCTGCGCGGCGAGCTCGGCGGAATAATCGCTGGAGCCGAGCAGCCAGATCGGCGGCAGCGGCGCATCGTCCGGCATCGCCACCACCTTGTTGTAGGGATGGCCGGCGGGAAAATCGCGCGTCTCCCACAAGGTCAGCTCATGCAGTCGTTCGAGGAAATCGTCGCCCTCGCGGCGGTCGAGCCGGCTGCGCAGCGCGTAGGCCGTGGCACCGTCGGTGCCGGGCGCACGGCCGAGGCCGAGATCGATGCGGCCGGGAAACAGCGCCTCCAGCATCTTGAAGCGCTCGGCGACCACCAGCGGCGCGTGATTCGGCAGCATCACGCCACCGGAGCCGACACGGATGTTCTGCGTCACCGCCGCAATCTGCCCAATCATCAGGTCGGGCGCCGGACTCGCAACCGAAGCGAGGTTGTGGTGCTCGGCAAGCCAGTACCTGGTATAGCCGAGCTCATCGACGTGGCGCGCCAGGTCGATGCTGTTACGCAGCGCGGCGGCCGGCTTGGTGCCTGACGTGACGACCGACAGGTCGAGGACGGACAGCGGGATCATGGCGAACAACCTAGTGTGGCTGGCAGAGTCAACAAAGGCCCCGGCGGCGCAGGTCGATCCCGCTCCGAACGGTCGGTACCCGTGGCCGGCATCGCGCAAATTTGGGACGAAATATAATAGTTCGCTAGCAGCGATCACCTTCCCCACACCCATAGCCAAGTAAGCCGGTCAGGCACTTGATTTTTATACAACATTTTCAATATCTTAATCTTTTGACGATGCCCGACCTATCTACCCACTCTCCTTGCCTGCCAAGCGGATCGAACCACATATCGGCCCATAGTGGGCAATTTCCCATATCGGATGGGCTGTATGGAGAGGACCATTTCGCTTATCTTGAGGCCTCCATATTCGAGCCAGACGCTGCCCACGTGTTGCGGAGCCCTTGCGTATCATGACCGAGATCACCTCGCCCGCTTCGAACGGGCACCGCGCGCCCAAAGTCCCCAAGATCTCCTTCGAGTTCTTCCCGCCGAAGACCGAAGAGATGGAGCGCAATCTGTGGGACACGATCAACCGCCTGGCGCCGCTGACGCCGAACTTCGTCTCGGTGACCTATGGCGCCGGCGGCTCGACTCGCGAGCGCACCCATTCGACCATCACGCGCATCCTGCGAGAGACTGCACTGCTGCCGGCCGCGCATCTGACCTGCGTCGGCGCCGCGCGCGGCGAGATCGACGAGATCGTCGACCGCTATTACGAGGTCGGCGTTCGCCACATCGTCGCGCTGCGCGGCGATCCGCCGGGCGGTATCGGAACGCCCTATTTCACCCATCCGGACGGCTACCAGGGCTCGGCCGAGCTCGTCGCCGGGATCAAGAAGCGCCACAGCGATATCGAGATCTCGGTCTCGGCCTATCCCGAGAAGCATCCGGAAGCCGCCAGCTTCGAGGCCGACATCGACACGCTGAAGGCCAAGGTCGATGCCGGCGCGACGCGCGCGATCACCCAGGTGTTCTTCGACAACGACCTGTACCACCGCTATGTCGACAGGGTGCGAGCGCGCGGCATCGAGATTCCGATCGTGCCGGGCATCATGCCGATGCACAATTTCAAGCAGGCCCGCAATTTCGTGACCCGCGCCGGCACCAGCGTGCCGGACTGGCTCGCCGAAAAATTCGACGGCCTCGACAATGATGCCGAAACCCGCAAGCTGGTTGCCGCCACCGTGGCTGCCGGCCAGGTGCAGAAGCTGTTCAAGCACGGCGTCGACACCTTCCACTTCTACACCATGAACCGCGCGGACCTCGTGTTCGCAATCAGCCATCTGCTCGGCATCCGGCCGAACGGTGCCCAGAAAGCTGCCTGACCCATGAAAGTGCCTGTTTCTCCCAAGCGTAACGCTTTGCTTGCGGCTGCCCGCGAGCGCATCCTGGTGCTCGACGGCGCCATGGGCACCATGATCCAGGGCTTGCAGTTCGACGAGACTGCCTTTCGCGGTGCGCGCTTCAAGGACTTCCATCGCGACATCAAGGGCAACAACGACGTCCTGATCCTCACCCAGCCCAAAGCGATCGAGGACATCCACGCCGCCTACTTGCGTGCCGGTGCCGACATCGTCGCGACCAACACCTTTTCCTCGACCTCGATCGCGCAGGCCGACTACGATATGTCGGACCTCGCCTACGAACTGAACCGCGAGGGCGCGAGGCTGGCGCGCGCCGCCGCCGAACGCGTCACGGCCGAGGACGGCAAGCAGCGTTTCGTGGCCGGCGCGCTTGGCCCGACCAATCGCACCGCGTCGATCTCGCCCGATGTCTCCAATCCCGGCTACCGCGCGGTGACCTTCGACGATTTGCGTAAGGCTTACGGCGAGCAGGCCCGCGGTCTGCTCGACGGCGGCGCCGATATGCTGCTGGTCGAGACCATCTTCGACACGCTGAACGCCAAGGCCGCGCTCTACGCGATCGCCGAGATCATCGAAGAGCGCGGCATCGACGTGCCCGTGATGATCTCCGGCACCATCACCGACAAGTCCGGCCGCCTGCTTTCCGGCCAATTGCCGGAAGCGTTCTGGCATTCGGTGCGGCACGCCAGGCCGATCACCATCGGCTTCAACTGCGCGCTGGGCGCGGAGGATCTGCGCAGCCATATCGCGGATATCGGCCGCGTCGCCGACACGCTCGTTTGTGCCTATCCGAATGCCGGCCTGCCCAACGAGTTCGGCCAGTATGACGAGACGCCGGACTACATGGCGCGACTGATCGGCGAGTTCGCCCGCGACGGCTTGGTCAACATCGTCGGCGGCTGCTGCGGCACCACCCCCGACCATATCGCCGCGATCGCCAGGGCCGTAGCCCCGCACAAGCCGCGCGTGGTGCCCGAGATCGCGCCGCGGCTGCGGCTGTCCGGCCTTGAGCCCTTCACCCTGACCGACGCCATCCCCTTCGTGAATGTCGGCGAGCGCACCAACGTCACGGGATCGGCGCGCTTCCGCAAGCTGATCACCGCGGGCGACTACACCGCAGCCCTCCAGGTCGCGCGCGATCAGGTCGAGAACGGCGCCCAGGTGATCGACGTCAACATGGACGAGGGCCTGCTCGATTCGGAAGCGGCGATGGTGACGTTCCTCAACCTCGTCGCCGCCGAGCCCGACATCGCCCGCGTGCCCGTGATGGTCGATTCCTCGAAATTCCACGTCATCGAGGCCGGCCTGAAATGTATCCAGGGCAAGCCGATCGTGAACTCGATCTCGCTGAAGGAAGGCGAGGAGAAGTTCATCCATGAGGCGACGGTCGCCAAGCGCCACGGCGCCGCGGTGGTGGTGATGGCGTTCGACGAGAGCGGGCAGGCCGACACGTTCACGCGCAAGACCGAGATCAGCAAGCGCGCCTACGACATCCTGGTCAACCGCCTCGACTTCCCGCCCGAGGACATCATCTTTGATCCGAACATCTTCGCGATCGCGACCGGGCTCGAGGAGCACAACAATTACGGCGTCGACTTCATCGAGGCGACGCGCTGGATCCGGCAGAACCTGCCCGGCGCCCACATCTCGGGCGGCGTCTCCAATCTGTCGTTCTCGTTCCGCGGCAACGAGCCGGTGCGCGAGGCGATGCACTCGGTGTTCCTGTATCACGCGATCCACGCCGGCATGGACATGGGAATCGTCAATGCCGGGCAGATGATCGTCTATGACGACATCGATCCCGAGCTGCGCCAAGTTTGCGAGGACGTGATCCTCAACCGCGATCCGGGTGCGTCGGAGCGGCTGCTGGCGCTAGCCGAGAAATTCCGCGGCAAGGAGAAGCAGACCAAGGAGGCCGATCTCGCCTGGCGCGAATGGCCGGTCGAGAAGCGGCTGAGCCATGCGCTGGTGCACGGCATCACCGAGTTCATCGAAGAGGATACCGAGGCCGCCCGGCAGAACGCGTCCCGCCCGCTCGATGTCATCGAGGGGCCGCTGATGGCCGGCATGAACGTGGTCGGCGATCTCTTCGGCGACGGCAAGATGTTCCTGCCGCAGGTGGTGAAGTCCGCGCGCGTGATGAAGCAGGCGGTCGCCTATCTGATGCCGTTCATGGAGGAGGAGAAGGCGCGCAACCTCGCCAACGGCGTGACCGGCGACGGCCGCAGCGCCGCCGGCAAGATCGTGCTGGCGACCGTGAAAGGCGACGTCCACGACATCGGCAAGAACATCGTCGGCATCGTGCTCCAGTGCAACAATTTCGAGGTCATCGACCTTGGCGTCATGGTGCCCGCCAACAAGATCATCGAGACCGCGAAGGCGGAGGGTGCCGACATCATCGGCCTGTCCGGCCTGATCACGCCCTCGCTCGACGAGATGAGTTTCCTCGCCGGCGAGCTGGAGCGGCAGGGCCTGAAGCTGCCGCTTTTGATCGGCGGCGCCACCACCAGCCGGGTGCACACCGCGGTCAAGATCGATCCGAATTATCGCAGCGGGCCTGTGGTGCACGTCAATGACGCGAGCCGCGCGGTCGGCGTCGCCTCCTCGCTGCTGTCGCCCGAGAAGAAGCAGGCCTATGCCGCCGAGGTGCGCGCCGAATACGCCAAGATCTCCGCGGCGCATTTCCGCGCCCAGGCCGACAAGAAGCGGCTGAAGCTTGCCGAGGCACGCGCCAACAAGGTCGCGATCGACTTCGCCGCTGCGCCGCCGAAGCAGCCGGCCTTCTTCGGCCTGAAGAGCTTCGATGCCTACGACCTCGCCGAGCTCGCAGAATTCATCGACTGGACGCCGTTCTTCCAGACCTGGGAGCTGGCCGGCCGCTTCCCGGCGATTCTCGACGATCCCAAGATCGGCGAAGTCGCCCGCTCGCTCTATGACGACGCGCGCAAGATGCTCGACACGATCATCAAGGAGAAGTGGTTCACCGCTCGCGCCACCATCGGCTTCTGGCCGGCCAACACCAGCGGCGACGACATCGAAGTCTATGCGGACGAAACTCGGACGAACAAGATCGCGACCTTCCACACCCTGCGCCAACAGCTCGAGAAGCGCGAGGGCCGCTTCAACGCCGCGCTGTCGGACTTCATCGCGCCGAAGGAGTCGGGCGTAGCCGACTATATCGGCGGCTTCGTCGTTACCGCCGGGATCGGCGAGGATGCAGTCGCCGATCGCTTCAAGAACGCCAACGACGATTACTCCTCGATCCTGTGCAAGGCGCTGGCCGACCGCCTGGCCGAGGCCTTTGCCGAGCGCATGCACCAGAGCGTGCGCAAGGAGTTCTGGGGCTATGCGCCCGACGAGGCCTGGACGTCGGAGGAGCTGATCCTCGAGAAATATGACGGCATCCGCCCGGCGCCGGGCTATCCGGCGCAGCCCGACCACACCGAGAAGCGGACATTGTTTGCTCTGCTCGATGCCGAGAACACCGCCGGCGTGAAACTCACCGAGAGCTTTGCGATGTGGCCGGGCTCCTCGGTCTCGGGGCTCTACTTCTCGCATCCGGAGAGCTTCTACTTCGGCGTCGGCAAGATCGAGCGCGACCAGGTCGAGGACTACGCCGCGCGCAAGGACATGACGCCCGCCGAGATCGAGCGCTGGCTCGCGCCGATCCTGAACTACATCCCGTCGCAGGATGGAACCAAGGAGCCTGCGATCGCGCCGGCCGCCACGCCGGCCAATGACGTTGCGGAAGCTGATCTCGCCTCGCACCCGCAGGGCTGCACCTGCGCCGTGCATCTGGCTTGGCGCAAGAAGAAGGTGGGCGCGGGGTAACTCTTCCTTCCTTTCTCCCCTTGTGGGAGAAGGTGTCGCGGACGCAGTCCGCGAGGGATGAGGGGTCTCTATCCACGGACACAAACCCCTCACCCGTCCGCGATGCTTCGCATCGCGTCCACCCTCTCCCACAAGGGGAGAGGGGAAGAATCGCGGAGTGAGCTGCCCATGCAATTCTTCTCCTTCTGGCGGTCGCTGGCGAGCTTTCGGGTGCGGATCGCGCTCAACCTGAAACAGGTGCCGGCCGAGGTGATCGTGGTCGATCTCGATGCGGACGCGCACCGCACTGACGCCTATCGCAAGCTCAATCCGCAAATGGCGCTGCCGGCGCTGGTGACCGACGACGGCGACGTGCTGGTGCAGTCGCTCGCGATCATTGACTATCTCGACGAGACCCATCCGGACCCGCCACTGCTGCCGGCCGATGCACTCGGCCGGGCCCGGGTGCGCGCGCTGGCACTGATGGTCGCCTGCGAGGGCCATCCGCTGCTGACGCCGCGGGTGCGGCGCTATCTCGACCGCGAGCTCGATTTGCGCGACAGCCAGCAAAGCGCCTGGCGGCGGCACTGGACGGTCGAGACGCTGGTCGCGCTCGAAGGCCACCTCGCCGGCGACAAGGCGACCGGTCAGTTCTGCCACGGCGATATGCCTGGTCTCGCCGACATCTGCCTGGTCAGCCATGTCACCGCGGCGGTCAACCAGCAGATCAGCCTGTCGCCCTGGCCGACCGTGAAGCGCATCCACGAGACCGCGATGGCGCTGCCGGCCTTCGCCAAGGCACATCCGTCCGCGCAGCCCGACACGCCGGAGGCGATGCGGGCGAAGTAGGAGCGGGCGAGCCGCAGCTTTTGCATACAGACCTCTCTGCCCGTCGTCCCTGCGAAAGCAGGGGACCCATACTCCGCAGCGGATATTGTGAACGGGGCTCGTCGTTCCGGCCTCGCACAACTATGACCATTCGTAGTTATGGGTCCCGGCCTTTGCCGGGACGACGCCGCGGATAGTTCTCACGCGAAGTCTCAACACCGTCATTGCGATGAGCCAACGGGGCGCGCGACCGCGCGCCCGATGACAGGCTCCACGACGAAGCAATCCATGCTTTCGCGTATGCGCGCGATGGATTGCTTCGCTTCGCTCGCAATGACGAATCGGTTCCGCGCTCGACGCTGACGCGCCGCCCCCGGGGTGACGACTGGAGAGATGCCCCTCGGACCCTACCCCTTCGGCGGCGCCAGCGGCTGGACGATCTCCTTGAACGCCGGCAATGCCTCGCAACGCTCGCCGTGGGCCTTCAGCGCCTGGTAGCGAGTGTCGAACAGATGCGGATGCGCCTCGCCGGTGAAGCGCAGCGCACAGGCCACCGCGATGTCAGAATGCCCGATGCGCTCGCCGAACAGATAGGGCGTCGTGATCGTGCTGCGCTCCTTTTCCAGCGCGTCGAGTGCGCCCGTGATCTGCGCCTCGCAACGATCGACCCAGAGCTTGAGCTGCTCCTTGCGCAGCACGCTCTCGTAGACGAGGCTCACCGACTTGTCGCCGAGCCCGGTGGCGAGCGTGCAGATCCGGAGCTGGTGACGCCGCGCAGCTCCCTTCGACGGCAGCATCGCGCGCTCGGGTCCGACGGTCTCGTCGAGATAATCGAGGATCGCCGCCGAATCGATCAGCGCCTCGCCGTCATCGAGCACCAAGGTCGGCACCCGCCGCAGCGGGTTATAGGGCGCGATCAGCTCGGCATCGCCGAAGGTCGACCACGGCTTGTGCTGAAACGTGAAGCCATAAAGCTTGAGCGCGATCGCCGTGCGGCGAACGAAGGGCGAGTCGTATTGGCCGATCAGGAACATTGTTGAATACTCATCATTGCCGGGCTTGACCCGGCAATCGATCGTTTCAAGAGCTTCCTTGAAGATGGATGCCCGGGTCAGACCCGGGCATGACGATGCGATTGGCGGGTTGCGCTTTGCACCATCCTAGCCGAGCGGCGCCGCGTTGCAATATACGACACGAAGCATGCAGCTACTCACTCGATCACCGGCACATGCCGCGCCACATCGCGCGGCGTGGTGCCATCGAGCCGCGGATCATTCGCGACCTCGATCTGCCGCCGGAACGGACGAAAGCCCGAGCGCTGGTAGAAGGCGAGCGCGGATGGATGATCGAAGGTGCAGGTGTGCATCCAGACACGCCCGACGTCGTTCCTCCAGGCGAGTTCAAGCGCGCGGTTCATTAGGTAACGGCCCGCGCCGGTGCCGATCAGCTTTGAGGTGACGCCGAAGAAGACGAGCTCGCACTGGCCGGGCTCGCGGAAATCGAGTTCGAGCAGGCCTTCGTCGCTTCCATCAGCGCTCAGCGCATGGACCTCGACGCCGGGCGTGTGGATCAGCACGGCGAGTGTCGCATCGCTCATCCGCGCGCGGGAGAACCACAGCCACTCCTCGCCGACGCGGCGATAGAGATCGCGGTACCAGTCGAGCGCGGGCCGCTCGACCCGGCGCAGGCGCCATGCGCCGGGCGGGTCGTCGCGCCGCGATGGACACGCGGTCATCTCGAGATGCGTGACGACGGCGGCGATCTTGCCGGCGGGGACATCGGAGTAGCCATCGGGCTGCGGCATCAAGTGACCTCCGTTTCCTACGTTGCAGGCGATACTCGACCTGCAGGAGCAGGTGAAGCAAGCCGAGATATCAGCCAAACATTCGCAGTCGTCCCTGCGACAGCACTAGGGCATCTACACATCTTTTCCGGACCGAAAAGTGACTCTCGATCAAGGACTTGCTTGCCACTCGATGACGCCATTTCGCGAGCAGAGCTTAGCAAAAGTGCGGCGTTTCTCTGCGTTGCTAGCTAAGTCGTTGAGAAGACTCCGGAAGACATGTAGATGCCCTAGAGCGGTTCCCGATCAGGTTGGCTCGTATCCAGCGGCTTTGAAGTAGTTGACGCATTCGCGGGACGTGAAGCAGTCGAGGCAGCGCCCGATTGCGCTCCACAAGCCTTCGACGGTGCGCGCGGCAGCCGTGCGCAGCAGCGCTTTCAGCTTGGCGAAGGCGTTCTCGATCGGATTGAGGTCGGGGCTGTAGGGCGGAAGATAGAGGAGCTTTACGCCGGCAGCCTCGATCGCCGCGCGCACGCCGGCGCCCTTATGGCTGCCGAGATTGTCCATGATGACGATATCGCCTTTCCGCAATTCGGGGACCAGCACCTGATCGACATAGGCCTGGAACGCGCGCCCATTGATCGGTCCATCAAGAACCATCGGCGCGACCATGCCTGACAGCCGCAGGCCGGCGACGAAGGTCGTCGTCTTCCAGTGGCCGTGCGGAATGGCGGCATGCAGCCGTTCGCCGCGAGGCGCCCGCCCGCGGGTTCGCGCCATATTGGTCGACGCCCATGTCTCATCAATGAAGACGAGCTTGTCGGGATCGAGGTCGATCTGGCCATCGAACCATTGCTCCCGCTTCTTTAGGACGTCTGGCCGCTCCTGTTCGGCGGCGTGCGCGGTCTTTTTTTGAGCGTGATCTTGCGGCGCTGAAAGAAGCGCGACAACGCCGAGACGCTGAAGACGTGTCCATCGGCCGCGAGCGCCGCCTTCAGCTCCTCCAACGTGCTGTCCGGCCTGGTCGCAAGCAGCGCAAGGATGCGCTCGGCCTGCGCTTCGATCGCCTGGGAGCGTCGGTCGCCGCCCTGCGGCTTTGGCGTCACCTCGCCCGTCGCGCGCGCTTGCGCCACCCAACGGATCGCGCTCGATACTCCCACACGGAAGTGCGCCGCAGCCGCTCGACACGACATGCCGCCCTCAACGGCGCCGACCACACGCTTGCGAAGATCGACTGAAAGAGATGCTGCCATACCCGCCGGCCTCCTTCACCGGCAGGCAGCTTGAATCAGAACCAGCCCGATTTGGGAATCCCAAACGATTCAATCCGGTCGGGACCCGCTCTAGTGCGACAGCAGGGACCCATAACCACAGGACGGTGTTGTCGCGAAGGCTCTGGCCACAGCGTTGCCAATCAATTCGCAATCGTGGTTATGCGTCCCGGGTCACGCTTGCGCTTGCCCGGGACGACAGCGGAATTTTTGGAGTGTTCCCTCACTCATCTTGGCGTCAGCGTGATCGCTTCGGCGGTCGCGGCCTCCACGGCGCCGCGGCTGTAGAGCAGCGGCACGTATTGGCCGGTGGCCCATAGCGGCGCGAGGTCGCGGTAGTGGCCGCTGAAGGGATCGCCGGATTGACCGGGAGTGTTGATGGTGCGGCTGGCGTCCCAATTGCCGACGTCGAGCACCATGCGGAACGAGGCGCCGGAGATCAGGTGATAGTCGGAACGGCGGTAGGTGGCCGCGCGCGGCACGTTGGCGGCGCCGCCGAAGGCGAGCGGGCCGACCAGCATCTGCGTGGCGGTCGCCTTGTCGGCGAGCGGCATCAGTGCGTGACTGAACTGTGCGACGTGCAGGCGGCCCCAGCGCCAGGTCGACGCATCGGGCCCGAGCTTGGAGATGACATCGGCAACGGCCTCGCCGAGGCTATCGCGCAGCACGCGATCGCGCTCGCCTGCGGGATCGCTGCCCAACGCGCTATCGGGCTTTTCGAGATAGGCCACGATCGCGGAGATGCTGGAGGCTTCCGGGGCGATCATATCCGCGGCCTTCGGCGCTGTAGTCTTGAGCAGCACCGGGCCGAGATGGTTTGCGATCCAGACCTCGTAGACCGCGGCTGCCGCACTATCCGCGGTATCGCGCGCGTCCCATGTCTTCAGCAGATCAAGGCCCTTCTTGACGTTGGCATCGTCGGAGGACAACGGCTTCAGCAGGGCGACCAGCCGGCGCGCCAACATGCCGGTGTCGTCGTTCTGCAGGTTCATCGAATCCGCCAGCGACACCTTGTTGTTGTTCTCCAGCACCTCGGTGATGCGTTGCCAGCGCGCGCTGTCGGCCCATTCGAAGCCGACCCGGCGCGCATCGACCGGATAGTCCGCCGGCAGGTTCATCTGGTTGGCGGTGGCGATGAAGCCCTGCTTCGGACGGTAGAGCTTCGGCAGATCGTCGAGCGACAGAAAGCCCTGCCACTCGTAGCGGCCGTCGCCGGGCACCGGCATGAGGCCGTCATAGCTGACGCGGCGCGGCGTCTTGCCGGCGGCGACCCAGCCGATATTGCCTGACGTGTCGGCGTAGACTTGGTTCTCCGACGGCGCGCCCCAGCGGCGCATCGCGGCGAGGAAGCCATTCCAGTTCTTCGCGGTCATGTAGTCCGACGAGCCGAAATAGGCCGAGGTGCCCGGCTCGAACCAGATCGAGCGCACGGCGAAGGCGCGCTTGTTGGCGGCGTCGACATAGATCACCGGGCCGTGGCGGGTGAACTTGAGCTCGAGGTCGCGGGTCTCCTCGCCCTTCACCTGCTCTTTCTCGTGGACGATGCGCATGTCCTCCCAGCCCGAGCCGTAGCGATACTGGTTCGGATTATCGGGATTGAGCTCATAGACGTAGAGATCTTCCTGATCGACGTTGAAGATGGTGAGGCCGAACGCGATGGTGTCGTTGTGGCCGATCGAGATGCCGGGCAGCGCCGGCTCGCCCGCGCCGATCACGGAGATGCCGGGCGCGTTGAGGCCGACGATGTAGCGCAGCGACGGCACCGAGTGCTCGCGGTGCGGATCGTTGGCGAGGATCGGCCGGCCGGTCGCGGTACGCGACGGCGCGATCACCCAGTTGTTGGAGCCGATGGTGTCGCGCTGCTGGTCGGCCTGGCTAAGGAAAGTGTCGGGATCATGCGCCAGCGCAGCCTTCTGGTCCTTTGGCGCGGCGAACTTCACCGGGCGGGTGGCGAGATCATAGGCCGCGAGCACGGCCTTCGGCACGCTGCAGGGATCGAGGCCATCGGGAATCTTCGTGGCCCAGGCCGGCTCGAGCTTGACGCGGAAGCGATCGGCATCGAGGCCGGCGGCGCAGGCGACCAGCGAGCGCTTCACCTCGGAGGCAACGTTGCGCGTGAGGCCATGGCTGCGGATGCGGACCACGTCCTCCGCCGACCACAGATCGGGCATGGTGCCGGCGATGCGGAATTCGATCGGCAATGCGCGCTTGCCGGCCCTGACGTCGGCGACATAAGCGTTGACGCCGGCGACGAAGGCCTCCGCATAGGATTTCGCTTTCGGGCCGTAGGCGGCCCATTCCGCTGTCATGTCGCCGCGATAGAGGAACAGGCGCAGCGCCTTGTCCTGCTCGGCATAAGCGGGCCCGAAATCCTTCGCCAGCAGGCCGAGCCCGCGCTTGCGCCAGAGATCGATCTGCCACAGCCGGTCGCGCGCGGCGTTGAAGCCTTGCAGGAAGAACAGGTCGTGCTCGTTGCCGGCATAGATGTGCGGAATGCCCCAGACATCGACCAGGATCTGACCCGGCGCCTTCAGCCCAGCGACGTCGGTCCTAACCTGGCGCGCCGAGACGAGCGGGTTCTCCTTTTCACGCGCGGCTGCGGGCGCAGCCAGCATTGCGGCGCAGATCGCGGCGCTCAGCAGTTTTGCGACCCGGTTGAGATCCGTGTTCATGTTGTTCTGTCTCCGATGGTTGTTATTGATTATGGACCGCAGCGGGGCGGCTCCCTCTCCCGCTCGCGGGGGAGGGCTGGGGTGGGGGGTCGCCGCGATGGGACTAGTCATTACGCGGAGAGAGCCCCCACCCGTATGGCATCTACGATGCGATCCGGCCTCCCCCGCAAGCGGGAGAGGCGCAGGCAGCGTGCTCGCGCCACTATTCCCCCTCGTCGCTCGCGAGCACGCCCTTCACCGCGCGGGCCCAGCCGGCGAGCTTGCGCTCGCGGGTGGCCTGGCTCATCGCCGGCTTGAAGCGGTGCTCGAGCCGCCAGTTGTCGGCGAATTTCACGGGCTCCGGATAGACGCCGGCGTTGAGCCCGGCGAGATAGGCGGCGCCGAGCGCCGTGGTCTCCTGGATCATCGGGCGATCGACCGGCGCGTTGAGCAGATCGGCGAGGCGCTGCATCGTCCAGTCCGACGCCGTCATGCCGCCGTCGACGCGCAGCACGGCGTTGGCGGCGTTGGCCTCCGGCCAGTCGGTGCGCATCGCGGCCCACAGATCGAAGGTCTGGTAGCAGACGCTCTCCAAGGTCGCATGCGCGAGCTCGGCCGGGCCGGTGTTGCGGGTCAACCCGAACAGCGCGCCGCGCACGCGCGGATTCCAGTACGGTGCGCCCATGCCGACGAAGGCCGGCACCAGATAGACGCTCTGCATCGAGTCCGACTTGTCGGCGAGCGGGCCCGTTTCGGCCGCATGCTTGATGATGCCGAGCCCGTCGCGCAGCCACTGCACCGCGCTTCCCGCGACGAAGATCGAGCCTTCGAGGGCATATGTGCGTTGGCCGCCGAGCTGATAGGCGATGGTGGTGAGCAGCTTGTTCTTGGAGGCGACCGGCGTCGTGCCGGTGTTGAGCAGCGCGAAGCAGCCGGTGCCGTAGGTCGACTTCATCATGCCCGGCTCGAAGCAGGCCTGGCCGATGGTCGCGGCCTGCTGGTCGCCGGCGATGCCGGAGATCGCGATCGGGCCGCCGAACAAATCGGGGATGCTCTCGCCGAAACGGGCAGAGGAATCCTTGACCTCCGGGAGCATCGAGCGCGGCACCCGCAACAGCTTGATGAGATCGTCATCCCATTCGCCGGTGTGGATATTGAACAGCAGCGTACGCGAGGCGTTGGTGGCGTCGGTGGCGTGCACCTTGCCGCCGGTGAGTCGCCACAGCAGATAGCTGTCGACCGTGCCGAACAGCAATTCGCCGCGCTCGGCGCGCTCGCGTGCGCCCGGCACGTGATCGAGCATCCAGGCGACCTTGGTGCCGGAGAAATAGGGATCGATGATCAGGCCGGTCTTGGCGGAGATCGCAGGCTCGTGGCCCTCGGCCTTGAGCGCGGCGCAGATGTCGGCAGTGCGTCGGTCCTGCCAGACGATGGCGCGGTGCACCGCCTGCCCGGTGGCGCGGTCCCACACCACGGTGGTCTCGCGCTGGTTGGTGATGCCGATCGCGGCGATATCCTTCGCCTTCAGGCCGGCCTTCTCCAGCGCCTCGCGGCACACCATGACGGTCGAGGTCCAGATGTCCTCCGGCTCGTGCTCGACCCAGCCCGAGGCCGGGAAATGCTGCGGGAATTCCTGCTGCGCGACCGCCGCAATGGAGATGTCGCCGCGGAACACCATGGCGCGCGACGAGGTGGTGCCCTGATCGATGGCCAGCACGAAAGACATGAGCGTTTCCTTAAGGCATCCCGAAGGGTGATTTATCGGAGCCAAAGGAGCGGATTACCGCGGCAACGTCAAGGTTGGCTGGCCCTTTCCAATCGTCGTGGCCGGGCTTGACCCGGCCATCCACGTCTTCCGCGCGTGGAGACCAAGACGTGGATGCCCGGCTCAAGGCCGGGCATGACGAGCAAGTGGAAAGATCACATCGGACGATACGCCCGCACGTCGGAGGGGACGTTGACGCCGAGCTTGATCTGGCCGACCGAGTGGATGATGTCGTCGCCGAGCAACTGCGCGAAGCAGGCATAGCCCCAGTCGTTCATGTGCAGGCCGTCGGAGATGACGAAATCATTGATCGGAATCGCCTGCTGCTCGTGCCAGTCGCGCATCACCTCGAAGCGCGGGAAGATGCCGACGTGGCGCAGCGCGGCGATGCGGCTGAGCAGCTTCACCATGCCACGCGCGCTTTCGGGACGCTCGGTGACACGCGGCGAATATTGCGGATCGACCAGCACGACGTCGGCGCCCGCGGCCTGGATGCGCGCCACGCCATCCTCGACCTGCTTGCCGGTCTCCTTCGGATCGAGGTTGCGCAGCACCGCATTGGTGCCGACCTGCCAGATCACGAGATCGGGGTGCACGTCGATCACCTCGGTCTGCAACCGCTTCATCATCTCGGGTGCATCCTCGCCGCCGATGCCGCGATTGAGCACGGTGATGTCGGCCGACGGATAATGCCGGCGCAACTGCGCGGCGAGACGGTTCGGATAGGTGAACTCCGGCGCCGACGAGCCGTAGCCCTGGGTCGACGACGATCCGAACGCGATGATGACGACGGGCCGGCCGTCAGCGAGCTTGGCTGCGACGTGCGGCAGCGAGCCGGTGGTGTTCGCTACGCCCTTCGGCTGCAGGCAGGGCACGCGGCGGAAGATGTCGCCGGCGGACTTCGCAGCCTGCTTGACCTTGTCGAGCGCCGCGGCGGCCGCGCTGCGCTGGTCGGTGGAGCTTGCCGGAGCAGCCGTCGTCGCCGCAGGCTGAGCCGCATCAGGCTTAGCGTTGTCGGATTTTGCGCCCGGCGACAGCGCGGCATGCTGGTCGGCCGGCGCGGTCTGCGCATGAAGCGGCGCGATCGCGGCAGGCGCCAGCAGCAGGGGCGCGGCAATGGCGCACACGCTCCGCCATGTCATCGGGCGAAAAGGGACGGTCAAACGCATTTACTCCAGATCCTTTAATTCTGCTGCGTCGAGCCCAGATGGGCGGCATCGATCACGAATTTCGACAGCGCCCGGCCGAGGCAGCCATGCACGCGCTTGGCCAGATCGACGCCATGCGCGGTGCTGAACAGGTCAAAATACCCGGCATCGCTCCACTGCTTCATGATCGCGAACCGGTCGAACAGCGGGACATCGTGCTGCTGGGCCACCACGCGCATATTGTCCAGATATGGCGGCGCAGAGATCATCGTCTCCGTACGTGGGCTGTATTGCAGATTAACCAAAACCACATCGACCCCGGCGTTCCGCAACGCAACAACTCCGTCGTCGACAGCGGCGCGGAAATCATCGGGATCAACCGCTCGCATAGCATCCACGGTTCCGGTCTGCCAGATAACCAAAGTCGGCTTTTTTGCCTCAACAAGCTTAACGAGGGTTCCCCCGGTCTCCTCGGCGGTGTGTTTTGCCTGTAATTCTACGGATAGATTGATCGTCGCTGTCGGCAATGCCTCCTTCAGCGCGGCCTGCAACTCGGCCGGGTAGGCACTCGCCTCGTTGGCGGGAATGGTGGAGGAGCGGCTGCCGACGACCAGCACCTCCAACGGACGGCCGCTCTTGACGGCGTCGGTGACCTTGGGCAACGAGCTCTCGCTCGCCAAGAGATAGGCGGGGACGTCACAAGGCTGTTGCGGCGGTTCGGCCGCGGCGGTGTCGCCGGCCCGCGCCGGTGCCGCCGCAAGGCACGCGGCAAGCAGCGTCAGTCCCAGCATCGTCCGCGCGGACTTCATGCTCCCCCTCCCGCCAGATCGGCGTTGCCGCCGGCGCCCTTCGTTCGCGAGGCGCCTTTGTCGGCAGAGTGCTTGTACCACGAAATGATCCACGCCATGCCCCACATGATGAGGATGCCGCAGACGCTGATCAAGGCGTGCAGTACGGCACCGCCCGACACCTCGGCGAGCACGAAGTGACCGGCAAAGGCGAGGAAGACACCGAGACAGAATATCTCAAGCGAATGCTGGCCGCACAGGATCAAAGGTCGCAGCCAGGGCGATTTCAGCCCCGGCCAATCCTTGGGCAGGAAGCGCACGGTCAACGCGGCGAGCGCCAGGAAGTGCGCGAAACGCAGCACGTCCAGGTCGGTCTTGTTGATCGGATACATCCATTGCTCGATAATCTTCGGCATGACGTGACCGAGCTGCGGCACGTGCCAGGTCAGCGTCACGAAGAACGCCGCGACCAGATAGGCGATGCAGATCCACATCGTGATCGGCGACGCCAGGATATGCGACATCCGTCGCGCGCCGCCGAGCGCGCACCAGGCGCCGAACACGAACAGCAATTGCCAAGCGAACGGGTTGAACGCCCAGACGCCGTTCGGATAGGCCGACAGGTAAAGATCGAATTGCCAGGTCAGCGCGTAGAGCAGCACCGACAGGCCGAGCGTGACATCGGGCTTCCACTTCATCAGCCACAGGATCAGCGGCAGGAACAGCATCAACACGATGTAGAGCGGCAGCACGTCCATATTCACTGGGCGGAAGCGCAGCAGCAGCGCCTGGACAATGGTGACGTCGGGCTGCTTGAGGAAGTCCATGATCCCCATCTCTTCGGTATAGAGCGGGTTCTCGAACGAGGTCGCGACGTAGGAGATCTCGGCGAGGAAGATCGTGAACAGAAAGACATGCGCAACATAGATCTGCCAGACTCGGCGCAGCACGCGCGCGGTCGCGATCGTGAAACCCGCCTCCAGCATCGCGCGGCCGTAGACGAATGCTGCGGTGTAGCCGGAGATGAAGATGAAGATCTCGGTAGCGTCGGAGAATCCGTAGTTGCGGATCGTGAGCCAGGTCAGAAGATTGGTCGGCAGATGATCGATGAAGATCAACCAGAGCGCGAGCCCGCGGAACAGATCGAGCCGCAGCTCACGCTCGCCGGCCGCCGGCAGCGTGATCGCCGGCGCGACCGCCTTGGTCTTCGCCGCCTTGGCTTCCGCCGCGGGCGAACTCGCTATGGGGTCGGCAATCGAGCTCATCAAGCACCATGTCGGCTGCGGGATACTCGCACGCCATGCGAAAACATCATATCGGCCCGCAACGAGCGGACAAAGCGCCGGCAGTGGCGGCATGCCGCCGCGCTCTAGGACGGAACTATGTTGAAACCGCGATGGACCGGTCCCGAATGGACCGGCCTTTCGCCGCCCCGGCACCCGATTGGTTCCGGCGGCCCAATTCGATATGATGGCTTTCCGTCTCAGCGATCCGGAAAGCCGCGACCGACTTTTTCGGATCATGCTCCAAGACCATCGGAATTTGCTGCATGTACCGCGCCGTTACCCGCCAGATCGAAGTCACCGTCGAGCCGAACTTCATGCCGGATCGCTCGTCGGTCGAACGGCGTGAATATTTCTGGTCCTACACGATCGTGATCGTCAATTCCGGCCCGGAGACCGTGCAGTTGCGCACGCGGCACTGGATCATCACCGATGCCACCGGCCGCCGCCAGGAGGTGCGTGGCGAGGGCGTGGTCGGCGAGCAGCCGGTGCTCGCCCCCGGCGAGCGCTTCGAATACACCTCGGGGGTGCCGCTACCGACCGCCTCAGGCTTCATGACCGGCAGCTACCTGATGGTCAGCGAGAGCGGCGAACGCTTCGAGATCGACGTGCCGACCTTCTCGCTCGACAGCCCGAGCCCGGACGGCAAAAGGGTCTTGAATTAACGCGCGCGACCGCAATACCAGTGCCGTAGGGTGAGCGAAGGCGCGTCAGCGCCGCGCCCACCAGATATAGTTCGGCGTCGAACGATGGTGGGCACGCTTCGCTTTGCCCACCCTACCCTGGATCATCGGCGTTCGCGGGTGACGACGCGCTCGTTGTGGCGACGACCGTGCCCTACTCCACGCCCGCTTCGTCCGGCGTGAATTCGTAGACCGACGAGCAGAACTCGCAGGTCACGACCACCTTGCCGTCCTTGACCATGTCGGCGCGATCCTTCGGCGTGAAGCTCTTGAGCATCGCGGACACCGCGTCGCGCGAGCAGGAGCACTGCGCGCGCAGCGGTTGCGGGGTGAAGACGCGGACGCCGCGTTCGTGGAACAGGCGGTAGAGCAGCCGCTCGCCGGAGAGATCGGGGTCGATCAGCTCGACATCCTCGACGGTCGAGATCAGCGACTGACCTTCAACCCAGGCGTCGTCCTCGGGCACGCTGTGCGCGACCGTGCCCTCGGGCGCGTCGCCGGGATGCAGATCGGCCTGCTTGGCGCGCTCCGGCGCCTTCGGCAGGAATTGCAGCATGATGCCGCCGGCGCGCCAGTGCAGCTTGCCACCTTCGCCGCCGCGCATCTCCTCGCCGACCGCAAGACGGACCCGCGTTGGAATCTGCTCGGAGCGCAGGAAATACTCGTGGGCCGCGTCTTCCAGGCTGCCGCCCTCCAGCGCGACCAGCCCCTGATAGCGGCTCGTCTTCGAGCCCTGGTCGATGGTCATCGCCAGATGCCCCTTGCCGAGCAGCTCACCCGAGCTGAGGCCCGGCGTGAGGCGAGCGGCGTCGTAGCGCGCATAAGCGCGCAACTGGTCGGGCGCCCGGAAATCGACGATCAGCAGCGAGACCGGGCCGTCGGTGCGGGTCTGCAGGATAAAGCGACCCTCGAACTTCACGGAGGAGCCGAGCAGCGTGGTCAGTACGATCGCCTCGCCCAGCAGCTTGCCGACCGGCGGCGGATAATCGTGCTTGTGCAAGATCTCGTCGAGCGCGGGGCCGAGCCGGGTCAACCGGCCGCGCAGGTCGAGCGCGTCGACCTCGAAGGCCAGCACTGCGTCGTCAACCGGAATGGCCGATGGCGCGCGGGTTGGCGCCTCGGCAGCGATTTTGGTGTCGGGGGATTGTGGAACCATGGCGCTCTATCTGGGGTCTCGGACCGTGAAATAAAGGGGTTCACTCAACGAGAGATCGTCGTCCCTGCGAAAGCAGGGACCCATAACCACAACAGTTCGTCATCACACAAGGCGTCTCCCCTTGTGCCTTTTTCACAGGCCGCGGCGTATGGGTCCCGGCTCGCGCTTCGCTTGGCCGGGACGATAACGTCGAATGACTACGCGACCGCGTCAAAACACCAGGCCAGAATGCCCTTCTGCGCATGCAGGCGGTTTTCCGCCTCGTCGAACACGACGGACTGCGGACCGTCGATCACCTCGTCGGTGACCTCTTCGCCGCGATGCGCCGGCAGGCAGTGCATGAACAGCGCACCAGGCTTGGCCAGCGACATCAGCTTGGCATTGACCTGGTATGGCCTGAGCACGTTGTGGCGATGCTCGCCCTCCTTGTCGCCCATCGACACCCAGGTGTCGGTGACGACACAATCTGCGCCGCGGACCGCGGCTTCCGGATCGCTGCCGAGTACGATCGGCGCACCGGTCGCCTTGATCCAGTCGCGCATCGCCTTTTTCGGCGCGAGCTCCGGTGGGGTCGCGACGTTGAGATTGAACTTGAAGCGCTCGGCGGCGTGCGCCCAGGAGGCGAGCACGTTGTTGTCGTCGCCGGTCCAGGCCACTGTCTTGCCCTCGATCGACCCGCGATTTTCCTCGAAGGTCATCAAGTCGGCCATCACCTGGCATGGATGGGAGCGGCGCGTCAGCCCGTTGATCACGGGAACGGTGGCGTGCGCTGCGAGTTCCAGCAACGCATCGTGGTTGAGGATGCGGATCATGATCGCGTCGACATAGCGCGACAGCACGCGTGCGGTGTCGGCGATGGTCTCGCCGCGGCCGAGCTGCATCTCGGCGCCGGTCAGCATGATTGATTCACCGCCGAGCTGGCGCATGCCGACGTCGAACGAGACCCGCGTACGGGTCGACGGGCGCTCGAAGATCATCGCCAATGTCTTGCCTTCGAGCGGCTTCTTGCCCCTCTCATGGGCCTTCAGCTTCGCCTTCATGGCGGCGCCGGCCGAGAGCATGTTGCGCAGCTCGCCGAGCGGCAATTCGTTGATGTCGAGGAAGTGGCGGACCGGCTTGCTCATCATCCGGCCGCCTTCTTCGGCTGCGCCGCCGACAGCGCGGAGCAGGCGCGCTCGAGGCTTCCGATGGCGTGGTCGATTTCGGCCTCGGTCACGATCAGGGGCGCCAGGAATCGGACGACATTGTCGCCGGCGCCGACAGTGAGCAGCTTCTGCTCGCGCAGTGCGGTGACGAGATCGCCCGATGGCACCACGGCCTTGACGCCGATCAACAGGCCTTCGCCGCGCACATCCGAAATCACGCCGGGATAGCGATCGACGACCGAGGCGAGCTTCTGCTTGAGCAGCAGCGACATCTTCTGCACGTGATCGAAGAAGCCAGGTTTGAGCATCACGTCCAGCACGGCATTGGCCGCCGCCACCGCCAGCGGATTACCGCCGAACGTCGAGCCGTGCGAACCCGGCGCCATGCCGGCCGCAGCATTTGCGCTCGCCAGAACCGCGCCGATCGGGAACCCGCCGCCGAGCGCCTTCGCGAGCGACATCACGTCGGGCGTGACGCCGACGCGCTTGTAGGCGAACAATTCGCCGGTGCGGCCCATGCCGGTCTGCACCTCGTCGAACGCAAGCAACAGGCCGTGTTCGTCGCAGAGCTGGCGCAGCGCCTTGAAGAAGGCTTGCGGCGCCGAACGCACGCCGCCCTCGCCCTGCACCGGCTCGATCAGGATGCCGGCGGTGTGCGGCCCGATCGCCTTCTTCACCGCCTCGATGTCGCCATGCGGAACCTGGTCGAAGCCGTCCATCGGCGGGCCGAAGCCCTCGAGATATTTGGCGGAACCGGTGGCGGCGAGGGTTCCCAAGGTGCGGCCATGGAACGCGCCTTCGAAAGTGATGATGCGGTAGCGCTCGGGATGTCCCTTGGAGAAGTGATAATGGCGGACCAGCTTGATCACGCCTTCCATCGCTTCCGCGCCGGAATTGCAGAAGAACACGTAATCGGCAAAGCTCTGCTCGCAGAGCCGCGCGGCGAGCGCCTCGCCGTCCGGACTCTTGAACAGGTTCGACATGTGCCAGAGCTTGGTCGCCTGTTCCTGCAGCGCCTTGACCAGATGAGGGTGCGCATGCCCGAGCGCGTTCACCGCGACGCCCGAGGTGAAATCGAGATAGCGGTCGCCGTTGGTCGCGATGAGCCAGGCGCCCTCTCCGCGCTCGAAGCCGAGATCGACCCTGGCGAAGACGGGAAGCAGATGCGACGTGGCGCTATTGGTCATGGCAATCACTGACGGGTTTGAGGCCGACAATTGCCGCGTGCCTTAACGCCAGCGCAGCAACGGCCAGCTTCGGAAAACAAAACGTGCCGCCTTTTCGGGCGGCACGTGGAAGGCATTGTATGCTGCGGGCAGTCGCTGTCAATCGCCACGAAGTGGCCTTCCTGCAGTGCGAAACGCGCGCAATCCCGAGCATACCGGTGAGGTGGAAAAGCCTCATTGCAATGCATAAATGTCGGAACATGTGGACGCGCTGCCGCGGACTCTTGCGCCAGAGTCACGCCATATTGTAGCGTTTGGCCTGTCGGATACGACATCTCGTGCGGCAGTACTGGACCCTCTAAGTAGCTTTCGTTCTGCGTACACGTTCGGGCGCAAAACCGCGTCCGGCGAGGGCTAAGGGATTCTGACCGCAGGGATATTTGTCAGATTTGGCTCGCAGCGCCGCTCCGATGACTGGCCGGCGCAAGGCGAAGGGAAGAATGCGATGACGGTATTGACCTGGTCCGATGATCGCGTCGAGCAGCTCAAGAAGCTCTGGGAGGCGGGCCTGTCGGCCAGCCAGATTGCGGCGGAACTCGGCAATGTGACGCGAAACGCCGTGATCGGCAAAGTGCATCGGCTTGGCCTATCCGGCCGTGCCAAGGCCCCTTCCACCGCTGCCCCGCGACAGCGCAAGGCCCGTCCCGCCCAACATATGATGCGGGTGGCGCGCCCGGTCTCGCGCGGCAACACCGCGCTCGCCCACGCCTTCGAGGTCGAGCTGGAGCCGGATCCGGTCGCCTATGACAATGTGGTGCCGATGAGCCAGCGGCTGTCGCTGCTCGAGCTGAACGAGGCGACCTGCCACTGGCCAGTCGGCGACCCCTCGAGCCCTGAATTCTTCTTCTGCGGCGGCAAGGCGCTCACCGGCCTGCCCTATTGCGCGCACCACTCGCGCGTCGCCTACCAGCCGGCTGCCGACCGGCGCAGGCCCGCCAACAAGCCGCCGACCCGGTGAGCATCATAGGCCGTGGAAACAAAATCCCCGCGCAAGCGGGGATTTTTTTGTGAGGGGACTACCTCTACGTCACAGCGTCGTCCTGCCGCAGGCCGGGACCCATCCGCCGCGGCTTGTGTTGTGAACAGGACTCGTCGTTCCGACTTCGCGCAACAAATTGCATTCGGGGTTATGGGTCGCGGCTTTTGCCGGGACGACGCTGTGGTTATCTGCTGCCCGCGCCTTACGGCTGCGGCTCCGCCTTGGCGAAGCGGTCGTCGAGCGCATAGCCGGCACCGCGCACGGTGCGGATCGGATCCTGCTCGCGGCCGGGATTGAGCAGCTTACGCAAGCGGCCGATGTGCACGTCGACGGTCCGCTCGTCGATATAGATGTCGCGGCCCCAGACGCTGTCGAGAAGCTGCTCGCGGCTGAACACGCGGCCGGGATGCTCGAGGAAGAACTCGAGCAGGCGATATTCGGTCGGGCCGAGATCGATCGGCCGGCCCGAGCGCGCGACGCGGCGCTTCTCGCGGTCGAGCTCGATATCGCCGTAAGTCAGGACGGTGGCGAGCCGCTCAGGGCTCGCGCGACGCAACAGGCCCTTCACGCGCGCCAGCAGCTCCGGCACCGAGAACGGTTTGACGATGTAATCGTCGGCGCCGGTGGCGAGGCCCCGCACCCGCTCGCTCTCCTCGCCGCGCGCCGTCAGCATGATGATCGGAAGCTGCTTGGTCTCAGGCCGCGCCCGCAGGCGGCGGCACAGCTCGATGCCGGAGAGGCCCGGCAGCATCCAGTCAAGCACCACGAGATCGGGAACACGCTCCTTCAGCCTTGTGTCGGCGTCGTCGCCGCGTCCGACCGTCTCCACGTCGTAGCCTTCCGCGTCGAGGTTGTAGCGCAACAACGTCGTCAGCGCTTCCTCGTCTTCGACTACCAGAATGCGTGCGCTCATCGGTCTATGTTCTTTCTCTGTGTTGATCCGTTGCCCGAGAGGCGAACCAAACACCTCAGCTAGCCGTTACCCGGCACCGTGGTGGCAAAGGTGGTCATGTCGCCCTTCGGGCGCTTGTCGGTGATCTGCTGGCCTTCGATCATGTAGAACACGGTTTCGGCGATGTTGGTGGCGTGGTCGCCGATCCGCTCGATGTTCTTGGCACAGAACATCAGATGGATGCAGAACGAGATGTTGCGCGGATCCTCCATCATGTAGGTGAGCAGTTCGCGGAACAGCGAGGTGCAGATCGCGTCGACCTCCTCGTCGCCCTTCCAGACGGTCATCGCGGCCGGCAAGTCGTGCGCGGCGTAGGCGTCGAGCACCGACTTGACTTGCGACAGCACCAGATCGGTCATGTGCTCGAGGCCGCGGATCAGCTTCAACGGCTGGAAATCGCTCTCGAGGGCCGCGACGCGCTTGCCCATGTTCTTGGCGAGATCGCCGATCCGCTCGAGGTCGGTCGCCACCCGCATCGCGCTGACGATCTCGCGCAGGTCGATCGCCATCGGCTGGCGACGCGCAATCGTCAGCACCGCGCGCTCCTCGATGATGCGCTGCAGGCCGTCGATCTCGACGTCGGCGGCAACGACGCGCTTGCCGAGCGCGACGTCGCGGCGGATCAGTGCGTCGACGGACTCGGTGATCATGCGCTCGACGAGGCCGCCCATCTCGGCGACCAGGCGGGTGAGTTCCTGCAGATCGCTGTCGAATGCCTTGGCGGTATGTTCAGAAACCATCGCTTGCTCCTTCAATCATGATCCGGCCGGATCATGATCTCATTTCCTTGTTTGAGCATGATCTCATCGGAAAACCGGGTCTCCACTTTTCCGGATCATGCTCTAGCCGAACCGGCCGGTGATGTAGTCCTGGGTCCGTCGGTCGCTCGGCGAGGTGAAGATCTTGTTGGTGTCGTCGAACTCGATCAGTTCGCCAAGATACATGAAAGCGGTCTTGTCAGAGACGCGCGCCGCCTGCTGCATGTTGTGGGTGACGATCGCGATCGTGTAGTCCTCGGACAGTTCCTGGATCAGCTCCTCCACCTTGGCGGTCGAGATCGGGTCGAGCGCCGAGCACGGTTCGTCGAACAGGATCACCTCGGGCCGCACCGCGACGGTGCGGGCGATACACAGGCGCTGCTGCTGTCCGCCGGACAGCGAGAGGCCCGAGGCGTTCAGCTTGTCCTTGACCTCGTTCCACAGCGCACCGCCGCGCAGCGCCTTCTCCACGCGACCGTCCATCTCGGACTTCGAGATCTTCTCGTAGAGGCGGATGCCGAACGCGATATTCTCGTAGATCGTCATCGGGAACGGCGTCGGTTTCTGAAACACCATGCCGACCCGCGCGCGCAACAGGTTGAGGTCAAGCTTGGGGTCGAGAATGTTGGTCTGGTCCAGCATCAACTGGCCGACGGCGCGCTGACCCGGATAGAGATCATACATCCGGTTGAAGATGCGCAGCAGGGTCGACTTGCCGCAGCCCGACGGGCCGATGAACGCCGTGACGCGGTTGGTGCCGAGCGTCAGGTTGATGTTCTTCAGCGCGTGGTGCTCGCCGTAGTAGAAGTTGAGATTGCGCACCGTCACTTTCGGCGGCGCCTCTGGAAGCGGCACCTGGGGGACGTGGCTCGCGGCAGTCATCGAAACGGAAAGCTCGGTCATTTTGCAGCCCTTTCGGCACCTAGGATGCGCGCACCGATATTGAGCGCGAGCACGGTGAAGGTGATGAGCAGTGCACCGCTCCAGGCCAACTCCTTCCAGTAGGCATAGGGGCTCTGCACGAAGTTGTTGATGGTCACCGGCAGATTGGCCATCGTGCTGGTCAGGTTCAGGCTGAAGAACTGGTTCGAGAGCGCGGTGAACAGCAGCGGGGCGGTTTCGCCGGCGACGCGGGCGGTGGCCAGCAACACGCCCGTGATCAGACCCGATCGGGCGGCACGATATGCGATCCGCTTGATTACCAGCGAACGCGGCAGGCCGAGCGCGCTGGCCGCCTCGCGCAGCGGATTGGGCACCAGCAGCAGCATGTCCTCGGTGGTGCGCAGCACGACCGGGATCACGATCACCGCGAGCGCCAGGGAGCCGGCGATCGCCGAGAAGCCGCGCATCGGCACCACCACGGCGCCATAGATGAACAGGCCGATGATGATCGAGGGCGCGCTGAGCAGAATATCGTTGATGAAGCGGATCACCGAGGTGAGCTTGTCATGTCTACCGTACTCGGCAAGGTAGGTGCCGGCGAACAGGCCAAGCGGCGCGCCGATACCGACCCCGATCACGGTCATGATGATCGAGCCGACGATGGCGTTGAGCAGACCGCCTTCGGTCGAGCCGGGCGGCGGGGTGTTCTCGGTGAAGAGCTGCACGCTCAGCCCTGCGACGCCGTTGTAGAGCAGCGTAAGCAGGATCAGCGCCAGCCATGTGACGCCGAATAGCGCAGCGCCGATGCAGAGGGCGCGGACGACGATGTCGCTGCGGCGGCGGGATTTGTAGATCGGGTTCATGGCGTCACTTCCCCGCCTTCTTTTCCAGACGCAGCAGCATCAACCGCGCTGCGGCGAGCACGAAGAAGGTCAGCACGAACAAGAGCAGACCGAGCAGGATCAGGCCGGACTGGTGCAGGCCGTCGCTTTCGGCGAATTCGGAAGCGATCGCCGCCGAGATCGTGGTGCCCGGCGCGAAGATCGACGACGAGATGCGAAACGAGTTGCCGATGATGAAGGTCACCGCCATGGTCTCGCCGAGCGCACGGCCGAGCGCCAGCATGATGCCGCCGATCACGCCGACCCGGGTGTAGGGGATCACGACGCTGCGGACGACCTCCCAGGTGGTGCAGCCCATGCCGTAGGCGGCTTCCTTCAGCACCGACGGCACGGTCTTGAACACGTCGACCGAGATCGCGGTGATGAACGGCAACACCATGATCGCGAGGATCAGCGAGGCGTTGAACAGGCTGAGATAGGACGGCGGGCCCGCGAAGACGCTGCCGAGCACCGGCACACCCTCGAAGATGCGGATCATGAATGGCTGGAACGTGTTGGCGAGGAACGGGCCGAGCACGAAGAAGCCCCACATGCCGTAGATGATCGAGGGGATGCCGGCGAGCAACTCGACCGCGATGCCGATCGGTCGGCGCAGCCATTGCGGGCAGAGTTCGGTCAGGAACACGGCGATGCCAATGCCCACGGGAATGGCGATCAGCATGGCGATGGTCGACGTGATCAGGGTGCCGTAGACCGGACCGACCGCGCCGAGCACCGGCGGATCGGCCGATGGCGCCCAGCGCTGGGTCCACAGGAAGGCGAACCCGTATTCCTTCATCGCCGGCCAGGCGCCGACGATCAGCGACAGGATGATGCCGCCGAGGATCAACAGAACCGAAATCGCCGAAATCCGGGTGACCCAGTAGAAGGCGGCATCACCGAGCTTGAACGCGCTGAGGGCCTTGGCGCGATCGTAAGGTCCGGCAGCTTCCATCACATCGCTCTGAACAGCCATGTCAGCCACGCCAATCCCCTCTCTACTATGTAAAAGCTGCGCAACCCGCTACGCCCCGAAGCGATCGTCACCGACGTTTTTTGACCGACGCCGTTCCGGTTGCGCCTTCCGGGGCGCCGCTCCCGAACTCCAGGCTTGTCGCGATAATGACGGAGTCCGGATCCGGTTGCAGAGGCTGTGCCGCCCCGTGGGCGGCACAGCTTTGGTTCGAAACGTCGGAGTTAGCTCTTGATCTCGGAGGTCCAGGTCTTCTCGATCTGCTGGACGACATTGCCCGGCATCGGGATGTAGTCGAGCTCCTCGGCCATCTTGTCGCCGTTCTTAAACGCCCAGCGGAAGAACTTGAGCGCTTCCTGGGAAGCCGCCTTATCGGTTGCTTCCTTGTGCATCAGGATGAAGGTCGCCGCCGTGATCGGCCAGGACTTGTCGCCGGGCTGGTCGGTCAGGATCACGTAGTAGCCCGGCGTATGCGACCAGTCGGCGTTGGAAGCGGCGGCCTGGAAGGCGTCGACCGTCGGCTGCACCGTCTTGCCGCCCTTGTTGACCAGGCCGGTGTAGGTCAGCTTGTTCTGCTTGGCGTAGGCGTACTCGACGTAGCCGATCGAGTTCTTGGTCTGGCTGATGTTGCCGGACACGCCCTCGTTGCCCTTGGCGCCGACGCCGGTCGGCCATTCGACCGCGGTGCCCTCGCCGACCTTGCTCTTCCAATCAGCACTGACCTTCGAGAGATAGTTGGTGAAGTTGAAGGTGGTGCCCGAACCGTCCGAGCGGCGGACCACGGTGATCGCGGCCGAGGGCAGGTTGACCTTCGGATTGAGCTTCTTGATCGCCGGATCGTCCCACTTGGTGATCTTGCCGAGATAGATGTTGGCGAGTGTCTCGCCGTCGAACACCATCTCGCCGGGCTTGACGCCGTCGAGGTTCACGACCGGAACGATCGCACCCATGACCATCGGCCACTGGACGAGGCCGTCCTTCTCAAGCTGCTCGACCTTGAGCGGCATGTCGCTGGCGCCGAAGGTGACGGTCTTCGCCTGGATCTGCTTGATGCCGCCGCCCGAGCCGATCGACTGATAGTTCAGACCGTTGCCGGTCTCCTTCTTGTAAGCGTCGGCCCATTTCGAATAGATCGGGAACGGAAATGTCGCGCCCGCGCCGGTAATATCGGCAGCAAAGGCCGACGTCGACGCGGCGACCAAGCCGGCAGCGACGATTGTCTTGATGAAATTCATGCTGGTCTCCCTTGCTGAGCGAAGCGCCGAATGCGCCCGATCGCGCTCACGCCGGTCCATCTAGGAGCGGTCGGTGCTGCTTTTACGAAGGTTGGATGACAGTTGGATGACAGTATTAAGCGATTGAAAACGCTCAGCTTTATACCGGTACCGGGGTCTTCGGGCGCGGAAAACAGGCGGTAAAGGTCGCGCCGCTCTTCGGTACGCTTTCGATCAAAAGACGCCCGCGATGACGGTTAAGAATATGTTTCACCAGCGATAATCCGAGGCCGGTTCCACCCTGGTTGCGGCTGTCGCCGACGTCTACCCGATAGAAGCGCTCGGTCAGCCGCGGCAGATGCTCCGGCGCGATGCCCGGACCGAAATCCCGCACCATGACGCGGATTTCGGGGTTCGCCTCGCCTGGCGCCGGCTGGCTCAGCGACACGATCACGCGGCCACCGGAGGCACCGTATTTGAGCGCGTTCTCGATCAGGTTCTCGAACAGCCGCAGCAGCTCCTCCCGGTCGCCGGCAATCGTGACCGGCGCCTGTGGCAGGTTGAGCTCGATCTCGACCTGGCGCTCCCGCGCCAGCGCCTCCAGCCCATCAACCACCTGGCGGATGATCGGCATGATGTCGATCAGGGCTTCCGGCTGGACATGCGCCGAGAGCTCGACCCGGGACAGCGACAATAGATCGTCGATCAGCCGCGCCATGCGGGTGGCTTGGATATGCATGATGCCGAGAAAGCGCTCGCGGGCCCGGGCATCGTCCCGCGCCGGCCCCTGCAACGTGTCGATGAAGCCGGACAGCGCGGCGAGCGGCGTGCGCAGCTCATGGCTCGCATTGGCGACGAAGTCGGCGCGCATCTCCTCGACCCGGCGCAGCGGCGTCTGGTCGTGGAAGGTCATCAGCATGCACTTGTCGGTGCCGCCGAACAGGGTCGGCACCGGAACCGGCGTGATGACCAATTCCATCCAGCGATCGACCGGCACATGGTCGGTGTAGGTGGCGCGGCGCGGTTCGGTGGTGGCGATCGCCTCGCGCAGCGCGGTGATGATCTCGGGCGAGCGCAAGGCGAATTGCGCCAGCTCGTTCTTGCGCAGCGCCGGCGCGAGCTGGGCGGCGGCCGCGTTGAGGTGGATGACGCGGCCGGCGCGATCCAACAGCACGGCCGGATCCGGCATGCCGGCGACAACGGCACTGACGGCGGCGGCCTCGACCGGGTTGACGCTGCGGGCATCCTCGCGCGACGTCGCCGCATCGTGCAGCCGCCACGGCACCAGGGCCGCGGCGGCGATGCAGATGAACACCGCGGCGGCGCGCACCGGCGACAGCTCGCCGAGCGCCACGACCACGCTCAGCGCAAGGGCTGCCGCCAGCAGGATGATTGCAGCATGACGCAACCGGTCCGGCCACGGCGAGAACATGGAGGAGGGTGAATCATCGATTGCCATCGCGGCGGCTTTCTTCCCTTCGGTTCAGATCTCGCCTGGGCGAGGTCAAACGGACGTCGCGCGAGGACCGATCTGGCCGCTTCAATCAGACGCCGGAATCACCGCGCTTGCGGACGAAAACCGCTTCGTGGTGCGGCTCGACGCGGGGCCCCGAATCAGCCTGCGGCAGCTGTTTGAGTCGGGCGCCGACAATAACCTCGCGAAACGTCAGCAAGATTACAGATATGACAAACGGGACAATATAGTAGAGGAGCCGGAACAGCAGCATCCCGCCCAGCAGGTCCTCGCGGTCCATCTGCCAGAGGCCGACCAGCATGGCGGCATCGAAGACGCCGAGGCCGCCGGGGGAATGGCTGGCGAAGCCGAGCAAGGTCGCCGACACGAAGATGACGGCGACCACGACGAACCCCAGGTTCGGCTCGTCCGGCACCAGCACATACATGGCAAGCGCGCAGAAGCCGAGATCGAGGATGCCGATCGCGACCTGCAGCAGGGTCAGCGGCCCGCCCGGCAAGGTCACGGTCCATGGCCCGCGGCCGACCACCCGCGGCTGGGTCCAGACCCAGACCACATAGGCGACCAGCGCGATGATGATCGCGAATGCGAGGGTACGATTGAGCCAGGGCGGCAACTGATCGATATTGGCGGCGGCCTCCGGGTGATAGGCGATGCCGAGGCCGAGCACCGCGGCGTTGCCGAGCCAGAAGGTGAGGCCGGCGAGGAAGCAGATCTTGGCGACGTCGATCGCGTTCAAGCCCCAGGCTGAGTAGATGCGATAGCGCACCGCGCCGCCGGTGAAGACGCTGGCGCCGACATTGTGGCCGATCGAATAGGAGGTGAACGCCGCGAGCGCATTGATGCGATACGGGACATGGGAATGGCCGATCGCGCGCACCGCGAACAGGTCGTAGAAAGTCAACGTGAAGTAGCCTGCTGCGACGAATAGCGCTGCCAGCACGATCTGACGCTGCTCGGTGCTCTTGATGGCCTCGACCACCTCGTGGGTGTCGATGCCGCGCAGCATATGATAGAGAACGTAGCAGGCGATGCCGATAACGGCGATGCTGATGACAACACCCAGCTTATGCAGGATCTGCTTCTGGCGCAGAAACGCCATCGCCCTGCGTATTGCTTCCAGCATCTAGACCTCGAATTGCGATCCCGCGACGGCGGCTCCCGGGCGAACCCCGCCGACGCTCCGCTGTTCCCCGAACCCTGTAGCGCGTTTTGAGCGCGAGTGGAATTCGTCAAACGACAATAAAACGCGTTTCTTCAAGATATTAGGGACGCCTCGTGACGGCGCATCGACAAATTTGAGCGTTTCCCCCCGCACGGACAAGGCCTTGACGCACGGGTGCGTCAGATAGCCCGCCAAGCCGCCCGCGCGGCATCCCGGAAAACTACGGGCAGCGGGCGCGACGCAGCGACGCGCCGTCTCAGGATTGCGGCCCGTCGTCGGATAGATAGCCGGCGGCGAACGCCCTGGCCGGATTCTCAAAGATCGCCATCGCCGTGGTCATGCGACGAAAGCCGAAGGCCGCATAGAACGGCTCTCTGCCTGGAACGGAATAGAGAATGATCTTGCGGTGCCCGGCTGACAGATTGACCAGGCGTTGCACGATGTCCTTGCCGAGCCCGCGGCCCTGATGGGTTGGATGCACCGCGATGTCGCAGAGATACGCGCAATCGCGGCCATCGGCGAGCACGCGGCCGGCGCCGACCAGCCGGCCGTCATCGAAGGCGAAGGCGCGAAACATGCTGTTGCCGAACACGAGCCTCAGGTCGGCCGCGCCCTTGTCGCCGAGCGGCGCCACCCGGTAGAGCGCCGACAGCTCGTCCCAATCGACCGCGGACAGATCGTCGCTCCATGAGAGCAGAGAAGAAGCAGGTCCGCTCATCGTCATGCCCGCGCCGCCGCCACCGCGGTGACGATCTCCGCGGCATCGGGGAAATGCCCCTTGACGCGCTTGGCGACCACCTTGCCATCAAGCTTGACCTCGAAGATGCCGCCCTTGCCGGGCACCAGTTCGGCATCGAGCCCGAGGCGCTCATGCAACAGGGCGGCAGCCTCTTTGGCGCGCTTCTCGTAACCGCAGGGACGGCAATAGGTGATCGAGATCTCGGTCATGGCATGCTCTCCCATCATTTCATGCTGCGAGGCGTTGTGCGTTGGCGGCTTCGATCCCGGCGATCCAGCCGGCGACCGAGCGACCGATCGCCTCCGGATGATCTTCCTGCAGATAGTGGGCGCCGGCGCCGAGTTGAATGACCGCGCAATGCTTGAGGGTTGCGGCGAAATCCGCAGCGAAGGCCGGTGACACCAGCGCCCCGGGAGATCCCGCGAACAGCAGCTTCGGATAGGTCGAGGCCGCGAGCGCGGCATGTGCTGCGGTGAGCGCCTGGTCGACATCGGCCGGCTCGCCTGCAATCGGCAATTCGCGCGGCAGCATCAATGTCGGCTTGCGGCTCTCGCGGGTCGCAAACGGCGCGCGGTAGGCGGCCATCTCCTCCTCGCTGAGCTTGCGCAGGATCGAGCCCGGCAACACGCGCTCGACGAAAACATTGTGGTCGAGGATCAGCGCCTCGCCCTCGCCAGGCGTGCGGAATTTGCGGAACATGTCGCGAGCGGCGTCATGCTGATGGAAGTCTGACCAATTCCGCATCGGGCGGATGAACTCCATGAAGGCGAGCCCGCGGACGAAATCCGGACGCCGCGCCGCGAGGTGAAACGCCAGCGCGGTGCCCCAGTCCTGGGCGACGAGATAGGCCGAGCCGATGCCGAGATCGTCGATCAGCGCATCGAGATAGTCCGCGTGATCAAAGAAGCGGTAGGCGATGTCGGGCTTGCCGGACTGGCCGTAGCCGATCAGGTCGGGCGCGATGCAATGGCCGACCGGCGCGACCAGCGGCATGATGTTGCGCCAGATGTAGGACGACGTCGGATTGCCGTGCAGGAACAGCACGTGCGGCGCGTCGCCGCGTCCGGTTTCGCGATAGGCCATCGTGGATCCGCGGATGGGCCGGTGATGCAGGCTGATATCGGTAGCGAAGATCATGGCAGCTCCTTGAACACGGTTTGGAATGCGATCGTCTTGAAACGGTTGAGTGCGGCCGCGCTGCGTTCGACTTTCATGCGCAGCATTGCGCCCTGCCAGGATGCCAGCAGGAAATCGGCGAGTTCACCGGGATCGAAGTCGGACGCGATCTCGCCCTTGGCCTGCGCCTCGGAGATGCAGGCAGCAAACGGCTCACGCCATTCCCGGAAGATCGCGTCGAGCTGCTCGCGCAGCATCTCGCTGGAGCCGGATGCCTCCAGACTGAAATCGCCGATCAGGCAGCCGCGGGTGAAGCCGTCATGGGCAAGCTTGCCGGTGATGAGATCGAGATAGCGCCTGAGCCGTTCGCGCGCGGTCAGCGTGGTGTCCCCCAGCGCTTCCGCCACCAGGCCGCGCACATAGAGGAAGTAGCGATCAAGCACTTCGGAGGCGAACAGCTCCTTCGAGCGGAAATGGTTGGTGAACGAGCCCTGCGGCGCGCCGGCGGCGGCGGTGACGTCGCGCACGCTGGTGCCGTGATAGCCGGTGCGGAACATCGCCTTCAGGCCGGCGTCGAGAATGGCATCGCGGAGAGAGGGTTTTGGCATAATCCAATAATACGTACGTACGTATTGATTGTCAAGCGCCAAAATGACCGCGGCTCGCGCGCCCATGGCGGCGCCGCTTAGGCGTGACGGATCAAGCGGTTGGAGGTCAGCTTGCGGGCTTGCTGCGCGAAACCACCCAGTCGCGCAGCCACGAACCCACGGCGCAGCCGCAAAGGTAGAGCGCGAACATGACCAGGAAGAGATCGAGCCAGTAGCCGAAGCGGCCGGGCACGACATGCGTGAACGAGGCGGCAACCAGCGCGACGGCAAGCACGGACAACCAGCCGATCCAGGCCTTCGAGACGCCCCGCGCCCGATGCACTACGGCGATCCAGCCCATGCCGAAGCCGAGCAGCAGCGCCGCCAGCAGCCAGCCCCAGAAGAATGTTGCCACCGCTATCATCGCTACTTCACCACGAAATCGATGCGCCGGTTCTGCGCCTTGCCGTCTTCGGTGTCGTTGCCTGCCACGGGCTGCGTGCTGCCGAAACCGACCGCCGTGAAACGGTTGGCCGGCAATCCGGCACGGACAAGATAATCCACCACTGCCTGCGCGCGCTTTTCCGACAGCGCCTGGTTGGCGGCTTCATCGCCGTCGCTGTCGGTATGACCGGCGATCTCGATATTGGTCGTCGGACAACGCATCGCAGTTTCGATCAGACGATCGAGCAGGCCAACGGAATCGGGCACGATATCGGCCTTGCCCGACTCGAAGCGGATCCGCCCCTTCACCAGGAGGTCGGCGAACAATTGCTGGCACACCGAAGCGTCGACCGGCGCCGATGGCGGCTTGACCGTGACCTCGGCCTTGTACTGCCAACCTTGTGGAAACTCCTTGCCCAAGCCGCTGCGGATCTGGCCGGCGGCGGCATCATAGAGCGCATCGCCTGACAGCTTCACCTCGCGGTCGGACACTACCAGCGTTCCCGTCGACAGCCGCGACAGCGCGCCGAGCGCTGGCACCACGGCCGCGGCAAAGCTAGCCGGCGCACCAACGCTGGCCTTGAGATTGTCGACGACCTTCTCGCTGAAGAATTTGCGGCTGGCGGCGGCGACCAGCGCCGCGTGCGTGGCGTTATCAGGGACGTAGCCGGTCAGCGTCAATGTCAGCGCGACCGGATCCTTGTAGGCCTGGAACACATAAGGCGGGGCCTGGATGTCGTTGGCGGCGATCGAATAGCCCTCCGGAAGATTCTTCAGCGCTCCCGCGATCGCCTCGCGCCCGCCGAGTTCGCGCGCCATGCCGGCAAGACTGACCTTGGTGTCGGTCAGCGTAATCTTGCCGTCCTTCAGCTTGCCGATCTGGTCGAGCAGCAGCAGTGCTGCGGCGTCGAACCGCGACGGCGCGCCGCGCGCGAGCGCCATCTGATCCGCCACCTCGACGCCGCCGAGATGAGCCTTCGCGGCCTCCACCAGCTTGCCCTTGCTCGACGGCAGCGGCGCATTGCCGCCGAGAGTCACGCGGCCGACATCGCGCTCGGCGGACCAGACATACGGCTTGGCTTCGGCAACAAGACGGGTTTCGTCGTTCACCAGCCGCACACCCGGCACCGCTTCGACCGACGCCACCGCGCTGAGTCGGCCATCTTCGGAGAACGCATTGGCCGCAAAGGTCACGTCGCGGCCATCGACGCTGATGCGGCGCTTGTCGAGGACGGTATCCTTGAGTGCGGCATTAGTACGCGCGGCAAGATCGGCTTCGACCGTTGCCGTGCTGGTCCACCCTGCAATACCCCAAAAGACGACCAGCGGAATCACCCCCGGCCACCATTTGCTACTCCACTTGAAAAGTCCGTGCATTCAGGGTCCTGCGGCTCGAGAATCAGAGAGAAAACAAACCCTTGGCTGACTGTCAAACCCCAAATCGCGTCCCCGGCAGAGCCGCCTTGTTCCGATCAGGCTAACAGTTTCTTCAGTGGTCTTTCGCTAAGTTTGCGGCGGAATGCAAATCGGCCCGCCCGTGCCCTCATGAAGCAGCTTCGTAATACCGTGATCCGCGCCGGGCTGGAGGCACTGTGCTTTTCGGGCGCGCACATCCTGCTGCGGCCGGTCTTCGCCGGCGTCGGCGCCATCTTCATGCTGCACCATGTCCGTCCGCGGCGCGATGACGCGTTCCAGCCGAATCGCCATCTCGAGGTCGAGCCGGACTTCCTGCGCGCAACGCTTGCGCACCTGCGCGCGCTCGACATCGACATCATCAGCCTCGACGAGGCTCACCATCGCCTGATCGAACGGAATTTCACCCGGCGCTTCGCCTGCTTCACCTTCGACGATGGCTATCGCGACAACCGCGATTTCGCCTTGCCTGTGATGCGCGAGTTCGAGGCGCCGCTGACCGTCTACGTCACCAGCGATTTCGCCGACGGCTCCGGCCGGCTGTGGTGGATTGCGCTGGAGCGGGTGATATCGGCGGCCTCAGCCATCGAGGTACCGATCGGCGGCAGCACGACGCGGCTCGACACCTCCACCGCGCAAGCCAAGCGCGCAGCGTTCGATCGCATCCACGACTGGCTGCGCGCGCTGCCAAGCGAATGCGACGTGCAGCGCGAGGTCTCCGCGCTCTGCATCCGTCACGGCATCGACGACACCACCATCGCACGCGAGCTCTGCCTGTCCTGGGATGAGTTGCGCCAATTTGCCGGCGACCCGCTGGTCACGATCGGCGTGCACACCGTCAGCCATTGCAATCTCGCCAAGCAAAGCGAGACGATCGCCTCATTCGAGCTCACAACCAGCCGCGCGCGGATCGAGGACGCCTTGCAGCGGCCGGCGCTGCATCTCGCCTATCCCTACGGCGACCGCACGGCTGCCGGACAACGCGAATTCGCGCTCGCCAAGACGATCGGCTTCAGGACAGCGGTAACGACGCGGCCCGGCATGCTGTTCGCCGAAAGCGCCGATCATCTGACCGCCTTGCAACGGGTCTCGCTGAACGGCAACTACCAGGAGGCGCGCCTGTTGCCAGTCCTGACCTCCGGCGCCGCCACCGCGATGTGGAACGGCTTCCGCCGCATCGATGCGGCATGATGCGCGCATCGGGTACCGCCTCGGATTTTCAGTTTTCTCCTTCCCCCTGAAAGGGGGAAGGTCGGGATGGGGGTCGGCCACAGACGACAGTGTCTGCAGAAAGCAGATCCCCACCCGCTTTGCTCTGCGCGCAAAGCGACCTCCCCTTTTCAAGGGGAGGTGGCAAGCCATGCTCCCAGTCGCGCCTCCTCTTCCTTGACTCGATCGCCGCCTGCGCCCAGAACCTCCGATAATTCAACGGAGGAACGCATGTTCAAAGATCTGTTCTCACTGAAAGGCCGTGTCGCATTGGTGACCGGCGGATCGCGCGGCATCGGCAAGATGATCGCAGCCGGCTTCCTCGCGCAGGGCGCGGCCAGGGTCTACATCACCGCGCGCAAGGCCGGGCCGTGCGAAGCCACCGCCAAGGAGCTGTCGGCTGCCTATGACGGCGAATGCATCGCGCTGCCGATCGATATCTCGACGGTCGAGGGCTGCGAGAAGCTCGCCGGCGAGATCATCAAGCTGGAGCCGAAGCTCGACATCCTCGTCAACAACGCCGGCGCGGCATGGGGCGCGGATTTCGACGAATTTCCCGAGAGCGGCTGGGACAAGGTGATGAACCTCAACGTCAAGTCGCTGTTCTTTCTGACCAAGGCGCTGGCGAAGCCGTTGCGCGCCGCGGCCAGCGCAGCGCAGCCCGCCAAGGTGATCAACATCGCCTCGATCGATGGCATCTTCGTCAATCCGATGGAGACCTATTCATATGCAGCGAGCAAAGCAGCGGTCATCCACCTGACGCGGCGTATGGCGACCAGGCTGATCAAGGACCATGTCAACGTCACCGCGATCGCACCGGGCGCGTTCAAGTCCGACATGAACCGGGCCGCGCGCGACCATGCGGACGATGTCGCCAAGCGCGTGCCGGCGCAGCGGGTCGGCACCGACGAGGATATGGCGGGGGTTGCGATCTACCTCGCCTCGCGCGCCGGCGACTATGTCGTCGGAGCCACCATCGCGGTCGACGGCGGCGTGGTCTACGCCAATGCCGGCGCCGAGATCGCAGGGTAGCACCCAGCGACCGACCACAATCTCACTGTCATGCCCCGGCTTGACCGGGGCATCCAGTACGCTGCGGGATTTTCGATTCCTGCTGCGCTGTAGACCGTGACGTGGCGCTCTCTATGCCGGCGAGCACGTCGTCGCGGCCGTCAGCGCACTGCGCTCGACAAAGAAAAGGGGCGAGCCAGGGACCTCTCGGCTCACCCCTCTCCTGCTCTCTCCGGGAGGAGAAAGAGCGCTCAAGCGATCAGCTCTCGATCCTCACATATTCGAAATCGCCGGGCTTGTTGTCGATGCCGACCTTCGGCGGCGAGATCCATGAGGCGAACTGGCCGGGTTCGGTCACGGGCTTCATCAGCGAAGCGATGAACTCACCGTCCTCGCTCGACGGCAGCCACTCGCCCTTGCGCTTGGCCCAGGTGGCATCGTCGATCAAAAGGCCGTCGGGCGTTGCATGAACGTCCTTGAACTCGCCGATCTGGCGGTGGAAGGCGGTGTTCGGCACCGTGAGCTTGTAGTCATAGCCCGCGGTCGAGATCACCTTATTCCAGCGCAGCATGCCCTTGACGCAATCCTGCGTGTAGTCGTCGCGCAGGCGCATGTTGAGCGCGGTGAGCGCCGGCTCGTCGACCATCTTGATCTGGCCGTCGACCAGCTTCATGACCGGATAGGTCGAGTTCTTGAGCTGATGATCGTCGTCGATCGTGGTTTCCTTGTAGCGGCCCTTGATGCCGGCATTGAAGGCGTTGGCGGCGTTGGTCGACACCTCCGAACCGAACAGGTCGAGCGACAGCGAATAGTGCAGGTTCAGCTTCTTCTGGATCGTCGGCAGGTCGATCACGCCGAGCGCGCGGACCTTGGCGATGTCGGTCGGATCGGTGATGCCGGCTTCCCGCATCGCATCGCAGGTACGCTGCACGACGCGGGTGATGCCGGTCTCGCCGACGAACATGTGGTGGGCTTCCTCGGTCAACATGAAGCGGCAGGTGCGCGACAGCGGATCGAAGCCCGACTGCGCCAGCGAGTGTAGCTGCATCTTGCCGTCGCGGTCGGTGAAGTAGGTGAACATGAAGAACGACAGCCAGTCCGGCGTCGCCTCGTTGAACGCGCCGAGCATGCGCGGTGAATCCGCGTCACCGGAGCGGCGGCGCAACAAATCATCCGCTTCCTCGCGGCCATCGCGGCCGAAATACTTCTGCAGCAGGTAGACCATCGCCCAGAGATGGCGGCCTTCCTCGACATTGACCTGGAACAAATTGCGCATGTCGTAGAGCGACGGCGCGGTCTTGCCGAGGTGGCGCTGCTGCTCGACCGAGGCCGGCTCGGTGTCGCCCTGGATCACGATGAGGCGGCGGAGCAGCGCGCGATGCTCGCCGGGCACCTCCTGCCAGGCCGGCTTGCCGTAGTTCTCGCCGAACGGAATGACGCGATTTTCCTCCTGTGGGGCAAGCAGAATGCCCCAGCGATATTCCGGCATCCGCACGTAATCGAACTTGGCCCAGCCGCGCGGATCGACCGAATAGGCGGTGCGCAGATAGACCAGCGATTCCTGGAAGCCGTCCGGGCCCATGTCGCTCCACCAGTCCATGTAGCCGGGGTGCCAGCCCTCCAACGCCTTGAGCACCTGGCGGTCCTCGGCGAGATTCACGTTGTTCGGAATCTTGGTCGAGTAGTCGACGTTCATGATGTTCACGTTCATGGCCGTGCTCCTGGATATCGTTTCGACGTGTATCGCGTCTTGCTCAACCGTCATCCTGAGGAGCGGCGTCTTCGCCGCGTCTCGAAGGATGCTGGCTTGGTCATATTCATCCTTCGAGGCTCGCTAACGCTCGCACCTCAGGATGACGGCGAAATTTCCTAAACCCTCGTCATGTCGAACTGCGCCTTCTGGCCGGTGCCGTAGCGGCGCAGCGCGCCCTCCTCGCCGACCGCGTTGGGCCGCTGGAAAATCCAGTTCTGCCACGCCGTGAGGCGCGAGAAGATCTTCGATTCCATGGTCTCGGGCCCAACGAAGCGCAGATTGGCTTCCATGCCGGTGAGACCGTCGGGCGAGAACGAGGTGCGCTCCTCGAAGAATACGCGCACCTCATCGTCCCAATCGATGTCGTCGAGCGCGAAGGTGACGAGGCCGAGCTCCTCGGCCTGCTCCGCATCGAGCGCCTTGCCGATCGACGCCTGCGCGCGCTCCAAATCGGACGGATCGGCCTGGAAGCGGGATTGCAGCCGGGTCAGGCCGTGGCTCATCGGATACGGCCCGAAATTCATCGCGGTCAGCTCGATGGTCGGCGGGGCGCGATTGTCGCCCTGCTTCTGGCCGATCAGCATATAGGAGCGATCGGCGGCGAACACGAGCTCGGCCAGCGTGCCGACGAAGCAGGAGCCGGGCTCGACCAGCGTCACCAGCGTGCGCGAGGTGACGTCGATGCGCTTGAGCACGCGCTTCCAGTAATGCCTGATCTCGTTGACCAGCCAGTGCGCCTTGTTGGCCTCGAGGAACCCGTCATAGGCGACGACGTTGGCGGCGTCGCCGTGGCTCTTGAACACCAGCATCGCGATCCCGAGTTCGTTGAGGCGCAGATGCAGGACCGCATCGTCGAGCTCGCGGGCGACCTGCAACGGCCAGAACGAGGCGCCCTGCGCGATCATGCCGTCGATGCCTTCCGGCGGCGCGGCTTCCGGCGCCTTGATCGAGATCGTGGCGATGCGCGCCGCGCGGTCGATATCGACGCTGACGAAGCCGTAGCGGATCGCGCTGTCGTCTATGGTCCGCTTCAGCGGCGTCAGCGCGATGCCCGGGCCGGCGCCGTTGCGCTTCGACTTCGCGGCGAATTCCTTGACGCGCTCGGTGAGCTTGCCTTCGAGCTTGGAGTTCGGCGCGATCTCGTCAACCAGCCGCCAGGCGACCGCGCGCTTGCCCTTGATGCCTTCCTCGATGGTGCAGAAGAAATCGGCATGGTCGCGGCGCACCTTGCGCTTGTCGACCACGCGGGTGAGCCCGCCGGTGCCCGGCAGCACTGCGAGCAGCGGCACCTCGGGCAGCGCCACCGCCGCCGCGCCGTCATCGGCCATCATGATGTGGTCGGTCGCGAGCGCCAGCTCATAGCCGCCGCCGGCGGCGGTGCCGTTCACGACGGTGATGAAGCTCTGGCCCGAATTCTCGCTGGAATCCTCCAGGCCGTTGCGGGTCTCATTGGTGAACTTGCAGAAGTTGACTTTGTGGGCGTGGGTCGAGCCCGCCAGCATGCGGATGTTGGCGCCGGCGCAGAACACGCGGTTCTTGCCCGAGCGCATCACCACGACTTTCACCTCGGGGTGCTCGAAGCGCAGCCGCTGCACGGCATCAGCCAGTTCGATATCGACGCCGAGATCGTAGGAATTCAGCTTGAGCTGGTAGCCCTCGAACAGACCGGCGTTCTCGTCGACGTCCATGGTGAGCGTCGCAACGTCGCCCGCAACGTCCAGCTTCCAGTGCCGGTAGCGCGACGGCTCGGTCTGGAAGTCGATGTATTTCGCCCCGCCTGCGAGGACGCGATCGTCGCCAGCCATTGGGCCACCCTTCAACGTTGTTTGTTTGACCTTGTCGGTTCGATACATGCACAATAATGCATGTTTTCGAGCTGGTCTAGTTCAAAATACAAAAACATGCATTTTGTTTCATGTTCGGGGAATCGCCAGCTCATCCAATGACCTAGACGGTGACGCGCACGCTGCTCCATCCCCGTCATTGCGAGCGAAGCGAAGCAATCCATCGTCCCGCCTATGCAGAGCGATGGATTGCTTCGTCGCTTCAGCGCAAAATTGCTTTGCAATTTTGTCGCGAGCTCCTCGCAATGACGGGGACGGAGCGCCGTGCACGTCCTCTCACGCGGCCAACGTCCGGTCGTCGCGCAGCGCCGCCCTGGCGAATTCCGTGACCACCTCCAGCGTCACCGCAGGCGCCTCGCGATGCGGCGAGTGGCCGGCGCCGTCGATGACCGCGACGTCGACCGGGCAGTAGCATTCCTCGCGCGCGATCTCGACCTGGCGCATCGTGCCGTATTGATCGTCGACGCCCTGCACGATCAGCACCGGCACGCGGATATAGGCGAGATAATCGGAGATATCCCAGTCGCGGAAGTTCGGGTCGAGCCAGGCGCCGTTCCAACCATAGAACGCGTTGTCGACATCCTTGTGCCAGCGCGCGAGCTTCTCCTTCAGGTTGCTGGTCTCATACGCCGTCTTGATCTCGGCAATCGATTTCACCGAAATGTCCTCGACGATAAAATGCGGCGCAATCAGCGCGATCCCCTGCAGGCGATGATCCTGGCGCGAGCCGGCATAGATCGCCGCGATCGACGCGCCGTCGGAATGGCCGACCAACAGGCCGCGACGGAAGCCGATCTGATCGAGCAGCTTCGGCAGCACCTCCAGCGCCTCGATATGCATGTACTCAACCGGGCGCGGCAGCTCGACCGGGCTCGACGCACCATAGCCCGCACGCGAATAGACGAGCACACCGGCACCGGTCGCAGCCTGCAGCTTCTCCGGGAAGTCGCCCCACAGCCCGACCGAGCCGAGCCCTTCATGCAGCATCACGATGGTGGGCGCCGCATCCGGTGACGGACCGATCATGCGGTATTCGAGATCGGCGCCATCTATGGCGAGGAAGCCGGAGGGGGAAAGCATGTGCGAAGCTCCATTCTCTCAACTTCGCAAGCGACGCAACGACCGCTCTCTCATTCCCTCCCCCCTTGCGGGGGAGGGGCAGGGAGAGGGGTGCCGCTTGCTCCGCTGTGTGACCGAGAGCGACAACAAAGCTCCGCTCTGCGACGGCCTTGCGAGGTTCGTTGATGTGACGGCGTAGAATCTCTGGCGTCGCAGCCGGGGCTCACCCCTCTCCCCAACCCTCCCCCGCAAGGGGGGAGGGAGCCCGCGCAGGGTGCTCACCTCACTGAAGCTCTCGTCACAGGAGTTCTCTTGCATGCGGGTTCTCAACGGACGTCTCAGCGCTTCGTGCCTTCGTCCCGCAACTTGAACCGCTGGATCTTGCCCGTTGCAGTCTTCGGAAGCGAATCCACGACATCGATCCAGCGCGGATATTTCCACGGCCCGATCTTCTGCTTGACGTGCTCCTTGAGCGCCTCGTGCAGCCCCTCGGTCGAGCTGCCGGGGCGCAGCACCACGAACGCCTTCGGCTTCAACAGTCCCTCCGGATCGGCTTCCGGCACGACGGCGGCTTCGAGCACCGAGGGATGGGTGATCAGCGCGCTCTCGACCTCGAACGGCGACACCCAGATGCCGGAGACCTTGAACATGTCGTCGGCACGGCCGCAGAAGGTGTAACGGCCGTCGGCGTCGCGGACGTATTTGTCGCCGGTGCGGGTCCACGCGCCCTCGAAGGTGGAGCGGCTCTTGCTGCGCTGGTTCCAGTAGCTTTCGCCGGCCGAGGGCGCATCGACCAGGAGCTCGCCGACCTCGCCGTCGGCCACCTCGGCACCCAGCTCGTTGACCAGCCGCACCTTGTAGCCGGGCACCGGTCGGCCCGAGGTGCCGTATTTGATGTCGCCGGGCGCATTCGACAGGAAGATGTGCAACAGTTCGGTCGAGCCGACGCCGTCGAGGATGTCGACGCCGAAGCGCGACTTCCAGGCATTGCCGACCGATTCCGGCAACGCCTCGCCCGCGGAGGTGCAGATGCGCAGGCGATCGCCCGCGGCTTGCGCCTTCGTCGCCTCGTCGTTCAGCATCGCGGCGAACAGGGTCGGCACGCCGAAGAAGATGCTGGGGTGATATTTGTTCATCAGCGCGAACATTACCGCCGGCGTCGGGCGCTCCGAATTCAATACCGTGCTGGCGCCAACCGACATCGGGAAAGTCAACGCATTGCCGAGGCCATAGGCAAAGAACAGCTTGGCCGCAGAGAGCCCGACATCATCCTCGCAAATGCCGAGCACCTGCTTGGCATAGGTCTCCGCGGTAGCAGCGAGGTTGGAATGCAGATGGCGCACGCCCTTCGGCATGCCGGTCGAGCCTGATGAATAGAGCCAGAATGCCGGTTCGTCGGCATGCGTCGGCGCGGTCGCGAACACGTCGCCCTCGCGCGCGAGTTCGTCGGAGAGCTTCTTGTAACCGTGCGCCTGCTGGCCCGAGACCACGACATGTTCGAGATCCGGCATCCGAGCGATAACATCCTTCACGACCGGCAACAGCGCTTCGGAGACGAACAGCACGCGCGCGCGGCAATCGCCGAGGATGTAGGCATACTGCTCTGGCGTCAGCAGCGTGTTCAGCGGCACCGGCACCACGCCGGCGCGGATCGCGCCCAGGAACACGATCGGGAAATCGACCGTATCCAGCATGATCATCGCAACCCGCTCTTCGCGCCGGACGCCGAGCCGGCGCAGCACGTTGCCGAGCCGGCGCGTCTGTTGCTGCAGCTCGCCATAGGTGAGCTTCGACACGGTGTCGTCGAAGACGACCTTGTCGCCGCGGCCTTCGTCGACATTGCGATCGAGCAGCCAGGTCACCGCGTTGTAAGTCATGCCCCGCTCCTCGGACCCAGACGCGCCACGCTTCCCTCTCCTGTGAATTTAAGAATTATAATTCATACAAAGCCACTACATCGGCTTGCTGTCAATGCTCATCGGCACTATGTTTCCGGAACACCCGCGCGCGTCCATAGGGATCATGACCCAGGATAACGATCCGGAAACCGGCTTCCTCGAACAGCTCGGCCAGCGCGTACGCACGATGCGCGCCCTGCGCGGCATGTCGCGCAAGGTGCTCGCCAAGGTCTCGGGCATTTCCGAACGCTACATCGCCCAGCTCGAGAGCGGCAAAGGCAATGTTTCGATCGTGCTGCTGCGGCGTGTCGCAGGCGCGATGGGCGCGCATCTCGAAGACCTCATCCCCTCCGGCGAGCCCGCACCCGACTGGGCTGTGATCCGCGACCTCCTGCGGAAGGCTTCGGCGAACCAGATCGCGCAGGCCAAGGACATCCTCGCCGGCGGCAGCGCCTCGGCGCCGCGGCGCGCCTCGTTCTCCGGCATTGCGCTGATCGGCCTGCGCGGCGCCGGCAAGACCACGCTCGGCAGGATGCTGGCCAAGAAGATCGGCTGGAGCTTCGTCGAGCTCAACAAGGAGATCGAGGCGCAGAACGGCCTGTCGGTCGCCGAGATCATCGCGCTCTACGGCCAGGAAGGCTTTCGCCGCATGGAGCAGGCGGCGCTGACCCAGCTTCTGGCGCGCAAGGAATTGATGGTGCTTGCGACCGGCGGCGGCATCGTCTCCGAGCCGCTGACCTTCGACCTGATCCTGTCGTCGTTCTACACGATCTGGCTCAAGGCCGAGCCGGAGGAGCACATGGCCCGCGTCCGCCGCCAGGGCGATTTGCGCCCGATGGCCGACGACCGCTCCGCGATGGCGGAGCTCCGCAACATCCTGGTCAGCCGCGAGCCGCTTTACGCCCGCGCCTCCGCGGTGGTCGACACCGCCGGCCTGTCAGTCGACGCCGCCGCGGCGCGGCTGATCGATTCGGTGCGGCCGGTGCTGCAGAACGAGGCGCGCTCGTTCGGCCTGCGCAGCGTAGCGCTGTAGGCGCACCGCCACTACCGCGTCACAACCGGTTCATCCCCTCATCCTGAGGAGCTTGCGCAGCAAGCGTCTCGAAGGACGAGGCCACTAGCCGGGCCCCATGGTTCGAGACGCGCTTCGCGCTCCTCACCATGAGGGATTTCCAACTCATTTGACCTACAGCAGCCGGCTCTTCACATCGTCAGCGCCTTCTCGCAGCAGCGGCAGGAAGCGATCGATCAACTCCTGCCTCGGCACGCGGTCGACATGCGCGCCCATGTTGATGGCGGCGACGATTGTGCCGTCATAGCGGCGCACCGGCACCGAGATCGAGCGGAAGTGCGGCTCGGCCTCACGGTCGACCAGCGAATAGCCTTGCGCGCGATCGGCGATGATGGTGGCGAGCAGCCGCTTCGGATCGGTCACGGTCTGCGGCGTCACGGATTCGCGGCGCATCGCCCTCAGCCGTGTCGCGAGCTCGCCATCGGCGAGCCGGCCGAGCATCGCGCGCCCGACCGAGGTGCAGAACGCCGGCAGCCGGTAGCCGATGTCGAGGCCGGCGGAGAACACCCGCGTCGGGCTCGATCGCGCCACGAACACGACGTCGTCGCCGTCGAGCAGCGCGAGCGAAGCGATCTCCTGCGCCGCGCTCGCGATCCGATCGAGCACCGGCTGCAGCACCGTCACCACCTGGTTGGATTGCAGGAACGAGCCTGCCAGCGTCAGCACATGCGGGGTCAGCGTGAACAGCTTGCCGTCGGTCGCAACGAACCCGCCATGCGCAAGCGTGAACAGGATGCGCCGTGCGGTGGCGCGCGGCAGATCGGCGGCGCGTGCGAGATCACTCAGCGTCGCCGGCCCCGTAACGGTGCCGAACACCTGCAACAGGCGCAGGCCGCGGTCGAGGCTTTCGACGAAGTCGGTCGCGCGCTCCTCATCGGTCCGCTTCAGCTTGGGCATGGGTTTGCGGCTTTGAACGGTTCAAAAATTGGACTTGCTGTCCCAATCAGACATGGCATAATTCGCACATTCGTTCAATAGGCGAACAATCCAAATCCGGGAGACGCCGCCATGATGAGCCAGGAGCAGAACGACCTGATCACCCGCACCGGCCGTAAGGACCCATGCGGCAAGCTGATGCGGATGTACTGGCAGCCGGCGGCGCTGGTGGACGAGTTGCAGGGGCCGCGCCCGGTGCGCCCCGTGCGGCTGCTCGGCGAGAACCTGGTGCTGTTTCGCGGCGCGGACGGCCGCTACGGGTTGATCGACCGTCACTGCGCGCATCGCGGCGCCGACCTCGCCTTCGGCCGGCTGGAGAATGGCGGCCTGCGCTGCGCCTTCCATGGCTGGCTGTTCGACACGAGCGGCGAATGCATCGAGACCCCGGCCGAGCCGGCAGGCTCGCAGCTCTGCAAGGGGATCAAACAACGCTCCTATCCGGTGGTCGAGAAGAGCGGCGTCCTTTGGGCTTTTCTCGGCGAAGGCGCGCCGCCGGCGTTTCCCGAGCTCGACTGCTTCGTCGCGCCCGACAGCCACACCTTCGCGTTCAAGGGCCACATGAACTGCAACTGGCTGCAGGCGCTCGAGGTCGGGATCGACCCGGCGCACGCCTCCTATCTGCATCGCTTCTTCGTGGACGAGGATACGTCGGCCGCCTATGGCAAGCAGTTTCGCGGCGCCTCGGCCAGCAGCGACATGCCGATGACCAAGATCCTGCGCGAATATGATCGCCCGATCATCAATGTCGAGCACACCGAATACGGCCTGCGACTGATCGCGCTGCGCGAGCTGGATGGCGAGCGCACTCATGTGCGCGTCACCAACCAGCTATTCCCGCACGGCTTCGTGATCCCGATGTCGACGGAGATGACGATCACGCAGTGGCACGTCCCCGTCGATGACGAGAACTGCTATTGGTACGCGATCTTCACCAGCTACACGAACCCGGTCGACAAGCAGAAGATGCGCGACCAGCGGCTCGAGCTCTACGAGCTGCCGGACTACAAGTCGCGCAAGAACAAGTCGAACGATTACGGCTTCGACCCGCACGAGCAGGCGACCGCGACCTATACCGGCATGGGCACCGACATCAACGTCCACGACCAGTGGGCGGTGGAATCGATGGGCCCGATCCAGGACCGCACCAACGAGCATCTCGGCCAGAGCGACAAGGCGATCGTGCAGTATCGCCGGCTGCTGCGGCAAGAGATCGAGAAGGTCGCGGGCGGCGAGAAGCCGATGCTGTTCCTCGACGACGCCACCGCGCGCAGCATTCAGGGCCCGGCGACGATGGACGGCATCGGCCCGACCCAGGGCTGGGAGCTCTACTGGATGGAGGTCGACGTCAAGCGCCGCCGCGGCGCGCCGTGGGCCGCCCCCGTGCCACGTGAGATCGCCGGCAAGGTGCCTCATCTGACGGCGGCGGAGTGATATGCGTGACATTGTCATTCCGGGGCGATGCGGCAGCATCGAACCCGGGATCTCGAGGTTCCGGGTCTGGTCCTTCGGATCATCCCGGAACGACAGCGGGGAAGGAGTGACGCGGTGAGCTTTGTCGAGCACCACGGCCTGTGGTCGAACGAGCAGCAGGAGGCCGCACAGCGCCTTCGCCGTATCGTCGAGGAGAACAACCTCGAAGTCGTCAGGCTGTCGTTCCCCGACCAGCATGGCATCCTGCGCGGCAAGACGCTGATCGCAAGCGAAGCCGTGCGTTCGCTCGAGGGCGGCTGCTCCATCACCACGACGATGCTGGCCAAGGACACCTCGCACAAGACGGTGTTTCCGGTGTTCACCGCCGGCGGCGGCTTCGGCATGAAGGAGATGGAGGGCGCGGCCGACGTGCTGATGGTCGCCGATCCCACCACGTTCCGCGTGCTGCCCTGGGCGCCCAACACCGGCTGGCTGCTGTGCGACCTCTATTTCAGCGACGGCCGCCCGGTGCCGTTCGCGACCCGCAATCTCTATCGCAAGGTGCTCGATCAGCTCGCCGGCCGCGGCTACGACTTCGTCGCCGGGCTCGAGGTCGAATTCCATCTGTTCAAGCTCGACGACGCCCACATGGCGCCGGAGGATGCCGGCCAGCCGGGACGGCCGCCTGATGTCAGCCTGCTGTCGCAGGGCTATCAGTATCTCACCGAGCAGCGCTACGACCTGATGGAGCCGGCGCTCGAGATCATCCGCCGCGATGTCCTCGCGCTCGGCCTGCCCTTGCGCTCGGTCGAGGTCGAATTCGGCCCGAGCCAGTGCGAGTTCACCTTCCAGCCGACGACGGGGCTTGCGCCGGCCGACACCATGGTGCTGTTCCGCTCCGCGGTGAAGCAGATCGCGCGGCGCCATGGCTATCACGCCACCTTCATGTGCCGGCCGAAACTGCCGAACGTGTTCGCCAGCGGCTGGCACCTGCACCAGTCGCTGGTGTCGCGCGCCACCGGCGAGAACGCCTTCATGGCGAGGGAGACCGGCGAGCCCTTGAGCCCGCTCGGCCGCACTTATCTCGCCGGCCTGATCGAGCACGCGCGGGCCTCGACCGTGTTCACGACGCCGACCATCAACGGCTACAAGCGCTACCGCTCTTACTCGCTGGCGCCGGATCGCGCGATCTGGGGCCGCGACAATCGCGGCGTGATGATCCGCGTGCTCGGCGGCGCTGATGATCCCGCGACGCGGCTGGAGAACCGGATCGGCGAGCCGGCCGCCAATCCCTATCTCTACATGGCGAGCCAGATCCTCTCCGGTCTCGACGGCGTCGACCGCAAGCTCGATCCCGGACCGTCGGCGGATACGCCCTACGAGACCAAGGCCGCGCTGCTGCCGAAATCGCTGCGCGAGGCGGTGTTCGCGCTGCAGGACGATCCGTTCTTCCGCCAGGCGCTGGGGCCGGAGTTCGTCGACTACTACGTCCACATCAAGAACGCGGAGATCGAGCGGTTTCAGGCCGAGGTCTCCGATTGGGAACATCGCGAATATTTCGAGATGTTTTGAGGGCCCATTGTCGTCCCGGCGAATGCCGGGACCCATAACCACAGCCGGTATTTGGTTTGCACAGCCGGCTCCCCGCGGAGCCAAACGAGAGGCCGCGGCGTATGGGTCCCGGCTTTCGCCGGGACGACGCTGGTGCGAGAACGGTGTTCTAAATCCCCAGGTACTTGTGCTGCAAATCTGGCTCGGCGATCAGCGCTTCGCTCGTCCCGCTCCACACCGTCTTGCCGCGCTCGATGATGTAATGGCGGTCGGCGATGCGGGCGAGGTTCTCGACGTTCTTGTCGATCACCAGCACCGACTGGCCCTGCCCCTTCAGCATCGACAGGCAGCTCCAGATCTCGTCGCGGATCAGCGGCGCGAGGCCTTCGGTCGCCTCGTCGAGGATCAGGAGCTTTGGGTTGGTCATCAGCGCGCGGCCGATCGCGAGCATCTGCTGCTCGCCGCCGGAGAGTGTGACGCCCATATTGCTGCCGCGCTCGGCGAGCCGCGGAAACAGCGCGTGGATCTTGTCCAGCGTCCACGGATCGCGGCTGCCCAGGCGATTGCCGGAGGCCGCCACGAGATTTTCGCGCACGGTCAGGTTCGGGAAGATCTGGCGCCCCTCCGGCACGAGGCCGATGCCGAGTTTGGCGATCTTGTAGGACGGCAGGCCCCGTACCTGTTCGCCGGCAAAGCGGATCGCGCCTGAGCGCGCCGGCGTCAGGCCCATGATCGAGCGGATGGTGGTGGTCTTGCCCATGCCGTTGCGGCCCATCAGCGCAACCATCTCGCCCGCCTTGATCTGTAGCGACAGGCCGAACAGCACCTGGCTCAGGCCATAGCAGGTCTCGATCGCATCGACGTCGAGCAGGGTCTCAGCCATTTTGGTCTCAGCCGATTTTGCTTCAGTCATGGCGCGTCACCGCATGCTGTTCGCCGAGATAGGCGCGCTTGACCTCCTCGTGCCTGCGGATCGCGTCCGGCACGTCGCAGGCGATGACGCGGCCATAGACCAGCACCGTGATGCGGTCGGCCAGCGCGAACACCGCCTCCATGTCATGCTCGACCAGCACGATGGTGACCTCCTTGCGCAGCTCCTTGAGCAGCGCGACCATCCGCGCGGATTCGGTGACGCCGAGGCCGGCCATCGGCTCGTCGAGCAGCAGGAGCTGCGGCCTGGTGGCGAGCGCGACCGCCAGCTCGAGCTCGCGCTGCTCGCCATGGCTCAGTTGCGAGACCAGCACATTGGCGCGCATGCCGAGGCCGACGCGCTCCAGCGCGGCGCGCGCAGCCTCGCGCAGGTGCGGCTCTTTCCGCGCATTGCCCCAGAAGCGGAAGGAGTGACCGTCATGGGCTTGGGCCGCGAGCGCGACGTTGTCGATCGCCGAAAAATCCTTCAGCAGCGAGGTGATCTGGAACGAGCGCGCCAGCCCGAGCCGGCTGCGCTTGTAGGACGGCAGCCGCGTCACGTCGCGGCCGCCGAACTGAATGGTGCCGGAGTTCGGCATCAACTGCCCGGTGAGCTGGCTGATCAGCGTGGTCTTGCCGGCGCCGTTGGGACCAATGATGGCATGCAATTCGCCCGGTGCAACCTCCAGCGAAAGGTTGTCGGTCGCGGTGATGCCGCCGAAGCGGCGGACCAGATTGTCGACGCGGAGCAAGGGATCAGACACGGCCCATCCTCCCGAGCAGGCCCATGATGCCGCCGCGCGCGAACAGCACGATCAAAAGCAGCAGCGGCCCCATGATCAACGCCCAGTATTCGGTGAACTGCGACAGCAGCTCCTCCAGCACCAGATAGATGATGGCGCCGAGCACGGGACCGAACAGCGAGCCCATGCCGCCCAGGATCACCATCACCATCAGATCGCCGGAGCGGGTCCAGTACATCACCGCGGGGCTGACGAAGTCGGTGTTGTTGGCGAGCAGCGCGCCCGACAGCCCGCAGATGGTGCCGGCAATGACGAAGCAGACCAGGCGGTAGCGGTTGGCATGGAAGCCGATCGCCTGCATGCGCTGCTCGTTGGAGCGGACGCCCTGCACCACCAGGCCGAAGCGCGAATTGACGATGCGCCAGATCAGATAGAGGCCGCCGAACAGGCAGGCCAGGCAGAGATAGTAGAACTGCGTGCGGTCGGACAGGTTGATCAGGCCGGCGAAGTCGCTGCGCTTGTAGATGGTGAGGCCGTCATCACCGCCGTAGCGCGACAGGCCGGAGGCCACGTAATAGGCCATCTGGGCGAAGGCCAATGTGATCATGATGAAATAGACGCCGCGGGTGCGTAAGCTGAGCGCACCGATCACCAGCGCAAACAGCGCCGAGACCGCGAGCGCCACCGGCCACTGGATGAAGCCGGAGCCGATGCCTTCCGCGGCGAGGATGCCGACCGCATAGCCGCCGATGCCGAGATAGGCGGCGTGGCCGAAGCTCATCATGCCGCCATAGCCCATGATCAGGTTCAGGCTCGCGGCCGCCAGCGCGAAGATCACGATGCGGGTGAACAGCGTGAGGATGAAGATGTTGCCGCTCACCGCCGAATAGACCGGCAGCAGGACTAGGGCGGCGCAGAGCAGCGCCGCGACCAGATTGGAGAGGTTGAGCTTGGGCATCATCGCTTCGCCGCCGGAAACAGCCCTTCCGGCCGCACGACCAGCACGATCGCCATCAGGAGGTAGATCAGCATCGAGGACAGCGCCGGCGCCGCGGTTGAGGCCGCAGCGCCGCTCAACACCTTGCGCAGGAGGTCAGGCAGGAAGGCGCGGCCCATCGTGTCGATGATGCCGACGAAGATCGCCGCCAGGAACGCGCCGCGGATCGAGCCGATGCCGCCGATCACGATGATGACGAAGGCAAGGATCAGGATGTTCTCGCCCATGCCGATCTGCACGGTGAGGATCGGCGCCTGCATCAGCCCGGCAAGGCCGGCGAGCGCGGCCCCCAGGCCGAACACCAGTGTGAACAGCAGCTTGATGTTGATGCCGAGCGCGCCGATCATCTCGCGGTTGGAGGCCCCGGCGCGGATCAGCATGCCGACACGGGTGCGCATCACGACGAGGTAGAGCAGCGCGGCAACCGCCAGCGCGACGGTGATGATCAGGAGGCGATAGGCCGGATAGTACACGCCGGGAATGATCTGCACGGGCACTGTGAGCCAGGCCGGCAGCGGCAGGGCGAGGCCGGCCGGGCCCCAGATCAGCCGCACAGCATCGTTGAAGAACAGGATGAGGCCGAAGGTCGCGAGCACCTGGTCGAGATGGTCGCGGCCATAGAGATGTCTCAACGCGACATATTCGAGCACGATGCCGAGCAGCAGCGTGGCGCCGAGCGCCAGCAGCGCGCCGAGCACGAAGCTGCCGGTCCACGCCACGAACGTCGCGGCGAAATAGGCGCCCATCATGTAGAGCGAGCCGTGCGCCAGATTGACGAAGTCCATGATGCCGAACACCAGTGTTAGCCCAGCCGCCAGCAGGAACAGCAGGAGGCCGAATTGCAGGCCGTTCAGGAGTTGTTCGACGACGAGATACATGGACGTTTCACATTGGGCTGAAACAAAACAGCGGCAGCGCGCATGCGCCGCCGCTCACGTGGACTCCCTCGCCCCGCTCTTCGCGGGGCCGGGACGAGCAGGGCTCGCCCTGAGAGGGTTGGGGAGAGGGGCGGCTCCGCAGACCGGGTTCGTGGAGAGTCCCCCCTCACCCGGCGCCACGCGCCGACCTCTCCCCGCACGCGGGGCGAGGTAACTAGGAAGCAAGCCGCGCGCCAAGATCACCCAAAAATCACTTCATCGGACACTTGTCGTGAAACTTGTCCTGGTCGTCCTTGACGATGGTCGCGACCGTCTTCAGCGAGAGCTGGCCGTCGTCGCCCTTGACCACGTCCTGCAGATAGAAGTTCTGGATCGGGATGTGGTTGTTGCCGTACTTGAACGGGCCGCGCAGCGACTTGAAGTTGGCCTTCTCCATCTCCGCCTTCATCGCGTCCTTCTTGGTGAGGTCGCCCTTCACCGCGACGACAGCGCTGTTGATGAGCTGGGCGGCGTCATAGGCCTGGGCCCCGTAATAGGTCGGGCGCAGGCCGGGATACTTCTTGTGATAATCCGCGACGAACGTCTTGTTCTGCTCGTTCGGCAGGTCGTTGACCCATTCCTGCGCGCCGGGGATGCCGATCGCATTGTCCTTCTGCAGCGGCAGCGACAATTCGTCGACGGTGAAGGCGGTATAGAGCGGGATCTGCTGCTTGATGCCGGCCTGGGCGTATTGGTTCAGAAACTGGACGCCGGCCGCACCGGGATAGAACACGAAGATCGATTCCGCGCCCGAGTTGCGCGCCTTGGTGAGCTCGGCGGAGAAATCGAGCTGGCTCGGCCACACCGTATATTCCTCGCCGACCACTTTGCCCTTGAAGGTGCTCTTCACGCCCGCCAGCATGTCCTTGCCGGCGGCGTAGTTCGGGCCGATCAGGAACACCGACTTGACGCCCTTCTGGTTCATGTAGAGCCCCATCGCCGCGGGCGTCTGGTCGTTTTGCCAGGAGGTTGAGAACACGTAAGGCGAGCACAATTCGCCGGCGAGCTGCGACGGACCGGCATTGGCCGAGATCAGGAAGGTCTTGCTATCGACCGCGGTCTTCAGCGAAGCCAGCAGCACGTTCGACCAGATGTAGCCGACGATGAAATCGACCTTGTCGGACTGCACCAGCTTCTCGGTCTTCTGCTTGCCGATGTCGGGCTTCTGCTGGTCGTCTTCGTAGATCACCTCGACCGGCTTGCCGTCCATCTTGCGGCCCATATGGTCGAGCGCGAGCTCGAAGGAATTCCGCATGTCGTTGCCGATCACGGCGGTCGGGCCGCTGAAGGTCGAGACAAATCCGATCTTGATGGTGTCGGCCGCGGTCGCCGGCTGCGCCAGCGCCATGGCCATGGCGCCTGCCAGCCAAAATGCCTTGTTCATAGTCACTCCCCTCCTCAACCAATATCCTGCCGGGCCTCGTCGTCGGCCCGGGGCGGCGTCACGCTTTGCGCGTCGTTTTTCGATGCCTTGTTTTGTGCGCGAAATCGCAAGTCTACAGCAAGCATGAACCGACGGCCCTCGTTTAGAACCTTCGGCGCATACCCCAGCACTTTGCACCATAATTCGTACAAACCAGCCGTGGCAAGAAATATAATGCCGGTTGCGAGGGCAACGATTGTCGCAGGTGGCCCTGCGCTCCGTGGCGCAGCGCAGCAGAATCGACGCGTTCAATAAAGCGAACGGAAACCACGCGCCGGCCAGATCGCGGCGCTTTCACGGTCTGGAAAGCAGTCCGAGGCGACGGTCAGGCGAAAAGGACGCGTCATATGCTGGGTTACCTGTTCGGCTTCAACGCCCGGATCAGCCGGGCGCCTTTTGTGCTCGGCATCTTCACGCTAGTCGCAGGCCTTGTGCTGCTGGCCTATGGGGTGACCGGCACGATGCCGGGAAGCGGCAGGATCGACGTGCTGCTGGTGCAAGCCGCGGGCAGCGGCCCGATGCAGATCGCCTTCTTTGCCGCGCTTGCGGTCAGCTTCATGCTGCAATCGATGCGGGTCCGTGACATCGGATGGGATCCGGTGTGCGTGATGGTGGGATGGGTCGTGCTCATCGTGATCGACAGGCTGGTCGCCAGCAGACATCCGGAATGGGCGATCAATCCGCAGGTCAGTGGAACGTTGATCGGCGGGCTCATCAATGCCGCCCTCATGCTGGCCTTGTTCGTCTGGCCGAGCGGTCATTCCGACGCGACATCGCTACTGCCGCGCGACCAAAGCGGGACGGCGGACGATGTTCGGCGCAACAGCAGCACACCAGCCGCAGCCACCAACCGCATCGCGCGCATCGCCAACGGCGAATTCGGCGGGCGAGCGAAGTAGGGTGTCCTCGCGCTTCGCTGCATCCTCACGCGTCGTCCTGGCACAAGCCGTCTGAACCGTCATCCTGAGGAACCGCGAAGCGGTGTCTCGAAGGATGCTCGGCCCCGCTGGTGGCCGTCGTGCTTCGAGGCTCGCTCCGCTCGCACCTCAGCATGACGGTGTTAGAGTAGAATGCGCACTCTCGATCGTCAGTGCGAGAAGCTCGCGACCAAGCATCCATCTCTCGGCTTGCTGTGTGATGGATTGCTTCGCGGAGCCTGTCATCGGGCACGCGTTCGCGCGACCCGTTGGCTCGCAATGACGATTTACAGCGTGGCGGGACTACCCCGCATCCACCGCCCACTCCGCGCCGTCGATCGCATAGGGCGCGTGGCGGAAATCTCTGATGGCGGCGAGCTTGTCGGCCGACCAGTCGAGCAGCATAAAATATGTCGGCGGCGCGTTCGCCTCGTTGGGATCGAACACCAGGATAGCGGCGCGTCCCTCGACCTGCCCCGGCACCAGATGCCAGTCGGTGGCCTTGGAATAGTTGCCGAAATAACGCGACACCTCGGCCTTGCCGTTCAGCCTGGTGCGGTTGACTAGCTCGAGCCTGATATCGTCGGCGATCATGGCACGGATAGCGTCGAAGTCGCGGGCGTTGAAGCGGCTGACATAGGCGTTGAGCCGGATCCGATCCGTCTCCGACAGGCCGGGCCGCGGTGCATCGTCCGACTCGCCGGCGAATGCGCGCAATTGGGTGCGGCCGCGATGCAGCGCCGCCTTCACCGCCGGCAGGCTAAAATCCATGATGTCGCAGACCTCGGCCAGCGAGCAGCCGAGCACGTCCATCAGGATCACGCTCGAGCGCTGCGCCACCGGCAGGCGCATGAAGGTGCGCAGGCTGGCCGCTGCGATCTCGCGGCGGGTGACGTCATCGAGCTCTCCGGTCATCATGTCCACCTCCTCCGGCGAGCGGAGTGCTTCCTGGCGGTTGCGCCGCCTGAGGAAGTCGAGCGCGGTGTTGTGGGCGATCCGAAACAGCCAGGCCTCCACGTTCTGGATCGGGGCGGCGGAAGCGAACGCTTCCACCGCCTTGATCAGCGCGTCCTGCAGCACATCCTCGCCGTCGATCACCGAGCCGACCATGCGCGCGCAATAGCGATGCAGCTTCGGGCGCAATGCCGAAAGGTGCTGGTTGATATCGACGGCAGGCGATGTTGACATCATTCCACTCCGGACCCGGTCAAGACTCCTCCAGCATACGGTAATTGCCGACGATGCTGGCGCTACGCACCAGGGGCGGCTCCGCGCAGCGGTCGCGGATACCATCCTGGAACGCCTGGAACGCGGCAAGCTTCGGGATCGGGCTCGAGCCGTCCTCGGCGGCGGCCTCGACAAAGTGCACGAAGGTGTCGTCCTCCAGCCGCAGTGTCAGATAGCGCACGCCGTCCGGCTGCGCCGCCTTCAGCTCGGCAAATACCGCCTTCACCAGCTCGGCATTCCTATCCGCCATCTCCGGCTTCGCCTTGTACCTGATCAGGGTCCGTCTCATGGGTCTCACTCCTTGGGAAGTGTTGTCGTCACCTAAAGCATGATGAGTGAATCGGTCGAGCGGCGGGCTAAGTCGACCTCTCCCGCTTGCGGGGGAGGTCGCATCGCATCGAAGATGCGATGCGGGTGGGGGCTCTCTCCACAACGTGACTCGCGGAGAGAGCCCCCACCCCAGCCCTCCCCCGCAAGCGGGAGAGGGAGCGCACCGTCGCCGCGGCCGCTGTTCAACCTCATCTCATCGTTCCCCAAGGACGTTTGCCGGCCGGCAAAGGATGCGGTCCGGGAAAAATAATTTCGCGCCGCATCCTTTGCCCCTCCCGCCTCGTCTTGGCGATGAAGCGCGCCGCAACAGGGCGGCGCGGCAATGGAGAGCAAACATGCAGACCCCGATCTCTCGCACCGGGCAGCTCTGGGTGCTCGGCGTCACCGCGCTGGCATCCTTCATGATGGCGCTCGACGCCATGGTCATCACGACGGCGTTCGCAACCATCCGCGCCGATTTCGGCAGCCGGGTGGAGACGCTGCAATGGACTGTCAATGCCTTCAACCTCACCTTCGCCGTGCTGCTCCTGACCGGCGCGGCGCTCGGCGACCGCTTCGGTCGGCGGCGGATGTTCGCAGCCGGGATCGCCCTGTTCGTCGTCGCATCGGCCGCCTGCGCGCTGGCCGGCAACGTGCAGGCGCTGATCGCCGCCCGGGCGCTGCAGGGCGCCGGCGCCGCGCTCGTGATGCCGCTGGCGATGGCGATCCTGAGCGGCGCGTTCGGCCGGGACGAGCGCGCCCGCGCGCTCGGCATCTTCTCAAGCATCACCGGATGCGCGCTGATCGTCGGCCCGGCCATCGGCGGCTTCATCACCACCCATCTCGGCTGGCGCTGGATCTTCTGGATCAACCTTCCGATCGGCCTGATCGTGATCGCGCTGGTGCTGACGCGCCTGCGCGAAAGTTTTGGCCCGGCCGCACCGCTCGACATTACCGGGCTGTCGCTGGTTGCCGTCGCCGCGCTGGCGCTGGTCTGGAGCCTGCTGCGCGGCAACGCCGTCGGCTGGCTAAGCGCCGAGGTGGTGGGCACGCTGGCCACCGGAATCGTGTTCGCAGCCGGCTTCGTGCTGTGGGAATTGCGCACGGCAACGCCGATGCTGCCGATGCGGCTGTTCGCGTCGCGCGCGTTCGCATCCGGCATGGCCGCGAGCGTGCTGTTCTATGCCGCGATGTATGGCGTGCTGTTCCTGCTGCCGCAGTTCCTGCAGACCACGCTCGGCTTCGACGCCTTCAGCGCCGGGCTTCGCCTGCTGCCCTGGACCGCGACGCTGTTCGTTACGGCGCCGGTCGCCGGCGCCGTCGTCAACCGGTTCGGCGAGCGGCCGCTGGTGGTGACGGGCCTGCTGATGCAGGCGATCGGGCTTGGCTGCATCAGCGAGATCGTGAGCCCCACCGTCCCCTACTCCGCCCTGGTCGCCCCGCTGGTGCTGGCCGGCGTCGGCGTCTCGATGGCGATGCCGGCGGCGCAGAACGCGGTGCTGAGCGCAGTGGCGGTGACCGAGATGGGCAAGGCCTCCGGCGCCTTCAACATGGGCCGCTTCCTCGGCGGGATGTTCGGCATCGCCGCGCTGGTGGCGGAGTTCTCCGCCACTGGCGCTGCCGATTCCGCCGTTCATTTCGCGAGCGGATTTGCCGCGGCGATGAGTCTTGCCGCCACGCTGTCGCTGGCCGGTGCGGCCGCGGGACTTGTTCTGCCGGCACGCCACCGCGCGCTGGCCGCGGCCGCACCGCAGGATGCGTGAGGCCATGACGATAGGGTTTCGCTATCGGGCGATCCGGCAATTCGTCTTGGAATGGAGCTGCGAATGAATACATAATCGCAGGTGACGAAGCCGTTCGAACCGGGGACAAAATCGGATGACAGACGCGCCGGCCAAACCTCATCGTGTGGTGATCGTCGGCGCCGGTTTCGGAGGGATCGAGGCCGCGTTCGGGCTGGCCGGCGCGCCGGTCGAGATCACGCTGATCGACCGCCGCAACCACCACCTGTTCCAGCCGCTGTTGTACCAAGTCGCCACAGCGTCGCTTGCGACCAATGAGATCGCCTGGCCGATCCGTTATCTGTTGCGCGACCGCCACGAGGTGACGACGCTGTTTGCCAATGCGAACGGCGTCGATGTCGCAGGAAAACGTGTGCTGCTCGATGACGGCGAGAACGTTCCCTACGACACGCTGATTCTCGCCACCGGCGCGCGCCACGCCTATTTCGGCCATGACGAATGGGAGCCGTTCGCGCCGGGACTGAAGACCCTGGAGGACGCCACCACCCTGCGGCGGCGCATCCTGGTTGCCTTCGAGCGCGCCGAGCGCGAGACCGATCCGGAGCGACGCGCGGCGCTGCTCACCTTCGTCGTGATCGGCGCCGGCCCGACCGGCGTCGAGATGGCCGGCACCATCGCCGACCTCGCCAACGACACGCTGCCGCGCGATTTCCGTCACATCGACACCCGCAAGGCGCGCGTGGTGCTGATCGAGGCCGGCCCGCGCGTGCTGGCGGGCTTTCCCGAGGACTTGTCGGCCTATGCGCAGCGCTCGCTGGAGAGCCTCGGCGTCGAGGTGATACTGGGCCAAGCGGTGACGGAATGCTCAGCCGACGGCGTGGTCTATGGCGGCAACACGCTGGCGGCACGCACCATCGTCTGGGCCGCCGGCGTGCGCGCCTCGCGTGCCGCCGAATGGCTGAACGCGCCAGCCGACCGCGCCTACCGCCTGCAGGTCGAACCCGATCTGACGGTACCGGGCCATCCCGAGATCTTCGCGGTCGGCGACACCGTCACGATCAAGGACCCCGACGGCAATCCGGTGCCCGGCATCGCGCCGGCCGCCAAGCAGGAGGGCCGCTACGTCGCAGCCATGATCAAGGCGCGGCTCGCGGGCAGGACGTTGCCGCCGTTCCGCTACAAGCACGCCGGCAGCCTCGCCCAGATCGGCAAGCGGCTCGCGGTGATCGATTTCGGCTGGCTCAAGCTGCGCGGCGCGCTTGCATGGTGGATCTGGGGCATCGCCCACATCTACTTCCTGATCGGCCTGCGCAACCGCCTCAGCGTCGCACTGAGCTGGCTCTGGATCCACGCCCGCAATCAGCGCGCCGCACGGCTGATCACGCAAGGCAGCAGCAAGGTGGGGCAGTAGGCGTGCAGCCGGCGATAGGCGCAATTCTCGTTCCGTCATTCTGAAACGCGCATCCCGCGCTTCTCAAGGGGACGGGGCAATCGGCTGCGCACTCGGTTCGCCTCTCCCCCTGTGGGAGAGGCCCGGAACGCATGAAGCGAAGCGGAATGCGCTCCGGGTCAGGGGTTGCGGTCTCTCCTCGCGGTGCGCCGCATGGAGAGATACCCCTCACCCCAGCCCTCTCCCACAAGGGGAGAGGGGCATAGCGGAGCCAATGGACACAGACTCGCCTCACCCCATCACGTGATGCGGCGAGCGGCCGAACGCGATTTTGAACGCGCGGCTGAAATGCGAGACGTCGCTGAAGCCGAATGCGAGCGCAACGTCGGTGACGTGGGCGAAGCGCCGCTCGGCTAGCGCGCTGTAGGCGCCGGCGAGGCGCTGCTGCCAGAGCCAGCGGATCGGCGTCGTCCCCTCGCGTGCGAACAGGCGATTGAGGGTGCGCGGCGCCAGGTTCTGTGCGGTGGCAATGCTGTCGAGATCGAGCCCGGGGTCGTCGAGATGGGCCAGCATGTAGGCCTTGACCCGCGCCAGCCGCTCGTCGCCATGCCGAAGCGAGTCGTCGGTCAGTTCTGACTGCAGCGTTGTCGCGAAGATGTCGAGCGCGGCGGCGCCGAGCCGGATGGCTGCGGGCCCGGCGTCATCATCGAACCGCACAAGCTGGCGGATGAACAAGCTCGCCAATGCACCGACCTTCGAGTCGCGGCCGATCCGCCGCGCGGTCAGGCGGTGCGCGTCCGGTAGCCGCGACACCAGCAGCGGTCGCGGGATCGACACCATGATCGCGTGTGCCTGCGGTGCGAATTCGAGCGTGAAGGGCTGCGACTGGTCGTGCAACATCAGATCGCCGCGATGCATCTGCGCGTCGCGCCCGTTCTGCGCAAAGCTGACCTCGCCATGCAGCGTCAGCCACAGCATGAAATAATCGCGCGAATCCTTTCTCGTGTCGCCCGAACTGCGCATCACCCTGATACGATCGGCGGCCGCAGTCTTCGACCAGATGTCGTTGATGACCAGCGGGCCGAAATGGTGAATCGCGATCGAGGCCTGAAACGCGTCATCCGCCAGACGGCGGCACTCGGTCAGCGAGAACTCGCGGCAGGTGACGTGATGCCAGCGATCGAAGCTGTCACCCGGCCTGACCGCGACTGTGTGGTGGTGGGCCTGCACTGGACCATGCTCCCGCTCAACCCGGCGCCGGATATTCTGCGTCCGCCGCCCGGTTCTGGCAAGCAGAGTCCAGCGACTGGCAAGCGCAGCCAAGAGCTGCGGCCGCAGCCGATGTAGAAGATGTCTCCCACCAGGAGAGGAGACACCCGATGGGCTACCAATGCGAAATCATCGATCCGGCCCGTACCGTGATGATCGTTGTCGACATGCAGAACGATTTTGTGGCCGACGGCGCCAAGCTGCGCTCGGCCCAGGCCGCCGCGATGGTGCCCCGGCTGGCGCAGACCCTGGAAGCCTGCCGCGACAAGGGCATCCGCGTCATCTACACCGCCCACGTCCATCGCCGCGACGGCAGCGACATGGGGCTGTATGACGACCTCTATGCGCCGATCGCCGACCGTTCGTCGCTGGTCGACGGCAGCGACGGCGTCGAGATCTTCAAGGACCTGGCGCCTGCGCCGGGCGAGCACGTCATCAAGAAGCACCGCTACAGCGCGTTCTTCTCGACCGACCTCGACCTCATCCTGCGCGAATGGGGCATCACCACGGTCATCATCTCGGGCACCACGACCGAGAACTGCTGCCACGCCACCGCGCGCGACGCCATGTTCCACAATTACAAGGTGGTGTTCCTGTCGGACGCGACCGGCACGTTCGACTATCCCGACGTCGGCCAGGGCGCGATGTCGGCCGAAGAGGTGCATCGCGCCACGCTGACGATCCTGGCGTTCTCGACGGCGCATGTGATGACGGCCACGGAGATGCTGGCGCGGGTGAAGCCGGCTGATGGAGCGGCGAAGGCGGCGTAGGCTGTTCTCCCTCTCCCCGTTCTTACGGGGAGAGGGCTGGGGTGAGCGACTATCTGGATTGTCAAGTTGCATTGGGGTAAGCGGCACGCGCATCGCGTGCTTTGGCGTTGAGGCGGACCAGGAGCTTGCGGGCGAGCGCAATGCGCACGACCATTTTCTCCTTGCCAGCCTTGAGCAGCCGGTCGCGGAACTCGCCGAGGCTGTTGTCGTAGCGGGCGGCGATGGCCGCGACGAGGAAGAGGATGGAGCGGACGCCGGCGCGGCCGCCGCGGGTGGGTCGCTTACCCTTGCGCTTGCCACTGTCATTGGCGATCGGGGCGAGACCGGCAAGCTTGGCAATGGCCTTGTTGGACACCGTGCCGATCTCCGGCAGCTCGGCATGGAGGCGGGCGACGGTCCGTCCGGCAACGCCCTTCATCTCGCGCCAGGTCTCGGCGAGCTTTGCCCACAGCGGGTCGTCATCGATCATCGAAGCGATCTCCCCTTCGAGCGAGAGGGATTGGCGCTTCAGCAGGACGATCACCTCGTCAATGCTCGCACGCATCTCGCCGTTGTCGAACATGCTGGCGCGGCGCTGCTTCTGGACGGTCAGATCGTCGGTGACCTGTCTGAGCCTTGTCACCAGGGCCTTCAGCCGCTGCTGGGCTTCGCTTGGCAGCGGGGTCGCTGCCAAGTTCTTGGCATGGGCGAAGCGGGCAATCACCGAGGAATCGATCCGGTCGGTCTTCTCCAGAATGCCCATCGCCTCGGCATAGCGCCGGACGCTGCGGGGATTGGTCAGCGCGCAACTGATCCCCTCCTCCCAGAGCCCGACGAACACCCCTCGCTCGTAACCGCCACTGGCCTCCATCACCGCCAACGTGACGGCGTGCTCGCGACAGAACGCGGCCAGCTTGGCAATGCCTGCGGCATCATTATCGAAGCTCGCAAACCGTTGTCCGGGTTCGATACAGGCATCGAGCCTGGCCTTCGAAACGTCCACTCCACAAATCGTCTTCTTCACGGTAACCTGCCTTGTCCATGCGATCGGAACTCAAGCGACTGTTCGGTCATGCGTGACATGGCGAAGATCCCAGAGCTCACCCACGGTTGTAGCCGGAGGGGCAAACGGGCGACATCGCCACGCGCTTTGGCCGGTGGCCACCGGCCAAAGCGCAAGTCGCTTCCATCGCACAAATCATGGCCGTGCAGATACAAGGGGCTCCATCCACGAGAGCAACTCACGGAGACTCCCCCTCACCCGGATCGCATCCGTCGATGCGATCCGGCCTCTCCCCGCACGCGGGGCGAGGCGAACCGAGAGCGAGGCAACAGCAGTCCTTACTTCACCAGCGAACACCCGCCATCGGCGAGCGGCCGGAATGCCTGATCCGCGGGAATCGCCGCGATCAGCTTGTAATAGTCGTACGGATACTTCGACTCCTCCGGCTTCTTCACCTCGAACAGATACATCGGATGGATGACGCGGCCGTCCTGGCGGATGGTGACGTCGCCGAACAGCTTGTCCTTGCCCTTGAAGGTCTTCATCTGCGGCACCACTACCTTGGCGTCGTCGCTGCCGGTGGCGGCGACGGCGTTGAGATAGGCGAGCGTTGAGGCGTAGACGCCGGCCTGGTTGCCGCTCGGCATCTTGCCGTTCATGCCGGGACGGGCGGCAAAGCGCTTGGCAAAGTTGCGGGTGTCGTCGTTCATGTCCCAGTAGAAGGCTTCGAGCAGTTGCAGGCCCTGCGCGACTTTCAGGCCCATGCCGTGGATGTCATTCACGAACAGCAGGAACGCGACCATGGTCTGGCCGCTTTGCTGGATGCCGAACTCGGCCGCCTGCTTCACCGCGTTGATGGTGTCGCCGCCGGCATTGGCGAGCCCGATCACCTTGGCCTTGGAGTTCTGCGCCTGCAGCAGGAAGGAGGCGAAATCGGAGGTGCCGAGCGGATGCTTGCTGGAGCCGAGCACCTTGCCGCCGTGCTTCTCGATGTAGTTGGTCGCCTCGGCCTCGATGCCCTTGCCGAGCGCGTAGTCCACCGTGACGAAATACCAGTCCTTGCCGCCGCGCTGCATCATCGCGGCCGCAGTCGTGTTGCCGGTGGCCCATGCATCATTGACCCATTGGATGGTGTTCGGCGAGCAGGCCTTGCCGGTGAGGTCGGAGCTTGCGGTCGAGGACGCCAGGAACGTCATTCTGCTGTCGCGCAGGATGGTGTTGATGGCGAGGCCGACCGCCGAGTTCGGCACGTCGACGATGGCGTCGACACCCTCGACATCGAGCCATTTGCGCGCGATCGCCGAGCCCACGTCGGCCTTGTTCTGGTGGTCGGCGTAGACGATCTCGACCTTGATGCCTTTGCCGCCGCCGGCAAAATCCTCCGCCGCCATGCGCGCGGCTTCCACCGAGCCCATGCCGTTGGTGTCCTGGAAGATGCCGGAAATGTCGTTGAGCACGCCGATCCGCACCACGTTGTCGGAAATCTCCGCCCGCGCGGTCCCTACGGCGCAGGCCAATGCCAGCGCCAGCGCCAGACCAACCCCAAAGCCCCTCATCGTCCCCTCCGTTTCCTCGTTCCTCAGCCAGCCACTTGCCGGTCTCTAGTCTTCGTCAGGCTGGCGTGATCTCGACCGGCAGGCTGCCCAGCCCGCGCAGCGTGTTGTTGAAAAGGCGCCTCGGCTCGCCGACGATTTCGATCCTGGCAACGCGGCGCGCCAGCGCCGCCATCATCACCTCGCCTTCAAGGCGGGCGACGAGTTGGCCGACGCACATGTGGATGCCCGAGCCGTAACCGACATGGCCCGACGTGCGACGCGTGATGTCGTAGGTGTCGGGCTGTTCCCACCGGCGCGGATCGCGGTTGGCCGCGGCCAGGAACATCAGCACCTTCTCGCCTTCCGGGATCCTGGCGCCACTGAGCTCGACATCGCGGGTGGTGGTGCGGAAGAAGGTCTGGACCGGACTTTCAAACCGCACGGCTTCCTCGAAGGCGTTGCGCGCCAACGTCGGATCGCCGCGCAGCCTTTCGAACTGGTCGGGAAAGCGTGCCAGACAATAGACGGCAGCGCCGATGCCGTTGACGGTCGTGTCGAGACCAGCGGACAGCAGCGAACGCACCAGCAGCGGCGCTTCGGTCTCGGTAATGGCGCCGCTGTCGACGTGGGCATGGATGCAGGCGCCGATGCCACCGGGCGCGAGGTTGTCGCGCTGGCACTGCTCCGCAACATAGGCCTGATGTGGCGCCGAGCGTTCGATGGCCTCCTCGCGGAGCAGGTTCGGCGGGCCGAAGGCGTTGAACACCAGGCTCGCATAGGGCAGCAGATGCTCGCGGCCCTCGGGCTTCAGGCCGAGCGCATCCGGGAAGATCGACAACGGATAGGCTTCCGCAAGGTCCTCGATCGCGTCGAAGCGACGCTTTTCCAACAGCGCATCGACACGGGCCTCCGCCGCGGCGGTAAACCGCCCGCGAAGCTGCTTCATCACGGTCGGCGACAGCACCGTGCTCAGCACCGCACGGGTGCGGGTATGGGCCGGCGGATCGGCCTCCAGGATCAGGCTCGGCGGCCGCCACGGCTTCTCCTTGGCGAAATCGCTCAAGCCGACTCCGCGGCTGGAGCAGAAGGTCGCCGGATCGTTCAAGACGGCATGGACCTCGGCGTAGCGCGCCACGCCATAGACATTCCACTTGTCGAGATAGACCACGGGTGCGGCCTCACGCAGCCGCTCATGAGTCGGGAACGGGTCGGCGAAGAAGTCGAGCGCGAACGGGTCGACGTCGAGATGCGGAACGGACGCACTGGCTGTTGCAGTCATCAGGACCTCCCGAGGTTTGATCTTGTCAAGAAGGAGCGCATGTCTATTGCTCCCGGACGGTTTCGCAGCGATGATTCGAGAGATGAGCAGTCAGCCCCTTCCCCGAAAGCCCCGCCGGCCGAAACCGGCCGATCCCGCAGAGGCCGCCAACGGCCCGCTGCTCGACCTCAACCGCTACGTGCCCGGGCTCGTCACCTTTATCGGCAACAAGCTGTCGAACAGCGCGACCGCCTATTACCAGAAGAATTTTGGCGTCAATGTCACCGAGTGGCGGATCATATCGCAGCTCGCGATCGAGCCGGGCATTCCGGCCTCGCGGATCTGCCAGGTCATCGGCTTCGACAAGGGGCCGGTCAGCCGCAACCTCGCGGCGATGCAAAAGCGCGGGCTGGTGACGATCCGCACCGCGCCGGACGACGGCCGCACCCATGCGATCGCCCTGACCGCCCGCGGCCGCGCCGTCCACGACAGGGTGATCGTCGCGGCGCTGGAGCGCGAGCGGCGGCTGTTGTCCTGCCTGAAGAAGGATGAGCGGGAGGTGCTGATCGACCTGCTGCGCCGGCTGCACGAGAATCTCGGCAACGTGACCGGGCAAAGCCCGACCTGAGCGCGCGGCGGAGCCGTACGCGGTCCGTTGCAGTACCGCGACACTCCGAAGGCCTGCGACAATAGTTCGTGCCGATCGCGCTGCGCTGCGCAACATTCTCCTCCCAAACGCGTGGCCGTTGACCGGCCCTGCCCGATTGGCGGCCAAGCTCGCACAGCTTAGTTGCCAAGGCAACTAAAAAACGGCGCGTGCAGCGCGGCAAGAGGAAGTACACCCTGGAGTCCAGGGGCTTACGGGCGTCGGCGCAATCTCCTGGGTTCACCTCGCCCGCTTGCGCGAGGGCGACTTCGAGACGGCGAAAGGCGGGTAGCCGGATGGAGCGCAGCGCAATCCGGGTCAGGACCGTCCGCGGTGAAGCCCCGGATTTCGCTTCGCTGCGTCCGGGCTACAGTCGCTCTCCACAGCGGGACCCGTGAAGGAGCCCCCACCCCGGCCATCCCCCGAGAAGGACGCACTGCCAACGCGGCTGGAGCGGAGCCTAATCCTAATCGTCTCGGATGACGAACAAGCTCACCCCGCACAAGCAATCGGCTCGACCGCCGCATCGTTCTCCAGCACCGCCACCGCCGCGGCGCGGCGGGTCAGCACGGCGCGCTGGTTGATGTAGCCCTTGTCGGTAATCTCGCCACCGTCGACCGAGGCGGGCTCGGTGAGCAGCAGCGCGCGGGTGGCATGGCCGGAGGAATGGCCGCCCTGCGCCTTCAGCTTCGCCAGCCCCAGCGCGATCGCGCTGCGAACATCGGCATGGCCGATCACATCCCTGATGTCGGCGTTCTCGGTCAAGCCGGCCAGCGCGCGGCAGGCGGCGACATTCGGAAACACCAGGAAGCGGACCTCGTCGCGGCCATGACCTGACACCACGATGTCCTGCGCGAGCGGCGCCAGCGCCGTAATGCCGGCGACGCGCAGTGTGCCGACAGAGACCCAGGTGCCGGAATTGAGCTTGAAGTCCTCCGCGACGCGGCCGTCGAAGAATAGGCCGAGTTCGGGCCTGTCGGGATCGGCGAAGGTGACGGCATCGCCGATCAGGTAAAACCCCTCCTCGTCGAAGGCCTGCGCCGTGAGACCCGGCGCCTTCCAGTAGCCCGGTGTGACGTTCGGGCCGCGCACCCGCACCTCCAACTTGTCGCCTGACGGCACCAGCTTGAGCTCGGTGCCGGGGATCGGCACGCCGATATTGCCGGAGCATTTGGCGAGGAAATGACAATCGGTCGCAAGCGGCGAGGTCTCTGTCGACCCCCAGGCCGAGACCATCGGCAGCGGGCGGCCGACAGTTTGAAGTGACAACCCTTGCAGCGCATCCCAGAGGTTCTGCGGCAGCGCCGCGCCGGCATAGAAGGCGAATTTGGTGCCCGCGAAGAACTTGCGGCGCAGCTCCTCGTCGGTGCGCAGTGCCGCGATCAGCATGTCGAAGCCGCGCGGCACGTTGAAATACACCGTCGGCACCACGCTGCGCAGATTGGCGAGCGAGGTCGAAAACAGGCCGGGCGCAGGCTTGCCGCCGTCGATATAGAGCGTGCCGCCGTTGCGCAGCACCAAGTTGAAATTGTGGTTGGCGCCGAAGGTGTGGCTCCAAGGCAGCCAGTCCAGGATGATCAGATCGTCGGCAGAGGATTCCAGGAACGTCCAGGTCTGCGCCTTGGCCTGCTGACTCGAGGTCAGCATGCGCTCGGTGTTGATCACTGCCTTCGGCGTACCGGTTGAGCCCGAGGTGAACAGGAATTTTGCGATCGTATCCGGTGTCACCGCCGCAAACGCCGTTGCGACGTCAGGCGTTTCCGCCGTCGCCGCGATGCTGCGGAACGGCAATGCGTCGGCATCATCGGGACTGCCGCTGACGATGGTCGCCAGATGCAGCGGCTTGATCGCGGCCAGCGCCGCCGCGAACGGCTTGGTGCCCGCGACATAGATCGCGCCGGGCTCGAGCAGGCTGACCATACTCCTCAGCTTGTCGAAGTCCTTCGACATCAGCGAATAGGCCGGCGAGATCGCGGCCGAGGGCACGCCGACATGCTGGGCGGCGAGCGCGAACAGCGCATGCTCGATGCTGTTGTCGGAGAGGATGACGAGCGGCCGCGCCGGGCTCAGCCCCTGCGCCAGGATCCAGGAGGCGGCGCGACGCACGATGCCGAGCGCATCGCGATAGGTGACCGTGGTCCAGGGCACCTCGGCATTGGCGCGCTCGCCCAGGAAGATGCGATCCGGCGCCTGCCGCGCCCACTGCTCCAGCCAATCGCCGACGCAGCGGGCGCTTTCCTTCAGCGGCGTAGTGGAACGGATCAGGATGCTGCCGTCGGCACGATGATCGGCAACGATCGCGGGCGTCGCGAACAGGCTGCCCGGATTGTCTCCGCTCGCCATCGTCATGATTCCTCCTCGCCCGCATTGCGCAGATCGCGCGGCAGCGAGGTGCCGCGTGTCCCATCTGGCTCTTTGCCACAATGTTGCGGACACCGATTGTTGTCGTCAACAACAATCTTTCCCTGATGCGGGCGGCGCGCTAGCATCCGGTCATGGCAAGGAAGCAGCAGGCGTCACGCAAGACGATCAGAGGAGGAGTGGCAATTCGCCGCCCCGCGGCGCGCAGCGCGAATGGCGGCGCACATGTCGCCGCGGAGCGGGAGATCGGCCTCGACGCGCTGGCCGGCCACGCCGGCTATGCGGTGCGGCGTTTCCAGCTCTGGATCTTCCAGGATTTCATCAAGACGCTCGCCGAAGCCGACATCCGCCCGACGCAATATTCGGTCATGACCGTGATCGGCGCCAATCCGGGGCTCAGCCAGATGGCGGTGGCGAAGCGGCTCGGGATCGAGCGCGCTCGGCTGGTGCATCTGCTCGACAGCCTGGAGCGGCGCAATTTGGTCAGCCGCAGCGCGTCCGCCACCGACCGCCGCTCCCACGCGCTGCATCTGACCGCATCAGGCAAGGCCGCGCTGGCGCAGTTCAAGCGGCTCGCCGCCCAGCATGAGCGGCATGTGGCGGAGAAAATCGGTGAGGAGAACCGCGCGCGGCTGCTGCAGATCCTCGCCTGCTTCACTTGACGACGCTTGCGCCACTGAAGCGCGATGAATTTCGATCGAGTCGGCTTAGCTACGCGTTCGTTCACCTCTCCCCAACGGGGAGAGGTCGATTTGCGGAAGCAAATCGGGTGAGGGGCCGCAGCGCTAACGAGATACCGTGATCCCTCACCCGGCGCTGCGCGCCGACCTCTCCCAAGGGAGAGGTGAAGCACCGCCGTCGCTCCAGCTCAACCTAATCTCATTACGCTTTAGCCAGGCCAGATCAGCTCCTGTAGCTGCACGAGGTCGCTGGCCCTGTCCGGCCAGCTTTCGATGCAGATATGCCTGAGCGGATCGGATGCGCGGTGCAGCAGCATCAGGGCCATCAGCCGCCGCTTCAGCGCGAATGTTACGTCCTGGCGCGCGATGCCGAAGCCGTCAAACAGGCTGCGCACCCGGCGCGGATGGCCCGCCGCCATGAATGCGCTCGGGCCGAGCAGGTCGTATTCGCCCCACCCGGTCTGCACGTCGCCGAAGTCGAACAGCCCGGCGACGTGCCAGCCGTCGCCGCCCTGCGCCAGCAGGAAATTCTCCGGAATGTACTCGCCGACCAGAATCACCGGCGGCGCATCCATCGGGATCAGCGCAGCCGCGTCGCGCAGGAGATCGTCGAGCCCGGCGAGGAATTTCTGCGGCAGTCCGAGCCGCCCGTGGCGGGCCCTGCACTGCGCGATCTGCTGGCGCATATACACATCCCAGCGCGGCTCGATTGCCGACAGCGCGCCCGGCGGCACACGCTGCACCTCGGCAATCACGGCGCCGATCTCGGCGAGCACCCGCTCCTTCTGCACCTCTGGCAACGACCGCCACACCTCCGAGCCCACGACGCCGGTGAGACGGGTGATGACGAGATAGGGCCAGTCGTCACGCTCGCCGACGGCTACGATCTCGGGTGTAGGAATCGCGAGCCTGCCGCGCAGCAACGTCAGTGCGGCGTGCTCGGAGACGAACTGCGAGCGCAGGAACGGCGGGAAGATCTTGAGGATCAGATCGCCGCCAAGCCCGACGACGAGATTGGTGCCGGTTGCGAACACATGCGGCGCATCGCACGGCAGCCCGTGGCCATCGGCGATGTCGCGTGCAACCGGCAGCCAGCGCGAGGTGTCGCTACGCCAGGCACGGTAGGTGTCGTAATCGGTGAGGAGTGGCAGAGACATTCTCGGAGATTAGTGCGAGGAGAGACTTCGTAGCCCGGATGGAGCGAAGCGTAATCCGGGGGCGCTTTTTCGGGGCAACGCAGAATCCCGGATTGCGCTGCGCTCCATCCGGGCTACATGGCTCACTGGTCCGGATTGGCGCGCTCGAACTGGCGCAGCAGACGGTTGCCGCGCTCGACAGCGTTGTCCATCGCGGCCTGCGCGGTTCGCTTGCCGGCAAAGACCTGCTCGAGCTCCTCCTCGATCACGTCACGGATCAGGACGAACGAGCCGAGCCGGATGCCCTTCGAATTGTCGGTCGGCTCCTTCAACGTGACTTGCTCGATTGAGATGGAGGTGCCGGGATTGCGGTCGTAGAAGCCCTGCGTGCGGGTGAGATCGAACGCGGCGCGGGTGATCGGCAGGTAGCCGGTGTTCTGGTGCCAGGCGGCCTGCACCTCGGGCCGCGACAGATAGGCGAAGAACTTCGCCACCCCGGCATATTCGGCGGGCGGACGGTCGCGCAGCACCCATAGCGTGGCGCCGCCGATGATCGAGTTCTGCGGCGCGCCCTGCACATCGGGATAATACGGCATCATGCCGTAGCCGATCTCGAACTTCGAATTGGCCTTGATGTCGGCGCGCGTGCCCGACGAGCCGATGAAGATGCCGCATTCGCCCTTCTGGAAGCGCGGCTCCGCCGCCTGCCCGCGGCCGCTATAGTCGAAGACCTTCGTCGTCTGCCACTCCGCGAGCTGCGCGATGTGACGCACCACGATCGGATTGTTGAAGATCAGTTGCGCGTCGAGCCCGCCGAACCCATTGGCCCGGGTCGCGATCGGCAGGTTGTGGAAGGCGGAAAAGTTCTCGATGTTGATCCAGGACGGCCACGACGTCGTGACGCCGCACATCATGCCTGCCGCGCGCAACCGCTTCGCCGCCACGCCCACCTCGGGCCAGGTCTTCGGCGCCAGGTCCGGATCGAGCCCGGCCGAGCGGAACATGTCCTTGTTGTAGTAGAGGATCGGGGTCGAGGCATTGAACGGAAACGACAGCATGTTGCCGTCGACATCGGCGTAATAGCCGGCGACCGCCGGCAGATAGGCCGACGGCGTAAACGCCTCCGACTGATCGCGCATCAGCTCGAACACCGGATAAATGGCGCCGCGCGCCGCCATCATGGTAGCGGTGGCGATCTCGTTGACCTGAACGATCGCCGGCTGGCTGCGCGAGCGGAATGCAAAGATCGCCGCAGTGACGGTCTCGGTATAATTGCCCTTGTAGGCCGGCACGATCCGGTAATCGGATTGCGAGGCATTGAAGGCGGCGGCGAGCTTCTCGACCTGCTTGCCGAGCTCGCCCGACATCGCGTGCCACCACATGATCTCGGTCGAAGCTTGCGCAGGTGACACAAGCAGAAGGACCGCTGCGACGAGCTGCAGGACTTTCCTGGCGAACTTCACGGCGATCCGTTCCCGGTGGCGATGTGCCGTCATAAGCCGCAATGTCGGCAGTTTCAATCGACACGGTTGGTTGCGGCGCGGAATTAACGATTTGGCCAATGGGCGAACCGCCGGCCTTCTGCTAAAAATGTGTTGAACCTTTTCTTCCCGCCCTGGACACAGATCACAAGGGGAATTGTTGCCTGTGTACTGCCGCGCCTGCCTTTCGCGGACCATGACGCTCGTTGCCGCGCTGTCGTTAACGACGGCTTCGGCGCACGCGCTTGCGCGCGAATTCCGCAACCAGGCGGAGGATTCCGGCGTCAGGATCGATTCCGACCGAACGCCGCTCGGGGCTGCGATGGCCAGCGTCCAAGCCGATGCCGAGCGCGATCCTACGGCAGCCGCACTGGTCGAACGCAAGGTGGAGTGACCGAAACTTGGCGGCGCCGCAACAAGACCGGAATGCAAGACCGCTGCGGGGCTTCGGACCGCAGGGCCGTTTTCGCATTGTCCAGTTGCTGCGATCGGTCCCGATTCGTTGGCGCATTCTCTCGATCGCGCTGCTCAATTCCGCTGTCGTGGTCGTGCTCGCAGTGCTGATCTGGAATGGCTCCAAGGTGCTCGGCTCGGCCTGGGAGGATGTCCGTCAGGTGCGGAAGTCCGACCGGATCCTGGCCAATCTCGAGAGCGAAACCAGCCGCCTGCAAAACCTGATCCATCGCTACATCAATCAGCCGAGCCCAGACCTGTTCGCGGAGATCCTGTTGCTGCGCGAGGCCGTGCTCGGCACGCTGACGACCCGCGCCTCGACCGACCCGATGCTGTCGGGCTCGGTCGAGGAGCTTGAACGCGTCACCAGCCGCTTCCTGGACGGTTTCGGGGAATTGCGCGCGGTGCAGGCGAAGATCTCCAAGACCTATAACGAGCAGGTGCTGGCGCCGACCAAGGACATGGCGGGGCTCTATTCGATCATCGAGGGTGCGACGGGCCATCGCGACGCGCTGATCTGGCCTTCGCTCGGCAAGTCGCGCGAGGCGTTTACCTCGCTGCTGGTCGCCGCCAACACCTACTATCTGTCGCTCGCCCCGGAATCCGCCGAAGAGGCCCGCCGCAACACCGACACGATCGAGAAGACCATCCCGATCATGACCAATCTTGCCGAGAACGACCTGCAGCGCATGGCGCTGACGCGGCTCAAGGTCAAGACGGCAGAGCTCCGCGACGGCCTCGCCAAGCTGAGCGAGCAGCTCGCCAACCGCACCGATCTGTTGCGCAACACGGTCGATGCCAGCCAGGCCGACGCGATCGGCGCGATCGACGACCTCTCGACCAAGATGCGCCAGCGCGAGCAGAAGGCGCAGGAGACTTTTGACAGGACGCTCTCTTCCATCTCGCGCCGGGTGCTGTCGATCGCGGTGATCTTTCTTGGCGTCATCATGTCTGCCGGCGTGATGATCGCGCTGTCGATCCGGCTGCCGCTGGCGCAGATCATGGCGGCGATGCGCGCCATCACCTCGGGCGATCTCGACCGGCCGGTGCAAGGCGCATCGGCCAGGGACGAAGTCGGCGCGATGGCCCGCGCCGTCGAGGTGTTCCGCGAGAACGCAATCGCCAAGCGCAAGACCGAGGACGAGTTGCGCACCGCAAAGGAAAAGGCCGAATCCGCGCTGCTCGAGCTCAACACCGCGCAGCAAAATCTGATCGATGCCGAGCGCCTTGCGGCGCTCGGCGGCCTCGTCGCCGGCGTCGCGCACGAGGTCAACAATCCGATCGGCATCAGCCTCACGGTTGCCTCGAGCTTCGCCCGTCGTGCCGAAATGTTCGAGGGCGAGCTCAAGAGCGGGCCACTGCGGCGCTCGAAGCTCGACGAATTCGTCCGCACCTCGCGCGACGCATCGCAACAACTCGTGGCCAATCTGCAGCGCGCCGGCGAGCTGATTCAGTCCTTCAAGCAGGTCGCCGTCGACCGGTCGCACGCCGAGCGACGCCAATTCAACTTGAGTGAATCGACCGACCAGATCGTCGCGAGCCTGCGCCCGGTGCTGAAGAAAGCCGCCGTCACGCTGGTGGTCGATGTGCCCGAGGGCCTCTTGATCGACGGCTATCCCGGCGCCTATGGGCAAATCTTAACCAATCTTTTCCTCAACGCCGTCAATCATGCCTTCGCGGATGGCCGCTCCGGCACGATCACGATCTCGGCGCGGGCACGCGGTGCCGACGATATCGAGATCATCTTCGCCGACGACGGAGCCGGCATGACCCCGGATGTGCAGCGGCAGGCGTTCGACCCGTTCTTCACGACGCGGCGCAACGAGGGCGGCACGGGTCTCGGCCTGCACATCGTCTACAACCTGGTCACCCAGCAGCTCGGCGGACGCATGATGCTGGAGTCAAGACTGGGACAAGGCACCACTTTTCGCATTATCATGCCGAGGATCGCCAGGGGCGAGCCCACCATCACTGACGCAGCAGCCGACGGAACCAGTCAATGGCCGAACAGGACGATGTCCTCCACCTGATCGACGATACCGAGAGTCCCCCGGAGGATTCGCCGGCCCGCAAATGGAAGATCGCCGTTATCGACGACGATCACGCGGTGCATGAGGGCACCCGTTTCGCACTGAGCGACTACAATCTGAACGGCGCGACGCTGGAAATCCTCTCGGCCTATTCCGCGGCCGAAGGTCGCACGCTGATGCGCGATAACCCCGACATCGCCGCCGTGCTGCTCGACGTCATCATGGAGACCGACGTCGCCGGCCTCGAGCTCGTCGAATACATCCGCAACGAGATCAAGAACGAGACCGTCCGCATCATCCTGCGCACCGGCCAGCCCGGACAGGCACCGGAACGGCGCGTCATCGTGCAGTACGACATCAACGACTACAAGGCGAAGACCGAGCTCACCGCCGACAAGCTGTTCACCTCGCTGACCGCGGCGCTGCGCAGCTATCAGCAGCTCGAGCGCATGGTGCAGACGCGGCGCGGACTCGAGATCATCATCGACGCTGCCTCGACGCTGTATGATTTCAAGTCGATGCAGCGGCTGGCCGAAGGCGTGCTGACCCAGCTCGCATCGCTGCTCAATGTCGACTGTGCCGGCATTCTGGTGCTCCGCGACAACGGCAATGCCGCGGCCGACGATTTCTCGGTGCTGGCCTGCTCCGGCTGCTACAGCCGCTTCATCGGCACCACCTCCTCGAAGGCGCTCGACCAAGATCTGCGCGAGATGGTGGAAGCCGCCTTCCAGCGCCGCAAGAATGAATTCGCCGACCATCGCAGCGTGCTCTATTCACGCACCGGCAGCGGCCGCGAGGTCGTGGTGCTGTTGCAGGCGGAGCGCCAGCTCTCCGACACCGACCGCGCGCTGGTCGAAATCTTCTCGAGCCGGCTGTCGATCGCATTCGACAATGTGATCCTCTATCAGCAGCTCCACGAGGCCAACACCCAGCTCGAAGACCGCGTCGCGCAGCGCACCCGCGCGCTGATGCAGGCCAACCGGCGGCTGTCGGCGCAGTGGCTGCGGCTGCAGCGTGCCAATGGCTTCAAGAACGAAATCCTCGGCACCGTGGCCCACGACCTGAAGAATCCGCTCGGCGTGATCCTCGGCCGCACCGAGATGCTGACCGAATTGATCGGCGCCGGCTCGCCCAAGGAAAACGTCACCGCCCAGGTCGAGCATATCAGGGACGCCACCAAGCGGCTGACTTCGATGGTCGACCATCTGATCTCGGATGCGATGGCGGACGCCTTCGACATCACCATCCGCCGCGAGCCGGTCGACGTCGCAGCCCTTGTCAACGAGGTGACCGAGGCGAACCTGCCCTCGGCGATCAACAAGCAGCAGAGTATCTCGGTCTCGGGGCCGCAGCAATTCGTCACCATGTGCGACGCCGACCGGATCCGCGAGGCGATCGACAACCTCGTCAGCAACGCCATCAAATATTCGCCGATCGGCGGCAAGATCACGGTCGCCGTCAGCCACGAGGCCGACAGCACCGTGATCCGCATCGCCGACCAGGGCCCCGGCCTCAGCCCTGAGGACCTCGGGCGGCTGTTCGGCCGGTTCCAGCGGCTCTCGGCCAAGCCCACCGCGGGCGAGAGTTCAACCGGCCTCGGGCTTTCGATCGTCAAGCGCATCATCGACATGCATGGCGGCCATGTGACCGCGCAGAGCCCGGGCCCCGGACAGGGGTCGACCTTTACGGTTACATTGCCCGCGACAGAGGCATCATGAGCCAGACACCGCATATCTTCATCGTCGACGACGAGGCGCCGGCCCGCGAAATGGTCGGCGATTATCTCAAGATGCACGGCTTTGGCGTGACATTGTGCGATGGTGGCAAGAGCCTGCGCAAGGAGATCGAGACCGCCACGCCCGATCTCGTCGTGCTGGATCTCAACATGCCCGAGGAAGACGGGCTGTCGATCGTCCGCGACCTCAAGAGCCGCATCAACGTCCCCGTCATCATGCTGACGGCTACTGCCAGCCCGATCGACCGTGTGGTCGGGCTCGAGCTCGGCGCCGACGACTATGTCGCCAAGCCCTGCGAATTGCGCGAGCTGATGGCGCGCATCCGTTCGGTGCTGCGCCGGAGCGGCCCGGCGAAGGCGGCGGCGCCGGAACCGGCGAGCGCGAAGGCGGAAAAGGAGCAATTGGTGCGGTTCGGCACCAAATGGCTCGATCTCGAGGCCCAGGCGCTGCGCGACGACGAGGGCAATGAGCATCCGCTGACCGCGTCCGAATTCGGCCTGCTGAAGGTGTTCGCGGCCAACCCCAAGCGCGTGCTGTCGCGCGAGCGGCTGTTGGAACTCGCCAATGCGCGCGATGCCGAGGCCTTCGACCGCGCCGTCGACCTCCGCATCATGCGGATCCGGCGCAAGATCGAATTCGATCCGACCAAGCCCTCGGTGATCCGAACCATTCGGGGCGGCGGCTATCTGTTCTCGCCGACCGGCGACAAGGCGTAAGCGTCGTTAGTAGTCTTGCGTCGTCCCGGCGCAGGCCGGGACCCATAACCACGACAGACGGTTGGCAGAAGATCCTCGCGCCGCGTGCCACTTGCGACCGCCGCGGAGTATGGGTCCCGGCCTTCGCCGGGACGACAGAATCATTATCATTATGCGGCACACCCAGAATCCACACAGCTAAGGCTGTCAATTTGCGCAAAAATCCCTAGATTTCGGCCATGCCGAAAACAGCCTCCAAAACTTCCGCCAAGCCCGCTTCCAAGACCGCCGCCGCCAAACCCGTCGCCGCCAAGGCCACGGCGAAGGGCGATCACGTCTTCCTGGTCGACGGCTCGTCCTACATCTTCCGCGCCTATCACGCGCTGCCGCCGCTGAACCGCAAATCCGACGGGTTGCAAGTCAACGCCGTGCTCGGCTTCTGCAACATGCTGTGGAAGCTGCTGCGCGACATGCCCGAGGACAACCGGCCGACCCACCTGGCGATCGTGTTCGACAAGTCCGAGATCACCTTCCGCAACAAGCTCTATCCCGACTACAAGGCGCACCGGCCGCCGGCACCCGACGACCTGATCCCGCAATTCGCGCTGATCCGCGAGGCGGTGCGCGCCTTCGAGCTGCCCTGTCTCGAGCAGATCGGCTTCGAGGCCGACGATTTGATCGCGACCTATGCGCGGCAGGCCACCGAGCGCGGCGCGACCACGACGATCGTGTCGTCCGACAAGGACCTGATGCAGCTCGTCACCGACAAGGTCGTGATGTACGACACCATGAAGGACCGCCGCGTCGGCCGCGACGAGGTGATCGAGAAGTTCGGCGTGCCGCCGGAGAAGGTGGTCGAGGTGCAGGCGCTGGCCGGCGACTCCACCGACAACGTGCCCGGTGTCCCCGGCATTGGCGTCAAGACCGCGGCGCAGCTCATCATCGAATATGGCGACCTCGACCAGTTGCTGTTTCGCGCCACCGAGATCAAGCAGCCGAAGCGGCGCGAGGCGCTGCTCGAGAATGCCGAGAAGGCGCGGATCTCGCGCCAGCTCGTGCTGCTCGACGACAAGGTCGATCTCGAAGTGCCGCTGGACGACCTTGCGGTGCACGAGCCCGACGCGCGCAAGCTGATCGCCTTCCTCAAGGCGATGGAGTTCTCCACCCTCACCCGCCGCGTCGCCGAGTATTCGCAGATCGACCCGGCCGACGTCGAGGCCGATCCCGGCAACAAGAGCGGCGCGAGCGTGTTCTCGCCGCTGCCGCCTTCGGATGTGAAGCCGGCGCCCGGATCGGGCCAGGAAGCTGGCGGGGTCGCGACCGCGACGGCGAAACCGCGCGCCAAGCCGACCGGGGCCCGGGACGACAAGGCTTCCAGCCTGAAGGGCACGCCGGCTGCGCTCGCCGAAACCCGCGGCGAGGCGATCCGCAAGATCGGTTTCGATCGCAAGGCCTATCGGGCGATCGGCAGTCTCGACCAGTTGCAGGCATTCCTCGCGCGCGTGCACGACACCGGCCACTTCGCGATCGAAGCGATGTCGGAATCGATCGACCCGATGCAGGCCGAGCTTTCCGGACTGGCGTTGGCGCGGGCGCCCAACGAGGCCTGCTATGTGCCGCTCGGCCACAAGCAGCCCGGCGGCGGCGCCGGCCTGTTCGACGCCGGGCTTGCGCCCGGCCAGCTCAAGGCCGCCGAGGCGCTGGACGCGCTGAAGCCGCTGCTGGAATCGGCCGGCATCCAGAAGGTCGGATTCAACGTCAAGTTCGCCGCGGTGCTGCTGGCGCAGCACGGCATCACGCTGCGCAACTATGATGATGCGCAGTTGATGTCCTACGCCCTCGATGCGGGCCGCGGCTCGCATGCGCTGGAGTCGCTGGCCGAGCGCTGGTTCGGCCATGCCGTCGTCAACTACGGCGGGCTGGTCGGCAGCGGCAAGGGCAAGCTGACCTTCGATCAGATCGCGATCGACAAGGCGGCGGAGTATTCGGCCGAAAGCGCCGACGTGACCCTGCGCCTGTGGCGGGTGCTGAAGCCACGCCTGATCGCCGAGCGGATGCTGACGGTTTACGAAACGCTGGAGCGGCCGCTGGTGGCGGTGCTGGCGCGGATGGAGCGCCGCGGCATCTCGATCGACCGCCAGGTGCTGTCGCGGCTGTCGGGCGACTTCGCCCAGACCGCCGCCCGCGTCGAGGCCGAGATTCAGGAGATCGCGGGCGAGCCGATCAATGTCGGCAGCCCGAAGCAGATCGGCGACATCATCTTCGGCAGGATGGGATTGCCCGGCGGCAGCAAGACCAAGACCGGCGCCTGGTCGACCACCGCGCAGGTGCTCGACGAGCTCGCCGAGCAGGGCCACGAATTCCCGAGGAAGATTCTGGAGTGGCGCCAGGTCTCGAAGCTGAAATCGACCTACACCGACGCGCTGCCGACCTATGTCAACCCGCAGACCCACCGCGTGCACACGACCTACGCGCTGGCCGCGACGACGACGGGCCGGCTGTCGTCGAACGAGCCGAACTTGCAGAACATCCCGGTTCGCACCGAGGACGGCCGCAAGATCCGGCGTGCCTTCATCGCCACTCCCGGCCACAAGCTGGTGTCGGCGGACTATTCGCAGATTGAATTGCGGCTGCTCGCCGAGATCGCCGACGTGCCGGTGCTGCGCCAGGCCTTCCGCGACGGCCTCGACATTCACGCGATGACCGCATCCGAAATGTTCGGCGTGCCGATCAAGGACATGCCGAGCGAGGTGCGCCGCCGTGCCAAGGCGATCAATTTCGGCATCATCTACGGCATCTCCGCGTTTGGCCTCGCCAACCAGCTCGGCATCGCCCGCGAGGAAGCCTCCGCCTACATCAAGAAGTATTTCGAGCGCTTCCCGGGCATCCGTGCCTACATGGACGAGACCAAGGATTCCTGCCGCAGGAACGGCTACGTCACCACGCTGTTCGGCCGCAAAATGCACTACCCAGACATCAAGGCCTCCAACGCCTCGGTGCGCGCCTTCAACGAACGCGCCGCGATCAATGCCCGCCTGCAAGGCACCGCGGCCGATATCATCCGCCGCGCCATGATCCGGATCGAGGACGCGCTCGCAGAGAAGAAGCTGTCGGCGCAGATGCTGCTCCAGGTGCATGACGAATTGATTTTCGAGGTGCCCGATGATGAGGTCGCGGCCACGCTGCCTGTGGTGCAGAAGGTGATGCAGGACGCGCCGTTCCCGGCGGTGATCCTGTCGCTGCCATTGCAGGTCGATGCGCGCGCGGCGACCAACTGGGACGAGGCGCATTAGTGCTTGCCTCACCCCTCCCCGCTTGGGGCAGGGCTATCGCATATGCCGCCTTGGGCGGCTGCGCACGTACTCGGCCTCGTGGTTCGAGACGCGCCGCAAGCGGCGCTCCTCACCATGAGGTCTACTATTGTGCCGCAAAACAAGACCTCATCCTGACAGGCCGTGAATGTATGCGTCTTGCGCAGCGATTTGGGCCAGTGCACATCGCTCCAGCCCCGTGATTGCGAGCGAAGCGAAGCAATCCATCGCACAACGTCCGCGGAAGCATGGATTGCTTCGTCGCTTTCGCTCCTCGCAATGACGGGGCTACATAGATTCACAGCCTCTGAGGAGCCCGCCAAAGGCGGGCGTCTCGAAGAGTGGCCGCAGGGCGCTTTTCTCCCAAACGCAATTGCCCTACCGCTTGGGGAGAGGTCGGATCGCATCACAGATGCCATCCGGGTGAGGGCGTCTCCGCTACATTGCTCCGAGAGCAATTCCAGGATGGCCGCGCAACTGACGGCACGCTAGAAGTGCGTGCATCCCTCGCGAGACCAGTCATGCCCCACACATCCGCTCTGCTCGGCTTTGCGCTGATCTGCCTTGGCATGGTGCTGACACCGGGGCCGAACATGATCTATCTGATCTCGCGCTCGATCACGCAAGGGCCCGCGGCCGGCATCGTCTCGCTCGGCGGCGTGGCGCTCGGCTTCGTGTTCTACATGCTGTGCGCGGCCTTCGGCATCACCGCGCTGTTGTTCGCGATCCCCTACGCCTATGACGCGCTGCGCCTCGCCGGCGCGGCCTATCTGCTGTGGCTGGCCTGGCAGGCCGTGAGACCCGGCGGCCGCTCGCCCTTCCAGGTCAAGACGCTGAAGATCGACGGCCCGCGCAAGCTGTTCGCGATGGGCTTCGTCACCAATCTGCTCAACCCGAAGATCGCGATGCTCTATCTCGCGTTGCTGCCGCAGTTCATCGACCCCGCCGGCGGCAGCGTGCTGACGCAGTCGCTTGCGCTTGGCTCGATCCAGATCGCGATCAGCGTCAGCGTCAACGCGATGATCGCGCTTGCCGCGGGCTCGATCGCGCTGTTCCTCGGCACCCGCCCGACCTGGCTGTTGGTGCAGCGCTGGCTGATGGGCACGGTGCTGACGGGGCTTGCGGTGAAGATGGCGCTCGAGGCGCGACGCGCCTAGCAAGTACCCTCTCCCCTTGTGGGAAAGGGTGGCGAAATCGAGCGGAGCGAGATGAAGCCGGGTGAGGGGTCTCTATCCGCGGATACAAACCCCTCATCCGGCTCGCATCTGTCGATGCGAGCCACCTTCTCCCACAAGGGGAGAAGGGAAGAACCTTCAGCCCCTCAATCCAGCTTGGCTTCCATGCCCCGCTTCGTCGCGGGGCGGGCCATCAGCGCGTCGTACCAGCGCTTGACGTTGGGGAAGTCGGCGAGATCCACCTTGTGGCGGGGGTGGCGCCAGGCCCAGCCGAGGATTGCGAAATCGGCAACCGAGAGGTCGCCGGCGACGAATTCGCGGCCAGCCAACCGGCGATCCAGGACGCCATAGAGCCGGCGCGTCTCGGCCATGTAGCGCTTCAGGCCGTAGGCGCGGTCCTGCTCGTTCTCCAGCGCGATGAAATGGTGCACCTGGCCCGGCATCGGGCCGAACCCGCCCATCTGCCACATCAGCCACTCATAGACCGGAATCCGCTCGGCGAGCGATTTCGGCAGGAACTTGCCGGTCTTCTCGCCGAGATAGAGCAGGATCGCGCCGGACTCGAAGATGCTGACGCGTTTTCCCCCGGGGCCATCTGGATCGACGATCGCCGGGATCTTGTTGTTCGGGCTGATGTCGAGGAACGCGGGCGCCATCTGCTCGCCCTTGGTGATGTTCACCGGGATCACCTTGTAGGGCAGGCCCATTTCCTCCAGCGCGACCGAAATCTTGCGGCCGTTCGGCGTGTTCCAGGTGTGGAGTTCGATGGTCATTGTCGTTTCCTCGCAAGCGTTTGGCGTCTGCTTACGGGGAACCGGAAGGCCGCACAACCCGTGCTTTCCGCACATGTGTCAGCCGAAAATCGCCGCGCGGGCGCTGTTGACGATGTCATTTCAGCGCTGGAATGTGCCGGAAAGCGCCGATAGATTGCCGCCCGCCTCGAACCCTTAGGGAAAAAGCCTTGTCGAAATCAGCCTCCCGCGCCCGCCTCGCCGAGATCATCCGCAAGCGCTCGTTCGGCCGCGGCGAGATCACGCTGGCCTCGGGCCGCAAGAGCGATTTCTATTTCAACCTGAAGCCGACGATGCTCGACCCCGAGGGCGCGGCGCTGCTTGCCGAACTCACCTATGAGGCGCTGAAGGACGACAAGCTCGATTTCGTCGGCGGCCTCGAGATGGGCGCGGTGCCGCTCGCCGGTGCCATCGCGCAACTATCCTGGCTGAAGGGCCATCCGATCGCGGCGTTCTTCGTGCGCAAGAAGCCGAAGGAGCACGGCGCGCGGCTCTCGGTGGAAGGGCTCGCCAAGGGCGAGACGCTTCAAGGCAAGCGTATCGTGATTGTCGAGGACGTCACCACGACCGGCGGCTCGGCGCTGAAGGCGGTGGAGGCCGTGCGCGAGGCCGGCGGCGAGATCGCGCTGGTCTTCACCATGGTCGATCGCGAAGAAGGCGCGACCGAAACGTTTGCGGAGGCCGGGCTGCCGTTCCGCGCGCTGTTCACGGCGGGCGAGTTTCTGAAGGGCTGAACTCTCACAGCATGCTCTCGTGGCCGGGCTTCACCCAGGCATGACGAATGGAACCGGGCGCGCGCTCGATCCTCCCTAGATTCACCATAATCAATCGCTCGTTTACCATCCGACACTAGGGTGAATCGTGCCGAGGCAACGATCGCCGCGGCGCTTTCGATCGGGTGGAGCGAGCGTTGCGTACAGGATTGAACGATCGGCGCATGCAGCGTCGCCTGATGCTTGTCGCCGCCGCGCTGGCCGGCGTCGCCATCAGCATGCCTGTCCCAGCATCAGCCGAAGGCCTGCTCGACTTCTTCTTCGGCGGCGGGCAAAGACAGCCGTCGCGCCAAGCCGCGCCGCAGCCCAATTTCTTCCCCGATCCGTTCGGCCTCAACCAGCAGGGGGAACGGCCGCCCTCCGCGCCGACGTCGGCACCGCGCGTCGCGGGATCGGGACCGGCGTTCTGCGTGCGTAGCTGCGACGGCAAATACTTCCCGCTGACCATGCGCGGCAACGCCACGCCGGTGCAGCTCTGCCAGTCATTCTGTCCGGCGAGCCCGACCAAGGTTTACTACGGCAGCAACATCGACAGTGCCGCGTCGACCACCGGCGAGCGCTACGCCGACAGCGAGAACGCCTACGCCTATCGCAAAGCGCTGCGCGCCGACTGCACCTGCAATGGCCGCGACCCGGCCGGCCTTGCGCCGGTCGACCTCACGCTCGACGTCTCGCTGCGTGCCGGCGATGTGGTCGCAACCAGCGACGGCCTCGTCGCCTACACCGGCATCCGCGTCGGCAACGACCAGGCGTTCGACTTCACGCCGGTCGCGTCCTATCCCGGGCTGACGGCCGCGGTGCGCGCGCGACTCGGTGAAATGAAGGTCGCGCCGGTCGGCAGCGATGTCGGCGGCGACGCGCCACCGCCGGAAACGAGCCGCGACGCCGCCCCCTCTGCCCCATCCTCGGCGGCGCCGAAGACCACGGCGCCGAAGCCCGGCAAGCGGGCGGACGTGAACTGACGGCCTAAGCCGTCACGCCCTGATGATGCGTGGCACCAGGCCTGAGACGCGCACCTGCGCGTCGGGGAATCCTGGGGTTCTCTCAGGTGCAAGGGTGCGCATCGCCGTCCGATGCCTTGCATCGCCAGGAATCGCGTCACGATACATGGTCAGCGCGCCACGATCACGCCGATCACATTCGGCGCGGCCAGATACTTGTCCTCGATCGCCGCACGCGCCGCGGCGCGGTTCTCCGGATTGAGGATGCCGCGCTTCTCGGCGAGGATCATCCAGCAATAGCCCCACCAGTCGGTCAGCATCCCCTGATCGTCGACGAGATCGTAGCCCTGCTCGGCGGCGAAGATGCGCGCATGTGCCTCGTCGAGCGAATCCAGCCAGGCGTGATCCTCGAGCGAGAACAGATCGTCGCTGAAATCATCCGTGGTGTAGCCCCAAATCGACATGCAGACCGCGTTGAATTCGCGGTCGAGCTGATCGTCATCGACCCACTGTCGCCGCGAGGCCTGATGCAGCCGCGACAGCGAGCGTGCGAAATCCGCGATGCGGGTCAGGGCGAACTGATCGAAGGCGATGGTGGACATGTAGTCCTCGCGAAAGCTGACAGACCATAGATATTGTGTCGGCAGGGGCGCCGAATCACAATGATATATCAAAGACTTGCTAAAGTGTTCTTAATTTGTTCTAGTTCACTAATTGCGTCGCCCCGGCGAAGGCCGGGGCCCATAACCACCGCTGCTGAACATTTGCGCGATCGGCCCTGAGATGAACCCCGTAGCCTATTACGTTTATATTCTCGCAAGCCGCCGCCATGGGACACTTTACATTGGCGTCAGCAACGATCTTCGAAATCGGCTCATGCTGCATCGCTCCGGGCGCGGTTCGCAGTTCGTCAAGAAGTACGGCGTCACGCAACTGGTCTACGTAGAGATCTACGCTTCACCACAGGAGGCGATCGCACGGGAGAAAGCGCTTAAGGAATGGCGCCGCGACTGGAAGATTCGTCTGATTGAGCAGGACAATCCAGAGTGGAGCGATCTATCCCATCTTCTCTGACAACTGTGGTTATGGGCCCCGGCCTTCGCCGGGGCGACGAGTTGTGAAGGACGCCAACCCCACGAAGGAGCTACAAAAGCAATAAGGGCCGCTGAACATGTCAGCGGCCCGGCCGTAGAAATTGCTTCGGAATGAAATGTGCCTGCCCCACGCGCGGCAACTCCTCTTGTAGAGAACTCGTTACGCCCTGGAAATCCGTATCACCACGGTGTTCCCGCTCCGCGCGGCGTGACATGCGGGGTGATGCTGAATCTGCAGCTCAGGCCCTCGGCAGTGCGGCTGATTTTTAGCTGTCGCGTAGGCCGCGCTCGTGGCAGTGATGCAGATCACGAGCAAGGTTGCGGCCACGATCTCGATCAATAGCCTCATCGCGCATCCTCCGCTAAGGTGTCGCAAGATCTCGGCCTTGGAAGCTGATGATAACAGCGGTGATGGCAGGTTCGAAGGGTTCCGAGGTCGGCCCGGTCCTTGCATAAAATCACGGCAGCGCGGCACGGCAGGCTCTCGATGGTTTCGATTGCGGCAGAACGTGCGTATCATTGTGACGAAGTGTGGCCCGAATGGTGGAACCGATTTGCGAGCCGGCCACGCTCAAATAGAGAGTTGAGACCATGATGCGTGCCATGCGTCATGATCTAGAAGTCTGAAAGGCAGGGATTGGCGCGTTGCAGGAACAAACAAACTACCCGGCACTGAATCAGCCGGTCGACGAGCTGGCACTGGCCGAAATCAAGAGCGCGATTCTCGCCAAGCTTCGGCTTGCGATCGGCAAGGACGCCACCGTGGCGACCAGGCGCGATTGGTACAAGGCCGCCGCGCTGGCGCTGCGCGACCGCATCGTGCATCGTTGGCTGACCGCCGAAAAACAGAGCTACGACGCCGGCGCCAAGCGCGTCTATTATCTCTCGCTCGAGTTTCTGATCGGCCGCCTGTTCACCGACGCGCTGAACAATATGGGGCTGTTGCCGCTGTTCGAGGCCGCGCTGGGCGATCTCGGCGTCGACCTCTCCGACTTACGCAAATGCGAGCCGGATGCGGCGCTCGGCAATGGCGGCCTCGGGCGTCTCGCCGCGTGCTTCATGGAGAGCATGGCCACCCTCGCAATCCCGGCGATCGGCTACGGCATCCGCTACGATTTCGGCCTGTTCCGCCAGATCATCAATCAGGGCTGGCAGCAGGAATATCCCGACGAGTGGCTCGGCTTCGGCAATCCCTGGGAATTCCAGCGGCCGGAGGTGGTCTACAACGTTCATTTCGGCGGCCATGTCGAGCATGTCGACGAGCAGGGCCGCGATCGCGCCATATGGCATCCGGCGGAAACCGTGGAGGCGATGGCCTACGACACGCCGATCGTCGGCTGGCGCGGCGAGCGCGTCAACGCGCTGCGCCTGTGGTCGGCGCATGCGCCGGATCCGCTCGAGCTCGACGTCTTCAATACCGGCGACTACGTGTCCGCGAGCGCCGAGCAGGCGCGTGCGGAGGCGATCTGCAAATTCCTCTATCCGAACGACGAAAGCGCGGCGGGGCGTGAGCTCAGGCTGCGCCAGGAATATTTCTTCGTCTCGGCCTCGCTGCAGGATCTCGTGAAGCGGCATCTCGCATCCGATGGCGGTTTGCGCAACCTCGCGCAGAAGGCCGCCGTGCAGCTCAACGACACCCATCCGAGCCTCGCGGTCGCGGAGTTGATGCGGATCCTGGTGGACCTGCACAATTTCCGCTGGGACGAGGCCTGGAAGATCACCGTCGCCACGCTGTCCTACACCAACCACACGCTGCTGCCGGAGGCGCTGGAAACCTGGCCGGTCGAATTGTTCGAGCGGCTGCTGCCGCGGCATCTCGAGATCATCTACCGGATCAACCAGCAGCATCTCGCGCTGGCCGAGGAACGCTGCCCCGGCGACATCGAATATCGCGCCTCGGTGTCGCTGATCGACGAGAAGAGCGGCCGCCGCGTGCGGATGGGCCAGCTCGCCTTCGTCGGCTCACATCGCATCAACGGCGTCTCTGCGATGCATTCCGATCTGATGAAGGAGACCGTGTTCCACGATCTCCACCATCTCTATCCCCAGCGCATCACCAACAAGACCAACGGCATCACCTTCCGCCGCTGGTTGATGCTCGCCAATCCGAGTCTGACGGCGCTGCTGCGCGAGACGTGCGGTGAGGCCGTGCTCGACGACTTCTCGCTGCTCGAACGGATCGAGGAGCACAGCAGCGACCTCGAGTTTCAGCGGCGCTTCCGCGACGTCAAGCACCACAACAAGCTGGCGCTGGCGCGGCTAATCGGCGAACGCAACGGCGTCAAGGTCGATCCGTCAGCGCTGTTCGACGTGCAGATCAAGCGCATCCACGAATACAAGCGGCAACTGCTCAATATCCTGGAGACCATCGCGCTCTACCACGCGATGAAGGACGAGCCGCAGCGCGACTGGGTGCCGCGCGTGAAGATCTTCGCCGGCAAGGCGGCGGCGAGCTACCGCTACGCCAAGCTGATCATCAAGCTGATCAACGATGTCGCCGAGATCGTCAACAACGACGCTTCACTCGGCGGCAAGCTGAAGGTCGCCTTCCTCGCCGACTACAATGTCAGCCTCGCCGAGGTGATTATCCCGGCCGCCGATCTCTCCGAGCAAATCTCCACCGCCGGAATGGAGGCCTCCGGCACCGGCAATATGAAGCTCGCGCTGAACGGCGCGCTGACGATCGGCACGCTCGACGGCGCCAATATCGAAATCCGCGACTGGGTCGGGACTGAGAACATCGCGATCTTCGGCATGGAGGCCGGCGACGTCATGGTTCGCCGCAAGCAGGGACTGGATGCCAGCGACGTGATCCGCAAATCGCCGCGGCTGGAACGCGCAATCCGCGCCATCGAGAGCGGCGCGTTTTCGCCAGGCGATCCCGCCCGCTTCGCCTCGATCGGTCATGCGCTGCGCTTTCTCGACCACTACATGGTCTCGGCCGATTTCGATTCCTACTACGATGCGCAGCGCGGCATCGACGCGCGCTGGCAGGTAACCCCGGCCTGGACGCGCGCCTCGATCCTCAACGTCGCGCGCATGGCGTGGTTCTCCTCCGACCGCACCATCCGCGAATATGCCGAGGATATCTGGCACGTGCCGGTGCATCCGACCGCGCCGCCACTGCTCGGCACGCGACGCGAGGCCAAGGGGTAATCCCGGGGCGCGGAAATCGATTACGTCCGACGTCATTGAATTCGGCACCGCTGCCGGGGTACTGATATTCCGCGTCATTGCGAGGAGCGATAGCGACGAAGCAATCCATGTCTCCGCTTGTGGAAGCAGGGATTACTTCGCGGAGCCTGTCATCGGGCGCGCATGCGCGCGACCCGTTGGCTCGCAATGACAGAGACGAACGTCTGCGATCAAGGACTCGTATGCTCACCAAGACCCCGCACCTTTTCGATGAAGCAACGGCCGTCACCGCCGGCGACAGCCGCTGGCAGGGACGCACCAGCCCGGATTACTGGGCGTTCGTCGGGCCGTTCGGCGGCTGCACCGCCGCGACGATCCTGCGGGCATTGATGCAGCATCCCCAGCGCGCCGGCGATCCGCTGGCGCTCACCGTGAACTATTGCGCGCCGGTCTCCGAGGGCAGCTTCGATCTCGACGTCCGCCTGGTGAAGGCCAATCGTTCGAGCCAGCATTGGTCGGTCGAGATGACGCAGGGCGGCGGCGACGTCGCGACGCTGGCGAGCGCCGTATTTGCCGAGCGCCGGCCCTCATGGTCGCACCAGCAGGCCAGCTTTCCCGGCGCCACGCCGTTCGAGCAGCTCCGGTCCTATCCCAGGCTCGCGATGACCTGGGCCAATCAGTACGACTTCCGCTTCGTCCAGGGCGAGCCGAAGCTCGGCAGCGCCGCACCGCAGCAGCCGTCGAGCGCCTATTCAAAACTCTGGATCGCCGACCGCTCACCGCGCAAGGTCGACGCGCTGTCGCTGATGTCGATGTCGGACGCCTTCTTCGGCCGCATCTTCCACGCGCGGCACGAACTCGTGCCATTCGGCACGGTGTCGCTGACGACCTACTTCCACGCCGATACCGTCGACCTCGACGCGGAGGACACCACCCGCCTGCTCGCGGTGGCCGATGCCAAGACCTTCCACAAGAGCTACGGCGACCAGCATGGTGAATTGTGGTCGCCGTCCGGCCGCCTGCTCGCCACCACGACGCAGATCGCCTATTTCAAGGCATAGCAGGGTGTTTGCGCAAAACCGACACCGGCTCGCGTGAACGCGGGCTTCAGCTCTGATTCGATCAGAGCCGAAGCCCATGGGAAGGCAAATATCCACATGATCCATCACGGCCGGATTGCCTATTTCACAGGTTGAAGGAACATTGGCGCGTCGCTTCTGTTTCACGCCTTTGGGAGCACTGCCGCATGTCCGAAGCCGACAATTCCAGACCCTCGCGCATCGCGCTGCTTGGCGTTCCCATCGAGATCGGCGCGGCGCAGGCCGGTCCGCTGATGGGGCCCGATGCGCTGCGCACGGCGGGCATCGCGCGCCTGCTCGAGCAATTGGGCTTTTCCGTTGACGACCACGGCAATCTTGCGATCCCGGCTGTCGTCGCCGACGGCCCGGTGCCGGCAAACACCAAATTCTACGACGAGGTGAAGACCTGGACCCGCGCGCTCTCCGAACGCGCCTACTGGCTGGCGCATTCCGGCGCGATCCCGATCTTCATGGGCGGCGATCACTCATTGTCGATGGGATCGATCAATGGCGTCGCGCGCTACTGGCAGGAGAAAGGCCGGCCGCTGTTCGCGCTGTGGGTCGACGCGCATGCCGACTACAACACGCCGGCCACCACCATCACCGGCAACATGCACGGCATGTCGGCGGCCTTCCTGTGCGGCGAGGCTGGGCTCGACAACCTGCTCGGCGGCCTGCCGCGCGCCTCGATTCCGCCCGACCAGTTCGACCTGATCGGCACGCGCTCGGTCGATCCGCTGGAGCGCAAATTGTTGCGAGAGCGCAACGTCTCGATCGCAGACATGCGCCAGATCGACGAGTTCGGCGTCGCCGTGCTGATCCGTCGCGTGATCGATCGCGTCAAGGCCAAGAACGGCGTGCTGCATGTCTCGTTCGACGTCGACTTCCTCGATCCGGCGGTGGCGCCCGGCGTCGGCACCACCGTGCCGGGCGGCGCGACCTATCGCGAGGCGCATCTGATCATGGAGTTGCTGCACGATTCCGGGCTGGTGCGCGCGCTGGATATCGTCGAGCTCAATCCCTTCCTCGACGAGCGCGGCCGCACCGCACGCGTCGCGGTCGAATTGATCGGCAGCCTGTTCGGCCTGCAGATCACCGACCGCCAGACGCCGAGCAACGCGGTGTTGCCGGAGATGGGCGAGTAGCGAATCGCGCCCCTCGCCGCCCCATCAGTCCCGCGCAAAGGCTTCGCCTTGTCGCTGGAGGCGCGAGCGCAGCGAGCGTCGAAGGATGACGGAACTGAAGGCGGGACAACGTATCCGACGTCGTCCCTGCGAAAGCAGGGAGCCATAACCACAGGGTTTAATTGTTGAGGAAGGCTGTGGCCCCAGCCCTGCGCAACAATGACCTTCGGTGGTTATGGGTCCCGGCTTTCGCCGGGACGACAGTGGAGTATGTGGCGCCGTTCGCTACTCAGCTTGACGGGTTGATACGTTACCGGGCCGACTGGGCAAACAAAAAGGCGGCCACGAAGGCCGCCTTTTCAAATCGTGCGATCGGTGCGCGGCTTACTCCGCCGCCAGCTTCACTTCCGGCGCAGCGGCGCGGATTTCGGCGTCGACCTGCGCTTCGAACTTGGTAAAGTTCTTCTGGAACATGCCGATCAGCGCACGCGCGGTCTTGTCGAACTCGGCCTTGTCGGCCCAGGTCTTGATCGGATCGAGGATGTGCGGCTCGACGCCCGGCAGCGAGGTCGGCACCGCGAAGCCGAAATAGCGGTCGGTGCGGAAATCGGCGTTGCGCAGCGAGCCGTTCAACGCGGCAGTCAGCAGCGCACGCGTCACCTTGATCGGCATGCGGCGGCCGACGCCGTACTTGCCGCCGGTCCAGCCGGTGTTGACCAACCAGCAATCGACGTTGTGCTTGGCGATCAGCTCGCGCAGCATGTTGCCGTACACGGACGGATCACGCGGCAGGAACGGCGAGCCGAAGCAGGTGGAGAATTCCGGCTGCGGCTCGTTGCCGAGACCGCGCTCGGTGCCGGCGACCTTCGCGGTGTAGCCGGACAGGAAGTGATACATCGCCTGCGCCGGCGTCAGCTTGGCGATCGGCGGCATCACGCCGAAAGCGTCGGCGGCCAGCATCACCACGTTCTTCGGATGCGGCGCGCAGCCGGTGCGCGAGGCGTTCGGGATGAAATCGAGCGGATAGGCCGAGCGGGTGTTCTCGGTCTTCGAGCCGTCATCGAAATCGGGCGCACGGTCGTTCGCGCCGAGCACGACATTCTCCAGCACCGCACCGAAGCGCTTGCTGGCGGCATAGATTTCCGGCTCGGCTTCGGCCGACAGCTTGATGCACTTGGCGTAGCAGCCGCCTTCGAAATTGAAGACGCCGTCCTCGCTCCAGCCGTGCTCGTCATCACCGATCAGCGTGCGCTTGGGATCGGCGGAGAGCGTGGTCTTGCCGGTGCCGGACAGGCCGAAGAAGATCGCGGTGTCGCCATCGGGGCCGACATTGGCCGAGCAGTGCATCGGCATCACGCCCTTCTCGGGCAGATAGTAGTTCAGCGTGGTGAAGACGCTCTTCTTCATCTCGCCGGCATATTGCGAGCCGCCGATCAGGACGATCTTGCGGGCGAAATCGATCGCGACGACGTTCTCCGAGCGCACGCCATGGCGCTTCGGGTCGGCGCGGAAGCTCGGCAGGTCGATGATGGTGAGTTCGGGAACGAAGCCCGCGAGCTCCGAGGTTTCGGGGCGGATCAGCAGCGTGCGGATGAACAGCGAATGCCAGGCAAGCTCGGTGAAGACGCGCGTCTTGATGCGATGCTTCGGATCGGCGCCGCCATAGAGATCTTGCGCGAACAGCGTCATGCCTTCGGCGTGCTTGAGGAAGTCGGCATAGAGCGTCGCGAACTGCTCCGACGTGATCGACTGGTTGCCGGCCCACCACATGCTCTTGTCGGTGAGCCCGTCGCGAACCGTGAACTTGTCCTTCGGGCTGCGGCCGGTGAACACGCCGGTGTCCGCGCACAGCGCGCCATCGGCCGAGAGCACCGCTTCGCCGTTGCGCAGCGCATGCTCATAGAGCTGGGGCGCGCCGTAATTCCAGTGCACGCCCTTGAGATTTTTTAAGCCGAATTTGTCGGCACCGAAGGCACCGTTATGCACGCCCATCTCTTGCACGAAGAACCTCCTCGAACCCGCGTATCCTTGCTCGCGCGAATGTCGCCAAACGCGCCCCGCCGCGGTGACCGCCTGTTGAATATAGCCTTCCGGCTCCGGTCCGGCGACCTAATAGTGGGGATCGCCGGGCTTGCCAAGCTAGTCGACCGGGTTTTGGTTTATTCCAAGGCGGGCTCGTCATTTCATGCATATGCCGCAGCGCGGGACTGTTTCGCTTCGCTTTCGCTTTCCTGTCGATTTCACGGAAGTTGCGCGACGTTTGATCGCTGTTTTCCCCGAAATCACGGCACTGCAATGCACAAACGATGCCAGCACGTGAGGCAGGTGCAATCCGATCAGCGCGCAAATGACGGAGAATGCCGGGTATGCATTTCGCGACGACGATGCGTCGTCGAGGCGCTTCGGCAAGACCTGACGCAACGTCACCACGCCGCGCATGTCGTCCACTATTGTGTTGCACGGATCGCACCACCCGATCTGCACCGAGCTTCAGTCGCGCAACCTCAATCACGGCCAACGAGCCATGGCCGAAGCTGAATCATGGTAATGCGCAACTGCGGCAAAGGTTCCGCAGATGCACATTCGATCGCCTCGGTGAGGCCGTGCAGCGCCACCGATGATAACGCAATCAGCAACCACTCGGGCATCGCTCTCCGTCGCGAGCGCATCTTCCTGAGCGACGATGTGATTTTACGTGTGCCGCGTTCGCTCTGTCGGCGGCGACAGTTCATCGGCGCAAAATGATCGCGCTGTCAGCGTCCCGCCACGACCAACGCCTCCGTCACCAAACGTCTCGCGCGATCTCACCGCACAGAAGCCGCGGCATGCGACACCATGCCTCGTCGCGGCAACGGCAGCGCGGCTCGGACCGACCGATAGTCCTTTGAACTACCCGTCGTTGGATGATGCGGTGTCGGATGATCCCTTGGCGCGGGCCTCGCCGGCGAGGCGGACCAGCATCTTGCGCAGGTCGGGGCCACTCGTGACCCTTGCCGGGAAATCGAGCCGCAACGTCCTGCGGTCCGCCTGCATGTCCATGCCGTCGGGATCGCAGCCGGTGCAGGTCCAATCCGCACTCTGCGCGCCGAGTAGGCGCGTGGCGTAGAGATTCATCGCCTCGCGGTGATCCTCATTCATATGTGCCACCGCGCCCGCCTCTGCTTCCAACAGGGGCGCCGCGTCGCTGAGATCGGTAAGAAACTGCTCCGGCGTCAGGTCGATGATCCGGCCGAATCCGGCCACCAGATGGGCGCCGGTGGGCCGGACCCGAAAGAACGCAAAATCCTTAAAATCTACAAAGGTTTCCGCGGAGGGATGGACGCTGAGATAGCGGCGGCGCAGCAATGGCGCCGCAGCCTCACTGGCCTCCTCCGCCCGCCCCGCCAGCATGATCCGCGCCCCTTCCAGCGGATCCCCTTCGGCGCGTTCGTCCAGCATCAGCGAGACCCTGCCATCGGCCAGGATGTTCCTCGTATGCAGCGCCAGCCGCGAGATCAGCAGGATCGGCGAGCCGTCCGGATGGGAAGCCAGATTGACCAGCGAGCAATAGGGATCGCCGCTGCCCGTCATGAGTGTGGCGAGCGCCCCCTGGCGGCTGCGTCGCAGCAGCGAGCGGGCGAGCCGAGCGGGGTTGAAATCGGGGGTCGGTTGCATGGGCCTATCGGGTCATTTTATTGCGGAACCGGCCGATTCCCCAGCGAAAAAGGGCCTTTCCTCATGATCTCAGGGTGCTATATGGGGTCCAACGCATGGGTCGCAGAAGCGTTTTTTGCGGAACTCGGTCACACTTCAGCCTAGCTTGCATTGCTCGTTGACCGCGTTCGAAGCCCTATTGTACGGCGCGTCGCTGGAATGCCCGCCGCTTAAGCCACTCTCATTGTGAAAGCAGCACATGCCCACAATCGCCTTGGTCGACGACGACCGCAACATTCTCACTTCCGTCTCGATCGCGCTCGAAGCCGAAGGCTATCGCATCATGACCTATACGGACGGTGCGTCGGCGCTGGATGGTTTTCGCACGTCGCCGCCCGATCTTGCGATCCTCGATATCAAGATGCCGCGCATGGACGGCATGGAGACGCTGCGGCGGCTGCGGCAGAAGTCCGATCTGCCGGTGATTTTCCTCACCTCCAAGGATGAGGAGATCGACGAATTGTTCGGCCTGAAAATGGGCGCCGACGATTTCATCCGTAAGCCGTTCTCGCAGCGCCTGCTGGTCGAGCGCGTCAAGGCTGTGCTTCGCCGCGGCCAGCCCAAGGATCCGACCGCGCCGCCGAAGGAGCCCGATGCCCGTGCGCTCGACCGCGGCCTGCTGCGGATGGACCCGGAGCGCCACACCTGCACCTGGAAGAACGAGCCGGTCACGCTGACGGTAACCGAATTCCTGATCCTGCAGGCGCTTGCCACCCGCCCCGGCGTGGTGAAGAGCCGCAATGCGCTGATGGATGCCGCCTATGACGACCAGGTCTATGTCGACGACCGCACCATCGACAGCCACATCAAGCGGCTGCGCAAGAAGTTCAAGGTGGTGGACGACGAGTTCGAGATGATCGAGACGCTGTACGGCGTCGGCTATCGCTTCAAGGAAGCCTGATCTGCGCTTCCGGGACGCTTTGTTAACTGACAGGGCCCGCGCGGCTGGGGTAAGGTCGCGCGGGCGATTACGTGCTTCGCGGGACGACATCCACACCAACCGGCAGCTTTGCCAGTGCTTGATCGAACGCAGCCCGAGCCGGGACTGAACACCGAGGACGCGCTACTGCTCCTCGAACACGATGCAATAGCTGACGACGTGGCGCTGGAGAAAGGCTGGCGGCGCCCGCTCGGCTGGCTGCGCCGTGCCGGCCAGTTCTTCTTCGCGCTGTCGTTCTCGAGCCTGACGCGCCGCATCGTCTCGCTCAATCTGGCCGGCCTCGTCGCACTGGTCGCGAGCATCCTCTATCTCTCGCAATTCCGCGCCGGCCTGATCGAGGCGCGTACGCAGAGCCTGATGGTCTATGCCGAGATCATCTCGGAGGCGATTGCCGCATCGGCGACCGTCGAAGGTAACACCGTGACCATCGATCCCGACCGGCTGCTCGATTTGAAGCCCGGCGAGAGCTTCGGTCAGCCCGATGAATCGGCGGACTTCCCGATCAATCCCGAGCGCGTGGCGCCGATCCTGCGCCGCCTGATCGCGCCGACCAAGACGCGCGCGCGCATCTTCGACCGCGACGGCGGGCTGATCCTCGACAGCCGCAACCTGTTCGCACGCGGCGACGTGCTGCGCATGGAGCTGCCGCCGCCGTCAGAGAAGCCGTCGCTGTACGAGAGAAGCAAGATCGCGATCAAGACCTGGTTCAACCGCGGCGACCTGCCGATCTACCGCGAGCTCGGCCCCGAAGGCGGCAAGGGCTATCCGGAAGTCGCAAAGTCGCTCGAGGGATTGAACAGCAGCATGGTGCGCGTCACCGAACGCGGTGCGGTGGTGGTGTCGGTCGCCGTCCCGGTGCAGCATTTCCGCGCCGTGCGCGGCGCGCTGATGCTGACCACGCAAGGCGACGACATCGACCAGATGGTGATGTCCGAACGCCTCGCCATCCTCAAGGTCGGCGGCGTCGCATCCGCGGTCATGATCATGCTGTCGCTGCTGCTGGCGAGCACGATCGCGGGTCCGGTGCGGCGGCTCGCCGACGGCGCCGAGCGCGTCCGCCATCGCATCCAGACCCGCGTCGAAATTCCCGACTTCACCGGGCGCCGCGACGAGATCGGCCATCTCTCGGGCGCGCTGCGCGACATGACCAACGCGCTCTACAGCCGCATCGAGGCGATCGAGATGTTCGCTGCCGATGTCGCCCATGAGCTCAAGAATCCACTGACGTCGCTGCGATCAGCCGTGGAGACGCTGCCGCTGGCGCGCAACGACAGCAGCCGCGCGCGGCTGCTCGCCGTGATCGAGCACGACGTCAAGCGGCTCGATCGCCTGATCTCCGACATTTCGGACGCAAGCCGCCTCGATGCCGAGTTGCAACGGCAGGACATGGCGCCGGTCGATCTGCGCCGGCTGCTGACGACGCTGACCGGCGTCGCCAACGAGACACGGCTCGGCCACGACGTCGCCGTCGAAGCCCGCTTCGAGGGCCGCGGGCCCACCGATACGCTCTCGGTGCCGGGCCATGATTCACGGCTCGGCCAGGTGATCTCGAACCTGCTGTCGAACGCGCAGTCGTTCTCCAGGCCCGGTGACAAGGTGCGTATCGTCTGCCGGCGCGTCCGCAATGAGGTCGAGATCGTCGTCGACGACGACGGCCCCGGCATCGGTCAGGATGCGCTGGAGCGGATCTTCGAGCGCTTCTACACCGACCGGCCGCACCAGGGCTTTGGCCAGAACTCCGGCCTTGGGCTCTCGATCTCCAAGCAGATCATCGAAGCGCATGGCGGGCGCATCTGGGCCGAAAATCGCCATGGTCCTGCCGGCGCGGACGGCAAGCCCACGGTCGCCGGCGCACGCTTCGTGGTCAGGCTGCCGACACTATGAGCCGCAACGCCAGCGTGCATGCATCCGCCGTTCTGATCGGCGAGCGTGCCGTGCTGATCCGGGGACCATCGGGCGCCGGCAAGTCCCGCCTGGCGTTCGACCTGATTCTCGCCGGCCGCTCCGGACAGCTTCCGACCGCCATTTTGGTGGGTGACGACCGTGTCCATCTCGACACAGCCGGCGAACAATTGTGGGTCCGGCCGGCGCGGGAACTGGCCGGCCTGATCGAGATCCGCGGCCTCGGAATCCGCCGCTGCCACTTTGTCGGGCAGGCCAGGGTCGGGCTCGTCGTCGACTTGGCGGCCGAGGATGCGGAGCGGCTGCCGCCGCCGGAAGCTCTCAAGATCGACCTAAATGGTGTTTTACTACCGAGAATTCCGGTCGCTGCCGGCTTCCAACCCCTGCCGCTGGTTGTCGCCGCGCTGACGACAACTGAAAGTTCATGTCCCGGTAATCTTGCGGCCGATTGTGGAAAGGGAATTGGTAACCATATCACATCCACTATCGCGTCCGATTTGGTCGGCGCAGCCTCCCCTCTCGATCGCCAGGAACAGGGAGACTAGCCAAGATGCCCTCTTGCGCAGGGCCTCTGGATGGTCAAAGTGGCGCGTTCGTGCGGTGCACCAAAGAGCGCCCACGAGGAGTTTCCGATGATTGGTCTAGTGCTGGTGACCCATGGGCGCCTTGCCGACGAGTTCAGAGCGGCGCTCGAACACGTGATGGGTCCACAGAAACAAATTGAAGCAATTACGATCGGAGCGGAGGACGACTCCGATCTCTGTCGAAGCGACATCATCGAGGCGGTGAATCGCGTCGATAGCGGCGACGGCGTTGCGATCCTCACCGACATGTTCGGCGGCACGCCGTCGAACCTTGCGATCTCCTGCATGAGCCGCCCGAAGGTGGAAGTGCTCGCAGGTATCAATCTTCCCATGCTGGTCAAGCTTGCCAAGGTTCGCGAGGAGCGCTCGTTGCCCGATGCGATCGCGATGGCCCAGGAAGCCGGCCGCAAATACGTCACCATCGCCAGCCGCGTTCTCGCAGGCAAATGAACGACGAAACCTCGGGCGCAAACGAAGTCGGCCCGAGCGTGCCAGCGGGTGCCATTTCCCGTGAACTGCTGATCGTCAACAAGCGCGGCCTGCATGCCCGCGCCTCCGCCAAATTCGTTCAGACAGTCGAACGCTTCAACGCCGAGGTCTGGGTCACGCGCGGCAGCGAGACCGTCGGCGGCACCTCGATCATGGGCCTGATGATGCTCGCAGCCGGGCCCGGCACCACGGTAATCGTCTCCGCGAAGGGCCCCGAAGCGCAGGCCGCGCTCGACGCCATCGCCGAACTCGTCGCAAGCAAATTCAACGAAGAAGGCGCGTAAGGCGCACCGGTGCCGCTAGTTCGCCGGCGGCACCAGGTAGACCTTCCACACGGTCGATGGGCCGGGATGGCCGCCATAGAAGCGCTGCGTGGTCATCACCAGCGGCTCGGCATCCTTGGCGTGCTCCGCCATCCACGCTTCGCACGGCTTCAGAAAGACCGGATCGGTGGTGTCGCAGATGCCGATGAAGCCGTAACGCTTGGCGTCATCGAGCGAGGTCAAGCCGGACGACACTTCGCCGGGCGTGATCGCGGCCGGATGATCGGGACTATAGAACGTCATCGGCTCGCTGATGTCGGAGCGGGCGGCGACGACGGCCCAGCGCGAATGGAATTTGGCCTGCCAGGTCTGGGTCAGCTCGCGCGCGAGCTCCGAGCGGGCGGCATAGGTCGAGGCTGTGTTGTGGCTCGACGCCATCTCCTGCGTCGCGATGCTCGGCGCGGCGAACAGCATGGCGACCGTGATCACGAACCAGATCGCGGTGATGGTGAACAGCGCCATGCGCGGAATCCGCACCCGCGGGATCGCGACCAGCACGAGCGGCACCAGGAAGAACAGCGGAATACCCCAGTCGGTCTTCATGTAGACCGTGAACGCCAGTGCGCCGAGCGGCGGCCCGATCGCGACAATGATCTGGATGATCCAGACGTTGAGCGCCTGTGCGCGGTTGAGCTCCGGATTGGGGCGGCTCGACCAAAGGAGCCGCGCGGGCCGCCACGACAGCGAGCTCAATGACAGCGCCAGCAGGCCCAGCAGCACCGGCGCTGCGAGCAGCCCGAGATTGTGCCCGATATAGCCGATCACGAGCTCGACGTTGAGCGCGCGGCTCGACAGCGCGTAGACGTCGCCGGCGTAGGTGAGCGGCAGGAAATCCACCTCCTCCAGCCACACCAGATGCGGGATCATCAGCACGGCCATCGTGCCGATCGCAACCCAGGGCGCCGGCGAGCGCAGGAAGGCGAGCCGCTGCGGATGGATCAGCGCGGCCAGGCCGATCGCGCCGATCATGGTCAGCACCCAGTACTTGGTCATCAACGCCAGCGCGCCGGCGAAGCCGAGCAACAGGCCGGATCTCACGCTCCGCTGCTCGAACGCGTTCAGATAGGCCAGCACGAGCAAGGGCAACGGCACGAGCTGCGCCAGGTCGGCGTTGTATTTGAAACCCTTGAAATTGAAGATCGGGTACAGCGCGAGCATCACCACGCTGAAGAACGCGCGGCGGCGATCGACGACGCGCAGCGCGATCAGCCAGCAGACCACCATGGCGAAGCTCACTGTCGCCATCGCAAGCGCATAGGTCGACCAGTTGGCGACCGGGAAGAACTTGAACCAGACGCCGGCCATCCAACCTGACAGCGGCGGATGCTTGCCATAGCCGAGCAGGAAGCGCTGGCCCCAGCCATAGGCTTCGGCAACGTCCATGTGGACGTCCTGCGCTGCCTTGAGCTTGATGAGGATCGCCGTCCACAGCACCGCGTGAACGAGCGCGAAGCTGATCACGAGCCACAGGCCGGTCTGGGGATCCGTCGCCCGCGAGACCAGCCACGCGGCCGCTCGACGGATCGTCAGCCGGCGGTTCGCGCGCCGCGCGGCGGGAAGATAGGAGGCAGTCGACATGGTCAGCGCCTACGGCATGATCCGGAGAAGTGCGAAGCGGTGTTCCGAAAAGATCATGCCCAACAGAAAGCCACAGCGCGATGATGTCTCATTCGGATTTCACCGCGCTTTAGCGCGTTTTTACGGCCAGTGAAATCAGCTTGGCGTGAACTGCGCTCTCGGCCGCCGACCGGCGTCACGTGCTTTTGGGCAACCGCCCGCGGAACGCACGACGGGCGAGCGGTCCGGCGGGTCCAGCGCATCGAAAGGTCCAGGGTTGGGCGACGCCACACCGGGCCGAAAGGCGGCCGGACATCGATCACGATGCCGCCCGTGATTCGCTGTCACACCGCTGCAAAATACCGCAATATGGTTGCCGCTTGGGGGGTGCGGATGCTATCCCGCGCCCATGACAACCGCCCCGATTTCCAACATCCGCAACTTCTCCATCGTCGCCCATATCGACCATGGCAAATCGACCCTGGCCGACCGCCTGATCCAGATGACGGGCGGACTGTCGGATCGCGAAATGGCGGGCAAGGAACAGGTGCTCGATTCCATGGATATCGAGCGCGAGCGCGGCATCACGATCAAGGCGCAGACCGTCCGGCTGAACTACCGCGCCAAGGACGGCAAGGATTACGTCTTCAACCTGATGGACACGCCCGGCCATGTCGACTTCGCCTACGAGGTGTCGCGGTCGCTGGCGGCGTGCGAGGGTTCCCTGCTGGTGGTCGACGCCAGCCAGGGCGTCGAGGCGCAGACGCTCGCCAACGTCTACCAGGCGCTCGACAATAACCACGAGATCGTGCCGGTCCTGAACAAGGTCGACTTGCCCGCCGCCGAGCCGGAGAAGGTGAAGCAGCAGATCGAGGACGTGATCGGCATCGATGCGTCCGATGCCGTGATGATCTCGGCCAAGACGGGGCTCGGCGTGCCCGACGTGCTGGAGGCGATCGTCACTCGCCTGCCGCCGCCGAAGGGCGACCGCGACGCGACGCTGAAGGCGCTGCTGGTCGACAGTTGGTACGACGTCTATCTCGGCGTGGTCGTGCTGATCCGCGTGGTCGATGGCGTGATGAAGAAGGGCCAGCGCATCCGCATGATGGGCACCGGCGCCGCCTACGACATCGAGCGCGTCGGCTTCTTCACTCCGAAGATGGAGCAGGTCGAGGAGCTCGGCCCCGGCGAGATCGGATTCATCACCGCGGCGATCAAGGAAGTCGCCGACACCCGCGTCGGCGACACCATCACCGACGACCGGAAGCCGATCAGCGAGATGCTGCCGGGCTTCAAGCCGGCGATCCCGGTGGTGTTCTGCGGCCTGTTTCCGGTCGACGCCAATGACTTCGAGACGCTGCGCGCCGCGATGGGCAAGCTGCGGCTGAATGACGCGAGCTTCTCCTACGAGATGGAAACGTCCGCCGCGCTCGGCTTCGGCTTCCGCTGCGGCTTCCTCGGCCTGTTGCATCTGGAGATCATCCAGGAGCGGCTGTCGCGCGAGTTCGACCTCAACCTGATCGCGACCGCGCCGAGCGTCATCTACAAGATGAGGCTGACCGACGGCAGCGAGCTCGAGATCCACAACCCGGTCGACATGCCCGACGTGGTCAAGATCGCCGAGATCGACGAGCCCTGGATCGAGGCCACCATCCTCACCCCCGATGAATATCTCGGCAGCGTGCTGAAGCTGTGCCAGGACCGCCGCGGCGCGCAGAAGGAGCTGACCTATGTCGGCAGCCGCGCGATGGTGAAATACGACCTGCCGCTCAACGAGGTGGTGTTCGATTTCTACGACCGCCTGAAGTCGGTCTCCAAGGGCTATGCCTCGTTCGACTATCATTTGACCGACTACAAGCCGGCCGACCTCGTGAAGATGCAGATCCTGGTCAACGCCGAGCCCGTCGACGCGCTGTCGATGCTGGTGCATCGCACCCGCGCGGAAGGCCGCGGCCGCGCCATGGTCGAGAAGATGAAGGAGCTGATTCCGCCGCACATGTTCCAGATCCCGATCCAGGCGGCGATCGGCGGCAAGGTGATCGCGCGCGAAACCGTGCGCGCGCTGCGCAAGGACGTCACCGCGAAGTGCTACGGCGGCGACATCACCCGTAAACGAAAACTTCTGGAGAAGCAGAAGGAAGGCAAGAAGAAGATGCGGCAGTTCGGCAAGGTCGACATCCCGCAGGAAGCCTTCATCGCCGCGCTCAAGGTGGATAGCTGAGACATCGTCACGGACTGTCGCCAGCTTGACGACGACCGCGCCGGTCCCGCCGTAAGCAAAAATCTCGAAAACAACCCCATGCAAAGTAGCCGGAGGTGGATATCGGGCGCGCTAGCGGACGCGCGCAGGATGTCCATCGTTGTCCTAGCAACAAAACGCACCATGATTTGAATCGCCATCGCACGGTGGTCCGATTAAGCTTCGATCATGTTGCGCATCCTGTCCCTCCTTGTCGTCATCCTCGCATTGCTGCAACCGGACCTGAGCTCGGCCGCGTCGTCGAAGAAGCGGCATGGCAGCACGCGCTGGCATGGCTACGGCTTCCTGCCCGGCTACCGGCAGCCGCCGAACCAGACCATCCCGGTGTTCGGCCCGCGCGGCGCCGCCCGTGGCTATCCGGACTATGCGCCGCAGTACTGGTATGGCGGTGACTGGCACTATTTCGGCCGGCCCGGCTTCTATCGCGGCCGCTACAATGGCGGCAGCTTCGGCCCGTGCTGGACCTGGACGCCGATCGGCCGCGCCTGGAATTGCGGATAGAGCATGATGGGATCAGGTTGACCAACAGCTCGGAGGTCACCTCTCCCCGGCGGGGTACGGCTATCGCATTTGGGGAGAAAAGCGCCCTGCGGCCATCCTTCGAGACGCCCGCCTTTGGCGGGCTCCTCAGGATGAGGTCTTGCTTTGCGGCACAATAGTAGACCCTCATGGTGAGGAGCGCCGCTTGCGGCGCGTCTCGAACCACGAGGCCGAGTACGCACGCAGCCGCCCAAGGCGGCATATGCGATTCACACCCAGCGCCGCACCCGGGCGACATAGTCATCATAGGCCGCGCCGAACTGGCGGCGCATCTTGGCTTCCTCGAAGGGAATGTGCACCCAGTTGGCGGTCGCGAATACCGCGACCGGCGCAATCAACATCGGCCAGGCCCCGACCCATAGCGCGATGCCCAGCGCGAGCAGCACGAGGCCGGAATACATCGGGTTGCGGGTGAACCGGTAAGGGCCGCTGGTGACCAGCGCGCGATTAGTCGGCGACGTCGGTTCGATCTCGGTGCCTTCGCGCCGAAACAGGACGAACGCCCACACCGGCGCGATGAACGCGATCACCACCAGCGCGATCCCGAGCAGTGGATTCGGCAGGCCGGGAAGCGCCGGCCAGCCGAGCCACCAGCTCAGCGCCGCGCACATAAGGAGATAGATCAACGTCCAGATCGGCGGAGGGAGCTTGAGCATGGCCGAACCTCGCTGGGATGGAACGCACAACCGGCATCTGAGCTGCGGCTACCACAAAAACATGTTCGCCCTGCGTCCGTTGCGACGATCCACTCCACCGATCCGGACACATCTCGTACCGACCCGACCGTCGCACGACTTCGATGGCGGCTCTGCGATGATGCCACCCCGCCTTGCCCTCTTCCACTGGATAAGCCACCATCGTGCACCCGCCCACCAAGAACGTGAAAAGGGGCAGAGGACACGCATGAGCAGGCCGCAGGGTTTCGACCTCGTCGAACGGGCGCGCGCGCTGGCGCCGCTGATCACAAGTGAAGCCGACGAGATCGAGCGGACGCGGCGGCTGACACCGGCGGTCACCTCGGCGCTGGTGGAGAACGGGCTCTATCGCGCGCTGCTGCCGAAACGGTTCGGCGGCGCCGAGGCGACGCTGGAATCGTTCATGCAGATGCAGGAGGAGATCGCCAAGGCCGATGCCTCGACCGCCTGGTGCCTCGGCCAGTGCAGCGTCTGCGCCATGACCGCGGCCTATCTCGAACCCGACGCCGCCAACGCGATCTTCAACACCGCGCCGGGCATCCTCGCCTGGGGCGCGATCGCCCATGAGGTTCGCGCCGAGCCCGGCGGCTACCGCGCCAGCGCGCGCTGGGACTTTGCCTCCGGCTCGCGGCAGGCAAGCTGGCTCGGCGCCCATGTCCGCGTCGTCGAAGCTGACGGCTCACCGCGCAAGAAGGCCGACGGTTCGCCGGAAATCCGCACCATCCTGTTTCCGGTGTCGTCGGCGACCATGCACGATGTCTGGGACGTGATCGGACTGAAAGGCACCGGCACCGATTCCTACTCGGTCGAGAATCTCTTCATCCCCGAACAATTCGCCGCGCTGCGCGACGATCCGGCCGCGCTCCGCGAGCCGGGCCCGCTCTACAAGCTCTCCACCAACATGGCGTTCAGCATGGGCTTTGCCGCCACCTCGCTCGGCGTCGCGCGCGCCATGCTGGATGCGGCGACCGAGCTTGCGCGCGGCAAGACCCCGCAAGGGCTGAAGGCGATGCGCGACAACAACGCTGTGCAGGGGCAGATCGGCCGCACCGAGGCCAGCCTGCGCGCCGCCCGCGCCTATCTCTATGCGACCGTAAACGACGTCTGGCGGGATCTCGCGCGCGGCGATCCCCTCACCGAGGCGCATCGCGTCGCGATCCGGATCGCCTCGACCTGGACCATCCATCAATCGGCCGCGGTGGTCGACACCGCCTATCACATGGCCGGCGCCACCGCGGTGTTCGCCAAAAATCCGTTCGAGCGGCGCTTCCGCGACATGCACGCGATCGCCCAGCAGATCCAGGCGCGCGACACGCAGTATGAGGACGCCGGCAAGGCGATCCTGGCGGGCAATCTCGCCGCACCGCCGACCGCTCGCTGAGGCGTGATGAAGTCAGATTGAACCAAGGCGCGTACTCATACATCTGCCATGTCGGCTCTATCCCCTAAAACCGGACATCGCCGGGTGACCACGGCATGCCCGTTTTGGGCCCAGAAGCGGAAGTCACGTTTGGCTGGAGAACAGGCAAGCTTCTGTTAACGCAATGGCCATGATTGTGCACATTGCGCTGGACAAACGCTTAAGTTGCTTTCCATGAAGCGCTTCCTGCTTGTCACCCTGATAGTGCTCGTCGCTGCCTTCGCGACCTATAAATTCTTCTATCCGTCCTACACTTATCGCTACCGCTTAACGGTCAATATTGAGACGGACGGCAAACTCCACTCGGGTTCAAGTGTAGTCGAGGTGGTCTGGCATGCGCACGTTCTGCCAGAGCTGGTGTCATTTTCACCCGAATTGCGCGGGCAGGCGGCGCTAGTTGATCTTGGAGAGCATGGCGTAGTGGTTGCGACGTTAACAGCCGATGATTGGGGTTGGCATAATAGCAATGCGGGTTGGGGCGCACTCTGGCTTGTTCCTCGCGCATTTGGCGTCAGGGACTCAAATGAAGGGCTGTCCAAACTTGTAAATCTCCACGGCAAACGCGAACTTGCCCTCGATAATCTCCCACGTTTGTTGTGGCTCTCAAATCCGCGAGACCCAACAACAGCTAAGACGATAAGTATAGACGACATACCGTCCGACTTCGGCTCCTCGGCCAAATTTGCGGGAGCATCCGTTGAGATCACAAGCGATCCGCTCGTGGCCAACATCCGCGAAGCGCTGCCGTGGATTACCTCGCTGGAGGGCAAGCCCGCAGGCAATGATCGTATCTACCCGAATAAGCTTAGCATCGGCCGTTACATGTTTATTGGAGACGCCTCGTGAGATCGGACGTCCGCAACGGGTCATTCTCGACCGATTTCAACGTGGCTTCGCGATGTCCGCTTGTTCTCGGGAAGCGGACGTCGGACCGTTGGCCTTTACGAGTACGCGTCCCAACGACCGCGAAGATGCTGCGCTCCCTCTCCCCGTGCTCCCAGGGCTATCGCATATGCCGCCTTGGGCGGCTGCGCACATACTCGGCCTCGTGGTTCGAGACGCGCCGCAGGCGGCGCTCCTCACCATGAGGGTCTACTATTGTGCCGCAAAACAAGACCTCATCCTGAGGAGCCCGCCAAAGGCGGGCGTCTCGAAGGATGACCACAGGGCCGCTCGGGGTCAAAACGCGACGAACTCAAGTTGAGCAAACCTCGTCCGCTCGGCCGCAACGAGCAGACTTCCGTCAGACGACGCGCAACTTCGCTTACGGGCCACAACCAGACCTGCGGTCAGGTCACTCGGCTCGCTTCCAAATCACATCGACTATATCTCCTGCCGGCGGACGAACGGTCAGCGTCAGTTGGTCTCCCGCAACCACGACAAAGCGCTTCTGTTCGGTGCCATTCCAGTTTGGAAAGGAGCTGCCTTCAACGCGGATCGCGACGCTGCTATCTGCCTCGTTTGCTGAATACGTTCCGAAGTAGGTTATGGTGCCGTCCGCGGTTTCCTTGTTTTCCTCAGGTGTGCCCTGCCACAGGGTATTGCTCGTGTATTTGGCTCGATCTGAGCGCATCACCGTGATGATGTATCGCCCACCTGCATCAAAGAATGCGATGCCCTTCGGAGCGGGCCCATAGCGCTCGATCTTGGTGCCATCGCCTTTCTTTTGCTCCCACGAGAGCAAGGTCCAGGTGCCGACCAGTTGATCTTTGAGCGATTGCTTCTGACCAAGCGCGTCGATTGTCATCATGAACGATCCAGAAACCGCAATGGCACATGCTACAAAAATTGCTCGCAAAGTCATTGATGTATTCCAATGGAAGAATTGATGAATAGCTGTCGAGCACTCTGGACGTTACCACGCAGGGGCGAGCCCGGTAAGATGAGTCCGGCAGGTCCGCTCTGGATCATTCTCGGCCGATTTCAATGTAGATTCGCGATGTCTGCTTATTCTCCGGAGGCGGACATCGGACCGTTGGCGCTCATGAGTACGCGCCCTAACGACCGCGCTAAGGCGCGACGAAGTCAGATTGAACCAGGGCGTGAGATGCGGTCGAAGAGCGACCGCGCTGCGCTCCCTCTCCCGGTGCTTACGCAGGGCAATCGCATTTGGGAAAAAACACCCTGTGGCGCATCCTTCGAGACGCCCGCCTTTGGCGGGCTCCTCAGGATGAGGTCTTGTTTTGCGGCACAATAGTAGACCCTCATGGTGAGGAGCGCCGCTTGCGGCGCGTCTCGAACCACGAGGCCGAGTACGTGCGCAGCCATCCAAGGCGGCACATGCGCCAGCCCTGCGTGCTTACGGAGTCGAGACGAGCGAAGCTCGCTCTTAGAGGGTCGGGGTGGGGCCGTCTCCGCACATACGGCCAGAGCTGCATTTGCGGAGACTCCCCCTCACCCGGAACGCATCTAACGATGCATTCCGACCTCTCCCCGCACGCGGGGCGAGGTGAAGCGGAGTCCGCGGCTCGATCCGAAGCAAGGTCATCTCGTTCCAGGGCGCGTACTCATACATCCGCCATGTCGGCTTTACCCAAACCGGACATCGCTGGATGACCACGGCATGTCGCCTTTGGGCCCAAAGGCAGACATCTTGGCTCTTCACCTATTCATCAACGAGAGTGGTTGGCCTCGTCGGAGAGCCTGCTTGAGCGCGGTGAAGAGTTCGGGCAACCGTTTGATCAGGTCTGCAAGCCGGTCGCGGGAGAACTCGACACAGGCAGGTAGAACGCTGGCTTCGATGTAGCCACTGGGGTGTCCCCATACAACGTCAGCATGCACTAGTGACGGCGCTTTGTGCAGGTGCTTTAGCGACACCGATAGCGCCACGTGGTCAGGCAGATCGGGGCGGCTTTCCTTCAATAGGCATTCGATTCCAATAATGTGACCGTTCCAATCTGTGCGGCTTCCTACCGATGAATCGCAGATAATGGTTGTCACATCAGGATACTCTCTTCTCAACTCTCGCTCCCAGTCCTGCAAGACCGGCAGAAGGGCGGTACGGAGTTGCGATACGGGGTCCACTTCGAAGGTCTCCTCGCGCCATCGAACCTCAGGGTTAGGCATCCTACGCGAAACGCTTGCGGGAAAGCCACTCGCGGGCGCCGCCTTGGATGGCTGCGTACGTACTCGGCCTCGTGGTTCGAGACGCGCCGCAAGCGGCGCTCCTCACCATGAGGGTCTATTATTGTGCCGCAAAACAGGACCGCATCGCGATTGGGCGGCATGGTACGAAAGTAGGCACCGGCGGCCACGGTCGGGTTAGGAATACCGCAGGCAACAACATCCGGTTGTTAAGATTTTTCTGAGACCTTGCGGACGGCGCTAATGCCTGGAGTCCCGCTGGTCCCATGTTCAAGCTTCAATCGATTGCCGCCCGCCTGATCCTGGCGATTTCACTGACCGTTGCGGTCGCCTGCGCCATCCTCGGCGGCTTCTCCATCGGCCAGCAGCGCGCGCTGACGCGGCTGGCGCTCGATCAGCAGCTCAAGCTGCAATATGACAGCGTGATTGCAGCGATCGACTACGAAGGGCGTGCGGCGCTCGCGGTCTCGGCGGTGATCGCCGCCTTGCCGCCGGTCGAGGATGCCATCGCCAAAGGCGACCGCGAGGGCCTCGGAAAGCTGCTCGGCGCCCCCTGGGCGGCGATGAAGGCGCAAGGCATTCCGCTGATCTCGTTCTGGCAGGCCCCCGCGACCGGCTTCTACCGGGTCCACGCGCCGAAGGTGTTCGGCGACGATGCCTCCACCCGGCGCACGACGGTGGTGGAATCGATCAAGGCCGGCAAGCCGATCGTCGGCGTCGAGCCCGGTCGCGAAGCGCTTTCGATCTTCGGCATGACCCCGATCATGCGCGACGGCAAGACGCTGGCCAATGTCGACGTCGGCGCCGCCTTCGGCAAGGAATTCGTCGATCGCGCCAAGAAGCGGTTCGGCATCGACCTTGCCGTGCATTCGTTCGACGGCCAGAGCTTCAGGCGGCTGTCCTCGACCTTCGGCGACACCGTGGTCGCGACCCAGGACGAGCTCAGAAGCGTGATGCACGGTGAGCCGCTGCTGCGTGATGCGACGCTCAACGGCCATGCGGTCGAGCTTTATCTCGGGCAGATCAGGAACTATGCCGGCCAGCCGGTTGCCGTGCTCGAGATCATCAAGGACACCACGGATTACGAAGCCGCCGCGGCGAGCGCGCAGCGCAATCTGATCCTCGGCACGGTCGCGATCCTGGCCGCGGCCGTGCTGCTTGCGTTCCTGCTCGGCCGCGGCCTCTCCCGGCCGCTGACCGCGATCACCGCGGTGATGAATCGCCTCTCGAGCGGTGACACCAGCGTCACGATTCCCGGCAGCGAGCGGCGCGACGAGCTCGGCACCATGGCGAAGGCGGTCGACGTGTTTCGCCGCAGCATGATCGAAACCACCTCATTGCGCGAGGCGCAGGAGGCCGACAAGACGAAGGCCGAGGCCGAGAAGCAGGCGTTGCAGCGGCAGATGGCCGATCGCTTCGAATCCGACGTCAAGGGCATGGTCGCCGCGGTCGCGCGGTCGTCGAGCGACATGCAGCGCGTCGCGAGCGAGATCACGACGAGCGTCAACGGCGCTTCCGAGCGGACCTCGGCCGCGGCCGCGGCCTCCGAAGAGGCGTCGGCCAGCGTCAACGCGGTCGCCGCGGCGACCGAGGAACTGGCGTCCTCGATCACCGAGATCGGCCGTCAGGTCACCCATTCCAGTCACGTGGCCGACAATGCCGTGGTCAAGGCCAAGGAGACCACCGAGATGGTGGCCGGCCTCGCCGCATCCGCCGAGAAGATCGGCGACGTGCTGCGCCTGATCAGCGCGATCGCCAGCCAGACCAATCTGCTGGCGCTCAATGCCACCATCGAGGCAGCCCGCGCCGGCGAAGCCGGCCGCGGCTTCGCGGTGGTCGCCGCCGAGGTGAAGGAGCTGGCGAGCCAGACCGCGAAGGCCACCGAGGAGATCGCCGGCCAGGTCGGCGCGATCCAGCAGGCGACCGGCGACTGCGTCAGCGCGATCGGCGACATCAGCGCGACCATCAGCGAAATCTCGGGCATCGCCACCGCAATCGCGGCCGCCGTCGAGCAGCAGGACTCGGCGACACGCGAGATCGCCCGCAGCGTGCAGCAGGCGTCCGCGGGCACCGGCGAAGTCTCCGCCAATGTCGCCGGCGCGAGCGAGGCCGCCGGTCAGTCCCGCGCCCTCACCGGTAACGTGCTCGACACGTCGAGCCAGCTCGGCGAGCACGCCTCAGCGCTGTCGCATAGCGTGGATACGTTCCTCGCCGGATTGCGCAACGCGGCCTAAAACCTGATGAGGTTAGGCTGAGCTGGAGCGGCGTCGAAAGTTCACCGCTCCCTTGGGAGAGGTGAACCGAGACCACGCCAAGCCGATTCAACCAAAACTCATCCCGCTTGAGAGCCCGCTCCTATCGGATCGGAACAGGTTCTGGGTTCTTGTGTGTCGCGTTTTCTTCACGCGAGCCGGCGCCCGCTTCGCTTGAAAACGCTCTAACCGGGCGTACCGAGCTTGACGTCACGGCCAAGGCAGCACGGGTGGCGAACCGGATCGGCTCGCCTTGTCGTCCGGCTTCGCTGCAAGCCGTCCCCATTGGCTCATGAAGGGCATCTTGAGCAACCCGGATAGCGACTGCTTCTCGGGATCATCGAAACCGTCAAGGCCATAGCGCAGCTCCGCGAAGCGCGGACCACGGTTATAGGTGCCGCCAAGCCGATCCCAGATCGAGAGCAGGTTCGAATAATTGCTGTCGGTCTCCGGCTGATAGCGCGAATGATGCATCTTGTGCATGTTCGGCGTCACGACGGCGAGCCGCAGCCAGCAATCGAGCCGCTCGGCCAAGCGAATGTTGGCGTGCTCGACCTGGGCGTTCAGCGCCGACAGTGTCAGATAGGTGACCAGCACCCAGGCCGGCGTTCCGAACACGAACACACCCGCAATATGCCAGCCGATCCGCCACAGCGTTTCGCCGGGGTGCTCGCGGAAGGCGGTGGTGACATCGACGAAGCGATCGGCATGGTGCATGCGGTGGAAGCGCCACATCCAGCCGAGCTTGTGCATGGAGACATGAGCGAAATACGCGAACAGGTCGAGACCAGCGATCCCAAGCAGGAACTGGCTCAGGGGTGACAGGCCGAGCCAGTGCGAGAGGCCGAATTTCGCTTCGAGCGTCCATTGCGCCGCCAGCGGCGACAGCGGGCTGAGCAGCAGGTTGACGCCGATGAAGATCACGGTGATGGCCGCGTTGCGGCCGATATTGCGCAGCCGGTCGCCGCGATCGTAGTCAAACAGCGGAAACGCGGCCTCGAACAGCAGCACGAGCGCAAAGGTCGCGAGCAGGAAGGCGATGCGCGAGCCAATCGACGGCAGCTCGACATGGGCCATCTCCCCCGCGCCCGGATGCCACAGCAGCTTTGCAAAGCCGATCATGGCCGAATGCTCCTCTTTACAAAACGAATATTCGTTCTTTATAGTGACGGCGAATGATCGTCAAGCCGGCCGCCCCGACCGATTACGACCTGACAAGGACCCGACAATGCCGAAGGTGAAGCCCGAGACCCTCGCGATCCGCCGCGAGGAGATTCTGCAGGCGGCGGAAATCTGCTTTGCGCGCCAGGGGTTTCACCAGACCACCATCCAGGACGTGATCAAGCAGTCCGGGCTCAGCGCCGGCTGCATCTACGGGCATTTCACCAACAAGGAGCAGTTGATCCAGGCGATCGGAGAAAGCCGCCATGGCCGCGACAGCGCGCTGCTCGCGCTCAGGGGGCCGTCGGACGACCCATTGCAGAGCCTGCGGTCGATCGCCCGCGCCTTTCTTGGCGACCTGCAGAAGGAAGAAGGACTGCGCGCCCGCCGCGTCGCGCTGCAGCTCTGGGCGGAAGCGCTGCGCGACGACGTGGTCCGCGACCAGGTGACGAGCGGAATTCGCCAGCCGGTCGCCATGATCGTGGACCTGCTGCGGCGCGGCCAGAAGGGCGGCGCGATCGACCGCAGCGTGCAGCCACGCGGCGCCGCACGGGCGATGGTCGCCATGTTCCAGGGCATCGTGCTGCAACGGCTGTGGGGCGAAGCCGTCTCGACCGCGGAGGCAATGCACGCCTTCGACATCTTTCTCGCCGGGCTTGCCGCAAGGCGCTGACGGGGAATGCGGTGATCATCCACGACCTCATCGCCGGCATTGCTACGGGCCTCGCCGGCGGCCTGACCGCAGGGCTGCTCGGCGTCAGCCCCGGCGGCGGACTGGTCGTGTTCTCGGTCCTGCTGCTCGGCGCCGGGCAGCATGTCGCGCAGGGCATCTCGCTGGTCGCCCAGGTGCCGCCGACCGGCCTTACCGGCATCAGGCGCTATTGGCAGAGCGGCAACCGCACGCCGCCCCGCTGGATCGTCCTGCTCGCGATCGGCTTCGTCGGCGGTGGCACAGCCGGCGCGCTGGCGGCGAATCATGTGTCCGAGCCAGCGTTGCGCTGGACCTATGTGGCCTATCTCGCCGCGCTCGATGCGATGCTGATCCTGCGCGGCGGAGGCGACAAGGCGGAGCACCGCGACAAAGCCGCCGCGCGCGACGCGTCCTCGCCGGCACTGCTCATTGTTGGGATGCTGGCAGGCCTGTCGTCAGGTTTTCTCGGCATCGGCGGCGGGCTCGCGACCGTCGTGGGCCTCAGCGCCGTGCTCGAAGTGCCGCAGCACCAGGCGCAGATGGTAAGCCTCGTGATGTCGCTGATCCCGACCACCATTCCCTCGGCCTGGATCTATTGGAGCGAAGGCTCGCTGGCGTCCTGGCCGGTGCTGTCGGGCGTCATCATCGGCCTGCTCGCCGGCACCGATCTCGGCGCCCGGGCCGCCAACCGCATCGACCGCGCCAGCTTGCGGATCGCGATGATCTTCTTCGTGTCGCTGATGGCGATCTATATGACCGTCAAGGCGCTGTGGTAGACAGACGCGCTACGTCCTCCTCACGGAGCCCACCATGCGCAAGCCGGCAGCACCGATCAGCAAAGCCGCACGACGACCGCACGCGAAAGCGGCGGATGCGCTGTTCGACGCATACCCTGCCACGGTCAAGGCCAAGCTGCTGGCGCTCCGGCGCCTGATCCTCGATACGGCGAAGGCCACCAGAGGTGTCGGCGCGCTTGAGGAGACGCTGAAATGGGGCCAGCCGAGCTACCTGACCGCGGAGACGGGAAGCGGCAGCACGGTTCGCATCGACCAGGTGAAGCCGGGCACGGACCAGGTCGCGATCTACTTCCATTGCCAGACCAATCTGGTCGAGACGTTCCGCGAGCTCTATCCCGAGCTCCGCTACAGCGGCAATCGCGCGATCCTGCTCGACGTTCGCGACAAGCTCCCGGAGGCCGCGCTGCGCCACTGCGTGGCGCTGGCGCTGACCTATCATCTGAGGAAGGCAACCGCGGGAGCGTGATCCGGTAGGGTGGGCAAAGGCGCAGCGCGCCGTGCCCACCATCTCCTGCACAGAAGACCACATTGGTGGGCACGCTTCGCTTTGCCCACCCTACGGTTCTCCTGAACAAGAAGGCGTCATAGAGCGTCATGAGATTAGGTCGAAGAGCGACGGTGGTGCGCTCCCTCGCCCCGTTCTTGCGGGGAGAGGGGTGGGGTGAGGGGCCGTCTCCGCGCATTCCGATGATAGCTGCATTCGCGGAGCCTCCCCCTTGTATCTGCACGGCCATGATTTGTGCGATGGAAGCGACTTGCGCTTTGGCCGGTGGCCACCGGCCAAAGCGCGTGGCGATGTCGCCCGTTTGCCCCTCCGGCTACAACCGTGGGTGAGCTCTGGGATCTTCGCCATGTCACGCACGACCGAACAGTCGCTTGAGTTCCGATCGCATGGACAAGGCAGGTTACCGTGAAGAAGACGATTTGTGGAGTGGACGTTTCGAAGGCCAGGCTCGATGCCTGTATCGAACCCGGACAACGGTTTGCGAGCTTCGATAATGATGCCGCAGGCATTGCCAAGCTGGCCGCGTTCTGTCGCGAGCACGCCGTCACGTTGGCGGTGATGGAGGCCAGTGGCGGTTACGAGCGAGGGGTGTTCGTCGGGCTCTGGGAGGAGGGGATCAGTTGCGCGCTGACCAATCCCCGCAGCGTCCGGCGCTATGCCGAGGCGATGGGCATTCTGGAGAAGACCGACCGGATCGATTCCTCGGTGATTGCCCGCTTCGCCCATGCCAAGAACTTGGCAGCGACCCCGCTGCCAAGCGAAGCCCAGCAGCGGCTGAAGGCCCTGGTGACAAGGCTCAGACAGGTCACCGACGATCTGACCGTCCAGAAGCAGCGCCGCGCCAGCATGTTCGACAACGGCGAGATGCGTGCGAGCATTGACGAGGTGATCGTCCTGCTGAAGCGCCAATCCCTCTCGCTCGAAGGGGAGATCGCTTCGATGATCGATGACGACCCGCTGTGGGCAAAGCTCGCCGAGACCTGGCGCGAGATGAAGGGCGTTGCCGGACGGACCGTCGCCCGCCTCCATGCCGAGCTGCCGGAGATCGGCACGGTGTCCAACAAGGCCATTGCCAAGCTTGCCGGTCTCGCCCCGATCGCCAATGACAGTGGCAAGCGCAAGGGTAAGCGACCCACCCGCGGCGGCCGCGCCGGCGTCCGCTCCATCCTCTTCCTCGTCGCGGCCATCGCCGCCCGCTACGACAACAGCCTCGGCGAGTTCCGCGACCGGCTGCTCAAGGCTGGCAAGGAGAAAATGGTCGTGCGCATTGCGCTCGCCCGCAAGCTCCTGGTCCGCCTCAACGCCAAAGCACGCGATGCGCGTGCCGCTTACCCCAATGCAACTTGACAATCCAGATAGTCGCTCACCCGGAACGCATCTAGCGATGCGTTCCGACCTCTCCCCGCACGCGGGGCGAGGTAAAGCGGAGCCCGACGCGCGATTCAAAGTAACATCATCTCGCTCCGGGCTTCCCTACGCCACCAGCGCGGTCCCCGCCTCAGCGCCGCGCTGCGCCTGCAGCAGGCTGACGACTTCGGCATTCGGCCGGGCACGGCTGAACAGGAAGCCTTGCCCCTCGTGGCAGCCTTCGGCGCGCAAACAGCTCAGCTCGGCCTCGGTCTCGACGCCCTCCGCGGTGATGGTGACGCCGAGCCCGATGCCGAGGCTGACGATCGAGCGCACGATCGCCTGCGCGTCGCGGTTGGCGCCGAGGTCGCGCACGAACGACTGATCGATCTTGATCTTGTCGAACGGGAAGCTGCGCAGATAGCTCAGGCTCGAATAGCCGGTGCCGAAATCGTCCATCGACATGCGCACCCCGAGCGCGCGCAGCGCATGCAGCGTGGCCAGCACCTGGCTGCTCTTCTCGAGCAGCAGCGTCTCGGTGATCTCGAGTTCGAGCCGCCGCGCCGGCAGGCCGGATCGCTTCAATGCATCGGTGACGAGCGACAGCAGATTGCCGGTGCGGAATTGCAGCGGCGAGAGGTTGACGGCGACGCGGACGTCATCCGGCCACTGCGCCGCATCCATGCAGGCGCGGTGCAGCATCAGCCCGCCGAGCGGGTTGATCAGGCCGGTCTCCTCCGCCACCGGAATGAACTCGCCGGGCGAGATCATGCCGCGCTCCGGATGCGGCCAGCGCACCAGCGCCTCGAAGCCGGTGATGCGTCCGCTCGCGAGATCGACCAGCGGCTGGTAGTACGGCCGCAGGCCCTCGTTCTGGATCGCGTCGCGCAGGTCGATCTCGATCTTGCGCCGGCTCTGGGCGCGCGCGTCCATCTCCGCCTCGAAGAAGGAAAAGGTGCCGCGGAATTCGCGCTTGGCGCGCGACAGCGCCATGTCGGCGCTCTTCAACAGCTTTTCCGAATCCTCGCCGTCGCCGGGCGACATCGCGATGCCGATGCTGGCGCCGATCACCACCGAATGCCCGTCGAGCAGATATGGCTCGCCGATCGCATCCAGGATGCGCTTGGCCAGCAAGACCGCGTCCTCGGGCCGGACCACGCCGCTCTGCACGATGGTGAACTCGTCGGAATTGAGCCGGGCCAGCGCATCCTCCTCGCGCAAGGTCGAGCGCAGCCGCTTGGCGACGCCGCGCAGCAGCTTGTCGCCGACGCCATGGCCGAGCGTGTCGTTGACCGCCTTGAAGTTGTCGAGCCCGAGCATCAGCACCGCGACTTTGTCCGAGCTGCGGCGGCTGTGCTGCAGCATCTCGTCCATCTGCTGGCGCAGCAGGGTGCGATTCGGCAGGCCGGTCAGGCTGTCATGCTGCGCCATGAAGGCAAGCCGCGCCTCGGCGCGCTTGCGCTCGGTCATATCCATCAGCGCGAGCAGCATCGCCGGCTGGCCGCCGTGCATCAGTTGGCGCGAGTAGATCGCAAGATCGATCAGCGTGCCGTCGGCACGAACGTGCTTCCAGGTGCGTGCGGCCTGTTCATCGGTGCTGCGCCCGGCGGCCCACGGCAGCTCGGGATCGAACGCCTGCAGGCTTCGGATCGTAAGCTTCTCGAACTCGGCGCGGGCATAGCCGTAATGGGCGACCGCGGCATCGTTCACGCTGAGAATCCGCTCGCCGTCGAGCGCGCACAGGATCATCGGCACCGGGTTGCCGTCGAACAGCAGGCGGAACGACGCCTCGCGCTGCTTCAGCTCGGTGATGTCGACGCGCAGCCCGACGATGCCGCCATCCGAGGTCAGCCGTTCCTCGATCAGGACGACGCGGCCGTCGGCGAGCACCTGCTCGTGCCGTTCGCCCGGCTGATACATCTTCTTCAGCCGCTCGGCGATCCATTGCTCCTCGCGGCCCTCGGCCTCGGGATAATCGCCGCGCTCGACGCCGATGCGGATGGTGTCTTCCAGCCGCACGCCATGCTCGAACAGATCCGAGCTGCGCTTGTAGATCTCCGCGTATTTCTTGTTCCAGAGAATGTAGCGGCCCTCGGCATCGAGGAACACGATGCCCTGCGGCAGGATGTCGATCGCCTCGCGCAGCCGCTCGTTGGACCTGCGTGCCTCCGCGATCGCCGCCTCGGCCTGCGCACGTTGGCGCACCAGCTCGCCGATTGCGCTGGCGCCACGCTGCGACCCGCCCGACGGGTTCGGTGCAGGTTTGGCCCGATGGCCACCGCGAAGGCGCCTTGCAACTTGCTTCGGTTTCTTGATTTTCTTTGGCCGCATTATCGGCATCGCACGCCCCACGCGCATTCCAGCTTGGCGGCATTTCTGCGATAAGCATCTGAAAAATTGGTATCTATTGACGAGGAACGACGCAGGAGGTGCGCCCGCGGCCTGCCCGCTTTGAAGGCGAATACGCGCATCGCGCGAGTGTACAACGCCATGCAATCGACGTCGCCGCTCATTCGCGAGGTGGAAGCGCCGGGGCATGGTGAGGAACGCGTAAACAAACGTGCGATTGCACAATGGACGCGCTGAAACCTGCTGAAGCGCACGAATATGTGTCAACGCGCGATAGCGTTATCGTCGAGTTAAGGCGCGACGCGTCACTTCCGATGCGCATCCCAGCGCAGTCGTCATTCAGGCTGTGGGCGATCAATCAATTGCGATGAAAGCGCCGTCCGCTCACGGCAAATCCATGCTAGCTTCGCGTGGACAGAGTGATCCGAATGACACCCCGCCTGCTTCTGATCCCGCTCCTGCTCTCCATCCTCGTCGCCACCAGTTCCGCCTGGTCGCAGGACAAGGGCACCATTGACCCCAAGCCGTTGCCGCCGCTCGCCAACCCCAACGATCCGAAACTCGCCGCGAAGGAATTGTTCGCGCGCAAGGTGCTGCCGGCCGCGATGCCGACGCAGGCGATCGGCTCCTACGCGAAGGGCTGTCTCGCCGGCGCGGTGAAGATGCCGCTGAACGGCGATACCTGGCAGGTGATGCGGCTGTCGCGCAACCGCTACTGGGGCCACCCGGCGATGATTGCGCTGCTGAAGCGGCTTGCGGCGAAGGCGCACAAGGACGCAGGCTGGCCCGGCATTCTGGTCGGCGACATCGGTCAGCCGCGCGGCGGTCCCGCGCTGTCCGGCCACGCCAGCCACCAGATCGGGCTCGATGCCGACATCTGGCTGACGCCGATGCCCGACCACACCTTGTCGCGCGAAGAACGCGAGGAGACGTCGGCAGTCATGATGGTGCGTGACGACCGGCTCGACGTTGATCCGCGCGTCTTCACACCCGGCCATGTGCTGGTCCTTCGCGACGCGGCGCAGGAGCCTGCCGTGCAGCGGATCTTCGTCAATGCCGCGATCAAGAAAGCACTGTGCCGCGAAGCCAAGGGCGACCGGAGCTGGCTGTCGAAGATCAGGCCGTGGTGGGGCCACGACTACCACTTCCACATCCGGATGCGCTGCCCGCCCGGAAGCCGCGAATGCAAAGGACAACCGTCGCAATCCGGCGACGAAGGCTGCAAGCCCTCCGACCTCGCCTTCTGGTTCAAGGAGTCGGTGCTGCATCCGAAACCGCCGCCGAAGCCACCGAAGCCGCGCCCGCCCATGACGCTGGCGCAACTACCGGCGGACTGCAAAGCCGTGCTGAAGGCGCCCGACGCCAAGCAATAACATCTTTGTCAGGCGCTATTCCGGCGCCTCAGAAATGCGCTATCATGACTACGTCGTCGCGCCGTAAGCGCGTGCGAGCCGCGGGTCAGGGCCGTTGATCCAGCTCACCTCCACTTCATCAATGCGGAGGTCGTCACTCATGTGACGACCGATGTTGAAGGATTCCATCATGCGCATCAGTGCACGCAACCAGATCAAGGGCACCGTCCTCGAGGTGAAAAAGGGCGCGACCACCTCTCATGTCCGGATCGACATCGGCGGAAATGTGATGACGTCCTCCATCACCAACGAAGCCGTCGATGAACTCGGCATCAAGGTGGGCGGCCAGGCGATCGTTGTGATCAAGGCCTCCGACGTCATGATCGCGGTGGACTAGAGATGCGCAGCTCGCTCCTCGCGCTCGCGTTGTTGCTCGCTTCAACCCCTGCCTTGGCCGCGGAGGAGCCAAGCGGCTGTGACAAGTTCAAATGGCAGATCGACCAGGCGCGCGCCGCGCTCACCGCGCCCGATCGCGCCCGATTAGCGTCGGGCAGCGAGCAGGCGGCGTTGCCGTCGACGGGTATCACGCTGGCGCTGGTCGCACCCGCCGATGCAAAGCTTCCGACACCGGCGGAGCGGGCACCGAAGGAAGGCACCTTTGCCGGCTTCACCAGCTTCAAGACCGCACCGAAGGCCGGGCTCTACACCATCAGCCTCTCGGCCGGCGCCTGGGTCGACGTGGTGCAGGACGGCCATTCCCTCAAGCCGAAGGCCTTCAGCGGCGCGACCGATTGCGACGGTATCCGCAAGACCATGAAGTATGAGCTCGCCGCCAGCCCCTTCGTGCTGCAAGTCAGCGGCGCCAGGGAGAACTCGATTTCGATCGCGATCCAGCCGAGCCAATAGCACGATCGTTGGACAAAGCGGCTTTACCGTAAGCCTCAGCCTGCTATGTTTGCAGGGCGATCTCCCTGACGACCGTAAGTCCTCCGGAGAGCAGCGGAACAGCGCTTCCGCCGATCGCGACCCAGAATCCACCAACGCCTGATTTGCGCGCGCTTGTTCGCGCGAGGTCGCACGGAGCGCTTCCTATGTTACGCATTGCCGGACTGTTCACGACCTTCGTCATCCTGCTCGGCGCGATGCATGCGCCTGCCTCGGCCGACGACAAGACGCTCACCGTCTTCGCCGCGGCCTCGATGAAGAACGCGCTCGATGACATCGACGCAGCCTATACCGCCAAGACCGGCGTCAAGATCAATGCCAGCTATGCCGCCAGCTCGGCGCTTGCCAGGCAGATCGAGCAGGGCGCGCCGGCCGATGTGTTCGTCTCCGCCGATACCGACTGGATGGACTATGCGATCAAGCAGAAGACCATCAACGAGCCGACCCGCGTCAACCTGCTCGGCAACTCGATCGTGCTGATCGCGCCGAAGGATTCCAAGATCGACAATGTCAACATCGCGCCGGGCTTCGACCTCGCCAAGCTCGCCGGCGACGGCAAGATCGCGACCGGCGACGTCAAGGCGGTGCCGGTCGGCAAATACGCCAAGGCGGCGCTGGAGAAGCTCGGCGCCTGGCAGGCGGCGGAGCCGAAATTTGCAATGGCCGAGAGCGTGCGCGCCGCGTTGACGCTGGTGGCGCGCGGTGAAGCCGTGCTCGGCATCGTCTATTCGACCGACGCCAAGGTCGAGCCGGGCGTCAAGATCGTCGGAACCTTCCCGGCCGACACTCATCCGGCGATCATCTATCCGGTGGCAGCGACGACGAATGCGAAGGCGGAGACTTCGGACTATCTCGCCTTCCTGCGCTCGTCCGCGGCGAAGGCGATCCTCGAAAAGTACGGCTTCAAGTTCCTGATCAGCCCGACGACGTAAGCGTGTTCGAGATCTCGCCGACCGAATGGACGGCGATCCTGCTTTCGCTCAGGGTCGCCGTCATCGCAACGCTGGTGGCGACCCCGTTCGGAATCGCGCTCGCCTGGCTGCTGGCGCGGCGCGATTTCTGGGGCAAATCCATCCTCGATGCGCTCGTGCACCTGCCGCTGGTGCTGCCGCCGGTCGTCACCGGTTATCTGCTGCTGCTGACCTTCGGCCGGCGCGGCGTGGCCGGTGCCTGGCTCGCCGATCATCTCGGCATCGTGTTCGCTTTCCGCTGGACCGGCGCGGCGCTCGCCTGCGGCGTGATGGCGTTTCCACTGCTGGTGCGGCCGATCCGGCTCTCGATCGAGGCGATCGACCGGCGCCTCGAGCAGGCGGCCGAGACGCTCGGCGCCGCGCCCTGGCGGGTGTTTGCGACCGTGACGCTGCCGCTCGCGCTGCCGGGCGTGCTCGCCGGCATGGTGCTCGGCTTCGCCAAGGCGATCGGCGAGTTCGGCGCGACGATCACCTTCGTCTCCAACATCCCCGGCGAGACCCAGACCATTTCATCGGCGATCTACTCGCTGATCCAGACGCCGGAAGGCGATAGCGCCGCCGGGCGGCTCGTGATTATCTCGATCGTGATCGCGATGGGCGCACTGGTCGCCGCGGAGTGGTTCGCGCGCCGCGCCACCGCCCGCCTGCACGGACAATAGCGATGCTGCGCGTCGACATCACCAAGCAGCTCGGCGAGTTCACGCTGGCGGCGTCCTTCGCCAGCGAGGGCCGCGTCACCGGGCTGTTCGGCGCCTCCGGCTCCGGCAAGACCTCCCTGATCAATACCATTGCGGGGCTGTTGCGCCCCGACCGCGGCACCATCGCGATCGACGGCGAGACCGTCGACGACACTGCGGCGGGCATCCACGTCCCGACCTGGCGCCGCCGCATCGGCTACGTCTTCCAGGATGCCCGGCTGTTTCCGCACCTCGATGTCCGGCAAAATCTCGATTACGGCCGCCGCATGAACCGCCTCGCCGACGATCCCGCGCAGCGCAAGCGCGTGATCGAGCTGCTCGATATCGGCGCGCTGCTCGACCGCCGCCCCGGAAAGCTCTCCGGCGGCGAGCGCCAGCGCGTCGCGCTCGGCCGGGCGCTGCTGTCGAAGCCGCGGCTGCTGCTGCTCGACGAGCCCCTGGGTGCGCTCGACGAGGGCCGCAAGCTGGAGATCCTGCCCTATCTGGTGCGGCTGCGGGACGAGGCCGGTATCCCCATGGTCTATGTCAGCCACGACGCCGCCGAACTGCGCCAGCTTGCCACCCAGATCGTGATGCTGCGCCGCGGGCAGGTGACCGCGTTCGGCGGTGTCAAGGTGCTGACAGCGACGTCATAGCTGGCCGTTTACCCGAAAGCCGGCGTAAGATGGCCCGCCTTGTCCGTTGGACGCCCCTTGGCGTCGGATCGGACGCTTGAGGGAAAAAGCGTCGTGCGATTGACTGGCTGGATCTTGCTGCTGATTGGCGCGGTGCTGTGCGCGACGGTCGCGTGGGCGGCCGTCGGCTTCCTGCTGATGGGCCTCGGCCTGATCTCGCTGCAGGTCGCCGAGCGCGGCCGGCACCGGACCAATGTGGCGGTGGCCGCGCCCGCCGCAGGGTTCAATGCGCCGGCTGTCGGCGCGGGCCTGCAGCCGCCGACCCTGGAGCCCGTCATCCAGCACGACGGTCAGCCGCCACCGCAGCCGCGCCGGATGGCATGGCCGGCCAGGACCGGCGATACCCCCTACGACCGGGAGGCGTGGGACCAGCTGGTCGCGAGCGATCCCGATATTGCCCGGCTCGCCAAGGTGCTTGCCGATTACGGTCCGCACTATGTCGACGAGCTCGCGACCAACTATCTCGTCGCACCGGAGAAGAACCGGCTCGGCGGCATCGTGGACGGTATCATCGCAAGGGCGAGCGGCGGCGAGCCGATCCCGCCACCTGCGCCGACCCGAGCATCGCAGCCGGCATCGCCGGCCAATCCGACCGAGGCGCTCGAAGCGTCCCTGATCACGGCCGTCACCGAGGCCTCCGCCAAGCGCGCCGATCCGCCAAGGCCGCCGGCAGCGCCGCCGCAGCGTCCGGACGCGACGCGCGAGCCGGACGGCACATCCGCTGCGTCGCCGCCTGTCCCGCCCCAGCCAAGCGCGCCGGCCAGCGAGGCCGACGCGACGCTGCTCGCGGCGCTCGCCGAGATTTCCGGCGTAAAGCTTACCGATGCGACCAAGCGCGATGCCGCCTCGACGGAGCCGCCGCCCCCGCCGGCCGACGATGAGCTGGCGAAGATGATCAGGACATTCGCGCAGGAATCGAATGTCCTCCGCAAGACCTGATCCGTCTCCCGTCCTTGGAGCTCAGACCCCCGCGACCGACGCCCAGATGTCCGCAAGCTTGCGCCGGACGATACGCATCCGCGTCTCCGGCACAGACTCCTCCTCTTCTTCGGGAAGGCGAAGGCCGACGACATTGACGCGGCCGCCGCTGATATTGCGGGCCACCAGCACGATCGTATCGAGCGCGAGCTCGGCGCCTTCCTTCGGCGTGCGGTCGAGATTGACATCGAAGTAGTCCGCCAACGTCAATCTGGCCTGGTTCTCGTCGACCTTGACGCCATAGATCTCGGCGAGCTCGCCCAGCGTATGCTCGCCCGACACCATGAAGTCGCCGAGCAGATGTGGGTCGGGCGCAGCCGACGGCGGCATGTCGACGAAGAAGCGATCGAGCGCCTCGGCGCGCTGCGGCGGCGCCAGCAGATAAAGGTAGTCGCCGGGCTCGACCGGATCGGCCTCGGTCGGCGTCAGGATCCGCTCGTCGCGGATCACCAGCGTCGGCTTCGACCACGACGGGATCAGGCCGCGGCGGAAATACAGGCTCTTCGACCGGACCGGATAGCCGACCAGTTGCTGCTCGAGCTGCCCAGGCAGATCCAGTTCGACGCGGCGCGGGCCGCGCTCGGTGCGCGGCAGCGCGACATGCAGCCGCCGCGCCGCCGGCGCCAGGGTCCAGCCCTGCAGCAGCAGCGAGATGATGACGACGACGAAGGCGACGTCGAAATAGAGATAGGCCTTGGACAGGCCGACCAGCATCGGGATCGAGGCCAGGAAGATCGCGACCGCGCCGCGCAGCCCGGTCCAGGCGATGAAGACCTTCTCCCGCCAGTTGAACTTGAACGGCGCAAGGCAGATCAGCACCGCCAGCGGCCGCGCCACCAGCATCAGCGCGAACGCCACCGCCACAGCCCCGCCGACGCTCGAAAGCAGGCGGTGCGGCGACACCAAGAGGCCGAGCAGCACGAACATCACGATCTGCGCCAGCCAGGTCGCGGCATCGAGGAACGTCACCACGGAATTATGCGCACGGGTCGGCCGGTTGCCGATGATGATGCCGGCGAGATAGACGGCGAGAAACCCCGAGGCATGCACCATCTGCGAGCCGCCGAAGATCACCAGCGCCGCGGTGGTGACGAACGGCGCGTGCAGGCCCTGCGGCAGCGCCACATAGTTCAGCGCCAGCACCACCAGCCGGCCGCCGATCACCCCGATCACGGCGCCGAGCACCGCCTCCTGGATGAACTCCATCGCGATATGCGACGCCGAGCTCTGGCCGATCGAGATGAACTCGACCAGCATCAAAGTGAGGAAGATCGCGAACGGATCGTTGGTGCCGGATTCGGCCTCCAGCGTCGCACCGACGCGGGGGCGCAGGCGCAGGCCCTGCGTGTGCACCAACAGGAACACCGCCGCAGCGTCGGTCGAGGCGACGACGGCGCCGACCAGCAGCGACTCGGTCCAGTTGAGGTCGAGCACATAGTGGGCGACCGGCGCCGTGATCAGCGCGGTCAGCAGCACGCCCGTGGTCGCCAGCATCATCGAGGGCGCCAGCACAGTGCGGATGCTGGCAAATCGCGTCTTCAAGCCGCCGTCGAACAGGATCAGCGCCAGCGCCACCGAGCCGACCAGGTAGGTGGTGCGGACGTCGTCGAACTGGAGGTGGCCGGGCCCGGAGTCGCCGGCCAGCATGCCGACCAGCAAGAACACCAGCAGCAGGGGGGCGCCGAACCGCAATGCCAGCAGGCTCGACAGGATGCCGGCCATCACCAGAACGGCGCCGAGCAGGATTGCTATGCTGACCGAGTCGAGGGAAGCCATGCGCCTTCGGTGGGATCAAATACTTGCAATTGCATCCTTATCGTCGCCACACTTGGACGCCAACCCATTTCTGTCATCAGCGGCAATGTGCCCGGTTTTACAGCCTCAGATCGCCTCGACACTGTGTTGTATCGATGGTCGCATGCCCGCCTTTGTGGGATTCTACCGGCCATTCGAATCACATTTGCCTGACCCGCGCTTGAGTTGAGATCTTGCCGATGGACATGAGCCTCAAGGACGTCCTGGAAGCCATCCAAATGGCGGCGCGCTCGGTCGGGGCCGAGATCGCCTCGCCCTGGTTCTACCTTCAATTCGGCATCATCCTCGCGGCCGCCGGAATTTCCTACGCCGCCGATACCGCCATTCATGCCCGGGTCGACACGTCGTCGCTGGCGACGCGCTGGCCGCTGCCGCTCCGGCACTTCGCCCGCGTGATGGTGGCCAGCGCCTCGACCGCCGTATTCGCGGTGCTGATGATCACCTCGCGGATCGTGATGTGGCACGCGACCTGGCCGAGCCGCAGCTATTTGATCGCGGTCTCGGCCAAGCTGGCGCTGGCCTGGCTGGTGATCCGCCTGGTGACGTCGGTGCTCGACAACGCCTTCATCGTCAAGCTGGTCTCGATCGCGGCCTGGGTGGTCGCAGCGCTCAGCATCATCGGCGAACTCGACTGGGCCGCCGACACGCTGGATTCGGTCGCCGTCGTGATCGGCGGCCTCAGGCTGACGCCGCTGTTGCTGATCAAGGCCGGCGCGCTCCTGATCGTGGCGCTGTGGCTGACCAACATCGCCAGCAATTACGCCGAGAGCCGCATCAACCGCTCCACCGACCTGACGCCCTCGATCCAGGTGCTGCTGGTCAAGATCATCCGCATCGGGCTGATGGTGATGGCGATCGCGATTGCGCTCGACGCGGTCGGCATCAACCTCTCGGCGCTTGCGGTGTTCACCGGCGCGGCGGGCGTCGGCATCGGTCTCGGCCTGCAGAAGATCGTCGCCAACTTCATCAGCGGGCTGATCCTGCTGGTCGACAAATCGGTGAAGCCGGGCGACCTCGTCACGATCGGCGACAGCTCGGGCAAGATCAGCGCGATGAAGACGCGCTACATCTCGGTCGCCGCCGGCGACGGCCGCGAATTCCTGATCCCGAACGAGGATCTGGTGACGCAGAAGGTCACCAACTGGACCTATACCGACAAGAACACCCTGGTGAAGATCGCCTTCGCCGCCAATTACGATGCCGATCCGAAGCTAGTCTGCCAGCTCGCGATCGACACCGCCGCGGCCCATGAGCGCGCCATCAAGGGCAAGCCGCCGAGCTGCATCCTGACCGAATTCGCCGAGTTCGGCATGAAGTTCTCGCTGACCTTCTGGATCGCCGATCCCGACGGCATGGACAGGGTGAAGAGCGACGTGATGCTGGCGCTGTGGGATGCCTTCAAGGGCCACGGCATCCGCGTGCCCTATCCGGTGCGGGAACTCCGCGTCCGCGGCGGCGCCCTCCCGGTCGAAAGCGTGGTCGAGGTGTCCAGCTAAAGCGGGATGGGGTTAGGTTGAACCCGCTCGCGGCGGCTCCGGATTGTATCGCCAGATGCAATCCGGGTGAGGGCCCTCGCCCTCTCGATAGACCGTGACCCCTCACCCGATTTGCTGCGCAAATCGACCTCTCCCAAGGGAGAGGTGACGTCCGCCGCTGTTCCGGATGAACGAGCCCGGATCTTGCCCGGAAATCAGGCGTTTGGGCATCGTCCCCATGCCCAACCTTGGCTTGCACCGGCCGCCCCGATCATTACATTGTCCTTTGAGATCAGCCCCTTCCTCCAGACTTGACCCGCTCATGAGCTATATCGACGCCACCGACACCTCCCTGCGCAAGACCGGCCAAATCAAGCTGCACGGGCAAAGCGGCTTTGCCGGCATGCGCAAGGCTGGCGCATTGGTGTCGAAGTGCCTCGACGCGCTCACCGACATCGTCAAGCCGGGCGTGCCGACCTCCGTCATCGACGAGTTCGTCCGCAAGTTCGCCTTCGATCACGGCGCCTACCCGGCGACGCTGATGTATCGCGGCTATCGCTACTCGACCTGCACCTCGATCAATCACGTGGTCTGCCACGGCATGCCCGGCGACCGCCCGCTGAAGGAGGGTGACATCGTCAACATCGACGTCACCTTCATCGTCGACGGCTGGTATGGCGATTCGAGCCGGATGTATGCGATCGGCGGCATCGCGCGGAAGGCCGAGCGGCTGATCGAGGTGACCTATGAAGCGATGATGCGCGGCATTGCCGCGGTCAAGCCCGGCGCCACCACCGGCGACATCGGCCATGCCATCCAGAGCTATGTCGAGCCGCAGGGCATGAGCGTGGTGCGTGATTTCTGCGGCCATGGCCTCGGCCGCCTGTTCCACGACGAGCCGAACATCATTCATATCGGTCGCCCCGGCGAAGGCGTGACGCTGCGGCCCGGCATGTTCTTCACCATCGAGCCGATGATCAATCTCGGCAAGCCGCATGTGAAGATCCTGTCCGACGGCTGGACCGCGGTGACCCGCGACCGTTCACTGTCGGCGCAGTTCGAGCATTCGGTCGGCGTCACCGCCGACGGCGTCGAGATCTTCACGCTGTCCGAGCGCCATGGCGAGAAGCCCTGGGTCGCGGTGTGACGGCATAATCGGCAGCGGCAGCGATCATGCATCGCTCCGCGTCCGCGCGCTGATCTCCTCGGGCGTATAATTCTCTCCGATCGACATCGCGCAAATGCGCGAGATGTGGGTGTAGGGCAAGCCGGTCTCTTCCGCCCAGGCGTTGAACTGCGCCTGCACCTTGGCGAGATCGCGCTTCGACTTGACCTCCTCGGCGATGTCGAGCCCGGCCTCACGCAGGCAGGCGACGACGTCGCGCGAAGTGACAAAGCCGTCCCAGCCGAGAAAGCGCAGCAGCATCTGCCCGGTATTGCCGCCGAGCCGGCTGCCGCGCTTGGCCAGCAAATCCAATAATCCGATTTGATCCGATGCTGGCCAGGCCGCGAGGAATTTGCCGAAGCTGCCGTGCTCGCGCGAAATCTCCTGCACGAGGCGGCCGTTGTCGCGCACCGACATGATCTTGGCGCCGTTGCGCACGATCCTGGCGTCACTTGTGAGCTTTTCCCAGAATTCATCGGGTTTGAAGGCGAGCTTGGCCGGCTGAAAGCCGAGGAAGGCCTGCTCGAACCCCGGCCATTTGGCGTCGATCACGCTCCAGGCGAAACCGGCGCAGAACACGCGCTTGGTCATTTCGGCGAGCACGCGGTCGTCGCCGAGCTTGGCCAGCGCCTTCGGCGTCGCGACCTGTGGCAGTACCTTCTCCAGCGCCTTCGCGCCGCCCTTGCGCTTCTCGGCGCGTGCCCGGATCACCTTGAACGATGTCACGCCAACACCTCTCCCGACATTTTTAGGCGGGCGAACGGTAGTTCAGCGATGCGGCCGAGGCAAACCGGGATTAGGTTGACCTGAAAACAGCGTCGGAGGTCACCTCTCCCTTGGGAGAGGTCGATTTGCGCAGCAAATCGGGTGAGGGGTTACGATCTATCGAGAGCGCAAGACCCCCTCACCCGGATTGCATCTGACGATGCAATCCGACCCTCTTCCCGTAGGCGGTAGGGCAATCGCATTTGGGAGAAAAGCGCCCTGCGGCCCATCCTTCGAGACGCCCGCCTTTGGCGGGCTCCTCTTGTGTTGCGGCACAATAGTAGACCCTCATGGTGAGGAGCGCCGCTTGCGGCGCGTCTCGAACCACGAGGCCGAGTACGTGCGCAGCCGCCCAAGGCGGCATATGCGATAACCCTGCCGTAGGCGGGGAGAGGTCAACCGAAGCCGCTGCGAGTCGATTCGACCCAATCTCATCGCGCCGGCACTTGCAAAACCCGGCGGGCACGGCATGGTTGTAGCCGATGCCCGCCAAGCCTGCCGATAGCCAGACCGAATCCGACGAGACGCCGCATTATCACGGCCATCGCGAACGGCTGCGCGAGCGCTTCTACGCGGCGGGACCTGCGGCGCTGAGCGACTACGAGCTGTTGGAGATGGCGCTGTTCGCCGCCATCCCGCGCCGCGACACCAAGCCGCTCGCCAAGGCGCTGCTAAAGACATTCGGCTCGTTCGCCGAGGTCGTGCATGCGCCGGTGGCGCGGCTGCGCGAGGTCGACGGCGTCAAGGACGCCTCGATCCACCAGCTCAAGCTGATCGCCGCCGCGGCTGATAGAATCGCCAAAGGCGAGATCCGGCGCAGCGTCGCGCTGTCGTCGTGGAACGATGTCATCGACTACTGCCGCTCCGGCATGGCGTTTGCCGACAAGGAACAGTTTCGCCTGCTCTTCCTCGACAAGCGCAACCAGTTGATCGCCGACGAGGTGCAGCAGACCGGCACCGTCGACCACACGCCGGTCTATCCGCGCGAGGTGATCAAGCGCGCGCTGGAATTGTCGGCGACCGCGCTGATCCTGGTGCACAACCATCCGAGCGGCGATCCGACGCCGTCGCAGGCCGACATCCAGATGACAAAGGCGATCGTCGAAATCGCGAGGCCACTCGGAATCGCCGTGCACGATCACATCATCGTCGGCAAGAACGGTCATGCGAGCTTGAAGGGGATGCGGCTGATCTGAACGACGAACGCGATCCAACTGCCGCAGCTATGTCGCGAGCAGCAGGCGAACGCGCGTCATCGCTGCCTCGCGGAAGATCGCAATTTCTCCCTTATGCGCACGAGCGACCTCGGCTGCGATGGCAAGCCCGAGACCGGAGCCGGTGGACTCCGGTCCCTTCGCGAAGGGCCGGATGACATCGTCCGGCGGAACGGCAAATCCGTCACCATCGTCGGCGACTTCGATCCATGCCCTGCCGTCATCGGCGCCGACGGATACGACGAGCCTGCTGCGGGCGCCATGCTTCAGCGCGTTGTCGATGAGATTGCCCAGCGCTTCGCGCAGGCTGACCGCGTCGCCATTCACGATCGGCGCTGGCGCGGCCGGCACGAAGGCGATGTCGACCTCACGCGGCAGCGACAACGGAACCGCCGCGGCCAGCACGGCCCTTGCCAGCGCGTTGAGGTCGATAGGCGTCATGGCGACAGCGTCGGCCCGGTGAATGACCATGGCGTGATCGAGAAGCTGGCCGGTGAGCCGGCCCAATTCGAACGTCCGCTCCCGAATGCGCGCGACCGTGACGGCCTTTTGCCGCGACGGCGGCGTCGCCGACAGGATTTCGACCTGGGCGTCGAGCGCCGCCAGCGGGGTGCGGATCTGGTGCGCGGCATCGGCGATGAACCGCTGCATCAGCGAGATGCGATCTGACAGCCGCCGCATGAAATCATCGATCGCATGCACGAGATTGCGAATTTCGACCGGCGGCTCGGTCTGAAGCGGCCGCAGATCATCCGGACGGCGTTCAACGATCTCGCGCTCGATGCGCATGAGCGGCTTCAGGGCGAAGGTGACGGCATAGCCCGTCGCGAGCAGCGCCAGCGCGCTCATCGCCGCAATGACGCCGAGCGCCTTCAATGTGAGGTCGCGCGCCAGGGCGCGCCGGGCTTCGATGGTTTGAGCCAGCACGATGGTCACCCAGCCGCCCACCGCGGGATCTTCGATCTGCTTGGCGACCGTGGCGATGCGAACGGGCTGCTCCTGATAAAATCCGTCCTCGATCACCACCCCATTGCGAGTCTGCTCGGGCTTGGCCTCCGAGGCGAGGTCCTCGTAGCCGGCCACCACGACACCGCGGGGGTCGACGACCTTGTAGAAGACGAGATCGTAGGCCGCCAGCGCGGCGATGGTGGATACGGGCGGCTCCAGCGTCACGACACCGCCCTGCACATAGACGTTCTCGGCGATCTGGATCGCGCCGCCGCTCAGCATGCGGTCATAGGCTTGCTGCGCGGCAATGGTGGCCGAACGCCAACCGGCGAAGCCGAGGATCACCGCGCCGAGCGCCAGCACCGCCGACAAGACGGCGATGATGCGGATGCGTAGCGAGTGCCGCAGATCAAAGCGCCGCAAGTTGATAGCCCAGGCCGCGCAGGGTGCGAATCTCGATCGGCGCATCGCCGAGCTTGCGTCGCAGCCGTGTCACGAATTGCTCGACAGCGTTGGGGCTCGCCTCCTGATCGAAATTGAAGAGCTGCTCGACCAGCTCTTCCTTGGGGACGATGCGCTCGGGCCGCGCCGCCAGGATTTCGAGCACCGTCAGCTCCCGCCTAGTCAGATTGAGCGGCCTGTCGGCGACGGTGGCGACGCGGCCGGCGCGGTCGATGACCAGCGGCCCGACCCGCAGCAGGTTATCGGGCTGGCCTGCGCTGCGACGCAGCAGGGCGCGGGCGCGCGCTTCGAGCTCGCCATAGTCGAAGGGCTTGACCAGATAGTCGTCGGCGCCGAGATCGAGTGCGCCGATCCGTTCGTCGACGGCGGACCGGGCGGTCAGCACCAGCACCGGCGTCGCGAGCTTGCGGCTGCGCATGCCCTTCAGGATCGCAATTCCGTCCCGACCCGGCAGCGTCAGGTCGAGGATCACGAGGTCGTAGGGCTGCACCTCAAGCAGCTCGGCGGCGGTCAGGCCGTCGCGCTCCCAGTCCACGGCGTGACCGATCTTCTCGAGGCGCATGACCACGGCCTCGGCGATATCGACGGTGTCTTCGACAACGAGTACCCGCAAACGGGAGCCTCCGGCGTCCTGAGTCAGTTTCGCGTCAGTGAGCCACGCTATCTCATCTCCCAAGCGCCCATAAGTGCGCAGGGACACAACACAAGGCACAACACAAGGGAGGGCCACATGCTCGCGCCATCTGATGCCGCATCCGCGTCGCCGCTGCTTTCCGTAGCGGGTGTGACGCTCCAGTACAAGACGCCTGACGCCGTGGTGACCGCGACGCGCCGGGTCTCCTTCGAGGTCTATCCGGCCGACCGCTTCGTGCTGCTCGGCCCGTCTGGCTGCGGCAAGTCGACCCTGCTGAAGGCGATCGGCGGCTATCTTGCCCCCGTCGAGGGGCAGATCAGCCTGAAGGGGCGCAAGGTGTCGGGGCCGGGCCCCGACCGAATGATGGTGTTCCAGGAATTCGATCAGCTCCTGCCCTGGAAGACGGTGCGCGAGAACGTCGTGTTCGCCCTGACCGCCTCCGGCCGCGCCGGCCAAACGGAGGCGGAAGACCGGGCGCGCGCCTACATCGACAAGGTCGGCCTGACCAAGTTCATCGACAGCTATCCGCACACCCTCTCCGGTGGCATGAAGCAGCGCGTCGCCATCGCCCGCGGCATGGCGATGGAACCCGACGTGCTGCTGATGGACGAGCCGTTCGCCGCGCTCGACGCGTTGACGCGGCGCAAGATGCAGGACGAATTGCTGCGGCTGTGGGACGACACGCGCTTCACCGTGCTCTTTGTCACCCATTCGATCGAGGAGGCGATCCGCGTCGGCACCCGCATCCTGCTGCTCTCGCCGCATCCCGGCGAGGTCAAGGCCGAGCTCAACAGCGTGCCGCCCGAAGAGATGGGCACCGGCAAGCAAGCCGCGCTCGAAACCCGCATCAACGACATGCTCTTCGCGAGCCATTGAGCCGAGGCGACCGTCATGACCGATCTCGTCAGCTTCCGTCCGGAAATCATCCGCGACGTCCAGTCGGGCGACGCCCCCGTGGTCGCCAAGACGCTCAGCCCGGCCGAGCGCATCTATCGTCTCGGCTTCGTGCGCAAGGCGGTGATCCTCGCCGTCCTCGCCGTGGCCTGGGAAATCTATGGCCGCTGGCTCGGCAACCCACTGCTGTTCCCGACCTTTGGCCAAACCGTCGAGGCTTTCGTCAGCAACGTCGCGAGCGGCGTCATCCCGCAGCGCATGCTGGTCTCGCTGCAGACGCTGGTCATCGGCTATAGCATCGGCATCGGCCTGGCGGCGCTGCTCACGACGCTGGCGATCGGCTCGCGGATCGGCGCCGACCTGCTGGAGACACTGACCTCGATGTTCAATCCGCTGCCGGCGATTGCGCTGTTGCCGCTGGCGCTGATCTGGTTCGGGCTCGGCACCGGCAGCATCATCTTCGTGCTGGTGCATTCGGTGCTGTGGGCGATCGCGCTCAACACCCATGCCGGCTTCCGTTCGGTCTCGAACACGCTGCGGATGGTCGGGCAGAACTACGGCCTGCGCGGCCTCAAGCTGGTGCGCCTCATCCTGATCCCGGCAGCCTTCCCGGCGATCCTGACCGGCCTCAAGGTCGGCTGGGCCTTCGCCTGGCGCACGTTGATCGCCGCCGAGCTCGTCTTCGGTGTCTCGTCCGGCTCGGGCGGGCTCGGCTGGTTCATCTACGAGAACCGTAACCAGCTCGAGACCGCGAACGTGTTCGCCGGCCTCTTCACCGTGATCCTGATTGGCCTCTTCGTCGAGAACGTCATCTTCGCCAACATCGAGCGCAGGACGATCCGTCGCTGGGGCATGCAGCACTGACGACAACTGTAACCAGGCCGAATGGCCGCCATTCCAAGAAGGAGGAAATACATGAGATTGAAGACCATCGTCCGCTCGCTCGCGGCTGCCGCGGTGCTCGCGGCGGCGCTCGGCGCCCCGGCCCGCGCCGAGGTCAGCGAAGTGCGCATCTCCAAGGGCTTCGGCATCCTCTATCTGCCGCTGATCGTGATGCAGGACCAGCAGTTCCTGGAGAAGCGCGCCAAGGCTGCCGGGCTCGGCGACATCAAGGTGACCTGGCTGATGCTTGACGGCGGCAACGTCATCAACGACGCGATGATGGCCGGCACGCTCGATTTCGCCGGCACCGGCGCGCCGGGCTTCGTCACGCTCTGGGCCAAGGCCAAGGGCATCCCCGGCGTCGAGGTCGTCGGCGTCTCGGGCATGAGCTCGACTTCGCTGTGGCTGATGGCGAACAAGCCGGAGCTGACATCGCTCAAGGACTTCACCCCGACCGACAAGATCGCGCTGCCCGGAATCAAGACCTCGCTCGCCGCTGTCGTGCTCCAGATGATCGCCGCCAAGGAATTCGGCGATGCCAATTACGCCAAGATGGACCCGATGACGATCAGCCTGCCGCACCCGGAGGCGCTCGCCGCCCTCGTCGGCGGCAAGACCGAGGTCAAGGCACATTTCACCTCGCCCCCGTTCCAGTATCTGGAAGCCAAGAGCCCGGGCATTCACCGTGTGCTCAACTCTGTCGACTATCTCGGCAATCTCACGCTCGACGTGACCTTCGCGCCGAAGAAGTTCGTCGACGCCAATCCCAAGATGACCCAGGCTTTCATCGAGGCGATGGACGATGCCACTCAACTCATCGCCAAGGACAAGAAGCTCGCCGCCGAGATCTACGCCAAGAACTCGAAGGTCAAGGTTGACCCCGCCGAGGTGCAGCAGATGATCGAGGACAAGGATGCGCGCTTCACCGCGACACCGGAAGGCGTGATGCAATTCGCCGAGTTCATGCACAGGGCGGGCTCGATCAAGGTCAAGCCGGCGAAGTGGAGCGATATGTTCGTGCCGCAACTCGCCGGTCGCCCCGGAAGCTGAACTACCGCGGAAGAGGATGCCTCCGCGTCTCTCTCCATGCGTCGTCTCTGGCCACGACCAAGATCCCGAGCCACTGCTGTCGTCCCGGCCTAGTGCGCAATGCGCACGGGGGCCGGGACCCATTACCACCGGATTTGATGATGAACGGGATCGTGGCCCCAGCGTCGCGCAACAATGAACATTCGGGGTAATGGGTCCCGGCCTTCGCCGGGACGACGGCGAGTGTGTGGCGCATCTCGGCCCAATACTCGTGACGATTGCGAAGCGCCGTCAAGCGGGTGAGACGCGCACACCATAGATCAATTCTCGATTCTCGAAATATGGCGCAAGCGACTTGCCTCGTCGGGCAACTCACTGATTGCGCGTCAGGGACGCACCGGCGGGAGGGTTCCCTCCCCCCTTGCGGGGGAGGGTTGGGGAGAGGGGTGGCCACACGACGCGCGCTCTCTGGATTCGTGTATCCACCTCGACAACGTGCGAACGCAATAGAGCGGAGACTATGCCCTCATCGCCCGCGGCTTACCCCCACAAGGGGGGACAGATCCTTGGCCACGTGCTCACCTCACCACCACTACGGCACGAGCGCTTCTTGAATTGGGCGTTGATCTAACCTTCCTCGTTGAGGAACTTCGCAACTGCGCTCGGACGAAAGAAGAAGCGGCCGTGCGACGATAGTGCCAGCGCGTAGGTGGCGCGGCCGATCATCTGCGGCCGGCCGCGCATGGCCTGACGCAGGTTGGCCTCGCCGGCCTCGCGCTGCCCCATCTCCAGCAGACAGGCGGCGAAATCGGCGCGCAGCATGGCATCCTCGGGACGCAGCGCCAGCAGATGGCGGTAGAGGTCCGCAGCGGCGGCACATTCGCCGTCGAGCAGCAGCGCACGCGCCAGCGTCGTCAGGACCTCGGGATGCCCAGGCGCTGCGGCGCGCGCCTTGACGAGCAGCGCGCGTGCCCGGGCGCGCTCATTGCGGTGGAGCAGCAGGCGCGCAAGGCTGAGCTCCAGCTCTACAGCATTTGGCGCAAGGTCAAGCGCGCGCTCGACGACGGCCACCGCCTCGTCGAGGCGTCCGGCCCCCGCCAACTGCCCTGCCAGTTCCTGAAATGCCGGCGGAAATGGCGGACGGCGCGCGGTGGTCCGGCGCAATAGGTCGATCGCCTCGTCGCGGCGTCCGGCGCCGCCCAGTGCCGCGCCGAGCAGCGTCTCGATGCCGGCATCTTCGACGCGGCGAGCAACACGCTCGAGCGGCGCGATCGCCTCCCCGCTCCGGCTCTGGGCGATCAGCGCCCGCGCCAGGACCGACGCCGCGGCGACGTCGGTGCGGCTCGCTTTCAGGACCTCGGCTGCAAGCCGCTCGGCCTCGACAAACTGTCCCATCTGCAGTGCGACCGCCGCACGTTGCAGGGCCTGGGACTGATTTTGTCCGCGACCAGCGGATGGAACGGGAGGAGGTTTCGGCATGAGGCGTGCTTTGGGATGGTCATCCCAGCCGTTATCACCACGGCCGACGACGCGTCCAGCAAAAGTCACATGACGAGAGCGGCCGCCTTGTCGCGGCTACCAAGGCTTCGCCGGAGGCAAGCGATTGCCCGATTGCCGCTCCTCGAAATGACGGACCTGTGGGGTTCGCGCCCCTTCAGGCGGCCAGCTTGAGGATATTGACGACGTCGCTTGGCTCGCGGATCGGCTGCGGGTTGGTCCGGGCGAAGATCGAGAGCATCACGTTCCGGCCGATCAGCTCGAAGCGGTCCTCGGCAACGCCGACATCGGCGAGCCGCCGCGGCAGCCCGAGCTCGGCGACGAACGCCGCGAACGTCTCGCCGGCGTCGCGCCCCGGCGCGCCGAGCGCGGCGGCGATCGATTGTTGCGCGGCTTCGGTGGCGGGACGATTATATCTCAGCACGCTCGGCATCATCACCGCCGTGCAGAAGTAATGCGGCACGTCGCAGGTGCCGCCGAGCACGTGGCCGATGGCATGGCTCGCGCCCATCGGCACCCGCGACTGCAAGCCGAAGGCCGACAACCACGAGCCCAACTGGCAATTCAGCCGCGCCGCTTCATCATCGGGATCCTCCTTGGTGCGCAGCAGGCCCTCGTGCAGATAGCGCAGCCCCTGCCGGCACACGGCATCGACCAGCACGTTGGGACGACTGGAGCAGATCGCCTCGATGCCGTGATCCATCGCCCGCGTGCCGGAACCCAGCCAGAGCTTCTCCGGCGTGTAGCGGGTGATGGCCGGATCGAGGATGATGCTGCGCGGCATCATCAGCGGATGATTGAAGATCTGCTTCAGCTTGCGCCTGCTGTCGGTGACCAGCGTTCCGGAATTGTATTCGCCGCCCGACAGCGTGCTGGGGATCGCGATCATCCGCACCTTCGGGGTGCGGAATGCGCCGAAGCGGCGCTCCGGCGTGGTCTCGAAGCCGTCGAGCCCCTCCGGCACGAAGATCTCGTGCTCCATGCACATCAGCACGATCTTGGCCGCATCGACCACCGAGCCGCCGCCGATCGCAACCACCAGATCGGCCTTGGCCTCCTTGGCCTGCCGCGCAATCCGCACCACCACGTCGCGGGTGGTGTGCTGCGGAACGCCGTCGAAGGTCTCGGCATGACGATTGCCGAGCGCCTTGCGAATCTTCTCGATCTCGTCGGTCGTGGTGTTGAGCGTCCGGCTGGCAATGAGGTACACCCGCGTCGCGCCGAGCCGCTCGGCCTCCTCGCGCAGCGCTTCGGCGGCCGGCTTGCCGTAGATCACGGATTCCATGGTGGGGTATTGATGGCTGCCAACGACGTGCATGCTCGTTACTCCCTCGATGTGTCCGTGATCAGTCCAATCGGTCAGGCCGGCGATTTAGAAAAGTCCGGCGGACGCCGGTAAGGCAATCCCGACGTCAGCGTGCTCGGCCATGGCGTCCTCCGTCACGCCACCGCGCGGGCCGGCGTGGTCTCGACGGTGCCGTCAAGCAAGCCGGTCAAGCGCTGGCGGATGATCTGCTCGGCTTCAGTCATGATGCGGTCGATCAGTTCCCTGACCGTCGGGATGTCGTGGATCAGGCCGACCACCATGCCGCAGCTCCAGGCACCGGCATCCATGTCGCCGTCGATCATCACCTTGGGATAGACGCCCGCGACCTGCTCGTGGATGTCCTCGATCTTCAGGGCGGCGCCCTTCTCGCGCTCGATCTGGAGCAGTTCGTCAACGCCCTTGTTCTTCAGCACCCGCTCGGTGTTGCGCAGCGCGCGCATCACGAGGCGGGTGTCGAGCTCGGTGGCCTCCACCAGCGCCTGCTTCACATTGGGATGGACCGGCGCTTCCTTGGTGGCGATGAAGCGCGTGCCCATGTTCATGCCGGCGGCGCCCATCGTCAGCGCCGCAACCAGGCTGCGTGCATCCGCCATGCCGCCGGAGGCGACGAACGGGATCTTTAATTCCTCCGCCGCGCGCGGCAGCAGGATCATGTTCGGGATGTCGTCCTCGCCCGGATGGCCACCGCACTCGAAGCCATCGACGCTGACCGCGTCGCAGCCGATCTTCTCGGCCTTCAGCGAATGCCGCACCGAGGTGCATTTGTGGATCACCTTGATGCCGGCCGCCTTCAGCGCCGGCATGTACTGCTCCGGGCTGCGGCCGGCGGTCTCCACCGCCTTGACGCCGCCTTCGCGGATTGCGGCGATATATTCCGGATAGGGCGGCGCGGTGAAGCTCGGCAGGAAGGTGAGGTTGACGCCGAACGGCTTGTCGGTCATGTCGCGGCAGCGCGCGATCTCCTTGGCCAGCAGCTCCGGCGTCCTCTGCGTCAAGCCGGTGATGATGCCGAGGCCGCCGGCGTTGGACACTGCGGCCGCCATCTCGGCGAAGCCGACATAATGCATGCCGCCCTGGATGATCGGGTGCTGGATGCCGAACAGTTCAGTGATCGCTGTCTTCACGAATATCTCCCGCGTTTCCGATCAGTGGATGATTTCAAACAAGCCCGCCGCGCCCATGCCGCCACCGATGCACATGGTCACCACGCCGTATTTTGCCTTACGCCGCCGGCCCTCGATCAGGAGGTGGCCGGTGAGCCGCGCGCCGGTCATGCCATAGGGATGGCCGATCGCGATCGAGCCGCCATTGACGTTCAGCTTGTCCGGATCGATGCCGAGCTTGTCGCGGCAATAGATCACCTGCACCGCATAGGCCTCGTTGAGCTCCCAGAGATCGATGTCGCCGATCTTGAGATTGTGCCGCTGCAACAGCCGCGGGATCGCGGCGACCGGGCCGACACCCATCTCGTCCGGCTCGACGCCGGCGGCGACGAAGCCGCGGAAAATGCCGAGCGGCTTCAGGCCCTTCCTCGCGGCGATCTTGTCACTCATGATCACGCAGGCCGATGCGCCGTCCGAGAGCTGGCTGGCATTGCCGGCGCTGATGGTCTTGCCCTCGAACACCGGCTTGATCTTGGCGAGGCCCTCCGCGGTCGTATCTGGGCGCGGTCCCTCGTCCTTCGATAGCGTCACCTGCTGGTAGCTGACCTGCTTGGTGTCCTTGTCGATCACGGCCATTTTTGTGGTGATCGGCACGATCTCGTCGTTGAAGCGGCCGCCCTGCAGCGCAGCACCGACGCGGCGCTGGCACTCCAGGCTGTATTCATCCTGCCTGTCGCGGCCAATTCCGTAGCGCTCGGCGACGACCTCGGCGGTCTCGAGCATCGACATGTACATCTCCGGCTTCATCGCCATCAGTTCATCATCGACAGCGTGGAATTTGTTCATGTGCTCGTTCTGCACTAGGCTGATCGACTCGATGCCGCCGCCGATCGCGATCTCGACGCCGTCCGATATCACCGAGCGCGCCGCGACCGCGATCGCCTGCAGGCCGGAGGCGCATTGCCGATCGATCGTGGTGCCGGCGACCGTGACCGGAAGCCCGGCGCGGATGGCGCCCTTGCGGGCGACATTCATCACCATGGTGCCCTGCTGCATCGCGCAGCCCATCACCACGTCCTCGACCTCGCCGGGCGCGATGCCGGCGCGCTTCACCGCCTCCGCGATCACATGGCCCGCCAGGGTCGGGCCATCGGTGTTGTTGAGCGCGCCGCGATAGGCCTTGCCGACGCCGGTGCGCGCGGTGGAAACGATGACTGCGTCTGGTGTCATGCTAAAGCTCCTCAAGCGGCCGCATCGAGCTGCGCGTAACGCAGCACGTGGTAAGCGGGATCGCCGAACTGGATGTTGATGGACGAGATACGCTTGAAGTAATGGCCGACATTGAGCTCGTCGGTCATGCCCATGCCACCGTGGAGCTGCACCGCCTGGTCGGCGATGAACTTGCCGGCATAGCCGATCTTCGATTTCGCGCCCGAGGCGAGCCGCGAGAGCCCCGCTTCCTCCCCTGCGCTGAGGCTGAGATTGAGATGCTGCATCAGCGACAGCGCCTCCTGATGCGCGATGAACATATCGACCATCCGGTGTTGCAGCACCTGGAAGGAGCCGATCGTGACGCCGAACTGCTTTCGGGTCTTGGAGTATTCCAGGGTCGCGGCGTTCAGCTCGCCCATCGCGCCGACCAGTTCGGCACACAGCGCGCCGATCGCACGGTCGCGGCAAGCTTCGAGCGCAGCGACGCCGTCGCCCTCCCGGCCAAGGAGCTGCCCGCGCACCTCGCGCAGGCTCACCTCGGCGGCTCTACGGCCGTCGATGGTCTTGAAGCTCTTCAGATCGAGATTGGCGGCACGGCGATCGACCACGAACAGGCTGACCCCGCCGCGATCGTGGCGATGGCCCGAGGTGCGCGCGGAGACGATCAGGTAATCCACCCAGGGCGCCGACATGACCGCCGTCTTCTCGCCGGTCAGGACATAGTCGTCGCCGTCCCGGCGCGCCGTGGTGGTGACGGTGGCAAGATCGAAGCGCGAGCCCTTCTCGCTCCATGCCAGGCTCCAGATCTCGTTTCCCGCGATGATCTCGGGAAGCAAGCCCTGCTTTTGCTCTTCGGAGCCTGCCTCCTCGATCAAACCGCCGGCCAGTACGACCGTCTCGACGAACGGCTCGACCACGAGGTGCCGGCCGAACTCCTGCATGATGATCATGGTCGACAGCACTCCGCCGCCGAGCCCGCCGACGGCTTCCGAAAACGGCGCGGCAAGCAGGCCGAGCTCGGCGAAGGCGCTCCAGTGCTTGCGGCTGAAGCCGTCTTCACTCGCGACGATCTTGCGTCGGGCATCGAAATCGTACTGGTCGCGCAGCAGCCGCTGGACGCTGGACCGCAACAATTCCTGCTCTTCGGTGAACTGGATATCCATCCGATCCTCTTGTGGCGATTTGCTAAAGCGCGATGAGATGCGCTTTAGCTCCTTGTTTGAGCATGATCTGTTCGGAAAACCGCTTCACACTTTTCCGGATCATGCCGCTAGAGACCGAGCACCGCCTTGGCGATGATGTTGCGCTGAATCTCGTTCGATCCGCCGTAGATCGAGAGCTTGCGCGAATTGAGATACTTTTCCGACGCGGTGTGGCCGTAGTCCGGCCCCGGCATGAAACAGTTGGCGCTGACCGGATGTTCGCGGATCGCGAGGCCATCATTGCCGATGGCGCGGTGGGTCAGCTCGGTGATGTCTTGGAAGATCTCGGTGCCGCGGATCTTGAACAGCGACGCCGCGGGTCCCGGGTCGATGCCGCGGGCCATTTGCGCCACGACGCGCAGCTCGGTCGCCTCCAGCGCCAGCACGTCGAGCTCGATGCGGGCGATGTCGCGGATGAAGTCCAGATATGCCGGATCATCCTCCGGGATCTCAGCCTTCACGATTGTCTTCAGCCGCGCGATGTAGCGGGTCGAGCGGCCGATGCCGGCCATGCTGGTGCGCTCATTGCCGAGCAGGAACTTGGCGTAGGTCCAGCCTTTGTTTTCCTCGCCGATCAAATTCTCGACGGGAACGCGGACGTTTTCCAGGAAGACGTCGTTGACCTCGTGCGAGCCGTCAATGGTGATGATCGGCCGCACCGTGACGCCCGGCGACTTCATGTCGATCAGGAGGAACGAGATGCCGGATTGCGGCTTGGCGGTGGGATCGGTGCGGACCAGGCAGAAGATCCAGTCGGCGTGCTGCGCCAGCGTGGTCCAGGTCTTGTGGCCGTTGACGATATATTGGTCGCCGTCGCGCACCGCCTTGGTGCGGACGGTGGCGAGATCGGAGCCGGAGCCCGGCTCCGAGTAACCCTGGCACCACCAGTCCTCGCCGGAGAGAATACGCGGCAAGAACCTCGCCTTCTGCGCCGCGTTGCCGAACGTGTAGATCACCGGACCGACCATGGTGACGCTGAACGCCAAAGGCGGCAGCGTGCCGGCGCGCGTCGTCTCCTGCTCGAAGATGAAGCGGCGGGTGATCGACCAGCCGGGGCCGCCATATTCCTTCGGCCACAACGGCGCGATCCAGCCCTTCCTGTGCAGGATGCGATGCCACAGCAGCATCTGCTCCTTGGAAAGGTCGGTCTCCGGATTGGGGACGCGCATCTCCGCCGGATAATTGTCCTTGATGAAGGCGCGCACCTCGTCGCGGAAGGCTGCATCTTCAGGAGATAGCGCGAGCTCCATCGGGCCTGCTCCCTACCACTTCTCGCCGAAGGGACGGATTTCCAGCTCGAAGGTCCATGCGCTCTTCGGCTGCTGGTAGAGCTGCCAGTAGGCGCCCGCGACGGAGGCCGGCGGCATCAGGAGATCCGGATTGTCGAGCGCGTTGGGGCCGAGCGCCTCGATCCGGCGCTGCCGCACCCATTCGGTATCGACGCCGGAATCGATGATGAGGTGCGCGACGTGGATGTTCTTCGGGCCGAGCTCGCGCGCCATCGCCTGCGCCACCGCGCGCAGGCCGAACTTGGCGCTGGCAAAAGCGGCATAGCCGCTGCCGCCGCGCAGCGACGCGGTGGCGCCGGTGAAGAAAATGTTGCCTTGCCCGCGCGGCAGCATCAGCCGCGCCGCCTCGCGCCCGGCCAGGAAGCCGGAGTAGCAGGCCATCTCCCAGACCTTGCGGAACACGCGCTCGGTGGTCTCCAGGATCGGGAAGTTGACGTTGGCTCCGATGTTGAAGATGCAGACTTCCAGCGGCGCATGCTTGTCGGCGTCGTTGAGGAAGGAGATGATCTCCTCCTCCTTGCGCGCATCGAGCGAGCGGGCGTGAACTTCGCCGCCGGCCGCCTCGATGTCCTTGACCAGCGGCGCCAGCTTGTCGCCGTTGCGGCGACCGGCGAAGATCGTAAAGCCTTCGGAGGCGAATTTCTTGGCGATCTCGCTGCCGATGAAGTCGCCGGCACCGATCACGGCCACGGTGGCATTTCTCTTCTGCATGGTGTTCTCCGGCCTTTGTTTGCGTGAGCTGCTGTTCAAACGCCTCAGCGTGGCGTGCGCAGCGACTCCGCCAGCTTGTGTTTCAAGAGCTTGCCCGTCGAGGTCGCGGGCAGCGCGTCCATCAGGATAATCTCGGACGGCCGCTTGTACGAGGTGAGTTGCGGGGCAGCATGGGCCATCAGGTCCTGCGCGGTCACCGTCGAGCCCTTGATGAGCTGCACGAAGGCGACGACCTCCTCATTGCCCTCGACCGGCCGTCCGACCACGGCGCACTGCACCACCGCCTCATGGGTGCTCAGCACCGCCTCGATCTCGGCGGGATAAACGTTGAACCCGGAGCGGATGATCATCTCCTTGGTGCGACCGACAATGAACAGGGCATCGCCCTCGAAGCGGGCGAGGTCGCCGGTGTTGAACCAGCCGTCGGCATCGATCACCTTCGCGGTCAGATCCGGGGCGCGGTAGTAGCCGCGCATCACGTTGGGGCCGCGGACATGGAGCTCGCCGACCTCGCCGTTTGCAACAGGCTTGCCGTCGGGACCGATCAGCCTCGCTTCAAGACCGGGCAGGATGGCGCCGACCGCATGGTCGGCCCGCGGCGCATCGTGCCGCACGCCGGAGATGCCCGGCGAACACTCGGTGATGCCGTAGCCATTGAGCAGCGGCAAGCCGAGCTCCTGCTCGACCCGTGATTTGAGGTCGAGGTCGAGCGGCGCGCCGGCCACCCCGATCATGCGCAGCCGGCCGCGGTCGAGTTTCGGCAGGCCGGCGTTGCGGCGATATTCGAGCAGGCGCTGATAGGTCGCCGGCACGCCGCTGAGCAGCGTGATGCCCTCCTCCGCCATCGCCTTCACGAGCGCGGCGGGATGGTATTTGGCGACGAGCCGCACGGTGGCGCCGACCATCAACGTCATGGTGAGCAGCGAGATGCCGACGATGTGCGAGATCGGCAGCACGCAATACTGCACGTCATCCGCCGTCATCTTGCGCGAGACGGCGGTGTCGCGGGCGCTGAACAGCAGATTGCGGTGGGTGAGCATCACGCCCTTCGGCGTGCCCGTGGTGCCTGAGGTGTAGATCAGCACCGCGACCTGCTTCGCGCCGTCGGCCTCGACCGGCTCGGGCAATGTCGCAAGGTTCAGGCCGGTGACGCCGATGCCGCGGAGCGGGCCGACATCCTGCGCGGCGGCCCCATAGCGCGCGGCGTGCGCCGCCGCTTCCTCGGAGACATCAGTGGTCAGCAACACGCGGCGTGCGCCGCTGTGCTCGCGGATCTGATCGAGCTCGCGCGGCGACAGCCGCGGATTGACGACGATCGACCAGACGTCGAGCCGGCTTGCGGCCAGCAGCAGGCAGGCGAGCGGATTGGCATTCTCGCTGACGATCATGATGCGGTCGCCGGGACGGACGCCGAGCCCGCGCAGCGCATCGACCACGCCGCCCACGGCCTGGTCCAGCTCGCGGTAGGTCAGCCTGCCGCGATCGTCGATCAGCGCCGGATGATCCGGCGTCGCTTCGACATACCGATCCATCACCTCGTGGATGCGGTTCGGCAAGCCTTCAACACGTCCTTCCATCACCTGCGTCGTCGCCAGCACCGAAACCTCCCTGCGATAGCCCTTGGGGTCTGCTTGTTCTCCGATCAGGCAGTCTTGCGCCGCTCCATGGCGAGCTGCGCGACGATCTCGTCCTCGACCTCGCGCAATTTGTCCTTGCCGAAGAAGATCTCGTTGCCGACGTAGAAGGTCGGTGATCCGAACGAGCCGCGCGCCACCGCGTCGCTGGTGTTCGCGATCAGCTTCTGCTTGACATCGTCGTGCTGGGCGCGGGCGATGAGACGGTCGATGTCGAGCCCCGATGACAGGAAGGCCTCGCGGAACACCTGCGGGTCGTCCATCTTCTTCGGCTCGACCCACATGTGGTGGTAGGCGGCGCGGAAATACGGTTCGAACACGCCTTCGAACTGCGCAGCGACAGCGCCGCGCATCAGCGCCAGCGTATTCACCGGAAAGAACGGGTTCGGCTTGAACGCTGTGATGTTGTGGCGCCGCAGGAAGCGCTCGGTCTCGAGCGCGTTGTAGTCAGGCTTGTTCCTGATCCCGCGCAGGGAATCCGCCGGCGACATGTTGCCGGTCGCCTTGTAGACGCCGCCGAGCAGCACCGGGATGTAATCGAACTTGACGCCGGTGCGCTGCTCGATGTCGGGCAGCACGAGCTCGGCGAGATAGGCGTTGGGGCTGCCGAAATCGAAGTGGAATTCGACCTTGAGCGGAGCAGCCATGGAACGCCCTTCCCTTCGACGGGCGACCGTTGCGCGGCCGCCGAATTGATCGTGGCCGAGACCATAAGTTCTATTTTAGAACTGTCAATATGATATTTATCATCCAATAGCGTGTAATAAGGCATCTTGTTGAAATAGCACGAGTTCTGATTTAGAATTTACTATGCGCTGCCGCTGCAGGTCGCTTGGAGATGCCGATGAAATGGGATGCCCTCGAGGAAGAGCCGTGCTCACTGGCCCGCACCGTGGCCGTGATCGGAGACCGCTGGAGCCTGTTGATCCTGCGCGAGTGCTTCCTGCGCATCCGCAGGTTCGATGACTTCCAGGCCTCGCTCGGCATCACCCGGCACTTGCTCGCCGACCGGCTCAAGAAGCTGGTGCGCTTTGGCGTGCTGCGCAAGATTCCGTATCAGGACGCCCCGAAGCGCTACGAATACATCCTGACCCAGAAAGGGCTCGACCTCTATCCGATCATCATGTCGATCGTGCACTGGGGCAATGTTCACATGGTCGACTCGCGGGGACGGCCGCTGCTGCACCAACACAAGACCTGCGGCCACATGTTCGATCCCGTGATGGTCTGCTCGGAATGCGGCGAGCCGCTGTCCGCGAAAGCCGTGCACGTGCATCCCGGCCCCGGCGCGCGACGATCCTCGGCGCACGCGAAGGCGATGGGGGCGAAGGTCAGGGGCGAATAGCGTTGCGGGCGGAGCCTGCCAAGAAAAAGGCCCGCCGTGTTGGCGGGCCTTTTTGTGAGGCGATTCCGACCGAGCCGATGTACAGCGAACCTTGGACCGCCGACGGCCTCAATCGTCGTCGCAGTCCCACCCCGACACGCTGCGGTAACCGTCGTAATCGCGATACCGGTATCGAGGCGCGTAATAGCCGTCATCATAGCCGCCATAGGAGCGGCGGTACGTCGGATATTCGCGGTAGCCCTGGTACGACGGATAGGATGGCGAGGCCTGGGCTTCTGATGCCAACACGCCGCCAATGAGGCCGCCGACGATGAGGCCGCCGATCAGCGCAGCGTTTCGGCCGTCACGTGCCTGCGCCGGCGCGGAGCCGACGAACAGCGTCGCCGCCACGGCGAGCGCAGCGAGACCGGTGGGAAGGGCTTTGGTGAGCGAAGACATGTGTCGCCTCCATCAGGATTACGCCCAAGTTCTATGTCGGGCGCCTTGAAGCCACACTGAACGTGCTGTTGCCGATCGTTCATCTCCGGCACTGGACGGGGCCGAGTTCACGAGGCGTCGGCAAGCCGTTCGGCGGATGCTCCGTGTGCGAGGGCCGGCCTCACAGAGCAACGGGAGGGCGCGGCCCCGGACCCCTAGGGTCGTGTGGGATGGACCCGAGGCCGCGCTTGCCTCGCGCTGGCGTATCCACAGTCACCCGATGGAGATGCGATAGCCAGGTGCCGAAGGTCATATGACGCAGCGGCGCCGCGATGGAGCCGCAAACGCGCAGCGCCGCCCCTGCGGAGTATGATCGCGGGCGGCGCTGGTTCAGTCTCCGGGCATGGGCAATTTCCCGGACATCCCATCGCAGCACAGATGCCCTCAACATTGAAAGTGACGAAGGGCACTTGTCTCGGCCGACGCAGCATTGGCGAGCGCCGGCCGGATGGCATTCTGAGAAAGCTGTCGACTGTGAGGAGATGACTTTCCCGCCTCGGGGCGAGTGGCGATCCCGGGAAGACTCGAACTTCCGACCTACGGTTTAGGAAACCGTCGCTCTATCCGGCTGAGCTACGGGACCGCGAGCCCGTTGTTCGCGGGCGTGGCCCTCCATAGCAGAGCCGCCAGCGGATCGCCAGCCTGCGACGATGCCGGCATGCATGAAGTCGAGGACAGTTCGGCCGTGCGCGACCCGGTTCCTACGCCGCCTGCCCCGCCGGCTTCGATGCTGATCCGATGGCAGCCGCGGTGCGCCCGGCCGGCAGATATTCGATCGCCTCGTCCTTGATCGAGCCGAAGCGCAGGCTGACGATGTCGAGCGCGTAGTTCTGGTAGAGCCGCCATGGTCGGCGCGACCCCTGCTTTGGGAACTTGGCGGCGGCGCGCTGGATGTAGCCGGAGGAGAAATCCACCCAGGGCAGTTCGGCGACATCAGGATCGTTCCGCCGCGGCGTCGCCTGCGCGTAGCCGTTGGCCTTCATGTAATTGAGCATGCGACAGACATATTCGCAGGTCAGGTCGCATTTCAGTGTCCAGGACGCGTTGGTGTAGCCGAACGCCGCGGCAAGGTTCGGCACGCCGCTGTACATCAGCCCCTTGTAGTTCATGGTCTTGGAGAGATCGACGCTGTTACCGTCGACATTGATCTCGAGCCCGCCGAGCACCTGGAGATCGAGCCCGGTCGCGGTCACCACGATGTCGGCGTCGAGCAGCTTGCCGGATTTAAGCTTGATGCCCTGGGGCGTGAAGGTCTCGATCTGATCGGTGACCACCGACGAGGCGCCGCTGCGGATCGACCGAAACAGATCGCCGTTCGGCACCAGGCAGAGCCGCTGGTCCCATGGATTGTAGCGCGGCGTGAAATGCGTGGCGATATCGTAGTCCGGCCCCAGCGCGTGGCGCACGCCACCGAGGATCAGCTTCTTGACGCGCTCGGGATCGCGCTTGCAGAGCCGGTAGAAATACATGCCGAACAGCACGTTCTTCCAGCGGGTGATGCCGTAGGCGAGCTTCGCCGGCAGCCGCGCGCGGAGCCAGTCGGCGACCTTGTCCTGGTCGGGACGTGCCACGACGTAGGTGGGCGAACGCTGCAGCATCGTGACGTGCGCCGCTCGCTTGGCCATCTCGGGCACCAGCGTCACCGCGGTGGCGCCGCTGCCGATCACCACAACTTTCTTGCCGGCATAGTCGATGTCGTCGGTCCATTTCTGCGGATGGACGACGCGGCCGGCGAAATCGGCGATGCCGGGGAAGTCGGGCGTATAGCCGTGTTCGTATTTGTAATAGCCGCTGCACATGAACAGGAAGTTGCAGGTGAAGCGCTCGATCGTCTTCTCCGCGCCGCGCTCGACCTCGATCGTCCATTGCGCATCTGCCGACGACCAGTCGGCACGCACGACGCGGTGATTGAAGCGAATCTTCTTGTCGATGCCATAAACGCGCGCGGTCTCCCGCACATAGTTCAGGATCGACGCGCCGTCGGCGATCGCCTTCGGCTCGGTCCAGGGGCGGAACGAATAGCCGAGCGTATACATGTCGGAGTCGGAGCGGATGCCGGGATAGCGGAACAGGTCCCAGGTGCCGCCGATGCAATCGCGCCCTTCCAGGATGGCGTAGCTGCGATCCGGACACTTCGTCTGCAGATGGTAGCCGGCGCCGATGCCGGACAGCCCCGCGCCCACGATCAACACGTCGAAATGAGCGGACATTGCCATTGCCCTGCCTCTCCCTCGGCCTCCCATGGCCGTTCGTTTTGACAACATGCCTTGTCAGATACCTTGACATCTGACAATGCGCCATGTCAATACACTTTCATGGGAAGCAGCCGGAAAGCCCGCCTCTATGGCGGCATGGACGCCGAGGAACGCCGTGCCGAGCGGCGGCTCAAGCTGATCGACGCGGCGATCGAGGTCTATGGCGAGGTCGGCTATCGCGGCGCGACCGTGAAGGCGATCTGCGAGGCGGCCGAGCTCACCGAGCGCTATTTCTACGAATCCTTCGCCAACAGCGAGGCGCTGCTGATCGCGGCCTACACCCACGTCGTCGGCCATTTGCATGAGGAGATGGCGGCGGCAGCCACCGCCGCAGGGAGCGACGCCGAGGCGCGATTGCGCGCGGCGCTGACGCTGTATTTCACGCGGCTGAAGCAGCATCCCAAGCCGGCCCGCGTCTTCCTGCTCGAGATCTCCGGTATCAGCCCGGCCGTCGATGCCGTCAAGCTTGATGCCTTGCGCACCTTCAGCGACATCCTGGTGCCGCCGTCGATCGATCCGAAGCGAAGCGGCAAGGGTTCGACCGCGGTGCTGCTGTCGAACGGCATGGTCGGCGCCGTCATCTCGATCGCGCTGCGCTGGGTGTCGAAGCAGTATCCGCAACCGGTCGAGGATGTGGTGGCGGTCGCGGCGAGCTTCTGCCGCGTCGCGCTCGGCGATCCGAGCCGCCGCAACCACCTGCGTTCAGTGTAGGGCATGGGTCTCGGCAGCGATTGCGACCGCGGTGGAGGCCCCCAAGTTCCTCGTTACCGTGCGGGCGGGCATGCCGGCCTCACATAAGGGAACCGGGGCCTTGGTATTGAGAATACAGGTCAATTTTGACCGTTGTGTTCCATCCGTCACATGGGACGGGCACCGCAATCTTCCACAACGGACGTGACAAGCTGCCCCAAAATGGCAAAAATTGGCGGAAATCGTGACCGCTGATTTGCGCTGGGACCTTGTCCGTGATTGCGAGCCGTTCATCGGTATATGCCATTGCCGCGGTGGCCGCCTGCCTTGAGCTGGCGCCGGTGACCGCGCATGCGCAGTGGTGGCGCAGCGGACCGAAAGACTTCGAAGAGTGCGCCGATATCGCCGAGAAGGCAAAGACGAAGGAAGACAAGACTGCGCAACTCGGCGAGTGCAACGCCAAGTTTGCCGGACGGCGCAAGCCCGGCGGCGGCTACACCTATTACGACTTCATGCAGGACCGCAGCTTCGACATCGCAGGTCCCAATCCGACGCCGGAAGAGCAGAAGAAGATCGACCAGGAATACACGGTCTATCTCGAACAGCAGCGCCGCTCGAACATCGTCGCGGCGCTCACCGCCAAGCAGCTTCAGGAAGAAGAAAAGCTGCAGCAACCACCGCCACAGCCACAATCGCAGCCCAAGCAGATCCCGCCGGCCACGGTGCACAGTGTACCGGCGCGCGTGCCGATCCCGGTCGCAAGCCCGGTCAAGCAGGCCGCGCGCATCAGGGCCGCGCAGTGCGCCAAGAACTCATTCTCCTGCGAATGGCCGCGGCTCTCGCAAAGCCTCGATGATCTCAAGAAGCTGTTCACTTTTCAGCCATCGCCCCCGGGACGTCCGGCGAAGCGGAGCTGACATCGCCTCGTCATGTTCCCGGCGTGCAGCAGCACAGCCGAACGTCTCGCGGACGCAAATAGCCACGTGGCGCCGGCATAGTCGGCCGCGCTTGCTGTAGCGGTCAGGCTCAGCACAACGCCAAGCACGAGGACGAACGAACGCCGCTTTCAAATGGTGGCTGAGAACGACCGAGCATCAATGCGCGTGGTGACGCTTGCGTTGTCGTGGCGCAATGTGCCGGGCGGCCGGCGCGGGCCGCTCGCCTGATGCGGCCATCCGCGCTCGCTGCTCTTGCAGCCGCGCATCATAGCCCGGCGACGGCACCACGGTCGGCGGCGCGGCCTGCGCCGACCACGCAGCGAACGCCGCAAGCGCGACAAGCACGATGCAAACCGGCTTCATGGCTTCCTCCCACACGCGGCAACACCAACGCCGCGATCATGACACCAAACGGGATGAGTTTGGCTTGAATCGACTCGCGGCGGCTTCCGTCACCTCTCCCCGTCGGGGAGAGGTCGGACTGCGCTCGGCGATGCGAAGCATCGTCCGTGCAGTCCGGGTGAGGGGACTTGCGCTTTCGAGAGACCATAACCCCTCACCCGATTTGCTACGCAAATCGACCTCTCCCAAGGGAGAGGTGACCTGCGACTCAGTTTCAGGTCCGTCTAATCCCATCTTCACACTAGGCCGCACGAATCTGCTCGGGCGTCAGCCCGGGCGAGCCCTTGCCGTCGGCCTCAGCCCTCCGGATCAGTTGTATGACGCGGCGCGACAGCGGCACCTCCAGCCCGCGACGATCGGCGATCGCGGTGATGACGCCCTGCAGATAGTCGATCTCGGTGCGGCGGCCGCGCTGCAAATCCTCCCACATCGAGGAACGCGCCTCGGGATCGATCTTCATGGTGCGGCCGAGCAGCATCATGAAGAGTGCGTCCGGCAACCGCAGCAGAGGCGGCATCCAGCTCGACGGCAGCGGCGTCGGCGACACCGGCCTGATGCCTTCGGCGCGCACCGCGGCCATTCCTTCCGCCATCTGATCGGCGAACAGGCGCCGCCAGTCGTGTTGCGCGAGCTGCTGGCGCAGCGGGATGTCCGACAGCGCGTTCAGCGCATTGTTGAGATTGACGATCAGTTTGCCCCACTGCACGCCGGCGATGTCGGAGGTCGCGCGGATGGCAAGGCGCGGTGCGGAGAGGCGTGCGGCGGTGTCTGCGTCGTCACGGGCGATCACGATGTCGCCCGAGGTCGAGCGATGGAAGCGGCCATCGCCGAGCGCCACCACATTGAACGGCACCATGCCGCCGAGCACGCTGCGGCCCGGCAGCCGCTCGCGCAGCAGCGGCACGTTGCCGACGCCGTTCTGCAAACTGACCACGACGGCATCGGGCGGAGCATGGCGCGCGATCAGATCGGCGATCTCGCGCGTGTCGGCGCTCTTCACCGTGACCAGCACCGCCTGTACATCGGCGAGGATCGACGGATCGTCCGACAGCGTCAACCGATCGGCTGCGACAACTTGCTCGGAGCCGTCGACATCGGTGACCCGCAGGCCGCAGGCCGCGATCTCCTGCATGACGCGCGGCCGTGCCAGCAGCGCGACGCGGCGGCCGGATGCCGCCAGCATGCCGCCGACAAAGCAGCCGATGCTGCCGGCGCCTGCAATGCCGATCGGCCGATCCCTGTTCATGTCGCCGAGCATCCGTTCATTATGGCTCGATAGCAGACCTTGGGATGCCTGCCTATTCGGCGCTCCGCCGCGCGGGCGTGTCGCCTTGTAACCGTCATGGGCCGCGGCTATGTTTCGCGTTCGGGGCACAGTTGCGGCAGGAGACGACCATGGGTTTACTCGACGTACTCAACGGCATGCAGAACGGCCCCCGCGGACCGAGCGCGCCAAGCACACAATCCGACAGCTCCAGCGGCGGCGGCATGTCGCCGATGACGATGGCCATTCTGGCGCTGCTCGCCTGGAAAGCCGTCAAGCATTTCACCGGCGGCAACCAGCCGGGCACCGCGGCGCCGACGCCGTCACAGGCTCCGCTGCCACCCGGCAACGTGACCGCCGGCCTTCCCGGCGGGTCCGGCGGCGGACTCTCCGACGTGCTCAAGGGTGGCCTCGGCGGACTGCTCGCCGGCGGCGCGGCCGGCACGGTGTTGAGCGGTGGCCTCGGCGATCTGCTCAACCAGCTTCAGCAGAAGGGTCAGGGCGACGCAGCCAATTCCTGGGTGAGCAACGGTCCCAACAAGCAGATCTCGCCCGGCGATCTCGCCAACGCGCTCGGCGCCGACCAGATCGACTCGCTGGCGTCGCAAAGCGGCATGTCGCGCGACGATCTGCTGCAGGGCCTGAGCCAGTATCTCCCCGACGTGATCAATCACCTGACGCCGGACGGGCGGCTGCCGAGCGGCGACGAGCTGCACGGCCGGCTGTGACGGCGCCGGCTTGATTCCATCCGAGGAGGACGACTGACATGGGCGGCATCATCTGGGTCATCATCGTCGGCTTTGTCGCAGGGATCATCGCGCGATTCCTATCGCCGGGGCCGAACAATCCGAGCGGCTTCATTCTCACCACGGTGCTCGGCATCGCGGGCGCGTTTCTCGCAACCTGGGTCGGTCAGGCGATTGGCCATTATGGCCCCGAACAGGGCGCCGGCTTCATCACCGCCACGATCGGCGCGCTGGTGGTGCTGTTTATCTGGAACCGGCTGGTCGCGGCAGGCGTGGTCTCCGATCCCGGCAACAGGTGACGCCATAGGTCGTCACTTCCGTCATGACGAGCCAACCGGTCGCGCGAACGCGCGCCCGATGACAGGCTCCGCGAAGCAATCCATCTCTCCCACACTCCGGGATGGATTGCTTCGTCGCTTCAGCGCAAAATTGCTTTGCAATTTTGTCGCGAGCTCCTCGCAATGACAACGGTAAGATCGAGCGCTCCTTACTGAATCAAATGCATGCCGGCGTCCATGCGGACGAACTCGCCGGTCATGTTGCTCGACGCCGGGCTTGCCAGGAAGCAGACCAGATTGGCGATGTCTTCCGCCGTCGACGCGACCTTGAGCGGCACCCGCGCCACCACGGTATCGCGCACCTGCTTGGCGCCTGCCTCGCCGCGACCCTTGGTGAACCATGGCGTATCGATATAGCCCGGGCACACCGTGTTGACGCGGATCAGCGGCGCGAGCGCGCGCGCCAGCGACTGCGTCATGGTGTTGAGCGCGCCCTTGCTCGCGGCATAGGCGACCGACGAGCCGCCGCCGGAGATGCCGGCGACCGAGGAGACATTCACCACGGCCGACGGCCGGCCCGAGGCCTTTGCGCCGGCCTCAAGCAGGCTGCGCGCAGCGCGCACCATCTGGAACGGGCCGATGGTGTTGACGGCATAGATGCGCTGGAAGTCTTCCGCCGAGAGCCCGTCGAGATCGTGATGCGGCACATGCTTGGTGGTGCCGGCATTGTTGATGAGCACGTCGAGCCGGCCCCAGCCTTGCGCAGCGGCGGCGATCTTCTTGCAGTCCTCATCGCGCGAGACGTCGCCTTGCACCACCAGCACTTCGGCGCCCTGCTTGCGGCAGGCTTCCGCGGTCGCTTCCGCCTCCGCCTTGCTGTTGGAATAGTTGATGATGATGCGCGCACCGGCGGTGGCGAGAATTTGCGCGGTGGCGGCGCCGAGTCCCGATGCCGATCCCGTCACGATCGCGCACAAACCTTCCTTCGACATCTGCGTTTTCCCCTTCGTTGTTCTCTGACACATGAAGTCCGGCGGGGGCATACCATATTGCGCGCGGCCGTCCCGGAAAATCTGCGAAATCCGCACTGCGGAATTAAATTCGTCGCATGGCTGTTCGCATGCCGCAGCCGCAAGCGGCCCTGCGGGCAGCGCTTGTCACGGCTATGGCTTTTCCGCATCATTGAGCGCAAGACAACATCGCGAAGCATGACCGGCCAAGCGCCGGCTCTAGCCAAATCAACACGAGGAACGCTGTGGCGGAGAGTGAGAACATCGTCGCCGAGACCGCGGAAAAGATTTTCGCCGATCTCGCAGATGCCCAAACCATCAATCACGACAAGCAGGGCGCATGGAAGGTGCCACTGTGGCAGGCGCTGACCGAGGCCGGCCTGCCGCTCTCCTGGGTGCCGGACGATCTCGGCGGTTCCGGCGCCAGCCTCGCCGAAGGCTTCAGCGTCCTCAATGTCGCCGGGCGGCATGCGATCGCTGTTCCGCTGGCCGAAACAATGCTGGCCGGCTGGCTTTTGACGCAGGCGAAGATCGCCTCCCCCGAAGGCGAGATGACGGTGGTGCCGGCGAGCCCGAAGGACCGCATCACGCTCAATGCCGACGGCAGCCTCTCCGGCCGCGCCCGCGGCGTGCCGTTTGCAAAGGAAGCAAAGCATGTCGCGGTGCTGGCCCATGGCAACAGCGGCACGTCGATCGCGCTGGTCGACGCCGCGAAGTGCCGGATCGAATCCGGCATCGGCCTCGGCGGTGATCACAGTGACACCGTCACGCTCGACAAGGTGCAGCCGATCTCAATCAAGGCCGCGCCGAAGGGTTTTGACCAGACCACGCTGATGCTGATGGGCGGTGTCGTGCGCAGCCTCCAGATCGCGGGCAGCCTGGAATCGCTGCTGGATATCTCGGTGCGCTATTCCAACGAGCGCGTCGCCTTCGAGAAGAAGATCTCGAAATTCCAGGCCGTGCAGCACAACCTCGCCCGTCTCGCCGGCGAGTCCGCCGCGGCGCTGGCGGCCGCGACCTCGGCAGCCGACACCATCGTCAACGCGACGTCGCTGGACAATGACGCGGTGTTCCTCGAAGCGGCGTCGGCCAAGATCCGCTGCTCGGAAGCGGCGGAAAAGGGCGGCGGCATCGCGCATCAGGTGCACGGCGCGATCGGCTTCACTGTCGAGCATATCCTGCACCGCTACTCGCTGCGTGCGCTCGCCTGGCGCGACGATTTCGGCTCCGAGAGCTACTGGGCGGTCGAGCTCGGCAAGCGCGTCGCCGACCGTGGCGCCGACGAATTGTGGCCGCTGGTGGCCTCGCGCTGAGATCCGGACATTAGAGACATCACATGACCGCAGCCCTTCGTTTCGATCCGATCCGTCTGCCGGAAAAGTGCGAGCAGCTCCGCAAGGAGGTGCGCGCCTTCCTCGCCGAGGAAATCGCCGCCGGCACCTTCGACCCCCACGCGCCCAACCGGGAGGACAATGACGCGCCGGAGTTCTCCCGCCGTGTCGGCGCCAAGGGCTGGCTCGGCATGACCTGGCCGAAGAAATATGGCGGCCAGGAACGCTCGTTCCTCGAACGCTATGTGGTGACCGAGGAGATGCGGATCGCGAACGCGCCGACCCGGCGCTTCTTCGTCGCCGACCGCCAGAGCGGGCCGGTGCTGCTGAAATACGCGCCCGAGCACATCAAGATGGATATCCTGCCGCGGATCTGCCGCGGCGAGCTCTGCTTCGCCATCGGCATGAGCGAGCCGAACTCCGGCTCCGACCTGTTCGCGGCGAAGACCCGCGCGACCAAGACCGACGGCGGCTATCTGATCAACGGCACCAAGATCTGGACCTCGTCGGCGCATATCGCCGACTACATGATCGCGCTGTTCCGCACCTCGCCGCCGACCAAGGAGAACCGCCGCCACGGCCTGACCCAGTTCCTGGTCAAGATGAAGCAGCCGGGCATCCAGGTGAACCCGATCGGCCAGATCACCGGACAGCGCGAATTCAACGAGGTGGTGTTCACCGACTACTTTGTGCCCGACGATCATGTGCTCGGCGAGATCGACGGCGCCTGGAAGCAGGCGACGAGCGAGCTCGCCTATGAACGCAGCGGCCCCGAGCGCTTCCTCGAGACCTACTATGTGCTGACCGAGCTGGTGCGCGCCGTCGGCAAGAACCCGGACACCCGCAGCGCGGAAGGCATCGGACGCCTGGTGGCGCAGGTTCACACCATGCGCCGCATGTCGGTGTCGGTCGCCGGCATGTTGCAGGCCGGCAAGGAGCCCGTGGTGGAAGCCTCCATCGTGAAGGACATCGGCACGGTGTGGGAGCAGCAGCTCCCGCATCGCGTCCGTGATCTTGCCGCCTTCGTCGAGGAGACCGCCAGCAACCGCGAGACGCTGGAAAAGCAGCTCGACTTCGCCATCAAGACCGCGCCCAAGCTGACGATCCAGGGCGGCACCACCGAGGTGCTGCGCGGCATCATCGCCCGCGGCCTGGGCCTGCGCTAATGCCGATGAGACCGGTGATCCCACCGCCTGCGCACTTCACCTCTCCCGGAGGGAGAGGTCGGCGCGCAGCGCCGGGTGAGGGATTACGGTCCCTCGATAGCGCACATCCCCTCACCCGATTTGCTGGCGCAAATCGACCTCTCCCATTGGGAGAGGTGGCACCTTTTGCGCCGAGAGATTGAAGCCTTACGGAGACAACATATGACCAAGTACACTGATATCGGCGTCGAGACCCACGGCCATGTCGGCCTGATCGAAATCCGGAAACCTCCGCTGAACTTCTTCGACGTCTCGCTGATCAATCAGATTGCCGACGCGCTGGAGGAGTTCGACAACAACATCGAGATCCGTTCTTCGGTGCTTGCAGCACAAGGCAAGGCGTTCTGCGCCGGCGCCAATTTCGGCGATCCCGCCCGCCAGGAGCAGGAGGAGCGCGCCAAGACCGATCCGGCCTCGAACCTGCCGATCAACCACCTCTACGTTCAGGCGGTGCGCATTTTCCGCAACAAGAAGCCGATCGTTGCGGCTGTGCATGGTGCCGCCATCGGCGGCGGCCTCGGGCTTGCCGTCTCGGCCGACTTCCGCGTCGCCTGCCCCGAGACGCGGTTCTCGGCGAACTTCACCAAGCTCGGCTTCCATCCGGGCTTCGGCCTCACCGCGACGCTGCCGGAGCTGATCGGCAAGAACAATGCGGAGCTGATGTTCTACACCAGCCGCCGCGTCACCGGCGAGGAGGCCTATCGCTGGGGTCTCGCCAACGTATTGGTGCCGCAGGACCAGGTGCGCGCTGCCGCGATGAAGCTCGCGCAGGAGATCGCCGAATGCTCGCCGCTCGGGCTCGTGTCCACCCGCGCCACAATGCGCGCCGGGCTCGCCGACCGCGTGCTCGCCGCAACTAACCATGAGCTGGTCGAGCAGACCAAGCTGCGCGCCACCGAAGACTTCAAGGAAGGCGTCAAGGCCACGGCCGAGCGCCGCACCGCCAACTTCAAGGGGCGGTGAAGCGCGCAAACGCGGCTCTCTCAACACGGTCGTCCCGGCCTTCGCCCATGGGCGCTAAAATAGGATTTGCGGGTTGGGTTTGCTTGTGATTCCAAGATGGGATGAGACACGAATCGCTTGTGAACGAAGACTGGGCGCGTGTTGTTGCGCGGCTTGGCGGAGCCGATGCTCTGGAGGTCAGCGCCCGCGAGACGAAGGCGTTTGTCCGGCCGCGAGAGATTAGCAATGCAGTCGATTTGCTGCGTCTGATCCTTGCGTACTGTCTCGGCGAGAGGGGTCTGCGGTTGACAACGGCCTGGGCAACCTCGGTGGGCCTTGTCGATATCTCCAACGTGGCTCTGTTGTATCGCTTGCGTCAATGCGGGGATTGGCTGGCGCGCCTGGTAGGCCAAGCGCTTGTGAGCGGCGCACCGAAGGCGAGCCGCGGTCGCCTGATCCGCATTGTTGACGCCACGACGGTCCCCAAGGCTGGGACGAGCGGCAGGAACAAGAACGCGGTGTGGCGCGTCCACAGTGCGTTCGATCTTCCGCGGGAGCGTTTTGGTCACTTCGAATTGACTGATGAGCGCGGGGGCGAGACGCTGGATCGGATACCGGCGGTTGCCGGCGAAATCCGTCTTGCCGATCGCGCCTATCTGCAGCCCGAGCGGATGGCACGTCTGCGCGATGCCGGTGCGGACTTCGTGATCCGGTCCGGCTGGAAGAGCGCGCGTTGGCTTGATGCCGAAGGTGGTCTGGTTGATCTCACGGCCGAACTGCGCAAAGCCACGGCAGGCGGCATGATCGATCGGCCGATCTGGATAAAACGCAAGTCTGGCGCGCCGCTCGCCGTGCGTCTGGTTGCGATCAGGAAGCCGGCGCAAGCTGCCGCGGCTGCGCGACGCAAGGCACGCCGGACCGCACAAAAGGGAGGCCATCAGCTCTCCAGCCAAACACTGGACGCCGCAGATTGGGTGATCCTGGTGACCTCACTCAAACCAAAGGACTTCACGACGGCCGACATTCTCGCCCTCTATCGGCTGCGATGGCGCATCGAGCTCGGCTTCAAGCGGCTGAAAAGCTTGATTGGCCTGAAGGGGCCGCCCGGAACTGACGAGCGATCCGCCAGACCCCATATCCTTGCCCATCTGCTGATCATTCTTCTGCTCGAGCCGCTCGTCGACGAACTCGAGGACTCTCCCCGCTTGGCCGACGCCGCCTGACCCGCCCAGGGGCGTGGCGACTCCTGCACCAGCTCGTCGCTTCGCTCCGGCAAGCCATCATTCCCCAGCCCGCAATCGCTTGCCTCCGCAGACTCCGCTCCACGCTCCGACGGCACCTCCGCGAGCCGCCCAGACACAAGCGTCGCTATCAAGCAATCCAACTACCTTAGCGCCTATGGGCGAAAGCCGGGACCCATACACCGCGGCCCACGAAAGAGGCACAAGCGGCGTCAGCTTGCTCCTCCAACCACATTCGGTGGTTATGGGTCCCTGCTTTCGCAGGGACGACGTTGGGGAGATAGCTCGCTATCTCCTCGGCACCACCAGCGCATCGACGATGGTGCGCCCTGCCGCTCCGGGTGCACCAGTACCGGATTGACCTCGATTTCCGCGATCTCGCCGCAAGCAACCACGAGCTGGTCGAGCAGACCAACCTGCGCGCCACCGAAGACTTCAAGGAGGGCGTCAAGGCCACCGCCGAGCGCCGCATCGAAGCGGCGTCCTATCCACACGTCGTCCCGGCGAAAGCCGGGACCCATACGCCGCGGCCCACGAAAGAGGCACAAGCGGCGTCAGCTTACTTCGACAACCCAATTCAGTGGTTATGAGTCCCTGCTTTCGCAGGGACGACACCGGATGACTTCGGCGCCCCTGTCTCCACACGTCGCCCCGGCGCAGGCCGGGACGACGTTGGGGAGATAGCTCGCTATCTCCTCGGCACCACCAGCGCATCGACGATGGTCACGCCCTGCCCCTCCGGGTGCACCAGCACCGGATTGACCTCGATCTCCGCGATCTCGCCAGCGTGCCGGGCCGCCAGCACCGAAATCTCCGAAATCAATCGCGACAGCGGTGCGACATCCGCCTTTGGCGCGCCGCGGAATCCTTGCAGCAGCGGCACGGCCTTCAGCGTCTCCAGCATCGCCGATGCCTCCGCCGCGCTCACCGGCGCCGGGCGATAGACCACATCCTTGAACAGCTCGGTGGTGATGCCGCCGAGGCCGACCATCACCATCGGCCCGAACGTCTTGTCGATCATGGTGCCGACGATGATCTCGACGCCTTTCTTGGCCATCGGCCCGACCAGCACGCCCTGGATCGCGGCCTGCGGCCGGTGCGCTTGCACGCTCTCCAGCATGTCGCGATAGGCCGTGAACGCCTCGCCCTTGGACCGGATGTTGACGCGGACGCCGCCCACCTCGCTCTTGTGCGGGATATCAGGCGACTGGATCTTCATGACAAGCGGAAATCCGGCCTGCGCGAGTGCGGCGTCGAGCCCGTCGCGCTCGGTGACCAGCACCTCTTCCGGCAGCGCGATGCCGGCCGCGCGCAGCAGCGCCTTGCTGTCGAATTCGGACAGCGTCCTTGATTTCACATGTGCCGAGAGATCGCGCGCCGGCGATGCTGCGCTGTCCACCACGGGCGCGAGCCTGAATTTCGCGTAATCGGCGAGCCGCCGCATCGCGACGCCGACGTGGGTGAGCCCCGAGAGCACCACCACGCCGGATTTCGCCAGCTCCCGCCTCGCGAATAGCGACGGCAGCGTATAGGAATAGAACACCACCGGCTTCCGTTGTGCCGCGATCACGGGCTTCAGCTCGGCCTCCTTGAACGGCATCCGCGTCTCGCTCGACAGCGACAGCACCACCAGCGTCGCGTCGACTTCATCGGACGAATCGAACAGCTCGATGCTCTTCTGCAAGCCGCCGCTGGAGACGCCCTGCGCGGTCACGTCGACCGGATTGCCCGCCGCGCCATAGGACGGCATCCACTGCTTGATCTGGCCCTGGACCGCCGTTGAGAGCTCGGGCACGCGCAGGCCCTGCATCGACACCGTGTCGGCGCCCCAGATGCCGGCGCCACCGGAGACGGTGAGCACCGCGACGCGGTCGCCCTTCGGCACTGGGCTGGTGGTGAGAACAGCGGCGATCGTCACGGCCTCATCGAGGTCGTTGGAGACGATGAAGCCGTATTTGGCGAACACCGCGTCATAGGCCGCCGACCAGCCGGCCATGCTCGCGGTGTGCGATGCGGCGGCGCGCTCGCCGGCACCGGAGCGGCCGACCTTGGTCACGATCACGGGCTTCCTGAGTTCCGCCGCCCGCTTCGCCGCCGCCATGAACTTGTCGACGTCGCGGATGCCCTCGATGAACAGCAGGATCACATCGGTGGATGGATCCTGAACCATGTAGTCGAGGAACTCGCCGGCGCCGAGATCGCTCTCATTGCCGGCGCTGACGACGTAGCTGAGCGCGACACCCAGCGCCTTGGCGCGGTGATAGATCGCAAAGCCGATGCCGCCGCTCTGCGCGACGATGCCGATTCGCCGCTGGCTCGCGACCAGATCCGGCGCATCCGGCTTGACGTCGACGGTCGGGCTGAAGGTGGCGGCGACCTTCTGCACCTGGCTGTAGAAGCCTTCGGCGTTCGGGCCCGAGATCCGCATGCCGGTCCGTCGCGCCAGCGCCGCGATTGCATCCTGCATCGCCGCGCTGTCGCCGCCCTCCTCCGCAAATCCCGACGAGATGATGACGGCGTTCTTGACGCCCACGGCCGCGCACTGCTCCAGCGCCGCCAGCACCGCGCGGGCCGGAATGACGATAACCGCGAGATCGACCGGCGCGCCGATCTCGGCGATCGACTTGAAGCAGGTCAGCCCGTCGATCTCGTCGTAGTTCGGATTGATCGGATAGAGCTTGCCCGGATAGCCGTTCTTGCGCAGCATCGCGAGCAACCGGCCCGGAATCTTCTCATGGTCGCGCGAGGCTCCGATCAGTGCGATGCTCTTGGGTGCGAAGAAGGAATCGAGCGGATGCGGCATGGGGACGTTTCCTGTTGTTCTTATTGTGGATCACGATATTGGATCGCCGCAACGAGCTCAATCCTACCCCCGTCATCCTGAGGAGGCCGCAACGCGGCCGCCTCGAAGGATGAACGGCCATCCGCCGGGCCATGCATCCTTCGAGACGCGCTGCGCGCTCCTCAGGATGACGGTTTCTAGATGCGTAGATGGGGTAACGGGCCCGGATGGAGCGGAGCGCAATCCGGGTGCTGCTCCGCAAAGCGCGGTCCCGGATTTCGCTGCGCTCCATCCGGGCTACAATCTTCCGTCATTGCCCGCCAACGGGTCGCGCGAATGCGCGCCCGATGACAGGCTCCGCGAAGCAATCCATCGCACGCGGCATATGCGGAGCATATGGATTGCTTCGTCGCTTCAGCGCAAAATTGCTTTGCAATTTTGTCGCGAGCTCCTCGCAATGACGACCAACTAGGTCGTCACCTTAAATCTCACGCCGCAGAGCAGGAACTCGTCACCCGACACCGCGCATCCTCTGGCCTTCGCGGCCTCCAGCACCTTCGTTTTGTTCGCGACCTTGAACGTCAGGCCGCTCATGATCTCGGCCTCACCCTTGACGAAGCGGAAGGTGCTGTTCGGCAGCTTCAGCGTCGTGTCGGTTGCGGCGATGCCGATGATCCTGCCCCAATGCTCCGCCAGCGCCTGCGGTTCGGGGCTCTGCATCTCGACCTCGGTCAGCGCCAGGGTGGTATCCTTGCGGATCGACTGCTGCCAGGTGGGACCGGCCGGCGGATAGGGGCCGAGAATGTCGTCGCTGCCGTCGGTATGATTGAACTCGATGAAGGCAGCGCGGCAATCACGCGGGTGCAGTTGCACGCCGTGATAGGGTGCGTGCGTGATCACGTTGGCGGTGCGCACGCCCATCGCGTTGGCCTTGGCACCGCGCGCGTCGGGATCCTCGCAACAGAAGATCGCCATGTAGCCGCCACGGCCGCCGGTCTTCTCGAGGAAACGGCCGGCCGCCGTGCCCGGCTGGAACGGCGCGACCACCTCGAGAAGGATGGTGTCGACCGGCAGCAGCGCATTCTCCAGGCCGTACTTCGCGACGTTGCCGTCACGGTAGCAGACGTCGAGGCCCATGATCGCGGAGATGTCCGAGATCACGGGCTCGAGCTGCGGCGCCACCAGGCAGATCTGCCGCAGCCGCATGTACTCGGCCATCGCTTACTGCCCCTGGAAGGTAGGCTTGCGCTTCTCGACGAAGGCCTTGGCCGCTTCCTTGTGGTCGGCCGTCTCGCCGGCGCGCGAGTGATGGATCGCTTCGCCGTCGAAGCAGGCTTCCAGCGACATCGTCTCGGCATTGTTGATGTTGCGCTTGATGTATCCGAGCGCCACCGACGGTCCCTGCGCCAGCGACCGCGCAACTTCGAGCGCCGCCGCATCGATCTCGGCATCTGACACCACCTTGCTCACCATGCCGAGACCCAAGGCCTCCTGTGCCGAGAGCACCGGCGACATCAGATAGAGCTCGCGCGCCTTGGCGCTGCCGAGCATCTTGGTGAGGAAGTAGGTGCCGCCGTAGTCACCGGAGAAGCCGACCTTGGCGAAGGCCGTCGTGATCTTGCAGGAGGCGCTGGCGACGCGGAGATCGCAGGACAGCGCGATCGACAGCCCGGCGCCGGCCGCCGCACCGTCGAGCTGCGCCACCACCGGCTTCGGCATCTGATGCAGGATGCGCGAGACTTCCATGCCGCGGCGCAGGTTCGCCATCTTGGTCTCGAACGGCAGCGGCGCGCGGCCTTCCGCCATCGACTTGACGTCGCCGCCGACGCAGAACGTGCCGCCGGCGCCCTTGATCAGCACCGCGCGCACCTCGGGATCGTCCTGCGCGCGCCGGGCAGCGTCCACCAGCCCGCGCGTCATGTCGGGATTGAGCGCGTTGCGCCGATCGGGACGGTTCATCGTGATCGTGAGCAGGCCCTGGTCGAGGGATTGGAGAACCATCTGATTGTCGCTCATGGCGTTTTGCCTCTCGTTGTTGTTGGTTGTTGTGGCGTCATTCCGGGATGGTCCGAAGGACCAGACCCGGACTCTCGAGATTCCGGATTCGCGCTTCGCGCGCTCCGGAACGACTGCGTGACTTTGTCACTCCGTCACTTCTTCACCAGCGGACAGCGCGACTCTGCCAGCGACTGGAACGCCTGGTCGCCTGGCACGGTCGCGAGCAGCTTGTAATCATCCCAGCGGCCCTTGGACTCCGACGGCTTCTTGACCTCGAACAGGTACATGTCGTGCACCATGCGGCCGTCCTCGCGGATCTTGCCGTTCTTGGCGAACATGTCGTTGATCGGGGTCTCCTTCATCAGCTTCATGACGGCAGCCGAATCGGTGGTGCCCGCGGCCTTCACCGCCTGCAAGTAATGCAACACGGAAGAGTAGACGCCGGCCTGCGCCGAGGTCGGCACCCGCTTGGTGCGTTCCATGAAGCGCTTGGTGAAGGCGCGGGTATCGTCGTTGAGGTCCCAGTAGAAGGCTTCGGCCAGCAGCAGGCCCTGCGCGGTGTCGAGCCCGACGCTGTCGATATCGGTCACGAAGGCGAGCAGCGGCGACAGCTTCTGGCCGCCCTTGCTGATGCCGAACTCCGCGGCCTGCTTGATCGCATTGATGGTGTCGCCGCCGGCATTGGCGAGCCCGATCACCTTGGCCTTCGACGCCTGCGCCTGCAGCAGGAAGGATGAGAAGTCAGAGGTGTTGATCGGATGCCGGACGCTGCCCAGCACCTTGCCGCCGGACTTCACCACCACGTTGGAGGTGTCCTTCTCCAGGTCCTGGCCGAACGCGTAGTCCGCGGTCAGGAAGAACCAGGTGTCGAGCCCGGATTTCACCGCGGCCAGCCCGGTGACATTGGCCTGCGCGAAGGTGTCGAACACGTAGTGCACGGTATAGGGACCGCAGGCCTCGTTGGTGAGGCGGATCGAGCCGGGCCCGTTGAACATGATGATCTTGCCGCGTGCCTTGGCGATCTCGGCAGCGGCGAGCGCAGTTGCGGACGCCGCGACATCGAAGATCATCTCGACATGCTGGTTGTCGAACATGTCGCGGGCGATGTTGGCGGCGAGATCGGCCTTGTTGAGATGGTCGCCGACGACGACCTCGATCTTGCGGCCGAGCACCTCGCCGCCAAAATCCTCCACCGCCATCTTGGCGGCCGTCTCGCTGCCGGAGCCGGTGATGTCGGCATAGAGGCTCGACATGTCGAGGATACCGCCGAGCTTCAACGGGGGCTTCTCCTGCGCCAGCGCTGTATTCGCCGAAATCGCAAGCACGCAGGCCAGCACGCCGGCCAAAACTCGTCTCATCAAACCCCTCCCTGGAAGCCCGCGCCGCATTCCATCGCGGCCGGTCCGTTTCACGCGCGCGGGATCATGCCGCATGCCATTCACAGCGGCAAGTCGCGGAGCTACCTCACGTTTTCCGCTGAACGGAATGGCTGAAATGTGCGAAGATCGATCGATGCAAGGATGGTCGATGCGGATTCCGACGATGCCCATTCACCGCGCACTCATGGTCTGCGCGGCGCTGCTTGCTTGCGGCAGAGCCCACGCCGCAGGCTGCAATTTCGAGACCCAGGGCGAAGGCCGCGTTGCGGCCGTTGTCGATGCACGGAGCTTCCGGCTGGATGACGGCCGCGAGGTCAAGCTCGCCGGCATCGAGGTGGCGGATGGGATAAAAGCCCGCGCAGCCTTGTCCGGGCTCTTGGCCGGGCGCGACGTGATCTTGCGCGGCGGCGACGACACGCCGGACCGCTACGGCCGTCAGCCGGCCTACGCCTTCCTGGCCGACGCCGACACATCCGTGCAGGGCGAACTGTTGCGGCGGGGCCTCGCGCTGGTGTCGCCCGAGGTGACCGACAAGGATTGCGCGGCGGCTCTGATGGCCGCTGAGGCCGAGGCCCGACAGGCCCGAGCGGGAACCTGGAGCGAGGCCACCGTCATAAAAAACGCCGAAAGTCCGGGCGATATTTTGGCCGGAATCGGCCGGTTTGCCGTGGTCGAGGGCCGAGTTTTGTCGGTACGACAGGCCGGGGCCACGACCTATCTGAATTTCGGCCGAAACTGGACACGGGACTTTGCGGCGACTATTTCAAAGCGCATAGTCCCTGCGTTTGAGGCGGCCGGGCTCGCGCCCAAGTCCCTCGAAAATCGAAAGATTCGCGTCCGAGGCTGGGTGGAAGCGCGACGTGGGCCACGTATCGAATTGCTCCGGGTGGGGCAGATTGAAGTGCTCGGCGGGAATTAGGGGACGTGCCAATATAGGCCGTATCCCGGCCGGTTCATTCAACGATTGCGAGCGGTAGACTTGAGAGAGCGTGCAGGACGGCGTGAGGGAGTGACAGGCCGCCGCCTTGCGGCTGCGCTGCCGCTTGTCTGCGCCGCGCTGATGCTCGCAGCCTGCAGCAATGTCGGCCGGTTCGAGCAGGTCGCGCCGACCGCGGCGGCGGCCGTCCCGGTGAAGCCGAACCGCGTGGTGCAGCAGACACCCGCGACCGAGCGCGAGCACGAGCGCATCCTGTCCTCCTATGGCGGCGCCTATGACGATCCGAAGCTCGAGGCGCTGATCAGCAAGATCGTCGATCGGCTGGTTGCAGCCTCCGATCGGCCCGACCAAGCCTACAAGGTCACCATCCTCAATTCCGGCGCGGTGAACGCCTTCGCACTGCCGACCGGCCAGCTCTATGTGACGCGCGGGCTGATTGCGCTCGCCAGCGACACCTCCGAACTCTCCTCCGTGCTCAGCCATGAGATGGCGCATGTGCTGGCCAAGCACGCCTCGATCCGCGAGGACCAGGCGCGGCAGGCCGCCGTGGTGACGCGCGTCGTCACCGACATGAGCAACGATCCCGATTTGACCGCCCTGGCGCTGGCCAAGACCAAGCTGACGATGGCGAGCTTCTCGCGCCAGCAGGAATTCGAGGCCGACGGCATCGGCGTCGGGATCGCCGCTCGCGCGCATTTCGATCCCTATGGCGCCTCGCGATTCCTGAGCGCGATGGAGCGCAACGCGGCGCTCAAGATCGGCAGGACCGCGCTTGATCCGCGCGCGCAGGACTTCCTGTCGTCGCATCCGGCAACGCCCGAGCGCGTCGCCAATGCCCAGGCAATCGCGCGACAATACACCTCGCCCGAGAGCAATGACCGCGACCGCGACGCCTATCTCGCCGCGATCGACAACATCGTCTACGGCGAGGACCCGAGCGAAGGCTTCGTGCGCGGCCGCCGCTTCCTGCATCCCAAGCTCGGCTTCACCTTTACGGCACCCGACAACTTCACGCTCGACAACACCGCGCAGGCCGTGATCGGCGTGCGCGAGGGCGGCAGCCAGGCGATGCGCTTCGACGTCGTGCGGGTGCCGGCCGAGCAGTCGCTCGGCGACTATCTCAATTCCGGCTGGATGGAAGGCGTCGAGAAGTCCTCGACCGAAGACCTCAACATCAACGGCTTTCCGGCGGCCTCCGCCACGGCCCATGGCGACCAGTGGCAGTTCAAGGTGTACGCGCTGCGCTTCGGCACCGACGTCTACCGCTTCATCTTCGCCGCCAAGCAGAAGACCACCGAGAGCGAACGCAATGCGCGCGAGACCGTCAATTCGTTCCGCCGCCTGACGCTCGAGGAGATCCAGGCCGCACGCCCGCTGCGCATCAAGGTCATCAACGTGCAGCCGGGCGACACGGTGGAATCGCTGTCGCACCGCATGGCCGGCGTCGATCACCCGGCCGAACGTTTCCGCGTGCTGAACGGGCTCGACGCTCACGCGCAGGTGAAGCCGCGCGACCGCGTCAAGATCGTGGTGGATTGAGGCGCCACGTCGCCCGGATGGAGCGCCAGCGAAATCCGGGACCGCTGTAACCGCAGACGGACCATCCCGGATTGCGCTTCGCTCCATCCGGGCTACACGGACCTTCAGAGCGTTTTCGAGCGAAGTGGACATCGGTTCGCGTGAAGAAAACGCATCAAGACAAGAATCTAGAGCTTCGGTTCTGATTCAATCAGAACTGAAAATGCTCTAGTCATCGCAGCGGCCGTAATAGTTGCGCGTCAGATGATAATGCGTACCCGCCGGCCGCACTCCAAGTTTTTTCCCAGCCAGCCGGGAATATCCGTACGCGCCCGCCGATCCATATCGGAGCTGCCACCTCCGCAGCCGCGCCGCGCCATTGGAGCATCCCCAGTGTTTCTCAATCGCCTCGGCGCCGTCGCTCGCATGCTCGCTGTGCTCGCAGTTGCGGCAGCCTCCGCCGCACGCGCGGATAGCTGCCCCAAGGCGAGCGACGACATCGCGACCGACCGGCCCGACGTTACCAATTCGAGTATCGTCGTGCCGGCCGGCAGTTTGCAGAACGAGAACGGCGTCAACCTGACCTCGCGTGACGGCGGCCGCACCATCGACGGCAGCAACAGCCGGTGGCGGCTGGGCATTGCGCGCTGCCTCGAGATCCTGGTCGACCTGCCAAGCTACTCTGGCCGTTTGAAATCGCCCGCCGTGTCGGGCTTCTCGGATGTCACCCCGGCGGTGAAATGGCAGATCAGTCCGGTGCCCGGCAAAATCGACCTGTCGATCACGGCCGGCGTCGCGCTGCCGACCGGTGCAGCCGACATCGCCGGGCGCGGCGCTCAGCCGTATATCCAATTGCCGTGGTCATGGGAGCTGCATGACGGCTGGGGCGTCAGCGGCATGTTCACCGAATTTGTCCGTCCCGCCGAGCGGACGGGACGGCACATCAGCGAGACGACCTTCGTGATCGAGCGCAAGCTGACGGAGCGAGTGAGCGTCTTCACCGAATATGTCGGCGACTATCCCGATGGCGCACGGCCGACCCAGCTCATCAACTCCGGCGGGATGTATCATGTGACGCCGACGCAGCAGCTCGACATCCATGTCGCGTTCGGCCTCAACCGCAATTCACCGAGCTATATTATCGGCGTGGGATATTCGTTCCGCGTCGACGGATTGTTTCGGTGAGGATGTAGATGGATGTATCGGCCGATCTGCGCATTCTCACCTCCCCTTGAAAAGGGGAGGTCGCTTTGCTCGCAAGAGCAAGGCGGGTGGGGATCTTCTCTCTCCGCATACAGTGTCGCCAGCGGCTGACCCCCATCCCGACCTTCCCCCTTTCAGGGGGAAGGAGAAGAGCCCGGATAGAGCGCAGCGCAATCCGGGACAAGTCCGTCCGCGGTGAGAGCGGTCCTGGATTTCGCTTCGCTCCATCCAGGCTACAAAGTTCACCCCTCGGCTTCGCGCAGGCCGCTCAGCCACAGCGCGAGCAAAGTCCAGACTGCGCCCGACAACAGGTAGGCGCCCGCCGAGATCAGCCCGAAATGGGTTGCCAGCAACAGCGCCGCGAGCGGGGCGAAGCCGGCGCCGAACAGCCAGGCCAAATCCGACGTCAGCGCGGAGGCCGTGTAGCGATAGGCCCGCGCGAAGCTGGACGCGATCGCGCCCGAGGACTGCCCGAAGGAGAGACCGAGCAGCACGAAGCCGAGCACCATGTACACCGTCTCGCCGAGCGGGCCGGCGTCGAGCAGTTGCGGGGCGAAGCCGCTATACACCGCGATCGCGATCGCCGAGCCGAGCAGCAGCGGCTTGCGGCCGACCCGGTCGGCGATCATGCCGGAGGCGACGATCGCGGCGACGCCGACCATCGCGCCGATCATCTCGATGATCAGGAAGCGCACCGGGCTTTCCTTGGTGAACAGGAACACCCAGGACAGCGGAAACACCGTCACCATGTGGAACAGGGCAAAGCTCGCCAGCGGCGCGAAGGCGCCGAGCAGGATATGGCGGCCCTCCTGCCTCACCGTCTCGCCGACCGGTGCCGGCTGCAGGTCGCGGCTTTCGAACAGTTCGGAATATTCATCCGTTCCCACCATGCGCAGCCGCGCGAACAGCGCCACGACGTTGATGGCGAAGGCGACGAAGAACGGATAGCGCCAGCCCCAGTCGAAGAAGTCCTCCGCCGACAGGTTGCCGGCAAAGAAGGCGAACAGCGCGCTCGCCACGATCAACCCGAGCGGCGCGCCGAGCTGCGGCACCATCGCGAACCAGCCGCGATGTCGCGCCGGCGCATTCATCGCAAGCAGCGAGGCGAGGCCGTCCCAGGCGCCGCCCCAGGCGATACCCTGCGCGACCCGCGCCGCAGCGAGCAGCCAGATCGCCGCCACGCCGATCTCGCTGTAGCCGGGCAGGAACGCGAGCGCCACCGTGGCCGTGCCGAGCAGAAACAGCGCGATGATGAGCTTGGCGCCCTTGCCGTGGCGGCGGTCGACCGCCATGAAGATAACGGTGCCGAGCGGGCGGGCGGCGAAGGCGAGCGCAAACAGCCCGAAGGAATAAAGGGTGCCGGTCAGCTCGTTGACGAACGGGAACACCAGCTTCGGAAATACGATCACCGAGGCGATCGCGTAGACGAAGAAGTCGAAGAATTCCGAGGTGCGCCCGATGATGACGCCGATGGCGATTTCGCCGGGTTTTGCATGCCCGTGACCTGAAGAAGTCGCCGGGTTGCCGTGAGCCATTGCTGGGGCCTGTGCCATCGCGCCGTGAACCGTCCTTGGAGTGAGGCCGCGGGCAGACTTTGCCATGCGGTCCATTCGACTGTTTCGCGCCCTATCTCGCAGTGCAACATTGGACAAATTGTCCAATGTCCGTTTTGTTGCATCGCAGCTACCCCTTGGCGGAACTCATAAAATTCCAGCGGGGTAAGCTGTGCGCGCCTTGAAATTGTTGGCCTTATTGCCGTTTGTGGCCCTGCTCGGCGGGTGCGATTTCGTCGTCCTGGCGCCCGCCGGCGACGTCGCCGCCCAGCAGCGCGACCTCGTCGTGATCTCCACCGTTTTGATGCTGCTGATCGTCCTGCCGGTGATGGCGCTGACGGTGTTCTTTGCCTGGCGCTACCGCCAATCCAACACCGCCGTGCCCTACGAGCCGGAATGGGATCACTCGACCCAGCTCGAGCTGGTGATCTGGTCGGCGCCGCTGCTCATCATCGTTTGCCTGGGTGCGCTGACCTGGATGGGCACCCATCTGCTCGATCCCTACCGCACGCTTGGCCGCATCGATGCCGGCAAAGCGATCGAGAGCAAGGACGCGCCGCTCAATGTCGAGGTGGTCGCGCTCGACTGGAAGTGGCTGTTCATCTACCCCGACTACGGCGTCGCCGCCGTCAACGAGCTCGCCGCTCCGGTCGATCGCCCGATCCGCTTCCGCATCACGGCCTCCTCCGTGATGAACTCCTTCTACATCCCCGCACTCGCCGGCCAGATCTACGCCATGCCCGGCATGGAGACGAAACTGCACGCCGTCGCCAACGAGCAGGGCACCTTCAGGGGCTTCTCCGCCAACTACAGCGGCGCCGGCTTCTCCGGCATGCACTTCGCGTTCAAGAGCCTCTCCGCCTCCGATTTCGACAAGTGGATCACCAACGCCAAGGCCAGCAGCAACATGCTCGGCCGCAGCGACTATTTGCAGCTCGAGCGCCCGAGCCAGAATGAGCCCGTTCGTCTCTACGGCTCGGTCGATCGCGACCTCTACAAGGCGATCCTCAACATGTGCGTCGAGACCGGCAAGATGTGCGTGAGCGAAATGATGGCGATCGACGCCAAGGGTGGCCTCGGCCGCGAGGGTCTCAACAACACGCTGCCGCTGACCTACGACAAATACGCGAGGCGCGGCGCGCCGCTCGGCAACCAGCCGACCTTCGTCGCCGGCATCTGCTCGATCGACGAGCTGAAGGACACGCCGTCGCGCGAGATCTTCGCGCCGTCGGACATGACCCCGCTGCGCGGCGTCGGCATGAAGCGTCCGCCATTCTCTCCCGCCCATCCGTCATCGACGTCGCTGCTGTTTGGCCAGCGTCCGAAATCAGAGTCCTAAGAGGGCCGCATGTTCAACAATCCTGAAATCATCAAGGCGATCTTCGGCCGCCTCAATCTGGACGCGCTGCCGCTGCACGAGCCGATCCTGGTCGGCACCTTCGCGGTGGTCGCGACCGGCGGCCTCGCGCTGTTCGCCGCCGTCACCTATTTCCGGCTGTGGGGCTATCTGTGGCGCGAGTGGTTCACCACCGTCGATCACAAGCGCATCGGCATCATGTATATGATCCTCGGCATCGTGATGCTGCTGCGCGGCTTCGCCGACGCGCTGATGATGCGCCTGCAGCAGGCGATCGCCTTTGGCGGCTCCGAGGGCTACCTCCCCGCGCATCACTACGATCAGGTGTTCACCGCGCACGGCGTGATCATGATCTTCTTCGTGGCGATGCCGCTGGTGACGGGCCTGATGAACTACATCATGCCGCTGCAGATCGGCGCCCGCGACGTCTCCTTCCCGTTCCTGAACAATTTCAGCTTCTGGATGACGGTCGGCGGCGCGGTGCTGGTGATGGCCTCGCTGTTCGTCGGCGAGTTCGCCCGCACCGGCTGGCTCGCCTATCCGCCGCTGTCGAATATCGGCTACAGTCCTGACGTCGGCGTCGACTACTACATATGGGGCCTCCAGGTCGCAGGCGTCGGCACGACGCTATCGGGCATCAACCTGATCTGCACCATCGTCAAGCTGCGCGCCCCGGGCATGACGATGATGAAGATGCCCGTCTTCACCTGGACCACGCTCTGCACCAACGTCCTGATCGTCGCCTCCTTCCCGGTGCTGACGGCCGTGCTGGTGCTGCTGTCGCTCGACCGCTACGTCGGCACCAATTTCTTCACCAACGACTTCGGCGGCAGCCCGATGATGTACGTGAACCTGATCTGGATCTGGGGCCATCCCGAGGTCTACATCCTGGTGCTGCCGGCGTTCGGCATCTTCTCCGAGGTGACCGCGACGTTCTCGGGCAAGCGGCTGTTCGGCTATACCTCGATGGTCTACGCCACCGTCGTCATCACCATCCTGTCCTACCTGGTCTGGCTGCACCACTTCTTCACGATGGGCTCCGGCGCCAGCGTGAACTCGTTCTTCGGCATCACAACCATGATCATCTCGATCCCGACGGGCGCGAAGATGTTCAACTGGCTGTTCACGATGTATCGCGGCCGAATCCGCTTCGAGCTGCCGATGATGTGGACGGTGGCGTTCATGCTGACCTTCGTGATCGGCGGAATGACCGGCGTGCTGCTCGCGGTGCCGCCGGCCGACTTCGTGCTGCATAACAGCCTGTTCCTGGTCGCGCACTTCCACAACGTGATCATCGGCGGCGTGCTGTTCGGCCTGTTCGCCGGCATCAACTACTGGTTCCCGAAGGCGTTCGGCTTCAAGCTCGATCCATTCTGGGGCAAGCTGTCGTTCTGGTTCTGGGTTACGGGTTTCTATGTCGCCTTCATGCCGCTCTATGTGCTCGGCCTGATGGGCGTCACCCGCCGCCTGCGCGTGTTCGACGATCCGAGCCTGCAAATCTGGTTTATCATCGCGGGCATCGGCGCATTCCTGATCCTGCTCGGCATCGTCTCGATGCTGGTGCAGTTCGCGGTGAGCTTCTTGAAGCGCGAGCAGCTCCGCGACGTCACCGGCGATCCCTGGAACGGACGCACGCTGGAATGGGCCACGTCGTCGCCGCCGCCGAGCTACAACTTCGCCTTCACGCCCGTCGTCTACGACAACGACGCGTGGTGGGACATGAAGCGTCGCGGCTACAAGCGTCCGCTGTCCGGCTTCAAGCCGATCCACATGCCCTCCAATACCGGAACCGGCATCATCCTCGCCGGCCTCGCGACGGTGATGGGATTCGGCCTGATCTGGTACATCTGGTGGCTTGCTGCCGTCAGCTTCATTGGGCTGCTCGCGGTCGCGATCGGCCACACCTTCAACTATCACCGCGACTTCAACATCCCGGCGGATGAAGTGAGTCGGGTCGAAGACACGCGGACGCATTTGCTTGCCGCGGGAGCCAAGTCATGACTGTAGCAACCGTCTCCACGCAGAATTCCGAACCGGTCTTCCACGTCATCGACGAGCACGCGCATCCGGAAGGCGCCAGCACCATGCTGGGCTTCTGGATCTACCTGATGAGCGACTGCCTGATCTTTGCGATCCTGTTCGCGACCTTCGGTGTGCTCGGCGGCAACTACGCCGCCGGTCCTGCACCGAAGGATCTGTTCGATCTCAATCTCGTCGCGCTCAACACGACGATGCTGCTGCTCTCCTCGATCACCTACGGCTTCGCCATGCTGACGATGGAGAAATCGAAGATCGGCGCGACGCAGGCCTGGCTCGCGATCACAGGACTGTTCGGCCTCGCGTTCCTCGGCATCGAGCTCACCGAGTTCGCGCACATGATCCATGAGGGCGCGACGCCGCAGCGCAGCGCCTTCCTGTCGTCGTTCTTCACGCTGGTCGGCACCCACGGCCTGCACGTCACCTTCGGCCTGGTCTGGCTGACGACGCTGATGGTGCAGGTCGCGCGTTTCGGCCTGATCGAGGCCAACCGGCGCCGTCTGATGTGCCTCTCCATGTTCTGGCACTTCCTGGACGTGGTCTGGATCGGCGTCTTCACTTTCGTCTACCTCCTGGGAATGCTGCGATGACCTCAGACTCTCACGCCCTGCGATCCAACGCCGGAGATCACGGCCACCACGCCCATGACGCGGCGGCGCACGGCACGCTTTCGAGCTACCTGATCGGCTTCGGTCTCTCCGTCGTCCTCACCGCGGTGCCGTTCTGGCTGGTGATGACCGGCGCGATCGCGGACAAGCAAGTCACCGCGCTGATCGTGCTGTTGCTCGCCGCGGTGCAGATCGTGGTGCACATGATCTACTTCCTGCACATGAACACCCGGTCCGAGAACGGCTGGACCATGATGGCGCTGATCTTCACGGTCATCATGGTGGTAATCGCGCTGACCGGATCGCTGTGGGTCATGCATCACCTCAACACCAACATGATGCCGATGCACGACATGAGCCAGATGCCGTGACGATGCGGTCGTCCAGGCCCTCCGTATTGCTCCTCACGCTCGGCATGCTGGGCGTGGCGCTGCTGACCGCGCTCGGGGTCTGGCAGATCGAACGCAGGGCCTGGAAGCTGGCGCTGATCGAGCGGGTCGAGCAGCGCATTCACGCTACCCCCGCTCCGCTGCCGGCCGCCTCCTCGTGGCCCGCCGTGACGGCCGCCGGTGATGAATACCGCCGCGTCACCGTGACCGGCACCTTCCTGCATGCGGACGAAACCTTGGTCCAGGCCGTGACCGACGACGGTCCCGGCTTCTGGGTGCTGACCCCGCTGCGAAGCGCCGACGGAACCACCGTGCTGGTCAATCGCGGCTTTGTGCCCGCCGAGAAGCGCGATCCCGCGACACGGCGCGAAGGCGCTCCGCAAGACGTGGTGAGCGTCACCGGCCTCCTGCGGATGTCGGAACCGAAGGGCGGCTTTCTGCGCAGCAACGACCCGACGGCCGGCCGCTGGTATTCGCGCGATGTCGCCGCGATCGCGGCTACGCACGGATTGTCGCAGGTCGCGCCCTTCTTCATCGATGCCGACGCCACTCCGAATCTCGGCGGTTACCCGGTCGGCGGACTGACCGTGGTGCGGTTTCATAACAGCCACCTGATTTACGCGCTGACATGGTTCACGCTCGCCTTTATGCTGGCGGTTGCACTGCTGCGCGCTGTGCGCGGCAGGGGTCGCGCCGGCGGCTCCGATCCCCGACGCGCCGCCGTGCGCCGCCTGATCGGCGCAGCACGCAACCTGTCTCGCAACCCAGGCCCAGATGCTCGAGCGCACATCGGATCCGCATGACGACGAAACGGCGGCAGAAAATGCCATGACGCCGCCTGCCGGCAGCGCGGCCGGCGGCCTGGCATTCGATCTCACCGCGCCGTCGCCGACCGACGCTGCGACCAATCGCAAGAACATGGCGCTGCTGATCCAGTTGCGCTGGACGGCGGTGATCGGCCAGATCGCCACCATCGCCTTCGTCCAGTTCTGGATGGGCATCGACCTGCCGCTGTTGCCGATGGCAGGCGTGATCTGCGGCCTGGTGGCGCTCAACCTCGTCAGCCTGCTCTGGGTGCGCTACCGCGCCGACATCAACAACCGCGAGCTGCTGATCGCGCTGGCACTCGACGTGGCGGCGCTGACAACCTTGCTCTATCTCAGCGGCGGCGCCACCAATCCGTTCACGTCGCTCTATCTGCTGCAGGTGACGCTCGGCGCGGTGCTGCTCGACGCCCCGTCGACCTGGTCGCTGGTGGCGCTGGTCTGTATGAGCTACGCCTGGCTGACCGGCTATTACGAGCCGCTGGCGCTGCCGCGGGAAGGATTTGGCGATGCGTTCAGCCGGTACATCGCCGGCACGTTCATCGGCCTCGTGCTCGACGCTGTGCTGCTCGTGGTGTTCGTGACCCGCATCAACCGCAACCTGCGCGACCGCGATGCGCACCTCGCCGCGCTGCGCCAGCATGCCGCCGAGCAGGATCATATCGTGCGGATGGGCCTGCTCGCCTCCGGGGCCGCGCACGAGCTCGGCACGCCGCTCGCCTCGCTCTCGGTCATCCTGAGCGACTGGCGCCGGATGCCCGCGCTCGCCTCCGACCCCGAACTGTCGCAGGACCTCGGCGAGATGGAGACGTCGCTGCAGCGCTGCAAATCGATCGTGACGGGCATCCTGCTGTCGGCAGGCGAGGCGCGCGGCGAAGGCTCCGCGCCGACCACGGTCGCGGCCTTCCTGACCGCGCTGGTGGAGGAATGGCGGACGACGCGGCCCTCGGCCACGCTGTACTTCCGCAATGCGTTCGGCGCCGATCTGCCGATCGTGTCCGACATCGCGCTCAAGCAGGCGATCTTCAATGTGCTGGACAATGCCGCCGAGGTTTCGCGCGACTGGATCGAACTGATGGCGGAGCGCAAGGACGACACCCTGGTGCTGTCGGTGACCGACCGCGGCCCCGGCTTTCCGCGCGAGATGCTCCCGAACGTCGGCAAGCCCTATCAATCGACCAAAGGCAGCCCCGGCAGCGGCCTCGGCCTGTTCCTGGTGGTCAATGTCGTGCGCAAGCTTGGCGGCGTGGTGACGGCGCGCAACCGGCCCGATATCGGCGCCGCGGTCAGGCTCGAGCTTCCGCTCTCGACACTCGTGATCGGAGATGAGCTTGACGGATGAACGCCAGCTTCTGATCGTCGAGGACGACGCCGGCTTTGCCCGCACGCTCAAACGTTCGTTCGAGCGCCGCGGCTACGGCGTCGTCGTCGCGGCCTCGCTCGACGAAGTCCGCCATCTGCTGGAGCAGCAATCGCCCGGCTATGCCGTGGTCGACCTCAAGCTCGCCGGCGGCGCCTCCGGTCTTGCCTGCGTGGAAGCGCTGCACGGGCACGATCCGGAGATGCTGATCGTGGTGCTGACCGGGTTCGCCAGCATCGCCACCGCAGTGGAGGCTATCAAGCTCGGCGCCTGCCACTATCTGGCCAAGCCGTCCAACACCGACGACATCGAGGCCGCGTTCCAGAAGGCGGCCGGCAACGCCGACATCGAGGTCGGCGCGCGTCCCACCTCGATCAAGACGCTGGAATGGGAGCGCATCCATCAGACCCTGATCGAGACCGATTTCAACATCTCCGAAACCGCCCGTCGCCTCGGCATGCATCGCCGCACCCTGGCGCGCAAGCTCGAGAAGCAGCGGGTGAAGTAGCTGCGGCCCGGCGTAGTCGACGGTAGCGTAATTTGCATTTTGGGAGAAAAGCGCCCTGCGGCCATCCTTCGAGACGCCCGCCTTTGGCGGGCTCCTCAGGATGAGGTCTTGTGTTGCGGCACAATGGTAGACCCTCATGGTGAGGAGCGCCGCTTGCGGCGCGTCTCGAACCACGAGGCCGAGTACGTGCGCAGCCGCCCAAAGCGGCATATGCGATAGTCCTACCGTCGGCCGGGAGAGCTGAGCAGTGCCGGATGGTGAGAAGACCTTACGTCCGCTGGAAAAACAAAAGGCCCGGTCTTTCGACCGGGCCTTCCGTCTGAATTCTGTGGCAAGCGGCTCAGGCGGCCTCGTCGGCCACCGTGGCATCGTCGCCGTCGGAATCGAGATCGTCTCCGTCGCCATCGCCCTCGGCGTCGCCTTCTGCGGCTTCGGCCTTGGCACCGCGGCGCGGGCTCTTGGCGAGCTGGCTCTCGATCTCCTTGACCGCTTCGGTCTCGGTCGAGTGCTGCACCACGGCGATTTCGCGCGACAGGCGGTCGAGCGCCGCTTCATAGAGCTGGCGTTCGGAATAGGACTGCTCGGGCTGCGATTCCGAGCGATAGAGATCGCGGACCACCTCGGCGATCGCGACGATATCGCCCGAGTTGATCTTCGCTTCGTATTCCTGGGCGCGGCGCGACCACATGGTGCGCTTGACGCGGGCGCGGCCCTTCAGCGTCTCCAGCGCCTTCTTGACCAGCGCCGGCTCCGACAGCTTGCGCATGCCGACATTGGCGACCTTCGCGGTCGGAACGCGCAGCGTCATCTTGTCCTTCATGAAATTGATCACGAACAGCTCGAGCTTGGCGCCCGCGATCTCCTGCTCCTCGATGGCCAGGATCTGGCCGACGCCGTGAGCCGGATAGACGACGAATTCATTGGCCTTGAAGCCCTGACGCTGGGTCACGACCTTCTTCTCTTCCACGCGCGGCGCGGCGGCCGGCTTGGCGGCAACCTTCGGCGCGGCGGCGGGAGCGGCAGCCTTCGCAGCAGCCGGCTTGGGCGCGGCGACGGACTTGGGGGCGATCTTGGGGGCGACCTTGGCAGCAGAGGTCTTCGCAGCCGCCGCTTTCGCGGCAGTCTTGGCAGTCTTTTCTGGCATCACGCTTCTTTTGTTCTTTGAGGACTTTGCGGCCGAAGCCTTCCTGGCATCCTTCACAGGCGCCTTGGCACGGCCCTTGAGTGCGCTGCGAGCAACAACAGCGGCTTTCTTGGTCGTCTTTGAAGCACTCTTTTTACGCGTTTTCTGTGACACAGCCTGCGCGCGGAAACTGCCACGCCCCTGTTCGAGTTTGCGGGAACCTCGAAGCCACAGGATACGCATGGCAGCGGGTTCTTGGCTTGTAATGTGCTCGATATAGCACATTTTCCGCAAAAATCAATGATTTACGCCCGATTCCGGACATAAGTCGGGACCACGCGGTCATATGTCCGTCATTAGGGTTAAATCAGCAGGCCGTTATGGGGCCGGCACCGAGCTTAAGCCCGTGCCTACCGGGGTAGTTCCAGCGAATCAGTCACCGGTTCCCGGATTCGGAGAGAAATATTTCTCGAATTTGCCCTCTTTGCCTTCCCATTCCTTGGCGTCTTCGGGCGAGTCCTTCTTCTGGGTGATGTTCGGCCAGCTCTTGGCATAGTCGCGGTTGACTTCGAGCCACTTCTCCAGCCCCGGCTCGGTGTCCGGCTTGATGGCATCCGCCGGGCATTCCGGCTCGCACACGCCGCAATCGATGCATTCGTCGGGATGGATGACCAGCATGTTCTCGCCCTCGTAGAAGCAGTCGACGGGGCAGACCTCAACGCAGTCGGTATATTTGCATTTGATGCAGGCTTCAGTGACGACGTAGGTCATCCAAAACTCCGAAAACGGTCAACTTTTTCAGGGGTTGCCTAGCGCAGGAATACCGCAGCCGCAAGGGAAGTAGGCTCCCAAAGTGCTGGCGTTCCGGCGCAAATCCGAATTGCAGCCCCTAAATAATTACTCCTTGCCGGCTTGCAAATCGTCGTACAGCACGCGCGCCGAGGTGGCATCGCCGCGCCGCTCGGCAAAGCCCGCGACCTTCAGCACCCGGACGCTGTTGTCGAGCGCCACGGTGACGACGTCGCCGAGCTTGACCGCATGGCCCGGCGATTTCTCGCGCACGCCGTTGATGCGAACGTGCCCGGACTCGACCAGCGCGGCCGCGCTGGTCCGGGCCTTCACCACCCGCGCGTGCCACAGCCATTTGTCGAGGCGCTGTCGGTCCAAGTGGATTCTTATGTTTGACGCGCTTTCTTCACGCGAACCGGTCTCCACTTCGCTTGAAAACGCTTTGCCCTAGTCCTTGCGATTGCCCGCGAGCTGTTCCTTCAGCGCCGCGAGCTTTGCGAATGGCGAATTCGGATCGATCGGCCGGTCGCGCTCGCGCGGCGCGCTCGACGCATAGGGCCGATGCGACGGTCCGCCGTCGCGCTTGTCGCGACCACCCTTGTCGCGGCCGAAATCGCGGCCGCCGCGGTCACGCTCGCCCTTGCGCTCGCCGCCGAACTTGTTGTCGCGGCGGCGCTCATTGTCGCGATCGCGGCCCTTGCCCTCGAAGCGCTCGCGGCGTTGGTCGCGGCCCTCGCGCGGCGCGCCATCGGCAGGCGCCGCCGACGGATCGGCGGGCGCACCGGGACGCGGCGTGCGGAAATCCTGGTGACGGCGCGGCCGGCGATGCTGCTCGCGCTTGTCGCCCTCGCCGCCTTCGGCGGCCTGTGCACCGCCCTCGGCGGACTTGCCGTGATGACGGCCGCGGTTGCGATCGTGCCCGCGATGGTGCGGACGGCGCTGCTCGTCGGGGCGACCACCGGGACGCCAGACTTCCACGAGCTGCGGTTCGGCCGGTGTCTCGGGCGCGGCCTCGACTGCGGCAGTCTCGGCCGGCGCAGCTTCGACAGAAGCGGCCTCGGCGGATGCTTCGGCGGCCGCAACAGGCTCGGCCACCGTTTCGGCCGCCGGCGTGTCGGCCAGCGCCGCAGGCTCTGGTGCGGCTTCGGCTTCGGCGACGACGTCGGATGGCGTCTCGGCGGCGGCGGGTGCGACCACATCGGCCGCCGGCGCGAAGCCGACTTCGGGCAGCAGCGCGGCGGACGGCGCGGGATCGCCGGACACCGGCTGATCGCTGGCGGCATCCGCAGCCGGCGCCTCGGCGCTTGCCTCGACCGGCGCCTCAACGGAGGCGGCATCCGCGCTCACCTCGACCGGCGTCTCGGCGGCGACATCAGTGGTTGCCTCCGCCGGCGTCTCGGCGGCAGCAGCCTCGGTGCTCTCGGCCGGCGGTTCGGCGGGCTTCGGCGGTAGCGGCGGACGGCGGTCCATCCGGTAGCCGAGCGCGCGCAAGATCGAGGCGAAATCCTCGCCTGCCGATCCCGTCAGCGAGGTCATCGCCTGGGTCACGACAAAGCCGCGGCCGTCGAATGCGCCGGCCGGCTTCTCGCCCGGCGAGGTCTCGCGCCAGGCCAAGGCGGGGCGGATGAGATCGGCCAACCGCTCCAGGATGTCGACGCGCACCGCGCGCTCGCCGCACTGGCGATAGCCGAGCACGCGATAAGCATCGCGCGGCAGGGCCTTGTCGACCGGGAACGAGGTGCGGCCGCTGGAGGCCAGATGCTGCACGTTCGACAGCGCGCCCATGTCGACATTGTTCTGCTTCTCGGCCCACAGCAGCGAGGCCAGCGAGCGCGCCGCGGGCTTCAAGAGCTGCGGGAAGTAGATGTGATAGGCGCCGAACCGCACGCCGTATTTGCGCAGGGTGGCGCGCGACGGCTGGTCGAGATCCTTCATCTCGGAGGAGATCTTCGCACGCTCGAGCACGCCGAGCGCTTCGACGAGCTGGAAGGCGATGCCGCGGGCGATGCCCTGCAGATCCTCGGCCTTGGAGAGCTCGAACAGCGGCCCGAGCAGCTTCTCGATATGGGTCTTGAGCCAGAGGTCGAGCCGGTTCTGCACCGCTTCACGCGAGGCGCCGGTCAGCCGCTCGTCGGAAATGATGCGCAGGCGCGGATGCAGCGCGTCGTCGGCCGCGACCAATTTCGCCACCGCATCGCCGGTCCAGCGGATGGTGCCGTCGGAGGTCAGCACAAACTGCTCGTCGGGCGCGGCGCCCAATTTCTCGGCACGCACGTCGATCTCGCGCGCCAGCACCTGCTGCGCGGCAGCCTGCAGGGCCTTGGCGTCGGAGCCGGCTTCGGCAGCGTCGGGCGCAAAGGTGAATCCATCGAGCCGGCCGATCACATGACCTTCCACGATCACTTCGCCGGTTTTGCCAATTTCCGTATTCAAAACTGAGTTCTCCCGCAGGCGGCGCATCAATACACTGGTCCGCCTGTCAACGAAACGCTCTGTGAGCCGTTCATGCAGCGCATCGGATAATTTATTTTCGAGCTCGCGCGTGATCCCCTGCCAATGCTCCGGGTCATACAGCCAGTCCGGTCGGTTGGCGACGAAGGTCCAGGTGCGAATCTGCGCGATTCGGCCCGACAACGTGTCGATATCGCCGTCGGTGCGGTCGGCCTGGTCGACCTGGGCGGCGAACCATGCGTCAGGGATACGCCCCTTTTGCATCAGGAAGCCGTACAGCGTGGTCACGAGTTCGGCATGGGCGGCCGGCGACAGTTTCCGGTAGTCCGGGACCTGGCAGGCGTCCCACAGCCGCTCCACGGCGGCCGCGCCATGCGCCATATCGCGCACCTCGGCGTCGCGCGCGGCGTGATCGAGCACGCGCTGGTCTTCGGCGACCGGTGCCCGCGTCAGCGTCTCGTGGCCGGGCGGCAGCGCCAGCGACACCTGCAGCGCGCCGAGCGAGGCGAAATCAAGCTTGGCGTTGCGCCATTGCAGCATCTTCACGGCATCGAAGGTGTGGTTCTGCAGCGCGTTCACCAGTTCCGGCTCGAACGGCGCGCAGCGCCCCGTGGTGCCGAAGGTGCCGTTGCGCGTCGCGCGGCCGGCTCTCCCTGCGATCTGCGCGAATTCGGCCGGTGTCAGCCGGCGGAACTGGTAGCCGTCATATTTGCGGTCGGAGGCGAAGGCGACGTGATCGACGTCGAGATTGAGCCCCATGCCGATCGCATCGGTGGCGACGAGATAATCGACGTCGCCGTTCTGGAACATCGCGACCTGCGCATTGCGCGTGCGCGGGGAGAGCGAGCCGAGCACGACCGCGGCACCGCCATGCTGGCGGCGGATCAACTCGGCGATCGCATAGACCTCATCCGCGGAGAACGCGACGATCGCGGTTCGTCGCGGCTGCCGCGTGATCTTGCGATCGCCGGCGAATTCGAGCTGCGACAATCTCGGCCGCGTCACGATCGAGGCGCCGGGCAACAGCCGCTCGATGATCGGCCGCATCGTCGCAGCGCCCAGCAGCAGCGTCTCGTCGCGGCCGCGGCGGTTGAGGATGCGATCGGTGAAGACATGGCCGCGCTCGAGATCGGCGGCGATCTGGATCTCGTCGACGGCCAGGAACGAGACGTCGAGATCGCGCGGCATCGCCTCCACGGTGGAGACCCAGAAGCGCGGCGACTTCGGCTTGATCTTCTCCTCGCCGGTGATCAGCGCGACGCTCTCCTCGCCGGCGCGATCGGCGATCTTGTTGTAGACCTCGCGCGCCAGCAGCCGCAGCGGCAGGCCGATCACGCCCGACGAATGCGCCAGCATCCGCTCGATCGCCAAATGCGTCTTGCCGGTGTTGGTCGGCCCGAGAACGGCGGTGACGCCTGCGCCGGGCACGCGGTCATTTCCGAACGAAGTTGAGAAAGCCATATTGTGCAGGTGTTTCTTGAACTGGTGGCGCGGTCAAGGCTGGCGCGACGCCGTCATCCTGAGGAGCGCGTCAGCGCGTCTCGAAGGATGCACGGCCGAGATATTTCCGCGCGCGGCGATCCGCTAGCAGAGACAGCGGGGCCGTCGCCCTTCGAGACGGCCGCTGCGCGGCCTCCTCCAGCGACAACGGCAGAGCCGTCGCGCGGGGGTGACGGTGGAAGAGGATCTTCACGCCTTCACGCGTCCTTTCGCAAAATCTGTCTCACAATGCGACGCTTTTCGCGCCAGACTTAAGCTCCGGAACGGGTTGAGAACGAATCGCGCCCGAATCGCTGACTCCCTTCCAGGCCTGAAACGTTCACCGCAACATCTCGGGCAACTCTCAAGCCGCGGCACTAGATCAAGTTTATATGGGGTCCACAAGCCGGCGTTTCAGGTGCTCGGTTCCTTAAATTGCAGACAACGCCGAGTCGAATCAGAACCGGGCAAGAGTCAACTGAATTCCGGTGCCGGTTGTCGTGTTCCGTGGGCGCGAATCGCCTTCGGAACACCCTCTCCCCTTGTGGGAGAGGGTGGATTCGATGCGGAAGCATCGAAGCCGGGTGAGGGGTTTGTCTCCGCGGAGAGAACCCCTCATCCGGCGCGCATGTCATGCGCGCCACCTTCTCCCACAAGGGGAGAAGGTGAGTAGGCTACTGCGTCTTCGCCACGCGTGGCGGCGCGGCGGCGGTGACGAACGAGGTGGCCTCCAGCATCGCAGGGCCGAGCGGGGTCGGGATCGTCATGCGGAACGGCACCAGGATGCGCGTGCCGGCGATCGGCACCAGCGTGATCTCGATGTTGCGCTGGGCGGCGAGATATTTGATCACGGGGCGATCGGGGATGTAGCCCGCGATCGGCACGAAATAGATCGCGCAGACCAGCGCCGGGCCGTGATAGCCGCGCTCGGCCTTCACCGTCTCCAGCCGCTTGTAGTCCAGCTTCAGATCGTAACGCATGCGGCCGTCGAACACGCCGGCGGCGGTGCGGCAGCTATCCGGGCTCAACAGCTCGGTAGTCCCGGGGACGCGCAGCATCGAGCCGGTCATCGGATCGAACACGCCCTTCTTGTGCGCGTCGGTGACCGGGATGCGGTCGGCATCGACCGGCGGCACCGGCTCGATCGTGGCATCCTTGACGTTGCCGTTGGCGAGCACCATCCGGATCGTCTCTGACTTCTTCGAGGTCGAGGTGGTCGCGGTGTACGAGGTCGCCACCAGCGCGCCGTTGACGACGCGGCCCTGCGAGGCGCCGGTGCCGGTGCCGCCGGTGAACGCCTTCAGAAGCCCGGCGGTGCCGCCCTGGGCCGAGGCCGAGAACGCGTCGTCGCCGATTTCGATGGTCCAGGAGCCCTTGCCGACCGGGATGCCGGCGAGGGTGGCTTCATACTGCGCATCGAGCCGCCCCTGGGCCTTGGCGGCCTCGGGACCGAACAGCATGAATGCGCCGGCCAACAGGCCGAGCAGCCACCCGGAGGGCGGCAAAATGGCAATCGGGATAGTCACTTACCTGACGGTCCTGCTATCGGCGCTCGATCGTGTCATTTAGGCAGACAAATTGGCCAGACAACGCGTGTTTCCGCAAAAGAGGGCGCCGCCTTGCGCCCGAACACGCCTCGTCAAACCCGCGCGCGTCTTTATGGAACCAGAATTGCAGCCGAATACGCCCTTTATATGGTTGCCATCTCAGGCGTTAAGTGGCTGGAACGGCTTATGAACCGGCAATTTCCGGGGCGCCCATGCGGCAATACAATCTTGACGCTTGGGCCATCTGCCCCTATACACCCGCGGTTCCTGGAAAATGGACGCGAATTCAAAACCCCCGCGCGGGCCGTGTGATTGCACGCCCGATCAAGAGGCGGGGATGGAAAAGGATTTTGTAAGATGTCCCGGCGCTGCGAACTGACGGCCAAGGGCCCCCAGGTGGGCCACAAGGTGAGCCACTCGAACATCAAGACCAAGCGGCGCTTCCTGCCGAACCTGGCCAACATCACCTTCATCTCGGAGGCGCTCGGCCGCAACGTGCGCCTGCGCGTCTCGACCAGCGCGATCAAGAGCGTCGACCACAATGGCGGCCTCGACGCTTACCTGTTGAAGGCCAAGGCCGACGTGCTCTCGCCCCGCGCCCTCGAACTCAAGCGCGCGATCGAGAAGAAGGTCGGCAAGCCCGCGCCGGTGAAGCAGGCGAGCTGAGCGCGGCTAGACGCGGAATTCGCGGGAAGAGAGTTTTGAACGGCCGGGTCGAATGACCCGGCCGTTTTTTGTTTAAAGCCGCCTGATGAGATCCGCCGCGGCTTTTCATCTGGTTCAACTGGACTCTGAGAAAGGAAAACTCGCTATAGTTGTAGGATATGAGCTATCCAGTTCCAAACTCACCTGCCGACTTCGAAGACTTGGTTCGCGACCTTATTGGGCGCGAACTGAATATGCGCCTCGAGGCCTTTAGCGCAGCACCAGACGGAGGCACCGAAGGTCGGGATGCAAACGACCCTATGATAAGGACGCTCCAGGCCAAACACTCGCTGGCTCAACCCTATACTCACGACGGCAAGAGCTGCGGTGTCAGTACCTGATAACCTGATAATGTTCGCGAACCACCGTCACTGAACAACAACGCCAACGACTGACTTGAAATCCCGCAGCGCAGTCCAGGTCCCGCAGAAGCGCATCTTGCATTTCGTAAGGTATTGCTCAGGGAAGCGGTCCGAGCGTTGCTACAGGGCGAGACCGACGGCCCACATGACGTGAGAGCTTACATCAATGCAACGATCGGAGGGAGCGATTTTCGCACAACGACAGGCGCCGAACGTGGAGAGGCGATGGGACAAGCGAAACTAAGACAGAAAGCCTATGCTGATATTCTCGCCGGCCACCCAAGCTGCATCTATTGCGCTGGCGCAAGCGTGGCTACAACGATCGAGCATATGCCCCCGATCCAGATGTTCGAGGGGAGACAACGGCCGAAGGGACTTGAATATCCGGCCTGCACAAGCTGCAATAACGGAACGGGGCGGTCAGATTTAGTCGCTTCGATGCTCGCACGAGCTCTTACCAGCAAGGATACCGAAGTCCACCGCAGGGACCTACAGAAAGTCCTCTCGGCGGTGGCGAACAATGTCCCAGGCGTACTGCAAGAAATGCGGATCGCTCGAGGAGGGGAAAAACTTGCTCGAAAGCGGCACGGAATTCCGCCCGACATGCATCCGCTGCGAGTCGATGGTCCGCTGCTGACGCAGCACATCCTCATCTTCGCGGCAAAGCTCGGTTTCGCGCTCCACTACGAAACGACAGGAACGTGCATTCCGCTGGCCGGAGGCGTTCAAGTTATGTGGTTTTCTAACCTTCAGGCCATGAACGGAGCCATTCCACAGGAACTGTTCAACTTGCTGCCTGCTCCATCAACCCTTCAACAGGGGATAAAGAGCGTAGGAGATCAATTTCAATACGCTCTAGCGCAAGGCGAACAAGACCACTTACTATATTTTGCGTCATTCAATCGTTCGTTTGCCGTCGCAGGAATCACCGCGACAGATCGATCTATTTGGTTAGAAAGCTACGCCGATCGCTTTCCGATTTATGCGCCGGGCAGCTTCCGAAGTGCTGACGTCTGTAAGCAATGACTAGCTCTCCCTTTCACCACTCCACCGGTTGTAGCGCACCACGTGCGCAGCGTAATCTCCGGGTGCCCGAAAGCTGAGCGTGTGCGCTGGCGGCGCACGGCGGGGATTGCCCCGCAGTACCTGTGGTCCTACCCCCGTGCTTTCTTGTTGCACCGGGCCCATGGGTGCGGGTGCTGGCACCCGGCGTTCCCCGCGCCCACTGCTTCAACGCGAGGGTCCGAACTGCCGCAAAGCTCGGGCCGATCAGGTCGCGAGCGCGCATCTCTCTGCTGTCTGACATGTGAATCGACCTGAACCTGCGTGTCGCGGCGTCCCGTCGCTCGCGCGATGGAATTGACGAAGGATAGTTTGCTTCGAACCATCCGGCGCGGAGCAAGACAATCCATTGCGGAGACAAACGATAGATGGATTGTTCTTGCGAGTTCGCTTCCGCCTTCCAAGGCTACGGCGCGACGAGAGACGACTCGACGAGTCCGCCTACGTTGAGTCCTCAGCGAACAAGTCGGCGTGACGACAAGTCCGCTGCTGACAAGTCCCGCCATGGCGCTCGGAAGGGCATCTGGTGAAAGAAGGATTAACGAAAAACGCCTTTAGACAAAGAATATTTCCAACGTGAAGATTCGCATCACGCGCGCATGAGGCACATGCAAAACGCTGCGATCTCTTTCATAAATTTGTAGTCTAACCAGACGCCCAACCACGCTCGCGATTCGGCGCGGCACCTTCCGCAATACTAGCGGGACCGTGAAGAGGATCACGGTCGGCACAACTCATCGTGAGGCGCGTGCGCCGCACCCTTGGGAAGAAGCCGGGCCCCACCTAGATCGTAGCTCAAGAACGACCCACGCAAAGGAATTGGTAAATGCAACTTCGCGCATCCGACACGCGCGGAAGACTGGTGCCTGCGCTCGCGTCCGCCGCCGTGGCGGTGCTGGCAACGGCCGCCCTGTTCATCCTCGAATTCAACCCGCCCCGCAATGTGCGCGTGGGCGACCCCGGCATGATCACCACCGCCGCGGCCAGCCGCGCCGGCGCCATCGTGCTGCCGACTGATCCGGAGACGACGGGCGCCATCCGGTAAGACGAACTGCAACAACGTCGTCCCGGCCTGGTGCGCAATTGCGCACGGGGGCCGGGACGCATTATCCCGAATGCATCTGTGGCACGACGCTGGGGCCACATTCCGCATAACGGCAAACAGCGGTGGCTATGGGTCCCGGCCTGCGCCGGGACGACGGTCAATCTGAGCGGCACCACGCCGCATTTTCGCATCCCTGCCCCAGCTTCTCGCCACAAGCCTGATCCGCGCAGCCTGCGTAAGCTCTCCCTTGCGAACAACAATAAACGCAAAAGGGAGGCTCTCGAATGATGTGGAAGGCCATCACGGTCGCGGCGGCGATTGCGCTCGCGGCACAGGCGCAGGCTGCCGAGAAGAAATACGGCACCGGCGCCAGCGACACCGAGATCAAGCTCGGCCAGACCTCGCCATTCTCGGGCGCGGCGTCGGCCTACAGCGTGATCGCGAAGACGCAAGCCGCCTATTTCAGGATGATCAACGACCGGGGCGGCGTGAACGGGCGCAAGATCAACCTGATCACGCTCGACGACGGCTACTCGCCACCGAAGACGGTGGAGCAGACCCGCAAGCTGGTGGAGCAGGAGGAGGTCGCCGCGATCCTCAATCCGCTGGGCACCCCGACCGGCCTCGCGGTACGCAAATATCTCAACGACAAGAAGGTGCCGCAGCTCTTCGTCGGCGCCGGCGCCACGCTGTGGGGCGACTACGCGCATTATCCGTGGACGATCGGCTTCCAGCCGTCGTACCAGGCCGAGACCGCGGTCTATGCGAAATATGTGCTGGCCAACAAGCCGGACGCGAGAATCGCGCTGTTCTACCAGAACGACGACGCCGGCAAGGACTATGGCAACGGCTTCAAGAAGGGGCTGGGGCCGGAGAACACCGCGAAGATGGTGGTGGCGGAAGCGACCTATGAATCGACCGACCCAACAGTCGACAGCCAGATCGTGAAGCTGAAATCCTCCGGCGCCAACGTGCTGTTCATGCACGCGATCCCCAAGCAGGCGGCACAGGCGATCAAGAAGATCGGCGAGATCGGCTGGAAGCCCGACATGTTCTTCCTTGCGGCGACCTCGACCTCGGTATCCTCCGTGCTGAAGCCCGCGGGCTTCGAATACTCCAAGGGCATCATCTCGTCCTACTCGCTGAAGGATCCCAACGATCCGCAGTGGAAGGACGATAAAGACGTGATCGCCTGGCAGGAGTTCATGAAGACATACTTCCCGGACGGCAATCTGCAGGACCAGCTCATCGTCTACGGCTATGTGGTGGCGGAGGCGACCGTGCAGGTGCTGAAGCAGTGCGGCGACGACCTGACCCACGAGAACATCATGAAGCAGGCCGCCAACCTCGACACCACGCTGCCGATGCTGCTGCCCGGCATCAAGATCAAGACCTCGCCGACCGACTACTTCCCGATTCAGGCGATGCGGCTGCAGAAGTTCAACGGCGAGACCTGGGAGCTGTTCGGCGACACCATCGGGAATGATTGAGGGGGAGCGATTTAAGGCTGGCCCCTCCACATCGTCGTCCCGGCGCAGGCCGGGACCCATTACCCCGACCGGATGGTGTGGCGCGACGCCGGGGCCACAGCCCGTTGCAACAACAGGCTGCAGTGGTTATGGGTCCCGGCTCGCGCTTCGCTTGGCCGGGACGACGCGGAGGCTACACTCCCCCTTATCAACAACGGCCGGGACGACGCGGAGGCTACACCCCCCAACAGCGGCCGGGACGGCGGGAGGGTTACGCCCCCTTCTCCAGCAGAAGCTTGAAATCGGCCCGCGCGCGGCGCGCTTCGGCGCGGGCGGCGTCCGATGCGTCGCCGAGGCCGAAATAGCCGTGGATCAGGCCTTCGCCGGAGTGATAGGCGACCGGCACACCTGCAGCCTGCAACGCCTTGGCATAGGCGTGGCCCTCGTCGCGCAGCGGGTCGAACCAGGCTGTCGTAACCACGGCCGGCGCGACGCCCTTGAGGCTCGTCGCGCGCAGCGGCGAGACCCGCCAGTCGGTGGCGTCGGCCTTGTCGGCGAGATAGTGCCCGCAGAACCACTCCATCACCGCACGCGACAGGAAATAGCCTTCCGCATTTTCGGCGCGCGACGGAAACCTGGCATTCTCCGCGGCATCGGCGAAATTGCCGACGACATCGGTGACGGGATAGACCAGCAATTGCCCGGCGAGCTTGATGCCGGCATCGCGGCAGGCAAGCGCAGTGGTCGCGGCGAGATTGCCGCCGGCGGAATCGCCGGCGACGCCGACGCGCTGCGGATCCCCGCCGAATTCACCGAGCCGCGCGATCACGTCGCGAACAGCGGCGAACGCATCCTCGAACGCGCCGGGAAAGCGCGTCTCCGGCGGACGGCGGTAATCCACCGAGACCACAACGGCGCCCGTCTCGATCACCAGGTTGCGCGCTTGGCGGTCATGCGTCTCGAGATCGCCGGCCACCCAGCCGCCGCCATGAAAGAAGATCACGGTCGGCGCCCTGCCGCTGCCATTGCGATAAAGTCGCGCAGCGAGCTTGCCCGTTGCGCCCCCGACCTCGATGTCGCGCGCCACATCGACCGGCGGCGGCGGCACCGCCGCGCGCTGCGCCGCCAGCGCTCGCAGCGAATCGCGCGCGCTCTGCGGCGTCATGGTGGCGGGGTCGCGCAGCGGCAGCAGCGGAATGATCTTCTCAATGACGGGATCGAGGGGCAGTGGCATTGATGTCCTTCAGGTCAGGTGCTTGGAAAGGGTACCGGCCTCGATCGCGGCGATTTGCAGCGCGATGAAGCGGCTATAGATGCGGGCTTGCGAGAACGCGCCGCCGGTGAACCAGAGGCCGGGCTGACCCGTGCGCGTCCACATGTTGCGGAGCTCCTGCGTCGTATCGTCGAAGCCCCAGACGCGGCCGACGCGCCTTGCGACGTCGTCGCCGAACAGCTTTGCGAGCAGATGATCGAGGCCCTTGTAGCCGGTCGCGAGCACGAACAGCTCGGCGTTCAATTGAGAGCCGTCCTTCAGCGCGAGACCATCGGCGGTGAAGCCTGCGATGTCGGCGGCCTGGATCAGGCGGATCTTGCCGTCGGCGATCAATTCGGAGCAACCGACGTTGAAATAGTAGCCGCCGCCGCGCGAGCGGAATTTCAATGGCCAGCCGGTGCCGTCCTCGCCGAATTCGAGCCGGAAGCCGGCGCGCTCCAGCCGCGACAGCAACGGCGCATCGAGCCGCTTCACCTCGTCGGTGATGAGCTTGTGCGCGATCTTCATCACCGGCAACGGAACGCCGGAATTGAGGATGTCGCGCACCTCGATCGGCGGGCCGTCGCCGAGATAGGTCCTGTCGTAGAGCTGCGCCGGCTCGACGTTGACGACCATGGTCGGGCTGCGCTGCACCATGGTGACGTCGGCGCCCACGGCGTGCAGCTCCTGGCAGATGTCATGCGCGCTGGTGCCGGTGCCGAACACGACAACCGACCGATCCGACCATTCGCGGCCGGCTGCAAATTTACTGGAATGCAGCACCCGGCCCTTGAATTGCTCGATGCCGGGAATCTCAGGGTTGTTCGGCGTGCCGCTGACGCTGGTTGCGAGCACGATGTGCTTCGGATGCAGCGTGCGCGTGTGCTCCGCGCGCTGCAGCGTCACCGTCCAGCGTTGCGTGGTCTCGTCATAGGCGGCGCCTTCGAACGCAGTCTCGGTCCAGAAATCGAGCTCCATGATGTCGACATAGCTTTCCAGCCAGTTCGCGATCTTGTCCTTCGGGATGTAGTCCGGAAAGGTCTGTGGGAACGGCAGATAGCGGAAGTGGTTGACCGGCGTCTTGTTGTGCAGCTTCAGCCCGCGATAGCGCAGCCGCCAATTGTCGCCGATGCGCCGCGCGCGATCGACGATCAGCACGTCGAGCCCGATCCGCTTGCACTCGGTGGCGGCCGCGATGCCGGCATGGCCGCCGCCGACGATCAGTACGTCGGGCTCGCGATCGGCGTACGCGCGCGCGACCTGCCGCTGCTCGATCCAGTCGGGCGCGGCGAAGTCGCGGGCATGGATGCCGTCGGCTGCTCTTGCGCTACCAGCGTCGCAGATCGAATCGAAGTCGAGCATGGTCGAGAACGTCCACGCCACGGAATGTCCGTTGGCACCGGGCAGCAGACGAACAGCGCCGGTGCCGGGGCCATGCGAGGTGTCGAAGGTGAAGACGGCCTCGATCACTTCCCGTCCAGCCACGACGGCGCGCCGCGGTATCAACGCCCTGTCGTCGATGCGAAATCCCGTGGCGCGGACTTTGCCGGCGCGCTGCGAGAGTTCAGCGGCGACACTGTGCCGGCCGCTGAAGGTCGCGAACAGCCAGGAGATCCCGAAGAGGTTGCGCCAATGGCCGTCGGGCGCGAACAGCACGGCGAGATCGTCAGCAGAGCCTGTGGCGAGCGCGCCGTTGAGGGCGGCGATCCAGTCGGCCGCGACGATGTCGGGCGTTTCCTCTTGAGCCGGCTTCAGTTTGTCCAGCATGGTCGTGCTTTCTTGAGGAGCAGTTGCCAGCCATCTGACAACATGCTCTCGGAAAGCACAACCGTCATGCGACGTGTTGCTGCAGCGGCTCCGCCTCGGCTGGCGGCGCGGCAGTATCGGCGGGCGTAGCCGCGAGGTGGTTGGCGAGCGCGGCGGCGTCGCCGACGGCGAGACCACTCATCGGCGATTTTGGCGAAGCGCTTGGCGCGGCCCCCTGATCGTGATGAAGCCGTGCGCATCAACCGTGACGATGTCGCCGGTGTCGTGCCAACCCGCGGCGAGATGCTCCGACACGCCGGGATGTTCCGCGCAGAGATAATCGAGCATAACGTTCGGGACGCGCACCGAGAGACATCCGCCGGGCGGTCCTGATGCGCGCTTGAGCAACGCTCAAGCTTCGGCCGCGAAGATGGACATCGGATCAAGAACGCCAGGCGTTCCAAATAGCGTGCAAGCGAAGGTCACGCGCGCGTGCGCGTGATCGCGCCGGCGACGATCTGCATGGCGACGCCGAGAACCCAACCGACCATGACCGTGGCGGTCCAGGCGATATGCGGCTCGCCGTGCAACACGATCACCCCGACCGAGAAGAATGCCACCAATGTCGCAAGGAAAGTTCCGACCGCGCTGAGGAACTCTGCCGCGTCGATCTTGCGCGGCGATTTGCCATTCCCGGCGCCAAAGGCAAGCTGCGGCGTGTCGATGCCAAGATAGAAGCCGATGGCGCCGCAGAGCATCATGACGAGCAGGAACGCCTGCGAGGTCAGCACCGATACGCTGGAGCCGACATGGACCGCCACGAACAGGCCGCTCGCCGCCCCCGCCATGGCGAGGCCGAGCCGTTCCAGGATATGAGCAAATTTTCGCACGCGGGCCCGCATCGTGGTGCCCTCATCGGTTGCAGCCGCAAAGCTAGGCCGTTTCGCCGGGTCTTGAAAGCCGCAGTCGGCTCACATGAGCGCGACTTCGCCTGACCGCAATCTGTGATCCAGCCGACAGACACGGTTGCAGTTCAACTGTCATACTTCTCAAGGCTGCGGCACGGCGACCGGGGCAATCCGACGCGTCCAATTCATATTGACGAGATATTTCTCGACAGCGATTCGGAGGCATCATCATGATTTCAAGAATTCAGGCTTTTCCAACCACCGACGGCATCTTCGTGGTCTGGGAGGTGTCGGCAATGATTCCGAACTGCCTCGGCTTTGCGCTGTATCGCCAGCAGAAGGGCAAGAGCGCGAGCGTCGTCGACACCTGGGTCGGCTTCGAGGACCAGGCGCAAGGCCACAAGAACGGGGAGCATCGGCCCAGCACCGAATGGCCGGTGCAGAAGACAAGCTGGACCGATTTCCTGGCCCCGAGCGACGCGCCGGTTCGCTACGGCGTGGTCCCGGTCCTCAAGGACGGCGACAGCAAGGTGAAGCCCGCGGCCAACGCGCCGTCGACATGGAGCGACTATGTCTCCGCCATGCCGACGGGTCCGCTGAAGCCGTGGTTCAACCGCGGCACGATCTCGGCGCAATGGCTGTCGCGCGTGATCGGCCAGGACCGCACGCCGGCGCAAACCCTGGACAAGGCGATCTCGACCAAGGGCAACAAGATTCGCGACTTCCTCAAAGGGCAGCTCGGCGCCCGCCTGCTCGCGCTGCTGGCCGACGCCAGGACAAAGAAGCGCGACGTCTATCTCGCGCTGTACGAGCTCAACGATCCCGAACTGATCGCCGCGCTGACCGCGCTGAAGGGCAGGGCCCATGTCGTGCTCGGCAACAGCACCGGCAAGTCCGACGCCACGGCAAAGGACACCGAGAAGAACGCCGGTGTGCTGAAGAAGGCCGGCGTCGACATCGTCCGCCGCAAGATTGCGCCGAGCCGCTACGCCCACAACAAGTTCGCGGTGTTCTGCGACGGCGCGCAGAAGCCGCAGGTGGTCTGGACCGGCAGCACCAACTGGACGCGCACCGGGCTTTGCACCCAGAACAACAACGGGCTTGAGATTACCGACGATGAGATCGCCGCCGCCTATCACGATCATTGGAAGATGATCTATGCGGACGGCAGCAAGTCTCCGAGGGAATTGGCGACGGCGGGCGATCGAGACTGGCCCTTCACCATCGGCAAGTCCGATATCAGCGTCTGGTTCACGCCGACCACCAAGAGCGGTGATCTCAAGGAAGCCACCCGGATGATCGAGGGCGCCGAGCACGGCGTGCTGTGCCTGATGCTCAATCCGGGCAACAAGGGCTTGCTCGGCCCGATCCTGGAGAAGGCACAGGACAAGAACCTCTATGTGCGCGGCGTGCTCAACAATTTTCCGGCACAGGGCAAGGACAGCCCGAAGGATCAACTGCACCTCTTGACCAGTGACGGTCAACAGCAGGTCTTCAAGGGCAAGCAGATCGCCGACGTGATCCGGCCGGCCGGTATCAACAAGACCGCGGACTGGTGGCAACGCGAGATCAAGAACACCGGCAAGTTCATGATCGCCGTGCACAGCAAGGTGATCGTGCTTGATCCGGCCGGCAAGACCCCGGTGGTGATGACCGGCTCGCACAATTTCAGCGACCGCGCCAGCACCAAGAACGACGACAATCTCGTAATTGTCAAAGGCGATTCGCAACTGGCGCTGACTTATGCCGCGCGCATCATCAGCATCTACGGCCAGTATCGCTGGCAGGCCTGGCGAAATACGCCGGAGGGGCAGAAGGACAAGGGGTTGAAGCGCAGCGATACATGGCTGAGCAGCCGCATCGGCAAAGGATGGGCCGAAACCGAGACGCGGTTCTGGCTTGGCACGACGTGACCGTGCATTGTTGCGATCGGCCGACGCGGAGCGCAGGACGGTTTTGGCCGTCCCGCGCGACCTGTTGGTTCAGTTCTTGTCAACGAGCACATTTCGATGGCTAGTCCCAAGATCATCATTCTGTCTGACGGCACCGGAAATGCCGCCTCCAGCGTCTGGCGGACCAATGTGTGGCGGGTCTTTCAGGCACTCGACCTGCAAAGCAATTGCCAGGCCGCCAAATATGATGACGGCGTCGGCACCTCATCCTTCGTTCCGCTTGCCATTCTTGGCGGCGCCTTCGGCTACGGCCTCAAGCGCAATATCCTGGACGCGTACAAGTTCATCTGCCGCAACTACGACCATCAGGATCATTCGAAGATATACCTGTTCGGATTCAGCCGCGGCGCGTTCGCCGTGCGCGTGCTTGCCGCGCTGATCCTCGATCAAGGCCTAGTCGTCGCCGACACCGAATCCGAGTTGCACGACGGTGCGGTGAAAGCCTACCGCGCCTATCGCGCCAAGGGTTACCACTCGGTGTGGCGCATCGAGGTGCTGTTCCGGGCCATTCGCGACTACATCCTCGTGCCGGTGCTGGACCGCCTGAAGGGCAACAAGCCGTATGCACGGATCGCGCGGAAGCCGGTTCCGGCGATCGAATTCATCGGCATCTGGGATACCGTCGCGGCTTACGGCCTTCCCATCGACGAGATGACCCGCGGCATCAGCAACTGGGTGTGGCCGCTCGAATTGCCGAACCGGATTCTCAGCCCACGCGTCAAGTGCGCGCGGCACGCGCTGGCCCTCGACGACGAACGCACGACCTTCCACCCGGTGCTTTGGACCGAGCACGAGCCGGGGCAACCCCCGCCGCCCGTGCCGGCGACCATCGATGGCGAGCGCCTGGTCCAGGTCTGGTTCGTCGGCATGCATGCCAATGTCGGCGGCGGCTACCCCGACGATGCCGTCGCGTTCGTGCCGCTGGCGTGGCTGGTCGACGAAGCCGTCAAGCGCGGTCTCGTCTTCAAGAGCGCGCCCGTCGCCGACCCCGATGCGATCAGATCGATCAGGTCTTCAGAGGACAAGGACGGCCGCCTGTACGATTCGCGCGCCGGGCTCGGCGCGTACTACCGATACGGTCCGCGCAAGGTCGCTGATCTCTGCGACGACCCTCACGTCGGCGTCTTCGTGCCGATGCCGAAGATCCACGAAAGCGTGTTCGAGCGGATCGACAGCGGCTGCAATGCCTACGCTCCGATCGGGCTTCCGCCCAATTATGTCATCGTGTCCCGAAGCGGACAGATCACGCCGCTGGGCTCCGCAACGTTTGAAACCCCGGCCAGTGCGCCGGCACGACATGCGGCCCAGGAGAAGCTCTGGAACTACGTCTGGATGCGCCGGATTGCGTACTTCGCCACGCTGGCAGCGTCGCTGCACCTGGCAGCGTTCTGGCTGTTCCACAACCAGCACAAGGAGCACGAGTTCGACTCCCATTTCAGGATGGTTTCCGAGCTGGTGCGCTTCGTCGAATCGTTCCTTCCCAGTTCGCTTCATTGGTGGACCGATTGGTACGCGGGCAACCCGGAATGGTTCGCCGGCGGCATCATCGCCCTCATCGTGCTGATGACGGTCGGCAGCGCGCTCAGTGCGACGATCAGTGACAAGATGCGGATCATCTGGCGCGACCGCGCCAAGCCGGCCGCACTCTCCGGGATCGTGCACGACGCGATCTACGCGTTCCGCACCAGCGCGATCTATCAGTGGGTCCTCAACGTCGGGAAACGACACGTCGTTCCGTTCGTGCTCACCGCCGCCCTGGTCTGGTACGGCGCAACGCTGCTCAGCCATTTTCTGTTCAACGCGGCGGACTCGATGGGTGCATTCTGCCGGGGGACGGCGGCCGACAAGCTTGTCGCCGTCGACAAAGGCATCCCGCAAGATGCTGCCGACTTCGATACGAGCGCGATCTGCGCGCCGACCGGGCTCGCGGTGCGCACCGGCTTCAGGTACGAAATCGCGATCACCATGACGGATCCCTGGGAGGACGACGAACGGTCGGTGACGCCGGTCGGATACCGGACGTCCACCAGCGAGCCCTCGAAACGCTGGCGCGGATACGCGACGATCTTCCTGCGGCGCATCCTGTTCCGTCCGTGGTACAGACTGATCGCGCGCGTCGGACAAACCGGGGTCGATGAATATTTTCTGGACCCCGCGCCTGTGCCGAGCACCGACCCGCAAGTCTATAAGGCAAGGTTCACGGCCGACCGCAGCGGCGAGATCTTCCTCTATGTCAACGAGGCCGTTATCGGACTGCCGGGGCTCTCCAACTGGTTCTATGGAGATCACAAGGGCAAGGCGAAGGTAACGGTGAAGTTGCTGTGACGTGGCGCTGCCCGCGTCGCGCCGGCGTGGCTGGACCGCCAACACAGCGCGGGGCAGCAGGCACCGCCCCGCACCTTTCTTAGAGCATGATGGGATTAGGTTGACCTGAAAGCAACGTCGGAGGTCACCTCTCCCTTGGGAGAGGTCGATTTGCGCAGCAAATCGGGTGAGGGGTTACGGTCTATCGAGGGCGCAAGGCCCCTCACCCGGATTGCTTCGGACGATGCTCCGCATCGCCGAGCGCAACCCGACCTCTCCCCGTCGGGGAGAGGTGGACAGAAGCTGCTGCGAGTCGATTCGCCCCAATCTCATTGTGACGTGGCGCTGCCCGCATCGCGCCGCCGTGGTTGGACCACTAACATACAGCGCGGGGCAGCAGACACCGCCCCGCACCCTTCTTAGAGCATGATGGATTAGGTTGACCTGAAAGCAGCGTCGAAGGTCACCTCTCCCTTGGGAGAGGTCGATTTGCGCAGCAAATCGGGTGAGGGGTTACGGTCTATCGAGAGCGCAAGGCCCCTCACCCGGATTGCTCCGGACGATGCTCCGCATCGCCGACCGCAATCCGACCTCTCCCCGTCGGGGAGAGGTGGACAGGAGCTGCTGCGAGTCGATTCGACCCAATCTCGTCGCGCTTTACCCCTTACGCCGCGCGACCGAGCGAGGCGTCGAGATGCTTCAGCCGCGGCATCACCTCGTTCTTGAGCAATTCCAGCGAGCGCCGCCAGGCCTCCGGCTTGTGCTTGTAGTCGAAGCCGAACACCGACAGCACGCCGAAGCCGCCGACCTCCTGATAGATCTTCTCGATCTTCTCGGTGACGGTCGCCGGCGAGCCGACGATCCAATTCCGGCGCGCGCAATATTCAACCGTAACGTCGCTGTCGGGCACGTCGGGCGCGTGCTTCAGATAGTCCTTGAAGCCGAAATGACCGAGCAACGGCAGGAAGTATTCGCTCATCATCCGGCCCATCATGTCGCCGACCGAAAGCTTCCAGGCCTCCTCGTCGGTGTCGGCGACGAACACCTCGCGCACCATTCGCCAGTCCTTGCGGCTCGGCTTGCGGCCGGTCTTGGCGGCGCCGGCCTCGACCGACTCCCAGTGGCTGCCGACATAGGCCGGGTTGAGGTTGAGGCTCATCGGGATGAAGCCGCGCTCGCCGGCGAGCTTCAGCGTATCTGAGTTCTTCGACAGGCCGGCAACCCCGATCGGCGGATACGGCGCCTGCACCGGCTTGATGTGCGGCTTGAGGAAGTCGAACATCGTGTCCGGCTTGGTCACCGTCCAGTACTTGCCCTTGTGGGTCCACGGCGCCGGATCGGTCCACATCTTCAGGATGATCTCGAGCGCCTCGCGGGTCATGTCGCGGTTCTGGCCCGACATGCCGTCGACATTGAACATCGCCCAGTCGCTCGGCAGGCCGCTCGCGGCGACGCCGAAGTTGAGCCGTCCGTTCGACAGGTGATCGAGCACCGCGACGCGGTTGGCGAGCTCGGCGGGGTGATGATAGGGCAGCAGGAAGCCGCCGGGCCCGATGCGGATGGTCTTGGTCTGCAAGAGCGCCTGCGCGATCAACAGGTCGGGCGACGGATGCGGCTCCCACGGCGCGGTATGATGCTCGCCGATCCAGGCCTCCTGATAGCCGAGCTCATCGAGCCAGCGCAGCGTCTGCAGGTCCCAATCGTGGCCCTCCTTCAATCCGCACTCCGGCGGATGCGAGGGCATCGCGAAGTATCCGAGTTCCATAAGGGCTCCTCTCCTCGTTGTTCTCCGCGTGTCTTGCGCACGCGATCGAAGAGTACCTCCTTTGGTTGCGGCCGCAACATGGCTTTGATGCCAAGCGGGGCCCTGCATCGGTTGAGCAGCCCGGATGGAGCGGAGCGCGATCCGGGTGGATCTCGCAGCCTGCACCGCGGTCCTGGATTTCGCTTCGCTTGATCCGGGCTACTCAGCGTTGAAATTTCTACCTCGCTCCGAACGTGGTCTTGCCGAACAGCGCCTTCTGCGTTGAAGGTTGCGAGCGCCAGTATTGCGGTGGCGCGCTGACCTCGCCGCCGAGTTCGGCGGCGGCGTGCCAGCCCCAGCGCGGGTCGTAGAGCATGCCGCGGGCGAGCGCGACCATGTCGGCCTTGCCGGAGGCAACGATCTCTTCCGCCTGCTTCGCTTCGGTGATCAGGCCGACCGCCATCGTGGTGACGCCGGCCGCCTCCTTCACTGCCTGCGCGGCCGGCACTTGGTAGCCCGGCCCCAGCGGGATCTTCTGCAGCGGCGAGACACCGCCGGACGAGACATCCATCCAATCGACGCCGCGCTTGTGCAGCTCTTTTGCAAATTCAACGGTCTGCGCAAGGTCCCAGGCCCCCTCGACCCAGTCGGTTGCCGAGACGCGGATGCCGATCGGTTTGTGATCCGGGAATGCGGCGCGCACCGCGTCGAACACTTCGAGCGGAAAGCGCATCCGGTTTTCCAGCGAGCCGCCATACTTGTCGGTGCGCTTGTTGGCGATCGGCGACAGGAACTGGTGCAAGAGATAACCGTGCGCGCCGTGCAGCTCGAGCGCGTCGATGCCGAGCCGTTCGGCGCGCTTGGCCGCCGCGACGAAGGCATCGCGGATGCGCTTCAGACCGGCCTCATCCAGCGCCAGCGGCGGCGCCTCGCCGCCCTTGTGCGGGACATCGGACGGTCCCACCGTCTGCCAGCCGCCTTCTGCGCTCGGGATCAATTGCCCACCCTCCCAGGGGCGTCGGCTCGACGCCTTGCGGCCGGCGTGAGCGAGCTGCATGGCAACCGCCGCCTTCGAATGCTTGCGCACGGAGGCGAGGATCGGCTTCAACGCCGCTTCGTTGGCGTCGCTGTAAAGGCCAAGGCAGCCCGGCGTGATCCGCCCGATATCCTCGACATGGGTCGCCTCGATGCAGAACATTGCCGCGCCCGACAGCGCCAGCATGTTGATGTGGGTGAAATGCCAATCGGTGGCCGAGCCATCGACCGCCGAATACTGACACATCGGCGACACCATGATGCGGTTTGGAAGTGTCAGGCCACGCAACTCGATCGGGGAGAACAGGGCGCTCATGCGGGACTATCCGGAGCTGAGGAAGGGAGTGTGCGGCTTAAGATAGAGGGCGTGTGCAAAATCACCAACCGTCCGCCCGATGAAACGAGCCCGTGCGCAGACCAGCAATGCGCCAGCGCGGGGCACCTCACTCCAGCAGCGTGAATTGCAGCAGCAGGTTGCGCTGGATCAGTGAGAAATTGTCGTCCGAGACCATCGTCAGCACGGTCTCGCCCTCCGCCGTCACATGGGCGTCGATGCCTTCCATGTTGTCGATCTCGTTGCCGAGGTCGGCGTTGAAGATCGCGGGACCGTCGACGACGGCGCCGGGTCCGATCTCCGACAGCGCCAGGCGGCGGATGCGGATGCCGACGCCCCCGATCCAGGAGAATTTGCGCTCAAGGATCAACAGGTCGCCAGACGGCAGCAACACCGCATCGCTGATGTCGAAACTGTCGGTACGCCGGATGCTGAACTGGCCCGGCGTTTTGCCGCCGACGAGAAAGGCGATCAGATTGCCGCTCGGATCGAGGCCGCGTTCGGACAGCGCGAGCAGCGTGCCGGCGAGCGGCAGGCCCTTGGGCACGAAGACCAGCGCCTCGAGCCCCTTGTTGAGGGGAAGCTTGCGCACCGCCGGCGGCATCGGCACCACCTCGCCGCGGGCACGGGTAAAGCCTTTGGCGAAATCGTAGCGCAGCACCTGATTGACGCGCTCGAGCCCGACATAGACCACGGAGCCATCGAGCGCGATCGATTCCGAATCGTACCAGTTGCGCGAGGTGATCGGCCTGCCGTCGGGCCCGAGCAGCGGCGCGGCTTCGACGTCATCGAGCCCGACCATCTCCCGGCCGCGATAGACGATACGACCGGTGAACCAGCTCCCCTTGTCGCTGACCGCGATGAAGCGCTCCCCCTTGGGATCGAGACGCAGGCTCGACAGCCCACCAAAGCCGGGAAACGGCGAGGTCAGGATCAGGCCGCTGCGATATTCCAGCGCGCCGAACCGCGTCCGCGAACGATCGCGGATATCGAACGAGGGCAGCGGCCGCGCCTTGACCTCGATCGAAACGGGTTCACTGACGGAATAGGGGCTGGGTTTGGCGGCCCGCTTCGGCGGCGTCAGCGGCGCGCTCTGCGCCTGCGCAAGGCTCGGGAGCGCGGCGGCCGACAGCGCCGCCGCCACATCCTGCAGGAAGCGGCGGCGGTTAACAGGTGGGCGCATGTCTCACGAGTGGAGCCTGCGTCGGGTGCCCTGTACAGGCGCGGCGCCGTGGGTCTCGCTGAACAGCTCGGCGAGTTTTTCGGTGATGGCGCCGCCGAGTTCTTCGGCGTCCACGATGGTGACGGCGCGGCGGTAATAGCGCGTGACATCATGGCCGATGCCGATCGCGATCAGCTCGACCGGCGAGCGCGTCTCGATCTCTTCGATGATGTGGCGCAGGTGCCGCTCGAGATAGTTGCCGGGATTGACCGACAGCGTGGAATCGTCGACCGGCGCGCCGTCGGAGATCATCATCAGGATGCGGCGCTGCTCGGGACGCGCGAGCAGGCGCTTGTGCGCCCAGTCGAGTGCCTCGCCGTCGATGTTCTCCTTGAGCAGGCCCTCGCGCATCATCAGGCCGAGATTCTTGCGCGCGCGCCGCCACGGCGCGTCGGCCGACTTGTAGATGATGTGGCGCAGGTCGTTGAGGCGGCCGGGATTGGCCGGCTTGCCCGCGGCCAGCCACGCCTCGCGCGACTGCCCACCCTTCCAGGCGCGGGTGGTGAAGCCGAGGATCTCGACCTTGACGCCGCAGCGTTCCAGCGTCCGCGCCAGGATGTCGGCGCAGGTCGCGGCGACCGTGATCGGACGGCCGCGCATCGAGCCGGAGTTGTCCAGCAGCAGCGTCACCACGGTGTCGCGGAACGTCGCCTCCTTCTCATGCATGAAGGACAGCGGGTGATAGGGATCGGTGACGACGCGCGACAGCCGCGCCGGATCGAGGATGCCCTCCTCCAGATCGAACTCCCAGGCGCGGTTCTGCTGCGCCATCAGGCGGCGCTGCAGGCGGTTGGCGAGCCGCGCCACGATGCCCTGCAGATGCGCGAGCTGCTTGTCGAGATAGGAGCGCAGCCGCTCGAGCTCGTCGTGATCGCAGAGATCCTCGGCCGCGATCACCTCGTCGAATTTCGGCGCGAAGGCATGATACTCCGGACCGCGCGGCTCATTCTGTCCGCGCGAGTTGGGCCGCGTCGCCTCACCGGGCGTCTCGTCGTCGCCGAGCTCGCCGTCGTCGAACGTGTCGCTGGTGGAGGCTTGCGCGCTCTCCATCGCGCTTTCGCTCATCTCTTCGGCGGTGGCCTGCGCTTGATCGGCGCTCATTTCCTGCGCGGCGTCGGAATCGGGCGAGCCCTCGGCGCCGGACTGATCGTTGTCGCCGTCCGGGCTCTCGTCCTGATCGTCCTCGTCGGTATCCATGTCGCGCTCGTCGCCGAGATCGAGCGCCGACAACAGATCATGCACGAGGTCGCCGAACCTCGCCTGGTCCTCGGTGAAGCGGCTCAGCTTGTCGAGCCGCGTGCCGATCTTGTCTTCCAGCACCGGGCGCCAGAGATCGACCATCTTCTTGGCGGCCGCGGGCGGGGCGAGGCCGGTGAGACGCTCGCGCACCAGCATCGCCAGCGCATCCGACAGCGGCGCATCGGCGCGATCGGTGATCTCGTCATACTTGCCGCGATGGAAGTGATCGTCGAGCATCGCAGTGAGGTTCTTGGCCACACCGGACATCCGCCGCGAGCCGATCGCCTCGACACGCGCCTGCTCGACCGCCTCGAACACCCCGCGTGCCTGCGGATTGCCGGGCATCAACTTGCGATGCACCTTGGGATCGTGACAGGCGATCTTCAGCGCGATCGAATCGGCATGTCCGCGCACGACCGCGGCATCGCGCTTGGTCATCTTGCGCGCCGGCTCCGGCAGCCGCGCCTTGCCGGGCGCAAGTCCGGGGCGTTCGGCAGCGAAGCTGACCTCGAGCTCGGGCTTCTTGGCGATGGCGCGCAGGCACGCGGTAACCGAGCGCTTGAAGGGCTCGGTCGGCGCTTCCTTCGAACCGGGGCGGAATTTGATGTTGGAGGTTGTCATAGCGATTTCGTAAACCAATGGCGCGTCACGCCGCCGGGATACCCCTCAATCGAACCGAACTCTTGATAGCCGTTGGCACGGTAGAAACCGGGCGCCTGGAAGCTCATCGTGTCGACATAGGCCCGGGTGGCTCCGAAGCGCCGCGCCTCGTCCTCGATCGCCGCGATCAGCTTCGCACCGAAGCCTCTGTTGCGAAACTTCTGCTCCATCCAGAAGTACTGGATGAACAGCACCGCAGTCCAAAGCTCTCCGACAATGCCACCGACGATCTCGTTGCCGTCGCGGAGCGAGATGGCGAAGCGCTTGTATTTCTGCTTCCCCATCTTCTCATTGTTGTAACGCGCCAATCCGTCGAGCACCGCCTTCTTGGTCTGGATCAGGGTGCGCTCGACGGAGACTGTTAGCATGGATCAGCTAAGCGCCACGTTGACCGAGGATTCCGGCAGCTCGACGTTGAAGCAGCGCTGGTAGAACTCGGCGACCAGCGGCCGCTCCAGCTCGTCACACTTGTTGAGGAAGGTGACGCGGAACGCGAAGCCGATGTCGTTGAAGATGTCGGCATTCTCGGCCCAGGTTATCACCGTGCGCGGGCTCATCACCGTCGAGAGGTCGCCGTTGGCGAACGCGTTGCGGGTAAGGTCCGCAAGCCGCACCATCTTGTTGACGATGTCGCGGCCTTCCTGCGTGCGGTAGTGGCGCGCCTTCGCCAGCACGATTTCCACTTCCTCGTCATGGGCGAGGTAGTTCAGCGTGGTGACGATCGACCAGCGGTCCATCTGGCCCTGGTTGATCTGCTGGGTGCCGTGATAGAGGCCCGACGTGTCGCCGAGGCCGACCGTGTTGGCGGTGGCGAACAAGCGGAACGACGGATGCGGCTTGATGACCTTGTTCTGGTCGAGCAGGGTCAGCCGGCCGGAGACTTCCAACACGCGCTGGATCACGAACATCACGTCCGGGCGGCCGGCGTCGTACTCGTCGAACACCAGCGCGATATTGTGCTGCAGCGCCCAGGGCAGGATGCCGTCACGGAACTCGGTGACCTGCTTGCCCTCCTTGACCACGATCGCGTCCTTGCCGACGAGATCGATACGGCTGATGTGACTGTCCAGGTTGACGCGCACGCACGGCCAGTTGAGGCGGGCGGCAACTTGCTCGATATGGGTCGACTTGCCGGTGCCGTGATAGCCGGTGACCATCACGCGGCGGTTCTTGGCGAAACCGGCGAGGATCGCGAGCGTGGTGGCACGATCGAAGCGATAGTCCGGATCCGATTCCGGCACGTGCGGATCGACTTCGGAATAAGCGGGAACTTCCAGGTCGCTATCGATTCCGAAGACCTGCCGGACCGACACCTTCATGTCGGGCAAGCCGACGGGTTCCTGCGTTTTGGTCTGGACGGCGGTCGTCATTCATCCTCCGAGGTCCCGGGCAGTCCCGAAACCAGATTTAAGCATTTGGCTGCGGATTGGGTGCTTCGCACAAGCCTAGCAGAGAGCAGCGGCTGGAAGAAGCCCAGGGGCTAATCAAAGTTCCGTTGTGCTATCATGAAGATAAGGGCGGAGGTCGATTTTTGGAAGGCTGCCCTGCGAATCACGCCGTACTTTCGCCGCATCACCACGGCGCCTGGGCACTTTTCCCAACGGCACGGAGTTGTTAGGTCTGCAACCCCGGTTCCACGGCCGCAGGATATTTGTGACCTCTTTCCTTGACCCCTTGATCAGCTTCGTTTCGGCCAACGCATGGCTTGCCTATCTGACGCTGTTTCTGGCCGCCCTGCTGGAGGCCGTTCCGGTGGCCGGCTCGCTGGTGCCGGGCTCGACCATCATCCTCGCGCTCAGCGCGCTGGTGCCCGGCGGCGAACTGAAGTTGTGGCCGGTGCTGGCCGCCGCCGTGGCGGGCGCGGCGCTCGGCGATGGCAGCGCCTTTCTGATCGGCCACCGCAGCCAGCGCGAGATCCTCTCGACCTGGCCGCTCAGCAACTACCCGCGCGTGATCGCGCAGAGCGAGGCCTTCTTCAACCGCTGGGGCGTGCTCGCGGTGTTCTTTGCCCGCTTCGTGCCGCCGATCCGCGCCTTCGTTCCGATCACGGCAGGGGCACTCGACATGCCGCCGGCGCGCTTCTACGCCGTCAACATTCCCGCAATCCTGCTCTGGGCGCCGGCGCATGTGCTGCCCGGCGTGCTCGCCATCACCGCGCTGCACGACTATGCCGGCCTGCCGCATCACGGCCATGTCGGCAAGCACCTCTGGATATTTGCGGTCGTCGGCTGCGCCTTGATCATCACGCTGGCGGTCTGGACCATCCGCCGCCGGCACGGCGGCGGCGTGATCGAACCGGCCCGATCCAAATAAGCATCTCAAAGGCTGTTGGTCGTGGCGCCCCGCCCGGGGGCCGGGCCGACATAGCGCGCGCGAGGCCGGATCAGCTTGCCGTGTTGCAATTGTTCGCTGGCATGGGCGATCCAGCCGACGCTGCGGGCCATCGCAAACAGCGCAAGCTCACTCCCCGTGGGCATCCGTAAGGCGTGCACCAGCACGGCCAGCGCATAATCGATGTTCACGAACTCGCCGGTCGCCTCCGCGATCCGCTCCGGCACTTCCTTGGTGAACTTGCGCGGCGCGCCGGCGCGGGTCAGCGCCTCGAGCAGCGAGATCGCACGCGGATCGCCCTTCTTGTAGACGCCGTGGCCGAAGCCGGCGAAGCGTTCGCCGAGCGCGACGCGCTCGCGGATCACCGGCGCAACGTCGTTGTCGATCATGGTCTTGACCAGATGCGAGGCCAGCACGCCGGCGCCGCCATGTTTCGGGCCCTTCAGCGCTACGAGTCCCGCAATGACGGCGTCATAGAGATTGAGTCCGGTCGAGGCCGCACAGCGCGCGGTGAAGGTCGAGGCATTCAGCTCGTGGTCGGCGAGCAGCACCAGCGCGCGGCGAATCAGATCGGGCGCGTGCTTGTTGTCGGGCGCCCAGACCCGAGCCACCTGCTGATGTAGCGGCTCCGCCGACGTTCGTGCATTGAGCATGGTTGCGACCACGAGCCGCAAGATCCGGCCCCCCACCATCGCACGTCCGTCCGGCGCGCGGGTGAAGGCACCGGGATCGGCGCTTGCCGCCAGCGCCAGCACCGCGACGGTCCGGTCGATCGGCGCCGCGCGGCGCGTGGCTTCCGCAATCATTCGCATTTCGTCCGAGACGTGCGGGCAGTTGTCCGATGTGAACGGATCGACGTCCGCGACATCCCATAACAATGTCGCGGTGTGCTCCAGCGTATCGCGCTCGGCGAGCTCGACGCAGTTGACGCCGCGATAGATCGGGCCCTGCTCGGTGATGGTTGCGACCGCCGAATCCATCACGGGCAGATCCACGTCGAAACTGCGCAAGCCGCGCGGCTCGGGCGATGGCGCGCGGCGTTGCTTCAAATCCCTGATGTCCTCGGCGCGGTAGCGGTGGCTGCGCGAATCCGGCGAAGGCTCGGAGCGGATCAGCCCGCGGCTGACATAGGCGTAGAGCGTGGCCGGCGAGATCGCGAGCTCGGCGGCGGCTTCCCGGGCGGAGAGGTAGAGCTCAGCGGATTTTTTCATATTGATTGATATAATCAAGATTGATCAATACGTCGAGAGGTCCGACCTTTGCGGGGTGAAGCAAGGAGATCGGGCATGAACATGATTCTCACCAAGAGCCGGATCGGTCTGGACGGCGTCCCCGCCGCCGAGACCGTGTTGAGCCATGTCGATGGCGAGCGCGGCGAATTGATCATCGCCGGCGAGCACCTCGCCAACCTCGCAGGCAAGTCGAGCTTCGAGGGTGTCACTGCGCGACTGTGGAACGGCGCCACCGGCAAGTCGCTCAGCGAGGCCAATGTCCGCGCCAGTCTCGGCGCCGCCCGCGAGCGCGCCTTCGCCCGGCTGCCGGACCTGTTGCCGGCGACGCGCGGCATGTCCATCATTGATGGCTTCCGCGCCGCGATTGCCGGTTTGCGCAGCGAGGACGGGCTGGAGCACGAGGCGACCATCGTCGGCGCCTTCCCCGTGATCGCGGGCGCCCTGGTGCAGCGCGCCAAGGGCCGCGATCCGATCGCGCCGGATCCGAACGCCGGTCACGCCGCCGACACGCTGCGGATGCTGCTCGGCCGCAAGGCCGCGCCGCGCGAAGTTGCCGCGCTCGATGCCTATCTCGTGACCGTCTGCGATCACGGCATGAACGCGTCGACCTTCGCCACGCGAGTCATCGCCTCGACGCAGGCCGATCTGTTCGCGGCGATCACCGGCGGCTATTGCGCGCTGACCGGCCCGCTGCATGGCAGCGCGCCGGAGCCGGTGCTGGAGATGCTGGATGCAATCGGCACGCGCGAGCGGATCAAGCCGTGGGTCGACGACGCGCTGGCGCGCGGCGAGCGGTTGCCGGGATTCGGCCACCGGGTGTATCGCGTGCGCGATCCGCGCGCCGACGTGCTGAAGGCTGCGATCGAGCGGCTGGCGGCCGACGGTGCCGACCTGCCGTTCGCCGGGGAGGTCGAGGCCTATATCCGCTCAGCGTTGCGCAAGAAGAAGCCGGAGCGGCCGCTCGAGACCAATGTCGAGTTCTTCACCGCGATCCTGCTCGATGCGCTGGACATCCCGCGTCAGGCGTTCACGCCGATCTTCGCCGTGGCCCGCGCCGCCGGCTGGACCGCGCATGCATTGGAGCAGCGGCGCACCGGCCGGCTGATCCGGCCGAGTTCGTCCTATGTCGGGGCGATGCCGAAGGGCTCTGGCAAATAGGCTGCCGAATGCGACGGCGGAGGCATCCACTCCGCCGTCGTCCCTGCGAAAGCACTAGGGCATCTACACATCTTTTCCGGACCGAAAAGTGACTCTCGATCAAGGACTTGCTTGCCACTCGATGACGCCATTTCGCGAGCAGAGCTTAGCAAAAGTGCGGCGTTTCTCTGCGTTGCTAAGCTAAGTCGTTGAGAAGACTCCGGAAGACATGTAGATGCCCTAGTGCGAAAGCAGGGACCCATACGCCGCGGCCCGTCAACGGGGCAATCAGACCAACATCTCGTGTGAACAATGAGCGCCGGTGGTTATGGGCCCCTGCTTTCGCAGGGGCGACGAAGGCGAGAGACTTCAGGCCTCGCGCACCACGGTCTTCAGATAGTTGTACGCCTTGATGATCTCGATCAGGCGATCCTCGGTGGAGCGGTCGCCGCCATTGGCGTCGGGATGGTGCTGCTTCACCAGCGACTTGTACTTCGCCTTGACGTCCTCGAGCGTCGCCTCGGCGCCGAGCCCCATCACCTGGAGCGCCTTGCGCTCGGCGTTCATGATCTTGCGTGTTTCGGGCTTGGCCTGGGCGCCCGGACCGGGCCGCCAACGGCCGCGGCCGTTGAGCTCGGAGAACATGTGGAACGGATCGGACGCGGCGTCGAAATCGCCTTCGCCCTTCTTGCCGCCGCTGTTGGCGCCCATCTTCCAGGTCGGGCGATGGCCGGTCAGCGCGTCCTTCTGGTAGCGCGCGACGTCCTCCGGATTCATGCCCTGGAAGAAATTGTAGGACTGATTGTATTCGCGAACGTGATCGAGACAGAAGTGCCAATATTCGCGTGAGTTCTCACGACCCTTCGGGGCACGGTGCGCGCCCTTGTTCTGGCAACCCGCCCACTCGCAGGCGACCGCCTCTTGGCCGGCCTGCGCCTGGCGCTTCGCACTCACCTTGGTCGGCTTGATGCGAATGGAGTCGAAGAATTTTGATGAATCGATCGGCATGTTGTCTTTGACTACGCAATGCACAATTCTTCAAGTCTTGACATTGCACAGACCTCGTTTCCCGCTGCACCATTGACGAAAGGCCGTCGCGAACCTAATTCGCCGCCATGAGCACGAAAGACACTATCATAAGCAAGTTGCGTGAAGCTTTCTTGCCGGAAAGCCTCGACGTCGTCGATGAATCACATCTGCATGAAGGCCATGCCGGCCATCGGTCAGGCGGCGAGACGCATTTCAGGGTGTATATTGTATCGCCGACCTTCGAAGGGAAGAGCCGGGTCGAGCGCCATCGCATGATAAATGCGGCGCTGGCGCAGGAACTTTCGGCCTCCGTGCACGCCCTGGCGATCCACGCGAACGCCCCCGGGGAAAACCGGCGCTAGCTCGCGCTTGCCTCGCGACGCCGCGGCGGTTTTCCTCTAATGAGGATGCATACTCCCGGCGATGGACCTGCGCCATATCCGAGCAGGCAATCTTGCGGATCGCATCGCCGGCCGATTAAAGGGGGCCGCCCGATGATCCCTCGCTGGCTACGCTTCCAGTCGATCGCAGCCGCTGCCGGCCTGCTCCTGACCTGCGCCACGCAGCCGGCATCGGCGCTCGATATGCCGAGCCCGTTCGTCCAGGAAGTGTTGATCAAAAGCATCCTGGTCTCGCTCAACGACGCGGTGGCCGCCGATAATTTCACCGTGTTCCATGCCAAGATTTCGAAGCCGTTCCGCGACCAATTTCCGCCGGACAAGCTGAGGACCGTCTTCAAGGATCTCATCGACAAGCACGCGGTGTTCGATGCGATCGTCGCCAAGCCGATCGTCCTGGACCAGGACGCCAAGGTCGACGACAAGGGCGTGCTGCAACTGAAGGGCCATTTCGATACCACGCCCAAGCAGGTCAAATATCAGCTCGGCTTCATCCCCTCCGATGGCGCCTGGAAGCTTTCGGGTATCTCGATCGACATCGAGTAGCTCCCGAGCTCTAGACCCGTCATCCTGAGAGGCTGTGAATCTAATTGAAGGTTGGCAGCTTTAGCGGAGAGGGACTGCGGCGGGCAGAGGCTAGCGGTGATTGTTTGGTTCAGGCGGCGGCCTGCAGCAGGCGGTGTCCGGCCAGGATGTTGTTGGTGAGGGCGAACCAGCGCAGCACCGTTTGGACCTTTTCGAGGCCGCGGACCATAAACCGCTGCAGGCCCCAGTTGCGGAAGCGGGCGTTGATGCACTCTGCCTGGACGCGACGCCTGTAGACTGACTTGCCGTGCGGGCTTCTCATGCGGGCGCGCCAGGCGGCGACACCCGGTCCATCCCTGTCGCTCGGCTGATAGGGATCGCGCCGATGCTTGCTGCGTGAAGGTGGCCCGTAGATTTTGATCCCGCGGCCAGCCGCCCACTCGGTATCGTCATTCTTGTTGAAGCCGCCATCGACCAGATGGCGCTTCGGCCATCGGCCATAGCGGCGGTTGATCTTGTCCAGCATCGGCCGGGCCAGGCCGCGGTCGGAACCGACCGTTGTGACGTCGGTGACGAGCACGATCTGACCACCGGCGGCAGTGGAGAGCTGGCAATTGTAGGCGGGACGGAAGCCACCATCGGCCATCTTCATGACGCGAGCATCGGGATCAGTGGTGGAGGCGCGCGGTTCCTTCTGCTTCTCGACCTGCTTCTTGTTGGTCGTGCTGCGCCGTTCGCGCTCGGCCTCGATCTCGGCCAGCTTCTTCAGCGCCGAGGCCACACGCGCCTCGCGTTCACGTGCGGCCCGTTCCTCGGCCGCAACGATCCGCCGGTTGCTGGCTTGCGGATCGTCAGTGGCTTCTTCCTTCAACTGGCGGATCAGCCGTTGCGCCTTGCGCAGCTCTTTGTGAAGCTTCTTGCGGCGACGGAACGATTTGGTCCCAGCCGACGCACGCACCCGGACCCCGTCCTGTGCCACCTCATCCAGGTCGATGACCCCGGCCACCGACAGGCTGGCGACAGTGTCGCTCAACAGCCGATCCAGAAGCTCCGGATGCGCCGTGCGGAAGTCGGCCAAGCCGTGATAGTTGACGCTGACCCCGCCGCACAGCCACCGATAGACGTCGTGGCTCTCACATAACCGCGCCAGCGCCCGCGCGCTGCCAACGCCCTCGCTCGTCGCATAAAGCCATAGCGCCAGCAAAAGCCGCGGGCTCGCCGGCGCCTGTCCCGGCGTGTGGGTGCGGGCTCTGATCGCCTCTTCAAGCTCCTGCAGATCAAGTTTCTCAACGTAGGCCCAGATCACCCGCACCGGGTGGTCGGCAGCCACCAATGCCTCTAGATCGACCGCCCGAAGTTCGATCTGATCGCGCACCGGCTCTCGCATCCGCGGCTCGCCCGCATCGTTCGCACGTGCTCGTGTCTGCTGCGGAAGATCCGAAAAGAGTTCATCGCCGGACATCGTTGCACCTCTCCAGTGTCCACAATCAGGAATCACTGCAAGCGTGCAAACTCAATCAAAATCTGCACAAAGATTCACAGGCTCTGAGGAGGCCGCAACGCGGCCGTCTCGAAGGATGAACGGCCATCGCTCGTGCCCGTCGCCCTTCGAGACGCCGCTTCGCGGCTCCTCAGGGTGACGGTGATAGATCGACACCACTCGCCACGCCGCTAGAACGCCGTCCCCGCCCGCTTCGGTTTCTTCTCGTCGAGCTCGCCCGCCTCGCGCGGAATTGGAACGATGCGCAGCGCGGTGATGCGGTTGCGCTCGCGGCGAAGGACGCGGAAGCGGAAGCCGTGGAAAGTGAAGCTCTGGCCGCGCTCGGGGATCGAGCGCGCCTCGTGGATCACGAGGCCGGCGACGGTGGTCGCCTCTTCGTCCGGCAGATGCCAGTCCATCGCGCGGTTGAGATCGCGGATCGGCACCGAGCCATCGACCACAACCGAGCCATCCGGCTGGGCGCGCACACCGGCCACCACGACGTCGTGCTCGTCGGAGATATCGCCGACGATCTCCTCCAGGATGTCCTCCAGCGTCACCATGCCTTCGACCTCGCCATACTCGTCGACCACCAGGGCGAAGTGGGTCTTGCGGCGGCGGAACGCCTTCAACTGCTCGGAGACCGGGCGCATCTCCGGCACGAACCAGGGCGGCAGCGCGATGGCGGAGGCATCGATCGCAGAGGTGTCGCCATCGTTGGCGCGGATCGCGCGCAGCAGGTCCTTCGCATGCAGCACGCCGATGATGTTCTCCGGCTTATCTCGCCAGAGCGGGATGCGGGTGTATTCGGTCGCCAGCACCTCCCGCACCAATTCGTCGGGCGGCAGGTCGGCATTGATCATGGTCATCTCGGTGCGGTGAACCATCACGTCGGAGACCTGCAACTCTCGCAAGTCCAACAGGCCTCCGAACATGTCGCGGTCCAGCTTCTCGACCTTGCCCTCGTGATGCAGCAGGTCGACCGCGCCGCGCAGGCGCTCGGTCGGCGACAGGATGGCCTGATGCGCACCGATCTTGATGCCGAACAGCCTCATCAGGGCGCGGACGATGCCCTCGATGACGGTCAGCAACGGCCCGAGCACCAAGACCGTGAGCCGCATCGGGCGCGCCACCAACAGCGACACCCGGTCCGGCGCGTTGATGGCGACGGTCTTGGGCAGTACTTCCGCGAAAATCACCACCAGCACCGTCATCACGCCGGTGGCATAGAGCACGCCGACATCGCCGAACCAGGCGGTGAAGATGCCGGTTGCGAGCGCGGAGGCACCGATATTGGCGATGTTGTTGCCGAGCAGCAGCGCGCCGATCATCCGCTCGCGCATCGCGATCAGGCTGGAGACGACGGTAGCCTCGCCGTTACCCTGCTTCGAGAGCCGCAACATGCTGCCGCGCGAGGCGCCCGTCAGCGCCGTCTCGCTCGCCGAGAAGAAGGCGGAGACCAGCAGGCAGCCAATCACGATGGAGAAGGCTATCCAGTCCAACTTGCTTCACCCGAACAGTGTTTGAGCATGATCTCACCGAAGATCCGCATCCGCTTTGTCGCCGACGCCGCCGCTCCGGTCGACATCCTGTCCTAATGCGTCGCCAGCTTGGTTTGCAGGAAATCGCGCACCAGCGCCGGCTCGACATGATTGGCGATCACCGCGCGGCCGACGGCTTCCAGCAGGATAAAGGTCAGCCTGCCGCGCTTGACCTTCTTGTCCTGCGCCATCAGCGCCAATAGCGCGTCGGCATCGGCCAGCCCCTCCTGCGCGAACCCGGCGATGTCCTGCAGCCGCGTCGGCAATCCGACCGCCGACAGATGACGCTCGATCCGCGCCGCGTCATCGGGCGAGATCATGCCGAGCCGCGCGGAAAACTGCGCGGCCAGCACCATGCCGACCGAAACGCCCTCGCCGTGGAACAGGCGGTCCGAGAAACCGGTCGCGGCCTCCAGAGCATGGCCGAAGGTGTGGCCGAGATTGAGCAGCGCCCGCTCGCCGGTCTCGCGCTCGTCGCGGGAGACGATCGCCGCCTTGGCGCGGCACGAGGTTGCGATCGCGTGCTCGCGCGCCGCGCCACCAGAGAAGATGTCGGCGTGGTTCTTTTCCAGCCAGGCGAAGAAGGCTTCGTCGCCGAGGATGCCGTATTTCGCGACCTCGGCGTAACCGGCGCGGAACTGGCGCGGCGACAGCGTGTCGAGCACCGAGGTATCGGCGATGACCAGCACCGGCTGGTGGAAGGCGCCGATCAGGTTCTTGCCCTGCGGCGAGTTGATGCCGGTCTTGCCGCCGACCGAGGAATCGACCTGCGCGAGCAGCGAGGTCGGCACCTGCACGAAATCGACGCCGCGGCGCAGGATCGCCGCTGCGAAGCCGGCGAGATCGCCGACCACGCCGCCGCCGAGCGCGATGACGAGATCGTTGCGCTCGATCTTGGCCGCGATCAGCGCTTCGCTGACCTGCGACAGCCCGGCATAGCTCTTCGAGCCCTCGCCTTCCTCAACGATGATCGGCGCCGTCGGAACGCCGGCTGACGTGAGCGAGGCCTCCACCGGCTCCAGCCAATGCCTGGCGACGGTGCGGTCGGTGACGATGGCGGTGCGCACGCCGGGCCGCAGCGCCGCGACCCGCGCGCCGAGCGAGGCCAGCACATCGCGGCCGATCACGATGTCATAGGCGCGGTCGCCGAGCGCGACATCGACGGTCACGGAAGCGGGATGTTTCAGGGGCGCGGTCATGAGTCGGTGTTCAATCCATCCTGCGTTGGGTCTGTGCCCGGGCGGCTGCCGCACAGATGCGCGTGCAGGGCCTCCAGGCATTCGTCGACGATGCGGTCATGCGGCACCTCGCGCGAGGCGATCGTCAGGTCGGCGTTCCGGTAGACCGGCTCGCGCTCGCCGAGCAGACGATTGACCGTCGCTTCGGGGTCGGCGGTCTGCAACAGCGGACGGTCAGCGCGGCGACGCACCCGCCGCATGATGACATCCGCATCGGCCTTGAGCCAGATCGAGATTGCCTTGTCCCGGATGCGGTTGCGGGTCTCCTCGCGCATGAAGGCGCCGCCGCCGGTCGCCAGCACGATCGGGCCGTGATCGAGGATGCGCGCAATCACCCGCGCCTCGCCGTCGCGGAAGTAGGACTCCCCGTGGGTCTCGAAGATCTCCGGGATCGTCATGCCCGCTGCGGTCTCGATCTCGGTGTCGGCGTCGGTGAACGGCAGCCGCAGGCGCGCGGCCACCCGCCGGCCGATCGTCGATTTGCCCGCTCCCATCATGCCGACCAGCACGATCGACCGCGATCCCAGCGCGGCCGCGATGTCGGCCTCCAGGGTCGGATGGGTTTGTGCCGGTGCGGCGGTCTCGGACATCAAAAAGCTCGGTTGGCGGATGAATTGCTGGAATTCCAGTCACCTATACTACCCCCGGCGATACCGTTACCAGCGACTCTTGCAACCGCGCGGGGAACATGTTGGATGATTTCATTGGTTAATTCGCCGTCCGAGTCGTCTCCATGCCCAGCCTGTTCCGCTTCCTGACGGTCGTCGCCGTGATTTTCGGGATCGGCTACGGCATCGTCTTCGTGCTGGCGAATTTTGTGCATCCGAAGCCGCGGGAAATGACCGTGACCATCCCACCGGAGAAGTTCCTCAAGAAATAGGCGCTATGATTCGCGGCATGCGCTCCAACACTGCCGCCAAAGTTCCCGCCAAGACCTCCGATGCCAACCTGATCGCGCTGTTCCTCGACATGCTTGCCGCGGAACAGGGTGCCGGTAGCAATACACTCGACGCTTACCGGCGCGACCTCACCGACTGCTCCGAATTCCTCAGCCGCTCCGGCAGCAACTTTACCGGCGCGGATACCGAGACGCTCCGTGCCTATCTCGCCGACCTCGATGCCAGAGGCTTCAAGTCGTCGAGCGTGGCGCGGCGGCTGTCGGCGATGCGGCACCTCTGCCGTTTCCTGCTCAACGAGCGGATCCGCAATGATGATCCCGCCGCGATTCTGTCTGGCCCGAAGCGCGGGCGCGGCCTGCCCAAGGTGCTATCGATCGCCGACGTCGACCGCATGCTGACGCGCGCCAAGGAGCTGACGCAGACCGACGCCTCGCCGGCGCAGCGGCTGCGCGCGCTCCGGCTGCACTGCCTGCTCGAGGTGCTCTACGCCACCGGCCTGCGCGTCTCCGAGCTGGTGTCGCTGCCGGTCTCGGCGGCGCGGCGCGATGCGCGGATGATCGTGGTGCGCGGCAAGGGCAACAAGGAACGGCTGGTGCCGCTCAACGACGCCTCGCGCCAGGCGATGGCGGATTATCTGGCGGCGATGCAAGTGATGCAGCCGGAGAAGAAGAAGATCGCGCAATCGAAATGGCTGTTTCCCTCCTCCGGCGAGAGCGGCCATCTGACGCGGCAGCATTTTGCCCGCGACCTGAAGGAGCTCGCCGCCGCATCCGGCCTCGCGCCGCGGCTGGTCTCCCCGCACGTGCTGCGTCACGCCTTCGCCAGCCATCTGCTGCACAATGGCGCGGACCTGCGCATCGTGCAGACCCTGCTCGGCCACACCGATATCTCGACGACCCAGATCTACACCCACGTGGTCGAAGAGCGGCTGAAGAGCATGGTCCGCGACCTGCATCCGCTGGCGGAGAAATCCTAGCCACATGGAGCACCGGTAGCCCGGGATGAAGCGCAACGAAATCCGGGGACGCTTTATCCACGGGCCGACTTGTCCCGGATTACGCTGCGCTCCGTCCGGGCTACACAGATCGGAGAGGCGGATACCTCCGCGTCATCCGTCTTGACTTCGGCGGCATCTGCGCGGAAACAGCGTCACCTGCCCGCGACCTGGGGCGCCCGTTCAGCCCGGACGCGCGTTAACCATCTGAAGTTACAAAGCTTCTCCACCTCACGCCGAAACGCTTCGCCCCTCGCACCGTTCCTCCTTATATTGAGTTGATGCCCGACCCGATGCGCAGCTATCTCGACTTCGAAAAACCCGTCGCCGAGCTTGAATCCAAGATCGACGAGTTGCGCGCGCTTGCCGCCTCGGGCAGCGATATAGGCGACGAGGTCGCCCGGATCGAGGACAAGGCGCAGCAGGCGCTGACCGAGCTCTACGCCAATCTGACGCCGTGGCAGAAGACCCTGGTGGCGCGCCATCCGCAGCGCCCGCATTTCACCGACTTCGTCGGCGCGCTGATCACCGAATTCACGCCGATGGCCGGCGATCGCAAGTTCGCCGACGACGAGGCCCTGATCGGCGGCTTCGGCCGTTTCCGCGGCGAGAGCATCTGCGTGGTCGGCCAGGAAAAGGGCGCCACGACCGAGAGCCGCATCAAGCACAATTTCGGCATGGCGCGCCCCGAAGGCTATCGCAAGGCGGTGCGGCTGATGGAGATGGCCGATCGCTTCGGCATCCCGGTGCTGTCGATTGTCGATTCCGCGGGCGCCTATCCCGGCATCGGCGCCGAGGAGCGCGGCCAGGCCGAGGCGATCGCGCGCTCGACCGATGCGTGCCTGTCGCTCGGCGTCCCCAATGTCGCGATCGTCACCGGTGAAGGCATGTCGGGCGGCGCCATCGCGATCACCACGGCCAACCGCGTCCTGATGCTCGAGCACGCGATCTATAGCGTGATCTCGCCGGAGGCGGCGTCCTCGATCCTGTGGCGCGACGGCACCAAGGCGCAGGAAGCCGCCAACAGCATGAAGATCACCGCCCAGGACATGCTGCGCTTCGGCGTGATCGACCAGATCATCAAGGAGCCCGCCGGCGGCGCCCACCGCGACGCAGCGGCAATGATCGCAACCACCGGCGACGCGATCGCCCAGGCCTTCAACGACCTACGAAATCTTGATCCCGACGCGGTGCGCAAACAGCGGCGCCAGAAATTCCTCGATATCGGCCGCAAGCTCGGCTAGCCCGCCCGAATTAAGCGGATTTTTCTCCGAATCACCGACTTTGGCCGCAATTGAGCCGGAGCCGGGTGTTTAACGTTCCTTGAACCATGCCTGTTACGTTAAGGGCGGGTGACCCCCGTTCAGGTTGCGAGCATGGGGGCCGAAGGCTAATATTTTAGACAATGGCTTCAGGGCATATTCGCCGTGTTGGGGTCGCGAAAATCGCCCGGTGGGTGTGGAGCTTGGACTTGATTCATCGCACGCTCGTTCGCGCGCTGTTGGCATCCGCGGCCCTCGCGGTGAGCGTGCTGCTCGCCGGCTGCAACAGCGACCAGATTTCCCTCGCCAACAACGCCAAGGCCAACCAGCCGGTCCCGCCGAAGCTCGTCGCCGCCATGGCCGAGAAGGACATGGATCTGCAATCGCCGATCCTGATCCGCCTGTTCAAGCAGGAAGCCGAGCTCGAGGTCTGGAAGCAGACCCGCTCGGGCGACTTCGCGCTGCTCAAGGCCTATCCGATCTGCCGCTGGTCGGGCGATCTCGGGCCGAAGATCCGCGAAGGCGACCGCCAGGCGCCGGAAGGGTTCTATTCGATCAACCCGAGCCAGATGAATCCGCAGTCGGCCTATTACCTGTCGTTCAACACCGGCTATCCCAACGCGTTCGACCGCTCGCTTGGCCGCACCGGCTCCGAGCTGATGGTGCATGGCGACTGCTCGTCGCGCGGCTGCTACGCGATGACCGACGAGCAGATCGCGGAGATCTATGCGCTCGGCCGCGAGTCCTTCTTCGGCGGCCAGAAGGCTTTCCAGTTTCAGGCCTATCCGTTCCGGATGACGGCGGCCAACATGGCGAAGCACCGCAACAACCCGAACATGCCGTTCTGGAAGATGATCAAGGTCGGCAATGATCATTTCGAGGTGACGAAGCGCGAGCCGAAGGTCGACTTCTGCGAGAAGAAATACGTGTTCGACGCGGCAAGGTCGCCGAACGCGACGCGCGATCCGGTGTTCGATGCCTCCGCCAAGTGTCCGGCCTATGTGATCCCCGACGAGATCGCGAGCGCCGTGCGCGAGAAGGAGCAGCGCGACGACACCGAGATGGCCCGGCTGATCGCCAAGGGCACGCCGGTCGCGCGCATGAACACCGGCATCGACGGCGGCATGAACAAGATCTTCGCTTCGAAGATTCCGGAAGGCGCCACCGGTCTCTCCGACGGCGGCGACAGCCAGAGCCTGCAATCGCTGGCGCTGTCGCGCGCGCCGGGCACGATCCCCGGAACGGTCAATCCGCCGAAGCCGAATCTCGCGCCTGAGCAGAACGAGCCCGTGGTGGCGACGACATCGGCCACCTCATCGACGCGCGTTGCGACGGCCGGCGAGTCCCAGGGCGTCTTCTCGAGCTTCGCCCGCAAGGTCGGCATCGGCGCCACCGCCGACGCATCCCAGGCGACCGCGGCGCGACCGTCCGCGCCTGCGCAGCCCAAGCCGAAGGTCGCCGATGCCAAGCCGCAATCGGTGGTTCGCGTGCCGCCCAAGCATGAGGCGAAGCACGAGACCAAGCAGGCCGCCAAGCCGGCGCTGAAGCCCTCGGTCACCGACAGCACCGCCGCAGCAGCGCCTGCCCCGGCGGCGAGCGCCAGCACCCAACTCGCCGGCTCCGCGCCGGTGGTGCAGTCGAACTCGTTCGACAATCGCTTCTCGGCGATGAAGTAGACGCGGCGTTTCGCCTGCTCCGTGCGCGAAGAGAGCGGCGCTGAAGCGCTCGATTCACATTTCAAGCAGCCGATCGATCTTCCGCTGTCGTCACCCGCGAAGGCGGGTGACCCAGTATTCCAGAGACGCCAGGGCTTGGGCCGAGAGTCCGCGGCGTACTGGATGCCCGCCTGCGCGGACATGACGACTGAGGGGACATGAGGGGTCGAAGCCGCTTCTCGAACCGCCCGATCAGTCCGGAATGATCTGACGACGGATGAGTTATATCCGCCGCGCCGCGCGCTCGATGCTGGCGGCCACCAGCAGCGCCTCGTCGGGGACGACAGGCGGCGAAAAGACGAAGCCCTGCACCAAATCGCAATCGAGCTCGCCGAGCACGTCCACCTCGGCCGGCAGTTCGGCTCCCTCCGCCACCACCTTCATGCCCAGCCCGCGCGACAGGGCGATGATGCCGCCCAGCAGCTTGCGCTTCTCCGGCGCGGTGGAAACGCCGTCCACAAAGGCCCGGTCCACCTTCAGCCGGTCGAAGGGCAGACGCGTCAGATAGCCGAGCGAAGAATAACCCGAGCCGAAATCGTCCAGCGCCAGCCGGACGCCAAGACCGGAGAGGGCCGTCAGCGTGCGACTGATCCGCTGCTCGGTATGATCCACGAACAGGCTTTCGGTCAGCTCCAGGCAGAGCAACTCGGCCGGAAGGCCGGTCTCCGCCAGCACGGCCGAGACTGCCGTCTCGAAATCCATGCTCCAGACCTGGGCCGGCGAGACATTGACCGAGACGGAGCGCGGCGGCAGCCCGGCATCCAGCCAGGCGCGGCCCTGCCGGCAGGCCTCGCGCAGCACCCACAGGCCGAGATCGACGATGAGCCCGGAGCTTTCGGCGATCGGGATGAATTCCGTCGGCGAGATCGGCCCGCGCTCGGGATGGGTCCAGCGCAGCAGCGCCTCGAAGCCGGTGACGCGACCGGTCCTCAGGTCTACCTGCGGCTGGTAATGGGCCGTGAGGGCGCCGGCCTCCACGGCGTGCCGCAGATGCCGGCCGAGATCGAGCCTTTGATCGACCGCCTGGGCATGGACCGGCTCGAACAACTGAGCCCGGCCGCGCCCGGCCTCCTTGGCCATGTAGAGCGCCAGGTCCGCATTGCGCATGGCGGTCTCGGCCGCGCCCCCGTGCTCCGGCAAGCGGGCTATGCCGACGGTGGCGCCGATGAAGGCCTCGCCCTCGGTGAGATCCACAGGGCCGGACAGCCTGGCGATGATCCGGTCGGCGAGCCCGGTCAGCGCGACATCGGACATGCCGCATCCTTCCACCAGCACCGCAAATTCGTCGCCGCCGAGCCGGGCGATGAACGCCCGCGGCCCGAGCTCCAGCCGCAGCGCGCCCGCCACCCGGATCAGCAACTCGTCGCCGGCGGCATGGCCGAGGGAATCGTTGACCTCCTTGAAGCGGTCGAGGTCGATGAGGAGCAACGCCCCGCCTCGGCCTTCCAGGGTGCAACCCTCGATCAGGGCACCGAGCTGGCGCTTGAACAGCGCGCGGTTGGCAAGGCCGGTCAAAGGATCGGTGTAGGCGAGCGTTTCGAGCTGGCGCTCGGCCTCCTTGCGCTCGGTGACGTCCTGCACGGTGCCGATGATGCCGATGACCTTGTCGTGGACGACCTCCGCCTTGCAGATTACCGCCAGATCGCGGGCGGTGCCGTCCGCATGCAGGATGCGCAGGTCCATGGACTCGGTCCTACGGGTGCGGAGGACACGTTTCTGCACGTCGCGGAAGCGGTCGGCGTCGCCGTCCAGGAAATAGGGTCTCATGTTCTCGTCGGTCGGCTCGAACCTGTCGGGGTCGAAGCCGAGAAGCTGGTAGAGCTCCGGCGCCCACACCGTACGGCCGATGTCCAGCCGGTAGCTCCAGGTGCCGATCTTGCCGAGCCGATGCGCCTCCTGCAGCGCCCGCGTACGCTCGTCGAGCTTGGCCTGCGCCGCTCTCAGCTCGGTGATGTCGCTCGACGTGCCCCGGTAGCCGAGGAAGATGCCGTCATCGGCGAAGATGGGCTTGCCGCTGGTGCGGATACTGACGCGCGACCCGTCCTGGCCGATCAGCGTATAGATGAAGTCGCGGAAAGGGCGGTGGGCCTCCATGTCGGCGCGGTGCCGCGCCATGGCCTCCTCGTCCTCCGGTGCATAGGCCAGCTCCCAACGCGCTCGCCCACCGGCGGCTACCGTCTGGAACGCGGCATTGCCGGCAAGCGACTTCGGATAGGGCAGCAGCCGGTGGGCGGCGTCGCTCTCCCAGCACCAGTCCGACGCGGTGCTGACGAAATCGGCCAGCCGCTGCTCGCTCTCGGCCAGGCGCCGGAGCGCCGAGGTCTCTTCCGTGACATCGCGGACAATGCCGGACACCCGTCGGACCTGACCCTGCGCATCGAATTCCGGCTCGCCATGCACCATGCAGTCGAGCAGGCTGCCATCGGACTTGCGGAGCTTCGCCTGCACCACATAGGGCTGCCCCTCGGCCCAGCAGGCCGCGTAATGCGCGTCCAGAAGCTTCCGGCTTTCAGGCAGGTATCGGCGGCGCACCGTGGCGATCGGGATGAAGCCGTCGACCGTCTCGAATTCGTAGAAGGCGGCGAGCTCAGGCGATATCCAGAAATCGGTCGCGGCGGCGCTCTGCGACTCCCAGTAGCCCATGCGGGCCATCCTGATGGCGCACCGTAGCGACCGTTCCTCATGCCAGCGGTGACGCGCTACCGGTGTGGGGGCCTGCCCTTGCGACAATCTGCGAGCGACCATCGGTCCCCGACCAAAACGCTAACCTAAAATCACGCGACAATCCGTTAGCATATCGCGTGACAACCTTGGAGCGAAGGCCGTCACGATCCCGGGTTCATGCGCGTATTTGGTATAGTTTCCGTGAATTCATCAACTGACATCACGTATGCCGAAGGACCCAATCCGGGTCGCTGTCACGCTTTCACGAAACGACGGTTTCTCGTTCGCCGTCGTCGCAAGTCGCGAAGATGAAACAGAAGTTCGGGCGCCGTCGGGCAAGTCAGTGATTGGCACCTGATGGACGCACCGGCGGACGGGTTCCCTCTCCCCTTGCGGGAGAGGGTTAGGGAGAGGGGTGGCCGCACGGCGTGACCTCTCCGCATTCGTGACAGCGACAGGTGAGCGCAGTTGGCGCGCAGAACGCCTGCATCAATCATGTCGCCCCGGGGCTCACCCCTCTCCCCAACCTTCCCCCGCAAGGCAGGGCAATCGCATATGAGATTCGAGTCGCAACGGCATCGGCAGTCGGCTCCCTCTCCCGCTTGCGGGGGAGGGCTGGGGTGGGGGTTCTCTCCGCGAGTCGTCTCGTGGAAAGAGCCCCCACCCGCCGCGCGCTGCGCACGCGTCGGCCTCCCCCGCAAGCGGGAGAGGCGAAGGGAGCCCGCGGACAACCTCCGCAGACGCCATATGCGATTGCCCTCCCCCGCAAGGGGGGAGGGAGCCTGAGCAGCGTGCTGACCTCACCGTCACTTCGGAGTGACGCGCGACGTCGAGCCCTAAATCCATTCATCGATGGATCGCGTGGACCGGTCGATTCTCAGATGCGCAATTGCGCGCCTTCGCACGCCCGGCATGACGACGAGAGCGGCGCGCTCGCAGCGGGTGGATGATCGCCGCTACATTGCAGTTGCCAGTTACGGCGCGAGATACCGCAGCAGCTCCGGATCGTTGCGCACTTCGCTCGCTGCGCCCTGCAGCGCGACGCGGCCGCGGTCCAGCACATAGGCGTAATCGGCGACGCGCAGCGCGAGGTCGAGATGCTGCTCGACGATGACGACGGAGATTTCCTTGGCGAGCTCGATCAGCCGCTCCGTGATCTCCTCGATCACGCCGATCCAGACGCCTTCGGTGGGCTCGTCGAGCAGCAGCAGCCGGGGATTGCCGAGCATGGCGCGGCCGATCGCCAGCATCTTGCGCTCGCCGCCGGACAGCGTGCCGGCCGGCTGATCGAGGCGCTGGCCGAGCTTCGGGAAAATCGCCAACACGCGGTCGACCGCGCTCGTGTCGCGATTGAACAGCGAGCCGACCGCGAGATTGTCGCGCACCGACAGCCGCGCGAACACCGAGTGCTCCTGCGGCACATAGCCGATGCCCGAGCGCACCCGTTCCTCGGTGCGGCGGCGGGTGATGTCGCGGCCGTCGAAGAACAGTTCGCCCTGCGAGCTCGAAAGCTCGCCGACGATGGTCTTCATCAGCGTGGTCTTGCCGGCGCCGTTGCGGCCGAGCACCGCGACGCCGCCGCGCCAGGGAATGTCGATGTTGACGTCGAACAGCACCTGGCTGCGGCCGTAGCCGGCATCGAGATGCCTGATATCGAGAAAGGACTGGTCAGGCACGGCGCAGATAGATCTCCTGGACGCTCTTGTTGCTCTGGATCTCCGCGACCGTTCCGCTCGCCAGCACCTTGCCCTGGTCGAGCACGGTGAGGCGGTCGCAGATGTCGCGGATGAAATCGAGATCGTGTTCGACGATGACGAGCGAGCAATGCTGCTTGATCGGCTGCAGCAGCTCGCCGGTGACGCGCCGTTCTTCGAGGCTCATGCCGCCGGTCGGTTCATCCAGCAGCAGCAGCCGCGGCTTGCCGACGAGCGCCATCGCGATCTCGAGCCATTGCTGCTGGCCGTGCGACAGGGTCGCCGCGGCATCATTGGCGCGGTCGGCGAGACGAAACTGCTGGAGCATCGCCATCACCTGATCGTGCAGCCGCCGGCGCGTCCGCGAGAACACGAGTTCGACCAGCGACGACTGCGCCTGCAGCGCCAGCAGGATGTTGTCGTACAGCGTCAACGTCGGCAGCACGGAGGTGATCTGGAACTTCAGGCTCATGCCGGCCCGGGCGCGCTCGGTCGGCGTGAACGCCGTGATGTCGGCGTTGATGAAGCTGACCTTGCCTGCGGTCGGTACCTCGGCGCCGGCGACGCATTTCATCAACGTGCTCTTGCCCGAGCCGTTCGGGCCGATCAGGCCGTGAAATTCGTTCTCGGCGACGGTCAGCCCTGCGCCGTCGAGCGCTGTGAGCTTGCCGAACACCTTGCTGATGCCTGACGCTTCAAGGAGCGGCATTGTGCGTCTCCTTCGGCGCCTTCCCGAAGCGGCCGACCCGCTCGCGCTCGCCGAGCACGAAGGAGATCAGCCCGAGCGGGCGGAACATGATCACCAGCAGCAGCAGCACGCCGAGGATGATCGGCCAGATGTCGCGGTAATTGTCCGACAGCCAGAAGCTGACGCCCTCGATGATCACGGTGCCGATGACGGCGCCGATCAGCGTGCCGGAGCCGCCGAACAGGACGTAGAGCACGACCTGGGTCGAGAACACGACGCCCAGGATGTTGGGCCAGACGAAACCTTCGTGGAAAGCATAGAGGCTGCCGGCGAGCCCCGCGATGGCGCCGCCGATCGCGAACACGATCGCCTTCAGATGCTGCGCCTTGTAGCCGAAGAAGGCGATGCGCTGCTCGTTCTCGCGCAAGCCTGCCAGCGCCAGCCCGAATTGCGAGCGCACCAGGAAGCGGCACAGCAGATAAACGACGGCGAGGATGCCGAGCGCCAGATAGTAATAGACCGGACCTTCCGAGATGTCGGTCGAGCCGAGCGACAGCGACGGGATCGACGGAATGCCGTTCTGGCCGCCGAGGTAATACCAGCCGCGCGCCAGCCGGTCCGCCGCGTAGGAGCCGGTGAGCGTGCCGAGCGAGACGAAGATCACGCTCGCCGGATAGCGCCCGAGCAGCAGGAAGCCGCCAAGCAGCAGTGCCGTGACAAGCCCGATCAGCGTTCCCGCCGGCAGGATCAGGAAGATCGAGGTGATGTCGAGGTCGCGCGCCATCAGCGCCACACCATAGCCGGCGGCGCCGAAGAACAGCGCCTGGCCGAAGCTCATGATGCCGGCGTAACCCCACACCAGGTCGAACGACAGCGCGAACAGCGCGAGGATGATCACGCGGGTGGCGAATACCGTCAGGTAGTCCTGCAAGACCAGCGGCAGGAGCAGTGCGATCAAGAGCACCAGCCCTTCCACGATCGGCAGCACCTGCCGTCCTGCCACGCCACGTCCCGCCGGCACGCCGGCGGCCGGTGCACCCTCACCCGTCACGACATCCGGTCCCTCGCTGAGGCGGGCGACGGCTTGCTTTGCTGCTGCCATCTGCTGCTCAGCATTCCTTGGGGTCGACGAGGCCGTTGCTGTGCGCGACGATCTCATAGGTCCCGTTCTTGGCGACGGCAGTATACATCTTCATCTTGCAGTGGCGCTTGCCCGGTACCATCTCGGCGGGTCCGCCGGGCCCCTCGGCGATCTTGGCATGGTCGAGCGCCGCCGCGACGGATTCGCGGTCGACCTTGCCTGCCTCCTTGACGGCCGCTTCCCACAGCTTGAGGCCGCGATAGGTTCCGGTCGCGGCGCTGCCGGCGGCGAACAGGAAGTTGCCCGGAAAGTCCTTCTCATAGGCCGCCTGGATCTTGGCGCTGGCCGGGTCGTCCTTGGTCAGGGCCTTGAAGTAATCGAGACAGCTCGCCAGCCCCTCGATCTCGTTGGCCTGGTTGATGTTGAGCGTGTTCTCGTCATAGTAGACGCAGGCAAGCCGGCCGCCGCTCTTGAGGAAGCCTGCCTCATAGAGCTGCTTGAAGAACGGGCCGACGCCCGGCGGGATCACCGTGTTGAAGACGACGTCGACCTTGTTGGAGACGATGCGGTTGACGGTGGCGGAGAAGTCGACCTGGTCGAGCGGGTAGTATTCCTCGAACACCACCTCGCCGCCGTTGGCTTCGATCACCTTGCGGGCGTAGACGTTGAGCGTGTGCGGCCAGACATAGTTGGCGCTCGGCAGCGCGAACTTCTTGCCGCCATTCTTGATCAGCCAGGGAATGAATTCGTCGCATTGCTGCGCCGGCGTCGGCCCGGTGCAGAACAGATAGGGCGTGCACTCCTTGCCCTCGTAGAGCTGCGGATAGATGTAGAGCGTTTTGCCGCGAGCCACGATCGGATCCTTGATCGCGTTGCGCATCGACGAGGTGATGCCGCCGAGCACCATGTCGACCTTGTCACGCTGGATCAGCTTGCGGACGTTGCCGACCGCGACCGATTCATTCGACGCGGTATCCTCGATATAGAGCTCGAGCGGCCGGCCGAGCAGGCCGCCGGCTGCGTTGATCTCCTTGATCACCATCTTGGCGACGTTGGCGTCGGCATTGCCGGCATAGGCGATCGGCCCGGTGAGGTCGGTCGCGATGCCGACCTTGATCGGGGCTTCGGCGGCGTTGGCCCAGTCCGGCCGCACCACCCAGCTTCCGACGCCGGTCGCAATGGCGCCGGTGGCGAAGGCGAAATTGCTCATGAAGCGGCGGCGGGTGAGATGGCTATGATCCATTGACATCTGACTAGACCCCTTTTCCCGAAATGAGGCCCTGCGGCCTGAATTTGATGAAGGCAATTGCGAGCACGAAGACGAGCACGTCGGCGACCACGGGCGACATGATCCACGGCAGCGCGGCGCTGAGCGTGCCGATGACGCCGGCGCCGGCGACGGGTCCGATGAAGGAGCCGACCCCGCCGACCATCACGGCGACGAAGCCCTGGATCAGGAAGCGGATGCCGAGATCGGCGAACAGGCTGAACACCGGCACGATCAGCGCGCCGGCGAGACCTGCCAGCGCCGCGCCGAAGGCGAAGGTGGCGCCGTAGATCAGCGGCGTGGAGATTCCCGACGCCCGCGCCAGCGCCGGGTTCTCCAGCGTGGCGCGCACGCGCAAGCCGAACGAGGTGCGCGCCAGCAACAGATTGCAGGCGCCCATCACCACGAGCGTGACCACGATGATGGTGAAGCGCCAGGTCGAGATGTGCACCGAGCCGAGGTCGATCGAGCCGCCGATCGGCTCCGGCACCGTGAGGTAGAAGCCGCCGATCAGGCCGCGCACGGCCTCGCGGATGATCAGGCCGAGCGCATAGGTGCCGAGCATCGCCACGATCGGCGCGGCGTAGAAGCGCCTGATGATCAGCGCCTCCAGCACGAAGCCGAGCGCGCCGACAACGAACGGCGCGGCGACCATGCCGGCCCAGACCGGCGCGCCGTGGGCGGACGCCAGATAGGTGACATAGGCTCCGAGCAGGACGAACTCGCCCTGCGCGAAGTTGAAAATGCCCATCATGCTGGCGATGATGCCGAGCCCCAGCACGACCAGCACGATGATCGCGCCGAAGCTCACGATTTCGAACGCCGCGGCAAAGCTGCTAGCCATGGTGTCCGGTCCGGGTCGGTGACAGCGACAAGCGGCGCCTCACATCTTCTTCCAGTCGCCGCTCTGCTCGAAGGCATGCGCGGCGCGGTAGATGGTCTGTTCCTCGAACATGCGGCCGACCAGCATCAACCCGACCGGCAGCCCGTCGACCATGCCGCAGGGCAGCGACATCGCGGGGTGATGGGTGATGTCGAACGGCGCGGTGTTGGAGATCATCTCGAGCGCGCGGGCGACATATTCCTCGCGGCTGGCATTGGCTGCCGGCAGCGGCGGCGCCTTCATCGGCGTGGTCGGCAACAGCAGCAGGTCGTAATCCTTGAACGCCTTGTCATAGGCCGCAGTGAGCCGCCTCGAGATGTTGAGCGCCTTGCCATAGAAGCGGGGGCCGAAATTGTTGTTGATGTAGGTGCCGAGCATCATGAACAGCTTGGTGGTCTCCGACAGCGAGTCCGCCTGGCGGCGCCAGCCGCGATGGAAATCCATCAGCGAGGTCGAATAGAGGTCTCCTCGGCTGAGGCCGTAGCCGTCGCCGAACATCATGGTCTGGGTCAGGCCTTCGGTGCCGATCGGGGTCCAGATCGCGGGGCCGACCAGATGCATCGGGATCGACACGGTCTCGACCGAGGCGCCGAGATCCTTGAAGCGCTTGGCCGCCTCCTGGACGCTTTCATTCACCGCGGCCTCACCATTCGGCTGCTCAAAGCCCTCCTTGAGGATGCCGATCTTCATGCCCTTGACGCCGGCGCCGAGCGCCTTGGTGTACTCTTGGACTTCCGGCGCCTTGATGCGCGGATCGTAGCCGTCGTCGCCGGCGATGACTTCGAGCAGCAGCGCGTTGTCCTCCACCGTCGCCGTCATCGGGCCGGTGTGGTCGACGAAAATCTCGATCGGCATGATACCGGTGTAGGGCACGAGCCCCCAGGTCGGCTTCATGCCGTAGGTGCCGCAGAACGACGACGGCATGCGGATCGAGCCGCCCTGGTCACCGCCGATCGCCATGTCGACTTCGCCCAGTGCTACGACGACGCCCGAGCCAGACGACGAGCCGCCGGCCGAGTAGCCCATCTTGTGCGGATTGTGCACCGCCCCGTAGGAGTTGGTGTGGCTGCCGCCGGAGAGGCAGAAGTGCTCACAGTGGGTCTTACCGGCGATCTCGGCGCCGGCGTCGAGCATGCGCGTGACGATGGTGGCGTCGAAATCCGGCACATAGCCTTCCAGCGTCGAGGAACCGTTCGTCATGGGCACGCCGGCCAGCATGATGTTGTCCTTCAGCGCCACCGTCTTGCCCTTGAGCTTGCCGGAGGACGCGCCCTTGACCGTCGCCTTGCGATACCAGGCGTTGTGCTTGTTCTCGTCCGGCGCGGGGCGATAGCCGGGCGTGCGTGGATACTTCACCTCGGGCAATTCGTCGGGCATCGCGGCGATGAGGTTGTAGGCATCGATCGAGCCCTGCATCAGGCCGCGGAACGAGGCTACGTCCTCTTCGGTCAGTGACAGCCCGCATTGCTCGGCGACGGCACGAAGTTGGGTTGGCGTGGGAAGGACAACTGTCATGGCGCGCTCTCCTTGGCTTCTTGATTTCCCTTTGGGCATTCCCTTGGGCGCGAGGCATGGGACGCGCGCGATGCGCGCGAACCGTCCACCTCCTCACAGCATTCAAAACGGAAATATTTTCCTTTTCAAGTATTATTTCAAACAACTGCGCGCGCGGATCGCCGGCACGGCCTCAGATCGGCTTGATCAGCCGGAAGTCGAGACCATCGGCCTCGGCGAGATACATCGACATCCGCGCATGGCCGTCACGGACCGCGACCGGGCCGCGGGCGCCGCTGTACACCACGTTGCGCGCCGCCGCGAGCAACGGCGCCATCGACAAGGTTCCGGCCTTGCTGGCCGCGGCCTCGAGAAAGCGCAGGCCCTCGTAACTCGATTGCCCGAGCGAGCCGACCGGAGGAGCATTCGGACCAAACATCGCGCGATAGCGGATCTGGAAGTCGTCGTTGGCCCGCGAGCCGACGCCGGGGAAGAAACCGGAGGCGCAGAACAGATTCTCGGAGTTGTCGGCGCCGATTCCGAGCAGCACGGTCTCGTCCATCGCGCCGCCCAATCGCAGCGTGGTCGCGGCGAGCCCGCACTCACCGAACGCGCGATTGAAGACGATGCTGTCGGTGCCGATCAGCGAGATCAGCACGACATCCGGCTTGGCGGCGCGGATGCGCGCCAGATGCGGCTCGTGATCGTCCTCGCCGAGCGGGACGAATTCCTCGCCGACCACCTGCCCGCCGGTCTCCGCGATGTATCGCTTGACCGCGCGATGCGACTGCCACGGCCAGACATAGTCGCTGCCGATCAAATACCAGCGCGAGGCGTTCTTGATCTCGGCCAGCCAGTGAATCGACGGCCGGCTTTGCCAGCGCGGCGTCTCGCCGATCGCGATCACGCCCGGCGTCCGTTCGCCGCCCTCATAGACGGAGGTGTAGATATAAGGGACGCGATTGCGGGTGACCTTGCGCATGGCGACGCGGACTGCGCTGGTGTGCAAGCCGACGATGAGATCGACCTGGTCGACGTCGATGGCTTGTTCCGCGCGTTCCAGCACGTCATCCATCGGCCCGCCGGCGTCATAGATCGAGAGTTCGACCTCGCGTCCGAGGATGCCGCCGCGCCTGTTGATCTCGGCGACCGCAAGCTGCGCGCTACAGATGCCGGACGGCCCCCAGACGCCGGGCGAGCCGGTGCAGCAGATGAAGGCGCCGACGCGAAGCCGCCTGTCGGCCCCGCGCCGCCCGAATAGCGCATGATCGCTCGGCGACATCGCCCGTTCGGCCACCGGCGCCGCGAGGTTCCTCAGCAGCAGCGATGGCGGAGCGGCAAAGCCGCTGCGAGCCTGGACGTTGACCGTCGCGTGCACTCCCACTCCTGTCTGGCATCAGGGGCCTGGGACGTTTCGCCGGCAACCGCGGCACTCGCCCTCTTGCGGGCCATGATGCCGCCTTTCAGATCGCCTTGACCAGCCTGAAATCGAGACCGTCGGCCTCGGCGAGATACATCGGCATCTCGGCGCGGCCGTTGCGAATGGTGACGGGTCCGCGTGCGCCGCGATAGACGACGTTGCGCGCCGCGGCGGACAATGGCTCCATTGCTAGGGTTCCCGCACGTTCGGCGGCCGCCTCGAGAAAGCGCAGGCCTTCGTAATTGGACTGCCCGACCGAGCCGATCGGCGGCGCATGCGGCCCGAACATCGCACGGTAGCGGTCCATGAAATCGTCATTGTCGCGCGAGCCGACGCAGGCGAAATAGCCGGAGGCGCAGAACAGGCTCTCGGTGTTGTCGGCGCCGATGCCGAGCAGCACGGTCTCGTCCATCGCGCCGGCGAATCGCAGCGTGGTGGCGGCAAGGCCGGATTCGGCGAAGGCGCGGTTGAAGGTGATGCTGTCGGTGCCGATCAGCGAGATCAGCACGACGTCCGGCTTGGCGGCGCGGATCCGCGCCAGATGCGGCTCGTGATTGTCCTCGCCGAGCGGGACGAATTCCTCGCCGACCACCTGGCCGCCGGATTCGGCGATATAGGACTTCACCGCGCGATGTGATTGCCAGGGCCAGACATAATCGCTGCCGATCAGATACCAGCGCGACGCCTTCTTGACCTCGGCGAGCCAGTGGATCGACGGCCGCATCTGCCAGCGCGGGGTCTCGCCGATCGCCATCACGCCCGGGGTCCGCTCGCCGCCTTCATAGACCGGGGTGTAGACATAGGGGATGCGGTTGCGGGTGACCTTGCGCAACGCCACGCGGACCGCGCTGATATGCGACCCCATGAACAGGTCGACCTCGTCGAGCAGAATCGCAGCTTCGGCGCGGCGCGCCACCTGCTCGATCGGGCCGCCGGCGTCGTACATCGACAGCTCGATCTCGCGGCCGAGGATGCCGCCGCGCTTGTTGATCTCGGCGACCGCGAGCAGGACGCTGTTGGTGGAGCTCGGGCCCCAGATGCCCGGCGAGCCGGAGAAGGTGATGAAATTGCCGACCCGGAGCTTGCTGTTGGCGCTGCGGCGCGCCGACGCGCCGTGCCTGCCGACCGACAGATCGAGCTCGGCCGCGCATGACGACGGATCCCTGAACAGCAGCGGCGGCGGGACGGGCGGACCGCCATATGCCTGGAAAGCAACCGTCGAAAGCACGCCAACTCCTGTCTGGGAAGCACAACGCAACGCAGCCAGCACGGCGGTCCGCGGCACCCGCCCTTTTGGTTGGAGGATTATCCTAGGTGAAAATATTGAATATTCAACAATTGAAGTGCATATAGAAACGGCATGAGTTGCCGGACATTCATTCAACCGGGTCAGGATCCCAGATCGCAGCCGTGGCCAAACCGCCGAAACAAAACTCCCCGATCACCGAACATCTCACCTACCTGCTCGCGCAAGCGAACCGGGAGATCAACCGGCAGTTGGAGACCCGCCTGAGCAAGGAAGGCGTGCCGGTCGAGCAGTGGCGCATCCTGAAGGTGCTGTCCGACGGCAACGGACACTCGATGGGCGAGCTTGCCGAGGCGGTGCTGCTCAACCATCCGACGCTGACCAAGATGATCGACCGCATGGTGTCGGACGCGCTGGTCTATCGCGTCCAGGATCCCAAGGATCGCCGCAAAGTGCTGATGTTCGTCTCCGACCGCGGCAAGGCGCTGAGCCGCCGGCTGAACTCGCTGGCCATGAGCCAGGAGGAGCACATCGTCGAGAGCTATGGCGACAAGTCGACCAACGAGCTCAAGCGTCTTTTGGAAAACCTGATCGGCAGCGCCAATTGACGGCTGCTGGCTGGTCGCGTTTGCCGCGGCGAGCGACGCTCTCGGCTAGATTGCGCTCCAACCCAGCCATCCCGTGTAGAGCCCGACGAACACGATCAGCACCGCCGATGCGTAAGGCGCATGGCGCGCGAACCGGCTGAAGCCGGTCCAGCGCCGCTCGATGTGCCGCATGCTCAGTGCAGCGAGCACGCCGGCCGAGACCATCGTGATCGCAAGCCCGATCCCGAAGCACAGCACCAGCGTGAAGCCGAGGCTGAGCTGCTTGAGCTGGATGCAGAGCAAGAGCACGGTGATCGCGGCCGGACACGGGATCAGCCCGCCGGTCAAGCCGAACAGCACGATCTGCCATGTCGTCACGGTGCGTCCCGCAAAGCGCTTGCGGATGTCGGCCGCATGGGCGCGGGCGTGTTCATCGTCCTCCTCGCCCAGATTCATGTGCGAATGGTCATGCTCTTCGTAAGTCGCCTCGAATGCATCGGGGTGTCCGTGCAGCGACAGGCGCATCTGGAACGCGTGCGGCTCGGGAATCTCGTCGACGCTTTCGAGGAAGCCTTGCTTGGCGACGAACGCGAACGACTGCCTGGTCCCGTCGGGCCGCTCTGTCTCCACCATGACGTCTTTCGGCGACGGCAGTGCGCCCCGCTCGGCTGCGATCCGCCAGCGCGGCGGCACGCCGTCCTCGAAGATCGACAGCGTCAGCGCGGCATCGCCAAGCTCGACGCGCTGCGTTTCATCGTGATGATGGTGGTGATCCTCGCCGTTCTGCTCGCGCCAGGTCCGCCACGCCATCCAGACCGCGATGCCGATGATCACGACGGCTGAGGCGACCTGGAAATAGGCCTCGCTCTGCTCGCCGTTCCATTGCCGCCCGAAATACAGGCCGCCGAGCGCCACCGCCCACACGATTGCGGTGTGCGAGATCGCCGCCGACAGACCGAGCAGCGCGGCCTGCAGCACAGTGCCGCGTATCGCGATGATGAATGCCGCCATCATCGTCTTGGAATGGCCCGGCTCCATGCCGTGCAGTGCGCCGAGCAGGATCGCGCTCGGCACGAACAGCCAGGCGTGGGCGGAGCCCTGCTGCAGAAGTTCGGCGAAACCGGTCATCGCGTCACTTCAGATAGGTGCGGACCACGTCGATCAGATCCGCGGCGCCTTGCGCCTTCGCGGGATCCGTCTCATGCGCGGGATCAACGACGTGATGACGGATGTGCTCCTCGAGCAGCTCGGCAGTCAGCCCGTTCACGGCACCACGGACCGAGGCGACCAGCATCAGCACGTCGGCGCAGCCGAGCTCGGATTCGAGCGCGCGCTCGACCGCCTCGATCTGTCCCTTGATACGCCTGATCCGGCCGATCAGCTTCGACTTGTGCTTGATGGTATGCGACATAATGGCTTAATATAGGGGGGTACCCTATAAGGATCAAGCGGCAATAGGGCCAGTGGGGCGAACTCCATGCCGACGATGTCCCTGCGAAGAGGGGTGCTCCTGATCCTGCCGCTGCTATGGACACAGGCCGCAGAGGCGCACGGCATCGCCGGCAATCGCTATTTCGCCGGCACCATGACGTTCGACGACCCCGCCGTCGCCGACGAATTGATCCTGCCGAACTTCAGCTATCTCGGTTATCCCACGCAGGGCAGCGCCATCGTCGAGAACCGCATCAACGGAGCGTTTGCCCGGCTGCTGACGCCGACGCTGGCCTTCACGATCGACAGTTCATGGGCCCATCAGGGCTGGCCGATCGGGTCCACCTCGGGCTTCGACAAGACCAATATCGGCCTCAAATACGAGGCCTATCGCGACAACCGCCACGAAGCGTTGATCTCGGTCGGTCTCGCCTGGGGCGTCGGCCACTCCGGCGCGGCGGCGATCGGCGCCGATGCACCTGATACGATCCAGCCGGGCATCTTCTTCGGCAAGGGATTCGGCGATCTGCCGGACTCGCTGTCCTGGCTGCGCCCCTTCGCGATCACCGGCGCGCTGGTCGACGAGGTTCCGATCGGCACGGGCGGTATCGCACTGGCGCCCAATCTCGTCACCCGCCGATTCGACACCGTCATCTCGCCCGCGGTCGAGACGCTGCACTGGGGTTTCTCAATCCAGTACAGCACGCTCTATTTGACGAAGCGCTTCGATGGCGGACCGCCGAAGGACGAGCCGCTGAATCAACTGGTGCCGCTCGTCGAGTTCAGGTTCGAGAGCCCACGCGGCCAAGCCACGGCGGCGAGCGCAAATCCCGGCTTTGCCTATGTCGCCGTGACCTGGCAGGTGGCCGCCGAGGCGATCATCCCCCTCAACCGCGCCGGCGGCAGCGGCCCCGGCTTCCGGGCACAACTGCTGCTGTTCCTGGATGACCTCGTGCCTTCGCTGTTCGGCAAGCCGCTTATCAGCGACCACCCGGCACGCACCCAGATCGCCTGGTAGCGCCGTCGGCCCGGCGCGGAGCAGCGAAAAAAATCGACCGGCCCCTGTCGGAAACACGCCCGCCGGTTCGTCCTCAGGACAAGCGCACGAACGGACCGCACCTCGCTGCTTTGGCCCGTTCGCAGGCGCCGCCGTCGTGCCGCCCCGCGCGAGGGTGCCAGCCCACCTGATCCATTTCACGAGGACACTCATCTATGACTTCGATCACGCCGTTCCTCTGGCTCGACAATAATGTCCGCGAGGCCGTGGCCTTCTACAAATCGATATTCCCCAACGCGAGGATCGAGACCGTCAACGACTTCATGGCGAGCTTCGAGCTCGAGGGGCAGCGCTTCCACGCGCTCAACGGCGGCCCGAAATTCAAGTTCAACGAGGCGGTGTCGTTCTTCATCAGCGTCGAGACCCAGGAGCAGGTCGATTACTTCTGGACCAGGCTCACCGCCGACGGCGGCGAGGAATCCAATTGCGGATGGCTGAAGGACAAGTTCGGCTTGTCATGGCAGGTCGTGCCATCAGCCCTCGGCCGCTACCTCGGCGACCCCGACCGCAAAGCGGCCGACCGCGCCATGCAGGCCATGATGAAGATGAAGAAGATCATCATCGCCGATCTCGACAAGGCCTTTGCCGGCTGATCGGCGAATGTGCGCTGACGTGGCAGCGTCGTCGTGCCCGGCTCAAGCCCGGGCACGACAAGGATGCGGGTGGATTAACCAAATCACCGACACCGAACGCCGAGCACAATCAGCGCTCCCCACAAGCGAGAGAGGAGAAGCTCGCGACCGATCTCAACCGCGGATTATCGCGCCTTACGCGTACCGCCCATGGCAGTGCTTGTACTTCTTGCCTGAGCCGCATGGGCAATCCTCGTTGCGGCCGACCTTGCCCCAGCTTGCGGGGTTGTTCGGATCGCGGTCGGCGGCCGGGGTCTTCGGCACCAGCGAGGCCTGGGCGAAATTGGCTTGCGCGAAGTTGGCCTGCGCGAACGCCATCTCGTCCTCGCCGGTGTTCGGATCGAGCTTGTGCACTTCCATCGCCGGCAGCGGCTGCGGCGGCTCCTCCGGCGGCACGATCTGGACTCGCATCAATTGCGCGGTGACCGCCTCGCGCAGATGCGCGCTCATTTCCTGGAAGAGGTTGAAGGCTTCGGTCTTGTATTCCTGCAACGGATCGCGCTGGCCGTAGCCGCGCAGGCCGATCACCTGGCGTAGATGGTCGAGCATGATCAGGTGCTCGCGCCAGAGATGATCCAGCGTCTGCAGCAGGATGGTCTTCTCGACGTAGCGCATCACGTCGGGGCCCCATTGCGCGACCTTGGCCGCCATGTGCTCGTCGACATGCTTGTCGATGCGCGCGAGCAATTCCTCGTCGGCGATGCCTTCTTCCTTGGCCCATTCGTCGACCGGCAGGTCGACATCGAGCACGCGCTTGAGCTCGTCCTTCAGGCCGGCGGTGTCCCACTGCTCGGCATAGGCATGCTCGGGGATGTGCTTGGCGACGACATCCTCGACGAAGGCATGGCGCATGTCCGCCACCGTCTCGGCGACGCTGTCGTCCTTCATCAGCTCGACGCGCTGATCGAAGATCACCTTGCGCTGGTCGTTCTGGACGTTGTCGAACTTGAGCAGATTCTTGCGGATGTCGAAGTTGCGCGCCTCGACCTTCTGCTGCGCCTTCTCGAGTGCCTTGTTGATCCAGGGATGGATGATGGCCTCGCCTTCCTGCAGGCCGAGCCGTTGCAGCATGCTGTCGAGCCGGTCGGAGCCGAAGATGCGCATCAGATCGTCTTCCAGCGACAGGAAGAATTTCGAGCGGCCGGGGTCGCCCTGACGGCCGGAACGGCCGCGGAGCTGGTTGTCGATGCGGCGGGATTCGTGACGCTCCGAGCCGATGATGTAGAGGCCGCCCGGCTTCTTCACGGTCTTGGCCGGCTTGTTGCCCTTGGCGGGCTCGACCTCGACGTCTTCCTCGGCCTTCAGCACGATCTCGCGGAAGCGCTCGATGTCGGCCTTGATCTGCTCGACCTTGGCGGCCTTCTCGGCCTCGTCGGTGATGTCAGCGGTCTCCTGCTGGATCCGCATCTCGAGCGAGCCGCCGAGCTTGATGTCGGTGCCGCGGCCGGCCATGTTGGTCGCGATCGTGATCGCGCCCGGCACGCCGGCTTCCGCCACGATATAGGCTTCCTGCTCGTGGAAGCGCGCGTTCAGCACCGCGAACAGCTTGGCCGGCTTGCCGGCGCGCGCGGCGGCATAGAGCTTCTCCATGCCGGACCCGGAGCTGAAGTCGATCTGCTTGTAGCCGTGCTTGCGCAAATACTCCGCGAGCACTTCCGACTTCTCGATCGATGCCGTGCCGACCAGCACCGGCTGCAGCCGCTTGTTGGCGCGCTCGATCTCGGCGAGGATCGCGGCGTATTTTTCGCCCTGCGTGCGATAGACCTCGTCGTCCTCGTCGAGGCGCGCCACCGGCAGGTTGGTCGGGATTTCCACCACCTCGAGCTTGTAGATGTCGAACAATTCGTCGGCTTCGGTCGCGGCCGTGCCGGTCATGCCCGACAGCTTCTCGTACATCCGGAAATAGTTCTGGAAGGTGATCGAGGCGAGCGTCTGGTTCTCCGGCTGCACCGGCTGGTGCTCCTTCGCCTCCAGCGCCTGGTGCAGGCCTTCGGAATAGCGGCGGCCCGGCATCATGCGTCCGGTGAACTCGTCGATGATCACGACCTCGCCGTCGCGGACGATGTAGTCCTTGTCGCGCGTGAACAGCGTATGGGCCCGCAGAGCCTGATTGATATGATGCACGACGGAGACGTTCTCGACGTCGTAGAGCGAATCGCCCTTGAGCTGGCCGGCATCGCGCAGCAGGGTCTCGATCTTCTCCATGCCGCCTTCGGTCAGCGTCACCGTGCGCTGCTTCTCGTCGACCTCGTAGTCGGACTTGTCGAGCTGCGGGAAGAAGGAGTCAATCGTGTTGTAGAACTCGGAGCGGTCGTCGAGCGGGCCGGAGATGATCAACGGCGTGCGCGCCTCGTCGATCAAGATCGAGTCCACTTCGTCGACGATCGCGTAATAGTGCCCGCGCTGGACCATGTCCTCCAGGCGGTACTTCATGTTGTCGCGCAGATAGTCGAAGCCGTACTCGTTGTTGGTGCCGTAGGTGATGTCGCAGCCATAGGCTGCCTTGCGCTCGGCGTCGTCGAGGCCGTGCACGATCACGCCGGTGGTCAGTCCCAGGAACGAATAGATCTGGCCCATCCAGCCGGAGTCGCGGCGGGCGAGGTAGTCGTTGACGGTGACGACGTGGACGCCCTTGCCGGCGAGCGCATTGAGGTAAACCGCGAGCGTTGCGACCAGCGTCTTGCCTTCGCCGGTCTTCATCTCGGCGATGTCGCCCTCGTGCAGCACCATGCCGCCGATGAGCTGGACGTCGAAATGGCGCTGGCCGAGCGTTCGCTTGGCCGCCTCGCGCACGGTCGCGAACGCCGGAACCAGGATGTCGTCCAGCGTCTTGCCGCTCTCGAGCTGCTGCTTGAACTCGGCGGTGCGGGCCTTGAGCTCCTCGTCCGACAGTTTGACGAGCTCGGGCTCCAAAGCGTTGATGGCGTTGACGCGGGATTGATATCCCTTGACCCGACGGTCGTTGGCGGAGCCGAAAAACTTGCGGGCGAGCGCGCCGATCATGCGTAATTCCTGTTCTTCGGTCTTGCGTTACAGCCAGAAATAGTCCACCGGGTCGCCCATCAACTCACCGTGACGCGCTGCGGGTCGAGCCCCGAACCGGGGGTTGATCCGCCAACTGAGTGGGAAACAGACCATCCAAGGTTCAACGGCCAAAAACGCAGCAAAATAAGCGCTATCGCCGTTGACACGATTGGTCAGAGATATGGCCCGGTCGGTAGGTTGTCAACGCTGGCAAGATGTCAGGGAATTCATCATTTTGCCCGACTTTCGCGTTGCCAACGCCGCACGATTGGGCGAGTGTCCGCCCCGCTCAAGCTTCCCCCCTTTGAGACAAGGATATTGTATGACCACCTCGCTCCCGGAAACCAAAACCGGCCTGCGCCTCGGCCTGGCCACCCTGGCCGCGACGGGCTGTCTTGTCGCACTCCTGGCCGCCGGGCTTCCGGCCCGGGCGGACTCCGACCCGGTGCTCGCGAAGGTGAACGGTTCCGAGATTCGCGCCAGCGACGTGGCGCTCGCCGAAGAGGAACTGGGCCCGAGCCTGCAGCAGATGGACCCGGCCACCCGCAAGGACAACGTGCTGTCCTTCCTGATCGACATGAAGATCGTGGCCAAGGCTGCCGAGGACAAGAAGGTCGAGAACTCGGATGAGTTCAAGAAGCGCCTCACCTTCGCCCGCAACCGCCTGTTGATGGACAGCCTGCTCGCCACCGAAGGCAAGGCCGCGACCACCGACGATGCCATGAAGAAGGTCTACGATGAGGCCGCCAAGCAGATCAGCGGTGAGCAGGAAGTGCGCGCGCGCCACATCCTGGTCGAGACCGAGGACGAGGCCAAGGCGATCAAGGCCGAGCTCGACAAGGGCGCCGACTTCGCCGAGCTCGCCAAGAAGAAGTCCAAGGACCCCGGCGCCTCCGACGGCGGCGATCTCGGCTTCTTCACCAAGGAGCAGATGGTGCCGGAATTCTCCGCGGTCGCCTTCTCGCTCGAGCCGGGCAAGATCTCCGATCCGGTGAAGTCGCAGTTCGGCTGGCACATCATCAAGGTCGAGGAGAAGCGGAACCGCAAGGCGCCGGACTTCGACCAGGTGAAGGGCCAGATCGAGACCTACGTGACCCGCAAGGCGCAGGCCGACTATGTCGCCAAGCTGCGCGAAGCCGCCAAGGTCGAGCGCACCGATGCCGCCAAGGCCGACGATGCGGCGAAGCCGGCGGATGCGCCGAAGCCCGCCGACAACAAGATGGCGCCGCCGGCGAAGAAGTAAGCGTCGCGACGCCACAGTATTGAATTCGCGATGGCCGGGCTCGTCCCGGCCATTTGCGTTTTGCAGCTTCGTTGTCGCCTCGGATTGTTCTCGTTCCCGCTGAAAGGGGGAAGGTTGGGATGGGGGTCAACCACGCACCGTTGCTCATGGAGCGAGTAGATCCCCACCCGCTTTGCTCTGCGAGCAAAGCGACCTCCCCTTTTCAAGGGGAGGTAGGAAGCGGCCCGGACGAAGTTCTTTGAATAGTGAGTGACAGCCTTGTAGCCCGGATATCCTTGAATGATTGATGATACCCGCGTTCGCCCTCTCCCGCTTCAGCGAGCGAAATGATAAGGAGCGCTTCCCTCCCGTAGCCGGAAGCCTTCCCATGTCGACCGCCGTCTCTCCCCTCGCCCCGACCGATGTTCCCGACATGCCCGTGATCGCGGGCGTGAAGCTTGCGACCGCGGCCGCCGGCATCCGCTACAAGGGACGCACCGACGTGCTGCTGGCGTTGCTCGACGAGGGCACCACGGTGGCGGGCGTGTTCACCAAGTCGAAATGCCCGTCGGCGCCGGTCGAATGGTGCCGCGCCAAGCTGAAGGGCGGGAAGGCGCGCGCCGTCGTGGTCAATTCCGGCAACGCCAACGCCTTCACCGGCAAGACCGGCAAGCAATCCACCGCACTGACCGCGCAGATCGCCGCAAAGGCAGTCGGCTGCTCGACCGGCGAAGTGTTCCTGGCTTCCACCGGCGTGATCGGCGAGCCGCTTGACGCCACCAAGTTCAATGGCGTGCTGGCGAGGCTCGCCGAGATCGCCACGCCGGATCACTGGATGGATGCGGCGAAGGCGATCATGACCACCGACACCTTTCCGAAGGTTGCGACCGCGACCGTGAAGCTCGGCAAGGCCAAGGTGACGATCAACGGCATGGCCAAGGGCGCCGGCATGATCATGCCCGACATGGCGACCATGCTGTCCTTCATCTTCACCGACGCGCCGCTCTCGGCCGCGGTGCTGCAATCCCTGCTCAAGACCGGTGTCGAGGACACCTTCAACGCCGTCACCATCGACGGCGACACCTCGACCTCGGACACGCTGCTCGCCTTCGCGACCGGCGCCGCCGCAGCCGATGGCGCGCCGAAGATCAGCCGCGCCAGCGACCCGCGCCTGAAGGCGTTCACCAAGGCGTTCAACGCCGTGCTCGCCAACCTGTCCGAGCAGGTGGCGCGCGACGGCGAAGGCGCGCGCAAGCTGGTGGAGGTCGTGGTCGAGGGCGCGACAACGAAGCCATCGGCGCGCAAGATCGCAATGTCGATCGCCAACTCGCCGCTGGTGAAGACCGCGATTGCCGGCGAGGACGCCAATTGGGGCCGCGTGGTGATGGCGGTCGGCAAGGCCGGCGAGCCCGCCAACCGCGACAAGCTGTCGATCTCCTTCAACGGCATCCGCGTCGCCAAGAGCGGCGCGCGCGATCCGTCCTACAACGAGACCGAAGTGTCAGAGGCGATGAAGGCGCCGAAGATCCAGATCAAGGTCGCCCTCGGCCTCGGCAAGGGCCGCGACCGCGTGCTGACCTGCGACCTCACCAAGGAATATGTCGCGATCAACGGCGACTATCGGTCGTAATGTGCAACGCGCGCGCGTTTGGCCCGCGGGACATTGCTTGGTAATGAAAGCTTGAAGATCGTAACCGAACCATCGCATGGCCGCTATCAAGCTCACCCTCGTCGTCGCCTGCGCGCTTGTCGATGCCGACAAGCGCGTGCTGCTGGCGCAGCGCCCCGAAGGCAAGGCGCTGGCCGGCCTGTGGGAATTCCCGGGCGGCAAGATCGAGCCCGGCGAGCGGCCGGAGCAGACCCTGATTCGCGAGCTGCATGAGGAGATCGGCATCACCGTGAGCGAGCCGTGCCTCGCACCGTTGACCTTTGCCAGCCACGCCTACGAGACCTTCCATCTGCTGATGCCGCTCTACATCTGCCGGCGCTGGGAGGGCATGGTGATGCCGCGCGAGGCCCAGAACCTCGCCTGGGTGCGCGCGAGCAAACTGCGCGACTACCCGATGCCGCCCGCGGACATCCCGCTGCTGCCGCATCTGATCGACCTGCTGCTGTGAGTTGCGACCGCACTCTTGCCAATCAACAGGTGTCGTCCCTGCGAAAGCACTAGGGCATCTACACATCTTTTCCGGACCGAAAAGTGACTCTCGATCAAGGACTTGCTTGCCACTCGATGACGCCATTTCGCGAGCAGAGCTTAGCAAAAGTGCGGCGTTTCTCTGCGTTGCTAAGCTAAGTCGTTGAGAAGACTCCGGAAGACATGTAGATGCCCTAGTGCGAAAGCAGGGACCCATAACCACCGGCTTCACTTGTAGACCACTAAGGTGCCGCACAACAGCGGCGATTGGCTATGATCAGCTTGCTCGACCAGCGCGCCCCTAACCGCTCCCTGTGGTTATGGGTCCCTGCTTTCGCACTAGGGCATCTACACATCTTTTCCGGACCGAAAAGTGACTCTCGATCAAGGACTTGCTTGCCACTCGATGACGCCATTTCGCGAGCAGAGCTTAGCAAAAGTGCGGCGTTTCTCTGCGTTGCTAAGCTAAGTCGTTGAGAAGACTCCGGAAGACATGTAGATGCCCTAGTGCTTTCGCAGGGACGACGGGAAATGCTCGTCCTTGCCACCTCCCTCGCGGGACAGGGGGCGCTGAAAAAATATCGAAAACAACCCCATGCAAAGTAGCCTCCGCTGCCAGGGTTCGACACGGCGACTTGACACGTCGGGCAACTCACCGGCATTATTCCATTATTCCGAAATCGTGATGTGAGGCTGCGGCTCCTCCAACGCGTCCTCCTTGCGGAAGCAGAGACCCATACGCCGCGGCGGACTTTGTTGAAGGGACTCGCCGTTCCAGCATCGCCGAACAATTGGCATTTTGCGGTTATGGCTCCCGGCTCCCGTGCGCAATTGCGCACTAGGCAGGGACGACGCTGAGGACGGTTCTCGATTCCAGGCGTCACGCCACGCGATGTGATCACCGTTGCATCGTGCGTTCCTAACGCTTCGTGCCCTTCACCGCGGCTTCCAGGCTCGCCTTGGCCGAACCCGGCTTCAGTGGCTTCGGCTGGCTCTCATGCGGCGCCCAGCCGGAGAGCCAGACGATGTCGAAGGTGGCGCGGATGCGGCCGTCGGCGTCGGCGAAACGTTCGCCGTAGATCTGCGCCATGCGCAGCATGGTGGCGCGGCGGGTCGGGATGTGACGGCGCTCGCGCAGCACGTTGGTCGCGCCCATCCGCCTCAAATCGGTCATCAGCGCAAACGCGCTGGCATAGCGCACCACGACGCGATCGACATCGGTGACCGGCAGGGCAAAGCCGGCCCGTTGCAGCAGCGCGCCGATGTCGCGCAGATCGGCGAACGGCGCGACGCGCGGCGAGACGCCGCCCTCGCACTCGGCCTCCGCCGCAGCAAAGCTTTGCCGGAGTTCGGTCAGCGTATCGCCGCCGAGCATCGCTGCCAGCAACAATCCGTCAGGCTTCAGCGCGCGGCGGATCTGCGCCAGCACGCCGGGCAGATCGTTGACGAACTGGAAGGCCAGCGCCGAGACTGCGAGATCGAGCGATTCCGGCGCCAGCGGCAGCGCCTCCGAAGGCGTAAACTCGACCTGGCTGATCGAAGCGGCGCGCGCGCGCAGCGCCTCGGCAAGCCCGTCGCCGGGCGTCCACACATCTACCGCCGCGGAAAAGCTCCGCGACACGGCGTGCAGCCGGTCCGCCATGTCCTCCGTGGCACGGTCGAGCAAGAACGTGACTGCGCCATCGCGCCGCGCGCGCGCAAGCCGCATGCCGAGCAGCGCGCGGTCGAACAAAATGGGGGCGGTGGTCGGGTTCGGTGCCATGGCGGCTGGTTACGCCGGACCGCGGCCGCAGGCAATGCGGGTTGAGGCTTTGCGGCCCAGACGCTAGCCTCCGCCCCATGGACGCCGCGGCATCACCATCACGCTCCATTGCAGCCCATCTGCGCAGCGCGCTCGGCGCTGTCGGCGGCGCCTGCGCGCAGACGGCGCGGCTGGTGCTCGACATCGCGCTGCCGACGCTCTGCGTGTCATGCCGCGAGCCGGTCGCCGGCGAGGGCGTATGCGCGGGATGCTGGGCCAAATTGTCGTTCATCGCGCCGCCCTACTGCCCGCGGCTCGGCATTCCCTTCGTCTACGATCCCGGGCCCGAGCTGCTGTCGATGGAGGCGATCGCCAATCCGCCGGCCTACGGCAGAGCGCGCGCCGCGGTGCGCTATGACGACGTCGCGCGCACGCTGGTGCACGCACTGAAATACCAGGACCGCACCGATCTGGCCCCCACCATGGGCCGCTGGATGGCGCGGGCGGGCAAGGAATTGCTGGGTGATGCCGACGTGCTGGTTCCGGTTCCCCTGCACTGGCAACGCGGGTGGAGCCGGCGCTATAACCAGTCCGCCGCGCTGGCCAAGGTGATCTCGCGCCACAGCGGCGTCGCGATGGCCTCCGCGGCACTGCGGCGCGTCCGCGCCACCGAGCAGCAGATCGGGCTGTCGCGCGCACAGCGCGCCAGCAATGTGCAGGGCGCATTCAAGGTGGCCGACGAGCGCAAGGCTGACATTCAGGGCCGCCGCGTCATCCTGATCGACGACGTCCTGACTTCCGGTGCCACGGTAACGGCCTGCGCGCGGGCTCTGCTGCGCGCCAAAGCCGCGCAGGTCGACGTGCTGGTATTCGCCCGGGTTGTCGATAGCCACCGCGCTCCCATATAATCTCACATTCTGTTGCAACCGAGCGCACCATGACCGCTGCCATTGAAATCTACACCCGCCCGGGCTGCGGTTACTGCACCGCGGCCAAATCGCTTTTGACGCGCAAGAACGCCGCCTTCACCGAATTCAACATCGCCAGCAACCCGGCCTACCGCGACGAGATGTACGGCCGTGCCGGCGCAGGTTCGACCTTTCCGCAGATCTTCATCGGCAAGACCCATGTCGGCGGCTGCGACGAACTTTATGCGCTCGACCGCGAGGGCAGGCTCGACGGCCTGTTGGCCAACGGAGGTGGCGCCTGATGAGCACGGACAACATTTTCACCGCCGCGATGGTGCAGATGCGCACCGGCCTGTTGCCGGAGCCGAGCCTCGAGCAGGGCACCCGGCTGATCCGCGAGGCCGCGGCACAGGGCGCCGATTATGTGCTGACGCCCGAAGTCAGCAACATGATGCAGCTCAACCGCAAGGCGCTGTTCGAGCATTTGGCGAGCGAAGAAGACGACAAGTCGCTGCAGGCCTATCGCGCGCTCGCCGCCGAGCTGAAGATCCATCTGCATATCGGTTCGCTGGCGCTGCGCTACTCGCCCGAGAAGGCGGTGAACCGCTCGTTCCTGATCGGGCCCGAGGGCAATGTGCTCGCGAGCTACGACAAGATCCATATGTTCGATATCGATCTGCCCGGCGGCGAGAGCTATCGCGAATCGGCCAACTACCAGCCGGGCGAGACCGCCGTGATCTCGGACCTGCCGTGGGGCCGGATCGGGCTGACGATCTGCTACGACGTGCGCTTCCCGGCGCTGTATCGCGCGCTGGCCGAAGCCGGCGCCTCGTTCCTCACCGTGCCCTCCGCCTTCACCCGCAAGACCGGCGAAGCGCACTGGCACACCCTGCTGCGCGCACGCGCCATCGAGACCGGCTGCTTCGTGTTCGCAGCCGCCCAGGCCGGCCTGCACGAGAACAAGCGCGAGACCTTCGGGCATTCGTTGATCATCGATCCCTGGGGCGAGATCCTCGCCGAGGGCGGCGTCGAGCCGGGCGTATTCCTCGCCACCATCGATCCGGCCAAGGTGGAGACGGCACGCAAGAACATTCCGTCGTTGCAGCACGGCCGGCGCTTCGGCATCGCCGACCCCAAGGCCGGTCCGGAGCATCTGCACCTCGTCCGGGGCTCGGCATGATCCGCTACAACCTGCGCTGCGAGCGTGGCCACGAGTTCGAGAGCTGGTTTCACAGTTCGTCAGCGTATGAATCGCAGGAGCGGCGGCACCTGATCAACTGCCCGTCTTGCGGCTCGGCCAAGGTCGAGCGCGCGATCATGGCGCCGCAGATCATCAGCAAGAAGGGCCGCGAGACCGCCGCCCCCGCACCTGCCGAGGCTTCGGCGCCGGCGGAGACGGCGGCCACCACATCGACGTCGCTGATGATGGCGCATGAGCGCGAGCTGCGCGCCAAGCTGAAAGAATTGCGCGACCACATCGTGAACAATGCCGACAATGTCGGCGACCGCTTCCCCAACGAGGCGCGCAAGATGCACTACGGCGATATCGAGCATCGGCCGATCTATGGCGAGGCATCGCCCGAGGAGGCGCGCGCGCTGATCGACGAGGGCGTCGAGGTCTCCCCGCTGCCGACGCTGCCGGAAGACAGGAATTGACATCAACCTGGCAGGTCTGGGCGTTCCTCTCGGCGGTGTTCGCCGCGCTGACCGCGATCTTCGCCAAGGTCGGCGTCGAGGGCATCAACTCCGATCTCGCCACCCTGATCCGCACCGTGATCGTGCTGGTCACGTTGTCGGCGATCCTGTTCGCGACCGGGCAATTCACTCATCCCGGACCGATCTCGGGCAAGAGCTGGCTGTTCCTGCTGCTCTCCGGGCTCGGCACCGGGGCATCGTGGCTGTGCTATTTCCGCGCGCTCAAGCTCGGCCCCGCGACGCTGGTCGCGCCGATCGACAAGCTGAGCGTGGTGCTGGTGGCGCTGTTCGGCGTCGTCTTCCTCGGCGAACGCCCCTCGCTCTATGGCTGGATCGGCATTGCGCTGATCTCGGCCGGAGCCGTGCTGATCGCGACAAAGGGTTGATTTCAGAACCGCGCCTCTAAAGCGCGATGAGATCGGATTGAATCGACTCGCGGCGACTTCTGTCCACCTCTCCCCGACGGGGAGAGGTCGGATTGCATCGTCAGATGCAATCCGGGTGAGGGCCCTTGCGCTCTCGATAGACCGTAACCCCTCACCCGATTTGCTGCGCAAATCGACCTCTCCCAAGGGAGAGGTGACCTCCGCCGCTGTTTCAGATCAAGCTAATCCCATCATGCTCTAAGCGGCAACCAGCATCGCAACCCCGATCACGATCAGGACGATGCCGGCGAGCTCGCGCAGCGAGAACGGCTGCTTGAGCGAAACATACGCCACGCCCTGCGCGAACAGCACCTCGATCAAGGCCAGCGTGCGCACATTGGCGGCGGCCGTGAGCGCGAAGGCCAGGAACCAGAATTGCGAGGAGAACGCGCCCATGAAGCCCGCGAACATCGAGGGCCGCCACAGGCCGAGGATTTTCCTAAGCACGTCCGGAGCACGCAGCAGCAGATAGACCGACAGGATCAGTGTCTGGACGAACAGGCTCCACATCAGCGTATAGGACGCCGCCGTCACGAAGGAGACGCCTGATACCGTGATGATCGCGCCGCGGAAGCTCACCGCCGAGATCGCAAACACGGCCGCCGCGCCGAGGCCGAGCACGGTCGGGCGCAGATTGGCAAAGCTCTTCTGGCCGCCGGGCCGCAGCGCGGTGATGACGACGCCGATGGTCGCGATCACGATCGCGATCACCTTGGCCGCCGTGAGCTGGTCACCGAGGAAGATGAAACCGAAGATCGCAGTCTGGATCGCCTCGGTCTTCATGTAGGCCGTGGTCACCACGAAGGAGCGGTCGTTCATCGCCAGCAGCATGAAGCCGGTGCCGACGATCTGGCTCAGCGCGCCGAGCACCAGCCACGGCCAGAACGGCGGCGCCGGCCACGGCACGCGATCACCGGTCGCGACGGCGGCGAGCGCGAAGAACACCACCGAAAACGGCAGCCCGAACAGGAAACGGATGTTGGTCGCGCCCCAAGTCCCGAGCGGCCCCGTCAAGTGCCGCTGCATCGCATTGCGCGCCACCTGCCCGAACGCGGCAACGATGGTGAAGGGAATCCAGAGCGAGGTGATCGTGAACATGCGCGATGAGAGGATCGAGCCAGTGAGACTGTGCGCACACCGTGCCGATTGCGGCTGACGCGGTCAAACCGAGTCCGTGCATGACTGGATTGCGGTGGCGCCACAAATTCGATGTCGTTCCTGCGAAAGCAGGGACCCATAACCACAGGGTGCAGTTTGGGGTGCGATGGGCGGACGCGACCTATACGATCGTCAGCTTCAAAACGAGGTTGCGAGTGATGGGAACGCTGACCTCGTCCGACCAGTTGGGCCGGTGGCTATGGGTCCCTGCTTTCGCAGGGACGACACCGGCCGAATGGCGATACCGTCTCACATCTCCGCCAGTTACGCCACAAACTCCGCGTCGCCCCTGCGAAAGCAGGGGCCCATAACCACAGGGCGTAGTTTGGGGCCACGACGGGAGGACGCGATCCATACGATCGTCTGCTTCAAAACGAGGTCGCGACTGACGGGACCGCTGACCTCGTCCGATCAGTTGGGCCGGTGGCTATGGGTCCCTGCTTTCGCAGGGACGACACCGGCCGAATGGCGATACCGTCTCACATCTTCACCAGTCGCTCCACAAGCTCCGCGTCGCCCCTGCGGAAGCAGGGGCCCATAACCACAGGGTGCAGTTTGGGGCACACCAGTCAGACAAGCAGATCACTCAGATCCCGCCACTCCGGATTGTCGCGCTCGATCAGCTCGATCTTCCAGTCGCGCTTCCATTTTTTGAGCTGCTTCTCGCGCGTGATAGCCTCCTCCGCGCGCTGATATGTTTCCACGCGTACCAGGCGATAGACGCCATACCTCTTGACGAACGACGAGCCTATGCCTGCCTTGTGCTGCTCAAGCCGTTTCTGAACCGAATTCGTTACGCCGATATACAGCGTGCCATAGCGCCGGCTTGCGAGGATGTAGACGTAATACATTGCTCGGAACGAAGACCTCGCCCAACAATATAGGCCGGTGGCTATGGGTCCCTGCTTTCGCAGGGACGACACCGGCCGAATGGCGATACCGTCTCACATCTCCGCCAGTTGCGTCACAAACTCCGCGTCGCCCCTGCGGAAGCAGGGGCCCATAACCACAGGGTGCAGTTTGGGGTGCGATGGGCGGACGCGACCTATACGATCGTCTGTTTCAAAACGAGGTCGCGAGCGATGGCACCGCTGACTTCGTCCGACCAGTCGAGCCGGTGGCTATGGATCCCTGCTTTCGCAGGGACGACACCGACCGAATGGCAACACCGTCTCACATCTCCACCAGTCGCGCCACAAACTCCGCGTCGCCGCTGCGGAAGCAGGGACGACACCGGTTGTGCGGCCTAGGCTGGAGAGCCAGCCTCACACTTCCTCCGCCACCACCATGTAGTTCACGTCCATGTCGGACGAGATGCTCCATTTGTCGGCGAGCGGATTGTAGACCACGCCGGCCTGCTCGGTGACGGTGAGGCCGTTGTCGCCGAGATAGCGCTCGAGCTCGGCGGGGGTGACGAACTTGCTCCAATCGTGGGTGCCGCGCGGCAGCCAGCGCAGCACGTATTCGGCGCCGACGATCGCGAGCGCGAAGCTCTTCCAGTTGCGGTTGAGCGTCGAGACCACCATCAGCCCGCCGGGCTTCAGCATCGCGGTGCAACGCTTCAGGAAGGCGCCGACATCGGTGACATGCTCGATCACCTCCATCGCCAGCACGATGTCGAAGCGCTCGCGCGCGTCCATCTCCTCCACGGTGGTGCAGCGGTAATCGATCGACAGATGTCCCTTGTCGGCATGCAGCTTCGCCGCTGATATGTTGGTGGCGGAGGGATCGATGCCGATCACCTGCGCGCCGAGCCGCGTGAACGGCTCGCACAACAGCCCGGCGCCGCAGCCGATATCGAGCAAGCGCAACCCCGACAAGCAGCTCAGGCTTTTGACGTTGCGCTCGAACTTGCGGCACGCCGCGTCGCGGATATAGGCCAGGCGCAGCGGATTGATCTTGTGCAGCGGCGCCATCTTGCCGTGCGGATCCCACCATTCGTCCGACAGCTTCGAGAATTTCGCGATCTCGGCCGGATCGACCGAGCTGGCGGCGGATGAGGAAAGACTTGTCTGCATGGCCATGGTTGCGCGCCCCTATCGCGCGGTGATCGAACTGCGGAACGCCAGCGGCGAGGCGATGGTCTTGATGGTCTCGACGCCCTCGCCGACGCCGCGGATGGTCACGTCGCCATAGTTGAGGATCCGTCCCAGGATGCTCTGGTTGACGTCGACGCTCTCGACCTTGTCGAGGCTCATCTCGAACGTGCGGCGCTTGATGAAGCCGGTTTTGTGCACGACGCGGAAATTGGTGACATCGGTTTCCGTGGTCCAGCGGTGGAACCAGGCCGCGGCGGTCCAGTACAGCGCCGCGACGGCAACCACGGCTGCCGCCGCCAGGCACAGCATGACCAGACCGTCCACGGTTGTCATGCGCGACAGGATCGCAAGCACGAGTGCCACGATCCAGGCGACGATGGCCGGCCAATAAAAGATCCAGTGCGCATTGGTCGAATACAGCACCTTTTCGCCCGGCTGCAGGATTTGGTCGATGTAACGTCCCATCCGATCCGCCTTCGAGTCACCCCTGCGCCACTACCCGCCCGCAACCAGCCGAACCAGCCCCAGGAACCGGCTTGCCCCCGGGCGCGTCGGTATGTATACGCGCCTTTCGGTCCCCGCGCTTGCGGTTTTGGGCGCGGGTTACCCCACTTATCCTCTTAAAGGAATAGACGCGTCGTCATGGGCCGCCTCGTGATGAAATTCGGCGGTACGTCCGTCGCCAACATCGATCGAATCCGCAACGTCGCGCTGCACGTGAAGCGCGAGGTCGACGCAGGCCATGAGGTCGCCGTCGTCGTCTCGGCGATGTCCGGCAAGACCAACGAGCTGGTCGCCTGGTGCAGCGACGCCTCCCCGATGCACGATGCGCGCGAATATGACGCGGTGGTCGCCTCGGGCGAACAGGTCACCTCCGGGCTGCTTGCGATCGTGCTGCAGGGCCTCGGCATCCAGGCGCGCTCCTGGCAGGGCTGGCAGATCCCGATCAAGACCTCGGACGCGCACGCATCGGCCCGCATCGTCGATATCAACGGCAGCGAGATCATCAGCCGCTTCAAGGAGCGCAAGGAGGTCGCCGTGATCGCCGGCTTCCAGGGCATCAACGAGCAGACCGGCCGCATCACCACGCTGGGCCGCGGCGGCTCGGACACCTCGGCGGTGGCGATCGCGGCCGCGCTGCGTGCCGACCGCTGCGATATCTACACCGATGTCGACGGCGTCTACACCACCGATCCGCGAGTGGTGCCGAAGGCGCGCCGGCTCGACCGGATCGCATTCGAGGACATGCTGGAACTGGCCTCGCAGGGCGCCAAGGTGCTGCAGGTCCGCTCGGTGGAACTCGGCATGGTGCACAACATGCCGATCTTCGTCCGCTCCAGCTTCGACAAACCCGAGGATATCGACCCCTACGCCAACCAGCCGCCGGGCACGCTGATCTGCAGCGAGGAGGAAATCATGGAAATGCACGTCGTCACCGGCATCGCCTTCACGAAGGACGAAGCCCAGATTTCCGTGCGCCAGGTCGAGGACAAGCCCGGAGTGGCGGCTGCGATCTTCGGGCCGCTCGCGGATGCCAACATCAACGTCGACATGATCGTGCAGAACGTGTCGGAGGACGGCAAGACCACCGATCTCACCTTCACCGTTCCGGCCGTCGACTACAATCGCGCCAGGGATACCATTACCGCAGCCAAGGCGAAGATCGGCTACGCGCGTCTCGACGCCGAAACCGACGTCGCCAAGGTCTCGGTCATCGGGAGCGGCATGCGCAGCCATGCCGGTGTCGCGGCGAAGGCCTTCAAGGCGCTCGCCGACCGCAACATCAACATCCGCGCCATCACCACATCCGAGATCAAGTTCTCGGTGCTGATCGACGCCGCCTACACCGAACTCGCGGTGCGCACCCTGCACACGCTGTACGGGCTCGATCAGGCGTAGGCGCGACCGGCGCGCCAGGTAACAGGCGGGCTCTTCGCTGTCGTTCCGGGGCGATGCGCTAGCATCGAACCCGGAATCCCGAGGTTCCGGGTTTGCCGCTTCGCGACGCCCCGGAACGACGACACGGAGCACTAGCCGTGCTTCCCGCGCCGCATCTCGGAGTTAGAATTTCTCTTAGCGGTCGCAGCATTGGGCTGACGCAGACGTTATTTGCTACTGGCAGGCGTTTTGCTTGGCAAAGCAAGCCTCGATTGGCTATACGGCCAGTCAGGTGGGCTGCCGCAAACTGTGCCACAGTTTTGGCTATCCCGATTCGGCGGGAGCCGGCGCTTGCGGCGACGCCGAATGAATAAAATTGTTGGTTTTGACGAATTTTGCGCCAGCGGCCGGCGATCCCGCTCGCTGGCTTCGTGGGGAGGGCTTGAAGCATATGCGGAGCGCGTCGGGAGGTCCCCGCGTCCTGTTGAGACGGCTCCGCGAAACCATGGCGGAGCAAGTCTCCGCACAGGAACGCCTCGACAAGATCGTGGTGCTGATCGCGGCCAACATGGTGGCCGAGGTCTGCTCCTGCTACGTGCTGCGCGTCGACAACACGCTCGAGCTCTATGCCACCGAAGGTCTGAATCGCGACGCCGTGCACCGCACCGTGCTCAGCGCCCATGAGGGCCTGGTCGGTCTCGTTGCCAGCGAAGCGACGCCGCTGAACCTCTCCGACGCGCAGAGCCATCCCGCCTTCTCCTACCGCCCGGAGACCGGCGAAGAGATCTACCACTCGTTCCTCGGCGTGCCGATCCTGCGCGCCGGCAACACGCTCGGCGTGCTGGTGGTGCAGAATCGCGCCAAACGTACCTATGTCGAGGAAGAGGTCGAGGCGCTGCAGACCACCGCCATGGTGCTCGCGGAGATGATCGCCTCCGGCGAGCTCGCCTCGCTCGCGCAGCCTGGCCTTGAACCGGCGGCGCGGCACTCGCTCCACAAGACCGGCGCGGTGCTCTCCGACGGCATCGCGCTCGGCCATGTAGTGCTGCACGAGCCGCGCGTCGTCATCACGAATTACATTGCCGAGGACCTGCCGAAGGAGATCAAGCGGCTCGACGCGGCGCTGGCCAAGCTGCGCACCGATCTCGACCACCTGCTGGAGCGCGGCGACGTCGCCGAAGGCGGCGAGCATCGCGAGGTGCTGGAAGCCTACCGCATGTTCGCCAACGATCAGGGCTGGTCGCACAAGCTGCATGAAGCGGTGGCCACCGGCCTGACCGCGGAGGCCGCCGTCGAGCGCGTCCAGTCGGATACCCGCGCGCGCATGCTGCGCTCGACCGATCCATATTTGCGCGACCGCCTGCACGACCTCGAGGATCTCGGCCACCGCCTGATGCGGCAATTGGTCGGGCAGGATCACGCGCCGTCGCGCGAGCAGCTCCCCGACAATGCCATCCTGATCGCGCGCGCGATGGGCCCCGCCGCACTGCTCGACTATGACCGCAAGCGGCTGCGCGGCCTCGTGCTGGAAGAGGGCACCGCGAATTCCCATGTCTCGATCGTGGCGCGTGCGCTCGGCATCCCCGCGGTCGGCGAGGTGCCGAACGCACCCGGCATCGCCGATCCGGGCGACGCCATCATTGTCGACGGCATCTCGGGCGAGATCTATGTCCGCCCCTCGACCGAGATCGAATCCGCTTACGCCGAACGCGTGCGTTTCCGCGCGCGGCGGCAGGCGCAATATTCGGCGCTGCGCGACAAGCCCTGCGTGACCAGGGACGGCCAGAGGATCGAGCTTCTGATCAATGCCGGCCTGACCATCGACCTGCCGCATATCGACGACACCGGCAGCGCCGGCATCGGGCTGTTCCGCACCGAACTGCAGTTCATGGTGAGCCCGACCCTGCCGCGCTCGACCGACCAGCTCGCGCTCTACCGCACCGTGCTCGATGCCGCAGGCGCAAAGCCCGTCACCTTCCGCACGCTCGACATCGGCGGCGACAAGGCGCTGCCCTATATGGAGACGGTGATCGAGGAAAATCCCGCGCTCGGCTGGCGTGCGATCCGGCTCGGCCTCGACCGGCCGGGCCTGCTGCGCGGCCAGATTCGCGCGCTGCTGCGCGCCGGCGGCGGCCGCGCGCTGAAGATCATGTTCCCGATGATCTCCGACGTCGCCGAGTTCGACCAGGCCAAGGCGATCGTCGAGCGCGAGCTGACCTATCTGCGCCAGCACGGCCACTCGTTGCCCGAGCGCATCGATGTCGGCACCATGGTGGAGGTGCCGGCCCTGCTCTATCAGCTCGACGAGCTGCTGAAGCGGGTCGATTTCGTCTCGGTCGGATCGAACGATCTGTTCCAGTTCCTGTTCGCGGTCGACCGCGGCAACGCCAAGGTTTCGGAGCGCTTCGACATCCTGTCGGCGCCGATCCTGCGCGCGCTGCGCGACATCGTGCGCAAGGCCAAGGCGACGAGGAAAGCCGCCTCGCTGTGCGGCGAGATGGCGTCGAAGCCGATCGGCGCGCTGGCGCTGATCGCGCTTGGCTACCGTTCTCTTTCATTGTCTGCAACTGCGCACGGCCCGGTGAAGGCGATGATCCTCGACCTCGACGCCCAAAAGGCCGAGGCGATGATCAATCCGCTGCTCGATGCGCCGTCCGGCAGCGTATCGATCCGCGAGGCGCTGACGAAGTTTGCCGAAGCCGAGGGGCTGGCCTTGTAGCGACGCTGCCGTCGTCTGCACCCAGCTCCCGTCATCAGCAATTTCCGAGAACCGCCCATGCTACCCGAAGCCAAACTCGACATCCTGCTCGCCCACCACGCCTCGCTCGAGGCCGAGTTGTTGGGCCAGGTGAACTCGGATCGCTACGTCGCGATCACGCGCGAATTGTCCGAGCTCAATCCGCTGATCGATGCGGTGAAGGCCTACCGCAATGCGCGCACCGAGCTTGCCGGCGCCGAGGCGCTGCTGGCGGATGCCACCGTTGATCCCGAGATGCGCAGCATGGCGGAAGCCGAGCTGGAAACGCTGCAGGCCCGCATCGGCGAGCTCGAGCAGAAGATCCGCATCGCGTTGCTGCCCAAGGACGCCATGGATGACCGCAACGTGATGCTGGAAATCCGCGCCGGCACCGGCGGCGACGAGGCCTCGCTGTTCGCCGGCGACCTGTTCCGGATGTACGAGCGCTTCGCGGCCTTGCAGGGCTGGAAGGTCGAGGTGATCTCGGCGAGCGAAGGCACCGTCGGCGGCTACAAGGAAATCATCGCCGAAGTGCAGGGCCGCGGTGCCTTCGCCAAGCTCAAATTCGAGTCCGGCGTGCATCGCGTGCAGCGCGTGCCCGACACCGAGACGCAGGGCCGCATCCACACCTCGGCCGCCACCGTTGCCGTATTGCCCGAGGTCGAGGACGTCGACGTCGACATCAAGAACGAGGATCTGCGGATCGAGACCATGCGCGCGCAGGGCGCGGGCGGCCAGCACGTCAACAAGACCGAATCGGCGATCCGCATCACCCACATCCCGACCGGCATCGTGGTGATGATGCAGGACAGCCGCTCGCAGCACAAAAACCGGGCCTCGGCGATGAACATCCTGCGCTCGCGCATCTATGATGCCGAGCGCCAGCGTGTCGAGGCCGCGCGCTCGGCCGACCGCAAGGAGAAGGTCGGCTCCGGCGACCGCTCTGAGCGCATCCGCACCTATAACTTTCCGCAGGGCCGGGTCACCGACCACCGCATCAATCTGACGCTCTACAAGCTGCCGCAGGTCATCTCCGGCGAGGCGCTCGGCGAACTGATCGACGCACTGACGACGGAGCACCAGGCCGCGCAGCTCGCGGCACAGGGCGCGACTGCGTAACTAAAGCGCGATAAATTTAGATCGAATCGGTTTAGCCAAGCGTTCGGTTCACCTCTCCCCAGCGGGGAGAGGTCGATTTGCGGAAGCAAATCGGGTGAGGGGCCGCGGCGCTAACGAGAGACCGTAATCCCTCACCCGGCGCTTCGCCATAGCCGAAGCAGCGCTTCGGCGTTCTCTTAAGGACGGCCGCCGAAGGCGGCCTATGCCTCTCCCAAGGGAGAGGTGAAGCACCGCCGCCGCTCCAGCTCAACCTAATCTCGCTTTTGGCGCCCGCCGGCCGGCCGAATGCGGCGCCGTTCACGGCTCGCTGGGCGGTGGCGATGACTTCAGCAAGCGGTGCAGCGCCGGGCTCGCGGCACGCCGAAGCTCCTCGACATTCTTCTTCGAGAGCGCCTGCAGCTTCTGCTCGCCTTTCTTCGTCAGCTTGAGTTGGACGCGCCTGGCGTCCACGGGATCGGCAACCCTGCTGATCAGCCCGAGCTTCGCCATGCGATTCATCAGCTCGACGGCGGAGTGGTGCCGAATCATGAGGAACCGCGCGATATCGCCGACGGTCGCGGGGCCGGGATGGACAAAGCCCTTGATGCCAAGCAGCGCCTGATGTTGCTGCGGGGTCAGCCCGGCCTTGCGCGCCGCATTCTCACTGAACGCCAGAAACGACCGTAGCCGGTATCGGAACCTCGCCAGTGCGTCGTAATCGACCGTTCCGGCCGCCGCGCCGCGCTTGGTGGTGTCGGATGGTGCGCGTCGCTGCTTTGTTGGAGGCATTCAGTCATCCCTGTGCTGGCTCGGACCGCCGCGATGGCGGTAACGGGATGACGCTAGCAAGCCGAAGCGGAACAAACCATCCCGCGCGCTGTCGCAGCTTTACATTTTCAACGACTTAGCCGCCGGCCCCCGCCATCAAGGCGATGGCCACTGATCGTAGCTCGAGCTCAGGATCTTCAGCAGCACGATCTGGAACGCGACCGGAATGCGCGGGCTCCTGCGACGGATCGATTTCTCCAGCGCCTCGGTGATCTCACTCCGGGTCAGACGTCCAGCCGATGCCCGCTCGATCAGGTCGCCCCACACTTCCGACAGCGACTTGCCGGCGTGATGCGGCAATGGAATCGAGATGCCGCGCGCCTCAGCCCAATCGACGATCTCGCGCGTCGTTTGCGGCCCGCAATTGCGCGCGGTCGCAAGATGCCGGGCCGTCAGTCCGCGGAGCAGATCGTGCGGCGGCTCCCAACCCGCCTTCGGCGGCACGTCGCCGGTGAGTTCAACTGCCAATTCCTTCAAAACGTTGAGCGCGCGGACACTCAAACCGCACGGCTCCGACGCAGTGCTCGGGCCTGCCGCACCGCCGCCGTCTGGACCTTCCCTCCGATCCGAAGTTTCTTCGTTCATGCCTCCTCATTACAGGACCGGACGCTGATTGGTAAATGCTCGATATATCGTGGACCGACATAGTTCGACGAAAGTGACATTGACTAAATATGCTGGAGGACAATGCTAGGCTAGACGGGCTGCGCAAGCGCAGCCGGCGCATCTCGCCGCGGGTCACCTGATCCGGCGACGGGTGATTATGCGCGCCGATAATCATGTGTTTGGAGGATATTGAACGATGAGCACCAAGGAGTTTCGGCCGGGCAGAGGACTGAACGTATCGCGTCGTACCCTGCTGCAAGCCGGCGCGGGCTTGATCGGCGGCACGGTGCTTCCGGCTTCTCTTAGCGCACCGGCATTGGCCGAGGATCACCCGGCGATCGGGACCTATCCCGCCGGCTCATCCGGTTCTTCGGTCTTCATCGGAATCTCGGTGCCGCGCACCGGCACCTACGCGGTTCAGGGCGAGGACGAGCTCAAGGGCTATCAGCTCGCGATCGAGCACATCAACAGCGGGCACGAGCTGATCAAGAAGATCTCGCCGAAGACCACCAAGGGTGTGCTCGGCAAGGAATTGAAGTTCGGCGTGGCCGATTCCGCGGCGAAACCGAATGAAGCCGTGCAGGCGCAGCAGCGCTTCATCACCGAGAACAAGGCGGTGATGATCACCGGCGGCACCTCCAGCGCGGTTGCGGTGGCGCTCAACAAGCTGGCGCAGCGCGAGAAGGTGATCTTCGTCTGCGGCATCTCCGGCTCGAACGACACCACCGGCAAGGATTGCGTGCGTTACGGCTTCCGCCAGAATTTCTTCGGTCAGACCGCCGCGGCCGCGATCGCGCCGGTGCTGATCAAGCAGTTCGGCAAGAACAAGAAGGCCGCCTACCTGACGCCGGACTATACCTACGGCCACACCGTCACCAAGTCGATGCAGGACCACCTCGCCCAGGCGGGCTGGACCACCACCACCAACCAGGTGTCGCCGCTCGGCGCGCCCGACTACTCGTCATATCTGCTCAACGTCGCGAACTCCGGCGCGGACGTGCTGATCAACGTCAACTGGGGCCATGACGCCGTGCTGTCGACGCAGCAGGCCAAGCAGTTCGGCGTGCTCGACAAGATGAAGCTCGTGGTGCCCTACCAGGTGCCGTTCATCGCCCGCGAGACCGGCGGCCTGATGCAGGGCGTCTATGCCGCGACCGACTACTGGTGGACGATCGAAGACAAATATCCGCTGGCCAAGATGTTCAACGACGCCTTCGACAAGAAGTACGGCTACAAGCCGGAATGGGGCGCGGAGAACGCCTATGTCAGCTTCGCGCACTGGGCCCGCATGGTCGAGGAGGCCGGCAGCTTCTATCCGCCCGACGTGATCAAGGCCTATGAGAAGGGCGAGACCCTCCCGTCGCTGGTCGGCGACGTCCATTATCGCCCGGAAGATCATCAGTGCGTCCGCCCGGTCATCATCGTCCGGGGCAAGATGGAAAAGGACATGAAGAACAAGGAGGACTACTACGAGGTCATCGAGATCGTCCCCGGCGACGAGTTGATGCAGAAGCCGGACGCATTCGGCTGCCATCTCGGCGACTATACCTGATTGAGCGTGGGAACCAGGGCGCCGTGGGCGGAGTTACTCGCCCGCGGCGCCGTTTTGTGTCGGAATGCTTGCGACGGCACACATCCATCGAGCAGGCCATGTGAAGTGTCGCCATGATCAATTGGCCGAATTTCGTCTCGCAACTGTTCAACGGCCTCGCGCTCGGCGCGCTGCTGGCGCTGATCAGCTCCGGACTGACCATCATCTACGGCACCCTCGGGGTGCTCAATCTCGCGCACGGCGCGATGTTCATGATCGGCGGTTACGCCGGGTATGTGGCCTATACCTACACGGGCTCGTTCGTGCTCGCGGTCGTCGCGGGATCGCTGTTCGTGATGCTGCTCGGCGTGGTGATGGAGCGCGTCATCATCCGCCACTTCTATCACCGTCCGCATGAAGACCAGCTTCTGGTCACGTTCGGCCTCGGCATCTGCTTCGTCGAGATCGTGCGGCTGATCTTCACCAGCCAGTCGCAGGTGGTGCCGCCGCCGGCGGCGCTGCAAGGCATCACCTCGCTCGGCTTCCTGTTCTACCCCACCTATCGCCTCGCCGTCGTCGGCATCGTCGCGGTGGCGCTCGGCGGGCTGTTCCTGGTCCTCTACCGCACGCGGCTCGGGATGATCGTGCGCGCCGGCATCGAGGATTCGGTGATGGTCGATTCGCTCGGCATCAATGTCTATCGCGTCTTCATGATCGTGTTCGGCATCGGCGCGATGGCCGCGGGCTTTGCCGGCATCATCAATGCGCCGGTGGTCTCGCTCACGCCGGGCGTCGGCGACGACATTTTGGTGGAAACCTTCGTGGTGGTGGTGATCGGCGGCGTCGGCTCGTTTCCCGGCGCGATCCTCGGCGGCCTGATCGCCGGCGAGATCATCAGCATCACCTCGATGTTCAACCCCGGTTACGCCTACGTCATGCTGTTCGCGGCGATGACGCTCGTGCTCGTGCTGCGACCGCACGGCCTGCTCGGCACGCAGGGCCGCGAATGACGACGGATCAACAATGCTGAAACAGCGCCCCTTCCTGATCGAGACCCTGACGGCCATCGGCCTGATCGCCGCGCCTTTCCTGCTACCGCTGCTGGGATTTGCGCCCAACACCGTGAACCGGATCCTGGTCTGGGGCCTGTTCGGCCTCGGCTTCGACATCCTGTTCGGCTTCACCGGCCTGCTGTCGTTCGGCCAATCGGCATTCTACGGCACCGGCGGCTTCGTCGCGGCGTATCTGTTGACCCAGGCCGGCTTCCCGAACGTCGTGCTGGCGCTGATCATCGGCATGATCGCGGCTGCCGCCACCGGCTATCTGATCGGCCTGATCGCGTTGCGCCGCACCGGCATCTATTTCGCCATGATCACCGTCGCGATCGCGGAGGTGTTCTTCTTCGTCGAATTCAATCCGCTGTCGGACTTCACCGGCGGTGAGAATGGATTGCCGGGCGTGCCGACCCCGAGCTTCAATCTCGGCTTCACTACGCTGCACTTCACCACCGGCTGGTCGCTCTACCAGTTCCTGGCGCTGTGCTATTTCATCGGCGTCGTGATCGCGCTGCGCATCGTGCGCTCGCCGGTCGGCGCCATCTTCAGCGCCATCCGAGACAACCCGTTGCGGGCGACAGCGGTCGGCCACAACATTCACGGCTACAAGCTGACCGCCTTCGTGATCGCCGCCGCCTATGCCGGATTTGCCGGCGGCCTGCTCGGCGTGCTGCAGGCCTTCATGCCGCCCGACGCCTTCACTTTCGATACCTCGGGCCAGCTCGTGATGCAGACGGCGATCGGCGGTCGCGGCACGCTGTTCGGACCGCTGGTCGGCGCGGCCGTCTGGCTGTCGCTGCAGGATTTCCTGCAGGCCGCACTCGGGCTCGGCGCCGCCTGGAAGCTCGTGCTCGGCATCGTCTTCGTGCTGCTGGTCTGCTTCCTGCGCCGCGGCATCGTCGGCGGCCTCGTGGATCTCTACCAGCTCCTGACCGGACAACGCCGCAAGACGGCGCCGGATGAAAGCGAGCCGCAGGAAGTCAGCCCCGCCCGGCAGATCGCCGCCGCACCGATGCCGGCCCGGCAGCGCGCCGCAGCCGATCCCTCCGGCCCGATCCTGCAGGCCAAGGGCCTGACCAAGCGCTATGGCGGACTGATCGCCAACAGCAACATCGACTTCACTGTCAACCATGGCGAGCTGCGCGGCATCATCGGCCCGAACGGCGCCGGCAAGTCGACCTTCTTCAAGATGCTGACCTGCGAGGTTCATCCGACCTCGGGCACCATCCTGTTTGAGGGCCGCGACATCACCGGAATGAACGTCACTGACGTCTGCCAGCTCGGCCTGACCAAGAGCTACCAGGTCAATCAATTGTTCGCCGGGCTGACCGTGCGCGAGAACCTGGTGATCGCGGCGCTGTCGGCACTGCGCGGCAAGTTCCGACTCGACATGTTCCGCAGCGTCGACAGCATTCCCGGCCTGGCCGAGCAGGTGCAGCACACGCTCGAGCTGGTCAATCTCGCTGCGCGGCCGGACACACCGGTGTCGGAGCTCGCCTATGGCGAAAAGCGGCGGCTCGAGATCGGACTGGCGCTGGCGACCTCGCCGAGCCTGCTGCTGCTCGACGAACCGCTGGCCGGCATGAGCCCGCGCGAGCGCGTCGAGACCGTGAAGCTCTTGAAGTCGATCAGCCAGGGCCGGACGATGATCATCATCGACCACGACATGGACGCGCTGTTCGAGCTCGCCGAACGCGTGACCGTGCTGCAGGAGGGCCGCGTCCTGGTCGAAGGGACGCCCGAAGAGATCAAGAACAACTCGACCGTCCAGGAGGCCTATCTCGGCGGCGTGCATGGAGAGCTCGCCGCATGAGCCTGCTCGAGGTCAACGGACTGAACAGCTATTACGGGGATTCGCATATCCTGTTCGACGTCTCGCTGCGCGTCGAGCGCAACGAGGTGGTGGCGCTGCTCGGCCGCAACGGCGCCGGCAAGAGCACGACGCTGAAGAGCTTGATGGGCGTGGTGACGCCGCGCAGCGGCTCGGTGATGTTCGACGGCACCGAGGTCGCCGGCAGGAAGAGCCACCGGATTGCGCAGGCCGGCATGCAGCTCGTCCATGAAGAACGCCGCATCTTCGGCAGCCTCAGCGTCGAGGAGAATCTCGTCATCGCCGGGCTGACCGCCTCGCAGCGCTGGCCGCTCGATCGCATCTACGAGATGTTTCCGCGGCTCAGGGAGCGGCGGGGCAATCGCGGCACCGACCTGTCGGGCGGCGAGCAGCAGATGCTGGCGATTGCGCGCGCGCTGGTGCGCGATCCGAAGATCATCCTGCTCGACGAGCCGTTCGAAGGCCTGGCGCCGGTCATCGTGCGCGACCTGATGAAGGCATGCCGCGACCTTGCCGAGGCCGGGCAGACCATCGTGCTGGTGGAGCAGAACCTCGCCGCAACGCTCGCACTCGCTGAGCGCATCTACATCATCAACAATGGACATATCGTCCACGAGGGGCCGGCGCAGGAGATCAAGGCACAACCCGACGTGCTGCAGCGCTATCTCGGGGTTTAAAGCCTGATGAGGTTAGGTTGAGCTGGAACGGCGTCCAAAGTTCACCTCTCCCTTGGGAGCAGGGCAATCGCATATGACTTCCGCGGAGGTTGTCCGCGGGCTCCCTTCGCCTCTCCCGCTTGCGGGGGAGGCCGACGCGCGCGCAGCGCGCGGCGGGTGGGGGCTCTTTCCACGAGATGATTCGGGGAGAGAACCCCCACCCCAACCCTCCCCCGCAAGCGGGAGAGGGAGCCGACTACCGATGCCGCCGCAACTCGAATCTCATATGCGATTGCCCTGCCCTTGGGAGAGGTCGAGTTGCGCAGCAAATCGGGTGAGGGCTTACGGTCTATCGAGGGAGCAAGAGCCCTCACCCGGATTGCACTGCACGATGCTTCGCATCGCCAGGCGCAATCCGACCTCTCCCCAACGGGGAGAGGTGAACCGAGACCGCGCCAAGCCGATTCAACCAAAACTCATCCCGCTTTAGTCCATACAGCCGAGCTCAGCTTCCGAGCGCTGCGATCATCCGCCGGGCATGATCGGCGAGCACGTCCATGTCTTCCTTGCGGGTCTGCGGCGGCAGCAGCGCCACGCCATCCTTGACCGGCATCACGTGCATATGCAGGTGAAACACCACCTGGCCGCTGGCGGGTTCGCTGAATTGCTGGATGATGATGCCGTCCGCCTGGAAGGCTTTCATCGCGGCGATCGCGATCCGCTTCGATGACCGGGCGACCTCGGCAAGGTCATCTTCCGCCACATCGAGAATTCCGCGCGCTCGTGCTTTCGGAAGCACCAGCGTATGCCCAGGCGAGCGCGGCATGATGTCGAGGAAGGCAAAGGTCCGGTCGGTTTCATAGACCTTGAAGCTCGGGATTTCGCCGCGAAGGATCTTGGCGAAGATGTTCTGGTCGTCATAGGGCGTCATGAGCGTCGCTTCCGGATCATCACATTCAAAGGCCGACCGTGCGCGTCGTCGGCGCGCCGCGCAAGTGATATCGACGCCGCACCGGCCATCAGCTAACAACGCGCGATGAGCCAACCTTCCGACAATCGCGGCCGGACCGTCGAGACCATCAGGCGTATGCTTGCCGCGCGCCTCAGGGCCGCCGGCATCGACACGCCCGAACTCGAGGCGCGCCTGCTGGTCGGCGCCGCGCTCGGCCTCGATCTGACCGGTATCGTCACGGCAGCGGGCCGCGCGATCACAGAAGGCGAATCGGGTCGCCTCGAAGCCTTCGTGCAACGCCGCCTCGCCGGCGAACCAGTCGCGCGTATTCTCGGCACCAAGGAATTTTGGGGGCTGCCGCTGCATCTCTCCGCCGCGACGCTGGTGCCGCGTCCCGACACCGAGACCGTGGTCGAGCGCGCGCTCGAACTGCTGCGCACCGACGGCGCGACCGACCGCGCGCTGCGGATTGCGGATCTCGGCACCGGTTCCGGCGCGATCCTGCTCGCGCTGCTCTCGGAGCTGCCAAACGCACGCGGCTTCGGAACCGACATCTCGACTGAGGCGCTGCAGACGGCGAGCCGGAACGCCGCGGAGCTCGGACTTGCGGATCGCGCAAGCTGGATTATTTGCAACTACGGCAGTGGCCTCACAGGCACGTTCGACTTGATCGTGTCCAACCCGCCCTACATCCGCACATCCGACATCGCAGGTCTCGCCACCGAAGTGCGCGACCATGATCCGCATGCGGCGCTTGATGGCGGGGCGGACGGACTCGATGCCTACCGCGCACTGATTTCGCAATCCGTGGGTCTTCTGGCATCAGGTGGCGTTCTGGTTGTGGAAGTCGGCCTCGGCCAGAGCGACGATGTTGAAGGTCTGATGACGGCATCGGGATTATCCCCAACAGGGCCGCCCCGGGCCGATCTCGGGGGCATCCCAAGGGCGGTTTCGGCCCGCCGGCTGCCCCGATAAAGTCCCATTGGAACGCGAAAAAACCTCTTGGAATATCCCCCGGGAACGACTACGTTCCGGGCACAACATCGGTGCTGGCCCCGTGACCTACGGGTGATGTCCAGGGTTCTCGAAGAGAATCCGCCGATTGAAAGGTTCCAAGAACGCAGGTCACATTGAGCGCAATAGCCGGGGCTGTGCCGCTCTCGACCGCCAAGCGAACGAAAGCCTGCTATTGCGCTTGAAGACTTACGCAAGAGAGCTGAGCCTGTCTCGACGGGCGGAATGATTTGGTCGCCGGCGAGGTCGTCGGCGGTTGGGGAACGCGTCTTTGCTGCACGCGATGGTCGGCAACATTGAAGCCAATTTCGAACGGTAGTGCGATTCCGTGCGCGTGCGCGCGCGCCGAATCGATTGAAGCAATGCACGGCAATAACTTCAGGGCTGGAATAAAAGGCGACAGATGAGAAACGGTCAGAATAACAAGCGGATGCGCAACCGGAACAACAACAATAACAACAATAATAACCGGCGCGGCCAGAATCCCCTGACACGGGTGTACGAATCGAACGGACCCGACATCAAGATCCGCGGCACCGCCTCCCACGTGGCCGAGAAATATGTCCAGCTTGCCCGCGATGCGCGCTCCTCGGGTGATCCCGTGGCCGCCGAGAACTACTACCAGCACGCCGAGCACTATTACCGGATCATCGCGGCCGCCCAGGAGCAATTCCGGCAGAATCAGCAGCAGCCGCGTCCCGACGCTGAAGTCGCGCTGCCCGACGACGGCGACGACGACGGCTATTCGAGCTTCGGCCAGGAGCCGGGGTTCGTGCCGCAGCCGCAGCAGCCCTATATGCGCGACAACGGCCAGCAACCCTACCAGCGCGACCAGCAGCAGCCGCGCGAACATCGTCCGCAGCCGCGCGAATATCAGCCGCAGCCGCAGAACCAGTCGCAGCCCGTGATGGCCGATCCCGGCGGCGTTGATCGCTTGCCCTCATTCATCACCGGAAGCCCGCAGCCGCCGGCCAACGGCGCCTATGAAGGCAATGGCGGCGGGGAACGCAGCGAGCGTGGCGAACGCTTCCCGCGCCGCCGCCGCCGGCCGCACGGTCCGCGTCCCGACATAGCCGCGCAGCCGGCGCCGAGCGAGGATGCCAATCCCGGCAACGAGTAACGCTTCGGATCAATCTTGCGAAAAGGGCGGGCGACGCTTAAGGCGGCCCGCCCTTTGCTTTTGCGCCCCTGCTCTTGCCCGAGCATTTTCAGTTCTGACCGTGTCAGAACCAATCTCTGCATTCCAGCTTTTGACGCGCTGCTTCGCGCGAAGCGGCATTCGCCTCGATCAGCCTCGGGTCGCGCTCGATGATGGCACCAGCACCGGCTGTAGCGAGGGGATCAGCCGCGTCCGCTCGCGGTGCGCGGGAATCGCGCGATAGACCTGCTTGCTGGCCTCGACGATATGCACGCCGGCGAAGGGCAGCGACAACGCCGCGCCGACGCGCTCCCATGCCGTCGCCGAGCGCAGGAACCAGCCGCCTTGAACCGGCGGCATAAACAGCGCCTCGCCCCATGCCGTCGGCGTGAACCAGGTCTGCCGCAGCAGTTGCGTGATCTGCGCGCGCGAATACGGCCGGCCATGGCCGAACGGCGTGTTGTCGGTGCGCGTCCATACGCCGCGGCGATTCGGGATCACGGCGATCAGCCGCCCGGACGGCGCCAGCACTCGCCAGACCTCGCGCAACAGCCGCTCCGGATCGTCCGACATCTCCAGCGCATGCACCAGCAGCACGCGGTCGACTGCGGCATCCTGCAGCGGCATCGAGAATTCGTCGATCAGGGTGGCGAGCGCGGGCCGCCCGGTCGGCCATTTCAGCACACCCTGGGCTGCCGGCATGAAGGCGATGCAGCGCTCGCAGGACTCGCGAAACAGGCCGAGATAGGGGGTCGGATAGCCGAGCCCGAGCACGCGCTGTCCTTCCGCATTGGGCCAGCGCTCGCGGATTCCGCGGTTGATGAGCTGCCGGGCCACGATGCCGAGGCGCTGCGAATAGAAATCCCGGAGGTCGATGACGTCCATGGGCCCAACCTAACATGCCGCTTGCGGCCGCGGCGCGCGGAAAATTGCGTTGCCGTCGGAGCGTTAACGCCATATTTCACCCCTATATTTGGCCTCTTAGCGCCTAAGCCCCAGCACTTCGTGGAGATATCATGGCCGCAGAAATTCGTACCTTTACCTGCCTGACCGACAATTTCGGTTACCTGATCCACGATCCCGCGACCAAGGCCACGGCGTCGATCGACGCGCCGGAGGCCGCGCCCATCATCAAGGCGCTGGAGCGCGAAGGCTGGACGCTGACCGACATCCTGATCACCCATCACCATGGCGACCATGTCGGCGGCGTCGCCGAGCTGAAGCAGAAATACGGCTGCCGGGTCGTCGCCCCGCACGACAAATCGGCAAAGATCGCCAATGTTGACCTGCGCGCCGCGAACGCCGACGTGATCAAGGTCGGCAGCCTGCTGGCTCGCGTGGTGGAGACGCCCGGCCACACGCTCGACCACATCTCCTACGTGTTCGACGGCGAGAAGGCGGTGTTCGCCGCCGACACGTTGTTCTCGATCGGATGCGGCCGGGTGTTCGAAGGCAACTACCCCATGATGTGGGATTCGCTGCTGAAGCTGCGCTCGTTGCCGGACGACTTCCGGCTCTATTGCGGCCATGAATACACCGCCTCCAACGTCAAGTTCGCGCTGACGGTGGAGCCGGACAATCCGGCCCTCCAAGCCCGCGCCGCCGAGGTCACCAAGCTGCGCGCCGAGAACCAGCCGACGATCCCGGTGCTGCTCGGCGACGAGAAGAAGGCCAACGTGTTCCTGCGTGCCGACGAGCCTTCGGTTGCAGCGAAGCTGCACATGAAAGGCGCCGATCCGGCCGAGGTGTTCGGCGAGCTCCGCGAACGCAAGAACAAGTCCTGATGTCACAGCCCTCGGCTGCCGAGATCATCGCGCGGCTCGAGCTGAAGCCGCATCCGGAAGGCGGGCATTATCGCGAGACGTTTCGCGACGAGCGCGGCGATGCCGGCGGGCGCGCCTGCTCGACCGCGATCTACTTCCTGCTCGCGCGCGGCGAGCGCTCGCACTGGCACCGCATCGACGCGGTCGAGGTCTGGCACTATTACGCCGGGGCGCCGCTGATCCTGCAGATCGCAGATGACGGCCGCGGCCGACGCACGGTTACGCTCGGCCCGGATGTCGCGCACGGCGAGCGGCCACAAGCGATCGTGCCGGCGGGTGCCTGGCAGGCCGCGGAAAGCACCGGCGACTGGACGCTGGTCGGCTGCACCGTGGCGCCGGGCTTCGAGTTCTCGAATTTCGAGCTGGCACCGAAGGGCTGGGAGCCGACGTCGTAACAGCTCATCTCGTAGGATGGGTAGAGCGCAGCGAAACCCATCGAGCGTCAGACGCCGAGACATAATGGGTTTCGCTGCGCTCTACCCATCCTACATTGCTTCTCTCCGCACTATCAATTCCAGCACAGCTTCGTAGGGTGGGCAAAGCGCAAGCGTGCCCACCATCACGGGCACGTAAAGAATGGTGGGCACGTCGCTCCGCTCCTTTGCCCACCCTACCCTTCCCTACATTCTCTTTCTCAGCACCATGTCCTTGGCGGCGATCAGGCCGCCGCCGGCGATCAGGATCGCGGCGATGGCGATGTTGGCGCTTGGCTTGGCGAAACCCGCGAAGATCAGGAAGGCGGTCGACAGCAGCGGCGTGGCGTAGGATGCGGCGCCGAGCACGCGGATGTCGCCGCGCTTCATGCCGATGTCCCAGACGAAGAACGCAGCTCCCACCGGCCCGATGCCTAACCCGACCACGGCGAGCCATTGCAGCGGCGTCGCGGGCCACACCGTGGTCTCCACCATCAGGTGCACGAGCGCCGCCAGCACCGCGGTGGCGAGGCAGAAGCCGGCCACCGCATCTGTCGGCACCGCCTTGAGCCGGCGCGACATCACCGAGTAGGTCGCCCAGACGAAGGCAGCGACAAACGCGGCCACGAAACCCGGAATCTGGCTCTGCGCGAAGCTGCCGGTGTTGCCGGCGAACAGCAGCACCGTGCCGACCAGGCCCAATAGCGCGCCGACGATGTGATGGACAGCGAGCCGCTCGCCCGGCAGCAATGAAGAGAACAACACGATCAGGAGCGGCCACAGATAGTTGAGCAGGCCCGCTTCCGCCGGCGGCGCGAAGCGCAGCGCCAGGAAATACAGCGCGTGATAGCCGAACAGTCCACCGACGCCGACGGCCCAGGCAACCGGCGGCTGCTTCAGGGCGGCGAAGGCGGAGGTGCGAAACAGGAAGCTTGTGAACGCCACCACCGCCCCGATTGCGAAGGTCATGGCGGCGAGCTGGAATGCGGGAATTTGCCCGGTCGCAACCGTCATGACCGAGAGCAGCGACCACATCAGGATGGCGGTCAGTCCAACAAGGGTGGCGGTGCGAGTCGTCATCAGAGCAAGATCCGGCGCGGCCGGGCACGAGCGCAGAACAGATCTGCTGCTCAGGCTGCCGCGGCCATCCACGTCATTATTCGGGACACCCTTGTAAAGACGTTGATGCCCGGCACAAGGCCGGGCATCGCGACTTGACGGATAACGCCTGCGACGCGACGCTTTTTCGCATCAGGCGTGATACTGGCCGCCATTGATTGTCAGCGTCGAGCCGGTGATGAAGCCGGCATCGTCGGCGGCCAGGAACACGACTGCGCGCGCGATCTCCTCCGGCTCGCCGAGGCGGTTGACCGGGATCTGCGGGATCACGTTCTTGTCCAGCACGTCCTTCGGCACCGCCTGCACCATCTCGGTGTTGATGTAGCCGGGCGCGATCACGTTGACGGTGATGCCGCCCTTGGCGTTTTCGATCGCGAGCGCCTTGGTGAAGCCGATGTCGCCGGCCTTCGCCGCGGAATAATTGACCTGGCCGAACTGGCCCTTCTGGCCGTTGATCGACGAGATCGAGATGATGCGGCCGAACTTGCGGGCGCGCATGCCCTCGATCACCTGCCGCGTCATGTTGAACAGCGAGCCGAGATTGGTGTTGATCACGGCATTCCATTGCTCGAGCGTCATCTTGTGGAAGGCGGTATCGCGAGTGATGCCGGCATTATTCACCAGTACGTCGACCGGACCGAGCTCGGCCTCGACCTTCTTGACGCCGTCCGCGCAGGCATCGAACGAGGCAACATCCCACTTGAACACGGGGATGCCGGTTTCGGCCTTGAACTTCTCGGCAGCCGCATCATTGCCGCCGTAAGTCGCCGCCACCTTGTAGCCCGCCGCCTTCAGAGCCTTGCTGATCGCAGCTCCGATGCCCCGCGTTCCGCCCGTCACCAATGCAACACGTGCCATGTCCGTTTCCTCCTTGGCCGTCTTTTACAACCGGAATGACTCCGGCGTTTTGCACTCACTCGCGTACAAAAACAAAGATGCCCGGCGCGTGGCCGGGCATCTTATTTATCAGCTCGCGCCGCGGTTCACAGACGATCTTTTCATCATGTGGCCGCCTCGCTGCCTGTTGTTCAGTCGCGTGCAACGCACATGGCGATGCCCATGCCGCCGCCGATGCAGAGCGTCGCGAGACCCTTCTTGGAATCGCGCTTCTGCATCTCGTGCAGCAAGGTCACCAGCACGCGCGCGCCCGACGCACCGATCGGATGACCGATCGCGATCGCGCCGCCGTTGACGTTGACCTTGGACGTATCCCAGCCGAGGTCCTTGTTGACAGCGCAGGCCTGTGCGGCGAACGCCTCGTTGGCCTCGATCAGGTCGAGATCGGCGACATTCCAGCCGGCTTTCTTCAACGCGGCGCGCGAGGCGGGGATCGGACCGGTGCCCATGATCTTGGGATCGACGCCCGCCTGGCCCCAGGAGACGATGCGGGCGAGCGGCTTCTTGCCCTGCCGGGCCGCTTCCTTGGCGGTCATCAGCACCACGGCGGCAGCGCCGTCATTGATACCCGAGGCGTTGCCGGCGGTTACGGTGCCATCCTTCTCGAAGGCCGCGCGGAGCTTGGCCATCGCGTCGAGCGTGGCGCCATGACGCGGATACTCGTCGGCGTCGACCACGATGTCGCCCTTGCGGCTCTTGATGGTGACCGGGACGATCTCGTCCTTGAACCTGCCGGCCTTCTGCGCCGCCTCCGCCTTGTTCTGCGAGCCGACTGCGAATTCGTCCTGCTGCGAACGGGTGATCTGGTACTGCTTGGCGACGTTCTCGGCGGTGTTGCCCATGTGGTAGCCGTTGAAGGCATCCCAGAGCCCGTCCTTGATCATGGTGTCGACCAGTTCGAGGCCGCCCATCTTGACGCCGCCGCGCAGATATTGCGCATGCGGGGCCATGCTCATGGATTCCTGGCCGCCGGCAACGACGATCGAGGAATCGCCGTTGACCAGCGCCTGATAGCCGAGGGCGACCGAGCGCAGGCCCGAGCCGCAGAGCTGGTTGACGCCCCAGGCCGGGCTCTCCACCGGAATGCCGGCCGAGATCGAGGCCTGGCGGGCCGGGTTCTGGCCCTGCGCGGCGGTCAGAATCTGTCCCATGATAACTTCGGACACCTGACCCGGCTCGACGCCCGCGCGCTCCAGCGCAGCCTTGATGGCGACCGCGCCGAGGTCGTGGGCGGGAGTGGTGGCGAACGCGCCGTTGAAGCTGCCGACCGGAGTGCGGGCGGCGCTGACGATGACGACATCGTCTGACATGGATATCTCCTGTTTGGTTGTAGCTGGATTTTTTCGACGGCGGGCGGCCGGTTGGCGGGCCTGTCTCTTAGTTAGTCATCCTGTAAAGCCGATCGAGACCTGTCAATCGGACTGTGGGCCGAATTCGCGCCGCGACGCACTCAAATTGGCACCCTTGGCAGTTTCCTGAGCAATCCCTATGCTTTGGGATTAACCGTGCCGCACAAAACGGTAGCCGAACCGCTTTGAAAATGCTTACCTTTGCTGCGATGCGTTGCATTTAGCCCTGCGGCGATGCTGCCGGGTTCCGGATCCTTCGGTGTTTGAAGTGTGAGCCCATGGCAAAATCTGAACAACCGACTACGATCAAGAAGTACGCGAACCGGCGGCTCTATAATACCGGTACGAGCACATACGTGACGCTCGAGGATCTCGCCGCGATGGTGAAGGAAGGCGAGGATTTCCTCGTCTACGACGCCAAGACAGGCGACGACATCACCCGCTCCGTGCTCGCGCAAATCATCTTCGAGCAGGAAAACAAGGCCGGGCAGAACCTCCTTCCAACGACGTTCCTGCGGCAGTTGATCCGCTTCTATGGCGACAGCATGCAGATGGTGGTGCCGAAATATCTCGAGCAATCACTGGAGACGCTGACCAAGGAGCAGGAGAAGTTCCGCAAGCAGATCGCGGGCGCCCTCAGCGGCACGCCGTTTGAGCCGCTGCAAGAGCAGGTCCGCCGCAACATGGAGCTGTTCCAGCAGACCTTCTCGATGTTCAAGCCGTTCGTGCCGCAACGCACGAATGCGGAGCCCGAGAAGGCGCCCGAGCCTGCGCCCGACGAGAGCAACATCGACGATCTTCGCCGCCAGATGAAGGACATGCAGGAACGTCTCGAGCGCATGTCGCAGCCGAAGAAGGACGAGTGACGCCTCGCCGTCGCCCGGCCGGCTGACCAATCGCCGTCGCCCGGCCGGCTGACCAATCGCCGCCGCGTCGCAAATCCGGGTTCAGGCCAGCGTCACCCGCCGGCCTGACCGAACAGGCTCTTGCGCACGATCGCGTGGACACCCCAATTGCCGTCGGCGACTTGGGTCACTCCGAAATCGACACCGAGCGAGATCAGCGCCAGCGCCTCATCCTCGCTGAGGTGATAACCCTCCATCAGGAATTTGCGCGTCGCCCGGAACGCGTTGCGCAGCGCGAGATCGACCGACGAGCGCTGGTAGATTTCCGACTGCGCATTGCGGCCGAGCTCGCGCAGGTAATTGCCGTAGCTGAAGCCGTGCAGGATCCACTCCTCCGCGGTTTCCAGCAGCGGATGCGCCAGCCCTTCCACATGCGGCTTGGTCCCCTGCCCGTTCTTGTGCAGGACGAAGCGGAACTGGCCGGTGAGCGAAAGCTCCAGCGCGGTGCCGTTGACCTCGCCGTCGCCTTGCGCGAAATGCGGATCGCCGATCGAGAACAATGCGCCCGGCACCGCGACCGGCAGATAGAGCGTGGTGCCCTTGGTCGCCCGCCAGTTATCGACGTTGCCCCCGAAATATCCGGGCGGGATCGAATCGATGATGTCGGACTCGCGCGGCGCCACCGCCATGAAGCCGAAATGCAGCCGCGCCGGAATGCGCACGCCCGCGAGCACGCCGGGCCGCTTCTCGATGCTGGCGTGATCGACCGGCACACCGGGATAATCCATGGTGTCATGGCGCACGCCGAACGGATCGGTTTGCGGCGTCCAGCGATACGAATAGACCGCGCGAGCCCATTCGGCCTGCGCATCCGTCTCGAAGATGGTGATGGTCTCGCGCTTGGCCGGCGGATCGATCAGGTCATTGTACTGAAAGCCCCACCAGGCCGCGGCGTTACTGCCGAACGACTTGCCGGCGAACGCCGGGTTGGCGCAAGGGCGCGGCCAAATGTCGAGGATCTGCACCTCAAGCACATCGCCCGGCTCTGCGCCGCGGACATGGACCGGGCCGGTGCAGATGTGCACGCCAAATCCCTCGCCGGCGCCGCGGCCGAAGATCGAACCGTCCATCGGACCGGCGCCGCGCCGCTCGACCGCCTTTCGCTCGGCGGTCCAGTGGAACACGCTCTCGGCGCCCGGGTCGCCTTTGATCATGCGCTCATGGTCGTCGAAGGCGTGCTGGGTCAGCGTCTCGATCGTCACCACGGCGCCCGATTCGATGCACATCACCGGCGGGATGGTGCGGCTGAGATAGCCCCAATGAGTGGTCTCCTTCGAAACCTTGAGGTGATGTGACGAGACGCGCGTGTCCGGCAGCGTCGTTGCCGGCTCAATCGGTATCGCGGGTTCAAGCCGCAGGGCGCCGTCCCGCGCTGCCGTACCAGGCGCGAGCCGCAGCACCGTCGCAGTGCTGCGCGCGAGCCGTGGCCGACCCCGCGTGCGCTCGATCTCCGCATCGCGCGGCACCGACTTGCGGAACTCGCGCGGCGAGGTGCCGTAGGTCGCGCTGAACATGCGGCTGAAATGGGCCTGATCGGAGAACCCCCAGCGGTAGCTGATGTCCGCGATCCGCTGGTCGGAATAGTTCGGATCGATCAGATCGTTGCAGCAGCGCTCCAGCCGGCGCTCGCGTACATAGGTCGAGAATGTCGTGTTCTGGCGCTCGAACAGCCGCTGTAGATAGCGCTGCGAAAGGCCCTCCTGGCGCGCGATGTCGGCGATCGTCAGATGGGGATTGCCGAGCTGAGCCTCGATCGCGGCATCGACCCGCCGCAAGTGGCCGGCCTGGACCTGCGTCATGGCTTCGGCATCGAGCCGCGTTTCGCCGAGCACAGCGCCGGCAACGAGCTCGGTAACCGCGACCTCGGTCGTGGCAAGATCGGCCTTGTCCAGAATCGAAAAGTTGCCGCCCAGCGTCCGCATCACCGGGCGTACTGCCGCGGCCGCGATCGTCGCTCCGAGCACGATCGGCAGGCGCAGGCGATTGTGCCCGAGCCGGCCGAGCAGTCGCTCCCGCGGCAGCTCGAGCAGCAGGAGTTCGAAATCCTCGCGCAAGGTCATGCACCAGGCCGATTGCAGGTCGCACACCGACACGTCGTTGTCGGCGAACTCGCAACTGCGTTGACTGGTCGCGATGCTGCCGCGGCCATAGGCATGGAAGATGATCGCCACCCGGGCCGGCGCGGCCGCCGACGCCGCATGGCCGTTGCAGACGATCTGTTGCTCGCTCGAGCGCAGCAGCGCCAATTGCGCGCCGGTCGTCGAGCGCTTGGCGCTCAGTTCGCCGAACTGGAACGGGCCGGTGTCCGGCAGCCGGCAATCGAGCAGGAGCCCGGCCAGCGCCTCGCGCCAGACCTCCCGCTGGTTCTGCCGCGGAATCGCATCGATCGAAATCCGATAGGTCGTGGCGACCATCACCCCTCCAGGCCGCCGCACCGCGGCCTTCAAGTCACACAGCCGTGAACGCAGCGTGCACCGATTGCTGTGAGGCGGCAAGCGTATTGCAACGGCATGCGCTGACTAGCGTTCGTGCAGGACATCGCGGCGACTTCCCACTGACGACAGTTCGCATGCAGCGCACGCGGCCGGACTTGTTCGATTACGTCCGAAATCTTGACCAAAGTGGCCGTACTGTAATGCGCGCTGGCGCATCAGCCCGCAGCTTGCCCCGCTGCCGCACGCGTTGCCACGAAGCGATCAACGCCAGCGGCCGGCAAATTATTGGGCGCGCCCGGTCATGTCGAAGCGGCGCGGCGCGATGCACTCTCGCAAGCACTTTTCCAACCGCAGGAGAGCAAGATGTGCGCAGGTGACGACAGAAACTGCCCGGACTTCGAACTGCATCATCGGCAATTCAAGGACACGCTCGACCGGGAACGCCGCTCGTTCCTGCGATCGAGCTTTGCGGCAGCCGGTGGCGCCGCGGCGATGACCGCCGGCGGCATCTCCCTGGTGACGCCGAAGATGGCGGCGGCCGCGGAGAAGCATCAGCCGGCGCAGCGCGCCTATCACCACCTGCCGGCCAATGCCGACACCGTGCATTGGGGCTACTTCAGCAAGACACTGAAGCCGCGCGTCGAGATCAATTCCGGCGATTTCATCACCATCGAGGCGCTGACGCACCATGCCAATGACGATGCCGAGCGCATGGTCAAGGGCGACCCGGGTGTCGAGAGCGTCTACCTCTGGACCAAGGAGAAGAAGGGTGTCGACCGCCGCGGCGCCGGCCCGATGGATGCCTCGATCTACGGACGCGGCGCCGGCGAAGGCCTCGGCGTCCATATCTGCACCGGGCCAGTCTTCGTCCGCGGGGCCGAGCCGGGCGACGTGCTCGAGGTGCGGATCATCGACGTGGCCCCGCGGCCCAGTGCCAACCCGAAATATGCCGGCAAGGCATTCGGCAGCAATGCTGCCGCATGGTGGGGCTTCCACTACAAGGACCTGATCACCGAACCGAAGCCGCGCGAGGTGGTCACCATCTACGAGGTCGACGCGACCGGCGAGCGCAACTGGGCGCGCGCGGTCTATAACTTCACCTGGACGCCACAGACCGATCCGTTCGGCGTGGTGCACAAGACCATCGACTATCCCGGCGTCCCCGTCGATCATGCGACGGTCAAGGAGAACCACGGCATCCTGAAGAATGTGCGGATCCCGGTGCGTCCGCATTTCGGCGTGATCGGGCTCGCGCCCAAGGAAGCCGACTTCGTCGATTCGATCCCGCCGAGTTACACCGGCGGCAACATCGACAATTGGCGCATCGGCAAGGGCGCCACGATGTATTACCCGGTCGCGGTCGAAGGCGGCCTGCTGTCGGTCGGCGACTCGCACGCATCGCAGGGCGATTCCGAACTATGCGGCACCGCGATCGAATGCTCGCTCAACGGCACCTTCCAGATCATTCTGCACAAGAAGGCGGATCTCGCCGGCACCGCGCTCGAGTCACTCGATTACCCGATGCTGGAAACCAAGGACGAATGGCTGGTGCATGGGTTCAGCTATGCCAACTATCTCAGCGAGCTGGGCTCCAGCGCGCAGACCGACATCTACAAGAAATCGTCGGTCGACCTCGCCTTGCGCGACGCGTTCCGCAAGATGCGCACCTTCCTGATGACGACGAAGAAGCTGACCGAGGACGAGGCGATCTCGCTGATCTCGCTTGGCGTCGACTTCGGCGTGACCCAGGTCGTCGACGGCAATTGGGGTGTCCATGCCGTGATCCGCAAGGACATCTTTGCCGGCGAAATTAGCTGACGAGCAGCCATAGCGTTTTCGCGCGAAGTGGATACCGGTTCGCGTGAAGAAAACGCGTCAGGACGAGAATCTGGAGCGCGGTGATAAGCCGATCATCGCGCTCCAGCCCGCGGCCACACGCATTTCGGCTGTCATCACCCGCGCATGCGGGTGATCCAGTATTCCAGAGACGTCGGGTGCGTGAACGAGAGGCCGCGGCGTACTGGATACCCGCTTTCGCGGGTATGACGACCGACGTGGCGGATCAGCTTGTTGCCGCTCAGCCAGTGGCCGGCACTGCCTTCTCGGGCTGCCCGCTCCACGGCCGATCCGGTGACGCAAGCCCGATCAGGCGGCCCTGGATGAAATCGCAGCCCCATTCGCGCAGCATCACCGCAGCCTCTTCATCCTGCACCCATTCGGCGACCGTCTTGATCTGAAGACGCCGCGCCAGATCGATCAGCGTCTGCACGAAGGCGCGGTCGTCGGCGGAATGCACGATGTTCTGCACGAAGGCGCCGTCGATCTTCACGATGTCGACGCCGAGCTTGCGCAGGTTGCGGAACGAGGTGTAGCCCGCGCCGAAATCATCGATCGCGATCTTGCTGCCGAAATTCTTCAGCCGCGTGACGAAGCCGCGGACGTCATCGATGTCCTGGATCGCGACCGTCTCGGTGATCTCGACGATCAGCCGCTCGCCGACACCTTGATGCGCGCGCATCAAGGATTCGATCGTGGCCCACCAGTCCGGATCCATCGTGGTGTCGGGCGAGATGTTGAGACTGAGCTGCACGCCAGGTGACGTGGCGAGCTCGGCGATGGCCAGCTCCAGCACGCGGTGATCGACCAGCCGGATCAGGCCGAGCCGCTCGGCGACCGGCACGATGTCAGGCGCGAGCAATGCCCGGCCATCCTCCTGCTCCATGCGGACCAGGCACTCATAGAACGCGGGCTGCCGCGAGCGCGCCTCGACCACGGGCTCGAACCCGATCACGATCCGCCGCTCGTTCAGCGCGGTGACGATCTCATCGGTGACGCGGATGTTGACGCGACGCTGGGCGTCGCGCTCGACATTCGGCTTCCACATCGCGAACGATCCGGCGCGGCGGCTCTTGGCCGACTCCAGCGTCTCCTGGGCGCGGTTGACCGCCTCCTCGGCCGACTTTGCGTGCCGCGGGATGGTGACGGCACCGATCGAGGCGGTCACCGACACCGGGCCGGATTTCGTCGGCACCACGTCGTCGCGCACCGCGGCGAGGAATCGTTCGGCGGCGACATTGGTGTCGTCGACCGTGCAGTTGCGCAGGATCAGGCCGAACTTGTTGCCCGAGAACCGGCCGAGCATGTCGCCGCTGCGCAGCCGCGCGCGAATCCGCTTCGCGACCTCGGCAATGACGGCGTCGGCGACGTCGAAGCCGAAGGCGTCGTTGACCCGCGCCAGATGGTCGATGCCGATCAGCATGAAGGCACAGGAGGTGCGAAAGCGCGTGCACTCCTCGATGGTCTCCGCGAGCGAGGCGATCAGGTAAGTGCGATTCAGCTCGTTGGTCAGCGGATCGTGCCGCGACAATTTCAGAAGCTGCTCGTCACGGGCATGGCGCTCGTTGTTGATGCGAACGATACCCTGCGCGTGTGCCGGCCTGCCGTCGGCGCCTGCAAACCAGACACCGGTTTCCTCGATCCAGATCACGGGCGCGGAGGTCACCGCGCGCACGCCGTATTCGATCCGATAGGGAACGGCTTCGCCGCTAGCTGGCGCGGCCTGGCCGACCGCCTCGCGGCGCACCGAGCGCGACGGCTCGATTAGTTTGGCAAACTCCGCGCCGCTGGCGAGGGCCGCCTCGGGAATGTCGGCGAAGACCGCAGCAACGTTGTCGCTCCAGGCGATCGCGTCGGTCGCCAAATCCCAAGCGAATGTCGCCTGGCCCAGAGAGGCGAGGATGCTGGCAGCGGGCGGGACTGAGGGCATCGGACTTGCCTCGATTTGGAACACCGCGCGGTGATTCTATTGTCCCCAAGATAGTGGTTCCGGCGAATCCAACGCTAGGCGAAGTTGATAAATAATCTGGAAACCACATTTGACGGCCCCCCGGAACGGATTGGGCGCCATCGGCATGACACTTGCCGTGACAAGACAGCACAGGGACGCAACGTCCCAAAATGTGACGGCTCAACCAGGTCCCATTGGCAATGTTCGATATCGATCAAGCAGATGCCCAGGACGAGGAGGCTCCAAGCAACATCCCGCCCGCCTGCACGGCGTTGGTCCCGTTGACCGCGACGACTTACTGGGCACCCAAGGTGCCGCTGGTCAACGCCGATCCCTCCTTCGTTGCGCAATTGCTCGCGACCGCCGAGCACGAACCGCAGACGCGCAGGCTGCGGCGAGGATCGCCGGCCGATGCGCGGAGCGCCTACGATCAGCATCTCCGCGAACGCCGCAGCGTCGCGCGGCGGACCCGGCAGATCATCTAGCATGACGGGATCAGCTTGATCTGAAACAGCGGCGGAGGTCACCTCTTCCTTGGGAGAGGTCGACCGAGGCCGCCGCGAGTCGATTCAACCTGACCCGCATCCCGCTCTAACAATCGTCAGGGCTTCGGCGTGTCGGACGGCGGCTGGTTGCCCGGCTGCAGGTCCGGTGAGGCGACCGAGGGCTTTGGCGGGGTCTGATCAACCAGCACGGATTCCGCGACCGACGCAGCCGGCGGAACCGGCGCGGCAGGTGGTTGTGGCGAAGGCGCGGCGACCGGTGCCGGTATGGGCTGGGATTGCGGCGCATCGCTCGTCACCGGCGCGGATCTGCCGGCGCGGGCGCTCGGTGCCGCGGCCACGGCCGGCGCGCGGCGGCGCGTCCGCAGCGCAATGCCCGAGATGAAGTCGACCAGCGCCAGCAGCGCGAGCAGGCAATAGGTCGAGGTGCCGAATTTCGGCCAGAGCACGAATTCGGCGGCCGCCGCGCCGAACACGATCAGCGACAGCAGGTGATCGGTGAGATATTTCGCGCCGGGCCGGGCCGCCTTGATGATCTCGAGCAGCAACAGCAGCACGCCGGCGGCGAGCAGCATGTCGCTCAGCGTGATCTGCCATTCCTCGCCCGACATCAACGTCAGCTTGATCAGCGGCTCCGTAAAGGACACGCCGGGCATCAGGAAGACGATGATGTTGTAGACCGCGAGCGGAATCAGGAGCAGCGGAAAACCGACCATCGGGCTTGCGCCTTATTCAGGGAGAACCAAGCAGCGCGGCGATGCATCCGTCCCGCCGCAAACGCGCCCGTCTTGACCGCACTCGTTGGTCGAATTCAGGCGCAGCGCCGCAGGTGTTGCGACGCGGGCCGAACGTCCGATCAGGACTCTTTCTTGGCCTTCAGAACCTGGCGGCCCTTGTACATGCCGGTCTTCAGGTCGAGGTGGTGCGGACGGCGCAGTTCGCCGGAGTCCTTGTCCTCGACGTAGGTCGGGGTCTTGAGCGCATCGGCCGAACGGCGCATGCCACGACGCGACGGCGAGGTTTTTCTTCTGGGAACGGCCATAACGGTGTCCTCTAGGGTGTTGCGGAGGCATCGTCCGAAATGCGGACGGCCCAGCGCTGAAAGCGCAAGCTGCGATGCCGGTAAGGCCGCGCTTATAGAGGAAGGGATCGCGTAAATCTAGGGTGGGATGGAGCAAAATGCGCCCGAAATCCGCTCAAGTGCCGCGATTTTCATGCCAGCAGCGCCCGACCCTGTTGGCCCGCGCCATGTAGGTGCCGGACAGCCGGCGCACCCCCGGACCCGGGTTCCGGGCACTCCTTTTGACCGGATTCGGCAGAATCGCCGCCAACAGCGCCGCCTCGCGCGGCGACAGGGCGCCGGCCGACCGGCCGAAGGCATACTGGGCGCCGGCTTCGGCGCCGAACTGCCCGGATGGGCCCATTTCGGCGATGTTAAGGTAGATTTCCAGAATCCGCTGCTTGGGCAGCACGAAATCGATCCAGAGTGCCAGCGGTATTTCCAGCCCCTTGCGGATCACGCTCCGTCCGGACCACAGGAACAGGTTCTTGGCGACCTGCTGGGTGATGGTCGATCCGCCGCGCGCCACCTCGCCGTCCTCGGCATCGTCGAGCACCTCGCGCAGCGCGCCCCAGTCGATCCCGCGGTGAATGCAGAAATGGGCGTCCTCGGAACCGACCACGGAACGGGGCAGATAGGGTGAGATCGCACCGAAATCGACCCAATGCCGCGTGACCGGCGCGCCCTTCAGCGTCCGCCATGCCATCAGCGCCGAGACCGGGTGGCCGGTGCGATAGAACGGCGTGACCACGTAGGGCAGCACCAGCAAGGCCAGCAAAACCAGCAACAAAATTCGGACGATGCGCAAAACGAGAGTCCCGGCGGGGACGCGGCCCGCGGCCAGAACCGGGCCGGCGCACCTGACGTCGGCGGGATAATTCACGGTTTTTCCAGCACTTTTAAGGCGCATTCCGTCGCAGGGTGGAATTGACGAAGCCGGTGCCATCAACGATTGTCCGGCCGAAAATCGATCTGGAGCAATTCTTGATGACGACCGGTACTGCAGACTTTGCCAAGCGGCTGGACCAGACCGCGGAGGATACCGAAGCCCTGCTCGCGAAATTGCTGTCTGATGCGACTGAGACCGACGAGATCGTGCGCCCGAAGCGGCTGATCGAGGCGATGCGTTATTCCAGCCTCGGCGGCGGCAAGCGGCTCCGGCCGTTCCTGGTGGTCGAGAGCGCGGCGGTGTTCGGGGTGCCTCGGGAGTCGGCCCTGATGGCCGGCGCGGCGCTCGAATGCATCCATTGCTATTCGCTGATCCACGACGACCTGCCGGCGATGGACAATTCCGACCTGCGCCGCGGCCGCCCGACGCTGCACAAGGCCTATGACGACGCGACCGCGATCCTCGCCGGCGACGCCCTGCTCACGATCGCCTTCGACATCATCACCCGCGACGCAATCCACAAGGACGCCACGGTTCGCCTGCTCCTGACCCGCGCACTGGCGCGCGCCTCCGGGGTCGGCGGCATGGCCGGCGGCCAGATCCTCGATCTCGCCGGCGAAGGCCGCTTCGGCGACCGCGAGCCCGTCAACGTCGCCCGCTTGCAGCAGATGAAGACCGGCGCGCTGTTGCGCTTCGGCTGCATCGCCGGGGCGATCCTCGGCCAAGCCTCGCAGAAGGAATACCAGGCGCTCGACGACTACGGCAAAGCGCTCGGCGAGGCCTTCCAGATCGCCGACGACCTGCTCGACGTCGAGGGTGACGAGGCTGCCCTCGGCAAGCCGGCCGGCGCTGATGCGGCGCTCGGCAAGACCACGTTCGTCACCCAACTCGGGATCGATGGCGCGAAACAGCGCGTACGCGACCTGCTGGCACGTGCCGATGCGGCGCTCTCGATCTTCGGCTCCAGGGGCGACGTGCTGCGGGCGACATCGCGCTTCGTCGCCGAGCGCAAGAACTAGCCGGGGCGGTGCGCGAAATGAGCAAGGAGTTCGAGGACCGCCTTGTTCGTTTCCGCAAGCTGCCGCTGCCGGTCCGCGTCGTCGTGGGCCGGCCGCGCACCTTCGTGTCGGTTATCTTCGGCATCCTGGTGGCGCTGCTGGTTCCGGGATCGACGCACGTCGTCACGCGCCTGCTGGCCGGCTGGGATGCCTTCGCCGCGCTCTATCTTGTGCTCGCCTATGTCATGATGCTGCGCTGTGACATCGGCCACATCAAGCGCAATGCGATCGTGCAGGATGACGGGCGCTTCCTGATCCTGCTGCTGACGGCGCTTGGTGCATTTGCCAGCCTCGCCGCCATCGTCTCCGAGCTCGGCGCGGCGAAGGACAACCCGACGGCGCTGGCGCTTGCGGTCGTCACCATCGCGCTGTCATGGGCGGTGGTTCACACCGCGTTCGCGCTGCACTACGCCCATGACTTCTACCGCGGCAGGAAGCCCGGCGGCCTGCAATTCCCCAGCGGCGACGAGCATGTCGAGGCCGACTACTGGGATTTCGTCTACTTCTCATTCGTGATCGGCATGACCGCGCAAGTCTCCGATGTCGGCATCACCGACAGGATTATCCGCCGCACCGCGACCGTGCACGGCATCATCTCGTTCGTGTTCAACACGGCGCTGCTGGCCTTGATGGTGAACATCGCGGCGAGCGCGATCTAGCTAGCCGAGCGGTCAACTCGCTGCGGCACTGCGGCGCGACAGGGAATACTCACCGCCAGGCCGGTTCTCCCCGATGCCGGCTGTGCACGACCTCATTCCGCGCCCGCCGTGACATGCTCCCGATATTGCGGCAGGTCGTCGGATATGTCGTACCACGGCGCCTTGGAGCCGACGAAGATATGCGCGCTCGGCCGGATCGCGGGCGCATCGAGCAGCGTTCCCATCGTAACATGGACGAAGGCGCCGTCGCGGACGACGGAATAGAGCAGCGAGCCGCAACGGCGGCAATGCGCGTCATGGGCCGTGGCATCGCCGTAGATCATCAGACCGTCGGCGCCGTTGACGACAGCAAGCTGCTCGCGCGCGATCCCGGCGAACGGCTTGAACGCCGCACCGGTGGCGCGACGGCAATTCGAGCAGTGGCAGTTGAGCGCATAGGCGAATGCGTCTGCGACCTCGTAGCGCACGGCGCGGCAGAGGCATTCTCCGGCAAGCATGGGTGCCTTCGGATGCGCGGGTTCGGTCACGGCTCACTCCTTCACGCGGATGTTTGGCGGCGGCGATGGTGTATTTTGGCGGTTCATGGCTATGCTGTCAGCGCCAATTCCTGCCGGGAGGACTGACCCATGAGCCAAGATCGATCGAGCGTCGAAGCTGTCGTACAGACCTATTTCGATGGCCTCTATGAAGGCAGCGCCGACAAGCTCGGCACAATCTTCCATCCCTCCGCCGACCTGCGCTGGGTCGAGAAGGGCGAGCTGCAGGTGCTGACCGTGCCGGACTGGCTCGAGCGTGTGCGCAAGCGGCCATCGGCGAAGGCGGAAGGCAGGCCGCGCGAGGACTTCATCGTCACCATCGATCGCTCCGACGACAAGACCGCCTTCATCAAGGTTCGCTGCCAACTGCCGCCGCGCTTCTTCACCGACTATCTGGTGGCGATGAAGCTCGCCGATGGTTGGCAGATCGTCTCGAAATCTTATCGCTACGACCTTCGGGAGTGATCGTCGGCGGCCGCTGCGCCGTCTGAGATCGCGCTCTTGCTCTGTGGCGCCCGCTGCGGTGGACGCCGTGCGACGACTTTGTGACGTGATCGGGCGGTCCGACACCGGCCGATCCGCATTGACTGGCGCGGGTTTCCGGGCGAATTGAGCCCTTTATGGAAGCCAAGTTTCAGATCTTTCTCACCCTGCTGGGCGTGCTGGCGGGAACCGCGCTGCTGGCGCGCCGGGTCAACGTTGCCCCGGCGATCCTGCTGCTGCTGGTCGGGATCGCGCTCGCCTTCGTGCCGGGCATGCCGTCGGTGGAACTGCCGCCGGAGCTGGTGCTGCTGGTCGTGCTGCCGCCGCTGATCTATTCGGCGAGCGTGGCGATGAGCTGGCGCGAGTTCAAGGCCAACCTGCGCCCGATCATCCTGCTGTCGGTCGGCTGCGTGATCTTCACGGCTTTCATGGTCGCGGCCGCAACCTACTATCTGATCGGCCTGCCCTGGAGCGTCGGTTTCCTGCTCGGCGCCATCGTCGCGCCGCCGGATGTAGTCGCGCCGCTCGCGATCGCGCGCAAGCTCGGCATGCCGCGCCGCATCATGGTCGTGCTCGAGGGCGAGGGCCTCGCCAACGACGCGACCGCACTGATCCTCTATCGCTTCACGGTGGCGGCGATCACGACCGGGCTGTTCTCGCTGCCGAAGGCGACCGGCGCGTTCTTCGTCATCGTCGCCGGCGAGATCCTGTTCGGCGCCGCGGTCGGCTGGCTCAGCCTGCGCGCACGCCGCCGGGCCCGCGATCCCCAGGTCGAGATCACGCTGTCGCTGATCACGCCCTACATCGCCTACTGGATCCCCGAGCATGTCGGCGGCTCCGGCGTGATCGCCACCGTCGCCTGCGGGCTCTACATGAGTTGGAACGGGCCGCTGCTGATCTCGGCCGCGACGCGCCTGCAGGGCATCTTCTTTTGGGACCTCGTCATATATGTGATCGAGGGGCTGCTGTTCCTGCTGACCGGCTTCCAGATGCGCTCGCTGTTCGAGCGATCGAAGGCGTTTCCGCTGCACGACATCCTTGCGGCAACCGCGCTGGTCGCGGTCATCGTCATCGTCGCGCGCTTCGTGTGGGTATTTCCCGGCACCTACCTGCCGCGCTGGATCAGCCGGCGCGTGCGCGAGCGCGATCCGTTGCCGTCCTGGCGGGCGGTGTTCGTGGTCGCCTTCACCGGCGTGCGCGGCGCGGTGTCGCTCGCCGCGGCGCTGGCGCTGCCTTTGGCACTTCCGAACGGGCAGCCCTTCCCCTACCGCGACCTGATCCTGTTCGTGGCCTTCGGCGTGATCTTCGTGACCCTGGTCGGGCTCGGCCTCGGCCTGCCGCCGGTGGTGCGCTGGCTCGGCCTCGCCAGGGACGGCCGCAGCGAGCATCTCGCCGAGCACGAGCAGGAGATCGCGGCACGGCGCGACGCGCTGGCGGCCGCGCTGAAATCGCTCGACGCCATCACCGACGACCGCGAATTGTCCGACGAGGTGGTGAGCCTGCTGCGCTCGCGGCACGAAATCCGCCTCAGCCAGTTGCCCGACTCCCTCGATCCGGACAAGCACGACGTGTCCGCGACCGGCACCGAGCTGACGCGCGAGCTGATCTCCTCCGAGCGCAAGTTTATCCATACGCTGCTGCGCGACGGCAAGATCACCGACGAAACGCGCCGCCGGATCGAGCGCGACCTCGACCTCGAGGAAGCCAGCCTCGCCAACCGCGAGTATCGCAGGATGCCGTTGTAGAGAGCGATATATCCTCACGTCGTCCCGGTGAAGGCCGGGACCCATAACCACGAATATCAACGGGTTTGCGAAGCTGGAGCCACAGCGCGTTACAACAACGCAACCTTGTGGTTATGGGTCCCTGCTTTCACAGGGGACGACAGCAAGGATCATTCCGCCGCCGCGTTCTGCCCGGGACCGCCGACAAAGCCTGCGGGATCGCCGAAGCGTTCGATCATCACCGCGGCGAGGTCCTTGGTCTTGCTGGTGACGCAGGCGCCGGAGCGCACGGTGTAGCGGTCCTGGCGCTTGACGTGCGGCGGCGCCTCGCCCTGCTGCAACGCGCGCGCAGCATCCATCACCAGCTTGCGGAAATGCATGATGCCGAGATCGGTCGGCCCGAGATGCTCGCGCGTGCGATCGGCGATTGGCCCCTGGCTATCCTGCACCGCGGCGTCCTGCTCGGAGACGCCCTTGATCCCCGTGTAGCTCTTGGTCCGCTGCAGCTTGCGATCAATCAGATAGTCGTTCGATTTGTTGCGCAGCGGCACATAGTTCTCGTCGACCACCGCCATCACGCCGTTGCCGTTGCGGTAACCCTCGCGCTCCGCCTCGGTCAGCGGCCGATGCGGATTCCATGCATAGGTGTAGATCCAGCAATTGGTGTCGGTGACCGGCACGAAGCTCTGGCCGAACATGTTCTCGCCAGGCATCGAGCTCGGTGCGTAGGAATGGATCGGCATCAGGAACTGGGCGATGCGCCAATAGATGTTGTCGCTTCCGGTGAGCCGCCCGCCGGCGACGGTGAGGCCGGCCTCATGCGGGTTGATCTTGATCACCGGGCGCGGATCCTCGGCGATCCAGCGCATGTGATCGGTCGCAACGCGCGTCAGCGGATTCACGAAATGCTTCTTGATGTCGAGGATCTCGTTCTCCTCCTTCTCGAAGGAGAGATGCGCGAACGTGAAGTGCGCGGTGTCGATCGATCCTTCCAGCGCCTGCACCCAGTTGCAGTCCTGCCACTTCTTGGTGACGAAGCGGTGTGACGGCGGCAGCAGCGCCATCTCCAGCGCCGGCAATTCCGGCACCTGGTCGGCCGGGCCCATATAGGCCCAGATCATGTCGCCCCATTCGCGCACCGGATAGGACTTGATGCGGATCAGGTCCTTGGCGTTGAGGTCCGGATATGACGTCGGCATGTCGACGCAAGCGCCGTCGGTATCGAACTTCCAGCCGTGATAGACACAGCGGATGCCGCATTCCTCGTTGCGGCCGAGCCAGAGATTGGCGCCGCGATGCGGGCAGTGCTGATCGATCACGCCGACCACGCCGCGGCTGTCGCGGAAGGCGAGCAAGTCCTCGCCGAGCACCGTGATCTTCTTCGGATCGCTATCCGGCTCCGAGAGCTCTTCCGACAGCAGCACCGGAATCCAGAACCGGCGCAGCAATTCGCCCATCCCCGTTCCTGCACCTGACTCGGTGAGAAACTTGTTGTCTTCGGCGCGAAGCATGGGCGATCTCCCGAATTTTTTTCGTTTCAAATCGTAGGATGGGTGGAGCGAAGCGATACCCATCACTTGCACCCGCGCGGTGAGATGATGGGTTTCGCTTCGCTCTACCCATCCTACGCGAACCCTTACACCGGCCGTTCTCCCTTCACGGTGACGCGCGTGCCTGCGCGGGTGTGCGGCCAGTAGTCCCACATCGCGCGGTGCTGCGCGCAGCGATTGTCCCAGAATGCGATCGCGTTCTCGGTCCAGCGGAAGCGGCACTGGAACAGCGGGTTCTCCGCGTGCTGATAGAGATAGGCCAGCATGGCGTCGCTCTCGTCGCGCGGGATGCCGATGATGAACCGGGTGAAGCCGCGATTGACGTAGAGCGCCTTCTTCCCCGTCACCGGATGGGTGCGGACCACCGGATGCTCGGCGCGCGGATAGCTCTGCTTGTCGGCGACGCCGTAATTAGCATAGAGCCCGCGATAGGTCTGCTCGCCGTCATGCAGCGCGGTGAGCCCGTCGAGATAGGCCTTCATGCGGTCCGACAGCGCCTCATAGGCGGCGTACATGTTGGCGAACAGCGTATCGCCGCCGCGTGGCGGGCACTGCTTGATGTAGAGGATCGAGCCCATCGGCGGCTCGAGATCGCAGGACACGTCGGTGTGCCAGCCCTCGCCATTGGCGCGCGGTGAATCCTTGTCGGCATAGATCCTCATCAGCGCCGGATCGCCTTCATTGGGCGCCGCCGGATGCACATGCAGCTCGCCAAACTTGCGGCCGAAGGCGAGATGCTGGGCCGGAGTGATGTGCTGGTCGCGGAAGAAGATGACGAGGTTTTCGGCGAGCGCGCGATGGATCTCGTCCATCTGCCGGTTGGAGCGCGCATCGCCATCGACAAGCTTGCCGATATCGACGCCGGAGATTTCCGCGCCGATGATCGGCGTCAGCTTCTCGACGCCGATGGTCTCATAGGGCTCGGATTCGTCGGCGGCGTGCCGGTAACGCGGGCCCTGCTTGCCGGAAAGTGAGCTCATGGGCGCTCTCCCAATGTTTCTTGATTGGGAGCATCGTAGCGCGCGTCGATGGAAGCGCAATCCGCGCCGCAAACATACCCGTCGTCCCGGACAAGCGTAGCGCAGATCCGGGACCCATAACCACGGGATTTTGTTTTACGAAGACTCGTCACCCGAATCTCGCGCCATAACCGCTGCCTGGGGTTATGGGTCCCGGCTTTCGCCGGGACGACGATTGGGTTACGTGCGGAGTGAAACTACTCCGCGACGCCCGCCGTCTCCGGCAGCTTGGCGCCGTTGCCGTAGCGCTGGTCGATGTAGTCGATCACCAGCGCCTTGAACTCGGCGGCGATGGTCGGGCCGCGCAGGGTGCGGAACTTCTTGCCGTCGACGAAGACAGGCGCGGCCGGCGCTTCGCCGGTGCCGGGCAGCGAGATGCCGATATTGGCGTGCTTGGACTCGCCGGGGCCGTTGACGATGCAGCCCATCACCGCGACGTTGAGCTGCTCGACGCCTGGATACTTGGTCTTCCAGGTCGGCATCTCGTCACGGATGAAATCCTGGATCGAGCGCGCCAGCTCCTGGAACGTGGTCGAGGTGGTGCGGCCGCAGCCCGGGCAGGCCGCAACCAGCGGCACGAAGGTGCGGAAGCCCATGGTCTGCAGCAATTCCTGCGCGACCTGCACTTCCAGCGTGCGATCGCCGCCGGGCTCCGGCGTCAGCGAGATGCGGATGGTATCGCCGATGCCCTGCTGCAACAGGATGCCGAGCGCGGCCGAGGATGCCACGATGCCCTTCGAGCCCATGCCGGCCTCGGTGAGGCCGAGATGGATCGCATAGTCGGAGCGGCGCGCCAGCTCCTGATAGACCGCGATCAGATCCTGCACGGCGGACACCTTGGCCGACAGGATCATCTTGTTCTTGGGCATGCCGAGCTCTTGGGCGCGGGCCGCCGACAACAGTGCCGACTGCACCATCGCCTCGCGGGTCACCGCGCGGGCATCGCGCGGATTCGCCGAGGCCGTGTTCTCGTCCATCAGCTTGGTGAGCAGCTCCTGGTCGAGCGAGCCCCAATTGGCGCCGATGCGCACCGGCTTGTTGTTCTTGTTGGCGATCTCGATGATGTCGGCGAACTGGGTGTCGCGCTTGTTCTTGAAACCGACATTGCCCGGATTGATGCGGTACTTGTCGAGCGCCTCGGCACAGGCCGGATACTCGGCAAGCAGCTTGTGGCCGATATAGTGGAAGTCGCCGATCAAGGGCGTGGTGATGCCGCGCTTACGCAAGCCGTCGCGGATATGCGGAACGGCGGCTGCGGCCTCCTCGCGATCGACGGTGATGCGGACCATTTCGGACCCGGCGCGGCTGAGCGCTGCGACCTGGGCGATGGTGCCATCGACATCGGCGGTGTCGGTGTTGGTCATCGACTGCACGACAATCGGCGCACCGCCGCCGACGGCGACGTTGCCGACCATGACCTGGGTGGTTTGGTGCCGGGCTTGCGGGCCTGCGACGTCGTCTTGCGGCAAAATCTCGGGCTTGTTCATGGCGTCTCGAATATCAGGTTTTGGTGACATTCACCAAGGGAACGATGAGCCCTGCGCGAAGCAGGCCATACGATCGTGTTTCGGAGTGAATTCAATAGCTTATGCCGCCGATCAAGGCCGAATTCAAGCCATGCGACGGCAACGTGCATGCCCCGCTATATTGGACCGGATTGGGGTGAATCAAAGGGCGAAGTCGCGGCTTTTCATGTGATCCGGCGCATCTTAGCATTCCCTTAAAACATGCCGGGAGGACGTGACATGGCCGACCACAGCGAGCTGATCACCACGGCGGAACTCGCCGACATCCTGACCCGCCCCGAGCTGCGCCTGTTCGACTGCACCGCCTATCTGGAGCCGGCGCCGGCCGGCAGCGGCGTGCCCTATATCGTGGTCTCGGGACGGCAGACCTTCGAGGCCGGGCATATCCCGGGCGCGAATTTCCTGGATTTGCAGGCCGAATTCTCCGATGCCCAGACCGCGCTGCGCTTCATGATGCCGCCCGTCGCACAGCTCGAGGCCGCGTTCGGCCGCCACGGCATCTCGGCGCATAGCCGCGTGGTGCTGTATTCCATCGGCACCGCGATGTGGGCGACCCGCTTCTGGTGGATGCTGCGCGCGCTGGGGTTCGAGCGCGCCTCGGTGCTCGACGGCGGCATCGACAAATGGACCGCGGAAGGACGCGACATCGAGACCGGGCTCGCCGGCGGCTATCCGCCCGCGACCTTTACGGCGCGGCCGAAGCCCGATTCGTTCGTCGGCAAGCACGACGTGCTGGCCGCGACCGCCGACCGCAACACCGTGATCGTCAACGCGCTCGGCCCGCAATTCTTCAAGGGACTGGAGCCGAGCCGCTACGGCCGGCCCGGCCGCATCCCCGGCAGCGTCAGCGTGCCGGCGGCAACGCTGGTCGATCCCAAGACCAAGACCTTTGTCTCGCCGAATGACGCCGAGGCTGTGTTCGCAGCCCAGGGCATCACCAGGGACAAGCGCGTCATCGCCTATTGCGGCGGCGGCATCTCCGCAACCGTCGACCTCTTGCAACTGCATCGGCTCGGCTACCACAACCTCACGCTCTATGACGGCTCGATGGGCGAATGGGCGAAGGACGATGAGCTGCCGATCGAGACGGGGTAGAGCTTGATCAGTGCAGTTCGTGGCCGCCATTCGCGAGGACCCATCCCGTGTCGTCACCCGCGAAGGCGGGCGACCCAGTATGCCAGAGACGCCGGTGCTTGAGCCGAGAGGCCGCGGCGTACAGGATGCCCGCACGCGCGGGCATGACGACTGAGAGGATGCGAGTCCGCAATCTCGCGGCGGCTTTCGCCCGACCTTTGCATCTCGCTCCGCCCTGTAAGGGCTTGCCACGGCAGCTCAGTGATTGGCGCGTGAGGGAGGCTCCGGCAGACAGGTTCCCTCCCCCCTTGCGGGGGAGGGTTAGGGAGAGGGGTGGCCACACGACGTGACCTCTCCGCTCCGTATTCGCAAAGCGACACGCGAAGGACAATTGAGAGGACCCTGCGCCCATCGATATCTCGCCCGCGGCCACCCCTCTCCCCAACCCTCCCCCCGCAAGGGGGGAGGGAGCCTGACCGGTGTGCTCACCTCACCGTCATGCTGCGGACGCGGAGTGCCGGACCGGGAATGACGGCGGTCTCTCACGCCGGCACGTTCGGATCCGGCGTTACCTTCGGATCGGGCTTGTTGACGAGATAGAGCCCGGCGATCACCAGCAGCGCGGCGACGCCGAACACGGCGGTGAGCGTGTCGTGCATGATGAAATAGGCCGCGACCACGCCGAACAGCGGGGTGATGAAGGTGAAGGCCGAGAGCTTGCTCGCCGAGTAGGTCTTCACCATCGCAAACCAGATCACGAAGGTGCAGCCCACCACCCAGACCGCCTGATAGACAAGCAGCGAGATCGACAAGGCGCTCGGCATATGCGTGATGTGCTCGCCCGAGATCCAGGCGGCCAGCGCGAGGATCGGAACCGACACCGCCGCCTGATAGCCGAGCGCCTTTTCCGGCGCGGCCCTGCGCAGGTTGGTGCCCTTGGCGACCAGCGTGGTCGCCGCCCACAGCACGCCGCCGCCGACCACCAAGAAGTCGCCGAGCAGCACCTTGGCGTCGACGTTGGGTTGCGGCACGCCGATCGCGAGCGCGACGCCGGCAAAGCTCAGTGCCAGCCCGCTCCACTGCACGGGGCTGAGCCGCTCGCCGAGGAACTGGTGCGAGCCGAGCGCGACGAAGAACGGCGCGGTGTAGAGGAACACCGAGGCACGTGAGGCCGAGGTGAACACCAGCCCGGTGAAGATCAGCACAAACTCGACCCCGAACATCACCCCGGCGACAAGGCCGGGAAGCAGCGTGCCGTCGCGCTCGAAGAATTTCACGCCGCGCATCCAGCCGACGATCAGCATCACGGGCAGCGCGCCGGCGGAGCGGATCATCGCCTGCAGCATCGGCGGCACGTCGGGCAGCGCGAGCTTGACCGCAAGCTGATTGAAGCCCCAGCTCACGCACAGCATCAGCATGATCGCGATGGCGCCGGGCGGCAGGCCGTGCCCGGCGGTGACAGGTCTTGCGGCGCTACTGGTGATCGCTTGCGTCGACACGTTTCCTCGCGGACCGGCTTGCTGCCGTGTTGTTGATTTGGCTTGTTGGGATCGCTTACCTCTCCCGCTTGCGGGGGAGGTCGACGCGCGGAGCGCGGCGGGTGGGGGCTCTCTCCGCGGCATGACTCGTGGAGAGAGCCCCCACCCCGACCCTCCCCCGCAAGCGGGAGAGGGGACGCAGCGCTCTCGCGGCGATGGTTTGCTCCAATCGCATAGCCACTAAGTCTTCCGGCAATGCGCGCAGGTGCCGGCGATTTCGACGACGGAGAGTTTTGGGATGAAGCCGGAGGCCCGCGCCGCCGCGGTGAGGCTTTGCGCGACCGGAGCCGCCGGGATTTCACCGACCGAGCCGCAATGCTCGCAAATCAGGAACGCCACCATCGAGGTCTCGTCGTGGTCGTGGGCGCAGGCGAGGAAGGCGTTGCGGCTCTCGATACGGTGAACGAGGCCGTTCTCCATCAGGAAGTCGAGCGCACGGTAGACGGTGATCGGCGCCGGCCGCGGCATCGACTTGGCGAGCTCGTCGATCACCTCATAGGCGCCGAGCGGGCGATGGCTGGACAGCAGCGCGCCCAGCACCTGGCGGCGGATCGGGGTGAATTTCTGCTCCCGGCGGGCGCAAACCTGCTCGGCATGGGTCATCGCGTCAGCGGCGCAACGGCCGTGATCGTGATCGGGCGCGGGGAATGTCGGCTTGGCCAGGCTCATTTCGGACGAAATGTAACATTCTTTGCGCCTGGTCCCAAAGCCCGGGCCGGGCGCCTGCCCCCAAGCCATGTGTGCAATGCGGGGCAGCTCCCCGTTAACCCCGCATGCAGAATTAATAAGCAAGCTTATTATATCGCAAGCTTATGGAGGCAGGTGCATGCCCGGGTCCGTGGAGACCAATTTCCTTTTTACGCTCGGCGAGGTGTTCCGGCTGATCCGCGTCTACGCCGACAAGGAGGCCGCGCGCTACGGCATCACCCGCGCGCAATGGGCCGTCCTGACCAAGGTGGAACGCAACGAGGGGCTCAAGCAGACCGAGCTCGCCGAACAGCTCGATATCCAGCCGATCACGTTGACGCGGCTGATCGACAAGCTGTGCGACAATGGCTGGATCGAGCGCCGCGGCGACGAAAACGACCGCCGCGTCAACCGCCTCTATCTGAAGAAGGCCGCTCACCCCCTGCTCGGCAAGCTTGCCGGCCTCCGTTCCGAACTCACTGCGACCGCGCTCGAGGGCATCACTCCCACTGATGCGCACCGCATGCTCAGCCAACTCGAATCGATCAAGGAAAACGTTCGCAATGCCATCCAAAGCCCAGCCAGCGACTCCTCCCGAAAGGAACAGCGCTATGGCTGAAACCGTCCTCAAACTGGCACCCGAGCAGAAGAGCAATCCGGGATCGTCGCCATCAGGGCAGAGCTCCGGCAAGCCGCGGCGCAGCCTGATGAGCCGCCTGCGGCGCCGCCGCCGCACGCTGCTGCTCGTGGTGCTGCCGATCGTGGCTGTGATCGGCGGCGTCGTGTTCTATCTCAACGGCGGCCGCTATGTCGGCACCGACGACGCCTATGTCGGCGCGCAGAAGGTACTGATCACGCCGGAAATCTCCGGCAAGATCGACAAGATCGTCGTGAAGGAAGGCCAGCACGTCAAGAAGGGCGACGAGCTGTTCGAGATCGACCCGGTGCCGTTCCGCCTCGCCGTCGATCAGGCCAAGGCGGCGCTCGACCAGACCAAGACGACCTATGACAACCTGGTCGACAACATCAAGATCAACACCAAGATGCTCGAATTCGCGCAGCAGAGCATCGAATTGAAGAAGCGCGACGTCGAGCGCAAATCGACGCTTGCCAAGCAGAATTTCGGCTCGCAGCTCGACCTCGACAACGCGGCGAACGCGCAAGTCACCGCCGAAAGCCTCGCGCAGTACATCAGGCAGCAGATCTCCAACGCCAAGACGCAGTTGCTCGGCAATGTCGACCTGCCGATCGAGCAGTTCCCGCCCTACGCCCAGGCCAAGGCGAAGCTCGACGACGCGCAGCGCAACCTCGATCACACCGTGCTGCGCGCGCCGATGGACGGCGTCGCGACCCAGGTCGACCAGATCCAGCTTGGCCGCTTCGTCGCGGCGGGCTCGCCGGTGTTTTCCGTGATCGATGTCGACAACCCCTGGGTCGACGCCAACCCGAAGGAAAGTGACTTCACCTATGTCGCGGTGGGCCAGCCGGTCACGCTCGACGTCGACGCCTTCCCCAACCACGTGTTCAAGGGCACGGTCGGCTCGCTGTCGCCTGGCACCGGCGCGCAGTTCGCGATCCTGCCGCCGCAGAACGCCACCGGCAACTTCGTCAAGGTGGTGCAGCGCGTGCCGGTGCGCATCTACTTCGACAAGGACGATCCGTTCGTCAAAAAGCTGAAGGCGGGCATGAGCGTCTACGCCACGATCGACACCAACCACCGCCGCACGCTCGCCGGCCTGCTCGGCCTCGCGCCGGCGTCCGCTCACCAGGACTAAACTTGATCAGGTCGCACTGGCGGCCACGAAAACAGTGCGCCCCCTCTCCCGCTTGCGGGGGAGGGCCGGGGTGGGGGCTCTCTCCACAAGTCATATCGTCGAGAGAGCCCCCACCCGGCGCTACGCGCCGACCTCCCCCGCAAGCGGGAGAGGTGACTTCATGGCGAGAAACAGGACTGAACTGAATGACCGAGCCGTTGCCATCCGCTGTCCCCGGCCTGCGCCGGAACATGGTGACGGTGTGCGCCATGACGGCGACGATCATGCAGGCGCTGGACACCACCATCGCCAATGTCGCGCTGCCCTACATGCAAGGCTCGCTGTCGGCCTCGCAGGACCAGATCAACTGGGTGCTGACCTCCTACATCGTCGCGGCCGCGATCATGACCGCGCCGGTCGGATGGATCGCCAACCGCTTCGGGCGCAAGCGCATCTTCATCATCTGCTCGGCCGGCTTCACCATCGCCTCGGTGCTATGCGGGCTGGCGCAGGACATCAACCAGATGGTGCTGTTCCGCCTGTTGCAGGGCGTGTTCGGCGCCGCGCTGGTGCCGCTGTCACAGGCGGTGATGCTCGACTCCTACTCGCTGCAGGAACGCGCCACCGCGATGGCGATCTGGGGCATGGGCGTGATGCTGGGCCCGATCATGGGTCCCTCGCTCGGCGCCTGGCTCACCGAAACCTATTCCTGGCACTGGGTGTTCTTCGTCAACCTGCCGTTCGGACTGCTGACGGTGCTCGGCCAGATCATCTTCATGGACGAGACCAAGCAGGATCACACGCGCAGGTTCGACTGGTTCGGCTTCATCGCGCTCGCGGTCGGCGTCGGCGCGTTGCAGCTCGCGCTCGACCGCGGCGAGCAGCTCGACTGGTTCGAATCCAACGAGATCATCGCCGAGTTCATCATCTCCGGCGTCGGTTTCTATTATTTCTTCGCGCATTCGCTGACGACATCGAGCCCCTTCGTGCAGTTCGCGCTGTACAAGGACAAGAACTTCGTCACCGGCAGCATCTTCATGATCGTGATCTCGTTGTCGCTCTATTCGACCATGGCGCTGGCCTCGCCCTACCTGCAGAACGTGATCGGCTATCCGATCATCACCGCCGGACTGCTGCTGGCGACCCGCGGCGGCGGCACCCTGGTTGCGATGATGATGGTCGGCCGGCTGATGAAATATATCGAGGCGCGCACGTTGATCATCACGGGTCTCGCGGTGATCGTGATCACGCTGTTCTACATGAGCGGCTGGACCGACCAGACCGGCGTGCCCGAGATCGTGACCTGGAATATCGTGCAGGGCTTCGGCTTCGGCCTCGTCTTCGTGCCACTCTCCACCGCCTCGTTCCTGACGCTGCCCGCCCATCTGCGCACCGACGGCACCTCGATGCTGACCTTGGTGCGCAACATGGCGAGCTCGATCGGCATTTCGCTGGTCACCGCCGAACTGACCCAGGGCAGCCGCCGCAGCTATGCGATCCTGTCGGAGCACATCAACCCGTTCAACCACGCGCTGCAAATGCCGGACGTCGCCGGCAGGATCAACCTGAACACCGATAGCGGCCGCGCGCTGGCCGATGTGATGGTCAAGCTGCAGGCCCAGATCATCGCCTTCGCGCACGACTACCAGCTCATGATGATCTTCATCCTGGTCTCACTGCCGCTCGCGATCCTGATCAGCTCAACCAAAACCACCCTGCGCGACCAGTCCGGCCCGTCGGATCATGTGGCTGTGATGGAGTAGTCCCCGTCGTCCGCACCCCGGTCGCACGGCCAGACGTCCTTTTCGGTGTCATCGCGCGCGAAGGCGGGCGATCCAGTACGCCGCGGCTTATCGGTTCAATCACAACTGTCTCTGAAATACTGGATCGCCCGGTCGAGCCGGGCGATGACAGCTTAGCAAGCCCACCGCTCCTCCTAAAAAAAGATTGCCATGACGAGGCCAGATCAGCCGTAAGGCGTAATCCGCCATTGCCCTCGGCAAGCGTCGAGCGGCGGACTACTATTTTGCTCATTCGCTGTAGAAAGCCGATTTGTCGCGTGCCGGGCGGCCGCACGCAGTCATGGAACCAATGAGATCCCCGCGAAGTGTGGGCCACTTCATTTGCGCCGCGCCTGAAGCGCCTTACCCTTTCCGAGGCAAACCAGCCCGAAGGCATTGCGATGATCACGGGTCTTCGCGCAACCGTCCTGGCCATCTTGCTGTTCGCCGCGGTCTCCGGCGCACGGGCCGAAGGTCTCGTGCTCGAGCCGGGCACGGCATCAAGGCTCGTGCTGGACAAGACCTTCGCAACTGTGATGCTCGGTGATTTCCGTATCGTCAACGTTCACACCGTCGGCGATCGGTCGATCATTATCGAGGCATTGAGTCCCGGCACGACGAACCTCGTCTTCATCGACGAGCGCGGCATGGTGACCGCCAACATCAGGGTATCGGTCTGCGATCCGACCGCATCCGGCAGTTGCGATGCGGCAGCATCCTCGGAGACTGGCGGGGCGCGGAGTCCGGCGTCAATTCCAGCGCCGGCGCCACGGCAGGGCGGCAAGGCGTAAGCCTCATCAACGCCCAGCTACGACTTGCGCATAGATTGACTTTCAGCCCCCTTCTCCCAATACTTCGCAAAAAAGCAGAAAAACCCGTCAAAAATGACGGTTCAATGGGGAGGATGCGATGCCGACTTCACGCAGGACGCTGCTGAAGACGTCTGCGGCTGCCGCCGCTGCCTTCAGCTTCGATTGGACCCGCGCACAGGCGCAGGCGGAAACGGTGCGCATCGGCTCGGTCTATGACATGACCGGACCGTTCGCGGCGGGAGGTTCGGTCGCCTCCTCAGTCGGCACCGACATCGCGATCGAGCTGTGCAACGAGCGGGGCGGCATCGGCGGCAAGTACAAGGTCGCGACCGTCAAGGTCGATTCGCAGAGCAAGGCCGACGTCGCCATCAACGAGGTCGAGCGGCTGATCAACCAGGAGAAGCTCGACATCATCCTGGGCGTGTTCTCCAGCGCGCATGCGGTGCCGCTCGCGGCCAAGGTCGAGCAACACAAGAAGATCCTCTGGATCACGACGGCGGTGTCGACCGCGGTGTTCAAGGACAAGAACCTGCAATATGTCTTCCGTGCGCAGATCCACTCCGACCAGTACGGGCAGGCCTTTGCGGGCTTCCTCGCCGAGCACACCAAGGCCAAGCTCGGCGTGGAGCCGAAGGACGTCAAGGTCGCGCTGATCCACGAGGACGGCCCCTATGGCGTCGGCGTCGCCGCCGCCGACGAAGCGTTCGCCAAGCAAGCCGGGCTGCAAATCGTGCTCAAGGAAGGCTATTCGGCCGCAGCCCCCGACCTCTCCGTGCTGGTGACCAAGCTGAAGCGCGCCAGGGCCGACGTGATCTCGCATGCCGGCTACAACCCCGACATCACCCTGTTCCTGCGCCAGGCGCGCGAGAGCGGGCTGAAATTCAAGATGCTGTTCGGCGCCGGCGCCGGCTACAGCCAGCTCGACAAGCTGCGCGCGACGTTCGGCGCCGACATCGACAACTTCTGCAACATCGATCCGGTGCCGGCGCAACTGCTCGATCCCGCCAAGCTGGCGCCGGGGGTCGGCGACCTCACCAAGATCATGGTGGCGCGCTTCAAGGAGAAGACCAACGCGACCGAGGTGCCGCCGCACTGCTCGATGGGCTTCAACCAGACCTGGATCCTGCTCAACAACGTGCTGCCGGTCGCCAAGGAGAAGTATGGCGGCTTCGATCCGGAGGCGATCCGCAAGGCGGCACTCGACGTCGACATCCCGCCCGGCGGCACCATCCAGGGCTATGGCGTGAAATTCTATCCGCCGGGCACGCCGATGGCCGGCCAGAACGAACGCTCGACGCCGGTCGTGATGCAGAACGCCGGCGAGCACATCTCGGTGGTGTGGCCGACCAATATCAGGACGCAGGACCCGGTGTTCCCGCTGCCCAAGGGATCGGTGTATGGGGCGTAGGGTTGTGTCTCACCCTCTCCCCTTGTGGGAGAGGGTGGCTTCGATGCTGTGCATCGAAGCCGGGTGAGGGGTCCCTCTCCGCGCGTACCTCTCTTGAATTGCGTTTGCGGTGACAACCCCTCATCCGGCGCGCTTTGCGCGCCACCTTCTCCCACAAGGGGAGAAGGGAAGAGCAGCACGCTGCTAGAGCGTCACCCGCCGTCCCTCATCGGCGGCCCAATAGCCGGCGTAGTTCACTTTCGTGGTCTCGTAGGCCAGCGCGATGTCGGCGAGCGGCTGGCGGCCGGTGGCGACGCATTCCATGAAGTCCTGGATCTCCTGCAAGTAGCCGCGGGTCCATTCCTCCTCGAGGCAGACATATTGCCAGCCGGTTTTGCGGTCGACCTTCTCGGTGATGTAGACGCTCGCGAGCTTCTCCTCGGAGGTCTGGTAGCTCACCAGATGCGTATTCGGCGTGATGTTGGCGAACAATGAGCCGCCGGAGGTATAGGTCTCGATCAGATTGCGCACGCCGCCCATGATCATGTCGCCGGACAACACCGTCGCCTTGGTGCCATCGGAGAAGGTCAGGGTCAGCGTGCCCCAGTCCTCGACATCGACCGGATTGGCCTTGATAAAAGCGCGCTCCTCCAGCTTGAGGCTTGCCGTGACATTGCCGACGTCGCAGGTGACGCTGGCAACAGTGATCGTCTCGCCGCGGGCGCGCGCCTCGATCTGCTTGAGATAGAGCACCGCCGACAGCGGATGGCAGCCCATGCGGATCAGCGAGCCGCCGCCAGTCATCGCCCATTGCGCGGCATGTGCGGCATGCGAACCGGAATGGCTCTCCTCGCCCTTCATGAACAGGATCTTGTCGCCAGTGGCGCGGATGATCTCCGCGGTCTTGGTCACGGCGGGCGCGTAGATCCAGTCCTCGGCATACATGAAGAGCTTTCCACTTCGCTCGATCGCGGCGCGGGCCGCCTCCATCTCCTCCATCACGCGCTGGTACATCAGCGCCTTCGGCACATGCGTGCCGATCGGCTGCTGATCGCCAGGTTGGCCAAAGTAACCGCTGAACGGCTTCTCGCAGATCACGTGCTTGCCGGCCTGCATCGCCGCGACAATCATCGCGGCATGCAGATTGGGTGGCGTGCAGATGTCGATGACGTCGAGCTCACGGTCGGCCACAAGCTCGGCGAAGCTGCGATAGGTGGTCGGGATCTGGTGCTTGCGGGCGAATTCGACGACATGATCGCCGCGCGCCGCGACCGCCCTCACCTCGACGTCAACGCCGTAGACGCGCCGATAAGCCACCATGTGCAGCTCCGACGCGAAGCCGCAGCCGGCCAGACCGATCCTGATTTTCGCCATAGGCAATGCCTCTATGCGTCACGCCGGCGAAGCGTAGCGCGCCGCCATCACGGCGTCGAACGCATTCCCCATCACGGCCACAGGTGGCCTCATCCCCGTGAACAGCGCGAACGCATCTGCCGCGGCGTTGATCGCAAGGTCACGGCCGGTCAGCACCGTGGCGCCCCTCGCCTTCGCGGCAGTCAGCAGCGGCGTCCAGAGCGGGGTGTAGACGGCGTCGGCAACCCAGATCGCCGGATGCAGCAGCGCATCCGGCACCGGCGTGTCACGGCTCGGCAGCATGCCGACTGGCGTCGCATTGATCAGCCCGGCAGCGCCGTCGACTGCGGCGGCAATGCGGCGAAACGCGACGCCGCCCTGCACTTGGCCGGCAAGCTGTGCGGCCTTGTCGGTATCGGCGTCGAAGATCCTGATCTCGCCGGCACCGAGGCCGGCCAGCGCGAAGGCGATCGCCTTGCCGACGCCGCCCGCGCCGATCAACGCGATGGCGCCGCGCGGCCTGGTCGTGAGCAGCGGTGCGATCGCGCGGGCAAAACCTGTCGCGTCGGTGTTGTGCCCGATCATTCGGTTTCCATCGACCACGATGGTGTTAACAGCGCGAATCGCACGTGCGTCCGGCGTCAGCTCATCCAAGAGATCGACGACCGCTTCCTTGTAGGGAAAGGTGACGTTGACGCCGGCGAAGCCGAGCCGCCTGACGCCGTCGAGCATCGCGCGAAGATCGTCACGGCCGGCGCCCTTAACCTCGATGAGCTGGTAGTGGCAGCGAACGCCGAGCGCCGTCGCGGCCTGCTCATGCATCGCGGGCGCGGCCGAATGCGCGATCGGATAGCCCATCAGACCCGTGAGGAAGCGGTCGCGCATCGTCCCTCGAATGCGAGAGGTCTCAGCTCATGCCGTCGAGCCGAGCATAGCTCGCTTCCATGCCGTGCTCCATGCCGGTCGCGAGCATCGCCGCGCGCGTCCCGGCATCGGGCAACGTCATCCGCATCGTCATCAAGGTGCCGCCCCCGTCGGGCTCGAAGAGGGTTTCGACATGATTGTCCGGCGTCGGATCGGGCAGATGCATGCGCTCGACATGGACGATGCGGCTGAACGGCTCGAGCTCGAGATATTCGCCTGTCAAATGAAAGCCGCCTTTGCCGTCCGTCCACTCGTAGCGGATCCGGCCGCCGGGACGCGCCTCGCTGACGCAGACCGGCATGGTCCAGCCCTCCGGACCGAGCAGCCACTTCTGCAACAGCTCCGGCTCGGTATGCGCGCGATACACCGCTTCGGGCGGGGCCAAGAAGCGCCTGTTCACGACGACATAACGGTCGCCCTCGGTCTTCAGCGTCAACTTGCTCATAGGCTACCTTTCACTTCTCGGGCTTCATGGCGGCGAGGACTCCGTCCAGCCGGTTGTAATTGGTTTCCAGCGCGCGCCGCAGCATGCCGAGCCATTGATCGATCTCGGCGACCGCCTGAGGTGCCAGCCGGCACGGCCGCTTGGTGCCTTCAACCCGCCGCACGATCAGGCCGGCTGTCTCGAGCACCTTGAGATGGCGGGAGATCGCCGGCTGGGTCATGTCGAAGGGCTCGACCAGCTCCATCACCGTCGCCTCTCCCAGAGCGAGACGCGCCAGGATCGCCCGGCGGGTCGGATCGGCGAGCGCGGCGAAGGCGGCATCGAGGCTGGCCATACTTGATCTCACTTCTATTATATAAATGACTTGTTATATAACTGGATGAGCATAATCAAATGAAATCCGCTGCGGCGAAGGCGCGCAGCGGATTTGGGGACGTTTGGGACGGGGATGTGGGTGCGCGGCCGTTGGCGCAGTTTGCGCAGCGAACGACTAGACGTCGAAGAAGACCGTTTCGTTGTCGCCCTGGAGATAGACGTCGAGCGTATAGACATGGCCCGCGCCCGCCTTACGCTTGGCGATCAAGGTAGCGCGGCGATCTTCCGGCACCAGCGCGAGCACGGGATCGCCGGCGTTGCCGGCTTCATCGTCGAAATAGATCCGCGTGTAGAGATGCAAGAGCATGCCGCGCGCGTAGACCGCGAGCAGGATGTGCGGCGCCTGCGGCTTGCCATCGGGATCCGGCACCACACCCGGCTTGATGGTGTCGAAAGCGTAGCCGCCGCTCGTGTCGGTGCCGCAGCGGCCAAAACCCTTGAAGGACGAGTTCGGCAACGCGCGCTTGTCCTGCGGATCGGAGAAGCGCCCTTGAGCATCGGCCTGCCAGATCTCCAGCATGCAGTCCGGGATCACGGCGCCGTCGCCATCATAGACCTTGCCCTCGATGCGGATGCGCTCGCCCGACACATCAGGCGTCAGCAGATTGTTGGTGAAGGCGTCGTTCCACGCATACTCGCCGTTCGGCGTCAGGCCGTATTTGAAATAGGGGCCGACGGTTTGCGACGGCGTGATTCCATCAGGACGCGGGTTCGACACTTACTTGGTCTCCATCGGCGTGGCGCTCTGCCCGCGCAGCACGATATCGAAGCGGTAGCAGAGCGCCCATTCCGGCTTGGTGTTGTCGAGATCGAAGGACGAGATCATCCGCGCCCGCGCCTTCTCGTCCGCGACCGAATTGAAGATCGGATCGAACGGAAACAGCGGATCGCCTGGGAAATACATCTGCGTGACCAGGCGGGAGACGAAGGAGTGACCGAACACCGAGAAGTGGATATGCGCGGGCCGCCAGGCGTTGTGGTGATTGCCCCAGGGGTAAGCGCCGGGCTTGATGGTGATGAACTTGTAATAGCCCTTGGCATCGCTCTGGGTGCGGCCGGCGCCGGTGAAATTCGGATCGAGCGGCGCCGGATGCTGGTCGACGACATGGATGTAGCGGCCACAGGCATTGGCCTGCCACAGCTCGACCAGCGTGTTCGGCACGCCGCGGCCGTCCTCGTCGAGCACATAGCCGTGCACGATGATGCGTTCGCCGAGCGGCTCGCCCTTGGCCTGGATGGTGAGGTCGTTGTCGTGCTCGCGCACGGTCTCATGACCATAGACCGGACCCGTCAGCTCGGAGAGCGTGTGCCGCATCGGGATCAACGGCTTCGTCGGCGCGCGCTTGACCGTGGAGCGATAGGCGGGCGACAGCCGCGCCGGATGCGCCGCAAGCGACTGCAGCGGATAGTGAAGGGTCATGGCGAATTCCTCCGTGGGCCCGCCTGCCGCGAGCCCTGCCGAAGATCATTATAGGACATAACCAATTCGGGGAAGGGCTGTTTTCAGCCCTCCCAAGCCATTGGTTTAGTTCACTTTTTCGATCGCCACCGCAACGCCTTGGCCGACGCCGACGCACATAGTTGCCAAGGCAAGCTTTCCACCCCGCTTCTCCATGCCGTGCACGGCGGTGAGCGCCAGCCGCGCGCCGCTCATGCCGAGCGGATGGCCGAGCGCGATCGCGCCGCCATGCGGATTGACGAAGTCGGCATCCTCCTTGACGCCGAGCTGACGCAGACAGGCGATGCCCTGCGAAGCAAAGGCTTCGTTGAGCTCGATCAGGTCGAAGTCCGACACCTTGATGCCGAGCCGCTCGACCAGCTTCTTGGTCGCCGGCACCGGGCCGATGCCCATGATGCGCGGCGGCACCGCGGCCGACGCGAGCCCGAGAATCTTCGCGCGCGGCGTCAGGCCGTGTTTCTTCACCGCGGCCTCGGAGGCGAGGATCATCGCGGCCGCGCCGTCATTGACGCCGGACGCGTTGCCCGCGGTGACCGTACCCGGATTACGCACGATCGGCTTCAGCTTGGCGAGACCTTCGAGCGTGGTTTCGGGGCGCGGGTGCTCATCCTTGTCGACTGTGATGGGACCTGCCTTGCCGCCGGGCGCCTGGATCGGGATGATCTCCTCGGCGAAATAGCCCGACGCGATCGCCGCGCCCGCGCGCTGCTGCGAGCGGATCGCGAACGCATCCTGGTCGCCGCGCGAGACCTGGAACTCTTCCGCGACATTCTCGCCGGTCTCCGGCATCGCATCGACGCCGTACTGCGCCTTCATCAGGGGATTGATGAAGCGCCAGCCGATCGTGGTGTCGTAGATGTCGGCCGAGCGCGAGAACGCTTCCGCCGCCTTGCCCATCACGAAGGGCGCGCGCGTCATCGATTCAACGCCGCCCGCGATCGCGAAATCGATCTCGCCGGCGCGGATCGCGCGGCCCGCGGCGCCGACCGCATCGAGGCCGGAGGCGCAAAGGCGGTTCAAGGTCTGGCCGGGAACCGACTCAGGGATACCGGCGAGCAGCAGCGCCATCCGCGCGACGTTGCGGTTATCTTCGCCGGCCTGGTTGGCGCAGCCGAAAAAGACTTCGTCGACCTGATTCCAGTCGAGGTTCGGATGCTTTGCCATCAGCGCCTTGATCGGGGCCGCGGCGAGATCGTCGGCGCGCACCTTGGCGAGCGAACCGCCAAAGCGGCCGATCGGAGTCCGGACGGCATCGCAAATGAACACATCACGCATTGAATCTCTCCCTGAATGCCGTGCCTTAGGCGCTGGATAGGCTGGAACTTGAGCGGAGTTTTAGGAGTGTGCCCGCCACAGGTCAATTGACGCGGCTGCGTGGCATCAGCGCATTGCTGTGATGCCTTGCCGTATCCGAGGTCGTGGAGAAGGTGGAAAACCCGGTCCTCTCGGATAGGACCGCACGGCGAAATTTTGTAGTTTCCGCTCCCTCATGACCATCCAACAGTCTATCCCGGTCCCGCCTGACTCCACCCCCGCCGAGGCGCCGTCGCGCGTCACGCCGATGATGGAACAATATCTGGAGATCAAGGCGGCCCATCCGGGGTTGCTGCTGTTCTACCGGATGGGCGACTTCTACGAGCTGTTCTTCGAGGATGCCGAGATCGCCTCGAAGGCGCTCGGCATCGTGCTGACCAAGCGCGGCAAGCATCAGGGCATGGACATCCCGATGTGCGGCGTGCCGGTCGAACGCTCCGAGGATTATCTGCACCGCCTGATCGGCGCCGGGCACCGAGTCGCGGTGTGCGAGCAAACAGAAAATCCCGCGGAGGCAAAAGCCCGCGGCAACAAGAGCGTGGTCCGCCGTGGCGTGGTGCGGCTGGTGACGCCGGGCACGCTGACCGAAGACACGCTGCTCGACGCCCGCACCAACAACTACCTGCTGGCGATCGCCCGCGCGCGCGGCTCGGCGGGCGGAGATCGGCTCGGGCTTGCCTGGATCGACATCTCGACCTCCGAATTCATGGTGACGGAGTGCTCGACCGCGGAGCTCGCGGCGACGCTGGCGCGCATCAACCCGAACGAAGTGATCGTGACCGACGCGCTCTACGGCGACGCCGAGCTTGCGCCCACGCTGCGTGAGTTGCCGTCGGTGACGCCGCTGACCCGCGACGTGTTCGATAGCGCCACTGCCGAGCGGCGGCTATGCGACTATTTCGCGGTCGCGACCATGGACGGCCTGTCCGCGATGTCGCGGCTGGAGGCGACTGCCGCGGCCGCCGCCGTCACCTATATCGACCGCACCCAGGTCGGAAAACGTCCGCCGTTATCGCCGCCGGCACGCGAGGCGGCCGGCACCACGATGGCGATCGACCCGGCGACCCGCGCCAATCTCGAGCTGACGCGCACGCTTGCCGGCGAGCGCCGCGGCTCGCTGCTCGATGCGATCGACTGCACGGTGACCGCGGCGGGCTCGCGACTCTTGGCGCAACGACTTGCCGCGCCGCTGACTGACGTTGCCGCGATCGCGCGGCGGCTCGATGCGGTCTCGGCCTTTGTCGCCGACTCAGCCGCGCGCGAAGACATCAGAACCGTGCTGCGTGCGGCGCCCGACATGTCGCGCGCGCTGGCGCGGCTCTCGGTCGGCCGCGGCGGCCCGCGCGATCTCGCGGCCTTGCGCGACGGCATCCTTGCCGCCGACCAAGCCCTGGAGTTGCTCGCGCTGACCGACAATCCGCCGGCCGAGATTGTTGCCGTGATGGCCGCGCTGCGCCGGCCCGCGCGCGATCTTGCGCAGGAGTTTTCCCGCGCATTGAGCGAGCAACTGCCGCTGATCAAGCGCGACGGCGGCTTCGTTCGCGAGGGCTATGAGGCCGCGCTCGACGAAAGTCGCAACCTGCGCGACGCCTCGCGCCTCGTGGTCGCCGCGATGCAGGCGCGCTATGCCGAGGACACCGGCATCAAGACGCTGAAGATCCGGCACAACAATGTGCTCGGCTATTTCGTCGAGGTCACCGCGCAGCACGGCGACAAGCTGCTGGCGCCGCCGCTCAACGCGACCTTCATCCATCGCCAGACCCTAGCCGGGCAGATCCGTTTCACCACGGCAGAGCTCGGCGAGATCGAGGCCAAGATCGCCAACGCCGGCGAGCGCGCGCTCAACCTCGAGCTGGAAATCTTCGAACGCCTGAGCGCGATGGCGCTCGCCGCCAGCGACGACTTACGCAACGCCGCGCATGCCTTTGCGATGCTCGACGTCGCGACAGCGCTCGCCAAGCTGGCAATCGATGACAACTACGTGCGGCCGGAGGTCGACGGCTCGCTCGGCTTCGCGATCGAAGGCGGCCGGCATCCGGTGGTCGAGCAGGCGCTGAAGCGCGACGGCCAGCCGTTCATTGCCAATGCCTGCGATCTGTCGCCCGTACCCCCACCCTACCCTCCCCCGCAAGCGGGGGAGGGTAGGGTGGGGGCCGGTCAGCTCTGGCTGATCACCGGTCCGAACATGGCCGGTAAATCGACCTTCCTGCGCCAGAATGCGCTGATCGCGCTCTTAGCGCAGATCGGCTCTTTCGTGCCGGCGTCGCGGGCGCGGCTCGGCATCGTAGACCGCCTGTTCTCGCGCGTCGGCGCCGCCGACGATCTGGCACGCGGGCGTTCGACCTTCATGGTCGAGATGGTCGAGACCGCCGTGATCCTCAACCAGGCCAGCGAGCGGTCGCTCGTGATCCTCGACGAGATCGGCCGCGGCACTGCGACCTTCGACGGTCTCTCGATTGCCTGGGCTGCGATCGAGCATCTGCATGAGAGCAACCGCTGCCGCACGCTGTTCGCGACGCATTACCACGAGCTGACCGCGCTCTCGGCCAAGCTGCCGCGGATGTTCAATGCCACGGTGCGGGTGAAGGAATGGCAGGGCGACGTCGTGTTCCTGCACGAGGTGCTGCCGGGCTCGGCAGACCGCTCCTACGGCATCCAGGTCGCGAAGCTTGCAGGCCTGCCGCCTGCCGTGATCGCACGTGCCAAATCGGTGCTGGCAAAGCTCGAAGCCCAGGACCGCGGCCAGACTGCGCGCGCGCTGGTCGACGACCTGCCGTTGTTCGCGGTCCCCTCCCGCGCCGCCGCCGAGGACGCGCCGCCGAGCGAGGCCGATCTGCTGGTCGAGGCCGTGAAAGCGCTGCATCCCGACGAGATGTCGCCGCGCGAGGCGCTGGAGGCGCTCTATGCGCTGAAGGCGAAATTACCGAAGGGGTGATCGGTAGCCGGAATCTCGAGCCGTAGGGTGGGCAAAGCGAAGCGTGCCCACCATTTCACCCGGCGCTCTTGATGGTGGGCACGGCGCTACGCGCCTTTGCCCACCCTATGCTCTTCTACGCACCGCGTCCTCTCCACCGTCATTGCGAGCCAACGGGTCGCAATGACGTGGGTCAGGCTCGCACCTTCTTCCTTCGCCCATTCCACCACAGCACCAGATTCCACACGATGCAGGTGGCGAGCGCGCAGCAGAGGCCGATCGGCGAGCCGAATTGCAACACCGCAACGTGCAGCACGGCGACGCCGAGGCCGAAGCCCATCAGGCCCCAGGCGCTGTTGGCGAGCACGGCTGCGGTGGCAGGGCCGCCGATGCGCGGATGCAGGATCAGCATCATCGAGGAGAACACGATCGGAAACAGCGCCATCACGCCGGTGACGCGCGGACCGACCCAGCCGGAGGCCGTAACCACGGTGCCGACCAGGCTCGCGACCAGCAGGGCGCGCAGCGGGATGTCGTACCAGCGCCGTGCGATCAGCGGCATCTTGGCGACGTGCCGATAGGGTTTCAGCAGCGGAATGCAGATCGCAAAGGTGATGGCGTTGACGATCAGTCCGCCCAACAGCGTCCATTCAAACTGGCGCATGATGGTGGCGAGCACGAGCCACAGCGCGATCGCGGCGCCGGCGCTGATCCACATGCTGAAGCGCTGCGCCAGCACGGCATATGCGAGGCCCATATAGATGGTCGCCGCATTGACCGGCAAACTCGACAGCGCGCCCTCGGCGATGAAGGCGGCGTCATGGTCGAGCGCGAGGAAGGTGTAGGACGGCCCCGCCGAGATCGGCAAGGTCGCGACCAGCGCGCCGATCACCGGCCCCGAACGCTCCGTGATGATCGATGCACTGACCACGAACGCCGCCGCGACGGCCATGCGCAGCACGAGGATGAGGAGAAAATGGAGATCGGGGGACATACTGTGTCGTCCCGGCGAAGGCCGGGATCCATAACCACGACTGGTCGTGGGGAACGAAAGTCGACGGGCAGCGCGGCTCGAAACGAGAAGTCACGGCGTATGGGTCCCGGCTTTCGCCGGGACGACACCGATTAAACCCGTTCACACCCGCTGCATCGAGACGGTGACTTTCGGGCCGTTCTTGATGGTCTGATAGACCACGCAATAGCGCTCGGTGAGCTTGAGCAGCAGATCGAGCTTGTCCTGCGGTGCGTCGGTGCCGACATCGAAGCGCAGGCGGATCTCGCGGAAGCCGACCGGGGCTTCCTTGTCGACGCCGAGCGTGCCGCGGAAATCGAGATCGCCCTCGGCCGATACGTGGCCGCTCTTGAGCGGCACCTCGACGGCGGTCGCGACCGACTTCAGCGTGACGCCGGCGCAGGCGACCAGCGCCTCCAGCAGCATGTCGCCGGAGCAGAGCTCGAGCCCGGAGCCGCCGGTTGCGGGATGGAGGCCGGCGACCGCGAGCGCGCGGCCGGTCTCCACCTTGCAGGAAATGCTCTCGTTATCGATCGAGCCCTTGGCCTTCAGCGTGATCACGGCAGCCGTCGGATCGGCCTTGTAGCGTTCCTTGATCGGGGCCTGCATTGCGCGGAGTTCGGCGGAGTCCATGGTTCTGCTCCCGGCTATTGTTCTTTATGCCGGTGTAAGGCCTTCAGGCGTCGCTGTCACCACCACATCGCTTCGCCGGCGCTCGATTTGTCCGCGACATCAGGCACGTTGCGGTCCAGCGAGCGGTCGAGCGCGGTCAGCACGCGGCGCTTGAAGCTGTCGAACAGGTCCGAATTGCGGTCGCGCGGCCGCGCCAGATTGATGGTGATCTGCTCGAACAGCCGGCCCGGCCGTGGCCGCATCACGATCACGCGGTCGGCCAGCACCACGGCCTCGTCGACGTCATGGGTGACCAGGATCAGGGTCGGCCGCGTGTCGGCCCAGAGATCCAGCAGATGGTCCTGCAGATCGCGCCGGGTGAAGGCGTCGAGCGCGGAGAACGGCTCATCGAGCAGCAGCACCTCGGGCTGCGGCACCAGAGCGCGGGCGATCGCGACCCGCTGCGCCTGCCCGCCGGAGAGCTCGCGCGGCCAGGCCGCAGCCTTGTCGGCGAGACCGACACGGGCGAGTGCCGCGGCAATCTTCTCGCGCCGGACGCCGGACGGAAGATCGGCAAGGCCAAAACCGACATTGTCGGCGACGCTCAGCCAGGGTAACAGCCGAGGTTCCTGGAAAATGATGCCGATCTCGGGGTGCGGCGACGATATCACCGCGTTGTCCAGCGTCACCGTGCCGGTGGTGGCGCGATCGAGCCCGGCGATGGCACGCAACAGCGTGGATTTGCCGCAGCCGGAACCGCCGATGATGGCGATGATCTCGCCCGGCTTGATCTCGGCCGAGAAGCGCTCCAGCGCGTGGACCCCGTTTGGATAGGTCTTGCCAACTTCTTTGAGGGCGAGCATCAGGCCCCTCCCCGGGTGCCGAACGCGTCTTGCCAACGCAGCAGCGGCGTGGCCGCGACCTCGATCAGCCAGTCGGTGAGCTTGCCGAGAATGGCGAAGATCACGATCGCAGCGAGAATCTGCGCCGGCTTGCCGAGCTGCTGGCCGTCGATCAGAAGGTAACCGAGCCCTTCGGACGCCCCCATGAACTCGGCGGCAACCACGAACATCCAGCCCAGGCCCAGCCCGACACGCAACGCCACCACATAGGCCGGCAGTACCGCGGGCAACAGGATGCGGCGGATCATCGCAAAGCCGGACAGGCGGTAGACGCGACCGACCTCGACGATCTTGCGATCGACGGACAGGATCGCGCCCATCACGCCGAGGTAGACCGGGAAGAACACCCCGACCGCGATCAGCGCGATCTTCGAGGTCTCGAAGATGCCGAGCCACAGGATGAACAGCGGCACCCAGGCGATCGATGGGATCGCACGCAGCGCCTGCACGGTCGGATCGAGCAGCCGCCGGGCAAAATTCCAGTAACCGGAGATCGCGCCGAACATCGTGCCGGCGACCACGCCGAGCACGAAGCCCGCGCCGACGCGCCACAGCGTCGCGAGGACATGACGCGTCAGCTCGCCGCTCCGGGCGAGCTCGACGATGGTCGCGAACACCTTTGACGGCGGCGGCACCAGCCGGCCGTTGGACCAGCCGAGAGAGACCGCGAGTTCCCAGCCCAGCGCGAGCACAAGCGGCAGCGCCAGCCCGAGTGCCGGCCGTGCGTAACGGGACCATCGCGCCGGCGCTGCAGGCGTCGCGGTCGCATCGCTCTCTCGAAGAGCAGGCAGGTCAACGGTCATGGCCATAGCAAGAATGACTCTTCGCGTGGGATTGCAAGGTGGGGGTTCCCCGACTCATCCCCGCGTCGTCCCGGCGAAAGCCGGGACCCATAACCACCGGGCGTGGAGATCGAGCGAGCCGGGGCCACAGCGTCGTCTCACGACAAAACCCTGTGGTTATGGGTCCCGGATCGCGCTTCGCTTGTCCGGAACGACAGTAGCTAATTCGTCGGCAGCGGGACCTGGTCGTCGATCAGTGAATCCAGCGCGGCCTTTACGTCGGTCTTGGCGTCGATCACGCCGGCCTGTTGCAGGGCGAGGCCGGCGGCGAGGATCGATTCGCGCTGCGGGGCGCCGATGCGGCTGTGGGTCAGCTCGGTGCGCTCCTTGAGCTGCTTGTCCACCACGGCGTCGGGCAGCTTGGTGACCGCGATGAAGGTCTTCTTCAACTCGTCATAGCTCGCCAGTGAATATTGCCGCGCCTCCTCATAGGTGGCGAGCACGCGGCGAACGATGTCAGGGTGATCCTTCAGGAACTGCTCACGCACATTGAGAATGCCCCAGGTGTTGGCGTCCGCCTTGCGGTAGAACAGTTTCGCACCGTCCTCGACCTCCGCCTGCGCCATCATCGGATCGAGCCCGGCCCAGGCGTCGACGTCGCCGCGGATCAGCGCCGTCTTGCCGTCGGCGTGCTGCAGCAGCACCGGCGTGATGTCCTTTTCGGTGAGGCCGGCGGCAAGCAGCGCACGGACCAGGAAGATGTGCGGGTCGGTGCCGCGGGTCACCGCGACGCGCTTGCCCTTGAGATCGGCGACCGACGCGATCTTGGAATCCTTTGACGTCACCAGCGCGGTCCATTCGGGGCGCGAATAGACATAGATCGACTTGATCGGATTGCCGTTGATCTTCGCCACCAGCGCCGCCGAACCCGCGGTCGAGCCGAAATCGATCGAGCCGGCATTGAGGAATTCGAGCGCCTTGTTGGACCCGGCCGACTGCACCCAGACGATGCTGATGCCGTCCTTGGCGAACTCCTTTTCCAGCAGTCCCTTCTGCTTCAGGACCAGCGACACCGGGTTATAGGTCGCCCAATCGATCCGGATCTCCTTCAGCGCATCGGCGGCGAAGGCCGTGCCGGGAAACAGTGCCGAGACCGCGAACAACGCGGCCAGCGTGCGCCGGGACACCAATGACATTCCGCTCTCCTTGACCCGATAAAAAACATCCTTTTATTTCAATGTGTTAGTCTTGCGGTCAACGAGAAAATCTCTACCCTTTGCAAGGCGGCGCGAGAACGATCTTGCTCGCCTCGCCGCTGAAACAGCATGGAGCTGCTGTCCTTATACTTTGGTCAGTGACAGCAAACGCCCGGTCCGTTATCGGATGGAAGCATGGATAGCGTCGTAGCCGAGATCCGCCCGGAGGCGGATGACCGTTTCGAGACAGCGCGGATCACCGCGGCGGTCAATGCACTCGCCGAGAAGCATGCCGGCCGTGAGGACCAGTTTCGCGCTGCGATGGCGCAACTGCTCAAGGCCGAACTGATCGCTGCGCGCGCCACGGCGCAGGCGCTGCTGCTGAAGGACCGCCACGGCCGCCGCTGCGCCGAACGGCTTTGCTTCGTGCAGGACGAGATCATCCGCCTTCTCTATGAGGCGGCGACCAAGCACCTCTATCCCTCGCCGATTCCTTCGGGCGCCGAGCGCATGGCCGTGGTCGCGACCGGCGGCTATGGCCGCGGGCTGATGGCACCGGAATCCGACATCGATCTCCTGTTCATCCTGCCCTACAAGCAGACCGCCTGGGGCGAGCAGGTGGCGGAAGCGATCCTCTACTGTCTCTGGGACATGGGGCTGAAGGTCGGCCACGCCACGCGTTCGGTCGACGAATCGATCCGCCAGGCGCGCGGCGACATGACGATCCGCACCGCGATTCTGGAGACCCGGTTCCTGACCGGCGACCGGCCGCTCTATGACGAACTGGTCGAGCGCTTCGACAAGGAAGTCGTGCAGGGCACCGCATCCGAATTCGTCACCGCCAAGCTCGCCGAGCGGGAGGAGCGGCACCGCCGCGCCGGCCAGTCACGCTACCTGGTCGAGCCCAATGTGAAGGACGGCAAGGGCGGACTGCGCGACCTGCACACCCTGTTCTGGATCGCCAAATACGTCTACCGCGTGCGCGAGACCGACGAGCTGCTGGAACGCGGCGTGTTCGACGCGCAGGAGTACCGCACCTTCCGCCGCTGCGCCGATTTCCTCTGGTCGGTGCGCTGCAATCTGCACTTCTTCGCCGGCCGCGCCGAGGAACGGCTGTCGTTCGACATGCAGCGCGAGATCGCGGTCCGGCTCGGCTACACTTCGCATCCCGGCATGCAGGACGTCGAGCGCTTCATGAAGCACTACTTCCTGATCGCCAAGGATGTCGGCGACTTGACCGCGATCCTGTGCGCCAAGCTCGAGGAGGAGCACAACAAGCCCGCGCCAGTGCTGAGCCGCATGGTGGCGCGCTTCCGGCCCGGCGCCAAGCGCCGGCGGGTAACCGGCAGCGACGACTTCATCGTCGACAACAACCGCATCAACCTTGCGGCACCCGACGTGTTCAAGCACGACCCGGTCAACCTGATCAGGATCTTCCGGCTCGCGCAGCAGAACGACCTTGCCTTCCATCCCGACGCGATGCGTACGGTGACCCGCTCGCTGAAGCTGATCAATACCGAGCTCCGCGAGAACGAGGAAGCCAACCGCCTGTTCATGGAGATCCTGACCTCCGACAACGCGGAGATCGTGTTGCGGCGGATGAATGAAACCGGCGTGCTCGGCCAATTCATCCGCGCCTTCGGCAAGATCGTGTCGATGATGCAGTTCAACATGTACCACCACTATACGGTGGACGAGCACCTGATCCGCTGCATCGGCTTCCTGCAGGAGATCGAGCGCGGCGGCAACGAGGAATTCACCGTCGCGAGCGACCTGTTCCGCAAGATCCGTCCCGAGCACCGCCCGGTGATCTATGTCGCGACGCTGCTGCACGACATCGCCAAGGGACGGCCCGAGGATCATTCGATTGCGGGTGCCAAGGTGGCGCGGCGGCTGTGCCCGCGGCTCGGCTTCTCCGCCGCCGACACCGAGCTGGTGGCCTGGCTGATCGAGGAGCACCTGACCATGTCCACGGTGGCGCAGTCGCGCGACCTGTCGGACCGCAAGACGATCGAGAACTTCGCCGCGGTCGTGCAGTCGGTCGAGCAGATGAAGCTCTTGACCATCCTGACCACCGCCGACATCCGCGGCGTCGGCCCCGGCGTGTGGAACGGCTGGAAGGCGCAGCTCTTGCGCACGCTGTATTACGAGACCGAGCCGGTTCTGACCGGCGGGTTCTCGGAAGTGAACCGCGCCCAGCGCATCGCGGTGGCGCAGGCCGAATTCCGAGCCGCTTTCACCGAATGGCCCGAAGCCGAGCTCAACGCCTATATCGGCCGGCACTATCCGGCCTATTGGCTCAAGGTCGAGCTGCCGCGCAAGATCCGCCAGGCGCGCTTCATCCGCGCCAGCGAGCAGGCCGGCCACAAGCTCGCGATCAATGTCGGGTTCGACGAGGTCCGCGGCGTCACCGAGTTGACGATTCTGGCGACAGACCATCCCTGGCTGCTGTCGATCATCGCGGGAGCCTGCGCCTCCGCCGGCGCCAACATCGTCGACGCCCAGATCTACACCACGACCGACGGCCGCGCCGTCGACACCATCTCGATCTCGCGTGAATACGACCGCGACGAGGACGAGGGCCGCCGCGCGACCCGGATCGGCCAGATGATCGAGGACGTGCTGGAGGGCAAGCTGAGACTGCCCGAAGCGGTGGCGCGGCGCGCCGTGCGCAGCAAGGCGCGGCCGTTCATCGTCGAGCCCGAGGTCACCATCAACAACCAGTGGTCCGACCGCTACACCGTGATCGAGGTCTCCGGCCTCGACCGGCCCGGCCTACTCTACCAGCTCACCACGGCGATCTCGAAGCTCAACCTCAACATCGCCTCCGCGCATGTCGCGACCTTCGGCGAGCGCGCCCGCGACGTGTTCTACGTGACCGACCTGCTCGGCGCCCAGATCACCGCGCCGACCCGGCAGGCCGCGATCAAGAGCGCGGTGCTGCATCTGCTGTCGAGCGAGGACCAGGCGGCGAAGCCTGCGGCCTGACCGGCGACCATGGGACCACAGGCCTGATCGGCATCGGCCCCGCTTTGGGGTTCGAGCACTGCCAGGTTTGTCTCCCGGAAGGCAACGTAACTTGCCTGGAACAGCAGAGGGCCAGGTCGAACAGTGCACATCCTGAGCCGGAGTGAGCGCGAGGGTTTTCTCGGTCGATCCGAGGCCATGCCGGAAGATCGCGAAAGCTGCCGCTTGATATCGCTCGAGCGGCGGAAAGCTGCTAGTATTCGGCATATTTTTGAAGGGCGACGTTGTCGCCGCTGATGATAATGGTCACCTAGCGACGCAGCGCGGCCCGCGATGGCTAATTGCTTTGTGCTGCCGATGATGCGTAACCCGACGATGAAGTGGCCGGCCGAGCAGTGGCTGCTCGGCGGCATGGTGCTGGCGCTCGGGACGGCGGCCTGCATTTGGCTGGTGCTTGGTCCGCAACCGGCGACCCCCGCCTATCTGGTTGCTGTCGTGTTGCTTGTCGCCTCGCTGGCCGCGACATTGATCGTGATGCCCCTGGTGAACTCCACCAAGGACGAGGAACACGCGATCGAGGCGCTGCGCAACAGCGAGGCGCAATGGAAGGAGGTGTTCGAGCATAACCCGGTCATGTACTTCATGGTCGATGCAACAGGCTCCGTCCTGTCCGTCAACACGTTCGGCGCGGCGCAACTGGGCTACTCCGTCGACGAACTGCTCGGGCAATCCGTCCTGACCGTTTTCGCCGCCAAAGACCGGAACTTGGTCCAGAGCAATGTGGCAGCATGTCTCGACAAGATCGGCCAAACCCATAGCTGGGAGATCCAGAAGGTTCGCAAGGACGGTTCGCGGCTTTGGGTTCGTGAAAATGCCAAGGCCGTACGGCGGCCGGACAACCAATTGATCGTGCTGATTGCATGCGAGGACATCACAGCACGCAAGCGAGCCGAGGCGGAATTGCATGAATCTCAGGCCAATCTCGCGCACGTCACGCGCGTGACGGCGCTGGGCGAGCTTGCCGCGTCGATTGCCCACGAGGTGAACCAGCCTCTTGCCGCCGTCGTTACCAATGCCGCCGCATGTCTGCGCTGGCTCGACCGGGCGCCTCCCGATCTCAACGAAGCGCGCGGAGCGGTGGAAGCGATCGTCAAGGACGGCAATCGGGCCGGCGAAGTCATCCAACACGTCCGCGCGCTGGTGAACAAGACGGTCGAACAAAAAGCGCCGCTCGACATCAATGACGTCGTCAACGAGGTGATCAGTCTGGTGCAGCACCAACTGCTGAGCCACCGGGTGTCGCTGCGGCTGGAACTCACGCCCGGGCTGCCGCTAGTCCTGGCCGATCGCATCCAGCTACAACAGGTTATCCTCAATCTGGTCATCAACGGCATCGAGGCGATGCAGGCCGTGACGGACCGGCCGCGAGAGCTTGTGATCGGAACACATCAGAACGAAGCCCGGCATATCCTGGTCACTGTCCGTGACTGCGGCGTTGGCGTTGCCGCCGAAAATGCCGACCGGCTGTTTGACGCCTTCTTCACCACCAAATCCGCCGGCATGGGCATGGGGCTATCGATCTGCCGCTCGATCATCGAAGCCCATGGTGGCCGCCTCTCGATGGCCGGTAGTGCCGGCCCGGGTGCGACGTTTCAGTTCACGTTGCCATTGTATCAGGAGGACCGTGCATCGTGATCGGGCGCGCTGCATCGCCTCACACTCCTGCAAGCGCCGAGGAGCCGATGGTCTTCGTCGTCGACGATGACGCATCGGTGCGAGATGCACTCAGCAATCTCTTCCGATCGGTCGGCTTACGCGTCAAGGTGTTCACCTCGGCGCATGAATTTCTGCAGCACAAGCTTCCGGACGCGCCGAGCTGCTTGATCCTCGACATCAGGCTGCCGCGCGTGAGCGGCCTCGACTTTCAGGCCGAGCTGGCAAAGGCCGGCATTCATATCCCGATCATCTTCATGACGGGCCACGGCGATATCCCGATGACGGTCAGGGCGATGAAGGCCGGAGCTGTCGACTTCCTGACCAAGCCATTCCGCGATCAGGACATGCTGGATGCGGTCACCACCGCGATCGAGCGCGACAGAGGCCGCCGCGATGAGGCAAAGGTCCTTTCCGATCTGCGTACGGCGTTCGCCAACCTCACTCCTCGCGAGCGGCAGGTGATGGCCCTCGTCACGGCGGGGCTCATGAACAAGCAGATTGCCGCCGAAATCGGCGTGGCCGAGATTACCGTGAAGATCCACCGCGGGCACATCATGCGGAAAATGGCAGCGAAGTCGTTGCCGGATCTGGTGCGGATGGCGCAAATGCTCGGGATCGGGGCCGCATCCGGCAGGCCGCAAACCTAAGTATGATTCTCCGGCGCGGCTTCGCGACGCACTGTGCGAACAGCAAGACCGCACCGGACGCTGCGAACGCTCCCCTAGTCGCCCCCAGGAAGGATCCTCTTGCCTCACCCGCCGGTCATATCAATCGTCGACGACGATGGGTCGGTTCGTGCTGCGACCTACAATCTCGTCAGGTCGCTTGGCTACATGGTCCATACGTTCGCATCGGCTGAGGAATTCCTGCGTTCGTCCTACCTGAACAACACATCGTGCGTGATCGCAGATGTCAGAATGCCGGCCATGAGCGGCCTCGATCTGCAAGCCCATCTGCTTGCCACCGGGCGGCACCTTCCATTCATTTTCATCACGGCTTTCTCGGTCGAAAGCGATCGCGTCCGCGCTTTGCAGGCGGGAGCGATCTGCTTTCTGATCAAGCCGTTCGACGGGGACGTTCTGATCAGATGCCTCGATACCGCCCTCGCCCAGCTCGGCGCACCCGCGATCGAATGAGCTCAACCGAACGCGGCAGGCGGACTATACGCAAGGATAGTCCCCGCAAACATCTAGACAAGTTGAAGACGCGCGACGACAGCGCAAGGCTTGGCGTCGTCGTTTCAAGGGCGACGGCGGCAAGACAGCATCAGACACTTTGATCGAAAGATGGGCGTTCCTCGGAGGGAGGTCACCATGCGCGTAGAACCGCGCTGCTCTGAGTGTGACAGGGAAGATCCCAAGATCATCTCCTTGCGAAATCCGGCGAGTGAACGCTACTGCGGACGCCTGTGTCTCTACAAAGGTCAGCAGAACTTCATTCGCTGGATGCAGCGAGCCAATGCGGAGGCCGCGTCATGACTAACCGTTGCGGCAATCCGGAGTGCAGGCGCCCCTTCGGCCTGATTCGGCGTAGCTGGCACTTTGAGCAGTTTTGCTCGACGAAGTGCCGCGAGGCCTACAAGCAGCAGTTGGAGCGCAACCGAGCCTATTGGAAATGGCTCTACCCTCTGCCCCGACCCAGTGATGCAGCGAAGAAATTGATCTAGCGACGCGAGCGAGGAGCGCTCAAAGGAGCCGCCATGACGACAGTGGATGCGATGCTGGTGGGAGCGGTACTCGCGTGGGTGCCTTCGCTGGTTGTATTCCTCTATATCGTGCGCGACCTGCGAAACATGCCCAGCGAGGATTTGGATTGATCGTTGATCAATCGTCGGGCGGCTCTTCGCAGACGCGCTAAACCTCAACCCCCTCGTGGCGCAGCAGCCAGCGCTTGCGCTCCAGTCCGCCACCATACTTAACCAGCGAACCGTTGGCGCCGATCAGGCGGTGGCAGGGCACGACGACGCTGATCGGGTTGGAGCCGTTGGCATGACCGACGGCGCGCATGGCGTTCGGCACTTTCAGCTTCGCCGCCAGGGCACCGTAGCTCATGGTGGTGCCGGCTGGAATCTTCGGCAGCGCGTGCCACACCTTCTGCTGGAACGGCGTGCCCGCAACGCGCCATTTGATCTCGTCGAGCCGATCGAGATCGCCCTTGAAATATCCGCTCAAGGCGTCGCGAAGCTCGTGCGGCAGGCGGCCGTCCCGCAGCGTCACCGCGCCATAGTGCAGCCGCAGCAGGTCGAGCATCCGCGCTTCGTAGTCGTCCCAATCAAGCGCACGCAACACGCCGTCGTCATCGGTCACCAGCAGCGCGGTTCCGATCGGGGTCTTGAGGCGATCGAGGTTGAAGATTCGCGGTGTCTTCGGCACGGCCATGGTCATCTCACGGAAATCGATCTGGCGCGGTGATACTTTCACCTTCCCGCCGCCGGCGTCCACCCGAATCCCGCGACACTGCGCGCAGCCGGCGTCCTTGCAATGGCCTACCCCTTCCTCCATCATCCCCGCAACGATGACATCCGACGGGGAAAGCTTCCCGCGGACAAGATCATCGGCAACATGGGAGGTCACGACATGAGAAGCGTGCAATTGCTCGCTGCGAGTGCGCTTGCGATCGCGTTGTCCGTTACTTCAGCTACCGCGCAGAAGAAATACGATATCGGTGCGACCGACACCGAGATCAAGATCGGCCAGACCGTGCCGTTCTCGGGTCCCGCATCGGCCTATGCGGGCATCGGCAAGACCCAGGCCGCCTACCTCAAGATGATCAACGATCAGGGCGGCATCAACGGCCGCAAGCTGAACCTGATCCAGTATGACGACGCCTATTCGCCGCCCAAGGCCGTCGAGCAGGTGCGCAAGCTGGTCGAGGGCGATGAGGTGCTGTTCACCTTCCAGATCATCGGCACGCCGTCGAATGCCGCCGTACAGAAATATCTGAATGCCAGAAAGGTGCCGCAACTGCTGGCCTCGACCGGCGCCTCGCGCTTCTCCGATCCGATCGCCGCCCCCTGGACCATCGCCTTCAATCCGAACTACCAGTCCGAGGGCCGCATCTACGCCAAATACATCCTGGCCAATCACCCCAATGCCAAGATCGGCATCTTCTACCAGAACGACGATCTCGGCCGCGATTACATCACCGGCCTGAAGAGCGGGCTCGGCGACAAGGCGGCGAGCATGATCGTTGCGGAAGTGTCCTACGAGCTGACTGATCCGACCGTCGACTCCCAGATCGTCAAGCTGAAGGCCGCCGGCGTCGATCTGCTCTACGACGCCTCGACGCCGAAATTCGCCGCGCAGGCGATCCGCAAGGTCGCGGACCTCGACTGGCACCCGGTCCACATCCTCGACATCAATGCGAGCCCGGTGTCGGCGACGCTGAAACCCGCCGGCCTCGACATCTCCAAGGGCATCATCTCGACCAACTACGGCAAGGACCCGGCCGATCCGCAGTGGAAGGACGATCCGGGCGTGAAGGCCTATTTCGCCTTCATGGACAAGTATTACCCGGAAGGCGACAAGCTCAACACCGTCAACACCTACGGCTATTCGACCGCCGAGCTACTGATCCAGGTGCTCAAACAGTCCGGCGACGACCTCACCCGCGAGAACCTGATGAAGCAGGTGACCAGCCTGAAGAACTTCGTTCCGTCTCTCGCGCTGCCCGGCATGTCGATCACCACAGGGCCGAAGGATTATCGCATCAACAAGCAGATGCAGATGATGCGTTTCAACGGCGAGCGTTGGGAACTGTTCGGCCCGATCATCGAGGATACGGGGCCGGCGGGGTAGGTCGCGCGCCGACGAGACTGCGCACACTGTCATCCCCGCGAAAGCGGGGATCCAGTACGCCGCAGCTTATCGGCTCAATTACAACCGCCTCTGGAATACTGGATCGCTCGCCTTCGCGGGCGATGACGGCTGATGTGCGCGGACGTAGCTGCCCCGCTGAGACTCCGCCTTACCCGCAGGCGGGGCGGGGTGAAGCGGAGCGCAGCACTTGCCCGCTGCCCCCTTTTCTTTCGCACTGCCCCCTACTTTGGTTGACTGAAATCGCTGAGCTTTTCGGCGTCGCTCGTCTTGCGTTGCAACAAGCGTTCCGCCAGTATCCGGCGCAAGCGATGGCACCTTCGGGAATTTGGTCCCGCGGACGAGATCATCGGCCAACCATCAATCACGTGAGGAAAGCAGCATTATGAGGAATGGGATTTCCAACCTGGTCACGGGAACGGCGCTGGCGATGGCGCTGGCGGCGTCGCCGGCTCTCGCGCAGAAGAAGTACGATCCCGGCGCGAGCGACACCGAGATCAAGATCGGCCAGACCGTCCCCTTCAGCGGACCCGCCTCCGCCTATGCCAGCATCGGCAAGACCCAGGCCGCCTATTTCAAGATGATCAACGATCAGGGCGGCATCAACGGCCGCAAGATCAACCTGATCCAATATGACGACGCCTATTCGCCGCCCAAGGCCGTCGAGCAGGTGCGCAAGCTCGTCGAAAGCGACGAGGTGTTGCTGACGTTCCAGATCGTGGGCACGCCGTCGAACGCCGCCGTGCAGAAATATCTCAACGCCAAGAAGGTGCCGCAGCTCTTCGCCGCGACCGGCGCCTCGAAGTTCACCGATCCGAAGAACTTCCCCTGGACGCTCGGCTTCAACCCGAATTACTTCGTCGAGGGCCGCATCTACGGCCAGTACATCCTGAAGGAGCATCCGAACGCCAAGATCGGCGTGCTCTATCAGAACGACGACCTCGGCAAGGATTATCTGAACGGCATCAAGGCCGGCCTCGGCGACAAGGCCGCCAAGATGATCGTGGCCGAAGCCTCCTACGAGGTCTCCGATCCGACCGTCGATTCCCAGATCATCAAGATCAAGGATGCCGGCACCGATCTGTTCTTCTCGGCCTCGACGCCGAAGCAGGCCGCGCAGGCGATCAAGAAGATCTACGAAATGGGCTGGCATCCGATTCAGATCGTCGACATCAACGCCACCTCGGTCGGCGCCGTGCTGCAACCGGCGGGTCTCGAAGCCTCCAAGGGCCTGATCAGCACCAACTACGGCAAGGATCCGGCCGACCCGCAGTGGAAGGACGACCCGGGCATGAAGCGCTACTTCGACTTCATGGCCAAGTACTACCCGGACGGTGACAAGAACTCGAACTTCAACACCTACGGCTACTCGACCGCGCAATTGATGGTGCACGTCCTCAAGCAATGCGGCGACAACCTGACGCGCGAGAACGTGCTGAAGCAGGCCACCAACCTGAAGAACGTCGAACTCGACATGGCGCTGCCCGGCATCAAGGGTAACACCGCGCCGAACGACTACCGCGTCAACAAGCAGCTTCAGATGATGCGGTTCAACGGCGAGCGCTGGGAGCTGTTCGGCCCGATCCTCGAGGACGCCGGCCCCGCGGGCTAGCGGTTCGCACGGGTTGAAAATGCAATTGGCGGCCTACGGGCCGCCGATTTGTTTTTTGGGCCTCGCCATTCGACCCACCACCGTCACCCTGAGGAGCGCGTAGCGCGTCTCGAAGGGTCGACGGCCACCAGCCAGCCGGGCCGTGCATCCTTCGAGACGCGCGCAAGAGCGCGCTCCTCAGGATGACGGCGATAGAGCTGGCTTGACCCGGCAATCCATCGACCAGCACGACTCTCTTCCGATGGATGCGCGGGTCGAACCCGCGCATGACGAGATCAGCCGATGGCCGGCATCGTCACTCCGGTATCTCGCCGAAGTTCTTCCCCACCGGCAGCACGGCATGGCGGATCAGGCGGGAATCCTCCACCGCGGCCTGGCGGTGCTTCACCGCCTCGCGATAGACGGGATCGCGGATCATCTCGACGAAGGCGCCGACGCTGGGATACTCCGCGATGAAGCAGTGATCCCAGCGCTCCTCTTGCGGGCCGATCAGCATCAACTCGAACCGGCCCTGCCAGACGATCCGGCCGCCGAGCCGCTCGAACACCGGACCGCTTTCGCGCCCGTAGGCCGCATAGGCTTCCGCACCGGTCGCCTTGCGACCGTCGGGATAGGCGGCCCATTCGCGCAAGCGCACCAGGTTGAGCATGTGAATCGGGCCCGGCCGATTACTCTCCCGGAATTGCGCGAAGACTTCCTTGGTCGGATCGATATGGCCCATGCGATGCTCCTTTGCTTCTTGTTCCACTCTTATCTAGCACGCGCTGCCTCACCTCCTAATCCCGCGTTAAGCTTTGCGTAACCGCCCCTTAAACCGGGAACGCTAGTTTCGCGCTGGACGAGAGCGTTTTCGAGCGAAAGTGGACACCGGTTCGCGTGAAGAAAACGCGTCAAACCAAGAGTCCAGAGCTTCGGTTCTGATTCGATCAGAACTGAAGCGCCGGTGTGAGCGTTGCTTATGGCGTGGGGACGAAAAAAAGGCGGAGCGCGCAAGGAGCCGCTGTTCGGGCTTCCGGCCGCGCTTGCCGATTTGCGCCTGTCGCCTGACGATCGCATCCCCGGCGGCGGCGACGACAAGCCCGCCAAATCCAAGCCCAAGAAGAGCGAATCCGGCGAGAAGCCGCGCGCCCCGCGCAGCGGTAGCAAGCGCCGCGGCAAGTCGCGCGGCTTCGGCATCGGCCGCCTGTTCTACTGGGGCGCGGTGCTCGGCCTGTGGGCGTGCATCGCAGTGATCGGTGTCGTGGTGTGGGTCGGCGCGCATCTGCCGCCGATCCAGTCGCTGGAAATCCCGAAACGCCCGCCGACCATCCAGATCGTCGGCCTCGACGGCAGTGTGCTGGCGCAGCGCGGCGAAATGGCCGGCGCCAACGTGTCGTTGAAGGATCTGCCGCCCTATCTGCCGAAAGCCTTCATCGCCATCGAGGACCGCCGCTTCTATTCACACTATGGCGTCGACCCGTTCGGCATCCTGCGTGCCGCGGTGGCCAACCTGATGCATCGCGGCGTGTCGCAGGGCGGCTCGACGTTGACGCAGCAGCTCGCCAAGAACCTGTTCCTCACGCAGGAGCGCACCATCCAGCGCAAGCTGCAGGAGGCCGAGCTCGCGCTGTGGCTGGAGCGCAAGCGTTCCAAGAACGAGATCCTCGAACTCTATCTCAACCGCGTCTATTTCGGCTCGGGCGCCTACGGCGTCGAGGCCGCGGCGCAACGCTATTTCGGCAAGTCGGCGAAGGATGTAACACTGGCGGAAGCCGCGATGCTCGCCGGCCTCGTGAAGTCGCCGTCTCGGCTGGCACCGAACCGCAATCCGCAAGGCGCCGAGCAGCGCGCCCAGGTCGTGCTGGCAGCGATGGCGGACGCCAAGTTCATCACCGAAGCGCAGGCCAAGGCCGCGATGGGCCAGCCCTTGCTCAATGTGAAGCCGGCCGGCGCCGGCACCGTCAACTATGTCGCCGACTGGATCAGCGAGGTGCTGGACGATCTGGTCGGCCAGATCGACCAGGACATCGTGGTGCAGACCACGATCGACCCGAAGCTGCAGAACATCGCGGAAGCCGCCGTGATCGACGAGCTCGCGGCCAAGAGCGTGAAGTTCAATGTCAGCCAGGGCGCGCTGGTGGCGATGTCGCCTGACGGTGCGGTGCGCGCCATGGTCGGCGGCCGGAACTACGCCGAAAGCCAGTACAACCGCGCCGTGACCGCGAAGCGGCAACCCGGCTCGGCCTTCAAGCCGTTCGTCTATCTCACCGCGGTGGAGTCCGGCCTGACGCCGGATACGATCCGCCAGGACGCCCCGCTCGACATCAAGGGCTGGAAGCCCGAGAACTACACCCACGAATATTTCGGCTCGGTGACACTGACCCAGGCGCTGGCGATGTCGCTGAACACGGTCGCGGTGCGGCTGGGCCTCGAAGTCGGCCCGAAGAACGTGGTGCGCACCGCGCACCGGCTCGGCATCTCCTCGAAGCTCGAACCCAACGTCTCGATTGCGCTCGGCACGTCCGAAGTGTCCATGCTCGAACTGGTCGGTGCCTATGCGCCGTTCGCCAATGGCGGCTACGCGGTGTCGCCGCATGTGGTGACCAGGATCAAGACCAGCACGGGCAAGGTTCTCTACGACCGTCCGGCCGATCCGCCGAACCAGGTGATCGAGCCGCGCTATGACGCGATGATGAACAGTATGATGCGGGAAACCCTGATCTCCGGTACGGCCCGCAAGGCCGAGATCCCCGGCTGGACGGCCGCCGGCAAGACCGGCACCAGTCAGGATTATCGCGACGCCTGGTTCATCGGCTACACTGCTAATCTCGTTACCGGCGTCTGGCTCGGCAATGACGACAACACGCCGACCCGGAAGGCGACCGGCGGCGGTCTTCCAGTCGAGGTGTGGTCGCGCTTCATGAAGGCCGCGCATCAAGGCGTGCCGGTCGCTTCCGTCCCGAATTCGCAAGGCAACTGGGGACCGGCGAACCTGGTCCAGATCTCCTCGCAGATCACGGCGCCATCAGCGCCGGTGGCCCAGATGCAATCGCCGCCAGCCCCGGCGCCCCAACCGGGCGGCGGCTATTATCGATCACCGGCTCCGGTGCGCGCCTCGGCTGCCCCGCCTAACCCGAATGCGCGGCCGGAAGCGGCCGCCGGATTGGATGGTTGGCTGGTGGATCGCCTGTTCGGCGGACGTCGCTGAGCGCTTTCAGCTCGTAGATGGAGTAACGGGCCCCGTTACCCCATCTACCAGCAGCGTTTCCATTGACAACATGATCGTCATCCCCCCGCGAATGCGGGGGATCCAGTACGCCGTGGGCTCTCGGTTTGAACACAGACGTCCCTGGAATACTGGATCGCCCGCTTTCGCGGGCGATGACAGTTCGAGTTGGGACACTGCCGTCGGCTAATCCAGAATCCCGTAGCGATGCAAGTCGTTGCCGTGAGTGTCGAGCCATGTCTTGGCGCGGTCGACCGACACGCAGATCTTGTCGACCACCCTCCAGAACCGCGGCGAGTGGTTCATCTCGACGAGATGCGCCACTTCATGCGCTGCGAGGTAGTCGAGCACGAAGGGTGGCGCCAGGATCAGGCGCCACGAGAACGATAGCGAACCGGCCGAGGTACACGACCCCCAGCGGCTCGATTGATCGCGGATCGAGATCCGCCGCACCCGGACGCCGAGTTCCGCGGCGTAAAGCTGCGCGGCCTTTTGCAGGTCCTTGCGCGCCTCGCGCTTGAGGAAGTCATGCACGCGACGGTCCATGTGCTCGACGCCGCCGGCAACGCACAGCACCTTCTCGCCGCTGTCACGGGTCTCGGTCCAGACCGTGCCGCGTTCGCCGGCGCGGTGAACGAGGCGATGATGCACCCCGCGCAACGGCACCAGCGTGCCGGGCTGAAAGGGCGCAGCCTTCGGCAGACGACCGAGACGAGCGGCGATCCAGCCGCCGTGGAGGTTCGCAAAGTCCTTGGCTTCCACGATTGTGCCGCGCGGCGGCATCGTCAGGATCGCCTCACGATCCGTCGGATGAATTCTCAATGTGTAGCGGCGTGCGCGTCTGTGTCTGCGAAGCCTGACGGTGAAGAATTGAGAGCCGTGCCTGACCAAAAGGGTCGCGGGTTCGGCGGGCCGCCGATAGAGGAGCGCACGAGTAGCCATGTCTGAGAGTCCGGGGAGCAGGAGTTCACCCGAACTCTGCCATATCCGCCGCCAGCGGAATGGCTCGGCGCAAAAACAAATCATTTGCCCAATATACAGGGGTCGGTTGATTCTCGCCCCCTATGGGCTGGGGCTGGAACCGGAATTTTTCCAATGAATCACGATTAGAAGCTACGCTCAAGAAATGAGCGAATACTCATCCCTTGAGCGCGCCTGGAATCGGAATTTTTTTAGTTAATTCAGTAACTTATGCCACGACCGAAATCGCAGCCGAAATGATACCTATTCGGCCGCCGCGACCAGGGAAAGCCGCGTATTGGCGGCTGAAACCATGAAATCGGAGATGCGCGGCACGATTTCGGAGCGGAAACGCGAGCCGTTGAACACGCCGTAGTGGCCGACCCCCTTCTGCACGTAGTGCACGCGGCGATGATTGGGAATTGCGGTGCAGAGCGCATGCGTCGCCTCGGTCTGACCGAGGCCGGAGATGTCGTCCTTTTCGCCTTCCACCGTCATCAGCGCAACACGGCGGACCTTCGACGGATCGACCGGCTTGCCGCGATGGGTCATCTCGCCCTTCGGCAGCGCGTGCTTGACGAACACGAGGTCGACGGTCTGCAGATAATACTCCGCCGTGAGGTCCATCACCGCGAGATATTCATCGTAGAATTCGCGGTGCTTATCGACGAGATCGCCGTCACCCTTCACCAGATTGGCGAACAGCGCCTTATGCGCGTCCATGTGCCGATCAAGGTTCATGCTGATGAAGCCGTTGAGCTGCAGGAATCCCGGATAGACGTCGCGCATCACGCCGGGATGCGGGAACGGCACCTTGGTGATGACATTGTTGCGGAACCAGTCGATACCGCGCTCTTCGGCCAGGTTGTTGACCGCGGTCGGATTGCGCCGCGTATCGATCGGGCCGCCCATCAGCGTCATCGACAGCGGCACGAAGGGGTCGTTGTTGGCTTCCATGACGGACACGGCCGCGACCACCGGTACCGAGGGCTGGCACACCGCGATGACATGAATGTTGCCGCCGAGGGTGTGCAGCATCTCAATGACGTAGTCGACATAGTCATCGAGATCGAAGCGGCCGGCCGCGAGCGGCACCATCCGTGCGTCCGCCCAGTCGGTGATGTAGACCTCATGAGTCGGCAGGAATGCCTCGACCGTGCCGCGCAGCAGCGTCGCATAATGGCCCGACATCGGCGCCACGATCAGCACGCGCGGCTGGGGCGCGCGCAACGGCCGCGTCAGCTTGCGATCGAAATGCAGCAGGCGGCAGAATGGCTTTTCCCAGATCGAACGGACCTCGACCGCGGTGCGGATGCCGTTGACCTCGGTCGTCGGCAGGTTCCATTCGGGCTTGCCGTAGCGGCGGGTGGTGCGCTCGAACAGTTCGCATGCGGCGGCAATCGATTTGCCGAACTCGGTGTGCGTCCAGGGATTGAGCGGGTTCTGGAATAGAATCTTGGTGGCGTCGGTCACGGCGCGCGCCGGATTGAGCGAGGCATGCGCCATCTCGTACATCCAGTAGAGCGGCGTTGTGAGTGCCGGACTGCCTTCCGCCACCAGTGGCGGGGCACCGCCAAATTCACCAATCGGCATCGTCGTTCAGACCCCTGTTTTGCGCCGCAGCATACTGACCAATGCGAAATAATGCGTCAATGCGCCGCTGGACACATTTGGGGGCAGGATTCGCCTAAAAGGGCGAAATTCCTTGGGAAAGTGACATTTATTCACCAGCGCTGAGCAGCGATCCGTGACGCTTGGCACTGCGCAACAGGGCAAGGAAGATCGCAAAGGATGCGGCGAACAGCACCGCGTTGATGAGCAGCGCATCGATCATCAGGTCGGCGCGGAAGACGTGGTCGATCAGAAGCGCGCGCATGCCCTCGAACACATAGGTCGGCGGCAAGGCCCAGGCGACGTATTGCAGCCAAACCGGCAGCACCTCGACCGGATAATAGATGCAGGCGAGCGGCATCACCGCGAACATCAGCGTCCAGACGATGCTTTCCGCGCCGAGACCGTTGCGCAGCACGAGGCCCGAGGCGAACACGCCGACCGACCAACTCGTGAAGATCAGATTGCAGAAGAAGGCGATCAGCGGCACCCCGATGGCGTAGAAATTGAAGCCGAAAAAGAACAGCGCCATCAGCGTCATCGGGACGATGCCGATGGCGAGCCGGATCAGGCTCATGATCATCAGCGAGAGCAGGAACTCGATCGGCTTCAACGGGCTCATCATCAGGTTGCCGAGATTGCGCGCCCACATCTCTTCCAGAAACGAGATCGAAAAGCCGAGCTGTCCACGGAAGAGGATGTCCCAGAGGATGACGGCGCCGATCAGCGAGCCGCCGGCCTTGGCGAAGAAGCCCGAGGTTTGCGAGATGTAGGTCTGCAGGAAGCCCCAGGTGATGATCTGCAGTGCCGGCCAGTAGACCAGTTCCAGCAGCCGCGGCCACGAGGACATCAACAGATACCAATAGCGCAGCACCATCGCGTTGATGCGCTGCAGAGAAATCCGGTGCTGCGGCCGGCTGACGAGCTCGCTCACGTCGCACCCTCCCGCACCCGGCCACGCGCGACGTCGAGAAACACCTCTTCCAGCGTGTCGCGGTTGTAGCGCGCCATGATCCCGTCGGGGCTGCCGTCGTCCTCGATCTTGCCGCGCTTCATGATGATGACCCGGTCGCACAGCCGCTCGACCTCGAGCATGTTGTGCGATGCGAGCAGGATCGTCGCGTTGTGAGTCTTGCGATAGGTCTCCAGATGCTGCCGCACCCAGTCGGCGGTGTCGGGATCGAGCGACGCGGTCGGCTCGTCCAACAATAAGAGTTCCGGCTGGTTGATCAGCGCCTTCGCCAGCGCGACGCGCGTCTTCTGCCCGGCGGAGAGCTTGCCGTTGGCGCGGTCGAGGAAGTCCTTCAGGTCGAGATCGGCGGCAAGCTGGTCGATCCGCTCGCGCAAATGCTTCACCGCATAGAGGCGACCGAAGATGGTCAGGTTCTGTCGCACGGTGAGCCGCATCGGCATGTCGACATAGGGGCTTTCGAAGTTCATCCGGCCGAGCACGTCATAGCTCTGTTCGGGGATATCAGCGCCCAGCACCCGAACGCGGCCCGAGGTCGGCAACACCAGACCCATGATCATCGCGATCGTCGTGGTCTTGCCGGCGCCGTTGCCGCCGAGCAGGCCGGTGATGCTGCCGCGCGCGATGCGGAAGGAAATGTCGTCGACGGCGCGGGTGGTCTTGTAGACCTTGACCAGATGCGCGACGTCGATCGCCGCCGATCTGCCCAGATCGGCCGCCGGCGGTTGCCCCTGACCTGTCTCGCTCTGTTGCATATGGCCGTTCATTGAGCCATTGCGACAATAAGCGCAAGGCTTGCGCCGGCTCCTTGCGTTAAGTCGCGAATTTGTGCGCTACCCATAGCACAGCTAAGGTCCGGATATGACCGACGTCGCCACCTCCGATTTCCGCCAGCCACGTAGCAATGTCCGCCTGGATACGATCCTGCGGCTGCGCTGGCTGGCCGCGCTTGGCCAACTGGTGGCGATCTTCGTCGTCGCCCAGGGATTGGAATTCGACGTTCCGATCGTGCCTTGCGTCTGCATCATCGCATTTTCGGCGCTGCTCAACCTGGGACTGCAGATCGCCTTCAATCCGATGCAGCGGCTGGAGCCGACCCATGCCGCAGCGCTGCTCGCGCTCAACATCGTGGAGCTTGCCGCGCTGCTCTATTTCACCGGCGGCCTGCAGAACCCGTTCTCGTTCCTGTTCCTCGCGCCGGTGCTGATCTCGGCGACGGTGCTGCCGGTGCGGCTGACCATCGCGCTTGGCTGCCTTGCGGTCGCCTGCGCCTCGGCGCTGTTCTTCTATCACCTTCCGCTGCCGTGGGACGCCGATGATCCGTTGGTGCTGCCGCCGATTTATTTGCTCGGCGTCTGGCTCTCGATCCTGCTCGCAATCGGCGTCACCAGCCTCTACGCCTTTCAGGTGACGGAGGAGGCGCGGCAGCTATCCGACGCGCTGGCCGCAACCGAACTGGTGCTGACGCGGGAGCAGCACCTGACCCAACTCGACGGCCTTGCCGCCGCCGCCGCGCACGAGCTCGGCACGCCGCTGTCGACGATCTTCCTGATCTCGCGCGAGCTGGAAAAGACGGTGCACGACCCGAGCCTCACGGGCGACCTGAAGACCCTGCGCGAGCAGGCGCAGCGCTGCCGCGACATCCTGAGCAAGATCGCGCAGCTCTCATCGACCGGCGCGCCGTTCGACAACATGAAGCTGTCGACGTTGATCGAGGAGGCGGTGGCGCCGCATCGCGACTTCGGCGTCAACATCAAGGTGCGGCTTGCTGTCGCAGCGACACCCGAGCCGATCGGTGCCCGCAACCCCGCGATCCTGTATGGCGTCGGAAACATTTTGGAAAATGCCGTCGATTTCGCGCATCAAACGGTCGAGGTGAATGCGTGGTGGAATGCCGAAACTGTCGAGATTGTGATCTCCGATGACGGTCCCGGCATCGCCCCTGACATGCTGAAACGGATCGGAGAGCCCTATCTGTCGCGCCGCCGGGGCGCAGACGAGGCCCAAAATGCGCGCGGAGGCCTTGGTCTGGGCGTTTTCATCGCAAGAACGCTCCTGCAACGCACCGGTGCCAAAGTGTCGTTCACCAACCGCGTGTTTCCCGATCACGGGGCGGTCGCTCAGATCGTCTGGCCGCGCGAGCGCTTCGAGGGCACCGCGCCGGACGGCGAGAGCGCGTCCTAAGAACAATTCTCAATCGCACGTCTGGCATTACACATGCAGCGGCCGCGACTTTCGGCTGCCTTGGCAGCGCCGCACTGCGACCCCATATAATGGCGGTCTATCACAGGGAAAAATCGACCGTGAACGCCATCGCTGAACTGAATGAGCACACCGACCGATCGCTCCTCATCGTCGAGGACGACAAGCCGTTCCTGGAGCGCCTGTCGCGCGCCATGGAGACACGCGGCTTCTCGGTGAAGTCATGCGATACCGTGACCGACGGTCTCGCCGAGATCGGCCGCGCTGCGCCCGCTTTCGCAGTCGTCGACCTCAGGCTTGGCGACGGCAACGGCCTCGACGTCGTCTCGGCGTTGAAGCGCAAGCGCCCCGATGCGCGCGCGATCGTGCTCACCGGCTACGGCAACATCGCCACTGCCGTCACCGCGGTGAAGATGGGCGCCGTCGATTATCTGTCGAAGCCGGCCGACGCCGATGACGTCGTCGCCGCGCTACTGGCGAGCGGCACCGAGAAATCCGAGCTGCCGACGAATCCGATGTCGGCCGACCGCGTGCGGTGGGAGCACATCCAGCGCATCTACGAGATGTGCAACCGCAACGTCTCGGAGACCGCGCGCCGGCTCAACATGCACCGTCGCACGCTGCAGCGCATCCTCGCCAAACGCGCGCCGCGATAAGCGTCGATTGCAATTGCTTTGCGATGGCCGGGTTCGCCCGGCCATTTGCTTTTTGTAGCTCGGATGGAGCGAAGCGAAATCCGGGGCAGACCCTTCCGCGAAAGGCTCACCCGGATTGCGCCGCGCTCCATCCGGGCTACGTGACCGTCTTCAAAACTCGCTATGCCCCTGCGGATCGACCAGCCGGTTGATCCGCTGCGCGGCGGCCATGGCAAAGCGCACCGTCATCGCCTTGCGGGTTGGGGCCGGCAACCGATGCTCCGGCGCCTCGCAATGCAAATGCGCGCCATAGGCATCGGCGATGATCAGGCCGGTGTCGGCGGGAAAGATCTCGCACGGCAGATCCTGGGTGAAGGCGAAGAACAGCCGGTCGCAATGCATCCGGTAGTCCTGCCATTTCTGGTCCGCGCGCAAATCCTCCACGGACGACTTGATCTCGACGATCCAGATCTCTCCGCGCTCATTGAGCGCGACCAGGTCAGCGCGGCGGCCGGACGGCAGCGGCAATTCGCTGATGCACGAAAAGCCCAGCGACCTCAGAAGCCTCGCCGTGCCGCGCGCAATCGCAAGCGCCGTCTCCGACTGGCGTCGGTCGGGCGCGGGCACAAGCGCAATCTGGCGGGCGGGCGATTCCATCACGGCAAGATTAGCCGATTCCGTTGCACAGCGGCAGCACTGGATTCGGCTGCGAACTCGCGACGGAACCGCCCTGCCGCTGGTTGGATAGCCAGAATCGACTGTTCAACTCCACTCCGGAAGGCGCCGCCGGCGGCGAGAGAGCCCAAGCTTCATGCTCACGTCGCAAAAGATGTCAGGTCACGCCAGCGGCAGACCGAGGATCACGCCCTCATTGCCACGCAGTTCGAGCTTGCCTTCGATCTTCTCGCCCTGCCTATCCATGAGCGTCGACAGCAATATCTCGTTGCTGAAGCCGATGGCGCTGGAGGTGATCGCTGCGGGCTCCGTGCCAAGATTGAGCGCGATCACCGCCGCACCCTCCGCGCTGCGCCGCCGATAGAGCAAGACGTCGCCGTGCGCCGCCACCGGCTCATAGGTGCCGCGGACGAGTTGCGGCATCCGCTTCCGCAGCGCGATCAGCGCCTTGTAGAGGTTCAATATCGACGTCCCGTCTGCTGCGAGGCTCGCGACGTTGTCGCTGGCGTAATCGCGCGCCAGCGGCAGCCACGGCTTCCCCGTCGAGAACCCGGCGTTGCGCTCGGCGCTCCATTGCATCGGCGTGCGGCAGCCGTCGCGGCCGACACCGATGCCCGGCACGTTCTTCTCAAAGGGATCGCATACCTCGTCCGACGCCAGCGCGAGCTGCCGCATGCCGATCTCGTCGCCGTAATACAGCGTCGGTGTCCCGCGCAGCGTGAGCAACAGCATCGCGGCGACCGGCGCCTGCGCGAGCCCCACCCGGCTCGCTACCCGCGGCCGGTCGTGATTGCCGAGCACCCAGTTCGGCCATGCGCCCGGCGGCAGCGCCTTCTCATAGTCGATGATGATCTTCTCGGCCGAACGCGCGCTCCACATGGTCGACAGCAGCGCGAAATTGAACGGCATCTGTGCGCCGCGCAGATCGTTGCCGTAATAGGCCACGAGCCGGTGCAACGGCAGATAGACCTCGCCGATCAGCACGCGATGGTCGAACTCCTCGGTGACGCGGCGCATCTCGGTGATGACCTCATGCACCTCGGGCTGGTCGGTCGAATATTGCGTGAGCAGTGTTTCGTGCGGCGGCCGGCCCTCGATGTAATGTGGGTTGGGCGGGTTGTCGCGGAATTCGGCGTCCTTGATCAGGTGCCAGATCACATCGACGCGAAAGCCGTCGACGCCCCTGCGCAGCCAGAAGCGCATCACCTCGTAGACCGCCGCCCTCACCTCGGGATTGCGCCAGTTGAGATCGGGCTGCTGGGCAAGGAAGGCGTGATAGTAATACTGCCCCGAGGCCTCGTCATACGCCCAGGCACTGCCGCCGAATTCGGACAGCCAGTTGTTGGGCGGACCACCGTCGGGCGCCGGATCGCGCCAGATGTACCAGTCGCGCTTGGGATTCTCGCGCGAGCTCTTCGCTTCGATGAACCAGGGATGCTGCTCTGAGGTGTGGTTTGGAACGAGATCAAGGATCAGCTTGAGGCCGGCACCATGCGCGGCCGCGACCAGCTCGTCGAAATCCTCCATCGTTCCGAACAGCGGATCGATGCCGGTATAGTCGGAAATGTCGTAGCCGAAATCGACCATCGGCGACGGAAAGATCGGCGACAGCCAGATCGCATCGACGCCGAGCTCCCTCAGATAAGGCAGCCGGTCGATGATCCCCCTGATGTCTCCGATGCCGTCGCCGTCAGTATCCTGAAACGAGCGCGGATAGATCTGATAGAAGACTCCATGTCGCCACCAATCCGTGTCGCGCTGTTCCATCCCGCATCCCCATCTCACCGCCCGGCCCCGGCGAGGCAACGCCCGTTGCCGCCACCAGCTTCACGAATGGCGCACAATTCGGGACGGAAAGATGACGCTCAGTGCCGGCCCATCGCAATCTGGTAGATGGAGATCAGGACCTCGAACAGGATCAGGAGGATGATGATCAGCTCCAGCCGCAGCGAGCGGCTGGTGTCAATGATATCGGTCAGCACTTGCGCGCTCTCGGCGATAACGGCGAGCTTGCGGTTCAGCGCTTCCGCACGCTCCTTCAACTCGTATTCATCCTCAAGCCGGGAATAGAGTCGCTCGAGCTGCGGCTTGTCCCAGAGAATGTCAGGCTTTTCCGCGATCTCGACCGGGCCGGCCACGCGGTGGCGCAGCGACAGCGCATTGCCGATGTGCTTGAGGATCGCGATGCGACCGCCATTAACCTGCCCGCTCTTGGCGAGCTCGCGTGCGAACGGCTCGGTTGAATCGAACACTGCCGCAACCTCGCGTTCGTGCCGTGCCAGCACCACGCTCTTGGCCAAAGCCTCGCCGACCAGGATCAGGCGCTCCGGCGACAGGCTTTGCAGATAGATCGGACCGCCCGGCGGAATCTGATCCTCCTTCTCGGCCGCGACCTCCATGATCGCGATCTCCTCCTCGCGTCGGGTGAACGGGCCGGTCATGCGGGACTGCAGGCTGCGGAGGAATTCATCCTCCTCCAGCGCATTGAGACCGATCAGAACGACGACGCCGTAGCGAAACAGAATGGCGACGCCGTTGTCATTGACGCGAAACGCCAGCGGTGTCGTGGCCAGCACATCGCCGCGCTCGAGCCCGGACGTATTGATGCGGTCTGCGACGGAGAATGCGCGGGCAGTGGTCCGGGGTCCGCCGAGCGGTGGTTTGGGGGCCTGGGTCATGGAGTTCCGGACTGCGAGGGCCTAGATCAAGATTGCGAGCAACGGCATAGCGGGCTGCTCACGAATTCGTTCCGTCGAGTGCGACCTTATCACGGTCTATATTGGGATCACACGCCGGGCCGGCGACAGTTCCCGTCCGTGTTGACGGCTGTTGCTAGAAGCCTATGGTGACCTCATGGATGACAAAACCGAAACCAAACCGAAGGCCGGCGCGATCATCGTGCCGGTGACGCCGTTCGAGCAGAACTGCACCATCATCTGGCACGAGCCGAGCAAGAAGGCCGTGGTGATCGACCCCGGCGGGGAGGTGCCGAAGATCCAGGCCGCGATCGCGCAGACCGGCGTGACGGTCGAGAAGATCTGGCTGACGCACGGCCATATCGACCATGTCGGTGGCGCGGCGGAGCTGCGCGACGCACTGCAGGTCAAGATCGAGGGACCGCATATCGCCGACAAACACCTGCTCGACAATGTCGTCTCGAGCGGCGCGCGCTTCGGCATGACCGGCGTACGCAATTTCGGTCCGGACCGCTGGCTCGACGAGGGCGACCAGGTCTCGATCGGCGATCTCACTTTCGACATCCTGCACTGCCCCGGCCATTCGCCGGGCAGCGTGGTGTTCTTCAACAAGGAGCTGCGCTTCGCCCATGTCGGCGACGTCCTGTTCGCGGGCTCGGTCGGGCGCACCGATCTGCCCGGCGGCAGTCATCCGACGCTGATCCAGTCGATCAAGCAGAAGCTGCTGCCGCTCGGCGACGATGTCGGGTTCATCTGCGGCCACGGCGCGGGCTCGAGCATCGGCCAGGAACGCATGACGAACCCGTTTCTGACCGGCGAATTGTAAGTAGCGCAGCGTCAATCTCGCCTGCTACTTCATCAACCCCGCAGCGGTCAGCGCCCGCGCGATGACGCGGCCGACATTGACGCCGTTGCTCCGGGCCTTGCGCGGCCGGGCGCTGCGGCGGCCGGACGCCGCTGCCGTGGCGGGCTCCGGCGCCGTCACCGGAAGCGTCATCGAGATCGTATCGGCGCGCTCGCGCGGCACGCCCGTCGGCGCCACATGCGGCTGACGCGCCTGATCGGTCAGGCCGAAGAATTCGGCGATGCGATACGACGACGAGATTCCGGCCTCGATCAGGAACGCGCCCTCGACGCCATAGCGCTCGTCATTATCGGCAAGGCCGAGCGGCGTGCCATGCGCCATGTCGGTGATGGTGTAGGACTCGACCAGCGTCTCGCCGTCGGCATTCCACCAGACCTCGCGCGGGTGGCCGTCGACATCTGACCTCGACATCGCGGCAAGCGGCAGGCCGTGGACGTCGAGCCATTGCCGCACAGTCGCATCGGCGTTGCCCGGGTGCACGGTGCGATCGGCGCTGCCGTGCCACACCGAGATCTTCGGCCACGCACCCTGGTGCTGCGAGGCATTGCGGACGAGCTCGCCGAGTTCTGGCGCGGGCAGCGCACTCGCATGCATCATCGCATGCAGCGCCTCGCGCAGATTGGTGGCGACGCCGAACGGCAGGCCGGCGATGATCGCACCTCCCGCGAACACGTCGGGATAGGTCGCAAGCATGGCGGAGGCCATCGCGCCGCCGGCGGACAATCCCGTCACATAGATGCGCCGCGGATCGACCTGATGAGCATTGACCATATGCGTGATCATCTGCCTGATCGAGCAGGCTTCGCCCTGGCCGCGCGCGATGTCTTCCGGATTGAACCAGTTGAAACAGGTATTGGCGTTGTTGATCGCCTGCTGCTCCGGCATCAGCAGCGTGAAGCCATAATGGCTGGCGAGTGTCGACCAGCCGGTGCCGAGATCGTAGGACGCAGCCGTCTGGCCGCAGCCATGCAGCACGACGACGAGCGCGGGCGACCGCGCAAGCTGCGCGGGCACGAACGAGAACATCTTCAGTGCGCCGGGATTGGCGCCGAATTCGGTCGTCTCGACGAGCGGCGTCGGCACGGCGGGCGCGAGCGCACCCAACCCGTTGAACGCGTTCATCTTGGGCAGATGACGCAGAAATTCGACGTTGTTGACCAGTGACAACAGCAACTCCTGAGGTGATTCTTGTTCTGGTGTTACCAAACCAGATAGTTGCTGCACTGCAAACTGAAAAGACCGTGTGCTGTCAGTCCCTCCAAAACGTGAGATTCGGCGTTAATGCGTGATCATCTTGTTATTTGAGCATGATGTTTCGGAAAACGGCTTTCATCTTTTCGGATCATGCGCTGGCGCGACGCATCCATGACAGAAATGCGGCTGAAATCGCGACCGACAGCACAAACAATGCGCATGCCGCAAACAGCGCCACGCGCGCCGACATCGCAGCCTCGACGGCGAAGAATACCACGCCGATCGCGGCGACGCCCGCCGCGTTGCCGATTTGCGTCGTCGTTCCATACATGCCCGAGCCTGCGCCGGCGCTCGCGGGCGGCACGGTCGAGAGCACCGCGCTCGACAACGGCGCCATCACCAGTCCCTGGCCGTAGCCGACGATCATCAGCACCAGCGCAAGCAGCAACGTCGTTGGCTCCGCGGTCATCTCGACGGTGACAACCAGCGCGGCGAGGCCGATGATCTGCAAGACGCAGCCTTCGATCAGCACCAGCGTGCCGCGATGCCGGGCGCGCACGCCGCTGTGACGCGAGGCGACCACGAAGGTCAGCGCCAGCGGCACGAACACCAGCCCCGCCTGCAGCGGCGGAATCTGCAAGGCCTTCTGCATGAAGATGGTCATGATGAGGTAGAAGGACAGGTTGGCGAAAAAGAAGAAGAACACCGCAACCAATCCGCGCATGAAGGCGATGTCCGACAGCAGCGCCAGATCGATCAACGGCATGCCGCCGCGGCGCGCCACGGCGCGCTCCAGCCGCACGAAGCCGGCGATAATCGCAACGCCAGCCGCCATCACCAGCCATACCTCGCCCGACCAGTTGAGGTCATGACCGAACAGCAACGGGCCGATCAGGCACAACAGGCCCGCGAACAGCACGAGCGCGCCTGCGATGTCGAGCCGCGTGCCGGCGCGGCGCGGAACGGTCGGCATGATCTTCAGTGCCGCCGCGATGATGATGACGCCGCAGGGCACGTTGACGAAGAACACCGCGCGCCAGCCGAGCCCGGCGAGATCGAGCGTCACCAGCACGCCGCCGAGCATGAAGCCCGCGGCGCCCGCGAGCCCGAGCACAATGCCGTAGATGCCGAAGGCGCGTGCGCGGGCGGCATCCGAGAACAAGAGATGCAGGGTCGCCAGCACCTGCGGCACCATCAGCGCCGCGGTGGTGCCCTGCGCCAGCCGCGCCACAATCAGCTCCGGACCGGATTGCGAGAGGCCGCACCACAGCGACGTCGCCGAGAAGCCAGCCACCCCGGCGATGAACACGTTCCTGGTGCCGTGGATGTCGCCGAGCCGGCCGCCGGTAACCACCAGCGTCGCATAGGCAATCAGGTAGATCGCGATCACGGCCTCGATTTGCGCCGGCGTCGCCCGCAGCTCCGCGGCGATCGTCGGGATCGCCACGTTGACGATGAACGCATCAACGCCAAACATGAACTGCGCGGCGACGACGATCGCAAGCACCCACCAGCGGCGAGACGTGTCCGCTCGCGCCGAAACGATCTGATGCATGTGCTGTGGTCCTGCCCGAAACAACCCGACGGCCCACATCAGCAGATTCCGGTCATCCGTTCGATTACCTCCAAGGTAAGCAGCGGATCACGGGCGCTCGATCCCGGGGCCCAACTTGCGTTGATGCGCTGGGAAACATTCCGGACGGCGGCAAGTGCCGCCGATTTGCGCAACAACCATGCGGGCGCCGCAGCCTCCGAGCATTGCCATGCCCCGGCCCACCCCGTAGGTTGATCGAAAGCCCCGATAACAAATAAGCCGGAGAGAACGACCTATGGCGCGCCTCAAGTTCGGAGCCTTCCTCGCCCCGCATCACCCGATCGGCGAGCATCCGATGCTGCAATTCCGCCGCGACCTGGATTTCGTCGAGCAGCTCGACGATCTTGGCTACGACGAATTCTGGTGCGGCGAGCACCATTCTTCGGGCTGGGAAATGATCGCGTCGCCGGAGATGTTCCTCGCTGCGGCCGGCGAGCGCACCAAGCGCATCAAGCTCGGCACCGGCGTGATCTCACTGCCCTATCACCATCCGTTCAACGTTGCGCAGCGCATGGTGCAACTTGATCACATGACCGGCGGGCGGGCTATCTTCGGCTCCGGCCCCGGCGCGTTGGCCTCCGACGCCCACACGCTCGGCATCGACCCGATGACCCAGCGTGACCGCCAGGACGAGGCGATCGCGGTGATCCGCCGCCTGTTCAACGGCGAGCGCGTCACGGTCAAGACCGACTGGTTCGAGATGCACGATGCCGCGCTGCAGATCCTGCCGCTGCAGGAGGACATGCCGTTCGTGGTGGCCTCGCAGATCTCGCCGTCGGGCATGACGCTTGCCGGCAAGTACGGCATCGGCATCATCTCGCTCGGCTCGATGTCGACGCAGGGTCTGATGGCGCTGCCGCAGCAGTGGCAATTCGCCGAGGATGCCGCCAAGAAGGCCGGCACCACCGTGAGCCGTTCCAACTGGCGCGTGTTGCTGTCGTGGCACATCGCCGAGACCCGCGAGCAGGCGCGGCGCGAGGCCGGCGCCGGCCTGATGCGCTGGCACAACGAATACAATGTCGGCACCTTGATGCGGCCGGGCTTGACCGCGTTCTCCTCTCCGGACGAAGCCGTCGACAAGACAGCCTTTGTCGACGGCGCGGCCTCCACCATCGGCACGCCGGATGATCTCATCAAGATGATCAAGAATCTCGTGAACGTGTCGGGCGGCGTCGGCGCGATCATCGGCTTCGCGCACGACTGGGCCAATCCGGAGAACACCCGCCGGAGCTGGGACCTGGTCGCGCGCTACGTGATCCCGGAGATCAACGGCTATATCGACGGCCTGCGCAAGTCGCGCCAGTTCGTGATCGACAACCGCGCGGTGTTCGAACGCGCCGGTCAGGCGGTGATGGCCAAGATCATGGAGAACGACAAGGCCGCCGCGGCCCTTCAACAAACCGGCCCCGGCCGCGTCGCCATTCCCGCTGTCAATGCGCCCGATCTCCAGAAGGCGGCCGCCAAGCAGAAGGCATGAGGCCGAGCGTTCTTTTGACGCAGACGCGTTGGACGGCGTCCACTGCTGTTCTTCCGACGCAAGCAGGGAGTCGCAGTTGCCATCGTCGTCCCGGCGCAGGCCGGGACCCATAACCACTGCATTTGCTGGTGAACGGGATCGTGGCCCCAGCGTCCCGCAATGATGAGCCGTTGGGGTAATGGGTCCCGGCCTTCGCCCATGGGCGCTAAAATAGGATTTGCGGGTTGGGTTTGCTTGTGATTCCAAGATGGGATGAGACACGAATCGCTTGTGAACGAAGACTGGGCGCGTGTTGTTGCGCGGCTTGGCGGAGCCGATGCTCTGGAGGTCAGCGCCCGCGAGACGAAGGCGTTTGTCCGGCCGCGAGAGATTAGCAATGCAGTCGATTTGCTGCGTCTGATCCTTGCGTACTGTCTCGGCGAGAGGGGTCTGCGGTTGACAACGGCCTGGGCAACCTCGGTGGGCCTTGTCGATATCTCCAACGTGGCTCTGTTGTATCGCTTGCGTCAATGCGGGGATTGGCTGGCGCGCCTGGTAGGCCAAGCGCTTGTGAGCGGCGCACCGAAGGCGAGCCGCGGTCGCCTGATCCGCATTGTTGACGCCACGACGGTCCCCAAGGCTGGGACGAGCGGCAGGAACAAGAACGCGGTGTGGCGCGTCCACAGTGCGTTCGATCTTCCGCGGGAGCGTTTTGGTCACTTCGAATTGACTGATGAGCGCGGGGGCGAGACGCTGGATCGGATACCGGCGGTTGCCGGCGAAATCCGTCTTGCCGATCGCGCCTATCTGCAGCCCGAGCGGATGGCACGTCTGCGCGATGCCGGTGCGGACTTCGTGATCCGGTCCGGCTGGAAGAGCGCGCGTTGGCTTGATGCCGAAGGTGGTCTGGTTGATCTCACGGCCGAACTGCGCAAAGCCACGGCAGGCGGCATGATCGATCGGCCGATCTGGATAAAACGCAAGTCTGGCGCGCCGCTCGCCGTGCGTCTGGTTGCGATCAGGAAGCCGGCGCAAGCTGCCGCGGCTGCGCGACGCAAGGCACGCCGGACCGCACAAAGGGAGGCCATCAGCTCTCCAGCCAAACACTGGACGCCGCAGATTGGGTGATCCTGGTGACCTCACTCAAACCAAAGGACTTCACGACGGCCGACATTCTCGCCCTCTATCGGCTGCGATGGCGCATCGAGCTCGGCTTCAAGCGGCTGAAAAGCTTGATTGGCCTGAAGGGGCCGCCCGGAACTGACGAGCGATCCGCCAGACCCCATATCCTTGCCCATCTGCTGATCATTCTTCTGCTCGAGCCGCTCGTCGACGAACTCGAGGACTCTCCCCGCTTGGCCGACGCCGCCTGACCCGCCCAGGGGCGTGGCGACTCCTGCACCAGCTCGTCGCTTCGCTCCGGCAAGCCATCATTCCCCAGCCCGCAATCGCTTGCCTCCGCAGACTCCGCTCCACGCTCCGACGGCACCTCCGCGAGCCGCCCAGACACAAGCGTCGCTATCAAGCAATCCAACTACCTTAGCGCCTATGGGCCTTCGCCGGGACGACGGTGGGGGACATATCTTGCCCGATGTCTCACCCCGTCATTGCGAGGAGCGATATCGACGAGTCCCTGCGCCCGCAGCAGCCCGGAGCCGCGTCCCCACATTCGCTGTCGTCCCGGCGAAAGCCGGGACCCATAACCACCGCGTTTGGTGGTGAACGCGATATTGGCCCCAGCGTCGCGCAACGATGAGCCGTTGGTGTAATGGGTCCCGGCCTGCGCCCATAGGCGCTAAGGTAGTTGGATTGCTTGATAGCGACGCTTGTGTCTGGGCGGCTCGCGGAGGTGCCGTCGGAGCGTGGAGCGGAGTCTGCGGAGGCAAGCGATTGCGGGCTGGGGAATGATGGCTTGCCGGAGCGAAGCGACGAGCTGGTGCAGGAGTCGCCACGCCCCTGGGCGGGTCAGGCGGCGTCGGCCAAGCGGGGAGAGTCCTCGAGTTCGTCGACGAGCGGCTCGAGCAGAAGAATGATCAGCAGATGGGCAAGGATATGGGGTCTGGCGGATCGCTCGTCAGTTCCGGGCGGCCCCTTCAGGCCAATCAAGCTTTTCAGCCGCTTGAAGCCGAGCTCGATGCGCCATCGCAGCCGATAGAGGGCGAGAATGTCGGCCGTCGTGAAGTCCTTTGGTTTGAGTGAGGTCACCAGGATCACCCAATCTGCGGCGTCCAGTGTTTGGCTGGAGAGCTGATGGCCTCCCTTTGTGCGGTCCGGCGTGCCTTGCGTCGCGCAGCCGCGGCAGCTTGCGCCGGCTTCCTGATCGCAACCAGACGCACGGCGAGCGGCGCGCCAGACTTGCGTTTTATCCAGATCGGCCGATCGATCATGCCGCCTGCCGTGGCTTTGCGCAGTTCGGCCGTGAGATCAACCAGACCACCTTCGGCATCAAGCCAACGCGCGCTCTTCCAGCCGGACCGGATCACGAAGTCCGCACCGGCATCGCGCAGACGTGCCATCCGCTCGGGCTGCAGATAGGCGCGATCGGCAAGACGGATTTCGCCGGCAACCGCCGGTATCCGATCCAGCGTCTCGCCCCCGCGCTCATCAGTCAATTCGAAGTGACCAAAACGCTCCCGCGGAAGATCGAACGCACTGTGGACGCGCCACACCGCGTTCTTGTTCCTGCCGCTCGTCCCAGCCTTGGGGACCGTCGTGGCGTCAACAATGCGGATCAGGCGACCGCGGCTCGCCTTCGGTGCGCCGCTCACAAGCGCTTGGCCTACCAGGCGCGCCAGCCAATCCCCGCATTGACGCAAGCGATACAACAGAGCCACGTTGGAGATATCGACAAGGCCCACCGAGGTTGCCCAGGCCGTTGTCAACCGCAGACCCCTCTCGCCGAGACAGTACGCAAGGATCAGACGCAAATCGACTGCATTGCTAATCTCTCGCGGCCGGACAAACGCCTTCGTCTCGCGGGCGCTGACCTCCAGAGCATCGGCTCCGCCAAGCCGCGCAACAACACGCGCCCAGTCTTCGTTCACAAGCGATTCGTGTCTCATCCCATCTTGGAATCACAAGCAAACCCAACCCGCAAATCCTATTTTAGCGCCCATGGGCCTGCGCCGGGACGACGGTGGGGGACATATCTTGCCCAATGTCTCACCCCGTCATTGCGAGGAGCGATATCGACGAGTCCCTGCGCCCGCAGGAGCCCGGAGCCGCGTCCCCACATTCGCTGTCGTCCCGGCGAAAGCCGGGACCCATAACCACCGCGTTTGGTGGTGAACGCGATATAGGCCGCGTCGCGCAACGATGTGCCGTTGGGGTAATGGGTCCCGGCTTTCGCCGGGACGACGGTGGGGATAGTTCTTGCCCGATGTCTCAACGCCGTCATTGCGAGGACCAACGGGTCGCGCGAACGCCCCGCCCGATGACAGGCTCCGCGATGCACCCCATCTCTCCGCCGTCGTCCCCCGCGCATGCGGGAGATCCAGTACGCTGCGGCCTCTCGGATCAATCACGGCTGCCTCTGGCATACTGGATCGCCCGCCTTCGCGGGTGTGGCTTTGCGTTCTCGCGACATCATTTGTCCGAGATTTGTATTTCGTTTCGCCCTCACTTGAAGGGCGCAGGGAAAGCCGGGTGTCGATCGCACCCATGGATCCGGTGCCGTGGAAAAAGCGCCGGGGTAGGACCACAGGTGAGACCGAAGAACACTCCGGCTTTCCCTGCGCGATGGGCTACGGCTTATGCGTGCTCGCCCCGGCGAGACTGGACTTTGTTGTCACCGTCCGCCTCATGCGCGCACTGGTCAGTTGCACAATCGCCGGTGTGATCACAAATCCGCAGGAACACGGTCAACGTCGTTGTTTTCTTCCCGCGCAGGCATGGTTTCGGATAGATTGGCATGGCTTGCACGACCTGCCGGACGGAGCGGACGTGAGTGCGGCAAAGGGTTTGTTTGCGGACCAGACCTCGTTCTCCAGCGTGTTGATTTCGGGCGACCGGCCTCCATCTTGTCCGATCGTCTCCGGGCAATGGTATCCCAATTGGAGCAATGGCCCTGTCGATGCAGAATGTGGCACCCACCCCCTACACGGTCACGCCGCCGAAACGTAACGCGCTGAAGCACATTCCGGGCGACGAGGGCTGGCCGATCATCGGCAAGACGCTACAGGTGCTGGCCGATCCCAAGGGACATATCGAGCAGAACGCCGCGAAATACGGTCTGTGCTACCGCAGCCACATGTTCGGCGAGACCAGCATCGTGCTGCTCGGTCCCGAAGCCAATGAGCTCGTGATGTTCGACCAGGCCAAACAGTTCTCCTCCGAGCATGGCTGGGACAACATCCTCGGCCGGCTGTTTCCGCGCGGGCTGATGTTGCGCGACTTCGAGGAGCACCGCCTGCACCGCCGCGCGCTGTCGGTCGCCTTCAAGAGCGAGCCGATGAAGTCTTATTTCACCGAGCTCGATCGCGGCATCGCCGCGCGGATCGCGCAATGGAAGGCCAGGCAGGGGGAGATGCTGATCTATCCGGCGATGAAGCAACTGACGCTTGACCTCGCCGCGACTTCGTTCCTCGGCGCCGACATCGGGCCCGAGGTCGACGAGGTCAACCGCGCCTTCGTCGACATGGTGGCCGCGGCCGTGGCACCGATCCGCCGGCCATGGCCAGGCACGCAGATGGCGCGCGGCGTCAGGGGCCGCAAGCGCATCGTCGCCTATTTCGCCGAGCAGATCCCGATCCGGCGCGCCCGTGGCGGCGGCAACGACCTGTTCTCGCAACTGTGCCAACTGAAGCATGACGACGGCGCGCTGCTCTCCGAGCAGGACATCATCGATCACATGAGCTTCCTGATGATGGCGGCGCACGACACGCTGACCTCATCGCTGACCTCTTTCGTCGGCGAGCTCGCCGCCCATCCGGAATGGCAGCAGAAGCTGCGCGACGAGGTCGAAGCACTCGGCATTGCGGCGGACGAGCCGACCAGCCTGGACCATCTCAATGCGATGCCGCTGTCGGAGATGGCATTCAAGGAGGCGCTGCGGCTAAAGCCGCCGGTGCCGTCGATGCCGCGGCGCGCGGTGCGCGACTTCTCCTTCAGGGGATACGCGATCCCCGCCGGCACTGCGGTCGGCGTCAATCCGCTGTTCACGCACCACATGAAGGACATCTGGCCGGAGCCTGACCGCTTCGATCCGCTGCGTTTCACCGAGGACGCACAGCGCGGCCGTCACCGCTTCGCCTGGGTGCCGTTCGGCGGCGGCGCGCATATGTGCCTCGGCCTGCACTTCGCCAACATGCAGGCGAAGTGCTTCGCCCGGCACTTCGTGCAGAATCTCGATGTGTCGCTGCCGGCCGGCTACAAGGCCGAATGGCAGATGTGGCCGATTCCCAAACCGCGCGACGGGCTGCGGGTGGTGATCAAGCCGGTCCGGGGCAAGCCCTCATAAGCGTCGACGACTGACGACAAGGCGCCAGTCGCCTGGCTCGGCTGCCATCGACAGCGTTTGACTTCCGGCGAACCTGAAAATACGAGCTCGCGCGCCCGGTTTGACGTGCCATGATCAATCGGCACGTCCGCGCGTCGCTTCTGCCGTCGGCGTGATGTTCTGGTTCGACCGGAAGAAATTGGTCGGATCATATTTGGTCTTGAGCGCAACCAGTCGCGCAAAATTCTCGCCGTAGGCCGCTTCAATGCGCTCCGTTCCTTCTTCGCCGAGATTGTTGGCATAGACGCCACCGGTCGAGAAAGGTCGCATGGCCTCCCACAGTTCGCGCGCCCAGCGGATCCGCGCCGCATCCTCTGCCGGATCGTCCCAGATCGAAACGGGAAAGCAATCGTAGAGCGCGTCACGGTTGGCATAGGGCGTGGCGCTGACCGGTATCCGCGCGATCGCGCCGCCGACATGCTGCAACACAAGCAGCGATTCCGCGGCGGCAGTCGCATATGACGCCAGGAGCGTATCGATCGCCGCGTCAGACAGTTCGCGCAGGAACTGCGCCTTCCAGTAGTAACGACGGCCGCGCGGAAACAGAGGATCTCCGGCGGCCTGGATTTCCACATAGGAACGCGGTGCAATCTGATCCTGAATGGGTGCCCCGTATGCGCGCAGCGGCTTGACGATCCGCTCGCCTTCATCGATCGGACCGACATAGCAGGCCGAAATACTCAACGCCCGCTCGCCCGATGGCATGGTCACCAGCGCCGCATCCAGGCTCAGCTCGTCCGGAGCGGCCTTCGCAAACGCATGATAGAAACGCATCGCGTCGCGTGCGCGATCGTAGGGATGCAAGACCGAGCCGGCCAACAAGATCGGACCGACCGGAAACAACCGGTATTCAAAATTCGTGACAATGCCGAAATTGCCGCCGCCTCCGCGGATGGCCCAGAACAAGTCCGGATGTTCGGCAGCGCTTGCCCGCAGCAATCGACTGTCCGCCGTCACGATCTCGGCTGAAAGGAGATTGTCGCAGGAGAGACCATGCTTGCGGCCGAGCTTGCCGAAGCCGCCGCCCAGCGTCAGTCCGGCGATCCCGGTGTCGGCGTTGACGCCCATCGTGGTCGCAAGACCGTGCGCCTGCGTTGCCGCATCGAACTCGCCGAGATTGAGACCCGCCTGCGCTCGCGCCGTCCGCCTCACTGGATCGACCTCGATCTGCTTCATGTGCGAGAGATCGATGACGAGCCCGCCGTCGCACACCGAGGCGCCGCCGATGTTGTGGCCGCCAGCGCGCACGGCGACCAGCAGGGATTGCGACCGCGCGAAATTGACGGCCGCAATGACGTCGTCGGAGCCGGCGCAATAGACAACCGCGGCCGGGTGCCGATCGATCATGCCATTCCAGACTTTTCGGGCCTGATCGTAGGCCACATCACCCGGGACAACGACGTCGCCGCGAACCGACCGTCTCAGGATGGCGGCGTCCGCCGCTTGACCGTTACGTCTTTCGTCAAGGCTGGTTGCGTCCATGGCGGGCCTCCCGATCCGCCGCTGCGATGCGGCGTTGACGGCCGCAAGCGTCGCATAGCGCTTAATCCGCGGCAAAATCGAATTTCTTGGTCGCCACATGAGCTGAATTCACCTACGCTTGAGCAATGCGAAAGCTTCCGCCCCTGGGTTCCCTGCGCGCCTTCGAGGCTGCCGCAAGGCATATGAGCTTCCGCGAGGCGGCCAATGAACTCGGGGTGACGCCGACCGCAATCAGCCACCAGATCCGGATCCTCGAGGACATTTGCGGCCAGCCGCTGTTTCGTCGTCGCCCGCGTCCCCTCGAACTGACAAGTGCCGGCGAGCGACTGTTTCCGGTGATCAGGAGCGGCTTCGATACATTCGCCAGCGCGATCGCCTCTGCGTCCCCGCGCGTCAGTCACGGGCGATTGCGGGTGACGAGTCCAAATGCCTTTGCCAGCCGTTGGCTGGTGCCACGGTTGCCAAAGTGGCGCGAGGCCTATCCAAAGATTCCGTTGGAGATCATCGGGACCGACGCGGTGCTCGATCTGCGCACTGGAGAAGCCGATATCGCAATTCGCTACGCGCGGCACATGCCGCTTGATCTCAGCGGCACGGAGATCTTTCGCGACACGTTTTTTCCAGTGTGCAGCCCCGAATTGTTGGCGAGGGGAGGACGACGGATCGAACGCGCCGCCGATCTCCTGCACTACCCGTTGATCCACTTCGACTGGATGAACCGCGACCGCGACGCGCCGACGTGGTCCCGCTGGCTCGCGACCGCGCGATCAATTGATCCTGCCATTCCGGAGACCAACAAGGCGTGGCACTTGAGTTTCAGGGAAGAACTGCACGCAATCGATGCCGTGGCTGCGGGTGAAGGAATCGCGATCTTCAGCGACGTTGTCGTTGGACGCGAGCTCAGAAGCGGAACGTTCGTCAAGGCTCACGATCTGTCGCTGCCGGGCTACGGCTACTACGCCGTTCACGTCGCCCATCATCCCGAGCAGCCTAGCATCGAAGCGTTCTCGACCTGGCTGCGGTTTGTCACATGATGCGCCGGGCTTGCGGCCCTGCCGTCGTTTTCGCGCGTCTGAACGTGGCGATTTGCGAGCGCTGGCGTACACCGCAACAAGACAGTACCGCCGCTCCGCTTGCGGAGAGATCAAGGGCTAAACCGTCGCTCCAATCCCGACCACCTCGATCCCGTCCATCCGGCCGCGGATCGGCAGCGTGCCGAGGTCATGCAACGGAACCGGCAGCGGCCCGGCAAAGCGCGCCATCGCTGCCCGCGAGGCGAGGAAGCCGCCATCGACCTTGCGGCTCAGCTCTTCCAGCCGCGCCGCGATGTTCATGACATCGCCGTTGAACACGATCGCCGGCTTGACGTCGCCGATCTCGCCGACGATCACCGGTCCGAAATGCAGGCTGCCGCGGATTTGTGGCGCCGCGCCGAATTCACGCTCGAACTGTGACGCTGCGTTTTGCAGCGTGTCGCGCATCGCGACAAAGCACCGCAGCGGCCGGCAATCGACCGACCCGAGATCTTCCGGCCAGGTCACGATCACCTCATCGCCGATATAGTTCAGAACCTCGCCGCGATAGTCCACGACCGAGTCCGTGAGCAGGCGGAAGGTGCGATCGAGAAAGCGGTGAATGCCGATGCCGCCGAGCCGTTCGGCAAGCCCCGTCGATCCCGCGATGTCGACGAACAGCACAAAGCGGTTCTCCTCGACCGGCGAATGATAGCGCCCGGTGACGAAATTCATGAAGACGCGCGGACCGATCAGATTGGCGATGCTGAAGCCGAGATTCAGCAGCACTGATATCGCTGCGGAGTAGACGATGCTGAGGCCGAAATCCCTGATGGACGATTGCAGGCGCAAGCCTGCCGCGCGCTCGCCGACCTGCAGCAACTGGATGGCGATGATGATGACGGCGTAGATCGTGCTGCGCACGGCAAGCAGACGAATGAATGACAGGCGGTTGAGCCGCTCCGCCAACGGCCCCTGAAGAATGAAGAGCTCGATTCCGCCGATCACCACGCACGTCACGAGCGCATAGGCGAAACCCGCGATCATCTGCGCCGCCTCATGGCGACCTTGGCCGAGGTTGACCACGACGCTCATCAGACAGCCGGCCACGATGATCGAGGCAAGATAACGCAGCCTTCGCTCGAGCCTGGCATTCATACTGGTCTGCCTCGGCGACGACGATTATCTCTCACCCAGATCGGACGCCTTGCGCGGAATGGCGGAACCCGCCCGCCGCCGGGTCCGCTGCGCCGCCTTGTCGACCTCGCGGGTCACCGCGACCTCGCTGTCCCGCCGTCTCATGCCAAGCCCCATCCATCCCCAATTGATACCACCGATTTTCGCCGCGCGACCGGGACGACGCAAGCGAGCGCCACGTTAACGGCGCGCGGGGTCCATCTGTGGCCGGAAGGACACAACTGCGGTTTTTCGGTCGCAGCGGCCTTATTTTGGGGCATGTGATCACGTGAAGTGAAACGACACATGACGAAATGGATCGACGAGTTCAGGCAAGGCTGGCAGGGCAATTTCCAGCCCTCACTGCCGGTTGCGATCGCCGTTGCGCTGCTCTGTCTCGCTCTGGCGACGGGCGCCCGTTACGGGCTGGCCCAGCTCCGGCCGGACGTGTTTTTTACGCCATACTTCCCGGCCGTGTTCTTTGCGACCGCCTTTGGCGGGTTCAGGATCGGGATCGCGACGGCGATCGCGAGCGGCTTGCTCGGTATCGTCTTCAATTTCAGCAACACGACCGTCGATCCGGCCCGTTTCGCGCTTCTGATGATCTTCTGGGCGGTGTGTGGCATCGCGATCTGGGGCGTGGAACACTATCGCTCCCTGGTCATGCAACAGCGTGAGGATTCCAAGCGGCTGATCGAGGAAGAGCAATACCGCAAGCTGGTGGTCGAGGAGCTGCAGCATCGGCTGAAGAACAAGTCCTCGACCATTCACGCCGTGCTGCACCAGGCGCTGCAGGACCGGCCCGACGTCTGGGAGCGCATCGATCACCGCATCCGCGCGCTGTCGGCGACCGACGATCTGATCGCACGGGTCGATGGCTATGGCTGCGATATCAAGGATTTGCTGCGCTCGGAGCTCGGGCCCTACGGTCATGTGCGGTTCACCCTCAATGGCGAGCAACTGTTCCTGCCCGCCAAGCTCGCGGTGTCGCTGGCGCTGATCTTCCATGAACTTGCCACCAACGCCGGCAAGTACGGCGCCTTCTCCTCGCCGCGCGGATTCCTGCAGGTGTCATGGACGGTGGACGACGACCGTCTCAACGTCATCTGGGATGAGACCGAGGGACCGGCGGTCGAGACGGTCGGTGAAGCCGGCTTCGGCACCAAGCTGCTGAAATCGGCGCTGCGGCCGTTCGATGGCAAGACCGAGATCAGTTATCTGAAGACCGGCGTTCACTGCACCATGCAGTGCCGGCTTCCCAGCAGTTGACACGACATCTCAGTAGCGAGGCCGCCTTTTGCGTGCGACGCGCAACCGCGCGAACCTCAATCGCTTTCGCGAGCGGTGCCGTTTCGCATTGATAGTCTGTTAATGACGATTGCCGCGACCGCTTGCGAAAGCCGTCGTCAGTTCATTCTGTCACGGCTTTTCACAGTTCCGCTTAACCAAAACTACAAGGGACTTTGCCAAGCTCGGCCCATGCATAATTTTGTCAAACACGACTTTCAGCCCGGCGTGTCAGCGACCGGCAATGAGAGCATTTCCAGCAATGAATTGTCCATCCTGCGCGATCTTCTTCGCCTGCTGCCTACCGGCGTGACGGTGCAGGACGAGCACGGCGAATTCCTCGTCGTGAACGAAGCCGCCGCCGCGCAATTGCAGCTTGCCGCCAATGCCAGCCAGCCGTCGGCGATCGACGACCGCCATGAAACCTCCCTTGATATGCTGCGCGGCGGCCGCCCCGTGGTGCTGGAGGAGACGCTGACCTGCGGCGCCTCCAAACATGTGTTTCTCACCTCGCACCGGCCGGTGCAGATCGCCGGACGCTCCCTGCTGATCTCGAGCTCGACCGACATCAGCGAGCAGAAGGCATTCGAAGACCAACTGTTCCGCTCGGCCTATTACGACGAACTGACCGGCCTGCCGACGCGGCGGGTCATCGAACATCGGGTCACCAGCCTGATCCGCGGCGACGGATCGCACGACCAGTTCGCGCTCGCCTTCCTCGACGTCGACAATTTCAAACACATCAACGACTATTACGGACATGCGATCGGCGATGCGCTGCTCGTCGAGCTGTCCAAGCGGCTCGGACACGCCTTGCGCGACACCGACATCCTGTCGCGCATCTCCGGCGATGAGTTCCTGCTGCTGCTCAACCCGGTCAGCAGCGAGCGGGAGGTCGCCGAGTTCATCCGCGTCATGCAGGAGCGATTGAAGGCGCCGTTCTTCATCGATCAGTCCGAGATCTTTGCCTCGACCTCGATCGGCGTCAGCCTATATCCCGTGCACGGCAGGAGCTACGAGGCACTGCGGCAGAACGCAGACATCGCGATGTACCGCGTCAAGAACAACGGCAAGGGCTCGACCGCGTTCTTCGACACCAGCATGGAGCGCGAGGCGCTGGCGCGGATGAAGATCGAGCAGTCGCTGCGGCTGGCGATCCTGGAAAAGCGCTTCTGCTGCGCATTTCAGGCCAAGGTCGACATCCGCACCCAGGAGGTCATGGGCATCGAGGCCCTGGTGCGGCTGCGCGACGACGAAGGCGTGATCCAGGCGCCCGGCACCTTCATCAATCTCGCCGTCGAACTCGGGCTGATCGACGAGCTGACGCTCCTGGTGCTGGCGGAGATCGTCAAGTCGATCGACCTGATCAACGCCGCCTTCGGACCGGCCGCGACGATCAGCATTAATGTCGCCGCCAAGCAGGCCGGCAATCTCGAATTCATGCGCGCGTTCGCCCGCGCGATCGAGGAAACCGGCTTTCCGAAGCGCTTCATGATCGAGGTGACCGAGGATGCCTTCGTCACCCGGTCGCACTTCCAGGACCAGATCCTGCCGATCCTGCGCAAGATCGGCGTCGGCATCTCGATCGACGACTTCGGCATCGGCTATTCGTCGCTGTCGGCGCTTGCCGACATCACCGCCGACGAGATCAAGATCGACCGCTCCTTCATCACCGACATCCACAAGCGGCCGCGCAGCCAGGGCATCCTGCGCGCGATCGAATCGCTGAGCGAGGCGCTCGGCATGACCGTGATCGCCGAGGGCATCGAATCCTACGAGGAGCTCACCTATCTGCAGGCCGCGACCCGGATCCGCTACGCGCAGGGCTACTACTTCGCCAAGCCGATCTTTCTCGAAGACCTGAAGCCCGCAACCCCGCTCGCCAGCGAGAGCCGCGCGAGCCTCGCTGCCCGACCGGCGCCGCAGAACCGCGCGGCGTATTCGCGCGCCAACGGCTTCCGCCGCTGAGGTCAGGCGATGCTGGACGTGCTGCTGCCCGGCCGGACGAGCCACGCTCGGCACGGCTGCGTCCGGGTCAGTGAGAGGATACGCTATGCGGCCTCAGGATGTCGGATAGAAACTTCTGCGCCCGAGGATGTTCGGGCGACGTGAAGAACTTGTCCGGCCTCGCCCGCTCGACGATCTTCCCTTCGTCCATGAACCAGATGCAATCCGCGACGTCGCGGGCGAAGCCCATTTCGTGCGTGACCACCATCATCGTCATGCCGTCCTGCGCGAGCTGTTTCATGACAGACAGCACCTCGCCCACCATTTCGGGATCGAGCGCGCTGGTCGGCTCGTCGAACAGGATCACCGGCGGACGTTGCGCGAGCGCACGCGCGATCGCCACCCGCTGTTGCTGACCTCCTGACAGGTTGGCAGGCATCGCATCCGCCTTGTGCGCCAGTCCGACCTTTGCAAGCAGCGCATCCGCCAGCTCGTCGGCTTGTGCGCGGGACATGCCGCCGACCTTCACCGGCGAAAGCGTGATGTTCTGCCGGACCGATAGATGCGGGAACAGGTTGAACTGCTGAAACACGAAACCAATGCCCGCGCGCAATGCATTGATGTCCTTTCCCTGCTTGTAGATGTCCTCTCCACCGATCCGGATCGTGCCACGCTGAATCGGCTCCAGACGGTTGATCGTGCGAATCAATGTCGACTTGCCCGACCCCGATGGTCCGCACACGACGAGCACCTCGCCGTTCGTCACTGAACCCGTGACATCACTCAGGGCATGGTAATTGCCGTACCATTTGTTGACCCCGTCCAGTTCGATCATGTTTGTCCGCATCATGGTCTCCACGCGTTGTGCATGCTCGCTCAGGCAATGCCCATTTGCCTTCGGTGCATGCGTCGCTCCAGATACTGCGCGATCAGGGATATCAGGTAACAAACAGTGAAGTAGAAGCACGCCAGAGCCATGAAGGTCTGAAATGCCTTGCCGACTTCCATGCTGTTGACCTGCTGCGCGGCAAACGTCACTTCCTGAACGCCGATGATGTACACGATCGACGTTGCCTTGATCGTCGAGACGAACTGATTGACGATCGACGGCACCATGTTCGCCAGCGCCTGTGGCAGCATGACGTGCCACATCGTTTGCCCGTAGCTCAGCCCGACCGAGCGGGCGGCTTCAGCCTGGCCGGCAGGCAGTCCCTGCAAGCCGGCGCGCACGATCTCGCCCAGAAACGCCGATTCATAGACGACGATCGCGCACAGCACGGTCACGAACGCGGGCACGGCGATGCCGGTCAGTCGCGGCAGCACGAAGTACGCCCAGAAGATGATCATGACCAGCGGGATGCCACGAAAGGCATAGACACAGATGGTCGCCAGAAGCCGCGGGGCGCGCAAGGCTCCGGTGCGGGCGATGCCGATCACGATCGCAATCGGAAATGACAGCAGCATGCCGAGGAAGGCAAGGATCAGCGTTGCAGCAAATCCGCCCAATGGACCGTTCGGCCACGACCCGACGAGGAAGAGCACCCCGTATTGTTGGATAAGCCCGAGCATCGTCAGGCCTTGAAGGTCGGCGGGAATCGCTTGCCGAACCAAGCGCCCAAGCCCATGATCGTCAGCGACAGCGCGAGATAGGCGATGGTCGCGGTTGCGAACACTTCCAGCGAGCGGAATGTCAGATTCTCGATCGCCTTGACCTGATAGGTCATCTCGGCGACGCCGATCACCATGGCCAGGCTGGTGTCCTTGAACAGGATGAGCGTGCGGTTCAGCAGCGGCGGCACGGCAATCCGGACAGCTTGCGGCACCGTCACATAGCGCATGGCGGAAAAGGCCGACAGCCCGATCGCTCTCGCCGCCTCCAGTTGCGTTTTGGGGATGGCACGCAGGCCGGAGCGGACGTCTTCCGAAAAATAGGCGCTGACATTGAGGGATAAGGCGATCGCCGCGAACGCGAACTCCGACTGGTTCTGATTGATCCATTGGCGGATCGGGTCCGGGAGAACCTCGGGCACGCCGAAGTACCACACCATGATCTGCACCACCGTCGGTACGTTGCGGTGGTACTCGACAAAGATGCGCATGATCCAGCCGAGCGGCGGAAACGGGATTGCGCGCAACCCGACGACGACAAAGGCGACTAGAAGGCCGCCGACCCAGGACGTGACGAACAGCTCCAGGGTGGTGGCGAGCCCCGACAACAGGCGGGGCGCGACGCTTTGGCTCGCCAGGAAGCTCCAGTCGAAATTCACCGCAGCCGCCTTATTGCGCCGTGCTGACGGGTTCGACCTTGAAGTTACGCGACAGGCCGTAGACAGTGTCCTTGCCCATCCAGCGATTGAAGATGGCGTCGAGCTCGCCGTCGGAATCCATCTTCTGGACCACGCCATTGATGGCCGCCAGCAGCTCCGGGTTTCCTTTGTCGACCACCAGGCCGATGTGCTCGACCGCCGTCGGCTCCTGCAGCAACGTATAGTGCTCGGCCGACGCCTCCGACGCGTTCAGGAAACGCTTGAGGACCAGCTCACCGGCCGTGAAAGCGTCGACGCGACCGGTCTGTAGCGCGAGATTGCACGCGGCCACGTCCTGGAAGCCCATCACGCGGCTGTTGGTCAGGACACGCTCGGCGATGGCGGCGGAGCTCGATCCCTTCGAAGCGCACACACGCTTGCCGGCGAGGCCGGCAAGGTTGGCGATGCCTGCGCCTTCGCGGACCAGCACCTTGATCTCTCCCCGCAGATATTGAAGGCTGTAGTCGACCTGTTGGGCACGTTCGGGCAGATAAGCCATCGAACCAGCCACAACATCCACCCGCCCGAGCTTCAGCTCGGGAATTCTCGCTTCGGTCGACAGCGGACGATGCTCGAGTTCGACGCCGAGACCCTTGGCGAGAGCCTTGCACATATCGACGTCATAGCCGACGAAGGTGCGCGAGCTCTGGTCCTGATAGGCATAGGGAACGCTGGTGCTCTGCGTGCCGCAGACGAGCTTGCCACGCTCCTTGATCTCCGTGAGACGATCGGCATGCGCGACGCCGACCGTCAGGAAAAGAGCGAAGACGGTGATTCCCAAAGTATTCGCGTACGGCGTTCCTCGCATCGTTCTGCTCTCCTGATTCGGTGTTATCGAAAGGCGAAGCGTGCCCTCTCCTGCGGGTCGATCTGCCGGACGAGGTTCGTCTCCCATTCAAGATATTGGCGTGCGGCCTGCTTGTTGCCGTCATGCCGATTGTGCACGAAGAACAGGAAGTCGATGCAATCCGCATCCGGCGGCTCGGCAGGGGTTGCGACCGTCGATAGCTTGGCCCTGCGCCAGTCCTCCGGCGTCCCGCAATGAACTCGGACGTCGGTCACACCCTGCTCGCGCAGCGTCTCCGCGGCCAGAGCCGCAATGCCGGGCGACGAGGCGATCAGAATCACAGGCTCGTCGAGTGCAAGGCGCAGGCGGTCGAGGCGCGGCCGGATCGACCAGCGCGCGCCGGCGAGATGGGCGGCGCGGAACTCCGCGCTGGGCCGGATATCCACCAGTTGACACCCACCTCGGCGCAGCGCATCCGCAAGGTCCTCGACAGACAGGGCTGCTGGTTGCGAGGGCTGGATTGCGGTGACCGGCATTGCGGCAACATTGGCAGCGGTACCTTCCTTGAGAACGACGGCTTCCCAGCCCATCTGCGTCAGCCAGCTCGCCACGACCCGGGCGCGGATTCCCTCATCGTCGAAAAGCACGAGCCGCGCGCGCTGCACGCCGACATATTGATCGGTCGCCTGGATCAACTGCCCGCCCGGTGTATGCTGGGCGCCGGGCAGCGAGCCGTTCGCGAACTCCTCCGGTGTGCGCACGTCGCACAGGAAGGTCGTCCGATGCGCCTCGGAGAGCCAGCGTCTCACCGTTTCCTCGTCGACGACCTCGACGCCAAATCGATCCGCGAGTGCCTGGGCTCTCGCACGCCGGCCTTCGATGTCGGCCGGATTCACGGCTTGGTCGTGGCGGCGCTGCACGCCGTGTTCAAGCTCGAGATCGGCGAGGAACCAGCCCTGCGTGCCGTTCTCGAGGGCCATGACGGGATTGGGCAGCCCGAGATTGATGAGCGTCTGCGCCCCAATGATGCTGCGGGTGCGCCCCGCGCAATTGACGACGATAGTGGTGCTCTTGCTCGGCACCAGATCATCGACACGAAGCGCAAGCTCTCCATTCGGGCAGCAGGTTGCGCCCGGGATGCTCATCTTCTTGAATTCCGTGAACGTCCGGCCGTCGAGCACGATCAGATCGTCTTTCCTTCCGATCCGCTCCGCCAGCTCGCGGGCGCCAATTCGCGGCGTGTCAAAGAAGTGCTCGGCCAGTTCACCAAACGTCTTGCTTGGCACGTTGACGCCGGCGAACAGTCTGTAGCCGGCTGCTGTCCATCCTTTTGCGCCGTCCTCCAGCACGGACACGTCGGAATATCCCATGCGCGCAAGCTGCGCGGCAGCACGTTTGGCAATCGTTGCGCCGTCTTCGTCATAGACGACGATCCGAGCGCTCAGCCGCGGCACCAGCCGCGTGATCTCGCATTCCAGACGGCTGAAGGGCGCGTTCACCGCAAAGAAGAGATGAGCCTCGCCATACTCACCGTGTTCGCGGACATCGATGAGGGCAATCTCCTCCTTGTCGTCCAGCCAGGCTTTCAGGGCGGTTGCGGTGAGGCATCCGATCGTCGTCTTGGGTTGTGAAGGCATCGTTCCTTGGCTCATGTGATCGGTGAGGACCGAAGAGAAAAATGTGCGAACCATTCAACCGCCGCGGCGTCAGGCTTTGAGCGGCGCGAGGGCTTGTCGGAGGTCGGCGATAAGATCCTCCGGGTTCTCCAGCCCGATATGCAGGCGGACGACGCGGCCTCGCTGCGACCAGTCGCACAGCGTGCGCGCCTTCATTATATCGGCGGGCACCACCAGGCTTTCGAAGCCGCCCCATGAGGCCCCCACGCCAAACAGGCGGAGCCGATCGATGGTCGCCTCGACGTCGGCTTGCGAGAATTCCTGGCGAAACTCGAGCGACAACAGACCGTTCGTGCCGTTGAAGTCGCGACGCCAGATCTCATGTCCTGGATGACCCGGGAGAGCCGGGCAGATCACCCGGGCGATCTGCGGTTGCTGCTCCAGCCAACGCGCCACGAGCATGGCATGGCGTTCATGCATCTGCAGACGCGGCGCCAGGCTCCTCAACCCGCGCAAAACCAGATACGCATCGTCGGCGCCTACGGTCTGGCCGAAATCGACCGATGCAAGCTGGATGGCTTTCCATGCCCGCTCGTTGCTGACGAGTGCTCCCATCATCACGTCGGCATGACCGCCGAGATATTTCGTCGCGGCCAGCACCGAGATATCGGCCCCCAGCGACAATGGACGATAGAGCAGACCGGAGCCCCATGTGTTATCGACGGCCAGAAGACAGCCGGGCCGCCGTGCCAGTTGAGCAAGCGCCGGCAAATCCAACATCTCGAAGGCCAGCGATCCCGGACATTCGGCATAGATCAGCTTGGTCTCCGGACGCAGTCGCGAGGCAATGTCGCTGCCATCGGGCAAATAGAACTCGACATTGACGCCAAGCCGCGCGAGATGCTTGGCGCAGAAGCGACGAACCGGCTCATAGACGGCGTCGGTCACCAGCACGTGATCGTTGGGCTGCAGGAGCCCGAGCATCATCGTTGCAATCGCAGCCTGTCCCGTTGGAAAGAGCTGCGCCCGATGTCCGCCCTCCAGCTCGACCAGCGCGTCCTCGAGGGCGAAGGTGCTGTCCGTCCCTCGCGCCCCATAGGAGGCGACGCGCTGCGCTTCCCGAACCGCGCGCGTTTGCCGCCATTGCGAGACGCTTTCGAACACGTAGGTGCTCGCACGTGTCACCGGCGTATTCACCCATCCGACATGGGGGCGACCGGCGCGCAGAAGACGCGTCGAGGCGCTCAGCGAATCCTGCTCCACAGATTCAGCTCCGCGTCTTCACGCCGATCTTCATCACCTCGCACGTGCCCTGTTCCAGATCATAGACAAGGCGTTCGTCGAGCGTCTCCAGCGCACGACCGTACATGTGCAGGTGCCGGATGATATCGTTGCCTTCGATGTGCACGGAATGGATATCGTCGGGCATCAGCGCGATACCGGAGCCCGGCTCGATGACCACCCTTTTCGGCGCGCCGAGCACGCCGACCCCCGGCCTCGAGCCGTCGTCGAGGCGCTCATAGAGGTAGTTGGTCTCGGCGCCTTCGACAGCCGCGATGCAGGCCCATGTCGTATGGTTGTGCGGAGGGATTTTTTTGCCGGACCGCATGACGTTCAGATAGAGCGCGTAGGTCTGATCGTCGTCTTGCGTGATCAGATAGCGAGCCTGCTGCTCACCTTCCGTGGGCGCCGGGTACCGGTCGCTCGCCCACCAGTCGCGATGCGACGCGAGCTCCAGGACGGCGCCGAGCGCGACCTTCAGCTTGTCGGGCGTAGCGCCTCCATCTAAAGCATCTCTAATGTTTGAGACCGCCGAATGGATAGCGCTCATATGAGGGTGCGCAGACGTCACGCTGGTTTCCTCTTCTTTTCAAGGTTGTGGGGTTACGCTACGTTTGCTCTGACACCGGCACAAATTAGAATGACAGGCGGAAGCATTAGAAATTCTTATGTAATGCCTTAAGGAGGTCTAATGATTAATCTCGATATCGACCTCCTCAGGACGCTGGTCGCCGTCGACCGGCGCGGAACGTTCGCGGCCGCGGCGGAGACGGTGCTGCGAACGCAATCCGCCGTGACGCAGCAGATGCAGCGCCTGGAACAGATGCTCGGCATGCCCCTGTTCGAGCAACGTGGCCGCAGCAAAGTCCTCACGCCGCAAGGCGAGATGCTCGTGCGCTACGCGCGGCAGATTCTCATCATCAACGACGAAGCCGTCAGGACCATGACCGGCAAGCAGTTCGAAGGCACCGTGCGGATCGGATCGCCGCTTGATGTCGCCGATTCGCTGCTGCCGACCATCCTCACGCATGTTGCGCGCTCCCTGCCAAGCATCAAGATGGAGATCCGCGTCGATCGCAGCCCGTTTCTGATGGAGGCCCTCCATGCCGGCGACATTGATCTGACGGTCTCCACCCGGTTCGATCAAACGTTGGAGGGCATGGTGATTCGTCGGACTCCCACCGTCTGGCTGTGCTCCGCCGACTATGTTCACGACCCCGCGCAACCCGTGCCTTTGGTGCTCGCCGATGAGCCCAGCATTTTCAGGCGCGTTGCCCTCAACGCCCTCGAGCAATCACGCGTCGCCTGGCGCGCCAACTACGTGGCCCCCAATCTGGTAGGGATCAAGGCGGGGCTGCGCGCCGGCCTTGGGGTCACCGCGCGCGGAGTGGACTTCCTCAATCCCGAATTCAGGGTGCTTGGCGAGGCCGACGGACTGCCGAAACTTCCTGATATGACCTATTTCCTTTGGACCCGACGCGGCGCGTTGGTGCCATTGACGCGGCATGTCTATGATCTTCTGACCCGCAGCATGGGCCTGACCGAGCCCGGTCGACGCCCCTGACCCTACCAGGTCATACCGACCGCGCCGGCGCTCAGAGAAATAATTCGGTCCCGGCCGCCAAGCTCGCCACGCACCTGATATTTCGACTCCTTGAAAAATGGAGCTTGTTGAGCTGGTTGCGCCACACAACCATTCCGCTCAAAACACATCCGTTCCGATTAAGCGTTGAGTAACCGATTTTCCTAACGGCTTATGCGAACTCTGCGGCTTATCCATGCCGGCAGGGGTATGGCATGCGTGGATCGATGCAGGGGCAGGCGGACGTCCCATCAGAACCAGGTACGAGACGATGGCGGGTCGCGGCGGTCCTCCGCGGGCCGGTGCTGTGGCTCAGCGTGTGCGGCGCCCTGCTGGTGACCGCGATCTTCGCCGGCACCATCATGATGGTCGGCGAATTCCGCGAACGCGCCCTCGTCAACAGCGAGCGCGAGCTGGAGAACACCGTCCTGCTGCTCGCCCGTCACTTCGATCAGCAGTTCGAGGACTCCGACATCATCGCCGAGACCATGATCGACAAGCTGCGGATCTCCGAGATCAGCTCGCCGGAGCTGTTCAGGACCAGGATGTCGACGCCGGAAGCACATCAGATCCTCAAGGCCAGGAGCGTCTCGTTCCTGGGCAAGATCTCGCTGTTCGATACCGACGGCAAGGTCATCACTTGGTCAGGCGATTTGCCGCCGCCGGCGCGACTCGACATTTCCGGGCGCGACTATTTCAAGAGCTTCAAGTTCGATGCGCACCCCGAGCCGGTGCGCACGGAAACCCTGCACAGCATACTGATCAGCGGTCTCAGCACCATCATCGCCCACCGCCTGAGTGGGCCGGACGGCGGCTTCCTCGGCGTCATGACGCGGCGGATCGATCCCTTGAACTACGAGAAGTTCTTTGCCTCGGTCACGCCGGGGACGAGCGCTGCGATCACCATGGTCCAAACCGACGGCACCCTGCTCGCGCGCTATCCGCATGTCGACGCCCTGATCGGCCGCAAGCTCTCCGCCGCGCGGCTGGTGGAGCTCACCGCGCGCGAGGGCGGCCAGCACACGATGCGCATGATCAGCCCGATCGACGGCAGCGCGCGGCTCGGCTCGGCAGCGAAGCTCCGCTATTTTCCCGCCGTCGTCATCGCCACCAACACGATCGAGGCCGCGCTCGCCGACTGGCAGGCGCAGACCCGCTTCCTGATCTCCGCCGCGACGCTCGCAGCCGCCACTGTCGCGCTGGTTCTGTTCGCCCTGATCAGGCAGATCCTGCGGCAGAACCACGAGGCCCGGCAGCGGCTGGTCGCGGAGCGGCAGCGGCTCGACACCGCGCTCAACAACATGATCCAGGGCCTCGTGCTGTTCGACGCTTCGGAACGCGTGGTGGTCTGCAACCAGCGCTATCTCGCGATGTGCGGCCTTTCGCCGGGGCTGATCAAGCCCGGGTGCAGCTTCGAGGAGGTGATGCGGCATCGCAAGCTGAGCGGATCGTTCGTCGGGGACCTCGACGCGTTCTGCACGACGGTTCGGGCCAATATCGCCAACGGACAGGTGATGGAGGTCGTCACCCCCACCGCCGACGGACGCAGCTTCTCGATCGTCAACCAGCCGCTGACCCATGGCGGCTGGGTCGCGACGCTCGAGGACATCACCGAACGGCGCAACCTGGAGCAGGAGCGCGACCGCAACAACGCCTTCCTGCGCGAGATCGTCGACCACATTCCCTCGCAGATCACGGTGAAGGACGCGCATACCCGCCGCTACCTGCTGGTCAACCGCGTCGCCGAGACCCATTTCGGCACTTCGCGCGAGAACATCATCGGCAAGACGGCGGTCGACATCTTCCCGCCGGAGCTCGCGGCAGTGATCGCCGAGGACGACAACACCGTCCTGCAATCGCCCGACGGCCTCTTCAAGGACGAGCACCGCTGGCTCAGCCATGTGACCGGCGAGCATTACATCACGTCACGCCGGATCGGCATCCGCGACCAAGCCGGCACGCCGCGCTACATCATCACCGTCGTGGACGACGTCACCGAGCGGCGGCGCGCCAATGAGCGGATCGCCCGTCTCGCCCATTACGATGCGCTAACCGATCTGCCGAACCGCGTCCTGTTCCGCGAGCAGATCGAGCGCGAGCTGGAACGGGCCAGGAAGGGCCAGCAATTCGCCCTGCTCTACATCGACATCGACGAGTTCAAGGGCATCAACGATTCGCTCGGTCACCATGTCGGCGACGAGTTGCTCAAGACCATCGCCGGCCGCATCAAGGCCTGCCTGAGCGAAGGCGACCTGATCGCGCGGCTCGGCGGCGACGAGTTCGCGGTGATCCAGACCGCGATCCGCGGCACTGGCGATGTCGAGGATTTCGTCGCCAGCGTGCATCGCGCGATCCGGCAGCCTTGCGATTGCCTCGGCCATCACCTGTCGACCGATGCCAGCATTGGCGTCGCGCTGGCACCGCGCGACGGCACCGATCTCGACCAGTTGATCCGCAATGCCGATATCGCGATGTACGGCGCCAAGGCCGAGGGCCGCCACACCCACCGCTTCTTCGAGCCGGAGATGGGCGCAATGGCCCGCGCACGGCTGACGATGGAACAGGATCTGCGGCAGGCGATGACCGACGGCGGCTTCGAGATCCACTATCAGCCGCTGCTCGACCTCAACAGCGGCGAGGTGACCGGCTGCGAGGCGCTGCTGCGCTGGCGCCATGCCGAGCGCGGCATGGTCTCGCCGGCCGAGTTCATCCCGGTCGCAGAGGATACCGGCCTGATCGGCGAGCTCGGCGAATGGGTGCTGCGGACCGCCTGCATGGAGGCCGCGACCTGGCCGGACGACATCCGCCTCGCCGTCAACGTGTCGCCGATCCAGTTCAAGAACATCTCCCTGGCGCTGAAGGTCGCAACTGCGCTCGACGCCTCCGGCCTGAAGCCGAGCCGGCTCGAGCTCGAGATCACGGAGGCCGTGCTGATCGGCGACGACGAGGTGGCGCTCGCGATCCTGCACCAGTTGCGCGCCCTCGGCGTCAGAATCGCCCTTGACGATTTCGGCACCGGCTATTCGTCGCTGAGCTACCTGAAGCGCTTCCCATTCGACAAGATCAAGATCGACCGCAGCTTCGTCAGCGACATCGCCGTCGACGGCTCGGCGACGATCGTGCAGTCGGTGGTAAATATCGCCACCTCACGCAACATGACCACGACGGCGGAAGGCGTCGAAACCGAACAGCAGCGCGACTTGCTGCGCGAGCTCGGCTGCACCGAGATGCAGGGCTACCTCTTCAGCGCCCCGAAGCCGGCTGCCGAGCTCAGGCGCCTGCTCGCCGCGTCCGGTGCGCCTGCGCTCGCGCACGCCTAGAGCATTCGGCTCTGATTGAATCAGAGCCGAAGCTCTAGATCCTTGTTTTGGCGCGTTTTCTGCACGCGAACCGCTATCCACTTCGCTCGAAAGCGCTCCAGGCTGCACCTACCGCCGCGAAGGCCGCCGGCCTATATTCCGGACGGTCCCACGCGGCGCGAAGGTGTCAGCCATGCAGCCTGTGTCTATTCTCCTGAACATCCTCTGGATTCTGATCGGCGGCGCATGGATGGCGTTCGGCTGGCTGGTCGCCGCCGTGATCATGGCGATCACCATCATCGGCCTGCCCTGGGCGCGCGCCGCCTTCAACATCGCGGTCTATACGCTGTTGCCGTTCGGCTCGCGCGCGGTGCGCCGCGACGAACTGACCGGCCAGAGCGACACCGGCACCGGGCCGCTTGGTCTGATCGGCAACGTAATCTGGTTCATCCTGGCCGGCTGGTGGCTCGCGATCGGGCACCTGATCACCGCGCTGCTGCTGGCAGTGACCATCATCGGCATTCCCTTCGCCTGGGCGCATCTCAAGCTCGCCGGCATCGCGCTGTGGCCGATCGGCAAGGCGATCGTGCCGGCATAACGCGCCGATCTCGCGATCAGCGCGCGGCCGCACAGCCGGGAATGTCGAACACCGCGGCGAGGCCGCAGGGCGGTGTCAGCATCTTGCCGCCTTCGTGGCCGACCCCGGGCACGTCCCATTCGCTGTGGTTCGGCGTGCCGTTGTCGCGCGCCTTCATGACGGCGACATAGGCGTGGCCACGCGCATATCGATACGGACCCTCGGCCTCCGCCATGCAGGATTTGTCGAGCGCGGGATGGTTGGGATTGGTGTCGAGCGTTCCCAACAGATAGATCACGCGCCGTGCGACATAGGCCTGCTCCAGCGCGGCCGGCGTCGGCGCGGCGAGATAGGGCGGACGGTCGTCCATGCCGAACTTCCAGCGGTTGTAGCCGTGGCAGCTCGCGGCGATCGTGGGCTCCGGCCGGTCCTTGCTGAAATAGGCGTAGGAGGACGGGTTGGCGACCACATAGCGTACGCCGATGCCCTCTCGCGTGAGCACCTGGTCGCCGTTCGCCGCGATCGCGTAGCGCTGCACGACCTGCCCGCCGCCGGAATGGCCGAACACCACCACCTGCTTCAGGTTCGGAAACAGCGTGCGGTCGCCAAGCTTCGCCAGGATGGCATCGAGCACCTCGAACGAGCTCACCGGGCCCGGCGCGAGCGCGGGATCGCCGCCCTCCCAGCCCGTGATAGTCCAGCGCAGCATGTTTTCGGGGAGATTGAACGCATCGACGTCGGCTTGCGTCAGGAATTGCGGCGCGATCATCAGCGTCGCCTTGCCGGTCTCGCCAGCCGCCGCTTGCGCGTCCAGGGCAGAGCGGAAATAGTCGTCGGCATTGCGCAGCACGCCATGCAGGACGAGAACTGCGCGCGTGATGTCCGGCAACGGCTTCGACCAGTCGGCCGAGACGTACAGCGGAAAGGTTGCCGTGCCGACTGCGACGCGGGCGCTGCCGATTTGCTTGACCGGCTTCCGATAGCGCTCGGCTCCCGTATCAACGGCAGATGCGGCAGGCGCGTGGGCCGCCGTGATGACAAGCAGCGTCAGCGCAACAAGCCAGCCTCGCTTATGCATGGGGTTCGACTCCAGGTGCAGAGCATTCAGGCAGGATACGATCGGGGCCGGATTATCGCGCGTCGTGCTGCTCTCCACGCATGAACTTTCGGAAAACCTGCCTCACATCTTCCGGATCACGGATCAGGCGGCGAGCCGCCCGGGATTGTTCGCGGCGAGGATCGGGCGGATCAGCCGGCCGAACCGCTCGGCTTCCTCGTCGTGCAAATAGCCCGACAGGCAGAAGGAGTGGCAGCCTGCGTCAATGAATTGCTGCAACGTGTCAGCGCATTGATCGGGATTGCCGACCACGGCGATGCCGGCGCCGGGCCGCACCTTGGTGATGCCGGTCCACAGATGCGGCATCAAGAGATCGCCGTAGTCGCGCGCGAGTTGCTGCACGCGCTGATTTGCCTCCGAGCGGTTATAGAGCGTCTTCATCTCCTGCTTCTGCCGCTCGGTGGCGTGACGCACCAGTTGGTCCGCCGCCTCCCAGGCGTCCGCCTCGTTCTCGCGGCAGATCACCTGCAACCGCATGCCGAAGCCGATCGCGTCCTCGCGATCATGGGCGCGCGCCATCCGCCTGATCTCGGCGATATTCTCGGCGATGCGCTCCGGCAAATCGCCCCAGAACAGATGCACGTCGGAGTGCTTTGCCGACAATTCCCAGGCCTGCCGCGACCCGCCGCCGAGATAGAATTTCGGGAACGGCTGCTGCTTTGACCGCGGCCGGATATGGGCGCCCGAGATCGTGTGAAACTTGCCCTCGACATGCACTGGACCGCGCGTGGTCCACAGCGCCTTGAGGATCGAGACCTCCTCCTCCATCAGCGCGTACCGCTCCTCTTTCGCGTAGCGCACGCCTTCGGCCTCGACCTCGCTCTCGTTTTGGCCGGCGATCAGATTGATGCAGATCCGCCCGCCCGACATCTGGTCGAAGGTCGAGATCATCTTGGCGAGCAGCACCGGGTTGATGTAGCCCGGCCGTGCCGCAATCAGCGGCTTGATCCGGGCCGAGCGCGCCGCCATGAAGGCGCCCGTGATCCAGGCCTCCCAACACACCGAGCCGACCGGAATCAGCAGATAGTCGAAGCCCGCGTCCTCGGCCGCCTTGACCACCCGCTCGCAAAGTTCCGGCGAGCCGGCGACCTGCGCCTCCATCAGCCCATAGGCCGTGGTGTCGCCATGCGTGGGCAAATACCAGCCAAATTCCAGCGGACGCATGCCGATCTCCCTCGAAACACAGCCCTTTTTCCAGCGGGCCGTCAGATTGGCGGTGGGTCAGTTTACAGCCAACGCCGGGCCGGACAACGTCGTTGCCGTTCATGGGCCAATCAGCTAAATGAGGCCCTGCACGCACCCGTAGCTCAGCTGGATAGAGCGTTGCCCTCCGAAGGCAAAGGTCACACGTTCGAATCGTGTCGGGTGCGCCACTTTTTGTTATTTTACAGCGCTATATCGCGCGCTGACTGAACCCCGCTGACCTGCTCTGTTCGACGAGCAAGCAATCTTAAGAGAATCGGAGATTCGGCAGCACAGGCGTGCTGGCCCGAACTGCCCCTCAGTGCTGCCCGCGAACGTCAGCAGGTCCGCAGGGTCCGCTGCCAGGACGGGGCAGAGGGTGCAATTTCCATCAAGCATATCGATTGTGAACGTGGAGCGTTTTTAGCTGCACGCATGCGATCGACTTGGTCGCTGCGAGATGCCGCACGAGTTCGCGCGCGTGCAGGCGCGACGGATGGCGCTTGAGTCGTAGTGTCCGGGACACTTCAGCAGGGACAAATCGCTTCATAGGACACCTAGTCCGGCCCCGCACGCGACCCCGGAGGTCTGCATTCCCTGGAGGTCAGCGTCCCTCATTTTTGGACCTGCGCGTTTGCAACGAATTCCGAATGCGAGCGTTCGCGCAGCATGGAGGATCAGACGCTCCAAAGACGCGCCGAGAAGCTCGATCCGCGCGAGCAACACCACTGGCTCGACGAGGCACCGACGGCGCGCGCCGGACCTACTGCGCATCGTCCTGTTCACCAGCAAGGAGGAAGAGCCATGGATGCTCCGCGCGAACAACAGCATCAGCAGAAGATTCCCGGTTACGATCTCGGGTCCGACAAGGTGGCCAAGTCGCCGATTTCCATGGAGGAATGGGAGGAGTTGAAGAAATCCGCGCTCTTCTCTGAAGAGGACATTGTCTATCTGCGGCTTTCCGGTGAAATCCTGGAGGACCAGGTGCAAGATCTGTTGCAGGTCTGGCGCGGCATCATCTTTGACCATGCTCATCTTCGCGCCTATGACGAAGACCCGCAAACGCACAAGGTCGATACCGAGTATGCCAGCGCCGTGGCCAAGCGCTTTGGCCAGTGGATTCACGACACCGCGCGGGCAAAGTACGACAAGGCTTGGCTCGACTATCAATATGAGATCGGCCTGCGCCACCACCGCACCAAGAAGAACAAGACCGACAACGGACATACCCTGGGTCATATCCGCGCGCGCGATCTTCTCGCATTCTCCGCGTCGATCGTCGCGACGATGAAGCCGTTCCTCGCCAAGAAGGGGCATTCGCCGGAAGTGGTCAATCGGATGTACGATGCATGGTGGAAATCCATGATCCTGCAGGCGACGCTGTGGGTGCAGCCCTATGTCCGTGAAGGCGACTTCTGACGATTCAAGTCGCCCCTCGTGCTTAGCCGCTGGCGAAGATCGCTCGCGACGCAAATGCGCAAGAACTGCACAGCTAGGAGTAAGCCATGGATGACAGAGCACTGCCGAGAAATCTGGTCACAGCCGGTTCGACGCCGGTCGAGCGCATGTACTTCGCCTGGAACGACGCGCTGTCGCACAATGACGCCGATGCTCTGCTCGCACTCTATGCAGAGGACGCGTGGTTCGAAAGTCCGCTCGTTCCTCACCTGCTCGGCATCGAAAGAGGATACCTGCACGGCCACAAGGAAATTCGGCCGTTGTTCGATATTCTCGCAATTCGGAAGCCGCCGGTTCGCCAGTACTACCGGACCGGGTATTTGACTGACGGCAAGCGGCTGATCTGGGAGTACCCGCGCGACGCGGGAAAGGGCGAACAGATGGACTTCGTGGAGGCGATGGACCTCAACGATGATGGCCTGATCCAGCGCCATTGCGTCTATTGGGGCTGGTTCGGCTTTCGCGTGCTCCAGCGCAACGAGTATCACCGTGGGCACGATGATTGACGTCTCGGCGCCGCGAAATGGTCAATGCAGCCGGATCATTTCGCGGCGGGGCATGTTGGGCCCCAAGCCTCGGCGATCGCGTTCCAGGCCCCGCGAATTCGCGCTTATTCGAGGGCCGCAAAGCGAGTGCGCCCGCAGCCTGACCCGCACGGACCCTTACCCTTGGCGTCGAGCCAACATCTGATCGGCCCAGACCAGAACTTCTCCGCCCGCGACAAAGCACAGCGCAATCGCGACCGCATTTATTACCGTCCGTGCCCATCCATGCGCGGACACGTCGATGAACGGATAAGCATAATGCCCTTCGGCCGCGCCGCGGGCCAGGGCATAGACCAGGTAGCTCAGCGGATAGAGAGCCCAGAGCGGCGGATCGCGCCGCGAGAGCTTTCCTTTCCGCGTAAACAGCAACCAGAAGAGCGCGGTGAGGATCGGGTTGAGTTGATGGAGCAGAAAGTTCGCTTCCGCGGTTGCACCGGCCAAGATGCGCCGGCCTTGAAGCAGCAGCGCAAAGATCACGCCAACCAGGATCATTGCAGAAACCACGCCCGCCATCAGCCGGGGATGAATGAAACGCTCTCCGCGAATCGCAGCGCCACCGAACACGACGGCGACCAGAGCATTGGTCAGGATCGTAAAGTACCCACTCAGCAACCACACAGCACCAAGGATGGACGCGCCGCCCTTGATCAGTGCGCTGAATTCAAGTCCGATACCCGCGCATGCAGACAGGCAAATTATCAGGGCGAGCAAGCGAGAGATCACGAGAGGAACAATCCTTTCAACCCTTACGTAGCGGGAAGAGGGCAAGGTAGACGCAGCTTGGCCGCTGTCAACGAAGGGGGCGCGCTGCGAGGCATGCTGCAGTCGGACGGGCGCGCAATGCAGCGATGCCCTGCGGCCGCGCCAAGGCAGAACCTGGCCGGCGGCTGGATCGCGCGCTCGTCCTGGTGGCGGAGGCGCTTCGGCCCGCTTGCGCCCCGTAGGAGCGCTGCTTTCGACCTTTCGAAGCGGCGCGAGGAACTGTCGCCAGCGCAGGGGGTTTCCACACAAGCTGCGGTCAGGCAACCCATGGACTCACCTCGCGCGAGGACAAGATGGCTGGACGGGCGATATTGGCAATTGGGACCGCGCCGAACCTCGGTCGCAACATGACGCCTGCACAAGCGGTGGCCGCCCTCGGCAGAGGAAGCTACCAATGCTTCGTGCATTTCTGACAGCCGGTTCGCAGGCCGCAGACGACGGCCCGCCGGTGGTTGTGGACGAGCACCAGGTCAGGCGTGCTGTTGGCGCGACCGCCATGGGCAATGCCATGGAGTGGTTCGACTTCGGCATCTACAGCTACCTCGCGGTCGTTCTCGGCAACGTCTTCTTTCCCGGCAATGGCGACGAATTGATCCCCAGCCTCGTCGCATTCTCAGTCGCCTTTCTGGTAAGGCCGATCGGGGGATTCTTCTTCGGAATGCTCGGTGACCGGGTCGGTCGCCGAAGCATCCTCGCGACGACGATCATCGCGATGGCGACGGCCACCTTCTCAATCGGTTTGATCCCAAGCTATGCATCGATCGGCATCTGGTCGCCCGTTCTGCTCTTTGCCGCGCGCCTGGTGCAGGGCTTCTCGACCGGCGGCGAGTACAGCGGCGCCTCCACGTTCGTCACCGAGTTTGCACCCGATCGACGACGCGGATTCCTCGCGTCCTTCCTGGAAGTCGGGACCATCTCGGGATTCGTCCTGGGTGCAGCACTGGTCACCGGCCTGACGGCAGCGCTCGGCGACGCAGCGATGGAGGCATGGGGCTGGAGGGTGCCATTCCTGATTGCCGGACCGCTCGGGGCCGTCGGGCTCTATCTGAGGCTCAAGCTCTCGGAGACGCCGGCATTCGCCTCAATGCACAAGAGAACGCACGCGCGGTCCGGCGTGAGCCGATTATACGACATCGCCGTCGAGCATGGTCGCGTCGTCCTGCTTTGCATGGCCTTGGTGCTGGCGCTCAACGTCACCAACTACCTGGTACTGACCTACATGCCGAACTACCTGTCGGCAACGCTGGGCTACGACACCACGCACAGCCTCTTCCTGAACCTGCTGACCATGATGGTGATGCTGGTGGCGATCCCGTGCGTCGGCTGGCTGGGTGACCGGGTGGGGCGACGGCCGGTGCTGCTCGCAGCCTGTGTGGGCTATTTGGCGCTGTCCTTGCCGTCCCTGTGGCTGCTGCAACAGGGTTCCATTGCCGCGATCCTGACGGGCCTCCTGATCCTGGCTCTGTGCCAGACGCTCTTCATTGGTACGACGCCGTCAACGCTGCCGGCCATGTTTCCGACGGCGATCCGCTATGGCGGCCTGTCGATCGCGTACAATGTATCGGCCTCGCTGTTCGGCGGAACGGCGCCATTGGTGGCGGAGTGGCTGGTGCGCATCACCGGCAACGATGACATGCCCGCCTATTACGCGATGCTGGCGGCGCTGGCCGGACTCGTTGCCGTACTGTTCATGCGTGAGACGTCCGGGCAGCCGCTGGAAGGATCGGCGCCGACCATCAGCGCCGAGGAGGCCGACCGCTCGCAACCCGTCGCCGACGCCGCAGCGGAATGAGCAGTGCTGACGAGCGTTGGAACCTGCCGTTCCCGTTGTCACGCCGACCGGGGGTCCATTCGTCATAGTTATGATGAAGTGGCACCAGGGAGATGTGACCGATGGGCGAGCAGGAATGGCTCACGGAGCAGTTCACAGCTCATCGCACTCAATTGCGGAAGGTCGCCTACCGGATTCTCGGCTCGGTCGGCGAGGCTGACGACGCCTTGCAGGAAACCTGGCTCCGAATCAGCCGCGCCGACGCACATGGCGTCGAGAACATGGGTGGATGGCTGACGACGATCGTCGGGCGGGTGTGCCTGGACATGCTGCGCGCGCGCGTGCGCAAGATCCGGCGCGAGGAGCCGTTAGACTCGCTCGGGCCGGACGTAGTCGCGCGCGGCGGGGACATGATCGATCTGGAGCAGGAGGCGATGCTCGCCGATTCCATCGGGCTGGCATTGCTCGTGGTGCTGGAGAAATTGCCCCCGGCGGAGCGCGTCGCCTACGTCCTGCATGACATGTTCGATCTGCCCTTCGACGAAATCGCACCCATTGTTGCGCGATCAGTCGAAGCCACGCGCCAGCTTGCGAGCCGTGCGCGCCGCCATGTGCAGGGAGACAGGGCAGTTCCGGAGGCTCATCCGGCTCGCCGGCGTCAGATTGTGGAAGCCTTTCTGACTGCGTCTCGTGCAGGCGACTTCGATGCCCTCGTCGCCGTGCTCGATCCCAACGTCGTGCTGCGGGCGGACGAAGCCGCTGCACGCAGCGAAGTCGCAATGGAGCTTCGCGGTGCGTCAACGATTGCGAAACGGGCGCTGGCGTTCTCGGGGCGCGCGCCGGCGACGCGCCTTATGCTTGTGAATGGCGCCGTCGGAGCGGCGTGGTTTCGAGGCGAAGAACCAGCCCTCGTCCTTGTCTTCACGGTCGACGATGCGAAGATCATTGAGATCGAACTCATCGCCAATCCCGACAAGCTTCGCAGCATCGATCTGGCAAATCTCGATGAGCGGTGATCTTCATCAAAGACCGGGTTGCGTGACGCGTCCTGTCACGAACCGGAGCTTCGCGTCGTCAACAAGATAGGGGGCTGACGCAGGAGCCCAAGTTCGAGCAACCCTGGAGATCTACGCGATGAAATATCTGATGTTCATCTATCAGCCGAAGGACTTCGACGCGAACGCGCTCACGGAAAGCGAGTATCAGGCTGTGGCGGCGCAATACGCGGCCGTGACCGCGACGCCCAACGTAACGCCGGGACTGCCGGCCGGCCTGCCGAAAGACGCTGTCACCGTTCGCGTGCAGAACGGCGAGACCGTAACCGCGCAAGGCCCCTACCAGGAACACGCAGTGGGAGCCTATCTGGAATTCGAAGCCGACACGATTGATGCGGCGGTCGAATTGGCCGCCCGCATCCCGGCTGCCCGCTTGGGCGGCGCGGTTGAGGTTCGTCCGGCCCAGAAATACTGGTAGGTAGCCAAGCGACCAGCCTGTGAAGCGCGGCCGCATCAGATACCCGGCGATGCCGGCTTACTTGCCCATCCGCAGGCCCTTGGTGGTGAAGCGCTGCGTCCTGCCGCCGGGACGAACCGGTCGGCGGGTGCCGGCGGCTTTGCCTGTGCCGGGCGGCTGATGGGCGGGCACGAGTTGATCGGGACGCGAGCCGATCAGGTCGGCGCGGCCCATCCCTTTCAGCGCCTCACGCAGCAGCGGCCAATTGTCGGGGTCGTGATAGCGCAGGAATGCCTTGTGCAGCCGGCGCTGCCGCAGCCCCTTGATCGCCTCGACCTGGTCGCTCGCGCCACGGCGCACGCCGCGCAGCGGATTGACGCCGGTGTGGTACATCGCCGTCGCGGTCGCCATCGGCGACGGCAGGAAGGTCTGCACCTGATCGGCGCGGTAGCGATTCTTTTTGAGCCAGAGCGCGAGGTTCATCATGTCCTCGTCGGTCGTGCCCGGATGCGCTGCGATGAAATACGGGATCAGATAGTACTTCTTGCCGGCCTGCTCGGCGGCGGCATCGAACATCCGCTTGAAGCGGTTGTAGGCGCCGATGCCCGGCTTCATCATCTTGTCGAGCGGGCCACGCTCGGTGTGCTCGGGCGCGATCTTCAGGTAACCGCCGACATGATGGGTGACGAGCTCCTTGATGTAAGCGGGGCTCTCCACCGCGAGATCGTAGCGCACGCCGGAGGCAACCATCACCTTCTTGATGCCCTTCACCTCGCGCACCTTGCGATAGAGCCGGATCAGCTCGTCATGCGAGGTATTGAGATTCGGGCAGATCTCGGGGAAGACGCAGGACGGCCGCCGGCATGCCGCCTCGATCTTCGGATCCTTGCACGCCATCCGGTACATGTTGGCGGTCGGCCCGCCGATGTCGGAGATCACGCCGGTGAAGCCCGGCGTCTTGTCTCTGATACGCTCGATCTCGCGCAGGATCGAGCCCTCCGAGCGGTTCTGGATGATGCGACCCTCGTGCTCGGTGATCGAGCAGAAGGTGCAGCCGCCGAAGCAGCCGCGCATGATCGTCACCGAGAACTTGATCATCTCCCACGCAGGAATCTTGGCATCGCCATAGGAGGGATGCGGCGCGCGGGCGTAGGGCAGATCGTAGACGGCATCCATCTCGGCTGTCGTCAGCGGAATCGGCGGCGGGTTGAGCCAGAGGTCGCGGTCGCCGTGGCGCTGCACGAGCGGCCGCGCGTTCCCGGGATTGCTCTCCCGGTGCAGCACGCGCGAGGCGCGGGCATAGGCCTCGCGATCCTCTTCGACCTGTTCGCAGGCCGGCAGGCGGATCACGACATTGCCGGGTTGGCGCGATGCGCCCTCGTCGGCGGACGCGAGATCGTCGGCATGCAGCTCCGTGTAGTCGTCGGGCACGCGGCGAAACAGCGCCACGCCCCTGATCGAGTCGAGATCGCGCGGCGCCTCGCCATTGGCGAGCCGGTGCGCCACCTCGACGACGGCGCGCTCGGCGTTGCCGTAGAGCAAGAGGTCTGCCTTGGCGTCCGCCAACACCGAGCGTCGCACCTTGTCGGACCAGTAGTCGTAATGCGCGATGCGGCGCAGCGACGCCTCGATGCCGCCGAGCACGATCGGCACGTCCTTGAAAGCCTCGCGGCAGCGCTGGGCGTAGACGATGGTGCAGCGGTCGGGCCGCCGGCCACCCTCACTGGCGGGCGTGTAGGCATCGTCATGGCGCAGCCGGCGATCCGCGGTGTAGCGGTTGACCATCGAATCCATGTTGCCGCCGGTGACGCCGAAGAACAGCAGCGGCTTGCCCAGCGCCTTGAACGGCTCGGCCGATTGCCAATCGGGCTGCGCGATGATGCCGACCCTGAAGCCCTGAGCCTCCAACAGCCGGCCGATGATCGCCATGCCGAAACTCGGATGATCGACATAGGCATCGCCGGTCACCAGCACGATGTCGCAAGCATCCCAGCCGAGCTTCGCCATCTCGGCGCGGTTCATCGGCAGGAACGGCGCCGGCTTGCCGGGATGCGCCCGGTGGCGCGACCAGGAGCTCAAGGGCTTTGCAGTTGCAACGAGGGTTTCCATGGCGCTCACGCATAGGGCTCCGTGGCTGCGAATTCAACCGGCCGACCTGCGGCCCGACGTGGCCGCGAGGGCTATTGTGCCGGCGCGGAGGGACAATTTGCCCCGCAAATCAAACCGTTACGCTCTCAGCAGAGCCGTCGCTGTCACTCCGGCCGGTCGTGGGCCGGAGCGTCCGGTCCCCTCCCCTTGCGACCGAACCGATTTTTCACGCCCTCGCGCCAGCGCTGGAAGGTGACGTAGAGCATCGGCACCAGGAAGATGCCGATCGAGCTTGCGGCGAGCATGCCGCCGAACACCGCGGTGCCGACGGCTCTGCGGCTGATCTGGGCGGCGCCGGTGGCGACCACCAGCGGAACGAGGCCCAGGATGAAGGCGATCGAGGTCATCATGACCGCGCGGAAGCGCATCTGCGATCCGAGCGCCGCGGCTTCCCGGATCGGCAGGCCGGCTTCGCGCTGCTCCTTGGCGAACTCGACGATCAGGATGCCGTTCTTGGCCGCGAGCGCGATCAGCACCACGAGGCCGATCTGGCCATAGAGATCGAGATTCAGTCCCGCAACCTTGATGGCGAGATAGGAGCCGAACACGCCGACCGCGACCGACAGCAGCACCGGAATCGGGATCGTCCAGCTCTCGTACAACGCAACCAGGAACAGATAGGCGAACAGCACGGCGAGCGCGAGGATGATGCCGGTCTGACCCGAGGCCGCCTGCTCCTGATAGGCGGTGCCGGTCCACTCATAGGAATAGCCCGCGGGCAGCGTCGCCTTGGAGACCTCGGACATGGCCGCAAGCGCCGTGCCCGACGATATTCCCGCCGCCGGGCTGCCATTCACGGTGACCGAACGATAATTGTTGTAGCGGGTGATCACCTGCGGGCCGGTGACGATCCGCAAGCTTGCGATCGAGCGTATCGGCACCATCTCGCCGCCGCTGTTGCGCACATAGATCTGCCAGATATCGGGGATGTCGGCCCGGTTGGCGGCTTCGCCCTGCACGTTGACCTGCCAGGTCCGGCCGAACAGATTGAAGTTGTTGACGTAGATGCCGCCGAGCGTGGCCTGCAGCGCAGTGAAGACGTCGGCCATGTTGAGGCCGAGCGCCTGCGCCTTGGCGCGATCGATGTCGAGATAGATCGACGGATTGGTCGCGGTGAAGGTCGAGAACACGCGCGTCAGCCGCGGGTCGCGGTTTGCGGCGCCGATCAATCCCCCCATCACGCTGCCGAGCGCAGCTGGGTCCTGCCCTTCGAGTGCTTCGAGCTGGTATTCGAAGCCACCCGAGGTGGACAGCCCGATGATCGGCGGCAAGTTGAACGGCAGGACAGAGGCCTGGCGGATTTGCGCGCCGGCCATAAAGGTCTGCCCGATCGCGGCCTGCACCGAATCGGTGACGGCCTTGCGGTCGGCAAACGGCTTCATCCTGGCCACCATGAAGGCCGAATTGGGCTCGCTGACGCCGTCGAGCAGCGAAAAGCCGATGATCGACAGCACGTGATCGACGGCCGGATTCTTCTTCAGCAACGCCTCGACCTGCTTGGTCACCTCGCTGGTGCGCGCCACCGACGCGCCGTCGGGCAACTGCACGGAGATGAAGAATGCGCCCTGGTCCTCTTCGGGCAGGAAGCCGGTCGGCGTGATCCGCGACACGCCGAAGATGCCGCCGGCGAACACCAGAACGGCGACCAGCGACAGCACCGCCAGACGTAACAGCCGCCGAACCATGCCGGCGTAGCGGTCGCGGACCCAATCGATGCCGCCGAGCACCCGTCCCATGATGCCGCGGCGCGGTCCGCCGTGGCGCAGGAATACGGCGCAGAGCGCCGGCGAGAGCGTGAGCGCGTTCAGCGCCGAGATCACCATCGCCGCGCTGATCGTCACCGCGAACTGACGGAACAGCGTTCCAGAGATGCCGGGGATGAACGCGATCGGCACGAACACCGAAAGCAGCACCAGCGAGATCGCGATGATCGGCGCGGTGATTTGCGCCATGGCCTTCTTGGTCGCGTCGGCAGGCGACAGCTCCGGCTCCTCCTCCATGACGCGTTCGACGTTCTCCACCACCACGATGGCGTCGTCGACCACGATGCCGATGGCGAGCACCATCGCCAGCAGCGAGACCGTGTTGGCGGAATAGCCCATCGCCAGCAGGACGGCGAAGGTGCCGATCAGGCTGACCGGAACCGCCACCGCCGGAATCACGGTGGCGCGCAGATTGCCCAGGAACAGGAACACCACGATCACGACGAGCACAAAGGCTTCGCCGAGCGTCTTCATCACCTCCTTGATCGTGTCGGAGACGAAGGTCGTGGAGTCATACTGCACGAGATAGGTCAGCTCCGGCGGAAACCGCTCCGACAGCTTGGCGAGCGTGGCCTGGACGGCCTTCGCGGTCGTCACGGCGTTGGCGCCGGGAGCGAGATAGATACCCATCGGTACGCCGGGATTGCCGTCGATCCGCGACTCCGAGTCCATGTTCTGCGCACCGATCTCGACGCGGGCGACGTCCCTGATCCGCAGCACCGATCCGTCCGGATTGGCCCGTAGCACGATGTTGCCGAACTGCTCCGACGTGGCGAGACGTCCCTGCGTCTGCACGTTGAACTGGAACTGCTGATCGTTGCTGATTGGGCGCGCACCGATGCGGCCGACCGGCGCCTGCACGCTCTGCGCCCTGATCGCGGCGATCACGTCCGATGGCGCCAGGTTGAGGCTGGTGAGCCGCTGCGTGTCGAACCAGATCCGCATCGAGTAGTTCAGTTTCGCGAACAGCGACGCCTGCCCGACGCCGGGCGTGCGCGAAATCGCGTCCAGCACGTTGATGATGGCGTAGTTGGTGATGAACAGCGGATCCTGCTTGCCGCTCTTGCTGTACAGCACGATGAACTGCAGCACGGCCGAGGATTTCTTCTGCACGGTCAGGCCCTGCGCCTGCACCTCGGTCGGCAGTTGCGCAAGCGCGCTCTGCACCCGGTTGTTGACGTTGACCGTGTTGATGTCCGGATTGGTGCCGAGCGCAAACGACACCGTCAGCGTATAGCTGCCGTCGTTGCCGCTGGTCGACTTCATGTACAGCATCTTGTCGACGCCGACGACCTGCGCTTCGAGCGGCTGGGCGACGCTCGATTCCACCACGTCGGCGGAGGCACCGGGATACACCGCCGAGACCGTGACCTGTGGCGGCACGATGTCGGGGAATTGGGCGACGGGGATCTGCAGCAGCGCCAGCGCGCCGGCGATCGTGATCACGAACGCAATGACGATCGCTAGCCGCGGACGATCGACGAAGACCGCGGAAATCATGGGTTAGCGCCCGACTTCGAACCGCGGGCCCCGCCATTGTCCTCGGCCGAGGCCTTCATGCTCGACTGGATCATCGCGCTGGCCGGCCCCGGCGCCACGACTTCGCCCGGCCGCACCTTCTGCACTCCCTCGGCGATCACCTTGTCGCCAAGCGAGAGTCCGTCCGTCACCGCCGCGATCGTGGACGTCGATTGCCCGAGCTTGATCCGCCGCTGCTCGGCCTTGTTGTCCGCGCCGACGACATAGACATATTCGCCCTCCTGATCCGACAGCACCGCGGCGCGCGGGATCGCCAGCACCTCGACCGGCTGCACGCCCTCCAGCAGCACGGTCACGAACTCGTTGTCGGTGAGTTCGCGCACCGCGCCGCCGGTTTCAGTCGGCTTGTACAGGGGCGGATTCGGGATGGTGCCGCGAAGCGTGATCGTGTCGGTGTTCTGCGCGATGGTGTTGTTGACGAAATTCAGTTCGCCGACCTTGTCGTAGAGCCGGCCGTCCGGCAGGCGCAGCCGGATGACAACCGCGTTGAAGCCGCCTCGCGTCGCGTAGCGCGCGCGCAGGTTCAGCGCCTCACGCACCGACACCGGGAAGGTGACATACATCGGGTCCTGGCTGACGATCGTCGTCAGTGTTCCCGAGCTGGGTGTCACGACGTTGCCTTCGGTGACCGCGGTGCGCCCGATCCTGCCGTCGATCGGCGAATGGATCTCGGTATAGTCGAGATTGATCTGGGACAGATCGACCTGCGCCTGCGCGGCCTGCACCTGCGCTTCGAGGCTCTGCTGATTGGCGACCGCGGCATCATAGGTCGATTGCTGACCGGCCGGGCCGCCGAGCAGGGCCTTGGCGCGGTTGGTCGTCAGCTTGGCGTTGACGAGCGTCGCCTGCAGTTGCGCGACCTGCGCCTTCTTCGATTCCAGGTCGGCTTCGAACGGGCCACGCTCGAGCTGATAGAGCAGATCGCCGGACTTGACCTCGGCGCCTTCGATGAAGTTCCGCTTGTCGAGGAACGCGGTGACGCGCGCGACCACGTTGACGCGGTTGGTCGCCTCGACGCGACCGAGAAACTCGCTCGACTCGGTGACCGGCCGCTTGACCGCCTCGATCACGCCCACGGCCGGAGGCCCCGCAGGAGCCGGCTGGGCTTCGGCCGCAGATATCCCCGCAACCACCAGTCCTGCCGATATGAGAAGACCCGCCGTTCGACCGCGCATACTTTCGGTACCATTCATGTTGTCGAACCCCGGTCACCGCCTGCAGAGTTGAGATCGAGTTCCTTCGAGCGCGAAGGCCGGGATAGGCTGGTTGCGTTGCAGCAGATCATAACGCGCAGAATCCACATCCGACAATGCTGTAACAGGATCGTGCGTTCCGCATCTGTGCTCGCGACACGGGAATGGCGCCTCGGACGGGCGCGGGCTGCCGATGCAATTGTGCTCAAATGTTTGCGAGTTGCTGCTTCGCTTCGGCGTGTTCCCGGCCTCGCCGCGTGATGCGTGTGCACGTTAGTATGCGGCTGCAATCAAGACGTCACGACGACCATACCGCGGCGCGCCCATGAACGGCTTCGCCCGCCGCGAGCGTGATGCGCTCCAGTCCGTCGGCCATCACGTGCGCTTGGCGAGGCTCGGCGCGCATTGAGGCGGGGTTGAGGCGGCTATACCTCTCACAAGGCGATCGCGTTCTTCAGCCGCGACGTCGCCTGATAGGCCGGCGATGCCAGGCGCTCCTGCAGCCATAGCCTCGCGCCCTTGCCATTGACCTCATGCACGCCGTCGAAGACGATCATGTCAATCAAATGCCCGTGGCCGGAGGCTGCGTACACCGCCTGCATCTCCGCGAACTTCTCATCCCGTCCATACGCGACCGAGTTTGCAACGTCGCGGTTTCCAAGTTCGGCGAAAAGAGGGCAAGGCGAGATCAGGCTCGCCAGCACCCTTCCGACATATTTGGCGTGGCTCCTGCTAAAATGGATGTAGCTCGCGAGCTCGATGCCGAGATTCTTGCTGATGGTCGGCGACATCAGAAATTTCTTTTCGTCGCGCATATATCCCGAGACGACAGTCGGCCTCATGCGCCCGGTCGCAGCCTCGAGATGAAGCGCCAGAAACGCGCCCCAGGACACGCCGTATGCGCCGACATTCAAACCGGATAGCCCGGTCATCCTCCTGCAAACGGTTTCGCCCGCATCGATCGATGCGCACGACACGTTGTGAGCGGAGATGTGATGCGACGCCAGCATGGCGGCGATGTTGTTCTGGCTTTCCTGGTTGCCGATCTGGACAATGTAGGGGCACCAGACGACGTAACCGTCCTGGCAAAGTTGCTTGCCGATGGCATTCATGTAGTCCGGGTCTGTGTCGACGAAGCACCGCTCCGGTGTGCTGGCCATGCCGTGGGCCAGCAGCACCAAGCCCTTGGCCTCAGCATCGGGAATTCCGAGGCACCCTCGCACCGGCAGCCCGCATTCCAGATCGAATTCGACCTTCACGACGGAAAAGCGGTCCTGCGTCCTTCGCCACAGAACACGCATCTCGTCACTGAAGGCGCGATAGAGACGACGCTCCATGAACAGCGATTTCATCTCTCGTCGAATGTCCGGCCCCGTTGCGCCGGCTCTCAGCTTTCCGCTTGCGGCGATGTCGAAGAACGAGCGGCAGAACGCGTCATAGCCGAGAGCAGGCAGATCGACGTTGGCGCAAGCTCCGCGGCAATGGCCAAGTCCAAGGTCGTCGCTGCCGGCCATCGAAGCCGGGCCGACCAGCGTCATCAACAATCCGGACAGCGCCCTGCGGCTGATCATGGGTCACCTTGCGTCCGCCTAGCTGGCGTGAGGAGCCGCGGCGACGCAAATTAAAGGATGTTCATGCTCGAACGTTCGCGAGCGGCGTTGCAAAGATGCGACGATTCCGGTCTCGCGCGCGCGGCATTTCTGTCGATCGATTTCTGGGCGCTTCAGAACATTTCCACTCGTCAACAATCTGCGTTCCGGCGCGGCTCCGCGTGGCGCGGACCCGAGCCCGGCTTGTTGCTCCGCAGCGACCGCTGTCACGTCTCCGGAGTATCACGGACTCCCGCGTCCATTCGAATCGCTCTAAGGAAATATTTCCGTGGCCGGCGGGTTTATCTGCCTGGTAACATTGCTCCGGAATGCCCGATGAAAGCCGACCTGCACGAGCATCTGATCGAACTGGTCTATGAAGCCGCGGTCGTTCCGGAGCTGTGGCCGCAGGTCCTGCATCAGGTCGGCGGCATCGCGCGCGCACGCGGGGTCGTGCTGCTCACGGCAGATCCGCACGACATGCGCTGGATCGCTTCCCCCGACATGCACGACGACACGGTCGCCTATGTCGAAGGCCGCTGGCACGAGCGCAATGGACGTCTGCCGCGTCTGCTTGCCGCCAACCATGCCGGCTTCTTGCGCGACATCGACGTGTTCGCGTCCCCCGAAGAGGTGCAGCAGGATCTGCAGATCCGTGAATTCTTCCGCCCGCGCGGGCTCGGATGGGGCGCTGGCACCGCGATCCCCGTGCCGAGCGGCGACGTGCTGATCTACAGCGTCGAACGCGAATACGATCGCGGACCGATCGAGCAGGAAGCCGTGAAGCAGCTCGACGCGCTGCGCCCGCATCTGGCGCGCGCAGCTCTGCTCTCCGCGCGGCTCGGCATGGAGCGCGCAAGGGCGGCAACCGAGTCGCTGGCGATGCTTGGGCTGCCCGCGGCCGTGGTACGCCGTGGCGGCCGGTTGATGACGGCCAACACGCTGTTCGACCGCCTGGTGCCCGACGTCATGCAGGACCGCACCGACCGTCTGACGCTGGCGCCGGCCAGCGCCGACCTGCTGTTCGCACAGGCGCTGGCGGCACTGGATCATGGGATGATCAGTGTCGAGGTACGCTCGGTCCCGATCGCGGCGCAGGACGACCGCCCACCGATGATCGTGCATGTGGTGCCGATCCACGGGGCGGCGCAGGACCTTTTCGATCGCGCATCCGCGATCGTGATGGTGACGCCGGTCGTACCGTCCGACGTGCCGACGGCGGAGGTGCTGCAAGGCCTGTTCGATCTGACGCCGGCGGAAGCACGCGTCGCGCGCGGCATCGCCGAGGGTCGCACGGTCGAGACCATTGCCACGGCGTTCGGCATCTCGCGCGAAACAGTGCGCAACCAGCTCAAGGCGGTGCTAGCGAAGACCGGGCAGAGGCGGCAGGTGGAATTGGCCGGGCTGCTTGCCGGCACCAGAACGCCGCAGGGTTCGCCTGAGGCGTGAGGCCTCGCGGCGCGGCGGGATAGCCGGCCGATCTCACGTGGTGTTCAGGCGCGCCTGAAGAAAGCGGCACACACGGCCGACCGCATCGGCCGTGATCGGATCGTTGTCCGCGAAGTCGAAGCCGTGGCCCTTGCCGGGATAGGTGACGATCTCCGCCGGCGCGCCGACCGACCGGCCCAGCTTGACGAGCGCTTCGCCTTCCGCAAGCGGCACATTGCGATCGGCCTCGCCATGCAGCTCGAGCAGCGGCGGCAGATGCTTCACCTCCGGCGCGATTTTTCCGGGCATGCCGGCATACAGCACCGCAAGCGCGGAAACGCGCGCGTCGGACGCCGCCGTGACAGCGGCAACGTAGCCGCCCAGCGAGAATCCGAGCAGGCCGATCCGGCCGGAACTATCCGCGCGTGACAACACGGCAGCCAGTGCGGAGGAGACCCGCCCAGCCCAGGTATCGTAACGCCCCATCTCGTAGGCCTCGCGGGTCTCGCGCGAGCGCATCGTCTCGAACGCGCGCTCGTCGGCCGCCGTGTAGTAGCGAACGAAATAAGCGTCGATGCCGTCTGCGGTCAGCGCATCAGCGTAGCGTTCATAGGCACGCGGCTTCAGATCGAAGCCGCGTGAGCCGTGCAGAAGCAGCACCGCGGACCGCTTGCCGCTGCCCGGGGCACCATAGCGGCTCACTGCGACGGATCCATCGCCGGCGTCGACGTTCAGCGTCTCGGCCGTCGCCGCCAGCAGTGGGCGGGACGCCGCCACGAGGGCAAGGCCGCCAAGCAGGCTTCTTCGATTGAGTGTTCGCATGGACACCTCGGTACGGTCCGTGCCTGCGCCACCGGCTATATATATCACGTCGCGACGTGCATCCGGTAGAGTGCCCGCTCGAACGCCCGATAGGTTGCGAGCGCGCTGACATCCGCAAAGGGCAAGATCTGCATCATGATCACCGCAGCAATGCCGGACGCCGGATCGATCCAATAATAGGTGTTGTAGAGGCCGGCCCAGGTCAGGCTGCCGCCTTGCGGCCGCCTTCGACCGGATCGAGGTTGAGCATATGGCCGAGACCCCAGCGCAACCGAACGCCTGGAAAGAAATCGACGTCGTTCGAAATCGCCGGATTGGTCGTCTTCATGACGCCCGCGTCGAGATCGCCGATCTGGTTGGCTGCCATCAGCGCGACCGTCTGCGGCCGCAGGATCGATGTGCCGGCGAAGCTGCCGCCGCTCAGCAGCGCTTGCAACAAAGTGAGGTAGTCGGGCGCGGTGGAGTAAATGCCGCCACCGCCCGAGAATCGCTTCGGCAGCGTGTGCTTCTCCAGCGGCTGCGGCTCCAGCGAGCCGTTGCCCTGGCGGACGTGCAGATGCGCCTCACGGGTGCGCTGCGGCTCGGAGATCGTGAAGCCTGTATCGCTCATGCCGAGCGGACGGAGGATGTGATCCTGGAAATAGCGATCGAGCGTCAGCCCGCTCGCGATCTCGACCAGCCGGCCGACATGGTCGAGGCTGCCGCCGTAGGCCCAGCGGCTGCCCGGATCGAACATCAGCACGCTGCGCGGCAGCGCCGGATCGGATCGCGCGGCCCGGAGGTAGCGCACGACGCCAGCGTCCCACAACGGATAGCTGAAGCCCGACGTATGCGACAGCAGGTTGCGTAGCGTGATCGGCTTTCGCGGCGGGCGTAGCTGCGGAGTTCCTTTGGCATCGAATCCAGCGAGAACCTGGAGCGAGCCGAGCGCCGGGTCGATGCTGGCCGCGGGCTCATCGAGCTTGAGCCTGTCCCGTTCGACCAGTTGCAGGGCCGCGACCGAGGTCAACAGTTTGACCATCGAGGCGATGCGAAACACGGTGTCGACGGACATTTTTTCCGCCGCACCCTGCGCACGGGCGCCAAAGGCTCCCTCATAGATCGTGGCCTGGGCGCTGGCGGCCATGGCGACGACGCCGGGGACCGCTCCACTATCGACCTTGGCGCGCAGCACGGCATCGATGTCCCGGGCTTGCCGCAGGACGCGGAGCGGCGCCGACCCTGCATGGGACGCATTTGCCATCGTGCCTGCGGCGGCTATCGCCGCCGTCTGCATCAGTACGTCGCGCCGACTGAACCGCGCCATCATCCGCGGGGCCGCTCTCCTCTGACCTGACCGGTTATGCCGGAGCAGCCGGCCGGAGACAATGGTTGCGGGCGCAAAGGACTGCATGTTCAAACCGCGCCGGGTACGCTAGTGATAGCTTCCTCCGCCTGTCCGTGCGCCCTTCCGGCGCACATCCAGTCAATGAGTGCACCTGAATGGCTGAAGCCGACCTCGACGCCGTCATCCGGCAAACCGCAAAAACGCAGACCAAGGCCCTGATGGCAGCCGCGAAGAAGCGCCAGGCCGTGTGGGTGGCGCGCGCCGCCAAGGCCAAGGACAAGGACACCAAGGCGCGCTTCCGCTTCATGGCGAAGAGCACCATGCTGAACGCAACGGCGACCGCCAAGCGGCTGCAGAATTCCGCCGAGAACGCGGCCGATGCCTATGCCCGCGCCATCAAGAAGGCGCTGGAAGAGCCGCCGCCGGCGAAGAAGCCCGCGAAGAAGAAAGAGGACGCCTAGGACCGCATCATCATCGCTGAGGCTACAATGCCCCGTTATGTCGCCCTGCTGCGCGCGGTCAATGTCGGCGGCACCGGCAAGCTGCCGATGACCGAATTGAAGGCGATGTGCGTCGAGGAAGGGTTCGGCGAGGTCCAAACCTACATCGCCAGCGGCAATGTGGTGTTTTCCTCCAAGCACGGCGCGGTGAAGGTCAAGGCCGCGCTGGAGAAGCGGCTGCAGGTCTACGCTGGCAAGCCGGTCGGCGTGGTGGTCCGCAGCGCCGAAGAAGTCGCCGCCGTGCTGAAGGCCAACCCGTTCCCGAACGAGCCACCGAACTACACGGTCGCGATCTTCCTCGACGATCCGCCGGCAAAGGACGCCTTGAAAGATATCAGGGGTCAGCAGGACGAGCAGGTGCGGCTCGGCAAGCGCGAGATCTATGTCGCCTATGGCAGCGGCATGGGCCGCTCGAAGCTGAAGATTCCTGCGGCCGCCAAAGGCACCGCCCGCAACATCAACACGATCGCCACGCTCGCAGAGCTGGCGGCAAAGAAATGAGAGCCCATCTGCCAACCCAAGAGCCGTCATCCTGAGGAGGCCGCGAAGCGGCCGTCTCGACGGATGAACGACCGCCGGCGGAGCCGCGCATGCTTCGAGACGCGCGTTCCGCGCTCCTCAGCATGACGGAACAGCGTGCGCGCAAATGGCTATGGCGAGACGGCTCTTGCTTACCTAAAGCGCGATGAGATTGGGTCGAATCGTCATCGCGCTTTAGCTCCTTGTTTGAGCTTGATCCTTTCGGAAAACCGCTTCACGCTTTTCCGGATCGTGCTTAGCTCTCCCGCACCACAAACCCCGCCGCACCGAGCCTGGCCAGCACGTCCTCCAGATGCGCGCGATCGCGGGTCTCGATCACGAGCTCCAGCAGCGTCGCCTTCGCCGGCAGATCGGAGAAGGTTCGCTGATGTGAGACCTCGATGATATTGGCACCGGCCTCCGCGAGCAGGATCGACACCGCGGCGAGCTGCCCGGGCCGATCGACGATATCGAGCGCAAGCTGCGTCAGACGTCCCTCGCGCGCCAGCTCACGGGTCAAGACCGAAGCGATCAGGCGGGTGTCGATATTGCCGCCGGTCAGCACGAGGCCGACATTGCGGCCGGCAAAGCGCTCCGGCGTAGCGAGCACGGCGGCGAGCCCGGCCGCGCCGGCGCCCTCGACCACGGTCTTCTCGATCGAGATCAGCATCGCGACCGCGCGCTCGATCTGATCCTCGCTGACGAGCAGGATGTCATCGACCAGAGTGCGGCAGATCTTTGTGGTGATCTGTCCCGGCGCCTTGACCGCGATGCCTTCGGCCAGCGTATCGCCGCGCATCGGCAACTGCTCGCCCCTGATCGTGTTGTACATCGATGGATAGAGCCGCGCCTGCACGCCGATGACCTGAATGGACGGCTTCAGCGCCTTCGCCGCGGTCGCAATCCCCGAGATCAGCCCGCCGCCGCCGATCGGCACCACCAGGATGTCGAGATCAGGCACAGCCTCGAGCATCTCGAGTCCGATCGTGCCCTGCCCGGCAATGATCAGTGGATCGTCATAGGGATGGATCAGGATCAGGCCGTGCTCGGCAGCATACGTCCCGACGAAGGCAAAGCACTCCTCCAGGGTCTGTCCGGTGATGATAACCTCGGCGCCGTGACGCCTTGTGTTCTCGATCTTCACCATCGGCGTGCCGATCGGCATCACGATGGTGGCGGGAACGCCGAGCCGCTTCGCGTGGTATGCCACCCCCTGAGCGTGATTGCCGGCTGACATTGCGATCACCCCGCGTTTGCGCTGGTCGGGCGACAGCGCATGCAGGCGGTTGAGCGCCCCACGCTCCTTGAAGGTCGCGGTGAATTGCAGATTCTCGAATTTGAGGAACAGACGGCAGCCGCAGATTGCGCCGAGCGTGCGGCTTTCGTTGCACACCGTGACCAGGACCGAGTCACGGATCACGGCCGCGGCGCGCCGTATATCGGCGAGCGTCACGGCGGCTTGGGCGCTGGAATCTTGCGGCATCGGCTGGCTTCGCTTCGAGAGTTTCGGAAAGCGAAGCCTACCGGGTTTTGCGGCCGAAAACGACCGCGCTATCGGGCGGCCAACGCCCCCTGCCCTGCCTTGACCGGCCTGGCCAGCTCGATCTCATCACATGTCAGGCACACAAGCACGGTGCGGAAATGCTTGTCGAGCGCAATGGTTCGCGTCCTGCCGCATTGGCAGCGCATCGGCTTATCCATGAGAGATCGGCCCAGGTTCGAGATGCAAGGGAAGCGTGCGCTTAGCTAGCCTGGTCCGGTTAACCTAATATGACTTGCGGCGGAAAAGGCGGCGCTCGGCTCAAAAGAATCCTGGACTGAGATCGAGACCGTAGGTGGCCCTCAGCACCGCAACAAACAGCACGGCGAGCGCGAGCAACACAAGATTCCGGATGATCGCGATTTGAAGCGAACTGGCGGAAAACGCACGTACGATCGATTGAGCCAAAGCCGTCATCTGCGACCTCCAACGCCATGCCTCGCATTTTGGTCGCGGCTGACGCCTCGAGGTTCAACGCCGAGCGCACCCCCCGGCCGGCTTTTGCAGCAGCGATCGCGGCAAACCTGGCTGCCGCGCTAAATGTTCGGCACGGCCTCTGGTGCGATCGCCGTCAGGCCGCCGAAGCGGCGCTCGCGGCGCTGGAACGAGGCGAGCGCATCGGCGAGATCGTCGGCATCGAATTCGGGCCACATCCGCTCGGTGAAGTGCAATTCCGCGTAGGCGCCCTCCCAGAGCAGGAAGTCCGACAGCCGCTTCTCGCCCGAGGTGCGGATGATCAGATCGACGTCGCGCAGACCGGCCTCACCGGTGATGAGATCGGCAAAGGTCTCGCGACTGAGCTCGCCGACCGCGCCCACGCGCGCCGCGGCGTTCAGAATCGCATCGCGCGCCGAATAGTCGATCGCAATGCGCAGATGTAGCGTCGTGCCGTTGGCAGTCGCGGCCTCGGCGCGAGCGATGGCGCTGGCGATGCCGTCGGGCAGCCGGTCACGCCGGCCGATCACAGTGAGACGAACACCGTTGCGCACCAGTGCGGCGACCTCGTTGGCGAGATAGAGCCGCAGCAGCGCCATCAACGCGGCAACTTCGGCCTTGGGACGGCGCCAGTTGTCGCTCGAGAACGCATAGAGCGTCAGTGTGCCGACGCCTTGGTCCGGCGCGGCTTCGACCACGCGGCGAATGGCTTCCACCCCGGCCTCATGGCCGCGCAGCCGCGACAGGCCGCGGCGCGTGGCCCAGCGGCCGTTGCCGTCCATGATGATGCCGACATGCAGCCGGGTAGCAGCCACCTCGGGCTTGAGCGCGACGTTACTTTGCATCACAAAGTCTCCGGGCAAAAAAATTGCGGTGGTCAAATCGGTTGGATGCCGAGGCGGCGAGGCGCGCCTTCGTCGGGGCCGGCTGCTTTCGCAGCATCGCGCACCAGTTGCTCGAGCACGACGAGATAATCGAGGAAGCGGCGGCGGCCGGACTTGGTCAGGCGACAGGTGGTATGCGGGCGGTTGCCTTCATAGCCCTTGATGACATCGACCAGGCCGGCCTCCTGCAGCACCTGCAGATGCCGGCTGAGATTGCCGTCAGTCAGACGGCAAAGCTGCTTGAGATCGGCGAAGGCGAGACCCTTCGGGTGCGCCATCAGCGAGGTCAGGAGGCCAAGCCGAGCTTTCTCGTGGATGATGCGATCAAGGCCGTCATAGGCGAACGGCGCGGTGGTCGCGTCAGTCTTCGACATCGATCTCTCCAGAGGCGAAATAGAGCAGCGCCGCAAGCACGAGCTGGCCGATCGCAAACGGCAGGCCCATCGTCCAGGGCGACAGCGCGTGGCTCTGACTGGCGATCAGGAGCACCGTGAAGCCCGACACAAAATACCACGCGCCGCCGAGCGCAATCGTGCGCGGCAGCAAGCGAACCGAGGCGAACACGCCGAGACTGACGAGGACTTGCCACAGGCCGGGCAGCATCCACAGCGTCTCGGGAGCAAACTTCCATTGCAGGATCGCGAGCAGCACGCCGGCAATCGCCGCGGGAACAAATTGCTCGATCGCCTGCTGAATCATCGCATCGGCTAATCCGGAGTGATGTCGCCGCGACCGCGCCTGCATCTCGATCCAGATCAGCACGGCAGAAATCAGCGCCGCAGCCGCCCAGCCGGCAAGGAACGCGATCGGATGCGAGGTGGGATCGTCGAGCCAGAGGTACTGGGCAAGTGCGGTGACGAGCGCAATGCCGCTGGTCGCGGCAACAGTGGCGGGACCGTAGCCGCGAAATGCAGTTCCCGCCGCAATCTGGCTACGAATGGCGAGGATATCCGCCAAGGCCTTGTCGAGGTCGCGCATCGGTTCACCCGAACTTTGTATTGCAAAGTATATGGGATTGCCAAGCAAAGGCAAGCCGGATCGCGACGGCGCGTCCATCAACATGTTTAACGGTTGGTTATCGCAAGAATGAGGCGAACCGCCTCACGCCTTCACCAGGCTGGCAAAGCCGCCATAAATCATCCGCTTGACGTCAAATGGCGCGGTCTTTGGATCCATCGACGCCAGGCGAGGATCGGCCATCACCTTGCCGTTGATCTTGTCGCGCTGCGCACGCGACTTGTAGGTGATCCAGGCGAACACCACGGTTTCGCCGGGCTTCAGTTTCACGCTTTGCGGAAACGACGTCAGCTTGCCCGGCTTGACATCGTCGGCGACCCACTCGCGATAATCGAGCGCCCCATATTCGCGCCAGATCTTGCCGGCCTTCTTCGATAGTTGCGCATAGGCTTTGAGCTTCTTCTTCGGGACAGCGACGATGAATCCATCGACGTAAGGCATCGGGCGCTTCCTGTTGCGTGGTTGCACCGTCATTGCGAGCACCAGCGCTCCTCGCAATGACGGCGTGGGAGACCGTTCTCAACTATGACAGCAGGATGCCTGAACCTGCGACGGTTGATACTGGTCACGTAGCCGCACCCAATCCATCGGATAGGGCAGCCCTTCCTCGTGACGCCCGAGCGGTGTCAGGTCGAGATAGTGATAGGCGGCGTTCATCATGTCGAGGCCGCGCGCGAAAGTGGAATAGGTGTGGAACACCTCGCCGGTCTCGTCGCGATAGAACACGCTGATTCCTGGCACCTCGTCGCCGTAAGGCGGCGTGGTTCCGAAATTGTATTGAGCCTCGCCTCTGTCCATTTGCTCGCGGGTAAACGAGACGCCGTAGTCGTAGTTGAAGTCGTTATTGCCCGACGAAACCCAATCGAAGGTCCAGCCCATCCGCTTTTTGAAGGCTTCGAGCTTGGCGACCGGCGCACGCGAGATCGCGACCATCGTGGTATCGCGTGCGGCAAGGTGGGGCACCATGCGCTCATAGCCGTCGGCCCAGAACGAGCAGCTCTTGCAGGCCGCGTCCCATTCGGGTGCGAACATCACATGCTGCACCACGAGCTGCGGCCTGCCCCTGAAGAGATCGCCGAGCGTGATCTTGCCGTCCGGCCCGTCGAACACATAGTCCTTGTCGACCTTGACCCAAGGCAGTTCGCGCCGCTGTCGGCTCAACGCTTCGCGCGCTTGCGTCAGCTCCTTTTCGCCGGCCATCAGGGCCTTGCGAGCCTCGATCCATTCGTTGCGGGAGACGATCTTGTGCTGATGCATCGGATGCTCCTTTCGTTGCGTTCAGGCATCGACGAAGTTTTGCAGATTGCCGAGGAACTCGGTCCAGCCGCGCTGATGATTGTCGCGCGCCGTCTCATCGACGAACTGCGCGTGATGGAAGGTGAGCAGCGTGCCGCCGGCATCGGGCCTGATCGAGATCGTCACGACCGACTCGCGCTCGGGGGTCGAGTGCCAGGCCCAGCTAAACACCAGCCGCTCGTTCGGCACCACCTCGCGATAGACGCCGCCGACCTCGTGATACTCGCCCTTCGGCCCAGTGAAGCTGATGCGATAGCGTCCGCCAACGCGAACATCGAGATCGGCATGTGTCGTGCCGGGCTTGACCTGCCCCGGCCCGAACCATTGCGCTAGGTTTTCCGGCTCGGTCCACGCGGCATAGACCTTTTCCGGCCGCGCGCGGAGACGTCGCGTGAGGGTGAGGCTTGGGCGCGCGGCACCGCCGGCGGCGGCTTCGACTGCGGACTTGTTGGCCATGGGTTCTCCTCCACAAAGGCGGCAAGGCGATCGAGGTTATCGGACCAGAACTCCGCATAGCGATTGAGCCAATTCATCGCCTGCTCCATCGGCCGGGCGGTGAGCCGACACGCCACCGTGCGGCCGGTCTTCTCGCGCGCGATCAGGCCCGCATCCGAGAGCACGTCGAGATGCTTCATGATCGCGGGCAGCGACATCGCAAACGGCTGAGCCAGTTCGCTCACCGACAGGCTTTCCCGCTCGCCGAGCCGCGTCAGCAGGGCCCGGCGGGTCGGATCCGAAAGCGCCGCGAAAGTGCGATCCAGCGTCTCGTCCTGATACTTAACCATAAGGTTTAGTATAAGCGCAGGCGGCGCGGCGTCAAGGCCTCGCCTTCACGATCACGTCAAGCGCGCCGGACCATGGTGGTTTCGTTGTCGGGAACGGTCATGCCGGGCGCCGCGTCGGGCGGCGCCCCTCGGCGGAAACACAGCGGGAGGTCAGTACGGACGAACGTGCCGGCGCGAATAGGGGCGCGGCGGCGGCGGTTCGCGAAACAGGAAGCGTGGATTTTCCCCGCAATAGAGGTAACGGCCGGACACGCTCGCAAGGCACTGTTCGTAGGTCTGATAGGCGCATTCACCGGGATAGCCCAGGCTCGGACCCTGAGCACACCAGGGGTAGTCATAAGGATCGGCGGAAGCGGGACCAATACCTGCGACACCGGTGAACATGACGGCTCCGGCCGCAAGCATTGCCAATCGCGATGTACGCATGATCCAACCTCCTCTCTCACGACGCCGCAAGAGATAGCGCGGCACACCGGATCAAGGTTCCTGTATGCCGGTTTATTCCGCTGCTGGCCAGCACGAGCGCGTTACACCGGCTTGCGGCTCCGCCATGACGCATGGAATACCGAGCTCGCTTGGCGGCGAACCCGGCCCGATTGAAACGGCGCCCTCCCGGCCGGCCTGTCGCACGGTTCGCAAAGCGCCTATTCGACCTTGAGGCCAGCGAATTGAACCACCTTCTGCCACTTGTCGGTCTCGGCCTTGATGTCGTTGCCAAAGGCTTCCGGTGTCTGGATCAAGGGATCGCCGCCGAGCTCGACCAGGCGCTTCTTCATCTCAGGTTCGGCGAGAACGGCGTTGATCTCGCTGTTGAGCTTGGCGATGTACTCCTTCGGCGTGTTCTTCGGCGCGCCCATGCCGAACAGCGCACTCGCCTCATAACCCTTTACTGTCTCGGCGATCGCCTGCACGTCGGGCAGTTGCGATGAACGCTCTGCCGTCGTCACGCCAAGTGCGCGCAGCGCGCCGGAGCGGATGTGCTGGATGATCGAGGGCATGTTGTCGAAGATCACCTGCACCTGGCCGCCGAGCATGTCGGTGATCGCGGGCGCGGCACCGCGATAGGGCACGTGCTGCATCTTGCAACCGGTCATCGACATGAACATCTCACCGGACAGATGCACCGACGTGCCATTGCCGGAGGAGGCCATGTTCACCTTGCCGGGGTTGGCCTTCACATAGTCGATGAACTCGGCAACGGTCTTGGCCGGCACGTCCTTGTTGACCGTCATCACGTTCGGCACGCGATTGAAGGATGCGATCGGCGCGACGTCGCGCACGAAATTGAACTTCAGGTTCGCGTAGAGCGAAGCGTTGATGTAGTTCGCCGGATTGACCAGCAGCACGGTATAGCCGTCGGGCTCGGCGTTGATCGCAGCCTCGGTGCCGATGTTATTGCCGGCACCTGGCTTGTTCTCGATCACGAACTGCTGCCCCAGCTTCTCCGACAACCGCTGCCCGATCAGACGCGCGATGATGTCGGTGGCGCCGCCCGGCGGATAACCGACGATCCAGCGCACCGGCCGTGCCGGATAATCGGCCGCGGACGCCCGGCCGATCGCGAATGTCGAAATCCCCGCCCCGATCAGGCCCAGCGTGGCGCGACGTGAAATCATGAAGCTTTCTCCCGACGCGGCAGGGTTTGGCTCCCCGCCCGTTTCTGTTGAATTGCGTGCGCTGGGCTTTTAACAAACAATATCTAGTGCGGCCAGTGCGACACATGCGCAGGTGCCCGCGACGAAAGGCTAAGCCAAAAGGATCGATCATGTCAGTCAAGGTGAATGCGCTCGACCACCTCGTGATCAACGTCACGGATGTCGTGCGTTCCGTTGCCTGGTACAGCAGAATCCTCGGCATGGAGGTGAAGGTGTTCGATCCGGGTGCGGGCAAGACACCGCGCACCTCGCTGGTGTTCGGCAACCAGAAGATCAATGTGCGGCCGCGCGATGCCGGTAAGGTCGAGTGGTTCATCGCGGATCACGCAACGGCCGGCAGCGACGACCTCTGCTTCCTCACCACGAGCACGCCCGAGGAGGTGGTCGCGCACCTCAAGGCCAATGGCGTCCGGATCGAGGAAGGTCCGGTTGCCAAGCAAGGCGCACGTGGCACGCTGCGTTCGGTCTATTGCCGCGATCCGGACGGCAGTCTGATCGAGATTTCGTCGTATGAGGATTGACACCATGACGCGCGCCGAAACATCCGCGAATTAAGATCGTCATGCAGGGGCTCGACCCGGGCATCCATGTCCTGGCGCGCGCTCTCTTCGGAGGAAAACGTGGATGGCCGAGTCAAGCCCGGCCATGACGACCCAGCAACTGTGCCATTTGCCCTTCGCGCTATCCGGTGGCAGAACGATCCTCAGACAACATCGAACAAGCAGCCGCTGAAGCTGCGCGGGAGGACGCATGACCAATGTGAAGGCGGCGCCAGGTATCGTGGGACCGTTTGCGGGACTCGACGTGCCATGGCTGCTGAAGATGCGTGCCGAGGTGCGCCGCGATCACCCGTTCCTGATCTGGGCCCCGTTCGATGCGCCGGCGCGGCGCTGGAGCTACGGCGAATTCCACGAACGCGTCGGCGCACTCGCCGCTGGCCTCGCCCAACGCGGCATCAGGCAGGGCGACTACGTTCTGATCCATCTCGACAATTGCATCGAGGCGATCATGTCGTGGTTCGCCTGTGTCGAGCTCGGCGCCATCGCCGTCACCACCAACACCCGCTCGGCGGCCGCCGAGATGGCGTATTTCGCAGACCATTGCGGCGCGGTCGCAGCCATCACCCAGCCCGCCTATGCCGAACTGGTCGCCGCCAACTGCAAGGCCCTGCGCTGGCTCGCGGTGATCTCGCACGACGCGGGGCAACCGCCCGCGCAGGCGGCTTCGCGCGACGACAGCTTTGAATCGCTGTTTGCCGACAGCGCCGACCGGCCGCGACGCGCGACCGATCCGCTGGCGCCATGCAGCGTGCAATATACCTCCGGCACGACCTCGCGACCCAAGGCGGTGCTATGGACCCATGCCAACGCGCTGTGGGGCGCCAAGATCAACGCCGCTCACCAGGACCTGCACGCAACCGACGTGCACCAGACCTATCTGCCGCTGTTCCACACCAATGCGCTGGCCTATTCGATGCTGTCGACGCTGTGGGTCGGCGGCTCCTGCGTGATCCAGCCGCGCTTCTCGGCCAGCCGTTTCTGGCCGGTGGCGCTGGAGCACGGCTGCACCTGGACCTCGACGATCCCGTTCTGCATGAAAGCCTTGCTGGAGCACGAGATCCCGCAGAACCACAAGTTCCGGCTCTGGGGCACCGCGGTGAACGAGCCGCCGCCATTCGCCGCGTTCGGCGTCAAGATCATCGGCTGGTGGGGCATGACCGAGACCATCACCCACGGCATCATCGGCGAGGTCGATCAACCCAACACCCCGATGTCGATCGGGCGTGCCGCTCCTGAATACGAGATCCGCATCACCAATGACGACGGCACGCCGACCGGCGTCGGCGAGACCGGCAACCTGTTGATCAAGGGCGTTCGCGGGCTGTCGCTGTTCGCCGAATATCTGCACAATGAGAAGGCGACGCGCGACAGCTTCGACGAGCACGGCTATTTCATCACCGGCGACCGCGTCACGCTGCTGGAGCGCGGCTACATCAAGTTCGGCGACCGTGCCAAGGACATGCTCAAGGTCGGCGGCGAGAATGTCGCGGCATCCGAAATCGAGCAGGTGATCGCCGTGGTGCCGGGCGTGCGCGAGGCCGCTGTCGTGGCGAAGAAGCACCCGATGCTGGACGAGGTGCCGGTCGTCTTCATCATCCCGCAGACCGGCGTCGCCGCAATGCCGGCCGACCTGCACGACAACATCATGGCCGCCTGCCGCGCGGGACTCGCCGACTTCAAGGTGCCCCGGGAAATCCGCTTCGTCGACGACATGCCGCGCTCGACGCTGGAGAAGGTCGCGAAGGCGGAGCTGCGGAAGATGCTGGAGTAGGTCTCAACACCGTCATTGCGAGCCGCGGAGGCGGGTAAAGCGAAGCGTGCCCGCCGCCTCGCGACGTGCACGTGATGGTGGGCACGACGCTGCGCGCCTTTGCCCACCCTACGCGGCTAAGCTCAATTCACCTCGAAGCGGATCGGCAGTTTCTTCGGCCCATTCACGAAATAGGCCTGCGTCATCTTCACCTCGCCGTCGAGCGAGAGCGGCTTCAGCCGCGGCAGCAGCTCCTCGAACAGGATGCGCATCTCGAGCTTGGCCAGATACTGGCCGAGACAGAGATGCGCGCCGTAGCCGAAGGCGACGTGGCGGTTGGGTTTGCGGTCGCTGCGAAAGCGATAGGGATCCTCGAACACCTCCTCGTCGCGATTGCCCGAGGCGTAGCACAGCATCAGCCAGTCGCCCTTCGCGATCCGGCGGCCGCCGAGCTCGGTGTCCGCGGTCGCCGAGCGCATGAAATGCTTGACCGGTGTCATCCAGCGGATCGCCTCGTCGACCAGGCCCGGGATCAAGCTCGGATTGGCCTTGACCTTGGCGAATTCGCTGCCGTCTTCCGCCAGCGCCCAGATCGCGCCTGCGGTCGAGGACGACGTGGTGTCGTGGCCCGCGGTGGCGACGATCATGTAATAGCTGGTCTGATCGTGCTCGGGCATGTAGTCGCCGCCGATCTTCGCATTGGCGATGACGGTGGCGAGATCGTCGCGCGGGTTGCGACGGCGGTCCTCGGTGATCTTGCGGAAGTACGCCGAGAAGTCAGCGATGATCGCCTGCAACATCGCGGAGACTTGCTCCGCGCCTAGCGCCTCACGAACGCGCGCGGTGTCGGGATCCTGCGGGCCGAACAGCTCTTGCGTCAGCTTCAGCATGCGCGGCTCGTCCGCCTCGGGCACGCCAAGGATTTCCATGATGACGTGCAGCGGATAGCCGAGCGCGACGTCGGCGACGAAATCGCAGGTGCCGCCCTTGTCGAGCATGCGCTGCACCGTGGCCCGCGCAATCTCGCGGACGCGCCCCTCGAACTTGCTGAGATTGGCCGGCATGAACCAGCCCTGCGTCAGCGCGCGATATTTCGGATGGTCGGGCGCATCCATCTGCACCAGCGAGCGCACCAGGTTGGGGCCGCCGGTGATCTTGCGGACGCGCTCTTCGAGCGCCTGATTTGTCAGCGTGGTCGGGCGGTCGGCATTGTGGAACAATTCGTTCTGGCGGCTGACCGCTTGGATATGCGCATGTTTGGTGACCACCCAGAACGGGTCGAACCGGTCCGGCCGCGCAATCCCGAGCGGGTTGTTGGCGCGCAGCCAGCGATAGGCGTCATGGATGCGCTGATCGGCATAGGCGACGGGATCGACGAGGGTCGCAGCGATGTCGGCGGGGATATCGAGATTCCCGGTCGTTGTCGTATCCATGCTGGTCCTCGCCGCGTGCGCATCGGTCGCGCCGATGATCATCGGAATCTAGGCGGAGGTAAGGAGGAGGACTTGCGTTGATTGGCTAGTCCAACCAGGTCATTCCGGGGCAACGCGCAGCGTTGAACTCCGCTGTGCAATTCCACATCGGCGAATCTCGAGATTCTCCGGTGCGCAATTGCGCACCATAGTTCGATGCTTTCGCATCGCCCCGGAATGACCAAGCCCAAATCTAATAGTGCCCGAACGCCACGGGACGGAACGCCTGCAGCAATTGCTGGTCGAGCTTGCCGCCCATGTCCTCCATCATGGAGAACGCCTTGGCGTGGGTGAATTGCAGCCGGTAGGCGCGCTTCTCCACCAGCGCGGCATAGACGTCGACGATCGTGGTGACGCGGACGATGTCGCTGATCTGGCTGCCGCTGAGGCCATTGGGATAGCCGGTGCCGTCGAGGAATTCGTGGTGGTGCAGAATCACGTCGAGCATTTCCGGCGGAAAGCCGCCCTGCGCGGCCAACGCCTCGTAGCCGCGGCGCGGATGCTCGCGCATCTCCGCCATCTCCTCGACCGTCAGCGCGCCGGGCTTGTCGAGCAGCGCCACCGGGATGAAGGCCTTGCCGACATCATGCAGCAGGGCGGCACGGGCAAGCCGCCGCTGATCGTCCTCGCGCATGCCGAGATGCTGGGCGAACGCCACCGCAAAGCCGGTCACGAACAGGCAGTGGCGGTAGGTCTCCTGGTGATGGCAGCCGACCGTGGTCAGCCATTCGCGCAGCGAATTGTGCTTGATCGCCTTGAGAATCTTGTTCTCAGCGGCGACGATGTCGTCGAATTTCAGTGGCTCGCCGGCGCGCATCCGCTCAAAGATCTTGACCATCACCCCGTGCGCCGCCTCGACGCCGCGGTTGAGCGCCTTGCCGCGGTCGGTCTCGTCGTAGCCGCTGTTGTCAGGGAATGCGGCGCGAATCCGCTGCAGGATGCCGCGCGCATCGAACGGCCGAGAGATCGTGTCGGTGGCGCCCAGCGCCCAGGCCTGCATCGAGGCGTGGTGCAGCGCATCTGCAAGCACGAACAGCCTAGGCATCTCGCGATAGGCGTCGCTCTGCAGCTTCGCGCGCACGAGCTGCACGCTCTCCGGCGAACGCAGATTGATGTCGACCACGATGCCGGCGAGATCGCCGGCGGGACGCTCGGGAATTTCCGATGTCGGGATAGTATCGACCTCACCGACCGACCGCAGGATGTTGGCGAGTTCGTTACTCTGATCGCTTCTGTCAGACGCCAGCAGCAAACGGCGCTTCGAAGTCTTGTTGGCCAAGGCAGTCATGAATTCCCCGTCGCGTAACGACCGACGGCCCACGCTACCCGACGAGATGTTCCCTCCCGCTTAATGGGGATGCTGAACGGCTGTTGAGCGCAATGGATACAATTTGAAAGACAGCGGAATCCGGCAGCAAAATCAGGGCTGACCGGGCAAAGAAAATCCGCCGAGAAAACTCTCGGCGGATCATCTTTTTCAGCGGCGAGCGACGCTTATGCCTTCATCGCTGCCTTCACCGCCTCCGCGGAGATCGGCAGGCCGCGGACGCGAGCACCGACCGCGTTGAACACCGCGTTGCCGATCGCCGGCGCCACCACCGTCACCGCGGGCTCGCCGACGCCGGTGGCCTTTTCGCCATTGGCGATGACGTTGACCGCGACCTCCGGCAGTTGGCTCATCCGCAGCGGCGTGTAGCTGTCGAAGTTGGTCTGCTCGATGCCGCCGTCCTTCAACGTCGCCTTCTCGAACAGTGCAAGCGACATGCCCCACAGCGCCGCACCCTCGACCTGGGCACGGATGCCGTCGGGATTCACCTGCGTGCCGACGTCGGTTGCGACCGTCAGCTTCTTCACCGTCACCTCGCCCGACGGCGCCACCGCGACGTGGGCGACGCAGGCGGTCCAGCTTGCAGTGGCGCGCTCCTGCGACGACACGCAGGCCACGCCCATGCCTTCGCCCTTCGGCAGCTTCTTGGTGCCGTAGCCGGCAAGGCCCATCGCGGCGAGCAGCGTGTTACGCAGCCGCTGCGCGCCGCCATCGTTCTTGCCCTTGCCGTCGAGCAGCTCGACCCGGAACAGGGCCGGATCCTTGCCGGTCGCATGCGCGATCTCGTCGATCATGCTTTCGACCGCCCAGAAGGTCCAACCCGGAGCCACCGAGCGAAGCTGACCCGACGGGGTGGCATTGTGCGCCATCTCGTTCTTGATCGCCCGCACATAGTGGTTCGGCACGGTATAGAAGAAGTCCGCGCCGTTCACGGTGAAGGAATCGAGCGGACCTTTCTTGTCGACCGAGGGCGTCAGGAAATCGGGGATTCCCCAGCGCGCGGTCGGCCAGGCCGAGACCACGTCGTGGCTCAGCGCGACGATTTTACCGTCGCCGTCCATGCCGGCCTTGATCTTCTGGTAGGTGAGCGGACGCGAGAAATCCATCGTCATGTCGTTCTCGCGCGAGTAGATCACCTTGACCGGCTTGCCGACGGCCTTCGCCGCCTGCACCGCGGGCACCATCATGTCGGCGTCGAGACGCCGGCCGAAGCCGCCGCCCAGCCACATCTGGTGCATCACGACATACTTCGGATCGATCCCGGCCGCGCCAGCGGCGATCGCGCCGGAGCGTGTCGCGAACTGGTTGCCCGAGTAGATGTGCAGGATGTCGCCCTTGAACTCGGCCGTCGCATTCATCGGCTCCATCGGGCAGTGAATGTTGATGTTGGTGGTGTATTCCGCCTCCATCACCTTTGCCGCCGAGCCGAACACTGAGTCCGGATCGCCGTCCTTGACGAAGAACTGGCCGGAATCGCTGAGCCCTTGCAGCCGCTTGGCTTCGGTGAGCAGCGATTCGCTCGACAGCTTCGCGTTCGGACCGCCGTCATAGTCGATCTTGAGCGCCGCCGCCGCCTTGCGGGCATTGGCGTAGGTGTGGGCCACCGCGACCACCCAGCCGGTGGTCGTGCCGGTCTTGTCGTCGAGCGTGACGGCCTTGATGAAGCCCGGCACCTTCTTGGCCGCGGAGTCGTCGACCGACTTCACGGTGGCGCCGTAACGCACCGGCGGCGTGACCAGGGCGCCGTAGACCATGCCCGGCAGCATGACGTCGATGCCGTACTTCGCGGTGCCGTTGGTCTTGTAGGGAATGTCGATCTGCGGCACCGAGACGCCGATCATCGTGTATTGCTCGGGCGATTTCAGCTTGATCGCCTTGAGGTCATCAGCCGTGAAGGTCTTGGTCGCCTTGCCGCTCTTGACCACATCGGCGAACGACATCGACTTCTTCGACTTCGGATGGCTGATCACGGAGTCGCGGACCACCAGCTCGCCGGCCGGCACGCCCATCGCGCTTGCGGCCGCTTCGGTCAACGCGATGCGGCCCGCCGCGCCGGCGCGGCTCATCGCATCGAAGTTCATCATCGTCGACCAGCTTCCGCCGGTGATCTGCGCGCCCAGCACAGGATCGTTGAACTTCGGATCGTTGGATGCAAGCTGGACCCGCATGTCCTTCCAATTCGCGCCGAGCTCCTCGGCGACGATCTGCGCCATGGTCGAGGCGATGTGCTGACCCATGTCGGCCTTGCCGCAGGTCACGGTGACGAGACCATCGGGAGCGATCGCGTACCAGACGGTCGGCTCGAAATGGGCGGGCGCCGCGGCCAGCGCCTGATCGACGCCGGGAACGGCGGCGTAGCCGAGCACGAGCCCGGTTGCAGCGGTGCCGACCAGGAAGGAACGGCGGCTGAGGTCGGCTGATGTACCTTGCGGAATTTTCACGTGGCTATTCATGTGGGCCTCCGCTCGCTTCCGGTGGCCGACGCGGTGCGCATCTCGGATGCCGCGCGCAGGATCGCCTTCTGGATTCGGGAATAGGTCATGCAGCGGCACAGGTTGCCGTCCATATGCGCGACCACTTCATCCTTCGTCGGGTTGGAGTTCTTCGACAGCAAGGCTGCCGCCTGCATGATCTGGCCGGACTGGCAGTAACCGCATTGCGGGACCTGCTCGGCGATCCAGGCTTTCTGCAAGGGATGATCGCCCTTGGCGGAGAGCCCCTCGATGGTGACGATCTTCTTGCCGACGGCGTCGGCGACGGAGGTCTGGCAGGATCGCACTGCTTCGCCGTTGAGGTGGACCGTGCAAGCGCCGCAGAGACCCGCGCCGCAACCGAATTTGGTGCCGGTCATCTGCAATTGCTCGCGGATGACCCATAGCAGCGGCGTGTCGTTCGCCGCCTCGACGGACATATTCCGTCCATTGATGTTGAGATTAGGCATCTCTCTCCCCTTCCGGTGTATGAAGCCGCTTACGGCGGCAATTCACTTTTTTGGGTCGTGGCTGCCGTCCACCGGGTCAGCGACAGTTGCCATGAGAATGATCCGGTTACCGTCTAGAGGCAATCCAATTTGGAACTGTTCGAAGAGAATCATTTTCGAAGCAAACGATTGTGCGATGCGGCACGCATCTGTCGCGGCAATTCCGATGACAGACCGGTTTGCCGGCATCCTCTGCCGTCCGCGCATTTCTCAACGGCAAACGGATCGCGCTAGGATCGAATGGCCTTGAGAAAACGGGGAGCCATCATGCCAAAGCTCAATCGCGACGGGGTCAACATCCACTACGAGGTCTACGGCAGCGGCTCGCCGCTGATCCTCACCCACGGCTATTCATCGACCTCGGCGATGTGGCAGGGCCAGATCGACGCGCTGTCGAAACACCACAAGCTGGTGTTGTGGGACATGCGCGGCCACGGCCTGTCCGACTATCCCGACGACCCCGCAAGCTACAGTGAGGCCCTGACGGTCGGCGACATCGCCGCCCTGCTCGACACTATCGGGGCCGACAAGGCGATCGTCGGCGGCCTATCGCTCGGCGGTTACATGTCGCTTGCCTTCCATCGCGCCCATCCGGAGCGGGTGCGGGCGCTCCTGATCATTGACACCGGCCCGGGCTTCAAGAAGGACGACGCCCGCGAGGTCTGGAACAAGCGCGCCCGTGACACCGGCGACCGGTTCGAGCGCGAAGGACTGGACGTGCTGAAGTCGCTGAGCGCCGAGCGCGCGTCCGTGACGCATCGCAATGCCAAGGGCCTCGCGCTCGCCGCACGCGGCATGCTGGCGCAACGCGATGCGCGGGTGATCGAATCCCTGCCCGACATCAAGGTGCCGTCGCTGGTCGTGGTCGGAGCCGACGACACGCCGTTCCTCGCCGCGTCCGACTACATGGCCGCAAAGATCCCCGGCGCGCGCAAGGTCGTGATCCCGAACGCCGGCCACGCCGTCAACATCGATCAGCCGCAGGCCTTCATCGATGCCGTGCTGCCGTTCCTCGACGGCCTCGAGGCCGAGGCCGCGGGGAAAACCGCGTCATGAGGGCGCTCGCCATCGCCTTGCTGCTGGCCGCGGGCAGCACGGCCGCCAGCGCTCAGAAGCTGCCGCCGTTCGGCGGCCCAGCCAAGCCTTCGGTCGCCACCACGCGATCGAACACCACGCCACTGGTGTTCGGTATGGGTGTTGACGAGGCTCGGCGCGCGCTCGGCACCCCCCTCGCCTATGGCAGCGGTCGGCCCGGCGAGGAAGTCTTCCTGACCTTTCGCGATGTCGGCGGCAGCGGGCTATTCCCGCACCACGACCGTCTCTATCTGCAATTTCGCAAGGGCCGGCTCACCGGCTGGAGGGGCGACTGGGGCGAGAACTGGATGTGGCAATAGCCCGTCGCGCATCGCCAACCCCTCACGCAATCTCTAACCCAACAAGGACAACCCATGGGACAGGATATCAAGCTCAAGGCTTCGAATGGCTTTGAATTCGGCGCCTACCGCGCCGATCCCGCCGCCGCGCCGAAGGGCGCCATCGTCGTGATCCAGGAGATCTTCGGCGTCAACCATCACATCCGCTCGGTCTGCGACCGCCTGGCGAAGGAAGGCTATGTTGCCGTCGCGCCGTCGATCTTCGATCGCATCGAGCCGAACTTCCAGAGCGGCTACGCGCCGGACGAAATCGCCAACGCGCGGAAGTTCGTCGCCAATCCGGACTGGACCGCCATGTTGCGCGACGCCCAGGCCGCGATCGATGCGGTGAAATCCGTCGGCCCGGTCGGCATCATCGGCTTCTGCCTCGGCGGCAGCGTCACTTACGCGGCGGCAACCAAGCTGTCCGGGCTTTCCGCCGCCGTCGGCTATTACGGCGGCGCCATCGTCCGCTTTGCCGACGACAAGCCGACGGTGCCGACCCAATTGCATTTCGGCGAGAAGGACGCCGGCATTCCCTTGAGCGACGTCGAGACCATCAGGTCGAAGCGGCCTGAGGTCGAGATCTTCATCTATCCCGGCGCGCAGCACGGCTTCCATTGCGACGAGCGTGCAAGCTATGACAAGGCGAGTGCCGAGTTCGCCTGGCCGCGCAGCATGGCGTTCTTTGCCAAGCATTTGCAGCAGTAGGAAGTGGGCTCTTCCGGTAGAGCATGAGGGGATTGGCTGGATCTGAGACAGCGGCGGAGATCACCTCTCCCTTGGGAGAGGTCGATTTGCGCAGCAAATCGGGTGAGGGGTTATGGTCTATCGAAAGCGCAAGGGCCCTCACCCGGATTGCATCTGACGATGCAATCCGACCTCTCGGGGAGAGGTAGACCGAAGCCGCCGCGAGTCGATCCAACCCAATCTCGCCGCGCTTTAGTCATTCCGGGGCGCGCAAAGCGCATCGCCCCGGAATGACGAAGGACGTTGCCCTTCGTCAGAACCAGCGCTCGTTGACGAACACGGTGTCGCCGGGGCCGATCGGTGTGCCGAGCGGCACCACGAAGCGGCCGGAGCCGGAGGCGTCCGTATGCGTCAAGGTGACGCTGTCGCGCTTGGCGCGCGGCGAGAAGCCGCCGGCAATCGCGACCGCGCTCTCCACCGTCATGTTGGGCACGTAGGGATACTGGCCGGGAGCGGCGACTTCGCCCAGGATGAAGAACGGACGATAGGCCTCGATCTCGACCGCCACCGAAGGCTCGCGGATATAGCCGTTGCGCAGCCGTGCGGTGATCTCGGCAGCGAGCCCAGCCGGCGTGCGGCCGCGCGCCGGCACCGAGCCGATCAGCGGCATGGTGATCGCGCCGGCGGCATCGATCGCATAGGTGTTGGTGAGGCCTTCCTGGCCATAGACCACGACGCGCAGCCTGTCGCCGGCATCGAGATGATAGGCGCTGTCGTAGCGGGACGGCCGTGATGGCGCGGCGTAGGCGGCCGGGGCGGCCAACGCGACGTAGCCGCGAGGGGAGCTTGCGAAGGCCGAGCGCATCGCGCTGATGGCACCGCCACCGCTCGCGTCCGCCACCGGGGCCTGCGCGTAGGTCTGTCCATAGGCGATGGAATCGAGGCTGCCTTGCGGGCCGACGGCGACCGGACCGGACGTGCTCATGCAGCCGGACAGCGCGAGCGCCGTCGTGATGACAGTGATCGGCAATCGTAACGCGCGCACAACCGGCACCGGACCCATCCCTCATAGCGAGACAGCCCCAGTCTTGCACCGATTATGGTTAACAAAGGGTTTTTGGACGCGGTCGAACGGCAGAAACGGGAAGCCGGAATTGGGCTTCCCGTCGATTGAGAATGCGATCAGGCCGTGACGCCGACGCCGATCGGGCAGGACACCCCGGTGCCACCGAGCCCGCAATAGCCCGCCGGATTCTTGGCGAGATATTGCTGGTGGTAGTCCTCCGCGAAATAGAACTCGCCGGCCGGCGCGATCTCGGTGGTGATGGTGCCGAGCCCCTTGGTGGCGAGCGCCTTCTGATACATCGCGCTGGATGCTTCGGCGGCTTTGCGCTGCGCATCGCTGAAGGTGTAGATCGCGGAGCGATATTGCGTGCCGATATCGTTGCCCTGCCGCATGCCCTGGGTCGGGTCGTGGTTCTCCCAGAACGTCTTCAACAGCTTCTCGTAGGAGATCTTCTTGGGATCGAACACGACGAGCACCACCTCGGTGTGGCCGGTCCGACCGGAGCAGACCTCTTCATAGGTCGGATTCGGCGTGTGGCCTCCGGCATAGCCGACGGCCGTGGTGTAGATGCCGTCGCCAAGCTCCCAGAACTTGCGCTCCGCGCCCCAGAAGCAACCGAGCCCGAACACGGCCTGCTCGAGGCCTTGCGGATAGGGCTGCTTCAACTTGCTGCCATTGACGAAATGAGTGGTCGCGGTCGGGATCGGCGTCGCGCGGCCCGGCAGCGCCTCGGCGGCGCTCGGCAACGCGGTGGTTTTGCGCATGAACAACATGGATTACCTCCAGGCAGGACATCGGCCGACGCGGCGAGGGCCTGCGGGCCGGCTGCCGACTATATATGTCCTTACGCTGGCGATGGCAGCCCCGTTACCCGCGGCTGCGATGGCGCAACTCAGTCCCGCGTGTAGCCGATCAGCGGCTTACGCGGCCGGAACAGGACCATCAGAAGAATGCCGGCAATGCCGAGCACCGCGAACGCCGGCTGATCGAGGACGACCCTGATCACGCCGTTCCACAGCCACGGTGCGTGGCTCTCCACCCAGACGCGCAAGGCCTGCTGGCTGGACTGGTGGACGTCATTCCAGAACTGGCCAAACTGGGTGAAGCGCAGGCTCTGGTCGGCGACGTAGCGGGCGCCGTCATAGACCAGGAAGATGAATCCGCCGGCCAGCAGGACGAGGCCGATGAGACGGAAAAAACCGCGGATCATGCATCACCCCAATTTCCTGTCGCGCCCTGATTGTCAGGCCTTACCGGGCACTCCCCGGAAATTCAACCTCTTCAGGGCCTTATCCGGGCGTCGCAAGCCAATTTCGGGCGCTTTTTAGGCCCGGAAAGCGTTGACGCTGGGGGCTGCGGCATCTATAAGACCGGCCGATGGCGGCGGGCGCAATCCTGCCGCCGCTGTTCTTTGGACAGTGCCGCATGTGGGGGCAGCGTTCCGCTCCCTGGCATGGCCGCCTCAAGAACACCCTTGCTCAAGAACACCCTTGGACAATACACCCGAGTAAAGATTTGAACCGGCCGGTGCGCGCGAGCCCGACCACCGAGCGATCACCGCCGAAGGACAGTTGAGACCATGGCCAATACCACTTCCGCCAAGAAGGCGACCCGCAAGATTGCCCGCCGCACCATCATCAACAAGTCGCGCCGCACGCAGATGCGCGGCGCCGTTCGCACCGTCGAGGAGGCGATCAAGCGCGGCGACCGCGAAGCAGCACTCAAGGCGATGACGCGTGCTGAGCCTGAACTGATGAAGGCTGCGCAGAAGAACATCATTCACAAGAACAACGCGAGCCGGAAGGTGTCGCGCCTCTCGCACCAGATCGCAAAGCTCGCTGCACAGTGAGCTGACCAAAAGGCTCATCGCTTACGAAGCCCGGCTCGCGCCGGGCTTTTTGTTTGTCTGCGGCTTGATCGTGTGCTGCGAAGCAAGTTTCGTCACGCAAGACGGATTGTGCTGCTGCGCAACCGAGCACGCGTTGTGTTTCGTCGCATCCGTATTTCTACAGGCGCATCTCGCTCGACGCGTTAAGCTTAAGCGCAAACATCTCGCTCTACGCAAGGTAGATGGAATAGCGCACGGCATCTCTTTCGAAAAACTGCGGGGCGGGAGTTACCCTGTAAAAGCAATCGTGAAAAATCACGCTTCGCGAATTACTTATGAACATAGTGCTGAGCAGCGATTGGAAAATCGACCGTCGCAACGGCGAATGTAAATTTTCTATGAAAAAATTTTAGTATTACACCGCCGTCTGTGACACGCGCGATTCTGTGCGCGGATTCAAAAACTTGCTTTCGCGGTATTGCGTTGGCCGCGACGCAACACTCGCGAAGAGTCTCGCTCTCCGTCGAATCCACGGATTGTCAGGAAATCCGCTTGGTGTATTTGTTTGTTGTCCGCGACGCCCATGGCTCTCCAGATCAGCGCGGTTTGAGACCCAAGGGCGGACGTGCAAATCGGCGGCGGTGTGCGCGTTAGCGACGCTCTCCAAGCGAAGCTAGACTGACAACTCATAGCGATATGAGGACGGTAGACCTGTGTCAAAATTCCTCCGGCGAGGCCTCGGGTTTTCCCCGACACCTCGAACAAGAGAGACCAGGAACGATCGTCAGAGTTTGGAAGCTGGAACGCGAAGCGAGCGGACGGGTTGATGAGGAAGACACGCGGCGGGGCAGCGCCGGGCATCTCGGTGTTCGGTAGCAGCAACTGAATTTGAAGACACCAGCAAGTTGATAGCTTGTCGCGATACGTCGCGGCGGGAGGGGGAGGACTAATGACTTACGGGATCATCACTGCGGTCGACACCACGATCGCTGGAGCGCAGACTTCCAATGGTGCCGTAATCAACCCCTCGGACTCCGGCTCTAGCTCCCAGAGACCGTCGAGTACGCGCTGACCTCGCGGGACGCTTCTTCTCCAAACAGATGATCTGACAGGTGACGCATTGTCGTCACACGGGAGATCTTTGTCTGGAGCAGGCAGCACCCGCTAGAGGTCGCGCCGTCGCGGGCAGCCTGCGCGGCGCTTTCGCAACAAACATCTCTCAGACTTGGAAGTACGAAGGCA
>NZ_CP120702.1:0-111355 GCF_045571485.1 Bradyrhizobium sp. ORS 111
ATGACCACCCTCGTCGTCGAGATCATCAAGTGGGCGATTGAGCGAGGCTTCTCTCTGCTGAATCTCTCCACGGGTAGCGACCAGTCGAAGTTGCGCTGGCTTCCGACCGAAATCCTGTTTCACGACGTGGTGCAATCGACAGCGTCGATGCGTAGTCAGCTCGCACTTCGCTCCGAAGTCTGGCGGCGGGGTCGTCTCAAGTCCATGCTATGACACCTTTCGGCAGGTGGCCGGTAGAACTGCGAGTGTTTCCGGGAGGTGTTGAGGACCAACTGGTCCGCGCAAGCCGCTCGAGTGGTTTGCGGACAGAGCCGCAAGAAGTCACAGCTTCGCCCTAAAATCTTGCCAGAGTAAGGCTGCTGCTTGGAGTGTGGGGTGTCAGAACAATGGGCCAAACACACGCTTCGGAAGTCGTCTTGATCCGCGTTGCGACCGCAGATCGTGAAGTGCGGGTGTGGGCCGCGGCGATGCCGCGCGACGAGGCAATCGCTCGAGTGTTGACACTCGTTCCGGCCGGCGCAACCGCCGAGCTGGCGGACTTCGGGCTAAAACCGCAAGATTGTCTCCTTCTATCCATGATGCCAGGCGAGATCAGGGAATTGCACTTTGTGCGGACGCAAGCCGGCACTGATCCCGCGGATGAGGTGCCCGTGGACCTGCCTAGCGAGAGTTCGCCTACGTCGCTGTGTCCGAGGTAAGTTCAGCGGCGGACAGAATCGTCGAGCACATTTGCATCACCTAATTATGGTTAATCGTTAGTCGTCGCCCGTGCCCCCGCTTCAAGGCGACGCGCTCGTGGTTGCGCCCCCGCTTTATCTGCTGTTAAATGGCACGATTATATCTAAGGACATTTTAAATGAGTAATTCTGGAATCACGACCCCGCCGATCTCCGGCGTGGATCGGATCGGTGGCCAATTTTGCAATGAGAATCCGCCGGTTGGCGTCGAGACGCCGAAAGGGGCGTCTCAAGCAGACACGAACCTCGTGCGGCTGCGAACGCATCACAACAACGTTATTCGGTACCGTCAATTGCTGACGACGCCACTCACGCCGCTTGAACGCCAGTTCATCGAGCGTCGTTTGACGGAGGAACGCTCGGCAATTGATCTCCTTGCGTCGGCGGCTCGGCACATCGGCGACAGCGCAATGCGATGAAATCGGGAGTTGGAATCGGGGCAAGCATTGCCGCTCCCGTTTCCGCGCCTCGTTGGCCTATGACACTGTCGCTTGGCGGCAACAGCCGGCCGGACATTGGCTTGCCCGACGTCGTTGGGGCAACCGATCGACTCTTTGGCTGTGGAAATGTGGGAGGGCGGCTATCAGCCGGCATCCCTCATCGGATTGACGAGCCTTCCGACCAACGGTTCTTGGCAAGCTCGCGGGCTACGCTTGGTCGCATGCCCGATAGGCAAAGCCTTCCTGCAGATCTTGAGCCTAATTGGCGTGGCCGTATCCCTTGGATGCGGCAGAGCATTCGAATGTAGCCAATTGCGCATATAAATCGACAAATCGGCCGACACGCGGTAGCTTATGTGATGCGCAACACCACTAGGGGAAGGGTATCGTCATGAGGGAAGTGGCCGCTTGCCTGGCCAAGACAGGTTTGTTGGCATTGCTCATAGCGACCGTGCCGATTGCCGCGGACGCAAGAGTTCGCCGGGATTCCAGCGTGCATCTTATCGGACGCTCGTTTGCCTACACTTGGGGCCCCGACTATGGATATTACCACGCCCCGTTCCACACTGGCTGTCGATGGGTAGACAGTCCCGATACTCCCGTCCTCGGTACTACGACATTCGTCAATCAAGGGACGCTGACCCCGCTGGGCTTTTGGGGCCGTCGATCCGTGTTCTACGGTGCTGCGCAGCCTACATGCCCAGTGAGATGAGGCGAAGTACGGGCGCACCGGACCGACGTGCTTGATCTGAAGGTAATCCGGTCATGGTGGCGAGCCTCCAACGACTGACACGAGCCATTTCCTGAAGTCAAAGAGTACTTTCCAGCGTTTCTGCTCCGGGAGCTCGGCCCGTCGCTCTCGGAGATTTAGAAGACGATAATACTCCTCAACGACAGCTCGTTGGGAAATCCAGCCCTTTTCGATCCGAGCCAGATTAAGGAGCTCGGGATCAATCGCGTTGCTGAATGCGCCTCTCGCATGCTCCAGAAGCTGCTCGAGTTGCTGGTTCTCAGGGACATTCATGCGCTTGTGGATGCGGACCATCGGCTGGTGGTTCTTCCCATCTTATGATTCTTCCTCGCGCCGCCGGATCAAAATCTTCTGATCCTTATGATCACGATTAGGTCGCCAGAGCGGCAAGCGCGCCCAATACGGAGCCGCCTGTTTCATCGAAATTGAATATCTTGTCGGATTAATGCCGGAAATTGACATGCCTACGAACACCGCTCCGGTGTTAGGTTTGCTGCCGCGCTCGGACAAAAGAGCCGGCGCATAGCCAGCCTCCGGCCCGCCTCAAATCCCAACCCCAGAAATCGAGGCGGGCCATTTTCCTGGATTGGGGCGCCCGACTTGCTTGGCCAGCCCTCGTCGTCTCTTGTCGTGCGATTTAATTTCGGATTAAATGTGATGAGAGCGCGAAATCGACACGTGAGATTATTGCTGAGACAGAGAGCGTGGGCTTAGTTTTCGGTCTGGCTTGGTTGCCGGGCCGCCGCGGGACATCCCGGAGAAGTATTTCATAGCGGTATTTCCAAGAATTCAAGCTCACAGCTCACCTGGAGCTCGATCAATGAAAGGTATTTTCATCGGCTTGGCTATACTTATCGGACTTTATTCTGCCGACCAGCGGCTCATCGGCGGGAAATACACCGCTGCAATCGATCGGATGGTGATCCAGATGCGCCATTCTTTCGGTATTTGAGAGAGCGGCCGCACCACTATCGTTGTTCCGATCATGGTGATCTCAGAGATGCGGAGAGCGTGCGAACCAGTTGTTCGGTGCTGTCAGTGTGTGCATGGACGTTTTGCGTTGTCCGATCTCCACGGCGCGAAGCTGGACTCGCTCGATGACGTGGCTTGCTCACCGAGATCTCAGCGGGAATTCGTTGGGCGCCTCCTAAACAACGCTGAAGACAACGTCTGTTGGCCTGTACGCCTTGCAGGATGAGCGAACCTAAAGAAGCTCTTCTAAAAGTTGTTGCAATAGTTGCGTCGCTGTTCGTTCTTTGGGCGCTCCAGCGAGTACGCTCGGCCCAGCGAGAGCCACGTCGAGCGCAGCTCTCGTGCTGTCTGGTCGCAATCGGAGCTCTGGGATACCTCAATTTTGGTGGTCTGCACACCGATGGCACGGCGTTCCACATCTGGGATCAATTTCATTACGTACTGGGCTCCAAGTACTTTCCCGAGCTTGGATATGACGGGATTTACGCCGCGACGCTCGATGCGTTGGAGGAAAAAGATCCGGAATTTGTTCCACCGGCTCGGGTTCGCGACCTGAAGACCAACGAAGTGATTCCGACCGCGCAACTCGCCGATTTGCAACGAGACGTGCGCATGCGCTTTTCGGATGCGCGATGGGCAGCGTTTCGTGACGACGCAACGCACTTTCGCATTCGCTCGGATATCTTCCTTGATCACGGCTACAATCCCACTCCGGCCCACGTTGCGGTTGAGCGCATGTTTACGGCCTGGTTTCCATTTCGACGGTTGACCGTGGCGGTTTACGCATCACTGGATTTCTTTCTGCTGGCGTTCGCGGGTCTCGTAATCTATCGCGTGTTCGGCCTGGAGGTTCTGGCGGCGGTCTCCCTCTCGTTCGGGTTGGGCTACTGCTCGCGTTACTTTTGGATCGGTGGTGCCTTTTTGCGCCAGGACGTATTGGTCTCCCTGCTACTATGCGCTGCCGCCCTGGCGCGCGGCCGTATTAAGCTGGCGGGTGCCTTGCTTGCCTACGCCGCTTGCTGCCGCGTGTTTCCCGTTTTCATGCTGGTTCCTTTGGCGGCCTTTGCGCTCTTTCATTGGCGCGAGGAAAAAGGCCGGGCCGGCCAATTTGCGCTAGGATTTGCGGCGAGTGCCGTGACATTGATCGTGCTTGGTTGCCTGGCTGGACGTGGCCCGCAAGCGTGGCTGGAATCGATCGAGCGACTGTCGCTTCTCGGCAGTGTGATGGGACCCAACGCGGTCGGGCTCAGAGTTCCTCTCAGTGCGAGCCTTGCCAATATGCGCGGAGATCTCGTTGATCCAACCAGCCTGTATGTCTACACGCGCATCGCTGTCGATGTTGCGCAAACTGAACGGGAGCACTTGTGGCTCATCATCTTGGCGAGTGGCGCGCTGATAGCGGCCTGCTTGCGCCTTGCCTGGAAATCTCAGGATCTCGTGACAGTGTACGTGTCGGGTGTCCTGGTGATCATGGTGGCGACCACGCCTGGATGCTACTATGCGTCATTCTTCGTGCTTCTAGCTCTTGTGAACCCCTTACGGACGGCTACGTCTTTTCTTCTTGCCAACCTCTTTATGTATCTGGCTGCCGTGGCTGTATTGATGCTGGCCCGGCACGGCATTATTCAACTCAACGGAGCTGCCTTGTATGTACCCGTATCGATCCTTTTGTTAGTGGCGGCGCTGGAGTGGCTCCGGACTTGCCTGAGGATGGCCGCTTCACAGTCCGACCAAGGTCTGGACGCTGATGAGCGCCTTGACGCCTTAAGTGCTGTGGGGGCGGACATTCGACGTTGACGTCGACGACGTAAATGCGTCCGCAATAGCTCGCTCGCCTGGAATTCGGTTGGGTTCTGCCGAGTGACCTATGGCGGGCCAGCATTGGTCGGCAGCACATCACGTGAGCCTTGAGGTTGGCGAAGGACATCACGAAGTTGGTTGGTAGAGTGCTTTCGGCCGTCGCAAGGCGCGCAGCAGCTCATGAAGTAATGGATGCTGGGTCAATATCAGGCCTGCGGCCCAGCCAATTGCGAAAAGAAGAACGGCGGTTAGGGCCATTGCGAATGCCAAGTCGGAGCTGCCTTCGTTCCAGATCAGTAAGGCCGGTCCGATCGCGCACAGAACCGACACGACGACACTTCTGCGCAGCGCGGCGAAGAATTCACACCATGCGAAGCGGAGGTGCCGACGAATGATTGTGACGACAACCAGAGCGTTTAGGGGGACCACCCCTGCCAGACACCACGCGATCGCGAAGAGACCTTGGTTTGCGACAATGGCGATGGCCGCGGTATTCAGCATTGCCTGTCCTGCGACGAGAAATGGCAGCGATCGCATAGCGCCGACTGCAACGAGGATCGGGTACTGAAGCGCAAAAGGAAAGGAGAAGGCGGCCGCAAAGCACAAGACTTTCACCAGCGATGCTGCCTCGAGCCATTGAGTTCCAAGCACCAATTTGACCACTGGGGTCGAAAGCGCAGCCAGAAGGATCAGGCAGGGCCAATGAATGACGGTAATCAGGCCAATGGCGTTGAGATAAGTGGCTCGCGTATCCGAGTTCTCCCGTACACTGCGAGAAAAAGTTGGTAGTGCCACCGCACTCACACCGGCAAGAATCACGCGCTCCGGAAAAACGGACAGCAGGACAGAGCGCTGTGCAATTCCCACACTTGCGGAATCGAGCACGCGACCGATCACCAGGTAAGGGGCATGTTCGCCGACGGCGGCAATCAGAGCTGTCGCGCTGTCGAACGCGCCAAAGCCCAACACGCTACGCCAATCGCTCAGAGTTGGATGATAAATCGAACGATTGGAGTAAAGGAAAAAGCATAGCGCACTTCCAACAACGGTGGATGCCACGCTCGCCCAGGCGAGCGACATATACCCGAACCCCAAATGCGCAAGTGTGATACCTGTGGCCCCACCGGAGACCGCCATCGAGACATTTACAAGCGCAAAGGAGCGAAAGGCCATCTCTCGGCTCATGAGAGCAAAGACAGGGAATATGAATGGACCCAGGACGTAGGCGATGGCGGCGACTTGGATGTAACGCTTCACCTCGGGAAGGTCATAGAACCACGCGACCAAGTCGGCGCTGAAATACATGCACAGTGATATCGCGATAGAGGCTATGACGCTCGTTGTGACGCTCGTGCGGATTTTTTCGAGGGTAAGCTCGCGTTGTTGGATCAGATAGGCGCCGCCGCCGAGCTCACGGAGTGCTTCTGCGATCGCATAGGCCGCGCCACCGATCACCGAAACGCCGAATGCGGCCGGCCCAATTAGCCGAGCCATGATGAACGCCACGGCAAGGTTAACGAGCATCACGAGATATCGGCCGGCCGTTGCCCAGAAAAAGGCCCGTCTCACGCCAGCCATTAATCGTCACCCCCCGTAAAAGTAGACGTCGATAGAATGCGAGAAGGCTCGGCGAAACTCACCGCGGATCGAAGCCTGGCCGTGGTCCGGCCCGGCGGCAAATCGACACAGCAACGGACACGGTTTGCCGCAAAGCAATAAGCCCTTGAGTTCGCGCCTGCCCGCGAAGTTTCTCTTAATCTTAGCCGCCGGGAATGCCGGCGTGCGGTCGAGATATTATTCTGGTATGGTGAAATCTATAGTACCACAATGGTATAGCTACGACGTAAGGTTTCAGGCCAATTTTCGGCGGATGGAGCATACTTTACCTTGGATTTTGGGCAATCAAATTTCGATCATTCGGGGCTTCGTCCACTAACGCAAGGCCAGCACAGCATTTGGCTTGCCCAAGCGCTCGATCCAAACGATCCCGCATTCAATATTGGTGAATGCGTTGAGATCCATGGAGCAGTCGACAGCGCCATGTTCGAGCGTGCGTTGCGGCAGGGGGTAAAGGAAGCAGCCGGCCTTCATCTCCGAATAAGTGAGACGCTGGATGGCCCAAGACAGTACCTCCTCCAGGATGATAATTGGGAGTTGCCGTTCGTTGACTTTGGTCTAAGGAACGAGCCGCGCTCGGCAGCCGAGGCCTGGATGCGCGCGGATATGAACCGCGCGTTCGATCTTACTCGCGAGTCCCTGTTTCGTTTCGCGCTGCTTCGCATCGCTTCCGATCGCTACTGTTGGTATGCAGTTAACCACCACTTGGTTAACGACGGTTTCGGATGGGTGCTGCTGCTTCGGCGGGTGGCTGAGCTTTACGGCGAGTTGGCTGCCGGTATTTCAAGCGAACCGCGATCCTTTGGCTCGCTGAATGATCTGATTGAAGCAGAGGAAGCTTATCGACAATCTCAGCAATACGTCCGGGATCAGAGCTACTGGTCCGACATACTCAAGGATCGTCCGGAACCGGTAAGCCTGTCGACGTACACCGTTCCGCCAAATCCGGGCGTGCTGCAGATCCAGGGCTTCGTTCCAAACCATGCCGATCTCGAGGCACTTGGCCGCACACACGGCGCGAGCGCGGCCGCCGTGGTTATGGCTGCGGTAGCCCTCTATTTCTATCGCATGACCGGGGCGCGCGACCTTGTCTTGGGCATGCAGGTGGCTGCCCGGCTTGGGCACCATTCGAAACGCGCGGTCGGCATGGCCGCCAATGTGATCCCTCTGCGGTTGTCGGTCCACCCAGACGAAGACTTCAATGCTCATCTGCACCGGACCGCGCGTGCGATACGAGAAGCCTTTCGTCATCAGCTTTACCGCATAGAAGATTTGCGGCGAGATTTCGGGTTATCGCCGCGTGGCGCCGACATCTTCTCTGTCTTCGCAAACTATATGCCGCTCGACGAGAGCATCACGTTTGCCGAATTTGCCATTCGTCGATTGCCGCTGGGCAACTGGCGTGTCGACGATATCCAGTTCGTCTACTATGGCAGCTCACCCAACACGGGACATCGAATAGATGTCGTCGGTAACTCTGCCAGATATACCCTCGGGCAACTGGATGAACATTTGCGAAGGCTGTGTGCGCTGATTGACCAGTGTACAGTCAGGCCTGATACGATTGGTGGCCAAGCCGACCTCATTTCTGACGCGGAACGTGCGCGAATATTGATTGGGTTTAACGACCCTGGACAGGCTCTTCCGCTCAACAAGTTCGTTCATGAGCTGTTCGAAGAGCGCGTCAGCGCTACGCCGGAGGCGCCCGCTGTCTTGGGTGAGAATGCCTCCCTGACCTACTCGGAGCTCAATATTCAGGCCAACAGGTTGGCTCATTATCTAAGAGCCGAAGGCGCAGGTCCCGAGGTCCTCGTTGCCATTTGCTCGGATCAGCCTGTTCAAATGGTCGTAGCGCTGCTCGGTACTCTGAAGGCGGGAGCGGCCTGCGTCCCAATAGACCCCGCGCTGGGAAAGGACCAATTGGAGCGTGTGCTCCAAGAGATAAGCCCGTCGATTGTTTTAGCTGGCGAACGAGCGCTCCTTCCGAAGTCGACGACTGGAGCTATCGTAATCGAGGAGATCAGTCACGCTCTAGCTCAACTGCCAGAGACGAATATTGACGTCGAGGCCGTTGGTCTGTCCCAGGAATGTCTCGCCTACGTCACCGTTGCGCCGGGCCAAACAGGAATAACGAAAGCACTGATGGAAGAGCACATCGGCGTGCTCGGTCGGTTGCTAGGGATGCAAAGGGAATATCCCTTAACGAGCAGCGACTGTGTTGTGCGGGACCGCTCGCTCGGATCTCCTCGCTCGATCTGGCAGCTTTTGTGGCCGCTGACGACCGGCGCAAAATTGGTCGTCACTGGGCAGCAAGGGGACATTGAACCGGAATATCTGAAACGTGTGATTGACGAGTTCGAAGTCACCACGGCACTTCTATGCCCATCAGCGCTGCCCTCGCTTCTGAACTGCGAGGGCATTGAGAGGTGTGGCTCCTTGCGCCGCATTTTCTGCAGCGGTGAGCCGATATCATCTCCGTTGGCCGCGCGGTGCCTTCAGCTCCTCCCGGACGCGCAACTTCACAGTTTGTACGCTCCAACGGAATCGGATCTCGAAGTTGCCCACTGGCCGTGCGACGCTACGGCCCTCCCCGGCAAGGTTCCAATCGGGCGCCCACTTGCAAACGCACATATTTACGTGCTCGACCGATCTATGCGGCCGGTACCGGTTGGTGGCGCTGGAGAGATTTATATCGGCGGCCCTGGCGTTCCACGCGGATATCTCGGTCAACCCGAGCTCACGGCGCAACGGTTTGTCGAATGTCCGTTCGACCTACCCAATCAGGGGACGCGTCTCTACAAGACCGGTGACTACGGACGGTGGCGACCAGACGGCGTGGCCGAATTTCTTGGTCGCCGTGATCTGCAGATAAGGCATCAGGGCGTTCTCATAGACTTACACTTTATTGAGGCATGCCTGAGCCAGATCGCGGGGGTGAAGGAAGCAACGGTGATAGTCTGCGAGAATTTGTCCACTGAGCCGAAGCTTCTGGCTTACTTCACCGAGCGGCAGCCAACGTCGAGCGCGTCTGATCTACGCGCGCAGATTCAAGCTATTCAATCAGAGTTGGAACGAGCGTTGCCCCGTCAATGGTGGCCGTCGTCATACGTCGCGATCGCCGCTTTGCCCCTGAGCGCAGGCGGTAAGCCGGATCGAGGGGCCCTTGCCGCACGAGGCTGGCCGAAAGATAGCGCCGACATCGCGCCGCAAGGACCAACGGAATTGGCACTGCATGCGATTTGGCAGGAAGTGCTCCGGATCGAGCATTTTGGCAGACATGATAGTTTCTTCGACCTCGGCGGACATTCCCTGCTCGCGACCCAAGTCGCGTCGCGGGTGTCCCGCGTGTTTAATCTAGAACTGCCGCTGCATACGATCTTCGAAGCTCAAACACTTGAGAACTTGGCTCGCCGGATCGAGCAAGCTCGGGACGAGAACAGGCAGATCCCCATTGCGCCCATTGTCGCCGCCGGCCGAGCTTCGGAACATTTCTCGAGCAATATTGGCGAAGGGCCTACGAGGATCACGCCGGCAACGACCCATTCAATCGAGGAACATTCGACCGCTCTCTCGTATTCGCAGCAACGGATGTGGCTGATCCAGTCGCTCGATCCGCAAAACTCCGCATACAATCTGAGTGGTGCCGTACGTCTTATCGGTCCTCTGCACCGAGAGGCTCTTTCGGAGGCGCTCAATGAGGTGCGTCGACGGCACGAGAATCTGCGCAGTACGTTTCGTGAAGTGGACGGCGAGGTGCAGCAGCAGGTCGAGCCATGGCGCCCCCAAGAGTTGCTTGTGACCGACTTGCGCTCGCTCGGTGATGCAGCTCCTGCAGAAGCTATTGCGAGGGCTCAACGTGATGCCCGCAGGCCGATTGACTTGACGTGCGGGCCGGTTCTGCGAGCGTCTCTGTTCCGGATCGCGGATGACGAGCACCTGCTCCACCTGACGCTTCATCACATCTCAGGTGACCAGTGGTCGGTTGGTATAGTCGCTCGCGAACTGGCGTCTGCGTACAACGACCTGCGTGCTGGACGCCCGGTCAATCTGGAGCCCGTTAGGCTCCGGTACCAGGACTACGCAAAATGGCAACGTGCGCACGAAAACCATAGCGACGACCAGCTATCTTACTGGAAGCGGCAACTGGACCAATTGCCGTCGATCGAGTTGCCGACGGATTTCTCTCGGCCCCAGGTACGCGGGTTGAATGGTGCCAGCCACCGGGCATCGATTGATGCGGCATTGCTCTCTAAGCTCGATCGTATGAGTAAGCGTGAGGGATGCACCCTCTTTATGACGATGCTGGCCGCATTCGCAGTTCAGCTCTACCGTTTGACTGGACAGGAAGATTTCGCAATCGGCGTGCCGATTGCTAATCGGACCCAGAGCGATTTGGAGAATCTGGTCGGTACCTTCGTAAACACCTTGGCATTGCGTGTTGATCTGTCGCAACGGCCGAGCTTTCTCGCGTTTCTGAAACGGGTTCGCGGCGCCGCGCTGGATGCCTATGCGCGTCAGGATGTTCCGTTTGACAGGTTGGTGCAGGAGATCGCGCAATCGCGCGACAACAGCCGAGCGCCGCTCGTGCAGGTCATGTTCAACATGCTAAACACTCCGTTCTACGGCGTGTCGTTCGACGGGCTGAAATGGGAGCCTGCGGTTATCGACCGAGGGGGTGCGCAGTTTGAATTGAGTCTGTCGGTGGATGCCCAGCTCTCGAACACGGTAACATTCGAGTACAATACGGATCTGTTCGAACGTCGAACAGTTGAGCGTTTCTCTGCCCAATACCTCCAGCTTCTCGAAAGCATTGCGAACGATCCTGATCAGGGCATCGGATCGATGCCGATGCTGCCGGCCAGCGAGCGCCGGTTGCTGCTTGATTGTTGGAATGCCACCTTTGTCCCGGCGGACAGGCCGCGTTTCATTGCGATGTTTGAGGAGCACGTAGCTAGACGACCGAACGCATCGGCGATCACCTTTGACGGGAAGACGATCAGCTATGCTGATCTCGACGCAAGCGCGAGCCTCGTTGCGAAAAATCTGCACACACTGGGTATTCGACCCAATGCGGGTGTCGCACTGTGCATGAAGCGGTCAATCGACTTGATCGTGATGCTGCTCGGTATTCAGAAAGCAGGTGGCTACTACGTCCCCCTCGACCCGTCCTTTCCTGCCAAGCGGCTGGCTTACATGTTGGCCGATAGCGGTGTAACCGCGCTGGTTACTGATCCGGAATCCAAGGAACGGCTGACGGTGCCTGATGGTCTGCGGGTGTACGATAGCGCTACGCTTATGCGCGATGGAGGCGAGATGATCGCCGCCCACCCGTTGACCGGCTCGTCCGATGGGAAGATCGCCTATATCATCTACACGTCGGGATCGACAGGTCAGCCAAAAGGCGTCGTGATTTCGCATGACTCCCTCTCGAATTTCCTTCTGTCGATGGCGCGGATGCCGGGATTGACTCGTGATGATGTGATGATCGCCGTAACGACGGTTTCGTTCGATATTGCCGGGCTTGAGCTCTATCTGCCGTTGAGTGTCGGCGCCTCCATAGAATTGGTTTCGAGGGAAACGGCTTCGAATGCAGCCACCCTGTCCAGTCTGCTACAAAAAAGCCGGGCAACGGTTATGCAGGCGACCCCGGCCACTTGGCGAATGCTGATTGATGGGGGCTGGAAGGGAGATGGTAACCTGCGCGTATTGTGCGGTGGAGAAGCGCTCTCACGCGACCTTGCTGATGCGTTGCTTGCCCGGGTCGGAGAACTCTGGAATTTGTACGGCCCAACTGAAACGACGATTTGGTCAACGGTGGCGCGTATCGAGCGCGGCGTTGCACCAATTTCGATCGGGCGTCCTATCGACAACACGCGGGTTTACATTGTCGATCGTGACGGCGAGCTAGCGCCAATTGGTGTTTCGGGTGAGATCTTGATCGCTGGCACGGGGGTTGCGGTCGGTTATCAAGGTCGGCCGGAAGCGACAGCCGAACGGTTTTTGCCTGATCGTTTCAGCGTTCGGCAGAATGAGAGGGTCTATCGGACTGGTGATCTCGGGAAATGGAACGCTGACGGTCTGCTCCATCACCTTGGTCGTATCGATAGCCAGATTAAAGTTCGTGGCTTTCGGATTGAAACCGGCGAGATTGAGACCGTTCTTCGGCAGCAGGCTTCTGTGACAGAAGCGGTCGTCGTTGCTCGCGAACTGACCCCGGGGGATAGTCGCCTGGTCGCCTACGTTATTCATAAGGCCGAGGTTGCCACTGTAAGCGAGCTGCGAGCTCAGCTACGGGATCATTTGCCGGATTATATGATCCCCTCGCTCATCGTGCCTGTTGATACGATTCCTCTTACGCCAAACGGGAAAGTCGATCGGAAAGCTCTGCCCGATCCGTTCGCCAGTCAGATGCACGCTTCGACGGACTACGTTGAACCGGCTGCAGGAACGGAGCAGTTGATTGCGAACGTCTGGCGGGATTTGCTCAGGCTGGAACGCATCAGCGCTGGCGACAATTTCTTCGAGCTCGGTGGCCATTCGCTCTTGGCCGTCAGAATGGTGGGCATCGTCCGGCAGAAGATGGGGCGAACACTTGACCCGCGTACGCTCTATTTTAAGAACCTGCGACAAATCGCCGAATTTGTCGCCGAAGGAACAGCATAGCAATCTAGAACATGTTGCCTCTCTTCTTCGGATCAAAGCAGCGTCGTCTCTTTGGAGTCTACGAGCCCGCCACGGTGCGAACCGCCGATATGCGCGCGGCATTGCTTTGCGGCTCATGGGGTCTCGAGTACACCAACGCTCATCGAACGATGCGTCTGCTGTCGAAACGGCTAGCTGCCGCCGGGTTTGACACACTGCGCTTTGATTATTTTGGCGCGGGAGATTCCGGAGGAGAAACCACCGAGGCAGACCTCGACGGCTGGAAGGACGACATCCAAACGGCTTTGCGTGAGCTAAAGGATATGAGTGGCGCCACTCATGTTGCAGTGATCGGCTTGCGGCTTGGCGCCACTCTCTTGGCCGAGACAGTCCCTCGGCTGTCCGCCGAAATTCAGAGCGCTGTGCTCTGGGATCCCATCCTGTCCGGAGCGGACTACTTGAGGGCGCTGTTGTGTCCTATTGACAACCATTACGGAAAGACATCCGATTCCGCAGCATATGCCGAATCAAAAGCTGGTCTCGCTTCCGAACTCGGAGGACTCCTCGTTTCATCTGCATTCGTCCGGGGATTGGCGGATATCGATTTAAGCACCTATCAGGCGCCAGCTTCCATGAGGATGCTGGCCGTCTTCACGGAGACGGGGCTCCCGGATAGCGCTTTCAGCGGCTTCTTCGATTCCGGAGGTGAAGTCGCCAGGCTCCAGGCCCCATCACCTTGGAAGGATGCTGCTGAACGGGACGAAGGCTTGCCGGTGGAAGTCTGCGAACGGATTCTCAAGTGGCTGGGATAGAGCACGATTTCGTCGAGCGGGTCGCTCATTTCGGACCGGACAAGGCGCTGATAGGAATTGTTGCTCAGCCTGCCGGCCCCTTCGCCGCTGATCGGCTATCAGTCGTTATCCTAAATACAGGAACCATCCACCGCGTTGGCCATCATCGGATGTATGTGGCGCTGTCGCGCAGGCTTGCCCAAGCGGGCCTTACGGTTCTGAGATTTGACTTTTCAGGTCTTGGTGACAGCGCGACACACAGGTCAAAGCAGCCACTGCTCCAGTCCAATTTTGCTGACATCGGGTCAGCGTTAAGTTGGCTTGAGAAGACGCAAGGGATCTCCCGGTGCATCCTGGTCGGTCTGTGTTCAGGAGCTGATCACGCAATCCTTTACGGTTTCTCGGATCCCCGCGTGATCGGTTCGGTGCTGATTGACCCCTACATTCCGCCAACTGCACGCTACTTCGTCGACTATGCGTCCCGTCGTTTGCGTGATGTGCGAAGTTGGCGAAACTTCAGGCTCCACAAAAGCAAGCTTATGCGACGGCTGGTCGAGCGCTTTTCGTATGGCTTGTATCGAGAAAAAACACCCCAGCATCTCGCCTACCAGGGCTTGGACGCCCGTGCGTCGCTGGAGGAAGTTTACGACGCAGCAGTGAAAGCGAGCATAAAGCTTTTGGTCATCTGCACTGGCCGGCATCATGCCCCGCGTCAGACGTATCGCGAACAGTTCATCAACGCCTTTTCCAACGTAAGTTTCGGTGGCTCGTTGCGGTTGGAGTTCTTTCAGGATGCGGATCACACCTTTAGTTCCGCCCAGTCCAGGAAGGACCTCGAGGATCTGGTGGTCAAATGGTGCGAGACCACCAAGTTCGAGCGCTCTCGATCGAAATCGACTTCCACGGTCGACGTCACGGACCTTTGGATAGCCTGAGTGGTTTGGTGCGGCTGGCCGAGGGTCACGGAGGTGATGCCCGCCAGTGCTGAGTCCGGCTCGCAGGTGTAGTTGTCTCGGCCGGGAACGGAGGATAGAGAGGCGCCCTGCCCGATACTGAAATCCCAGGCTCGAACGGCAGTCTTGGCAATCAGATCGTGGGATTCTCTGGCGCTGGCATCGCCTGGCTATCGACCGACGTGTGGCCAGACGCCAACAATGGCTTGCAACGGTAGGTCCGAGCGGCGCGGCGGCCTGGGCTAGGTCACAGCCCAAGCTCGGAAGCGACCCCTGCCGGTTATTTCGCGGACCCCGAGTTGCGCAACAAGGTCCAATGCCGCTCGCTGGCTGACTCGCAACTCTTTTGAGATCATCGCTGCGGAAACCAGAGGGTTGCCGATCAGGAGGTCGATCAAGGCCGGCAAATGTGACGTGGAACGACGCCCCCTTGCCTTGCGGGCCAGCAACCGCTTGGCCGTAAGCCAGGTCTCATGACGGCGCATCCCCTCCTCCGCCGCCGCGACGAGAAAGCTCAGCCCAGCCGCATAGCGGAGATCAGTTTGTCGATCGCGGCGGTGCTCTAGCGGGACGGTTCGTTCGCCGACACTCCAAAGGGTCATATGGGAGACGGTCTTCCTTCGAAGACTAAGAAGCGAGGCCGCCAGCAGCCGGCCTTCTCCCCGATCGAAGCCGAGCGGAGCAATCTCGGTCCACGCGTCCTGGGCGATCACCGCAGCAATCGTCGGCGGAAGCGCGGCGGTTTGTTGGACGATCTGGAGCCATTCCTCGATCCGCTCTGCCCGCCGCGCCTTCTCGACGCCTACTTGCTCGATCGGGTAGTCCATTCGCTCAAGCAGGCCTTCGCTGCGAAGCATAGCCCGGTCGATGGCGGTAAGGGCGACTTCGAGTTCGTCGCTCGGATCGAACTGGCCACTCTCTTCATTAGGGTTGGAGACGGTTACAGCCGACGTGTTGCGACCCAGAATGTCTATGACGGCTGCTGCCGAAGTTCTCCAGTCAACCACGGAGGCGGCAATGCGACGGCGTAAACGAAGAACAGCATGCGCCCTGGTTAGTTCGGCGGTCGGAGCGCCGTTGTCCATCATGGCGTCGTGCAGAACCAAATCGTCCAGATGAACAGCTTCGCCGTCCAACCACACGCTCGAGATTACGTCGAGAAAATCTGTTCTGTGCCGCCAGCCCTCGCGTATCTCGCTCTTCAACAGCCGCTCATCCAAACGAGCCAGCTTATCTTCGGCTTCCGCGACTCTAACCGATATCTTTGACCAGGACAGATCGGGAATCTGATAGGTCGCCCAAGGCATTGAAAACACGTGCGTGTTTGAATTGGACGGAAGCTAATTGGGTTCTAGCTTCTGGTACTGGTCGCGGATTTCGTGGATCTGGTCGGGCCGCGCTTGGCAGGGCAATCCGACCATACTGTACCCGACGGCAATAGCAAGCCTGCCTGCGTGGTGGTGTCCTTGCGCGTTGCCGACGGGGAGACGTCCCTGGCTGCAGCTCATTTTCGATCGGGATGTCGCCATTCCAATTTTGGCTCGCGTGGCCATGCGGAGGTGAGATTCAAAGCGAGCGGAATTTGCCTGATTGGCTGGCGGACATCCCTGCCCTCCGGATCAATGCCATCAGATCTGCTGCCCTCGGCAGTGGCGTTGCTAGTTTTCTCCTGCCGGCGGCGGAGTCAAACGCTCAGAGGCTGTCCGCTGTCAGGGCGTTGATCCTTTCAGTTGACCGCGGTCAACCCCTTTAGCGGCTTAATCATATGTTAACCATAATGACGGCCAGCAGGTCGTTACCCTCTTATCTTCGATCGCGAGCTTCTTCGCTAGCTGTGACCAGCCACTCCAGAGCAAAGTTGACCGCGGTCAACTTTGCTCTGCGGCGATGTTGGCCGGCATAAATGCCCGGCGACAGCGATGATTCCGCCCGCATCCCAACGCCGGCAAGGTCCGCTCCGATTAGGCTGTGCGTCTGCCGTTCATGTTGTGGCGATGCTGCTTCGACCGAATCTCAAACAGCCCATCGCGGGCCGAGCCGGACACGGGCGCGCCCCATCCGAAGCCTTCCACACTTCAGAGCGCAATCGCAGACCGGGGGCGCGTTCGATAGATGACGCATCATATGACGCATCGCGAAGGGCTGAAGTTGACCGCGGTCAACTTCAGCGTCGGAGCCTTCCGCCCGCGAGACAACATCAGCGGTGGCCTTGCCGCCGCCATCTGAGCCGCTCACGATCCCGTTCCATTGCAACAGGCTTTCGGGGCAAGAGACCTCGAGCAAATTCTTGACGGAGCCGGCGACCGCGGACGAAGCCTGCGGAAGTCGCGTCGATGGAAGATCACCGCCCGAGCGCTTCTAAAGTTGTCGAACCGAGACCTGTTTACTCAGGCGGATAGATCGGCTCTGGTGTTGACCGCGGTCAACTTTGCAAGTCCTTCGTTCGGCTGGTGATGGCGCGCCGACGGTAGCGACCGCGACAAGCAAGGCGCCCCCTCCGCATCGAACCGAGCCGTGCTTGTGCTACCCGACGCCGGAAAACAACCAATCCCATCGAAGCTGTCCCGCGAATCCCGTCCATGGGGCACCTGGACCAAGCCGGGGAGCCTGGACTGGTAGGTTGTCGGCGGCCTTGTTTCGTCCGGCAAGCATTCGCCGAGCAAGCATCCGAACGCGACGGCGGGGCGGATCGATCTTGAGGTGGTCAATATGCGAGCACGATGCATTTTGCATCGTGCCTTCACAAACGGGAGTTAAGGGACTTTGGACGGCATGTGGGTCGGAGGCTCGGGCATGGCTCATCCAAGAGGGCCTTCTCGGAGGCAAGCTCGACCGTTGAGGCTCGGGCGATCAGAGCGGGCAGGATTTTGATCGTTAAACTCACCCCGGATTCCTTAATCCGTCGTTAACCCTTTCTTTATTGCCGGCCGCTAGAGAATCTGTCGTACTAACGCCAAGTCACCGTTTTTCGAACGATCAGCGTAAAAACGAGAGCGAGCCGTGTCTTTAGCAGACGAAAGACGAAGAATGGATACGGTGGCCGACCATCCGCCGACGGCCATTCATGAGCTCATTGCAGCTGACGCCCGTGAGCTGTCAGCCAAGCTTGTCGCGCATCGGCTGAAGCTCTTTCCGCCGAAAGCCGCCAAAACTCTGCGTCGTTTTTCCTCGGGCGAAGCCGCCAAGCTGATCGGGGTTAACGATTCCTATCTCCGACAACTTACCCTGGAAGGGAAGGGTCCGCAGCCGGAAATCGCTGCTGGAGGCCGTCGGCTCTATTCGCTCCAGGATATCCAGGCCCTGCGTACGTATCTCGACGAGACCGGCAAAGCGTCACGAAGATACCTGCCGAATCGAAGGGAAGGGGACCACCTCCAGGTCATCGGAGTCGTCAACTTTAAGGGTGGGTCAGGCAAGACGACGAGCGCGGCCCATCTCGCGCAGCATCTCGCGCTGCAGGGGTTCAGGGTTCTGGCGGTTGACCTTGACCCTCAGGCGTCGTTGTCCGCACTCCACGGCTATCAGCCGGAATTTGACGTCGAAGAGAACGGCACGCTGTACGGTGCGATCCGGTATGGCGACGGACGTCGTGATCTGGCCGAGATCATTCGTCCAACCTACTTCCCGTATCTCGATATCGTCCCGGCAAACATTGAGTTAATGGAATTTGAGCACGAGACGCCAAAGGCGTTGGCTCAACGCCAATCAGGTGATCCGCTGTTCTTTGCTCGCGTTGCTCGCGTGTTGGCGACGGTCGAACACCGTTACGACGTCGTCGTCATTGATTGCCCGCCTCAACTTGGGTTCCTGACCCTTTCAGCTCTTTGTGCAGCCACAGCCGTTCTGATTCCTGTCCACCCGCAAATGCTCGACGTCATGTCGATGTCGCAGTTCCTGCTGATGACGGCCGACTTGCTCGAGGTGGTGGCGAAAGCTGGCGGGAATATGAACTACGACTGGATGCGATACCTCGTGACGCGATACGAGCCCGGCGACGGTCCGCAGGCGCAAATGGTGGGTTTCATGAGAGCCCTCTTTGGCGATCGCATGATTACAAACATGATGCTGAAGAGCACAGCGATCAGCGATGCCGGCATCACTAAGCAAACCCTCTACGAAGTCCCTCGCGAGCAGTTCACGCGCTCAACCTACGATCGCGCGATGGAGTCGCTGGATGGTGTGAACGGGGAAATCCAGAATCTCATGCTCTCCGCCTGGGGGAGGACGTAATGGGGCGCAAGAATCTCCTAAGTGGCTTGATGGACGACCTTGGACCCCCCGGTCAAAGCGTCCAATCCACCGAGCCAGAACGCACGTCGCCGACTTTCGGGATCAGAGGTGCCGTCGGAGCGATGAGCCGATCGCTAGAGAAGCTTTCGGCGGAGAACCATGCGGCCAAGGCGCTTGCCGAACGTTTCGCAAGTGGCGAGACCGTGGTTGAAATCGACCCCTCGCTGATCGACGCTTCGATCGTTCCGGACCGGATGCCGGGCACGGAAGCCGATCATACGGCGCTTGTGCGCTCAATCGAGGAGAGCGGGCAACTTGTCCCCGTCTTATTGCGGCCGCACCCACACGATCCGTCGCGGTTTCAAACGGCCTACGGGCATCGCCGAGTGCGAGCTCTTAGTGAGCTGAAGCGACCCGTGCGGGCCATCGTCAGGAAGCTGACGGACGACGAGTTGGTCGTCGCGCAAGGGAAGGAGAATGGCGAGCGACGTGATCTGTCGTTCATCGAAAGGGCAAGTTATGCCGTCGCACTCGAGGACAGCGGCTTCAAACGGGACACGATCGGACTGGCCCTGAGTGTCGACAAGACGGAGCTTTCCCGTCTCATCGGCGTTGCGCGCGCCATTCCGAGGTCGCTTGTCAATGCCATAGGTCCGGCACCCAAGGTGGGGCGCCGAAGGTGGATGGAGTTGGAAGTGCTTCTGCAGGGCCGGGATGCAGCAGCAGGGCTCACCGAGCTTCTCATGAGCCATCCATTCCTAGCATCCGATTCCGACGCACGCTTCGCCTCGGTCTGCGCAGCACTCTCTCCCCGCAGAGAAAAGGCGCGGGCGGCCATCTGGACCGCGGAGGATGGGAGGAGGGTGGCTTCAATAGACCGGCGCCCAGAACGGACAATGCTCGCAGTGGATGAAAAGGCGGCGCCTGGCTTTGGCGAATATGTTGTCGAACGTCTGGCGGAACTCTATTCGGATTATCAGAGGACGCGTGGATGAAATGAGCCTGATTAGGCTGCCTGAACGGCACTGCGGCTCGGAGAATCCAGCGGCGCATTCAGTAAAGGCGTAAGCACCCCAACAAAGGAGCAAAAAGCAAAGAAAAAGGCCCCCGAAACGTTTCCGCCCCGGAAGCCTTCTCTAACGTGTAAGCAGCCTTAGAGAATCACGGTCGCGAATCCTAGTCAAGCCTATTTGCAGCGGTAACGATTCGCCGAGCGCTTTTTCTTTGCCTAAAGAAGGCAAGGAAAATGAACAACAGCTACCCGACGGCTCCCTTTGGGAGCCGAGCGCTGACGCTTGCCATGGTTGCAAGCCAGGCGAACGCCTCTCTATGTCCTGATGACAGGGTAATTCATAAATGGAAAATCTTTCGCGCAATTACCGATGCGAAGGATCGCCTTGTCATTTCCGACCGAGCGTTGACCGTTCTGAACGCCCTGCTCACTTGCCTGCCGGAGACTGTTCTTACCCCGGGTAAAGATCTCGTCGTCTTTCCATCGAATGCCTCGCTCAGCGAGCGGACACACGGCATGGCAGGGACGACCTTGCGGCGTCACCTGAGTGCCTTGGTAAGTCGGGGCATGATCATTCGCCGGGATAGTCCGAACGGAAAGCGCTACGTTCGCAGAGCCGGCGACGGCTCTATTGAGCAGGCGTTTGGATTCGACCTCACACCGATAATCGCCCGCGCCGAAGAATTTGAACGACTGGCCGACGAGGTTCGGCAACAACGGCGCCTGGCTGCGTTGGCGAGGGAGCGCGTCACGATCTTGCGTCGTGACATCGCAAAGATGATTGCGATCGCCATTGAGGACGGGGCTCCCGGTGATTGGTCTGCACTGCAGAAGCAGTTTGCCGGACTGAGCCAGCGGTTGCCTCGAATGGCCTCCATAACGTTATTGGAGCCATTGGCAGCGAGGTTGAATGAACTCGCCATCGAGACGGGCAAGCTGCTGAATTCTCATATCTCTGCACAGAAAACGGACGGCAATGCCAGCCATTCCGGCGCGCAATATCAGAATACAAATACAGACCCCCTTACTGAACTTGAACCGGCTTCGCAACGAAGCGGGGCGGCGGTAGCCGGGACCGATCAAACCATCGAGAAACCCGACAGAGCCCAATCTGTCGGCTTTCCTCTCGGACTCATTCTGAAGGCGTGCCCGGATATCGCAATGTACGCCCGCCACGGGATTTCGAGTTGGAACGACCTGTTGGCGACCGCTCGCGTGGTGCGATCAACACTAGGCATTAGCCCGAGTGCTTGGGATGAGGCCGTTCAGGAGATGGGGGAGGCGGACGCTGCGGTTACAATCGCCGCAATTCTGCAGCGCTCAGCGGAAATCAAGAGTCCCGGGGGCTATCTGCGCGGCCTCACGGCGAGAGCGAAAGCCGGTACTTACTCGATCGGCCCTCAGATCATGGCGCTCTGGCGGAAGCAAAAGACAGGCGGAGAGGGAGGGCTATACGCATGATGCCGCTCGACCGACGAAGCGCGTTCAAGCTTCATTCTTGCGGGGCTCAAGACGAACGAACTGTTGCGCCGAGCGCCTGGCGGCGAGGTGACCAGGATTTCGTGGAGATTGATACAGACCAATGCTACCGGGCCTGTTCGAGCCCGATTCCTTTGGAGCGCCAAGTTCGAAAGGGGCCGCGAGGGCTCGCCCTTAGCTTGTTCTTTAGCTGTAGGACCGGTTTTTCAATGCAATTCCAGGAAAGCATGGCAAATCCAAGTGTGAGCGGAAATCCCAGCATCAGCACGAGCCATCCAGTTCTGTAGTCTGAAGGCAGGAAATGGACCAGGGTCTGCTGGATCGGGAAGCCAAATAGATAGATCCCGTAAGAGTAGTCTCCGTTCGTCAGGAAACTTGGAAGAGGGATTTTACGAGTACCAATGTAGATGACGATGTAGGTGAGCGCGAGCACGCCGGGGACCGCCAACGGCGGGTAAGCAACAGCGATGCAGGCGACAATTAAAGCAATCGCGGCGTAGCCGCGCGAGACCACGATGCGGTCGTTCCACTGGAACGACAAGCACCCGACGATGAAGGCGACGACCAAGATCTTCCAATCCGCAACGCCCAAGAAATTGTACGCTTGGCCACCCCTGACGATGTAGATCGTCGTTGAGAGCAGCACCAACAGACCGATCAGTCCGAAGTATCTCCTGCTGAAGATCACCTTTGAAAGGATCATTGCCGACATGAATACGTAACAGAAGAACTCCGGCTTCAATGTCCATAGATTGAGATTGACGGCGCCAGGTACCGGATTCTGGGCAAACAGACCGGGCAGGAAAAATTGTACGTTGCCCACAATATTCAGGAAGTATCTGAAAAACAGAGGATCGGCGAAATACTCCAGCAGATCCTTGTCGGTGAGCAATGGTCCCAGGATCAACGCGCTTAGAGTAACCTCGACGATGAGCGCAGGTGCGATTCGAAATACCCGGAACAGCAGAAAGGTCGTTGTGCTCCTAATGCGAAGGGCGCTACCGGTGACAAGATATCCGCTGACCGCAAAAAACATGGGCAGCACCGGGCTGGCAATAATCCTGTGCAACGGATCGCTCGCAAACTGCTCCGCTGCGTCCGCTCCCTTACAGATGAACATGGCGTGTATGGTGAAGACCCAAACCGCTAGCAGAAGGCGCAGCGCATCGAAGCCGGGACCAACACCACCATGGGCGTCGAGGATGTCCGCCGCCGTCGAGCCGACTTCCGCTCTTTGGGAATTCATGCCGCTTCGTGACTTTCGATTAGACTTGACGGGTGCTTGCGGCATTCGGGATCTCGACCCAGCTTCCACCAGCCTCGCACAGATGCCGCCGCGAAGCGGTGCATACCGTCCTTCAGGATGGACCGTTCGCTGCAAGGCTGGATTGGAAGAAACCTGCGGCCGTGCATCCCCTTTGCTTACTCTATAGCCGGCGATCCCTTACTCTTCCGGATCGTTCGGCGGCTTGCTTGAACCAATCGACTCGGCAGCCTTGGCCTGATCTTCGCCGTTCGGGGGCGGTCGGCTCGCCAAAAGCCTATTCTCAAGGTCCGCCACTATCCTCCGCAATCTCTTCAATTCCAGATATTGGCGGCGCAATTCTCCAGACATGAAACACCGACGGTTCAAATATATAAAAAACTGTATCCAAATACCAAGATCGGCGATCACTTCTCGAGCGTCGCCGATCGAGGTCGCACTCTACGCAGAGGCAAATTCTTGGCAATAAACTTCAGCAATTAAGCTTTATAATACGAGATTTTAAACGCAATTCAATTTGTCATTGCATCCGCGATGCTTCAAATGCCGCTTGTTGTGCGCGAGGGGCCTGGAAAGGCCTCGTCGAGGTACGCCGATCAGCCTGTAGTCACAGTACCCTCGATCGCGCAAGGCTTTGGCCTGGAGCCGCTGTTGGCGAGCTGCAGTCATCCGCTGCAGACTGGCAGCCTTCGCTAGAAATATTCCGATACAAATTGCTGCAAGCTTCCTGTCAGGTTGGTCTGCTAGGATCGCCACTGTCAGGCATTTATTGCATTTGAAATTTATTGCATCCGAAATCGTTAATGGGCCCGCGGAAGAGGGCGATATTTCTCCCGGATTCTCCTCGGGTCGACGTTAATTTGATCACGATGAGGAGGCCATTTCGATGGTTGTTCCTGAACGTTGCGCTGAGCGCATGGATCGACGCTCGCCTGTTCTCTCCGCCGAGACCGCAGAATTCCAACGGCACTTTGGCAACTCGGCATTCTCGTTGAAACACCATCTCGCGGACAGCGATCTTTTCTCGCTCGCGGCGCTAGAGGACGCTGCAGCGTTCTGGATAGCGCACAATCGACCCGATCGGTTCGTGGTGTCGGGTGGGCAGGGAAAGACCAACGCAAAATTCTCGGAAATGGCCGACAGAATTCGTATTGCAAGCGCTATCAGCGGGCTGACTCACTCTCATAGTTACGTCAAGATCAGCAATATCAATGCTGTCAGCTCCGACTATCAAAAGCTGCTGCAACAGGCATTGCTGGACGTGGAGGACCTCCTCGGTCAAAAGGTCCTCTCGAACGTCACTTGGGCGCAGATGACGGTGTTCATATCGTCCCCCAACATCGTTACGCCCTATCACATCGACCATGAGGCCAATTTCCTGTGTCAGATTGCGGGCGAAAAGGACGTTTGGCTTTTCGATCCGAACGATCGCGAACTCCTTCCCGATCCGGAGATTGAAAAGTTCTATCTCGGTGATCTAAATGGTGCGCAGTATCGAGAACAGTTGGGCGATCGCGGCAAGCGTTTCCAATTGGCTCCGGGAGTAGCCGTCCACCATCCTCCTTTGGCCCCTCACTGGGTCAGAAATGGAAGCAGCGTCTCCATCAGCGTCAGCATAAACTTCTGCATGGCGGATCTCGACAGAAAAGCTCACATCTATCAGGTCAACTCGATCATGAGGAGAATGGGTCTCCACCCGCGGCCACCAGGCAGGTCGGTCATGAGTGATACTTTGAAAGCCGGTGGAATGAGGCTTCTCTGTGCTTCTCAACCCAGAAGCTATCGAGATGTTGTGTTCTCAGGCCTCGACAGGTTGCGGGCGCCGTATCGGCTGGCTGGCCGAGTTCTCAGGAAGTCTCGAAGTAATCAAATGAGACCATCGAGCGGAACATGACCGACCAAAGGTATGTGGCCGGTTGGGATGAAGCGTGCCGGCTGAATGCGTGAGAAGCTTTGCTTAGGCGCGGCCAGAGGCCGGCAGCAGCGTACGGCTAGCGAATTGCCTTAATGCTGCCCGGTGGACCGGATCCGTGTGGCTGGACGCACAGGATGGTAGGCAAGCCAGGCTTCGCTCTGCTTCCAGCATCGCCCTCTGCGGCGATGAGCGATCTGGGTTGGTGACGCCACGGTGCTGAACAACCGATCTGCGAAATTGGTTCAAGACTCCGTAGGGGAACCCGCTCGGGGTCGGCGGTCACAACCTTTAGCAGTTGCCGCAATCGTCCTGCTTCTCCCCTTTGGATGAGACCGAGGAGTTGCACTCCGGTCGTGAACTCGGAATGCTGCTGACTTGCGCGCCAAGCTGTGAAGTGCTTCGGTGCACCAATTATCGGTCCATAAGCTAAGTGTGGAGGGGATTCGTTCTTTGGCGAACTGAGCGACAGACCAGCCGCGTCTTGCTCCGGGAGGACGGCGTGGCCGGCAGCCGTCGCGAGCGTTTTACTGTCTTGCATACTCTCGAAGTGAGCATGTGCCGTGGCTTTCAGCTCGGCGATCTCGCCCTCAACCCGATTCAATGCTGCAACGGCGTCTTCTAGAGATTGACGAACTGCGGCCAGTTCGGTTTCGAGCGCGGCCGAGCGGTTGCGTTCACGCGGGTCTGGGGAAAGCTTGCCGGCAACGCGCCTGAAGTCAGCATCGTTGGCGTTGGCCGCGCTCGGCACCTTGACATCAGGTTGGCTGGGTGGTTCCGATGGCGTCCGGTCTTGCCGCCCGGCAATGACGGGAACTCCCGCTGCCGACCGTTTCGCGGCGGTATCCATTTGCGCGGAAAGCTGCTCGATCGCGATTTGGAAGATGTGCTGGACATCGATGTAGCTTTGAGGAGTCAACGCCTTCTGATAGTACGAGTCGGGCAGAAGTGATGCGAACGACGCTGCTATGACGATAGCAAGGATCTTGTAAAATGATCGAGCTCGTTTGGCAGAGGTGAGGGTCGCGGAGTGCGTTCCTCTCGTCGCGGTCTGTGCAATCAAGAATTCCAGATGTTCACGGTCTTGATCTGTGATACCGCCTGCCGCGTTAGTATGGGGATCGGCCGGTATGGGGCTCCAATGCGTTGGAGTGATGCTGATAGGATCACCGTTTTCCTTGATCCAACGGCCCGCCTGCGGAGACCATCGAACTCGGTCAGAGGCACCGCTCTGCGCATCTTCAACGATGATGATTTCTCGATCCTTGGGTGCCGTCCCAATTGTGTGGCGCATGCGCATTAAGTCCGCTGATGATGCTGGCCATGGTCTCCGTCACGCTAAACTGCGCTTGGAATATTGGTTCTTCTGCCGACGCCTCGACGCACCGGCCGTCGGGGGCTCAAGAGTCTTGCCTGGGTGGGTTTTCTCCTGATCTGCAAGCGCCCAACCACGAAACGCCATCGCGCGCTAACGCAGCGGATGACCTGTGAATTAAATCAATCGTACCACAATGGTGAATTAAATAAACAGATTAAACGCACGGCTGTAATTGTTCGAGTGGAGTAACCTAGATAGTGCGCCCTGTCCGAAGAACGCCAGCCCGGCTGCAAATCGCGATCACGGAGTGGAAGGCCGGTTATCGAACTGCTTCTAACACCCACCGACGTCGCCGTTCGATCCCTCTGGGATCTAGCGGGCGCGGGCGCTGTGGAACCGCCGGCCGAGTATCGTACATCGGTTCACAGCGCGCGGGAGGGATTGATCTGACAGTCTCAAAGTTTAACGTTAAACTCGTCTTGAGAGCGACACCTGTTTCAGTTTCGAATAGAATGCACACGTGGCAATGGCGAGGTACGCCGGTTTAGCTCAGGGGTAGAGCGTCGTCATCGTATGACGGAGGTCGGGAGTTCAAGTCTCTTCAACCGGCACCATTTTGCAGGGATAGCGCCATAGAAGGCTATCGAAGGAATAACCCTATCAAGATCATATGTTTGGCGAACTCCGAGGAGCGCAGGGCTCTTGGAAAGTGAAATTTTCAGGTAGCGTCTTCGTCCAGATCTATTTCGATAATGATTTGACTTGGTCTGCCAAACACACCTTCGACAGTGCGCCTGGGATCGTCGATGCCGGCAGGATCCGTGAGCACGCTACGTCTCCGTGATAGGTAGCTGCGCATACAATTTCTGGTGACGCACGTGAGGCATCGATGGACCGGCGAATTATCCCCCTGATCATGTGCGGCGGTGCGGGCACGCGGCTATGGCCGGCCTCGCGCGAGGTGCATCCGAAGCAGTTCCTGTCGCTGTTCGGGGCGCGCTCGACGTTCCAGGAGACGCTGCTGCGGGTCGCGGACGCGAGCCTGTTCGAGCGGCCGATCGTGATCACCAACGAGGCCTACCGCTTCATGGTGCTGGAGCAGCTCGCCGAGATCGGCGGCGAGGCCGACGTGCTGCTGGAGCCGATGCGGGCGATTCCGGGCCGCGATCGCCGCCGGGGCGGCGTTTGCGCACAGCCGGGACGTTGAGGCGGTGGTGCTGGCGCTCGCCGCCGACCATCTGGTGCGCGACACGTCGGCCTTCGTCGCGGCGTGCCGCGAGGGGCTCGCTGCGGCAGAGCGGGGCCGCATCGTGACCTTCGGCGTCAAGCCGGAGCGGCCGGCGACCGAATACGGCTATCTCAGCCCGGGCGAGGTGGTCGCCGGCGAGGTGCGGGCGGTCGGCAAATTCGTCGAGAAGCCGGATGCGGAAATCGCCGCCGGCTATATCGAGGCCGGCTATCTCTGGAACAGCGGCAACTTCATGTTCCGCGCCGCGGTGCTGCTCGATGAGTATCGCAACGTCGATGCCGACAGCGTGGCGGCCGTCGAGCAGTCGGTGGCGGAGGCCAGGCGCGACCTCGGCTTCGTCAAGCTCGACCCGCCGGCGTTCGGCGCGGCGAAGGCGATCTCGATCGACTATGCGGTGATGGAAAAGACGGCGCGGACGGCGGTGGTGCCGGTGGCCTGCGGCTGGTCCGACATCGGCTCCTGGCGCCAGGTCTGGGAGCTGTCCGCCAAGGACAGCCACGGCAATGCGGCGCGCGGCGTTGCGGTGTTCGAGGACTCCCGCAACTGCAACGTCACGACCGACCGTGCGCTGGTCGCGCTCGAGGGCGTCGACGACCTCGTGGTGGTGGCGACCCAGGATGCCGTGCTGGTGTCGCGGCAGAAGGACGCCAACGGGCTGAAGCGGCTGGTCGCCAAGCTGAAGGTGACGGCGCCCGAGGTGACGGAGAGCCACATCCGGGTGCATCGCCCGTGGGGCTCCTACCAGTCGGTCGACAACGGCGACCGCCACCAGGTCAAGCGCATCATCGTCAAGCCGGGCGGCCGGCTCAGCCTGCAGAAGCACCACCACCGCTCCGAGCACTGGATCGTGGTGCGCGGCACCGCGCAGGTGACGGTCAACGAGCTGATCAAGACCGTGCACGAGAACAGATCGATCTACATCCCGATCGGGGCGGTGCACCGGCTGGAGAACCCCGGCAAGATCCAGCTCGAGCTGATCGAGGTGCAGACCGGCAGCTATTTCGGCGAGGATGATATCGTTCGCATCGAGGATGACTACCAGCGTGTATGACATGCGGGCTCGCGCGGCGACCAATTCCGCCTAGTCGTGCCCTACGTCCGCGCATTATGCGCATCGGATAGTGCGGGCTACGAGGTGCGTCCCCGCCTGACGAGCCTAAGGTACAGGCGCCGCACTTGAACGAAGCGTCCCCTGAGCCTTCTAAGTGTCGCGCTCTGGGAAACGTTGGTCGGCTTGGCGGAGAACAACTGCGACGTTCTTTCAGAAATCAGCCGGTGAATGCTTCGAACGAGAAAGGCGATAAGCTTTCGATTTCCCTGAACGGACGGCGTGGGGCAGTTTGCCGCAATTTCGATATTCATCAGAAGCGGTAATTATAAGCAAATCAACGGCGATGGAATTTGCGATATGTCTTGGTCATGGAATTGGTGGCTATTCATCGGCGCTACGATTTTTTTCTCGGTTGCCTTGGCGCTCATGAAACGGGCCAGCGATTCTGCTTATAGCGCAAGCCGAGGCCCACGATACCGAAATGCCTACCAAGTCGGGCGCCACACTCTCGCGACTGAGACCGTCGTGGCGGGTACCGTGGCGGCGGCCGCCGCGACTACAATAGGAGGATTCATAATCGAGCTATGACGAACCTCGCCCTCAGGGAGGACCCGAGGGGCCGGGGCCGTGCTTTTCGGGACGCCCTTGTCGCCGATCTGCGATCAGCGGTTGGCGCCTCTAGCTGAACAGCCACTGCACAATGTATTGCACTCCCCAGGAGAGCGCGATCATCCAGCCGACCATGGAGACCGCACTCAAAATAATCCACGTCACCTTGATGATCGACCCAGCCCGCTCCGGGGCTTGGATGGTGCTGGGGTCCAAAGTGAAGGCTTGAGAGGCGGCCTGCCCACCATCGAGTCGTTCAATCGACGAAGGCGATGATCCGACCATCGTGTTCATTACCCTGGTCGGATTCAGTTCCTGCGGCTGCATCCGAGAGGCGGTTGTCAGCAAACGTTGCAGTTCTCCAGATTGGGGTGCGAATTCGGCGGTGCGCAAAGCGACCAGTGCCCCGTTTGCCTGGCTCATAATAATCCTCTTCGTGCTATTCAGGTTGTCAAAGATTGGCTCGCCCCGAGCGTTTGCCAGTTTCTGCTGGCAGATCGAAAAATGCACCGCCAGGCTCGAAATACTTGTCCCGGCGGCGCCTGTCTCAAGCTGGGCCCTGCAATCCCCAGCGCTCGAAGATTAGCAAAGTTAGTACCACAGATTTGTGAAACCGTTCACATAAGGCCGACTGTTAATTTCCCTTGCGAGGGGATCTGCGCGTACGCTGCCATTATTCGAAATAACTGCTAGCCAACTAACGGAAGATTGGGATCAGAAAACGATAGCGCCGCGTAGACGGAATATATTCACCCCGGCAGTGCCGGCAGTAATCACTACGACACATCTGACCCAGGGGTGAAGCTGATAGCCGCGCGGCGATCGGGCATTCCCAGCCGTTCTCGGCGGGCGGCGCCTATCAATTGCGGTCGATTAGCCACGGAACAACGGCAGGGCAGGAGCGTGGCTTAAGACCACGGCGTGTCCCGGATCATATCTGACGGGCACCTCTGTGAAGCCGAATGGCGTCGTAGGCATGTGCGACAAAGACGGTAGCGCTGAGGGCAAATAGCAGCCCGACGGTTACTTCCATCATGACACTTCCCCTTAATGAAACTGATCGGGAGGTAACTATCGATTGTTTCAGCCGGATTTCGTGATGGAAGGAAAATGGTTTCATTGAACCGGAATCTGGTGGGAAAGCGGTGAAGGAGAGCCCTAGGTGCGCTTCGGCGCTCGCCGATTTTTTGGCGATTTGGCAGTTTCGCCAGACTTCTTCCGGGGCAATTCTTCAATATCGGATGTCCCGATCAGCACGGCACCTGGCTCCGCCACTGGGGATGACAGATATTTGGTGCGAGCGAGCTGCTCGATCCTTGACCTACTCTCGAGGAATGCTTCTAGCCGTCCCTCTTGCCCACCGTCCGCGCCGAAATGCTCGTCTAGCGCTTCGCCGCTGATGGCGCAGCCGACTGCGCCGCTGAGCGCCTCTCCTTGGAATGTTACGATATCGCGGCTGAAGTCATAGCGGGGAGAAGGATTGTCGAAGGAAAGGTCGATGCCCGGAATGATCGACCGAGGCACGCCGATAGTCTTGAGCACCGTGTCCCGTACAGAGGCCGCAAGCAAACCGAGCCCTTCGAGCATTAGTTGGCGCCATTTGGGACCGCGGGCAAAGGCCTCCTCCCACGCAGATTTCATCTCATGGGGCCGCTTCTCTGCGACAGCGGCGAGCAAGGCCTCGGCCTGCCGCAGGTCTTTGTCGCGCTTTGCAAACCCCTCCGGACGCCTGCGGGAGACGATGAGCTTGTGGACCGCGTAACGTGCCGGAGCCGGCACGTGCACGTAGATACCGGTGCCGTGCAGGACGACTGCAGGCTCCGGCTCGCGGATCAAAAAATCCAGGAAGCGAAGCGGCTGGGCATCCGTGTTTAGGGCAGGCAGTTTTTGGGGACGGCCGGTTTCCCTGCCCTGGTGAGGCGTAAGAAAGTCGACGCGCAAACCGCCCTTGGCGGCATAGCTGGTCACGCGGCGACCGTCGGCTACGTGAGGAACGGCACGAAAGGATTTGTCCACTTCCTTCAGTACGTCCAGAACGGGCGGGGTGGAATCCTCGACCGCCACCGAGACATTCTTGAATTGGGCAATGTCCACGTCGCCAGTCTGCAACGAGCCAGCGGAGAGGCGAACGCCAAGCATTGCAGCATAGGTTTGATAGGCGATCGTTCCAACCAGCACGCCGCGAAGGCGAAAGACGCCAGCCTTGGCGAGCGCGGCGATCACGTCCCCGATCTCGGGAATGGGACGGGGAAAACCGAACGATCGGACGAGGGTGGAGACAAGTGCCCGACGCTCGCGTTCGTCTTCGCGAACCTCCTTATGGCGGGTGATACGCTCGAGGAGGTCCGGCGTCTCTGGGCCGACATAGCGCTGGGACCGCTCGGCGCCGGCGCCGGTTTGGAAATACCAGTACTTGCGGCCGTTGATGCTCTTGGCCGTGAACGAGCCGTTGTCCGCGAAGGCGTCCCGGAAGGCGGCGGTTGCCGTGCGCTCCAGGAGCTCGGCATAGGTCGTCTGGGCAACCAGGGAAGGAGCTGGCATGGTTGGTATCCGAATTATACTCATGTTGCAAAGTGAGTATAAAAGAGGGCGAACTTGGCATCCAGCGGACTTTATACTCATTCTGCAAGGTGAGTATAAGATCATCATCTTTCGGGGTCAACTCGGCGTGCGCCAGCCGTTGCGCGGCCAAGCGGTTCCGTCCTTCACCTTGCGCTACTTGCGCCCAGCACGGGATGCGCTCAACGTTATCGCGATTAGCCGCAACCCGGCCGGCTCGGCGCGGAAGCGCAGCTCCTGTTGGGCGCTTAAATAAATAGCGATTGCAATTAATGATTGTCCGAAGGTGATTGAAATGATTAAATCGCCAACGTGGGGTGACCAACCTTTCCCTGTGAGAAAATACACACCTATGTGCGCGGATCTAGGCGTCGCGTCTACTTGCTGGGCAAGCCGTGTAGCAGCCGGGCTTCTGTTTCATGATGAGCCCTTGTGAAATGCGGGCGCGACAAGCGGCTCGGTTGATCACTGCCGGCATCGCCATGATTAACGCGCGCCCTGTAGTTATTGCCGTCGTAGCTGGCATTGGTCTGGCATGGGCCGCGCACCAGGGCGTTTGCGCCGAACCGAAGGTAATCAGGATCGTTGCGCTCGGAGATTCTCTTACTGCTGGTGAAGGTGTCGCCAGTCGGGATGCCTTTCCGGCCAAACTTGAGTCTGCGTTGAGAGCTAGAGGTCAACCTGTGCAAGTCGCCAACGCCGGTGTGAGTGGCGACACCGCCGCAAGGGGTCTTGATAGGCTAGACCGATCGGTCCCCGACAATACAGATGCCGTGATTGTGGAACTCGGCGCTAACGACATGCTGAAGGGATTCGACCCAGGTGTCACTCGAGCGGCCCTCACGGCGATCTTGCGCAAGCTCGAAGTCCGACGGATCGCCGTGCTCCTTTGCGGGGTGCGAACTCAACCGAGCGGTGGAGACGAATACAAGGGTGCTTTTGCCGCGATGTTCCGTGATCTAGCTGCCGAGCACGACGTGCTTTTTTACCCGGCCTTCGACGAAGCGTTTGTCGACGATGCACGGCTCAAACTGTCGGATGGTCTGCATCCAACTGCCGCTGGAATAGAAGCGGTTGTCATGCGGATATTGCCAACAGTCGAGGCCTTGATCGACCGCGCGGATCGAAGAGAACGATGACTTCAGTTGAGCAAATCTCTTGAGCACGTTGATGCGGTGAGATCGGTGGCAAAGCAGGCCCGACATGGAGGATTGGGGCGCATCAAATCATCGTTGTTGCAGAACGATCTTGGACCGCCAGCATGGCGGCTCAATTCCAGAACGAAGCCGCCGCATCGAATATACTGACGCGACGACCTCGCCATGGTGGACCCGGACAGGTGGGCAATTGTCCGGTACGGCGAGGGTAATTGCCCACGCACGACGCGCAACTGAAGTCGCTTGTTAAGCTTTATGCCCCGCCCCGGGGTTAAATCTGGAACCTTGCGTCGAGCTGCAGCGCATTACTGCCAAAGCAAGCGACAAGCGTGATGCGCGCGGACCGCGAGGTCAGGTCCTGTCTCAGCCGGCTCAAGCCGCTTGGCAAAAGACCACGATGATCTCAAGGCGTCTCCATCAAATCTTCTGGTCGAGGACTGGGCGGCAGGCCAGCTCGCGGTGTAGAGTGCCTCCCAATAGTTCTAAGTCGTTCTGTGAGCGTTAGTCATGACCATCCGCGATTTCATTGTCGGCGTATTGCTATCCGCGATCATCATAGTGCTCTACTTCCACTAGGGCATTCTGCGGGTGCTTGTACGACCGCAGGCGATGCCGGTGCTTGTGCAAGTAAGCTGCTCGCAGCACGTGCCCGCGCGGCCGCGAAGCAGCGATCAATCCTCACTGGATGCGGATGAACGGCGGTCTTTGGCGGCGTGAGTTTGCGCGACTTCGGGTTCTCGGCCGTCGGCGTGATAATTCAAAAACGCTTCGGTATTGCCACTGTACCGCCCCGGAGTTGCTCGAATCTGGCGGCATCGACATTGGCCGGGTGGGCACTTTCTGCCGTTGGGTCAGGCGCCGGCGCGGAGAGCCTCGGCAGTGATCGTGCTCTAGTACAGGCAGCGTTGCCTTCAGGGGAACCAGATGTGGATTGTGTACGGCCTGCTGCTAGCAGTGGGTGTGCTGTTGGTAGCCGCACTTGTGCTTGCGTTATGCGCCAGCGCTATGATCGGTCGGCCGTTATCGGAGCGCAAGCAGCGCGTCACGATCCTTTCTGCTGGTGATCAGGTTGATCGGAAGTGCACGTCGTCATCGCGAACGGCTCTTCACGTCTTCCGACGGATCTGACCATAGCGACCACGCCCCGATTTGTTACCGAGAGTTTGCGCGATCGCGCAGTTGTGCCGGATGCCGAACAAGAAGTGCGATGCCCTTGCGTAGGTGGGCTACGGGTCACAAGAGCGCGGCCTGCGTAGTAGCAGTCAACTCCTCAACGGAAGAACAGCTCGCGTGGCACTAACTAGGCAAACCCAAGCTTGCTGCTCGTGTTCAGCGATGAATGGTCAAGGCGCATCCGGAGCGCTTGAACCCACCTCCTTTAATCCGTTGATGCTAGTAACCATGCGATAGCCATCCGGAAACTCGACAAGACACGTGTACATCGTTCCGCGTGCGAGCACGCGGCATCGTTGATGCCGTCGGCCCTGGTGTTGCCAAAGATAGATGTAGCCGTAGCGACCGGCGGCCAAATCATCCGGGGAAATATATTCGTCGTGCAAAAGACCTCCTGAATTGGTGCCGGTTGGATTGCGGCTGGATCCGCAGTAACACGCTCGATGGGAATGATGGGCGTCCCTTTCGATCATCGCGTCCGGCAATTGCGAACCTATGTGGTTAGTACGAGGCAAGCGAACGTTGGTTCGCTGGTTAATATGAATCCGGGGCGTCTCAAAATTGCGAACGTGTCGGGGACGTTCGCGGTGCTGGTCGCGCCGTCGGCAAAGGCGACTAATCGATATCAACCGCTTATATTGTGGGTGCGACGCAACATAGGGGCGCGCGCCGCAATCCTGCCACTTTGGCGGGAACTCATGTTCCCGGGTGGGATTTCGCAGTTCGATTCGAGCGGCTAGGGGGCGCAAATGCTAGCTGTAATTCAGGTGAACGTTGCGATCTGGGGAATGATAGCCTGTGCGATTGTAAAAATCACTGAGCTCGCATTCTAAGCGAGGCGGTTTCATTATGGTCGTCCGAGTGCGGCGATTAGCGAGGGATGGCAAACGAGAGCCGCGGCCTTGGTTGCCATGGAACGCTTGATACTTATCCGGTATCGCGGCAGGCGCCGGGCGTAGATCTTCGGGCTTTCGATCGGCCGAATCTGACCGAAAACGGCGCTGGGTGCAAGGTAACATAGTATGCAACGTCCCGTTTTCGCGACGAAAATAAATTGCAGGTATCTTGAACCGTTTTGGACGCATTGAGGTCAAACGCTAAACAGGCACCTGGACGGCCGGCGTCTTCTCAAAGACCGCCGGCCTTTTTTTGAGCGGTGTAGGTAGCACCGGCTGCCACGGGCATCGAAGAAGGGCAGGGCGATTAGAAGGGCTGATCATCAGTCATACGTTGATCGCGCTGCATTCGGCCAACCGCTACGATCAGGCTAGGTTGTTGGAGTATCTCGACGAGGCGATCGAGGATGAGGCGTTCGTTGGTGCGCGGACGAGGTTCTAGATACTCCTCGAGGATTTCTTGCGCAGCCCCGACGGCCAAGAGCGCGAGGTTCTCGTCAGTCATTATCGAGCTCCAACGACGTAACCTTAATTGCGCTCAAGTTAATCACGTATTGTTGTAATTGTTCCCCGGCGTTACCCATCTCTGATGGCGAGGATGCGTTGTCGCGTAGCCTAGCCGTTATTGGTGAGGGCGGCGCAATCTATACGCCTTCCACAAGCGGTACCGCTGGGCGGAGCGGAATTATCCAGGCGAGTGTGCGGTGCAGTAGTCCGATGGCTCACGCGAGAATCCGGTCAAAATCAAGTCTATGCAAACTTGGCGCGGCTCATCGTGGAGTTGGAAATACTTCTTTCATTGGCCCGCCGTAACGTCCCATCGGTGCATCCCGGAACTTTCGCCCACATTGCGCTTTTACTAGCTCGGCAGGGCGCTACGCAGGCAGCTTATGTTGATTGTGTACATCCTGCTAACATCCTTGGGCATGCTATTGGCCATTGGCTTGGCGTTAGCGATCTACGTCAGCGCCCTGATTGCCCGGCCGCTCGAGGAGCGGCACATGCGCGTCACTCTGCTGTCCGGAGAGGACGAAGGAGCGAACCGCAAGCGGGATCATCAGGCGTCCCGTTTAATCCAAGAACCAGCGATTGAATCTGACGTAAACTATTCGGCGGCGGCCCCAAGTCCTAAGACAGGGTGCTGATCGTCCATCTTGGCATCGGCGCATCTCAGCGCGAAATCGTGGGCGATACCTCCCACCTATTTCCACGCTAGTCGTTCGCATCCGTACCGTCCTGCTCGTCCGGCGTCGCAGAATCGGGGACGTGGAACGAAAACCGTCATTGCCTGAGTACCAAGCGCCTGACTATCAAGCGTCTTGCGCGACCAAGAGTAGATCAGATTGGTGACTTAGCTGCGAAGCAAGTCTTGCCGGAAATTCGTCTGGATGAACTTGCGCAGCTTGGGTCGTCTGGACCCTTCAGCCGTACAACTACGGAACGTGCTGCTGATCAAATCTTAACCTGGCCGATGGCTTAATCCACCGACGTTCGTGGGAGCGCTGTGCGATTCGGCCTGAAGGCTGGTTTTCGGGGACAGATGATGTCACTCGTATTTCAGATTAACATAGCGCTTTGGGGTATGATCATCTGTCTGGCGGTGAAATTGGCCGAACTCGTGTTCCAGTGAACTAAGCAAACAGCCAACGTGCAAGCTGCATGGCGATGCACAACAGCGCCACCGACCAGCCGATCATGGAAATTGCACACAGGACGACCCAGGCTACCTTGAGCACCGATGCGAACGGTCGCAATACCTTCTCGACTCCAATTCGCGTTATCTCGCTCACGCCCGGTTCCTCTCAACCAACGAATTAGTCGGCGCATTCGGGCAAGCGGTTCAAATGCTCGATCTTCGGCCCGGACATGGGTTGCGCGTTGACGTGTGCTGGCGCATCGGCCGGGTCCCGGTCTTGAGGAGGGATCGCCGATGTCCTCGCGTGGACTTAATCCGAATGAGCAGAGCGAGCGGAGGAGATAGAATCTGAAGCTAAATGGGGAGGCTCGGCCGTTTGCTTGGGAGCCAGGCAGCCGCGGCAAATCACCATCATTCGAGATAACCGTTCGTCTTCCTCTTCATTCATCTTGTTATAAGCCGCCACCCATTCTTTCGAGTACGGTTTCAAACCGGCAAGCTTATCGGCTGCAGCGGGAGGCTTGTTCGCCGACGAGGTCTCCTTACGTTGTTTCGACGCATGGGCCGGTCGGCTCTCACCGCGATCTTCCATCGCCACACGACGATCAGGAGCCTGAGCGAAGCCATCCCAAGCAGGAGGAGCGATGCCAACCGGTCCCGCTGTTTGAACCAGACATCCTGTTCCGGCACAGCAGCCGCCGAGGCAAAGGATGAGTGAGGCCATTCCAGCCAATCGCGCGATCATACCGACTCTCTAGTCCGCGGAGGAGACATGACCATTCGCTGTGGAATGTGTCGGGGATATGGTTAACACGAATTAACAATGTTACCCCCGGAGGTTCGATGGCGCCGATTATTCCGGGCTTCCGGCCCGTGGACCGGTAATATAACCGTTTGAAATAGCGAGGTAACTTGGCTCGACCCCAACCTGACCTGGATCAGGCACGGGCGTTGCGGACCGGCTCCACCGCCAGGCTCGCTCGCCGCAGGAGGCCGTCCTTGATGTCGGTTGCAAGCATGCTGCGGCATCTCGCCTTAAGCCGGAGCGGAAGGCCAAGCACGTAGCTCCGGTTTCTTAAACGCAGAGCCCGACGAGTTAAACAGGTCGCTCAGTCCGGGATAATCGGGACATTCAACATATGTTCTGAACTCGGGCCTGCGTTGAAGACGACAAGTTGAGACCTGTCGCCTCACGAGTAGTCTGTTTGGTCGAATGCGTTTGAGCCCGTCGACGATCGCGGCCTGTTTGAAATTGCGAGGTGGTGCATCGCTAAAGTGCGGCAGCCGAACGGACCGCCTCGAAAGGTAACAACGCGAAACACAGAGCTCCGTTGATTTGCCGATCTCAGCTTCTCAAGTGCGACAGAGACAGAGAGTGCGCTGGCTGCGAAGTGGAGGAGATGGAGACACCCGTCACGGGACAAGAGTCTCGATGGTGGAGAGCGTTAGCATTGGCGCAATCGCAACAAGGTGGCAGGAAACGAGGGGAGAGGTCGCAGTCGGCGCACGAAACGGAAGCACGGCTCTCCAGAGTCCAGTTGCAGTGATGTCGCGCCACCATGTACTATAAGATCATATCGGAAGTTTTTTCGGGTCCGAAATTTGGCCGTGCTTCGCAGCGGCACGATATATTGATCGATGCTGGAGTATTGCAATGAAGGACAATCCGTTGGGTGGCGAGGCCGAAATGGCCATTGTCAGCGATCGTGATGATCTCGGCTTGCGATATCGCGAATTGCAGCACTTGAGGAAATTGGTCGCTGACCTTGAAAGCCTCCTTTCGGACGGTACGGATCCGCCGGCTGCCTCGTGTCCTTACGATCCAAGTCGCACAATTCATTGAGTTGTGATCCGCCACTCGGCGCCGAACCACATCCGGCGTGCTCCCTTGGATGGAGTTGAGGACGCCTGCTCGGTCGTACGTAGGATGAGGGCCGTAGAGAATTTCCGGGTTGGTGGATTGCCCGGAGGCGGTTAGCCCGAGTGGCTGCGAAGCTCCGCTTCGGAGCCACTCGATTGACGAAACCCCGAGCGGGTGTGGTCTGTCGAGTTCATCGAGCTAAAGTTCTGATCGTGGGTGGCTGTGCCGGGGCTTGGTCCGTGTTGATGTTGATGTCAGGACATTCGCTGTGGGAGGAGGGACTCCTTCAGGACATCAGCCATCGCGCGAGATACGAAGCGGCCCACAGCAGCCCGGTGAACCAGCCGATCATCGCAATCGCGCTCACGGCAATCCACGCAATGCTGATCGATGTTGGATGGGGTCTTTGCTCCCGCTGATGCAACGACCGAGACGGACTCGCAGGAGGCAGACCGGCTGCAGTCTTGGCGTTCGCGTTGGCGGGTTTCGCAGAGTGGGTCAATGGAGAGACCGATGGTCCGAAGTATCAAGGAGCGCTGGTGGGACCGCGCCGACCAACGGGCTCTCGAGCTGCGATACCAGCTTTCTTAAATGCTGTACTTCACGATACCGGAGTTCTAGCTCATCGACATCGGAAACGGCCGGGCGCCTATCCAAATCGTTCAAAGTATTCTTCATGTGAGGTATGCTCCGAGCAGTAAGCGTCAGAGGACCGCCTTGGCAATCGCACCACGCAGCGGCTTCGCTAATTCGAGGACTGCGGGCGGCCTGCTAGCTGCAAATTGACTCGGTCATGCCGCTTGCGCAAATGGACTCGAGAATTAAGCTTGATGCCCGCGAAAAAGGGTTAAACATCCCGTAGATTTACAGCTCCGCAGCCAGTCCGTGGATCTCGATCCTGGTGGGAGGGGAACCTAGACAGAGACCGCTTGCCAAAGGGGAGGGGCGCTCATTCTCCCGCTATGCAATCGCTGCCCGGCCCTCGAGGGTTAGCACTGGTGATCCGCTCGCCATTTCCACGAGGCTCAAGTCGACAAGGGTCTGCAGGGTGTCCGGGTCCACGGGGGACATCTTTAGCCGCATACCCCTGATGTCTCTTAGGGCCCAGCGCAGGATGATTGCGCGCTCGCGATCGGCCAAGGCCGTCGAAACGTCTGGCCGTATCACCGCGTTCTTCAGAAGCGACTGAGGACTAGCCGCTGGAAGTGCCAAAATTGGTTGAGCCTGCAGGAGCTCAAGGCGGCCGCGTTCCACAGCGAGCTCTCGCGTTGCCGAGCCCGCTGCCGCCTGGCTGGAAGGCGCAGGGATGGAGAGAGCTGGACTCTCTCCGGTCGCTTCAACGGTTTGTGATGCCGGGACCGTCTGCAGAGCCTGATGGGCTGTCGCTGAAAGGTCTACTTCGCTTGAGCTCGATTCCAGCGGCGTGCGCGTTTCGACAACAGATTGTTCGGGGGCAGGAGCGGGCAGCAGGTACAAATCTGCTCGAGGTGTCGCTGCGGACGCGAGATCCTGATCTGTTGGCTCCGTCGGCGGCAGTTCTGCGCGAACCGCAACGAGCTCCGTTATGTTGCCTGTTGCGAATAGAACGTTCTCATCGATGGGCTCTTCGTGAGCGCAATCGACTTCGTCGCCTGGTCTGATTGCGACCGTCGCGGGCAGAGCACCATCTGGCAAATCGGGCTCAGGTTCACGATCCTCGTTGGACTCTTGCCCAAGGCCGGATTGATTGGGATCCGGCTGGCTCAAATCTGTCTCGCTAAGGGTTCGCGAAAGCCCGTATGGCGCATCGCGTCCCAGCGGCGCAGTCGTCTGCTGCGCGTCGACATCCTGCAGAGTGCCCTCAGTGGAATCTTGATTTGGCAGCGGCTGGCTCGCGGTCGAAGCGATTGTCAGGGAACGGCTGGCGGCGTCCGATGCTCCAAAGCCGCCAAAGTTGAGGGCCTCTGGTTCGCCGGCATCTGTTGGCTCGGACGTCTGCGTTACCGCTATCAATTCGGCTTGGCTGACGTCCAAAGGGTGCGGCTGTATCCCTCCATGGTCGGTCTCGCACTCGCTTCCGATCGACGCCACCGGCGTACTGTCGTCAAAAATAGCAGCAGCGTCCCGATCGGTGCCGGCTTCCGGTGCCGATGGCTCCGCCGGTGCAGAGGACGGAGTCGCCTGCGCAGCATCCTCTGACCGTGACGGCGTCAATTGGAGAGAGCTCTTGGTTTGGCCAAGGATAGACTTTGGTGCCCCTGAAGGGGTGGGCTCAGCGCCGTCCCTTGGGTCAGACGAGGTTACTTGTACATCGAGGACCAGGATCGCCTTCCGGATGGATCGCTCGTAGTCACCAACCGCGCCGGGTGGTGGCCGGGTTTCAGTGGCCAGGCTCGAAATAGTGGCAAGCTGTGCCGTATCTGATGGCGTTTGCTGCGGACTTTGCTGCTCCTCATTGGGATTCACGTGCGGCTGGTTGCTCTCCGCAATCGCATCCAAGCCCTCTGATCTCAATGCGCCGACCGCACGTCGCGCGAATCTTCGAACCGCATTCAGGGCGTAGATCTCCGGCGTAGCAGCACCATCGGAGTCCCTGTCGACGTCCGGACGCGGACGAGACGTCTGCCATCCCGTAGGATCCGAGCGCATCTGGGGACGCACGTCGTCTGACGAAGCCGGCGTTGACTGAGACCCGGGTGCCGGATTGTCTACAGGCGTTTCTTGCGTCGATGCGGGAGCTCCTGCGTCGACCGTTCCCCGGGTCACAGCAGTGGACGTCGCCGTCGCTGACAGCGATCGGTCACCCATAATCATTTGCAGTGCCGCCTGAGATGCGGCAGCATCGCTTGCGTCGAGCGGCTGGTCGAGCAGGCGTCGGAATTCTTCGACGCTCCAGTCGACCAAGTCTATGTCTGGCATATCCAGCCTTCTGTTGGCGTTTGTCAGACGATTGAGAGGTCCAGGACATTAAAGCCATTAGGCGAGTCCTTTACAAGCGCTCCAGCGTTTGAAACCTCTTTTGCGGAATGTGATGGGAATATATTCCATAATCGATATTATGCGAAATTGACTTTTCTGCGGTATTTATTCTCGTGTCATTGGTTCGACCCGCGACGCCGCTAAGCAGACCCTGAGTGTGCTTGGATCGGCCGGTCCAGCAGGTTCCCACCTTCCGGCGTTTCAGGGACAAGGACGATGCTTTGCGCGCGACGAAGCTACGGCGTGCCCAGCGATCGCGCGATGTAGCGCCCGGTACGCAAGCCGAAACTCTAGCTAATGCGAGTGAGGCTGAGGCTCCCTCCCCTTGCCCTCGCCCCTTCTCGTCCATGCTTCGGGCCGCATCTTGGAAAGATGGCTCGCGATCGCGGCGACCATGGGTGCGGCAACAACACCCAGCCAACCTCCCGCAACCTTTTCGGCCGCATCGAGCAGCCGCGCGTGGCGATCAGCCGTAAATGCCTGCAAGCATTCGAGCGCACACGCGATCGATGCAACGAGCGCGATAATCAGAACGGGCCGACTGCAAATGGCGAAACGCAGGAGCACGCCGAGCAAGGCATATGCGCAAACGTGCTCAAGAAATACGACGAGTGCGGTGTCACCCAGCAATCCTGGCCGGCTGGCGAGCGGAGACAATGTTGCATAGCAGATAAACGCCAACCAAAAGGCCGCCGCCAGCCTAAGGAAAGCTCGTCTCATGATCTTGCGCGGGCTATCTGCAAAGTCTCGGTCCTTCTGACGCCGCCAAGTCCTCGAGCTTCGGAACAATCGGACTATGGCTTGATAAGGTGTTTAGAGATCTCTTGCACGAATGCGAAGCTCGTGTGTCGGGTGTCGCTCGATCGCTCGCCTGAAATCGCCGAGTTCAAGGAAGCTGTCGGCCTGCCGTCGGAGTTCCGCGGCAACCAACGGAGGTTTCGTGCGAGCGCTTGCCACGACCGTAACTCGGACGCCCGCCCGTTGAAGCGCCTGGGTCACCCGGAGAAAGTCGCCATCGCCAGAAAAAAGATAGGCGTGGTCCATCCTGTCTGCAATTTCCATGGCGTCAATGGCGAGTTCGACGCCCATGCTCCGCTTGACCCGCCGACGTCCCTCTCCGTCGTCGTATTCTTTCGCGGGCTTGGTCTTGACCATGAAGCCGTTGTAATCCAACCAGTCGATCAATGATCTCAGGCCAACGAAGTCAGGGCTGTCGCTAATCGTCGTATAGAAAAATGCTCGCACCAACTGCCCTCGTACTGAAAATTCCGCCAACAGCCGTTTGAAATCGATCTCGAAACCCAAGGCTTTCGCTGAGAAATGAAGGTTGGCGCCATCAATGAAGAGCGCGATCCGTTCCATCATTAATTATCCTGGCGCGGCAGTTTGCCGGTTTCGGCCGAAATTAATTCAACAAGCTGGTCCAACATTTAAATATTAAATATGCAATGTACCGCGCATTCGGCGCGCTCCGTCAAGGGAGTATTTGACGATCTGCCCAGCTTTGTCTGCTGGTGAGTGCTTGTTGCCGGGTGTCGGTGGACGCGCCTGCCCCGCAAGTCGGTCGGGCCGAAGGACAACGGCACCCCTGTTGACTTGGCGGGCGGGCTTACCAATTTGGCCGGAGCTACTCAGCGCGGTCCGGTGTTTGTTGACGCGCTCAAATTGCAGCATATAGTAGCGCGGCTCGTAGGCTTCGGAGACATCGACGACCTAGAGTGTAGTGGAATTCATACTTGCAAGGTCATTATTCGGGCACGGAAGATCGCCCCTAACTCTTGTACTTCTTTCTGATCACTTCGCCGATGATCGCGGCGAAGCTTTCGTTGCGCGCCGTCTAATTCGGCTCGAGTTGCTATCGGTAGAGTAAACTGCGCTAAATCGAGGCTTGGAGGACGCGAGATCTCTGCCGGATCGATCAAGGTTTTCTTGGCCAACATAAAACGCGAAAAATTACTGAAGCCTATATTTGTCAGGTGATTAAGGAGACTTCATGGGCAGGTTATCCGTTACAGATCGACGTGCTGTTTCCAACTGGACCGACAGTCACGAACTTGCGAGCATGTATTCCGAATTGGTCCGGTTAAGGCAGCAGGTTAAAATGGCGGAGTGCGGGCGCGCGATTTGGCCGCAGCGCCAGCCACCATCGAACGATGATGGGATCAAGACACTGCAATAGAGTGCAACGATCCTCGCATGGGGACGAACACGCGCTGCCCGGTACCTACGCCCAGATAGCTGCAGCAACCTACGCCGGGCCGCTCGGGTTAGCCTCCTGAACGGACGCGGTTTGAAGGTGTGATGACGTCCCGAGCTTGAAGGTGCGCCAATTTCCGTTCAACGACTAGGCACGGGACGCGTGCCCTCTTGCGTGGCGCTCGCCTCCCTTTCGCTTCGGTTCGGACTTGCCAATCGCAAATTCCTCGATCGTACGACCGGTTTTAAGCGCGGCAACCAGCCAGCGCGGTTGCTTCCCTCGCCCAGACCACGTTTCGGACGGCGCTTTGGGATTGCGGTATTTAGGTAGTACCTGGGGATATTTGCGGCGTTGACGCACCGCGGGCGCCGTTTGCGGACTAATGCCGATCGCCTGTCTCACATCGTCCTCGCGGCGGAGCTGGGCGAGGCGCTTTTCCAGCTCTCGCTTCTCTGTCGTTAGCCGCGCAGATAGAATCCGACCGATTTCTTCGTGTAGCTGCCACATTTCATCGACTGACATACTGTCGAAATTCAGCTTCTGGGTCATTTACGTGGGTCTCGATCTTTGATTCGCGGGATTATAGAGAAGGCGGCGTTGCCAGTCTAAGGGTCTCGGCAGAGATCTCGGAGTCCTTCTGGTCCCGGGAATCGTGGCTCAGGTTGCGAACCCTACCGTATTCTACGGCAAGTCGAACGGGCAGGCAAAAACTGGCTGTGCCAAGGAACGTTCGATAGGCAGTTGCGATCCAGCCTGCACAGTAATGCAATATTTCAAGCGTTCCTGCAAGGAACCGTCCAAAGGTCCCCACAAGTTGTAGCAGCTGCTACAGCACCTCTTGGATGTCGGCCTGCATTCGGTGAAGTGCTGCGTATCGACCCCCGCTGTTGATCAGTTCGTCGTGGGTGCCGTCTTCCACCAGGTGGCCGCGGTCAATAGTGAATATCCTATTGCTTCTGCGCACCGTGGAAAGGCGGTGGGCGATGATGAAGACTGTTCGCCCCTGCGCAATGCGCCGCATATTGTCCTGAATGATACGTTCACTTTCGTAGTCGAGAGCGCTCGTCGCCTCGTCGAAGATCAGGATGCGCGGATTTGTCACGAGTGCTCGAGCAATGGCTATTCGCTGACGCTGCCCGCCGGATAGGCTAGCCCCCCGCTCGCCGACGACGGTATCGTAGCCTTCCGGAAGCTCCAGGATGAATTCGTGCGCTCCAGCAAGCTTTGCAGCCTCAACCACGCGCTCGATCGGCATGCTCGGATCCGGGAGCGCGATATTGTCACGCACGGACTGGTTGAACAGGACGTTCTCCTGCAAAACGGCACCGACCTGCCTGCGTAACCAGGATGTATCAACCATCGACAGATCGACACCATCGATCAGCACACGTCCACTCTCGGGAATGAACAGGCGTTGGATCAGTTTCGCGACCGTGCTCTTGCCCGAACCGGAGGGGCCCACAATGCCGATGACCTGACCTGCCGAGACGTTGAAGCTGACATTGTGCAGAACCTCAGGTCCGTCCGCTCGGTATCGAAAAACTACGCGTTCGAACGTCACGTCGCCTCGAATGGTTGGCAGTGCCGTGCGAGCTGGATTGAATCTGGGCTCCGGAGGAGTGTTCAGGATGTCGCCAAGACGATCAACCGAAATTCGGGCTTGATGAAAATCCTGCCATATTTGGACAAGACGCAGCACTGGTTGGCTCACCCGGCTTGCCAGCATGTTAAATGCGACAAGTTGGCCGACTGACATTTCTCCGGAAATAACCAGCTTGGCTCCAAAATATAGAATGCCGGCCATCACGAGCTTGTTCACGAGCTGAACGCTGTTGCTGGCGTTGTTGCCCAGTCGCAGAACTCTAAAGCTCGCTGCTACGTATCCGGCAAGTTGCTCCTCCCAGCGCCTTTGCATCTGTGGCTCGACCGCCATTGCCTTCAAAGTGTCGACCCCGTTCACGCACTCAACAAGAAAGGCCTGGTTCTCGGCGCCGCGCTTGAATTTCTCGTCGAGAAGCTGGCGGAATCTCGGCGTGGCTCCGGCAGAGATCGCGATATAGAAAGGAAATCCTGCAAGAGCTATTCCGGTCAGTAGTGGTGAATAGAAAATCATCACTCCGAGGAAGACAAAAGTGAAGAAAAGGTCGATGACCAGGGTCAATGCGGAGCTGGTGAGAAAATTGCGGATGTTCTCGAGTTCGCGAACGCGCGCGACCGAATCCCCTACCCGCCGCACTTGGAAATACGCCGTCGGCAATGCAAGCAGATGTTGGAAGAGCCTTGCGCCAAGTTCGACGTCGATGCGGTTGGTTGCGTGGGAGAAGAGATATGTTCGCAGAATGCTGAGGATAGTCTCGAATACGGCTATCCCGATCAATCCGATGGCGAGCACATCGAGTGTGCTGAGGCTCCGGTGCACCAGTACTTTGTCGATGATCGCCTGAAAGAACAGCGGCGATACCAGTCCGAGAAGCTGCAGAAAAAATGATGCAGCCAACACTTCGAGCAATTGGTTCCGATATTTGCGGATAGCGCCAAGAAACCACGACAGGTCAAACTGCCGTGTCAACTCGGTCAGATTGACGCGCTTGGTCATCAGAACGAGCCGGCCATCCCAGATCGCCTCGAGATCTGCCCTGCTCATCAATTCCGGACGAGGGGTCTTCGCTGACTGAGCGACGGCTTTGTCGTCGCCGACTTTGCCAAGGAGAAGAAATCCGCCGTCCTTGAGCGCGGCGATCGCTGGCAGGGGTGTTTTGAGCAAACGGGCCCAATCGCTCTTGATTTCGCGCGCCTTCAGCCCAAATTCACGCGCGCAGCGCACCATTTCGGCAGTGCCAATTTGCGCCATGCCAGAGTGATGGCGGATTTGGGCAGGGTCCGCGCTGAGGCCGTGAAAACGCAGTAGCATCACAAGGGCTATGAGGCCCGGATCGTTTGGTCCGGGTGTATCCGAATGCGCAGTCATCATTTGCCCCATCGGTCAGGCGCGCCGACGCCGGGCGCGTTGCGATCATCGTATTTCGTGTTGGTAAACTTATAGCCCACATTAGGGCGACGATTTGGTGTGGGTCCTTCAAAAAATATCCGCAATCACAAAGGATAATTCAGTCTCGGCCATTAATTATGGTCCGAATGAAAATAATTAATAGCAGTATGCTGCGGACTATGATCAGGAGATTGCCTAAAAAGTGGGCAATACTATGAGGGGCTCGGGAATGATTAAGTCGGCATCAAAAATCGTACCGTTTCCGCTCGCTTCCAAACAGCGGTCGGCGGACGAACTCGCATTTTTGCCGGCCGCCCTGGAAATCGTTGAGACCCCTCCCTCCCCGCTCGGGCGCGCTATCGGAGCGACCATTGTCGCACTGTTCGTCGTGGGCCTTGCCTGGGCGAGTTTCGGGCGTGTGGATATCGTTGCGACTGCCACCGGAAGGGTCATTCCGACCGGCCGCAGCAAGGTGGTTCAGCCGTTCGAGACGGGAGTGGTCCGTGCAATCAGGGTTTCAGAAGGTGAGTTCGTCAACGCCGGTCAGAGCTTGATCGAACTCGATCCCACCATCAACGAAGGCGAAGTCAATCATCTGCAGAGCGACTTGCAGTCGGCCCAGCTCGATATCGCGCGTCTGAAAGCTGCGCTCGCCGACACCGACGACCCAGTTGGCGCATTCCGTCCGCCGGAGGGCGCCAATCCGGATTTGGTGGCCATGCAACGGCAATTCTTGATCGCGCAGGTTTCCGAATATCGGGCCAAGATCGCATCGCTGGACGGACAGAGAGCGCAGAAGGAAGCCGCGTTGGCAACAATCTCGGCAACCGTCGACAAGCTCGACGCGGTCATCCCGACCATCGAGGAGCGCGTCAACATCCGCAAGACCCTCAATGAATTTGGCTCGAGGTTGCAGTATTTCGAGGTATTGCAACAGCTCACCGAGAGCCAGCAGGAGCGCTTGGTTCAAAAGAGCCATGCCAAGGAGATGCAAGCGGCGATAGCAACGATTATCGAGACTCGTTCGCAGACCAAAGCCGAGTTTCGGAGAACGTTGTTAGGCGAGCTCGCTGAAGCCGAGAGAAAGGCCGCAGGCTTTGCGGCCGATCTTTCCAAGGCTGAACAGCGTGCCAAGTTTCAGCTCCTGACTGCCCCGGTGTCCGGTACGGTTCAGCAATTGGCGGTCCACACGATTGGCGGGGTGGTTACTCCCGCGCAGCCGCTCATGGTGATCGTGCCGCTTGATGATCAATTGGAGATCGAGGCCTCGGTCAACAATCGGGATATCGGCTTTATTCATGCAGGTGACCAAGTCGAGATCAAAGTCGATACATTTGATTTCACCAGATACGGCCTTCTGCACGGAAAGGTGTTGAGCGTCTCGTCCGACTCGGTTGCTCGCGAGGTTCCTGGCGAAAAGACGGCCGACAGATCGGGCACAGGATCTATGACAGCTACGAGCGAGCCAAAGGGCGAGGAAATGAACTATGTGGCGCGGATCTCTGTCGCCCATCCGCAGCTTCAGGTGGACGGTAAGGTGGTGAGCCTGTCACCAGGCATGGCAGTGACAGCCGAGATCAAGACAGGATCGCGCCGCATGATCAGTTACTTGTTGTCGCCGCTGATGAAATACAAGCAAGAGACGATGCGCGAGCGTTGAGGCTTTTAGCGGATTGAGGGGGACACCTGGATCTCCGGCGGGGACGAGTGAAGGCCAAGTGCGGGCGTGGATCGAATTTGTTGGATGGGTGGCGACGCAACCGCATGATGGGGCTTAGGCCTGCCCCTCGAAGCGGATGCGGCCGTGGGAGGCGCGACGAGGAGACTTGGCCTCGCCGCCGCAGGCGTCTTTGGTTTATCCAGATTTGGAGCGGTTACAGTAACGTTCGCATCCGTTCTCGGATTTGCCGTTCTGGATTTGCCCGACACTCCCCGCGCCAGGGATCCCGTAAAGAGAGGATCTGTCATCTTGCTCGCTGCCAGCGGTGAGGCTCCAAGCGTTGCCCAATCGGGAAGTCGGCCTGACGATCCGATCGTTGATCGGTTGGAAGCCTGAACTGGATCCGAATACGCGGACGGCGCCGCTACAATCGGTGGAACGACTGCGCGCTTGTTGGCGAGCTCGCCTGACGTCAGGCTTGACGACGAGAACGGCAGAGGAGTGAAGGGTAAGCTCGACCAGGACGCGCTCTCGGCTGAAGCAGTTGGTGGCGTGGATGCATGCTCGACGGGCCGCGCTGAGTCCGCTGTCGGTGCCGACCGTGCCGAAGAGTCTCTCGCACTATCATGAGATGTTGGCATCAACGCCTCAAATCCGAACGATGGATCATCAAATGCGATGACGGGTCGGTCAACGTACGCTGCTTCGTCCGGGAGTGGTGAAGGAACCTGGTATTCCATCCTCTTGAATGCAGTCGGGGGCGAAACGGATGCGTTGAGCCTCGCAAGGCTGCTGCGAGCTTCCCTGGAATGCGGTCCTTCGGGAAAAAACTCGAGATACGACCAGAACGCGTCCGGCGTACCGGCGGAGCAAGTCAGTTGCCAGATAACCGCCTCGCGTCTGACAGCCAACAGCGCACGTATGCGCTTCGCTTCTGGCTCCTTCCAATGGTCTGCCAGGTAGTCTGCATAGGAATCCAGGGTGTCGCGCCGAAGTGCGGCAACGTAGGCTTGTTGCGTGGGAAGGCTCGATATTGGTGCGGTATGCCCCGCTTCCCCATTGCCTGCCGCAGCGGCTGACCCAAGGATAGCCGGCGACTTGAGGCCGGAAGTGTGCCACGGCACCAGCGTGCCGCGTGTGGCTTCGTTGACGCCGATGCGTACACGCGCAAAGATGTCTACGAGGTCAGAATTGCCATCGCGCATCATCTCTGTGATAGCCGAGGCATAAGACCCGTAATGATCCTTGTCCTCGACATCCGGCGAGACGGTCCCCGGGGATGCATTGTATGCTATAAGAACATCCGGCCAGGTCGTGAACCAGGCGAGCCCGCTGGCGGGCGGCTGTCCCGCGATCAAAAACGGATTTCGGCGCGCCGCGTCGAGGATGATGAACGTACCCCTGGCACGGAGAGTCGAAAACGCACGGGCGATCCCAGAGAGCTGCACTCCGAACAGTGGCAGGTCCGTCCCCGCGGCAATCTCCGCATTCGTGTCGACTGGCAACAGGTAGTTGTCGCCGCCGAATTGCAGCGCAAAGCCGGTGAAGTACACGCCGATCCAAGTTTCCGGTCCCGCCTCTGAAGCTCTCTCGATAAAGTCGAGAAATGTCTTCTTCAGTTGGCCGGTGCCGAGGTCTCGGGCAAGGGTTACTTGGAATCCAACGGACTGCAAGCCGTGGGCAACAAGGTCAGCGTCACTCGTCGAAGTCGCGAGCCTTTGAGCATGATAGTTTGCATTGCCGATCACGAGCGCCAAGCGCTTCTCGGTTGAAGAAGCGCTTGCACAGGAGATGTAGATCAGAGTGGTGAGGAGGCAGCAGATTATCTTGGCCGTTTGCGCCTCCCCACTGTGTCGATCACGATCCGAGCGAGTGCTGAGTCGTCTGGCCGACGAGTGGCCTTGCCAACGGCTGAATGCTATGGGCGCCGACATCACCCACGCCGATTGTCGACCGTCCGCCGCTGTCAATCCCGGAGCTCGGGAAGGCCGACGCGATCTGTTGAGACCACAGCGCCAGACGCTGATCAATCGAAGCTAACCATGTATCTGATGCCGCTGACGGAGATGGGCGAACAGAAGATTGGTCGGCGACCGGTGGATCAACGATGATGGTCCCACCCTTCCCGTCACTCGATGCCGTGAAATTGGCGAGCGAGTAGTTGCCAACCACACCAAGCTTCGCCGTATGCGTTCCATCGCTGACGGTCAGTGTTCCACCAGAACTGTTGCCTGCATAGCTCAGCGACGCGCTGGCACCGGCGGTGATGTCGGTCAGGTCGATACGATCGCCGGAAGCCAGGGAGCCGGAAAACGAGCCGGAGAACTTGGCCGAGTTGTCAATAATGAGGGTGCCGGTAGCGCCTGCGAAGCTAATCGATCCCGAATAGGCTCCGGTAATTTCCACTGACGCGCCATTGCCGATGACCAAGGAGCCGGAGCGGACCGTGGTCCCGGTGCCGGACAGGGCAATGACCCCATCGCCATTCAGATCGGCGTGGAAGACGCCCTCATATGGCTGCAGCGTCGAACTCCATCCCGAGACTATCGGCGTGAGATTTGCCGTCCAATTGCCGTTGGCGTCGGTGGTGCAGATCATGTACTGGCTCTGCCCATTTTCCTTAAGGGCCACTTCATAGCCTGTCGCGGTCCGCACGGCTGCAATGGGGGCAAACCAGCTAAACTGATAGTCGGATCCGTCGAGCTTCAGAGATGGCCCGGAGCCGGCGCTGTTATCGAGATAATAGCTATTGCCGACTTGTGTCAGATGCACCGTGGTGTCGATCTTCAGCGTGCCCAAGGGATTGGTCACTGCCCCGCCAAGGTTTGCCGAATTGCCGGCGCCGTCTTTCACCGTTGCCGAGTTCAGGTTGACGCGGGTTACCGCCAGGTCGGACGTATTCTGACCCGCTGCCACCGTGTAGGAGAAAGTCAGCGCCTTGCTGCCTGAGCCGCCGGTGTAGGTCGCGGTGCCGCCGTCGTTCAGGGTCAGTGTCGGTGTGCCCCCGGCAACCGTCACCGCCTCGCTCAGGTTTACGGTTAGAGTAACCGTGCTGCCAACCGAGAGCGTGCCCGAGCCGGCCGTAATACCGTTTCCGGAGGCAACGACCGACGAAACGGTCGGCGGCGTGGTGTCGCTCTGCGAGCCCGATGACGCAGGTGGCGGCACTCCCGGATTCGCAAGGAAATTGCCGGTCAAGCTAGCCGCATTTCCCGCGGCATCACGAATCGAGGCGCCGTTCGCCAGGTTTACTTGGGTGATGACGAGCGAAGTGGCGGGATTAGTCGTCACGTATTTGAACTTCAGCGCGGTCGTGCCCGAACCGCCGGCGTATGTCGCGGTACCACCGTTGCTGAGGATCAGCGTGGGGGTGCCGGTCACTGTCACGGCTTCATCGAACGACAGAGTCAAAACGACGCTGTTCGCGGACGCTGCCGACGCCACCGACGTGATCAGCGGCGGCGTGGTCTCGATCTGCAAGGTGCCGGCGGGATTCGTTACGGCATTGACAAGGTTGGCAGCGTTGCCGGCGCTGTCCTTGACGGTTGCAGAATTGAGATTGAGTGCTGTCACCGCCAGGTCGGCGGTGCTCTGACCAGCGCCTACTGTGTAGCTGAAGGTCAACGCCTTTGTGCCAGATCCACCGCTATAGGTAGCCGTACCGCCATCGTTGAGCGTCAGCGTGGGCGTGCCTCCGGAGACGGTCACTACTTCGCTCAGATTGATCGTCAGCGTCACGACGCTGCCGACCCCGAGAAGGCCGCTTCCTGCTGTGATCCCGCTGCCAGATGTCACAACGGACGCGACGGCTGGTGCTGTGGTGTCGATCTGGAGTGTCCCGGTGGGATTCGCTACCGCGCCGGCCAAGTTGGCGGCATTGCCAGCGCCATCCTTGATGGACGCTGAATTCAGGTTGAGTGCCGTTACTGCCAGGTCGGAGGTGTCCTGACCTGCTGCGACAGTGTAGCTGAAAGTCAGCGCATTCGAGCCCGAGCCGCCGCTATAGGTAGCCGTGCCGCCATTGTTCAGCGTCAGCGTCGGTGTGCCGCCTGCGACCGTCACAGCCTCGCTCATCGTCATCGTCAGCGTCACGACCGTGCCGGTGCCAATGGTGCCGCTTCCCGCCGTTATGCCCTTGCCTGACGCCGCAAGTGAGCTGACTGTCGGGGCGGTCGTGTCGATCTGCAGGGTCCCGGCGGGATTTGTTACAGCGCCACTCAGGTCGACGGCGTTGCCATTACCGTCTTTTACGGATGCCGAACTGAGATTGACCGCCGTCACCGCCAGATCGGAGGTGTTTTGACCGGCTGCCACCGTGTAGCTGAAGGTCAACGCGTTGGTGCCCGAACCGCCAATGTAAGTCGCGACGCCGCCATCGTTGAGCGCCAAGGTTGGCGTGCCCCCGCTCACGGTAGCCGCCGTGCTCAGGTTCACAGTCAAAGTTACGACGCTTCCCACGCCGAGGTCGCCCGCCCCTGCTGTGATGCCGCTACCTGAGGCCACCAGAGATGCGACCGCGGAGGGTGCAGGAGCACCGGCCGTTGGCAGAGCTCCAATGGAAATCGGATCGGGAACTGAGATGGCACTGGTACCCGAGGAACTTGTAGCCTTGGCAGACAAGCTATGGACGCCATTGGCAAGCGCCTTGGTCGTGAAAGACCATGTGTTGTCGCTGTTGACTGTTGCGGTACCGAGCTGCGTGGTGCCGTCAAAGATACTCACGGTCGTAATCGAGAAACCGGCGGCAACGGTGCCATAGAGCGTGACGGCGTTGTTGACCAGGGCATTTCCCGTGATGGTCGGAGACGGTGGCGTGTTCGAAGAATTGCCGAAACCGACGCCGTTCTCATGGCCAATTGCGCTCACGTCGCCGAGCGCATTGACGTCGTAGGCCTGAATGCTGTTCCACGTGTTGGGAGCGAAGGTCGGCGTGGTAAATGTCCAGTGGCCGGATGCGTCGACTTTTGCGCTACCCAAAGCGGTGCCATACGACGTCGAAAAATAAACGGTCGTGTTGGCACCTGCGGTCCCAGTAAATGTGAAGGTGCCATTCCCATTGTCTACTGGATCACCGAAGACAGGGGTGCTGACTGGTTGCGCGTTGATAGTCACGCCGGGGAATTGAACGAGTGCGCCCGTTAGAATCGCCGCGTTTCCGCTGGCATCGTTGATCGCTGCACCGTTGGGCAGATTCGCGCCCGTGATTGCGAGACCCTTTACGCTGTTATCGCTCGCGCCGACCGTATAGGTGAAGGTCAGAGAATTACTGCCCGAGCCTCCACTATAGACGGCCGTGCCACCGTCATTGAGCGTCAGGGTCGGGGTGCCGGTCACCGACACGGCCGAACTCATCTTCACTGTAAACGTGATCTTCGTTCCGACGACTGTCTCGCCGGTCGGAGCGGAAGTTGCGACACTCGTGATGATCGGGCCGGTAAAGGAAGCGACCGTTGCACTGGCAGCGGCCGAGGCTGCACTGGTGTTGCCGGCACTGTCGGTTGCTGTCGCAGTGAGATTGTGGCTGCCGATTGAAAGGGCGCCTGTTTCGTAGAACCACGAGCCGTTGGACGAGGTCGCTACAGTGCCCAGCTTTGTAGATCCGTCAAAGATCGTGACTGTGCTGTTGGCTTGCGCAGTGCCATTCAGCAGCACCTGGTTGCCGTTTACGACGTCGCTGAGGATCAGCGGAGCGCCTGGGGCCGTTGTGATGACAGTGTTTGAATAATCGACGGTGATCGGTTGATTGCTGGACCAGCCTTCGTAGATGCCTTCCTTCCAATAGACGCCGCCGCCGTATCCGAGCGCGCCGTGATAGTCGACAACCTGCTGGCCATTGATCCAGACTTCCAGGAATCCATTTGAATTGTTCTGGAAGTTCGCCTCAAGCTGGACATCGATGGGCTGACCACGAACGATCGGCGTAGGCGAAACCCACAAATAGCCATTCAGTTGGTCGCCCGGCAGCGTGGCTGCGGTCCAAGACGTTTGCCCGGGAAGCGCATAGAAAGCCTGGATCGCAAGATAGTCGCCTTCGCCGACGCCGTTGGCGCCCGTCAGATGGAATGCGAAAGGCGGACTTCCTCCCTGTATCGATTGGTAGGTCGCGTTATTGTCGTCTCCGTGAAATTGTCCAAGGATCTGCCACGCCAGGTTATTGCTTGTGTCATTAAAGCCCGGCTGAACCGTAAACTGATATGACAGGTTGATGGTTGAAGTCGGAGAGAAGACGGTGCCACCACTGATCTCGCTGCGGTGGCTGTCATTGTCGGCCCAGACATCATTGGGCTGCAGTTGGAATCGCAGTGTGTGGCTGTCGATTTGCTTGATGGCCCAGGGCGCGTTGCCGTTGATGTTCGCGTTTTCGACGTAGTAAGGCATGCCGCCGACCGTGATCGGGGCCGACCATTGATCGGTCAACGGCGAGAAATTGGAGATTGCCCCCGTCACCGTCTGGACAAGCGCGGAGGACGCTGCGCTCGTGGTCCCGGCCAGCGTCGCCGTCGCCGTAAAGCTATGCGTGCCATCCGTCAGCGACGGCGTCTCATATGACCAAACGCCGCTGCTGTTCGTCGTTGCCGTACCCAGCTGAGTGCTGCCGTCGTAGACGGTGATCGTGCTGTTGGGGGTGGCGGTCCCGACGAGAGTCAGCGTGTCCGAATAGCTCGTGCCTGGATCTCTGTCGACAGCGATATCGTCAGGCGATGCCGTCAGAATGACGGGCGAATTAATCTGTGCGGCCATTTAATTGCGTCCCTTCATGGTCCACAAGTGCGTTGATGCGGTGGTCGAACTAATTAAAACTGTGCATCAAACTAAGTGGCACTCATGAAGAACCTGCTCTTTAAAAGAGTATAGTTTTAGAAAAGCCACGGATTGGTCAGACTTGCTCGGTCGAACCGTTGCATTTGCCGTGTTATTTCCCCGTGGCCCGCAATTATGCGAATTCGGTTCTGTCCACTTTGTCACCCTCTGATTGCATAGCGTCAGCAACATGATGCCCCCTCAAGGTCGGCCTTCTCAGATATTCCAGTTCATTGAGGCGAAAGCCCCTCGCGATTTCCCCAGCGCGAGGTGACCCCACCGCTCTTCCGATGGCTACGCCCAACATGAACATGGTTAACGACCAATGCGGCAGCGCTAGGAACCGGGATTGTTCAAAGTGTGACAATGGCGGGCTCATTATTGTTGAAATCGGCCGAATGGTGCGATAGTACCAAAATACTACAGTTTTTGAACGAGGTGCGGCATTTGGTCTGGAATCACGCGGATCCGTGAAGCCGCTCGCGAATAATGCTCGCCCCAGTCGGCTCGAAGAACCGGACCTCTGAATTGCCGGCTGCCTGCCCAACGTATTCTCGGCTGCCGGCACGTTGCGGCTTCGGCGCCGTGTAGCCGCCGACGCGATGAGCGAGTTCCCGTTTACGAAATATCCGTGACAGACTCGTCTTTTGGACGCTGCCAGCTTAGAGTTGGGGCCATATTCTTGAGCAGTTAGATGATTTTTTTTGATGGGGTCGAATATTATGCTGACGATTGCCTCGCCAGTACCAAGGGTCGCTCCCGATCTCAGGCCCTTGGTCGTCGACCTCGATGGCACTCTGGTCCGATCGGATCTCTTGCTTGAAACTGGTTTCTCGGAGCTTGGGCGAGACCCCCGCTCGATCATTGATCTTTGCGCTGCACTGCTTCGAGGAAAAGCCGCGCTGAAGGAACGGCTGGCGAAATCGGCCGCGTTCGATCCGACGGTCCTCCCTTACGACGACGCGGTGCTGGCCCGCATCCAACAAGCGAGGGACCTGGGACGTCCAGTTTATCTTGCATCCGCAAGTGACCAGCGTCTGGTCAAGGCGGTCGCCGATCACCTCGGCGTTTTCTCTGGTTGGTTTGCGTCGGATGGAGGCGTCAACCTTGCCGCTCGCACGAAAGCAGACCGCCTCGATCTGGAATTTCAGGAATGCGGGTACGATTACATCGGCAACGACCGGGCCGACGTGCCGGTGTGGACGTCAGCCGTCAATGCGATTGCGATCCGAGCTCCCGCTGGGGTGAAGCGCACGCTGGCACAGCTTGGGTTGAATGCTGAGCATCTGCCGGCGGCGCGGCCGACATGGCGAACTTGGACTAAGTTGCTGCGCGTCCACCAGTATGCCAAGAACATACTGGTCTTCGTCCCTCTGCTTCTCGCGCATCAATTTTCGATCAGCACAATTGTTGAAGCCGTTCTGGCGTTTGTGGCCTTCTCTCTCTGCGCTTCCGGCGTATACGTTCTGAACGATCTGATCGATCTGCAAGCGGATCGTCTGCATCCAACGAAACGCAATCGTCCGTTGGCGAGCGGCTTAATCCCGCTTCGAGATGCCGTTGTCGTTGTCCCGATACTCCTTGTTGCCGCAGCGGCGATCGGCCTTCTCGTTTCGTTGCAGTTTATGGCCGTTCTGCTCGGCTATTTCATTTTGACGACGGCGTATTCCTTCGTACTCAAGCGAAAGATGCTTGTCGATGTCATTGCGTTGGCGATGCTCTATGTGATCCGTCTCGTCGCCGGAGCCGTGGCTGTTCAGGTGACCTTCTCCGAGTGGTTGCTGGCCTTCTCGATGTTCTTCTTTATGGCATTGGCGTTGATCAAGCGTTATGTCGAACTGGCTGTACGCGTAGACTCCGGCTTGCCCCAACCGGAAAACCGGAACTACAAGCTTGGGGATCTCGATGTCGTCGCGGGACTCGCCGCTGCAGCAGGCTTCAACGCTATTACTGTATTCGCGCTCTACATCTCGTCTGACGCGGTTCACTCGTTGTACCGACGTCCTCAGCTCCTTTGGTTTATTTGTCCCGTGCTTTTGTACTGGATCAGTCGAGCCTTGATGATGGCGCACCGCCGACACATGGAGGACGATCCGATCGCATTCGCCTTGCGCGACAGGAACAGTATTGTCGCGGGGCTTATCGTCGGCGCGCTTATTCTTGCAGCCATCTGATGGAATTGCCCACGATGGCCATCGCTGTGCGATATGCCCTTTTCGCGATAGTATCGATGTTGGGCAATCTTGGAGTCCAGGAGTCGGTCGTCTACGTCACGGCTCCTGGGACGCCCCTTGTGGTATCAATGGTTTCGGGGACCGCGGCAGGCTTTGCGTTAAAGTACATTCTCGACAAGCGATGGATCTTTCGGGACAGCTATACGTCTTCGGCCAGCGAGCTAAGAAAGATTGTCCTCTATGGTGCGTTTGGCGTTGCCACGACGGCTGTGTTCTGGGCAACGGAACTCGCATTCTGGCATGTATGGCATTCAGAGACCGCAAAGTGTGCCGGCGCCATCATCGGTTTGATCGCGGGCTACGCGGCGAAGTATTCGTTGGATAAGATCTTCGTGTTCAGGAAGCAGGATAGCTATGAGACTCGCCGGCTGGGGACGCTTCCCCTTTCATGAGAGCCGGGCAACCAAGCTCACGTGTCCAGACGCCGTTGGGCAGATTCACCGCGAATCCGGCGGCTATATTGCACGTGGCAACGGACGCGCCTATGGCGACGCGGCAATCGGTAGAGACACCACGCTACAGGTTGCCGGATTAAACAGGATGGTGTCTTTCGCTCCCGCTACGGCGGAGCTGACGGTCGAGTCCGGAGTGCTGCTATCCGACATTATTGATGTCTTCTTACCGCGAGGATTGTTCCCGCCCGTGGTTCCGGGGACGCAGTTTGTCACCGTTGGCGGAATGGTCGCAGCGGATGTGCATGGCAAGAACCACCATCGTGATGGTGGGTTTGGCCACCACGTGCATGCCTTGAAGCTCGTTCTTCCGAGCGGCGAGCTCGTCACCTGCTCGTGGGCGGAGAACGCAGCCCTGTTCGTTGCGACGATCGGTGGGATGGGGCTTACAGGAACCATAGTCGAAGTGACTCTCGGTCTGCGACGGGTCGAAAGCGGATGGATCAAAACCCGAACGGTCGTCACCGAAAACCTTGAGGGTGCTATACAGGCGCTGCAACAGACGGCCGAGGCGACCTATTCAGTCGCTTGGATTGATTGTCTGGCCCGGGGGCCGGCCATGGGACGTTCGCTCATTTACGTCGGAGAGCATGCAAGGCAAGACGAGCTCCCGGCGGCGGCGAAGTTTGGAGAACTATTCCCTCGGCGTGCACAACGGCGAGTGAACGTTCCATTCGACCTTCCATCGTGGACGCTCAATCGGATGACGGTCGGCTTGTTCAACGAAGCTTACTTTAGGCGGGGCTCCGCGAATGGGAATAGTTCAGGTTTCATGCACTGGGAGCCTTACTTCTTTCCCCTTGACGGGGTCGGCGCGTGGAATCGGATCTACGGTCGCCGCGGATTTGTACAACATCAAAGCGTACTGCCGGTGGATCGCGCCGCAGCGGCGCTGGGCGAGGTGCTTGATCGGATCTCGCGTCAAGCGAATGCGTCCTTCCTTGCGGTTCTCAAGCAGTTGGGTAACGGATTTGGAACGATGTCATTTCCAATCGACGGGTTCACGCTTGCGATCGACTTTCCGGTCAATGCGAAGGTATTTCCACTTCTCGAGGAAATAGATCGGGTGGTGGTCGAGGCGGGTGGTCGAATTTATCTGGCCAAGGATGCCAGGCAATCTCGAGATACTTTCGAGGCGGGCTACCCCGGTCTGGCGGCTTTTCGTGACATCAGGCGGTCGGTGGGGGCCGACGCTCGGATCGTCTCTCGCTTGTCTGAAAGACTGGGCATTTGATGCAAACGCAGAAAACGATGCTACTTCTTGGTTGCACCTCCGACATTGGTTTGGCGACCGCTATCGCTTATGGCAACGCCGGGTATCGGCTTATCGTGACCGCTCGAGACCCGGTGTCAGCCGAACGAAACGTTCGCGATATCACGACGAGAACCGGCGCTGAGGTGGAGTTACGAGCGCTTGATATATTGCGTATCGACCATTTCGAAAGCTTTGTCGATGGACTGCCCATTCTGCCCGATACGGTCGTTTGCGTGATCGGCGAGCTGGGCGACCAGCGGCGTGCGCAACGCGACCTTGACCACGCGAGCACGGTGATGCGTACGAACTTCGAGGGGCCGGCGTTGCTTCTTGGACTGTTCGCCGAGAGGATGAGCGAGCGCGGATGGGGAACGCTCGTGGGCGTCAGTTCGGTGGCAGGAGACCGCGGTCGCGCGTCCAATTATGCCTATGGTGCTGCAAAGGCGGGCTTTACGGCGTTCCTGTCCGGATTGAGAAATCGGTTGGCAGCATCGCGTGTTCGAGTCGTGACAATCAAGCCTGGATACGTCCATACCCGAATGACGCAAAATATGAAGTTGCCGTCAGCTCTGACGGCCGAGCCGGACGAAGTCGCCCGGGCGGTCTACAGAGCAACAGAGACTGGGCGTGGTGATGTGTTGTACGTCAGACCAATCTGGCGAATCATCATGGCGGTTATCCGTGCGATTCCCGAGCGACTGTTCAAAAAGCTAAGGCTCTAGTCGCTTCACTCCGCATGTTTCAGTCGGCCTGGATCACGGTAGAGGCCCGAGGCGTCCGGGATGGAACTGACTGGCTGCGACCGGCTGCTCACGAGGTTGCCGGCAAAGAGTCCATAGGCAGCCAAGACGGCGAGCAACGGCTCGACTCCAGAACGAAGGTTCCACCGGACAAGACCTGCCGCAAAGCCGGACAACGCTGTTGTCACGACAACAATCATCACAATCCAGATCCATGGAGGCATGCTGCGTCTGTCGCGAACAATCTCTATACAGGCCCTAGCGACCCCAAACAGAACTGCCGCGTGAATTGCCGTCCAGATCCCGAAGAGCGCCACCAGTTTGGCGTTCCGCGTGAGCACTTCGGCGACGACTCCCCCCATCCCCGACTGATCTCGGACTTTGAGCCAGGAAAATCCATTGGGAGTCTCGCCAAATTGAAGGTAATAGCCGAACAGGTGATTTGCGCCGGGATTCAGGATCAAATTGAACGCGTCGGCATAGAGCGTGTTGAAAAATGCCAAAGGATGAGACAGCGCGAGATGGATGAAGGGAAGCAAATCCATTCGTCCGGTGCTGTCGAGTGGTAGCGATAGGATGCGGTCCGCGCGGAATGCCAGATTTGTAGCAAGATCCGCATTGGAGGACCCCAGGCCGAAGTCCCCAACCAGCAAGAATCTAAGCGTCATCCAGGAAAGCGGAAACACGGCATATGCCAGAAGCGCAGCCTTCAGCGAGGCTCCTCGCGCCTTGGGAAATGCGAAAAGCAGATAGGTTGTTAGCACCAAGGGGATCAACAGGCCCTGCGGTCGGATGGCGGACGCCAATCCAAGGCTGGCGAAGCCTAGGTAAAGATAAGCTGGTGATGGCGCGTCGCGCTTTGCGTCAACAGCCTCACAAATGCTTACCGTGCCGATCATGAGAAGGGCGGTGAACCACGCTTCGGTAACCAGCAGATGCGGGTTCAGCAAACTACCTGGCATGATGACGATGAGCATTCCGGCCGTTGCGGCAATCTTCGCACTGCCGGAAGTTCGTGCCACGAAGCTGTACACAAGAAGAAGCGTGAACAACTGCAGCGCAATCTGGGCGACGATGACGAGGTAGCGCCCTCCGATGGCATACAAGACCGCATGCTGCAGAAAGTCTCCTGGAACGCCGGAATCAAGCGCCGCATGTATGATCGCAGACGAACCCGCCGCCAGAAGCCCGTGAACATGCGCAAGCCGATCAATCGCGCGATCACCTCTGAGGAAAGCAGCAGGGTCGGTTACGTCAAAATAGAACAGGCACGCGTGAATGCCGATGAAAAGGGCGCCAAGGAACAAGGCGATAGGAACCAGGCGGACACGCTCGTCGGCCAGTTGTAGTTGTCGTTGGTCTGAGCGGGGCATGGAATGTGTTTCCGACAAAGGGCCTGGCGCGATGCCTGATGGCACTCGGGCTTGAACGGTGCTGGACCGCTCCGAAGGCCTGCAATAATTCATCAAAGCCGTTTCTGAATAAGTACGATGAGGTCCGTCTTTGGCCACGCCACGGATTGATACGCCGAGAGAAGCCGAAATATCGAGCGACTTTCGAAATGATAGCGGGGCGCGGAATTTACGCCGTAGGAGCAATTGAGCCATTTCGATTGGGAGAAGTACCTTCTTAGTGCGCTGAAAGAGTTCAGCCGATAAGCAGTCGGAAACTTGTCTTGCGCTTCGAACTGAGGCTTGATCCACTTGAGTACGGCGCGCTGGAGCCCCTCGGGTAGCAAGCAAGTCGCTATGCCGACATAGCTCCAACGGTGCGGCGTGCGAGCGCAAATCCACCCGCCGGGCTTGAGGACTCTGAAGAACTCCGAGGCAAGGTGAGCGGGATTTTGAACGTGCTCGAAAACCCAATGGGCGACGATCAAATCAACTGATTGGTCTGCTAGCGGGAGCGGCGCGTCCACCTGAACGACGTGCTTCTCATCCAGGTACGGATGATCCAGAACGCCGTCATCAACGTCGATCCCGATCACTTTCTGCACCTTGCCCTGCAGCTTAGCGAGCCGCTCTCTCAGCTCCCATTTTCCGCTCATGAACACCGCGCCCCGGCCGGCGCCGAGATCCAGAACCGTCATGTCGGAGTGCAGCAGAGCATTCACCCGGAGAAAGAACTCAATCTCGCCGTCGTCTCGGATAATTCCGCCAGCGAGGACTTCGGGACGGACGTCCCCCATGATCGATGCCTTGCGACGGCGAACAGGAGAGTCCTGATCGTATCCGTCCGGTCTTGACGCCATAGTCATGCTCATAAGGTGATACCTCAAAGTTCGCGCGGGCGTTCCACGATCAATACGACGTACGGCGCGCCCGACACGTTTGAACACTTCATGGGGCAACGCGGTGTCTACGCTTCGGACAACCTCTGCAGTCTGCAACCGTGCTAGGGCAGCGTCTGCTGCGCGAACTCAGCCGCGCAGGCCAAATCGGCTTGGCGCGTCGCGAATACGCGGCGCGCCTGTGCTGAGCTCTCGCTGCTGGAAGATGAGAGCGACGGCCATCGACATCAAAACCGTACTCAGACATTTCGTCATGAAGTTACTTTCGGTAATGTTTAGAATGAGAGTGACAGACCAGATCGCAAAAGGAAAAATATTTGTTCGTGCCCACTCCGGGCGACCGGTGACTACCAGCCTGACGCCACCCCACAAGGTCGCTACAAAAATTCCATAAATAAGCGGGGTAAAAAGGTATCCGAATTCCAGAAATTTGTCGATGAAGCCGTTATCGACGCTCCATTCAGACATGTCTGCCGCAACCTTTGCGCCGAAACCTCCGCCCTGCAAGCTAAATCCCGAGCTATAGAAGTTCTTCAAGATAATCGGCCAGAAGTCCGCGCGGCCAGTCAGGTCGGTCGATTTCCCGAGAATGCCTACGATGACATAGTCGAGAATGCCAACCTTAAAGCCGATCCCGATCAATCCGAGGGCGATCGCCCATTTAATAAACATTGGCTGCCGTAACGGCGTGGGCAGGCGCGCGATAAAATAGGCCATGTAAAGGAAACCGGGAGTTATCGCAGCGGCGACGATGCCGGTCGCGGACTGAGTGCCTGCCAAGCAGGTCAGGCTGCAACCGAGAAAGAAAGCCCACACCGGCGCTGGAAAGATGGAGGTCCTGTAGAACAGTAGGAGCCCCGCGGTCAGCCCGGAGAAGTAGCCCAAGCCCTGTTTGTGGCTGAACACTCCTCGCCATAATCCAGCGTGAACGGTTTGATACGGATCGGTCAACTGATGAATCGCGGTCTCGGGAAAGCACAGGACCCAAACGATGCTCAAAAGGCATCCCACCGCCATGGTCCTGATCACGAACTTGATGCCACGAAACCCCGGGAGGAGGCCGACAACCACCAAGCCGAGCAGCGCGGTGGTCATGTAAGTATTGGCTGCCTGAAGGGTGGCGCCGCGGTTGTATGACCACGCGGCCGATGCAAACGCCGTAATGATTAGGACCCAGATCGGCCAGCATTGAAGAACGAGCCTGCCGGTTGGTCTGGAAAGCAGGATGGAAGCGAAGACAAAGAGCTCTGTTGTGATTGTCACCAGTTGGAGCACGGGTGAGCCAACCCACCTGCCGGTTGTCATGTCCAAGGCCAACTGGATCGTAAATGCTGGGAAGGAGAAAATGATGATGACAGCGAGCAGCAATCGAACTGGCAAGCCGACCGTGGAGACGCCATCGAGTCCAGCCTCGGCCAACTGTCTTGTGGTGCCCATTGCCAGAGACGTCGCACGGTCAGGAACAATGTTCATCTAACGTCTCAGTATTGATGGTATGTCGCCCGCCGAGGGGCTCTCGACTGCGAAGACGTCGCGGTCCGCCGCATGTGGCCCTTAATCAGCCTCGGACGCCGGGCCACCAGTTTAGGGTCCATCGATGCCCAATCAAATGAAGAAACGGAAATGGATCATCAATTCAATATGTTAACTTTAATTGGTAACTCTGGGAAGAGTAAAAACCCGGAATGAGATACAGTTCCTAATGGAAGAAGCCGCCGGAGCATGCTAATTTAAATCATTCGGTCGACCTAGCAAATAGTTTGGAATCTTTGATGCTTCACGTAAGCAAAGATCATAAGCTTTCGTCGTTTGAACTTGAATCCTTTAACCCGGCTGCGGGTTCGCCCTCGCAATATATCCAAATGGCCGTCGGATTTCTCCGACGTCAGGCGTGGGTGCTCGCGACGTCGGTGGCTGCAGCGGTCTGCATCGCCGGTCTGTACGTCCTACTGGCGCCGGCTAACTATAAAGCGACGGCAACAGTGGGGATCGATACCGCCAAGTTTCAATTGTTCCAACCGGCGGGCGAGTTGATCATTGACACGTCCTCAGCAGTCGAGAGCCAGCTCGAAATAATAAAGTCGGAGAAGCTGGCGCTCGAGGTAATCAAGAAGCTTCATCTCACGGACAACATCCCGCCAGCAAAAGACGGCTTCTTCGGCTCGTCTAGGCCGCTGACCGAGTTCGAATACACGCGGCAACTGGTAGCCGTGCTTCAGAAACATTTGACGGTGAAGCGGCTTGGCATCGCCTGGATCATCGAGATCAATTACGAAAATGGCAATCCCGTGCGGGCGGCCGAGTTTGCCAATGCGTTTGCTGATGCGTACATCGCCGATCAGCTAGATTCGAAATATCAAGCCACGCGACAGGCGAGTGCATGGCTGGAGGGCCGGGTCAAGGAAACGCGAGAGCAGACACAGGCGGCGCAGCGTGCCGTCGTCGAGTTCAAGGCCAAGAACAACATCATCGATACCGGCGGGCGGCTCATGAGTGAGCAGCAGCTCTCCGAGCTGAACAGTCAGTTGCTCACTGCACGTGGACAAACGTCAGAGGCCAAGGCGCGGCTTGAGCGAGTCAACACTGTTGTGCAGGCGGCGCTGTCGGCCGAGAACTCGAACACGCTGGTGACCGACGTTCCAATTAACGAGACAATCGCAAAGCTGCGAGGTCAGCTTATCGAGCTTACCGGCAGGGAGAGGGAGTGGACTGCGAAGTTTGGCCGTGAGCATCTCGCAGTGATCAATCTGCACAGTCAGGTCATGCAGGTACGGTCGGCAATGATCGACGAACTGCGTCGTGTCGGCGAGGCATTCAAGAGCGACTACGACCTTGCAGTGCGGAAAGAAAAGAATCTGGAAGCGGAAGTGGCTCAATCTGTTTCCCAGGCGGAATCCTCGAATCGCAATCAGGTCAAGTTGCGTGAACTCGAGAGCACGGCGGCGTCGACCAAGGAATTGTATGAAAATCTGAACAAGCGGTACCTCGAATCCGTCGAGCAGAAATCATTCCCCGTGACGGAAGCACGGGTGATCACGCGAGCCGCTCCGCCCCTGGATCGGGAATTTAAGTCAACCCTGAAGATTCTGGCTGCTATTCTCGGCGGCGGGATATCCATCGGAGTCGGTCTGGCCCTCCTCCGTGAGTTCACCGACAACAAATTTCGCAGCGTCAGCCAACTGGAGCGGAAGCTGCAGATGAATTGCATCACGCCCGTACCTTTGTGGAAGGAAGACGCGGCGGAGCCGGATGCTGTTCGCGCGGTAGCTCAAGGAGGCGAGCGGCAGCTATTGCGCTCAAAGGGCGCGGCGTGGGCCAGCATCGAGGCGCCGCTTTCGAGCAGCGCCGAAGCAATGCGGTCGATAAAGTTGGCGATAGATCTGAACTGCCCGAGCAAGGGGGCCAAGGTGATCGGCTTGACGTCATCGCTGCCTCGCGAGGGCAAGTCGACCATCGCGGCGTCTCTCGCGCTGACGATTGCTGCGGCGGGCGCTAAGGTCATGCTGCTGGACTTCGATCTGCGAAATCCGGCGCTTACGCGGACGCTCGCGCCCAAGGCCAGCGTGGGCTTCCTCGACGTCATCTCAGGAAGGGCGTCGCTAGCCGATGCGCTTTGGTCCGATCAGTCAAAGTATCTCTCGTTCTTGCCCACGATTACCAAGAGCCTATTTGTTCAAAGCAACGAAATCATGGGCGCGCAGCTTACGAAGATGTTCATCGACAAGCTGCGGGACGAATATAACTACGTGATTGTTGACCTGCCGCCGCTCGCGCCAGTTATCGATGCGAAGGCGACGACGCATTTGATTGATGCGTACTTGTTTGTCGTCGAATGGGGTGCCACGAAGGTCGACGTCGTCGAGCACGCGCTCGGAAGGGCGCCCAGTATCACTGAAAACACACTGGGCGTGATCCTCAACAAAGTGGATATGGATAAACTGTACAAGTATGATGCCGAGAACCGTAGCTACTACGTCAACAAGCATTACGCGCAGTACGGTTATACGCACTAGCTTGAACAGCACCCTCGCTGTACCGAGGTCACATCGCATCAGGAGTGGTCGGCGTCGGACAATGGCGCAGGCGTGTGAGGTCGTCGGTGAGTCGCTGCGACCGCTTCGAGCGTCGTCGCGACTGTGCGGGTGATTTCATAGGGGCAATCGCAGCGGACGGAGCACGACTAGTCGATCGGACTGGACACCAACGCTCCGGTCGCCACTGCGACCGTGCCCCATATCAATAGCCCGCTTATTGTACGTCGCGAACGGCGCGACGCGTGCGCAGTCTCCGCGGAGACCAAGCTAGTCCAGCGCTACTAGCGTTGCGCAATGCTGGCGAGGTAACCGGTGACCAAGGCCGCGACCTTGGACGGCTTCGGGTCGTTGACGCATCATGGTTCGGACCAGGGAATATTCAGTGGGGTGACAGCCCTGATCCGTCGGAAGCATTTCGAGCTCGTCGCTGCCTGACGAGCGACAGAAGCCGCACGGCCCGGGGTCGCCGGCAGGCTGTTTGTTTGTGCATCCCCCATCATTTTCTAAAATGTGCGTTAACGTTTAGCGGGCAAACTTGCTTTGGGAGTAATGACGTTCCTTGTCGCGGAGCTGTTTTAGGTGCCGCATGACAGCCATTGCCTCGACTGACCTTATTGCCGAACTCGACCATGTTTTGGGAGCCAGCCTGCCAGACCGCCGTGAGCAGATGTTGCGGCAGGTGGCCGGACTGTTCATTGAGCACGCTCATCGGCTGAGTGAGCGCCAGATCGAGATGTTCGACGACATCCTGATCCGCTTAGCGGAGGGTGTCGCGTTACGAAGCCTGACCATGCTCAGCCGCTCGTTTGCCGATTTGCGCTCGGTGCCAAGGGAGTTGGCCCGACGGCTGGCCAATCACGATGACGCTGATGTGGCCGCCCCTATCCTGCGGCAATGCGACTGTGTTCCTGATGCCGATTTGGTTGATATTGTCAACGGGCAGCGAACTTTCCGTAAGAATGGGCTTCCAAATTTCCCTAGGTGACGGTGATTGTGGTTCGGGGATCAGCCGCTATCGGGATCGTTATTGGTCCTTCCGGGTGGGCGGCCGCGGCGCTTGGGCTGCGGCGGGTTTGTGAGCGGGCGCGAGCGGACGTTTTCCGGTACGAGGGCAGCGTGCTGGCGAAGCCGATAGCTCGATCCCTCGATTTGGATAACAACTGCGTGGTGAAGCAGGCGATCAAGCAATGCTGTGGCGACGACGGCATCACCAAAGACCTCGCCCCATTCGGCGAAGCCGCGGTTCGAAGTGAGGATCATCGCGCCTTTTTCATAGCGGGCGTTGACCAACTGGAAGAACAGATTGCCGCCGCCGGGCACGACCGGGAGGTAACCGATCTCGTCGACGACAAGGAGGGAGGCGCGGGCGAGGAACCGCAGGCGCTCGCGCAAAGTGCCTTCGCGTTCGGCTTTTGCGAGGGTGGTGACGATGTCGGCGAGCGTGGCGAACGCGACGCTCTTTCCGCCTTGACGGCCTCGACCGCGAGCGCCGTCGCGAGATGGCTCTTGCCGGTGCCGGGTGGCCCAAGCAGATGGACCACCTCGGCGCGGTCGATGAACTTCAATTCGGCAAGCGCCAGGATGCGATTGCGATCGAGCGAGGGCTGGAATGCGAAGTCGAAGCCGGCGAGCGTTTTGACGGTGGTCAGGCGAGACATTCTCAGCGCGGTGCTGACACGGCGATTGTCGCGCAACGTCAGCTCCTCGACAAGCAGCTGATCGAGCGCCTCAATCCAGGTGACCTCACCCTGTTCGACTCGCCGCAGCGTAGTGTCCAATATTTCCAGCGCACGTGGCATCCTGAGTGCGACCAGGCTTTTCTTGACGCTGTCGATCGCTGCCGGTTGCGTGTGGATGGTCATGGCCGGCCTCCCGAGTGGGCGAGCCGTTTGCCGACAGCTTGGTAAAACTCCAACGACCGTCGTGGGATGTGATCGCCGGCCCGACCGACGAGGGCTTCGGACACGCCAGGTCGCGACCTGGATCGGTTGACGGCCTGGCGATGCTCGGGGGCGACGCGAGTTCGCCGGCGGCCTTCCAGAACGGGATGGACGGCGACGATTTCGCCTTGGTCGAGAATGCGGATTACATCAGGCAATTGCTGCACTTCGACAATGCGCCGCGTACGGTCTGGTACGCTGTAATAGTTGCCGCCGATCGACACGAGCCCGTCGTGGCTGACACGGCGCTCGAGTTTGAGCAGCGCGTCGAACGGCCCTGCCGGCAACGCCTGCAGCTCGGGTCTTTCGGCGGCAAACGCCTCAGCGACGACTTTCTGCGTGGTGCCATGCACGCGTACGTTCGCAACCGTCGCGAGCCAGTCATCGAGCTGGGTGTTGAGATCGTCGAGATTGCGGAAGCTGCGCGCGAGGAAGAAGTCCTGCCGGATGTAGCTGAACGGACGCTCGACCTTGCCCTTGGTCTTGGCGCGGTACGGCCGGCAGGCCCTCGGATGGAAGCCGTAATGTTGTGCGAGCGCCAGGAGCGACCGGTTATAGACGATGTGACCATCGCCGTCCTCGCCCGTCACGGCCGTCTTCATGCGGTCGTAAAGGATCTCGATCGGGACACCGCCGATGACCGCAAAAGCCTGTATGTGGCAGCGCAGCAGCGTCTGCAGGTCCTGATGCATGACGAAGCGGGCGAAGATGAACCGCGAATGGCCGAGCACCATCGAGAACAGCCAAATGATCCGTGTCACACCGGGCTCGTCGGTGAAGATGGTCACGAAGCGAGCAAAGTCCACTTGCGCCTGCTTCCCGGCAGGCGTCTCAAATCGCACCTCAAAGGGTTTAGGTGCGTTGTCGGGACGGATCGCAGCCGCGAAGCGTTTCACGGCCGTGTAGGCGCCGGTGTAGCCACGCTCGCGAAGCTCGCGCGTTAACCGGATGGCACTCAAGTCGGGGAATGCGGCGATGCGCTCGCGCAAATAGTCCAGATAGGGTGCGAGTTTGTTCGGCCGGCCAGCCTGGCGAGGGCCATAGGCGGGTGGCTCGAGACCACGCGCGATGTATTTGCGGATCGTTTTCGGGTCGCGCCCCGTGCGCCGGGCAATCGCGCTAATCGACAAGCCCTGACGGTGAAGGTCCAAAATCACGATGAGATCTCCAAGCTGGATCATCCGTTCCGCCCCCCGAATCACTTCGGGACAGGATCGGATGCGGAAAGCCTGAAGGGGCCGCAGCGCTCCGGTATGTGGGGCCTACGCGCCGCGCCCCTTCAGGCTGGGATGCCAGCTAGGGAATTTTCGATGCCCATATTTGGGGAGTATTCACCGCCCAGTGACAGATATCGCGTGGATGCGCGCCGAAGGACATCTGTGTGCCATCGCCGGCCGCAAGATCGTGGATCGGGAACTCGCGGACATTCTGTTGATGCGCGGCGATAGTAACGTAGCACGCGCACTGGCTCGCAATCCCGGTGCCGTCATTGACGGCGCGGGGTTCGCCATGCTGGTCGATGCGGCCGAACGCGACGAAGACATCGCCTGCTCGCTGATATCGCGCGGTGACCTACCACCCCGCGTCCTTGACGACCTGATTGCGAGGGTGCCCCCGCGCTTGCTGCCTCGGCTCGTCAAATGTGCCCCGCCATCCGCGCAGAGTACGATCCGCATCGCCATCGAAGCGGGCACTCCACGGGCCGTCGCACGGAAGATCGTCAACTACGAGGATGCGCAGGCCACGGTTAAGGCCCTTAACAAGGCCGGGCAATTGAACGATTCGAGCGTCAATCGTTTCGCGATGAGGGGCGAGCACAGCAATGTTGTAGCGGCATTGGCGCAGCTCGTCGCCGTCCCGATTGAGACGATCGAGCCGTTGATGGAAGCCGCTGATATCACTGGCCTGATCGTCGCTTGCAGGGCATCGCGACTGAACTGGGATACGACTGTCGCCATCGTCAAGAATCGGGAGGGCAAGCCAGCGGTCGCGGCAAAGGAGTTGGATCGCGTCAGACATATGTTTGACGCGCTCTCGCTCTCGGTCGCGCAGCGCACGATCCGGTTCGGCTCGATCACCGAACTGACCGCCGCGTTCTCAGCTACGGCCGGAGAACGCTGATGGCATATGGGAGCCGCAAGGCGGAGCGCGTTCGTCTCGAGACGCGCTACCCGGTGAACCTCATGGGCATCGACGGAACTTGGCGACGGAGCTGTGTCCTGCTCGACGTCTCGCAGAGTGGTGCCAGGCTGGAAGTCGACGGGACGCTCGACGTGCTGCGAGCGCAAGAATTCTTCCTGCTGCTGTCGTCAAGAGGATTAGCCTATCGTCGCTGCGAACTGGTCCGCGTCGAGGGCGCACAGGTCGGCGTACGGTTCATTGAGGAGAAGAAGGACAAGAGGCGCCCTATCATTCCCAAATGAGGACCCACAAGAGCACGTGGGTCGACCAACCACTCGATCAGACTTCATGACCGGCGGTTCTCTCTATGATCGCTCGGCCCGAGTTTGGGCGGACTGTCGACCACCGGCCAGCATGTTGAGGGCTGTCCAAAGCCCTCCTCCGCGTGCGAGGTCGGAGAAGTACAGCGCGACATAGATGCCAACTGTCCCGTATGTGCTACCCAGCAGGACGACCATCAGTGCGCCGACAGTATTCGTAACGCCACTTACGATCGTTGATACCTTATGATGCTCTGCCGCATTGAGGGCGTCGAATGCCAAGAACTGCACGGCGGTTGGAATAACTGTCCAGGCCAACGTCCTTATGACATCTGAAGCGGGAGCAAAGGCGTGACCGAAGACAAGGGATGCGTATGGTGCAACCAGAAAGAGACCTGCGCTGGTCGCGGCGCTGATCAATAGCGAATAGGGAAGATACTTCGTTGCCAGACGCAGACTGGCACGAGCGCCATTTTTGCCGGCGACCGCGAGCTTACCGTAGATGACCCTGTCGAAGGCGCCCGGGACGACGAGTGCGGCGCCTATCAATCTTCGGCCAGCGCCATATACGCCAACGAAGTCCGGCGAAGTGACGGCGCTGAGAACAAGTACGTCAACGTTGTGCCGAAGCATGATCAGAAAGCTTGAAAAGGCCAGATTCCCGCCCAGCCAAGCCTCACGACGAAGGATGTTCCAGCGCGGGAGGCCAAACCGTCGAATCATGATCACACAGATCACGCCGATCGCCAGGTGAACGGCTGCCCACCATAGCGCCCAGTCCCGTAATGATGTGACGCCAAACAGGCCGCAAGCCACCACCGCGGCAAGTGCGCGTGCGACTCCGCTGCCGCCATTGATGAAGTTGCCACGCCGGAAGTCGCCGTGGGCCAGAAAAACGTTCTCGACGAGGTTGAAGAAGGAAGGGAACATCACGTTGATGGGCACGAGCAGGAGCAGGATCTGCAGCCGCTCGGCCGAACCAATGCCACCGTCCGGCGGAGGAAACATCAGCATCCCGCCGATCAGCAGGACCGTGAGAACGATTCCCGTGATCAGAATCATCAAGATGGTGTGCCCGAGCGCTTCGGGATAATCGGACGCGTCGCGGCTGACTATCCGTCGCAGGACTTCGCCGGGGCCGAACCCGCACCAGGTATTCGCCAAAGCCGTCACTGCGCTGATAGTCGTGAGTTCCCCGAACTGGGTCGTGCCGAGATACCGAGCGAGCAGGACGAAGGCCACCGCCTGGGCCAAGACCCCAATCGCCAGGCTGCTGATCGAGCCGGCGAGCAGCCGAAGCATCGGTAATTTTGGCTGCAGAAACGTCGCAACGCTAGACATGTTGGATGACTTCCGGCGCGAGGTCTGCAGCGCGCACTTGAGCTTTAGCCCCGGTGTGAGGACCAAAGCGCGATTGAGAACGTAAACGATACTTGTGCGGCACGAATGCTGTCCGCCTATCTAATCGAAATGAGTTATCTGGTTGGACGAACCGCTACCTTGGCCGACCTTATTCGGTCGCCAGTCGCGGAGCAACACGTCCTTCCACCGGGGGGCTCGAGCATTGGCCTGGCGAGCCGTACCGGGATGGATTGTTACAAAGAGGCATTCTATCCCGTTTCAGCCGCCGACCGTCATTTGCTGCGCAACCGAGCATAGTAGCCGCGGCTCGTCGACCGTCCCAAATGGGGATGGGTTTGAATTGTTCGAGACAGCGCCGGAATCGACCATTCATCGACAACTTCATAGCCAAGTTTTTCCAGCGACCTCACGAATTCCACTCGGTCGCGTATCTGGTAGGGGACTTCGGCGCAGCCGAAGTTTTCGAGAGTAATTACGGTTGGGCCGTCGCGGGTCTGAACCTTGTTGAGCAGCAGGTGGCGCGGCAAAGCGGGCAGCTCTCTCAAGAAGTCCTCAAGCGGAACATCAAGGTACTGCAACAAGCCGGAAGCGAGCAGAACGTCTGCGTCGGGCGCGTCGGCCAAGTTATCAATGAATTTGGGGCCTTGGAGCTCTCCCCGTTCCACGAGCCGGCGTCCCGCCCGAACGATCGCGGGGACATCGTAGATGATCCACTCGGCCGTTTCGGTAAGTGGCAGGTGCGTTCGGAAAGCTCGGTATTTGGTGGCAAGATGTCCACCGGCGTCCAGAATGACGTTGGTCGATTGCGCTAGACGGCCGAGCCAGAACAATATCGGGTAATCCTCGAGCTTGAGTTCGGACATATATTCGAATGAATGCATAACGACTTCATCGTTATCGTATCCAACAAGCGCACCACGCCGCACAGAGGCGACGGCTTCTTCCAAGGTCGCGTAGGCGCCCCGGTGGCGAAGGTAGGGTGACCTGAGAAAAGCAAGGAGTCGCCCGAAGGCGGCCTGAACCACGATTACTGGAAAGGACGAACGGTAGCGTTGGAGCGTCTGAGGCAACTTGGACATGTTTACGATCGACGTTCAGCCTGGAATCGCGAGTCGAAAAAGGGCGCGAACTAAGCGTTAAAATGGACGGCCGATTCGATCGGCGGATCTCCCGGCCCAATTCAGGAAGTCCACCGCCACAGCCGGTCGGCTGCGGCTCCTCCTCCCACAGTAATACCCCGGAAATACCCGTTCCGTTCAGAATTGTCACTGCGCGACTTAAAGTCACATACGATCAACAAGGTAAGCGTGGGTTGTTTGGTTAATGACAACTGACGCCGAGCTCAATTTCGAAGGCCCTTGGTGGCCTACGTCTGGGCGCGTCACCGACCTGCCGCCGCTCATGCTTTGCGCAAGAAGAAGCGTCGGTTCCGGGCGGCGGCTCATTATGCAACTTTCGCGAAGACCTGATCCGTCGCGTCCGACAGTGCTAATGCTAAGCTCTGCGCGATCGGCACAGGGCGGGCGTCGTCCTCTGGAATTGGAGATCTGGGGTATCGATCGGGGCATCTTCCAAGATGGGCTGGGTGGTGCCCTTGAGATAGCATGCGAAGAATGCAAGGGCGTACTTGTCGACAATCTGGGCCGCCTTCGTTGGTCCGATTGCGCCTGAACGACCAAACAGCCGTATTGGAGACGAAAACGGGTAATCCGAAAAGTTGAAATGCTTGGCTCGCTTGAGGGTGAGCCAGTAGCCTCCATGTGTGGATAGCAACGTCCGGAGTTGCAGAAACTGGTCACGATCGAGTGCCATTTCGCGACGCTTCGTCGGAGTAATGTTTGGCACTGAATCTGGAGGAAGTGGATCGGCTTCACTCATGGTGAAAAGAGGCGCACGCGTACCTCTGCTTAGCGATTCGCCGGCCATTAGGCCGTCCATGTTGAGGCAGGCTTTAAACCGGTCGTCGAGCCAGCAAGCTTGCGCGGCAACGCCTCCACCAAGAGAGAAGCCGAATATGCCGATGTGATCGAGATTGAGCCGGCCAGTGAAGCGGCCTTGAGGGTCAGCCTCGTTCAGGTCATGAAGGGTGTCCAGGACAAATCGCGCATCGTCCGCCCTGGTCCGGATTTCCGTCTCGGCCGTCTCCAGAAAACGGCGAAACGACTCATCTGAAGAGTAAAAGCCTTCGTCGGACAATTTGGTCCTGACCACCCGGCCATCAGGAAAGGCGGTTGCGAGCGAGCTATAGGGATGGTCCATTCCGACGACGACATAGCCGTGACTTGCGAGCTGCTCCGCCAGATGTGTGTTCTCGGTTCGCATACCAGTCCATGATGGCGCGTACAGCACGACCGGATAGCGCGAATTGGAGACTGCAACCGGCGCGTGAGCGACCGAATGGGTCTTCGCCAGTGCGAAATAAGCATCCCAACCCGTCGTAGTGGCGCGCTCCTGGTAAGGAGCTAACTCTGTTTTGGCTGATCCGCCTGCCGGATACCAGATCTGAAGCATTAGCTCGCGTGAATGGGTAGGCGCCGCCGGCTCGAGCCTGTGCGGGTCCATGACATGTCTAACGTCGGTTCCGACCTCATACGGCCCATCCGGTGCGGGAAGTTCGAATACCGGGAAGACGGTGCTCAACGTCAGGCCGCCTCCGAGGAAACAGAGAGCCATCAAGCAACCGAGGTACTGCAGCTGCACATCGGATGTCCAACGCGGAACGATGGGTTGCACGGCGCAACCGGCAACGACGAGATAGATCGGCAGCATTTGCCATCGATATCCCTCGAACCAAACGTGCGCGACCGTGGCCGCAACGCAGATGATGGGCAGATAGTGCAATCCGACGTAACCATGCCGGTGGGCTGAGAGCTGATCTGCCAGGTAGACAAAGAGCCCGACGGTGACGCAAAGCTCAAGTATGCGCATTGGTCTGACCGTGGCTACCGAACCGTTCCTGAAGAAGCGGCTCGTCCCGCAGGGATATCCGATGGCCGCAGGCTAGCTTCATGTCAGATACGGCTGCAGTTGCTCGGCAACCCTGCCAACGATGGGTTGACGCATGAACGACAGGTGATCGCCCGGTACGTGATGAACCTCGACTCCCTTTTGGGCAACCAGCTCCCAACCCAGTGACTCATTGAGGCTATACTCAGGATCCCGCCCATCGACCCGGAATAGGATGATTCGAGCCTGGAGAGGCCGCGGCTCATATGATCGTGCCGTGGCCTTGAACATCGTTAAGTTGTCCCTCAGTTGCACTGGCATGGGACGGTTGGCAACGCGAAATACCCGTTGAGCAAGCGTCCACAGCCTTAAGCGCACATTCTTTCGGACAAAGAAGAACGCACTTGAAATGGCGATGTCGATTTTATGGTCCGCTAGCCGCCGGTAATAGCGCCAAATCCGATCAGCGATCCGCACGCTCCAAAACCGTGTCCACTGGTCAAAGGGCAGATGTCGATAGTACCCGGAGTTGCCCGTGTCCAACATCACAAGAACTGGGACATCCTCCCCCTCCGCGATGAGTTGCGCTGCCATTTCGAGCGCGACATAGCCTCCAAAGGAGTAACCGCAGAGCTGGTATTGCCCTTGGGGCTGAATGCGGCGGATTTCGCTGTTATAAAACCGGGCGAGTTCGGCAACGGTCATGGCTCGTTGAACACCGTCAAGCTCGGGCGAGGCTAAGCCGTATACCGGCTGGTCGCTAGGCAGCGACTTCGCCAGCTCTTCATATCCAAGTACGTGACCACCGCCTCCGTGCACACAGAACAAGGGGGTCTTAGTTCCTGATGCGCGAAGAGGGATCAGCGATGAGCGCTGATTTCCGTCGACACCCACGATGGCTTCGGCGAGTTGTTCAATCGTGCGGTCGACCAGCAGCAGGGAGAGATCAATCTTAGTGCCGAATTCCTTCTCGATCCTGGAGATTAATGATGCCGCCAGAAGCGAGTGGCCGCCCAGCTCGAAGAAGTCATCGCGAATGCCGACTTGTGGTAGATCGAACAGTGCTTCCCAAATCGTAGCCAACTGCGTCTCGACTGGATTTCGCGGTGCCAAGAAATCCCGCGGCCGAATGTCTTCCGACACAGATCTGGCGGAGTCCCTGGCGCCAGGCGGTAACCGCAACGCCGATATCCGTTGGTCGGGATCGGCTGCGATCTGTTCGAGAATGTGCGTATAGTATGCCAAGATACTGAGAACTGAATCAGGTTCGAACAAGCCGCGATCATATTCCAGGTTCAGCCATACGTCGTGGCCACGTTCAATGATGGCGAGCTGCAGTTCGAAAGGATTGCCGACGCTCACCGTAGGAATTGGCGTTATTGCCAGTCCCGCTGCCTCGCGGTGCTGAAGAAATGCTGTTTGATAAAGGAAGTAAAACTGAAAAAGAGGATTGCGGCCTCGAACCGACCGCATCTTGAGCCGCTCCATCATGCTCTCAAAGGGGTACACGGCGTGGTCGAGCGCGTCCATAGTGACTTGACCGGCGTGCTTGAGAACATCGTTCAAAGTGGGATCGTCGGCGAGGTTGAGGCGGAGGGCGATCGGTCCGGAAAATGGGCCGATCATCGGCTCGGTCTGCGAGTTGCGATTTGCACTCGGTGACCCTATCGTCAGGTCATGTTGAGACGTGTAGCGCTCGAGCAGTACGGCAAAAGCCGCGAGCGTGAGCATGTACATCGTGACGTTCGCCGACCGGCCGCGGCTCTTCAATCGCTGTATTAGCTCATCGGGCAATTGCACGCGCTCAACGGCGCCACGCACGTCTGGCCGCTGGCCAGGAATATGATCGGTCGGAAAGTCCAGCACGGGAAGCGGTCCCGCAAGTGACTTCATCCAATAAGCAAGATGTTGAACGGCTTCCTGCGAGGTCAACCAATCATTCTGCCAGACCGCGAAATCCGCGTACTGGATAGCCATTGGCAGGAGGTCCGGCTCTCGCCTCTCGGCAAGTGCCTCGTACGAAGCCCAAAGCTCGCGTTGAAGTATGCTTTGCGACCAACCGTCGGAGATGATGTGATGGAGCGTAACAATCAGCGCGTGATCCTGCGGCCCGAGACGGAACAACCGAGCCCTGGCCAGTGGCCCGCGCTCAAGGTCAAATGGAACATGGGCTTCGTCGCGCAGCACGTCGTCAAGATTGAAATCGTCCAGCTCGGATGTGTTCTGAAGGTCCGAATGCTGCAGCGGGAAGGTCCCATGACCTGAGATGACCTGGACTAGCTCTCCTGAGGATTCATTGAAGGTCGTGCGAAGGATCTCATGCCGCGCAGCGAGGATATTTAGGCTTTCCTGGAGGAGTGGGACCGAGAGAGAGCCGTCAATCCGGATCGAGGCCGGCATGTTAAAGGCAGAGCTATCCGGTCTCAATCTTGATAGGCGCCAGAATCGAAGCTGGCTGACGCTGGCTGGAAGCGTGCAGATATCCGGATCATCTTCAATGGGGGGCGAGGGAGCGACGGGTCCAAGAGCACTATTGCTCGACCCTGAGTCGAGCGTCTGAGCCGCATCATTGGTCGGACCGGGCAGCCCGGATAACCTTATATCGTGGTCTGAAACAACGGCGCGAAGGGTACCATCGAAGTCGTCGACCAGCCGAGCAGCGGTGGCCGGAGTGTAAAGGTTGGTGTTGTATTCGAGCGACAAACGCCAGCCGTCTTCACGTTCCACGAGAAAAAAGTTGAGGTCATAGAGTGCACCCGGTGATATCGACGGTATAGGCCGGACCCGGACGCCCGGAAAGTCAAACTCCGAATGCACTGCGCCGCCAAAGGCTCGCTGACAGACGAAATTCACAAAACAGAGAGGCTGGTCTGGGGGCTTGCCGTCTTCAGGGAGTGCGTCCACGACGGCCTCGAAGGGAAGATCCTGATGGGCGAGGAGTTCCCACACGTTGTCGCGGGCGCGCGCTGCCAGTTCCGAAAATCGTGGATCTCCCGAAGCATGTAGCCGGATCGCAACCTGGTTGACGAAAAGTCCGACCAGCCCCTCGAGTTCTGCCAAATTGCGGCCCGCGAGCGGCGTCCAGACGGCAATGTCTGTCGCCTTCGAATGCCGGTGTAGAACTGCGACGCAGGCTGCCAAAGTCGTGCTGAACATCGTGCCGGAGTAGCGCTCGCTGAAGGCCCTTAGGGCGTCCGTCAAGTCTTTAGGCAAGAGACGTGACACGATCGCGCCATCGTTGGTGCGATTGCCCGAGACCTGTCTGTCCGGCTGTAACCTGAACGGGCGGTAACCCTGGAGCTTGGATGTCCAATACGCCAATTCCTGCTCGCGGGTCTTCCGCGCGCGTTCTGCGCTCCAAATGACGTAGTCGGGAAATTGAATCGGTAGCGGAGCCAGAGTTGGGGGCTTGTCCTCGGACAGAGCCGTATAAAGCGTCCGCAGCTCGCGCATGATGACGCCTATTGACCATCCATCACAGATAATGTGATGCAACGTAAGCATAAGGATATAGTGCTCTTCGGCGATGTGTATTAGGCCGACCCTAATGAGGGGGCCCTTTTCGAGGTTGAATGGCCGCGTCGCCTCGGCAAGGCACATCCGCTCGACCTCCGTGTCCCTGTCGGAGGTTGGCAGACTGCTCAAATCGGTGACCGGGATCAGCAGTCTCAACGATGACGAGACCAACTGATGGAGCTCCCCATCGATGCGCGCGAACGTTGCGCGCAACGCCTCATGGCGAGCGACAATGTCATTGAAGCATCGTTGTAGGATGGGAAGATCCAGGCTCCCTGTCAGAACCCATCGGAAAGAAGCGTTGTAAGCCGGTTGATCTTCGTGCGCGAGCCAGATGCGCTTTTGCGCAGGCGAGACTGGGAATGCGAGCACGTCGTCATCAGACCGTGCCTGTGCTCCCGGTGTGCGGCCTCCTGGCATGGGGCTCAATGCGGTCATTTGATGTTCAGTCCTGCGCTTTTCTGCTGCGAGTCCCCTCCCGCTTAACGCGATACATGCTCCGTTCAACCGGTGTGATGGTCTGTGATTGAGCAGCGGTCTGGTCCTGCTTCAATTCGGCCAGGATGCCGCGGATCGTGCGTTGTTGAAGCACGAGCTTCGGCATGATCGGCAAACCCACCTTGGTGGCTCGTGACGTGATTTGAAACACGTGGAGCGAATCGGCGCCAAGCTCGAATAGATTGTCGGTCACTCCGAGCTTCGGCAGCTTCAATATTTCACAGACGATCGTTGCAAGCGCCTGCTCGTGAGGCGTCGTCGGTGGCACGTATTCTCTGGATTGGACGGCCTGACCGAAATCCGGCGCCGGCAGTCTGCGCTGGTCAACCTTGCCGTTTATGGTCAAAGGCACGGAATCGATGGCAACGCAAGCGTGCGGAACCATGTGCGCGGGCAGTTTGCTCTGGAGAAGCTGCCGCACCTCCGAGGGAGCGATTGTGATCCCGGACCTTGCGACAAAGTATCCAACTAGCCGCGGATCGCCTGCGTCATCTCTGCGGACGGTGGCGACCGCTTGCTCAATGGCCGGATGCTCGACCATGGCTGCTTCGATCTCGCCCGGCTCAATGCGGAATCCTCGAATCTTGATTTGTGAATCGGCCCGGCCGAGATACTCAACGTCACCTGTAGCAAGCACCCGGGCAAGATCACCGGACTTATACATACGCGCATCGGGCGTGCCGGCGAACGGGTCGGCGATGAAGCGCTCTGCAGTCAGGTCTGGCTTGTTCAGATAGCCGCTCGCAACCCCTGCCCCACCGACATAGATCTCGCCGGTCACCCCGGGTGGTACGGGACGACGGTTCGCGTCGAGGACGTAGAGCCGCAGATCGGGAATAGGCGTTCCGATCAAGCTGCGACCTTCGCTGGCGATGTCGTCCGCGTTCAAGAGGCGGTAAGTAACGTGTACGGTTGTTTCGGTGATTCCGTACATGTTTATGAGCTGCGGGCGTCGATCCCCATGGCGCCCTAACCACGGGCGCAGACTGGCAAAGTTCAAGGCTTCGCCGCCGAAGATCACATACCGAAGAGACAATGGCTTGGTCTCGCCCGACTCCTCGACCTGGATCAGTTGATAGAATGCGGCCGGAGTCTGATTGAGGACCGTTACGCGTTCGTCGGATAGCAGATTGTAAAAATCTTGTGGCGACCGAGTGACAAGGTACGGGACAATGACAAGTCGCCCACCGGTCAGGAGGCAGCCCCAGATCTCCCATACCGAAAAATCGAATGAAGACGAGTGGAATAAGGTCCACACATCCGTTTCGCCGAAGCCGAACCACTGCTCCGTCGACTTGAGCAGTCTGACGACATTATGATGACTGACGAGAACGCCTTTCGGGGTGCCCGTAGACCCGGACGTGTAGATAACGTAAGCATGGCTTTGAGGAGTGGCGAGCGCGGGCAAATTGTTTGCGTCTTCACGGCTGATGTTCGACCAGTCCGCATCGAGACGGACAAGCGTCGCGCCGTTCTTTGGCAGGCTGTCCGCGGGTGCTTTATGTGTCAGCAGGACCTTTGGCTTTGCGTCCTGCATCAGCATCGTCAATCGTTCCAGTGGATACGAGGAGTCCAGCGGGACGTAGGCCGCTCCCGCCTTCAGGACAGCCAGCATCGCCACGATCATGTCGATTGAACGCTCAAAGCTCGTCGCGACCATCGACGCCGGAGTCACGCCGACTCGCTGCAAGTATCGGGCTAGCTGGTTGGCGCGCGCGTTGAGCGTCCGATACGTGACGCGCTCGTCGGCGAATTGTACCGCGACTGCCTGCGGGCTCTGGGCGGCCCGTTGCTCAAACAGATCAACGATCGAACGAGATGGCGGGATAGCGATCGGGGCTGGATTGAGCGTGGCGATGAGAGACGAGCGTTGCTCATCGGTCATGATCGACAGATCGGATACCGCCTTCTCTGGAGCCGACACGGCGTCGAGGAGGAGCGTTTCATAGTACCGCATCCACAGCAATACCGTGGCCTCATCGAACAAGTCTACATTGTAATCGCAATCGATCGTCAATCCTGTATCGGATTCGATGACGTTAAAGAACAGGTCGAGGATCACCGACGCTTTTGGATTTGGCTCGACTGCCATATCGAGTTCTGCGAAACGCGTACCCGTACCGAGACGCTCGAGATTGAATTGAACCTCCATCAGCGGTAACCGCGCGGGATCGCGGGTAACGCCGAGCTGTCGTACCAGCGTCCCATACGTGTATGTCTGGTGTTCATATGCATCGAGCAGGACACGTTTGGCTTGGCTCAGCGCCGCGTCAAACGGCATGCCGTTCTCGATAGTGGTGCGGAGGGGAAGGAAATTGACGCAGTGACCGACGAGAGTGCCCTCGTCGAGGGTGCTCTGCCCCGCGGTTGGGACGCCAACAACGATATCACTTTGGTTACTGAGGCGGTGCAGAAGCACATAGAAGCCTGCGAGGAGCGTGGCGAACAGCGTGCAACCGTGCCTCGCACCCATCTGCTTGATCTTGCGATAGTGCTCGGCATCGATGTGGTACCGCGTGGTCGCGCCCGCGTGGGTCTTGACGGAAGGTCGCGGACGATCAGTCGGTAACTCGAGCGGAGCTGGCAGATCGCGGAATCGGCCGAGCCAGTACGCTTCAACGCTCGCATTCGTGCCGGAAATACCAGCCTGCGCGTTCGCATACTTGCTGAATGGGACTGGTTCGTTCATTTCGGGATGCGTGCCGCCGACCTTCGCCGAGTAGAGCGTCGCGATCTCGTCAACGATTAGGTTGGCCGACCATCCGTCGCAAACAAGATGGTGAGATGTGATGTTCAATTGGTGGTGAGTTGTATCAAGCCGTACGATCTCCGCTCGAACGAGCGGACCGCGGACGAGATCGAAGGCCTGGCAGGCGTCTGCGGCCAGAACGCGTCTATATTCGGCGTCGCGTGCGTCTGGCGCAAGGGACGACAGATCGCGAACGGGAATGTCGAGCGAAAGCGCCGGCATGACATGCATGAAGCGGCCGTCGGCATCTATGGTAGAGCGAAGTGCTTCATGTCGCGCGATCACCTGATTCACCGCCTCACGAAGATCAGCAATCCGGAGCGCACCTTGCAGGCTAATGCCAAATGACTCGTTGAACGCACAAGAAGCCTCGCTGCCGAGAACGGCGGCGAGGAATATTTCGCGTTGTGCTTCAGTTAGCGGAATCGGGTCTGGGATACGAGAATCCGGCTCGGCCGTGCGCTCCACAAGCTGCACGAGCGGAAGTGCGCCGGGCGGCTCCGAGAAGAAACCACCTCGTCGCATCTCGATGGCGCTATCTCGAAACGCGCCGACGATGATGTCGAGATCGGCCTCGTTGTGGGAGGTCGTGAGGAAGCACGGAAAGCCCTCCCGAATGTGGACGCCCTTGTCCCGGATGTAGAAGTAGAAGAGGCTCGCAAGGCGTTCCGACGTTGGAAAGCTGAAGTAGAAGAAGCTACCGAATGTTTCGATTCGGGTCGGAACGTTCTGCTCCTGCAACACGTCGTTGAGCCGATGGACGAGCGCAGCCGTTCGACGAGTCAGACGCTCCTGGAGTGCCGGACCCTCCTCCTTGAAATGTAACAACACGGCTCGCATCGCAGCGAGAGCGAGCGGATGGCGTACAAACGTGCCCGCAAAGAAGGTGACGCCCTTTTCGGGATAGGAGTCGTCTCCGAACTGCCATGCACCGCCATCAAGGGCATCCATGAAGCGCCGGCCGCCTGCGAGAATGCCGACCGGCATGCCGCCGGCGATGACCTTGCCATAGGTCGCAAGATCAGCTCGGATTCCGAACAAGGCCTGGCAGCCACCCGGATGAACACGAAAGCCTGTGACAACCTCGTCGAAGATCAACGCCGTGCCGGCCGCCGCCGTGATCTCGCGAAGAGCCTTTAGGAAACCTATGGGTTGCAGTGCGGGATGGCGACTTTGAACGGGTTCGACGAGCACGGCAGCCAGATCGGCGGCGTTCTGTCGGATCCATTCGAGCGAATCATCAGCGCCATAATCGAGCACGATCATGTTGGATACGCTTTGCCGCGGAATGCCGGGCGCTATCGGAGCGGATTGTGGGTCACCGGTCCTATCTTTAAAACCCTTGGCGAGGACCTCGTCGAATAGGCCATGATAGTCGCCGCCGAACATGACGACCTTGGTTCGGCCGGTGACTGTGCGGGCCACGCGGATGGCCGCGAGAACGGCCTCGGAGCCAGTGTTGCAGAATGCCATGCGGTCATTGCCGGTCATCTCGCAAAACAGGTGCGCAACTTCACCGGCGAGTGGGCTTTGCGGTCCGGTTTCAAATCCGACGTGGAGTTGCTCTTCGATCGCACGTTCCACAAAGTCCGGACGATGTCCGAGCATGATTGGGCCGAAGCCATTGACGAGGTCGACGTACTCATTGCCGTCGATGTCCCATAGCCGCGACCCTTTCGAACGGTCGGTGACGATCGAATAGACCATCTCTTTCCATTGCGGACGGAAGCCGGAGACGACGCGGGGATCCGCAAGCACGTCCCGATATCGTTGGGTGAAGCTCTTCGATTTGGCCGTACGTTGCGTAACGCGATCGATCAGCAATTTCAGATGCGTGGTCTGCTGCTCGGTCAGCTCCTGAGACGTGCCGACTTGGGGCGGCTTATAGGGGCCGTGCGGCTTGCTCGCTTCGGCGCGCGGGAGCTCCGGAACGGGTTTGATCTCGACTGATTGCCGAGCGAGCGCTGGCGCAGCGTCCGTGGCGCTGGAGGCGATCGGGCTGGAGGACTTGGCTACTCCGGCTTGGAGCGTCTCGAGCTGTCTGGCAAACAGTTGGTTCATGGCCTGAAGCTGGTCACGCATCACGCGCTCGAGAGCAGTGTCGGCAACTAGCGCGGAAACGGTCGGCGCGGCGAGCGCGGATGAGGCAGCCAAGATGGTCGCGGGAGCTCCGGCCGTGGATACGGGCAGCGTATCCTTGATGGACGGCTCCAATGCCGCCGGCTCCGCGTAGAGGTGTGGAGCAAGGTTGCTGTCGACATACTGAGTTAGAGCGGCAAGGCTCGAAACCTCGTTGAGTAGCTGCCGGAACGTGATCTTGACGTCGAATTGCTCCTGAACAGCCTGTGCAACCTGGGTGAGAAACAGGGAGTCAAAGCCGAGTTCGAGGAACGTTGTTCCGTCTTGCGCCGAGGCGACATCGATGCCGGACAAGTTGAGGAACATCTCGATGAGAGCAGTCCGGAGTCTGGCCGCCCGCGCGACCGCTGGACTGGTCTGAGGCTGGGAAGTCACATTGGGCGCCATGTTTACGGCTTCCATTTTCGGAGTTGACTGAAGGTCGCTGTCGATGCCGTTCGCCGAGCCATCAGGCTTGGACGCAGGTCCGTCATTCGTTGCTGGAATGCGCTCAAGCCAATGACGCTGACGTTCAAAGGGATAGGTCGGCAGGGAAACGCGCAGGGGACGCAGCCCATTATGGAGGGCTGTCCAGTCTGGTTGGACGCCGCCGACCCACAGGGCGCCGAGGGCGGTCAGAAGTGCGTCGCGATCACCCTCACCGGAAAAGCCGTCGGAAAGCGATGAGACGACCGTCTGGTCTGCGGAGCGGTCGGAGTGTTGCCGCGCCAGCATGGCAAGAGCGTTGCCGGGCCCTACCTCCAGGAGGACGGCCCCAGGCGCTTTCCGCAACTCCTGGACCGCCTTGGAGAACTGGACGGAATCGCGTGCGTGGCGAGCCCAGTAGCGGGGATCGGTGGCCTCGGCCGTCGTTATCCAGGTCCCGGTTACGCCCGAGACATACGGAATCTTGGGCGGAAGGAGCTTCGTCTTGGCGAAAGCGTCGGTAAGGGGATCGACAAGAGGATCCATCATCGCGGAATGGAACGCATGCGACGTTTTCAGCCGTCGACAGGCAATGCCGTTGCCAAGCTGTCGCTCAAACTGTTCAAGCGCTTCATTCGGACCGGCCACCACGCAAAGAGAGGGTGAGTTGACGGCGGCAAGCGACAAAGATGGGGGAATCAGTTTGCTGATTTCACTTTCCGGAAGGCGGACCGAAAGCATGCCGCCCGCGGGAAGCGCTTGCATCAGCCGACCTCGCAGCGCGACCAACCTCAGCACATCCTCGAGTGAAATCACACCCGCAAGACACGCCGCCACAAACTCACCCACACTGTGGCCGATCATCGCCGTCGGCTGAATGCCCCAGCTCATCCAAAGTTGGGCGAGTGCATACTCAACCGTGAAGATGGCCGGTTGGGCGATAATCGTGTCCGTAACGGATCGCTTGGCGTCTTCGCTCGCATCCGCGGGCGGATAGAGGAGATCGCGAAGGTCTAGGCCAAGGTGTTCCTGCAGCAGTTCTGCGCACTGATTCACCGTCTGGCGAAAGACCGGTTCTACCTCGTAGATCTCGCGTGCCATGTTGGCATGCTGGGACCCCTGCCCTGGAAACATGAAGTAGATCGTTGGAGAGTCGCCGGGCGCAGAGCGCGTTTGCAGCCGCTTGCGGTCGCGCATCGACAACGCGAGAATGGCCTCGCTGGTCGAGCCAGCGACCACGGCTCGACGGTAAGCGAATGCCCGTCGTCCAGTCTGCAGCGTCCAGGCGACATCGGATAAGTCGAGCTCTGGATGGGAACGCAAATGCTCGACAAGGTTGTCCGTCGCCCGCTCGAGAGCCGTGGGCGACTTCGCCGACAGGACAAGCAGATTGTTCGGCTTGGTGGACGGCCGGCGCTGGCGCTCGGGAGGTTGCTCCAGGACGATATGGGCATTCGTTCCGCCGACGCCGAACGCGCTGACGCCAGCGCGGCGGGGGCCTCCGTCGGATTTCCACTCAGACCGCTGGGTTACGATCCGAAACGGGCTGCTCTCAAGGTTGAGCTTGGGATTGGGACGCTTGAAATGCAGTGTGGGAGGAAACACACCGTGCCGGACAATGTGCGAAGCATTAATCAGGCCGGTGACACCCGCTGCGATGTCGAGGTGTCCCACGTTGGTTTTGACAGTACCGATCGTGCAAAACTGCTCACGAGAGGTACTCGCACGAAATGCCTTCGTCAAACCGGCGAGCTCAATTGGATCGCCCAGGGGGGTTCCCGTTCCGTGGGCTTCGATGTATCCGATTGTCGCCGGATCAATTCCGGCAGCCTCGTGGGCCATAGCAATGACGCTTGCCTGGCCGTCGACGCTGGGCGCTGTATAGCCGACCTTCGCCGATCCATCGTTGTTGGCGGCAAAGCCGCGAATTACGGAATAGATTTGGTCGCCGTCTCGGATTGCGTCGTCCAGACGCTTGAGCAATACGACGCCTACCCCGCTGCCGAACACCGTACCCTGCGCATCGGCATCAAACGCTCTGCAGTGTCCGTCCGGCGACGCCATACCCCCATCCTGATAAGGATAACCTCGTCGCTGAGGCAGAGTAATCGAAACGCCACCGGCGAGGGCCATATCGCTCTGGTAGGTTAGCAGTGACTGGCATGCCTGCGTTACCGATAACAGCGACGTCGAGCACGCCGAGAGCATTGTGAAGCTTGGGCCGCGCAGATTGAGCTTGTAGGAAACGCGCGTGGATAGGAAATCCAGACTGTTTCCCATCATCTCGGTGTAGTTCGAAATCTGATAGCCCGAAGTAAACCGTTCTATGAAACCAGGCGTCGTGCACAGCCGCGACAGAAAATACGATGAAAGACTGGAACCCGCGAAAACGCCGATCAAGCCCGGATAGGTATCCGGAACATAACCGGCATCCTCTATGGCCTCCCAGCAGCATTCGAGAAATAGCCGCTGCTGGGGATCCATCAGTTCAGCTTCGCGGGGATAGATCCCGAAGAACTCTGCATCAAACAGATCGACATCGTCGATCACCGATCGAGCTCTCACATAGCCTGACGCACCGGTCCCGGCTTTCTGGTTCCTGGCCTCGAGTTCACTGACGTCGAATTGTGAAATAGACTCGATTCCGTCGAGCTGATTTTGCCAAAACTCAGAGACGCTGCGCGCACCGGGAAATCGCCCTGCCATGCCGATGATGGCGACACCGTCAAGAGTGTGACTCTCCGCGTCCAAATCGCTCACGGTCTATCCTTCCGGCGCTGTTCGTGCCGGCGGGCGAAGGCTGCGCGTTGTTTCTGCGCTCTCTGCTTGGCCTCATCGAATGAGGCGATCGAGAGAGTATCGCTTAGCCGGCGGGCAAGAGCGCGAATTGTGGTGAACTCGAACAGAACGGTGATTGGCACATCGACCCTCAATCTGTTGCGGAGCTCGCTGTGCATGGCGCCGAGAAGCAGAGAGTCGCCACCAAGGTCGAAGAAATTATCGGCCACTCCGATGTCCTTGACGCCGAGGAGCTGACGCCAGATCTCGGTAACGGCAGCCTCCATGGGAGTTGACGCGAGTTCGCGTCCGTCGCGAACCGTCTCCCGAGGCGCCGGCAAGGCGTCGCGATCGATCTTCCCGTTTATCGTCAACGGGAATGCGCCGAGCTCCTCGTAAGCGTAGGGTACCATGTGCTCGGGAAGACGTGTCGCGAGAAAGTCGCGCAGGCTCCGCGGCGCCGGAGATCGTGACGGCTTCGGAACAAAGTAGGCTAACAGTTTCGGCTCGCCGAATGCGCCCTTCCGTGCGACGACGACCGCTTGCTGCACGTCAGCGTGATCTGTGAGTGTCGCCTCGATCTCTCCAAGTTCGATACGAAAGCCCCGGATTTTTACCTGAGTATCGCCACGGCCAAGATATTCGAGATCGCCTGTCTCGGTGTGACGTGCCAGATCTCCCGACTTGTACATCAGGCTTTGTGATCCGTCTGCGAACGGGTCGGATAGAAAGCGCTCAGCAGTAAGTTGCGGTCGATTGAGATAGCCGCGCGCGACTCCCGCCCCTCCGACGTAGATCTCTCCTATCTCACCCTTCGCGACAGGGCGGAGTTCGGAATCCAGCAGATAGAGCCGCAGATCCGGAATTGGTGTGCCGATTAAGCTCCTGGTCTCTACGCGGGAATCCGCGCTTGTCACCGGGCGATAGGTCACGTGGACGGTCGTCTCGGTGATCCCGTACATGTTGATCAGTTGCGGCCTGCGATCACCATGTCGTGCGAACCACGGGCGTAGTGCCGCAAAGCTGAGTGCCTCTCCGCCAAATATGACGTAACGAAGCGACAACTGTCCAACCGTACCAGCCTCTTCGATTTGGATGAGTTGATAAAATGCAGCCGGCGTCTGATTCAACACCGTGACCTGCTGGTCGACGAGGAGCCGGTAGAAGTCGGCCGGAGAACGAGCAACCCAATAAGGCACGCATACGAGGCGTCCCCCGGTAAGGAGACATCCCCAGATTTCCCAGACAGAGAAGTCGAAGGCCGATGAGTGGAACAGGGTCCAGACGTCGCTTGACCCGAAATTGTACCAATCGGCTGTCGACGTAAAAAGGCGACTTGCGTTTCGGTGTGTCACCATCACACCCTTTGGCCGGCCTGTGGAGCCCGATGTGTAGATGACGTAGGCAAGGCTATCAGGTGAAGCGACATCACCGAGTGGACTTGCATCCTGCTGCGCGACAACGTCGCGATCACGGTCCACGCAGACAACCGGCTGCATTTCACCGCCGGTCAACATCTTCGAGGCATAGAGTTCCTGCGTCAAAATGACAGACGGCTTCGCATCCTCGAGAATCATGGTGACCCGATCGACGGGATATGACGGATCGATCGGCAGATAGGCAGCGCCGGCTTTAAGGGTTGCGAGCATCGATATGATCAGGTCGAAAGACCTATCGAGACATACGGCTACCAGCGCGTCTGACTGCAGGTCTGCCTGGCGCAGACGCCGGGCGAGCCGGTTTGAGCGTTCGTCGAGTTCGCGATAGGTCAGCTGTTCGCACCCGGACTGGATCGCAATGCCGTCCGGCGTCGCTTCTGCCTGCCGTTCGAAGGACCGGCTTAGCGTCTCTGATGGGAGAAGGGATGACCTTTGGGGGTCCATCCGGTGAGCCGACAAATTGAGCTCTGAGCCTGCCATTTGTATTTTTCACCTCGGCCGGTCACCGTCAAAGGCGCGAAGGTGAGCCAAGCCAACAATCAAAAAATAACAATTAAACCGAGTGCAGCATAATCGCCGGAAACCTAGAGGTCAGCCAAATTGCTGACTATGACGTTCTGTATCGCCTCATTGGTTAACCGAAGAGGGATGGCGCTCTAAATCCCCTCCCTGTCTGAGTATAGTCGACAATCCGAAATGATTAAACCCTCAGTTGTGGCTCCGTGCCCTGCCAGCGCGCTTTGACATTATCCTGCGCCATGCCTGATGAAATCGCTATCGTTTGCGGGTCTTGTCCCTCCATTGGCGCTCGGTTCATCACATCAGGGAGTGCCCCTGACTTCAAAATGCGAGCCGGGTTTCCGCCGACAACGCAATGTGGCGGAACGCTCTTGGTGACCACGCTGCCTGGACCGATGATCGCGCCATCTCCAATTTCGATACCGCCGACGACGATCGCCTGTGGTCCGAGCCATACATCGTCGCCGATCACGGGGTATTGGGTCTCGCGACCCTCGGCTGTGATCTTGTCTTTGCGTCCGATAACAACCCCGTTGAACAGCGTTACATTCGAACCGAGGATGGCGTCCCTGTTTACGACAAGACCCCATCCGTGCACGATCGTTAGCCCGGGACCGGCACGCAGGACGGATGGCATATCGATCCCGGCCTTGGCTTGGGCGAAACGGTGGAGTAGCCGCGCGATCAGGTTAAGTAGAGGCCTCGAGCCGGCGGTCGCCTGACAGAGCCGTAGCGTCAGGATAGGTCGGAAGCTTCGGTTAAGGGCCCCCAGCACCAAGATCGAGCCGATCGATGCTCGTCGTCCCTTGATGCGGTAAGCATCTGCTGTGATGTTGGTCCAGAATGAACCCATCAGCGTTATTTCCGGGATACGAGAGGGGTCAAAAGCCGCCTGACCACGTTACTGGTCAGAACGTCCGACCCGCTTGCCACGCTCAACTTCGGTGACCGGGTCTTGGCAACCAGAGTTTGGTCGAATAGAGCTGCGTATGCCTTGAGCAGCTTCGGAGCTTCGTGCGGCCAGGCGAGCTGGTTGATCACACGGTCCCGTCCGAATTCGCCCAAGCGCCGGCGGCGCTCGGGGTCGCCGAGCAAGTCGAGGATCTTGCCGGCAAAGTCGACTGGATCGTTTGGCCTCGCGTAAAGCGATGCCTCTTGGGCCGTGTACCGACCCTCAGTAAGGTCAAATTGCACGATCGGCTTGGCAAGGGCCATGTATTCCATGATCTTGTTCATGGTCGACTTGTCGTTCATCGGATTGAATTCATCCGAGTTCACGCAGACGTCGGCGGTATTCAGAATACGGAGAAGTTGCTCATCGGGAACCCGTCCCGCAAACGTCACGTAGTCGTCGACGCCAAGCTCAACGGCAAGTGCCTTGAGCCGCTCCAGCTCGGGGCCGCCGCCGGCTATGCAAAACTGCACGTCGTTGCGCTTGAGATCGTAAACGATATGACGAGCCGCCGCGAGCAGATAGTCAATGCCCTCCTGCGCTCCAAGCACTCCGACATAGCCAACGCAGAAGGTGCGACCCTTCCTTAGCGACGGAGCCGGAGGGACAATTCTGAGCCGTTCCAGGTTCGGGCCAGATCGTACGACGAACACGCGTGCCGGATCCATGCGGCCCCGCTCGATGGCGATGCTGCGGTACGAATTGTTGGTCGCGATGGAAATATCCGAGATCGCAAACGTTAGGCGCTCAAGTGCGGTGACAACTCGATAGAGCAGATTTCGCTTGCCGAATTTCGCCTCAAACAACTCGGGATTGATGTCGTGATGATCGAAGACAAACTTCTTTCCCAGGAATATTTTGAAGAAACCGCCGACAAGAAAGATGAGGTCGGGAGGGTTACACGCATGGATGGTATCAAAGCCCCGCTCGAAGAGCACCCGCCAAGCCAGCAGAAACTCCCAAAACAGTGCAACTGCGTACTCCACAAAATAGAAGTACATGTTGCGGGCTTCGATGACCGGATGTCGATAGATATGTACGCCGTCGATAACTTCACGACGGGCGGATGCGCCGTGTCCGACGGGGCAGATGACACTGACCTCATATCCAGCATTGACCAGGGTCGTGGCTTCGTTCCAGACCCGCCGATCGAAGGGCACCGGAAGGTTCTCGACAATGATCAGGATCCGCTTCGGAAGCGTCGCTTTACCAGCTGATGCCATTGTAGTTTCCATTCAACCGTCGGTGGTCTTTGATACGCACGAGGTCAACCACGTATTGGGTCGGAAGAACGCGATCGGCGATTGCGCGAAACTCAGGATCTGCATTGCCAATGACGACGATCTCCCCGTGTGAAAGAGCCTCGTCGAGCGATTCGACCAGCAGCGACGATACGTGCGGAATCATTCGCAGCAGATAGTCCTTGTTTGCTCCGACAAGCTTGGACAGATTGATGTTTCGATCATAGATGCGAACGTCATAACCCTTTCCGATCAGCCGTTCGACTATTTCGAGTATGGGACTTTCGCGCAGGTCGTCCGTGCCCGCCTTGAAGCTCATGCCGAGGATGCTCACGGGCCGCTTCCCTAGCTGAGCAATCATTTCGAAGCCGCGGCTGGTCTGCTTCTCGTTGGACGGCAGAATTGAACCAAGCAGCGGAAGATCAAGATCGAGCGAGCGAGCCTTGTGCGTGAGCGCGCGAACGTCCTTCGGCAGACACGATCCACCGAACGAGAAACCAGGCTTCAAGTAGTAGCTCGACAGGTTGAGCTTGGAATCCCGGCAGAAGATGTCCATCACTTCATGACTATCGATCGTGAGACTCTTGCAGAGCACCCCGATCTCATTGGCAAACGCGACTTTCACCGCGTGCCACACGTTGTCGGAATACTTGATCATCTCAGCAACCTCGATCGAGGTGCGGATCAGCGGAGCGTCAATCGCGCCGTAGAGGGCTTCCAGATTGGCGGCCGTCCTCTCGTCCTCAACGCCAAGCACCGTCTTGGGAGGCGCAATAAAGTCGTCCAGCGCCGTGCCTTCGCGCAGAAATTCGGGGTTCGAGCCGACGCCAAAGTCAATACCCGCCCTCTTGCCGCTGGCTTTCTCGAGTGTCGGGATGACCACATTCCGTATCGTGCCCGGCAGTACCGTGGAGCGCACGATAACTGAATGATGTGATTGTTTCTCACGCAGCGAGTTGCCGATCTCGGTGCAGACCTGGTTGAGCGCGGTGGTATCCAGGTCGCCGTTTCGCTTGCTGGGCGTGCCGACACAGATAAGTGATAGGTCGGTAGCGAGTACAGCATCGCGAGCATCGTTCGTTGCTCGCAAAGCCCCCCTTGCAACGGCCTCGGAGATTGTTTGGTCCAGCCCCTTTTCGATCACCGGGGCTTTACCTTGATTGATAAGGGCAACTTTGGTGTCGGCGGGGTCTACGCCGACTACCGAATGACCGAACGAGCTGAGACAGCCGGAGGTGACTGCGCCGACGTAGCCTAGCCCAAAAACACTAACTCTCATGCTTTTAATATCACTGTAAAAAGGAAAAGGATGGAACTAATGGATCGGAATTGTTGCTTTGAAGAGTGTACCGCTTTTAAACGAGGTCGATCCATATAATTACATAAAAATGATTAATTGGGCAAACATTTAATGGTGCCTGGCCCCGGCGGTGAGGGCCGCGCTTGCCCCTAGCCGCCTTCTTCAAAGGCCAGCGGCTTTCTTCCAGATTTCGGTCAGGCGGGTCGTGTAGGTTCCGATTTCATATTTGGTTGCGTGGTCGACTTTGGCCGCGGCGCCGAGCGCGGTCCGGAGTGATCGATCAGCTATCAGCCTGCGAAGGGCGGAGGAGAGCGCATCCACGTTCCCGGTCGGCACAAGCAGACCGTTTGAGCCGTCGCGGACTACATCGGAGACGGCGCCAACAGGCGTAGCAACGACGGCAAGACCGAACGCAAACGCCTCGAGAATGGACATTGGCAAATTCTCGGCGAAGGACGGCAGGACAAATATGTCCGAGCTCCGCAGCACATCGTTGGTTGCCGCCGCGTCCAGCCAGCCTGGCACCTTCACGCGGTCGATGATGCCAAGCTGTTCGGCTCGGGCCTTGGTTTCTTCGATCTGTCCGTTTCCGGCTATCGTGGCTGTCCAGTCCTGACGATCGGCGAGAAGTCCCAATGCTTCTATCAGTTGGGGGGTACCCTTACGTTGACCGAGCTCCCCGAGAAAGGAGATTCTGGCGCGTCCATCTAGAGCCGGCTCGTGACCAATGCATGCTGGCGCCGTTGCGTTGGGAAGTACAATGATCTTGTCCTCGATGCCTGGGACATGACCGCGAACCAGTTCGGACCAGACATTTCCCAACACGATCACGGCCGAGCTCTCGGCAAACATGCGGTCGACCCATCTACGGGTGCGCGGTCCTGCAGACGGCCAGAATTGTTGAAATCGGGATCCATGAAGATGAACGATGTACGGAATTCCAAGTGCTTGGGCAAAGCGCGCAAGGATGGCCTTTCGGACGGCGCTCCCCCCCGCAGCGACGTTAATGTGCAGGAGATCGACGTGGCCACGGCACTTGGCGGTCCAGAGTGCCGATAATGCCTGCGCAAACATGACGGGCGAGGCCAATAATGTTCCAGGCCCCCTGGTGACCAGCCGGGAAATCATAAGGTCCCCATGGCTGGCGCGGACATCTTCAACGATGAGGTCGGTCAGGCGATCGATCCCGCCCCTTTGATGTTCACCGAATGGAGTCGCAATCAAAATTCGAAACGGCCGTGTTTTTGTCATTTACAATGCCTGCCAAATCGAAAAGGCTCTGATATTGGTCAGTTTAGGATATCTGTAGTGCCACGAAATTGATGCCCGCAAAATAACGGAGAATGGGCTGACGGTTAATCGATGCGATCGGGAGCTGTGGCCGGAGAAAGGTCTACCAGGCCCACGGCGCCGTTAATCTCAAGAGCAAATTTGCCTCGTGCTGGCGGTTTTGATGTACTTCGGTATAATCCGAACTGATATACTTTAGCTATAATCTAAATTTTGGAGCGGCGCGATGTTGTCGAACCCTGCCTCTCTCATTGAACTAGATTGGGCTCATTTCGATCCCTGGGCGGTCATGCCCGTGACTCATAGGATTTCAGATCATCCGAGGCTTCAGATAGAGGAATTGGTCGAACTGGCTAAGCGCCTGGAGAGCAAGGGCCGCATCAGAGCGCATACAAATGCTGCAGAGGCCGGAACGTCCTTCAGCAACGCACCTGATTTGCATCCCGTGAAGCAGCCCTTGGTGCGGACGATGGAACACATCGCGGCCGCGCAAGCATGGATGTCCTTGCTGAATGTACAGACCGATCCGCTTTACCGCGAGCTGGTGGACGAGGTGCTAGATAGCGTCCGGCCAAACGTCGAGTTGAAGGATCCCGGGATGAGCTATCGCGGCGGCTGGATCTTTGTCAGCTCGCCGAAAACCGTAACCCCTTTCCACGTCGACAAGGAGCACAACTTCATCCTCCAGATCAAGGGACAGAAAACGATCTACGTCTGGGAGCCCGACGATCTGCGGGTGGTCAGCGATCGGGCACGCGACCGATTTCACTCGCGACACGACCGAAGCCTGATCACTTGGCGAGAAGAGTTTCGGAAACTCGCGCACTGCTTTAAGGTCGGACCTGGGCAGGGAGCTTACATGCCCTCCACCAGCCCGCACCTGGTTGAGGTCGGCGACGAACCTTCCATCACAGTAAGCTTCACGTACTATACCGATAGTACTCGCCGCGACAGCTTGATCCACAAGATCCGCGGGCGGCTGTCAGAGTTAGGCGTCGATATTCCTTCGGGCCAGGGCAAGAGCGTTGTCAACAACGGCCTGTACTTGAGCGCGCGTGCGGCCCGTGCGGCCACGCGCGCGGTCTATCGTGCCACCGGGCGGCGGGTCGGCGAGGAGAATGCTGTCTACGCCCGGGCAGAAAACGCCTGAATGAAGCAAGATGCAGAAGCCGCACTTGCGGCATCACGCGCCGATCGGCGAATCCCGCTCGTCCGCGCCTACGGATCATACGCTACACGCAATTGTCTTGAGCCATCAATCGGACCCTGGGTTCGCTATTAGTACGTTGTGAGACTGCAAAAGATGAATCTTTGGGATGAGGCTCGCCGCGAACTGGATGCGTGGGCGGACGCGCGTTTGAAGGCCAGGTTTTGGGTTCGCGACGACGACGCCTTCGAGGTGTCCGAGAATCTGGTTCGGTTGCGCGACGTTGCCGCAAAATTCGATACAAGGATCGGGCTGGCGATCATTCCGGGCAAGATCGCACCAGGGTTGTGCGAGTTCATCAGCGACAATCCGGCGCAATTCTATCCGATGTGTCACGGTTGGAAGCACATCAACTATAACAGCGGTAAGAGGCCCGCCGAATTTGGGCCCGATCGTCCGATCTCAAACATGATCAGCGATGCGCAGTTCGCTTTACGGTTGTTCAAGGAGCACTTTGGCACGTCGAAACCCATCTTCGTGCCGCCGTTTAATCGGATCACGCCCGCCCTAACCAAAGCTCTGCCGAGCATCGGATTTTTCGGAGTGTCGCTCATGCCGAACGAATTGGAGCGGATGCTCCTGCGGATCGGCTCGTGTGTGCCGTGGAACGCTGCAATCAGGATTCCTCATTTCAAGGGCAGCCCTCGGATTGACGTTCACGTCGACCTCATCGACTGGAGTGCAAGGACGGCGCAGGGTGCCAGGGTTGTCGCCGATCAACTCGTTCAACATTTGCGAGGCAGACGGTTGGGCATTCGATCGCCCCATACGCCGATCGGTCTGCTGACCCATCATTTGGCGCATAATGAGCCGGTGTGGCGTGCAGTCGACGACGTGCTCGGCTTTCTGAGGTCGCATGACGCTGTAGAATTCATCGATGTCGGCGAGTGGATTAACGAATGCGCGCCCGGTCCCATCGTCGCGGATGTTGGCGACCAAAAGGGTGCTGTGAGCCGAATGGGCTAACCGGAGACGCGTCCTGCCTTGGCGTTGGCGCGAATTCGATTGACGGAGGAGTTCGGTTTGGCTGTGCACTATCGAGACGCAGAGCTGGGGCTGGTCGGCGGTAAGCAAGCCGTGGAATTGCGAGCGAGGCCCGCGCGCGGAGCGGTCGATATCTGGCGGCTACGCTTCGCCGATGGTGAGCTGGCCGAGCGCGGTTGGCAGATGATGACCGACGATGAGCGTGTGCGGGCCGACGCGTTCCACTTTGCTGCTGATCGAGAACGCTTCTGTCAAAGCAGGCTTTTGCTGCGTATGGTGCTGGGCGGCTATCTTGGGATTGAGCCTGCCGGCGTCGCAATAAAGCTCGGTGAGAACGGCAAACCGGCAGTGGACGGGCCGAGCAACGGCCGACTGCATTTCAATCTGGCTCACAGCAAATCGACGGCATTGCTGGCCGTCACGATCGACCAACCGGTAGGGGTCGATGTGGAGGATAGCGATTGTGTGAGAATTCCTGACATTGGCTCGTTAGCCGAGAGCGTGATGAGCGAACGCGAACTCGAGGTGATCTCTGAACTTGAAGGCGAGAGTCGATTGCATTGCTTCCTTCGATGTTGGACCCGCAAGGAGGCATTGGTGAAAGCTATGGGCGTTGGGCTTTCAGTAAAACTTGACACGTTCACGGTCCCCTTGGATCGCGCTGGTGCTTGGGAGATGCAATGGCGTTCGGACGAGGCGTCCGAGGAAAAGATGATCCAGATAATGGACTTATCCGAGGGAAGCGTATTTTCCGCTGTTGCGGCTTCAAATTTGACGGGAGGAGTCCAGACGTTCGAGTTCGTCGAGGGGAGGCGAACATCTCGACATGATGCCAATATGCTGATGATATGAGCCACGTTCAACCCGTGCAATAACTGGTTCGGGATACTTCTGTTGGTAGAGCTTGGGAGTGACTAGTGCCCACCAAACGCTTCGCGCGGCAGATTGACGAAATTTGGAATGCGGCGTCGGACGAATGAGGAATTTTGAACGCCCGATTTTGACGACGGAGGTCGGTCCTGGTCCGCGTCGTCTGATGCCAAGTTGATGATGGCGCCGGCAATGAATGCAGCTACGCCCTGTGTTCTGATCGTGTCCACTAAGCGGTGGCCTATTCCCGCGCGTGTCGCGTTGGCGCTAGCGAATGCGGGATTCGCGGTCGCCGCGATTTCTCCAAGGAGAGGCTTTGTTTCCCAGACGCGAGCGGTTTATCGACACTTCCACTATCGCCCGGGAGCGCGTGCGAGCTCAATCGTTCGGGCAATCCGGGAATGTACGCCGGAGCTCTTGATCTGCACCGATGATCCGTCCGTCAAGGAACTGCATCGTATCCATGCGATGTGCGGGAATGGTCAACAGACAAACCACGCGAAGATGATCTGTCGTTTGATCGAAAGATCGCTTGGGACACCCGACGGCTTCGAGATCGTGGAGAGAAAGGCTGAATTGCTGCGGTTGGCCGCGGCGCTCGGAGTTCGCTGCCCAACGACAATCTCGGTTGCGCATGAGGGATGCGACGAGGTCCTCGAGAGAGTCCGTTACCCCATTTTGGTTAAAGCGGATGGATCGTGGGGAGGCAAGCTTGTACGTATCGTCGAGGATCCTGAACAGGCAAAGACCGCAATACGCGTATTCCAGTTGCCGAGCGGCTGGCCGACGGCCTTGAGAGAGTTTATCGGCAGGTGGACCTGGCTTTCGGGCGCTCCGTGGCGAGAAAGGGACGGCGCCGGCGTATGTGTGCAAGAGTTTGTCAGTGGCTGGCCTGCGAACCGGGCCGTGCTGTGCTGGCATGGCCGTGTGCTCGGGGGAGTAAGCGTGCGGGTGCACAAGACAGTCTACACCTTTGGACCCGCCTCCACGGTCGAGATCGTCGACTTGCCCGAGATGACGAAGACCGTTGAAACACTTGTACGTCGACTGAAGCTATCCGGATTGATCGGATTTGACTTCGTCCTCGATTCAGAGAACCGCGCATGGTTTATCGAGATGAACCCGCGCGTTACCCCGGCTTGTTATTTGCGGGGAGGAGCAGCGGATCTAGCTGCCATGCTCTACGCACAGATGACTGGCAAGCCATCACCATTGCAGGGCTGCGACGAGGAGATGCGCGGGCTGATTGCTCTCTTCCCGCAGGAGATACAGAGGTCGGGGACATACGGGTTCGGGGCAGCGGCCCAGATTGATGTGCCCTGGGATGATCCTCAGTTGGTTCTCGCGCTATTGAAGTCCGCAATGAAGATGAGTTTTGTGAAGAGACTAGGAATGAGACGACGGAATCGACAAAGCCGTCTGACAGAGCAGAGCAAGGACTCATATCCTGAGCAACCCGAGCGTGCGGGTTGATTTAAGCGGTCAGCGTCGCTGACCGGTTGTTGTTACGTAAGCGTTTTCGTTGTCCAAGTTTTCATAATCCAAGAGTTGCCCAATGAATTCATACTCTCCGGTTGTGATTGTCGGCTCCGGTCCGTACGGTCTGTCGCTCGCCGCGCATTTGCGCGCAAAGGGGATTGATTTCCGAATTTTTGGGAAGCCCATGGACTTCTGGAAGCGGCAAATGCCGCGTGGCATGTACTTGAAGTCCGACGGCTTTGCATCCGACCTGTACGCTCCTAACGGCGGTTTCACGCTGAAGCACTTTTGTGCCAAGCAAGGCATTGCCTACGCGGACATCGGAATACCAGTCGGTCTGGAGACGTTCGTATCCTATGGGCTTGCATTCAAGGATGCGATGGTGACCGAGCTGGATGAGAGACACGTGGCCAATATCGCGCGCGATCCGAGAGGATTTTCTGTTACCCTCGAGGATGGCGAGGTTGTAACGGCCGGGCGCGTCGTGGTGGCCGTTGGCATCTCCTATTTCCCCTATGTCCCCCCCGCCCTCGCAAGCCTTCCGTCCGAACTTCTGACCCACAGTTCGGAACATCACGATTTGACGTGCTTTCGGTCACGAGATGTCGTGGTCGTTGGTGGGGGCTCGTCGGCCACAGACATCACGGCGTTGCTCTACGACCTCGGCGCGAATGTGCAGATGATTGCGCGACGAGACAAGCTGAACTTCAACGAGGAGCCAGACTCGATCAGGGAGTTCTCCAGATCGACGTGGCAGCAAATCAGGAAACCCATGAGCGGAATCGGTCCGGGTTGGCGTTACAAGCTATATGGCGACGCGCCATGGCTGTTTCGTCAACTGCCCCGCGCTCTGCGCCACAGGGTGGTTCGGAGGTCGCATGGACCGGCCGGGGCTTGGTTTATACGAAAGAAGGTGGAGAACGGTCCGCGTCTGCTTCTTGGGAGCATTTTGGAGCGAGCCGAGCGTCAAGGGGACCGGATCAGGCTCGAATTGCGAGCGGCTGACGGCGCAAGGCTGAATATCGAGCCGCAACACATTATTGCCGCGACCGGCTACAAGCTCGATGTTCAAAGACTGCCTTTCCTGAGCCAGGAAATCAGGGCTCGATTGGAGACCGCTGCTGGAACTCCAGTACTCTCTAGAGAATTTCAAGCGTCCATTCCGGGTCTCTACTTTCTGGGCACCCTATCAGCCAACAGCTTTGGCCCGGTCATGCGTTTTGCATTCGGGGCCGGCTACGCAGCCCGACGCCTGACACAAGCATTAGGCCAGCAGCGAACGCTGGCGCATCAGCCGGCTCATTGAGGGCTTAGGCGCCCCTGATGTCATCGTGGCCCGTTGATGCCTCCCGAGCGCCGGCCGATGGTGCGGGCTCCAGAAGTGACCGAGGTGACGCGCTTTCTAGAAGCCATCTTTCACGTTGACTTGCGACCTTTGGTGAAGGGCAGAACATGCAAAACGCACAAAAGACGTTTTCCGCAGCCGCGGTATCCATTGTTGCGGTTTTGTCGTTGACTTGCATTTCCCTGGCGCAAGACCCGCAACGGGCAGGTTGGCGACCGATTGCCGGTTCGAAAGCTCCGATCAGCATTCGGGGCATCACCTATGTGCCGGAATCCGCCATGAGTGAGTGGAGTATTGGTCGATCGACAGCAAGCGCGACGGACATCACGCGGTTCGAGGTCCGTGCCGGGGATGAATGGGCGGAGGATCGCGAGTCCGGTGAAAACAAGGAGCGTTCCGAACTGGACGGCTACAAGCGCAGATTTCCCCACGGCGCCGACGTTTGGGGTGCCTACGCATTGTTCATCGAGCCCGGTGCGGACTACCAGTCAGACTGGACGGCAATCAGCCAGATGCATGGATCCAAAGTCAGGCCCTTTCACATACATTTCAAGCTGGGGCGACTGGTCATTTTCACCGAGGCCACAAGTCCGCGCCCAGCGACGAATGTGCGCTACAGCGGGCCATTAAGCCGCAATCAGTGGCACAATCTCGTGTTTCATTTGCGAGAGGGTGAGGCCGACAGCGGTCAGCTGGACGTCTGGCTCGACGGTAACAAGATTGTTCAATTCGTTGGAGCCATCGGTGCAACTGGCAACGAGGCCTATTGGAAGTTCGGAATCTATCGCGGTTACGGCCCGATCGCGACGCCGTTCGCCATTCAGTTCGCCAACATGGAAATTGGCACGACCGACCTCACTTCAAGAATAACTAGTCCGCTGCCCGTCAAATAGCATCACGCCAGGCCATGAGTTAGGTCAGGCTAAAACTTGACCGCGAAGGCGAGAGTGCATCAAGCACCGCTGTCCATATCGCTGGACCACGCCGCATGACCTCCTAAGTCTACAGTCCGGCCGGAATGGGTTGTGTTACGATGGTTGCTCCCGTACCCGTGCTCAAGGCCTTTATGGAGTTCGCGAGTGTGACCGGATCCTGAGCGGTCGCCACGATCGTCCGAATGTAATTCATGAACTTTGTGGATTCGACCGAGGCAGCGTTCGAGACGTAGAGCACGTCCTTGTTGTGCATCTCGAATCTGGAGGTGAGGAAATAGCCTCCGGGATCCCTCAGATCGACTTGATAAATGATCGGGATAACCGGCCCATCGAACTGCGAAACATCGACCCCCATGAGTGACGCGACCTCGCGCGTTTCCCCGCGATAGACGAAGACAGCGGCAGGATCGGCCGTGAGGTCGCTTAGGCCAGTGGCCTTTGCAATCGCCTCAGAAAGGGAAACACGCCAGGCTTCGAATGGGAATTGACCCTGACGACCTGACGCGCCGAAGGCGACGAACGTTTGCGGTTCGCGAAACACGTAGATCACGTCGCGCGGTCGGACGTAGATATTGTTTGCCGGCTCATCGATCAGGGCGCCAAAGGGCGTCGCGGCTTTCTTGCCGCCTCTCTCAAGCACGACCCACGACTCATTGCCCGCCCCTACGAGCCCGGCTGCCCGCCCTATCGCCTCCAGAAGGCGTTCGCCGCCCGGATTGACCGCGAAGCGACCCGCGCTGCGCACGTCCCCCAGCACCGTGAACGCTGACGACCGCTGATCGAGCAGAGTGACGACAACGCTTGGTGCAAGCGCACGGTTCTTCAAGGCGCTGACGATGGCGCGCTCGATCTCGGCTATGGTGCGCCCTTTGGCAGGTATGGAGCCCGCCGACGGGACCGTAATGTTGCCGTCGACGCCCACCGCCTGGGGTGGAACGGTGAAGAAATTGCCAGGGCGCACCCCTGTTTCGTTCTGAACAAAAAGGCCTGCGCCCGTTTCGTAGACAGTCACACCTACAATGTCGCCGATTCCTACAACGACCGTCTGGGGGCCCCGCTGGTCGGCGATTCTACCTGCAATCCGTGGAGCATGAGTGGCAAGAACGTTGAGGACCTCAGGCCTTACCCGCACGAGGGCATAGGGAACGTTGCTTTGGCCGGATGCAATATCCCAGCTCTGCGGCCCAGCAACCGGCGTAATTCCGCACCCGCCGAGTGCTAAGGCAATTAGCGCAGTCAAAAATCCAAGGCGGAAACCCATGCCCCTCACCCCCAATTGCAACTCCGCTCTACCACGCCGCCGCGTCGGAGTAGGATGGCAGGAAGCTGAAAATTTAATATTCTCAAATGGGTGTTTCCCGAAAAGCACACTAAAACCTAGCTTCGCGGCCCGCCTGAGCCGATCCCGTGGTGAAGGCGACCTCTGGCCCGGTTGCGGGCCAGAACGAGGCCTTGCAGCCTATCCGCTGACCCTAGCTGATTCGGGTAAATGCTCCGCTAGTGGGCGATCTTCGTTGAGCGCCTGTTATGCTGCGGCGCACCTAGTTGGGCTGTGTTGGAATGGACCGCTTCCGGTTATGCATCAGCCTTGTTGGTTTAAGTCCGGCAAGGTGTCGGCGGCCGCCAAATGGGCGGATTGAGCTCCGTGGGAGTCGGTGAGGTCAGTCGAACAAGCCAAGAAGCGGCCGGAATGAAGCTGTCGTCGCGAACAACCTGACCGTGTTCTCGAGCGACTGATCGTGCTCAGGTCCCGACCAACTGAATGATCTTGCTGCGGATCGGGTCGGCCGGAGGATTGCGCTTCCTGAGCAGGCCGAGGACAAATCCCACTGCAGAAAGATGCCAGGTAAGCACGCTGAAAAAGCCCAAATTGAGCGACCTCGTCCGGATCGCCATCACCGCCACGGGCGCCACAAGTGCAGTCAAGAGCACCGGGACCGGGGCCGTCAATGTGGCAGCCAAGATCGAGCACGCCCAATAGGCCCAGACGCCGATCGAGAGCGGCACGATGCGGACTTCTCTGAGTAGCCGCGATAGATATCGGCCAGGCAGTGCTGCGCGAAACAACTCCCCCGCGCTCAGAAATCGACCACTCAGAATGCGGTGCCACAGCAATCGCCACGTTCCCATCGCATAGCTATAGTGATCGACGGCCCTGTCTTCCAACAGCACAAGGCGCCAGCCCTTCGTTCTAAGCCGTGCTCCGAGATCATACTCCTCAAAAGCGTGGAGATTCCGATCAGAGAAGTAACCCACTTCCGAAATCGCGGTGCGCCGGTAAAGGCCGCCTCCGTTGAGGCAATCAACATCCAGAAGGTTCTTTCTACGTGCACGCTGGAATCGCTTGATGCGGCCCTGAAGCTCGAGATTGTCGGCTCGCATCTCCTGAATATATCCGCCAACGCCCGCTACGGTCAGTTCACAGTCCAGAATTGACACTGCCTTGCGTAGGAATTCAGCATCGAGCTCCATATCGCCATCAAGGACGTAGACGTATTCACCGCAGCTATGTTGATAGCCCAATTGGGGTCCAACACCGCATCTTCGCTCGGAGGCCTCTTCCAACACGACGACCGATGTCGGGAACTCTTTTGCAATTGCGACTGTATTGTCCGTCGAAGCGCTGTCGGCAACAACGACCTCGCCCTTCCAATCCACGACCGCAGCAAGCGCGCTTTTCGTGGCTCTCGCAATATTCGCCTGTTCGTTAAGCGTCTTGATAATGATACTGACCTTGACCATGGGCTAATTCTCTTACCCCCGCGAGGCAGGGCTGAAATAGTAGTCGCGAAGCCTTTATCCGAGATACATTGAACGGCCAACATATCAAGCGATCTAGCGCAATGTGCTTTATGAAGCCGCCCTGGTGCTACTCTCGGTCACGAGCGGCCTCGCTGCTGGTGCCGAACGCCTGTCGCTCCACTGCGGAAAAACTCGAGCCACGAACCGTCGGTCCGATCCACAGGACGTCAGTTCGGCCCCCGACTTTCCCTCCGCGATAAAGGCCCTGCTTGACGTAGATTCGTTGACCGGAAGGAACAGCCGCGGTCCCCTGAAGTGTCAACCTGAACCGATCGTTCCCTTCGTCGCGCCGCCAAATCGCATAGGTTCCCGAAGTCCAATCCACTTCAAAAATGAAATCGGTCCACTTGCCTAAACTTACCAGCCCTCCATCCGATAGTCTCACATTATTAAATGTGTATGTCGGGGGTTCATCAATTGTCCGCTGCGCGGCAGCGAGGCTGCCCCACCCGTAGAATTGCCAGACATAGGACCAGCTGTTGCACGCATTCTGATGCTCGGTTGCGCAGTCGGCGGGCGAGAATGCCGACCAGGGTAGCTGTTGCCCGTTCCAGTTGGTCGGAAAGTAGTAGCTTGTAGCGTAGTACTGAGTGCCGCTCGCTACGCCTTCCCTGATTTCCCTGCCCTCGCTGTCCTGCATCGAAAACATTTCAGCGCGTTCACTGTTCGCATTCAGTGCAAGCGGATCGTCATGCGGCTGGACTTCAACGCGAACGGCCATATCGCCGTGACTCGTCCGAAAGCCGTCGGGATGGATGCGACAGTCGTCTACGGCCTGACGACCGTACCAGCCGCCGGTCTGGATCCGGTTCCAGTCCGTCGCAAACGTGATGCCCTCCGGCAGATTTCTGTTCGGCGCGAGTCGATCGACCACGCGTCGACCGGCACTTACTGAACTCGGACACAGTTTGACGGGAATCGGAGCGACAGAGCGGATCGAGCCCGCCTGCACCCGAGCATCGTTCACTATCGTGAACGCAGCAACGAGAACCACGAAGCAAGTGCATTTCGGCCAAATCGGCTCAGGCATCTTGTGAAACCCGCGGCGAACCAAAACCCGGAGCCGTGGCTCTGGAGCGAAATGTCGCTCTCTCGACTGGATGCGGCGGCTCTTTCCTCCATTGCGTGCGGAGCCATCCGTGAGCCCTCGGCAAATGGTGGCAGCAACCCCATGGGCTTGGCTCGCTGGCAGTGGTTCGGACATCGGGTTGGTTAATTAATTATTTGCGCGCCGTTGGTTTTTTGCCTATAGTTCTAAAATACGTTAACTGGCATTTAAATCAATATTCCGAATTAGCATGATTGTTGTCTGCTTATTTATTTGGTGCTGATTTGACAGACAGTTTTGATGTCCGCGACGATATTGATCGGCTCGGGGTGGTGTCGGCGGGATCGCCACTGCGTATATCTGAAGACGCAATCCCCTATCTATTATCTGCAGCAGATCTGTTTACCATACTGCTATCCAGCGCCGGAGCTGGGAGCAGCTATCAGTTCCTGACCGGCCACGGTCTACCCAATCTGCTGCCGTACTGCGCAATCGGTATCCTTGCAGGGCTACTCTACGTTCTCCGAATGGGAGGCAGGGGGCACTATAGTTTCCTGGATGCCATGAGCCCGCGCCTTGGCACCGGCGAGATCATTTCTTGCTGGTGTGTCACGGCGTTGCTGCTGGTCCTGCTTGCATTTCTTCTCAAGATTGGTCCCGATTATTCACGAGGAGCGTTCGTCGTCTTCTGTTTTTTGGCGCCGATGTCTCTGTTCGTTGCGCGATGTCTCTCGAAGATCATCCTCAGGGAAGCAGTGTCGCGTAGAGCGGTTGGAAGGCGGCACGCGGTTGTCGTCGGAATGCCCAATGAGATCGCAAGCTTAAGAAGCCAGCGATTGTTGGCGCGATTCTGGGCGGGAGAAGTCAAGAGCTTCACGCTGAGCGACGCAGACCCCTCCGTGTCGGCGTCTGCTGATACTGCGGTCATGACGTCAGCTATTGATTTCGTGAGGCGTCATGACTGTCGAGAAATTCTGCTCGCGCTGCCTTGGACGGACACGATGCGTCTTGAGTTCGTTCGCAATCACATAAGAGTGCTTCCGGTCGCTGCGCAGTTGCTGCCAGATGTCAGTGTTCGATCGCTGGCGAGTAATCGATCATCCGAGTGCGTTCGGTCGCTGGCGATCAATGTCCAGAGCGCTCCTCTTAGTGAGGCCCAACGATTCGTGAAGCGTACCATCGACATTGTCTTGGCGCTCCTGGCACTTGTATTTTTCTCACCAATTATGGCCGTAACCGCCATCGCCATAAAGATGGACAGCCCCGGTCCGGTTATCTTCAGGCAGGATCGTAAAGGCTTTAACGGCAGGCGCTTCACCATATTTAAATTCCGGACCATGACGGTCCAGGAAAATGGCGCAGCGGTCGCTCAGGCGACGCGTGACGATCCCCGCGTGACGGAAATCGGACGCATATTGCGTTCAACCAGCTTCGATGAGTTGCCTCAGTTATTCAATGTGCTGATGGGCACCATGTCTATGGTTGGACCTCGCCCCCACGCCTTGGCTCATGATGTCCAGTTCGAAAGCATGCTACGCGACTATGCGGTTCGCCAGAATGTCAAGCCGGGCATTACGGGTTGGGCCCAATGCAACGGTGCGAGGGGGGCCACTCCTTCAATCGACAAAATTGCAGAAAGAGTTCGGCTGGACCTTTGGTACGTCAACAACTGGAGCCTGAGGCTGGATATCCAAATCCTGGCCAAAACCTTCGTTGAAGTGATCAAGCAGCGCAACGCGTACTAGCAATGGTGTGCCTGCTCGCATGAACCTTGCCCGAAAGGAAGCTGGCCGGAGGTCCTAGGCCCCTACTCTCGGGTCGTACGATCGGTGGCGATTCAGCGCATCTCTTGAGGCGAGAATGGAGGCGATCGGGTGGACACTCATTCCCGGAGGAGTGGCCTCTCTTTGCAGTGGACTATTCTTTCTCCGTCCGGGCCGTTGGCAGCCGTGCGTCTGTGCCTTCGTTCGAGACAAGCCAATCCGAACTCGAGGGATATCTGGATGAACTGCGGAGGCAGCACGAGGTGAGCCCTGGAAGCGACCACGTCTGAGATGCGACGCGTCCGCCGAGCGTGGATCACTCTACCGGCGGAAACGGGACACCTCTCTCAGCTTACCCGCAGCGGGCGTGAAACGTTCGGCTACCCAGGATCTCTAAGCGGCGCCACAGTCACCGATAGGATGGCCGCCGGCTGTCATCTGGTTACCCCATTCGAACCCAACGCCCCTTTTGCTTGCAATGATCGCTCCCCCATCCACCCCGTTTGGGTCAATGCGGGGATTGAGCCCGTTTGATCAGCGGGCGCCGGAGGCAGGCAGCCTCGGCAGATGATGAGGATCCTTTTCAGCCTTTCGTCGGCAGCTCGATTCATTGCATCCAAGGCGGCGCCCCACTCCTTAGAATAGGGTTTCAGCTTGGCCAAATCCTCATCGGTGGGAACGTGCTCAGCGGGCGTCGCGACCGCCGGAACTGCATCCACCTTCTGTGCGGGCACCGCATGTTTTCTGACCAAGGAAGCGCGCCGAACGAGCGGCCGGCCAAGGGCGTCCGAGTTTGTCGCGGTGACCAGTGTTGGTCCGTAGACCGCTGGGCCCCTGCAGCAGGCACCTAGACCCAATGCGATCGCGACGAGGAGGAGGAATAATCGCGTCATCGGCGGCAAATCGCCCAATAACCAGCTGATCTCGCGTAAAAGATTAGAGAAATATGGTTAATACTGATTTACCAGAGATGATTTCGAAGTGAGCGCGATGAAAAGGCCCTGCGTCGCAGAGCTTATTGGCGACGGAGCGGGAAGAACCGATTTAACGGGCAGCCCAATGGCTATTCCGAAAGCAGGAGTTGCCTGGCCGTGTGTGCCTCGCCGAAATAGGATTATTTGCTCAAGGTTCGGTTCCAGCGACCGCTGCAAACGAACCGGGAAGCCCTTTCGCTGACGGTGAAGTCGCGCGTCTCCAGAACTACCTTGAATTCGGGCTCAAGGTGAACGCGCTGAGCAATCTGCTGAAAATCCCGGTCCGGAACCGGCGAAGGTGACGCTTGCAAGAAGCTAGAAGTGCAGCGTCTCACGCCTAGTAACAGAATAATTGATCGCCATAGCGCTGGCATGAGCGACCATCGCTGAAAATGGTCGTGTTGCCATAAGTCTGGGCCGTCGTGCCGTTGCTGAAGTAGGTCGTGTTCCCATAGCTTTGGAAGCTCGTGCCGTCGCTGTTATAAGTGGTGCTGCCAAAGCGCTGGGAGACGTCGCCGTTGCTCCAATAGGTCGTGGCCCCATTGCCTCTGGCCGACAAGCCACTCCCACATTGAGCCTGGCCGCCTGCGAACTGGCAGTTCTGAGCCTGAGCGGACGACGTCCACATCAGAAGCACAATCACAAGGTATCGCATAGCCATGTCCTCGCTTGGAAAACAAAGCTTACACCCCTACGCGGAATTTGCCAGACTCTTCGTTGCCGCTCCGCCCGCTTCGAGCGAATTTCGCAACTGAACTCCTGAGGTTATGCGGGTCAACTGTCTCGTGATGACCCCGCCGCGATAATAGCCAGCCGCTAGCTCGACACTGATATCACGCGGACCGGCGAAGCATTCAGTGTCGGGCAATGGACCTTCTTGCTCACTTGGAACGAAGTTGCTGAGCGGCACGGAGGTTCGCGCTCTCGATGATCCCGTCGACCTGTCCCAATAGCTAGACCATAGGCGATTGCGCCACTAGGTCGCATACACGCGGTCAGCGGAACATGGGACCTGTGTGTTTTTCACCAATTGGCATTATCGGATGGCAATTTCTCAAGGGCTCACGGTTTCTGTCTACGTCATTGCCGCGCTTGGCGCGTTGGAACAGATATCGGAACTACTTGGGCTGACGCTCCTCACCTTCATGCCGCTGGGCGGCATCTCGATTCCGCTGGAAGCGATTAGTGCTGAAGGAGTCCCCAAGACCTTTTGGCCGCTCGCTGCCGCAAGTCCGCTGCCTGCATTGCACGGAGAGGCGACGACGACAAAGTCGCGTTCGAAGGTTCGGGTCTTGCACTATATGGGCACAAATTTCGGCATGACCGGTGTCGAGACGTTCATCCTGCAGCTCTGCGCGGCCCAGAAGCGCGCGGGTCTCATTCCGTCGATTGTGATGGACTTGAGCAATCGGCAAGACGTGCGCACAATCGCGAACGATCTCGGCATTTGCGTGTACGACCTCCCTTCCGAACGGCCGTTCGAACATCGATTTCTCCGCAAGCTTGGCACCGCAATCCTGCGGGCGCGGCGGATCCATGTGCTGCGTCGGATGCTCAGACAGAACGACGTTCTTCACATCCAGGCGGTTGGGATTTCCTGCCTAGACGGCTTCATCGCGGCTGCACTGGCGCGGACCCGCGTCGTGGTCACCCATCACGGAACGTTGAGTTGGTTCGAGCCGCAACGGGACTTGCTCGCCGACATCACCTTCTGGATTGAGAAGCGGACGGCTTCGACCATTGCTATGCCGTACGCTGCCGCGGCGGCCGAACTATGCCGCGAGGGTATTTCGCCCGAGCGGGCGAAGGTGATTCCGTTCTGTGTCGACGAGCAGTTGTTCTCGGGAGTCGCGCCTGCGCCTTCCACTGGGGAACTCACCCTGGTGCTGGTCGCCCGAATGGTCGAAGGAAAAGGGCACGTCGACTTGCTCGCAGCCTTGGCAAAGCTGACGCCGAGCTATCCCGGACTTCGCGCAGTCTTTATCGGTGATGGGCCGATCCGCACTCGGATTGAAGCAGAAATCGATCGTCTCGGCTTGCGTCAAACTGTCGACTGCACGGGCAAAGTTGATCATCGCGAGGTGCCGGCATTGCTGCGACGAGCTCATGTCGTGGTGTTGCCAAGCTACGAGGCCGGTGAGATGTTCCCACTCTGTCTGCTCGAAGGCATGGCGCTAGGGTTGCCGGCGATCGGGTCACGATGGTCAGGAATTCCGGACATCATAGAAAACAATGTGACCGGCATCATCGTCGAGCCTCGCGACGAACGCGATTTGGCTCGAGCAATAGAGCGTTTCCTCAGAGATCCCGACTTTCTCGCGCGAGCACGAAGAGGCGCGCTCGAACGCGTGCGTTCTCGCTTTACCGCGACAGCGGTCGCGGAGAGCTATGCGGTCTGCTATCGGACCGCGTTGTCGATCTAGAATATCGGCTTTCGAAGGGTTAAAGCCGTAAAGTCCGCCATTGCTGGCCGTCCAGTGCTAAGCCGCGTCGTAGGCCCCTTCCCCTTTGGGGGGAGGGTCGACGTTCACCGTCAATACTCTTTCGGCGAGCAGCGCCATCCTGCGCAGGACGCAACTATCCAACAGCCTACCCGCTATGCGGGTGGCACGCCGCCGTGCTACGATTTATCGAAAAGGCCGCGCTCGGAACGCCGATCCTCATGCTTTAGTGGCGGGCGCGACTTGATCGAGTAGACGATCCGCCAATTGATTTGGTGGCGAGAGCCGATGAGCAGTGGGTGAACCGTGCTGATGGCACGACTTGCTGCAGGGATTGCATTTGCCTTGCCAGCAATCGACGCCAATCGCTGTTTCGTTTTGCCCAATGGCCGAAGAAAGATCGTGATCGTGGAACGGGCTAATCCATTAGGGGTAGCTTACGGCGCATTGAACGAACCGGTAATTTAATCGCGGATAGTCAAGTTCCAGAAAACAAATAGCCGTTCTGGCTCGGTGACAAATGTTGCAGTGCGTCGATTTCACAGTGGTCATTCCCACGTTCCGCCGGCCAACTGAACTTCGTGAAGCCATTTCAAGTGTGCTTGAGCAACGCGACGTGGAGGTTGAGATCATTGTGGTTGACGACAGTCCGGAGCGGTCCGCGGAAAAGGTCGTCGACAGCATGAACGAACCGCGGATTACCTATCTCGCCAACCCCAAACCTTCCGGCGGATTTCCGAGCGTCGTTAGAAATTTGGGCTGGCCTCACGGACGAGGGGAATTCGTGCACTTTCTCGACGACGACGATGTCGTCCCCCACGGCTACTATGCGGCCGTCAAGAGCGCATTTACCCAACACCCCGATATCGGTGTTGTTTTCTGCCGAATTGACCCCTTCGGCGATTGCGCGACTGAGCAACTGGAACATGAGCGAGCCTACTTTCGGAAAGCAGCTAAGCTCGCTTCCTTTTGCAAGCGGCTTCGCTCGCGCCGAGCCTTCGTGGCATGTCTTATGTTCCATTGGGCTCTATTGGTTTGCGGCGCCGGCGTCATGCGCCGCCGATGCCTCGAGCAGCTCGGCGGATTTGATCGCCGGCTTCGTCTGCGCGAGGACGTTGACCTCTACGCAAGAGCCATGCGACAATTTGACGTGTGCTTCCTCGAGCAAGTTGGACTTAAATATCGAATTGGAAGCCCGTCGCTCATGCACGCGCCTGTGCTTGCACAAAGGGATCTTGATGATCTTCGCGCGGCGCAAACCTACACCAATGCGACGTACAAGTCGGTGTGGGGTAGTCTCGAATTTTACACGTTAAAGATATTTGCTCGCACAGTATTGAAATTCATATAAGCCCGAAATTCGAATGATAGAAACAACGACGTTGGTGGTCAATCGACTGTCACATTCAACGGCCTTCCAGCACCTTTGGCAGGAGTGGGAAGACCTTGATCGCAAGCTCACTCCGCGCACACCGTTCACCTCGCCGATCTGGAATCAACTGTGGTGGAAGCATTTCTCTCGTGCCGGCATGATGAGGCTGGATGAGTTCTTCCTTCATGAGGTTCGTACTGCGAATGGAGAACTTGTCGCGGTTGCCCCACTGATGCGGACTTACGAACCAGGCGTCGGTCCGTTGCGTATGTCCAAGATACAGTTCTTCGGGACGGACCCTAGTCTCACCGAAATCCGGGGTCTCATCTGTCACGTCCGACACCAGGACGCAGTGCTCCGCGCTCTGGTGAGGCACTTTAGCGAGACAGAAAAAAACTGGGACCTGCTCAAATGGAGCGGCATTCGCGCTGAAGGGATCGGGCAGTTGTCGACTGCCAAACTGAAATCAGAGCGGCAGCTGCCCGACTACATCATAAAGCTGCCCAGTCGGTGGGAAGAGTTACATTCGACACTTTCCAACAATACCCGCAAAAGCATAAGGAAAGGATACGAGTTTCTTGAGCGCGATGGGCACCGCTTTGCTTTACGTGCCGTGGGTTGTGAGGACGTCGATGACGACAGTCTCCGCCGTTTCTTTCAGCTTCATCGTGCGCGCTCCTCCGCTGTCGACATGAAGCAACATCGCGACAATTTTCATACGACCCGAAGCCGAAAATTTCTCGATGAAGTAATCGGCGCGATGGCGTCGCGCGGATTGGTCCGCTTCTTTGAGCTCGAGGTCGATGGAAAGGCTGTCGCCTCCCGCATTGCTTTCGTGCTCGGGGGAGACCTCTACCTCTACTTCTCTGGATATGATCCGGACTGGAGGAAGTATGGCGTC